>CAVSNN010000001.1:0-797500 GCA_963729335.1 uncultured Alphaproteobacteria bacterium
ACAGCCCGCAGATCACCTTGGCCTTGCCGACCTGACGGCGGATTTTCTCGATCGCCTCGAGCTTGAACGCGCGCATCGTCCAGTCGCCGGCGCAACCGGCGATGTTGCGGACGAAATTGCGCAGGATGGCGGCGCCGTGCGGAGTATGCACCACTTCGAGATGGAATTGCGTGGCATAGAACTTGCGCTTGTCGTCGGCGATCATGGCGATCGGCGCGTTGGTCGAGGTGCCGACAACCTTGAAGCCGTCGGGCAGGACGGTCACGCGATCGCCGTGGCTCATCCAGACCGGATATTTCTCACCGACCTCCCAGACGCCATCGAACAGCGCCGTGCTGTCGGTGATCTTTATCTCGGCGCGGCCGAATTCGCGATGGTGGCCGCCCTCGACCTTGCCGCCGAGCTGGGCCGCCATGGCCTGCTCGCCGTAGCAGATGCCGAGCACCGGCACGCCGGCTTTATAAACCGCCATCGGCGCGAGCGGCGCATCCTTGTCGAGCACCGAGGCCGGCCCGCCGGACAGAATGATCCCTTTCGGCTTGATCTCGTTCAGCGCGGCTTCGGCCCTCTGGTACGGCACGATCTCGCAATAGACCTTCTCCTCGCGCACGCGCCGGGCGATGAGCTGGGTCACCTGCGAGCCGAAATCGACGATGAGAATCTTGTCGTGGGATTCCATGGCGGGATTTACGTCAGCCGCTTCCACTTGTCGAGCTTGCGCAACGGAAGTCACGTCGAGCGCCGCAACATGCTCACGAAAAACCCGTCGGTATCGGTCCGCCGCGGCGTCATCAGCAATCCTTCGTCCGAGATAAGCACGGCACGAGAGAAAAGATAGGCGCGCTCGCCCAGGGCGTTGACCACATTGGCGGGCTTTTCCACGGAAAAATCGGCGTGACGGCCGAGGAATGCGCGGACCTGGTCGCCGTTTTCATCCGCCAGCACCGAACAGGTGACATAGGCGATGCGGCCACCCGGCTTGACCAGCGCGCAGGCGCGTTCGAGCGCGGCTTCCTGCTGTTTGAGGCGCTCGGCCAATGCGCCCGGGCGAACCCGCCATTTAGCGTCGGGGTTGCGGCGCCAGGTGCCGGTGCCGGTGCACGGTGCATCGATCAAAACGAGATCGGCGCGGCCGGCGAGATCGGTAAGCACGTCGCCCACGCTCTTAGGCGTGCGAACCTGGATGTTGCGCGCAGCGGCGCGCGTGATGCGTTCGTGAATGGCCACGAGCCGCCGCTTGTCGGTATCGGTCGCATAAATTTGGCCGCGGTTTTCCATGGTCGCGGCCAAGGCCAGCGTCTTGCCGCCGGCACCGGCACACAAGTCGATCACCTGCTCGCCGGGTTTCGCGCCGGCCAGCAAGGCGGAGAGCTGCGAGCCCTCGTCCTGGATTTCGATTCGGCCCTTGCGAAACAGCGGCTCGGCATGGATCGCCGGGCTTTTGGCGGCGGCCACGAGCCGGATGCGAAGCCCGACCGGCGACCATCGCGTCGCCTCGGCATGAAGATGCGCAAGCTCCGACAACGCCTCCTCGCGCGCGCCGGCGAGCGTATTGACGCGCAGATCGAGCGGCGCCCGGCTTGCGAGCGCGGCCGCCTCTTCGGCCCGCTCGTCGCCGAACGCGCGCGCCAAATACGGATCGAGCCAATCCGGATAATCGCCGATGACATGCGCCGGCGCGCCGGACAACGCATCCCCTCGAAGCGCCGCTTGCTCGGCTTCCGTCAGCGGCGCCGGCGCATAACGCGCCCCATTGCACAATGCTGCGACGGCCGTGGCATCGAGGCCGCGCTCGCGACGCAACATGCCGATCAGCACCGCGCGCGGGCTCGCTTCGCCCATCAGCCACGCCGCCGAAGATTTCCGGCGCAGCGCGTCATAGACGAGGCCGGCAATGGCGGCGCGATCGGACGAGCCGGCGAAGCGATGCGCCAAGCCCCAATCCTTAAGCGCATCGACCGCCGGACGCCGCCGCGCCTCAATATCGGCGAGAACCTCGATCGCAGCGGACAGGCGCGCCGAGGGCGTCATGAGGATGACTTTGGCGGCACGCCGTCACTTCTTCTTGCGCGCGATGGCGGCGGCGCGATGGGCGCCCGGCGTCTCATGACGACGCACGGATCGGTGCAATTCCCGGATCGCCTCGGCGAGGTCGTGGACATGAATGCCTTTCGGCGCCTTTCCGGCTTTGACGCTCGCCAACATGCGCCGCAACAAGTCGTCGTCGTGCTCGTCGCGATAAGGCTTGAGATCGAGATCCTTCGGCACCTTGGTGAGCCGCTCATCGCCGATTGTTTTGACGTGTTTCTGCATGAAGCGGTCGTAGGCGCGCCAGTCGATTCCGGCGGCGCGCACCGCGGCTTCCTCGGCGCGCGTCGCGATCTGATGCGCATGCAGATAATGCAGGCCGAGCTGGTCGATCAGCGTCTTTTCGACCTCCTCGTGCAGAATGAGGAAACGGTCGGTATTGACGGTGCGGCCGCGGAATTTGAACAACTCCGGCATATGACGGTCGATATAGATGACCCTGCCGTCAAGGCTGTAGCCGGCGAGATAGGGAATGTCGTGCTTGCGGTTGAGGTCTCTGACGCGCCGGCAAATCGCATCGAGCGCGCGGTCCATCATCAGGCTGGAGACGTACCACTCCGGCAGCCTGAGTTTCCGGTGCGGAGCAGTAGGGTGGCAATAGTCGAGTGGCATGGTCGTACTCCTTATACCGGCCGCGGCGCCGTCAGCACCTGAATGATATAGATCGCCCAGTTAACTGCGAGCGCAAGCGCTGCGACGCCGAACAGCGCGCCACGCAGCCGGACGATGTTGCTCGTAACATGCACATAGGCATGCAGATAACGGAACAGCACGAATATCCACGCCAGCACCACGAACATGACACCGGCGAGATGCGTGACATATTCGAGAATCGTCAGAACATAGAACAGGACGGGCAGCTCGAACTGATTGGAAAATGCATTGGCGACCTGCGTCGCGCGCTTGGACCATTTCGGTTCGCGCAAGGCGATGTCTTCCGGCCGCAGGCCCGATTTGAGATCCCGCGAGCGCAACGGGCCCATCGCGAACAATAAGCCGAAAGTGAGAATCACCTCGACGAACAGCGGCAACAGAATCGCTTGAGTGGACATCGATGCATCCCGGCTGGATTGTTTTCCGTAGCACGCGGATACTTCGCCGCCAACGCATAGCCTTAAAGCTTGACGCTGATCGCCGTTTCGCCGTCGTCGTCGACCAAGGCGCTGCGCCACGATTTGCCGTCAAACAGCGCCTTGCGCACGGGCTCTGCCGTGCCGCCATGGTTGAGATTGGCGGTAATCAGCGTGCCGCCGGTGCGTAACAGCCCGCGCAGCGTCTTATGCAGCGCCGGCGCCGGCGTGCCGCCGTCGAAGAAGGCAACGTCATAGCCGGGATCGAGCGTCGGCAGGACTTTGGCAAAGTCCCCCTCATGCACGGTGATGCGATGGTCCAGACCCGCCGCGGCGATATTCTCGCGGGCGAGCCGCACATGCTCGGCATCGCGCTCGATGCTGTCCACCGTTGCATCCGCGGCGCCGGAAGCAAAGGACAACGCCGTGTAGCCGAGCGCCGTGCCCAATTCCAAAATCCGCCGCGCATGCGCCGCTGCCGCAAGCGCACCGAGCAAAGGGCCGTTGTCATAAGGATAAGCGCCACAGCCGTGCCGCGCGCGATGGCTGTCGGTCGCGCTGCGTATTTTCGCGAACGGGTCGGCGGCCGCGCCATTCATCGGGAGTCTCATTCCCGGCTTGGATAATTCGGGCTCTCGCGCGTGATGGTAACGTCGTGGACGTGGCTTTCGCGCAATCCGGCGCCCGAAATGCGCACGAATTCGGCTTTGTCGTGGAACTCGGCGAGATTATTCGCACCGACATAGCCCATCGCCGCGCGCAATCCGCCGACGAGCTGGTGCACCACGTTGGCGACGGGGCCTTTATAGGGCACCTGGCCCTCGATGCCCTCGGGGACGAGCTTGAGCGTGTCTTTGATTTCCTGCTGGAAATAACGGTCGGCGGAGCCGCGCGCCATGGCGCCGACCGAGCCCATGCCGCGGTAGGTCTTGTAGGAGCGGCCCTGATAGAGAAACACTTCGCCGGGCGTCTCGTCGGTGCCGGCCAGCAATGAGCCGACCATGGCAACGTCGGCGCCGGCGGCGAGCGCCTTGGCGAGGTCGCCGGAATATTTGATCCCGCCGTCGGCGATCACCGGGGTCTTGGTCCGCTTTGCGACTTCGACCGCATCCATGATCGCTGTCAGTTGCGGAACGCCGACCCCGGCGACGATGCGCGTGGTGCAGATCGAACCCGGCCCGATGCCGACCTTGATCGAATCAGCGCCGGCATCGATCAGCGCCTTGGCGCCCTCGGCGGTGGCGATGTTGCCCGCGACCACCTGCACCGCGTTCGACATCCGCTTGATGCGGGTCACGGTGTCGAGCACGCGCTTGGAATGGCCGTGCGCGGTGTCGACCACGACGAGATCGACGCCGGCATCGATCAGGCTTTCGCTGCGTGAGTAGCCCGCCTCGCCCACCGAAGTGGCGGCGGCGACGCGGAGCCGGCCCTGCTCGTCCTTGCAGGCGTTGGGATTGGCCACCGCCTTTTCGATGTCCTTCACGGTGATCAGGCCGACACAACGATACTCCCCGTCGACGACCAGGAGCTTTTCGATGCGATGCTGATGCAAAAGCCGCTTGGCCTCGTCTTGGCCGACGCTTTCGCGCACGGTGACGAGCCGGTCCTTGGTCATCAGTTCCGAAATTTTTTGCCGCTTGTCGGTGGCGAAGCGCACGTCCCGGTTGGTGAGGATGCCGACCAGCTTGCCGGGCACTTTGCCTTTTTCGCCGTTGCCGCCGCCCTCAACCACCGGAATGCCGGAAATGTGATGCTCCTGCATCAATGTCAGCGCATCGGCGAGCGTCGCACCGGGCGCGATGGTCACGGGATTCACCACCATGCCCGATTCGAATTTTTTGACCTGGCGCACCTGCGCCGCTTGGACATCGGGTTCCAGATTGCGATGAACGACGCCGATGCCGCCGGCCTGCGCCATGGCAATCGCCATACCGGCCTCGGTGACCGTATCCATGGCCGAGGCGACGATCGGGATATTGAGCAGGATGCTGGGGGTGATGCGCGAGCGGATATCGACATCCGACGGCAACACGTCGGACAGACCAGGCTTCAACAGCACGTCGTCGAAGGTATATGCTTCGCGCGGTAGGTCTCTTGAAGTCGCCGCCATTGCCAACTCCGCATGGCCCGATATGGCGGGCCAGCGCATCGGGGTGACGCCTCACGGGCGAGTGGAACAGGGTCCCTCGTCCGGCTCCGTGGCGTACTCTTGGGCCCGCTTTTGGGTTGGCGGCGGTCGATAGCACGCCTTGACCGCAATTGATAGACCCTAAGGGCGAAAAGCCGGAGGAATAGTCGTGAAACAGCGCGTCGATCGTCGTCAATTCAGTCTCGGCGGGATGGCCGCGAGCGCAGGGATTGCAACGGCAGGCATGCCCAGACTGGCGCAGGCCGCACCGCTGAAGATCCGCGTCGGCTGGGTGGTGGTGCCGGCTTCTATCGCGCCGCTGGTGCTGGCGAAGAAGGACCTGCTGACCCATTTCGGCCAGTCCTATGTCGCCGAGGCCACCCACTTCGCCGGCACCCCGCCGGTCATCACGGCGCTTGCGGCCGGCGAACTCGACATCGGGCCGCTGGCGTTTTCTTCAGTGGCACTGGCGATCCAAAACGCCCACATGGACGATCTGCGCGTCATCCGCGACGAGATCGAGGACGGCGTTCCCGGCTATGCCACCAACGAATTCATGGTGCTCAGCGACGGTCCGGTCAAAACCGTCGCCGATCTCAAGGGTAAGGTGCTTGCCACCAACGCCATGGGTAGCGCCGTCGACATCGCCATGCGGGCTGTACTGCGGCGCAGCGGATTGGAAGCCAACCGGGACTACACCATCGTCGAGGCGCCCTTCCCCGCCATGCGCGCGATGCTGGCCGAGAAGAAGGTCGACCTCATCAGCGCCGTGCCGCCGTTTTCGCTCGATCCCAATCTGCGGGCGATTGCGCACACCTTGTTCACGCAAAAGGACGCCTTCGGCGTCACCCAGCTCACGATGTGGACGGCGCGCACCGGCTTCATCCAAGAGAACCGCGCCGCGCTCGTCGATTTCCTCGAGGATACGGTGCGTGTCATGCGCTGGTACATCGACCCGAAAAATCATGAAGCGGCGGTCGCCATTGTCGCCGGCCTCAACAAGGCGCCGCCGGAGCGCATGGAATGGGCCTTTACCGGCCGGGACCAATATCGCGATCCGAACGGAATGCCTAATCTCAGCGCGCTGCAGAGCAACTTTCAGCTGCAAAAGCAGATGGGATTCCTGACCGAGGATATCGACGCCAAGAAATATTCCGATGTAAGCATGGTCGAGGAAGCGGCCAAGCGGCTGACATGACGTCGCCGCGCACGCCGCAAGCCGAGCGCGCCGCGAGCCGATAGTCGCGCATGGAATCGCGTCCGTACGATCGTATCGTGCCGCTGATCGTCGCTACCGCGCTGTTCATGGAAAACATGGACTCCACGGTGATCGCGACCTCGCTGCCGGCGATCGCGCGGTCGCTCGGCACCAACCCGCTGGCGCTTAAAGCTCGCCGTCACGTCCTACCTGCTGTCGCTTGCCGTATTCATTCCGGCGAGCGGCTGGACCGCCGACCGGTTCGGCGCGCGCAATGTGTTCCGCACCGCGATCGGCGTCTTCGTACTCGGCTCGATCGGCTGCGCCGCCTCGCATTCGCTCGAAGAATTCGTGTTCGCCCGCATCGTGCAGGGCATGGGCGGCGCGATGATGACGCCGGTCGGCCGCCTTATCATGGTGCGCAGCATCGACAAGCAATTCCTTGTTCATGCCATGTCGCTCGTCACCATGCCGGCGCTGATCGGGCCGATTTGCGGCCCGCCGCTCGGCGGCTTCCTCACGACCTACGCCTCATGGCACTGGATTTTTCTGATCAACGTGCCGATCGGCCTCGTCGGCATCGCCTTGGCCAGCCGCTATATCGCCAATGTGCACGTCGAGCGGCCCGACCCCTTCGATTTTGTCGGCTTCGTTCTGTCCGGCCTCGCCATCGCCGGCCTTGCCTTCGGGCTTTCGGTGATGGGGCTCGACTTTCTGCCGACAAGTATCGTCGTGGGATTGCTCTGCGTCGGCGCGGTTTCGTCCGTGGCCTACGTGGCCCATGCCAGGCATACGCCGGCGCCGATCCTCGATCTTACTCTGCTCAAACTGCCGACCTTCCGCGCCAGTATTTTCGGCGGGTTTTTGTTCCGTCTCGGCATCGGCGCGCTGCCGTTCCTGTTACCGCTGTTGTTGCAGATCGGATTCGATCTGACGCCGTTCCAGTCCGGCCTCATCACCTTTACCACCGCGCTCGGCTCGATGTTCATGAAGGCGGCCGTCGCCAGCGTGCTCAATCGCTTTCGGCTACCGCAACGTGCTGCTTGTACAATGCGCTTATCAGCAGCGCCTTTCTCGCCGCCTGCGCCACCTTCGTGCACGGCATGCCCTATGCGGCCATGATCGCCATCCTGTTGTCCGGCGGCTTCTTCCGCTCGCTGCAATTCACCAGCATCAATACCCTCGCCTATGCCGAGATCGAGCCGGCGAAGATGAGCCGCGCCACCGCAATGGTGGCTGCCGCTCAGCAGTTGTCGCTTATCGACCGGCGTCGCCGTCGGCGCGCTGGTCGTCGAAATTACGCTGCGGCTGAAACATTCCGCCGCGATGGGGGTGAACGATTTTCCGCCGGCGTTTCTCGTCGTCGCCGCGATTGCGGCCAGCGCCGCGATAATTTTCTTTGGTTTAGCGCCGGATGCCGGCGCCGAGCTTTCGGGACGGAAAACGGCCGGATGGCGAGGCGGCGAACCGGCGCGGTAACCGATCTCATTCAGGCGCGAAATCCCCGCGCCAACAGATAAAGCTCCGCTGAATCGGATGCGGCTGGCCGGCGGTTTGACGTGCTTGACGCTCGAAAAATCGCGCTTGAGTTCGGCGAGCAACGCGGCCTCGGTGCCGCCTTGCAGCACCTTGCAGAGAAAGGTGCCGCCGGCGGCGAGCACGTCGCGCGCGAATACAGCCGCGGCCTCGGCCAGCGCCATGATGCGCAGGTGATCGGTCTGGCGATGGCCGGTGGCATTGGCGGCCATGTCGGAGAGCACGACATCGGCTTTCCCTTGCGCCTTGCCGTCCAGCATCGTCTTAAGCCGCTCGGGCGCCGTCGCGTCGAGGAAATCGAGCTTGAGGAATTCGACGCCGGGGATCGGTGTCATGTCGAGGAGGTCGATCGCGATCACCCGGCCCCTGCCCTTTTGGCGCGGACGCGGCGCGCGGCGATTTCGCTCCAGCCGCCGGGCGCGGCGCCGAGATCGACGACATGCGCGCCATCCTTGAGCATCGTGATATTTGTCGTCGATTTCGACGAGCTTATAGGCCGCGCGCGAGCGCAAACCTTCACGCTTGGCGCGCGCCACATAGGGATCGCTGATCTGGCGTTCGAGCCAAGTGCGCGACGACAGTTTGCGGCGCTTCTCGTCCTTAAGCCTTGCCATGGCCGCTCAGGCTTCTCCCCACACGCCGTCTTCGCGCATCATCTCGACCAGCATGCCTTCACGCAGCCCGCGATCGGCGACGCGCAATCGCGGACAGGGAAAAGCGCGGCGGATGGCGTCGAGGATGGCGCAGCCGGCGAGCACCAGATCGGCGCGTTCGGCGCCGATGCACGGATTGGCCGCGCGCTCGTCAAAATTCATCGCCAACAGCTCGGCGACGACCCCCGACATCTCGTCGTCCGACAGCCAGCAGCCGTCGACGCGCCGCCGGTCATAACGGCGCAGCCGCAAATAGACCCCGGCGATCGTCGTCACCGTGCCGGATGTGCCGAGCGTGTGGAAGCCGTTGAGATCGCGGTGATCGGCGGCAAACTTGTCGACGAAGCCGGCGACCTCCCCGACCATGGCGGCGTAAATCTCGCGCGACACGACTTTGCCGCCGTAACGTTCGGCCAGCGTGACGACGCCGACCGGCAGCGATGCCCAGCCGACGATATCAGGCACGGGCGGGCCGCGCCGGCCGTCTGCCGGCCGCCGGTTGAGCCGCACCAATTCGCAGGATCCGCCGCCGATATCGAACAGGATGACGCTGGAGGCGGCGGGATCGAACAGTTCGGTGCAGCCGGTCGCCGCCAGCCTTGCCTCGGTTGCGGAGTTGATGATTTCAAGTTCGAGGCCGGCATCGGTGGCGACTCGGGCGCGGAATTCTTCGCCGTTCTCGGCGGCGCGACAGGCCGCCGTGGCAATGAGCCTTGCGCGCATCACGCCACGCGCCTGCATTTTGTCGCGGCAGATCAACAACGCCTCGACCGCCCGCGCAATCGCCAAATCGCTGATGCGGCGGGACGCCGCGACGCCTTCGCCAAGCCGAATGATGCGGGAGAACGCGTCGACTACGCGAAAGCCTTCCGCGGTCGGCCGCGCGATCAGGAGCCGGCAATTATTGGTGCCGAGATCGAGCGCCGCGTACGTCGCTCCGGGATGGGGTTCGACGTTGCCGCGCCATTCGTCGCGATGAGCATCGCGGCGAATGCCATACGGCGTTCGGCGACCCCAGCGAGCGCCCCGCGCAGCGGCTTTGCGCGAGGCCCCATTGGCGTCGAGGCCGCCCGGCGGCGGGGCCTCGTCGTTCATCCAATGCCTTCCCGCCGCGCCGGAGCCTGTCCTATGGCTCAACGGCCGCGGTCTATTGTTCAAGAGTCCTGATCGGGGGAACTGTAACAGGGGGGACTTTAAGGGCAATACCGTGCTTTGGCCGCCTATGAGCCATGTTCCGCCCCCAGTTGCCGGGCTTGGCCAAGTCCATTATCACCGCGTCCATTATCACCGCGACAAAACGTGGCAGGATTGAATCATGAATTTACAGTCTGCCAAGGCCCGGGCCGACGACTTGGCGGCCAACCAACTCGCGACCCATAAATTCGCCGTCGGGCAATCGGTGCCGCGCAAAGAGGACCCGATGCTGTTGCGCGGCATGGGACATTACACCGACGATGCCAGCTTGCCCGGTCAGGCTTACGCCGTGATGGTTCGCAGCCAGAACGCCCACGGCGTCATCCGCGCGATCGACACCGACCGGGCGCGGAAAATGCCCGGCGTGCTCGGCATCTATACCGCGGCCGATCTGCAGGGCTATGGGCCGCTCAAATGCGTCGTGCCGTTCAACAACCGCGACGGCACGCCGATGAAAAAGCCGCTGCGCGAAGCTTTGGCCAAGGGCAAAGTGCGCTATGTCGGCGATCCGGTGGCCTTCGTCGTGGCCGAAACGCTGTTGCAGGCAAAAGACGCGGCCGAGGCGGTCACAATCGACGTTGAGCCGCTGCCCGCCGTTACTACGGCCGAGGACGCCGCGAAAGACGGCGCGCCACAGCTCTACGACGACGTTCCGCACAACACTGCGCTCGACTATCACTTTGGCGATGCTGACGCCGTGAAGGCCGCGTTCGCCACCGCGGCCCACATCACGCAACTAAAGCTCGTCAACAGCCGCCTCGTCGTCGCGGCGATGGAGCCGCGCGCGGCGCTCGGATCCTACGACGGCAACCGCTTCACGCTTCACGTCGGCTCGCAGGGCGTGTTCGGCATGCGCGCCAATATCGCCGAGGCGGTGGGTGTTCCGGCGAAAGACGTGCACGTCATCTCCGGGCAAGTCGGCGGTTCGTTCGGCATGAAAGCCGCGGTATTTCCCGAATATATATGCGTGTTGCACGCCGCGCGTGCGCTCGGCCGGCCGGTAAAATGGACCGATGAACGCTCCGGCAGCTTCGTTTCCGACAGCCACGGCCGCAATCACGACGTTGCCGGAGAGCTCGCGCTCGATGCCGACGGCAATTTTCTCGCCGTGCGGCTGACGAGTTTCGCCAATGTCGGCGCGTTCCTGTCGCCGGTCGCGCCCATGCCGGGTACCATCAACGCGGTGAAGAACGTGCAGGGCATGTACCGCACGCCGCTGATCGAAGTCTCGACCAAGGTCGTGTTCACCAACACGTCGCATGTTTCCGCCTATCGCGGCGCCGGTCGTCCCGAAGGTAACTATTATATGGAGCGGTTGATTGACGCCGCCGCCGCTGAAATGGGCATCGATCGGCTCGCGCTGCGGCGGCGCAATCAAATCCGCCCATCCGAGTTGCCGCGCAAGACCGCATCCGCCGTCACCTATGACAGCGGCGACTTTGTCGAGCTCACCAAGCAGGCCTTCGATCTCGCCGATGGCAAGGGTTTCGCCAAGCGCAAGCGCGAAAGCCGTAAGCACGGCAAATTGCGCGGCCTCGGCATCGGCAATTTCCTCGAGGTCACGGCGCCGCCGTCGAAGGAGATGGCCGGCGTCGCCTTTAACGCCGACGGCACGGTGACGCTGACGACGGGCACGCTCGACTTCGGCATGGGCCATGCAACGCCGTTCGCGCAAGTATTGAGTGCAAAGCTCGGCATTCCGTTCGAGAAGATTTCCCTCGTGCAGGGCGACAGCGACCGGCTGGTGATGGGCGGCGGCTCCGGCGGCTCGAAATCGATCATGCACACGGGTACGGCCATCGTGGAAGCGGCCGCAAAAATCATCGAGAAGGGCAAGGAAGCCGCCGGCTATGTGCTCGAAGCCGCCCCCTCCGACATCGCCTTCGAACAGGGGAGCTTCGTAATTGTCGGAACGGATCGCTCCATCTCGATCATGGAGCTGGCGCAAAAGCTGCGCGGCGGCATTAATCTGCCGGCAAATGCGCCGACCTCGCTCGACCTCGATCATGTCAGCGACGGGCCGGCGGCCTCCACCTTCCCCAATGGCTGTCACATCGCCGAAGTCGAAGTTGATCCCGAAACCGGCGCCATCGAAGTGGTCAAATATTGCTGCGTCAACGATTTCGGCATCGTCGTCAATCCGATGATCGTCGCCGGCCAACTCCACGGCGGCGTCGTCCAGGGCATCGGCCAGGCGCTGATGGAGAAGACAGTCTATGACGGCGACGGCCAGCTTCTGACCGGCTCGTTCATGGATTACGCGATGCCGCGTGCCGCCGACGTGCCGTCGTTCGTCCTCGCCGATCATCCGGCGCCGGCCAAGACCAACCCGCTCGGCGTCAAGGGTTGCGGCGAAGCCGGCTGCGCCGGCGCGCTGACTTCGGTCATGAATGCGGCGATCGACGCGCTCGCCGACTACGGCATCCGCCACGTCGACATGCCGCTGACGCCGGCAAAAATCTGGCAGGCGCTGCAAGTCGCCAACTCGCAACCGGACAAAGCGAAGTCGACGCGCCCGCAATGACGCAGACGGTTTCCGTTCGCTCGATGCGGCCGTCGGAGTTGCGGCTGATTGCCGGCGTCTGCGCCGCGCATATGATGAGCCATTACTACATGCTGATGCTGGCGCCGCTGTTCGCCTTTGTGCGCGACGACTTCGATGTGAGCTACACCGACCTGGCGCTGGCGCTGACCGTATTCAACGTCGTCTCCGGGCTTCTACAGACGCCGGTTGGGTTTATTGTCGACCGTATCGGTGCGCGCAGCGTGCTGATCGTCGGCCTCACTTTGAGCAGCTGCGCTTTCGCGGTCGCCGGCATCGCCCACTCGTATTGGGTTTTCATCGCGATGTACGGCGTCGCCGGCCTCGGCAATACCGTTTATCACCCTTCGGACTATTCGCTGCTGTCGCATCACGCGCCACCGCACCGGCTGAGCCAAATTTTCTCGTTTCACACCTTTGCCGGCATGGCCGGGGCTGCCACCGCCCCGGTAACGCTGCTCTACATGCAGAGCCTGTTCGGTTGGCGCGGCGCCTATATCGGCGCATCGATATTCGGCTTGATCGTATTGGCGGCATTGATCGCGCAGCCTGAGCCGTCTCCCGACGTGACGCACGCCGCTACGGCAGTCGCCAGGGCACGGTCCGACCTTCCCGATACCGGCTGGCGGCTTCTGATCTCGCCGCCGATCCTGCTCAATCTGGCATTTTTCATCCTGACGTTGATCATGAACGGCGGGCTCAACACCTACCTCATCGTGGCGTTGGGCGCGCTGCATGCGACGCCGCCCGACATCGCCAATATGGCACTGACCGGACTACTCGCCATGAGCGCCGTCGGTGTGCTCGGTGGCGGTATCCTTGCCGGACGCACCAGGCATCACGCCGTCGTCGCCGCCTTGGGGTTGACAGCAGGTGGAATCGTCACGGCGCTTGTCGGTCTGTTTAATTTTCCATCGGCGCTGCTCATTGCGCTGATGGGATTGAGCGGCTTATGCGTCGGCGCGACTTACCCGTCACGCGACATGCTGGTGCGCGCGGTAACGCCGCCCAATGCCTACGGCCTGGTTTTCGGTTTCGTCAGCACCGGTTTCAATATCGGCGCCAGTATCGCGCCCATCGCCTACGGTATGCTGATGGACAACGGCGAGCCGCGCGCGGTTTTCCTGTTGTCTGCCGCGGTGAGCATCCTCTGCGTCTCGACCGTCACGTTCGGGTTCTCGCGCCGCGAAGTCCACTGACATTGCACGGTCAAGCGCCGTCGCGCCGCTCTCGGTTCGTCGCTTTTCATATTTGGATTGCATCGCCGGCAAGTCGCTCGCGGCGCCGTGCCAGCGCCCGCCCGACTATAGTTAACAATATCCTAAGTTAATGTGTTCCGCGAAATCTAGGCGACTCTACGAATAGAGAACGCGCTCCGTTTCGATAAGTTAATCGAACGTAAAAACGCAAAACCTGAAGTCATCGACGACGCCAAATCCGAAAGCATCGCGCCATGCGTCTATGGATCGCGCTCCTGTTGATCGTGTTCGCCACTCCGGTGTGCGCACAAACAACCGTCGGAAGCTCTTCCGGGGCGACGGCGATGGTGAACGTCAGCGATCCTCCCGACCCTCCGAGTTCGGACCCGACGACGAGCCGATTGGTCACCGCGCCGACGATTGCCGCACCCGGCCTCGCCGCGGCCGGGGTGGAAACCTGTCTCGGCTCGGCGTCTGGCGGTCTGTCTCTGATGGGCGGCGGCTTTACCTTCGGTAGCACCAAGGTCGACGAAGGTTGCACGATCCGTCTTTTGGCGCGGCAGCTTTTTGCCTTCGGGCTAAAGAATGCCGCGGTGGCCTTGATGTGCCAGGACACGCGCGTGGCCGTTGCCATGGCGGTCGCCGGTTCGCCGTGTCCGAGCCCACCCGTCAATATCGGCGAACCGCTCTCGCTGTTGCCGGTGGATCCGCGCTTAGCTTCGGCTGACGCTCTCAACGAACCGCCTGCCGTCCTGCCGGGACGTCCGCCGTCGACCTCAGCCGACGCACTCGGCGAGCCCGCCCAGGAGCCGTTCCATATCTCATTCGTAGCCCCGCCATTCTCGCAGCAGGAGCAGGCATGGTTCGACCGGTCCTCGAACGTAAACTGACCCGGCCTTAAATCCGCGCCAGGCTGTCGTCCGGCGCGGCTTTAAGGGCGAGCCAATTCCGGTCCGTCCTACCAAGAGAACATACATGAAAACGCTCTTTTGTATCCTCGCCAGCGCCGCGTTTCTGACCGCAGGCCCCGCCATGGCGCAGCAGCTTTCCAACGGCGGCGGCTACACCAGCATTTGGTCGAGCGCCCAAGGAACGTCCTTTTCCTACGGCACCGCCAACGGATTCAGTAACAGCTCGTCCGGCTCGATGGCCGCTGCCGGCGGTCCGGGTCTAAGCAGTACGAGCGGTTTGGCTGGCGGGAGCCTCACGAGCGCGGTCACGACCTCGACTGCCGGGGCCAATTCGTCCGGCAGCGGCTACGCGCAGGTGCAAACCTCGGGCTATGCCGGGGGCAGCGTTTCGTCATTCGGCGGCACCCGGACGCATTGAGCGCGTAAAAACAGCGGGCCTGCGCCCCGCGTTCTTCGCTTTGCCCGCGTCGCGCTTGCTTGCTAGTCTGGCAGACGCGACAAATAAAAAGCGGGACGACCGGGAGACAGGCCCATGAAGCTTTGCCGCTACGACGACGACCGGCTGGGCGTCGTGCGCGGGGACCTCGTACATGATGTCACCGAAGCGCAGACGGCAATTCGACAAATCCTCGCCTTACGCAATGAAAGGGGATGCTGTCGTTGCGGCGCTGCCGCAATGGCGCGAGCGTCTCGAACGCGCGGCGGATAACATGCCCGGCAGGCCGCTTGCCGAAGTCAAATTGCTCGCTCCGGTCGCACGCCCGACCAAACTTTCCTGCGCTCCGACCAATTACCAAGCGCATATCGAGGAGATGCGACAAGCGTCGCAGCAGCCCGGATCGCAGATCGTGACCGCGCAGTCCTCGAAAATTCTCGAGGCGGGCATGTTCCTGAAGGCAAATTCCGCTCTGGTCGGTCCGTCCGAAGGCATCCCGATTCGCTTTCCCGATCGCCGCAGCGATCACGAGGTCGAGCTGGTGATGGTCATCGGCAAGACCGGCAGCGACATTGCGCAGGCGCAGGCGCTCGACCACGTGGCGTGCTATTGCCTCGGCCTCGACATGACCGTACGCGGCCGCGAGGATAGAAGTTTTCGCAAATCGGTAGACGGTTATGCGGTGCTCGGTCCTTGGATGGTGACAGCCGATGAGGTGCCAAATCCGGACGCGCTGCCAATCACGATCGAGGTCAACGGCGAGATCCGGCAGAACAGCAATACCGCCAGCTGATCTACAACTGCCGCCGCCTCATCGAATTCGCCTCATCGTTCTACACGCTTTATCCGGGCGATCTTGTTTATACCGGCACGCCCGAGGGCGTGGCCCGGTCAAGCCCGGCGATATCCTCGTCTGCCGCTCCAGCCCCCTCTTCGGCGAACTCAAGGTCGGCGGCGCGGGCGCACGACCTGGCGGCGCGCAGCGGCGAGCGCCGCGTCCGCGCGCCGGCGAGAGGCGAAACGTCATAACGGGAGACGTGCCATGTTACAGATTAAACGCGCGGGTCATTCGACGCTCACGACTCCCGATCTTGAACGGATGGTCGATTATTTTACCCGCATCGTCGGTTTGAGCCTCGTCGCGCGCGAGAAGAACCACGCTATCCTCGCCACCAAAGCCGGGCTGGAGGCGATCGTGCTCGAGCGAGGCGGCGCCGCCGCGGCGCCGCGACTGTCGTTTCAGATCGCGCCGGGCACCGATCTAGGCGACATCGCCGCGCGGCTGAAAAAGGCGGGCATTAAGAGCGAGCGGCGCAGCGACATTACACCCGGTATCAGCGCGGCCGTATTATTCAAGGATCCCAAAGACACTACGCTCGAAATTTTTTCCGAGTGTGCTTTCGCGCCGGAGGACGATACGTTCACCGGAGTGATGCCGTTAAAATTCGGTCACGTCGCCTACCAATGCCCGGACGTGCAGGGCATCGTGAAATTCTATTGCGACATGTTGGGGTTCCGCATGTCGGATTGGCGCAGCGATTTCTTCGCCTTTTTGCGCTGCAGTCGCGACCACCACACCGTGAATTTCCTCCGCGACGACAAGACCGCCATTCATCACATCGCTTTCGAGGTACGCGACTGGTCGGACATCAAGCGCGCATGCGATCTGTTGGCGAAAAACAACATTAAGCTCACCTGGGGACCGATCCGCCACATCATCGGCCACAACATCGCGATTTACCACAAGAATCCCGACGGCATGGTGATCGAGTTTTTCTGCGAACTCGACCAAATCCACGACGAGGAACTCGGCTTTTTCGAGCCGCGGCCGTGGCATCAGGATCGGCCGCAACGGCCGAAAATATGGGCGCGACGACACGCCGTCGAATTGGTGGGGCCCGATGTCGCGCAGCGCCTCCCACGGCGATGCGCGGCGCCGAAAACAACGCAGCCACACCTCGCGTAAGCCGCCGCGGCGGCGCGAACGCCGCGCTTGGAAGAGCGCACCCGTGCGTCATATCGCGGGCAGTTAGTCTTGCCGGACCGGCAAATGCCGGCCCAACATCAGGAAATTACGTAGCTATTTTCCCGTATCCAAATTTTGTCTGTCACGTTTTCATATTAACCGATCGTTTCGGTTACAGCGGCAGGATCGACGCCTGAGCCATTGTTTCGCGCGGTCACGATCGATCATTCGGCGAAATCGGATGAACGAAATACGCATACTTCATGTCGATGACGAGCCTGATATTTGCGAGATCGTCGACATGTCGCTCGCGCTTAATCCCGAATTCCAGGTGCGGGCTTGCTCGTCCGGCGCGGAAGCGATCGAGATTGCGGCCGAGCGGTCGCCGTACCAGATCCTGCTCGACGTGATGATGCCGGGGATGGATGGGCCGACTACGCTCGCACAATTGCGCAGAAATCCGCAAACTTCCGAAAATTCCCATCGTGTTCATGACAGCGCGCGCACAGGCGCGCGAGGTCGAACAGTTCATTTCGCCGGGCGCGCAGGGCGTGATTTCAAAGCCCTTCGACCCGATGATGCTTGCCTCTCAGGTGCAAAACCATTTGCAGACGCTGAAGCGGAACTGAACATGCGCTCGATCGCCGCTATCGGTAGATTGGGCGACGAATGAAATGCGAAAGCCGCCGTCATGGACCAGCCCGATGCTCGCGGTCGGCAATCGTCTTCGCAGTCATCGTGTGGCTGGATGTGCGATCCGAACCGTTGCCCGATCGGCGGTTTGACGGCTTTAACGTCATTGCGATGGCCGGACATCCGTTTGGCAGCCCATCGGCCGAGCTGGCGCTCGCCAAAGCCAAACGGCTCGGTGCGGCGGCGGTCGCGATCATTCCCTTCCTGTGGCAATCGGGCCGCGACAGTCCCGATCTGGTCCGCGGCAACGATATGGGCGATGACGAACTGCGCGCCTGCAATTCGCGAAGCTCACGCGCACAGCTTGGCAGTCTTGGTGAAACCCCATGTGTGGGTGCCGGGAAGCTGGGCCGGCGCTGTCGTCATGCGTTCGGAAGCGGACTGGCAGCAATGGTTCGCCAACTATCAACGCGAACTTACGCATATCGCCCAGGTCGCCGAGGAGGAGAAAGCCGACGCGCTCGCGATCGGCACCGAGCTTTCCAAACCACGCCATGGCCGCAATGGAACGAGCTTGATCGCCAAGATGCGCGCGATTTTCTCCGGTCGACTGCTCTATGTCGCGCATAATGTCGAGGAGGCCGAAACGGTTCCGTTTTGGGATCGGCTGGACGCCATCGGCGTATCGCTCTACCCGCCGTTGGGCGACGACGGCAATCGCGATTATCGTCGCACCGCAATGCGCGGGACCGCCGATCGTCTCGATATGCTCTCCGTCATCTACCGAAAGCCCGTCATTATCGCCGAGATCGGATTGCGCTCCGCCGCGGGCGCGGCGGCGAAGCCGTGGCAAAGCGCCGAGGAACGGGCCGCCACGCCGGATCCGACGCTTCAGGCCGACGTTCTTGCCGATTGGCTCGCAATTCTCGATCGACCGACCGTCAATGGCGTTCTGATCTGGCGCTGGTTCACCGACCCCAATGCCGGCGGCTTGGCCGACACCGATTTCACCGTCCAGGGCAAACCCGCCGAACGCGTTCTGCTATGCGCCTGGACGCAAAACTGCGATCGCGGGTGAGATGCCGATCTTAGAATTGGTGCCAGAGGCCGAAGATAAGTCCGTTCTCCTGCAACGCATTTCGTCCGGCATAGGTCGTGTAAGCTCCGCCTTGCAAGGACCAGGTCGGCGTCAACGCATAGACGGCGCTGAGTTGCGCCTTGTAGTACTCATAGCTGCCGCCGTAGATCGTATCGGTCCCAGAGCCTTCGGATAGGACGTTAAAGCTCTGCGCCAGTAGAGCCATTGCGGCAGCACTTTCAGGCCGAACGTAGCGTCGGTGCGAAATTCGCTCGGCGAACCGGCCGTGCGCACGCGTTGGGCTACTTCCAGGTCGGTGAATGCCGGCATTCCGGCCAGCAAAAAGTGTGGCCGAAGAGCGCGCGGAAATCGGCCTCGACGTCGTTGTAACCGATAGCCGCGGGGTTCGACATGTCGAAGGTGCCGGGGATTCGTCCGGTGGCCTGGCCGGAGAACACCCAGTCGTCGCCCTGGAACAGTCTATAGCGGGCGCCGAATTCCGTATAACCGAGGCCGGTGCGCTCGGCATCGGTCGGCGCGCCAATGTCGACATGCTGCAAACCGGGATCGAGGATCGCGGTCAAATTATCGGTGACGCCGTATTCGAACAGCGTCTGCAGTTCGTCCTTGTCGTATCGCGGCGTCGCGATCAGACCGCCGCTGCCGTCGAATTGCTCGGTCCCCGTGCTGGTCGTGAAAGTCGCGATGACCTCTCCGGCGCCTTGCGGCAGCGTCCAGGCGCCCGCCAAGGCGCTCGACGGCGCCGCCAGCACAAATAGCGCATACCAAAGCCAGCGCGTGAGCACGTTTTACCCCAAACCGACTTGCCATGCCCCGTTATTGCCGATGGAATCAAAACCGGGCTCCCGCATTTCGTTTCAATAACTCTCGACTGCGTCTCGTCTTCCCCCTGCCGCGTTGGCTTACGCAGTCAACGCCAGAACCCGATCGCCGCCGGCGCCGGTGGCGTCTTGTAACCCGGAAATCGCACGGGTGAGCAGGTGAATGCGATCCGCCGCGCGTTTCGCGCGTCCGGTGATCGCAACGATGCTCGCCGTGACATCATCCGACACGACCGACTCGGAATTCGGCAGGTGCAGTTTTGCGACCGCCGTTCGCAGGGTTTCGCCAAGTTCGCGCGCGGCATCGATTTCCACCTCCGGCGCGACCAGGATAATCATGCCGTTGTGATACGACGCCGCCACGATGCCGACCGTTGCCGCGAGCCGACGGACCGCGCGCGATACTTCGACGAGCACAGCGCGCGCGGCGGTTTCACCATTGGCCGAACGATAGGCGTCAAAACGATCGAGCGTAAGTGCGAGAATGGATAATACTTCGTCCGCGCCGCACCCGCAGGTGGCCGCGAGATATGCCTCGGCGGCTTCGCCGACAAAAAGTCCCGTGGCTTCGTCGATCCACGTCCCAGCCCGCCGATTGCCGAAATTCGAGACGAAATCCAGAAGTTCCAGCTCGCGCGCTTGCCTGCGGTCGAGCTCCTGCTTGAGTTTCAGCGCCGCGCGCACGCGCGCGACCAATTCCACTCGGTTGATGGGCTTGGTGATGTAATCGGTAGCACCGGCCACGAACGCGTTGGACAGCGAGTTCATGTCGTCGAGCGTCGTCACCATGATGACAGGCAAGTCGGCGTAGCGCGGGTCGTTGCGCATGCGCGCACACGCCTCCACCCCGTCCATTTCCGGCATCACGATATCGAGCAGCACCACGTCGACGGTCGGCTTCCGATCCGCAGGGCTGCCGACATCGAGAATTTTCAGCGCCTGCGAGCCTGAGTCCGCCGTGACAATATCGCTATATCCCGCAGACAACAGCGCGCCTTCGGTGAGATCGCGCGAAGTCTTCCGAATCATCGACCAAAAGTATCCGCATCGGCACCTCCGTATTTGTACGCATGCTCATTCCGCGTCCTTCTCGTCATTCGGCACCGTCTCTGTACGAGCAAACAATCGCCAAGTGCTATTTTGGTATATAACTCGATAACCCGGTGCGCCCTCGCGGAACAGGTTCGGGAATGCCTTGTCGAGCCGATCGTTGGCTCCGGTATTGCTTTGCGGATCCGGGACCGCGACGAACGGCGCGTCGACGCGGTCGAACAGTATGGCGAGCGCGAACGGCTCGCTCTGCGGCCCGAAAATCCCGCTGGCGCGGCCGCGTCCTAATTCGAACGCGGGCGCGTTATCGACGTCGACCAACACGCCGGCGCGCTTGAATGCGGCGCCGCCCGCCGCCAGTGCATCGGCTCGCTCGCTGGCCACGCGATCGAAAGCGGCATGCAGACGACCGACGGTAATCGGATCGACCAGGACGAGACTTAGGGCCCCGCCGAGCCATCCGAGGACGAGCATCGTGACAACGAGAACGAGGCGCTCGCGCGCAATCGGTACGCGGATGACGACGGTGGCCGCCAGGATCGGAGCGGCGACCACGATTGCCGTCGGATCGCCGAAGAAGCCGGTAAGCACGCTGATTGCGGTGGCGCCGATCGCGATTCCGACGATGACCAGGGCCGGAACGACGAGCGGCTGCCGGCGATAGACAAGCGCGAGCGTCACCACCGCGACCGGGGCGCCGATGGCGATCGCGGCACCCGTTGCCAGACTGGCGCCGATGGTTAGGAAACGCGAGAATTCATCGCCGGACAGCTGCGTCACGGCGGCGGTCCATAGTGAAAGGCTCTCCGCCGGAGCGGCAAAGAAGGTCCAGCCGTCGCCGGGAAATACCCACGACACATAGCTGAACGCTCCGATCGCAAAGATAGTCGGGAAAATCAGCGTGATGACCACATTGAACGGCGAGCTTGCGACCAGGCGCGGCGGCATTGCGAAGCCGAGAAATGGCACCGCCGCGAAGGCGAACGCGGCGCCCATCGGATGCGAAAACGCGAGCGCCATGAGCGCGAGCCCGACGTTCATCACTTCGGATGTGTTGCTGCGCGCGCGCAGATCATAGAGCGCAAGGCAAAACATCAAGAGAAAGGCGGCGAGAAACATATCCGACGGCCCGGCGATGACCGCTCGTAACATTGCCGGGTGGAACGCGATCAGAAGCGTCATGATCGCCGACGCGGCTTTCGGTATGCCGATCTTGCGAAACGACAGGAAGCAGGTGCCCGCGATAATCGCGAGCAAGCCTGCTGCAATCAGCGCCGGCGCCGGGGTTCCTGCCGGCGCCAGCCAAGCCACGAGCGTGGTGGTCAAAAAGGGTAGCGTCGGGTAGGCCGCAACGATGCGCCCGAACGGCACTTGGCCGTCCGCGGCGGTGCTGGCGCCCGCCCACAAGCGCAGGGCGTCGTCGGTGATAAGACCGTGGCTGACCGCCAGAGCCGACAGCACCAGGATGCTTGCGAAGGCAAGCGAGGCGATCGGCGTCGCCGCCAGAGTGCGCGTCATGGCCGCGTTCATGATCGCTCGCCGGCCGCGATAATTTGCGTCGCCGCGTGTTGCGAGACACCGTGCTGAGTTTTCTCCCAGAAGTGCGGATCGCGGACCAGCTGCCAAAGCGCTTTGTATGCCGCGATCGAAATCAGCACCCAGTATCCGAATAATGTGAAGCTGAATGGAATGAGTCCCAGCCAGCCGCGCCGGATCGGCGCCAGCATGATCAAATAGGTGAAGGCGCCGTTTCCCGCCAGCAGATTGAACAGGCACAGAAACAGCAGGACTTGCGGAAACACCGGATCGAAATTCGCGGCCGCCGCCGCGAGCCAGATCAGATAGAACAGCCAGAATACCGGATTGAGCAGCCCGGTCAGGACTGTGCCGCCGATAAAAAAGAAAAAGCCGAGAAATCCCAGCAATCCGGCGTTACGCACAAGCTGCAGCGGCCGCCTGGTATGGACCAGGAGGGTCTGCATATAGCCCTTCATCCAGCGCGAGCGCTGCCGAATCCACTGCCCGGTGCGGCAGCTTGCTTCCTCGAACGTCGTCGAATCGACCACGCCGACGCGATAGCCCTTCTGCCCGATCCGGATGCCCAGATCGGCGTCCTCGGTGACGTTGAACGGATCCCACGCGTGCAGCTCGCGCAGCACGTCGATGCGGAAATGGTTGGACGTTCCGCCGAGCGGGATCGGAATACCGAGCCGCTCGAGACCCGGCAGCACCTGGTCGAACCACAGCGCGTAGTCGAGCGTGAACATGCGTGTGAGCCAGTTCTCGTTCGCATTGTAGTAATTGAGCCGGCATTGCAGGCAGGCGGTATTCGGCGGCGAGCGGCGGAAGGTGGCTACCACTTTGCGAAGCTGGTCCGGTTCGGGCCGATCCTCGGCATCGTAAACGACGAGGTACTCGCCGCGCGCGAAGCGAAGCGCGAAGTTGCAGGCCTTGGGTTTGGTCTGCGGCTTCGACCGCGGCACGACGATGATTTCGAAGACGCCCTCGAGACCGAGCGTCCGCGCCGCTTCGATGGTTTCGCGATCGCCGGCTTCCAGGATGATCTTGATGTCGAGCTTGCCGAGCGGATAATCCAGATCGCGCAAGGCCTGCGCGACTTGCGGCACCATTGCCGCCTCGCGGAACATCGGCACCAGCACGGTGAATACCGGCAGTTCCTCGGGGCGCAGCGCGCGCGCCTCGACGGCAATCGTTTCGTCGATGTCGGCGGTGCGGCCGCCGCCGACCGAAACGAGGACCCCCTTGAAGATGAAACTGCCGAGATAAAAGATGCTAATGGCGATATTGAGGAAGATCAACGTCGCCAACGGCGCCAGCGCAAATCCGGCCAGGATCGCGCTCAAAACCAAGTAGGCCGCGATCATCTGTTGAGCGGTGAAAACCGTGCGTGCCGACATTTGCGGGTCGAGCTCGGCGAGTTCGAAGACGGCGCGTCGCGACAGCGCATTGGCGAACGCGGTCTGCACCGCATACACGATGTCGAACTTGGCGGCGACGACAAATTCGATCTTGGTACCCCAGCGCTGGCGCGCGAATAGAACGGTTTCCGGGCCCGGCTCGGCGGTGGCGATGAAGATACGGCCGTCATCGTCGCGCCGCCACGGCATGGTCAGCCGGCCGGCGTAGAGATCGGCGTCGGCGGCGCGCAGCAGCGCGCGGTCCGGCGGCTCGCGGATCAGATCGACGAACGGCAAATCGAAATTCTGCGCATAAGTTTCGTAATATAGCCGCGGGTCCATCCAGTTGCGCGACAGCAGCGTATCGCCAAGCCGTATGTTCCACGTTTCCGCCAGCCCGACGGCCTCGTCGAGCTGCGGCAGCGTGATGATGCGCCGTCCCACCAGGAGATCGCCGAGCGCACGATCGGAGGGCGACAACGGCATGGCTCAGGGCTTAGCCGCCGGCCGCCGGCGGAAACTGCGCTGCAACACCAGCAACAGCACCGCGGTTGCGAACAGCCACAACCCGGCAATGATCCACGAGCGGAAGCGTCCGGCCACGGTGAACCACGATACCTGGTCCGGGTACGAAATTTGGACCACCGTGTCGCGCTCGGTTGACATTGCCAGTGCCACGCCGTTGCCGTCGATGAATGCGACATCGCCATGGTCGAGATGCAGCTCGGCCGGCGCCGGCGCCGTTCCATCCGCCGCCAGGGTCTTGATCCAGAGGCCCGGATTGGCACCGGCGCTGACGAGCTGCACCACTGCGCCGCCGACGAATCCGCCAAGATCGAGAAGCGTGCGTCCGGAACGGTCGGCGACCTGCACGCGGCCGCGATCGAAGCGTACGCGCGGCGTAGCGCCCGCCGGCGGCGTGTCGCTCACGGCGATGAAGGGTGCGCTCGGTTCGGGTCCGCCGTCACCTGTGAAATCGACGGTAAGCGGCGCGGTATCGGGCGATAACTGGTTCACCACCTGCGAAACCAGGCTGAGCGCCTGCGTCGGTTGATCGCTCGCGCTCGCCGGCAATAGCACCTCGAGGCCGCCGGCAAACTGCGGCGTGAGATCGGAGAAGTCATGCGCGGTTTGATCCGCCGGCGCCAGGATGAGCGCGGACGAGCCGAGCATCTGGGCCGGATAACCTTGCGAGGCAAAGCGGCATTCGCCCTGAGCGCTATCGCGCTGAATGACGACGCGAACATTGGCGAGCGTGCCGAAAAGGCCATCCGGCAAAGCCAGATCGAGATGGGTGGCTTCGCCGGTCGCCGCGACCGTGCTGCCGAGTAAGCGGTCGTTGACGAAGGCGCTGACGACGGCCTTCTGGCCGGAGCCGTCGGGCGCGACCATCACGTCGAGCAAGAGCCGCGTCGGGCGCGTTTTGGCCGGCAAGCGCCTGGTATCGATGACGCTCGTGAGATCGGCGCGGCCGTAGACTTCGGCCTCCTCCGGCGGCACGCCCAGCTGAGCGAAGGTGACTCGATCGGCCGGCAATTCGGCCGGCGAGACCTCGCCGACCGAGGCCGATGGAATGCCGCGGGCGGCAGCGAGCATCGGGCTTGCGAACAAGTTTGCGGCGCGCACAACATTGCCGTCGGACACCAGCAGGGCCGGCGTGCCGCCGACCCGAACCGCGGCGAGCAGACCCAAAGAACTGAAATTGCCGGCCACTCTGGCGACCGGCGAATCGAGGACGCCGATCGCGTCGGCGAGCGGACCCACAAGGATGATGCCGCGGGCCCAGCGCCCATTATCGCCAAGCTTGGCCGGATCGGCCAAAGCGTCGTAGCCGCGATAGAACGATACCCGCCGGCCGCTGGAAATGAGCGCGCGCGCCACTGTGATCGCGGTGGCAATTTCGCCGGCGGCGGCACGCCGCGGCGGCAGAACGATTGCAACGTCGCGCGGCATCAACGCGGCGGTGGTGGCAACGTCGAGGTTGCCGGCCGGGCCAACGTCGACCTCGATCGCCGTCTCCGGCCGGATCGTGACGCTGTCGCCGACAAACCGCACGTCGACGCAACGATCGAGCGTCGCCGCGCCGGAATAGAGAAAGGTGAGTTTGAGGTAGCCGTCCTTCGGTTTCACCTTGTCCAGCGGCACCCGGATGATGCGATCGCGGGTCTTACCGTCGAGCGCGATCGCGGTCACCGTGTGATCGTTGACTTGAACTTCGAGATTACGGCGCGCTTCGTAGGCGCTGATGTCGTCGAGCGCCAGGTCCAGCTCGCTCGCCGTCACCCCGCCGCGCTGCGGAAGCGGCACGTAGAGCTCGCGATGGGCGCCGAGATTGGCCAGCCGCAGGCCGTTGATAAAGCCGATGTCGGCGAGCGTGATCTCGGCGACTGGACCGGTTGCCGGCGCGGCAGGTGCGGAAGCGGGCGCCGGCGGCAACGGCGCCGGTTCGGCCTTGGCCGAGCGCGTCACATGCGGCGGGCGCGGGGCCGGCAGCGGCATGTGTGACTGCGCCGGTAGAGAGGAAAGCGCGGCAAACAGCGTCAACGCGCCGCCGAGCGCCATCGAAACGCGCATACCAACCCCCAACCTTACTGCCTCGCCCCCACCTCGACCGCGAGGAAAGAGTGCAATTCGCCGGCGGCGGCGTCATGCAGGGCGCGCAGCCGTTTCGTGAGATCGTCGATTTCCTCGCCGGTGAGCCCGCGTCCATTCCGGTACGGATCCTTCAGAAGATTTTCGACTTCGCGCGCCGCGCGGCCGGTCGCCGGGAAACCGACCGTCGGGCCGACGCCGACGATGCCATGAACGCAGCGATAGGTTTCGCCGACCGCAGCGGCGGCGCCGCTGGATGCAACGTCGGCAAGCTGCGGGATCGACGCGGCGGCATTCTCAATCTTGCCTTGCAACGTCGACACGAAGCGCTGGCGCACCCGCGCCAGTCGATCGGCAAAAGCATCAATGGTCATCGGCTTATCCCCACGCCGGGATGCATAGGTGAATTGATGCAGTCAGTAAATCGGTTCAATGTATAATGGTGAATCTATACTGACTAAGTACATGTACTTAGGACGTTATATTGTATAATTTAAAGTATAAATCTACGTCGGTAAAACGACCTACCGGGCGAGAGCGCCCGCGCCCGAACGTCTTGCGCCCGGCGACTGCGACGTTTGCGAATTCCGAGACACTATCGCAGGCTTGGAAAGCCGCTCGAATTGCCCTAGATCAGACGCTTGCCGCTCCGCCGGCGCGACACGCCGGCGGCGGGCGGCAAGCGTGCGAGGTGCGCAAGAGACGTGCGCAAGAGAGGTGCGCAAGAATTGGGGAATAGTTCAACGGTAGAACAGCGGACTCTGACTCCGTTAATCTAGGTTCGAATCCTAGTTCCCCAGCCATGAATCTCGTCGCGATATTAGTGCGCTCTTCGGTATCGAGTTGTCGGCCGTTACTCGCTAACCAGGTGTCAATTCCAGCCGAATGCCCAGTTTACGCGCAGCGAGCACGAATTTATCCGAAAGAGCAAAGACAACGACCCCCGGACCTTCGTCCGTGTAAAGTTCGATAAATTGTTCCGGGATATGAAGTTCCTCCAATACGCGGTTAAGGCCGCCCAATAAGCCAGAAAGGTTACACCAGCTTCCGTAATCCTCGAAGGTAAAGGCATAGGCCTTGCCTTCATGCGTCAATGAGAGCTTGAGATCGCCATTCGGCTCGACTGATTGCACGACATTTTGCGCCGCGAGTTTATTCGAAGTAACCGCGCCGAGGTAACCAACAATATCCCTATGGTCTGCTGGCGAATGAACGTCCTCGCAATCAAAGCCAGCCAAACGATTCCAAGGTCCACCAAGAATTCCAAAAACGATATCTAAAGCGTCGTGCTCTTGTCGCCACCTGGCCTCAAGCTTTCGGATCGTTTCCTCATCCGCTTCCACGTCGCCGCATGCAGGCTGGAGTTCTGCTGCTGCCTCTCGCGGTCCAATGCCTGATTGCAGCCAATGGCTAGTTATCGCGGCTTCGTAATCGCGGTACCGCACATTTGCCTCCGAAGCGCTGCCGCTTTTTACGGACTGTCATCAATGACGGGAACGACTTTTCGATACATTATATCCAGATTCTTTGCTATGGATTCTCCGACCAAGGCAGGGCTCTAATTTCGATCCTCTCCCGCCCCGCATCCGATGTCCGAAACAGTTCTTCGGCAAACGCCGCAGCCTCCGGCTCGGCGAAATACCACCGCACCGTGCGTGTACCGGCTGCCGCGAGCTGCGACGCTGACTGACTCCGCCATTCGCCGGCGATCGAATCCCGGCCCCAGCCGTAGGCCAAAAGCTTCGCATAAACTGGTCCTTTGGCCTCGACCATCATGCCGGTCTCGTGCTGACAATCGTCATAATACACTAGGTCCCCACTCGTCGGATCGATCAACTGGAAGCCCCAATAGCGCGGCGTGGTATCGATTGGATTGACGATACTCTTTACGTAGTCCTCGTAATCTCTGCCCCTTTCGCCAGGCTTATCGAGACCCGGCATCGGGCAGAGTTTGGGCTCATCGTCATTGGCACTGTCGGGAAAAACGGCAGTCTTGTCGACCACGATGTTGCCAGTCGGCAAAATACGGGCGACCACATTTCCGTTCTGGTCGCGGAAGACATCGTCTTCCAGTTGGGCGGTGAAGTTCGTCGTTTCTCCGTCGGCAGCCACGTAACTCAAGTGCAGAAGGCTCTGGTCCCGGTTCCAGGAATAACTTAGCCCGGGCACGCCCGTCACCTCGCCTTTCACATTGAGATCGTTGGACGATGGAATAAACAATAAGCCGAAGACTGCAGCCGCCGGACCGCCAAAGCGGGCCAGCAGCCCCGCTGCAAATTCGCCCAGCGAATCCACAGCCGCGGGAAAGAGATCGCCGAGCGGAGCCGCAGCTGGAGCCGCTACCGCTCCACCGGGAGAAATTGACGAGGTGCTATCATCGGATGTCCACTCGCCGCTTGCTCTGCCGCTGCCGGCGGGAACGCGCGGCTCCGTGAGGTTGTAAGCCTTCTCGATCGTATCAACATACAAACCGCCAATCTTGAGCACCTGGAGAATGTCGTGCGGGCTCATGCGATCCTCCATTGCGCATTCGGCTATGAACAACCGACAGGCTGCGGTTCTAAGCTCACTCGGCGCATGCAGACCGCTGTGCGCCAAGTGGATATGGGCGAGGCATTGATCGCCGTCCCGCCAGGATTTCACGGCGCGTTCAATATTGCCCAACACGGCTGGCGCCACGGCCTTCCCATAGGCCGCAGCCAACAATGCGAGGACCCGCGCTTCCCGGCCGCGCAGGCTTTGCAGCCGACGTGGCCCCTCCGCCTGAAGGAGTATCGTTCCGGCGCCCAGTACGAGCCCGTCAGGCGCGAAAGTCATAACCGGGTAAATTGGCACGGCGCGTGTCCGCGCATGCCATTTGTCACGTAGCTGCTCATACAGCACATCTCTTCTCCGTGATTCGATATTGAAGATGCCGAGCGCCTCAAAAGATCTGAGACGCTGGTAGATGCGACGTTTTTTTGGAGTTTGTCCGTTTGGGCTATTGCCCAGGCTATGCAAGGCTTGCAGAACTCTCTCGAATAGCCTCAAATCTCGCACGTGATTCCGTGCTCGGCGCAACACACAAGGTTCTAAACGTATCCAGGAAGCCCAGCCACTCGCGTCTACCGCGTCGCCCGGGGGCAAGCAGCAGTTTAATTGCCGACAACGGCCGGCCGTTCATGAGGATAAGAGGGCTTGCCGCATGTCCGCAGACGCCGCGAACCCGGTGATCGCGAAGATCGACCTGCACGGCTATCACCCATCCGATTTCGTCGGGCCGCCGATGGCCAAGATCATCGAGCAGGCGTGGGAGATCGGCGCGGACCAACTTCGCTTCATCCATGGGCACGGCCGCGCCCGGGGCAAGTCGCCCGGATTTTACAATACCCACACTGGCTATTTCGGCCTGCGCATCCGGCGCGAATTGCGGCACAATCGTTTTCTGCGCCAGTGGATCAAATACACCACGCTTGACTGCAGCGACTGGGGCGCGACCACCGTCGGGCTGAAAGCCAACCCTCATCCGACACGGATCGACCTCGATCTTAGTGTCCTGCCGAGGCCCAGCTATGGGCACTGATCCGAAGGCTCAACAAAGGGCCGATACGACAAAAAGCGCCCCGCCGGCCGAAGCCGTGCGGGGCGCAAACGCCAGCATTGAATGACGCGTGCCGCGCCAATCTCATTTATCCAATGGATTCACTCTCTCGTCTACCGCTGCGGAAAATTCCAGCTCGCGTTCCTCGAACACCAGATCACCGTCGTCCATTAAGCTCTCTCGCCTGCTCCAAAGGATCCGGCGAACGGGGCGCCGCGGTTTCTGTCTTCGCTTGCGCATGGGTGCCGTTCATTGAAAATGCGATAGCACGACGGCAACCGCCCATTTAATTCCGGCCTCGACGACCCAACCGAGAATAACGACCGCAGCCAGGCCGATCGACGCAAAGGTCGCGAGTTTCGAGCGCGACAGTTCGAGCGCCGCCACCGTCGGTTGGATCATGGCCACCGCGGCGGCGTGCTGGTCGAGCTTTTCCGCCAATTCGCGCAACGCCGCCGAATTGTCGGCATGGCGGCGCGCCTGCAATTCGCGGTTCTCATCCATGCGTCGCTTGAGTTCACGCACGCTCGTTTCCAAGGAGCCGATCGCGCGACTGATTTTATCGAGCTTGCCCGGCATGACGTGCCCTCTCCTCACTCAACCCAGCGCCGCGAGATCGGCAATGAGCGCAGCGTAATCGAATCCTTCCGGGCTTTTTTGCGCGACCAGGCAATCCTGCGACACATAGGCGATGGCCTCGTCGCAGTAGGTTTTCAGAAACGCTTCGGTCATGACCTGGAGCGCGCCCCAGGTCACGACGTGAAGACCGTCAGCGCCCCGGCCGAGGAGCGGCACGTAGTGGCCGCCTTCGTTCGGCGAGCCTGGCACCACGTCCCAAAGCTTGCCCTGATCGCTCTGATCGAACGCCGACGCTGGAAGCTCGAGCCCGATGCCGACGGCGCCGAACAGATATGTCGCCTGATAAAGATGCGTCAGATTGCCCGGCTCGAGCGCCAAATAAGCGGCGACGGTGTGCCGCTTGTTGGCGGCATCGAGCACGCCGGTTTTGCGGCGATAGTCCGCCGCCGCCGGCATGTCGGTGCCCTGATCGGTCTCGGGCTCAGACGGGTTGAAGCCGGTGACCGCCGCGTAGTCGCCGAGCACGCCGGCGTCGGTGAACGTGATCGCGTTGCTGGCTTCGCGCGCCAGCATCATCGTCTCATGCGCCGCACCGGCCCACACGCAATCGCCGTAACGGTCGTTCGCCAGCATCAGCCAATCGGCGGCGCCGATCAGCTCGTCATGGCCGAACGTCGCCGGCACCGGTGGCAGCGCCGCGGCGTCGGCATAGCGCGAGAGCGCAAACTTGATCGCGCCCGCGCGCGCCGGTTTCTTGCCGAGCTTGTAGGTCACTGCACGCGCCGGCCTTGCATGGCGACGAAGTGTCCGGTGACCGGGATGGTCTGGCCGTTGATGACGACGGTCGGCGCGGTGGCGCGGCGCTTGACGCCGGAAGCCGGCTGGCTAGTGACCGCCGAGCATATGATCGCCGCAATACTTTCCGCCGTCGCCGCAATCGGGCTTGCGGTCAACAGACTAGCGATGGTCGAGGCATCGGGCAGGAAATTGCACGCCGCGACGGCGGCGTCCTGCACGTCGGCGGTCGTTACCGTCGCGTTATCGCCGTTCGACGCGCATGACGCGAGCGTGGCGGCAAAGATCGCTGCGAAAATTAATTGTCGCATGATTTTTCTCCTCACTTCACGGTCTTGCCGGGCGTGTTGGTCTTCCAGGACCACATCGCAGCCAGGATGGTGATAATGCCCGCGCCGATGTCGGTTGCGGTATCGACGGGTATCCAGCCTTTGCCGGCGACGTAAGCGACGGCGGCCGGAATCACCGCGCGGAGGATGCCGGTAAATTGATCGGTTCCCATAGATTCGGTTCTCCTTCGGTTCGAGAAAATGCGTTCAAGATTTTGGCGCCGCGGCCGGCGGCACTGTGGCGCGGACTTTCGCCGCGGCGGTAAGCGCGTCGAGCACGACTTCTTTGAGCATGTCGTCGGAAATCATGCCGGCGTACCAGCCGGCCCGCGCGTTCACCAAGGCCCGCACCGATCTGAAGGCCGCGTCGAGTTCGGCTTGGTTCGGCATGTTATGTTCCAGTGATCTCTTGCAGGTCGCGCAAAGTCAGCCCGTGCACGCCGGCGTCGTTATCGACGTCCGGGCGCAGGTCGTCGTTCGTAACGAGCTGCAGGCTGCCGGAAAAACCGGCCGGCGCCACATCGCGTTGCGTGAACGGAACGGCCTTGCGGGAGGCCTCTGTCTATCGCGTCACGCCGCTAGCCCGTGCTCAAACAGCGCGGCCTCATGCGCGCGCCGGTTCCATAAATCGCCGCCTTTCGGCCACAGCCGCTGCATCGACAAAATGTCGGCGGGAATCTCGGCAAAGCTCAGCGCCGCCATATGGGCCTTGATCGAGCGCATTTCGGCGTAGCGCGGGCCCGGCAAATCGTACGAGCAGCCGCGGTTATAGGAGAGCGAGACGATGGCGCCGAGACTGTCCGGCGCGAGTTTGTCGGTGTTGGGCAACGCCGCCTGCACGCGCGAAATCCACTTCGGCATTTCGCGGTCGCAAAATTCCGCAATCGCCTCGCTCCAGCCGATGGTGACGCTTTGGCCGTGCGCGCGCACGAAGACCGCGGCGGCGCCACCCTTGAGGCCGCAGGCCGCGACGATGACGTCGATGGCCGGTCGATCGACAATGCCGGCCCAATCGGCTTGCGCTTCGGCGACGGTCACATAGCCGCAGTCATAGCCGATGCCGACGGTCGGACCCGAGGCGCCCGCCGGCCATTCGAAATGGGTGTAGTGCTTGGCATAGTAGGCCACGTTCGACGCTTCCTCGGTCACGATGAGATCGAACGCGGCATCGGAGATCGCGGCGCTCATGTGCCGCCGCCGGGCATGAAGCAACGGATTTGCGTCGCGCCGGTATCGTCGCGATACGGCCACACCACCGCCGAGCCGTATTTGTTCGGCACCGTAACCACGGCATCGTCCGGAACGACGTGCCAGACGCCGTCGATGCGCACGCGATAGCGGTCGCCTTGGGTGTCCCAATCAACGTCGCGGATGGCGAGCCCGTCGGCGAATGAACAGCACAAGCCTTTGCCGCTGGCGAGCCGATCGAACCATGGCTTGAGCGGGTCGTCGGCGTAGCGCCCGTCATCACGGCCGTAGCTCTGCCTGGTCGGCAAGGCGATAAAATAGAACGCAACGGCGCAGGCGCCGGCAAAAGCCGCGACTGCAATGCACAGCCGTAGAGCGCGCATCAGAATGCTCCCCAATCGCCGTGCTTCGGCAGGTATTTCGTCGGCCCGGCGCGAAATGCGATGGCGCCGGCAAGCGATCGAGCGCGGGTGCGTATGCCGTGGCCGTCATTGCCGGAGCGGATCAGCCACTCGCCGTTGCCGGCGTAGCCGACGATCTCGCCGACATGGTGCGGCCACACGACAACGGCGCCGATCTGCGGGACGTCGAACCGGGCGTCCCCAATGCGTCCAATTGCGCGCCAGATTGTAGGACCGATTGGCCACGCCTTTGATCTGGCGCATGTACCAGCCGCACCACGCGCGCGGCCGCGCGTCGCCGCTGTCGCGAGAAAGTCGATGATGACCGTACCGCGCCTTGGCTTGCGCCGGCGCAATAACCGTCGCAGCCGCAAGCGCAAAGATCGCCGCGGCGAGAACAGCTCGCATCAGGTCGCCTTTGAAATTGTGAGTGGGCTATGCCGGCTAGACCGGCGCGATCAGCTCGTCGGCGCCCCGCAAAGAATGTACTGAATCGCCACCCGCACCGTGCCGCCGGTGAAACTGCCGCCTTGGGCGGTGAGCTTGATGGTGGAGGTCGCGTACCAGGCGGTCGGACCGATCACACCGCTGTTGTTCGAGCCGGCGGCGATGCCGAGGCTCGAACCGAATTGACCGGAGGTGGTGCCGGTGCCGCCGCTCGAACTCGTCGTCGCGTCGACATTATATGACGCAGCGCCGGCGATCGCCGTCACCACGTAGGTCGATACCGCGCAGACGATGGCGCGGTTCGGAATCTGTTGGGTAGAGACGGACGATCCGCCCGAGCAGGTGATGAGATCCTCGATCACGCGGATCTGAATGGTCGAGCCATGCTGCCCGGTCACCGTGCCGAGGTCGGTCAATTTGGCCGCGGCAAATCCCCCCGCGGTGGCGCCGTCCTGGACCACGACGCGATTGTTCGTGGTATCGACGACCAGCTCGCCTTGCGCGCCGGTGAACGAGGCGACCTGGCTCGCCGTGCCGCGCCGGTATTGCACCTGAACCGCAGTCGTCATTCGCTAATTCCTCATGTCGTGTTTCAGGCGTTGCCGAGATCGACGTTAAGCTCGACAACCAGACTGGGCGGAGAACCGAAATCGTCGGCGGTCGCCGCCGTTTCGGTCACGAGGCCGAAATCCATCGACGTGCTGACAAGCAGCGCGCGCGCCACGGGATGGTCCATGGCGACGCCGGTCGGCGTATAGGTGTAGACGGCGCAGCTCGACAAATCCTGCACGCCGCCGCCGAACACATTGAAACTTTGCAGTTTGAGATAAAGCGTCTGCCCGACATATTGCGCCGGCAGATCATACTCAAACACGGAATTGTCCAGCCGGGCGAACGGCGCTCCGGTTGAATGCGTCGCGGACGCGGTGCCGTAGAGGCCGCGATACATCGTGGTCAGCGAATAGTGATTTGCCGAGGTCAGGGTCGCCGTTTCGTAGGAAAGAAGTTCGTCATCGACTATCGACAGCGTATTGGTCAGCTGGGCGTCGAGCGCGGTGCCGCTCGACAGCACGCCGCCGCTCTCGGCCATGTTCACGGCGAGCGTGTCGGCCGTATCGGGATTGGTGCCGGCAAACGCCGCCAGCGTGGCCGTGAGCACGCCTTGCCGCGACGGCGTCACGATTGTGCCGATCTGCGAGTATGACGAGCCGTCGAGCGACAGCCAGATAAATGCGCCGCCCCAATTTGGGTCGGCGATGCCGCCCGAACCGCCGGACGCAGCGATCCAGACTTGCGCGGTGGCGCCGACAAGGGCCGCCGGCGGCTCGAAGATAATCGGCGGGTTGACCGGATCGGGTGCGATATTCCGATTGATCGGGTCGTTCGACACGGCTTGCGTCGCGTAGAGCGTCGCCGTCGCCGATCCGAGCGGAAATTCCTCGGCCGTGACTTGGAGAAAGCCGTTTTCGTCCTCCTCGATTTCAATAATGCGGACCGGCGCATTGGACAGTCCGAGAAGCGAATCGCTGACCGTCACCAAATCCATCGGATCGAGTAGGCAATATTCCCAGGACAGCCGGAACTTATAGGTGTTGCGGATATAGACCGCGCGCTGCACCATCAGCTGACCGGAAATCAGAGCGACATTCGGATCGCAAATCTCGTGCGCGGTCACCGTCGAGGCGATGCGCATGCCGTAAAGCTCGATCGCATTCTGGTCGCGCGATTCCACCGTCGTCAGATTATAGGCGTTGACCCGCTCGGCAATTTCGAGACGCCAGACGTTATAAGCTTCGTACGGATCGGAGCGCGTAACTTGCAGCGGATCTTCGTTGTTCTCCGCCTTGAAGTCGTCGTCGGTGAGATCGTAGATCGGCGTCACATCGGGCACGAAGCTCGTGGCGCTGCTATATTGATAGCTGATCGTGACGCCGGCGTTCTCGTCGGCATTGGCGAACAGATATGTGCCGTTCGGCGCAATGCCGTAAGTGCCGGCGGCGGTGGGCGTAGCCGAGCCGACCGACGTGAATGCCGTGCCGCTGACCGAATACTTCACCCCGAGATCGGCGACAAAGCGCGATGGCAGCGTCACGTAGACCTGCGGTGTCGATGTATCGAACGTGCCGGCTGCCGGCAACACAACGGATATCGTCGCATTCTGCACCGCGCCGGCCACTGTCGCCGTATCGCCGTAAGGAATGAATTTCAAGAGCCCGCCGGACCACACCGCCGCGGTATTGGTCAGTTGCAGCCATCGGCCAAGAATGCTCGACGCCTGTTCCTGGTCGGTCAGCGCCGGCGACAGCGCCAGGCCGACGGCGGCGCAATAGGTTTGATACGAGGCGTCGCCGCCGGAGCCATAGAGCGTCGTCGCGTCGATGCTCGCTTCGGGAAAGCCGATGCCGTATTGGGCATTGGCGAGGAAATCGCCTACGACTTTGGCCGGGTCGGCGTCGACGCCGTTGGCGCCGCTGCCGTAGAAGAATCCCTGAATTTCGAAGTTGTGGTTGTCGAGCGTCGCCGAGTCGCTGAGGTTGTAGTTCGCGGCGCACACGTAGGCGGTGCCCTGATAGGCCAGCGCCTGCGAAGGATAGGCCGTCGCCAGATAACTCCACTGCGTCTGCGGCGTGGTGCCGGTGAACAGCGACAGCCCGAGACCTGACAAGGTGTAGACCGACTGGCCGCGCCAAATCTGATTGATCGCGTCGATCGGCCCTTCGCAAAGCGCCATGATTACGGAAGCGGTATAGGTATAACCCGTCGTCGTGCCGCCACCGCCGCCGAAGATGCCGCCCTTGCCGCCGCCACCGCCGCTCTGTTCGGCGATGGTCTGAAAATTGTTGTACCAGACGATGTTCGGCGCGACCTTCGACTCGCCCCAGACGATCGGGACCGGCAATGCGTTGACCGCGGTCTGGATCTGCAGGCCGGTATAGTCCGGCGTGACTGCGGACTGTTTCGCCGCGACGCGGAAGATGCTCACGGCGTGGCCCAGAAGCTGAAAAAGCGCGGTTTGCGCGCCGCGTCGGCCAACACCGCGTTGTGCTCGATCTCTTCTTCGAGGACTCTGCGCGCCGGATAGTAGGCGTGGACGATCGTCAGCGGGCTGGTTTTGGTCACGATGCCGCCGTGCGAATAGCAGCGGCCATAGCGGAGCACCATCACGTCGCCGGGCTGCGGCGCTTTCACCTCGCAGCCGCGGTCGAAGACGAAGCCGAGATATTTTTCTTCGCTACGGTGCAGGTGCCAGTCGACCGGATACGGCCGCGGATCGAATGGCGGACACAAGCCGGTATCGACAAAAACGCGGCATAGCAACATGCCGCAATCCACCCCGACGCCCTTGATGTCGGCGCAATTGTGATAGGGCGTGCCGATCCACGATCGCGCCGCCGCGACGACGGTCGCGCGCTGTTGATCGGACGACGGAGGACGGACGACAGACGACAAATCGTGTTCCGCCGCTGCTTTTGCGCTGTCCGTCATATGTCCTCGGTCCACCGGCTCACACCGCCATCTGCGGCGGCGGCACGTAGGGAAAGCCGCGAAAGTTCGGCAGATTATTGAACTTGCTCTGACAGGTGCCGGGCGTGTGATCGCAGCCATAGTAAACGGTGAAAGTATCGCCCGGTGCCGGCACGCTTTGCAGCGGATAGCCAAGCGTGAGCGACGTCCCGGCCGCAACGGCGTTGACGTTGGCCGTCACTCCGACGTTGACGCCCGACGTGAATGTGATCGAGCCCTGCTGAAAATTCCCGTTGGCGCCCGTCCAATTGATGACGGCGGCCGTCGAGCCGCCGCCCACCGCGCCGTTCGTTCCGAAGGCGTTTTTTATGAGCGCGCAGCCGGAATCGTACAGCGTATGCAGGCAAGTCGGTTGATAGATGTTGCGGGGCATATCGATATCGAGCAACACCAGGTCGGAGTTCACCGTAAGCTTGGCGCTGGTCCGTCCGATCTGGTCGACCGTGCCGAGCCGCCCCTTGAACAAGGCCACTGCCCCGATCGCGGTGCCGCCAATGCGGTCGGAGAAGAAAACGCGGTCACGCTCGACTTCGCAGCCGTCGAACGCGCCGTCGCGCAACGCCTGCAGGAAGGGCGCTCCACCGGAGATGGTGTCGGTCGAGAGCGCCGCGACGGTAATCTGTTGCTGATCGACCTCGAGCCCGACGGAAGCCTTGTACTTAAGACCGTCGACCAGAACCGAATTGGCGAGGTACGTCGCGCCGCCATACGCAAATCCGACGTCGGCATTGGTGTAGCACAGGATCAGCCCCGAACGCAGCGTGAAGGTGAAAGCATCGGCGAACAGCAGTTGCACATCCGCGTCCGCCCGCGCCGCATTGAGATAGACGATGAGCGTTGATGAGGCTGGTTTCATGTTTTCGCTGCGAAGGATAGATCGCGCGCGGCATCGGCTGCGGCGCCATAATTGGATAATTTTTGCGGAACGGCGTCGACTGCAGCTGCCATTGCGCCAGCGCCGCTACGATCGACGGCGTCGCGTAATAGATGAACTGCGGCAATGTTGCCCTGGACAGAATGCCGATCAGTCCGGCATCCGCCGCATCCGCATCGGCGAGCAACAGACAGTTGGCATTGGCCTTGAACTGCGAGAGCGACGCACGTAAGCCGCCGGCGTCGGATCGGCGAGCGCCGCCGCGCTATTGGCACAGCCGCCCATGAGAACGTCGATTGTGCTCATGGCGTGTTAGTCTGCGCTTGCAGTTGGCTCGCGGTTGCCGCAATGGTAAAGGCGCGGAACTGCGAAATATCGCCGAACCCCGGAGCCGTCGCGTTCGCGCCGCCGAACCAGATGTCGGCCGGCGTGGCGCTGAACAGCACGCTGCCGCCGCTCGTCGCTGTCTCGTCATTCGCGGTCAGTACGCGGCCCGAATTCGAACCGGTCACGCCGCTGATGTTCGACGCCGCCCACGACGCGACCGCCGCGCTTTGCGTCAACGTGCTGGCGCTGCTGACGGCTACCAGCGATGTCGCGCTGCCCATGCCGAGCAGGATGTCGCCGTTGGAATTGGTGTTGGCGGCAAGGAGATCGGCGCTGACGCCCGCGGCGTAAATCTGGTTGACGGTTTTCAGCACGAATGTTGCCGTCGACGACGTCCACGGGAGCTTGAGGCCGTCGGCGGCGCGCACCGCGGCCGACGACATGGTCGGGATGTAGGAGGAAACTAAAGCAAGCTCCTCGAGCTGCGCACCGTAGGCGTAGATCGTTCCGCTGCCGCTGCCGTTGTAGGCCGGCTGCGAGCTACCGCCCGACGACGACGAGTTCCACAGCGAGTAGATAAGATTAGAGCTGCCAGGACTGGCGGCCGTGGTAAAGGCGATGCCGACGCGATACCAACCGCCGGCGTATTGCTGCACGAAGGTCGAAAAGTTCGTGGTGCCACCGACCGATGAATATTCCACCGCGCCGGACGAAAGATTGAACTGCGCCCACGGATCGCCGCCGCCGCCGCCGGCGCCCTGCGCGGCCAAGACGAAATGTCCGATCGTGCCGGGCGCAACGAAGATCGAGCAGGCATAGGCGGTGCTGCCGGAAAAATTGCCGCCGAGGGCGTAATACCACTGCTGCGCGTGGCTGCCGCTGGCGTCGGTAATCGTCCACGCGCTGCTGGAGACACCATCGGGACCAGTGGCATTCTGCGCCATCGAGCCGCCGACGGCACCGATGTAATTGACCCACGGCGAGGTGGTGAATGCGTTGCTGTGGGTGAGAGCGTTCGTGCCCGCGCCTTCCAGCCGCAGGCCGGTCAATGCCCAGGATGAGCCGTTCCAGCCGTAATTGAACGGCAATGCCCCGCTCGCAACCGACGCCAGCAGTCCCGATGAATTGGGGAGGTATTTTGTCGATGAGCGCACAAACGTGCCGCTGACGGCCGTGAGCCACGCGGCAAAGCTCGTATAAGTCGTGCCGTTGTAGAGATAGTGATTGCTGCCGCCTTCCGTCGTCAGATCGGCGAACATGTACGGCAGTGTCGAGCCGATCTCATAGGCGGTGTACCAAGCCATGTAGGTAAAGAGATTGAGGCCGGTTCCCGTCCCATTGGGCGTCACGACGACGACATTGCCCGTGCCGCCGGAGGGCGAAGCCCCCGTGGTTGCTGTGATTGTCGTCGAGTTGATGACGGTGACGCTCGTCGCGGCAACGCCATCGATAGTAACCGCGGTCGCGCTGCCGAAGAACGTGCCGGTGATGGTGACCGCCGTGCCACCCGACGTACTCCCGCTCGACGGTGAGATCGACAGTACGGTCGGCGCCGGCACCGCCGCCGCCGTCGTATTGGTCTTGACGCTGCGGAATTTCATGCTGTCGAGCTTCCACAGCGCCGACATGAACTCCTCAAAATCCATTTGATCGTCAAGGAACCGGCATTGGAACGCGAAGATAAAATCTGCCGTGATCTCCACGCCGGATCCCGGCGCCGATCCGAAGGCCAACGAGTTTGGCGCCGTGAACACCCAAGTACTCGAGGCCTGCGCGATGCCGTTCAAATAAACGTTGGTGATTCCCGTCACCCACGACACCGGCTCGTTCCAACCGCCGAGCGTGCGTCCTATGACAAACGATTGCGTAGTGCCGTCGCCGGCGGCAATGCTCTGACCGACGACGGAGTTGTCATCGGGGTCGGTATAGAGAAAAGTGCCGGCCTGGCCGAGCAATTGCAGAAAAAAACCCATGAGGGTTTGCAGGCTCGACGAACCGAGGCCGGCAAAGGCCGGGGTCGAAGACGATGCCAGACCGTTATAAACCGCCTCGAATTCATAGAGCGGATAGCTCATCAGCGCGACGCGCACTTCGCGGCCGGAAACGTGCGACGCAACCCGGGTCGAAAAACCCGGCTTCTTGTGTCGCGACCACGCGAGCCCCGCCAGACTTGGAAGCGCGGCCGGCGCGGTCATGAGCGCACGGTCCTAAGTTGCAACGATTGCAACGTATAGAGATTAGCCATGAATTCCTCGGCATCGAGATCGTCGTCTTCGAAGCGGCAAAGAAAATACCAGTGAAAATCAGCCGTTACGGCGACAGCGGCAGCGGGCGGTGTGGCAAAGGTCACGGTCGGCGCCAGAGGACTATTATTGACGGTATAGCCGCCACTTTGCCGGATGCCGTTCAGATAAATTCCCGTCACAGCGCCGACGCGAGCCGGCGACAGCATACAAGCGCCGATCGAGACGATGAATGGAAATGTCGCGGTCGAGCCGTCGCCTGTACCGATCAACTGTGCCGCAGCCGGCGACAGTGTCGGCGGCTCGAAATAGAACGAAGCGCCTTCGCCTGTGCACTGCGCGTAGAAGCCGACGATCTCCTGCAGTTCGGTGTGCGGGGAGATCATACGCAGGAAATCGTAATTCAGTTCGACCCGCCACAACGGCGTCGCCATTTTGACGGTGCGCACTTCGCGCCCCGAAACATGCAGCGCCGAGCCGGTCGAGAAGCAGCGGCGAAATCCGCATCAACCAGCCCAGCGTCGGGACCGATGGGAAAAGCAAATATGGCCCGGCCGACGGCGGGGTGTCCGGAACAAGCGGCGGAAGGAACGGCCCTTTGCCGTTGATCCATTGTCCGGCCGGCCAAAGCGCGGCATCGGTCCAGACCGGGCCCAATGTCGGAAACGTCGGAAACGGCCGTGCGTCCCAATTCCAGGCCGACATGAAAGCGGTTTGCACCATCGGCACGCCGCTTGCCGAAGTCGCGTTGTTGCCGTCGGTGGCCCAATATTCATAGACCGCCTGCAGCGCCAGCGTCTGCAAAATGTCGTCGTATCGCGGTGCGTAGCCGCCCGACGTGCTCGCGCTTGGGTCCCAGATCGACCAGAACGCCGTCGAGCTTGCACTGCTCGCCGGATCGAAAAAGACGTTCGGCTGATTGGTCGAGCGGTCGCAGGACGCAAAGCCATATTCGACGAACGTGATCGATTTCGACTGCGGATCCCACTCGGTAAACGGACCGTGCGGTTGCCAGCCGGTGCCGTCGCCGTCGTCATAGACCGCCTGGTGGTTGTTGTTCCACCACCACCGCAATTGCTTCGGCGCGAGAATCTGCTGGTTCGCGAAATAGGCGTTGCGCGACTGCGTCAGCCGGTCGCCTTGCGGCAATGACACCCGAAGATCGGTCCCGTTCGGATCGAGCCCGATGCCGAGATTATCGCCGTCGTCATAGAACCAATTGAAATACTGGCCGCCTTCGATGTTGGTTTTCAAATAGGCCGTGGAATAAATCGTCGGCTGACCGCTCAAGCCCAGTCCGCTGAAGGTCGCCGAGGTCGGCGGCCAAGGACCGCTCGGCGCCGGATCGAGCCAGCACCGCGCGTCAAGGCCGCCGTCCCCGGTCGTCCAATCGGAGAGCGGCAGATAATTGTCGAAGCAGACGAGATCGATATTGTCATGGGCGTAGAGCTGGTCGAGATGCGGCCACTGCCCGTTCTCTCCGGCGTGCTGAAAGCCCATCCAATCCGACCAGTCGGCCGAATAGGCGATCAGATTGTGCAGGTTCGTCGTGTCCTTGGTGTAACCGGCACCGTCAAACACGCTGCGCACGTCATCCGATAATTGCATGAGACCGGCGACGAAGGGATAATCCCAGGTGACGCGGCCGTCGCTGCCGGTCGTTCCCGTTGGCGTCCACGCCGGTCCGCGGATCGTTTCCAGTCCGCGGAATTCCGAACCGAGCAGGAACAGATCGACGCCGCCGGCGATGACGCACAGGTTCGCGTAATGCAGGATCATTCGCCGATAGGTGTAATCGGTCGGCGAACCCGAATAGGCGACGGTCAGAGTTGGTGACGTCGCGGGTGAACTGCGAGGTCGCGGCCGCGCCCAGGAATGCGTTGACGGCCGCAGTTGCCGCCGAAGAAACATCCGGCGAATAGGCGATGGTCCCGCGCCAGGGCAGACCCGGGCACGTCATCAGCAGGAACGGATAAAACACCACGCGAAAGCCGCGGGCCTTCAAATCCTGGATGCAACGCACCACCGATTGGTCCGCCGGCGTGCCGCCATAGATTGCCGATCCGCCGCTTGTCGGGATCGGCACGAGCCCGGACGACGCTTGGGTCAGCGACGAAACTTGCCAGCTGTCGGCAACCCAAGTGCCGCCGACGTTTTTCTGGAAAGCGCCGCCGATGAATGTCGTCGAGGGATAGACCTGGCACGTCGCCGCGTCGGTCGAGCTGCCGAACCACGCCACGACGACGGCGACGGTCTGGCAGCTGGGAAATTGCGCCTGCAGCTGATCGAGCGAATAATCGCAGTCGGTCTTGGTCCCGCTCGGATTATAATTGAGGTTCAGTTGCGCGAATGCGGCATCGCTTGCGCGTTTGCCCTGATAAGGCACACTGTCATAGACCCACTCGCCGGTCGCCGGCAGCAGATTGACGCCGTTGAGGTAGGTCATCTTTTGCGTAAATCGTCATTGCGCTGAGGTCACAGATGTTTGGATGCGGCTCGAACGATTGCGCCGCTTGGCTGCGCGCGCGGACCCACCGCGCGATAGCTAATCAATCAATTGATCAAGCGGCTTAGAGTACACGCCCGTATTTCTTGATGCTCGACTCTATTTCCGCTTTGAGCTTCGGATGCGACGACGCAACCCGATCGGTGAGTTCTCGATGTATTGAATCCATCGCGGTCGCGACTGCTCGGGAGTACGTCTTATATTCTGCCGCGGTGCAGTGGCCTTTCAGAAGCCCCAGTAGCGTCTCCAGCTCGCGTCCGCTTCGAAAGGCGGCTCTGATCACGTGTCGCGCTAATTCCGTATCCATAGGGGCCTCGATCACCTATTACCGGCCAAGCGTTCATTCATACGCTTTGAGCAGACAAACCGAAAGCTATCGATTCGCACTGCGCAACCCAAGATGAGCGCCGCGCTTCACGGCATCGTTGATCGCGCGCATCATGTGCTTGGAATTGTCGTTAAAAAAGCGCGCAACGCTTTGCGAATCGAGCGCCGATACGTTGATGCTCACCGGTGCATGGATTTGCGGGCTCATTGCCGCGCCGCTATAGGGCCCCGAGCCGCGCGCCGCCGGAATGATCGTCTCGCCGGGATGAATAAGCGCCAATCCGCCGCGTACCACGTAATCGGTGCCGACGTCGAATATCGCCGCGGCCGAAACCGACGCCTGCGCCGCCGCCGCGGGGCCGACCGCGGCCGGTCCCATGGTCGGCGCGAGAAAGGCGAAAACGCCGGCGAAAGCTTGCGCCGCATCGGTCATGATCGCCTGGGCGGCGTTCGCCACATTGCCGAGGATGCCGGCACTCGATGCCGTCTGTTCTGCCGCGGCGCGCGTCGCCGCGGCGGTCGTGGTCGCGGTAGTCTGCGCCAATTCGCCCGCCACCCACTTCACCACCATCTGCTCGACCATCTCGATGAATTTGATGGTCAGATCTTCGAGCATTTTGATCATGGCCTTGTGCCAGGTCGTCGTTCCCTCAAGCAGCCCGCGGAGTTGCGAATTGAATGCGCCGGTCACAGCCGATAGATAGCTGTTCCACATCGCCTGCTGCGCGGCGATCGACTGCTCGTCGAGGCGAAGCATGTCGGCGTCGTGCTTGGCGTGCAGCACGGCCATTTTGTCCTCGATGGCGCTCGTCTGTCCTGACTCGTCCTGAGCGATTTTCAGCTTCTTATCGAGGAGATCGAGCTGGGCGGCATATTCCTTTTCCGTCTCCGCCTCGACAGCGCGAATTTCTGATCCTGCGTGATTTTGAATTGGCTGACTTCCGCACCGAGCAGCGTCTTCTGCTCGGCGAGTCCTATTTGCATAATCCTGAGCTGCGCCCCGATACCTTGAACCTGACCCGCGGCGCCCTGCGCTGCGCTACCGATGCTGCCAAGACCATTGGCGCATTGGGCGAGCAGATCGAGCGGCAATGACGCGGTGAAAGTATCGCCCAACCGGCCAAGGCTTCCGCTCAGCCCACTGACAGGCGCGGTAAGCCCTGCAAGTCCCTCCCGGATATCCGCGATCCCATCGAGCGCATCGTCAGTCGAGGCGCTGAAACTGATTACAACATTGTTGTCGTCGACCATGGAATTGACATCTCATTTGATGGTGCCGCCCGGAAACATGGCGAGCAGCTCGCGATAGTTTTTGGAGGCTTTCGCTGGCGGCTTATGCCCGAGATAGGCCGCGACCATCTTGCGCAGCGGCGGGGCATCCGCCCAGGCGCGATGTAAGTCCTCGAGAAACGGCGCGTCGACCTGATCGAGAACCTGATCGCGCGTCCAGTGCAGCTCGATCACGAGTTCGGCGACGAGCGCGCGCCAGTCGACTGCGTCGAAGCGCTCGCCGCCGGAGCCGGGGTCCCCATCGCGCTCGCGCGATGGGGTTCCGCTTCCCCCGCGGCGGCATCCGCCCTCCTGCCGCCGGCTTGCTCGATCACCACCGGCAGCGCCGCAACCAATTCGGCGATGGTGATCGGAAGATCGAAAAACTCTTCGCGCGTAAGCTTCGGATGGGCGCGCCGCAAACCGTGCCACAACACCTCGGCCAGCGGTGTGAGGCGCTCGCCGGACATAGTCTCGGCGCCGATGGCCGAAAGCTTCGGCACATAATCGGCGATGGCGAGGATTTGCCGCAGACTGAGCGGCGCAATGTAGAAGTCGCGGCCGGCGAGCCGCACCGCGCGCACCGCTGCAAGATCGAGAGATTCGTCAGGCTCAAGGCTCACACGATGCCTCCTAGTTACCGCTTGTTCCGTTGCGAAAACGGCCGGCAGAGTGCCTTGGGGTAAGAATGTTTCAACAGTACCGGCCGATATGAGATGGAACTGTTGAACCTACTGATAAATAGTAATAAATTTCAGTTTCAACAGTTGGAATAGAAATAAGCCGAGAGTGTTTAAATGATTGAATTTAAAGAACTTAATGGCGACCAGCGTCGGGAAGCCGTCAACACCCGACAGCGTTATGCCGCCTACCGAGAGGCGGGGGAACGGGCCAAGGGATACCGCGGCTCGATGATCTGGAGCGAGATCAAAGGACGCGAATACCTGATCCGAAGCCATTACGACAAATCCGGTATTCGCCGGCAAACATCTCTTGGTCCGCGCTCGAAAGACACCGAGGCTATCAAACTTGAATACGACCGCGGCCGCTCACAAGCGCAGGAACGGCTGGAGAACTTAAACGCGGCGCTCGCCAGGCAGTCGGCGATCAACCGCGCCATCGGCTTGGGCCGCGTTCCGTTGATCGGAGCGAAGATCATACGCGCTCTGGACCAGGCAGAAATGCTCGGGTCCGGCATACGCGTGCTCGGCACAAATGCCATCTATGCTTACGAAGCTGCTGCAGGCGTCTATGTCGATCCCGGCCTGACATCCACAGAGGACATCGATTTGCTGTTCGATGCGCGCGGCGGATTGACTTTTGCAGCGAACGAAGATGCGTCGCACCCCTCATTGCTTCATTTGCTGCAAAAAATTGATCGCAGTTTCGTGCGCTCGAAACAGACATTCCGGGCCGCGAACGATGACGGCTATCTCGTCGATTTGATCAAGCCACTACGCAACCCGCCGTGGGTGGATGAAGGCTCACGGGTAGGCGCGGATGCCGACGACCTTCTTGCGGCCGAAATCGAAGGTTTGGCTTGGCACGAAAGCGCGCCTTCTTTCGAGTCAATCGCTATCGACGAAAAGGGCGAACCATGCCGCATTGTGACGACTGATCCGCGCATCTGGGTCGCGCACAAGCTTTGGCTTTCGAAACGCCAGGATCGCGAGCCGGTCAAGCGCCGCCGCGATGAAGCACAAGCCCGGACGATCGGCCGGCTCGTCGCGGAGTACCTGCGTCATCTGCCCTATGTACCGGAGCCGCTCGAAATGCTTCCGAAGGCCGTATTCGAGGACGCAGCGCCGCTCTTTACCAAATAACATTACGCGTTGGTCCTACTCGCTCAGGCTGATCGTGCCGATATTGTTCGATGAGTCGGCAATGGCCTGGAAATCGAATTCGGCCACGGTGAATTTCTGGTTGGAAAACGGCAGCGACAGTTTCGACGACACGCAGGCATTGAGTTTCACCACTAGGTCCTTGGCAGTGCCGTAGTAGTTGAAGGTTTCTTTGAGCGCGACCTCGAACATCGGCAGCGGGCCGGCGAGCTGGTTGGCGAGGCTGATCTTGTTGCCGGAGGAGATGGTGTAGCTGTAATAGATCAGCACCGCGGCGCCGTTGTCGGCGGAATTGAAGGTATAAACCCCGCTCGACACGCTGTATTGGCCCTGCGCCGGCGATGACGTCACGGGCGAAAGCTGGGTGCCGCTTGTGGCGTAGAACACGCCGTAGTCCTCGACGAAGGTCGAGCTGTTCGCAACGGTGACGGCGCCCGAGGCCACGGTGTCGCTTTCTCCCGTGGTCATCTCCAGCATCGAATTGGCGGTCAACGTCTGGCCAAGGAAAAGGTTGTTGATTTGGGTCGATTGCAACCGCGCGAACTTGGCCTTGCCGGTAATCTTGAACTCGCCGCCGCCGGCGGCGACCGCCATATTATATTGACCGAGTAAGGTCTCGATCTTTCGGTCGAAATCGATCGAGACGTCTTGCAGGGTGCCGAGCAGGCATGGCGGCAGGCCGGTCACGTCGGTGCGCTTGCCGATCAGCGTGCCGGAGCCGAAGGCGAATTGGGTCATGAATTGGGTCTCCTGGGTGAGAGCGGGTCAAAGGCGCGAATAGCGAGTGGCGAATGGCGAATAGGGAAAGAAAGGTCGCTTCCTCCCCATTCGCCACTCGCCATTTCGCTATTCGCCTGTTCCTAAGGAACGAGTATCTGGAACGGGATCGCGGCGACGGCCTTGCCGTCGACATCGCCGGTGTCGACGAAAACCGGCCCGAACGGATAACAATGCGAAACCAGCCCGCCGAGCGTCTGCTTGTTGCCGTTGATCGCATCCGCGCCGCCCGGCGCCACGGCCGCATCGATGGCGTCGAGCACCGCGTTCATGGCGGTGTCCGGCACATCCTCCGGGTCCATCCCGGCGGAGAGATAGACGAACACATGGGCATTGATGGTCAGCGTCGGCAGGCCCTCGCTCTGGCGGCCGCGCTGCTCGCCGGTCTTGAGCATGGTCAGAAACGGCATCTGCGTTTCGTTGACCTGATCCCAATGCACGAAGCGGCGGCTGGTCGCAGTGAAATCCGCAGCGCCCGCGATGAGATCGAAGAAGGCGACGGAGATTTGTTCGCGTGTAGGTGTGGGCATCTAATGTTCTCGCGGATGAAAATCGGAACGATAGACTCAATCCGTCTATATCGGCTCCCAAGACACCGCGTTGCTGCGATCGCCGGTTGTCAGGAAGTGCAGTGCAATCTCTTTTAATTCATCGAAACTAAGAATGTATCGCGCCGCAATGGGCGTAGGCGTGTTGGCCGCCAGAAACTCCATCTCGCCAGTCTTCATCCGGGGCTCACGCGAGACTGCCATAAGATATGGGAGGTCACCGTCAATGCGGCTGTGTTCAACACAGGCGACATCGAAACCCATTCCAAACACAATCTGAAAGCCGTTGTCGCCGGAAAGCTCAGCGATGAACGGCGGCTGATTTCGTCTGTCATTGAGTAATTCGGTAAGCTTCGGGCTCCCTGAAATAATTTGGCCGTTCAATGGGTCCGATTTGTCCTGATGGCTAAGATATCGAATGATCACGGGGTGATACCTCGAAAGTCGACGATTCTGCCGTCAGGAAGCACCACATGCAAGATGCTTCCTGGAGGCAACATTCTCGGAAGAAGCTGCGTGCAGCGAACGCATATGTCGGGATTGTTTATGTAAACCGTTGCCTCAGAGATCCCATCTTGCCTCATTAATGCCGCTGCCTCCCCTTCAACGTGCGTTCTAGTATATGCATCAAAGCCCGCACTTTGTGGCGGCATATCTGCTGCTGGTCCTTGAGACCCGCTTTGTAGAGATATCGTGTTCCCGTCTGGAGTTTCAAAAATGCCCGGGGTTTTGCCACCTGACACGTATGGCGCAAGCTGTAGCGGTAAGCCGCCAGGGAACGGAAGTGTCGTCTGCGGCTCACCCGGAGCCGGAGACTCAGGCACCGGTTCGGCCGGTGCGGGAGGCTCCGATGGCGATTCGGCTGGAGCCGAAAGCCTTGGCGAGGATTCGTCGGAGAAGGGGTTTCCACCGCCTCCGCCGCCACCGCCCGCCGGCAGGTCTTGCGTTCCCCTCGAAGGTTTGTCGACCATCGAAACCGGCAGGACGTTCGGTGTTCCCGAACCGCCGGATTCCGGCGCAAACCAGCCTGGATTTGGCGGGGTTCCAGTCCTCGGGTGTTTTGCCGGATCCCAGAATTTGAGCAGAGCACTGCGAGCAAGCTCTCGAGCACGGCGCGCAATGTCGTCGGGATTTTCTCGCTCATTCGCGAGCGGAGGTGGGTCGGGAATTTGCATCTGCACGGCGGCAATCGCGGCCATGGCCAGGTCGCCGCGGTTGAGCGCGTGCGCGATCAATGTCAGTGCATTCGCCTTTGACGCGACGTCGACGGGAAGCCGGTAACAGGCGGTTAGCTCGTTATTGAGCTCGGCGATTGGCCGAACTGTCCAGCACGCATGCCCGCCACCGGCGCTTTGCTTCTGCAACAGAGGAATGCTACCGACGAAGAGTCCGTTCGCGCTGCACAACACGTCATCTACTTTTCGGTCTGCGGAGACAGAAAAGGCGCGTAATCCCGGCCTCGCAAACACGCGACCAGGCTCCCTTGAACGATTGCGTGATAGGAAAAGCGGTTGGTGAGGCGACGGGCGACGGACAGCCTTATTGCATCGCCTCAACCACCGCCACGCTCAACCCCTTCCCGATTTCATCCGCCATCTCGGCGAGCGAGGAGCGCATGTAGGAGCGCTCAGGCATCGTAACCGCGGGTAGGTTGACGCGCGCGGCAAAGGCCTGCTTGCCGCCGACGACGAAGGCCAGTGCCTTGGCCTTGTCCGGCAGAATTTCGTGCGGCGGGATGACGCCGCCGAATTCCTGGATCGCCGCGTATTTAATGTCGGCGGACGTGGCGATGGTCGCCGTGACATTTGCCGATGCGTCGTCGATCGTAGCGACGATCGAGCGTGCCAGGGCACCGCTCTTTTGGTTGAGCACCGTGCCGGACAGCTTTTGCTGGATTTTTGCTTGCAGTTCGGCGGCGAGCGCATTGGCTCTGCTCGACAAGGCATCGCGCATGCGGTCGGGCATCGCTGCCAGTGTCGCGCTGCAATCGTCGCGCAGGGAGAGTTGGAGCATTGGACGATTCTCTTTCGGGCCGTGCGCGCCACCCCCCCAACCCCCCCACAAGGTGGGAGGGAACTGTTACGAGACAACGCTGCGATAGGGATCGAGCGAGGCGCGGATGAAATCGGGAATGTCCTTCAGGCTGTACGAGGAGGTCATTTGCCCCGAAACGGTCTGCGCGCTTTGGCCGACGCGGGTGCGGTAGCGGTAGCGCTCGGCCACCCATTCGATGCAGGCATTGTTGATCGCGGCCGGAATAAAGCCGTAGGAGATGACCACGCTCGCGCCGGCATCGGCCGCCGCGAAGGTATAGACGCCGGCAGATACATTATATTGGCCGGCGGCCGGCGTGACGGTCACGGCGGTGAGCGCGGCGCCGCCGGCATAAGTGACGCCGGAATCGCTCGCCCACGGCCCAAACGGCGCGGCGACCAATACATTATATGGACCGGGCGCGGCGGGCACGGTCGCGCCTTCGCCCGTCACGGCATAGCCGGCGCTGTAACTGACGACGACGTTCTGCCGTCCCGGCCGATAGATCGCATCGAACAGATCGAGCGGCTGCGGCCGCCCCGGCGGCAGGCCGTCCCAAGGCTCGAGCAGAAAGCCGCGCGTATGCGGGGCGCCGGCAGCCGGCGGTGTTGCCGCGGCGACCGGGTGGTTGTCGATGATAAGCGAGACGATTGCGAGCGCCGGATAGCGACGCAGATAAATCCGCGCCTTGCCGTCGCCGTCCAGCCGATCGACGTAGTCGCGCGGGGTGAGCGACGGCCGGCCGAGATAGGCGGTGATGGCGCCGCTGACATCGGTGACGAGCCGCGCGATCAGCGCATCGTCGGACGAGCCGATGCCGCTCGAGCCCGACAGCCAGGTCTTTACGTCGGCAAGCGCGGCAAGATCGGAGGCGGCCATGTCTGGAAATCTCCGCTTAAGTTTTCTTAACGGGTGGCCGGCCGCGCCGCGGCGCCGCCGCGCGCGGTGCGCTCGGCTTTTCCGACGATTCGACCTCGACAAAGCCGAAGCATTCGACCAGCAACGTGCCGATCTCGGCTTCGACCTCGTAGAGCCCGTCGCGAGGACGCAATCGCGACGCCGGCGACGCATGGGTCACCGACGCCTTCCGGCGCTTTCAGCTTCATGGGATGCCTCGTGGAGTTTTACGTGAGAAGTGCCGTGTTCGGCACGCCGTGCAGGGCAGTGGTACCGTGCCCTTCGAGAGAACGATCACGCCTTACTGGCCGCTTGTTCGACTTCATATCGGGCCAAATACCATTCAGGCTCGATCAGCGGGTTCTCCAGCCCATAACACTCGCGCATACGAGCCAGGCAGCGGTCTTCCGCGCCAAGGGCGCGGCTACTGGCCCCGTCGTGAAAGAGCGCCACGCACAGCTTTCGGCAGCTCATCAGCTTGACACGCGCCGCCGCAATTGCCTGCGGTAATTCTCGTTGCCCGGTGGCGAAAACCAACAGCTCTTCAAACGCGAGATCGCCGAGATAGTAGCGCGCCACCGGAATCGGCCAGTAATTTACCGGTATTCCTGGTGGCAACAACCGCTTTAATTGATTTATTCGATTTCTCATGTAATCCAATGCGCAAGCCATTTGTTCCGGCTGGCATTCGGTGACGCCCATGTAGTAGAGCAGCAATCCTTGCTTCATCCCGCCTGCTGCGTCGCCGTATTGTATCGATCCATCGAGTATGCCGTCGACGAGACCGCGCATAAGCGCAATCGCCTTTTGGCGATTTCCCAAGAACCAATAGAGACAGGAAATATCCATTTGCCGGCCCGGCGAGCCCGGAGCAATTTCGAGTCCCTTCCAGTACGCGTCCAAACGCTCGAATAAGGGAAGCGCTTCCTCGTATTTTTCGAGAGCGCGCAATGCTGAGGCCATTCTGCCCATTGCCTTAAAATCGTTCGGATTTGCCGACAATTCTTGCTTGCACGCGGCAATAGCGTCGGCATATTTGTGAGACTGCATGAGATCAGCGGAACGCATCAGCGAAATCCGTAATAGACGTTGCCGGCGGCATCGTAAGTAATCGATTGAACGGGTCCTACCCCCCACTGTAGAAGCTGTCGGTTGAATGCAGCTTCGCCCGAGGGCGTCAGGGGTTTTATTTCGCCGAATTGATAGTCAACTTTGCCAGCAGGATTATCAAGAACTTCCACGTCGATGCCTCGCCGATATGGCAGTACCCTGAAGTCGAAGGTCACTCCAGGGTACAGTTCCTGTAGAAGGTCGGCTATTTTCCCGTGAGCATAATTTCCGAACAGGGTCGTTCCGTAGGTCAAGTTATCGGGGGGTATGAACGAACCGATCTGCGGTGGACCCGCACCCTGCGCGTCAGCGGCGGCAGCTTCGGATGACCCCGCACTCGATCCCTCGTCAAATCCTCCGCCGCCGCCCTCCCCGCCGCCCAATCTATTGATCGGGGTTTCCGACGAAAATGGCGTCCCCGTCGCGGGATCGGTTGGCTCCATCGCCAGCCGGATATCGCTCGACGAATTGGCGCTTCCACCGTCGCTCGTCCACTGGCCGCCATCGGGATTGCCCGCCGGCACCCGCGGCTCATCAGGATTGAAGTTGGCCTTGCGAAGAATTTTCCAGGCGTCGCGGACGATTTCGGCGATCAGCTCGCGCTCGCTCTGTACTTTGGTGAGGCCGGGCGGGAAGTCCCGATCATCATCATGCTGTTCTGATAGTTTCTGGATCGCCGTTGCGATCTCCAAACGCACGTGCAGCGTTTACGGCACGGCGGTCAGGATGCGCGAAGGTGGGAGCGGCATTCATTACGATCTATTGGCCTGCCGTCATTGCGAAGAGCAAAGCGACGAAGCAATCCAGTCTTCAATCAGTCCCTGATTGCTTCGCGGAGCCTGCCATCGGGCCGGCCACTTCGGGCCGGACCCGTTGGCTCGCAATGACGCTGGGAGTTACCCCGCCGCGATATTGGAGATCACCGCCATGGACGGCGGGAAATAGTGCTGCAGCACCTCGTCGGCATAGACGCCGGTCTCGTAGCGCCGCGCGCGCGGCGGCCATTCGATCTGGTAGTAGTCCTGGCGGGTGCGGATCTGCATGACGTTGCCGACGTTCGACAGCGGATAGGGCAAGGTGCGCGCGGTCATCAGGATGGTGCCCGCCGGCATGTTGGGATGCACGCGGATGTCGATGCGTCTTCGGGCCGGCCATGGAGAACTTGTTGAGATAGGTGCGCACCATGACGCCGCCGCCGAGCGCGCCCTGGTCGGCATCGAACACGAAGCGCTGCGCGGCGTTGGCGCCGCCGGCGAGGATTTTCGCCGACAGATTGTTGGCGACCTGCGAGGACACCCACATGGTGTCGGGCGACAGCCGGTAATTGTCCCAGCGGTTTTTCAGCGCGGCGTCGATCTCGACAATGCCGCCCGAGCCGTCGCCGGTCAGCGTCGAGCCGGTGCCGGCGGTGCCGGTCGGCAAGATAGCTGACGTAGGCGTTGGAGCCGGACTTGAAGGCCTGATACAGCAGGCCGTCGAACACCAGCGCGTTGGTCGAGTTGTCGCTTCCGCCGAGCGACGCCGCGGTCTGCGTGCCGGCCGCGTTCGGCGGTGATGACCAGCGAATTGATGGTGGTGATGGCGCCGAGCACTTCGGAGCCGGCGGCGCCCCAGAACCAGGCGTAGCCGACGGCGCCGGTGACCGGCGCGACCGTCGCCGCGATCGAGCCGGTGGTGCCGGACGAGATCGAGGCGGTGGCGTTGGCGGATTTGCCCGCCGCGCCGCCGCCGAACGTGTCGGACGAACCGTCGGCATTGCTGCGCGTGATCGCGCCCTGGATGCCGCCGGCGACGCTGCCGTTGACGACGGCGTCGAGCGTGAGCGCAACGCAGATCACGCTATAGGGACTGGCCGCGGCGGTGAGCGCGCCGCCGGTGGTCGACGGCGCCAGCGACGGCGTCGGCGTGGTGCCGAGCGGCGACCGACGTGTTGCCGCCGAGAATGAGCAGCTCCTCGCCGAGCATGCAGGCTTCGAGCCCGATCTTGGCGCCGATCGCTTTGACGTCGTCAAAGCCCATGCCGGCATATTGCGCCTCGAAATCGACCGAGGTTTCGATGCCGATGCCCTTGTAGGCGGCGCTGTAATCCGGCGTCGTCACCGCCTGCACGCCGCCGCGATTGCCGCCGGAGACGCCGATGCGCAGCCCCGTGGTGTTGATGCCGGTCACCGCGCGCCAATTGGCCTGGATGCCGCCCTTGCCGGACACGCGCGGGATTTCGTTGCGCAGCGGCGTGAGCAGCGGATAGACGAATTTCGCGCCGGTTTCGAGATCGTAATAGGTCAGCCCCGAGGTCGGCGAGGTCGATTCCGAAAACGTGCTTTTCGCCAGCGGATCGCCGGGCAGCGGATTGGCGTGCGCCTTCTCGATCTCGCGCAGGAAGCTGCCGGCATTGGCTCAGCGCGGCGTTGTAGTCCTGCACGGTGCGCGGCAGAGTCGACTTGGCAAGCATGTGCTGCAGATTGGGCTGATACATGGTGTCGTTCCCGTTGGTTGGTGGGTTGGCCGTTGGTGTAGGTTTCGGATTGTCTTTAAAATCACAATCCGCTCATTCCCGCGCAGGCGGGATTCCAGCATTGTCCCTCGCAACGGGGCCCCATCGCGCAAGCGCGATCAGAGTCCCGGCGCGGGGACGAGCGGAAACTGAAAGTTTTTCGGTCGGGCCGAGGATCAGGCTGTAACAGGAAACTACCCTTAACGCGCCTTGAAGCCCGGAATGGCGCGCATCGGGCGCAAAAATTAGCTTCAGCGGCTAACGGGGTACCGTCGAGCTTGACTATGGATCAAAGCAGAAGATCGATAACTTCGCTCGCGGTGACCCTCATGAATGATCCAGCTGCGAATTTTACAACGCAGACAATATTGCCTTCTTCATTGGTGCTTTGCTCGATTTCCTGAATCTCTGCCCCGCTGTATACTTTCGACAAAGTCACACCTTTACGCATTACAAAGATTACTCTTGCGTAGCCACGCAAGCTGGAAATGTTGGCAGCTTCGGCGGCGGGCAGTGAATAGCGTCCAAGATCAACAATGAAGAGCTGCTTGTCGAAAGAGATGCTGTTCAGCTGCCAGCCGATATATTTCTTGCCGTCTAACGTCATTGGCCTGTTTCCCGAACAAACCGCACCTGTCTGGAGAACTCCGACCAAACCAGCTCTTCACATTCAAACGACATCTCCCCCTGGTCGAAGGTCATGGCAATCTGCGTTCGGTTTCCTCTCGGTGTCGCCTTCTCCGATATTTCACATGAGCGCAGCGGCGGAAAAAATGTGCCGATTTCCACGCTCGCCGCGGTCAGACGGGCCCCGACAAGGGTAACCTGGATCTGGCGCCAGGATTCAAGCTCATGGTCGATGTTAGAGAACCAAAGAATGATTATGCGGGTACCTGCCGCGTGTATCTGGCCTTCCAGCAGGAAGCCGCGAAAGTCGGGAAGGGTCATGTGATACGCCTCGTCTCGCCAATCAGTGTATGCCGGGTTCTACAACAATGGATGGGCACGGCAGTCCCAAATTGCGCTGACGAGAGAATAGAAACCCATGAGGACACCAGTAAGTACAAGTATTAGGGGACGGCTCGTAGCGCTCGAGAACGCACACGTATATAATATCCCCGGACAATTCCTGCGAGGGTTGGGACAGAATCATCAGACGGCTCGGAATTCGATGGCGCACCGTCTGGCGCATCCGACTGCATGCCGGTATCCATGCCGGCGTATTGAGCACCCGGCCCCGAGGTGTCATCGGGTTCATCATCGGCAAAATCCGACGCGTCAGCTGGCGCCCCGCCCCCGCCCTCGCTCGTCCACTGCCCGCCGTCCGGGTTGCCGGCCGGCACGCGTGGTTCGTCGGGGCTGCATTTCATAACGTAGGATCGCAGCCGCGGATCACAGTCGCGCCTTATCTCCGCAAGAACCTGCGCGAGTTCGCCCAATTCACGGCGGATGGACGCGAGCTCCGCGCGCCGCTTGCCGAGCCGCTCATCGTCGTCCCGCGCGGCGAGCGCACGGATCGCGTCCATAAACGGCCAAATGCTCAATGTCAGCGGCTAATGCACCGCCGACGACTTTACGTGAGCCTCAAAACAAAAGGTCGGTGACTCCGCCCGCAGTAACTTCTATGAATAAATCAGATGAGAATTTTACCACATAGACAACATTGCCTTGAGTATCACTGCTCTGTTTGAGGTCGACAATTTCCGCCCCGCTCTGAACATTCGATAAAATGACCTTCTCCGCAATAAAGATTAATCTCGCCCTCACACGCTGATTGGTGATGTCTGCGGCTTCGGCGACGGTTAGCGCATGACGCGCAAGATTGACGGTGAACAGCCCGGGTTCAACAGAGATACCCTCCAAGGGCCATCCGAGATACTTCTTCTCATCGATCGTCATAGCCCGGATTCCCGAAGAACTCGTACTTTTCTTGAAAATTCCGAGCAAGTTATCTCCTCGCATTCGAAGGAAATCTCCCCGCTATCGAAATGGATTGCGAATAGTTTTCGATTGCCTTTTGCGGTCGGTTTTCTCGATAGCTCGCACGATCGAAGCGGCGGAAAGCCGCGCGCGATTTCCATGTTCGCCATGCTCAGACGGGCATTGACCAGCGTAACCTGGATCTGCCGCCAACGTTCGAGCTCATAGTCCATTTTAGAAAACCAAAGAACAATCAGACGGCTCGCCGTCGAGTAAATCTGGCTATCCAAATTGTATCCGCGAAAATCAGGGAGGCCCATGGGACTGGTTTCCGTCTCGTCGATCACAGCTCGCTGGGCTCTACTATAAGTGAAGGGCAATGTAGCCCCAAGTTACGTTGACGTTCTAGCGTGATTCCAGCATTTTCGCACCAGTGGATACATTTATTGGGTTCGTCCTCGTCGGAAATTAGACGACATACATATATAACTTCACCTGACATCTCCTGCGAGGTTTGGCTCGAATCACTAAGCACTTGTGAATTCGATGGCACACCGTCTGGCGTATCCGACTGCGTGCCGGTATCCAAGGCGGCGTATTGAGCACCCGGCCCCGAGGTGTCATCGGGTTCATCATCGGCGAAATCCGACGCGTCAGCTGGCGCCCCGCCCTCGCTGGTCCACTGCCCGCCGTCCGGGTCTCCGGCCGGCACGCGCGGCTGGTCGGGGCTGTATTTGATGACATGAGATCGCAGCCGGAGATCGCAGTCCCGGCGCGCTTCCTCGATTGCTTGCCTCAGCAACCCGGGCAGCGAATGCCGCAACAGCTCGAAGTCGCGGCGCGCTGCGGCAATTTCCGCTTGTCGCTGCCGAAGCAGTGCGTCGTCCCGCACCGCGAGCGCACGGATCGCGTTCATAATTTCCAGCCGCTTTTCCAGCGTCTGGGGGACGGCGGTCAGCAGTGGTGATTTATAAGGGATCATTCTCGCCCCGGCTTTCGTCTGCAACCGCACGGTCGGCTGGATTTGAAACGCCTTCCTGCGGGAAGGTGCAGGCGACTATCCCTGCCGAGGCTTGAATCCCGGAATGGCCCGCATCGGCCGCGCTTGCGCCTTGCGGATGGCGGCTTCGGCCAGCGCCTCCAGCGCGCCGGGCTGATCGAGCAGCGCCGCCGGCTGGGGAAAGATCGTATCCTCGCTCTTCTCGGCGACCCGCACGGAACTCGTGCCAAGCGGCAACGGCTGATCCTCGATCTTTTTGATGCGCGTGTTCATGATGTCGATTTTTTCGTGGATGCCGCCGAGGGCCTTCGCCAAAGTGCGGTCGAGCATTTTGGCGAATTTCTCGGCATCCTCCGTGCCGTCCGTGGCGTCGGCCCCCTCGCCGGCCTGCGGCGAGAATTTCGGCTTGGCGTGCACGTTCGCGCCGGCGAGGCTCGCGGCCGGGCAGCAGTCGGGATCGAGCCCGACCAGCACATCGTGGGCTTGTTTGATACGTTCTTTGTCGGCCTTGGAGTGCCGTGCTCCGATCTTGGCCAGCGCCTCGGCGACCGGGTTTGCATCGGCGGGCGAAGCCGACTTGAACTTGCGCAGCTCGGTCGAGCCGTCCACCTTGATCACCGCGAAGGTCGCTTCCGGCAGGCAGGGATGATCGACCAGCGAGACTTCCATGGGCTCGGCGGTATAGCGCGTCAGCGACGGCGCGTCGGGGTCGGGCCAGCGCTTGAGATAGCGCCCGCCTTGCGAGAAGCCGGTATAGACGCCCTCCTCCACTTTCTGCCATTCGTCGTCGTCGACCACCTTGCCGCATATTTCGATGCGTTTTTGCTCGTCGTTGAACGCAATCTCGACGAGCTTGCCGGCGGCGACGGCACCGTGCATGGCGCGCAGATTGCCGAAGCTCTTGCCGCCGCTGGCATGAGCGAAATTTTGCGACCATTTCTGGTAATGCGGCTTGGTCGAGGCATAGTCGCAGACCTCGCCCGACACGTCCGGCGCCTCGGCGGTGACGACGCCATAAACCAGGCGCTGCGCCGCATCGATCTTGGTAATGGGAATGAAGAGATTCATGTCGTCCATTCGGAGAACTCCTTGTTGCGGTGTTGCGGCGTATTCGGCGAAGTCCAGCGCACGGCGCAGCTTGGCTGCCGCTCGCGCCGGCGAAGGTCACGGGTTGCGTATTTCCCTATTGACACCTCGGATTGTTCAACCCAAAGTAAGCTTCTCTGGTCGCTGGGAATGAGGGCGTAGCGATTGGTGGGGGCGTGTCGTGTGGGGCGGTCGGGCGCTGGCGCCCGTAGTGGTCGTGTTCTGCGCGTTGCTCGCAGGCTGTCCGCGTCCAATGGATGCGAGTCTCGCAGCGTGCGCAAAGGCGCTTTTTACACCGCCTCCTGTCACCCAAAACGCATCGAATTTTGACGCCGCGATTGCCGCGAGCGGCCATGCATCGGGCTTCGCGGCAGGCGACGCTGAAATTGCTCTCGCCACGGCGACCACAGCAGGCGCGGCGGCCGGTACAAACAATCAGCAGCGGCTCATCTTCATAAGTCGAGTCATCGCGGACCCGTCACGATCCGCAGCAATCTTCACGTGACAAAGGGAGGGATGTCATGGATCCCGCTTCACTATTGGCAATCCTTGTTATCGGCGCGCTTATGGGAATGCTCGGTCAAGGGGCCCGCGCGGTTGTAGGCCTGAAGGGCATGTCGGATGACGCCAAAGCGCAGGGCCTCAGCCCCAATGATCTTTTTGAAGCCGCCCGGCTGATCACCAGTCTTCTCATCGGCGCGCTCGTCGGGCTGGTGTCGTCTCTGACCTACATCATCGACGGCGGCACGGCGGCCCAACTCACTTGGCACTATTTGGTGGCTTGGGCCGCTGCCGCTTATGCCGGCACGGATGCCTTGGAAGGCTTCATTTCGCAATATTTGTCGCCGGGAGCCAAGACTGCGAAAACAACGACACTGATGATTAAAAGCCCGCGAGCATTAAGCGCCGAAGATATCGTCCATAATGCCTTCGCCATGCTGCACAAACCTGAGGTGAACGATAACGATAAGCTGAGCGAAAGCCCAATCGGTTTCTCCAGCATAGGAGATTATGACGGTCTTCTCGACAAAATCAATCTGCAGCTCGCCGACAACCAGATACTACCGTTCAGCGCTGCGAAGACATGGCAAACAACGACGGACGCAAGGGTTACGATCGTCGTCGCATCAGTTCAAAGCGCATTGAATAAAGCCGTCGGCTAACGATCGTTCGAGGGGGCGCTCATGGCTATTTTTGCTCGTTGTCAGATCGCGGCTGTGGTGATGGCGGCCGCCTTCTGGCAGGTTCCGGCACACGCGACCACGACAAACGAACCAAGTCCGGAGCAAAAGCAGCGCATTATCTGCGCAGTGCACGAACCGCAGTTGGTAGCAGCCCTGCAAAGTCTCCCGCAATTTAAGGGCGTAACCTGCGGCCAAACGACGGCTGATAATACGACTGCGCCAGCACCGCGGATAAACAAGAAGGCAGCTAGTAAGAGTGCCGTCGCGGACCCGATCGCCAAGAACAATCCAAAAGACCCGCCACCGGCGGGCAATGCCAATAGCAATCCAACCTATCTTCTCCGCAATGACTGGGCGGACCTTGGCCTCCTTGGGGCAGGATGCAACGGCCCGTTTGGTGCGGTATCAGCCGACAAGGCAAAGGGCGCGGCAGTGTCCTTCACGCGGGACTACGCCAACAGCAACAAAATCTGGGTCGCTCAGGGCATGGGTGCTGCGGTATTTTCGGATTGCACAGACCTGCATCCCAAGCCAGGCGGCGGCGACAGCGGCATTTTCGAAAAAAGCTTCGCAATTTATGCGCAGATCAATTCGGACTACAATTCCAACGCGCAATTTGCAAAGAAAAACAATGCCGATACCCGGACTGCCGGACTGTCCGGTGAGTTGGCTTATTTGAGCCAGGGCGACATCGACGTTATCCGTATTTCGCCGAATGTCGTCTTCGACAATATCAAGAATACGACTGCTCCCGCCGTAATGGTGCAGTACGTTCCGATGTGGATTTCTCGCGATTATATTTGGCACGCCGAGGGTGTGCCAGGAGATCTAAATTGGGCGAATTTCCAATTCGATCCAACGTTAGATATCCAATACGCGAACGCCATGGGTCACAGCAATTCGCTGCAATTTTCCGGTAAGGATCAGTCGCTCCGGATCGGGCCCGAGCTTACTTTCATTATCAAGCCCCTCGGCGATCCCGGCTCGTTCCTCAGCAACATCGGAATCACGGAAACCTTCCATCCATGGTACGAAGCCTATACGGGGCGCGGCTCCTATTGGTGGTCGAACGCGATCTTCTACAACCTTACCAAGGACGGAAACTTCGCGGTCTCGCTCAGCTATAATCGCGGTCTTGATGAGAACAGTGGCAACATGACCAACGAATATATCGCGAGCCTCACCGGAAAATACTAAAGCGTCGTGCACAAGTCCGCCGAATGGAGTGTGTCGTATGAACCCAATGGTCACCATTCACTCCAATGCCGACGGCGTGACGCGAACGATCACGCTGACCAAGACCGGCGCCGACACGGGGCACATCACCATCATCGCGCCCGGGAACAATGGGGATTACGACGTCACCGGCGTTCAGGCCGATCCGGCGGCGCTGAGTTTGACCTGCGCATACCTATTTGCCGAGATCGACCTGTCGGTTCAGAGAGGCACTGGCGGCAAGGCGCCGGTCGCGACAGTCGTCGTCTCGCACACCCTCATCGGCAGCGGCACTTATGTCTATCCACTGCGCGCCGTCGAAGATCAGCTGGTGCAGAATTTTCTGGTCCAGGCCGCGTTTCCGCCAATCGTCGCCACGTCCTAATCCGTTCGGAGGTATTGAAATGTATCAACCATACTGCATCGACATCTATCAGGGTGACAACGTCATCGATTCACCCGGCCCGCTCGGCGGTTTCTCTCAGGTGAAGGCGCAGGGCATTGCCTTCCTCGACCACAAGGCCAGCGAAGGCGCGAGCGAGCGGGATAGCCGCCTCGCCGCGCGCTATGCCGCCTGGATGAATGGTGGGGCAATCACAGTAACGGACGTCGATGGAACCACGCTGAAGCTCGTGCCGCGCTTCGGCTTTTATCATTTCAACGGCACCGGCCCGGCGAGCGCGGAGGCGGCGAATTTCGTCGCTGCGGTGAAGCCGATTTTTAACAAGGGCGACGACCTCTGCCTCGATTGGGAGGACATTGGCGCCTCCGGCTATCAGCAACCGGCGTCATGGGCCGACGACTTCTGCAAGGCCGTGGAGGATTGGTGCGGCTTCCCGATCAAGATCTACGGAGGCGATGCGCCGCGCGCGCAGCTTGTCCCATCGTGCGTCTCGTCGGCGGTGCTCGACAATTTCGCCAGCCGCCGGCTGTGGTTTTGCGAATATGGATCATTCAACCCGAAGCTCGTGCCCTTGCCGTGGCAGGGCACCGGGCCGTTCCAGTGGCAGGACGACGGCGATCAATCCGGCCCCGGCCCGCACACCATCCCCGGCATCTCGAATTATTGCGACAATTCGACCGTCATCGGCGCCATGACCGTTGCCAAGCTCAGTGCAATGTGGGGAGGCGGTCAGGCTGTAGCGTAAGCGTTGGCCGGTCGCGGTCAGCACCATCGGGCGGTCGGCGGCGGGGGTGGCGAACGGGTCAAGCCCGAGCGCGTCGCGCATTTCGTTGAGCGTGACCGCGCCGAGCTTTACGCGGGATTCGAGTTGCGCCTCGGCTTGCGCGGCGTCGGTGTCCTCATCGAGCCAGACGAGTTCCAAGTCCGGCGAGGCGAACTCCTCGGCGATGATCTCGTCGACGAGGTCCTTCACCCACTCCTTGGTCGGCTCGAGCCCCTCATCCTCCGCCTGCGCCGACTGGTTGTCGGCGGTGGCGCGGTTCATCACCTTGGTCGCCCAGGTCGGCGGCCATAGAGCGCAATCGCTCCAATGGAAGCGATTGTCGCTCGTACTTTAGTGAGCATGATCTTATCGGAAAACCGGAAGACCACTTTTCCGGATCATGCTGAAACGCGTAGCTGATGATGCGCGCCAGCCATTCGTCGAAATCGTCCTTGTGGTCTAGCAGTCAAGACTGACGAGGTAAAAATGACGGCCGACTGGCGTGTAGCCGTACACGCACTCGGCATCAGTCCGATGAGCTCTTTTCTTCCATGCCTGGGAGCGCTGGCTCGAAGGCAAGGCGACTTCGCCGCTCTCGTCGTAGACTATCCCATGCGAGACCGTTGGCAGGAACCCGCCCCAATTGTGAACCATGAGCCGTGGCTCATTCGTTGGCAGCTTTGAGATTTCGTTTAGATAAATTGGAAGCATGGCGTAGAAATGGACGTAGTCGCCCGCTCTCTGCCCAGCACGCCAAACAAATCCAAGATTCAGTGCTGCCACGAGAGCAGTGAGCGGCAGGGTCAACATTGCAAGAGACCGCAGCCAACTCCGCTCAATTACTAGGCCAACGGCGAGCCCCAGTGCTACCGCCGCCGATGTCGCCCAAAACAGCAAAACAAGCGGCGCACCAAAGAATGCCAGACTAAATGGCCCAGACCAAACTAGGGTGAAGGCCACAGGCCAGACGACAGAAAGTGCAATCGGCCAATAGAGCACCCGAACCTCTTTCACTTCCTCGACGAAATGCGCCCAGACTCGTAGAGTTCGTAGCCAATTTCTATATCGCGAACATCCTGCTTGGACATCGACGTATAGGTTTCGTCTTTCGGTGCCCGGGAGTTTGACCACAGCCACGCGTAATCATTTGTGATCGTGAGAGCATCTTCCATACTAACACCTGTTGCGGCCATATAAAGGCCGATCGCGATATTCGCATAATCGTGATAGGCGACAACATATTGCCCCTGCACTCGTTCGGCATCCCACGGTCCGCCCTGTCCGAAGTTAGCCAATTGGGCAGCCAAGTCCGCAAATATCTGCATTTCCGCATCCAGTCCATTCTGCTGCGCTGCGGCGAATTGATCCTTGAAGTCGAAGGCGAGCCCCTCGTTAACGAACATTTCCGGCGGCAGGTCAGCCGGTCGAAGAAGCGCATTGCCTTCATCATCGGTAACTGACTGCCCCGAACTGTCCACGAAGGGCACTGGATGTTTCGGGCTATCGCTTGGGATCTCACTCGACGAAATAGGGTCATCATCGCCACCTGACGCATCAGTCTGAGTGCCGGTGTCCAACGCAGCATATTGCGGACCAAGCTCCGAGCCCTCGCCGGGTGCGTCATTCGAGGAGTCCGACGAATCATCGTCGGATACATCACCCGAAGCGTTCGACGAATCATCCGATGGTCCGCTCCCGCCCTCGCTCGTCCACTGCCCGCCATCAGGATTGCCGGCGGATACGCGCGGCTGATCGGGATCGTAGTCTTTGACGAGGGCCGGGCGGTCGCCGGGCACCACGTGGCAATTCGTGGGGCGACGAGGCGGCATGGACCCGCGGGTCAAGCCCGCGGGTGACGCGAGCGACACATTCGCCTCGATCGGGACGTAACCGGTTGGCGTGAGCACCATCGGGCGGTCGGCGGCGGGGGTGGCGAACGGGTCGAGGCCGAGCGCGTCGCGCATCTCGTTGAGCGTGACCGCGCCAAGCTTTACGCGGGATTCGAGTTGCGCCTCGGCCTGGGCGGCGTCGGTATCCTCGTCGAGCCAGACCAGTTCGAGGTCAGGCGAGGCGAACTCCTCGGCAATGATCTCGTCGATTAAATCCTTGACCCACTCCTTGGTCGGCTCGAGCCCCTCGTCCTCCGCCTGCGTCGACTGGTTGTCGGCGGTGGCGCGGTTCATCACCTTGGTCGCCCAGGTCGGCGGCACCGAAAAGGCGTAGCAAATTCAATCGTCGGATGTGATTTTGGAATTTCACATCAGTACTGGATTACAGAACGTCCGATCTATTAACTTAAAGAGCACGATTCCAACATTAAGCGCTGCAGGTGCAGTAGGAGCAGGAAATGGCAAATGAACCAACACCCACGCCGCCAAGTCCTTCCCCAGCGGAGCCACCCGCACCGCCACCTCCGAGCTTGCCGTTTAAGAAGGGTGCCGATCCAATCAAGGCGACTTAACGGCAAAAAATGCGACAATGCTGGCTAGCACGGCGAATAATGCTAGCCACATTGCCCAATTTACTTTTCTTGCAGACGACGCCAGGGTTTGCCTATTCGCTTCTATTCGCACCTGCACGTCATCGGTCGCGTATCTAAGCAACCAAGTTAGATTTTCGGCTGACTTAGAAAGCAGCTTTGGCTCATAACCACCAACAAAAAAATTTACAGGACGACACGCGTAGGCACAGAGGAACGCCGCAGCGAGCAGCAAAAGCGCGCCAGTGCAAACGGCTGCCAGCAGTGGAAGGAAGGCTTGATGGTCTGGCGCCGCAAGAATTGTCGCACCGGCTGCCAATAACGCAATGGCAGCCCCGCCAAATATGCCAGTCAACGTGGTGGCACGCGCGTCAGCGGCTGTGGCAAGAGCTACCGTTCCGGCGAGGCATTCCTCGGCTTGCTTGTGCACGATTTCTACTGTTGCCTCAGGCAAAGCTAAAATGTCAGGATTCAATGCACGTTTGGGTTCCATCACGCCCTCCGCATTGGCTCGGAGAAATTAAACTAAAAGCTCCTCGGCGAAATCCGTCCGATTCGAACACAGCAGTCCCGGCATAGCGTGATCCGGTGCGACGCCCAGACGCCTGGGGGAATGGAAAATAAGTCGCGGTGTACGTTTCAGAATCACGGCTCGATCTCCATTGCAACGTCGACATCTCCGCCGCGCCGTTTTTGGTAATCTTTACGTCCTTTCGCCAGCGCTCCTTTGGCGATTTCGACATGGCCATGGACGTCCGTCGGCAGCGTGTCCGCCCCAATGATTCTGATTGTGTAAGGCGGCTCAACAGTATTCATTCCACCCCAGATCATTGAGTCAATCAAAGCATCGGGGCTCTTGCCGTGCCCTTTTGGCGCCCCAACTGCGGTAAGGAGCGCGTCATAGAAATCGATTATCGTCTTCCACTTCGTCGCATCGAGCTCGATGATCCGCATGGCAATACTTCGCGCCGTCTGGTGCTCTCCCATCTAGACGCTTCACCTCTACAACCTAAACACCGCCTTCCCTCAAAAAGGCTCAAGCAGCTGGGCAAAATATGTCGCCGTGCCCATAACTGTGGCGTCTTCCTGAGCGCTCCAGCAGACCATACGAGCAACAAATTTAGAGCTCGGATCTTGGTCCTTTGTCAGGAAGTCGATCCGCCACACAAATCCCCAAACGTCGCTATGAGTAAGCTTGGAATTTCGGAGTCGCCAACCATACGCCGCCACATGATCCGAGACCACAGACATGCATGCGCTGACAAAACTCGGATTCTCCGCGACGGTCGTCTCGCCGTCGGGCATAGGGCCCGGGCATAATTCCTCTGGTTCACTCATGGCTATTGAGTCCGTTATCGAAGTGGGTCACCAGCAGAGCGCGGCTCATCCACCCATAGATAGGCCACTACTGACCTTGCAGCCGGTAATATAGCGGCGGGCGACCCAGTCTGAACAATACCACGCCGGCACCGTAAAACCAAATATCATCACCATTGGGTGAAACTGGCCGCACACCCTCCACGCGATTTAAGCACAGCTGCAGCGCAGATGTGAGTTGGTATCGCGCGTCTAAATACTCTTCGGGACTCAGCGATGGATTTATCCGGGCGCTCGTCATGCCATCGGAATAGGCTTGCTGACAGGTTTGCTCGGGAGTGAGATTGTCGTTAGCCGCGTCTGTCAGAGTAATGCGATCGTCCGCTGAATCATCCTGTGTCTGCGAATTCGATGGCGCGTCGTCCGACGCATCCGTCCGTGTGCCGGTATCGAGCGCGGCATATTGCGGACCCGGCTCCGAGCCCTCGCCGGGTGCGTCATTCGAGGAGTCCGACGAATCATCGTCGGATACATCACCCGAAGCGTTCGACGAATCATCCGATGGTCCGCTCCCGCCCTCGCTCGTCCACTGCCCGCCATCAGGATTGCCGGCGGATACGCGCGGCTGATCGGGATCGTAGTCTTTGACGAGGGCCGGGCGGTCGCCGGGCACCACGTGGCAATTCGTGGGGCGACGAGGCGGCATGGACCCGCGGGTCAAGCCCGCGGGTGACGCGAGCGACACATTCGCCTCGATCGGGACGTAACCGGTTGGCGTGAGCACCATCGGGCGGTCGGCGGCGGGGGTGGCGTAGGGGTCGAGCCCGAGCGCGTCGCGCATTTCGTTGAGCGTCACCGCACCGAGTTTTACGCGCGCTTCGAGTTGCGCTTCGGCTTGGGCGGCGTCGGTGTCCTCGTCGAGCCAGACCAGTTCGAGGTCGGGCGAGGCGAACTCTTCAGAAATGATCTCGTCGACGAGGTCCTTGACCCACTCCTTGGTCGGCTCGAGGCCTTCGTCCTCCGCCTGTGCCGACTGGTTGTCGGCGGTGGCGCGGTTCATCACCTTGGTCGCCCAGGTCGGCGGCACCGAGAACGCGTAGCAGATGATCCGCGCCAGCCACTCGTCGAAATCGTCCTTGTGCTCGGGCTCCTTGGTCTGCACCACGTGGGCGGCGGTATCGCCGGGCACGAACTTCGCCCGCCGGCGCCGCGCCAGGTCGCCGGTAAACTCGGTGTCCCAATAATCCTGGAACTGCTTGATCTGGTCTGGCGTCCAGCCGGCCGGCACGCCGATCAGCGCATCGGGAATCGAACCTTCCGAGTAATAATCGAGCTGCCAGAGCTGGCGGCGCAGCGCGATGTTGACGGTCATCAAGATCTGCTGCACCGGCGAATAGCCGTAGACCCGGTGTGCGCGCACATTGCGCGGCCGGTAGATGATGTCGCGCGCCGAATAATTGACCGCCGGCAGGCCCTTGAGCACCTGCTGATAGGCCGGTGGAAAGACGACCGCGCCGTCGGCGTCGCTATAAGGCTGCGGCGTGCGGCCCCAATCGTCGATCACACGCTTGATGGTCGAGCCGTCAAGCTGTTGCAACGCACAGAGCTGGCCTGAGCGGGTGCGCCGGCAATACAACGTCGCCGCGTCGATCACGAACATGTCTTCGAGCAGTGCGCGCAGCCACGTCTTCCAGCGCGTCGCGCCGTCCGGCTTCTGGAAGAAGCCTTCGAGCGCGGCGATGCGCCCGGTCATGTCGGCGTCGATCGCCGCAGTTTTCCTCTTGAACTTCGGGTCGCGCGGCCGGATGCGCCAGCGCTGCCGCTCCATCTGGTCCTTGCGCGTCTCGATGACCAAGCGAAGAAGATCGTAGGCGTCGGCAAAGCCGCGCAGCTCGGCAAAGCCGACCGGCTCATAGGCGCGGGGCCTCGTAACAAGGTTATATCCCGGCGGAAAGTCGAAGCGCCGGCCGGCGATGTCCGGCGGCGCGATCGGATTAAGCGGATTGAGCGGGCCGAACCAATCGGCGCCGGTGCCGCGCGCGATGCCTTGGCTGGACGTAGTTTGGCTTGTCGCGCTTTGGCTCGCGCCGTACGACACCTGGACTTGATACGGCGACAGCGGCCAGCTCGGCTGGCCGGCGCCGCGAATTTGTTCGGTCATTCTCGGCCCGTTTGTTCCCCTCCCCCTCGTGGGGACGGGTTAGAGGTGGGGGTTGGCGCACTTTTGACCGCGGCGCTTGTTGCGACCCCTTCCCGATCCGCTTCGCGGATCGACCCTCCCCTGTCAGGGGAGGAATAAGAGAGAGGTCGGCCGCCGCAGGCATGAAAATCGTGGGTCGGGGCGTACCGCCGGAAACCAGCGGCTGCCCCGACCCGATGACCCACGTCGCCTTTGCCGCACACCGCCGTTCGGGATGCGAATGCAGTCCGCCGGAGCTGAAGGCGGAACTGCACGGGGGCGCTGACGACGGGTGCGAGAAGGCGGAGCGTGGGTCAGACCCGCCAAAAAAGCGGGCCGCGGCATGCCGATGCGGGTGGCGCACCGCGGCGGCATGTTCAGATCGGCTGAAAAGCGGACTTAGCGGTTCCCAAAATCAAAAATATTTTGCGTCGTCACCCTCAAGGAGATCTCGAATATTTTGGGATACTGGAAAGCCGTATCCCTGACCTGGTCTTTCCCACATCAACTTTTTCGATTTGTGATAGTTGCTGGTGTAGATTTCTGAGCCGACCATCTTTAGCGCAAGCATTAGTGCTTGCACTGAATCGAGCCCGTGTGCGACGCCTTTACGTGTAGCTTCAGGCCAATCAATTTCATATCTCGTTGTCCAAGAATTTGCACCGCGTTCAGGCATAAATACGCGCACGGCTACACTGGCATCATTTTGCCCCTGGCGTAGCTTTAATGAGCGAGTCCCGATAATCATTGCTATGCCTCAGAAGCGCAGGTCCGGGATTTGTCGACCGGCCAAACACGCAGCATAGCGCTCCATGGCGCTTGAATAGCATAGTGGCGTACGGACCAATCTACAGATTTCGATATCCTTATCATACTGAGCGTCGCACGCTGCTTCAGCTTGTGGACTACGAGCAGCCACATCAATGCTGCCAGGGCCGTTCGGCGTCCCAATACCACCCTCGCTCGTCCACTGCCCGCCACCGGGATTGCCCGCCGGAACACGCGGCTCGTTGGGATCGAATTTCTGGACGGCGTCCTGCGCAGCGAGAGCTGCAATCGCTTTCATGATTTCAAGCCGCACTCCAGCGTCTTGGGCACGGCCGTCAGGCGGTTCGGTTTGTAGGGGATCATCTTTTCCAGCTCGTCGACACGCATGAAGCCGTGCCCGAGCAACGCAACGGCATCGTCGGATTTCACCGCGAAGCTGCCATCGGCGTCGGCCATATAATATGTACCGGACAGACCGTGAACGATCGATACCTCCCGGCCCGGCGCGATTAGCCTGATAAGGCCCGCGCGGTCGTCTTTTTCGCCTTCGCGGTCGCCTGCGGCGGATGTTGACTCCGCTCTTGCTCCCGATTCTGCGCCCGTTGCCGATAATATTCGAGAATTGCAGCGCCGCTCCGCGAGCATCAGCTCGCTGATGGCGAACACCAGCGCGTCGGCATGATCGGGGCTGCCCTCGCCGCGATAGCCGGCGGTGGTGAAGGCGCAGAGCTGATCTTCGAGCACGCGAAACGGCCGACGTGATGAACGAGGCCCTGTTCGTAGAGCGCCGAGACCGGCTCGGCGCGCAACGATTTGCCGCGGCTCGCCGAGACCATCTCCACTTTTACACCGGCGCCGGCAGCGCGGATGACCGCGCCCACCATTTCGCCGCCGAAATTCTCCTCGGCGATGATGCGGTCGGCGCCGAATTCCGCGGCGGCGTGAACGACAGCGCGGGCCCACACCATCGGCGCATCGCGCAGCGAGCGGTCGGCAAGCACATAGGCGTGACGATCGTGGCCGAGCGCGGCGACGATGATACCGATCTCGTCGGCGCGGTATCGTCCTCGCCTTTGGCGCCGGACGGATCGACCGCCACCACCACGCGGGTGCGGCGCTCCACCGGACATTCCGTCACGCGCGCGCGCGCGATGATCTCGTAGGAGAACAGCGCGCCGTCGAGATCGTCGATATAGACGCCCTCGTAAAACCGCTTGCGCTGCCGCTCCGGCAGCCGCGCCAGGCTTTCGAGATATTCCTCCGCCAGATGCGGATTGTCGCGCGGATTGAGAAACATCCGCGCGTAATTGTCCGGATCGTCGAGCGGCAGGCGCGAGATCGGATCGCGCTTGGTCGCCGAACAGCACGTTGGTCCAGTGGCCCTTATTGGTCGGGTTGAGATCGTAATAGGCGGCCTGCGGCAAGTCCTTCACGACCTGCGCCAGCCGCGTCAGCGCCATCAGCACCGACGCATAGGGGATTTGCGAGCACTCGTTGAAAAAGATCGTGGCGTATTCCTTGCCCAGGATCTTCTCGACGCGCTCCTTGTCGTCGAGCCCGCCGAACCAGATTTCCGAGCCGTTTTCCAGCGAAAAATAGCCGTCGGTGCGATGGGGCGTGAGCGGCTCTCGCGGAAATCCGATGCGAAAGACTTTCGGCAGCGTGTCGAGCGCGATCGAGGGCCGCACCGCATTAGAGCGCAGCCGCAGGATGGCGTGGCGCGAATTCGTCGTGTTTGACCGCACGCTCGGCGATTTCGTTGACCAGCACCGTGGTCTTGCCCGAGCGGGCGCCGCCGACCAGCAACACGTGGCGGGGTCCACCTTGCAGCAGCGCTTGCGCTTCCTGTTGCTTCGGGGTGAGTGAGAGCTGACTGACGGACGGTCGAGACGGACTGTCCTCATTTTCCATTCGCGTCGCTGTGTCGCTGATCCTCTTCTACTGCCGCAGCGCAAATCCTCGCGTCGATGACGAACATGTCCTCACGGAGTGCGCGCTGCCGGGGCTTTGTTGCTCAATCATACGCCGTTCCATGCCTGGCACCTTGGTACTCGATATCCTGAAACTCCTTCGGAAAATATTGGCGTTGCAAACCGTCAATGATTTCGTGTGGACGAATGTACAGGCCCATTTCTCGCCAATCATTATAGTGACCCCGGACGGCGACTGCGACGACAATCTCCCATGCAGGATACGCCTTCACAATTGTCTGCAGGCCCTCGATTATCGATGGCTGCAGAAGTTCAAGGTTGTTAATTGATACCTTGACCTGAGGATAGCCCCAGTAATCGTCGTAGATGGAATAATCTCCGGGTTTAAGTAAATCGTGCTCTCCGTACCGCTTTAGGAGGGTGTTTATCCGATCGATCAGGCGCCCGAATATTTTTAGCTGTTGCTCATAGCGGCTGTCCTCATCTTTGCTAGTATTCATCCGATCCTCACTCAGTTTCGCGAGGGCCCATGAGGAGCATATGGTGGAATATATAGTACAACATTTCGCGCCGATAGAGTTTCAAGTTGAAATCGCGGATGCGACGATCACTTGAGCCGATTACTTCGTCGATGAATTCTTGAGCCTGAGCCGGCAACTATGCACTTAACTTAGCAGCCCGCTAGGATTAGATTAGGCGCCAGATGGAAGTTGGTCGCCATGCCGTTTGAGGTGGTCTCGGTTATCTGAACAGATTTTCCGCTTCGATAAGTGGAGTCCCTGCCGAGGTTAGGCTGCCAAGCGGAGCGGCAGCGGTGGTGGGCAGTAGGCTTGATCGGGTGTCATGCCGTCAAGGCTCGAATGTGGTCTGCGGCTGTTGTAGAAGTCGAAGTAGCGGCCGATCGAAGCGCGCGCCTCGCTGACGCCGTCGTAGGCTCGCAGATAAACCTCCTCGTATTTGACGCTGCGCCACAGCCGTTCGACGAACACGTTATCGCGCCAGGCGCCTTTGCCGTCCATGCTGATGGCAATGCCGTTGCCAGCGAGCACGCCGATGAAGGCCGTGCCGGTGAACTGCGAACCTTGGTCGGTGTTGAAGATGTCAGGTTTGCCGTGACGAGCCAAAGCATCCTCCAGCGTTTCAACGCAGAACGCCGCCTCCATCGTGATTGACAGCCGCCACGACAGCACGCGCCGGCTGAACCAGTCGAGCACCACAGCCAGATAGACGAAGCCGCGCGCCATCGGGATGTAGGTGATGTCCATCGCCCACACCTGGTTCGGTCGCGTGATCGAAAGCCCGCGCAGCAGATACGGGTAGATCTTGTGACCGGGCTCCGGTTTGGTCGTGCGTGGGCGGCGATAAAGTGCCTCTATCCCCATCCGCTGCATCAGCGTCTTCACATGCCGGCGTCCGATCTTGCACCCCTCGGCCACCAGCAGGCCGCGCAACATCCGCGAGCCGGCGAAGGGAAACTCCAGATGCAGCCGGTCGAGACACCGCATGATCGCAAGGTCGGCCTCCGGCACCGGCCGCGGCAGGTAGTAGACGCTGCCGCGGCTGATGCGCAGAACCTCGGCCTGCTTGGTGATCGGCAGATCGTGCCCGCGGTCGATCATCGCTTTGCGCTCAGCAACCCCGCCTTGGTGAGCGCGCCCTCTAAAAAATCGTTCTCCAGCGCCAGTTCGCCGATCTTGGCGTGCAGCGACTTCACGTCGACCGCAGGCGCCGCCGCCTGGCCGCCGCCAGGACCGAACACATCGGCAGCTCCATTCTCAAGCTGCGCCTTCCACGAGGTAATCTGGTTGGGGTGAACGTCGAACTGCTCGGCAAGCTGCGCCAATGTCCGATCGCCCTTGATGGCGGCAAGAGCCACCTTCGCCTTGAAAGCCGGTGTGTGGTTCCGGCGCGCTCGTCTCTGCATAGTCGCTCCTGATTCGCAGGCCATAGCGTGCCCGCTGTCAGGCAGAAACTCCACTTATCGACTTGTGCAGATTTCCGGGGCCGGCTCAGTTTATTTTGCCTAAGGATACCGGCCTCGGGCATCCATTGCCCGTTGAAGCCAAAAAGATCAGCCTGTTTTTGCTTCGATCCATATCGAATAAAGTGGTGCTCGAATTTGGCACCAAGAAAAATCCAGTTCGCATCTGGTTGAATAAAACTCAGTTGAAATCGCTCGCAAAAGACCGTGCGACGGCTGCTCGCAAGATCGAAGGATAATCCAGATGGATATCAATCTCACCAATGCGATCTTTCACGATGAAGCCAAGGCCACAGCCCACATGGAAGCCGACCGCTGGCCGGACGGAGCGAACTGTCCGTTCTGCGGCTCCGTCAACGTCCATCGCATGGCGGGCAAAATCCAAACGGGAGTGTTCCTGTGCAATGACTGCCGCGACAAGTTCACGGTTCGCACCGGAACGATTTTTGAGCGGTCGCATATCCCATTGCACAAGTGGCTTATGGCGACGCACATTATGGCCGCCAGCAAAAAGAGCGTGAGCGCGCTGCAATTACAGCGGATGCTTGGCTTAGGCTCCTACCGCTCCGCTTGGTTCATGTGTCACAGAGTTAGGGAAGCAATGAAGCCGGCCAAGATCGGTCCACTCGGCGGTTTCAATCGGGTTGTCGAGAGCGACGAAACCGTGATCGGCGGCAAGGCAGAGAACCGGGCGTTCGCGAAGCAAGAGCCGAAGAAGCATACCGTGTTGGCATTGGTTGACCGTGGCGGCGAAAGCCACTCGTTCCATGTGGCCAACGTGAAGGCTAAGACGTCGCGTGCGACGATCGACAAGGTTGTTGATCGCCAGTCGCATCTTGTGACGGACGAATTGCTGTCATACAGGCCGGTCGGCCGACAATTCGCGGGCCACACGAAGGTCAACCACTCGGCCGACGAATACGTTCGGCTGGGCGGGTTCGCTCACGTCAACACGGCAGAGAGCCGTTTCAGCCTCATGAAGCGGGCGATCTTCGGCGCTCACCATTCGATCAGTGAAGCCCATTTGCCACGTTATCTGACGGAATGGGATTTCAAGTGGAACACCCGTAATCTGAAAGATGGGGAACGTGCGGCGCTTGCGCTCAAAGGCGCGAAAGGTAAGCGCCTCACGTATCGTTATCCTGCGACAGAAAACGCAAGCCCGCAAATTCATTAGTTGGCGAAGGAAGCGGCTACGCAGCTAGCCACGGTTGAGAAGCTGCGGCTCCGCTTCCGCGCCGTGCTCAAGCCAAATGTCCACATAGTAGTCGGGTAGCTTTACGTAATCGGCAATCTCTGTTGACGTGCGAGTGCCTGCGTCCGCTGCCGCTTTTAATTTTGTTCGCGCGTGCCTAGGAAGTAGAACTGCCATAGCCCGAAATACCCCGAGATAATCGTCAATTGCGGAGCCAAAAGGCGCATCACGCAAGTCAGGTGTAATTACCTGCGGGATCAATTTTCGAACTTTTTCGGGCGTATCAACTCTGTTTCCCTCCGGGTCAAAGACGTGCAGCGCCTCTTTTACAATAACGAGACGTTTCCATTCGTCAGGCAAATCCCTGCCGTACAGAACTTGACACACGATCTCATATTCGTGGCTGTACGTCTTACCGATCGGATACGCCAAGCGGCGAAAAGCTCCGCGGAACGCCTTGTTGTGGCGCTCTACAGGAAAAAGCCGAATGTCCTTGTGATCCGTGGTACTACGGATGCGATCAAGAACCGCGTTTACCGGGATCGGCAAGTCTTCAATTTTGGCAAAATACTCAACTAGGGCGGCATAGCTCATGCCTCCCTCTACAACCACGTCCCAATGTTGTCACGAGTTCTTGAGGAATTTGTCCGTGCTAACTGGCGTGCACGTTTCATCGAGGCCGGCAACGGCCCGAACACGGCCAGAGTCCATCTGTACGAAGGCCGCGTGGGCTTCGGCACAGAAATCCTCGATTTTGACCCGCTCCTCGCCTTCAAAGAACTTGAGGTCCTGAAGCTGAGGGCCTTCTTTGGGAAACAGAAGGCTGATCAACTGCTCCATCTCCCGCATGGCATGCTCCGCATATTTCTCCTTGAGGGGCATAAACTCTAAGGCTGAGACGCTTTTACGGCGCTCAAATGAAAAAACCGTCATCTGAGCAACGCAAATTACCCGGACCCCGGCAGGGGTTCGGGCGTCTCCTATGCCCAAGAATACCGAGATCGTGCAAAGATCGTCAACAGAAGGTTAACGACCTCACCACCGGAGCTTCGCTCCGCCCCCGAATCCCTCGCACGACCGAGTATCCGGGCATTAGACCGTCCCGTCAAAGCAGATAGTACCGGATTCGTTCCAATTCAAGCCGTTTTCTCGGCTGTGTTGCGTCAAAAGCACGCAAATCGCTCGGTCAACGGGCCGACTTCCGCATCCGCTTTTTCGGCCTTGGCCTAGTCGGCTTCGCGGCATGGGGTCGCGGCGGGGTCCTGAGCATCCGCTGTAAGATAGCCTCACGGCGGCGCGCGGCCCCTCCTGGTCGCTGTAATGATCCGACGATGATTTGCCCACGCCGGCATTATGAACCTCTGAGGTCGGGCGCGCCATTTTGTTCAACGCCTCATTAAAACCGGATTCGAATAACCGGGTCCTAGAAGGCGCACCAGTCTTGGCCCTCAGTTGATTCGCTCTTGCCGGCGCACAGAGGCAGGTCTTTGATGCTCAATCATACGCCGTACCTGGCCGGGCTCCGACGTACTCGATTTTCTGAAACTCCTTCGGGAAATATTGACGTTGCAAACCGTCAATGATTTCGTGTGGGCGGATGTATAAACCCATGTTGGGCCAGTCGTCGTAGTGGCCACGGACGGCTACCGCGATCTCGATCTCCCATCCAAGAAAATCTTTCACCACCTGCTGAAGCTCGTTCACAACAGCAGGTCGCAACATCTCAAGCTTGCCGATAAAGACGACTACTTGTGGATGGCCGCTGTAGTCGCCATGCACCGTATAGTCGCCCTTTTTGGAGAGGGTATCAGGACACCCAAATTTTGCGAGCACGTCATCCACTCGATGGCGGAGACGCTCGAATTGGTCGATCTGGCGGCGATCTTCTTCGGTACGTGTCATTTTACTCTTCATCGCCTCCACCCAGGCTCCAGATATCGATATATCTCAGCGCTTGGTGTAATATCTTCATCTTGAGATTATAAATTCGCGGATCGTTCGATGCCTTTACCTCATCAACAAAGTTTTGGGCCTGCTCCGGGGTCATTTCCTCCGAGGTAATATTATTCGTTTGTAGAAACGTATTAAAGGCGTCCTGAACGGCTTCGTTATAAGCTCTGTGCTCGGTGTTCCAACGATTTACGCTGTTGTCTGCAAGCGGGCCCGAGATGGCGTTCTCAAAGACTTCCCTAGTCTCTGGTCGCAAAGGTTCCTTCTCGTAAACTCCTTTTGGCACCCAATGGTGCCCTTCGCCGCGCGACGGCGGGATTGCATCGGACTTGCTTCTACCGTCATCATTTTGTGCGACTTGAACCCCATCGCTCGTCCACTGCCCGCCATCGGGATTGCCGGCTGGCACCCGCGGCTCGTTGGGATTGTAGCCGTACTTGCGCAGCTGCGATGAAAGCGACGGCCATTCGCGGCGCAGCTCTGCCCACGCCAGTGACGGAAAATCACGCCACAGCTCGCCGACGTGCTGCCTGAGCGCTTCCAACTCGCAGCGTATCGACGCGATCTCTGCCCGCCGCTGCCGGAGCCGCTCGTCCTGGTCCCCGGTCAGCGTTTGCATCGCTTTTGCGATTTCGAGCCGAACCTCCAACGTTTTGGGCAAGGCGGTCTCAAGCGCCGACTTGTAAGGGATCATTTTTGATCCTCGTTTAGCCGTGGCAAACGAGCCCGCGGTCGATCAATCAAATGCGGAAGTGAGGAATCAGCGCCCGGCGCCTATCGGCCGGCGGTTTTTCGCAAAACGAATTAACGGCGCTTATTGCGCCGGCAGCGAGATATTCACCGCGCGCAGGCCGCGGCTCGTTCGCTCGATGTCGAAGCTCACGGCCTGGCCCTCGTAAAGCAGCCCGATGCCGGCCGGCAGGTCGGTGCGGTGCACGAACACGTCCCCCGCCCCATCGTCGCGCGTGAAAAAGCCGTAGCCCTTGGTGTCGTTGAAAAATTTGACTTTGCCTGTCGTCTTCACGGATTCACCTGCGATGAAAATTGGCGCTCCACGCGCGGTATCGCCGCGGCAACGGCCGCGCCCGGAGCGCGAAAGCGGCTTGATTGGGATGTGAAGGTCGCGGCGGGCGCAGTTCTGCAAGGCCCGCATGCGCGCGAGGAGATGCGCGCTGCGGCCGCCGCTGTCAATCGCCGCGGCGGCGTAAGGTCACTGAAATAGCAACTATGATGTTGAACAACTTGCAGAAAAAAATATTTGCGCGGTCATGATGCAAACAAGCCTGTTTTCGTCTTGCCCGGCACGCACTCGCCGTTGATTCGCGCGTTCAGCGAAGATTGGCCGCGATTTCGCGGACCAAATTTGCTTTGTAGCGAATCATCCAATCGGCGTAGCGCAGCACGCGCTCGCCGCGCGCCGATGCTTGCAAACGGTAATTGCGATAAGAGCCGTTGACGGATTTCAGTGCGCCCGAGCGCTGCATGCGCTCGATCTCGCCCTCGACGCGCGCGACGACCGTCAGGGCGTCGCTGCAAATCCGATCGTGCGAAAGCCGTGCCGCGGCGCGCGGCCCCAGCCCTTGCCGATAAGCTTCGACAAGATCGTGCTGCGCCCTCGACAAGGGTTTCGACGGTGCTGCGGCCATCTAGCGCAACGGTACGCGCTAACGGACCGGTACGCGGCGGCGAATGAGTTCGGTCGCGATGATTCGCAGGCCCTGCAGCTTGCGGGCGTTGAAGCTGCGCCGCGTGAGCTTGATTCGTTTGAGCGCCTTGTCGATATCGATATCGAAAGCCGCCCACAGCGAGCCGAGATTGACCGCGCGCGCGACATGGTGGAATTCCGGGCCTGCGAGATAGGCCGCCGGCCAGTGCAAGGCCTCTTCCATGCGGGCGATTTCGGCCGGCGACGGCGGGATACGCACGCGGTTGCGCAGCCGCGCCATGCGCTCGAGCTCGTAGGTTTCCAGCTGCGAATTGAGGTCGCCGCGGTCGTAGAGATAGATCGGCATCGAATTGATATAGCCTTTCGGCCGCGTCGGCATCGGCAGCCGCGACAAGAATGCGAAAGGCTTCTTCCATGCGGTCCATGACGTGAACGAGCGACCAGCGCTCCGGCACGCTTCGCGGCCGCATGAGCGGCGGCAATGCCATGCGCCCGATGGCGCCGAGAATTCCCTGGCGCTCGCCGCGCAATTCGGCGCGTGCCGCCGCCGCCGCGCGCTCGGCGAGCGGCAAATCCGTATCCGGCTCTTCTTTGCCGCCACTGAGCGGAATAGCTTCGAGTTGCGCCATCGTCCGGTCTCGCACGCTCAGCGCCGCGCGCAAAGACGTTGCCGCGGTTGTGGCCGGCATTCGGCGGCACCAGATAGGCGCGCTTCATGTGGCGCGGGCAGTACGGCATGCCGCGTTCAAGATCGGCCTCCGGCACGCCGCAGAAGAAATATTTTCAGTGCCCGGACGGCGATACGGCCAGCGGCAGCAGGTGTTGGTCAGTTCGAACAGGCTTTTGTGCCTGCGGTCGGGTTTCGCGGCGGGCAACGACTGCGGCTTGGGGACCGCGACGCCGCCGTTTCGGCGAATTCGCTTGCGACCGGCGCGGCGGCTTCGTGCACGCCCGGCTTCCTCGCGATCCCGGCGAACCAAGCCGCAGCCGGAAGATTTTTCCGAGCACTGCCGATCTGAGACAAATCCGAGCTTGCGCGGCGATGGTGGCCGCGGTTTCGCCGTCGGCCCAAAGCCGCTGCAAAAGTTCGATATCCTCATCCAGCCAAGCCTGACCATGCATCGCCCGCTCCATGAGCCAAATTCAGTGACGAAGGTCACATAGTCAGCGACATTGCCGCGTCAAGTCACTATTTTAGACGCTAGGCGTTATGCACCGAATCCGTGACAATGGCGCCATGGCACGGCAAATCCAAGCCGTCGAAACAATGGACCGGGCTCTACTACGCGCGGGAGGCGCGCGGCATGAGCGCACGAACTCGTCGAGGCTGTCGGGCATCTCCAAGCAGCAACTGTCCCGCCTCGAGAACGGCCAGATCAGGCTGCGGCTCGATCACCTCAAGCCGTTCGCCAAGCATCTCGGCTACACGCCGGAGCAGATCCTGCTGTGGGGCCGATTACCCGGGCACCGGCGGCAGCCACATCGAATCAAGCGACGTGCTGCGCGAGGAAGGCAGCCACGACGAGCCGCTCGGCCCCGCGCCCGGCCAGGTGCCGGAGCTCGATACCCGCGCCGGCCTGGGCGGCGGCGGCGTGCCGGCGCGCGAAGTGCGCAAGGACGGGAGGCACGCCGACCCAGTAAAATCAGAGGGTTGGGTGTTTCCGCCGAGCTTCGTGCGCGAGCAATTGCACACCTCGGCGGCGCGGCTTCTGGTGCTCGACACCACCGGCGACAGCATGGCGCCGACGCTGATGTCGGGCGACCGCGTCATCGTCGACACCGGCCACAAGACGCCGACGCCCGACGGGCTTTATGCCATCCGCGACACGTTCGAGGGCATCGTCGTCAAGCGCCTGCAATTGCTGCGCTCGGCCGCGGCCGGACGCGGGTCAAGATCATTTCCGACAATCCCAATCATGCCGAGCGAAGAGGTTCCGCTCACCGAGCTGGAAATCGTCGGCAAAGTGCTCTGCTGCCTCAAGCTGTTTTAAGCCCGCGATTCCGCCGGCTTAAGCACCCGATCCCCACCGATCGCGGCGCCAGTTGCCGAATCGGCGACGCCGCGATGATTCGCGGCGCGGCGGGCCTCGTCTCATTCAATAGTTACGACACTTGACATCGGTCTCTGTTTCGGTTACATCGCGCGCAATGCTAATTTAGGCATAAACCGATGTGCCACGGACGGCGCGAGGCGCGCGAGTCTGAACGTATCCGTGCGGCCACAGCGCCGCGCTTGCGCCGAGACCGGCTCGGCCATGGACGTGGCGCTGGCGCAAATCGGCGCGGCATTCGACGAGGCCGCCGCGATCAACCGCTTCAAGCTCAGGGTCGAGCGCTAGCATTCGGCTCGGACCGCAGCATGCCGCCGTGCGCGCGCGCTTTGGCGCCCGCGCCGCGATGCTGTACGGCCTGCAGCCTCGACGCGGCGATCGCCGCCGTCGAGCGCTGGTGGCGCGACGAGCGAAAGGCGTTCCAGATCGCCAGCGCGCTCGGCTGCGGCAACCGGCTGTCGCTCGAAATGTTGCGCGAGCTTCGCCTCATCCTGCGGCTGATGCGCTATCAAGCGGATGGCAGCGGAATTCGGCGCGATCGTCGCCGCGGCGTGCGACGAGGCGATGGCGATGGCGGCGGAATGATCACTCGCGGCTTGACGACGCGGATATGCAGCTCGCGCAATTGCTTGGCGGTCGCCTCCGACGGCGCGCCCATCATCAAATCCTCGGCGCGCTGGTTCATCGGGAACAGCACGACTTCGCGCAGATTCTCCTCGCCGCACAACAGCATGACGATGCGGTCGATGCCGGGCGCGATGCCGCCATGCGGCGGCGCGCCGAGCGAGAGCGCATGCAGCATGCCGCCGAATTTCTGCTCCAGCAGGCTTTCGTCGTAGCCGGCGATGGCGAACGCCTTCTTCATCACGTCGGGGCGATGATTGCGGATGGCGCCGGACGACAGTTCCACGCCGTTGCAGACGATGTCGTACTGGATCGCCTTGAGCGCGAGAATCTTTTTGCGATCCGCCGGATCGAGCGCGAGAAATTCATCGACCGCCGCGTTCGGCATCGAGAACGGATTGTGGGAGAAGTCGATCTTCTTTTCCTCCTCGTTCCACTCGTACATCGGAAAATCGACGATCCAGCACAGTTCGAAGCGGTCCTTCTGGATGAGCCCAAGTTCTTCGCCGATCTTGGTGCGCGCCGGCCCGGCGAACTTGACGAAGCTCGCCGGCTCGCCGGCGACAAAGAACACCGCATCGCCGTCCTTCAAGCCGAGCTGCGCACGCAGCGCTTCGGTCTTTTCCGCGCCGAGATTGTTGGCAACCGGACCGCGGCCGACGACGGCGCCGTTGTCGAGCGCAAAAAAGATATAGCCGAGCCCCGGCTGGCCCTCGCCCTGCGCCCAGGAATTCATGCGGTCGCAGAACGCGCGCGAGCCGCCGCCCGGCGCCGGGATCGCCCACACCGCCGCCTTGGCGCTCGTCTCCAGGATGCGCGCGAAAATCTTAAATCCCGAGCCGCGGAAAATGTCCGAAACATCCTGCATGACGATCGGATTGCGCAAATCCGGCTTGTCGGTGCCGTATTTGGTGAGCGCCTCGGCGTAGGGGATGCGCGGAAATTTCTGCGTCACCGGCTTGCCGCCGGAAAACTCCTCGAACACGCCGCGCATCACCGGCTCGACCGCGGCGAACACGTCCTCCTGCGTGACGAAGCTCATCTCGAGGTCGAGCTGATAGAACTCGCCGGGCGAGCGGTCGGCGCGCGCGTCCTCGTCGCGAAAGCACGGCGCGATCTGGAAATAGCGGTCGAAGCCGGAGATCATGATGAGCTGCTTGAACTGCTGCGGCGCCTGCGGCAGCGCGTAGAATTTTCCCGGATGCAGCCGCGACGGCACCAGATAATCGCGCGCGCCTTCGGGCGACGAGGCGGTCAGGATCGGCGTCTGGAATTCGAAAAAGCCCTGCTCCTTCATCCGCCGCCGGATCGAATCGATGATCTGCGCCGCGCTTCATGATGTTGTGGTGCAAGTGCTCGCGGCGCAGATCGAGGAAGCGGTATTTGAGCCGGATTTCCTCGGGATATTCCTGCTCGCCGAACACCGGCATCGGCAGTTCGCCGGCCGGCCCCAACACCTCGATCTCGCGGATATAGACCTCGACCGCGCCGGTCGGCAGGTCGGGATTTTCGGTGCCGCCCGGCCGCCGGCGCACCTTGCCGTCGACGCGCACCACCCATTCCGAGCGCAACGTCTCGGCCACTTTGAACGCCGGGCTGTCGGGGTCGGCCACCACCTGGGTGAGGCCGTAATGGTCGCGCAGATCGATGAACAGCACGCCGCCGTGGTCGCGGATGCGGTGGCACCAGCCCGACAGCCGGACCTCGGCGCCGATGTCGCTGTCGCGGAGCGCGCCGCAGGTATGGGTGCGGTAGCGATGCATGCTCGAATCCGCGCAAGGGATAGGCGTGAAAAGGTGGCGCACAACCACATGGGCTGCGCCGCACTTGTCAAGCGGGCGTCCGATCGCTCGAAGCCGGCGGCGGATAGCCTCGACAGAGTCACCGCCGATCTGCACACTTCCGGCCGGCAAGGAGCGAGCATGCCGAAGAAAAAGCCGGCCAAAGCCAAGGCAGCCGCGACAGCGCCGGCAACGCGACATGACCGCGGCCGAAGCGGTCGTCGCGACGCTGATCGCGCCACGGCCTCGATACGGTCTATGCGCTGCCCGGCGTGCAGAACGATCTGTTGTTCGAGGCGCTGTTCAAGTTCTCCGACCGGCTGCGCACGGTCCACACCCGCCACGAGCAGGGCGCCGCCTATATGGCGCTCGGCGCGGCGCTGGCGACCGGCAAGCCGCAGGCCTATGCGGTCGTGCCCGGGCCCGGGCTGCTCAATTCCGGCGGCCGCGCTCCTCACCGCCTATTCCATGAATGCGCCGGTGCTGGCGCTGATCGGGCAAATTCCCGACGCCGATATCGGCCGCGGCCTCGGCCATCTGCACGAGATCCGCGACCAGGCCGGCATCATCAAGCGGCTGGTCGATCATTGCGGCGCTCATCCGCAAGCCGGCAGCAGGCTTCGCGCGCCACCGCGCTGGCGCTGCGCGCGATGCGCACCGGCCGGCCCGGGCCGGCCGCGCTCGAATGCGCCATCGACGTCTGGGGCAAATCCGCGTCCGGTGACGTTGCAGGCGCCGCTGCCGATTCCGGCGCCGAAGATCGACACGGACGCGATCCGCCGCGCCGCAAAGCGTCTCGGCGCGGCGAAGCGGCCGCTGATCGTCTGCGGCGGCGGCGCGCAGGATGCCGTCCGAAGAGGTCACCGCGCTGTCCGCCATGCTGCAGGCGCCGGTGCTCGGCTATCGCCGCGGCCGCGGCGTGCTCGACAGCCGCGATCCGTTGAGCGTCACGCTGCCGCTCGGGCGCGATCTGTGGGGCGAGGCCGATGTGGTGCTGGCGGTCGGCACGCGGCTGCTCATGCAGTTGCGGCAATGGGGCGTCGATCGCGAGCTCGCGATCATTCGCGATCGATGCCGATGCCGAGGAGCACGATCGCCTGCACAGGCCCGCCGTCGCGCTGACCGGCGACGCCAAGCCGATTCTGCAGCGCCTGCTCGCCGAATTGCCGGCGCACAATGCCAAGCGCCCGTCGCGCCAGGCCGAAATGCAGGAGCGCCAAGCCGCCTGGCGCAAGCGCCTCGAAAAGCTCGCGCCGCAGATCGCCTTTCTCGAAGCGATCCGCGCCGAATTGCCCGAGGACGGCATTTTCGTCGACGAGGTCACGCAGATCGGCTTTGCCGCGCGCGCTCGCGTTTCCGGTCTACAAGCCGCGCACCTTTCTGTCGCCCGGCTATCAGGACAATCTCGGCTGGGGCTTTGCCACCGCGCTCGGCGCGCAGCATGCCCGGCCCGACGTGCCGGTGGTGGCGATCTCCGGCGACGGCGGCTTCATGTTCACCGCGAACGAGATGGCGACCGCGATGCGCCACCGCATTCCGCTGGTCACGATCGTGTTCAACGACGGCGCCTTCGGCAATGTGCGGCGCATCCAGCAGGAGCGCTACGGCAACCGCCTGATCGCCAGCGATCTCGCCAATCCCGATTTCGTCGCCTTCGCCAAAAGCTTCGGCGCCGAGGCCGTGCGGGTGCAAAAGCCCGCAGGAATTGCGCCAGGCGCTGCGGCGCGCCTTCGCCCACCGCGACGGCCCGACCCTGATCGAAGTGCCGGTCGGCGCCATGCCGAGCCCGTGGGAGTTCATCCATGATGGCGCTAGAGGTGCGCGGCGGCTAGCCGCGCCCTGGCGCAATGCCAATCGGTGACCTTGCGCCGCCATGCCGGCCTTGCCACGCGCGGTGCACCTGAACCAGACACTGATCCAGGCGATCAATGGCGTTAAATTCCGCTACCGCAGCTCGCAATGCAGCCGATCACGACGACGTCCGAACTTGCCGCCGCGTGCCGGCGGATGGCCTGCCATCCCTTCGTCACCGTCGACACCGAATTTCTGCGCGAGACCACCTATTACCCGCTGCTGTGCGTCGCGCAGATGGCCTCGCCCGACGAGGCCGTGGTCATCGACGCGCTGGCGCCCGGCATCGATCTTGTCGCCGTTCTACGCGCTGATGGCGGACGAGAAGGTGATGAAGGTGTTCCACGCCGCGCGCCAGGACATCGAAATCGTCTGGCACGCCGCCAAGCTCATTCCGCATCCGATCTTCGACACCCAGGTCGCCGCCATGGTGCTCGGCTACGGCGAATTCGATTTCCTACGACCAACTGGTGCAGCGCATTACCGGCGACGCGCTCGACAAATCGCACCGCTTCACCGATTGGACGCGCCGGCCGCTTGTCCGACGCGCAGCTCGCCTACGCCATCTCCGACGTGACGCATTTGCGCGACGTCTATCTGGCGCTGGTCGAGGACTTAAAGCGCCGCGGCCGCGCCGATTGGGTGGCAGGACGAGATGCGCGTGCTGACTTCGCCCGAAACCTACCGCATGGAGCCGGAGAGCGCCTGGCAGCGGCTCAAGACGCGCGTGCGCAAGCCCAAGGAGCTCGCCGTGCTCATCGAGGTCGCGGCCTGGCGCGAGCGCGAGGCGCAGTCGCGCGACGTGCCGCGCTCGCGCGTGCTCAAGGACGAGGTGATCGCCGACATCGCCGTGCAGGCGCCGACCACCACCGAGAAGCTCAAGAACCTGCGTTCGCTGCCCAAGGGCTTCGAGCGCTCGCGCTGGGGCGAGGCGATCGTCGCCGCGGTGAAGCGCGGGCTCGCGCGCGATCCGAAGACGCTGCCGCTGCAGGCGCGCGTGCAGCCCGCGGCGAACGGCGCCGCGGTCGTCGAACTGCTCAAGGTGCTGCTGCGCATGATCTCGGAGCACCATCACGTCGCCGCCAAGGTGATCGCCACGGTCGACGATCTCGAACGCATCGCCGCCGACGACGACGCCGACGTGCCGGCGCTGACCGGCTGGCGGCGCGAACTGTTCGGCGAAAAGGCGCTGGCGCTCAAGCACGGCAAGCTGGCGCTCGCCATCGAGAAGGGCCGGGTGGCGACGGTGGAGCGGGGCTGAAGTCGTCAGCCCATCAGCATCACCGGCTCGCGGCCGATCAGGCGCGCGAGCGAGCGCAGCCGGTTGAGCACGCGCTCGCCGGCAAGCGCGGCGAATTCGCCCGGGCAGCCGCAGCGCCAGGCGGTGCCGCTCGACGGCGAGCGAGGTTTCGGCCAGCACGCCGGGCATCGCCGCGGAAACGACGTAGGCCAGCCGCAGCGCCGCGCCGAGCACGCGGGCGCGGTCGAGCATGCCGCGTCGAGGCGAGTTCGCGCAGCCGCGGCGACAGTTCGTCGTCCATGACCAGCCCGACATGGCGGAAGAATACCGCGAGCGCCAGATAGGCGCGGCCCGGATGGTCGATCGCCGGAAAAGCCGCCATGGGCGATGATGTTGAGCGATTGCTCGCCGCGGTAATCGGGATGCGCCCGCCAGCCGATATCGGCAAGCAGGCACGCGGCGTGGCGCAGCCGGCGTTCCTCGCCGGTCTCATCGAGGCCGGACGTGGCCATGAAGCGGTCGGTCCACTCGATCAGCTCTTCGCCATGGCGCGGCGAGCGCGAGCGCAACTGGTTGAGATGGCGCGCCGCTTCGATCAGCGCATCCTTCTCCTTTTCCTTGTTCTTGAGCAGCGAATAGAGCAGGCCCTCGCGGACGCCGAGCGCGGAGAACACGACCTGCCGCGGCTTGCCGATGCGCAGGATGTATTCGAGCACCAGCGCCGCGTAAGGCAACAGCGGGCGCCGCGCATTGTCCACCACTTCGATATTGGACAGCGTATCGACGTCGACCCGATGCACCAGCCTGGCGAATTCAAGCGCTTCGTCGGCGGCGATCGCGTAGCCGTGCATCACATGCAGCGGATAGCCGGTCTGCCACATGTGCAGCCGCGCCAGCGACCGCCACGTGCCGCCGACGGCATAGAAGCTGCGATCCTCGCAGGCTTGAGCACCGGCAGCCGGTCGAGCGTCTTCTTGACGAACTTCTCCGCTTTCTTGAGCGATTTCGCCGAAATATCGGCGAGCGCCAGACCGCCGAGCGGGCGGGTCAGGCCGTGCCGGGCGCGCGTGCCGCGAACGTCGACGAGTTCGAGCGAGCCGCCGCCAAGATCGCCGACCACGCCGTCGGCGCGATGCACGCCGGAAATCACGCCGAGCGCGGTGAGCTCGGCCTCGCGCGCGCCGGACAGCACGTCGATGTCGGCGCCGATGGTGCGCTCGGCGAGCTTGATGAAAGCGCGGCCGTTCTTGGCGTCGCGGCAGGCGGCGGTGGCGATGGCGAAGGTCTTTCTTCACGCCCATCGTGTCGCACAGCGCGCGATAGCGCTTGAGCGTCGATAAAGCGCATGCTCGACCGCATCGGCGGCGAGCAATCCGCGTCGACTGCACTTCGCGGCCGAGCCCGCACAACGCCTTCTCGTTGAACAGCTCGGTCGGGCTGCGGGTCAGCCCCTCGTAGACGACAAGGCGCACGGAATTCGAGCCGATGTCGACGACGGCAATCGGCGGACCGTGGTCGAGGCGTCCCTGGGCGTCGGATTTGGCGCGGCTCATTGGTCATGCAATGCTGGCAGGCGATGCCTTGGCGCGGAGCTTTCACGGCTGAATTTCGCGTGCGTCGGCTCGGCACGGATCCGCGACCACCTATCGCGATTCGCGGCCGAATCACATGCGCTCCGGGCGATGCCGCAACCGGGGAATGGAATCCTTGGGCGATTTGCCGCGGCCGGACAGGCTGGGATTGGTCATGAAGTAGGTGGTGGCGTTGAAGACTTCCTCGCCCGCGGCCGGCTTGATGCGCGACGACGAGCCATCGGCGAGCAGCTGCCAGCTCTGCTCGTTGTCCTTCAGATTGGCCACCATGATCTGATCGAGCACCTGCTCGTGCACGGTCGGATTGAGGATCGGGCACAAGCGCCTCGACGCGGCGGTCGAGATTGCGCGGCATCATGTCGGCGGAGGAGATATAGACCGCGGCCTTCGGCATGCGGCAGGCCGTGACCGGAGCCGAAGCAATAGATGCGGCCGTGTTCGAGGAAGCGGCCGACGATGGATTTGACGCGGATATTGTCGGACAGGCCGGGAACGCCGGGCCGCAGGCAGCAAATGCCGCGCACCACAAGCTCGATCGGCACGCCGGCGCTCGACGCGCGATACAGCGCATCGATGATGTCGGGATCGACCAGCGCATTCATCTTCATCCAGATGCGCCGCCGGACGGCCGGCTTTGGCGTGCGCGATCTCCTCGTCGATGTGCGCGTGGATGCGCTTGCGCAGCGACAGCGGCGAGACCGCCATGCGCTCGAGCTCGGCGGGCTCGGCATAGCCGGTGACGAAGTTGAAGATCCGGGCAACGTCGCGCGCGATGATCGGATCGCAGGTGAAGAACGACAGGTCGGTATAGATGCGCGCGGTCACCGGGTGATAATTGCCGGTGCCGACATGGACGTAGGAGGCGAGCGAGGCGCCCTCGCGGCGGACCACCAGCGACAGCTTGGCGTGGGTCTTCAGCTCGATGAAGCCGAATACGACCTGCACGCCGGCGCGCTCGAGATCGCGCGCCCAGCGGATATTGGCCTCCTCGTCGAAGCGCGCCTTCAGCTCGACCAGCGCGGTGACCGATTTGCCGGCTTCGGCGGCTTCGGCGAGCGCCTTGATGATCGGGGAATCGGCCGAGGTGCGATAGAGCGTCTGCTTGATCGCGACGACGTCCGGATCGCGCGCGGCCTGCTGCAGGAAATTCACCACCACGTCGAAGGATTCGAACGGATGGTGGACGATGAAATCCTTCTGCCGGATCGCGGCAAAGCAATCGCCGCCATGGTCGCGGACGCGGTCGGGATAGCGCGGCGTATACGGCACGAATTCGAGGTCCGGCCGGTTGAGGCTGGCGAGCTGCGCCATTTCGTTGAGCGCGAGCACGCCGTCGACCTTGAACACGCTGTCGTCGGAGGCGCCGAGCGCGCGTTGCACGAAGCGCCGCAATTCCACCGGCATCGTCGCCTCGATGTCGAGCCTGATCACGATGCCGCGGCGGCGCCGCTTGAGCGCGGTCTCGAACAGCCGCACCAGGTCTTCGGCTTCTTCGAGGATTTCGACTTCGGAGTCGCGGATGACGCGGAAGGCGCCCGACGCCCTTGACCGCGTAGCCGGGAAACAGCTTGCCGATGAAAAGGCTGGTGGTCGCCTCGATCGAGATCAGCCGCACTTCGCCGCCTTCGCCGGCCTGCGGCAGCCGCACGAAGCGCTCGATGCGGTTCGGCATGCGGATCAGCGCGTTCATCGCCTTGCCGTCCTTGGCGCGCGCAAGCTGCAAGGCGATCGAGAAGCCGAGATTGGGAATGAACGGGAACGGATGCGCCGGATCGATCGCGAGCGGGGTCAGCAGCGGAAAAACGTGGGCGAGGAAATAGTCTTCGAGCCAGGTCTTCTCCGACTTGGTGATGTCCGGACCGTCGACCAGCACGATGCCGGCATCGGCGAGCGCCGTCCGCAATTCGCGCCACTGCGCCTGCTGATCTTCGACCAGGACCGAGACGGCCTCGGCAATGCGGACGAGCTGCTCGGCGGGCGTCAACCCTTCCGGGCTTTTGGTGTTGATGCCTTCGCGCAGCTGCGCGCCAAGGCCGGCCACGCGCACCATGAAGAATTCGTCGAGGTTATTGGCGGAGATCGACAGGAATTTCAGCCGCTCGAGCAGCGGATTGTTCGGGTTGGCCGATTCCTCCAGCACGCGGCGGTTGAAATTCAGCCACGACAGCTCGCGGTTGATGAAACGATCCGGGCTTGAGGCGAGATCGGAAAGCGCGTGGCGCGCCGCCGGCTCGGCCGACCGCGGCGGCTCTTCCAGCCGCCGCACGGTGCCGGATTCTCGTGCAATGGCAGTGGCTTGGCCGCGATCGGCCATGGCAGATCCGGGCTCCTCGAGCGCTATGTTCGCCACCCGTCGTATACAATCCGATGACATGCGATTTCCCGACATAAGGCGGCGGCGTGCCGCTCCGTCAAGCCCGTCCCAAAGCGGCACGAACTGGCGCCGGAACCGCCGCAAAATCGGGCCGTCTCCCAAGTCAGGCAGCGGAACCCTTAAGCGCGGCTGCGGAACATTTCCGCCGCCAGCGCGCGGCTTGGCGGCCGGCCTTGCCGCAGCGCCTCCTTGTCGAGCGCGATCACCGCCGCGCGCGCCGCCGCGAACGAGCGCTCGATGTGGGTCGAGAGATAGCCCACGACGCTCTCGTCGAGCGCGAAGCTGACGATCGGCGGCGAGTTTGACGATGACCGCCGCGCAGCATCGCATCGTCCGGCGCCTGCAGCGTCACCACCGGCAGCGCCCGCAGCCGCGAAACGACGTCCGGAATGGCGACGGGCCAGACCGACGGCGCGGTTCGCGCGGTGAACAGAAGAAACGCGCTTTCCTCGCGGGCGAGATTGATCAGGTGGAACAGCGCGCGCTCGTCGGCGGTCGCCGCGGCGTCCTCGACGACCAGCGCGCCGGTCGCGAGCGCGGCGGGCAAATCGGCCTCGCCGAGCGCATGCGCGGAAAGACGCGCGCGCCCGCCGCCGCCGCCCAGATCGTCGCCAGATGCGTCTTGCCGGATCCCTCCGGCCCGACCAGCGCGATGGCGCTCGCCGGCCAATCCGGCCAGCGCGTCGATCAAGGTCGAGCGCGCCGTCGTTGCAGGGCCCGGACAGGAAATCCTCGCGCGCGTAGCTTTCGGCGTGATCGAGCGCGAGCGCAAGCTGGCGCGGGGGGAAGGCCATGGTGTCCGAAGACATGGCGCTTACGACGGCCGGTTTCCGGTATAGAGCGGGCTTGCGAGATAACGCCGCAGCGCAAATCGGATCAGCACGCCGGCCGCCGCCGCAAGCGGCACGGCAAGCAGAAGTCCGACGAAGCCGAACAGGTAGCCGAACGCGAACAGCGCGAACATGAGCCACACCGGATGCAGCCCGACGCTGTGCCCGACGAGTTTCGGCGCCAGCACATTGCCTTCGAGGAACTGGCCGACAAGGACGATGCCGGCGACGATGAGGATGCGGCTCCAGTCCGGGAAGAATTGCGCCACCGCGACGCCGAGCGACAGCACCAGCGCGGTGAGCGAGCCGACATAGGGAATGAAGCTGATGAGCCCGGACACCACGCCGATCAGCAAGCCGAAGCTCAATCCCGCCAGCGTCAGACCGACCGCATAATAGGAACCGAGGATCAGGCACACGCCGGATTGGCCGCGCACATAGGCCGAGATCGTCGCGTCGATCTCGCGGCCGAGGCTGCGCACCGTCTCGCGCTGCTGCAGCGGGATCAGGCGATCGACGGTGCTCACCATGCGGTCCCAGTCGCAGATCAGATAGAACGCGACGACCGGCGTGATGATCACCAGCGAAAAGATCGAAATCAGCGCTTGGCCCTTCGCCCACAGCGAAGCGAGAAACCCGGTCAAATACCCCATCGCCTGATTCATCAGATCGCCGACGGACTTGTCGGCGCCGACGAGATTGTCGCCGACGATGTGCTTGAGCCAGGGATGGTTCGGATCGCTGACAAGAACCTTGCAGCCGCTGCGCATAGGCCGGGGCATTGTCGATGAAGCCGGAAAACTGCTGCGCCAGCACCGGCGCGATGAAGAGCAGCAACAGCACGAGCGCAACCACGAAGCCGCCGAGAATGATGAGCGCGGCGACGAGCCGGCTCATGCCGCGCTTGGTCAAGGCGTTGGCCAACGGATCGAGCACGTAGGCGATCGCCATGCCGAGAACGAACGGCAGCAGGATGGGGCTCAACAGCCACAACAGCCCGACAAAAACGATGAGCGCGGCGATCCAGAACACGATGTTGCGCTCGAATTGCATTGCGCTCTTCAGCCTGCGATCAGTGCCCGGCGCCGAACGAGTTCATATGGCGGACCCACTCGGCGAGATAGAAGGCGATCGAGAGCAAGGTCAAGATGGCGACCAGCGCCATGGTGAGTTTCGTCACCAGTCCGGCATCGAAATCAAAGCCCTGTTCGGCCAGCACCAGGGTGGCAAGGACGATTTGCGCCACGGTATTGACTTTCGAGATCCAGCAGCGGCCGGACCGGCATCGGCCTGCCGACCAGCCAGGACAGCATGAAGGCGCCGATGATCATGATGTCGCGCGAGACGACGAGGATGACGAGCAAGATCGGCAGCGCGCCGGCGATGCCGAGCGAAACATAGATCGATACGATCAGCGCCTTGTCGGCCAACGGATCGAGATAGGCGCCAAGCTCGCTCGCCATGTGGAAGCGCTTGGCAAGGAAGCCGTCGACCGCATCGCTGATCCCGGCCGCCAGGAACAGGAGAAAGGCAATGCGCATCTCGCCCGACGTGATCGCCCAGACCACGACCGGCACCAAAAGGATCCGTCCCAACGTGATGAGATTTGGAATACTCAAACCGCAGCCCCGGCTGGCAGCACGCTACCGCGTACCCGACCGCCGAACTCCAATCCAGCCGAGTTGGGCGGGCGGAAACGGCAGAACTCGGACATGTCGGATATCCCGCGCTCCGTCATCGAACGATGCAATATAGCGGCGCCCGCGCGCTTGCACACCCGGCGATTCCGACGTAGGAGGCGCGGGCAATGCCTCCCTTGCCGGGGAGGCTCACTCTGATCCGGATTGGTGGCTTTCGTGGATGAGGCACGCTACGCGGCCGCCGGCGTCGATATCGATGCCGGCAACCGCATGGTGGAATTGATCAAGCCGTTGGTGCGCGCCACGGCGCGCGCGGGCGCCGGCGCCGAAATCGGCGGCTTTGGCGGCCTGTTCGATCTGAAGGCCGCCGGCTTTTCCGATCCGATCCTGGTCGCCGCGACCGATGGCGTCGGCACCAAAGTCAAGATCGCGGTCGAAACCTCCCGCCACGACACGATCGGCATCGATCTGGTCGCCATGTCGGTCAATGACCTCGTCGTGCAGGGCGCCGAGCCGTTGTTTTTCCTCGATTATTTCGCTTGCGGCAAGCTCGATCCGGCGGTCGGGGCCGCGGTGGTGAAGGGCATCGCGGCGGCCTGCCGCGAGGCCGGCTGCGCGCTGATCGGCGGCGAGACGGCGGAAATGCCCGGCGTTTATCAGGGGCAGATTACGACCTCGCCGGCTTCGCCGTCGGCGCGGTGGGGCGCCAGGACGTGCTGCCGCGCACCGACATCGCCGCCGGCGACGTCGTGATCGGACTGGCTTCGACCGGCGTGCATGCGAACGGCTTTTCGCTGGTGCGCCGCGTCGCCGCCGATGCCGGCTTGGCCTGGGGCAGTCCCGCGCCATTCGCACCGGCGCGCAGCTTGGGCGAGGCGCTGCTGACGCCGACGCGGCTTTATGTGCGATCCTGCCTCGCCGCGATCCGCACGACCAAAGCGGTCAAGGCGCTGGCGCACATTACCGGCGGCGGCTTTATCGAGAACATTCCGCGCGTGCTGCCGCCCGGCCTTGCCGTTTCGCTCGATCTTGATCGCGTGCCCGTTCTGCCGGTGTTCAAATGGCTCGCGACGGCAGGCGAGATCGGCGAGCAAGAAATGCTGCGCACGTTCAACTGCGGCATCGGCATGGTGGCCGTGCTGGACCGAGATCGCGCGGACGCCGCGAGCGCATGTTTCGCCAATAACGGCGAGACAGTGGTGCGACTCGGCGAAGTCGTGGCGGCGAAGGCCGGCGGCGCCGTCGAATTTCGCGGCCGCCTCGATCTGCCGCGGTAGGCCGCATGACCAAGAAGCGCGTCGCCGTGCTGATCTCCGGCCGCGGCTCGAACATGGCGGCGCTGATCGAGGCGGCCAAGGCGCAGGATTATCCGGCCGAAATCGTGCTCGTCGTGTCGAACCGGCCCGACGCTCTCGGGCTCGTCCGGGCGCGCGAAGCGGGCATCGCCACCGCAAGTCGTCGATCACCGGCCGTTCGGCGACGACCGCGAAGCATTCGAACGCGCGCTCGACGCGAAACTGAGCGCGCACCGGATCGATCTCGTTTGCCTCGCCGGCTTCATGCGGCTGTTGACGCCGTGGTTCGTCACGCGTTGGAGCGGCCGCATGCTGAACATCCATCCGGCGCTGTTGCCGCAATTCAAGGGACTCCACACCCACCGCCGCGCGCTTGAGGCCGGCGTAAAGCGGCACGGCGCGACCGTGCATTTTGTCGTGCCGGAAACCGATTCGGGACCGATTGTCGTGCAGGATTCGGTTTCCGTTGTGGCAGGCGACACCGAAGCGACGCTCGCCGCGCGCGTGCTTGAGGTCGAGCACCGCATTTATCCGCAAGCTTTGCGCCTGGTTGCCGAAGGCCGGGTAACGTTTGTTTCCGCCGGCGGCGGCAAAGGCGCGCCGTAACCGTCTCACACACGAAATAAAACCTCCGGGTTGAAGACCGGGGGCTACGAGAACCGGGCCGCCCCGGTAGGCTCACGCAACTTTCAGATTTTCCGCCGAGGTCCTGCCGCGGTTGGTGACGAGTTCGTACTCGACTTCCTGGCCTTCATTGAGCGAGCGCAAGCCGGCACGCTCGACGGCGGAAATGTGGACGAACACATCCTTGTCGCCGCTCGACGGCTTGATGAACCCGTAGCCCTTGGTCGGATTAAACCATTTGACGGTGCCCTTCTGCATCGTCTGTCTCCTAAATCATTCCAGTTGTCGGCGAAGACGCCGGCGCAAACCCTGCACGCCGCGTGCAAGCCCTGCGACCAGCGCCACAAGCCAGATTTTGGGGGGAAGTCCGAAGCGGGAAAGTCCGAGGCGATTTTGTCGGCAAGACAGCACCGGCCGGATGGCCAAAATCCGATTGCGCGGCGAGCAAGCCCCAAAAATGCGGCGCAACCATGGCTTTGCTGCTCGGGCGACAGCGCATCAAGCGAGTTCGCGAATCACGCGTTGATTATGCGTCGCCGGATTCGCCGGCCGCAGCGGTCCTGATTTCGTGCCAACGTCGCCACAACCCACCTGCGGCGATCACAAGGGCCGCGCCGGTAGCCGGAGCCGCGAATGCGAATTGTTGCGTCAGCTTGGCGCCGACGGCGGTCGCCAAATGTCCCGACAACGCCGGATCGGTCGCGATCGCCTCGCCCGCGACCCAGCCAAGTAACGCCGCGCCGGCCCAGACCAGGATCGGCAAGCGCCCGAGCAGAGCCATGATCAACGCCGCGCCGATCACCAGCAGAGGAATCGAGGCGGCAAGGCCGATCGCAAGCAACAGCACATCGCCTTTCGCGGCGGCCGCGACCGCAATGATATTGTCGAGGCTCATGACGATGTCGGCGACGATGACGATCCCGATCGCGCGCCACAAATGCGCGACAGCCTCGACCTCGTTGCGATCGGCGGCTTCGGGCACCAGCAGCTTCGCCGCGATGAACAACAGCGCCACGCCGCCGATCAGCTTGAGATAAGCCAACAGCATGAGCCGCGCGACAATTCCGGTAAAAACGATGAGCAGCATCACGGCAAGGCCGACGCCGATCCCCAAACCCCAACGCTGCTGATGCGGCGGCAGGCCGCGGCAGGCCATGGCGATGACCACGGCATTGTCGCCGGACAAGATCATGTTGATGAAAACGATCCGCAACACGGCGAACCAGAACGCCGTGTAGCCGATTTGAACGACGCCGGCATGGAGCCAATCGCGCCACAGCGCGGGATGCAAATATTCGGCGAGCGAACCCACGCGACCGCCTTTAACCGACGATCTCGTTGCCGGCAAAGAACTGCGCGATTTCTTGCTGCGCCGTGTCGGCGGCGTCGGAGCCGTGCACCGAATTCTCGCCGATCGATTTGGCGTGGACCTTGCGGATCGTGCCGGGCGCGGCCTTGGCCGGATCGGTCGCGCCCATCAGATCGCGATAGGCGGCAACGGCGTTGTCGCCTTCGAGCACCTGCACGACGACCGGTCCCGAGATCATGAAATCGACGAGCTCGCGGAAAAACGGCCGCTCGCGATGGACGGCATAGAAGGTCTCGGCTTCTTCGCGCGACATTTTCACGCGTTTTTGCGCCACGATGCGCAACCCGGCCTTTTCGATCATCGCGTTGATGGCGCCCGTCAGGTTGCGGGCGGTGGCATCCGGCTTGATGATCGAAAACGTACGCTCGATCGCCATCGATGGTCCTTTGGGAGATTGCAAAAGCGGCGTGAAACCGCGCCGGCTTATAACCTCCGCTCGGAACCGCGGCAAGCGCGGGCGCCTGCCACATGAAACTGCGGCAAATGACGCCGCGGTCGCCCGTTCAGCTTGATAAACCGGATGGGCGGACGATCGGGTTTTTTGCGTTCTAGGAAATTCAGCCGAATACTTCCGGATTGAAATCGCCGGCCACTGCGACAAAATCGACCGCAGCGAAATCTGGCTGCCTCCGTCGTCAAATCCGATTGCCGCTTCACGGCGATTATGCCGGCGCTTCCCGGCGATCAGACATGCCGCCTGAGCAGCGATTTATCATTGCGCCAGCCATCAAGCTGGATCACTTTTAAAGGATGATGATCCGTGCATACCGGATCGGAACAAAAACAGAACGCGATTGGAGAGAAAGATGGACGCAAAGACTGATGACAAGACCGCGGGGAAGTGCCCGTTCGCCCACGCCCACCGGAACCGTGACTGGTGGCCCAATCAGGTGGACCTCAGCGTTCTGCATAAGAACTCCGGTTTGTCCGATCCGATGGGCAAGGCGTTCAACTACGCCAAGGAGTTCAAGAGCCTCGACCTCAAAGCCGTGATCAAAGACCTGCGTGGCTTGATGACGGATTCGCAGGACTGGTGGCCGGCCGACTTCGGCCATTACGGCGGGCTGATGATCCGCATGGCGTGGCACGCCGCGGGCACCTACCGTATCGCCGATGGCCGCGGCGGCGCCGGAGCCGGACAGCAGCGTTTCGCGCCGCTCAACAGCTGGCCCGACAACGCAAGCCTCGACAAGGCGCGCCGGCTGTTGTGGCCGATCAAGCAGAAATACGGCCAGAAAATCTCCTGGGCCGACCTGATGATTCTCGCCGGCAACGTTGCGCTGGAGTTCGATGGGCTTCAAGACGTTCGGTTTCGGCGGCGGCCGCGCGGATGTCTGGGAGCCCGATGAGCTTTACTGGGGTCCCGAGGCGACCTGGCTCGGCGACGAACGCTACAGCGGCGAACGCCAGCTGCAGAATCCGCTCGCCGCCGTGCAGATGGGCCTGATCTACGTCAATCCGGAAGGGCCGAACGGCAAACCGGATCCGGTCGCCGCAGCGAAAGACATCCGCGAAACGTTCCTCCGCATGGCGATGAACGACGAGGAGACCGTCGCACTGATTGCCGGCGGCCATACCTTCGGCAAGACCCACGGCGCCGGTGATCCGTCGCTGCTCGGCCCGGCGCCGGAAGGCGCGACCATCGAAGAGCAGGGCCTCGGCTGGAGAAGCAAGTTCGGCACAGGCGTGGGCGCCGACGCGATCACCGGCGGCCCGGAAGTCACCTGGTCGCAGACGCCGACGAAGTGGAGCAACCACTTCTTCGACAACCTGTTCAACAACGAATGGGAGCTGGAGAAGAGCCCGGCCGGCGCCTATCAGTGGAAGGCGAAAGGCAGCGCCGCCACGGTTCCCGACGCCTTCGACAAGTCGAAGAAGCACGTGCCGACCATGCTGACCACGGACCTGTCGCTGCGGATGGACCCGATCTACGCGAAGATCTCGCGGCGCTTCTATGAGCATCCGGACCAGCTCGCCGACGCGTTCGCACGCGCCTGGTTCAAGCTGACGCACCGCGACATGGGGCCGATTTATCGTTATCTCGGCCCGCTCGTGCCGAAGGAGATTCTGATCTGGCAGGACCCGATTCCCGCGGTCGATCACCCGCTGATCGGGGAGAAGGACATTGCCGCTCTGAAGGCGAAAATCCTCGGCTGCGGCCTGACCGTTTCCCAGCTTGTGTCGACGGCCTGGGCGTCGACGTCGACGTTCCGAGGCTCCGACAAGCGCGGCGGAGCGAACGGCGCACGCATTCGCCTCGCGCCGCAGAAGGACTGGGACGTGAACCAGCCCGCTCAACTGGCGAAGATTCTGCGCAAGCTCGAAGCGATCCAAAAGGAATTCAATGCTTCGCAGTCCAAGAGTTCGCAATCCAAGAGTTCGCAGTCCAAGAGCAAGTCCAAGGGCAAGAAAGTTTCGCTTGCCGACCTGATCGTTCTCGGCGGCTGCGCAGCCGTCGAGGAAGCAGCGAGGAAGGCCAGGGTCGCCGTGAAGGTTCCCTTCACGCCGGGGCGCATGGACGCCTCGCAGGAAGAGACCGACGTCCACTCCTTTGCGCCGCTCGAACCGGCCGCTGACGGTTTCCGCAACTATTACCGCAGCCAGCACCTCATGTCGCCCGAGGAGGCCTTGGTCGACAAGGCGCAATTGCTGACGCTGACGGCGCCCGAGATGACGGTTCTCGTCGGCGGCCTGCGCGTGCTCGGCGTCAATGCCGGCGGGTCCAAGCACGGCGTCCTCACCAAGAAGCCCCAGACACTGACCAACGACTTCTTCCTCAACCTGCTCGACATGCATACGCAATGGCAGCCGTCCGCCGGCTCCGAGGGCGTGTACGAGGGCCGCGATCGGAAGACAAATGCGGTCAAGTGGACCGGCAGCCGTGTCGACCTGATCTTCGGTTCGCACTCGCAACTGCGCGCGCTTGCGGAAGTCTATGCCTGCGCGGACGCGAAGGAGAAGTTCGTCAAAGACTTCATCGCCGCATGGAACAAGGTGATGAACGCGGACCGCTACGACCTTCTTTACGCAAAAGCTGCGTAAGCTCGGAGCAGCACCAGACAACTACAAGAATACTGGACGTGAAATCGGGGCGGCGTTTCAAACCAACTGAAACGCGTCCGAGAGCCGCGTTGAAACGATGTCCGGTCTCCCGTTCTGTGGGAGTGCCGGCTGGCGCGCCGGAGCGGCGCCGCAAATCTCGCGGGCATCGCGATTGAACGTCGGGGCGGAAGCTAGGTCTGGGCGTTCTTTTTTGGCGGCTTGGCCGATTTCGCCGATTTCTTCTTGGCGGTCTGCGCCGCCGCCGGCGTCGGCACGCTATCCATTTCCATCAATGCGCCGCGCTCAAAATGATAGATGCCGGGGCGCGGCCCGCCGCTAAAGGTCAGGACCGCGGTGCGGTCGCCGTTCGGATTCTTTCCGATCTGGACCGAATTGGGCTGACCGGCGCGGAACACGACGTCGCATTCGCTCATGCCGAGCGCGACACCGCCGCCCAGCACGGATGCGGTTTCCGGCGCCACCGGTGTGGCAGCCTGGCCGCCCGGCGCCGGCGGCGCGGTGGGCGGCGTCGCCGGCGGCGGACACGCCCCATTGCTGTTGATCAGATCGTTCGCGGTAATGGGACGCTGCCGCGCCTTCGTTTCCTGCAGTTCCGAAAACGTGTAGCCGCTGCTGCGTCCGAAAAGATCGAGCGGCTTGGCAAACCAAGCTTGTTGACTGTCGAAATCGACATCGGCGCAACCGCATAGCGCAACGGCTGTCGCCAGCGCCGCCAATACGCCGTAGCACGTCGATCGAAGCCGCACCCAACGTCCCCTGGAGCCTAACCGGCCGTAACCATGCGCCGGTTTGTGTTGCGATCATGGCGCGCCGCCCTGCCCTTGGCTGGCGCCGGCGCCCCGCTTTCCCATTTATAGCAGAACCCAGGCCGGCAGGGGTAAATGCAAAAAACGATGACAGCGCAAGGCGCTGACCCAATTAGGGAACTCGCCGGCCGGCGCGGCCCATTGTGACGCAGATCACAGAATCTTTCGCCCCCAGAGGCGAGACTTTGACCGTCCGCGCCCTGACACAAGCCTCGCCAGGCCTCGGTAGCGTCACGGGAGCACACATGCATTTGCAATTCGTCGGCTGCGGCGACGCCTTCGGTTCGGGCGGACGGTTCAATACCTGCTTTCACCTGGTCGGGCGCGAGATCAATGCCTTGATCGATTGCGGCGCGACCTCGCTCGTCGCCATGAACAAGCTCGCGATCGACCGCAACGACATCAACACGATTTTCCTCTCGCACTTTCACGCCGACCACATCGGCGGGCTGCCGTTCTTCATCCTGGAAGCGCATTACGTTCTCAAGCGCCAACACGGCCTCACCCTGGCCGGGCCGCCCGGACTCAAATCGCGCTATGCCGACGTTATGGAGGTCGCCTTCCCCGGGACCAAGTCGATGGACTGGTCCTTTCCGTTGACGTTTCGAGAATTGGAAATCGGCAAGCGCAGCGATATCGGCAATGTGCGGATCACGCCGTTCCACGTCCTGCACGACGATCGCGCCGGGCCCTGCCTCGGATTTCGCATCGAAGCCGAGGGCAAGGTCATCGCCTTTTCCGGCGACACCCAATGGACGGACAGTCTGGTCGATATCGGCCGCGACGCCGACCTGTTCATCTGCGAGGCCTATACGCGCGACAAGGCGATTTCGAGCCACATGGCGCTGAATTTGCTCGAACGCCATCTCGCCCAGATCCGGCCAAAGCGTCTCGTTCTTACGCACATGAGCAACGACATGCTGGCGCGCCGCGCCGAGCTGCCGTTCGAGACCGCCGAGGACGGCATGATCGTCGAGCTGTGAGACCGCCGCGACAAAAGCGCTAGAGCCCGGTTTTGATGGAATCAAAACCGGGCTCTAGCTTTTTAATTGAGCATGATCTTTTCCGAAAACCGGTATCCACTTTTCGGGATCATGCTCTAAATAAACCGCACCACATAGATCGGCGGCAGATGCGCATTGACGAGCTCCCAGCGCTCGCCGCCGTCATCGCTGGTCCATAGCGCGCCGGTGGTCGAGCCCATGGCGAGCCGCTCGCCGCTGCCGTCGACGTCGAGGCCGTGCCGGTAAATCAGGTCGTAGGCGTCGCGTTGCGGCAGTCCGTCGCGCATGACCTGCCAGGTCTTGCCGCCGTCGCCGGTGCGCGTCACGCAGAGCGCGCCGTCGCGCGGCATCCGGATCTCGTCTTTGATCGCCGGCACGAACCAGGCGGTCTCTTGGTCGCGCGGGTGCGCCACCACCGCAAAACCGAAATCGTCGCATGGCAACGACAACCGGCTCCAATGCGCGCCGGCGTCGGCCGAGCGATAAATGCCGGCATGGTGCTGCATCCACATGACGTCCGGCGACCCGGCACAGCGCGCCACGCGATGCGGGTCCTGGATCGCTGAGTCCTCGGCCTGCTCGGGCGGCACATAGGGCGCAACCAGCCCCTTGCCGAGCACCGTCCAGGTCGCGCCGTCGTCGCGGCTTTCCCAAACCCCGCCGCAGGAAATGGCGACGAAGACGCGGTTCGCATCGCGCGGGTCGGGCGATACGCTGTGAATGCCGGCGGCGTCGTAACCGCCGCCGAACCAGCGGGCGCGCTCCGGCACGTTCCACAGCGACGACACCAAGTGCCAGCTTTCGCCGCGATCGTCGGAACGGAACAGGCCGGCCGGAATGGCGCCGATCCAAAGCCGGTCGGGATGATGGGGTCCGCCGCTATCGAGCGACCAAATCTGGAACAACGACGGCGCATCCGCGGCGTCGGCGGGAAATGCCGGCGCCGGCAGCTCCCGCCAGCTGCGTCCGTCGTCGTCGGAGCGATGCAGCTTCGGCCCGAAATGGCCGTACTTGAGCGCGGCGTAGATGACGCCGTCCTCGCGCAGCGCATTGGTCACCGGAATGCCGGCAAATCCGATGAGGTTGGCCGTCCAGCCCGCTCTCTGCCGCTCGAGCGTGAACAGGCCCTTGCGCGTCGCCACCAGCAACCGATCGCTCATTGCACGTTATACTCCACCGGCGTTCATCCGCCCGACAGCGCCTGCATCACGTAAAGCTTGGTATCCGGGCCGATACTGCGCGACAGGGCGCCATCCCGCGCCAGCCGCTCGCCGTCGGCGAAGATGCAAACATGTTTGCGCAATTCGCCCCGGTCGTCGAGCACATAGCTGCGCACATGTGGCTCCGCCGCAAGCAGGTTTGACAGCGCCTCGCCGACCGTCGCGCCGGGTGCCGACAGCGGGCCGTGCGGAACCAGGTTGCGCAGATGGCTGGTGAAATGGATTTCGGCCATTTGCCTTATCCCATCAAGTCATTTGTGGCGATCACGCGCCGAGCGCCGCCGCGATCGCCGCAAGCGCGGCGTCCGCTTTCGATCCGTCGGGACCGCCGGCCTGCGCCATGTCCGGCCGCCCGCCGCCGCCCTTGCCGCCGAGCGCCTCGGCGCCCTTGCGCACAAGATCGACGGCGTTGAAGCGCGCGACGAGATCGTCGGTGACGCCGACCACGATGCCGGCCTTGCCGTCGCCGGTGACGCCGACAATGGCGACGACGCCGGAGCCGACCTTCTTCTTGCCTTCGTCGGCGAGGCTGCGCAGGTCCTTCAGCTCGATGCCTTCGACCGCCCGCGCCATCAGTTTCACGTCGCCGACATTGCGGATGCCATCGGCGCCATCGCCCTTGCCGCCGCCCCCCATCGCGAGCTTTTTCTTCGCTTCGGAGAGATCGCGCTCGAGGCGCTTGCGCTCGTCAAGAACCACCGCGACCCGCCCTCCCACCTCTGGGGCCGGCACCTTTAGCTCGGCCGCGATCAGGCGAATGTCCTTTCTCGTCCGATTGAGTTCGTGCCGCGCCGCCTTCCCCGTCAGCGCCTCGATGCGGCGCACGCCGGAGGCCACGCCGGTGTCGCCGACCACCGAGATGATGCCGATATCGCCGGTGCGCTCGACATGGGTGCCGCCGCACAGTTCGACCGACCAGCCCATGGTGTTGCCGCCGCCGTCACCCATGGCGACGACGCGAACCTCGTCGCCGTATTTCTCGCCGAACAAGGCGCGCGCCCCCGACGCAATGGCGTCGTCGCGGCTCAATAGCCGCGTCACGATCGGCGCATTCTGCAACACGATATCGTTGGCGATGTCTTCGACGCGCTCGATCTCGTCTCCGGTCATCGGTTTGGGATGGGAGAAATCGAAACGCAGCCGATCGGGCGCTACCAGCGAGCCTTTTTGCGCGACATGATCGCCGAGCACTTGCCGCAGCGCTTCGTGAATAAGATGCGTTGCCGAATGATTTTTGCGGATCGCGCCGCGGCGGGCGTGGTCGACATCGAGCGCCAGCGCCACGCCGGTTTTCAGCGTACCCTCCTCGACCGTGCCGACATGGGCGAACACGTCGCCGGCATATTTCTGCGTATCGGTGACCTTGAAGCGCACGCCATCGCCGGTCAGCACCCCGGTATCGCCGACCTGTCCGCCGGATTCGCCGTAGAACGGCGTCTGGTTGAGCACGACGGCGCCGCTGTCGCCCGCTTTCAGCGCGGCGACTTCCTTGCCGTCGCGCACCAGCGCCGACACAACCCCTTCAGCCTGTTCCGTCTCGTAGCCCAAGAATTCAGTCGGGCCGATTTTTTCGCGCAAGGCGAACCACACCGCCTCGTCCGCAGCCTCGCCCGATCCGGCCCACGACGCGCGCGCCTTGGCGCGCTGGCGCTCCATGGCGTCGGTGAACGAGGCGAGATCGACGCCGATGCCACGCGGCCGCAACGCGTCCTGGGTCAGATCGAGCGGAAAACCGTAAGTGTCGTACAGCGTAAAAGCGGTCTCGCCGTCGAACATGTCGCCTTTCTTGAGCGACTTCGTCGCCTCATCGAGGATCGCAAGGCCACGCTCGAGCGTGCGGCGAAAGCGGATTTCTTCGAGCTTGAGCGTCTCGGTGATGAGCGCCTCGGCGCGGTGCAATTCCGGATAGGCCTGGCCCATCTCGCGCACCAGCACCGGCACCAGCCGCCACATCAGCGGTTCCTTGGCGCCAAGCAGTTCGGCATGGCGCATGGCGCGGCGCATGATACGGCGCAGCACATAGCCGCGGCCTTCGTTCGACGGCAGCACGCCGTCGGCGATCAAAAACGCGCTGGCGCGCAGATGGTCGGCGATAACGCGATGCGAGGCCTTGCGCTCGCCCTCGGCATCGACGCCGGTGAGATCGGCGACGGCCTCGATCAGCGCGACGAACAGATCGATTTTGTAATTGTCGTAGGTGCCTTGCAGCACCGCGGCCATGCGCTCGATCCCCAACCCGGTATCGATCGATGGCCGCGGCAGGTCGAGACGCCTGCCGTCGGCAAGCTGCTCGTACTGCATGAACACCAGATTCCAGATTTCGACAAAGCGGTCGCCTTCGGCATCGGCGCTGCCCGGCGGACCGCCGGGGATCTGCTCGCCGTGATCGTAGAAAATCTCCGAGCACGGCCCGCACGGCCCGGTATCGCCCATCGCCCAGAAATTGTCGGCGCCGGCAATGCGCAGGATTTTCCTCTCCGGCAGGCCGGTGATTTTCTTCCACAGCCTGAATGCGTCGTCGTCGTCGATATAGACGGTGGCCAGCAGCCGATCCGCCGGCACGCCGTATTCCTTGGTCACCAGCTTCCAGGCCAACTCGATGGCGCGCTCCTTGAAGTAATCGCCGAACGAGAAATTGCCGAGCATCTCGAAAAAGGTGTGGTGGCGCGCGGTATAGCCGACATTGTCGAGGTCGTTGTGCTTGCCGCCGGCGCGCACGCATTTCTGTGCCGTCACCGCGCGGACGTAAGGACGCTTTTCCAGGCCGGTGAACACGTTCTTGAACTGCACCATGCCGGCATTGGTGAACATCAAAGTGGGGTCGTTGCGCGGCACCAGCGGCGATGACGGCACGACCTCGTGGCCCTCGCGCGCGAAATAGCCGAGGAAGGCCGATCTGATATCGTTGACGCCGGTCATCTTGGGCCAACTCTGTAGCGAGACACCGCTTTCCTGTCCAGGAAAGCCCGGACGCAAAGGCGTAATTGCTGTGCCGCTTCAAACCATATAAGCGCTGTTGCGGCGATGAACGAGCACAGCACCCCCCTGCCCCAAAGCTTGCAAGAACGGCTGCGCCAAGATGGGCCCAACCGCCGATTCGTCATGACCGCTGAGCTGGCGCCGCCGGTGTCGTGCGACGCGGCCGAGTTGTTGCGCAAGGCGGCGGGGCTCAAGGGCCTCGCCGACGCGGTCAATATCACCGACGGCGCCGGCGCGCGGGCCCATATGAGCGCGCTCGCCGCTGCGAGCCTCCTCCTCGGCGCCGGCATCGAGCCTATCCTGCAAATCACCTGCCGCGACAAGAACCGCATCGCGCTGCAGGGCGAATTGATGGGCGCGGCCGCGCTCGGCATCCGCAATCTGCTGCTGTTGACCGGCGACGATCCGAAAGCCGGCGATCAACCGGACACCAAGCCGGTGTTCGATATCGATTCAAAAATGCTGATCGAGACCGCGCGGCGGCTGCGCGACGAGCGAACGCTGCCGACCGGGCGCAAGGTCGGCGGCAGCCCTGAGTTCTTTATCGGCGCAGCCGACGTACCGATCGATCCGCCCGAAGGCTGGCAGCCGAACGCGCTTCTCGGCAAGGTCAAATCCGGCGCGCAATTCGTGCAGACGCAGTTCTGCATGGATGCCGCCATCGTGCGCCGCTATGTTGCCGCGCTGGAAGCAGCCGGCGTCATCCGGCAGGTCGCGCTCCTGATCGGCGTCAATCCGCTGCGCTCGGCCAAATCGGCGCACTGGATGAAGAGCCACCTCTACGGCACCATCATTCCCGACGCCTTTATCGATCGGCTGGAGAAATCAGCCGACCCGGCGCGCGAAGGCGTGCGCATCTGCGTCGATCTGATCGCGGAGCTTTCGGCCATTCCCGGTATCGCCGGCGTCCACATCATGGCGCCGGGCAACGATGCGGCGATTGCGGAAGTGATTGCGGCGGCGCGGACAAGAGTCAAACCGCCCGATTGAGCTGCCAAGCCGCGGCGATGGATGGCGTTTGTTAAAGCTTGATATTGCCGTAGATCGTCACGTCCAATCCGACCTTTTCGATCGAGAGCGTCACGCCGGTGGTGCAAGGCTCATTGGCGCGCAGCTTTCCGGCCGCAATGGCGTTGCGGACCGCCTTTTCCAGTTCGCGTTGTGCGGTGCCGTTGATGTGCCGTAGGAACTGACCGACCGCCGCCTTCAATGCTTCGTCATTCATGGCACCCTCGTGGCGACCTATTGGACCGTTGCGAAGACGCGATAAAGAGCCCGCGGCCCTTAAGCTTCGGGTTTAGTAAACGCTGCGCAGCCGTAAAATAGCCGTGCGCTCGCCAAGCGGCAATTACTTCGTCGAGCGAGGCTCGGTCTCGACACGCGCCGTCGCTCTCGGCTCCGTTATCCTTGATCCCAATATTTTGCACCCGATGAGGCGATCTGGTTTATGATGGCTATGCGGGCAACAGCCTTGCCGCTCGTTCGCCAAGCGAACGATCCAAATTGTCAACTGTGCGAGAGAGGGAGCATAGAGTGGGTGTCTTTTCAAAATCGCAAAGTGAGCGCGAAGCCAGCGGCCTCAACGGCGGCAAAGTCGACATCAAGCCCGAGGCGAAGGCGACGAACGGAAAAACGTTGCCGGAAACGGTCTCCACTCTCGCCCACGGCGTGCTGGTGACGGGCAATATCGTCAGCGAAAGCACCCTGCACATCTGCGGCCGCGTTATCGGCGACATCCACGCTTCGCATCTGGTTGTCAAAGAAGGCGCGCAGATTGAAGGCAATATCGTCGCGCAGGAGACGGTCATCCTCGGCGCTTGCAAGGGCATCATCCACAGCAACAGCGTCAAGCTGCAAGGCGTGGCCGCGGTCGAGGGCGAGATTTACAGCAAGTCGCTGACTATCGAGCAGGACGCGCAGTTCGAAGGCATATCGCGGCGACTCGATAAGCCGGTCGACGCGCCTTTGAGCGCGCAAGCTACAGTGACCGCCAAGGTACCGCTGGCGCCGGCGATGGCCGAAGCGGCTCCGGCCGGCGCGGTTGCCGAGAAGGTGGACGCCTAAACCGACGATGCGCGGCGATTAACCGGGGCGGACCGGCTCCTCCCTGGTGCGGATGTCGATCTCCAACGTCAGCGTGCGGTGCACCGGGCATTTGTCGGCGATTTCCAGAAGCCGCGCCCGCTGTTCGGCGTCGAGATCGCCTTCGAGCGTGATCACGCGCTCGATGCGGTCGATCATCCCCTCCTTGGTTTCGCACTCGGCGCAATCGGTGGCGTAAATCCTGCTGTGCCGCAGCCGGACTGAAGTTCGCGTCAGCGGCAGCTTCTTGCGGTCGGCATAGAGCCGCAGCGTCATCGACGTACAGGCGCCGAGCGCGGCAAGCAGCAGCTCGTACGGGCCGGGTCCGCTGTCGAACCCGCCGACGTTTTCCGGTTCGTCTGCCAACAGATGATGTGCGCCGGAAACGATTTCCTGCTGGAACTTGCCCCGGCCGGTTTCGCGGACGATTACGGAGCCAAGTTCAGTCGTGCTCGTTTCGGTCACCATAAGCACCTCCTGCGCAGGGGGGATTTATCGCCCCACCTCCCGCATCGCCGCATCCAAGCCCTCGACGGTGTGCGGGAACATCCGCCCGCCGAGGAGCTGCCGCATCAAGCCGCAGCTTCGACATTCACCCGGAAGGGCACGGCGGCGACGACAGCTTCCGCGGCTCTTTCCTGAAAATCAGGAACAGTGCGTAATTCGTCGATCGTGCGGGGGGCGGGAAACTTGTCCCCGCTCAGGTCCGACCAATCCTCGGCTGCAAATTCAAGAACTTCCGCCGCCTTGCGGATGGCCTCATCAATCGTATCGCCGGCGGTGAAAACACCCGGCACATCGGGAAAGGATACCCCGTAGCAACTATCGGCGTCCTTATGGATAAGAGCAATATAGTGCGCCATTTCGCTTGCTCACTCAGTCCTTTTCCCAGCCGGCATCCCGATATATAGCGCGCACGGTACCAATAGGAAGATCGCGCTTCGGATGCGGAATGATGACACGCCGGCGCTGGATACGATGAAAGTATTTGTGATGCGATCCGGCGACTGACACGAGTTCGAAGCCCTCCCGTTCCAGTCGTCGAATGATATCACGGCTGTCCTTTAGCAAACACCGCCCCCAGCGCTATCGCCCCAACTCCCGCATCGCCGCGTCCAGCCCCTCGATGGTCAGCGGATACATCCGGCCGCCAATGAGCTGCCGCATCAGGCGGATCGAGGCGGTGGTGTCCCATTCGCGCTCCGGCACCGGGTTAAGCCAGACGCAGGACGGATAGGTGGCGGCGACGCGCTCCATCCACACCCGGCCGGCTTCCTCGTTGAAGTGCTCCACCGAGCCGCCCGGCGCGACGATTTCGTAGGGCGACATCGCCGCGTCGCCGACGAAGATCGCCTTGTAATCGTGCGGATAAGTGTGCAGCACGTCGAAGGTCGGCGTCGTCTCGGTCCAGCGCCGCGCGTTCTGCTTCCAGACTTTCTCGTAAAGGCAATTGTGGAAGTACAGATGCACCAGGTGCTTGAACTCGGTCCTGGCCGCGGAAAATAATTCCTCCGTCGCCTTGACGTGCCAATCCATCGAGCCGCCGACGTCGAGGAACAGCAGCACCTTGATGGTGTTGTGCCGTTCCGGCCGCATCAGAATGTCGAGATAGCCCTTGTGCGCGGTGCCCTTGATGGTGCCGTCGAGGTCGAGTTCGTCCGGCGCACCGGTGCGCGCGAATTTGCGCAGGCGGCGCAGCGCGATCTTGATGTTGCGGGTGCCGAGCTCGAACGTCGCCGGCAAGGTCCTTGAACTCGCGCTTGTCCCATACTTTGACGGCGCGGAAATTGCGGTTGGTGTCCTGGCCGATGCGCACGCCTTCGGGATTGTAGCCGAAGGCGCCGAACGGCGAGGTGCCGGCGGTGCCGATCCATTTCTTGCCGCCCTGGTGGCGCCCCCTTTGCTCGGCGAGGCGCTGGCGCAGGGTTTCCAATAGTTTTTCGAGGCCGCCCAACGCCTCGATCTGCCGCTTCTCCTCGTCGGTCAGATATTTTTCCGTGAGCTTTTTCAGCCATTCGACGGGAATTTCCGCGGCCAGCGCCTGTTCGACGAGGTCGAGGCCCTTGAACACATGGCCGAACACGCGATCGAACTTGTCGAGATTGCGCTCGTCCTTGATCAGCGCCGCGCGCGACAGATAGTAAAAATCCTCGACGCGGCGCCCGGCGAGGTCCTGCTCCATCGCCTCCATCAGCGTCAAATATTCGCGCAGCGTCACCGGCACCCCGGCCGCTTTCAGCTCATGGAAGAAGCTCGCGAACATGGCAGTAGTCTAACCCCGCTGTGTACAGTTGGGCTACGTCACCGCGCTCATTGCCTCGAGCATTCCTCACCGTTGGCACATAACATCATGATCTTACAACATTTTCAGTCATCTTCGATGTTACGAAAGATATATCTTGCGTTATAGCGCATTATGATCTATCTAAAGATATATCTAACTTAAGGAGAAAACTCGATATGCACGGACATTGCAACTCTCACCACGAGCATTGGGCTGCCGGACGTCACAGACGCCACGGTCGCTTCGGCGGCTTCGGCTTTGGCGGACGCCACGGCATGGGCGGCTTCGGCGACCGCGGCGGCGAAGACATGATGCGCGCGCGGCGCATGCTGGCACAGGGCGACCTCCGCCTGATCGCACTCGCTCTGATCGCCGAAGCGCCGCGCCACGGCTACGAGATCATCAAGCTGCTCGAGGAAAAAACCTCGGACTGGTATTCGCCGAGCCCGGGCATCGTCTATCCGACGCTGACCTATCTCGAAGAGGCCGGCTACGTCACTGCCTCGACCGAGGGCAGCAAGAAGCTCTACACCATCACCGCCGAAGGCCGCGCTTATCTTCAGTCCAATCGCAAACTCGTCAACGTCGTGCTCGAACGCCTGGCGACGGTCGGCGAACGGGTGAACCGCTTGCGCCGCGGCGAGCGCGAACATCGCCGTTCGCTGCCGCCGCTGGTCGAGGCGACGCTTGATCATCTGCGCGAGGCGCTCGGCAAGCGCCTGGAGCACGATGCCGAGACCGAAGCGCGTCTGGTCGAAATCCTCGCCCGCACCGTCACCGAATTGCAGGGCCGCAATTGAGCCGGTTTACGCCGCAGCGCCCACGTCCGGCGTGCCTACGTGCTCGGGCCGAATACCCAGACCGAGCAGCCGGGCTGGAATGCGCCGCAGCGCGGGAAAGATCGCAAACGATTTGAACACCAGCGGCGGCTTCGGCCGCTGCCGGCTTTCCAGCACGCGGCTGATCACCCTTTTCTGAATGGTGAGCTGCAGCCACTGGGTGAAGCGCACCGGCAGCGTCCGGCGATCCTGGATCGCTTGCAGATCGGCGTCCGTCACTTTGCCGGCGTTGAGCGGCGCGGCCAGCCGGTTGGCGGCGGCGACCGCATCCTGCACCGCCATGTTGATGCCGACGCCGCCGATCGGCGACATCGCGTGCGCGGCGTCGCCGACACAGATCAGTCCCGGCCGCCACCATTTTTGCAGCCGATCGACGGTGACGCTTAAGAGCTTCACGTCATCCCAGCTTTTCAGCTCGCCGATACGGTCGGCGAGGAACGGCGACATGTCGACGACGCCGGCGCGAAAGGCGTCAAGGCCTTTTGCTTTCACTCTTTCGATGCCGCCCTTGGCAATGACATAGGCGCATTGCCAATAATCGCCACGGTCGAGCATCACCAGCATTCTGCCGGCTTCGACATGGCCGAACGTGTCGGTGCTGTCGCTTTCCTTGCGCGTCATGCGAAACCACAGCACGTCCATCGGCGCCCCGTAGTCGTCGCTTTTCAGGCCGGCTCTTTCGCGCACCGTCGAATGCCGGCCGTCGCAGCCAACGACAAGATCGGCGCGGATCGTCAATCCGCCGTCGGGAGTTTTGGCGCGCAGTCCGACGACACGGCCGCCTGCCTCGATCAGGTCGGTGGCCTCCGCTTTCATGTGCAGATCGAAAGTTCTGTAGCGTTTGCCCTGCTCGGCCAGGAAATTGAGAAAATTCCACTGCGGCATCAGCGCGATGAATTTGCAATGGGTCGGCAAATGGCGAAAATCGACCATCATCAGGTGTTCGGCGCCGATCTGACCGGTCAGCGTCTCGATCTTCTGGTGCGGCAGTTTGAGGAATTGATCAAGCAGGCCGAGCTCGTACATCAGTTCGAGCGTCGAAGGGTGCACGGTATCGCCGCGGAAATCGCGGAAGAAATCGGCGTGCTTCTCCAGCACGACGACATCGACGCCGGCGCGCGCCAGGAGAAAGCCCAGCATCATGCCGGCCGGTCCGCCGCCGGCAATGGCGCATCGGGTGGTGATCGAGGAATCCGGCATTGTAATTGCTTGCGAGTATAATTGGACTTGCGACGAGGCGATAACGGGGCTTAGCTCCCGGCGTTCCTTATTCCCTCACATTTCCGCCGCAAGGGGGGTGCTAGAAGGCCAATTCCTCGCTGCTCGCCCACATCATGCGCGTCTCCATCATCTTAGCATTGCTCATCGTCCTTGCGCCGCTCGACACGGCGTTGGCGCAGCTTGCGGGGACGGGCGATTTCCACATCGTTTGGGAAGTGAAGAACCGGTTCCGGCTGTTTCGCAACGAGGCCGATTTCCTGCGGCTGGCGGCGGCGAGCCGGGGCGACGGCATTCTCGCCGCCGAACTGCGGCTCGAGCGCGCGACCGACGGCTACGGCTGGGCCAAGGACGTCGTCGGTAATCTGTGCCTCGACGATTTCGGCGACCTTTTGGACACCTGCGAACGCGACGGCGTGCGCGAAAATTATCTCGCGCCAAGCGATCACCCGATCGGCGTGACGATTTCCGGGACCGGTGCCGCAAGACGCGACCTGCGTCTGGAGTTTTGATGCCGGCGCAGGACCGTTCAAGCAGACCACCGCGCCCTGCAATCAGGAAATCAAGCTGCGCGTGCCGTCCGGCCGCACCACCGTCGCCACTGTCGACATTCCGCTCGGCGACGGCACCGCGCAACGCGTGGCCACCGAGATCACGGTGCGCGACTTCCTCATTGCCGGGCTCGGCGATTCCATCGCCGCCGGCGAGGGCAATCCGGACCGGGCGGTGGAGCTGGAAGGCGGGTTTTGCTTCAGGCGGTTTCTCGGCGGCGGCGGCAGCCAATATTTCCGGCCGAGCCGCGCCGGCTATGGCGACGACCGGTCCTGCGAAAACGGCTCCGTCGAGCACCGGCCGCGGCGAGAGACTGGGCGCGCCACGGCGCGCGCTGGATGAATCCGGCCTGCCATCGTTCGCTGTACAGCTATCAGGTGCGCACCGCGCTCGCTCTGGCGATCGAGCAGCCGCACATCGCCGTCACTCTGGTCCCGCTCGCCTGCACCGGCGCGACGATCGGCGCCGGCATGTTCGCCGGCCAGCGCGCCGACGATTGCCCCTGGGTGGTGGGAATTGAGACCTGCTCGGGCACCGCGCCCGCCCAGTTCGCCGAACTGAGGGACGTCATGGCGGCGGTGCACCGCCAGAAGCCCAACCGCAACCTCGACATGGTGCTGTTGACGGTCGGCGCCAACGACGTGAATTTCGCCGGCCTCGTCGCCAATGTCATCGTCGACGCCACGACGGAGCGGATTCTGCTCAGACAAGGCGGCGCCATCGTCCAGCGTCGCCGATTCGCAAAAAGCCCTCGACCAGGATTTTCCCGACGAATTCGCGCAATTGCGTTCGGCGCTCAAGCCCTATGTCGGCGGCAATCTCGACCGCGTGGTTTTCGTCTCCTACGGCAATCCCGGCCATGCAAGCGGCAGGCAAGCCCTGCCCCGGCGGCCGCGACGGCCTGGACGTTCATCCGGCCTTCGGCGCCGACACCGACCGGCTGCGCGCCGCGGCGGAATTCGTCGACACCAAGTTTCTGCCGAAGATCAAGGCGCTGGCGACCTGCGACGGCAACAAGACGTGTCGCGATCCGACGACCGAGCGCATGACCTTCGTCGATGGCCATCAGGCGGCATTCGCGCAGCACGGCATGTGCGTGCGCGCGGCGGACGATCCCGAATTCGATCGCAAATGCTTTTCGACGAAAGGCGACAGTTTCCAAACCGATCCGACCGTCGCTCCCGACAATCCGATGGCCTGCGGCGAGCCCCCCGGCAATTATCGTCCCTATGCGCCGCGCGGCCGCTGGATCAGGACGGCGAACGACAGCTACTTCACCGCCATGACCTATCCCGAAGGCATGCCGGCCATCTTAAAGCCGAGCGACATCCACGATGCGCTGTGGGGCGTGCTCAGCGCCGTCTATGGCGGCGCGGTGCATCCCACCGCCGAGGGCTATGCCGCGATGGCCGATGCGGCATTGCCGGCCGTGCGCGGCGTACTTGGCTTGTCGGCGCCGCCGGCCATTGCAGACCGCACCGCTGCCGCCGCCGGCTCCGCCCATGCCGGCCGCCGCGGCATCAGCGCCGCCGACCGCAACGCCCGCCGCTCCGGCACCCGCCGGCACCTTGACGCCGCCGCGGACGCCGTAGTCAGGCCGGCGCGCTTTTCCGGCGCCACGCCGAGCTTCTTTTGCAGGCTCGTCGAGGACGTGGTGTACTGAAATACCAGCCGCTTGTCCGGATGGACGTAGCGGTGCGCCTTCTGCGCCATCAGCGCCGCTTCGTGGAAGCCGGAAAGGATGAGCTTGAGCTTGCCGGGATACCAGTTGATGTCGCCGATGGCGAATATGCCGGGCATGCTGGTTTCAAAGCTCGCCGTCTCGACCGGGATCAGCTCGTTGTTCTTGAGTTCGAATCCCCAATTGGCGACCGGACCGAGCTTCATGGTCAGGCCGAAGAACGGCAGCAACGCGTCGCAGGCGATTTCGAACGTCGAGCCCTCGTTGGTCTTGACGATGGCCTTCTGGATTTGACCGTCGCTGCCGGCGAGCGCGGTGACTTGCCCGAACACCAGATCGATTTTGCCTTCGCCTTCGAGCGCCATCATTTTGTTGACGCTGTCCGGCGCGGCGCGGAACTCGCTGCGCCGGTGCAACAGCGTGAGATGGCTGGCGATCGGGGCGAGGTTGAGCGTCCAATCGAGCGCGCTGTCGCCGCCGCCGACGATGAGAATGCGCTTGTCCGCGGAACGCCTCCATCTTGCGCACCGCATAGAACACCGATTTGCCCTCGTAGGGTTCGATGCCGGGAATCGGCGGACGCTTGGGCTGGAACGAGCCGCCGCCGGCGGCGATGACGAGGACCTTGCTCTCGAACTCCTTGCCCTGGTCGGTCTTCACGCGAAACAGCGGATCGCCGATCTTCTCCACCGACTCCACCATTTCGCCGAGATGGTATTGCGCGTTGAACGGTTTGATCTGCTGCAACAGCGCATCGACGAGGCCTTGCGCGCTGGTATAGGGAATGCCGGGAATGTCGTAGATCGGCTTCTCCGGATAAAGCTCGGCGCATTGGCCGCCGATCTTGTCGAGAATGTCGACGAGATGACATTTCATGTCGAGCAGGCCCAGCTCGAACACCGCAAACAGGCCGATGGGCCCCGCGCCGATAATGACAACATCAGTCTTGATAGGCTCACTCATATCGTATCCGTACTCGTCTTATTCGATGGGTCAGTGATGAGGGTGGCGAGTGTCTAGCGTGCGCAACGCGGAAGGAAAAGGCTCAAATCGGCGCATCCGGGATTCGTGCCGGCAATTTTTCGATTTGTTCCAGTTAAAGCATGAACGCGCGAAGTAACGACCGGTTTCGGAAAAGATATTGCTCGATCACGCCTGGCGCTCCGGCGTCCGCACCGTCAGTCCGTCGAAATCCTCGCGGACTTTGATCTGACACGACAGGCGCGAATTGGGCTGCACGCTGAAGGCAAAATCGAGCATGTCCTCTTCCATCGGCGACGGCTCGCCGACCTTTTCGCGCCAAGCCTCGTCGATATAGACGTGGCAGGTCGAGCAGGCGCAGGCGCCGCCGCATTCCGCCTCGATCTCGGGCACGCCGTTTTTGATCGCCGTCTCCATGACCGTGGAACCGACCTCGCCCTCGACGGTGCGCGCGGCGCCCCCGGAATCGATGAATGTGATCTGAACCATGGCGGAACGGTTGACCGAAGGCTGTCGGCGGAAATAAAGCGCGGCGAAGATCGTATGAGCGGCCGGGCCGGCCTGTTCTATCGGCTCGCCCCGCAACGCGCCAGTGCGGGAGGTTCGGTCGGTTTAGCGATCGCGGCCAAGCTCGGCCAACAGTGCGGTCAGGCGCGTCGCCGATCGCGGCGCCGGCTTCAAGGCTTGCGGCTTTGAGTTCCGCGATCGCCTCCTCCAAATCGCGCGGCGTCGTGCCCGTTGTCGCCACCGCCATCCCCGCCGGCGGCCTGCTCCAAAAGTTCGGCGGCCCGCGCCACCCGCCATGCGCCAATGCCGCGCGCCGAGCCTTTGAGCGTATGCGCGGCTGCGGCCGCCAGCGGCGGCTCCGCGCCGACGATGCGATCGAGCATGATGGTGCGTCTGGCGCAGGAACAGTTCGAGGACCTCGCGCTCCAGCCGGCGGTCGCCCAGCGTCATGCGGCCGAGATGGTTCTCGTCGATGACGGTCGGCTTGCGATCGCTCCCTGCCGCGGTCAACAGGCGCGATGCGGTCATGAATTCCTCCCGGCCGACCCAATGTCCTCGATCGTGTGCGATTTTGCACGGCAGCGACAAAAACAGCACAAACCGGCTTATGCAACAGGAGAATCGACCGCGTTCTTTCACGCCGATTGTGAGCAAACCGTTACCCGGACCGTCGCGGCCGGCACCTGCGCTTGGCGCCGACATTGGCTCGCCTCGGCCCCACAGCGGCCGCATTGTTGGCCCCACAATGGCGCGCCCGGCTGCCCGCGCCAAACTAGCGAGGTCAGGGTGAATAAGCCGTTAACGATGATTAAAGGGACGTTACCGACCCGGTTTTCTTCGATCTGCCAGACCGATAGGATGGGCTATCGCAGTGCGACCTGAGGGCTTGGCTGGGGGAGCCCTGCAACCGGCGAGGATTAAACGATCACGCGCTCGTGGCGCGGCCTCGAACGTTCTGCCGAGCGTTCTTGGGCCGTCCTAGTCAAGCGTAACACGCGAGGCGACGACCGAAATGGCCAATTACCCGAAGAAGATGACGGATCCGACTGAAGCGGCGCTGTCGGCGATCCAGGAAGCACTCAATATCCAACAGGACAAAGAGCAGGCGACCGGCCGGCCCGAGGCTGCGGCCGACGTTCTGCCCGGCTCCAGCCGCGGGCAATGCCCAAAGCGCGGCAGCGGCACCGGTAAGCAAGGACCTGTTCGATGACGATGCCATCGGCACGCGCGATCTTGGCGGTCCGCCCGCGCGCGCCGCCAATGACGATCAGCAATCGATCGGCCAGATTCTGCATGCGCTGCAGCGGCGGCCGGCTCGCTCGTCTTATTTCGTCGCCACGGCGTTTTCCTGCGCCTGGATCGTCGGCTGCCTGTCGCTGTCTTGGCTCTATCTGTCGGACCTCCATGCCGCGCTCGGTCCGGACCACTCTCCCATCGCGCTGATGATCGGTCTCGGCGCCGCGGCGCTGTTGCCGATCATCTTCTTCTTCGGCGTGGCCCACATGGCTTGGCGCGCGCAGGAACTGCGCCTGATCGCCCAATCGATGGCGCGGGTCGCCATGCGGCTTGCCGAGCCCGAAAGCGTGGCGCGCGATTCCATCGTCACCGTCGGCCAGGCGATCCGCCGCGAGGTCGCGGCCATGGGCGACGGCGTCGAGCGTGCGCTGGCGCGCGCCAGCGAGCTTGAAGCGCTGGTGCAGAACGAAGTTGCGGCGCTCGAACGCACCTATAGCGACAACGAGGTCCGGATTCGCGGGCTGCTGCAGGATCTCGCCAGCCAGCGCGACACGCTGGTCGGGCAGGCCGAGCAGGTGCGTTCCGCCATCAACAACGTGCAGATCGATCTGACGCAGGATCTGTCGACGATCAGCGATCTCGTCGGCCAGCAGGTCAACGAGGCCGCCCAGCGCATCACCCATTCGCTGGCGGAAAAGGGCGAGCAGCATCACGCTCACGCTCGGCCAGATCGGCGACAACATGGTCCAGCAATTGAGCCGAGCGCGGCGGCGACCTGCTCGATCGCCTGGAGGCCGCCAGCGACGAAACCTCGCGCGCGATCGCCTTGGCAAGCGATCGTCTCGACTCGAACCTCGACTTCAAGACCAATCACATCGGCGAGGAATTCGCCGAAATCGCCACCGGGCTCGAAGACATGATGAACTCGCGCCTCGACCGGGTCACCGAGAAGTTCTCCGAGAAATCGCTCGCGGTCGTCGATCTCATGATCGGGCGGTCGCAGGAGCTCACCGACGCCATCGTCGAAACGTCGAGCCAACTGGCGGAAACGATCGCGACCCGCGCCGACGAGGTCAACAGCACGCTGAAGTCCTCGGGCGAATCGCTCATTCTCGACCTCGATCTGCGCGGCGGCGAAGTCGCGACCAAGCTGCAACAGGCCGGCAATCGCATCGCCGAGACGCTGATCTCGCGCAGCACCGCGATGACCGACTCGGTCCGCGAAAGCGCCGAGCATGTCGCCGGCGTCATCGCTACGCGCAGCGACGCGGTGAAGGAAATGCTGGCGACGCGGCTCGCCGCGTTCGAGGAAATGTTCAACCACACCGGCGCCGAACTCGGCGAAAAGATCTCGCGCGATTCTTCGACGCTCGGCAATCTCATTACCCGGCATCTCGCCGAATTCGACCGCACGGTGAAAACTTACGGCTCCGAACTCGTCGAACGGCTCGGCGCGCGCACGCAGGACGTCTCCGAGTCGATGCGCAGCTACGTCGACAATTTCGACAATCGCGTCACGGCGAAGGCGAACGAAGTCACCACCGCTCTCGACCAGCGTCTCGGGCGCTTCCAGGAAGCGCTCGACACCCGCTCGCAGACCCTCACGGACGCGCTGTCGGCCCGCGTCGTCGACATCGCCAAGACGCTCGCCGAGGGCGGCAAGGAGGTCGTCACCGCGCTCGACAAGCGCATCGGCGACGTCACCAATCTCATCGACATGCGCGCGGCCAAGCTCGCCGACACCGTCGGCGAGCGGATCGCAAAAATCGACGCGAGCGCTGGGCAAGGGTGCGCTTGAAGTCGCCAACACGCTCGACAGCCGGGTCGGCCATCTCGAGCAGCTGCTGGTCGGGCGCGCCGAGGCCGTCGTCCACCAGCTGGAAGTGCGCAGCCGCGCCGCCGCCGATCTGCTGAACTCGCGGATGGAGCAGCTCACCGAATCGATCAAGACCAATTCGACCAGCGCCGAGCGTGCGCTGACCCAGCTCGCCGCCAACACCACCGAAGCGCTCGGCAAGAGCGCGGCGGCGAGCACGGCGGCGACCGAAGCGTTGAACCGCAGCGCCGCGGAAGCGACCGTCTCGCTCAACCGCAGCGCCGGCGCGCTGAGCAATACCATCACCAAGAGCGCCACAGCCGCCAACGAAGCGATTGCCAAGTCGACCAGCGAGGCCGAGCGCAAACTGGTCGGCATGAGCACCGAAGTTTCGCGCAATCTCGTCGGCAAGGCCAACGAGATCAACACCGCCATGACGCAGCGTGTCGACGACATGACGCGTGTGCTCGACCAGAAGTCGAACGGACTGCTTACGGCGTTGACCGACAAGGGCGAGGAATTCGCCGGCGAAGTCGGCCGCGCCACCGAGCAGGCGGTGAAGGCGATCGACGCCAAGGGCTTCGTCTTCACCCAGACCATGATGGACAAGAGCGAAGAGATCGCCCGGCTGATCAACGACGCCAGCCTGAACGCGACCGCCGCGATCACGCGCACGCTCGGGCAGATGCAGGAAGGCGCCCAGGGCGTCACCGAAGCCGCCAAAGTCGACGATCGCGCGCACGCTCGAAGAGCTGCATCGCGCGACCAAGACCGCGATCGAGGAGTCCAAGCAGACCGCGGCGGCGACCGTGGCCGATATGCTGGAGACGCACACCATGTTGCGCTCCGACTCCACCGCGCTGTTCGAGCGCCTGCGCGAAGCCAACATCCTGCTTGCAAGAGGTGCTCAGCGGCGCTCAGGAGAACATGAGCTCGATCGAGCACACCATGGCGACGCGCGTCTCCGAGTTCGTCGCCGCCATGAGCGATCTCACCAGCAAGAGCGGCGCGACCACCGCCAAAGTGGAACAGCATCTGGGCACTTTCAACACCGTGACCGCCAAGGTGCTGCACGATCTCGGCGACCTCGCCGACCAGTTCAGCTCGCACGGCCGCACGCTCGCCGACGCGGTCGAACTGCTCGAAACCGAGCAACCGCCGGACCGAGACTTCGATCGCCACTCGGCACGCGACTATCGAGACGCTGGTTTCGACGCTCGACGCGCGCACCGAGGATTTCGGCCAGCGGCTGCAGCGCTTCTCCGGCCTGCTCGAGGAATCGCTCGACACCGCGACGGCGCGGGCGCGCGAGATCGCCGGCATCATCGCCGAAACCAGCAACGAGAGCGTGCAGACGATCGAGCAGCAGTACGATCTGGTGCGCAAGACCTCGGAGGAGGAGCGCCAGCGCACCAGCGAGGCGCTCAACTCGGTTTACGACGAGGCCTTCGCCGAAGTGCAGGCGCATGTTCAACCAATCCGCCGGCCGCTTCACCGAGATCATGGAAGGCATGAAGCAGATGGCGGGGGAAATGCAGCGGGAGCTCGAGACCACGCGCGCCGAATTGCGCCGCGGCATTTTCGAATTGCCGCAGGAAACCGCCGAGAGCGCGGCGCAGATGCGGCGCGTCATCGTCGACCAGATCGAGGCGCTGGCCGAGCTCAATCGCATCGTCGCCCGGCACGGCCGCTCGCTCGACGCCGTCGAACCGCTGCGGCGCGAGGCCGAGCCGCTCTATGCCGTCAAGCGGCGGACGCGGCCAAGCGCGGCCGATGCGCGCCGATATCGCCACGCCGCCGCAGCAGCCGCCGACGCGCGACATTACCGGCGCGCCGACGCGCCGCGCCAATGCGCCCGACGCTGAGCCCGGTGCCGGGCGGCAAGGACGACAACAATGCCGCCCGCAACGGCGGCGGCTGGCTGTCCGATCTGCTGACCCGCGCGTCGCGCGACGACAGCCCGCCGATTGCGCCGCCGGCCTCGCGCGAAGCTCCGCGCGGCGAGGAGCGTCGCAGCGCGGGACAGCGTCGACTTCGATCGATTCGCTTTCGGTCGACATCGCGCGGATGATCGACCACGAGGCGGCCGCCGATTTGTGGGAACGCTATAAGCGCGGCGAGCGCGGCGTTTTCACCCGGCGCCTCTATACGCAGCCGGGCCAGAAGGCGTTCGACGAAATCCGCAACAAGTACCGCACCGATCCCGAATTCCGGCAGACCGTCGAGCACTATATCCACGAGTTCGAGCGGCTGCTCGACGATGTCTCGCGCGGCGATCGCGGGCCGGCCGTGGCGCGCAATTATCTGACCTCGGACACCGGCAAGGTTTACACCATGCTGGCGCATGCGGCCGGACGGTTCGACTAGAACCGCGCTTACCGGGACGATCGAACGCGCGCGAGCGCGCCGAACGCCCTTGCTTGCGACGCAATCGCGGCGCTACCGTGCGCCGGATGGACGCCCCGGTTGCACTGCCCACTGCCGCGGATGTCGATGAGGCTGCCCGCCGCTTGGCCGGCGTCGCGCTGCACACGCCGCTTTTGACCTCGGCGGCGCTCGACGCCATGACCGGCGGGCGCATTTTCCTCAAAGCCGAAACGTTGCAGCATACCGGTTCATTCAAGTTCCGCGGCGCCTACAACAAGCTCGCGGCGATCCCGCCGGAGCGGCGATCCGGCGGCGTCGTGGCGTTTTCGTCCGGCAATCACGCGCAGGGCGTCGCCGCGGCGGCGCGGCTGCTTGGCATGCGCTGCGTGATCGTCATGCCGGCGGATGCGCCGCGGGCCAAGCGCGAGCGCACCGCCGCGCTCGGCGCCGAAGTCGTGCTCTACGACCGCGCCCGCGACGATCGCGAGGCGATCGCCAACGACATCGCGACGCAGCGCGGCGCCGTTCTGGTGCCGCCCTACGACGACGCTCTGATCATTGCCGGCCAAGGCACCGCCGGCCGCGAGATCGTCGAGGATCTCGGCGCGCTCGGCCTTACTCCCGACATCGTGGTCGTCACCGCTTCCGGCGGCGGGCTCACCGCCGGCATTGCGCTCGCCATCAAGGCGCGCGTGCCGACGGCCGCGCTCTACACCGCCGAGCCGCAGGGCTTCGACGATCATGCGCGGTCGTTTCGCAGCGGCCGGCGCGAGGAGAACGCCGCATTGACCGGCACCATTTGCGACGCGCTGATGGCGCGCATGCCGGGCAAGCTTACCTTCGCGATCAACCGATCACTGGTCGGCGCCGGCGTCGTGGTGAGCGACGAGGAAGTCGCCGCCGCCGTCGCCTTTGCTTTCGCCGAATTGAAGCTCGTGGTCGAGCCGGGCGGCGCGGTCGCGCTCGCGGCGCTGATGACCGGCAAAGTCGACGTCAAAAACAAGATCGGCGTCGCCGTCCTGTCCGGCGGCAATGTCGATCCGGAAGTGTTCTCCCGGCTGGTCGCGTAACGCCGCTCGCTCGACCTTACCGAGGATCAGGCGCCTGCGCCCGGCAGGAAGCAACGAATTTGCGTCGCACCGTCGCTGTCCTGATACGGCCATACCACGGCGGGACCGAACTTGTTCGGCTCGGTCACTACCGCCGAGTCGGGCACGACATACCATTGTCCTTGGAGACGCACGCGATAGCGGCCGTTTTGCGTGTCCCAATCGACGTTCTCGACGCTGACGCCGTCGGCGAACGAGCAGCACAAGCCTTTGCCGCTGGCAAGCTGGTCGAACCAGGCTTTCAGCGGCGAATTGGCGTAGCGGCCGTCGTCACGCGCGGACACGCGGCTTGGAATCGATGCAAGCATGCACAACATCACTCCCGTCAAAACAAGACCGGTAAGTCTGTGCATAGTGGCCTCCAGATGATCAGCATCTGCGGACCGCGAACGAATGGTCCTGCAGACCCGGAGCACTCAGAGCACATCGCCTGCACGTCGTTGTTGATCCGCTCGAACTCCCAAGCAACTTCCATGCCGCGTGTCATACGCAACAACTGGAGAACTTGAGTGGTTAACGAATGGTTAACGCCGATCGCCCAAAATATTTTCACCGCTGCCTACAGAAGAGCTAGCCGAACAGGGCGATCAACTCCTCCTCGCTCAGCGCACTCAACGTGGCGAGCGGGTTTGGCACGGGTCGTGGCACAGGACGTATCGCCGAGCCGGCCGCGATTCGCAATTGCGGCGGTGAAGGTTCCGTCCTTGCTGCGACCGCGGGCGGCGGCGCCGTTGCAGCCGGCGCAGGCATTACCGCGGACGGAACCGGCACCAAATGAGGCGGGATGCCGACGGATTGCGGGGTGGGCTCGAACAAATCGGCCGGATCGTCTTCCGGGTCGGGCAGGAGCTGCGGTCCCGGCAGCAGCGGATGCGCTTGCCCGGATTGTTCGGACGATTCGATATCGTCGTTATCTGATTTCCGATCGGCAGGCGCAATCACAAAGTCGGGTGGCTCGATGTACCAGGGCGGATGACGATCCGCGGGTTCGGCCGCACGCGGTTCGGGAGCTTCTTCAACGTCGTGGGGCGGGATGGCGGTGTCGAAAGACTGGCTTTGCGGCTCACCGGCCGTCGGCGAATCGCCAGCGAGCGAACTGAGCGAGGCCGCAAGCGCGGCCGCGGCGGCGGCAAACTTTTTGTCATCCCGCAACAGGCTGGCGAGCGAATCGTCATCGGGCGTGGGCGGTTCGACCGGCGTGATCGCCGTATTCCGGGCCGGCGGCGCCGCGCCATTCGTGGCGCCGCGATCTGCCGCGCCATCGGCGCAAGCCTCGGAAATTTCGCGCAACGCGGCATCGAGCGCGTCGCACAGCGCGGCATCGGCCGCGCGCTCGCGCAGTTGGAAGGCGATGTCCTGGATGCGGTCGGCCGCGGCGGCGATATCCGGCGTGTATTTCAGTTCCGTTCCGGCCGCATCGCCGCGAATGGCGGCCTCAATCCGGGCGATGGCGCCGACGACCACATCGGTGTCGGCATGGCGATTGCGGCTGGCAAATTCGGTCAAAAACCAGCGGCCGCGCTCGGTTGCCGTAACCGCCGCATAAACGGCTTCGTACTCCGCGTCCTGTGATAGCCCGGCGGTAATGCCCGACAGCGCCAGTGGGTCGTTGGACATTGCAAGACCTGAGACCGAAGACCTGGACCGAAGACCTAGACCGAAGACCTGGACCGAAGACCTGGACCGAAGACCTGGACCGAAGACCTGGAACCGAAGACCTGGACCGAAGACCTGGACCGAATCATCCGCATGACAAGGATGCGCGCAATCCGATTGGCGACAAGACATACCGAGATACCCACAGATACCCACAGATACCCACAGCTTCCCGGCGGGATGTTCGTTCCGCCCCGATCACCCCCACAATGCCGGTTCGGGCGGCGCGGCGACACTACCGGCATACCGCAAGCCGTCCGGGCGGTCTTTGGCGAGCAACAGCGGGCCATCGAGGTCGGCCAGCTTGGCGCGCTGCGCCACCAGCATGGCCGGCGCCATTGCCAGCGAGGTCGCGACCATGCAGCCGACCATGACGGTCAAGCCGCGCCGTTCGGCCTCGGCGAGCAAGGCCAATGCTTCGGTGAGGCCGCCGGCCTTGTCGAGCTTGATATTGATCGCGTCGTAGTTTCCCGTAAGCGCGTCGAGCGAGGCGCGGTCGTGCGCGCTCTCATCGGCGCAGATCGGGATCGCTCGCTTGATGCGCGCGAGCGCGGCATCCCGGCCCTCCGGCAACGGCTGCTCGACGAGCGTGACGCCGGCCGCCGCGCAGGCAGCAAGGTTTCGCTCAAGCTCGCGCTCGTTCCATCCCTCGTTGGCGTCGACGATGAGTTCGGCCCGCGGCGCGGCGCGCCGCACCGCCGCGATCCGTTTGCCGTCATCGTCCCCGCCGCCAAGTTTCACTTTGAGGAGCGGCCGGGACGCGGCGCGTTCCGCCGCTTCGGCCATCGCCGCCGGCGCCGCGAGCGAAATCGTGTAGGCGGTCACCAGCGGCTTGGGCGGGGCAAGCCCGGCCAGTTGGTGCACGCGCCGGCCCGATCGTTTGGCGGCGAGGTCCCAATAGGCGCAATCGAGCGCGTTGCGCGCGGCCCCGGCCGGCATCGCCGCTTGCAGCGCCGCGCGATCGAGGCCGCGGCGAAGCGCCGGCCGCATCGCTTCGATCGCCGCGACGACACCGCCGGGCGTTTCGCCGTAGCGCGCATAGGGCACGCATTCGCCGCGGCCGCGGTGCGCTCCCTCGGCAAGCCCGACCGTCACTACGACGGCTTCGGTCTTGCTGCCGCGGCTGATGGTGAAAGCCTCGGCAAGCGGCCAGCGCTCGATCTGGACGGAAAGCTCCATGCGAGGGGCGAGTATGACCGGAGCACGGCGCGGCACTCAAGTCGTCACGCCGCGATTTCGGAGTCCTGTTCGATCGGCAGTTCAGGCTCTTCCTCCGGCAGCGGCGGCAACATGGCGCTGCGGTCGATCCATCGGATGATCTCGAAGCTGCCGTCGTCGCGCTCGGCAAGTGCCGTGCAGCTCTCCACCCAGTCGCCGCAATTCATGTAACGGATGCCGAACGTGTCGTGCATCACGGCGTGATGGATGTGGCCGCAAATGACGCCGTCGACGCGGCGGCGGTGCGCCTCGCTCGCCAGCGTCTGCTCGAAGGCGCCAATATAATTCACCGCGTTCTTGACCTTGTGCTTGGCCCATTGCGACAGCGACCAGTAGCGAAAGCCGAGGCGGCGGCGGATGGCGTTGAAATAGCGGTTGACCAGGATGGCGAAGTCATAAGCAGTGTCGCCGAGCAGCGCCAGCCAGCGCGCGTGCTTGACCACCATGTCGAAGGCGTCGCCATGCACCACCAGATAACGCCGGCCGTCGGCGGCCTGATGGACCGCCCGCTCGACCACCTCGATGCCGCCGAAATGGGTGCCGTAATAGTCGCGCAAGAATTCGTCGTGATTGCCGGGCAAATAGATGATGCGGGTGCCCTTGCGCGCCTTGCGCAAGAGCTTCTGCACCACGTCGTTATGGGCTTGCGGCCAGTACCAGCCGGATTTCAGCTGCCAGCCGTCGACGATGTCGCCGACGAGATAGATCGTCTGCGCATCGTAGTAGCGCAGAAAGTCGAGAAGCTGCTCGGCCTGGCAGCCGCGCGCGCCGAGATGCACATCGGAAATAAAGAGCGTGCGGAACCTTATGGGGCCGTGCCCGAACGTCACCGAGCGTAATCCCGCGCCTGTTCCATCCGGGTTTGACTGTAAATGCGTTCGATTGCAGGACAATGACAGCAAAAGTTAACGCGGCAACTCATTGTATTAAGATTTGAGTCACAGCTCTGTCATGGCGCCCGGCTAAATCTGCCTTCGATGACAGCGCCGATTCTCGCCGCCGCGACCTTCTGTATTGTTGTCAGCGGCGTCCAGCTCGCGAGCATCGCGATTGCGATCCGCCGCTTCCGGCAAGGCGTGCGGCGCGAGCCGCTGTCGACCCTTCATTCCCCGGTCAGCCAATGCCCTTCCATAAGCATCGTGCGCCCGCTTTGCGGAATCGACAACTATGCCGTCGATACGCTGTCTTCGACGTTCGCGCTCGATTATCCGCATTACGAAATCCTGTTCTGCGTCGCTGCCGCAAAAGATCCCGTCGTGCCGCTCGTCAGGAGTTTGATGGCGGAGAACCCCGGCGTTGCGGCGCGGCTTCTCATTGGCGACGAGCGGATGAGCCCCAATCCTAAGCTCAACAACGTGGTCAAAGGCTGGCGCGCTGCGGCCCATGACTGGATCGTCATCGCCGACAGCAATGTGCTAATGCCGCGCGATTACATTCAGCGGCTGTTCGCCAGCTGGCGCAGCGATACCGGTCTTGTCGCCTCCCCGCCGATCGGTTGCCGCCCCGACGGGATTTGGGCGGAAGTCGAATGCGCGTTCCTCAACACTTATCAGGCGCGCTGGCAATATGTCGTCGACGCCTTCGGCTGCGGGTTTGCGCAGGGCAAGACCATGCTGTGGCGGCGCGCCGATCTCGATGCCGCGGGCGGCATCGAGGCGCTCGCCAAGGAGGTCGCCGAAGACGCCGCGGCGACCAAGGTGGTGCGCGGGGCGGGTCTGAAGGTGCGGCTGGTCGATCGGCCGCTGGCGCAGCCGCTCGGCCGACGCAGCGCCGCCGAGGTATGGAACCGGCAATTACGCTGGGCGCGCCTGCGCCGCGCGAGTTTCTTGCTCTATTTCCTGCCGGAAATCCTGTCCGGCGGCGTGCTGCCGATGATCGCCGTCGCATTCCTGGCAAGTACGCTCGGTTTTCCCACCGCGCTCTGCGTCGGAGTATTTGCGGCGCTGTGGTATGGCGGCGAAATGGTGCTTGCCGCAGTCGCGGGCTGGCACCTCTGCGCGCTTTATCCGCTCTATGGACTTATGCGCGATTTGCTGTTGCCCGTGCTGTTTGTCAGCGCACTCCACGGCAACGGCTTCGTCTGGCGCGGCAACCAAATGCAGGTCGAACGCCTCGCGCCGCGCCGCATGATGGCGCGGCTGCGACCGCGCGTGCGGGACGTCGCGATGCGAAGCCGGCGTCGGCTGCGCTCGCTGCGCGAACGGGTGTCCTTATCGAACGGATGAGATTTTAGCGGGACACGGCCGCGTCGCGCGCCGTGCGGTCGGCGATTGCGTCAAGCGCGCCGCGTTCGCCCGGAAAGTCCGCCGCGATCCAGGCTGCTTCGGCCGCGCGCAGCGCAGCGCCCAAGGCCGGTCCTGCGGCGATGCCGCGTCGGGTGAAGTCGGCCGCTTTCAGCGGGAAGACCGGCGCCGTCCAGCGTTGCGGCAGATTGGCGAGATCGTGCCAGGCGCGATCCGCCGCGCCCGCAGCCGAGCGCGACCAGGCGAGCATCACGCGATCGGCAAACGACTGCGGGCCGACACGATAAAGCAGCGCATGGGCGGCTTGATCGCCGGACGCCGGTGTCACGCGCCACCAGTGCTCGAGGGCAAGGAGCCGCTCGGCTTCGGCGTTGGTGAGACGCAGCCGTTGCGCCAGCCGCTCGCCATCTTCCTTGACCTGCACGTTGAGCGCGCCGAGCCGCCGCACCGCGTCGGCCGCAACGCTTGTCGCCGCCTCGACCTTCGCCATGTTCTCGAAGCTCGCCAAGAGCGGCACGCCGCCGAGTACCGGGCCAAGGATGCCCGATTCCGCCATGACCGCGAGCGTCGGGCTCGCGTGCGGCGCGGCGAGAAGCTTCAGCAATTCCATACGCACCCGCTCGCGCGACAGCGCCTCAAGCCCGGCACGGGCCTGGATGCAGGCGTGCAGTCCGGCGGCGTCGGGGACGCCCGCGCCGTACCAGGCGTGAAAGCGAAAGAACCGCAATATGCGCAAATAATCTTCGGCGATCCGCTGCGCCGGCTCGCCGATGAAGCGCACGCGGCGCGCGGCGATGTCGGCGATGCCGTCGACATAGTCGTAAACCGTGCCGTCCGCCGAGACCGACAAGCCATTGATGGTGAAGTCGCGCCGCTTTGCGTCCTCAATCCAATCGCGGCCGAACACGACCTTGGCCTTGCGGCCGTAGGTTTCGACGTCGCGCCGCAGCGTCGTGACTTCGAACGGCTTGCGGTCGATGACGACGGTCACGGTGCCGTGCTCTATCCCGGTCGGTTTGACCTTCAGCCCGGCCGCCTCCACGCGGCGCTTGACTTCTTCGGGCAGCGCCGTGGTCGCCACGTCGACTTCGGCGACGGCAATCCGCATCAGCGCATTGCGCACCGCGCCACCGACCACGCGCGCTTGTTCGCCGTCGCGGTCGAGCAGCGCCAAGAGCCGCGCGACCTCGCCGTCCGTAAGCCAGGCCGCGTCGTCAAGCCGCGTCGTTTGCATCACCGCGTCGCTCCCGGCACGAGCCTGCCGTTGTCGAGATGCGCCGGCACGTAGGTCGAGCCCGGCGGCGCGCCCGAGAACTGCGCCAAGATCAGGAAGCTTCCGACCACCAGCAAGAGCGACACAATGACGAGCGCCGCCAGGCGCCGCATCGTCCATGCCGCAGGATCGAGCATCCCCGCGCGCGTCGCCAGCAGGAAGGCGGCATAGAGCACGAACGGCGTTAGAAACAGCCCGATCTCGATGAAGATTGGCCTGATCATGCGGCGTAGACCCGGTCGTAGAGGTTTCGCAGAATACCCGCGGTGATGCCCCAAATGTTGCGATTCTCGAATTCGATCGCGTAATAATCGCGCCGCAGCCCCTTCCAATCGCGCGTTTTGCGCTGGTGATTGTCGGGCATCATCACGTAGGCGAGCGGCACTTCGAAGGTCTCGACGACTTCGCGCGGATTGAGCACGAGCGTGAAATCCGGCTTGACCCGCGCCACCGTCGGCAAAATGCGGAAACCGGAAAAAGTCAGATAGAGGTCGAGATAGCCGATCGGCTCGATCAGGCTTGGCTCAAGCCCGATCTCTTCTTTTGCTTCACGTAGCGCCGCCGCGACCGGGCTCGCGTCGGTGGGATCGATCTTGCCGCCGGGAAACGCCACCTGCCCGGCATGGCTTGTAAGTTCGGCGGTGCGCAGCGTCAACAGCACCGTCGGTTCGCGCCGATCGATCACGGGAACCAGCACCGCCGCGGGCCTCGTCGCCTTGACGCCGGCGCGAACCCACATGTCCGGATTGAGGTCGAGATCGCCGCGCGCGCCCTCGGCATTGGGATCGGTCAGCGCCGGCGGCACGTCGAGCGTAAGCCGGGCGCGGGCGCGGTCGAAAAAGCTCGCCGTTGCCTGACGCTGCAATGGGGCGCCGCGATCGTTCACGCAAAATCCCTCATTTGCTCCGCCGGCGCCATCGGAAAGAACATCCCGGCGGATGACACGCCGAACATGGTCCTGCCGTCAATCTCGCGCTGTTCGCCGAGTTCGACGAGATCGAAGAACAGCGTACGCGTCACTTTCGCCCACAGGTCGCGGCGGACATGAAGATAAGGCTTAAGCCCCCCGGTGCCGGCTTCCGGCTCGAAACGCAGCCGATGATCGCCGCCGCAGGCGACCCAATCGTCGACATTGGTGCGGAAATTGAGCACTTGCCCGGCGGCGCCGTCCTCGACATTCAGCTCGACGGCGAGGAATGGCGCATCGTCGACGCGAATACCGCATTTCTCGACCGGCGTGACCAGGAAATATCCGTCGCCCTCGCGCTTGAGCACCGAAGCGAACAGCTTGACCAGCGCCGGCCGGCCGATCGGCGTCTTGAGATAGAACCAAGTGCCGTCGGCGGCGATGCGCATGTCGAGATCGCCGCAGAACGGCGGATTCCACTTTTCGACCGGCGGCAATCCCTTACCGGCGCGCGCTAGCGCACCCGTGATCGCTTCAAGACCCGGTTGCCCTTCCTTTGCCATGGTTTGCCTTGACCCTGCGCTGGACTTCGGCTCCGGGGGCGCATCCGCGGGCACGCTCAACGCCAAAACCATTCGAAGCGCCCAAACCCAGTCGTGTAACCTTGTGGATGAAGATTTCGCGCCCGATCGGAACCGTGCCGCTGGCGCATATATTGCATGTTATGTGCCTAACGGGCGTGCAATGCTGACTGCTGCTGATTCGTGCATCTGGCGCGAATCCGATCCGATACAAGAACACAGTATGAATACAAGGAGTTAGCCATGCCCGCTGGCGGCGGCGAAGGGCTCGAAAAGCTCGAAGACATGATCGTGCGGTCCGCCGAATCGACCGCAGCACATGTGCGAGCGGCCAAGACCGCGATCGGCACGGTGATCTTCGGCCAGGACAAAGTGGTCGAGCAGGCGCTGATCACTATTTTGTCCGGCGGCCATGCCATTCTGCTGGGCGTGCCGGGTTTGGCCAAAACCAAACTGGTCGACACGCTGGGCACCGTGCTCGGGCTCGATGCACGGCGCATCCAGTTCACCCCGGATCTGATGCCGTCCGACATTGTCGGCAGCGAAGTCTTGGAGGAAAGCGCCACCACCGGCAAGCGTAATTTCCGTTTTATCTCCGGGCCGGTGTTTGCCCAGCTCTTGATGGCCGACGAGATCAACCGCGCCAGTCCGCGCACGCAGTCGGCGCTGTTGCAGGCCATGCAGGAACAGCACGTCACGGTCGCCGGCACGCGCCACGATCTACCCCGGCCGTTTCACGTGCTCGCCACGCAAAATCCGCTGGAGCAGGAAGGCACCTATCCGCTGCCGGAGGCGCAGCTCGATCGCTTCCTGATGGAGATCGACGTCGATTATCCCGACCGCGACGCCGAGCGCAAAATTCTGTTCGAAACGACCGGCGCCGAAGAGACGCGGGCCAAGCCGGCGATGACCGCCGACGAGCTGATGGCCGCGCAACGCCTGGTGCGGCGCCTACCGGTCGGCGAATCCGTGGTCGAGGCGATCCTCGCTCTGGTGCGCTCGGCGCGTCCCGGGACGCAGGGCGGCGACGGCGCCAAGTTGATCGCCTGGGGACCGAGCCCGCGGGCAAGCCAGGCGCTGATGCTCGCGGTGCGCGCCCGCGCGCTGCTCGACGGCCGCCTCGCGCCTTCGATCGACGACGTGACCGATCTCGCCGAGCCGGTGCTCAAGCATCGCATGGCGCTCACTTTCACCGCACGCGCCGAGGGCGAAAGCATTGAGGGTGTGATCGGGCGCCTGAAGGCTCGGATCGGATAGGCGAATGGCGGCCGAGGCCACGCGCTCCAATCAGCGCACATCCCAGGACGGTGCCGCAGTTGGCCGCGCGGTCGGCGAAGGTCGGACGCTTGCCGCCAGCATGCCGCGCTTGATTCTGGAGGCGCGGCGGGTCGCGGCGACCGTCATTCACGGCCTGCATGGCCGGCGCCGCGCCGGACCGGGTGAGAATTTCTGGCAATACCGCCGCTTCGTCTCCGGCGAGCCGGCGGCGCGCGTCGATTGGCGGCGCTCGGCGCGCGACGATCATCTCTACGTGCGCGAACAGGAATGGGAGGCCGCGCACACGGTGTGGATCTGGCCCGACCGGTCGCCGTCGATGTATTTCGCGTCCCCGCTGGTCCGCGACACCAAGCTCTACCGCACGCTGGTCGTGACGCTGGCGCTGGCCGAGGTGTTGGTCGAAGGCGGCGAGCGCGTCGGCATTCCCGGCCTGACGCGGCCGACTGGCAGCCGCAATGTCATCGAGCTGATCGCGCAGGCCATCGCCTACGATCGCAACGAGCGGACCAGCCTGCCGCCGAATTTTGCACCCTCCCCGCTCGCCGAGGTCGTGCTGCTGTCCGATCTGTGGAGCGAGATCGGCGAGGTGCGCCGCACCGTCACGCAGCTCTCCGGCAGCGGCGCCCACGGCCACGTCGTGCAGATCGTCGATCCGGCGGAGGAGACGTTCCCCTATTGGGGCCGCATCGAATTCGTCGAACCGGAGGGCGGCGGCCGGATCACCGCCGGCCGCGCCGAGACCTGGCGCGCCGATTACGCCGCGCGCGTTGCGCGGCACCGCGCCGAAATCCGCAGCGAGACCGACCGGCTCGGCTTCAGCTTCGCGATCCACCGCACCGATCGCCCGGCGAGCGAACTCTTGCTCGCATTGCACGCGCGCATCGGCGCCGGCACGGCGCATAACGCCATGCGGCTGCATGGCTCGGCCGAGTCCAGGGTGCCGACATGATCGGCGCATTTCCGCTCGGCTTTGCCGAACCGCTGGTTCTCATCGGGCTGCATCACGCTGCCGGTGCTGTGGTGGCTATTGCGATTGATTCCGCCGCGGCCGCGCCGGCTTGATTTTCCGCCGACGCGGTTTCTGCTCGAAATCGCGCCCAGGGAAGAAACCCCGGCCCGCACGCCGTGGTGGCTGACGCTGATGCGGCTTACGCTCGCCGCCCTTGTCATCGTCGCCGCCGCCGGCCCGCTGTGGCATCCGCCGCTGGTGACGACAAAAACCAGCGCGCCGGTCGCGATCCTGATCGACGACAGTTGGCCGGCCGCGGCGACCTGGGATGCGCGCCTGCGCACCGCCGACGATATCATCGCCCGCGCCGAGGATGCGACGCCGCGCCGTGGCGCTCATTCCACTATCCGCAGGCGCGCGCGACATTTCGTTGGAGACCGCGGGTTCGGCGCGCGTGCGGCTGCACCAGATGCAGCCGATGCCGTACACGTTCGACCGCGCCGACGACGCTGCCCTCGTTGTCGCGGTTCCTGGCCGCGACGCCGGACGTCGAGCTGGTCTGGCTGTCCGACGGCGTCGATCTCGGCAGCGGCGCCGAGCTTCGTCAAAAGCCTGGCGCAGGCGGTCGGCCGGCATCCGCTGACGGTCGTCGCCGGCGGCATTCCGGGCGCCCGCGCGCTCACCGCAGCCGATAATGCGGCCGGCGCGTTGAGCGTCAAGGTGCTGCGCGCCGCCGCTGGCGCGGCCGAGACCGGCACGGTGCGCGCGTTCGACCTCAAGGGTTTGCCGCTCGGCGAGGCGGCGTTTGCCTTCAAAGCCGCCGATCGCGAAGCCGACGCCCGCTTCGATCTGCCGGTCGAGCTCCGCAACGATATCGCGCGCCTCGAGATTTCCGGCGAACGCTCGGCCGGCGCGGTGCAACTCCTCGACAAGCGCTGGCGGCGGCGCACGGTCGGCATCGTTTCCGGCGCCATCGCCGACATGGCGGAGCCGCTGTTGTCGTCGAGCTATTACGTCCAGCGCGCGCTCGAACCGTTCGCCGATGTGCGGCTGACGCAGGGCCAGTCGCCGGCCGAGGCGGTCGACGCATTTTCTCGATCAAAATCTGCCGATGCTGATCCTGACCGACGTCGGCAATGTCGGCGACGCCCATGATCGGCTCGCGCACTGGATCGAGGACGGCGGCGTATTGGTGCGGTTCGCCGGCCCGCGCCTTGCCGCCTCCGACGACGATCTCGTGCCGGTCAAGCTGCGGCGCGGCGGCCGCATCCTCGGCGGCAGCCTGAGCTGGGACAAGCCGCAGCCGCTCGCCGCGTTTTCCCGCGACAGCCCGTTCGCCGGCATGCCGGTGCCGAACGACGTCACCGTCACCCGCCAGGTCCTGGCCGAGCCCGATGCGACGCTGAGCGACAATACCTGGGCGACGCTTGCCGACGGCACGCCGCTAGTCACCGCCGCGCGGCGCGGCAAGGGTTTGATCGTGTTGTTCCACGTCACCGGCGACACGCGCTGGTCGGATTTGCCGCTGTCGGGCAGCTTTCGTCGAAATGCTCAAGCGCATTGTCGCGCTGGCCGGCACGACCAATGTCGCCGATGCCGGCGCCGCCAAAACCAGGAGCGTGAACCAGGTGGTTCAGCCGAGCCATATGCTCGACGGCTTCGGCAGCTTCATCGCGCCGCCGCCAACGGCCCGTCCAGTGCCGGCGGACTTTTCGGGCGGCGCCACGGCCGAGCATCCGCCGGGCTTTTACGGGCCGCCGGAGAGTTTATTTGCCGTCAATACGCTGTCGCCGAGCGATCGCCTGGCGCCGCTCGATTTCGCGCCGCTGGTCACCGCCAGCCATGCGATCTACCGCACCAGCGAGCCGCAGGATTTGCGCGGGCCGATCTTCCTCGGCGCGCTCGGGCTGTTGTTGCTCGACTCGCTCGTCGTGCTGTTCCTCGGCGGCGGCATCCAGCGCCTCCTTCCGCGCGCCTCGCGCGCCGCGACGGCTTCGCTGCTGGTCATTGCCGCGCTGGCGCTGACGCTCGGGCACGCGCGCGCACAGGAAGAAACGCCCAATCCCGCCGTGCCGCAGTCGGCGCTCGAAACCAAGCTCGCTTATGTGATCACCGGCGACGCCGACACCGATACCATCAGCAAGGCCGGACTGGCCGGCCTGACGCTGTTCCTGGCGCAGCGCACCGCGCTCGAGCCGGGCGATCCGATCGGCCTCGACATCGCCAAAGACGAGCTTGCGTTCTATCCGCTGATCTATTGGCCGATCGTGCCGGGGGTTGCGCGGCCGTCCGACGCCGCGCTCAAGCGCATCGACACCTACATGAAGGACGGCGGCACGGTGCTGTTCGACACCCGCGACGCCGTCGTCGCGCCGCCCGGGCCGGGCGGCGACACGCGTAGCCCGGGTATGCTCGAACTGCGCAAAATCCTTTCGTCCCTCGATATTCCCGAGCTCGAGCCGGTGCCGCGCGATCACGTCCTGACCAAGACGTTTTATCTGTTGCGCGACTTTCCCGGCCGCTTCGATACCGGCCAGCTCTGGGTCGCGGCGCTGCCGTCGGCCGATGAGGACGAGGAGCGGGCGAACCGCCCGGCGCGCGGCGGCGACGGGGTGTCCTCGATCCTGATCACCTCGAACGATTTTGCCGGCGCATGGGCGACGCGTTCCGACGGCCAGCCGATGCTGCCGATGGTCGAGGGCGAGCCGCGCCAGCGCGAAATGGCGTTCCGCGCCGGCGTCAACATCGTCATGTACACGCTCACCGGCAACTACAAGGCGGATCAGGTGCACGTGCCGGCGCTGCTCGAGCGGTTGGGGCAATAGGACTTGTTACTATTGACAATAGTAATAACATATGAAATCTTACTACTGTTCACAGCGGTAGGGGATTGTCATGAGCAAATACGAAGCGCTGCCGCAGTTCCTCGGCCAAGGGAACCGCGCAACCCATCGAATGAGCTTCAGCGAGATCGAGAGTGTTTTGGGCTTCAAACTTCCTAAAAGCGCCTACAAGCATGAAGCTTGGTGGAGTAACAACGAAACCGGCCATTCTCACGCGCGGGCCTGGCTTGAGTTTGGCTGGCGCACGGAGGCCGTCGACTTGGCGAAGCGCCAAGTTACTTTTCGGCGCCCGCTCTCTGGCGTACCGCTACAAAAGCGTGACCCGTGGGGCTGCATGGCGGGAACAGTCACGATTTTGCCCGAGACCGATCTCACGGCCCCATCGGACGATAAATGGAATGCGGAGGAAGGTCGGCTCGTCAATGAGTGATCTTCTCCTCGATACCTGCGCCGTACTGTGGCTGGCGGAAGGTGCCGAGTTGGCCGGCGACGCGCGTAAGGCTGTCACCGAAAACAAACTAAACGTCTCGCCGATAACGGTGTGGGAGATCGCTAATCTCGTGCGCAAGAAGCGAATTGTACTCGCCATGCCGGTCATAAAATGGTTTCGACAGACGATCGATATGATGGAAGCGGTAACGCCCGAACTCACAATCGATATTCTTGCGGGCTCATGCGACTTGCCGGGATCGCCGCCTGGCGATCCGGCCGATCGCATCATCATCGCGACCGCACGCGAATCCAGAATGGTGCTCGTGACCCGCGATGATGACATTTTGGCCTATTCGCGGTCGGGCTACGTTCGAACGATGGTGTGTTGACCATGAACCTGGGTATTGCCTTCGCTCCTCTGGTCAGCGCGCCGGTGCTGTGGGCGGCGATCGCCGCGGCGTGTCTGTTTTCGCTTTTGCTGTTCGCCTCGCGCAGTCGGGGCGCCGCGATCCGCACCTTGGCGCTGGCGCTGGTCGTGCTGGCGCTTGGGAACCCGTCGCTGACCCGCGAGGATCGCGATCCGTTAAGCTCGATCGCGGTCGTCGTCGTCGACAAGAGCCCGAGCCAGAGTTTCGGCGACCGCACCCAGCAGACCGAAGCGGCGCGCCAGGCGGTGGTCGAGCGGCTCGGCCACATCCCCGGCCTGGAAACGCGCGTGGTCGAAGCCGGTCAGGCTGACGGCGAGACCGACGGCACGCGCCTGTTCACCGCGCTCGGCTCGACGCTCGCCGACGTGCCGCCCGATCGCGTCGCCGGAGTCATCATGATCACCGACGGCCGCGTCCACGACGTGCCGAGCGACGCCGGCGCGCTTGGCTTTGCCGCGCCGGTCCACGCGCTGATCACCGGGCACAGGAACGAACGCGACCGCCGGGTCGCGCTCATCGCCGCGCCGCGCTTCGGTATTGTCGGCCAGCCGCAGACCATCACCTATCGCATCGAGGATCAGGGCGCCGCCGAGAAGGTCGCCGCGGTGACGGTGCGCCGCGACGGCGACGTGATCGACCGGCGCACGGTTCCCGTCGGCGTGCCGCAGGACGTGACGATTCCGATCCCGCATGAGGGGCAAAACATCGTCGAGATCGAGGCCTCGCCGCTGCCGGGCGGCGAACTCACGCTGGTCAACAATCGCGCCGTGGTCTCGATCGACGGCGTGCGCGACAAATTGCGGGTGCTGCTGGTTTCCGGCGAGCCGCATGCCGGCGAGCGGACCTGGCGCAATCTCCTCAAATCGGACCCTTCCGTCGATCTCGTGCATTTCACCATTTTGCGCCCGCCGGAGAAGCAGGACGGCACGCCGATCAACGAACTATCGCTGATCGCATTTCCGACGCGCGAACTGTTCCAGCAGAAGATCGATGAATTTCAGCTCATCATCTTCGACCGCTACGCGCGGCAGGGCGTGCTGCCGATCATCTATTTCGACAACATCACCCGTTACGTTCGCGACGGCGGCGCCGTCCTGATCGCCGCCGGACCGGATTATGCGAGCCCGACCAGCATCTGGCGCACACCGCTCGACGCCATCCTGCCGGCCGAGCCGACCGGCAACGTGACCGACGAAGCTTACCGCCCGAGGCTGACCGAGCTCGGCCGGCGTCATCCGGTGACCCGGGGCCTCGAAGGCTCCGACAGCGACCCGCCGCACTGGAGCCAGTGGTTCCGCATCGTCGACACCACCAGCACCACCGGCATACCGGTGCTGCAGGGACCGGACCAAAAGCCGTTGCTGGTGCTGTCGCACGAGGGCGAAGGTCGCGTGGCGCTGCTGTTGTCCGATCAACTGTGGCTGTGGGCGCGCGGCTTTCAAGGCGGCGGTCCGCATCTCGATTTGCTCCGCCGGCTGTCGCACTGGTTGATGAAAGAGCCGGACCTCGAAGAGGAGGCGCTGCGGCTTAAGGTGAGCGGGCATAATCTGGTGGTGCGGCGGCAAACCATGGCGGATGAAGTGTCCGACGTGACGCTGACCTCGCCGTCGGGTGCGACGCGCACGCTCAAGCTTGAGCCGACCGAGCCCGGCGTCTGGGAATCCAGCGTCGCCGCCAACGAACTCGGGCTGTGGCGCGCCACCGACGGCAAGCTCAATGCGCTGGTCAATATCGGCCCCGCCAATCCGCGCGAATATGCCGAGGTGACGTCGACGACGCAGGTGCTGGCGCCGCTCACCGACGCGACCGGCGGCGCGTCGCGGCGGCTCGACGACGGCTCCGGGCTCGATATTCCGCGCATCGTCGCGGTGCGCTCCGGCGATGCCTATAAGGGCGACGACTGGATCGGCCTTAAAATGCGCGACGCCAGCGTGGTGCGCGGTATCGGCGTGTTGCCGATCTTCGCCGGACTGCTTGGCCTTTTGCTCCTGCTCGGCAGCCTCGCCGGCACCTGGGCGCGCGAGGGACGCTGACGTTCAATCTGGCCGGATCGCTCCCGACACGCCGTCGAAAGCGCCGGCCTCGAGCTCGGCGACGAGAAGCCGCGCCGGATCGACCGGGCCCGGCATGCTCGCGCGCCCGGCCGGAATGCGCTTGAACCCGCTCTTGCCGTAATATGGCTCGTCGCCGACCAGGATGACGAGGCGGTGGCCGTTCGCCTTTGCTTGCTTGAGCGCTCGCTCGATCAAAGCCTGGCCGACGCCCTGCTCGCGAAACGCCGGCTCGACCGTGAGCGGGCCCAGCAGCAGCGCCTTGGTCTCGCCGATGCGAACCGGCGACAGCCGCACCGAGCCGACCAGCAACGTGCCGATCCGCGCAGTGAACGACACTTCGAGCCGGTGCGCGACCTGCTCGCGCAGCCGATACGCGGTTTTGGCGTAGCGTCCGGGACCGAACGCGCGCTCGTGCAAGCGCTCGATCGCTACCGCGTCGTCGGCCGTTTCGGGCAAGATGGTCAGCGAAATCTCGTTCATCGTGCCGCCGCGTAGCATCCGGACCGTTCGAGGTCCAGCGCACTATCGCCGGTCCCGGGAATGATTACATTAGACAGGCAAAAAGACGGAGAGGACGATGGGCCTGCTCGTCAACGGCGCCTGGCAAGAGGATATTTCGCGCACCACCAACGGCCGTTTCGTCCGGCCGGACACCCGCTTTCGCGATTTCGTCACCGCCGACGGCAGCGCCGGTCCGGCGGGCGAAGGCGGTTTCGCCGCCGAAGCCGGCCGCTATCACCTCTACGTTTCGCTCGCCTGCCCGTGGGCGCATCGCACGCTGATCTTCCGCAAGCTCAAGAAGCTCGACGATGTCATCTCGGTTTCGATCGCCGAACCGCTCTACGGCAAGACCGGCTGGGAATTCGGCACCGCGCGCGGCGGCACCCGCGACGACGTCAACGGCAAATCGACGCTTGCCGAAATCTATCTGCTCGCCGATCCGCACTATACCGGCCGCGTCTCGGTGCCGGTGCTGTGGGACAAGAAGCGGCGCACCATCGTCAACAACGAATCTTCCGAAATCATCCGCATGCTCAATTCGGCGTTCGCTGCGTTTACCGACGTGCGCACCGATTACTATCCGGCCGCGTTGCGCGCCGAGATCGACGAGGTCAACGCGCTGACCTATGCGACCGTCAACAACGGCGTTTACCGCGCCGGCTTTGCCACGAGCCAGGACGCTTACGAAGAAGCCGCGCGCACGCTGTTCGACACCTTCGATCGGCTCGAAGCGCGGCTGTCGCGGCAGCGCTATCTGGTGGGCCGGCAGATCACCGAAGCGGACTGGCGGCTGTTCCCCACGCTGGTCCGGTTCGACAGCGTCTATCACGGCCATTTCAAATGCAATTTGCGTCGCCTCGCCGATTATCCCAATCTATGGAATTACACGCGCGAGCTTTATCAAGTGCCCGGCGTCGCCGACACCGTGAGCATCGATCACATCAAGCGGCACTATTATGGCAGTCAGCGGCAGGTCAATCCGACCGGCATCGTGCCGATCGGACCGCTGATCGATTTTGCCGCGCCGCACGATCGCGCGCGGCTTGGCTGAACGAGGCTGATACGGTCCAAATCGTCACCAGATTTCGGCGGCCATGCGGCCGGTCAGTACCTCGGCGATGCGCTCGCGGGTCGCGCGCGAGGTGTCGGCAGGGAATTCGGTCGGCGCGAAAAAGCCGTGCGCCACGATTTCGCTGTTCGGCTGCGGCGGCGCGGTCTGGCGGAACGCGCGCACGATATAGAGCGCGACGTGATCGCGCCGCGAGACGCGGCGGTTGAAATAGACCGCATGCAGCACCGGCGGCTCGGTCGGCTCGATATTGCCCTCTTCCCGCAGTTCGCGTTCGAGTGCGGCGATCAGCGTCTCGCCGGTCTCGACCCCGCCGCCCGGCAAATGCCAGCCGGCGACGTAGGAATGCTTGACCAGAAAAACGCGGCCTTCGCCGTCGAAAACAAGGCCGCGCACGCCGACGGTCAGGCCCCGCGCGAACCGCCAATAGGCGTGGAAAAACCATCGGATAGCCGGCTCGAATGGGCGGCGGATGGCGTCAAGGCGCATGGCTTTAATCCTGGACTGGCCTCACTAATTAGAATTGTTCTAAGATAGGGTTACGCACGCTGCGCAAATTACGCCACCGAGGGTAGCCCGTGAAAAGCTTTGCCGCGCTGAACGAGCAGGAAATTCTTGCGCTCGCCATTTCCAACGAAGACGAAGACAACCGCATTTACCGCTCCTTCGCCGACCGGCTTCGCGGCTCCTATCCCGACACCGCGGATATGTACGATAAAATGGCGCAGGAAGAGATCGGGCATCGCGACATGTTGCTCGAACTTCATCGCAGAAAATTCGGCGACTTTCTGCCGCTGATCCGCCGCCAGGACGTCAAAGGCTTTGTGCCGCGGCGGCCGATCTGGCTCAACCGCACGCTGGGTCTCGAGGCCACGCGCAAATTCGCCGAAGAGATGGAATACGAAACCGCGCGCTTTTATCGCCGCGCGGCGCAAGGCGCGCACGACGACGCCGTGCGCGACCTGCTGCGGCGCCTGGCCGCCGCCGAGGACAAGCACGAAGCGCTGGCCCATGAGCTCGGCGAGAAATTGACGCCGACGGCGCGCAACGCCGAGGACCAGACGGCGCGCCGCATGTTCATGCTGCAATATGTGCAGCCGGGCCTTGCCGGGCTGATGGACGGCTCGGTGTCGACGCTGGCGCCGCTGTTCGCCGCGGCATTCGCCACGCACAATACCTGGTCGACCTTTCTGGTCGGGCTTGCCGCCGCGATCGGCGCCGGGATTTCGATGGCCTTTGCCGAGGCGCTCTCGGACGACGGCTCGCTCACTGGACGCGGCGCGCCACTGGTGCGCGGCGCGGTCTGCGGCACGATGACCGCGCTCGGCGGCCTCGGCCATGCGCTGCCCTATCTGATCCCGCATTTCTACGTCGCGACCTCGCTCGCCTTCGCCGTGGTCGCCGTCGAACTGGTCGCGATCTCCTGGATCCGCACCCATTTCATGGATACGCCGTTCCTGCACGCGGCCTTCCAGGTCATCGTCGGCGGCGCGCTGGTTTTTGCCGCCGGCATCATCATCGGAAGTTCGTGATTTGTTATGCCGCCTCTGCGATGCTGAACGGCGATTCCCGCCGTTTCGTGTGCTGCGATGTTCGTGCTCGCCCATTTGTCCGACCCGCACCTTGCCGTCGGGCCGCGTAGATCGCAGCTTTTGAGCAAGCGCGGCCTCGGCGTGGTCAATTGGCGCCGCAAGCGCAAACGCATCCATCGCCCCGAAGTTCTCGACGCGCTCGTGGCCGACCTCAAAACGCAAAGCTTCGACCACGTCGCTGTCACCGGCGACCTGGTCAATTTTTCCCTGCCCGAAGAGTACGCGCGCGCGGCTGCCTGGCTGCAAACCCTCGGCGACGCCCATGACGTCACGGTCGTGCCGGGCAATCACGACGCCTATGTCCGCGGCGTCGAGCGGCTGCCGGCGCAGTTCTGGGGCGACTATATGCGCGGCGACGACGGCCTCGACGATTTCCCGTTCGTGCGGCGGCGCGGTGAGGTGGCGCTGATCGCGCTGTCGACCGGGGTGCCGACCGGGCCGTTTATGGCGACCGGCCGGCTCGGCGAGCGGCAGCTCGTTCGCCTCGCCGAAGCCCTCGACGCAACGCGCGGCGCGTTCCGCGTCGTGCTTATTCATCATCCGCCGGCAAGCCCGCCGCGGCGCTATCTGCGCCGCCTCATCGACGGCGCCGCCTTGCGTCGCGTGCTCGCCGAGAACGGCGCCGAACTTCTGCTGCATGGTCACGATCACCGGTCCTCGCTCTTCTGGCTCGACGGGCCGCGCGGCAACAAGATCGCCGCGGTCGGCGTGGCGTCGGCCTCGGCCGCGGCGCCGCATGGCGGCGAAGACGCGGCCGGTTATCATGTTTTCAAAATCGACGGCACGACGGAACGGAACTGGCGCTGCGAAATGATCGCCCGGCAGCGCGCCGCCGACGGCACGATCGGCGAAGTCGCGCGCCGTACGCTCGCTTAAGGACGCCCCGCCAACAGCAAAACGGCAACGAACAGCGTCAATGCGCCGATGACAAAGCCGAGCGCGACCGCGCCGAACGTCCGCCGGCGGCGGCGCCGGCGGTAATGCGCGGCCTCCTTGGCCGGAGCGCGCACGGCGAGATCGGGATCCTCGGCGAGCGCGCGTTGCCGTTCGACCAGGCGGCGCGCCACATAGGTGGTCGCCGCCCGCACGATGTCGGCGATCTCGTGCGACTCGGCGAGAACGTGGCGGCCCATGCGGCTGTCGTGCAGCAAGCGGTAGCCACGCTTGTCGCGGCCCATGGCGACATGGGTCACCGTATCGATCCACAGCCGCGGCGTCTCGCCGCGGCTGACGCCGCGGTCGAACAGATCGACCTCCGGCGGGATGTCGGCGAACAGCGGATCGAGCGCCTCGTTCAAAAGCTCAAGCCGCGCCACTTCGGCGTCGCGCAGGTCGACGACGACGCTCGTCCGCTCGGCCGCCTCGACGCGCGCCTGATGCATCGCCTCTTTGAGCGGCGAAGGCGGCGCGGCGTCTGGCGCCGGCGCGTCGGTTTTCTTCTTACGACCCCACATCGTTCTTTCGTCCCTTAAAGACAATATACCCGCAAATACGTCTGCAAAAAGTCGACCAATCGGTGAGTTATGGCCGATTCGGCGAATACCTTAAACGCAGCGGCCGCCGTCGACCTCGACAATATTGCCGGTGAGAAACGCGGCGTCGGCCGAGGCGAGATAGAGCGCGGCATTGGCGACGTCTTGCGCCTGCGCCAGCCGGCCGAGCGGAACGGTGGCGATGAATTTCTCGCGCATGCCGGGCGTGGGGCCGAGGAAACTCGGCAACAGCGGCGTCTCGGTCGCCACCGGCGCGATGGCGCAGACCCGGATGCGGTCGGGAGCAAGCTCGCCGGCGAGCGCCTTGGTGAGCGTGTGCACCGCGCCCTTGGTGGCGCTATAGGCCGACACGCCGGGGCGCGGCCGCAAGCCCGCGGTCGAGCCGATATTGATGATGACGCCGCCGCCCTGCTTGCGGAATACCGGCACTACCGCCTGGCAGCCGAGGAACACGCCCTTGACGTTGACCGCAAACGTCCGGTCGAACTCGTCTTCGCCGATTTCCAGCATCGGCTTGTTGATGTGCGTGGTGCCGGCATTGTTGACCAGGATGTCGAGCGCGCCGAACGCCGCCAGCGTCTCGGCAACCGCCGCGGCAATGTCGGATTTGCTGGTCACGTCGCAGAGGAGCGCGATGGCGTTGTTGCCGATGCCGCGTGCGGCCGATTTGGCGGCGTCGAGATTGATATCGGCGAGCGCGACGCGCGCGCCCTCCCGCGCGTAAGTCTCGGCGATACATTTGCCGATCCCCGATCCGGCGCCGGTAACGAGCGCGGTCTTGCCGTCGAGCCGCATGTTCAACTCCCTTGTCGTCTTCGTCTTGTAGGGTGGGCAAAATCGTCCGCTCGCCCGTTACCGCGTGGGCATCGCGCACTAACGATTTTGCCCACGCGGACGCGTATTGCCGGCGCGATGCCCACCCTACATTTTCGGCACGATGCCGTAAGGTATCGCCCAACCGAGGCCGCCGGCGGTGCGCGCGCGCGGCTTATATTCGCAAGCCACATAGCCGGCATAGCCGAGCCGGTCGATCGCCGCGAACACGGCCGGATAATTGATCTCGCCCTCGTCGGGCTCGCCGCGGGTCGGCACCGCGGCGATCTGCGCATGCCCGATCACCGGCAGATATTTCTCGAAGCGCTTGATCAGATCGCCGCCGACGATCTGGAGGTGATAGAAATCGAACTGCACGCGCAGATTCGGCGCGCCGATCTTGCCGACCAGATCGGCGGCGTGCTCGAGGTGGCTTAGGAAATAGCCCGGCCGGTCGCGCGGATTGATCGGCTCGATCAGAAGCGTGATGTTCGACTTGGCCGCCGCCACCGCGGCGCGCGCGATATTGGCGATGAAGACCTTTTCCGCCGCCGGCCGCTCGTTGACCGGCACGACGCCGGCCATGCAATGGATGGCGCACCCGCCGATCGCCACGATGTAATCGAGCGCGCGGGCAAACGCGGCGTCGAAATCGCGCTCGCGTCCGGGCAGCGCGGCAAGGCCGAATTCGGGAGTTTGCGGGGTGTTGACGCCGAGCTGGGTGAGAGAGTGCTTCGCCAATTCGGCCCGCACCGCGGCCGGCGCCGTGTCATAGGGAAATTGCAGCTCGACCGCGCTAAACCCCGCAGCCGCGGCGGCGCCAAAGCGCTCGAGCAGCGGATATTCGGTGAACAGATGCCCGAGATTGGCAGCAAAGCGCGGCATTATATGTCCTTGGCGTTTCCTGCTTATTGGCGGAACGGTAGCGCGGATCGCGCGCGTAAGAAATAGATCGCCCTCATTGCCCTCCCCGCCGCGCAAAGTGCGGGCGCAGGGGAAAGCAACATCGTTCTCGCGGCGCGCGAGGTGGTGAAGAAGGCGAGTAGCGAATGGCGAGTAGCGAATGGGGAGAATCGTTCTCCCCCATTCTCTATTCTCTATTTCTATTTTCTATTCCCTATTCGCTACTCCCTATTCGCCATTCGCCTTCTACGAAATAAGGAAGCGGAGCGCCGGCAAACGCATTGTCGTCAATCCCGCACCAGCGGGTGCGGGGCGCGCCACGGAGAGGGCGGCTTGCGCCGCCCTTCCGCTGTCGGGCGCGCTCGCCTGCCGGCGTTCCACCACGGCTCTTGCCAAGGGGTGTGTTGTCCCTTGGTGCGATCCGGGCCAGGCTTCGTGGGTGAGGCCGTCCAAGGGGCGGGGGTCACTCCGCCGACGGCCAAGCCCACATCCAGCGACGCACCTCGCATGCCGGTCGTAATGCCGGCAGGCATGATGCCCGGACCGCCCGGGAGCGGGTTGCAAGCCCGCCCGCGGGCACCGTCCTCGCCCCGACCGCCGGATATGCCTCCCGGCGGCGTCCTTGCGGGCGAGAATGATTCGTCACTAAATATATCGATATCGGGGACATATGTCAAGGGAATAGTGACAGTAGCCGACTGGCAAAATTTGCCGCTCCCCTGTGGGGAGAGGATGGAGGCCCTAATGCGTCAGCGCCGCCACTTTCTTGAAATGCGCGATCGCGGCCTGCGCCCCGGTGGTCTTGGTGAGAAGATCGAGCGCCGCGTCGTCGTCCACCACCGGCGTCAATGCGACGTTGATATACGAACGGCGCCGTGGATCGCGCTCGATGCGGCGCTTGACCCCGAGAATCCAGAAGATGGTTCCGATAAGCTTTAAGTTGTTCGCGATCGTTTTGGCGATGTGGCTCGAATAGAACGTCCACGGCGACTCGCGCGGCAAGCCGTAACGGCGCTCCGAGCGATGTTTGCGGCGGAACAACCCGGCCTGCAGCGGATGGATGTTCTCGACCGGCGCCATGTGGATGAACGGCACCAGCGCCTTGACGAGCGAGAGCAACGGAACGCCTGCCGCGGCGCCGCGCTTGAGCAGCGTCTCGACATGCGCCGGCGAGTAATAGCGGGTCCAGGCCTCATGGTAGATCGCCTGCCATTCCGCCCGGCTCATCCTGGGATGGTCGGCGACCACGTGCTCGAAATCGTAGTTGTTGAGGTTGCCGTCCATGGCGACGCCCTTTTTCCACATCGCGGTGTGGTCCTCCGAGCCGGGCAGCGGCGTGAGGATCGCCCACTCGACGATATCGAGCGGCAGTTCGCGCTGGATGATCTCGATGTCGCGGCGGATCGATTCCGGCGTGTCGGCCGGCAAGCCGAGAATATAGCCGGCATAGGTGAAGATGCCGCGGGCTTTCCACGCCAGCAGCATCGCGCGGTATTCGGTGATTTTGTTCTGCGGCTTTTTCACCGCCCTGAGATTGTCGGGATTGATGTTTTCGAGCCCGATGAACACCCGCGTCACGCCGGCGCGTTGGCATTTATCCATGAAGTGCGGTATCTTGTGGCAGAGCGTATCGACCTGGATCATCAGCCCGAGCGGAATCCGGTCGACTTCGCGCAGCTCGATGAGACGGTCGAGGATCGGCTCCCACTCGCGGTTGCGGGCGAAATTATCGTCGGTCAGGAAAAAGCGGGAGATGCCTTGCGCCCAGTTCTCGCGGATCACGCGCTCGACGTCGTCGGGCGTGCGCGACCGCGACTTCCGCCCCTGGACGTTGATGATCGTGCAGAACGAGCATTGATACGGGCAGCCGCGCCCCGAATCGAAGCTTGAATTGGTTCCGGCGGTGCGCTTGACAAATTCGATCGGCAGGAACGGGCTCGGTTGCCCCGCCATATCCACGAGATCGTCGGTAAAATCGTAATCCGGCTTGAGGCCGCCGCCGGCCGCTTCCCGCAGCAGCGTCTCGAACCGCCCTTCCGCCTCGCCGGCAAAGATCGAAACGCCAAGCGCGCGGGCGCAGTCGAGGTCAATGGCCTTGCCGTCGAGCATGGCAATGCAGCCGGAGACGTGAAAGCCGCCGAGCACGACCGGGATGCCGGCGGCGCGGAACGGCCGGGCGATGTCGAGCGCGCGCGGATATTGGTTGGTCTGCACGCCGATGAGCCCGACGAGACCGAAGCCGTTGGCTTTGCGAAAGCGCCGCAGCAGTTTCGCAATGTCGACCCGGGTATTGGTCTCGTCGATGACGTCGATATCGATATCGACGTCCGGACCGAGCACGGCGCGCTTCGCGCAATCGAGCGCCACGCCATGCAGCGCGGCGAGCGAATTGGACGGTACCAAGCCGCGCCACCAGCGGATGACGTAGCCGTCATCGTGATAGTGCGAGGGTTTGATGAGCACGACGCGGAACCGACGACGCGGCCGCGACGACGACGCGACAGGATGGGTCATGGGCCTCCCGTCCGCGACCCTACATGGTCCACGGCGCAGAAAGAACCCTTATTTGGGGGTTTGGCGCGGCCGTTGGTCGCCATGGCGGTGACGAAGCGCCCACTGCGGCCTCGATTGACTCGGCGGTTGCGCGCTGATTGATCTGCGATGCAGACACATCATGCCCGCCAACGACAGTTTCCATATCGCGGTCATTGCCGGCGACGGCATCGGGCCGGAAGTGATGGCGCCGGCGCTCGAAGTCTTGCGCCGCGTCGAAGCGACGACGCCCGGGCTGCAATTGCGCTACAGCGCGGCGCCGGCCGGCGCCGGGCATTATCGCGACACCGGCCAGTCGCTGCCGCAGAGCACGATCAAGCTGTGCCGCGACGCCGACGCCATTCTGCTCGGCGCCTGCGGGCTGCCGGAGGTGCGCTATCCCGATGGCACCGAAATCATGCCGCAGGTCGAATTGCGCTTTGTCTTCGACCTCTATGCCGGGGTGCGCCCGGCGCGGCTCATTCCCGGCGTGCCGAGCCCGATCGTCGGCGCCGACAAACACGGTATCGACCTCATCCTGATCCGCGAATCGACGGAAGGGCTGTTTGCCTCGATCGGCAAGGGCGTGGTCAGCCATGACGAGGCGCGCGAGACGCTGGTCATCACGCGGAAGACCTCGCAACGCCTGTTCGACTTCGCGTTTCGCCTGGCGGAGCGGCGCAAGGCCCGTGGCCGGCCGGGCCGGCTCGCCTGCGTCGACAAGGCCAATGCATTCAAGGCCTATGCCTTCTTCCGCCAGATGTTCGACGAGGCCGCCGCGCGCCATCCCGGCGTCACCGACCGAGCGGCTCTATGTCGATGCCTGCGCCGCCATGCTGGTGCGCCGGCCGTGGGACTTCGACGTGCTGGTGATGGAGAACATGTTCGGCGACATTCTCTCCGACCTCACCGCCGGGCTTGTCGGCGGCATGGGCATGGCGCCGTCGGCCGATATCGGCGACCGCCACGCCGTGTTCCAGCCCTGCCACGGCACCGCGCCCGACATCACGGGCAAGGGGCTGGCCAATCCCTCGGCGATGATTCTGTCGGCCGCGATGATGCTCGATTGGCTCGCCGACCGGCACGATCACGCGCGGCGCCGCGGCGGCGGCCGGGCGCATCGAGGCGGCGGTGGATCGGGCCTTTGCCGGCGGCATCAAACCGCCCGATCTCGGCGGCCGCGACGGCACCGCCGCGGTCGCCAAAGCCGTGCTGGCGGCGCTTTGAGACGGCCGTCAATCTGATCGCTGCCTGCCCACTTCTTGTGGGATATTGCCCATTACCCTGCCCACTGGTATAGTGGGCCAATTTGTGGTTGACCCCGGCCCACCATCTTGGTTCGTTTCGCCGGCAGCCGCGCTGAAAACGACGCCGTTGTTTGCATTGGCGGCCCACGCGGCGGGCGAGGAAACACTATGGGGGCGGCGTGCACGCGCCGCACCGGCCATGAACGCGCAGCAACTGCTTGCGGAAATCTCCGACTATTGCCGCCAGACCGGGCTTGCGGAATCGACTTTCGGCCGGCGCGCCGTCAACGACGGCAAGCTCGCGGCGCGGCTGCGCAACGGCGGCCGCATCACCACCGACACGCTCGACCGCATCCACGGCTTCATGGCCGCGCATCCGGCGCTGGAGCGCGGCCGGCGATCATCGAGCGCGCCCGCGAGCCGCGCAATCTGTCGATTGCGGCCCCGGCGGCGGTGCTGCAACCGGGCGATCCGGCGCGCAATTTCCGCTTCTTCGACAACCGGCAAAAGTATCTCTTGTTCGTCAATACCTGCAGCGAGAAATGGGAAGTCGCGCACCGCGTCTCCGAGGAGCTGGCGCACATCCATCCGCGACCGCCGGCGGTGCGCGTGTTCGACGCCGGCATCGGCGACGGCTCGGTCCTGGTGCGGGTGATGCGCGCCATGCACGACCGCTTCCCGCATATGCCGTTCTACACTGGTCGGCAAGGAAATCTCGCTCGAAGACGTCCGGCTGACGCTGCAAAAAATGTCGGACCGCTTCTTCGAGCATCCGGCGACGGTTTTGGTGCTGACCAATCTCGCCTATGCCGACGCGCCATGGCTTGCGCGTCAAATCGCTCAATGCGGCGTCGAGCCTGGTTTGGCACGAACTGCCGCTCACCGGCAATTCGGCGCACCGCTTCGAGCAGCAGATCATCGATCTCGAGCCGTTTCTGGCGCAGAACTGGAAGGCCGGGGTGAGCGCGCGCACCGGCAACCCGATCTATGAGCGGCCGGTGGTGCTGGTCATCTATCGCGACGACCACCGTTTCCTGCTCGATCCGATCATCCCGAAGCCTGGCGGCACGCACGCCGATTACGATCTGGTCATCGCCTCGCAGCCCTATCGCGCCCGCGCCTCGCTCGAATTCAAGGCCAAGCGCGTGATCGGGCCGCTTGCCCGCGCGCTCGGCCCCGGCGGACGGCTCATCGCGATCCATTCGCACGGCCACGATCCCGGCATGGAAATCATCCAGCGGGTGTGGCCGGACGACAATCCGTTCATCCACGACCGCCATCAGATCCTCAAAGCCGTCAAGCACGAGCTGGGGCCGGCCGGCCGGGAGCTGAATTTCAACGCCTATGCCGATAACCGCTCGCTGTTCCGCTATGTCATGCACACGCTGCCGTCGGAGATTTCCGAATCGATCGGCACCTCGACGTTGTTCGCCGCCTGGAACGCGGCGATCTATGTGGCGCAGGTCGAGGACGACCGGCTCGGCCGAGGTCGGCGACCGCTATATCGAGGCCACCCGCTCGGTGTTGCGCGAGCGCGGCGGGTTGTGGTTCTTCGACGAGAGCTACGTGATCTCGAAGCGAAGGGGGTAATCGTCATTGCGAGCGAAGCGAAGCAATCCAGACGGCGGGCCGGTCTGGATTGCTTCGTCGCTCCGCTCCTCGCAATGACGAGGTTAGCCCCTCCCCCACTGCGCGGGAGCGGATTAAGATGCGCCATGCTGTTCGTGGTCCATGCGCTCGACAAGAACGACATTCTGCCGACGCGGGCCAAGCATTACCGCGCCCATCGCATCCATCTCGATAAATCCGCCGATTACGCCGTCGACGTGGTGACCGCGGGCACGCTCCTTGCCGACGACGGCGAAACCCCGGTCGGCAGCATCTTCGTCGTCGATGCGTCAGACCGCGCCGCGGTCGATGCCTTCACCAGGAGCGATCCGTATCACATGAACGGAGTGTGGGAGCGCGTTTCGATCCACCGCTACAACAAAAAGCGCGGCACGCCGATCGTGAGTGGGAGATAGCGGGTATCTGCACATCTCCCGAAACGGGGGAGGTCGAACGCGAAGCGTTCAGACGGATAAGATGGGCGCATTTGCGTACATGCTTCAATGTGCCGATGGCTCGTATTACGTGGGCAGTGCTCGCGGCGACGACCTGGAGCCGCGCATTGCTGAACATCAAGCAGGGGGTGCGCCCGGGCTACACCTATACGCGCCGTCCCGTACGTCTGGTGTGGTCGGAACGTTTTGATCGGATCACGGATGCGATTGCTGCAGAACGAAAAATCAAAGGATGGAGCCGAGCAAAGAAAGAAGCCCTGATTACTGGCGATTGGACTAGCCTGAGATTTCTTGCCAAGCGCCGAGCCGGCAAGCCGAAACCCTCATCCTGAGGTGCCCGCGCGCAGCGCGGGCCTCGAAGGATGCCAGCTGAGGCGCACTGGCCTCGCCCTTCGAGGCTCGTCGCTTCGCGCCGAGCACCTCAGGGTGAGGAAGAGGGGAATTCTCATTCCAATGGGATCACGAAACCTTGTTCGTCACCTTCTCCCTTAACCCCATCCGCTCCAACCGGCCGATCACCTCGTCGCAGAAATACGGCAGCTCGTCGAGATAATTGACCAGCGAAATGGCGATGCCGGTGAGCCCGGCGTTGGCGAGATCGGCAAGCTGGGCGGCGACGTGATCGGGATCGCCGACGATCGGCAGCCCGCCCATGCCCTGGGCATAGCCGCTGCGCTGGGCGAGAAATTCCGCCATCGGCACGGTCTGCGGCGAGATGTTTTTCAGCGCCAGAATACTGTCGACGGCCGTCCAGTCGGCGCGCTCGACGATGCAGTGGTGAAAATACTCCTCGGCCTCCTTCTTGGTCGGCTTGCAGGTGACGACGCCGACGGTGTAGCAGCCGATGTCGCGGCCTTGCGCGCGCGCCGCGGTTTGCGCATTGCGGACACTTTGCTTGTTCACCTCCAGCGAAGTGCGCGAGGCGTGGAAAAAGAACGCGTCGCAATTCTTCACCGCAAAAGCCTGGCCGGTCGCCGAGGCGCCGGCATTCATGATCACCGGCCGGGTGCCGCCGATACGGTTTCGGCTTGCCGCTTGATGCCTTTCATGTGCAGATACTTGCCGTCGAAGTCGAAATCCTCGCGGTCCGACCAGATCAGCTTGATGACGTCGATCCATTCCTGGGCGAATTCGTAGCGATGCTCGTGTTCGCGTTGCTCGACGCCGAACATGTCGAACTCGCCCTCGTTCCAGCCGACCACGATGTTGAGCCCGAAGCGGCCCTCGCCGATATGATCGGCGGTGACCATTTCCTTGGCCGCCACCACCGGATTGAAGATCGGCGCGTGCACGGTGCCGAACACCGTGATGCGCCTGGTCGCGGCGAGCAGCCCGGTCGCCCAGGTGATCGTCTCGAGCGTCGTGCCCTGATAATCGGTGTCGCCGCCATAGCCCTTCCAGCGGCCGATCGGCAGCAGAAAATCGATGCCGGCTTCGTCCGCCATCACCGCGAGCTTCTTGTTGTCGGGCCAGTTGCCCGACCAGCGCTCGGGCACCAGCGTCACCGCGCGGCCGGACGAGCAATTGGCGCCGAACAGGCCGATCTGCAGCTTGTTGTTGCCGTGCATGGCGCGGCGCGAGTCAAGCGATGGCGAAGGAGCGTGCATGTTGGTCGGCTTGAACATAACCCGGATTGCAGTCCCACTTTACCTGTCATTGCGAGCGAAGCGAAGCAATCCAGGCGGCGGTCTAGCTTCTGGATTGCTTCGTCGCTGCGCTCCTCGCAATGACACTCAGACCGAGAACGACTCCACCGGCCGCTCCGGGGCGAGCTGGCGCCGCACCGCCTCGATATCGCCCAGCACCCACAGCTCGGCGATTTTCTCGCCGTCGGTCTGAAAGAAAGCCGCGCCGCTCCAGACGGATGTCGCGGCCGGTCGCCTCGATGCCGAAGAATTTGCCGCGGTGGCGTGCCGCGGAAGCTCATGCGCGCCGCGGCGCGATCGGCGCCCGCGATCAATTCGTCGATGGTGCAGGTGAAATTTTCCAGCGCCGCGTGCACCGAGCGCAGATAGGCGATAAAGCCGCCCGGCCCGCGCAATTCGGGTCCGAGCGAAGCGCGAAAGCGAAAGTCGGGCGTTGAGGATTTGCCGCGCCTCGGCCTCGTCCGCCTGGTTCCAAACGACGGTGATAGAAACGTTCGACGAGATCGCGCGGTGTCGCGGCCACTCGGCCCTCCCCTGCACTGCGGCGGCAAGTCTAGACCCGGCCGTGCCGGCTCTGTCCGTGGCATCTGCGCCGCAGCCGCCGCAAAGGATCTGCACCTAGCCGCGGCAATCCCGGTGCAATGGGGCAAAGCGCCAGCGGCGGCAGCAAAGGCCGGCAGGGAGGCAACGATGAACAGAGCATGGTGCATTTTCGCCGTCGGCACTGGCGGCTGCCGCTGCCGTGCCGGCCCATGCCGCCGATGCGGTGAAGATCGGCGCCATCTATCCGCTGACCGGCAATGCCGCGAGCGCCGGCCAGTCGGCGAGGGATGCCGTGCATCTGGGCGCCGAGATCGTCAACACCGCCTATCCCGACCTTAAAAATCTGCCGCTCGGCGCGACCGCGGGCCTGCCCAATCTCGGCGGCGCCAAGATCGAGCTCGACGAGGCCGACCACCAGGGCAATCCGCAGGTCGGCCAGCAGCAGACGCTGCGCCTGATCACCCAAGACCACGTCGCCGCCATGCTCGGCTCGTACCATTCCTCGGTGACGCTGGTCGCCACCGCGGTCGCCGAGCGGCAGGGCATTCCGTTCCTGGTTGCCAATTCGGTCGCGGCCAACATCACCGGCCGCGGCTTCAAATGGACGTTCCGCACCACGCCCTTCGCGCCGGATTTCGCCAAGGCCTATGCGGCGTTTCTCACCGACCTGAAAAAGTCCGGCCACAAGGTCGACAACATCGCCATCGTCAACGAGAACACCGATTACGGCACATCGGTCTCGGCGAGCGTGCTCGACGCCGCCAAGGCCGCCAATATCAATGTCGCGGCGCATATCGCCTATAACGCCAACAGCCCGGACGTCTCGGCGCAGGTGCTGCAGCTCAAGACGCTCAATCCGGACGCGGTGATCTTCATCAGCTACACCGCCGACATCATCCTGTATTTCAAGACCATGAAGAACCTCGACTACCTGCCGCCGATCATCATCGGCGACGATGCCGGCTTCTCCGACCCGAGCTTTATTCCCAATGTCGGCGATCTCGCCCAGGGCGCGATCAACCGCAGCGCCTTCGACATCGGCAAGCCGGGGGACAACAGCTACATCGTCGACCAGATGTTCAAGGCCAAATACGGCCGCGACCTCGACGATACCTAGCGCGCGCTGGATGCAGGGCTTCTTCGTGCTCGCCGACGCCATCAACCGCGCCGGCTCGACCGACGCCCGACAAGATCCAGGCGGCGCTGAAAGCGACCGACCTCAAGCCCGATCAGCTGATGATCGGCTATAACGGCGTAAAATTCGACGACACCGGCCAGAACACGCTGGCGTCGACGTTTCTGATCCAGCTCCAAGGCAAGCAATATGTCTCGGTCTGGCCGGCCGACCGCGCCACCGGCAAGCTGGAATTGCCGATGAAGGGCTGGCGCTGAACGCCGTCATTGCGAGGAGCCAACGGGTCCGGCCCGAAGTGGCCGGCCCGATGACAAGCTCCGCGACGAAGCAATCCAGGCTTCACGCGCGAAAGACTGGATTGCTTCGCTTCGCTCGCAATGATGGTGTGGACGGCTCCCGACGGCATCAGTTGTGCCAGACTGGTGATGTAAATCGGCCAGACAAGGGAGCCGTCCATGGCAGAGACTATCATGATTGGGTTGGATTTGGCGAAGAACGTTTTCCAGGTTCACGGTGTCGATGAAGCCGGCCAGGTGGTGATCCGCCGACAAATTCGACGGGCGCAGATGGAGAAGTTTTTTACCGGACTGCGCCCGGCGGTGATCGGCATGGAGGCGTGCGGCGGGGCGCATTACTGGGCGCGGCTGGCGCAACGGCATGGCCATGAGGTGCGGCTGATGCCGCCGAGCTACGTGAAGCCTTATGTGAAGCGCAACAAGACAGACGGCCGCGATGCGGAGGCGAGCTGCGAGGCGATGCAGCGGCCGACGATGCGGTTTGTGGCGGTAAAGAGCGAGCACCAGCAGGCGATGCTGGTCCTGCACCGGACGCGGACGCTGCTGGTGCGCCAGCGCACGATGCTGGCCAATGCGTTGCGCGGTCATCTTGCGGAGTTCGGGATCGTAGCGGCGCAGGGTGTGAAGGGGCTGCGCGGCTTGATCGAACGGATGCAGACAGCCTGTGATGCCGGAGTACCAGCTCTGGCGCGGGATGGCTTGCTGGCGCTCGCCGGACAATGGCAAGCGCTCGATGTGCAGATCCGCGCGCTCGAACTTAAGATAGTGCAAAGCGTGCGCGAGAGCGCGGCGGCGCGCCGGCTGGTGGCGGTGCCTTGCGTGGGGCCGATCATCGCCAGTGCCATGGTGGCCAGCGTCGGCGACGCGCGAGCGTTCCGCAGCGCCCGCGGCTTTGCGGCTTGGCTCGGTCTGACACCACGGCAGAGAGGAACGGGCGGCAAGCAACGTTCGGGCTCGATCTCTCGGCAAGGCGATCGGACATTGCGCACCTTGTTAATCGTCGGCGCCAGCGCCAAGCTGCGCCAGGAGGTGGCACGCGGGGTCAGCGATCCGTGGCTGCGCGATCTTCTGGCGCGCCGCCCCAAGAAGGTCGCCACTGTGGCGCTTGCCGCCAAGACCGCGCGTATCATTTGGGCCGTGTTGGCCAAAGGAGAAGACTATCGCGATCGCGCGAGTGTGCCAGCCGCTGCCTAGCGCAGACAGCAACTGATCGCTCGCGCTCAACCGTCGGAAAGGGCAACTATGGCGTGACGGCAAACGGTCAGGAACCGGGATCGAGACACTCCGACCCGTCATCGCGCATCACAGCGCGTCGCAATGATTGGAACTCGATCCGCAAATCCCATCAGGGCCAGCGGTCAGCGACCGCATCCAAAGGCCGCATACATGACCGCTCCCGATCAGTCTGCCGAACCGCCAAAAAGCTCTTGCCGACAGGGGGCCGTCCATACATGACGGTTCACACTTTATACCGCCGCCGAATCTCGATGAGCGCCGCAAGGCTCAGCGCCGCGGTCGCCATCATGTAATAGGCCGGCGCGAGCTTCGAGCCGGTGAGACCGATCAGCGACTGCGCGAAGAACGGCGCAAAGCCGCCGAAGATCGGCACCGCGATATTGTATGCGAGCGACAGGCCGGAAACGCGCGTCGCCACCGGAAAGATCTTCGCCATCAGCGACGGCAGCGCGCCGGAATAAAACGACTTCAAGAGCGACAGCCAACACACCAGCAGGATCAGCGCGCCAAGCGAGCCGTAGGTTTCGAGCACGACAAAGGCCGGATAGGACGTGAGCACGAACAGGGTCGGCGGCGCCGAGCATGATGGGGATCTGCCCGACCCGGTCGGCCAACAGCCCGACGAACGGCACGGTGAACATTTGCAGCGCGGCGGCGAGGAGCCCCGCGGTCAGGCTCATGGATTGCGGCAGGTGGAGCTCGCGGATCGCATAGGTCACGAGATAGACGATCAGGTATTGCGAGGAGGTCGAGGCGACGACCGCGCCGACGGTCAGCAAGAGCCGGTCCCATTGTGCCGCGAACAGCTCGCGCAGCGGCGAGCGCGCCGCGCCGGCCGCAAGGAATTCCGGCGTCTCCGCCATGCGGTTGCGGATGTAATAGCCGACCGGGCCGATCAAAAGCCCGAAGCCGAACGGAATGCGCCAGCCCCACGATTGCAACTCGCCGGCGGACAACGTCGTCGTGAGCAAGACGCCGAGACCGGTTGCGATCAGCGCGGCCAAGCCCTGGCTCGCCCATTGCCAGCTGGCGAAGAAGCCCGCGCGGTCGGGGCGATGCTCGACCAGAAACGTCGTGGCGCTGGCAAATTCGCCGCCGACCGAAAAGCCCTGCAACAGCCGCGCGGCGACGACCAGGATCGGCGCCGCGAGCCCGATCGCACCGTAGCTCGGCATGATCGTCATCAGTCCGGTGCCGAGCGTCATCAACAGGATCGACAGCGTCAGCGCCCGCTTGCGGCCCCTGCGGTCGCCATAGGCGCCGAGAAAAATCGCGCCGACCGGGCGCGCCAGGAAGGCAATGCCGAATGTGCCGAACGTCACCAGGATCGATACCGCCGGATCGGCGGCGGGGAAGAACACTTTGGCGATGGTGACGGCGAAATAGCCGTAGACCAGGATTTCATAGAATTCGAGCGCGTTGCCGACGGCGGCCGCGACGATGAGCCTCGCCGCCGAGCCGGCGCCGCGCATGGCGGGTGCTGCGTCGGTGTCCTCGCTCATCGTGCCCCTGGTTTTGCCGGCAAGACCGTTGCGCACCGATGCCGCTCTGCCGGCAGCGATGCCGATCAGATCAGACTGTCGCCAGCGTGCCAAGAACATTGGCGCGTTCCAGCGTCGCCCGCAACGCCTGGTCGGAGACGTGGGTGTAGATTTCGGTGGTGGCGATGCTGGAATGGCCCAACAGCCGTTGCACGAAGCGGATGTCCACCCCCGTCTCGATCAGCAGCGTCGCCGCGGTGTGCCGCAGCATGTGCGGGGTGACGCGGCGCTCCAGGCCCGCCTCTTTCGCCAGCCGCCGTAGTTTTGAGCGCACCGACTGCGGCCGCAGCGGCGCACCGTGGCGATTGACGAACAGCGCGCCGATGCTCGGCTGCGATTTTCGGCGCTCTCGCATCATTTGCTGCAAATCCTGGCGCAAGCCCGGGTCGGTGATATAGGCCACGCGCTCGCGCGCGCCTTTGCCGTGGATGCGAACGACGGCGCCATCGGGCGATAGATCGTCCAAGCGGAGCTTGCACAACTCGCCGACACGCATGCCGGTGACGACCATGAGGCGGACGATGGCGGCAAAGACCCGGTCGCCCGCGCCCGACCCCACCGCAGCGGCGCCGCGAACCGACAGCAGGAAAGCCGCCTCGCTGCGCGACAGCGCGCGGGGCAGGCGTTTGCGCCGCGGCAAGAGCGGATGCCAGTTCGCGAACGGGTCCGGGCATTGTGCGTTGCGCGCCGCGCGACGGAAAAACGCCCGCAGGCAGGCAAACCGCCGCCGCACCGTTGCAACCGTCAGTTTGCGCACGCCGACCATGTTTTCGAGATAATCCTTCAGCACAGCCGTCGTCACATCGCCGATCGCGACATCGGCTTTGCGCCATTTCCGAAAATCCCTCAGATCGGCTGAATAGGCGGCAACGGTATGCGCCGACAGCTGCCGCTCCAAGCGGCAAAAGCGCAGGAATTCATCGACGGCTACGCGGAACTGCATTTCGCTCTCCTGTTGGTCGGGAAGCGGAGTGTGCAGTGGGGAGGGTGCGAGCGCCATGGTGTCGGCGACTGCAACTTTTAGGTGATTGGGAGCGCCTACATACACTCTAGCAGTCTGCGGAAAAACTGGGAAATCGAGGCATCGGGCTTTTGCTCGGTTGGTCTTTGATGGGTTCGATTTCTTTGAGAGCGATTGATCTCGCCGGGCGCTTGGCTAAGCCGCGATCAGTTTGGGGATGCGGATCAGATTGTAGGCGATCAGGTTGAGCATGAAGTCGGCGGCGACGCGAGCGATGCCGCGATGCTTGGTCTTGCGCATGGTGCCGTGCTGCTTGCCCCAGCCAAAGATGCATTCGATCATGGCGCGGCGCGATTGCGACATGGCATAGCCGTCGTGCCGGGTGGTGCGTGCGTCGATGGCGCTCTGGCGTCCCTTGGTGCTGGCGATGTTGTACTGCGTCAGATGCGGAGTGACGTTGATGGCGCGAAGATTGGCGACATGCTCGGCCGTGTCATAGGCCTTATCTTCACCGGCCGTGATGCGGCCACAGGCGGCCTTGCTCCTGGCCTTGAGCATGATCTCCGAAGCCCGGCGCTCGGCGGTGCCGGTGGCGTGCGTGACCAAGCCGGCCACCGCCAGGCCATGCCTGTTCTCCATGGTGGCATGGCCCATATAGCAGAGCTTCGCCTCCCGCCCGGCGGCCTTGCGGTAAAGCCGGCTGTCAGGATCGGTGGTGCTCGCGTGCGTGTCGTTCTTGCGCTTCTGGCCATGGAAGTTCGCGCCGCCGTCTTCGTCACCGCTGCCGTCCTTGGGGCGAAAGCTCTTCTGCGAGGCCCAGGCCTCAATTAGCGTGCCGTCGACCGAAAAATGCTCGTCCGACAACAGCGGCCTGACCTGCGGATGGTTCAGAAGCTTGCTCATGAACTTGGCAAACACCTCGCCGTTCTGAAGCCGGGCGCGGTTCTTGGTAAACACGGTTGGGTCCCAGACCGGGTCGTCGGGCGAAAGCCCCACAAACCAGCGGTACAACAGATTGTAGTCCAATTGCTCCATCAACTGCCGTTCCGACCGGATGCCGTAGAACACTTGCAGCAGCAGGGCGCTCAGCAATTGCTCAGGAGGTATCGAAGGACGGCCTTCGCTTGCGTAGAGCCTCCCAAGGCTACCGGTCAGCTCGCTCAGCACAGCGCGCACAAGCTCCCGAATCCTTCGCAGTGGATGGTTCTTCGGCACCCGCGCCTCGGCCGAGATGTACGAAAACAGCCCGCCTTGATCCTCAAATGCCCCGCGCATACATGCCTCCGCTGATTTGTGATACAAAACTGAATCAGCAAACTCTCGCCGTGGCGAGCGTTTTTCCGCAGACTGCTAGAAGCTACAGATAACTAGGAATTATCGCTTGGCTGGCATATCCGTCACGACTTGGAAGGGCGAACTCGTTGCGGTATCCGACGATACTTTCGCTAGCCTTGGCCTCACCGACTTGCGGCGGTTGAGATTTGGTGGCAAGCCTCGACCTGGCCAAGCCTTTTCGGGAAATTTCGTCGAATGTTTATTCGAAGAGGCTGAACTTCAGGATATCAACTTCTCACGATGCGATTGGAAGGACTGTCATCTATTTAATACGGTATTTTTCGATTGCGATATGGGAAGCGCGTCGCTGATTACCAACTCGTATGAGAATTGTCGTTTTATTAGGTGCCGTTTCCCCGATACCGGCATAAGTGATTGCAGTTTTCGCCATTGTATATTTGAGGGCTGCGACCTTTCCAATATCGTTATGAAATCAAACACGGTTACCGAGACAGCATTTCTCTCGTGCACAACATCAAATAAAATCATTGAGAGCAGTCTTCTGATCGACACTCATTGGGCTGATACGCCGATCGAACTTGGCATGATTCTTGGTAATTTTGGCTTACGAAAAGGAGACCTCGAAAATTGCACGCTATATGTTAAACAAGCTAATCGAGAGCTCCACCAGGTAAACTGGGATGATCTCGTCACGATGCATGAAGTGCAGTTCCTGAGTTCAATTGAACGATTTCGTCTATCATTTTTCCTAAACGGTAGCGCGGACGGCGATGAAAAAGATCTCGAATGCGCGCTTAATCCGCGCAACTGGAGCGCTGATGCAATAATCGAAGCTAGTTTTAGCTCACTGCTTACGTCCTTTGCACAGTTTTTGCTGATTTTGTACGGCTCAAATAAAATTGCCCTTTACGCCGTTCTCCGGTTTCATACGAACAATTTCGAATTACTTGAATGGGCGAGCGAAAAGGAAGAGCTCGCATCGTTGTATCAAGCGGCAGCCGGAGTCCATCTAACTTTCACCCGAGAGGTTGATAGTTTTGTCAATTTATTGCAGTCGATCGTTAGTGCGCATGCACAATCTCTCACAGCTAAAGTTGCCGCTGAAGGACCATTAGACAAATCCTATTATGAGGATTTTTTTAATGAACTTGGACAAAAGGGAATCCGTATCGTCTCGGTGCGCCCACGCAATTCGCCTGTCGAATTGGCGATCTCGTTTATGGACTATGGCACACTAATGGCGGGAATAGCTCTCATTCTTTCGGCGCGTACTAAATTTGAGCTTTCGAAAATAGCCGCTCGTAAAGACCACTCCGTTCGGCGTCAAATTGTACGGGAGCAAGTGCCCGATAATCAACAGGTTATTAGATTTCAAAGCGGATTTTCGGCCGACCGACCATCAGAGTATGAAATCAACGTTCGAACACTGCTCCCCCGCTCGCTTCTCTTAGATCTCAATCTGAGTCTCAGCGTTGCCGCATTCAAGAAGGTTCGACGGGTCTTACTCAACTTTCTTGATGCCGTGGACCCGCCAGCGACTGAATGAGCACACGGTGCGCTTCCAGGAGGATGCGTACTGAACTCTCAATATTGTTATCTGGAGTGAAGTAGTTGATACGGACCGCTTCTCTATTGTGGTCAAAAGCAAATCCGATGCTCGCGCCCAAAATTACGGGCATTCGCCTGTCGCGGCAGTAAGAAAGAAGGGCGCGCCGCTTTTCGAGATAGCTCCCCGGGAGGTTTGATAGATTGAGGAGTATCGAACCAATATAACTGTTTTCTAACGGCGTTGGCTCGGCCCAAGAACCTAACGACATTATTTCAATTTTCTTGCGGCCACGTAGAACTTGCGCGTTTGCATGAGCCAACATACTTCGGAACAGGTTTGGTTGCCGCGCTATTTCAACTGCGTTTGTGAGACTAAATCGGTCTAGTGAAGCTCCTACTACCTCGAGAATATCTGTGAATCTCTCTCGCCATTGAGGCGGATGCAGGACGACACTCATTCTTAGTCCATTCAGACCAATCCCCTTCAGTAGCCCGCGGGCACGAATGACTGCGCAGTCTACCGGTCCTAAAGAGGCACTTATGCTTGGAAAAGTTTGTTCAGCGGCTTCATCGATGACAAATGCGTCCTTCGGTCCGAGTAAGTTCGCGAGTTCACGCAACCGGGTAATTGGTTGATTTGTTCCTATTCCAAAGCGCGGTTGGGTGATCCATAAGGCGCACGGATGATTCCGGAGGATTTCAGCTCGAAATGTCGCAAGTCCGGCATCAAATCCGCCTTCATAATAGCATGGGACCCGGACGACCGATAATCCGAGCAACTCGGCTTGGAGTCGCGTTCCAAAATACGTGGGAGTTTCGAAGATAATTTTCTCGATGCCCGCAAATTTGAGGGTACTCAAGACGAGAAGATTTCGCTGTAGATACACTTGGACATAGGGTCATCTCATTGTGATCGACCGGTCGGTTTTCCCATTCGCTGAGCAAACTGAGAAATTCGGTGATTTTGCAGCAGCGAGGGAATCACCCTCATCTAAAGTGTAACTTTGCAATCCATGTTTGTCGGGCACGCACGCCTCGAATATGGAGGCTGCATCGCTGTGGGGATTATGCCAGCCTGCCGGCAGTGCGCTCCACGATCCGGTCTTCAAAATTTCGGCGAAATAGCGGGAATTGATTTCTTCGTAGTCATCAACCGCGAATAAAGTGTCCTCGCCGTCTGAATGAGAATCGGACTGATTGCCGTTGAGCATGTTCACTGTCGATAATTCCTAGTTATTCACGTACCGTATGTTGAGGTCGGGGCAGACGATCCATCCGCCAGAGTGAAGTAGTGTACCGATTCTTCAACCTAAGGTAAGGCCCAAGAAGCGATCATCCAGGTGCCCGACCATAAGCGTCGCTCCTTCGCGCTAGACCCAAATCACGGCATTTCTCTCGGTTCCGCACCTCCCATGCGAATATTCGGCTTAATCGCATCGCGGCTTTCAGAAATGCTCACCCCCACCCTCCTCTCCCCCTACCCCCTCGGCCCGCTCACCCTGCCCAACCGCGTCGTCATGGCGCCGATGACGCGTAACCGGGCCGGGCCGGGCAACGCGCCGACGGCGCTCAATGCCGCCTATTATGCGCAGCGCGCTGGCGCCGGGCTGATCGTGGCCGAGGCGAGCCAGGTGTCGCCGCAGGGCGTCGGCTATCCGGATACGCCGGGCATCCACAGCGCCGCGCAGGTCGCCGGCTGGCGGCTCGTGACCGAAGCGGTGCACCGCGCCGGCGGGCGGATTTTTTTGCAGCTCTGGCATGTCGGGCGCATTTCGCATCCGTCGCTGCAGCCCGGCGGCGCGCTGCCGGTGGCGCCGTCGGCGATCGCGCCGGCGGGCCAGGCCTGGACGCGCGACGGCATGAAGCCTTACGTCACCCCGCGCGCGCTCGATACCGCGGAGATTCCCGGCATCGTCGAGCAGTTCCGGGGCGGCGCGGCCAATGCGCAAGGCGGCCGGCTTCGACGGCGTCGAAGTGCACGCCGCCCACGGCTATCTGCTCGATCAGTTCCTGCGCGACAAGACCAACCGGCGCAGCGACCGTTACGGCGGCAGCGCGACGAACCGCGCGCGCCTCCTCATCGAGGTGATGGAGGCGGTGGCCGGCGAATGGGGCGCCGAGCGCGTCGGCGTGCATCTGTCGCCGACCAATCTTGCGTTCAACGACATCGCCGACAGCGATCCGCCGGCGACTTTTTCGACCGCGGTCGGCGAACTCGACCGCCTCGGCCTTGGCTATCTTCACTTGGTCGAGCCGGGGCCGGCCGATCCGGCCCCCTCCCACCCTCCCCCGCAAGCGGGGGAGGGATGGCAGGGCCGCGGCTCGATGCGGCGTTCTTCCGTCCGCTGTGGCGCGGCGCGCTCATTGCCAACAAGGGCTACGATCTTGAACGCGCGCCAATGCCGACGCTGCGCGAGCGGCGCCGCCGATCTCGTCTCGTTCGCGACGCTGTTTCTGGCCAATCCCGATCTGCCCGAGCGTTTCCGCCGCGGCGGCCCGTTCAACGTCCCCGACCGCAAGACGTTCTACGGCGGCGCGGCAGCCGGCTATACCGATTACCCGGCGCTTTCAGCCTGAATTCAGAATCGTTTATATATCAATCAATGTTATGAGGAAAGCGCATTCCTGTGACCCCGGTCACTTCGGCGTTCGACGGCACGGCCTAAGCTCTCGTCATGGTTAATAAACGGTTAACAGGGGAGTGTGCCATGACCGCCGCCCTGAAATATTTGACCCAGATGACCGACGAGATTTTCGCCGCCCAGATGCGCGCGCCGCCGTGAAAATCACCGCGCGTCAGCAGATTTTCATCCGGCGGCAGGTAGAGAGCAAGTAGCAACGCGTCACGCGGCGAGTTTTTCCGCGAGCTCCTCGAGGCTGTTCACCGCAAAATCGACCGGCACGGTGGGTGCGAGCTCGCCGCGGCCGGGGCCGCGCTCGTTCGGCCGCGCCACATGCGCGGTGCGCAAGCTTTGCGCGGCGGCGGCCTCCAAATCCTTGGAATGCGCCGCCACCATCATGCAGGCGTCGGGCGCAAGATCGAAGGCCGCGGCGGCGGCGAGATAGACGCGCGGCTTCGGCTTGAAGTCTTGCGCCACGTCGGCGCCGAGAATGGCGTCCCACGGAAAATTATTGCGCCGCGCCAGATCGACCATCAGCGAGGTGTTGCCGTTCGACACCGGCGCCAACAGATATTCGCGCTTGAGCCGGGCGAGCCCGCCCGGCACGTCGGGCCAGGCGTCAAGCCGGTGCCAGGCCAGATTGAGAGCGCCCATCGTGTCCTCGCCGAGCGCGCCGACGCCAAAGCGCTTGAGAGCGATCTCGAGATTGCGCCGGTGCAGCACGTCGAGCTTGCAATAGGGCAAGCGGCCCGAGCGCACTTCTTCGAGCGCGCCCTGATATTCGCCGCGCCAAGCATCGGCAAAGGCCGGCCAGTCGAGCGCTGAGCCATGCGGCTTGAGCGCCGCTTCGGCCTCGCGCGCGATCCCCGTGCGCCAGTCGACCAGCGTGCCGAACACGTCGAAAAACAGGGCTTTCACCGCGATGGCCATAGGATAATTCTAGCGCATATCCCGCCCGCATGGAATCAGCGTCGTCATTGCGAGGAGCGTAGCGACGAAGCAATCCAGAGCCTCACCGTTTGCTGGATTGCTTCGCTTCGCTCGCAATGACGGATCAAATTGACCGGGATTCACTCTAGCGCAGTCCGGCGTACGATGTTAACGCCATTGCCCCCTCTCCCGCGAGGCAAGAGGTCAAGGAGTGCCGGGATGTCGGAACTGGAACGATGGCAGACGCGGTTTGGCGCGCCGGATTACGTGTTCGGCAAGGCGCCGAATGCTTTTCTGCACAGCCAGGCGCACCGGCTGCCGCGCGCCGGCACGGCGCTGTCGGTCGCCGACGGCGAAGGCCGCAACGGCGTCTGGCTTGCCGAACGGGGCCTCGATGTGCTCGCCATCGATTTCTCGCCGGCGGCGCTGGAAAAATCCCGGGCGCTCGCCGCCGAACGCGGCGTGCAGCTTAAAACCGAACGCGCCGACGTCACGGCCTGGCGCTGGCCGGAGAGCGAATTCGACGCGGTCGCCGCGATTTTCGTCCAGGTCGTCGGCCCGGCCGAGCGGCCGGCGTTTTTCGCTAATCTCCGGCGCACGCTCAAACCGGGCGGGCTTCTCCTCATGCAGGGCTATCGCGTCGAGCAGCTGCAATACCGCACCGGCGGGCCGCCGGAGGCCGAGCGGTTGTACACGCGCGCGCTCCTCGAAAGCGCGTTCGGCGATATGGCGGAGCTCGAGATCCGCGCCCACGACAGCGCGATCAGCGAAGGCACCGCCCATGTCGGCATGTCGGCATTGATCGATCTCGTCGCCAGGAAATAAGGCGCGGCTAAAGCAGGTCCGCGATGTCCATCTCCTTCGCGGGAAACCCGTAACAGCAAACCCCAAGAGAAAACCCAAGAGGAACCCATGCCCAAGGGCACCAAAAGCATGCAATCGCCCCGCCTGCCGGCGTTGGCCGAAGACGCTTTCACCGCCGAGCAGCGCGCGCTCGCGCAATCGATCAAATCCGGCCCGCGCGGCCAATTCAAGCTCGCGGGGCCGTTTGCGATTTATCTGCATGCGCCGGCGTTCGGGGAACTCGCGCAAAAGCTCGGCGGGCATTTGCGGTTCAAGACCGGCATCCCGCCGCGACTGTCGGAATTCGCCATCCTTTGCACCGGCGCGCATTGGAAGGCGCAATATGAGTGGGCGGCGCATGCCGCGCTCGGCGAGAAGGCCGGCGTGAAGCCGGAAACCATCCGCGCGCTGCAAGCCGGCCGCGCGCCGAAATCCGCGCCGAAAGACGAGCTGGCGATCTACGCCTTCGTCAAGGAGCTTTATGCCAAAAAGCGCGTCAGCACGCCGACGTTCAACCGCGTGAAGAAAATTCTCGGCGACGCCGGCACGGTCGAGCTCGTGGGCACGCTGGGCTATTACGCCTTGGTGTCGATGATGCTCAATGCGTTCCAGGCGCCGTTGCCGGAGGGGATCAAGCCCGGATTCAAGGAGCCGTAGCGGAAGCGCTTACGCCACCCGGCCGACCGGCGGCTTGACGCTTGCCGGCGCGCCTGCCGCGGCGGGGCGCGGCTTGTTCATGCGCTTGCGGAGAAGATCGAGAAAGCGGTCCTTGGGCATCGGCGGGGCGATCAGCACGCCCTGGCCGAAATCGCACCCCATCACCATCAGGGCCTGCAGATCGGCCTGGGTCTCGACGCCCTCGGCCACCGCGGCGCTGCCGAAACGGTGCGCGAGGTCGATCGCAGTCTGGCAGATCGCGGCATTGGTGGCGTCGGTGGCGCAATCGCGGACAAAGGAGCGGTCGATCTTCAGTTCCGCGAACGGCAGATTGCGCAAGCTCGAAAACGACGAATAGCCGGCGCCAAAATCGTCGATCGCGATGGCGATGCCGCTGCCGCGCAATTGCGTGGCGATCTCGTTGGCAAGCGCGATATCGCGCACGATCTGGTCCTCGGTGACTTCGAGGATCAGCCCGGGCCAATGCGCGGCTTTGGGCCGATATTCGCCGACCAGCGCCGTGATCGGCATCCGCAACAGCACGCCGACCGGCACGTTGATGGCGAGATGCAGGTTAAAGCCCGCCCCGTCGAACATGGTCCAGTCGCACAGCGTCGCCAAGAGCGCGTGCTGGGCGAGTTCGGCGATGCTGTCTTCGTCGACGTCGGGCAGAAAACTGCCGGGTAAGAGCACGCCGAGCTGCGGATGATGGATGCGCGCCAGCGCCTCGGCGCCGGCCAGGCATTTGCGCTTGAGATCGATCTTGGGCTGATACCAGATCTCGAACCAATTATTGCGCAGCGCCTCGGCGATGGCGATGCGCGGCCGCTCTGGAGCGGTCATGGAATCGATCAGCGCGCGGCGCTCGTCCTCGGCCATTTGCTCGATCGGCCCGGACCAGCTGCGCACGTCGTTGGAATCGGACTGGCTCATGCTCACACAACGGCGATTGGCATCGCCATCGTATACGCCGGCCTGTCTTAACCAATCGTAAGGTGAAGGATTTATTTACCGGATGCCGCCGGCGCAGCGGATTTCGCCGCGCCGGCCGGGGTTTGCGCCTACTGCTTGTTCATCTGCATGCCGCCGCCGGAGCTTGGCATGGTCATGCCGCCGCCCGAGGAGCCCGACGCGCCGGCACCGCCCGAGCCTTGCATTTTCATGCCGCCGCCGGAGCCCTGCATGTTCATCATCCCGCCGCTCGCGGCGCCGCCGGGCGCCGGCGCGCCGATCGCCGCAATCGGATAGGCGACGTCGACGGTGCCGGCCTTTTCGAATTTCAGCTTTGCCGTGATCGTCTTGCCCTCGTCTAGCGGATGACTGAGATCGACGAACATCACGTGGTAGCCGCCGGGCTTGAGCGTCACCGTCTCGCCCGGCTTGATTTCGAGGCCGCCCTCGACGGGGCGCATTTTCATCACGCCGTTTTCCATGGTCATGCTGTGGATCTGGCACTCTTTGCTGGCGTCGTCGGACACGCAACTGAGCCGGTCCGGCGTCGTGCCTTTATTGGTGATCGTCATGTAGCCGGCGCCGGCGGCCGCGCCTTTCGGCGTCGCCCGCGCCCAAGGTTGCGAAATGTGGATCGAGCCAATGTCGTAATCGGCGGCCGCCGCAGGGACCGCCGCGAGCGTCAGAACGAGTTGCGCCGCCGGGACGGCGAAGATCGCGGCGATGCCGCATGACTTCCAGGCGAAATTCTTCTTCCAGGCGAAATTCCTCATGGACTTGCTCCGTGTTGAAGGCTTGACGTTGAAGGCTTGACGTTGAAGGCTTGGCCAGGCGGCAACGATTGCGGCCGCTCTTTCAAATGCAAGCTCAGGCCAGCGGCGGAGCACGGCAGCGGTGGCCGTCCATGACGCTCACCGTCAAGACCCGCGGGGCAAGCGTCGCGACGGCGACGATGTGCAGCGGTATGGGCGAATGGGTCATGGCCGGACCCGGCGCCGGAGCCATGGCGGTGCCGCACCAGCAGCCGAGACAGGTGCCAAGACAGCACGGCGCTTGACCCGCGGGCGCGGAATGGCCCTGTGCCGCGGCCGAGCAAATCGGGGGCGCCGCAACGCCCGCTGCCCCGATCAGTGGGCCGATGGCGAACATTATCGCCTGCAGGGCGACCGCATAGGCCGCCGCCAGCGCCACGACGGCGTGCGCTTGGTGCCGCATACTCATCGGCGCGAATTTAGAGCAATTCGCAGCCCCTTGGAATGGCGCGAAACCGGGCGGCCGGTTCGGGATTATCCCTGCGCAGTGCATGAATTCGGGGCATGGAAATTGCCCCGCAACGGCGTATTCTATGGCCATGACTCGCCCCGGTTCGCAGGTCGTTGATAGCCGGCCGGATCCGCACGATGCCGGCGAGTTCGGGCAGGTGCTGCGCTTTCCGCGCCGCCCGAACCAGCCGCCGTTTCCGGTTGCGGCGACGCAACAGGATAATGCCGCAGCGGCCGACGATCTCGCCCAATATGAGCAGGAACAGGACGAAGTCGTCGATTACCGGCAGCGCATGCTGATGAACGTCATCGCGCTCGCGGTCGTGACGCTTCTGGTCGGCGCCGGTGCCTGGCTCGCCGGCACCATCGCCGAACTGCAGCGCGATCAGGATTGCATCATGCAGGGGCGCTCGAACTGCGCGCCGCTCGAGATTCCGCCGCCGAAACAGCAATAGGCAATTCGCGATTTGCGCGCCGGTGCGCGCGAACCGTCAGTTCGGCAGGTGCGGCGGATCGGCCAACGGCGCCGCCGGCCCGTGCGGGTTTGCCGCCTTGCCGCTCGGTTCCGGAAGCGCAATGATCGGCGTCCCGCTGTCCGCCAAGGGCTTCATCGTATCCGACGCATTCAGTGCGCCGTTGCCGGTCTTGCCGGGCGCCGGCTGCGCGTCCTGCGGCTTGACCGTCGCGCCGGCGGGCGCCACCGGCACCGGTTCGGGCATGACGGCGCCGTTTCCCCCGGGAGCACTGACCGACGTTGGCCTCGGGATGCCGGGCGCCGCGCGGCGCCCCCCGACAATGGCGAGAATTTCGGCGATCACCCGCGCATGCAGCCGCGGCGACTTGTCGATATTGAGATGATCGATGTTCGGATCGCCGCTGAGGTCGACATTGATCAGCGAGCCGTGGAAGCCCGGTCCGCGGCTCATGTAGTAGTGCTTGGTCAAATTGATGACGTGCTCGACATTGGCCGAAGCCGAATACGAATCCGTGCCGTCGAACGGAACGACCAGCGCTACCGGAATGCCTTTCTTGCCCAGATAGGCGGCCATCTGCATGACCGCATCGGCACCCAGCGAATGGCCGATCAGGATGATCGGGCCTTCCTTGCCGGCGCGGTAGTTCGCGGCGGCCTGATCGGCAAGCGTCTCCCAATCACTATAATTGTCGACCGTCGCGTAGATGCCGCGCTTGTTGAGCTGATCGGCCAGCGTATCCATGCCGAGCGAGAAGATGTTCATCAGCCCGCGCAACAGGTAAACATGCGTGCGCGACTGCGCCACCCCCGGGTTCGCCCCGAGCGCGAGCATCATGCCAGCCGTCACCACGCCGATCGCAGTTAACCGCCACCTACCCCTCCACCTACCTCTCATGACTTCCTCACGGCTTGCCGTATCCTGCTCGCTCCCGGGCATCCCGGCCGCATTCTAGGCAATTCATCTTGCACTGCCAGATTCGACGGCCGAGTTCCCCCGCTAATTCGCCATCGCTTTGCATTCCGCCATGGACCTGTAGCAAAAATGCAACGTGCGCCATAACGTGAGCCATGAAAGTGAGCCATGTATGTCAGCTATGTCAGCCATGTCGTCGATATACGGTCGTCAATATAACCATGGGACGACACGCGCGGTGCGCCGCCTATAGGCCCGGTATTGATCGCCGAAGGCTGCGATCATCATCTCCTCCTCGCGCCGCACCCGCCCAAAGAACAGGATGCCGAATCCGACCAATCCGGCCGGGCCGGCGATCCAATTGGGCAGCAGCAAAGCCTGGGCCAACGCCATCAGCCAGAAGCCGGCATACATCGGGTGTCGAATTATGGCGTAGACACCCGTTGTGACCAGGGTGTGGCGCTCGCGCAGGTCGAGGCTGACCGACCAGTTGCTGCCGAGATCGCGATGCGTGCGATAAAACAGCCATAGACAGCCGATATCGACGGCAATCCCCAGATAGGTCAGCGCCGGGATGACGGGATAATCGGCCACTCGCGGGATGTGGGTCGCAAGATAGATGCCAGGCACGATGCCGAGCCCGGCCAATGAAGCACCCAGCAGCGCGAATTCGCGCATACCGCGCGCCGAATAACGCACCGGCGTCTTGCGGGCGCGCCGGCCCGGCCGCAGCCGCAACACGAACCAGCCGAGACCGAAGCCGAGCCAGATGATTTTGGCAAGCGTCGCGGTCACGATCTCAAGGCTCCGCCGCACGCGCCGGCCAAGCCGCGTCCGCGCCGTGCCCGCTCGACGCCGCCGCCGCGATCAGCGCGCCGTCGGCGGCAAAACCCGCAACCACGCGATCCGCGTTGTCGACCCAATCGGTGAGTGGCAACGGGCCGCAGCACAGCATGTAATAGTCATAAAAATAACGCCGCTCGTTACCCATGACCGCCTGGCGGTGGATGCGCAGGAAATTCAGATGAAAGCCCCGGTAGGTGCGCTCCTCGACCATCATCCGGATGCGAACGATCTTTACGATCGGCTTGCCGGTCGCGGCCAGGCCCAATGCAACGACCGGATCGACCTTGTACACATTGATGACATCGACCAGCGCCTGATACTCGACCCAATAGAGCGACGGCGCATTGGCCAGCCGGGCGACGACCTCGCGCAGCCAGCCGGCCGCCGGATGCAGCGCCACTTTCAAGAGCGACGAGCCGCTGGAGACCAGATGCAGCGGTTTGCCGCGGGCGCCGAGCTGCGGGTCGAGCTGTAGCGCCCGGTCGACGACGGCAAGCGACAGCGGCGCACCCAGGCTGTGGCCGTGGACAACGATTTCGTCGACGTCGGCCTCGCGGGCAAGCCGCACCAATTCGCGGGCGAGACGATCGAGCCGCGCCTCGACCTGCGGCCGGGCGCGATGCGCGAAGTCGCGGGCGAAATACCAGTCGTCGAGCGCGTAGCCGATATGGACCAGCCGCCCGAACGTCAAACGCAAGGCGACGAAAATCACAAGCCACAGCGCCGGCGCCATCACCAAGGGATGCGGCAGGCCGAGGTGGAGCGCGGCAAACCGCGTCGCCGCGATCGACAGCCACGTCATGCCGAGGAGAAACACCAGCGGATAAAGAAAAAATCCGCCATAGCGCCAAGCCACTTTGAAATAGCGCGCGACCGTCGCGGTCAGCACGAATTCCAGGAGCGCGGCGATGCCGAGCGGGAACCGCCGCCAATCGCCGCCCGCCATGTCGGCAGCGACGAAGTCGTCCCAGCGGAAATAGTGAAACTCGGTCTTCACGCGCCAGTTCGCGCCCCAGGTTTCGACGGTCCAGCCGGCCACCGCACCGTCGGCCGAAACGTTCGGCGGCGAAACCTGGCCTTGGACGTTCCAGGTTTTCTTAAACCGCGCCATTTCGCGCACGAAGCGGCGATGCTGGTGTTCCGGCCCGACCGGCTCGTAGCCGGTCATCTGCACGAAACAACGCTTGCGCACGAGCGCCTTCGGCATCGCTGACGCCTTCGGCATCGCAGACTCCTGGCGGACCTCTCGGCGGGTTCATTAGGTAATCTGGCGTGGCCGATCAAGCGCAACGGCGTCCGCGGCGGGCTGCGCGCACCGCGATAAGCTCGCTCTAAGCTTTTGGCGCCCGGGCCAAATCCGGCCGTTATGCGGCGGGCCTCGGGCGCCGTCGGCGGCGCCACCCGCCGTTGAACTCGACCCCATCCTTCGCTATACGGGGCGTTCACATTGAGGAGCCCGCAACGATCCGGGCTTGCTCGTGCCGGGGCTGGGCCGGCACTCCTTCAGCTCAACACCCAAAAGAGCATGCCCGATGTCCACCACGTTCGATAAAGTGGCTGAAATCATTGCGGAAACTTGCGATATTCCGCGTGAAAATATCAAGCCGGACAGCCACGCCATCAACGATCTTGAAATCGACAGTCTCGATTTCCTCGACATCGCCTTTGCCATCGACAAGGCGTTCGGGATCAAGCTGCCGCTCGAACAATGGACCCAGGAAGTCAACGACGGCAAGGCGACGACCGACCAGTATTTCGTGCTCAAGAACCTGTGCGAACGAATCGACGAGCTGATCGCTGCCAAGGGCGCCTGAGGCGCCGCACATGCGCCTTGAATATTTTCAGATGATCGACCGTTTCGTCGATGTCGATATCGGCGAGCGCGTGGCACATGCGATCTGCACCGTGCCGAGACAGAGCACGGTGTTCGAGGGCCACTTTCCCGGTTATCCGGTAATGCCGGGCGTGCTGTTGATCGAATGCATGGCGCAGACGACGGGCTGGCTGGTCAGCGCGCTCACCGGCTTCACCGGCTTGCCGGCGCTCGCCGGCGTCAAGGAAGCAAAAATCCGCAGCGCCGTGTTTCCCGGCGACGAACTCGAAGTCGAGGGCAAGGTCGTGCACGAAGGCTCCGGCTACGCCATCGGCGAAGCCAAGGGGTGGTGCAAGGGCGCCGCGGTCTGTGACGCCACGCTGATATATCGCATCGTTCCGTATCCAAGCCCGGAGCTGCGCGCTGGGCTTTGGGAATGGGCGGAGCGGATCAACTTCCCGGCCAAGGAGTTCGCGAAGTGACCGACCGCCGCGAGGTGTGGATCACCGGCGTCGGTCTGCTCACCTGTCTTGGCGAGGGGCTGGACGCGGCTTGGCGGGAGCTCGAGCGCGGCGAGGCGCCGCCCTACGACGACACGAGCTTCGCGCCCTACATCGTGCATCAGCTCGCGCCGCTGAGTTTCGACAAGCAGATTCCGAAAAAAAGCGATCAGCGGCAGATGGAAACCTGGCAGCGGGTCGGGGTCTATTCCGCGGGCCTCGCGCTGAGCGATGCCGGCATCGCCGGCAATGCGGCACTGCTCGACCATACCGACATGATCGTCGCCGCCGGCGGCGGCGAGCGCGATATCGCCGTCGATACCGCGATCATGGCCGACGTGCGCAACACCGCCACCCCCGGCGCCTTCCTCAACGAGCGCCTGATGAGCGACTTGCGGCCGACCTTGTTCCTGGCGCAACTGCCGAATCTTCTCGCCGGCAATATTTCGCTCGTTCATGGCGTCGTCGGCTCGTCGCGCACCTTCATGGGCGAGGAACCCGCCGGCGTCGACGCGGTGCGCGTCGCCCAAGCGCGCATTGCCGCCGGACAAAGCGAGCTGACGCTGGTCGGCGGCGCCTATCACGGCACGCGCTGGGACGTGTTGCTCGCCTTCGAGCTTGGCGGTGTGGTGCTCAAGGGCAAATTTGCGCCGGTCTGGGATCGCGGCGCGCAAGGCGGCATCGCCTTTGCGACCATGGGGGCGTTCCTCGTCCTTGAAAGCGCACAGCACGCCAAGGCCCGCGGCGCCCGCCCCCGGGTGCGGATTTCGCAAGTATATTCCGACCGCAATCCGCGCCGGCCGGGCGAAGCCGAGGCTTCGTTGCGCCGGCAATGGCAGGCCATAGCCGGCAAGATCGACCGCGCCCATGCCGCGGTCATTTCCGGCGCCGCCGGCCTGCAACCGGCGACCGCGGCCGAGCTTGCGGTGCTCAAGGAAATCGGGCTTCCCGTACGCAATACCGGCACGTATATCGGGCATGGCGTCGATACCCAATTCATGGCCAATTTGGGCATCGGCTGCGCCGCGGTCGAGCACGGCAAGCTGTTCGCCCCGACCGGGTCGGGAGATCTGGGGGATAGTCCGCCGGAGCTTTGCCAGGTCGTGGTCACCAGCGTCGGGAACTGGCGCGGCGAAGGGCTGGCGCTGCTCGAACGGGTGGATTGAAGGGGTAAATTCATGGCAGCGGTCTCCTCCCGTCCCACCGCAAGCGCGCATCGCGACAAGGCCGGCCGGCCGGTGATCGCGGTCACCGGCATGGGCGTGGTCACCTCGCTCGGCATCGGCAAGGCCGACAATTGGGCGAAATTGACCGCCGGCGATTCCGGCATCCGACGCATTTCGCGCTTCCCGATCGACGCGCTGCGCACCACCATCGCCGGCACCGTCGACGCCGTGTACCAGGATTACATGCCGCCGGCGGAATTATCCGAGCGCATCGCGCTTCTCGCCGGCGACGAGGCGGTCGCGCAATCCGGCATCGGCGAAAAGGGTCGATTTCCGGGTCCGCTGTTTCTCGCTCTGCCGCCGCTCGAAATCGAGTGGCATTACCGCATGCAGATGGCCAAGGTGGCCGCGCCCGACAAGGCTGCCGGCTATCCCGACCTGATGCGGGTAGCGAGGGAGCCGAAATTCGCGCCGGTCTACGAGACGCTGAAATACGGCATCATCGGCGAGCACCTCGCCGAACATTTCGGCACCGAGGGCTCGCCGATCTCGCTGACCACGGCTTGCGCCTCCGGCGCCACCGCAATCCAGCTCGGCGTCGAGGCGATCCGGCGCGGCGAATGCGAGGCCGCGCTGGCGCTCGGCGCCGACGGTTCGCTCACCCCGGAATCGCTGGTTCGCTTCTCGCTGTTGTCGGCGTTGTCGACGCAGAACGAGCCGCCGGCGCAGGCCTCCAAGCCGTTCTCCAAGAACCGCGACGGCTTCGTGCTCGCCGAAGGCGCCGGCGCGCTGGTGCTGGAAGATTACGATCGCGCGGTGGCGCGCGGCGCCAAAGTGCTCGGCATCCTCGAAGGCTGCGGCGAAAAATCCGATTCGTTCCACCGCACCCGGTCGAGCCCGGACGGCAAGCCGATCATCGCCTGCATGCGCAACGCGCTCGCCGATGCCGGTGTCGGACCCGGAGGACGTGAATTACATCAATGCCCACGGCACCTCGACGCCGGAGAACGACAAGATGGAGCATCTCGGCGTCTCCACGGTTTTCGGCGAGCACATCCGCGGCATTCCGATCTCGTCCAATAAATCGATGATCGGCCACACGCTGACGGCTGCCGGCGCGGTGGAAGCGGTGTTCAGCCTGCTCACCCTCGAACACCAGCGCATCCCGCCGACGATCAATCACAACGTGCCGGATCCCGCGATCCTGCTCGACGTGGTACCCAACGTGGCGCGCGACGCGCACGTTACCCGCGCCATTTCCAATTCGTTCGGCTTCGGCGGCCAGAACGTCTGTCTCGTCATGACCCGGGAGCCGGCGTGACCGGCGCGGCGGCAGCCATGTTGGGCGCGCGCGGCGACCCGGCCCCGGCGCGCAATATGCGTGCGCTTACGCTGGTCGCCGACCGCAAGATCGAACTCCGCCAAGTCGCCGCCCCGCCGGCGCCCGGCCCGGGCGAAGTGCAGATCGCCATCAAGGCGATCGGGCTCAATCACATCGACGTCTGGGGCTGGCGCGGCATGGCGTTTGCCAAGCGCAAGCTGCCGCTCATTGTCGGCGTCGAGGCGGCCGGCGAAATCGCCGCCGTCGGTCCCCCTCCCGACCCTTCCCCGCAAGCGGGGGAAGATCGGCAGGGGGTCAAAGTCGGCGACCGCGTCGTCGCTTATGGCGCGCTGACCTGCGGGGTCTGCAAGGCGTGCCGCGAGGGCCGCGACAATCTGTGCGAGAATGTAGCCTCCATCATGGGGTTCCACGTCGACGGTTTTGCCCGCGACCTGGTCAACATGCCGGCGCGGCTCGTGGTGCCGATCCCGGCGGGGGTGAGCTGGCGCGACGCCGCCTGCGCGCCGGTGGCGTTCGGGACCGTCCAGCATATGCTGTTCGACAATGCCGAACTCGAGCCGGGGGAAATCGTTCTGGTGCAGGCCGGGGGTTCCGGCATCGGCACCAGCGCGATCAAAATGGCCAAGGCGATCGGCGCAACCGTCATCACCACGGTCGGCGACGACGCCAAGGCCGAGAAAGCCAAAGCGCTTGGCGCCGATCACGTCATCAATTACCGCACCGAGCGGTTCGAAACCGTGGTGCGCAAGCTCACCGGCAAGAAAGGCGTCAACGTCGCCTTCGAGCACGTCGGCCCCGATACGTTCAACGGCTCGCTGCTCTGCCTCAAGCGCGGCGGCCGGCTCGTCACCTGCGGCTCGACCTCGGGCCAGTCGATCACGCTCAACCTGTTCCAGCTCTATCTCCAGCAATACCGCATCTTCGGCTCGTTCGGCTGCTCGCTGCGCAACATCCGCGACAGCCTCGCCAAGATGGCAGCGGGGCTTACTCCGGCGATCGACACCGAAGTGCCGCTCGCCGAGTTCGAGCGCGGTCTCAATCGGCTCGAAAGCCGGCAGGTGTTCGGCAAGATCATCGTCATGTTCTGATGGCCGGACGCCAATTCAAGACCCTCCTCGACAAGGTGGCCGGCGCTCTTGCCGTCGGCCTTCTGTCCGCCATCAAGCACACCGATCGCAAGCGCATGGCGAATTTCGCCGGCGCGCTGATGCGCAAGGTTGGCCCGCTCTTTAAGGAGCACCGCATCGGCCGCGAGCAATTGCGCGCGGCGTTCCCGGAAAAATCCGCCGCCGAGGTCGAGACAATCCTCGGCGGCGTGTGGGACAATCTCGGCCGCATCGCCATCGAATTCGGCCATCTCGACGAGTTCTGCGTCGCGGGCTTCGGCGCGCAGACGCCCAACGTCATCACCTATCCGCCGGAATCGAAGGAGCGCTACGACTGGATCACCAGAAGCGGCAAGGCGACGATCGGCTTTGCCGCGCATCTCGCCAACTGGGAACTGCCCGGCGTCGGCGCGAAATTGATCGGCGTAAAATCCGCCGTGCTGTACCGGCGGCCGAATATCGCCGCCATCGATAATGTCATTATTAAATTGCGCGAGCCGCTGATGGGCAAACTCGTTCCGACCGGGCTCGACGCGCCGGTAAGACTAGCGCGGCTCCTGCAATCGGGCGTTCACGTCGGCATGCTCGCCGATCAGCATTACACTAAAGGCGTCGAGGTGACGTTCTTCGGCCGGCCGTGCCTCGCCAACCCGCTGATCGCCATGCTGGCGCGGCTGACCGAGCTGCCGATCTACGGCATGCGCGTGGTGCGCAATCCCGACGGCAACAGTTTTTGGGGCGAGGTGTCGGCGCCGGTCGAGCCGGCGCGCGACAACAGCGGCCGGGTCGACATCCAAGGCACCATGCAGGCGGTTACTTCGGTGATCGAAGGCTGGATCCGGCAACATCCCGAGCAATGGCTGTGGCTGCACCGCAGATGGCGGTGAGTGGGCGGGAAGGGCTCGCCTTCTCGATCACGACGCGCCTGAAATCGGCTCGCATCCCATCATTTGATTCATTTTGGAAAGTTGATTGCCGCGCGCCTGCCACATGCCCACGCTAATTTCGCTGATACCCACCTGCGATATATCGAACAAGAGCGACGAGGCTCCGTCGCGTCCGCTTGTCTTTGATGTGCGGAAACGCCTTTGCTAACGCGTAGTCCTCGGCGGCGGCGGGAAAGCCTTTCAAATAATCCATGGGTGACGCCACGGCTGCGCTGCGATGACCTGATATATTTGGCGCGCCTCGAAAAAGAATTCCGGCGGGACCTGTAGGACCAGCGCAATTTGTTGCAAGCGGCTCGCGCTAATTCGATTGCTGCCTTTCTCGTATTTTTGAACCTGCTGAAACGTCAACCCGATTGCATCGCCAAGCTTTTCTTGACTTAAGCTGAGCATCATTCGACGCATCCGAACGCGACGGCCGACGTGTTGGTCAATCGGGTTCGGCGATTTCTTGCTGCCCATGGTTGTTCGCTCCAATGATGTACAATTGAATACTTGTACTTATGTATGCATTTCAACCTTAGCGGATAAAAAAACGGCGCGCAATTCCTTGACGCTGGCAATAGATGCCTTACGAAATGCGGCATGGGGAGATCGCCGAAGCCAGGAACGATTCGACCGGAAGCACGACGGGGCAAGAAGTCTGTAGTGGCCTATTTGCCGGTCCCGAAGTGGAAAGAGCTTCACATTATCGCGGTGCTCAATGAGACCAGCATAGACGCGCTCGTGCACCACGGCGTTGACTTGGTCATCAAAGAATTCAAAGACAAGCGAGCGACGTAGCGCCAGCTGCGCATCCATGCGGCCCAGTTTTCCATATTTCGCCGCCCATCTCTCGTAATCCTCGCTTCTCGTAATCCTCGCTTCTCGTAATCCTGGCTTCTCGTAATCCTGGCTTCTCGTAATCCTCGCTTCTCGTAATCCTCGCTCCGTTTAGGCTGAAATCCGCCAACATCCCGAGAAATGGCTTGGCTGCAGCAAGATGGCGCTAGCGTGCTCCAGAACCGGCAGATGTCATTCAGCAACCGCTAGCCTGGCGATATCTTCTCGAAAACGCTGGCGTAGTGGTATGGCCGGATTTCGGCGGCGTAAAGTAATTTGAGGCCGGATGGCTCAACGACCGCCTGCGCCGCAGCCGGTGCTCATTCTCAGTTCTGTCCTTGGGCCGCGAGGTTGACCTAAGATCGTCGTTTTCTCTCTTGGCCGCCGATGCCAGTTCACAATCGCAAATCGTTCCACTTGGTGCGAGAACCGCCGCCACGACACGAGATAACGCGGTCGGTTCGGAAACGCCGTGAAAGGCGTTTGCGAGGAACACGTAGTCAACAGGCTGTGCGACCAGCCTCTGCAAATCGAAAGCGTCGGCAACCTCGAAATCGCAATTGTTCACTCCCGCGTCTGACAAGCGCGCGCGTGCACGGTCCAAAAGGGTGGCATCAATATCGACGGCAATCACGTGTCGGGCGATGCGCGCCATAGGCAGCGTAAACCACCCGTCCCCGGCACAGAGATCGACGGCAGATGCACCGGTCACCAGGCCTGCATCCGTCAACACACGCGCCGGATTGGGCCACAGGGCTTCCCACCAATCCGCGTCCGGCATTTCCGTACCTTGAAAAAAGCCGGGGATCATCGCCGTCTGCCCAACTCAACAACATGCACACTTGTCGCCGGACCAAGCCTCGCGGCCTTCTTTCACTAAAAGCCAAACGACCGCCAGCGAACCTACGCCGTCAATCCACCATGCTCCGAAAAGCCATTGAGCGGCGAGGCTGACGACGACTACGAGCGATAACCAGCCGCAGGTCACCGCTTCCATCGCGTCCGCGCGAAGCGCCCGGCTTCCGATCTTCTCGGCGATGGCGATCTTCCGATGCGCCAGATAGCGCATGGCCGGGAATCGCGATCAGCGCGACAAGGAAGCCCGGCCAGGAAAACTCCTCACCGTTGCCCCTCCACAATTGCCACACGGCCGCGGCCGTGACGTAGGCCGCCAAGAGGAACAGCAATGCGCCGCCAATCCGACTGGCGATGCGCTCGGCCTGTTCGGAGAACACCTGGCCATGACGGAGCTCGATGGATAGTCGCCACATCAGTACGCCGGCGGACGCCAGCTCGATCACGCTGTCGAGGCCGAAGGCCGTCAGGACAAGACTGCCGGCGGCCAGACCAGCGGCAATGGCAACAGCGGCTTCAACCGTCATCCATCCGATAGTCAGCCATTCGAGCCGGAAAGCCTCATGAACGAGGGGCCGCCGGTCCGACCGCGGCGGCAGGATCAACGGCGGTGGCGCGCAATGTTCTGTCATGCGGTCAATCCTATAACCCACAAGATTGGCTCATGCGATTCCCTTGCGTCTTGACTATTGGATTATTGTTCTATATTCGTTGAAATATGGAAACGTCAGATGCCGTCGCCGCCTTGGCCGCGCTCGCCCAGGATAATCGCCTCGACGTTTTCCGCCTGCTGGTCCAGGCCGGCCCCGACGGGATGGCCGCCGGGCAAGTGGCGGAACGGCTCGAGCTGGCGCCCAATACGCTGACGTTTCATTTCGACCGGTTGCGCGGGGCGGGATTGGTCACGGTGCGCCGTGACGGCCGCTCGATGATCTATGCGGCCCGCTACGAGACCATGAACGGCCTCATCGGCTTCCTCACCGAAAATTGCTGCCAGGGCGCGTCCTGTGCGCCGCAAGCCGCGTGCAAACCGGCACGCGTCAAGCGCGCCAAAGTCCCCGCCTAGGAGTGAAAAAATGAAGCGGATGCACGTCCATGTCGCCGTCGGCGACCTCAAACGGTCCATCGGATTCTATTCGGCGCTGTTCGCGGCGCAGCCGTCCGTCATCAAGACGGATTACGCGAAATGGATGCTCGACGATCCGTGCGTGAATTTCGCCGTCTCGACGCGCGGCAAACAACCGGGACTCGATCATCTCGGAATTCAAGCCGAGGACGGCGACGAACTGAAAGAGATTTATGCCCGGCTGCACAGAGCGGGCGGCGACGTGATCGAGCAGGGCCGGACCAGCTGCTGCTACGCCAAGTCGGAAAAATCATGGATCGACGATCCGGCCGGCATTTCATGGGAGACGTTCCTGACCACCCGCGAGAACACCGATTATGGCGACGGCTCGGGCGAACGCGGCGCGCGCATCGCGCACGAAAAATCATGCTGTGCGCCGGAAGTCGCAGCAGAACCCGCCGCCGCCTGCGGTTGCCCGGCCGCGTGAGGCGTACCGTGGCCGATCAACCGTTCAACGTGCTGTTTCTTTGCACCGGCAATTCAGCCCGCTCGATCATGGCGGAAGCGATCCTAAACAAGCTGGGCGCGGGCAAATTCCGCGCCTATAGCGCCGGCAGTCATCCCAAGCGGCAAGTGCATCCCGAAACGCTGCGGCTGTTGCACAGTCTCGGCTACGACACGACCGGCCTTCGTTCAAAGTCATGGGACGAATTCACCGCGCCCGGCGCGCCGGACTTCGATTTCGTGTTCACGGTTTGCGACAATGCGGCCGCCGAAGTGTGCCCGTTGTGGCCGGGTCAACCGATGACGGCGCATTGGGGCATTCCCGATCCGGTCCAGGCCACGGGCAAGCCAGCCGAAGTCGCGCTCGCGTTCAAGGATTCGTACCGCATGTTGCATCAACGCATCGGCATTTTCACGGCGCTGCCGCTGCGCTCGCTCGATCAGCTGACGCTGCAAAATAAGCTCGTGGAAATCGGCCGCATAAAAGGTGCCACGGCGAAAGCGGCAGAGCCGACGTGAAGCGGTCGCTGGCGCAGCGTGGCGTTGCCGAGTGCTTGGGAACGGCTTTCTTGCTCGCGGGCGTGGTCGGCTCGGGCATCATGGCCGCGAGGCTTGCCGGCGGCAACGCCGCGCTCGCGCTGCTCTGCAACACGCTGCCGACCGGCGCGATTCTCACCGTGCTCATTCTCACCTTCGGTCCTATTTCGGGCGCACATTTCAATCCGGCCGTCAGTGTCGCATTGGCGGTACGCCGCGAATTGCCGGCACGCATTGCGGCCCTCTATATCGGCGCGCAAATCATTGGCGGCGTTGCAGGGGTCTGGACTGCGCATCTGATGTTTGAACTGCCGCTGTGGCAGATATCCGTCACGGTGCGTACCGGTCCGGGACAGTGGCTCGCGGAGGCGCTCGCCACATTCGGCTTGTTGCTGGCGATCCTCGGGACGCGCTCGGCCTATGCCGTCGGCCTCTACATCGCGGCCGCTTATTGGTTCACCGCCTCAACGTCGTTTGCCAATCCCGCCGTTACCATCGCGCGGGCGCTTTCAAACACTTATGCGGGAATCGCTCCGGCGGGTGTGCCGGCGTTCATTGTCGCGCAGATCGTTGGGGCGCTGGCGGCTGTCGCTCTTGGACACTGGCTGTGGCCGGCGCTGGAAACCGACCCGGTCCGGCGGCAATTCGGGCGCGCCGACGATATCGCATGAACGGTGTCGCCGCGGCATTCGGTACCGCGTTTATGCCGATTGGCGGATTTTGACGCCGAACATCGCCGTATTGCCGCCTTGTCGCTTGGCCGGCTCAAGCGTTGTCGATCGTCGGCGTCGCGAAGAACAGGCGGATAAGCCTGCGCTCGCCGATCGCTTCGCCGAGCGCGCGGAAGGCGAAGAATGGAAGCAGGATCAGGAACATGACCGCGCTCATGGCGACGATCTGATGGAGCCGGCCGCCGGCGGTCTCGACCGCCGCGGCGACGACGGTGCGGCCGTGCCAAAGTCCCTTGAGAATCTCTTCGAGCGCATTGAGAAACATCAGCAGCACTAAAAAGGTCAACGATTTGTACATCGTGCGCCAGATCAGCGGCCGCGTCGCGAACCGCTCGCCGAGCCCCAAGGCGTGGCCGATCACCATGAATTTGGCGCAGATCAAGGCTTTCAGCACGGCAAAGCCGAACGGCGCATAGTCGATGCCGTAGGTCTGGAGAATGACGGCTTTCAGGTAAGCGAGCGCCGTGAAGCAGACGCACAGATAACCGCCGACGATGCAAAATTCCCGCAAATGATCGCCCATCCTGTCGCGATACAACGTCTTGATTTCGATACTGGCTGTCATCGTGTCCTTGCCGCTCCCGTTCGATGCAAGTGAGGCCAAAATTCCGCGCGGCAGCCGTGCCGCGCGATATTCGGCACGGCTACTGCTTCGGAATTCCCGCCTGGTCGATGATCTGCTTGAACATGACGATTTCCTCGGTCACGCGCTCCCAGGCGGCGTCGGCGCCCTTGACGCGCACCTGAAAGCCGGCCTTCACCAGCTTGCCGTTGGTGTCCGGCGAGGCCAAGACCTTCAGCGTTTCGGTCTCCAGCCATTTGACGTTTGCGGGCGGCGTCTTGGCCGGCGCCAGCAGCACGCAATCGACCGCGAACACAAAGCCCTTGTAGCCGGACTCCTCCATGGTCGGCACGTCCGGCAGATCGGGCCAGCGGGCGTCGCCGCAGACCGCGAGGCAGCGCAGCGTGCCGGCCTTGATGTGCGGCAGCGCCGGCGGCAGCGAGCCGGAGCTTAATTGCGTGGTGCCCGAAAGCAGCGCCGCAATCGCGTCGCCGCCGCCCTTGAACACCACATCGGCAAGCTTCGGCAGTTTTTCGCGGATCTTCAGAAGTTCCAATTGGAGCTGCGAGGTGGTGCCGATCGGCGGCGTCGCGCAATTGTATTTATCGGGATCGGCGCGGGCGAGATCGATGAAATCCTTGATTGTCTTCGCCGGCAGCTCGGACCTGACCACGAATGTGTTCGGCGAGGTCGCCAATTCGCTGACCGCGACGAAGTCCTTGTAGGGATCGTAAGGCAGATGATTGTAGAGCCCGTAGTTCACCGAATAGGCGTTGGTGGCGAGCAGGATCGTGTAGCCGTCGGGATCGGCATGCGCGGCATATTCCATGCCGATATTGCCGCCGGCCCCGCCGCGGTTCTCGACGATGAAGGTCTTGCCGGTCGATTGATCGAGCGCCGCGGTGACGATCCGGGCGACGATGTCGGACGGCCCGCCCGGCGTATTGGCGACCACGAATTTGATCGGGCGGTCCGGATAATCGGCATAGGCCGAGCGCACGCGCATGAGCGCCGGCGCGGCAATGCCGGCGGTCAGCGCCGCCGCGCTTTTGATGACGGCGCGCCGCGACGGCGCCAATGCTGCGGTGAATTTGGTCATTATTCTCCCCTTTCGTTCCGCGCGTGGGCGAATGCTGCGCAGCGTTGCCGGCTCATTTCAAGATGCATTCGCTCGGACTTGGCGTTTTATTGTCGCAGCATCCGATCATTCCCCGGTCTTGATCCGCGTCCACAGCCGGTTGATCAGCCGCTGCGTCTGCGGGTCGTGGGCGACGATGGTGTAGAGCTTCGCCATGGTCGCCGCGTCCGGATAGATGGTGCGGTCGTTGCGGATCGCCGGATCGATATATTGGCTCGGCGTGTCGCCGTTGGCGTACCACACGTAATTGGTGTTTTTCGCCGCCACGTCGGGCCTGATCAGATAATTGATCAGCTCAAGCGCAGCTTGCGGATGCGGCGCGTCTTTCGGGATGGCGAGATTGTCGAACCACAGTTGCGCGCCTTCCTTGGGGATCGAGTAACCGAGCTCGATGCCGCTTTTGGCGTCGGCGGCGCGGCGTTCCGCCTGCTTGACGTCGCCGGACCAGCCGACGACGAAGCAAATCTCGCCGGTGGCGAGCGCATTGAGATATTCCGATGAATGGAATTTTCGCACATAGGGCCGGATGCGCAGCAAAAGCGCGGTGACCTTTTCCAGGTCGGCGGGGTTGCTGCTGTTCGGATCGAGATGCAGATAGTGCAGGCCGGCCGACATGATGTCGTCGGATGAATCGAGCAGATGAATGCCGCAATCCTTGAATTTTTTGATCTTGTCGGGATCGAAGACGTAGTCCCAGGAATCGATCGTAGCGTCGGGACCTAGAATTTCCTTCACGTCCTTGACGTTGTAGCCGATGCCCGTCGTCCCCCACATATAATCGACGGCGTATTGATTGCCGGGATCGTAGAACGCGAGCGCATTGGCGATCTCCGGCCAGACATAAGAAAGATTGGGCAGCTTCGATTTGTCGAGTTTCTGAAAAATTCCCGCTTTGAGCTCGCGGGCGAGAAAATAGGCGGTCGGCACGACAACGTCGTAGCCGGATTGGCCGGCCAGCAGCTTGGCTTCGAGCGTATCGTCGGAATCGAAGGTGTCGTAGCGGACCGCGATGCCGGTTTCCTTGGTGAATTCGTCGAGCACGGTCGGGTCCTGATAGTCCGACCAGTTGTAATAGTTGACGACGCGCTGCGCCGGCATTGCCGGCGCGGCCGTGAAAACGATCGCGGCGCTCGCCAGCGCGAAAATGCAGGCGGCGGCGCGCCAAGGCACGTGCGAAGACACTCGGTTTCCTTAAGTCTCGGTCGGCAGCCCGGCGGCCTTCCAAGCCAGGATTCCGCCGGCGAGATGGCTGCCATAGGCGAAGCCCTGGTCCTGCGCCGCGAGCGAGGCGGTGATCGAGCGGCGGCCGGAGCGGCAGGTGAACACCACGTCGCGCCCGGCCGGCTCCGGGATCGCCGCCGGATCGAATGCCGACAGCGGCACCAGCACGGCGCCGGGAATGCGCTCCAGCGCGGTCTCGTTCGGCTCGCGCACGTCGACCAGCACCATGCGGTCTTCCTGTATCCCGCGCGCGACCTCCTGCGGGGTGAGATCGCGCACATTGGGGTTTTGCTCAGCCATCGCCGGATCTCCTCGGCATCGTGGCAACAGCCTATGTCGTCTTAGCCCGAAGGTGAAGCGTTTAAACGGTCACCTGGGTGCCGACCTCGACGACGCGATCGGTCGGAATCTGGAAATAGTCCGTGGCGTCGTTGGCGGAGCGCGCCAGCGCGATGAACAGCCGGTCTTGCCAGTGCGGCATTCCCGAATGCGGCGCCGGGCGCAGCGCGCGGCGCGACAAGAAGAACGACGTCGACATGATGTCGAATTGCCAGCCGAGCTTGCGCGCGATCACCAGCGCCCGCGGGATGTTCGGCATTTCCATATAGCCGAAGCGCAGATGCACGCGCATGAAGGTCGAGCCGACCGGCTCGATGCGCACGCGCCTGTCGGCCTCGATGCGCGGGGTGTGAATGGTCTCGACGGATAGAATGACGTTCTTCTCGTGCAGCACCTTGTAATGCTTGAGACTGTGCAGAAGCGCAGTCGGCGCGCTTTTTGGATCGCTGGTCAGGAACACCGCGGTGCCGGGGACGCGCTGCGGCGGTTTCTTTTCCAGGATGCGAACCAGGTCGTCGAGCGGGGTTTCCAGCCGGCGGGTCTTGTCGTAAAGGATCCTGGTGCCGCGCCGCCAAGTGTACATCACCAGCATGATGGCGCCGCCGAGCGCCAACGGCACCCAGCCGCCTTGCACGACTTTGAGCATATTGGCGGACAGGAAGGTCAAGTCGATCACCAGGAACGGCACAATCAGCGCCGCCGCGGCGAGCGGCGACCAGCGCCACATCCGCCAGATGACGATGAACGCCATCATGCAGGTGACGACCATGGTGCCGCTGACGGCGATGCCGTAGGCCGAAGCCAGCGCGCTCGACGAGCGGAACATCGCCACCAGCATAAGCACGCCGAGCAGAAGCAGCCCGTTGACCCGCGGCATATAGATCTGGCCGGCCTGCTCGGCCGAGGTGTGACGGATTTCGAATCGCGGCAACAGCCCGAGCTGGATCGCCTGGCTGGTGAGCGAATAGGCGCCGGTGATGACCGCCTGGCTCGCGATCACGGTCGCTGCCGTCGCCAACACGACCATGGGGATGAGCGCCCAATCGGGATAGAGCAGGAAGAACGGGTTCTTGATCGCGCTCGGATGGGCGAAAACCAGCGCGCCCTGCCCGAGATAGTTGACCGCAAGCGACGGCAGCACGATGACGATCCACGCCACCTGGATCGGGCGGCGGCCGAAATGTCCAAGGTCGGCATAAAGCGCCTCGGCGCCGGTGACGGCAAGAAACACCGCGCCGAGCGTGTAAAGGCCGACGACGCCATGATGCAGCAGGAAATCGACGCCGTAGAACGGATTGAGCCCCCACAGCACGCCGGGATCGGCGACGATCCAAACCAAGCCCGGCAGCGCGATCGCCGCGAACCAAACCACCATGATCGGGCCGAAAAACGCCGCGACGCGCGCGGTGCCGCGCGACTGCATCGCGAACAGCGCCAGCAAGATCAGTACCGTCAGCGGCACGACATATTCGTGGAATGCCGGGGTGGCGACATCGATGCCTTCGACCGCGGAAAGCACCGACAAAGCCGGCGTGATCACCGCGTCGCCGTAAAACAATGCGGCGCTGACGATGCCGAGCAGTGCGACGACGCCGACGACCTTGCCCATCCTGCCGACCGCGCGCGACGCCAACGCCATCAGCGTGAGCGTGCCGCCCTCCCCGTTGTTATCGGCCCGCAACAGGATGACGACGTATTTCAACGTGACGATGATGAACAGCGCCCACAAGATCAGCGACAGCACGCCCAGCACCGCGCCGCGGTCGAGCCCGACGCGGTCGGGCCCGGAGGCCTCCCTCACGGCTTCGCGCAAGGCATAGAGCGGGCTGGTGCCGATATCGCCGTAAACGACGCCGATGCTGCCGAGCGCAAGGCCCCACAGCCCGGCGCGAGAGCGCGCGGCGCCGCTGCCGTTGGCCGGCGTTTCGCTCCCGGCGGCGGGAGCGGCCACACTATCTGTCATGAATTTCGAAACAGGACGCGGCCCTGCTCCCGATACTGCATCGAGCCCGATGCAGGGCCGCGCCTATACACCGTTCGTACCGTGGAGTCATGAGCCGTCGCGCCATCACCCGCCCGCGGCAGTGCCGGCAACTATCGCGACAGCAGATAGTGACGCCGGCTGAGCCCGGCCATACGCTCGGCCAGCGTAATTTAGTTATAATAGATCAATAGGTTAGGAAGAGATTTTGGCGCGCCCGCTCAGGCCGTCAGGGTTTCAGGTCGGGCGGCACCGGCGGGGCCTCGCGCATCAGGGTGATAGTCACGCGCCGGTTGGCGGCAATATAGGGGTCGTCCGGAAACATCGGATCGGTATCGGCCTTGCCGGACACCGCATAGATATTGGCCGACGGCAGCCCCTGCTGTTCCAGAATCTGGCGCACCACATTGGCGCGGTCGGCCGACAGGTTCCACGGCCCATAATCGCCCTGCGGTGGCTTCTGCGAGGCGGCGGTGTGGCCGGTGATGGAGACCCGGTACGGCAGCGCCTTCAGCGGACCGGCGATCTTTTCGATGATGGCGCGGGTGCGCTCGTACGGCTCCTTCGATCCTTCCGGGAACATCGAGCGGCCTTCCTGATCGACGATATCGATATTGAGGCCTTCCTTGGTCTCCTCGAACACGATGTGCTTTGAGGCCTCCGTCAATTCCGGCATGTCCTGAAGCGCCTGGCGCAGCGACGCCACCGCCAGCGCGAAGGCCTGGTCGTTCTGGAATTTGCCGCCATATTCGCGCTCGTGGGCGTCCTGGTCGGGAGTGGGCGTGGCGGAGGCATCTTCCGGAGTGATGTGCTCGGCGTTTTTCAGCCGCGGCCGGGTCGGCAAGCCGTCGACCTCGATAATGCCGGAATAACGCACGTTGGTCTGCGTGCCGAAGGCGTCGCGCATCGAGCCGGCGACGATTTGCAGTTTCTGCTGGTCCTGGTTGGAAAACGCGACCAGCATCACGAAGAAGCTGACCAGCAGGCCCATCAGGTCGGCGAAGGTCACGAACCAGCCGTGACCGCCGCCGTGTGCCGCTTCCTTCTTCCGTGCCATCAGCCGCGCCCGTTCGTTTACGCCGTTGCCTTACGCCCTTACGCCCCTCGTCAAGCCGGGACGGGCTCCGGCTCGGCCTCGCGATGCTTTTCCGGCAAGTAGGCGATCAGCATTTCCCGCACCAAGGTCGGACTTTTCGACTCGCGGATCATCAGGATGCCATCGATGATCAGCGTGCGGTTGATTTCCTCATCGGCGAATTTCAGATGCAGCTTGTCGGCGATCGGCAGGCATAGAATGTTCGCCACGACCGCGCCGTAAAGCGTCGCCAACAGCGCCGTCGCCATGAACGGGCCCAGTTTCGACGGATCGGTCATGTTGGCGAACATCTGCACCATGCCGATCAGCGTGCCGATCATGCCGAAGGCGGGCGCACAGTCGCCGATGGCGCGGTAGATTTTCTGGCCCTCGTCGAGATGGCTCAGATAATTGTCGCGGTCGCGTTCGAGATTGTCGCGGATGAAGACGGGATCGTAGCCGTCGGCGACGAAGCGGATGCCCTTGGCGAGGAACGGATCTTCGATCTCGACCTTTTCCAGGCCGATCGGGCCTTGCTTGCGGGCGATTTCGGCAAGGCCGGCGATCTCGTCGACCAGTTCGCGCTGCGATACGCGGCGCATGCTGAACACAAACTTGATGCCGAGCGGCAGGCCGTGAAAGATCGACGACAGCGGGAAGCGGATCAAGGTCGCCGCGAACGAGCCGCCGAAAATAATGATGACGGCGTGGTCGCTCAGGAACATCCGGAGGTCGCCGCCCATGAGAATTAGGGTCAGCACGACGGTCGTTCCGGCAAGGAGCCCCAGCCCCGTTGCAATATCCATTAACCGTACCCAACCCGCTACGGCGAGCCCTTAGATGTAATGGCTTATACGTACGGTCATGGCGCTTAAGGGACGGTTACTGGAGGGGTCCGGCGCGCAAACGCAAATCGTGGAAATGGCTAATAAATTTCAAGGCAGGCGGCGGCATCATGCGCAGACGCAAGGATCGCCCCGATGCGATTTTGCAGCAATTTCTCGATACCCTCGGTTGACTGGTTGCCGCAACGAAGCCAGATGACTTTTGGAGGCGGCCCGGTCAGCGCTGCCTTCTCGGCAAAGTCTGCGTCAAGAGAGACGAGCGTGAAACCATTGACGCCGGCGTAGTCCCAGACGGCACCATCGTCAGCCTCAGCCAGACCCGCACGACGCACTTGGCTCGATCCAGGAAACAGGCTGTCAAGCCGGTCACAAAGTTTGAAGCTCAAATTCTCATCGAACAACAGCTTCATTTCGCGGCTGTGATGAGTCGCCGCTCCCGATCCGCCGCATAGGCGAGGCAGGCTCGGATATCCTCCTCGGTCAACTCAGGATAGTCGGCGAGGATTTGTTCATGTGAGAGGCCCGCGGCCAGCCAACCGAGCACATCGCTCACGGTAATCCGCAAGCCGCGGATGCAGGGTCGTCCACCGCGCTTGCCGTTCTCGATGGTGATGATTTCCTGATAGTTCATGGCCACACGATGACCTTTTCAAGCAGCCTCGTCATGAGCCTTGTAACACGATCATGGCAGAAAAGGCTCAAGATCTAAGGCTGGATCAAACCGGCAGGCACGCTGGCAAAAAGCCCGCGTGTCGGAATGCCCCTGTTTAATCCCGACAAAAAACACCACAATATGCGAAACCGAGCGGTGGCGGCGCCGTTCCGGCCAGGGAGAAAACTCATGCGTGAGATCGGTCACTTTATCGGCGGCAAAGAGGTCAAGGGCGCGTCCGGGCGCTTCGGCGACATCTTCAATCCCAATACCGGCGAAGTGGCGGCCAAGGTCGCGCTCGCCGCAAAGTCCGAGGTCGAGCAAGCGATTGCCAATGCACAAGCCGCGTTCCCCGCCTGGGCCGCCACCAATCCGCAGCGCCGCGCCCGCGTCATGTTCAAGTTCCTGGAACTGATCCAGAGCCAACATGACGATCTCGCGCGGCTGCTCTCGTCCGAGCACGGCAAGACCTTCGCCGACTCCAAGGGCGACGTGCAGCGCGGGCTCGAAGTGGTCGAATTCGCCTGCGGCATTCCGCATCTGTTGAAAGGCGAGTTCTCGGAGGGCGCCGGTCCCGGCATCGACCTTTATTCGATCCGCCAGCCGCTCGGCGTCGTCGTCGGCATCACCCCGTTCAACTTCCCGGCCATGATCCCGTTGTGGAAATGCGCGCCGGCCATCGCCTGCGGCAACGCCTTCATCCTCAAACCCTCGGAGCGCGATCCGTCGGTACCGATGCGCATCGCCGAGCTGTTCGCCAAGGCGGGGTTGCCCGCAGGCGTGCTCAATGTCGTCAACGGCGACAAGGAAGCTGTCGATACGCTGCTGACCGACGCGCGCGTCAAGGCGATCGGCTTCGTCGGATCGTCGGCGATCGCCGAATATATTTATACGACCGGCACCGCGCACGGCAAACGCGTGCAGTGCTTCGGCGGCGCCAAGAACCACATGGTTGTGATGCCGGACGCCGATATGGACCAGGCGGTCGATGCGCTCATTGGCGCCGGCTATGGCTCGGCCGGCGAACGCTGCATGGCGGTGTCGGTGGCCGTGCCGGTCGGCAAGAAGACCGCCGACACGCTCGTTCAAAAGCTCATTCCGCGCGTCGAGGGCCTCAAGATTGGACCTTCGACCGACACCCAGGCCGATTACGGTCCGATGGTGACCAAGGCGCTGCTCGACAAAGTGCGCGGCTATATCGACACCGGCGTCAAGGAAGGGGCCAAGCTCCTGGTCGACGGCCGCAATTTCAAGCTTCAGGGCTACGAGAGCGGCAATTTCATCGGCGGCTGCCTGTTCGACGAGGTGAAGCCCGACATGACGATCTACAAGGAGGAGATTTTCGGACCCGTGCTCTCGGTGGTGCGCGCCAAGGATTACGAGGAAGCGGTGCGGCTGCCGTCCGAGCACGAATACGGCAACGGCGTCGCCATCTTCACCCGCGACGGCGACACCGCGCGCGATTTCACGAGCCGCGTCCAGGTCGGCATGGTCGGCGTCAATTTCGCAATTCCCGTGCCGCTGTCGTACTACACGTTCGGCGGCTGGAAGCGCTCCGGTTTCGGCGACCTCAACCAGCACGGGCCCGACTCGATCCGCTTCTATACCAAGACCAAGACCGTGACCGCGCGCTGGCCGTCCGGCACCAAGGAAGGCGCCGAGTTCGTCATCCCGACCATGCGGTGACGAATCGCGGGCGACGTGCGACCATCCGGCCATTTAGCCTTTGATTGCGGATGGCCGGCTTGACGCAGATGAGACATTGCAGCCCGGGTGCGGCAAAAGCCGCCGCAGTATTGACCGCGTTTGCCGCGCTCACCGCCTGCGCCAGCACCGCTCGATTTGGCGGCGGCCAGCCGGAGCAGGCCGCCGCGGCCGCCCCGGCCACTGCAGCGTCGCCTGCGCCCGAAACGCCCCCGCCGCCGCCGCCACCCCCGCCGCCGCCGCCGGTCGATCTCGCCGGCAAGTGGAAACTGTCGGCGGCCGGCGGCGCCTGCTTTATGACGTTCGGCGACAGCCCCGGCGCCGTCGAAGGCACGATCGCGCCGGCCGGCGGCTGTCCCGGCAATTTCTTTATGAGCCGCAAATGGACGTTCGAGCACGACATGCTGATCGTCCGCGACTACAAGGGCCAGGTACAGGTGGAATTGGCGTTCGCCGACGGCAGCTTTACCGGTAAAGATACCGCCGGTACGGCGATCAAGCTCGCCAGGCCATGACTCGATTCAGCCGGTCCATGGCTTTCATTTGAGCATTCGAGGAGACCTCATGGCCGACTATCAGCTCTACTGTTTCGCTCAATCCGGCAACGCCTATCGCGCGGCGCTGATGCTTAACCTGATCGGCGCCGATTGGCAGCCGGTCTATGTCGATTTCTTCAAGGGCGGCGAGACGCGCACGCCGAAATACCGCGCCGAGGTCAACGAGATGGGCGAGGTGCCGGTCCTGGTGCACGGCGCCAAAAAGCTCAGCCAATCTGGCGTGATCCTCACCTACCTCGCCGAGCGTTCGAAGAAGTATTTGCCACGCAACGAGGATGAGCGGCTCGAAGCGCTGCGCTGGATCATTTTCGACAATCAGAAGGTCAACGGCTTCCTCGGGCCGTACCGCTTCCTGAAGAATTTCGCCCGGCCGGCCGGCGACCCGGCGGTCATGGCGTTCCTCAAGGGCCGCATCGACGGCAATCTTGCGATCCTCGACAAGCGGTTGGCAAAGGCGCCGTTCATGCTCGGCAGCGAGCCGACCATCGCCGATATTTCGCTCGTCGCCTATCTGTACTACCCCGCCGAGGAATTCGGCTTCGATATCGCGGCCGAGCACAAGAACATCGCCGCCTGGCTGACGCGCATCAAGGCGTTGCCCGGCTGGGCGCATCCTTACGATCTGATGCCCGGTTATCCGCTAAAGCCGTAGGCCGCGCGCTACAGCGGAATATTCAGTGTCTTCGGCGGTGGCACCGGCGCGGGCGGCGGCGGGGGCGGCGGGGCCGGGACTGGTTTAACAATCGGCGGCCCGGGCGCCGGGGTGAGTGCGGGCTTCGCCACGGGTGGGCTCGGCGCGGGTGCCCGTGTCGCAATATGCGGCGGTGACGGTGGCGGCGCGGGTTTTGCCACCGACGCCGGCGATGGAGCCTGGGCCGGAACCGCCGGCTTGGTTGGCGTCGTCGTCACGCCCGCCGAACGCGGCGGCAGCTCGCTGACGGCCTCCTGATCCGACGGCGGCGGAGGCTGCGGCGGCTGCGGCTCCGGCAAGTCGGCGTATTTTGCCAACAGCGCATGGGCGCTGGCGATCATCCTTGAGCCGTCGACCTTTTGCTCCTTCATGTCTTTCAACCATGCGGCGACGACCGGCTCGGTCGCTCGGCGCCAGTGCGCGACCGCTTCCGGCAACAGCGTGACGATGATATCGCCGCGTTCGGCAACGTCCTCGGCGACGGCATTGGCCTGCAGGTCCCACATGGCGCCGGCCATGCCGGCCGCGAACTGGCCCGAATTGGCGTCGAGCACGGGTTTCACGTCGCGCGGCAGCCGGTCGTAGGCCTGTTTGTTCATCGCCAGCACGTAGCTCCGGCTGCTCAACGACAAATCGGCGAATTCCGTGTGCGCTTTGAGCATATCGTTGAGCCGCAGCGGCGGCACCATGTGCCAGGGATCGACGCAGCCGTCGACGACGTGTTCGGCGATCGCCGCGGGAAGCTCCACGCTCGGCATCGTCACCGGACGCGCGCCGAGCACGCGCATCGCCTCGCCGCAAAGCCGCGTTTGCACGTGCAGCTTCAGCCCCTTGACGTCCTCGATCGACCGCACCGGTGTATAGCCGTGAATGACGCCGCGATCCGCACACGAGAACGCCAGCGGACGAACTTCGTCGAACTCGTCTTTCAGATAGAGCGCGGCGAAGTCTTGCAGCGCCTTCGAACTGACCAGCGCGCGCCGCGCCGGCACAAACGGCAGCTCGAAGGCTTCGATCTTGGGGAAGCGGCCGGGGTTGAGACCCGGCGCCGTCCAGACAATATCGGCATCGCCGTCGCGCGCCTGGTCGAACAGGGCCGCCGGCGCACCGCCCAATTCCATCGAGGGAAAGATGTCGATGCGCAGCCGGCCGCCAGTGTCCGCCTCGATCTTGCGCGCCCACGGCGCCAGGAATTTGACGTGGACGCTCGAAACGGCCGAAAACGAATGATGCAATTTGAGCGCGATCGGCGGCGCATTGGCGCCGGCGAGACGCGATAGGGCGGGAGCCGCCAACACCGCCAGCGTCGAGGAGAGCAAGGTGCGCCGGGCGACTCGCATCACTGAAATTCCTCGCCGCCCGCCGGCGCCGTGGGTTCAATTCAGGCGCGATGGGCGATCGTCGTCGCCGGTCGGCCGCGCCATGCCGGGAGCGGCCGCCGCTCGCGGCGCCGGGGCCATCGGCGGCGGCGCCGCCACGTCCGGCCGGCCCTCGCGCGACCGCCGCTCGTAGCCGCGATAAGACAGCCATCCGAACGGCAGGCTGACGAGATAAGCGAGCGTGCCGGCGGTGAGCACGATCCACGGATAGGCGATCAAAAGCGCGATCGACAGCACGACCACAACGATCAGCGGCGGGACCATTTCCGGCGGCACGCGCTTGCCGACGCGCTTACCGGAATACACCGGCAGCCGCGACACCATGAGCCAGGCGATGCCGAGCGTATAGAACAGCGTCAGCCAGATCAGAAACGTCGACCGCGGGATGCCGAGCAACACCGCGTAGATCGGCAACAGCACCGTGATGGCGCCGGCCGGCGCCGGCATCCCGACGAAGAAATTGTTGGTCCAGACCGGCCGGTCCGGTTCTTCGGCCATGACGTTGAAACGGGCGAGCCGCAGCCCTGCGCAAATGGCAAACACCATGGCGGCGATCCAGCCGGCCGATTTCAGCTCATGCAGGCCCCAGAAATACAGGATCAGCGCCGGCGCGACGCCGAAATTGACGAAGTCCGACAGGCTGTCGAGTTCGGCGCCGAAGCGCGACGTGCCTTTGAGGAACCGCGCCAGCCGGCCGTCGATGCCGTCCAGGATCGCGGCGAACACGATCGCGGCGAGCGCCAATGCATAGCGGTTCTCGAACGCCATGCGGATGCCAGTCAAGCCGGCGCACATCGCCAATAGCGTGACGAGGTTCGGCGCCAGCCGTCGCACCGGGATGCGGCGAAACCGCCGCCGCCGGGGGTCGCCGAGACCGGGTGGTTGCATGGTCATGGACCGAATATAACCCGTTCCGGCCAAGCCTGCCACGCGATGCGGTTTTCTCGTTAACGCATTCTCAGGTCACGCGAAACGTCCGTCCCGCCTCGCCGGACTTCAGATCGGCGAGCACCGTCTCGCCGGCGATCGCGGTCTGGCCTTCGGCCACCGCTGCGCGGGCGCCCGCGGGAAGATAGACGTCGACGCGCGAGCCAAACCGGATCATGCCGATACGCGCCCCGGCGCCGACGGATTCGCCCTCGCGGGCGAAACAGACGATCCGCCGCGCCACGAGACCCGCGATCTGGATCACCGCGACGCGCTGGCCGGTTGCGGTCGCGATGACGAACGCATTGCGCTCGTTATGCTCGCTCGCCTTGTTCAGATCGGCGCTGAAGAATTTGCCGGCGCGGTAGACGATGCGTTCGATGCGGCCGGCAACCGGGCTACGATTGATGTGACAATCGAACACGCTCATGAAAATAGAGATGCGCGGCAGCGGCCGGTCGCCCAGATTAAGCTCTTGCGGCGGCGCCGCATTGCTAAGCTGGCTGACCCGGCCGTCCGCCGGCGCCACCACGACGCCGTCGCGAATGGGCGTGACGCGTGCCGGATCGCGGAAGAAATAAGCGCACCAGACTGTCGCCAGCGTTGCGAGCCAGCCGAGCGGCGTCCACAGCCAAAATAGAATGAGACTGACGAGCGCGAAGCCGCCGACAAAGGGATAGCCTTGCGGATGGATCGGCGCGAACTGTTTCTTGATCGAGTCAATGACGGACATTGTTACTCCGCCGCGTCCGCGGCCGGCAGAAGCTCGACACCGGCGTCGCGCCCGTCGGAAACCGCCGGCGGATCGCGATTGGGCGCCGCCGCCTCGTCGTCGATTTCGGCCAGAATCTCGCGCGCCATTTGCGCTTCGCGCTGCCGGTTCCACATGCCGGCATACAGACCGCCATGCGCGAGCAGTTCGCCATGGCTGCCGCGCTCGACGATCGTGCCGCGATCGAGCACCAGGATTTCATCGGCATCGACAATGGTCGAAAGCCGGTGCGCGATGACGAGCGTGGTGCGGTTTTCGGCGACGCGATCGAGCTCGTCCTGAATGTCCCTCTCGGTGTGGCTGTCGAGCGCCGAGGTCGCTTCGTCGAGCAACAGGATCGGCGGCGCCTTGAGGATGGTGCGGGCGATGGCGACGCGCTGCTTCTCGCCGCCGGAAAGTTTCAGGCCGCGCTCGCCGACTTCGGTCTCGTAACCCTTGGGCGCGTGGGCGATAAAACCGTCGATCTGCGCCTGCCGCGCCGCCTCCTCGACCTCGGCGTCGCTGGCGTCGAAGCGGCCGTAGCGGATGTTGTAGCGGATGGTATCGTTGAACAGCACCGTGTCCTGCGGCACCATGCCGATCGAGGCGCGCAAAGAGGCCTGCGACACGTCGCGGATATCCTGGCCGTCGATCAGGATGCGGCCGCCGGTCACTTCGTAGAAGCGGAACAAGAGCCGCGAGATCGTCGACTTGCCGGCGCCGGACGGACCGACGATGGCGACACGGTGGCCCGCGGCGACTTCGAAACTCAAGCCCTTGAGGATCGGCCGCGCCGGCTCGTAGGCGAACGACACGTTGTCGAAGCGGATGGTGCCGGCGCGAACCTGCAAGGGGCGCGCGCCGGGCCGGTCCTCGATTTCCGGCTTGCGCGAGAGCAGCGAAAACATGTTCTCGATGTCGATCACCGCCTGCTTGATCTCGCGATACACCAGACCCATGAAATTCAGCGGCGTATATAGCTGGATCATCATGGCGTTGATCATGACGAAATCGCCGACCGTGTTGGTGCCGCGCTCGACGCCGAAAGCACACAACGCCATCGCCGCCGCAAGCCCAAAGGTGAAGATGACCGCCTGACCGGCATTGAGCACGGCGAGCGAGGTATAGGCCTTGACGCTCGAATCCTCGTAGCGCGCCATGGCGCGGTCGTAGCGGCCGGCCTCGCGCGGCTCGGCGGAGAAATATTTCACCGTTTCGTAGTTGAGCAGCGAATCGATCGCCTTGACGTTGGCATCGGTATCGCTGTCGTTCATCTTGCGGCGGATACCGATGCGCCATTCGGTCGCCGCGTAGGTGAACCCCATATACAATGCGACCGTGACGCCGACGACGACGACGTAGCGCCAGTCGAAGTGCAGCAGAAGAACGGCGGTGACCAAAACCAGCTCGACGACGGTCGGCGCGAGCTGCAACAGCACCATGCGCACGATGGTTTCGATGGCGTTGCGGCCGCGCTCGAGCACGCGGGTGAGCCCGCCGGTCTTGCGCTCGAGATGAAAGCGCAGCGAGAGCAGATGCACATGCTCGAAGGTCAGCCTGGCAAGCCGGCGCACCGCGTGCATCGCCACCTTGGCGAAAATGCCGTCGCGCCATTGCGTCAATAGCCCCATCACGATGCGCATGCCGCCATAGGCGAGCGTCATCACCACCGGCGCGGCGAATGCCCAGGCGAGCCAATTGTTCGCCGCGATCGGCGCGGTGCCGCGGCCGGCGAGCGCGTCGGTCGCCCATTTGAAGGTGAACGGCACCGCGATGGTGGCGAGCTTGGCGAGAAACAGAAGCACGGTCGCGAACACGACGCGAAGCTTCAGATCGCGCCGCTCCGCCGGCCAGATATAGGGCCACAGCCGCAACAGCGTCGCCATGAGGGCCCCGCCGTCGGCATTGAGCTCGCGCTTGAGACGCTGGGTCGGTCGTTGCAAATCGCTCATCGCAAGCTATGGCCCCGACCGGACCGCACTGGGCCGCCCGCGTCCCTCATGGCGTGTTTGCCGTCATATAGAGGTTTTCGCCGCGCTCCGCACCGGCACGTAGGGGCGGGTTTGAAACCCGCCCCTACACCTCCGAGGCGCTTGCAGCCGAAACGAATCCACGCCACATCTATCCTTTGGTAAGAATGACTCCATGAGCAAAATCAATGCGATCTGCGTCTATTGCGGATCGAGCCCGGGGACCGAGCCCGCCTTTATCGAGGCGGCGCAAAAACTCGGCAAAATCCTCGCCGAGAACCGCATCCGCCTTATCTACGGCGGCGGCTCGATCGGGCTGATGGGCGCACTCGCCGAGGCGGTACTCGCACACGGCGGCGCAGTCACCGGGATCATTCCCGAATTCATGACCAAAAAGGAGCGGCCACGGCGGACGGGCCAGGAGCTGATCGTCACGCACGGCATGCATGAGCGCAAGCGCACGATGTTCGAGCGCGCCGACGCCTTCGTCGCGCTGCCCGGCGGCATCGGCACGCTCGAGGAAGTCGTCGAGCAGCTCACCTGGGCGCAGCTCGGCCGCCACAGAAAGCCGATCCTGTTCGCCAACATCAACGGCTATTGGGATCCGCTATTGGCCTTGTTCGCCCATATGCGCGAGCAGGAGTTCATGCCGGACACGCTGCGGATCAATTTCCTGGTTGCCGACCGCGTCGAGGACATCCTGCGGAGGGTGCGCGAGGCCGCGCACAGCGTGGACGTGGCGGAAACGGCGATGGCGGTGCCGGCGGAGCGGATGTGAGCGTCAGTCCGGATCGACGCGAATCGTCGAGTCCGGAATGACGGGTCTATTCCCGCAAGAATGTCACCGCTTCGATGCGATTGCCGTCGGGATCGCGGATGAAGGCCGCGTAATAATTGTCGTGATATTCCTCGCGCCGCCCCGGCGCGCCGTCGGACGTGCCGCCGGCTTTGAGCGCGGCGGCATGGAAGGCGTCGACCGCCGCGGCATCGGGCGCGCGCAGGCAGATATGCACGCCGCTGTCGGCGGCTACCCGATCCATCGCGGCGCGCTTATTGATCCAGAATTCTGGATATTTCTTGCCGAACCCGATCGCAGCATCCGGCCATTCGCGCAATTTGGTCATGCCGAGCGGCTTCAGCAGCGCCGCGTAGAACGGCTCGGCGTTTTTCAGATCGCGCACGGCGATGGAAATGTGGTCGATCATGGCCTGCCCATGTTCCCCTCCCCCTTGTGGGGAGGGGTTAGGGGTGGGGGTCGGGAGGCGACGCGCAGGCATGGATGATTTCTGCGAACGTCCGCGCTCAGAATTGCCTCCCGACCCCCCTCCCTACCCTCCCCCACAAGGGGGAGAGAAATTTTGCAATCACGCCGGCGCGCCGGATTTCACGAGCTTATAGACGATGGAATCCATCAGCGCCTGGAACGAGGCGTCGATGATGTTCGCCGACACGCCGACTGTGGTCCAGCGGTCGCCGGTCTCGTCTGAGCTCTCGATCAGCACGCGGGTGACGGCCTCGGTGCCGCCGTTGAGGATGCGCACGCGATAATCGGTGAGTTCGAGCCCGGCGATATATCTCTGATATTTGCCGAGGTCCTTGCGCAGCGCGAGGTCGAGCGCATTGACTGGCCCGATGCCCTCGGCCACGGAGATGAGTTCCTTGCCCGCGACTTTGATCTTGACCACCGCCTGGCTCACGGTAACGCGCTCGCCCTTGGCATTGTTGCGCTGCTCGACATTGACGTCGAATTTTTCCACGGCGAAATAATGCGGCACCTTGCCGAGAAGCCGCCGCGCCAAAAGCTCGAACGACGCGTCGGCGGCTTCGTAGGCGTAGCCGATCGCCTCGCGCTCCTTGACCTCGTCAAGAAGCCGGGCGACGCGCGGATCGTCCTTGTCGACGGCGATGCCGATGCGCTCGAGTTCGGCCAGCACATTGGAGCGGCCGGATTGATCGGAAACGAGAAGCTTGCGCTTGTTGCCGACGCGCTCCGGCGCAATGTGCTCATAGGTCGCCGGCTCCTTGACGATCGCCGAGGCGTGGATGCCGGCCTTGGTGGCGAACGCGCTTTCGCCGACATAGGGTGCGTGGCGGTCGGCGGCGCGGTTGAGCAATTCGTCGAGCGCGTGCGAGACGCGCGCGAGCCGGGCGAGCGCGTCGTCGGACACGCCGATCTCGAATTTCTCGGCATATTCCTGCTTGAGCTTCAGCGTCGGAATGATGGAGACGAGATTGGCATTGCCGCAGCGCTCGCCGAGCCCGTTGAGCGTGCCCTGGATCTGGCGCGCGCCGGCGCGCACCGCGGCAAATGTGTTCGCCACCGCCTGCTCGGTGTCGTTATGGGCGTGGATGCCGACATGGTCGCCGGGAATTTTGGCGCAGACCTCGCCGACGATGCGCTCGACCTCGTGCGGCAGCGTGCCGCCGTTGGTGTCGCACAGCACGACCCAGCGCGCGCCTTCCTCATAAGCCGCCTTGGCGCAGGCCAGCGCGTAAGCGGGCTTGGCCTTGTAGCCGTCGAAGAAATGCTCGCAGTCGAGCAGCACTTCGCGGCCTTTGGCCTTGGCGGCGCGCACGCTGTCGCGGATCGAGGCGAGCATTTCCTCTTCGGTAGTCTCCAGCGCCACGCGCACGTGATAGTCCCAGGATTTGGCGACGAAACAGATGGCGTCGGCCTGCGCGTCGAGAAGCGCGACCAGGCCCGGATCGTTCGACGCCGAGCGGCCGGGCCGGCGCGTCATGCCGAACGCGGTGAGCGTCGCGCGCATCGGCCGCCGCTCGGCGAAAAAAGCCGGTGTCGATCGGATTGGCGCCCGGATAGCCGGCCTCGATATAATCGATGCCGAGTTCGTCGAGCATGCGCGCGATGACGAGCTTATCGGCGAGCGTGAAATCGACGCCGTTGGTCTGCGCGCCGTCGCGCAGCGTGGTGTCGAACAGATAAAGCCGTTCGCGCATATCAGGTCTCACCAGAGATAATGGTTCGAGGCCAAGGCGACAGCGATCAGTATCGCGATGAGCGCGATCACCACGTGGTGCGTGCGCAGGCCGAAAAATGTGGAGCGCGGTTCGGTCATGAATTTAGGCGCCTTCCTTTGCGCCGAGCGGTTTCACCATCGTGGTATTGGCGAGCCATTCGCCGCCGAGCGACACCGTGTTGCGCGTGCGCGCGGCAAATCCGCGATGCTCGAAGAAGCCGCGCGCCGCGTCGCTGGCATCGACGGTCAGTTCCTTGGTGCCGCGCGCGGCGGCGAGCTTTTCCAGCGCGTCGCACAGCATGGCGCCGGCGCCCTGCCCCGACGCCGCCGGATGCACATAGAGCATGTCGATGCTGATATTGTCGGCGAGCGCGGCGAAGCCGACCGCGGCGCCGCCGAAAGTCGCGACCAGCGTCAATTCGCCGGCAAGCTTGGCGCCGAATTCCTCCTCGTCGTCGGCGGCCGCCGCCCAGGCCTCCTGCTGCGCCTCGCTGTAATCGTCGATCGGTCAACTCCTCGATGGCGGCGCGGAAAATTTCCGCCAACAGCGGCACATCTGTCGGCAGCAGCGGCCGCATCGCGAGTTGCGGCAGCGGGCGGGGGGTCATGACCATTCCACCTTTAGCGCCTGCGCAAGCACGGTCATGACACCCTCGAAATTTCGCAACACCTCGTTGTTCCAGAAACGCAAGACGCGAAATCCCTTCGCGGCAAGCCAGCGATCACGGCTTCGGTCCGACAGCGAGTCAGCATGCTGGCCGCCATCCACTTCGATCACGATCCGCGCTTCAAAACAGACAAAATCGACGATGAAGCGGCCGATGGGGACTTGGCGACGGAACTTGAATTTCTCAAATCGCCTGTCCCGCAGGGCGTACCACAGCTTACGTTCGGCATCGGTCATACGCCCGCGCAATGCGCGCGCATACAATTTGGCCTCTTTGCCAACAAACGTCCCAGCCTTCCCCTCTCCCCTTGCGGGAGAGGTCGGCCGCGAGCGCAGCAAGCGGCCGGGTGAGGGCCCGCGGGAGGCACCCACGCCGCCGCGCAAAGCCGCACCGCCCAGGCCCTCACCCGCCGCGCTTCGCGCGGCGTCCTCTCCCGCAAGGGGAGAGGGGGGTGTGCGCGTCGCACTCATCGCGCGATCTCCCAGGTGGTGCCGTCCTTGGTGTCGTTCAGCACGACGCCCATTTTGGCGAGTTCGTCGCGGATGCGGTCGGATTCTTCGAAATTCTTTGCCTTGCGCGCGGCGTTGCGCGCTTCGATCAGACTCACGACTTTGGATTCGTCAATCGTAATCGATGCCGGCCGGAATGCCGACCATTCGGCGGACGAGTACTGCAATAATCCCATCAGTTGCGCGCTTGCCTTCAGGCACGCAGCCGCCGGCTTGCTGCCTTTGACCGCTTCGCCGCGCAATTCGTGCAAGGCGGCGAGCGCCTTCGGCGTATTCAAATCGTCGGCAAGCGCGTCGAGCGCATCGGCACATAGAAATCCCGGCGCCGCGTCGCCGGTCAGCGCATACCAATGATCGAGTGTTCTTCTGCGCCTCGCGCAAACCCGATGCGGTCCAATTGATCGGCTGACGATAGTGCGTTTGCAGCATGGCAAGCCGCACGACATCGCCCGGCCAGTCTCTTCAGCAGATCGTGAATCGTCACGAAATTGCCGGCCGACTTCGACATCTTCTCGCCTTCGACCTGAAGAAAGCCGTTGTGCATCCAGTAATTCGCCATCACCGGCGTATGGAAGGCGCAGCGCGATTGCGCGATCTCGTTCTCGTGGTGCGGAAACACGAGATCGATGCCGCCGCCGTGGATGTCGAACATCTCGCCGAGATACTTCCATGACATCGCCGAGCATTCGATGTGCCAGCCGGGCCGGCCCGGGGCGGCGATGCCGCACGGCGACGGCCATGCCGGTTCGCCCGGTTTCGACGGCTTCCACAAGGACGAAATCCATCGGCGTCGCGCTTATACGGCGCGACCTCGACGCGGGCGCCGGCGATCATCTCGTCGAGCGGCCGCTTCGACAGCTCGCCGTAGTCCGGCATCGACGGCACGCTGAACAGGACATTGTCATCGGCAACATAGGCGTTGCCGGACGTGACCAGCCGCTCGATCAGCGTGCGCATCTCGGCGATATGTTCGGTGGCGCGCGGCTCGACGGTCGGCGGCAGGCAGCCGAGCGCGGCGACGTCGTCGTGGAATTGCTTGTCGGTTTTTTCGGTGACCTTGCGGATCGCCTCGTTCAGCGGCAGCGCGGGAAATTCCTGCGCCGCGCGCGCGTTGATCTTGTCGTCGACGTCGGTGATGTTGCGCACATAAGTGACGTGATCGGCGCCGTAGAGATGGCGTAGCAGCCGGAACAGCACGTCGAACACGATCACCGGCCGCGCATTGCCGATATGGGCGAAGTCGTAGACCGTCGGTCCGCACACATACATGCGCACGTTGGCCGGATCGAGCGGCTTGAACACCCGCTTCTCGCGCGTCAGCGTATCGTAGAGTTTCAGGTCCATCGTCGAATCGAATTCGGATGACGCCTGCGGCCTGCTGGCCGGGCGTCTACGGTCTCGATGATGAGAAAAGACGGCCGCAGCCAGCGTTTTTCGCTAGCGAATAATCTCCCGGCAAATGCCGCAGATAGAAGTCGTGGCCGTTCATGGCGCGCACAATGGTCGAGGCGGCGCATCGCGTCAAGGTCCCCGATTGTCCGCCGTAAAACGACAGCCAAAGGCACGCTGGATTGCGTCCCTTAACGAAAGCTTAACCCCACGGTCGCATTCTCATGGTTGCTTACCGGCCTCGTGGCCGGCAAAGCGCCGGGTGGGGGAAATGATGCGTTTTGTGATCGCAGCCAGCGCCGCCGCGGCCGTGCTTCTTGCCGCCGCCACCGCGCACGCGGAAAAACGGCTCTTCATCATCGCCAACGATGCCGACGGCTACGGCGTCGACCGCTGCCTGGCTTCCGGCGCGCCGTGCGGCGAGGCGGTCGGCAAATTCGTATTGCAAGTCGCGCGACTTCGCGCAGGCGCTGTCGTTCCGCAAGGTCGACCGCGACGACATCACCGGCGCCATCCCGACCAGCGGCCCCGGCGCCTGCAAGAGCGGCGATTGCGACGAATTACGTCGCCATCGAGTGCTCGCGCTAGCTCATAGCGAATAGCAAATTCGCGAATAGCGAATGGGAGGCTAAGCCCTCCTATTCGCCACTCGCTACTCGCCATTCGCCCTGTCGCGACGCCGTTGCGCCGGCCATGAAGTTCGTTCATCTTCGCGCGATGGCCGGGCAACGGGCGATGGACAGCGACACCGCGGGATACGGCCGGCATCGGCCTGCTGAGCAGGCGCCGCTGAAGCTCGAGCAATTCCTGCCCTACCAGCTCAACGTGGTGGCGAACCTGGTCTCGCAGGCGCTGTCGCGGGTCTATGCGCGGCGCTACCGCATCGGCGTGCCGGAATGGCGGGTGCTGGTGACGCTCGGCCAGTACGGCGTGATGACCGGCAAGGCGATCGGCGCCCACACCCACATGCACAAGACCAAGGTGTCGCGGGCGGTGGCGCTTCTGGAAAAGCGCAAGCTTCTGGTGCGACGCGCCAACCGCGCCGACATGCGCGAATCGTTTCTGTCGCTGACCGCGCCCGGCCGGGCGATGTACGAGGAGCTGGCGCCGCATGCGCTCGATTTCGCCCGCCGGCTCACCGAAATCCTCGTCGCCGAGCGACCGCGACGCGTTCAACCGCGCGCTGCAACAGATCACCGACCGGTCCGCGCAACTCGTCGCCGAGAGCGGCGCGAGCCAAGATTCGGCCCGATGGAGGACGCGTGAAGCTTTATTCGTATTTCCGCTCCTCGGCCGCCTACCGCGTGCGCATCGCGCTCAATCTCAAAGGCATCGCCTACGAGACGCGCCGGTCCATCTCGTCAAGGACGGCGGCCACAACAAGCGGCCGGAATTTCGCGCCGTCAATCCGCAGATGCGCGTGCCGGCGCTGGTCACGCCGATCCGGCGACGTTCTGATCCAGTCGCTCGCCATCATCGAATATCTCGATGAGACGCATCCCGAGCCGGCGCTGTTGCCGCAGCGATCCGATCGGCCCGCGCCAAGGTGCGCGCGCTCGCCGAACTCATCGCCTGCGACATCCATCCGCTCAACAATATCGGCCCGCTGCGCTACCTGAAGAACGAGATGGGCCAGGAGCAAAGCGCGATCGACGCCTGGTACCATCATTGGGTCGATCGCCGGCTTCGAGGCGCTCGAAGCGCTGATCGAGCCCGCGCCCTATGCCTGCGGCAGCCGCAGTGACGCTGGCCGACCTCTGCCTGGTGCCGCAGGTCTACAATGCGCGGCGGCTGAAAGTGCCGCTGGATAAATTTCCCAAAATCGTCGGCGTCGACGCCGCCTGCCTTGCGCTTGCCGCGTTCGATCGCGCACGCCCGGAAAATCAGCCGGATGCGGAGTGAGGGCGGCCGGCATGTGACGGCTTGTGCCGTGCCCTGCCGCTTCGTTCACACTTTAGTCACCATTGCGGGGCTTGATCCGCGACCCCGGGCGGAACCGGTGTCGGACCAACATGATCGAAAAGCTGCGCGGCCTCGGCCAGGCAAGGCTTCAGGTCGGCGCCAAGTCTTGGCAGCCGCATTCGGTCTGTTTGCCATCGCTACGCCGGCTGGGCGCAAGGCTTCTATCCGCCCGCGCCAATTCCTGCGCGCAGCCGGTGCTCTGCCGCAGCACCGCACCCGCAATCGATCGCCGCGCCAATCAGCCGCTGCCGAATCAGCCGGCAGCCCAATCAGCCGGCGTCAAACCTGGCGCCGGCCAGCCCGGTTTGCGCGCGCCTGCGAAGGTCAGCTCGCCGCCTTCGACCAGGGCGCCGCCGATCCCGGCCCGCGCCGACCAGATCAAGCGCGCCGAAGACGCCATCGCCAAACAGCAGGCCGACCTCGACCGCACCGTCGCGCAAGCGCACAAGGCCGGCTGCGCCGGCCAAGGATTTTTCGCGCTGTTCTCGGCGCTGTCGCCGCAATGCGGGCCGATCACTTCGCAGATCCAAGGCGATGCGCGGCAATCTCGATCGCATGATGAGCGATCTCGAACAGCTCAAGAGCGGCAGCGACGACCAGGACGGCCAGCGCCGCGCGCTGATCGGGCAATTGGCGCAAAACAATTGCGGCGCGCAATACACCGCCGCCGCCAATTCGCAGGGCGGGCCGCAAGGCTTTTTCGATGCGCTGTTCGGCGGCGGCACGATCCTCAACTCCGAACGGCGACGGCGCGCCGTCGGGCACCTATCACACCGTCTGCGTGCGCACCTGCGACGGCTATTATTTCCCGATCTCGTATTCGACGCTGCCGAGCCATTTTGCCGAGGACGAGCGCACCTGCCAGCGCCAGTGCCCGGCGGCCGAAGTCGCGCTCTATTCGTATCGCAATCCCGGCGAGGACATGGATCAGGCGGTGTCGAACAGCGGCCAACCGTATACGGCGCTGCCGATCGCCTACCGCTATCGCACGGAGCTCATCGCGGGCTGTTCGTGCCGCCGGCCGGGCCAGAGCTGGGCGGACGCGCTCAAGAACGCCGACGATTCTCGACACGCTCGAGAGCGGCGACATCGTCGTGACCGACCAGAACGCCAAGGCCCTGTCGCAAGCCGCCGAAGCCACCCGGCAAGCCGGCCGCTGCAGCGGCCGCGAGCCAGCCAGCTCCGGGCGCGGCTGCGCCGCGCCAGCCGCGAGCGCCGCCAACTCCGACAAGGCCAAGCGCGCCGTGCGCGTCGTCGGACCGCCGTTCCTGTCGTCGTCGCAGTCGTCGCCGCATCGCCGTCGCGTTAATCGTGATTCCGGATTGCCGCGAGCGGCAAGTTCGGATCATAATCACAGGTCAGCGATATCGATTCCGGGCTCGCGGTCTTTGGCCGCGCCGCGGAATGACGATCAAAAATCCGCGGCGCCGGCCTTCGCCATGCGCCGCGCGCCTTTGACCGGCGTGCGGTCCGGGCTCGCGGATCTGCCGTGCCGGCATCGTTGAAGCGGTTGACGATCGGATAGCGCCGGTCGCGGCCGAAATTCTTCAGCGTCACTTTCACGCCCGGCGCGGCCTGGCGGCGCTTGTATTCGGCGAGGTAGAGCATGCGCTCGACCTTCATCACGGTGTCGCGGTCGAAGCCCGCGGCGACGATGGTCGCGGTCGATTCCTCGCGCTCGACCAGCCGCTCGAGAATCTGATCGAGCACGTCGTAGGGCGGCAGCGTGTCCTGGTCGGTCTGGTTCTCGCGCAGTTCCGCGCTCGGCGCCCGCGTGAGCACGTTTTCCGGAATGACCGCGCGATCGGGACCGCGCGCGCCTTCCGGCTTCCAGGCGTTGCGCAGCCGCGCCAGCCGATAGACCTCGGTCTTGTAGAGATCCTTGATCGGATTGAAGCCGCCGTTCATGTCGCCATAAAGCGTGGCATAGCCGACCGACATTTCCGACTTGTTGCCGGTCGTCACCACCATCAGGCCGAATTTGTTGGAAATCGCCATCAGGATCGTGCCGCGGGCGCGCGCTTGCAGATTTTCCTCGGTGACGTCGCGCGGCGCGCCGGCAAATACGGCCGGCCAGCGCCGCTTCGAGGCCGCGCACGGCGCTTTCGATCGGAACGATGTCGTAGCGGACGCCGAGCGCGTCGGCGACCGCAGCGGCATCGTCGAGCGATTCCTGCGAGGTGTAGCGGTACGGCAGCATCACGCAGCGCACGCGCTCGCTGCCCAGCGCATCGGCCGCCATCGCCGCGCACAGCGCCGAATCGATGCCGCCGGAAAGGCCGAGCACGACGCCCTTGAAGCCGTTCTTCTCGACGTAATCGCGCAGGCCCAGCACGCAGGCGGTGTAATCGGCTTTGTCGAATTCCTCCGGCGCCGCGATCGGCCCCGGCGCGCAGCGCCAGACGCCGCCGACTGCGCGACCATTGCGTCGTCACGACCGCTTCGCGGAACGCCGGCAGCTGCAATGCGATCGAGCGATCGGCGTTCAGCGCGAACGATGCGCCGTCGAACACCAGCTCGTCCTGGCCGCCGACCTGGTTGACGTAGATGAGCGGCAGGCCCGCCTCGGTGACGCGCGCGACGGAGACGTTGAGCCGCACGTCGATCTTGTCGCGCCAATACGGCGAGCCGTTGGGCACGATGAACAGCTCGGCGCCGGTTTCGGCCAGGCACTCGACCACGTTCTCGTAGTCGCCCCAGTCGGTCCAGGTATCCTCGCAGACCGGCAGGCCGAGCCGCACGCCGCGGAAGTTTATCGGGCCCGGGCACCGGACCGGAGGCGAACACGCGCTTTTCGTCGAACACGCCGTAATTCGGCAGATTGACCTTGAAGCGGATGGCCTCGATGCGGCCGCCGGAAAGCAGCGCATAGGCATTGTAGAGCTTGCCGTCCTCGACCCAGGGCGTGCCGATCAGCACGGCCGGACCGCCATCGGCGGTATCGCGCGCCAGCGCCTCGACGGCGGCGCGGCAGGCGGCCTGGAACGCCGGCTTGAGCACCAGATCCTCGGGCGGATAGCCGGCGATGAAACAGCTCGGAAAAGGCGACGATATCGGCGCGGTCGCGCGCGGCCTCGGCGCGCGCGGCTTGCGGGCGCGCTCCAGATTGCCGGGGACATCGCCGACAATCGGATTGAGCTGCGCCACGGCAATGGCCAGACGGTCGGCGGGACGGGCGTTCATGGCGATAACAGAAGACGGACGACAGACGACGGACGACGGATACAGGAACATTGGTGCCTTCTTTTCTGTCCTCTGTCGTCTGCTACAGCCCCGCCACCGCCGGCAACGGCGTCGCCGTGCCTTGACGCTTCGATTTGAGCAGATCGGCCAGCAGAAACGCCAGATCGATCGACTGCTCGGCATTGAGCCGCGGATCGCAGACCGTGTGATAGCGGTCGTTGAGATCCTCGTCGCTGATGGCGCGCGCGCCGCCGGTGCATTCGGTGACGTTCTGGCCGGTCATTTCCAGATGCACGCCGCCGGGATAGATGCCTTCGGCGGCGCACACTTGAAAGAATCCGCGCACCTCTTTGAGGATCTGATCGAACGGCCGGGTCTTGTAGCCGGTCACCGAGGTGATGGTGTTGCCGTGCATCGGATCGCACGACCACACCACGTTGCGGCCTTCGCGCTTGACCGCGCGCACCATGGGCGGCAGCAGGTCGGCGACCTTGTCGGCGCCGACCCGGCAGATCAGCGTCAGCCGGCCGGGCTCGTTGTCCGGATCGAGAATGTCGATGAGCTTGAGAAGCTCGTCCGGCTTCTGCGTCGGGCCGGTCTTCAAGCCGAGCGGGTTCTTGATGCCGCGGCAAAACTCGACATGGGCGTGATCCGGCTGCCGGGTGCGATCGCCGATCCACACCATGTGGCCCGAAGTGCAGTACCAATCGCCGGTCGTCGAATCGACTCGCGTAAAGGCCTGCTCGTAGCCGAGCAGCAGCGCCTCGTGGCTGGTGTAGAAATCGGTCGTGCCGAGACTGGAATCGACCGCGAAGGTCAAGCCGCAGGCGCGCATGAAATCGAGCGCGCCGGAGACGCGATCGGCGAGATCGCCGATAGCGCTTGGATTGCGGCGAGCCGCGCACCGAATTCGAGCATCCAGCGATGGACATTGTCGAGGCTGGCGTAGCCGCCCTTGGCGAAGGCGCGCAACAGATTGAGCGTCGCCGCGGACTGCCGATAGGCCTCCAATTGCCGGCGCGGATCCGGCGTGCGCGCCTCCGGCGTGAAGTCGGTGCCGTTGATGATGTCGCCGCGATAGACCGGCAGCTCGACGCCGCCGCGCTTTTCGGTCGGCGAGGTGCGCGGCTTGGCGAATTGGCCGGCGATGCGGCCGACCTTGACCACCGGCGAGGCCGCCGCATAGGTCAGCACCACCGCCATCTGCAGGAAGACGCGGAAGAAGTCGCGGATATTGTTGGCGCCGTGCTCGGCAAAGCTTTCGGCGCAATCGCCGCCTTGCAGCAGGAACGCCTGGCCGGCGGCGACCTTGGCGAGCGCGCTTTTGAGATTGCGCGCCTCGCCGGCAAAGACCAGCGGCGGAAACGTGGCAAGCTGCGCCTCGACGTCGGCAAGCGCCTTGCGGATCGGGATAATCCGGCACCTGCACGATGCGGCTTTGCCGCGCCACGAATCCGGGCTCCACTTCGCCGCGTTCGACAGTTTCGGCATCAGTATCCAGCTCCAATTCCGTCATCCTGAGGTGGCCGCCAACGGGTCCGGCCCGAAGTGGCGGCCGATGACAAGCTCCGCGACCCTCGAAGGATACGGCCCGCGCGCCGCGGCCGTCGCCCTTCGAGGCTCGCTACGCTCGCACCTCAGCGGCTCGACCGGAATGACGGCGGTCTATATACACAACGGCCGGACGCCGCGACAGCCTGCCATTTTCGTGCCGGATTTTGGCCTATTCCGCGGCTTCGCGGGCGTAGCTTGCGGTCTTCTTGCGCATGGTGACCAGCTCCTCGGCGGCGGTCGGGTGCAGCGCCATGGTGGCGTCGAAGTCGGCCTTGCTGGCCCCCATCTTCACGGCAATGGCGGCGACCTGGGCGATCTCGGCCGCACCCTCGCCGACGACGTGGCAGCCGACGACCCGGTCGGAGCAGGCCGTCGACCACGAGCTTCATCAGCACGGTGGTGTCGCGGCCGGACAGCGTCGCCTTGAGCGGCTTGAACATGGCCTTGTAGACGTCGGTCCGCGCCAGCTGCGCGCGGGCTTGCGTCTCGGTGAGGCCGACCGTGCCGATTTCGGGGTCGGAGAACACCGCCGTCGGCACATTGCTGTGATCGACCGCCGTCGGCTTGCCGCCGAACACGGTGTCGGCGAAAGCATGGCCCTCGCGAATCGCGACCGGCGTGAGATTGATGCGATTGGTGACGTCGCCGACGGCGTAGATGTTGCGCGCACGCTGGTGCGCGAATATTCGTCGACCGCGACGCCGCCGTTCTTGGCGAGCTCGACGCCGGCCTCTTTGAGCCCGAGCTTGGCGACGTTGGGCTGGCGGCCGACGGCAAACATGACGCGGTCGGCGGTGATCCTGGTTGCCGCCCGACAGCTGCACCGAAAAGTGCGTGCCGGCCTGCTCGATCGCCGCGACTTTGCAGCCGGTAATGACCTTGATGCCGCGCGCCTCCATGCTCGACGCGCAGGTGCTGGCGCACCTCGTCGTCGAAGCCGCGCAAAATATTCTCGCCGCGATAGACCAGCGTCACATGCGAACCGAGGCCGGCGAAAATTCCGGCAAACTCGACGGCGATATAGCCGCCGCCCTGGATGACGACGCGGCGCGGAAATTCCGGCAAATGGAATGCCTCGTTCGAGGAAATGGCGTGCTCGATGCCGGAAATCGGATCGCCGTAACTCGGCGTCGCGCCGGTTGCGATCAGGACATAGGCCGCGCGCACGCGATCGCCGGTCGCCAATTGCACGGTATGGGCGTCGACGCAGCACGGCCCGGCTTTTCACGACCTTGACGCCGGCCTTCTCCAGCGTCGCGCCATAGGCCGCTTCCAGGCGGGCGATTTCGCGGTCCTTGTTGGCGATCAACGTCGTCCAGTCGAACGAGGATTGCGGCACGGTCCAGCCGAAGCCGGCGGCGTCTTCGAATTCGCCGCGAAAGCGCGACGCATAGACCAAAAGCTTCTTCGGCACGCAGCCGCGGATGACGCAGGTGCCGCCGAGGCGATATTCCTCTGCAACCGTCACCCGCGCGCCGTGCTCTGCGGCAATGCGCGCGGCGCGCACGCCGCCGGAACCGCCGCCGATGACGAACAGATCGACGTCGTAATCGGCCATTGGCTATGCGTTACATGTCGTGTCCGCGCTTCTTCATTTCGTCGCGCATGCTTGCCGATGACTTCCTGGGAAAGATTGTCGCCCCAGTCGCCGGCATTGGCCATCGCCTTCGTCGAGCACCTTCGGCTCCTCGACGATCATCTTTCGGCCGAGCGGCGATTGGTAGAACGCCAATAGCTGCTTCAATTCCGCCTCGGTGAAATGGCTGGCATAGATGCGTGCGGTCGCGTCGACGAGTTCGCTCGACCCGCGGCGCGTATTCTTTTCCCTCGATGGCCGCGACCTCGTTGAGGTCCTTCGCCCACATGAAGTTGGTTTGCATGAACATGTCCTTGGCCTTCTCGACCACGCCGCGCACGAGCGGCTCGAATATGTTCCTTGACGCCTTTGATCTCGACGATTTGCTTGGCGAGCAGGATCGCGGCCGGGGACGGCTGCGGCGCCTGGGCGGCGATCGGCTTTGCCGTTGCGGCCAAGCGAGGGCGACGAGCGCAACCAGCCGACCAAGCAAATGCCATCGTGTATCGCGCGCTCGCGCGTGGCGCGTGGAGAAACGGGCGATCATAGGCGCACTCCCTTTGTGCTTGAAGATCAGGGCCGTTCGACAAGCCGCACCCCGTCCGGACCGGCAAGGATAGCAGTCCGCGCGAGGCCGATGAACAAGCCGTGTTCCATGACGCCGGGTACCGCAGCGAGCCGCGCCGCCAGAGCCTGCGGGTCGGCAATGCGCTGCAATTGGGCGTCAAGGAGCCAGTGCCCGCCATCCGTGACGAAAGCATGGCCGTTTTGGGCCATGCGCAGTTTGGCCGGTCCGGCGCATCCCGCCGCCGCCGCCGCGGCTTCGACCGCGCGGCGGGTCGCCGTGGCGCCGAACGGCACGATCTCGATCGGCAGCGGGAAACGCCCAAGCGCTCGTGACCCATTTCGAATGCGTCGGCGATCACGATCATTTTCGCCGATGCCGACGCCACCACTTTCTCGCGTAACAGCGCCCCGCCGCCGCCCTTGATCAGGGTCAAATCCGGCGCGATTTCGTCGGCGCCGTCGACGGTGAGGTCGAGTTCGTGGGTCTCGTCAAGCGTGGTGAGCTTAATGCCCAAGCGCGCCGCCTGCGCCTGGGTGGCCTCCGAGGTCGGCACGGCAACGATTTCGAGGCCGTGGCGCACCCGCTCGGCAAGCAATTCGACAAAGGCTTGCGCGGTCGAGCCGGTGCCAAGCCCAAGCCGCATCCCCGAGCGCACGAAATCGACCGCGCGGGCGGCGGCGGCGCGTTTATAGTCATCGACGTTCATGACGCGGTGTGTAGCCGTGTTCCGGCGGCGATCCTAGTGCACCATTAATCCCCTAATCCCCACTTTAATCCTCCCCGTTTCAGGGGGACGAAAGTGCGGACCGGTATCTCGCCCTCCCCCTTCAAGAGGGCGATTATCTGCCACTTGACAATAGTAGGAAATCCCCGCTATCGAAATTCCTGCGTGACAGGGTGGCGACTTTTAGGGGGACTCAAGGCGGCGGCTTAGACCCCACAACGAGCATAAGCTCGGGACGCTCGTCAAAATCTCCACGGCTTATCGCAAGCGGCATATTCGCAGCGCCGAACGCTTTAGCCAGCAAAACCGCTTCTGAACGTTCAGGATGCGTTGATACTTCAGCCCAACTCCGCGCTGTAGGATCGTAAAGCATTGTTTGATGCCGGAATTGGCATTCAATCCAATATTTTGCAGTGTGAAAAGAATATTATCGCAAAAATTAAACGCTTCAGCGTTTTCTCGAAAGGTAATGAGTTCTAGGCTAATCGGGTGCCCGCGCAGGGCTTCTGTGAGGATAGATACTTGGTTCTTTGTTAACGTGCGCCATGCCGCATCATTTTCGAGTTTGGCGGCTCTTTCCCTGATAACAGCAATATTGCTTTCTTCTATTGTTTGCAGTCGCGCTGACGTTTCAAATACTCCGCCGTCGCCCATTAACTCACCTAGGACGCCAATAATTACAGCGCCCTTTGCAGCCTTATATACATATCTTTTTTTCCACGATTCATCCTCGGGCCATTCACCCCATAATCCAACCGCGAGTAGTGCAGCGGATATAAACAGCATAATTTCTGATGCACGCAACCACCATTTTGCATCTGGTTCCGACAATGAGCTAAAAGTAAATATTTCTAGCGCGTACCACATGGCCGCAATCGCCAATATTATTCCGGCGATTTCGATTGCGCTTTTTCTGATTTGCTCTCGCATTCGTTCAATAGTCCAAATTTGGAGAAAACATTAAAATGGCAACTCCAATTGCTTCGGTTCAATCTCGCTGGCGTCGTTCGTCTCTAGCTGAGACGGATGCCAGTGACCTCGTCTCAGCAGCCTGCTATCGCCGTCTCGAACATGTCAGGGTTCATGCGGTTGTTGTAACGGAACTGAAATTCAGCGACGTAGAGTGGCATATATTTCGCGCTCATTTTGTGGAACGTGCCGACCACGCCGCGCTTGAAGATGCTCCAAAAGCCTTCAATCGTATTGGTGTGTACCGCGCCGATCACATATTGCTTGGCTTGGTGTTCGACGGTCTGGCTGCGGGTATTGCCTTCAGAAGCCGTCATAGACGGCCACGAGTCATCGGTCGCCAGCAAGCTAACCTTGTCGGAAACGACCTCGCGCACAAACTGCTGCGCCGCGTCTTTCGTCACGCGATCGAGCACGCGGGCAACCACGTTGCCCTTGCGCTCCACCGCGCCGATGATCGGCAATCTTGCCCGTCGATTGGCCACCTGTCTGGCCATGGTGCCGCTTATTCCAGTGGCGGTTTTTGTCCTTGCCGCCGACCCACGTCTCGTCAACCTCGACAATGCCGCCAAGCTTCTGCTTCCGGGCGCGATCAGCGCCGCGCGGATTTTGTGGCACATGGAATGGGCCGTCTCGTAGCAGCCGAAGCCCATCATGCGTTGGATTTGCAGGGCGCTCATTCCCTTCTTGCTGGCAAACATGAAATGGGCGACCCGGAACCAGTCCCGCAGGGGCTTCTTGGTGTTCTCGAAGATCGTCCCGACCAGCGCCGAAAACCGATAGCCGTTCGGATCACAGGCTTTGCATTGCCAGTGAAGCGGCTTGTAGCTGGAAGCATCGTAAAGCTCGGTATTGCCGCAGCGCGGACAATGGACGCCTTCCGGCCAACGGCGCGCCACGAGGTAATTCAGGCAGGCCGCATCGTCCCCAATCGGGAAACGGGCCTCAAACTGAGCCGTGGTCATCTGCGGAACTGGCTTAGGACGTTTTGCCATGACGGCTACCCCTTGAACCTGAGCGTGGGGGAATATTGCCATGGCTGAGAATAATTGTCAAGTGGCAGATAATCGCCTTCAAGAGGGGCGATTATGCCGTACTTGACTAATTTATGGGGTTCCATTATATTGCCTCCATAGATCGAGGGAGGCCGAACATGGCCCGCATAAAATCCGTAAAACAGCTTACAAATCAGCAGTTTAACGACATGTTCGCAACCGAGGACGATTGCAAAAATTACTTGGTTCGCCGTCGCTGGTCGGAAGGCGTCCATTGCCCGCGTTGCGGGAATGTCGATGTCTATCCTGTCACCAATCGTCCCTTCCACTGGCAATGTACTAAGTGCGCCAAGGCGGGCGGCTATCGGTTTAGTGTTTTGGTCGGTACAATCTTCGAGAACACCAACAAACCGCTCCGGGACTGGTTCAAGGTCATCCACCTCATGCTGACCAGCAAGAAGGGAATGAGCGCGCTCCAGATCATGCGGTACATGGGCTTCGGCTCCTATAAGACTGCTCTCTACATGTGCAACCGCATCCGCGCTGGATTGAGCGAACACAAGCCCGACAAGTTGGGTGGCATCGTCGAGGTGGACGAAACCTACATCGGCGGAAAGGACAAGAATAAGCACTGGGACAAGCGCAGCGGCGGAAGCGGCGGCACTGGCTCCGGTAAGAAAGGCGTCGTCGGTGCGATCAGCCGAAAGGGCAACGTTGTCGCCCGCGTCATGAAGCATTTCGACCGCCCTACGCTCAGCAATTTCGTTCGCGAAGCCGTATCTAACAAAGTCAGCTTGCTGGTCACAGACGATATGGGCGCTTACCGGAAACTCGGGAGCGAATTTCCGCATACGTTCATCAAGCACAGCGAACACGAATATGTTGTTGGCGCTGTTCACACCAACACGATTGAAGGCTTCTGGTCGATCTTGAAGCGCGGTGTGGTCGGCACGTTCCACAAGGTCAGTGCGAAATATATGCCGCTGTACGTTGCCGAGTTTGAATTCCGATACAATAACCGGGAGAACCCTGACATCTTCGACGCGGCGATAGCACGTTGCTGAGACGCCACAAGAACCGCAGAAAACGGAGGCGTTCTCAGTGAACCAAAGGCTGGGAAAGAAAAAGAAAGGGAAAATCATAGGCACGGCTAATTCACCCACAGAATTGCTGCAACCCATATCAACGCCAGTACAGCCCCAACCCCAAACGCCAGAACCAAAATCGAGACGATCTCGCTTAATTCTAATTGCCGAGATTGCTGGAGGAATAATTGCTGTAGTTGCCGGCATCGCGACCATCGTTGCGGGGACTGGCTACGCGGCAGAAAAATGGCAAGAGACAGTCGCCACAATTGATTTTTCCGGTGACGTTGACCAAAAGCGACCATTGACGCTTCCTCTCTTAGCGAAAAATCCGAGCGATATTTTCGCGATGTACGAACCTCGGATGCAATGTTCCATCAACGTCGAATACACTGATGAAAGCCCAGCGCACCATGTCGTGATTTTTGCGGACGAACTGCCAGTAACGAACTCCGACCATCTCGCCGGGAGGCGCGGGCACTTATTTCTGTGATGCCCCTCAGATGGTCACAATTACCGACACGCCGACGGGAGCCGTCATTCCAATGAAACAGGCGGAAATGACGGTGACTTTGAGCTATAAAACCAAGATGCCTTTTTTGATTGAGCGAACTGTGGTCAGCCAGTTCGCTGTTTTTGCTACGACCAGCGGCTATAGATGGGTAAAGGGAAGCTGGCTTGGCGGACACCCAACGGTGCAGCGACCAGCCAATCTTGAAAGCTTTCCCCCGACATTTAGCTCCGGAATTAAGCCATAACGCCGTCGCGGTTGGCGCGACCGGCGCCGAAAATCCTACAACCGACGTCCCCAAAAAGTAGTCAAATAGGGCATAATCGCCTTCAAGAGGCAGGGTTGGACGGGGTCATTCGCTCGGCCATCGTCAAGGTAGTAAGAAAAAACTTCATGCTCACCATCGTCTTCGATCTTGACGGCACCTTGGTCGATACCGCCCCCGATCTCATCTCGACGCTCAACCTCATTCTGTCGCGCGAGGGCTTGCCGCCCATGGCCTACGATGCCGCCCGGCGGCTGATCGGCGGTGGGGCACGGAGCATGATCGAACGGGCGCTGGCGGCCGAAGGCCGGGCGTGTTCGAAGGCCGAGCTCGATCGGCTGTTCGGCGCATTCATCGAATACTATGCCGCGCATATCGCCGACCGCTCGCGTCCATTCCCGGACGTTGAAGCCGCCTTGGCAGCGCTGGCGAATGCCGGCCATCGTCTCGCGGTCTGCACCAACAAGCTCGAACGGCTGTCCGTCCGGCTGTTGGGCCTGCTGAACCTGACCCGGCACTTCGCCGCGATTTGCGGCCAGGACACTTTTGGCGTGCAGAAGCCAGACCCGCAGATGCTGCGGCTGACCATCCAGCGCGCCGGGGGTAATCCGGCACGCGCGATCATGGTCGGCGATTCCGGAACTGACGTGCGCGTCTCGCGCGCCGCCACCGTACCGATCATCGCCGTCGACTTCGGCTATAGCGAGGTGCCGATTGCGACGCTCAACCCGGATCGCGTCATCGGTTCGTTCGCCGATCTGGCGGCGGCGATCGGCGACATCGAAGCCGCGCGCGCCTAAAGCCGCCGGTCTGTGCCGGCGCGGTCGCTCGCGCCGGCAAGACCTCATTAACGTTAATGGCCAAGGTCTCGCGATGCCTCCTCTTTGGAGTGGCCGGCCGCAGGCAAGTACTTGCAGCTAAAGGGTTTCTTTTGCGTCTTCGTGGCGCTATCGCGACGTCTCTCCCATGACCCGCAATGGCGCCACTGCGCGCTGTCAGGTACCGACCCGGCTTTACCCAAGGGACCGAGCGGCCTAGTTTCAACCGAGGGAGGGAGAGTGAGTTATGTTGCGTAGCCGGCTCGTTGCCGCCGTCACTTTCGTTATCGGGATCGCGCTAGCGGGATGTTCGAGCACATCCGCGCCGTCGTGGCTGACGCCGTCCCCACCGTCACCGCCGATGCAGGCCCTCCAGTTTGAATCCGAACCGCCGGGCGCGACCGTCCAGAGCTCGCAAGGCCAAACCTGCCTCACGCCCTGCTCGCTTACGGTTCCGGTGATGAGCCAGTCGGTATCGATTGCGATGAACGGTTTCGTGCCGCAATCGATACCGCTGACCGTCAACCAGCCCGAGCATTCGCTCTTCAGCAGTCCGCCACCGACCTTGTCGCCCAATCCGGTGATCGCGTCGCTGCAGGCGATCCCGAAGCCGGCGGTCAAACCCAAGCGTAAGCTTAAGCCTAAACCCAAGGTTGCAGCAAAAACGACCATGCACGCGGCAAAGCCGCCGGCGACCCGGCAGCCTTCGATTGCGGCCCCGGAACCGGCGCCGGCGCCGGCACCGGCGCAGGACAATGTCTTCCCGCCGCCGCCGCCGATGTCACCCTCGGCGTTCCCGCCGCCGCCGCAAACGCGCTGACGGCCGAGCCCGCCGGGCCGAGCCGCGCATCTTTCAAAACATTGTGGACGGTCAGGGCTTTATCCGACACAATCGGCGGCTTATCTGACCTGGATGGGTACCGTGCAGGCGAGCGTGCCGGCTCTGCAATTCGATGGCGTCGCCGGGCGACCGGAACTGGTCGACCCGTTCGGCCGCGCCATTACCTATCTGCGCGTCTCGGTCACCGACCGCTGCGATTTCCGCTGCGTCTATTGCATGGCGGAAAACATGTCGTTTTTGCCGAAGGCCGAGGTTCTCACGCTCGAGGAACTCGACCGGCTGTGCTCGGCCTTTGTCGCGCGCGGCGTGCGCAAATTGCGCTTGACCGGCGGTGAGCCGCTGGTGCGTCGCGGCATCATGACGCTGGTCGATTCGCTGTCGCGGCACCTCGTTTCCGGCGCGCTCGACGAGCTCACCTTGACCACCAACGGCTCGCAGCTTGCCAAATATGCCGCTGCGCTGGCGGCGGCGGGTATCCGCCGCATTAATGTCTCGCTCGACACGCTCGACGCCGAAAAATTCCGCGCCATCACCCGCTGGGGCGCGCTGGACCAGGTGCTCGCCGGCATCGACGCCGCGCAAGCCGCCGGCCTGAAGATCAAAATCAACGCGGTCGCGCTCAAAGGCGTCAACGACGATGAATTTCCGAGCCTGATCGAGTGGGCGCACGGCCGCGGCATGGATCTGACGCTGATCGAAGTGATGCCGCTCGGCGAGATCGGCGAAGGCAGGCTCGACCAATATCTGCCGCTGTCGCTCGTCCGCGCGCGGCTCGCCGAGCGCTTCACGCTCGACGATATCGACTATCGCACCGGCGGCCCGGCCCGCTATGTGCGCGTCGCCGAGACCGGCGGCCGGCTCGGCTTTATCACCCCGCTCACCCACAACTTCTGCAAATCCTGCAATCGCGTGCGGGTTACCTGCACCGGCACGCTCTATATGTGCCTCGGCCAGAACGACGCCGCCGATCTGCGCAAGCCGCTGCGCGCCTCGGAAGCAAACGATCTTTTGTTTGCCGCGATCGACGAGGCGATCGGCCGCAAACCCAAAGGCCACGATTTCATCATCGATCGCCGTCATCAGCGCCCGGCGCTGGCGCGCCATATGAGCGTGACCGGCGGGTGATTTTGTAGAGCGGATGTGCCGACGTTTAATCCGCCTCCCGATGGCCGCATGGCGGATTACGCTTCGCTCATCGTTGTCGACGAAACCGTTGACGCAGAAGAGCAATGTGACTACAGTGGTTCTTGTAGTCACAGCAGGGGTGCGGCGATGAAGAAAATCCAGCTGCGCGAAGCCAAGACCACGCTGTCGGCCGTCGTCGACGCTGCCGAACGCGGCAAACCGACGACGATCACTAAACATGGCCGCCCGGCCGCCGTCGTCGTCTCTCACAAAGAATGGACCAAGTTGAAGAGCAAGGTTCCGTCCTTTGCCGATCTCCTTTTGGCCGTTCCCGAACTTGCCGCCGATGACCTGCCCAAGAGACGCCCGGCCCAGATCGTTCGTGAGGGCCTTCCCGAGTGATGCTCGGTTATTTGCTCGACACGAACGCGATATCGATCCTTGCACCGCCGGCAGCGGCGCAGGCCTCGAAGCGTTCCCAGGCTCTGCGCTTCCGAACCTGGGTGCGCGAGCATGACGAGCGGCTGTTTCTATCCACGATAACCCTGGCGGAGATACAAGCGGGCATTTCGCAACTCGAGCGCAGAGGCTTGGCGCGCCGCGCCGCCGCCCTCACCCGTTGGCTCAACGTCATTCTCGAACTTTACGATGCCAGAACCTTGCCGTTCAGCTCTGCCGCGGCGCTCACAGCCGGCCGCCTGCTCGATCGCGCCATTGCCGCAGGCGTCGATCCAGGATTTGAGGACGCCGCAATCGCGGCAACCGCCGCCGTTCACGACCTTACCGTCGTCACAGCCAACACCCGGCATTTCGAGCATTTCGGCGTGCCGTTCATTTCCCCTGCCGACGAGTCAATTTGACGGTTGAGATATTCGTTTATGCAGGCTTCACTTTCAGAACAGTCGCCGCGGCGGCAAACTCGGCGAAACGGAACGCGCGGCGCGCCAGCGCCATCTCGTCCTTGCCCCATTGTGCCATGTTCGGATTACGGTGACAGTGCACTTAATTCCTACCGTAATTCTTCCGTGCAAGACAAGAAACGACAACGGGACCAGTAGAATGAACATCAACGATGATGATTTAGAACCTGGGTCGCCGCACAGTGCGACCCCACATACACCTAAGAAGCGCAAGCCCACAGCACGTCTAGGCATTCGTGACGATGGACGGCCGCGCCGTGGTGACGCATCACGCGTGAAGCGACCGAAACGCCGAACAAGACGGTCCACAAGACGTTCAAGTCGCTAAGGCAGCGTCGTCTAAGGTCATCACCGACTGATCGCTGAACCGATCAGATTTGTGATTGCTCGACGTTGCCGTAGGCATTATAAAGCGAATCGAGGGTATTGCATCGCTGCGGATGATCCGCGTGTTTTGAGCGCCCTCAAGCACAGGATATTTCTGAGCGCTCAACCCATTAGGAGCGAAGATCATGTCGCAAGCGCACGACAATTACATAAGCAAGAAAGCCGAATACGACGCCGCAACACAGAACGTCACTCACCTAATTTCGAGAACTCCGAAAATTTGCGGCTCCGCTGATTGCGAATTGGCAAACTTACTATATTGAAATCTTCGGTCAAGGAACGCCCATGGATATGATTAAAGGGCGAGACAAGGTTGATGGAAATAACGTTCCGTCGCCCGCTGAATTCCAAAAGGCGCTTGCCGCGCAATTCGCTGCACAGAGAGAGGGGCATCAGGCATGGACTTCAATCCCTGAGAAAGAGCGACAGGAGCTAAAGCCCCCGCCTTGGCTGATACGCGGGTAACGCGTGGAGAAACGCGAGCGCCGAGGCGTTATGTTTGCTGGCTCCTATGATCTTCGCACAGCTATCACCATGAACAACCCCAACAAGAAAGGCTATTTGGAAATCGGTTTTGTGTTGGGGTGGATCGTGGGAATTTTGACGTTCATTGCGGCATACATCTACTGCATCACCAGCTATGGTTTTCTGTTAGGATTGGGGCTTGGTTGGCTGCCCTCTGGAATCTTGGCGGTGATTGTCGGATTTCTCACGGTGTTCTTATGGGCTCCGGCTCTTGTCGTCCTAGGCGCATTCGTCTTGTTCATTCTGGCCTCGTTGCGCCGATAGACGCGGTAATCCCCATAATAAAAGCATGGTGGGGACCCTGAGCATTTGCCGGCGTGCGGGCTGCATTGTGATAAACTCAGTTTAGGAGGGAAGTAGCGCATGGCACGGCGTAGCGGACGACGTACAAAACGGATCACGCAACCGGCGAACCAAATTGCGGCGGCGATCTTTGGCTTACGAGAGAACGGCGATATTGCTCGCGTTTCAGCGTATCAATTGAAGAATGGTGTTCGCTTGTCGGGTCCGAATGGTTCGCATATCGTGCACGCATCCAATGTGCGGTCCATTGAAGGATGGTCCGCCGAAGCGCGGCTTGTTTGGAATTTAACCGATGTTTATGACACGCATCCAATGTACGCGAACAGCGAGCATGAAAAGGAAAGATACGCGGAACTGGAATCTAAAAGCGCCGCGCGAAAGCGCGTATTAGCTGAGCAGCAACAAAAAAGCAAAGGCGACTAGGCCGCCCATTTCTCTTGGGCGCGAGTCTTGCCGTGCAATAAAGCGACCATCTTCGCGGAAATCTTGTGCTGCGCTTCAATAATCGCCGGGTCGCTAGTGCGCGCCCATTTGAGCAAGTAGCGTTGCGACATTCCTTGCGGCACGTGCCCTAGCGGCGTCGCCGAAATGTCATCGGCCACGCCGCAATGATCGGTTGCGATGGTCTTGTAGGTCCGGCGGAGCGAGTGTAGCCCGGATTGAGCACCAGCGACATCCGGGAGCGGCATTGAAGCTGCTCGGTCGCTCCCGGGTTTCGCTGCGCTCAACCCGGGCTACATCCTGAGTACCACCACCGCGGCTTGAAACTCCGCTAAGCGGAACGCGCGGCGCTCCAGCGCCATCTCGTCGCTTGCCCCACTGCTCCATATTCCAATCCTCGTCGACATGGGCCGCCTGCCACGCCGCATCGGCGGTTAACGCATCGCGCAGAAGCGCGAGCGCAATCAGCGCCGAGCCGGTGAGCGTCGTCACCGCATGCACCGCGCCGAGCCGCCACGGATCGCCCGGCAGCGCAGCGCGGGCGGCACGCAGCGCGGCTTCCGGCTGGGCGACGTGAACGATGCCGTCGCCGAGCTTAAATTGCGCGCCGAGCGCTTCGCGCGCCCAGGCCAGGATCGGGTCCCAGTATTGCGCCTGCCGCTCGCGCAATTGCTGCGGCCCGCCGGCACGATAGAACAACAGATCGGACGCGAGATATTTTGCGATTTCGGCGGCGACCGGACCCGGCGAATCGGCGACGCCGTCGATGATCGCATTGGCAAGCCGCGTCAGCGGCATTTTGCCGGATCGATGACTTCACGTTGCGCCTCCCATTCCGCGGCGATCGCCTGCGCCAGCGCAAGCGTCGGCGCCACGAGCCGGCGCCGCGCCGGCGTGCGCGCCGGCTTGCCGTCGAGCGTAGACCTGGTAACCGCCGTCGGTTTCCTCGGCCGCCGCAACGTCGTAGAAACGCCGCCGCAGTGCCGGCCGCGCGCCGCGGCGCGCCGCCGCAATCGGATCGTCGCTCGGAACGGTCTCGAACAGATCGCGCATCGGACACAATTTAGCCTATATCTTCAATGAGTTACAGTGCGCAAGGGGAATCGCATGGTGGCTGCGGCATGATAGTGGGCCGTGGCACAGCATCCCCGGTCGCGCTCTTTGTTAACGACCGCCAGCGACAAATCCTTGTTATAACAAGGAGAAGCGGTGGAAATCCGCACCCCTCTCGACTACTATCCGGCGCCGGATTCGGCTACGGGACCGCCGGAAGGAGGGAAATCCACGCAGCAGCGTTCCTACCGCCAGAGCTAAGAGCGGGTTGCTGCGTGCAAGAGGAGTCGATGAAACCTACCGACATTTCGGTCCCGGACTATTTCCACAAAGTGGTGGATTGCCAGTGGGCCTGTCCGGCGCACACGCCGGTTCCCGAATACATCCGATTGATCGCCGCGGGCCGCTACAGCGACGCCTACATGATCAATTGGGAATCGAACGTGTTTCCGGGCATCCTCGGGCGCACCTGCGATCGGCCCTGCGAGCCGGCGTGCCGGCGCGGCCGCGTCGAGAAGGAGCCGGTCGCGATCTGCCGGCTCAAGCGCGTCGCCGCCGACTTCAAGGACGACATCCGCGACCGGCTGCCCAAGCCGGCGGCGAACAAGAACGGCAAGCGCATCGCGCTCGTGGGCGGCGGCCCCGCCTCGCTCACGGTGGCGCGGGATTTGGCCCCGATGGGCTACCACTGCGTCGTGTTCGACCAGGATCCGCAATCCGGCGGCATGATGCGCACGCAAATTCCAAAATTCCGCCTGCCGGAAAGCGTGCTCGACGAGGAATGCCAATACATCCTCGATCTCGGCATCGAGTTTGTCGGCGGCAAGCGCATCGACAGCCTGAAGGCGCTGCTCGCCGAGGATTTCGACGCGATCTTCGTCGGCTGCGGCGCGCCGCGCGGCCGCGATCTCGATATTCCCGGCCGCAAGGAAGCGGCAAAGAACATCCATATCGGCATCGACTGGCTGTCCAGCGTCTCGTTCGGCCACATCGACAAGATCGGCAAGCGCGTCATCGTGCTCGGCGGCGGCAATACCGCGATGGATTGCTGCCGCTCCTCGCGCCGGCTCGGCGGCGAGGACGTCAAGGTCGTCGTGCGCTCCGGCTTCGAGGAGATGAAGGCGTCGCCCTGGGAGAAGGAGGACGCCATGCACGAGGACATTCCGATCTTCAATTACCTGGTGCCGAAGGAATTCACCCACGAGAACGGCAAGCTCACCGGCGTCACGTTCGAGAAGGTCAAGGCGGTGCGCGACGCCAAGGGCCGCCGCGATCTCGTTCCGACCGGCGAGCCCGACCAGCATTTTCCGTGCGACGACGTATTGGTCGCGGTCGGCCAGGAAAACGCGTTTCCCTGGATCGAGCGCGATTGCGGCATCGAATTCGACAAGTGGGACATGCCCAAGGTCGATCCCAAGACCATGGCATCGACGCATCCCAAGGTGTTCTTCGGCGGCGACGCCGCGTTCGGGCCGAAGAACATCATCTGGGCGGTCGCCCACGGCCAGCGACGCCGCGATCTCGATCGACCGGCTGTGCCGCGGCGAGGACATCAACGTGCGCCCGGCGCCGCAGATCGCGGTGTCCAGCCAGAAGATGGGCATCCACGAGTGGTCCTACGACAACGAGATCACGCTCGACAAGCGCTACCGGGTGCCGCATCGCGAGAAGGTCGTGGCGCTGCGCGACATCAAGGCCGAGGTCGAGCTCGGCTATGACGTGGAACTGGCGCTGAAAGAGGCCGAGCGCTGCCTCAACTGCGATGTGCAGACCGTGTTCACCGGCCAGCTCTGCATCGAATGCGACGCCTGCGTCGACATTTGCCCGATGGACTGCATCACCTTCACCGCAAACGGCGAGGAGGCCGAGCTGCGGCAGCGGCTGCAGGCGCCGGCGCAAGAATCTGACCCAGGACCTCTACGTCGCCAACGATCTCAAGACCGGCCGCGTCATGGTCAAGGACGAGGACGTCTGCCTGCATTGCGGCTTGTGCGCCGAGCGCTGTCCCACCGGCGCGTGGGACATGCAGAAATACCTGATCGATATGACTCACGCGGAACAAGCATGCCACTCCAAAGCGTAAACGACTTCGTCGTCCGGTTCGCCAACGTCAACGGCTCGGGTTCGGCGAGCGCCAACGAGCTGTTCGCCCGCGCGGTGCTGCGCATGGGCATCCCGGTCGCCCCGCGCAACATTTTTCCCTCCAACATCCAGGGCCTGCCGACCTGGTACGAAGTGCGCATTTCGGAAGCCGGCCATCTCGGCGCGCGCGGCGGCACCGATCTCATGGTGGCGATGAACCCGCAGACCTGGGACAAGGACGTCGCCGGCATCGAGCCGGGCGGCTATCTGCTTTACGATTCGACCAAGCCGATGCCGAAGTCGAAATTCCGCGACGACATCAACGTCATCGGCGTGCCGCTCACCGCGATCTGCAATCGCGAATATACCGATCCGCGCCAGCGCCAATTGTTCAAGAACATCATCTATGTCGGCGCGCTCTCGGCGCTGCTCGACATGGACGTCGCCGAAATCGAAAAGCTGATCGCCGAGCAGTACAAGGGCAAGGAAAAGCTGTTCGACGCCAACAAGCACGCGCTTCACCTCGGCCGCGATTGGGTGATGATGAACCTCGACCATCCGATCGGCTTGCGGCTCAAGCGCGCCAATGCGGTCGGCGATCGCATCTTCATCGAAGGCAATTCGGCGGCCGCGCTTGGCGCCGTCTATGGCGGCGCCACGGTCTGCGCCTGGTATCCGATCACGCCGTCATCGTCGCTCGCCGAAGCCTTCACCCGTCACTGCAGCCGGCTGCGCGTCGATGCCGACACCAAGAAGCACAAATTCGCGATCGTCCAGGCCGAGGACGAGCTCGCTTCGATCGGCATCGTGATCGGCGCCGGCTGGAACGGCGCGCGCGCCTTTACCGCGACCTCGGGGCCGGGAATTTCGCTGATGCAGGAATTTCTCGGCCTCGCCTATTTCGCCGAAATTCCCGCCGTCGTGTTCGACGTGCAGCGGGCCGGGCCGTCGACCGGCATGCCGACGCGCACGCAGCAGACCGATATCATCTCCTGCGCCTACGCCTCGCACGGCGACACCAAGCACGTGCTGCTGTTTCCCGAGGACCCGGCGGAGACGTTCGAATTCGGCGCGCAGTCGTTCGATCTCGCCGACCGGCTGCAGACGCCGGTCTTCGTCATGATCGATCTCGACATCGGCATGAACCATCGGCTGTGCGCGCCCGCTCGCCTGGGACGACGCGCGCAAATACGACCGCGGCAAGGTGATGACGGCGGCGGCGCTCGAGGCCGGCGCGGATTTCGGCCGCTATCTCGACGTCGACGGCGACGGCATCCCCTACCGCACCTATCCCGGCACGCATCCGACCAAGGGCTCGTTCTTCACCCGCGGCACCTCGCGCGACCGCTATGCGCGCTACACCGAGGAAGGCCCGGCCTATGCCGACAACATGCAGCGGCTCTTGCGCAAGTTCGAGACCGCGAAGGATTTGGTGCCGCGGCCGCTGCAGGCCAACGCCGACAAGCCGACCAAATACGGCGTGATCTATTTCGGCTCGACCTCGCCGGCGATGGACGAGGCGATCGAGATGCTCGAAGCCAGCGGACAGCATCTCGACCGGCTGCGGGTGCGCGCCTTCCCGTTCCATTCCAGCGTAACGAGCTTCATCGCCGACCACGATTTCGTGTTCGTGGTCGAGCAGAACCGCGACGCGCAACTGCGCTCGCTCATCGTCAACGAATGCGGCATCGACCCGGTGCGGCTGGTGCCGATCCTGCATTACGACGGCACGCCGATCACCGCCCGCTTCATCGCCCGCGCCATCGGCGAGCATCTCGATGCGCTGAAGATGACGCCGCTGCGGAAGGTGGTATCATGACCCAGGTGACTTCATGACTTACGTCGTCAAGCCGAAATTCCATCATCCCGAACTGCCGAAGAACGCGCTGGGCTATACGCACCGCGATTACGAGGGCAAGATCTCGACGCTGTGCGCCGGCTGCGGCCACGATTCGATCACCGCCGCGATCATCGAAGGCCTGCTTCGAACTGTCGATCGAGCCGCACCGGGTGGCGAAGATTTCCGGCATCGGCTGCTCGTCGAAGACGCCGGACTATTTTCTCGGCAATTCGCACGGCTTTAACTCGGTGCACGGCCGCATGCCGTCGGTGCTGACCGGCGCCAATCTCGCCAACCGCGAACTGATCTATCTCGGCGTGTCCGGCGACGGCGATTCGGCCTCGATCGGGCTCGGCCAGTTCGCCCATTGCATGCGCCGCGGCGTCAACATGGTCTATATCGTCGAGAACAACGGCGTTTACGGGCTGACCAAGGGCCAGTTCTCGGCCACCGCCGACCGCGGCTCGAAATCCAAGCGCGGCATCACCAATACCGACAGCGCCATCGACATGGTGGGGCTCGCGTTGCAGCTCGGCGCAAGCTTCGTCGCGCGCTCGTTCTCCGGCGACAAGAAACAGCTCGTTCCGATCATCAAGGCGGCGATCGAGCACCAGGGCGCGGCCTTCATCGACGTGATTTCGCCGTGCGTCGCGTTCAACAATCACGCCGGCTCGACCAAGAGCTTCGATTACGTGCGCGAGCACAACGAGGCGGTGAATTTCCTCGATTTCATGACCGGCCGCGCGCCGATCCATGTCGACTATGCGCCGGGCACCGTCGAAATGGTCGAGCAGCACGACGGCACGACGCTGGCGTTGCGCAAGCTCAACGCCGAATACGACGTGCACGACCGGCTCGCCGCCATGAATTTCATCCAGCACCACGCCGCGCAAGGGCCAGATCGTCACCGGGCTGCTCTACGTCGAGAGCGAATCCGCCGATCTCCACGGCCATCTCAACACCGTCGAGGCGCCGCTCAACACGCTCGCCGAGAAGGAGCTGTGCCCCGGTTCGGCGGCGCTGGACAAGATCAACGCGTCTTTGCGCTGATTAGCGCAGCCGTTTGATCGCCTCGATCATGTCCTGCGGCGGCACCATATCGATCGCGAGCGGCTTGCCGGTTTCGAGCAGGCTCTTGAGGCTGGAAAGGACCGCCGGCCAGCCGATGCGGCCGCCGGAAAGGATCGCCTCGGGCACCTCCCACGCGTGGGATTCCGTCATGGTCAGGCGCACCGGCTTGCCGGCCCGCGCGATCTCGTAGCTGACGAGGCATTCGGGCAGCTTGCGGAATTCCTCGGGCCATTGGAGGTGCCAGGTCACCGCGAGCCGTTGTGGCGGCTCGTAGGCGACGACCTTGCCTTGCACGTTGACGCGGCCATCCGGCAGGCGCAGCACGAAATTGCCGCCAATCCTCGGTTCGAGTTCGATGCTGCGGTCCCAGAAATATTGCCGTGTCAATTCCGGCGCGGTCAGCGCCTGCCACACCTTCTCGGGCGATGCGGCGATGTAGGTCGTATAAATCGTTTTCGGCGTGAACGTCGGACTCATCGTGTCATCGGCGTTGCGGCAGACGATATATTACTGGACGCAAGCGCCCATATACTGCGTGTGTGCGCCGCCCGGCACGTTATAGAGCCCGGACTGGAAGGCGCAGCGCGAGGCGCGGTCCTGAAACGTCTCGTTGCCGTGCGGCAGATTAGGGATGGTTCTCGCCAAACCCGGGACGACGGTTCGCCCCTGCTGCTGCAGCAGCGCTGGAGGCGTCGACATAACGCGCGACCCCTCCGGCGGAATAAGCCCGGTGCGCGGCAGCGGCGTCGGCAGCACCGAACCGGACGAGCCGCGCGTGGCGACAAAGACTCCCGGCCGACGATGCAGCTTGGCAACAAATTTTTCGTGCCCCAAAAGACTGGCCCGCGGCCGGCGGGGTGGAACCGTCGCCGCCGTGCGTTCGGGCGCCTTGGCGCGGCGCTGCGGGGCAGTACCCGGTTCCGGCGCCATGATCGGTGTCCGGGTAGCCCGGATAGCCCTGAGCCGCAGCGGCGCCGGGCGCCATGACGAAAAGCACGAGCGCAATGGCGCAAACCTGCCGGAGGCGAACAATCATCGCGCGTCCTCGATCGGCGTCGCCACCCTCGTTTTCAACCCCGAACGCAGCCTTGCGTTCCCGACCCCCGATCAATCGGCCGGCGCGTCTTCGATCGGATCGTAGCGCTTGGCGTCAAGCCCGAGCAGATTCCACGATTGCTGCATGTGCGGCGGCAGCGGCGCGGTGACGTCGATTGCTCCGCCGCGCGGATGCGGCACTGCGATGCGGCGGGCGAGCAAATGCAGCCGGTTCTGCATGCCGCCGGGCAGTTCCCAGTTTTCGCGCGAAAAATATTTCGGATCGCCGACGATCGGATGGCCGATATGGGCCATGTGCGCGCGCAATTGATGGGTGCGGCCGGTCACCGGCTTGAGCGAGAGCCAGGCGAGCAAGCGGTCCGGCCGTTTCGACCACCGCGTAATAGGTCACGGCGTGGCTGGCGCCCTTCTCGCCATGGCGGGCGATGCGCATGAAGGATTCCTCCTCGCGCTCCGCTTTGGCGAGAAAGGTCGAGATGCGGCCTTGCTGCACCTTGGGCACGCCGGCGACCAGCGCCCAATAGACTTTGCGCGCCGAGCGCGAACGGAAGGTTTTGGCAAGAGCCGCCGCCGCGAACCGCGTCTTGGCGACAAGGAGGCAGCCGGCAGTGTCCTTATCGAGCCGGTGCACCAGCCGCGGTCGCTGGCCGTGCGCGTCGCGTAACGCTTCGAGCATGCCGTCAAGGTGACGCGTCGTGCCGGAGCCGCCCTGCACGGCAAGCCCTATCGGCTTGTTGAGCACCAGCACGTCGGCGTCTTCGTAGAGCGTGATCGATTTGAGGAACGCGCGCGTCTTCTCGTCGGCTTCGCTGCCTGGCGGCGCGCGGTTTCGGCGGTTCGAGCCGCAGCGGCGGGATGCGCACCGACTGGCCCGGCCTCGAGGCGCTTCTTCGGCTGCGTCCGCTTGCCGTTGACCCGCACCTCGCCTTTACGGATGACGCGCTGGATGTGCGAGAAGCTCAATCCCGGAAATTTTGCTTCGAGAAAGCGGTCGACCCGCATGCCGGATTCGTCGGCGGTGACGGTGGCATTTTGAACGCCTACCGCCGTGGGAAGCGGCGCGCCATTCTGCTTCCCCTCATCCTGAGGTGCGCGCCAACGGCGCGCCTCGAAGGATGAGGGGCCCGTGGTTCTGGGGCCCTCGCCCTTCGAGGCTCGCTTCGCTCGCACCTCAGGGTGAGGGTAAACAAACTGACGCCGCGGCCCGGCGATTTGCCGGCCGCCGCCGGGCTGGCGCGGTCCGTTTCTGCCTCTCAAGTCCCGCTCCGCTCGCGCCGCAGCTTGGCCCAATAATCGAGCCGCTTTCTGATCTCGCGCTCAAAACCGCGCTCGGGCGGATCGTAGAACTTCTGCCGTCCGAGCTGTTCGGGGAAATAATCCTGGCCGGAGAAAGCTTCCGGCGCGTCATGATCGTATTCGTAGCCCGAACCGTAGCCTTCGCTTTGCATCAGACTGGTCGGCGCGTTGAGGATGTGTTTGGGCGGCAAGAGCGACCCCGCCTCTTTGGCCGTGCGCATGGCTGCGCCGAACGCGGCATAGACCGCGTTCGATTTCGGCGCGGTGGCGACATAGATCACTGCCTCGGCGATGGCGAGCTCGCCTTCCGGACTGCCGAGGAAATCGTAGGCATCCTTGGCCGCATTGGCGATCACCAAAGCCTGCGGATCGGCAAGCCCGATATCCTCGACCGCCATGCGCACCACGCGCCGCGCCAGATAGAGCGGGTCCTCGCCGGCATCGAGCATGCGGCAAAGATAATACAGCGCCGCGTCGGCATCGGAACCGCGCACCGATTTGTGCAGCGCGCTGATGAGATTGTAATGGCCGTCCTGCTCTTTGTCGTAGATTGGGGCGCGGCGCTGCACCACCTCCTGCAGGGCCGCGGCATCGAAGGTCTCGCCCGCACGCGCCGCGCGCCAGATTTCCTCGGCAAGGGTGAGCGCGGCGCGGCCGTCGCCGTCGGACATGCGGATCAGCGAAGCCCGCGCCTCGTCGTCGAGCGGCAGCTTCTTACCCTCGTTCGCCTCGGCGCGGGCGAGCAGTTTTTCGATCGCCGCGGCATCGAGCGGCTTGAAAACCAGAACGCGCGCACGGGAGAGCAGCGGCGCGATCAATTCAAAGGACGGATTTTCGGTGCTGGCGCCGACCAGAACAATCGTGCCGTCCTCCATGACCGGCAGGAAGGAATCCTGCTGGGCGCGGTTAAAGCGATGAATCTCGTCGACGAACAAGAGCGTGCCCTGCCCGGTCTCGCGGCGCAGCCGCGCCGCGTCGAACACTTTCTTAAGGTCGGCGATGCCGGAAAAAATCGCCGAAATCTGCTCGAAATAAAGCGCGGTGGAATGCGCCAGCAATCGCGCCACCGTGGTCTTGCCGGTCCCGGGCGGTCCCCAGAACACCAGCGAGCCGAGCGAGCGCGTCTGCAACATGCGCGTGAGCGAGCCATCGGGGCCGAGCAGATGATCCTGACCGACCACCTCGGAAAGCTCGGCCGGCCGGAGCTTGTCGGCAAGCGGCCGCGGCGCATCGCGATCAAGCCCGCCGGCCGAGAACAGGCTGGGACCCTTGGCTTTCGGGCGGGAGCTCATCCGGAAAACATAACAGAAATCTGCTGGCCGCCGCGCATGATGGTGATGCGCCATTGCCGGCCGCCGGCGTCGGCGATGCGCTTGAGATCGGCCGGCATGACGATCTTTTGATTGTTGACGGAAACGATGATGTCGCCCTTCTGGAAGCCGATCGATTGCGCCTCCGAGCCGTCGGCCACGGCGGTGACGACGACGCCCTCGGCGTTGGGATCGAGCCGCAGCTCGTCGGCCAAAGCCGGCGACAGATTTGCCACCGTGGCGCCGAGGAAGGGCGAACGGGCGCGGATTTCGACCTCTTCGCGCGGCGTATCGGGAAGGCTCTGCAACGCGACCGGCACGACGATGGCGCGGCCTTGCCGGATCAGGCCGATCTGCGCGGTGCCGCCCAGCGGTTTGGTGGCGAAGCGGTAATTAAACGCGGTCGGATCGTCGACCGCGGTGCCGTCGACGCTGGTGATGACGTCGCCGGTCTTGATGCCGGCATGCGCCGCCGGGCTGTCGGCGACGATGCTGGCGACCAGCGCACCGCTCGGCCGCGCCAGGCCGAGGCTATCGGCAATGTCGGGGGTGACCGCCTGCAGCTTGGCGCCGAGCCACGGCCGCTTCACCAAGGCGCTACCGCTCTCCGCGGAAGCGACGACGACACGGACCATATTGGCGGGAATGGCGAAGCCGATGCCCTGCGAGCCGCCGGAGCGCGAATAGATCGCCGAATTGATGCCCACCATGCGGCCATCCATGTCGACCAGCGGTCCGCCGGAATTGCCGGGATTGATGGCGGCGTCGGTCTGAATGAAGAATTGATAATCGCTGATGCCGACATCGGTGCGCGCCACCGCGGAGACGATGCCGTGCGTCACGGTCTGGCCGACGCCGAACGGATCGCCGATCGCCAGCACCACGTCGCCAACCTGAATGTCGTCGGAATCGGCGAATTGCAACGTCGGAAAGCGCTCCTTCACGCCCTTGATGCGCAACACGGCAAGGTCGCTGCGCTGGTCCTTCAGCACGATATCGGCGTCAAACTCGCGCTTGTCGGCCAGCGCGACTTTGATTTCGCTGGCGCCTTCGATGACGTGATAGTTGGTGACGACCAGACCCGACGGATCGACGATGACGCCGGAGCCGAGCGAGCGCTCGATCTGCCGGCGCGGCACCGCGCCGAAGAACTGGCGGAAGAACGGATCGACCAGGAACGGACTGGTGTTCTCGACGACGTGCTGGGCATAGACGTTGACCACCGCCGGCGCGACGCGCTTGACGATCGGCGCGAAGGAAAACTCCAGCTGCGCGGGCGAAGCAGGGACCTGACGCTCCTGAGCGCCGGCGTCCGTCGGCAAGGCCGCCAACACCACGATCGCGGCGGCCGCAACGGCACGGTTGGAACGACGCAGCATGAAAAACCCCAAATCAATGCGCCCGGATATAGGCATCCGACCGAGGCCCTAGAAGGGCGAACATGCCGCCCCTCGCGCTCGCAAAGTTCGTTACGCGGGAACGGCCGCTTCCGCCTCGGCCGGGCGCGCTTGCACCGGCCCGGAATCCCGACCCTTGGCCTCAACGTCGCGGTCGATGAATTCGATCACCGCGACCGGCGCGGAATCGCCGTAACGGAAGCCGGCCTTCATCACGCGTGTATAGCCGCCGTTGCGGGCCTTGTAACGCGGGCCGATCACGTCGAATAATTTCCTGACCATGGCGATGTCGCCGATTTGAGCGATCGCCTGACGGCGGGCGTGCAATCCGCCGCGCTTGCCGAGCGTGACCAGCTTCTCCACGATCGGGCGTAAATCCTTCGCCTTCGGCAGCGTGGTCGTGATCTGCTCGTGCTTGATCAGCGATGCGGCGAGATTCGCCAGCATCGCCTTGCGATGATCCGAGCGCCGGCTGAATTTGCGGTGGGTCTTGGCGTGACGCATTCAGATATCAGTGTTCAGTAATCAGTAATCAGGCATCCTCTGATTACTGACATCTGATGACTGTCCCCTGCTCAGTAATGATCCTCGAACCGCTTGGCCAGTTCCTCGATATTCTCCGGCGGCCAGCCCGGCACTTCCATGCCGAGATGCAGGCCCATCTGCACCAAGACTTCCTTGATCTCGTTGAGCGACTTTCTGCCGAAATTCGGCGTGCGCAGCATCTCGGCCTCGGTCTTCTGCACCAGATCGCCGATATAGACGATATTGTCGTTCTTGAGACAATTGGCCGAACGCACCGAGAGCTCGAGCTCGTCGACCTTCTTGAGGAACGCCGGATTGAAAGCGAGATCGGGGATCGCCTCGTGCGCGGTTTCGCGCTTGGGCTCCTCGAAATTGACGAACACGTTGAGCTGGTCTTGGAGGATGCGCGCGGCATAGGCCAGCGAGTCCTCCGGGCTCACCGCGCCGTTGGTCTCGATCGACAGCGTCAGCTTGTCGTAATCGAGGATCTGGCCTTCGCGCGTGTTCTCGACCTTGTAGGACACTTTGCGCACCGGCGAGTACAGACTGTCGACCGGAATAAGCCCGATCGGCGCATCCTCGGGGCGGTTGCGCTCGGCCGGCACGTAACCCTTGCCGGTGTTCACGGTGAATTCCATGCGGATTTCGGCGCCCTCGTCGAGCGTGCACAGCACGAGATCGGGATTGAGCACCACGATATCGCCGACGGTCTGAATGTCGTTGGCGGTGACCGTTCCCGGGCCCTGCTTCTTCACCACCATGCGCTTGGGGCCGTCGCCCTGCATTTTGATGGCGATGTCCTTGATGTTGAGCACGATGTCGGTCACGTCCTCGCGCACGCCGGCGATCGAGGAAAATTCGTGCAGCACGCCGTCGATATGCACCGATTGCACGGCGGCGCCCTGCAGCGACGACAGCAAAATGCGTCGCAACGCATTGCCCAGCGTCACGCCGAAGCCGCGTTCGAGCGGCTCGGCGATCACGGTCGCCGAACGGCGCGTGTCGGCACCGGCGCTGACCTGCAGCTTATTGGGCCTGATCAGTTCCTGCCAGTTTTTCTGAATCGTCACGTTATCACCCATCGCGTTGCGCGGCGCCAACGTCTCGCGCGCCCCACTCCGCTCCGTGAGGCCAAGATCAAGCGGCGGCAGATGTTCCATTTGTTCCATCGGCCGGATGTCCTATACCCGCCGCCGCTTGCGCGGCCGGCAGCCATTATGCGGGATCGGCGTCACGTCGCGGATCGAGGTGATGGTGAAGCCGGCCGCCTGCAACGAGCGCAGCGCCAATTCCCGCCCGGAACCCGGGCCCGCCACTTCGACTTCGAGCGTGCGCATGCCGTGCTCCTGCGCTTTCTTGGCGGCGTCCTCGGCGGCGACCTGCGCCGCATAGGGCGTCGATTTGCGCGAACCCTTAAAGCCCATCGTGCCCGCCGACGACCAGGCAATGGTATTGCCCTGCACGTCGGTGATCGTGATCATGGTGTTGTTGAACGTCGCGTTCACATGGGCGACGCCCGAAGCGATGTTCTTGCGTTCGCGGCGGCGGACCCGCGTGGCTTCCTTACCCATTCTGAACCCTTTCGCGGACCGGAACCGGCGGCTCCGCTGCCGTCACTTCGTGCTGTTCCACGCCTTATTTCTTCTTGCCGGCAATAGGCTTGGCCGGGCCCTTGCGGGTCCGGGCATTGGTATGCGTGCGCTGGCCGCGCACCGGCAGGCTGCGGCGGTGACGCAAGCCGCGATAACAACCCAGATCCATCAGCCGCTTGATGTTCATGGCGACGTCGCGCCGCAGATCGCCCTCGACCATATAGTCGCGGTCGATCACTTCCCGCAGCTGCAGCACTTCCTGGTCGGTCAATTGCGACACCCGGCGGGATTCCGGTATCGACACTTTGTCCAGGATTTCGTGAGCCTTGGTGCCGCCGATCCCATAGATGTATTGCAGCGCGATCACGATGCGCTTGTTGGTCGGCAGGTTGACGCCGGCGATACGAGCCAAGTTAGTTACTCCTCACGTCAGTTACTCCTTGCGGCGGCCCGGCCACGGCAGCTCCGTGGCGCTCGGCCGCTCTCCATCGGTTTCAATGTCACCTGAGAAGGCCACAAACGTAAAAAGCCGACGCCTGCCTGCCGCTGCGGCTTGGCATCGCTGCTAAATCTCCGACTGGATATTCGAGGCTTATTAATGGATTCCCCGCGCTTTCGTCAACCTCGGCCAGCAATTTCCCGTACAAACCTGGGCATTAGCGACGGCCTTTTCCCGCTCTGCGCTTATGCAGCGGCCTTTTGGCCCCGGACGGAGACTTGCGCGGGGCGTTTCTGGCGGATTTTTTTCCTATATACGTCCCCGCCGTACTCTCGGTTACCGCCGATTTTGCCGGCAATTTTAATGGTTTAGCTCTTCGCTTTTTTTTTTGCCTTCGGGCTCCCGCGCTATCCTGGCCGGGGGATCCGGCGGCAGCGCCCTGTCGATGGCGGCCGTCACATCCGCAATGGCCGCCATGCCATTAACGGTGCGCAGCACGCCCTGGTGCCGGTAATAAGCGATCAGGGGCGCGGTCTGCTGGCGGTAGGCGGAAAGCCGGTTATGCAGGACTTGCGGGCTGTCGTCCTCGCGGAGCGCCTCGCCGCGCTCCTTCATCTCGGCGATGCGGCTTTCGATGCGGCGGATCAGCGCGTCCTCGTCGACGCGCAGCTCGATCACCGTGTCGAGCGCCAGGCCCCTGGTCGCCAGCATGCGGTCGAGCGCGACGGCCTGCGGCACGGTACGCGGGAAGCCGTCGAGAATGAAACCCTTGCGGGCATCCGGCTGCTCGATGCGCTGGCCGACGAGGCTGACCACGATGTTGTCGGGCACCAGACCTCCGCTCGCCATGATTTGCTTGGCTTGGCGGCCGACCGGGGTGCCGGCCTTCACCGCTTCGCGCAGCATCTCACCGGTCGAGAGCTGAACAATTCCGTATTTGGCGACGAGACGCAGCGCCTGCGTTCCCTTGCCAGCCCCCGGCGGGCCGAGCAGGATTATCCTCATCTACGGCGCCCCCTCAGTTTCGATCTTTTTATCAGGCCTTCGTACTGGTGGGCCAACAGGTAGCCTTGGACTTGCGCCACCGTGTCCATGGTCACGCTGACGACGATCAAGAGCGAGGTGCCGCCGAAATAGAACGGCACCGCGGCATACGAAATCAGCATCTCCGGGAACAGGCAAACGACCGCAAGGTAGGCCGCGCCTACTACCGTGATTCGCGACAATACGTAATCGATATATTCGGCCGTTCGTTCCCCGGGCCGGATGCCGGGAATAAAGCCGCCGTGCTTTTTCAAGTTGTCGGCGGTCTCCGTCGGATTGAATACGATCGCCGTATAGAAGAAGGCGAAGAATACGATCAGCCCGACATAAAGGATGAGGAACAGCGGCCGGCCGTGGGCGAGTTGGGTGGTGATGATGGTCAGCCATCCCGGGCCCTGCCCGGCGGTGAAGTTGGCGACGGTCGTCGGCAACAACAACAGCGACGAAGCGAAGATCGGCGGAATGACCCCCGAGGTGTTGAGCTTGAGCGGCAGATGCGAGGACTGGCCCTCGAACATGCGGTTGCCGACCTGGCGCTTGGGATACTGGATCAACAGCCGGCGCTGCGCGCGTTCCATGAACACGATGAAGGTGATGACGACGATCACCATAAGAATGACGATGAGAATGAGCCCGGTCGACAGCGCGCCCTGGCGACCGAGCTCGAGCGTGCCGGCGACCGCCGACGGCAACTGCGCGACGATCCCCGACATGATGATGAGCGAAGTGCCGTTGCCGATGCCGCGCTGGGTGATCTGCTCGCCGAGCCACATCAGGAAGATGGTGCCGCCGGTGAGCGTGATCACCGTCGAGATGCGGAAGAAAAATCCGGGATCGCTGACCACGTGAGCCGCGCCTTCCAGCCCGACGGAAATGCCGTAGGCCTGAAATGCCGCCAGCACGACCGTCAGATAGCGGGTGTACTGATTGATCAGCTTGCGGCCGGCCTCGCCCTCTTTCTTGAGCGCTTCGAGGGTGGGCGACACCGTAGTCATCAGCTGGATGATGATCGACGCCGAGATATACGGCATGATGTTGAGCGCGAAGATCGCCATGCGGTGGATGCCGCCGCCGGCGAACATATTGAACATGCCGAGAATGCCGCCGGCCTGGGATTGGAAAATCTGGTCCCAGGCGGTCGGGTCGATGCCGGGCAACGGAATATAAGTGCCGAGCCGATAGACCAGGAGCGCACCGAGCGTGAACCAGATGCGCTTCTTCAACTCTTCGGCTTTGGCGAGCGCCGAGAAGTTGAGGTTGGCCGCCAGTTGTTCTGCTGCAGAGACCATCCGGTGCTCCGTGTGCGTCCCGGCCTATATAGGCGTCAGGCCGCCTGCTCGCTCGTTTGTGGCCGCGGCGCCAGAATTTCGACCGTGCCGCCGGCCTTCTCCACCGCGGCCACCGCCGATTTCGAGGCACCGTAGACCGAAAGCATAACTTTCGCCTTGATTTCCCCTGCGCCGAGCAGCTTTACACCGTCCTTGGCGCGGCGCAGCACGCCGGCTTTGACCAGAGCCGCAGCGTCGATCTTGCCGGCCGCATCGATGCGGCCGGCATCGATCGCCGCCTGGATACGCCCGAGATTGATCTCGTTGAGCTTGCGCGCAAACATCGTGTTCTTAAAACCGCGCTTGGGCAGCCGGCGATGCAGCGGCATCTGGCCGCCCTCAAAGCCCTTGATGCGGACGCCCGAGCGCGCGGTCTGGCCCTTGCCGCCGCGCCCGCCGGTCTTGCCTTTGCCCGAGCCGATGCCGCGGCCGATGCGCTTGCGCGTCTTGCGGGCACCGGGACGGCCGGCGAGTTCGTGAAGGTCCATTTCGTTCTCCACATCCTGTTTTTGTCACGCCCCGCGACGGCGGGGCATCCAGTAATCACCCAAACCGAAGGCGGTTACTGGGTCGCCCGCCTGCGCGGGCGATGACAACGTCAGTTCTCCACCACTTCGACGAGATGGCCGACCTTGGCGATCATGCCGCGGGTTTGCGGCGTATCGGGCAATTCGGCGACGCGACCGATCTTGTTGAGTTTGAGGCCGACCAATGTTTCACGCTGCGTGTGAATGCGGCGCGACGCGCTGCCGGTTTGCCGGACTTTCACGGTTTTGCCTGGCTGCTTTTCGGCATTCATGGCGCGCTCCGTCCTCAATCCGCCGACGCTTCGGCGTCGACGTCGCGGCGGCGCGCTTGCAGCGTCGACACCTTGACGTTGCGGCGCGCCGCGACCGAGCGCGGCGAGTCCTGGCGCTTGAGCGCATCGAACGTCGCGCGCACGACGTTATAGGGGTTCGACGTGCCGATCGACTTTGCCACCACATCCTGCATGCCGAGCGTCTCGAATACCGCGCGCATCGGACCGCCGGCAATGATGCCGGTGCCGGGCGGCGCCGCGCGCAAAAAGACGCGTCCCGCGCCGTGGCGGCCGGCCACGTCATGATGCAGCGTGCGGCCTTCGCGCAACGGCACGCGGGTGAGAGCGCGCTTGGCAGCGTCGGTCGCCTTGCGGATCGCCTCCGGCACTTCGCGCGCCTTGCCGTGGCCGAAGCCGACCCGACCCTTCTGATCGCCGACGACGACCAGCGCGGCGAAGCCGAAGCGCCGTCCGCCCTTGACGACCTTGGCGACGCGATTGATGTGCACGAGCTTGTCGACGAACTCGCTGTCGCGCTCTTCGTCGCGCCGCCGTTCGCGGGGTTCACGAGCCATGATGTGCAGCCATTTTGTTCATGCCTTTGCTCTGAGATGGGACGACAGACGACGAATGACAGAGGACGGAATATTTCATGCCCTGCCGCTCGCGCTTATCTGTCCTCCGTCATCCGTCCTCCGTCATCAGAAACTCAGTCCGCCCTCGCGCGCGGCCTCCGCCAGGGCCTTGACCCGGCCGTGGTAGAGATAGCCGCCGCGGTCGAACACGACCTCTTTGACGCCCTTTTCCTTGGCGCGCTCGGCGATGAGCTTGCCCACCGCCTTCGCCGCGTCGATCCCGGCGCCGGTTTTGAGCCCTTCGCGGGCGGTTTTCTCGATCGACGAAGCAGAGGCGAGCGTGACGCCGGCATCGTCGTCGATCACCTGCGCGTAGATATGCTTGGAGGAGCGGAACACGGATAACCGCTTGCGCTCGCCGGCGGCCAGACGCAATGCGCCGCGCACGCGCCCGGTGCGCCGCATGATTTTGTCGCTGAGCTTGCTCATGGCGCGGCGTCCTTACTTCTTCTTGCCTTCCTTGCGGAAGATGCGTTCGCCGGCATATTTGATGCCCTTGCCTTTATAGGGCTCCGGCGGCCGGTACTCGCGGATCTCGGCGGCGACTTGTCCGACTTTCTGCCGATCGCTGCCGGAAATGACAATCTCGACCGGGCGCGGGGTGGCAATCGTGATGCCCTCCGGAATCGGATAGACGATGTCGTGGCTATAACCGAGCGCGATCTGCAGGTTCCTGCCCTGCACCGCCGCACGGTAACCGACGCCGTTGATTTCGAGGCGCTGCTCGAAACCTTTGGTCACGCCGGAAATCAAGTTGGCGATGAGCGTGCGCGAGGTGCCCCATTGCGCGCGCGCACGCTTGGTTTCGGCGCGCGGCTCGACCTTGATCTGGCCGCCCTCGACCTTGGCTGCGACGTCGTCATGCAGCACGACCGACAGCGCGCCCTTGGGACCTTTCACCTTCACGGTCTGGCCCTCGACGTCGGCGGTGATGCCCGAAGGCACCGCGATGGCTTTCTTGCCGATCCGCGACATCAGAACACCGTGCAGAGGATTTCGCCGCCGACATTGGCGTCGCGCGCGTCGTGATCGGCCATGACGCCCTTCGGCGTCGACACGATGGTGACACCGAGCCCGTTATTGATGCGCGGCATGTTCTTAACCGAGGTGTAGACGCGGCGGCCGGGCTTGGAGATCCGCTCGATCTCGCGGATCACCGGCTCGCCGTCGAAATATTTCAGCTCGATCTCGATCTCCGAGCGGCCGTCTTTTTCGACCACCGCATAGCCGCGGATATAACCTTCGGCCTTGAGCACTTCGAGCACGCTCTCGCGCAACCGCGAATTCGGCGAGGTGACTTTCGATTTGTTGCGCATCTGCGCGTTGCGGATGCGGGACAATAGATCGCCGAGCGGATCGTTCATGGCCATCGTGCCTCCTGCTACCAGCTCGACTTCAACAGGCCGGGGATCAGCCCCTTCGAGCCGAGGTCGCGCAGCGCGATGCGCGACAATTTATGCTTGCGGTAAAAGCCGCGCGGCCGTCCGGTCAGTTCGCAGCGGTTGCGGATCCGGGTGGCGGACGAGTTGCGCGGCAGTTCGGCGAGTTTCAGCGTTGCGGCAAAGCGCTCCTCCACCGGCTTGGACTTGTCGCGGACAATCGCTTTCAGCCGCGTCCGGCGGCCGGAATATTGCTCCGTCATTCGCCGGCGCCGATTGTTCTTCTCGATCGAACTCTTCTTCGCCATCTAGCTCTCCTCGGCGTTGCGCGACTGGGGTTTTCTGGCCTCGTCCTGCCGGAACGGAAAATTGAACGCCGTCAACAAAGCGCGCGCCTCGTCGTCGTTGCGCGCGGTGGTGCAGACCGTGATGTCCATGCCCCAGATATCGGCGGCCTTGTCGTAGTCGATCTCGGGGAACACGATGTGCTCCTTGATGCCGAGCGTGTAATTGCCGCGGCCGTCGAAGCTTTTCGGATTAAGCCCGCGGAAATCGCGCACCCGCGGCAGCGCGATATTGATGAGCCGGTCGAGAAACTCGTACATCCGCGCCTTGCGCAGCGTCACCTTGCAGCCGATCGGCTGGCCCATGCGCACCTTGTAGGTGGCGATCGACTTGCGCGCCTTGGTGACGACCGCCTTCTGTCCGGCGATCAGCGCCAGATCGGCGGCGGCGCCATCGACCTTCTTCTTGTCGGCGACGCCTTCGCCGATGCCCATATTGATCACGACCTTGTCCACCCGCGGCACTTCGAGGCGGTTCTTGTAGCCGAACTGCTCGGCGAGCTTGCCGCGGATCGCTTCGTCGAATTGCACCTTCAGCCGCGCCGGTACGCGCGGCTCGGGCTCGCGCGGCGCCGCCGGCTTGCCATCTTTGCCACCCGCGGCGGCCTTATCCGCCCGCGCCTGCTTGGCCGCCTTCTTGTCGTCCTTCGCAGCCTTGACCGCCTGCTCGGCGGTCGGAGCCCGCTGCGGCTGTTCCGGCTTTTTTGCTTGCTTTTCGTCCGTATCAGCCATCGATCTCGACTCCCGAACGCTTGGCGAAACGCACCTTCTTGCGGTCGTCGCCCTTGCCGACGAATTTGAAGCCGACGCGCGTCGGCTTGCCGTCCTTGGGGTCGGCGAGCGCGAGATTCGACAGGTGGATCGGCGCTTCCTTGGTGATGATGCCGCCGTCCTGCGTCGTGCTCTGGCGCTGGTGGCGCTTGACCATGTTGATGCCGCGCACCAGCGCGCGATCATCGTCGCGGCGCATTTCGATGACCTCGCCGCTGCGGCCCTTGTCGCGGCCGGCGATCACCACCACCTTGTCGCCCTTCTTGATCCGCGCCGCCATTACAACACCTCCGGCGCCAGCGAGATGATTTTCATGTGGTTTTTCGCCCGCAGCTCGCGCGGCACGGGTCCGAAAATGCGGGTGCCGACCGGCTCCATCTGCGGATTGATCAGCACCGCGGCATTGCGGTCGAAGCGGATGATCGAGCCGTCCGGACGCTTGATGTCCTTGGCGACCCGCACGATCACCGCCTTCATCACGTCGCCCTTCTTGACGCGGCCGCGCGGGATCGCCTCCTTCACCGAGACCACGATGACATCGCCGATGGTGGCGTATTTGCGCTTCGAGCCGCCGAGCACCTTGATGCACATGACGCGGCGCGCGCCGGAATTGTCCGCCACGTCGAGATTGGTTTGCATCTGGATCATGGGTTACCCCACTCGTTCCATTCCGGCTGCATCACGCTACGACGCCTTCTTCTTCTCGCCGCGCACCACCGCCCAGCGCTTGAGCTTGGAAATCGGGCGATGCTCTTCGATCCATACAATGTCGCCGACCTTGAACTCGTTCTTCTCGTCGTGCGCGTAGTATTTCTTCGAGCGGCAAATCGTCTTCTTGAAGATGGGATGGGTGAAGCGGCGCTCGACCTTCACTACCACCGTCTTCGCCTGCTTGTCGCTCACCACGACGCCCTGGAGGGTTCGCTTCGGCATCTTGTTCCTCTCAACTCTTCGCGGCGGCTTGTTTCGCCGCGCCGGGGCGCTTGGTCCGTGCAATCGTCTTCAATCGCGCGATGTCGCGCCGGACCTCGCGCACGCGCGCGGTATTTTCCAACTGCCCGCTGGCGCGCTGGAAGCGCAGGTTGAAATGCTCCTTCTTCAGCTTGAGCACTTCGTCGTCGATCTGATCGAGCGTCATCGCTCTGATATCGGCCGGTTTCATGGCGCGCGCCTACTCGCTGATCCGCTCGACGAAACGGGTCTTGACCGGCAATTTGGCCGCCGCCAGCGCCAGCGCCTCCTTGGCGACTTCGACGGTCACGCCGTCGATCTCGAACAGGATGCGGCCCGGTTTCACGCGCGCGACCCAAAATTCCGGCGTGCCCTTGCCGGAGCCCATGCGCACTTCGAGCGGCTTCTTCGACACCGGCACGTCCGGGAACATGCGGATCCAGACGCGGCCGGAGCGCTTCATGTGGCGCGTGAGCGCGCGCCTCGCCGCCTCGATCTGCCGCGCGGTGACCCGCTCGGGCTCGAGCGCTTTCAGGCCATACTGGCCGAATGCGAGATCGATCGCACTCGATGCGGTGCCGTGGATGCGGCCCTTGTGCGCCTTGCGAAATTTCGTCCGCATCGGTTGCAGCATGGCTCTACGCCTCTATTCCCACTGCCTCGTTCACGCGGCGTCGCGGCGCGGCCGGCCGGCCTCGCCTTCGGCCATCTTCTTGTCCTGCGCCATAGGATCGTGTTCCATGATCTCGCCCTTGAAGATCCACACCTTGACGCCACAGGTGCCGTAGGTGGTGAACGCGGTGGCGACGCCGTAATCGACGTCGGCGCGCAGCGTGTGCAGCGGCACGCGGCCCTCGCGATACCATTCCATGCGCGCGATTTCGGCGCCGCCAAGCCGGCCCGAGCAATTGATGCGGATGCCGCCGGCGCCGAGCCGCATCGCCGATTGCACGGCGCGCTTCATCGCCCGGCGGAAGGCGACGCGGCGCTCAAGCTGCTGCGCAATCAATTCGGCGACGAGCTGAGCGTCGAGTTCGGGCTTGCGGATTTCGACGATGTTGATGACGACGTCGCTGTCGGTCAGTTCGGCGACCTTGCGGCGCAATTTCTCGATGTCGGCGCCCTTCTTGCCGATGACCACGCCGGGACGCGCCGAATGGATGGTGACGCGGCATTTCTTGTGCGGCCGCTCGATCACGATCTTGGACACCGCGGCCTGTTTCAGCTCCGCCATCAGCGCCTTGCGGATTTCCATGTCCTCGTGCAACAGCGAGCCGTAGCTCGCCTTGCCGGCATACCAGCGCGAATCCCAGGTGCGGTTGATGCCGAGACGAAGCCCGACCGGATTGACCTTTTGACCCATAGTGCTCTCCTCGCCTCTCTCTTATGCCTACGCCTCGACTTCACGCACCACGATGGTGAGATTCGAGAACGGCTTGAAAATCGCTCCGATCCGGCCGCGCGCCCGCGGCGAATGCCGCTTGATCACCAGCGCCTTGCCGACATGGGCCTCGACAACGACGAGATCGTCGACGTCGAGGTCGTGATTGTTCTCCGCGTTGGCGATCGCCGATTCCAGGCATTTGCGCACGTCGCGGGCGATGCGCTTGCGCGAGAATTCGAGATCGGCAAGCGCGGTCGCCACCTTCTTGCCGCGGATGAGCTGCGCCAACAGGTTCAATTTCTGCGGGCTTACCCGCAGCATGCGGGCGACCGCCTTGGCTTCGGCGTCGGAGAGCGCGCGGTCGCGCTTTTTCTTGCTCATCAAGGCGCTCCCAAACTCACGAGGTGCCCGCCGGCGGCGCGGCACCCGGCGCGGCCGGTGCGGCACCCGGTGCTCCAGGCGCGGCACCCGGCGCTCCGGGTGCGGCGCCTTCCGCACCCAGCCGCTTGGCCTTGCGATCCGACGAATGGCCGTAGAACGAGCGGGTCGGCGCGAATTCGCCAAACTTGTGGCCGACCATTTCCTCGGTGACGATCACCGGAATGTGCTTCTGGCCGTTATAGACGCCGAAAGTAAGCCCGACAAATTGCGGCAGGATGGTCGAGCGCCGCGACCAGATGCGGATCATTTCGTGACGTCCGGACGAACGCGCGACATCCGCCTTCTTCAGCAGATAACCGTCGACAAACGGACCCTTCCAGACCGAACGCGTCATAGTGGCTCCTACTTCTGCTTCTTGCGCGCGTGGCGGCTCATCATGATGAATTTCCCTGTCGATTTGTTCTTGCGCGTCTTCTTGCCTCGGGTCGGCTTGCCCCACGGCGTCACCGGGTGTCGCCCGCCGCGCGTGCGGCCGCCAAGCGGATGATCGACCGGATTCATGGTTTCGCCGCGAACATGGCCGCGGCGGCCCATCCAGCGGGTGCGCCCGGCCTTGCCGATCGAGACGTTCATATTGTCCGGGTTCGACACCGCGCCGACGCTGGCGATGCAGCGGCCATGCACCAGCCGCTGTTCGCCGGAATTCAACCGCAGGATCACGTATTCGCCGTCACGGCCGACGATCTGGGCATAGGTGCCGGCCGAGCGCGCAATCTGGCCGCCCTTGCCGATCTTCAGCTCGATATTATGGACGATGGTGCCGACGGGAATGTTGGCGATCGGCATGGCGTTGCCCGGTTTCACGTCGACATGCTCGCCGGCGACGATGTTGTCGCCGACCGCAAGCCGCTGCGGCGCCAGAATATAGGCAAGCTCGCCGTCCTCGTATTTGACCAGCGCGATAAAGCCGGTGCGGTTCGGATCGTATTCGAGCCGCTCCACCTTGGCCGGCACGTCGAATTTGCGGCGCTTGAAGTCGATTCTGCGATAGGCCTGTTTGTGGCCGCCGCCACGATAGCGGATTGTGATGGATCCGCCGTTGTTGCGCCCGCCGGTCGAATTCTTGCCTTCGGTGAGCGCTTTCACCGGCTTGCCGGTATGCAAGCCGGTGCGGTCGATCAGCACCAGCTGGCGCTGGCCCGCGGTGACCGGATTGTATGATTTGAGTGCCATCCCGCCGTGCCCCTACAATCCCGTGGTCACGTCGATCTTCTGGCCCTCTTCGAGGGTCACGATCGCGCGCTTGGTGTCGGATTGCTGGCCGCGGCGGCCTTTGAAGATTTTCCACTTGCCGCGGCGGCGCAGCGTGTTCACGCTCTTGACCTTGACGTTCGAACAGTTTTTCTACCGCGTCCTTGATCTGCGGCTTGGTCGCAGTCATGGCGACCTTGAACACGACCTTGTTGAACTCGGACGCGTTGGTCGCCTTCTCGGTAATCAGCGGGGCAATGATGATGTCGTAATGGCGCGGATCGGCGGTGGTCATCTGAATCGCGCCTCCAACGCATCGACGGCGGCGCGGGTGAGCACGAGCTTCCGTCGCCGCATGATGTCGTAGACATTGATGCCCGCGACCGGCAGCACGTCGATATTGGGGATGTTGCGCGCCGCGCTGCGCACGTCGGCCGCGACCGCGGCGCCGTCGATGAACAGCGCATTGGACAGGCCGAGCTTGTCGCAATGGCCGCGCAGAACCTGGGTCTTGGCTTCCTTCACGGCCAGCGCCTCGATGACCAGGATGCCGCCGTCCTTTGCCTTGGCCGAGAGCGCGTGCCTGAGCGCCAGCGCCCGCACCTTCTTCGGCAGGCCGACGGCGTGGTCCCGGGTGTGCGGGCCGAACGAGCGGCCGCCGCCACGGAACAGATTGACTCGCGCCGAGCCGTGGCGAGCGGAGCCGGTGCCCTTTTGCCGGTACATTTTCTTGCCGGTGCGATCGATGTCCGCGCGATTCTTCACCTCATGGGTGCCGCGCCGGCGCTTGGCCAATTGCCAGACGACGCAGCGGTGGATGAGATCGGCGCGCGGCTCGAGCCCGAAAATGGCGTCGGATAGAGTGACCGAACCGGCCTTCTTGCCGTCGAGCGTGGTGACTTGCAGCTCCATGTCACTCGCCCTTCTTCGGTTTCTTGCCGGCAGGTTTGGCAGCTTCGGTCTGCGGCGCCGGCGCCGGTGGAGCTTCCGCCTGGGAGGCTTCGGCTGTGGTTGCTGGCGCGGCTTCCGCGGCAGGCGCGGCGTCGGCCAGCTTGAACTTGCCGGGTTTCGGCACGCCGTCCGGCAGCTTTTTCTTCACCGCATCGCGCACCGTGATCCAGCCGCCCTTCACGCCGGGCACGGCGCCTTCGACCAGGATCAGGCCGCGGACCACATCGGTCTGGCGGACTTTCAGATTGAGCGTGGTCACCCGGTCCACCCCAAGATGGCCGGCCATCTTCTTGTTCTTGAACGTCTTTCCGGGATCCTGCCGGCCGCCGGTCGAGCCGTGCGAGCGGTGCGATATCGAGACGCCGTGGCTCGCCCGCAGTCCGGAGAAATTCCAGCGCTTCATCGGCCCGGCCCAGCCTTTGCCGGTCGAGGTACCGGTGACGTTCGACATATTGACCGACCATGAAGTGATCGGCGGTGATTTCGGCGCCGACCGGAATGAGGCCGTCGTCGTCGACGCGGAACTCGGCAAGCTTACGCTTGGGCTCGACCTTGGCGACGGCGAAATGGCCGCGGTCGGCCTTGGTCGTCGACTGCACCTTGCGCGCGCCCGCGCCAAGCTGCAGCGCGACATAGCCGTTTTTTTCCTTGGTGCGGTGGCCGACCACCTGGCAATTGGCGAGGCGGAGCACGGTAACCGGCACATGCTCGCCGGTCTCGGTGAACAGCCGCATCATTCCGACCTTTTGCGCGAGCACCCCGGAACGCATTATCTTTATCTCCACGCCTTAGAGCTTGATCTCGACGTTGACGCCGGCGGCGAGATCGAGCTTCATCAGCGCATCGACGGTCTGCGGCGTCGGATCGACGATATCGAGCAGGCGCTTGTGCGTACGCATTTCGAATTGCTCGCGGCTTTTCTTGTCGATGTGCGGCGAGCGGTTGACGGTGAATTTCTCGATCCTGGTCGGCAGCGGGATCGGGCCGCGGACCTGGGCGCCGGTGCGCTTGGCGGTGTTGACGATCTCGCGCGTCGACGCATCGAGGATGCGGTGATCGAACGCCTTGAGCCGGATGCGGATGTTCTGGCCGTTCATTTCTTCTCCTCGCGAGTGGCGAATTGCGAATGGCGAATAGTGGTAAATCCATTCGCTATTCGCTACTCCCTATTCGCTACTCGATGATATTCGCCACTACGCCGGCGCCGACCGTCTTGCCGCCCTCGCGGATGGCGAAACGCAGCTTCTCCTCCATGGCGATCGGCACGATCAGTGTCACCTCCATGGCGATATTGTCGCCCGGCATCACCATCTCGGTGCCCTCCGGCAACGTCACCACGCCGGTCACGTCGGTGGTGCGGAAGTAGAATTGCGGCCGGTAATTGGTGAAGAACGGGGTATGGCGTCCGCCCTCTTCCTTGGTGAGGATGTAGGCCTCAGCCTTGAATTTGGTGTGCGGTTTCACCGAACCCGGCTTGCACAGCACCTGACCGCGCTCCACTTCCTCGCGTTTGGTGCCGCGCAACAGGCAACCGACGTTGTCGCCCGCCTCGCCCTGGTCGAGCAGCTTGCGGAACATCTCGACGCCGGTGACGACGGTCTTCTGCGTCGGCTTGATGCCGACGATCTCGACTTCCTCGCCGACCTTGATGATGCCGCGCTCGATACGGCCGGTGCACACAGTGCCGCGGCCCGAGATCGAGAACACGTCCTCGACCGGCATCAGGAACGGCTGATCCTTCGGGCGATCCGGTTGCGGAATGTAGTCGTCGACCGCCTTCATCAACGCGTTGATGGAGTTCTTGCCGAGCTCTTCGTCCTTGCCCTCGAGCGCAGCCTTCGCCGAGCCCTTGACGACCGGAATCTTGTCGCCCGGGAAATTGTACTTCGACAGCAGCTCGCGGACTTCGAGCTCGACGAGCTCAAGCAGCTCGGGATCGTCCACCATGTCGACCTTGTTGAGATAGACGACCAGCGCCGGCACGCCGACCTGGCGGGCGAGCAGGATATGCTCGCGGGTTTGCGGCATCGGACCGTCGGCGGCGCTGACCACGAGAATCGCGCCGTCCATCTGAGCGGCGCCGGTGATCATGTTCTTCACATAGTCGGCATGGCCGGGGCAGTCGACATGGGCGTAATGGCGCTTGTCGGTCTCGTATTCGACATGCGCGGTGGCAATGGTGATGCCACGCGCCTTTTCCTCCGGCGCCTTGTCGATCTGGTCATAGGCGGTGAATTGCGCCTGACCCTTCTCCGACAGAACCTTGGTGATCGCCGCCGTCAGCGTCGTCTTGCCGTGATCGATGTGTCCGATCGTGCCGATATTGCAATGCGGCTTGGTACGCTGGAATTTTTCCTTGGCCATGGGGCTCTCCGTTCCGGCTCTCGCTTGTAATCCTGGGTAATGACGATCAGGCGTATTTCGCCTGGACTTCGTCGGCGATGCCTTTCGGCACCTCGGCGTAGTGGTCGAACTGCATGGTGAACGTGGCGCGCCCCTGACTCATGGAGCGCAGGCTGTTGACGTAGGAGAACATGTTGGCGAGCGGCACCATCGCGGCGATGACGTTGGCATTGCCGCGCATGTCCTGGCCCTGGATGTGGCCGCGGCGCGAATTCAGGTCGCCGATGACCGAGCCGGTATATTCTTCCGGCGTCACCACCTCGACCTTCATAATCGGCTCGAGCAGGACCGGGCCGCCCTTCTGTAACGCTTCGCGTAATGCCGCGCGGGCGCAAATTTCAAACGCCATCGCCGACGAATCGACGTCGTGCGATGCGCCGTCGATCAGCGAGACCTTGAGATCGACCACTGGGAAGCCGGCGAGCACGCCGGAGCCCAACGATCCCTCGAGGCCTTTCTCGACGGCCGGGAAAAACTCCCGCGGCACCGCGCCGCCGACGATCTCGTTCTCGAACACAAAGCCGGCGCCCGGCGCGCTCGGCTCGGCGACGATCTTGATGCGGGCGAATTGGCCGTGGCCGCCGGTCTGTTTCTTATGGGTGTAGTCGACGATGGCGCGCCGGGTGATCTTTTCGCGATAGGCGACCTGCGGGGCGCCGATATTGGCGTCCACCTTATAAGTGCGCCTGAGGATGTCGACCTTGATGTCGAGATGCAGTTCGCCCATGCCCTTGATGATGGTCTGGCCCGACTCCTGATCGGTGTGGACGCGGAACGACGGGTCTTCGGCGACGAGCTTGGCGAGCGCCACGCCGAGTTTTTCCTGGTCGGCTTTCGACTTCGGCTCGATCGCGATCTCGATGACCGGATCGGGGAATTCCATTTTTTCGAGGATGACGGGTTTTTGCGGATCGCACAGCGTGTCGCCGGTACGCACCTCTTTCAGGCCGGCCAGCGCCACGATGTCGCCGGCAAAAGCCTCCTTGATGTCCTCGCGGTTGTTGGCATGCATCAACAACATGCGGCCGACGCGTTCCCTGCGTTCCTTGGTCGAATTGATCACACCGGTGCCGCTTTCGAGCTTGCCCGAATAGATGCGGCAGAAGGTGATGGTGCCGACGAACGGATCGTCCATGATCTTGAAGGCCAGAAGCGCCATCGGCTCGGAATCCGACGCCTTGCGCTCGACTTCGTTGCCCTTGAGATCGACGCCTTTCACCGGCGGCACGTCGACCGGCGACGGCAGATAATCGACGACAGCGTCGAGCAGCGGCTGCACGCCCTTGTTCTTGAATGCCGAGCCGCACAGCACCGGAAAGAAAGTGCTGGCAATGGTCGCCTTGCGGATGAGGCGCTTGAGCGTCGCCTCGTCGGGCTCCTTGCCTTCCAGGTAGGCGGTCATGGCCGCATCGTCGAGCTCGACCGCGGCTTCGATCAGCTTCTCGCGATATTCCTTGGCCTGGTCGACGAGCTCGGCCGGAATCTCGATATCGTGATATTTCGCGCCGAGCGTTTCCTCGTCCCACACCACGCCGACCATGCGGACCAGATCGATGACGCCCTTGAACTGGCCTTCGGCGCCGATCGGCAATTGCACCGCGACCGGTCTGGCTCCCAGCCGGTCGACGATGTCCTTGAGGCATTGGAAGTAGTCCGCGCCGACCTTGTCCATCTTGTTGCAGAAGACGATGCGCGGAACATTGTAGCGGTCGCCCTGGCGCCAGACCGTCTCGGTCTGCGGCTCGACGCCCTGGTTGGAATCCAGCACGCAGATCGCGCCGTCGAGCACGCGCAAGCTACGCTCCACTTCGATGGTGAAATCGACGTGGCCGGGCGTGTCGATGATGTTGAGCCGTTTGCCGTTCCAGATTGCGGTGGTCGCGGCCGAGGTGATGGTGATGCCGCGCTCCTGCTCCTGCTCCATGTAGTCCATGGTGGCGGCGCCGTCGTGCACCTCGCCCATCTTGTGGCTCTTGCCGGTGTAATAGAGGACGCGCTCGGTCGTCGTCGTTTTGCCGGCATCGATGTGGGCCATGATGCCGAAGTTGCGGTAGTCCTCGATTGGATGGGTGCGGGGCATGGGGGAAATTTCCTTCGCTGTCGCCTGATTCACCAGCGATAGTGCGAGAACGCGCGGTTGGCTTCCGCCATCCGATGCGTATCCTCGCGTTTCTTCACGGCGTTCCCCCTGTTATTCGATGCATCGAGCAGCTCGGCGGAGAGCCGCTCGGTCATCGTCTTCTCGTTGCGTTCGCGCGCGGCAGAGATGATCCAGCGGATGCCGAGCGCCTGACGCCGCGAGGTGCGCACTTCGACCGGCACCTGGTAGGTGGCGCCGCCGACGCGCCGCGAGCGCACTTCGATCGACGGCATGACGTTGTCGAGCGCCTGCTCGAACACGGTCACCGGATTCTGCCGGGTCTTGCCTTCGATCATGTCCAGCGCGCCGTAGACGATAGTCTCCGCCACCGACTTCTTGCCGGCGTGCATCACCGAGTTCATGAACTTGGTGACCACGATGTTGCCGAATTTCGGATCCGGCTGGATCTCGCGCTTGTCTGCCCTGTGGCGGCGGGACATCTTTCTCTCTATCCTTCGTCATGGCCGGGCTTGTCCCGGCCATCCACGTCTTTCGTTCTCTCTCCGACTTGCGTCGGTCTCAGTTTGCCTCTCGGGTTCCCCGGGTCTCGCTGCGCTCGCCCGGGGATCTACGCAAAGAGGCCGACTATTTCGGCCTCTTTGCTCCGTATTTAGATCGCCGCTGCTTGCGGTTTTTCACGCCTTGGGTATCGAGCACGCCGCGCAGGATGTGGTAGCGCACGCCCGGCAGATCCTTGACGCGGCCGCCGCGGATCATCACCACCGAATGCTCCTGCAGGTTATGACCCTCGCCGGGAATGTAGCCGATGACTTCGAAACCGTTGGTCAGCCGCACCTTGGCGACCTTGCGCAGCGCCGAGTTCGGCTTCTTCGGCGTCGTGGTATAGACGCGGGTGCAGACGCCGCGCTTTTGCGGGCTCTGCTGCAAGGCCGGCACTTTCTTTTTCGCGTGCTGGGTGACCCGCGGCTTGCGAATGAGCTGGTTGATGGTCGGCATTCTTAAACTTTCACTCCTTGCCTCGCGTTCCGTCCGCAATCCGCCCCGCCACACGAATCCATCCGCGCAAAACCAAATCGCGCCATCCGCTTTCCCGGCGCGGAAGGGCGTTTGGCTTCGCAGAGGACCGCGAGGAAAGCGCGGTCATGCACTGGTCGTCTGACTTTGGCGAAGTCAGAGGCAGCGTTTGAGCTTCCTTCGTCGAGGCGTCACGCCGCGTCCGGACCAATAAAGCTAAGACTTACAATAGCTTATTCGGGGACCCGGCAGGCCGTTCCGACTGGCGAAGCTCACCGCCTGCCGAAAAGTGGGCGGTATGTATCGGCGCCACCGCCCCAAGTCAAGCATCAAGTCAAGTCGATATGGGCATGAAACTGCGATGGCGCAAGCACATCTGCGCCATTGGCGGCGCCCGAATTCAGCCCGGCTCCATGCCTTTGGCGCGAATAAGCTCCGCCACTACCCGGCTGCGCATATAGCCGATGAAGTTTTGGGCGGTGTCGATGTTTCGCGCAGCGGCGGCGATCCCGGCGGCATAGATAATCACGTTTTGCAGCTCGCTCGGCAGCGGACCCACGAGTTCGGCGTCTTTGACCGGCAGGATCGCGACGATCTGCTGGAGGCCGATCTCGGCTTCGCCATTGGCGACGAGTACAGCCACCGGCCCGCTCGTTAACCGCGTCTTCGGCTTCATCTCCGCGGCGATGTCGAGGCGCGCCAATAGCGCGGCAATATAGGCGCCGCTTGGGCCGTCGCTATAAGCGATCGAGCGCGCCGCAAGCAGCGTGCGCTTGAACGCCTCGACGGTGCCGATGTCGGGCTTCGGCGCGCCGGCGCGCACGCAAAGCCCGACCGCGGAGCGCGTCACGTCGGCGGCGGTGCCGGCCGCGATCTTGCCGGTCCGCACCAGTGCATCGAGTTCCGGCCGCGGCAGCAGCGCCACGTCGAACGGCGCGCCGCCCTCGATTTCCTTCTGCAAAACCAACGTCAGGCGGAATTCGATTTCGATCGTCACCCCACTCGCGCGCTCGAACAGCGTCACGACCTCGACCATGAGCGAGCGCATGGCGCCGCCGCTGAGGATTTTGAGGTGAGAGGGCATGGGCTGATTGTAGCCCGGCTTGAGCGGAGCGAAAGCCGGGAACGATGGATCGGCTCGAACGCCGTTCCCGGGTTTCGCTCCGCTCAACCCAGGCTACGAAAAAGGGGCCGCCAACGTGGCGGCCCCTCGATTACGTCGTGGGCGATACTGTTACTCTGCCGCCGGCAGCGCCGCGGGCTCGGCCGCCGCCTCGGCCTTGACGGCGGCTTCCTTCTCGCGCTCGGCGAGAATGAGCGCATCGCGCTTGATGGCGACTTCGCGGATCTTGTTCATCATCGCGCCGGTCCCGGCCGGAATGAGCCGGCCGACGATGACGTTTTCTTTCAATCCGTCGAGCGTATCGGCCTTGCCGTTGACCGCAGCCTCGGTGAGCACGCGCGTGGTCTCCTGGAACGACGCCGCCGAAATGAACGAGCGCGTCTGCAGCGAAGCCTTGGTGATGCCGAGCAGCACCGGATGCGCGGTCGCCGGCTTCTTGCCTTCGCCCACGACCCGGGCGTTGACCTCGTCGAACTCGATCTTGTCGATCTGCTCGCCCTGGATGAGGTCGGTTTCGCCGGAATCGTCGATCTCGACCTTCTGCAGCATCTGCCGCACGATCACTTCGATGTGCTTGTCGTTGATCGCGACGCCTTGCAGCCGGTAGACGTCCTGGATTTCGTTGACCAGGTAGCCGGCCAGCTCCTCGACCCCCTTGATCGCCAGGATATCGTGCGGCGCCGGGTTGCCTTCGACGATGAAGTCGCCCTTCTCGATCACGTCGCCGTCCTGCAAGTGGATGTGCTTGCCCTTGGCGACGAGATACTCCTTGGGCTCGTCATCCTGGCTCGACGGCTCGATGGTGATGCGCCGCTTGTTCTTGTAATCGCGGCCGAAACGGACCGTGCCGGAGATTTCCGCAATGACCGCGGATTCCTTGGGCCGCCGCGCCTCGAACAATTCGGCGACGCGCGGCAGACCGCCGGTGATGTCGCGGGTCTTGGCGCTCTCCGTCGGGATACGCGCAATGACGTCGGCCGCCTGCACCTTGCCATTGGGGTCAATCGAGATGATGGCATCGACCGCCAGCGTGTAACGGGCGTCGCCGCCGCGGCTGAGCTTGAGGATCTTGCCGTCCTTGCCCTTGATCACCAGCGCCGGACGCAGATCCTGCTGGCCGCGCGCGGAGCCCGAGCGCCAATCGATGACGACGCGCTTGGCGATGCCGGTCGATTCGTCGAGCGTTTCCGTCAACGACTGACCCTCAACGAGGTCCTCATAGCCAACGACGCCCTCGACTTCGGTCAGGATCGGACGGGTATACGGATCCCACTCGGCGATGCGCTGGCCGCGTTTGATATGCTCGTCATCGTCGACCTTAACCCGCGCACCGTAAGGAATGCGGTGCACGGCGCGCTCTGTGCCGTCGGGATCGAGTACGGCCACGATCAGGTTGCGGCTCATCGCGATCACATCGCCGTCCGAGTTGCGGGCGACGTTGCGGTTCTTGATCTTGATGGCGCCCTCGAAGTTCGACTCGACGAACGATTGCTCGGAAATCTGCGCCGCGCCGCCGATGTGGAAGGTGCGCATGGTGAGCTGGGTGCCCGGCTCGCCGATCGATTGCGCGGCGATGACGCCCACCGCCTCGCCCATATTGACCGGGGTGCCGCGGGCGAGATCGCGTCCGTAGCACTTGCCGCAGCAGCCGTTCGTCGTCTCGCAGGTGAGCACGGAGCGGATCTTGATCTCCTGCACGCCGGCATTGACCAAGCGCTCGACGTGCGGCTCCTCGAGCAACGTCGCGTTCGGCACCAGCATTTCGTTACTCGACGGATCGCGCACGTCTTCGGCCGTGGTGCGGCCGAGGATGCGGCTCGCCAGCGAAGCGACGACCGTACCGGCGTCGATGATGGCGCGCACCTTGATGCCGCGCGATGTGCCGCAGTCTTCGTCGGTGATGATGCAGTCCTGCGCAACGTCGACGAGGCGGCGCGTCAGATAGCCGGAGTTGGCGGTTTTCAGCGCGGTGTCGGCGAGGCCCTTGCGGGCGCCGTGCGTCGAGTTGAAGTATTCGAGCACCGACAGCCCCTCCTTGAAGTTGGAGATGATCGGGCTCTCGATGATTTCGCCAGACGGCTTGGCCATCAGGCCGCGCATGCCGGCGAGCTGGCGCATCTGCGCCGGCGAACCGCGCGCGCCGGAATGCGCCATCATGAAGATCGAGTTGACCTGGGCCTCGGCGCCCTTCTCCGTCGCCGGCTTCGCGGCGGAGATTTCCTTCATCATCGCCTCGGCGATTTCCTCGGTGCACTTCGACCAGGCATCGACGACCTTGTTGTATTTCTCGCCCTGCGTGATCAGGCCGTCGTTGTATTGCTGCTCGAATTCCTTCACCAGGTCGCGCGTGCGCTCCACGCTCGCGCGTTTCGAGCCCGGCACCACCATATCGTCCTTGCCGAACGAAATGCCGGCCTTGAACGCGTGATGGAAGCCGAGCGCCATGACGCGGTCGCAGAAGATCACCGTCTCCTTCTGCCCGCAGTGGCGATAGACGGTGTCGATCATCGATGAGATTTCACGCTTAGTCATCAGCTTGTTGACGAGATCGAATGGAATTTTCGGGCTCTTCGGCAACACGCTGCCGAGTAGCGCGCGTCCGGGTGTGGTTTCGAACGTCGTGCGCACGGCCTTGCCGTCGTCGTCGACGCCTTGCCAGATGTACTTGATCTTGCTGTGCAGCCCGACCGCTTTTTCCTGGAGCGCGTGCTCGACTTCGCTGATGTTGCGATAGTAGCCCTGCACGATGTTCTGCTTCTTGTGGTCGCGCTCCAGCTCCTTCTGCGAATGCAGTTCGAGCTTCCATTGGCCCGGGCCGCCATCGGTCATGATCGAGAGGTAGTACAGGCCGAGCACGATATCCTGCGACGGCACGATGATCGGCGAGCCGTTGGCGGGATGCAGAATGTTGTTGGTCGACATCATGAGCACGCGCGCTTCGAGCTGTGCCTCGAGCGACAGCGGCACGTGGACCGCCATCTGGTCACCGTCGAAGTCGGCGTTGAACGCGGCGCAGACCAAGGGATGCAGCTGGATCGCCTTGCCCTCAATCAAAACCGGTTCGAACGCCTGGATGCCGAGCCGATGCAGCGTCGGCGCGCGGTTGAGCAGCACCGGATGCTCGCGGATCACCTCGTCGAGGATGTCCCAGACTTCGGGCTTCTCCTTCTCGACGAGCTTTTTCGCCTGCTTCACGGTGGTCGACAGGCCCTTCGCGTCAAGCCGCGAATAGATGAACGGCTTGAACAGTTCGAGCGCCATTTTCTTCGGCAGCCCGCACTGATGCAGCTTCAGCTCGGGGCCGACCACGATCACCGAGCGGCCGGAATAATCGACGCGCTTGCCGAGCAGGTTCTGCCGGAACCGGCCCTGCTTGCCCTTGAGCATGTCGGCGAGCGACTTTAACGGCCGCTTGTTGGCGCCGGTGATAACGCGGCCGCGGCGGCCGTTGTCGAACAGCGCATCGACCGCTTCCTGCAGCATCCGCTTTTCGTTGCGGATGATGATGTCGGGCGCGCGCAGCTCGATCAGCCGCTTGAGCCGGTTGTTGCGGTTGATGACGCGGCGATACAGGTCGTTGAGGTCTGACGTGGCGAAACGGCCGCCGTCGAGCGGCACCAGCGGCCGCAGGTCGGGCGGGATTACCGGCACATGGGTCAGGATCATCCATTCCGGCTTGTTCTTGGACTGGACGAACGCCTCAATCAGCTTCAGCCGCTTGGCGAGCTTCTTCGGTTTCAGTTCGGAGGTCGATTCGATGATTTCCTGGCGCAGCTCCGCCGCCATCTTCTCCAGATCGAGCGCTTTGAGCATTTCGCGGATCGCTTCGGCGCCGATCATCGCGGTGAAGCTGTCGGCGCCGAACTGATCCTGCGCCTTGATGTAATCGTCCTCGCTGAGCAACTGGCGGTCCTTGAGCGGGGTGAGCCCCGGCTCGAGTACGACGTAATGCTCGAAATAAAGAATCCGCTCGAGATCCTTGAGCGTCATGTCGAGCAGCAATCCGATGCGGCTCGGCAGCGATTTCAGGAACCAGATATGCGCGACCGGCGCGGCCAATTCGATATGGCCCATGCGCTCGCGCCGCACCCGCGACAGCGTCACTTCGACCGAGCATTTCTCGCAGATGATGCCCTTATATTTCATGCGCTTGTACTTGCCGCACAAGCATTCGTAGTCCTTGATCGGCCCGAAAATGCGCGCGCAGAACAGGCCGTCGCGCTCCGGCTTGAAGGTGCGGTAATTGATGGTCTCCGGCTTTTTGATCTCGCCGTAGGACCACGACAGAATCTTATCCGGGCTCGCGATCGAAATCCGGATCTGGTCGAAGACCTGAGCCGGCACCTGCGGGCTGAAAAGATTCATCAATTCTTGGTTCATCGCCTGCTCCTTGGCTGCCTGGGCAGCCCGAAAATTCCGCTTTATCATGCCCCGCGAAGACGGGGCACCCAGTAATCACCGCCGCTGCGGGTTACTGGATCGCCCGCCTGCGCGGGCGATGACGACCGAGAGAGCGGCATGCTTGCCGCTCCTCCTCTTGCTATTCCGCCGCCTCGGACATGCCGCCGTCGCCGCCGCGCTGCTGCTTGGAATTGTGCAGGTCGACGTTAAGCCCGAGCGAGCGCATTTCCTTGACCAGCACGTTGAACGATTCCGGAATGCCGGACTCGAACGCATCGTCGCCGCGCACGATCGACTCGTAGACCTTGGTGCGGCCGGCGACGTCGTCGGACTTCACCGTCAGCATTTCCTGCAGCGTGTAGGCGGCGCCATAGGCTTCGAGCGCCCATACTTCCATTTCGCCGAAGCGCTGGCCGCCGAACTGCGCCTTGCCGCCCAGCGGCTGCTGGGTGACGAGGCTGTAAGGGCCGATCGACCGGGCGTGGATCTTGTCGTCGACGAGATGGTGCAGCTTGAGCATATAGATGTAGCCGACCGTCACCTTGCGATCGAACGTATCGCCGGTGCGCCCGTCGTAGAGCGTGACCTGCCCGGAATGATCGAGGCCGGCGAGATCGAGCATGTGCTCGATATCGGCCTCCTTGGCGCCGTCGAACACCGGGGTCGAGATCGGCACGCCATGGCGCAGATTGGTGCCGAGCTCAATGAGCCCTTTCTCGTCGAGCGACTTGATGGTTTCATCCTCGCCGTAGATTTTCCTCAGCAGTTCCTTGAGCGGCTTGGGATCCCGCTTGCCGTGATAGAGATCGACGGAATTTCCGATCTTGATGCCGAGGCCGGCGCAAGCCCAGCCGAGGTGGGTTTCCAGGATCTGCCCGACATTCATGCGGCTCGGCACGCCGAGCGGGTTGAGCACGATGTCGACCGAGGTGCCGTCGGCGAGGAACGGCATGTCCTCGACCGGCACGATTTTCGACACCACGCCCTTGTTGCCGTGGCGGCCGGCCATCTTGTCGCCGGGCTGGATCTTGCGCTTCACCGCGACGAAGACCTTGACCATCTTCATCACGCCGGGCGGCAATTCGTCGCCGCGCTGTAATTTCTCGACCTTGTCGAGGAAGCGCTGCTCGAGCCGCTTCTTCGACTCGTCGTATTGCTTGCGGATGGCTTCGATCTCCGCCATCACCTTGTCGTTGGGCGAAGCGAACAGCCACCATTGCGAGCGGGGATACTCTTCGAGCACCGCGCGGGTGATCTTGGTGTCCTTCTTGAAGCCCTTCGGCCCGGCAATGCCCTGGCGGCCTTCCAGCAATTCGGCAAGGCGGCCATAGACGTTGCGGTCGAGGATCGCCTGCTCGTCGTCGCGGTCCTTGGCGAGCCGCTCGATCTCTTCACGCTCGATGGCAAGCGCGCGCTCATCCTTGTCGACACCGTGCCGGTTGAAGACGCGGACTTCGACGACGGTGCCTTGCACGCCGGGCGGAACCCGGAGCGAAGTATCACGCACGTCGGAGGCCTTTTCGCCGAAGATGGCGCGCAAGAGCTTTTCCTCCGGCGTCATCGGGCTCTCGCCCTTCGGCGTGATCTTGCCGACCAGGATGTCGCCGGCGCGCACTTCGGCGCCGATATAGACGATGCCGGCTTCGTCGAGGTTTTTCAGCGTCTCTTCCGAGACGTTCGGAATGTCGCGCGTGATTTCCTCGGGGCCGAGCTTGGTGTCGCGCGCCATTACTTCGAATTCTTCGATGTGGATCGAAGTGAAGACGTCGTCCTTGACGATGCGCTCGGACAACAGGATCGAGTCCTCGAAGTTGTAGCCGTTCCACGGCATGAACGCGACCAATGCGTTCCTGCCGAGCGCAAGCTCGCCGAGATCGGTCGACGGACCGTCGGCGATGATGTCGCCCTTCTTGACCTGGTCGGCGACTTTCACCAGGGGCCGCTGGTTGATGCAGGTGCTCTGGTTGGAACGCTGGAATTTTTGCAGCCGGTAGATATCGACGCCCGGCTTGGTCGGGTCCGGCTCGTCGGTGGCGCGGATGACGATACGGGTGGCGTCGACCTGATCGACCACGCCGGTGCGGCGCGCCGCGATCGCCGCGCCGGAATCGCGCGCCACGACGCCTTCCATGCCGGTGCCGACGAACGGCGCCTCGGCGCGAACCAGCGGTACCGCCTGGCGCTGCATGTTGGAGCCCATCAGCGCGCGGTTGGCGTCGTCGTTTTCGAGGAACGGAATGAGCGCGGCGGCCACCGAAACCAGCTGCTTCGGCGACACGTCCATGAAATCCACCTTGTCGGGCGGAATAAGCTGCACGTCGCCGGCATGGCGCACGACGACGAGATCGTCGGTGAAGCGGCCCTTGGCGTCGATGGCGGAGTTGGCCTGCGCGACCGTGTAGCGCCCCTCCTCCATCGCCGAGAGATAGATGACCTCGTCGGTGACGCGGCCGTCCTTGACCTTGCGATATGGCGTTTCGACGAAGCCGTATTTGTTCACCCGCGCGTAGGTCGCGAGCGAATTGATGAGGCCGATATTCGGCCCTTCCGGCGTCTCGATCGGACAGATGCGGCCGTAATGGGTCGGATGCACGTCGCGCACTTCGAAGCCGGCGCGCTCGCGCGTGAGCCCGCCGGGGCCGAGCGCGGACAAACGCCGCTTGTGGGTGATCTCCGACAGCGGATTGGTCTGGTCCATGAATTGCGACAGCTGCGAGGACCCGAAGAACTCGCGCACCGCGGCGGCCGCCGGCTTGGCGTTGATCAGGTCCTGCGGCATCACCGTGTCGATATCGACCGACGACATGCGTTCCTTGATCGCCCGCTCCATGCGAAGGAGCCCGATACGGTATTGATTCTCCATCAGCTCGCCGACCGAGCGCACCCGGCGATTGCCGAGATGGTCGATGTCGTCGATCTCGCCTTTGCCGTCGCGTAGATCGACCAGTGTACGGATCACCGCGAGGATGTCCTCCTTGCGCAGGATGCGCACGGTATCCTCGGCGGTGAGCTCGAGCCGCATGTTCATCTTGACGCGACCGACCGCGGACAGGTCGTAGCGCTCCGAATCGAAGAACAGCGAGTTGAACATGGTCGACGCCGTGTCGATCGTCGGCGGCTCGCCCGGACGCATGACGCGATAGATGTCGAACAGCGCGTCCTCGCGCGTCATGTTCTTGTCGATCGCCAGCGTGTTGCGGATATAGGCGCCGACATTGACGTGATCGATGTTGAGAAGCGGCAATTCCTTATAGCCGGCTTCGTTGAGCACCTTGAGTGTCTTGTCGGTGATCTCCTCGCCGGCCTCGGCGTAAATCTCGCCGGTCTTCGGGTTGACGAGGTCTTCGGCGATGTATTGGCCGATCAGCTCCTCGTCGGAGAGACGAAGCGCCTTGAGTCCCTTCTCGGCGAGCTGGCGCGCCTGGCGCACGGTGAGCTTCTTGCCGGCTTCGAGCACGACCCGGCCCGAGTTCGGCGTCGACCAAATCGTTGATCGCCTTGTAGCCGCGCAGCCGGTTGGCATCGAACGGCACGCGCCAGCCTTCCTTGGTGCGCTTGTAATGCACTTGCTTGTAAAATGTGTTGAGGATTTCCTCGCCGCTCATGCCGAGCGCATAAAGCAGCGACGTGACCGGAATCTTCCGCCGCCGGTCGACGCGCGCATGGACGATGTCCTTGGCGTCGAACTCGATGTCGAGCCAGGAGCCGCGATAGGGAATGATGCGGGCGGCGAATAACAGCTTGCCCGAGGAATGGGTCTTGCCCTTGTCGTGATCGAAGAACACGCCGGGCGAGCGATGCATCTGCGAGACGATGACGCGCTCGGTACCGTTGACGATGAAGGTGCCGTTATTGGTCATGAGCGGAATGTCGCCCATGTAGACATCCTGCTCCTTGATGTCCTTGACCGAGCGCGCGCCGGTCTCCTCGTCGATATCGAACACGATCAGCCGCAGCGTCACCTTGAGCGGCGCCGCATAGGTCATGCCGCGCTGGCGGCATTCGTCGACGTCGTATTTCGGCGGCTCGAATTCGTACTTCACGAATTCAAGCTGCGAGCTGTTGGAGAAGTCGGAAATCGGGAATACCGACCTGAACACGGCTTGCAGGCCCTCGTTGGGCCGGCCGCCCGGCGGCTCAACCACCAGCAGGAATTGGTCGTAGGATGCCTTCTGAACCTCTATGAGGTTCGGCATCTCCGCGACTTCCTCGATTTTTCCGAAAAACTTCCTTACGCGCTTGCGACCGATAAACGTCTGCGCCATCATGTCCTCTCGCTCAATCGAACCATCGGGTTCGAACGGTCCGGCTCGAACCATCACGCTCGAACCGGACGGCGGAAACCCGCGCGGTTCGAGGTACCGAGGCGATCAAGACGACTTTCCAGAGGGCCGCAATCCATCGCGACCGTCGGGACAGGCGTCGGATGCCCTATTTTCGGGTGATTTGGCCAGAGTTCCGAATCACCATTTACTCACGACTTGCTTACGACTTGGCCTCTTGGGATCCCGGGGTCTCGCTACGCTCGCCGGGGGATTTCCCTTAACTAAGCACTGCTTACTTAAGCTCAACCTTCGCGCCGACTTTTTCGAGGGTCGCCTTGATCTTGGCGGCCTCGTCCTTGTTCACGCCTTCCTTGACGCTCTTGGGTGCACCCTCGACCAGGTCCTTGGCCTCTTTGAGACCGAGGCCGGTGATGGCGCGAACTTCCTTGATGACCTCGATCTTCTTCTCGCCGACGGCGGCGAGAACCACCGTGAATTCGGTCTTCTCCTCGGCAGCCGGAGCGGCCGCACCGCCCGCCGCGGGCCCTGCCGCAACCGCAACCGCGGCGGCGGCCGAAACGCCCCACTTCTCTTCCAGCAGCTTTGCGAGCTCCGCCGCCTCGAGCACGGTGAGGCTGGACAGGTCGTTCACGATTTTTTGCAGATCAGCCATGACTTTTGTCCTTCGGTTCTAACCTTTGCAGTGCCTTAGGCGGCGGCGCTCTCGCCTTTGCTGGCATAGGCCTGGACCACGCGGGCGACCTTGGCGGCGGGCGCGGCTACCAGCTGCGCGATTTTGGTTGCCGGCGCCTGGATGAGGCCGACGATCTTCGCCCGCAGCTCGTCGAGCGAGGGCAAGGCGGCGAGCGCCTTGACGCCATTCGGATCGAGTGCGGTCTTGCCCATCGCTCCGCCGAGAATGACGAACCGCTCGTTCGTCTTGGCGAAATCGACCGCGACTTTCGGCGCCGCCACTGGATCGCCGGAGAAGGCGATCAGTGTCGGCCCCTTGAGCAGCGGCGCGATCGAGGCAACGTCGGAGCCTTCGAGCGCGATCCTGGCGAGGCGGTTCTTCGCCACCTTCACGCTCGCGCCAGCTTGCCGCATCTGCCGACGCAGCGTCTGCATCTGGGCAACCGTCAGGCCGGAATAATGAGCGACGACAACGACTTTGGTGGTCTTGAAGACCTCGCCAAGCGTCGTGACGAGTTCGCTCTTTGTCGCGCGATCCAAAAGCTCTCTCCGGTTGGCGGCCCGTGAGGGAACCCGCCGGGGTTACCTGCCCCCCAGGCCAAATTGCGCCCGGGCCGTCGAGGTCAGAACCGAAGGGCAATAGAGACTTCCTGAGAATTCAGAAGCCCGGCCCTTGGTCTTCACCCGTCTATGCAGGCTTTAAGGATTAAGCCGTTGCCGGCGCCCGCAGTCTCGGACAGGAGCACGCTCACGAATGTCACTAAGTTCCTTCTCTTCTTAGGAAATCCACACCGGATTAGCGCTAAGAGAGACCTCGCTCAGTTGGTTTTCGAGAAACGCGCAAAGGCGCGCCGACAAACCGGGCCGGCACGCCCATGACGGGTATTTAGCGGCTCCAGACGGATTTGCCAAGCGGTTTTCCGCGACGCCCGAGCTTTGCGGCAGATGCATTGCGGCATAGGATTGGCGCAAAGCCAGGGAGGTTCGCCGATGCCGCAAGCCGCCGATCGCATCCTGACCACCCATGTCGGCAGTCTGATCCGGCCGCCAAACCTTATCGAGTTCTGGCGCGCCATCGAAGATGGCAGGCCCCACGACGTGGCGGCCTTTGAAAGCTGTTTGACCGCAGCCGTCGCCGAGGTCGTGCGCCAGCAGGCCGAAACCGGCATCGACATCGTCAGCGACGGTGAGTTCAGCAAAGGCGCCAACTGGGCCTTTTACGTTCACAAGCGCCTTACCGGCATCGCGGTGCGGCCGGTAACGCCAGAGGAAGCCCAGGACCCGATGGCGTCCATGGGCGGCGGGCGCGACCACCGGGCGTTCCCCGAATTCTATGCCGAATATGACGCGGCCACGGGCCTGGGCAAACGGCTTAGCAACCGCGTCGTCGTCAACGGCCCGATCAAATATTCCCGCCAGCAGGTTTCACGCGATATCCAGAATCTGAAGGCCGGCGTCGCCATGGCGAAGGACCATAATCGAAGTCTCGCCGCGTTCTTGCCGGTGGTCGCGCCGGCGAGCGCGCTGCCGGGCGCGAAGAACGAATATTACCAGGACGAAGAAACCTATCTGTTCGCGCTCGCCGACGCGCTGCACCAGGAATACCAGGCGGTGATCGACGCCGGGCTCTACGTGCAGATCGACGACGCGTTCCTGCCCTACATGCATGAGCGCATGGTGCCGCCGATGACCAATGCGGATTATCGCCGTTGGGCGCAGATGCGCATCGACGCGCTCAATCACGCGCTGCGCGGCATCCCCGAGGAGCGCTCGCGCTATCACATCTGCTGGGGCAGCTGGAACGGGCCGCACGCCTTCGATGTCCCGCTCAAGGACATTGTCGACCTCGTCCTGCAAGTGCGGGTCGGCCGTTATTCCTTCGAGGCCGCCAATCCGCGTCACGCCCATGAATGGCAGGTGTGGCAAACGGTCAAGCTCGCACCCGGCAAAGTTCTGATCCCCGGCGTTATCAGTCACTCAACCAATATCGTCGAGCATCCCGAACTCGTCGCCGAGCGCATCGTGCGGCTCGCCAAAATCGTCGGCCGCGAGAACGTCATGGGCGGCACCGATTGCGGCTTCGCGCAAAGCCCGTTCGCGCGGCGCGTTCACCCCACCATCATGTGGGCAAAGCTCAAATCGCTGGTCGAGGGCGCGCGCATCGCGACCGAAATCCTCTGGGGCAAGCGCGCCGCGGCGTAGCGCGCCGCTCTACAACCGCACCGACTGCCGAATCTGCGGTCAGGCCTTGGTCACGTCGGCAAGCGTAATTTCGGTGGCGTTCGCCCGTACCGCCCCGGCTTGAGCGTCGCCGCCCTCACCGGCGAAGTAGATCGTGGTCTGGCCCTGGGCAGTGTCGGTGCGGAGCACGGTATGGCCGCCGCTTCCCACCGCAGCGGCAACTTCGGCCGCCGACAGCTCTCCATTTTTCACAAGCTTCCAGAAGCGCTGGGTCATGGCCCACCTCACATTGTCGTAGAACAGCTCCGGCAGCGGCCGTCGATCTCGATATATTCCGCCTGCGCCTGAACGACGGTCCCAGCGGCGAGACCGCTCCAGGTGTAATAGAGCGCCGTGATCCCTGTCTCCAGATAGGCTGACGGGTAGACCCAGGAAATGGCGTTTGGCGGTGCCCGAAGATACAGCACAGTGGTGCCGCCCGCCGATTGCGCACAAAGCAGGATGCGTTCAATCAAGACGGTGTTGCGCCCCTGATTGCCGACATAGAGCAGTGCACTGGTGCCGGATTTCGTAATGCTGACGGTCAGGGTCTGGCTGCCCTGAAACGTTGTCTCGCAAGCATTGCAGGCCATCACTGCCTCCCTAAAAGCGAGCGTCTGCAGGTGACCGCAATCTTACGTATATTTAATCTGAATTACAACCTGGACGATTGGGCGGCGGCAGGCAAATAAAAGGCCGAGGCGCACCCCGGCCTTTTCAAAATCGTGTGAATCCGCAGTTACTTAACGCATATCGGGGAACAGGCTTGCCGGTTCGACCTTCACGCCAGGCCCCATGGTCGAGGAGATGGCGACCCGGTTGATGAAATGCCCCTTGGCGCCGGCCGGCCGGGATTTCTGCACGGCATCGGCGAAGGCCCGAATATTCTCGACCAGCTTCTCTTCGCTGAACGAGGCCTTGCCGACGCCGGCCTGGACGATGCCGGCCTTCTCGACACGAAATTCGACCGAGCCGCCCTTGGCGCCCTTCACGGCGTTGGCGATATCCATCGTCACGGTGCCGACCTTCGGATTGGGCATCAACCCGCGCGGACCCAAGACCTTGCCGAGCCGGCCGACCAGCGGCATCAGATCCGGCGTGGCGACGACGCGGTCGAAGTCGATCGCGCCGCCCTGCACTTTCTCCACCAGATCCTCGGCGCCGACAACGTCGGCGCCGGCGGCCTTGGCCTCGTCGGCCTTGGCGCCGCGCGCGAACACCGCGACTCGCACCGAGCGGCCGGAGCCGTTCGGCAGATTGACGACGCCACGCACCATCTGATCGGCGTGGCGCGGATCGACGCCGAGATTCATCGCCACTTCGACGGTCTCGTCGAATTTGGCCTTGGCGCGCTCCTTGACCATCTTCACCGCTTCCACGAGCGGGTAGAGCTTTTCGCGATCGACCCCCTCGCGCGCCGCGCGCGTGCGTTTTCCAAGCGTGCTCATTCCGTCACCTCATAACCCATCGAGCGGGCGGAGCCTTCGATCATGCGCATGGCGGACTCGATGGTATCGCAGTTGAGATCTTTCATTTTCTGCTGGGCGATTTCGCGGACCTGGGCCTTGGTCACCGAGCCGGCGATTTCGCGGCCCGGCGTCTTCGAGCCGCTTTCGAGCTTCGCCGCCTTCTTGAGAAAGTGCGACACTGGCGGGGTGCGCAATTCGAAGGAAAACGAGCGGTCGGCATAGACCGTGATGGTGACCGGGATCGGCGCTCCCTTTTCCAGCTTTTGGGTCTGCGCGTTGAACGCCTTGCAAAATTCCATGATGTTCAGCCCGCGCTGGCCCAACGCCGGACCGATAGGCGGCGACGGATTGGCGGCGCCTGCCGGCACCTGCAATTTCACATAGCCGGTGATTTTCTTCGCCATTCTTCACTCCTGTTAGTGGTACGGCTATTGACGGCTGACGACCGCCTCACCTCCCACGCCCTTCGCTTCGTCCTACAACTTCTCGACCTGCCCGAATTCCAGCTCGACCGGCGTGGCGCGGCCGAAGATCGATACCGCGACCTTGAGCCGCGAGCGGCCTTCGTCGACCTCCTCCACCGTGCCGTTGAACGAGGCAAACGGCCCATCCGACACCCGCACCTGCTCGCCCACTTCGAACGAAACCGACGGCTTCGGCCGCTCGATGCCCTCCTGCACCTGATGGATGATGCGGTCGGCCTCGGCGTCGGACAGCGGCATCGGCTTGTTGTCGGAGCCGAGGAAGCCGGTCACCTTCGGCGTGTTCTTGATCAGGTGGTAGGCCTCGTCGGTCATTTCCATCTTGACCAGCACATAGCCCGGGAAGAATTTTCGCTCGGCGTCGACCTTGCGGCCGCGCCGGACCTCGACGACCTTTTCCTTCGGCACCAGGATATCCTCGAACTGGTCGGACAGCCCGCGCTGTTTCGCCTGTTCACGGATCGAATCCGCCACCTTGTTCTCGAAGTTCGAGTAGGCGTGGACGGCGTACCACCGGCTCGTCATGTCATCGATTCCAGATCATGAATTTTGCGTCGCGATTGGGCCGTAAATTACGAAGCCTACGAGTTGATACCGAGCAGGAAACTCACCGCGATGCGCATGACTTGATCGGCAAGCAGAAAGAAGATCGAGGCGACGAGGACCATGACGAACACCATGATGGTGGTCACGGTGGTCTCCTTGCGCGTCGGCCACGTGACCTTCTGCGCCTCGGCCCGCACTTCCTGCAGAAACTTGAACGGACTGACTTTCGCCATCGCATAATCCAATAACCATTCCCCGCCCAATTTTAAGGACGAGACCGACCAGCGGTTCCTTTGGGGAAAATGTTCGCCGCGGAAGTCCGTCGCCGGGCCGCTGACGATGGCTGTTACCTACTGCCGGCGCGCCCTACGGTCAAGGGATCAGATATCAGGTGTCAGGGATCAGGAACGACTAGTACCCGATACCCGATACCTGACCGCCTGGGGTTGGCAGGAGTGGAGGGACTCGAACCCCCAACCCCCGGTTTTGGAGACCGGTGCTCTAGCCATTGAGCTACACTCCTAGGCGGTCGTCTCATGCCTCTTGGCGCGCGGCGACGCAAGAGCGGGCCCGCCTTCGCTGAAGCTTCGGCGGGCAACCTAGGCGATGGGTTGGCCTGCCAGCCGAAGCTGCGAAGCAGTGTCCATCTTCGCCAGCCGCCTTCGTCAGAAGGCGGACTTCGGCGGCCAAGTGGCTTCGGTGGGCAGCCTACGCTGCTTCGCGGCGCAGACTGGAGCGGGTGAAGGGAATCGAACCCTCGTCATAAGCTTGGAAGGCTTCTGCTCTACCATTGAGCTACACCCGCGCGCCGCGCCAGGCGGCGGCGCGACACGCCGGCAAAATAGCGCATCCCGGCCGACCGGCAAGGGGCGCAAACGGGCGCAAGCGGCGGCGGCGCGCTCGACTAGGCTATTTCGTCAGTCGCGCCGCCGCGACGGCCTGCTGGAACAGCGTCTGCATGGCGGCGGTAATGTCGCCGTCGGTGGTCACCGAGAAAAACATCCCCGGCGACGCGCAACTTTGCATGTTGGGCGAAATCTGGCTTTGGAAGGGCGCGATCCAATCGTTGTACCAGGAGTTGGTCGGCAGCGGCAGATATTCGGTGTACAGCACCGCAATCTGGATGCCGCGATTTTTCACCGTCGTGCACCAGGTCGTGCTGAACGGCTGCTGGCAGCGGTTGCCGTCGAGCGACTGCGAACAGCTCGACGAGACTTCGTCGTCGACGCCGTCGGTGACGATGAACAGCACTTCTTGCGGCGTGCTGGCCGGCGTGCCCGTCCCCGGCAGCGGCATGAGCCGTTGATCGACGACATGGCGGTTTCGAAGTCGGTATCGGTGTCGTTGTTCTGGTTCGTCTTGGTGAGCCAGTTGTTGGAGTAGACTTCCTCGACGTTGATATTGGCCGCCGCGGTTTGCGCGTTCGCGAGATTGGAGGTCAGCAGTTGGATGGTGTTGAGGCCGGAACCGTTGAACGTGTAGATCGCCATTTCGTACTGCTGGTTCGATCCCTCCATCGACGATGCCGAGCTCATCAGCGCCTGGGTCGCGCGTCGCCAAATTCTGCATTCGCGTCACCACGCCGAGATTTTGCGCCAGCGTGTAATTGTCGACGCCGCCGGGATTGCCGAGGTTATCCGCGGCCGGATCGGATTCGTGGCAGGCGAACGCACAGCCGCCCTGCGCCGACGTGTTGGCGACCATGGTATTGATGCCGGCAGTCGTCGCCGCGATGTTCATCGACGGCGAGTTATCGAGCAGCAAATAGAAGTTGATATTCGTCGTCAGCCCGGCCTGCGCAGTCGACGAGCCGGTGATGGTCGTCGTGGGATAGCCGAACAGCCCCATGAAGGTGTTGGTTTTCGTCGCCGTGTAGCTGACGACGGCGGTGCGGCCCGTCGGTCGAGTCCGTCACCGTGGCGGTCAAGTTGCGCGACCGTGACATTCGGAATGTTGACCGCTTCGGCGTTAAACGTGTTCTGCGCGGTGGTCTGCGCCGCCGCCGCGGTCCCGGTTATGGCCTGGTGATCCACCGCCGAAAGCGCGGCCGTATCGGCGACCGCATCGAGCTTCGCCTTCGCCATGTTCGCGCTGCCGTAATCGATGCCGGCGCCGACGGCGAAGATGAGCGGGATCGCCGTCAAGCCCATCATCATGGCCATGGTGCCGCCTTCGTCGCGGCGGAAGCGGCGCACTTGGCTCATCGCTGTCGCGCAGGAAGCGAATGACGTTTGTCATTTGACAAAACCCTCGAGCTGTTAGCGCAGACGCTCTTCCGAAACAGTCGCCTAGACACGCCGGGCAAGAATGCGACCCGGCGCGCCCTTTGCCAGGTGTTTTGCAGCTAAATTCCTAAAGATGACGTGAAAACACTTAGCGAGAAATCGTTGCTTCGCGACGGCGTCTTTTCCACGAATACGGATCAAATTTCCGGATGTCTGCTAACGATGCGCTAAGCATGACGCGACCGCGAGGTTTCCGCGCAAGCGCGAAGGTTTCGTCAGGCGTCCGTCATTGCGGCGGAATCGCTCGGCGACCGATCTTTCATCGCCCGGCGCCCGCGCGGCAAGCGGACGGTGAAGCGCGAGCCCTCGCCTTCCTTGCTCGTCCACCTCGACACTGCCGTGATGCAGATCGACCGCCATCTTGACGAGATAGAGACCGACCCCGGTGCCGACGATTCCCGAAACGTTGCTGCCGCGGTGATAGCGCTCGAACAGCCGCGGCAGATCGTCCGGCGGAATGCCGATGCCGCGGTCGGCGATGGCGACGACGACCTCGTCGGCCGTGCTTGTCGCTTCGATTTCGATCTCGCCGCCGCCGGGCGAATATTTGATGGCGTTGGAGAGGAGATTTGAGAAAACCTGAAACAACAGCTTGGCGTCGCCGACCATCGGCACGGCGCGTGGCGGCAAACCGTTCGGCGATTTGCGCGCTCGGCACCATCTCGCGGTGCAACTGGCAGACCTCCTGCAGCAAAGCCGTCATGTCCATTTCCGCCGGGCTGGAAATAAAGACCGGCGCCGCCGTCGATCAGGCGCGACGAATTGAGCAGGTTGTCGATCAGGTGCGTCATGCGCAGCACCGCGCTGCGAATCTTGCCGGCGCGCTCGCCGATCTCGCTCGGTTTCACCGCGTCCTTGACCTTGTCCAGCCGCCGGGCGTGGCCGTCGATGATCGTCAGCGGCGTGCGGAATTCGTGCGAGGCCATCGACACGAAATTGCGTTGCAGCAAAGCGAGCCGCTGCTCGTTCGCCAATTGCTCCTCGAGCAGCGCCGCCTGGCGGGCGAGGATTTCCTGGCTGCGCATCAGCTCGATCGCATTATTGCGAAACACCACGGTGGCCTGCGCCATCTCGCCGATCTCGTCCGCCGCTTGGTTTCGGGGATATCGATGCCGGTATCGTTGGCGGCAAGCCGGCGCATGCGGCTCGGCGAGATCGAGAAGCGGCGCGGAAATCGAGCGGCTGATATGAATGAGCGCGGCGACCACCAGCACGCGCGGCGATCACAATGGCGAGGAGGATGAGCCAGAACGCCTGGCGATAGGCGACGGCAAGGCGATCGCTCGCGACTTGCGCGCTGGCGACGGCCTGATCGGTCAATTGGCCGAGCGTATCGCTGGCGGCGTTATAGGCCGTGCGCGAGGAGCTGCCGTAGATCTGCAGCGCCTCGTCCTTGCGATTGCCGCGCCACAGCACCAGCATCTGGTTGACGATGCCGCGGTATTCGTTCCAGTGCGTCTTGAACCGGTCGTAGAGCTCGTTTTCCGCCGCGTCGTGGCGAATGCGTTCGAACTCGCGCTCGGAGTTCGGCGATGGTCCGGTCGAGCTCCTCCATCTGCTTCTCGGTCGCGGCGGCCTCGGACGGATCCGAGGACAACAGTTCGCCGCCCTCGAAGGCGCGGAAATCCGACGTATAATTGTTGAGATCGCCGAGCGCGCGCGTCGTCGGCAGCCAGACTTCGGCGACGTCGGCGGACAGCAAATCGAAATTCGACAGCCGCCAGATGCTGAACGAGCCGAGGATGACGACCAGCGCGAAGAACAACAGAAAGACCGCGGCGAGGTGGGAGCGGATCGATTGCGGCTGCCGCATGAACATGTCCGTCGGACTCGAAGATATGCTGGCTGCCCTCGACAATAACCATATCGCAAAGCCGCAACCACTGGAAACCGGATTGAGGTAAATTGCCGAACGTAACGTGTGCGATAGCGGCCTAGATTTGGGCTCAAATTCGAGCTGGCTTTCCGGCCGGCGGTGGCGAGGCATGCCTGAAGCGCAAAAGAAGATTCTCTGTATCGAGGACGACCGCGAGACCGCGGCGCTGATCGCCGAGGAACTGGTCGACCGCGGCTACGACGTCAGCATCGCCCATGACGGCCGCGAAGGGCTTGCCGCCATCCTGAAAATCATGCCCGACCTGGTGCTGTCGGATATCAGCATGCCGGCGATGTCGGGATTCGAATTGCTGGAGCGCTTGATCGCGCTGGCGCCGCGCTTTGCGAAAATGCCGTTCGTGTTTCTGACCGCCTTGACCGATCGCGACAACGAGCTGAAGGGGCGGCAGCTCGGCGCCGACGACTACGTCACCAAGCCGATCGATTTCGAGGTGCTCGCCACCATCATCACGGCGCGGCTCAACGGCGTCGCGCGCACCGGGCTGTGGCCGAAGACGGTCGAGCTCAACGATCGCGAGATCGAGGTTTTGACCTGGGTGGCGCGCGGCAAGACTTCGGCCGAGATCGCGCAAATCCTCGGCCTGACCAAACGCACGGTCGATTTTCACACCGACAATGCGCGCGGCAAAGCTCGGCGCCGCGACCCGCACCGAGGCCGCGATCAAGGCCGCGACCGGGCGGCTGATCGAACCCTAGCAGTCTGCGGAAAAACGCGAAATCGAGGCATCGGCGAGCTTTTGCTCGGTTGGTCTTTGATGGGTTCGATTTCTTTGAGAGCGATTGATCTCGCCGGGCGCTTGGCTAAGCCGCGATCAGTTTGGGGATGCGGATCAGATTGTAGGCGATCAGGTTGAGCATGAAGTCGGCGGCGACGCGAGCGATGCCGCGATGCTTGGTCTTGCGCATGGTGCCGTGCTGCTTGCCCCAGCCAAAGATGCATTCGATCATGGCGCGGCGCGATTGCGACATGGCATAGCCGTCGTGCCGGGTGGTGCGTGCGTCGATGGCGCTCTGGCGTCCCTTGGTGCTGGCGATGTTGTACTGCGTCAGATGCGGAGTGACGTTGATGGCGCGAAGATTGGCGACATGCTCGGCCGTGTCATAGGCCTTATCTTCACCGGCCGTGATGCGGCCACAGGCGGCCTTGCTCCTGGCCTTGAGCATGATCTCCGAAGCCCGGCGCTCGGCGGTGCCGGTGGCGTGCGTGACCAAGCCGGCCACCGCCAGGCCATGCCTGTTCTCCATGGTGGCATGGCCCATATAGCAGAGCTTCGCCTCCCGCCCGGCGGCCTTGCGGTAAAGCCGGCTGTCAGGATCGGTGGTGCTCGCGTGCGTGTCGTTCTTGCGCTTCTGGCCATGGAAGTTCGCGCCGCCGTCTTCGTCACCGCTGCCGTCCTTGGGGCGAAAGCTCTTCTGCGAGGCCCAGGCCTCAATTAGCGTGCCGTCGACCGAAAAATGCTCGTCCGACAACAGCGGCCTGACCTGCGGATGGTTCAGAAGCTTGCTCATGAACTTGGCAAACACCTCGCCGTTCTGAAGCCGGGCGCGGTTCTTGGTAAACACGGTTGGGTCCCAGACCGGGTCGTCGGGCGAAAGCCCCACAAACCAGCGGTACAACAGATTGTAGTCCAATTGCTCCATCAACTGCCGTTCCGACCGGATGCCGTAGAACACTTGCAGCAGCAGGGCGCTCAGCAATTGCTCAGGAGGTATCGAAGGACGGCCTTCGCTTGCGTAGAGCCTCCCAAGGCTACCGGTCAGCTCGCTCAGCACAGCGCGCACAAGCTCCCAAAATCCTTCGCAGTGGATGGTTCTTCGGCACCCGCGCCTCGGCCGAGATGTACGAAAACAGCCCGCCTTGATCCTCAAATGCCCCGCGCATACATGCCTCCGCTGAATTCGTGATACAAAGACTGAATCAGCAAACTCTCGCCGTGGCGAGCGTTTTTCCGCAGACTGCTAGAGCCCGGTTTTGATGGAATCAAAACCGGGCTCTGGCATTTTGATTGAGCATGATCTTTTCCGAAAACCGGTATCCACCCTCGGATCAAGTCCGAGGGCAGGCTTTTTCGGGATCATGCTCTGACGGTCGCTCGCGACGTTACCACACCGCGAACAGGCAGATCAGCGTAAAAGGCACCGCGACCAGGCCAAGATAGAGCCAGGTCCGATAGCCTTGGGCGTCTCTGGGTCCCTGAAAAAGTTGAATCGCAAGCCAAATGCAAACGACGAACCCCAAAATCATCCGGATGAGATCGGCGGGAGTGTCGTAGGCCGACCAGATGGTTTCGCTCTGGGGCATGCTGACGCGGAGCGTCAGCGCCAACAAAGTGCAAATAAATACGGTGCGCAGCAGTATCGCAGCGATGCGCAAGGAGCCTGAAGCGGCGGAGGCGGGCAACTTCGCTTCAGGGGGATTTTCCAAGTTCGCCATATTGCTCGCTCCACCCGGCAGCCATGGCTCTCTCGTCGCTACTCTTTAAGTCGGCGCAACCATTTTCGGAACGTTTTGGCGCCGCCGGCCAACGCTTCCCCCTGAATTAACATAGGGCCAAACAGCACTCAGTTTAAGTGCTTGATGGTCAGGCTTTTCGATCATCCCCAAGCGCGTGCCAATGCGCGGCCGGAGTGTGCCGCTATTGGCGCGATGTGAAATTCTTAAGCCTTGGAATCTCACGGCTTTTGGGGCTTCACCCGGCGTCCGCAACGACCGATCGACGGCCGACAAAAAGCTAATGCTTGCGCCGCAACGTCGTCCCGTTGATGCCGCCCACCGGCTTTGCCGGCCCGCCCAGCCCTGACGTGGCGAACGCCGGGCGAATCAGGGTGGCGCCGTCGACCCGGCCGCGATTGCCAATGCTTGCCGTCGTCACCGGATGCTGCTTCGGCCGCGCGCTATTGGGTCCGCCGGAATTTCCGGAGAGATTTATAGAGTTGCCGGAAGCCGCTGCCGGTGCTTGCACCGTCGCGCCAAAATGCGCATCGCGGCGCGGCGCGATCTTGGGCCGAGCGAGCGGCTGCCCTATCGCATTTCGAACGGGGTTGGCCGGTTGGACGATGGCAGAACGGTGCGCCTGGAGCGTCGTCGGCTTGGCGATCTTCAAGTTTGCATTGGTATTGCCGGCTTTGGCCGGAGTGACGCCGCCGCGCGGCGTCAGCACCGTTACGCCCGCATCGATCGTGTCGTCCGGCCGGGCATCGACCGCATTGCGCCTCGCCCTGTCGGCTCCGTCCCGGCCGTGGCGTCGACACTTTTACCCGTCCGCCCCAAACCCGCGCGCTGCGGAACGCGAGGTCCGGACTTTACGTTTTTCCCGGCCGTCGTTTTCGCCGCCGCCGATACCTCGGCCCGACTGGCGTGGTGCGCAGCCAGTTCCTCGGCCAAGCTCGGCTGGGCGAACGACGCGGCAAACAACACCATAGTGGCAAGCACGATCTTCAAAGCTCTCTCCTTCGACGCCATGACCTACGGAGCGCCTTGCGACACCTGCGGCTCTGCCGCAGCCGCAGGGGGTGTCCGATCCAAGAATAACGTCTGCAGCGCCGGCACGATCACCAGCAGCATAATGGGTCCGATCAACATGCCGCCGACAATGACGGTCGCGAGCGGCCGCTGCACCTGACTGCCGATGCCGGTGGAAATCGCGGCCGGCAACAGGCCGATGCAGGCCGACAGCGTCATCATCAGGACCGGCCGCATCTGCTCCTGGACGGCGCGGAACATGGCCTCGCCGGGCGGCATGCCGCGCGCCGCGACTCGATAATAGCCGTTGATGATGAGGATGCCGCTCATCACCGATACGCCGAACAGCGAGATAAATCCGATCGCCGCCGAGACGCTGAAATCCAATCCGGAAACGTACAGCGCCAGGACGCCGCCGGAAATCGCAAACGGAAGTCCGAGCAAAGCCAACATGCTGTCGCGCCACGAATTGAACAATCCATAAAGCAGCACGACGATCAGCACGAACGTTATCGGGACAATGATGGCAAGCCGCTTTTTGGCCTGCTGCAACCATTCGAACTCGCCCGACCATTCGATGCGATAGCCGCTCGGCAGTTTCACGTTGCGTCCGATGCGTTGTTGCGCTTCCTCGACGGCGCCGGCGAGGTCGCGGCCGCGCACGCTGAATTTGATCGGCACGAAACGCTGGTTGCGCTCGCGAAAAATGTAGGAAGCGCCGGTGTCGAGCGAAATCGACGCGAGCTCGCTCAACGGAACGTAGGCGTTGACGCCGCTCGGCGTCTGATAGCCGACCTTGATGTTGCGCACGTCGTCGATATTGTCGCGAAATTCGCGGGCAAGCCGCACCACGACACCGAATTGCCGGTCGGCCTCCAGAAGCGTCGTTGCCGTGGTTCCCCCCAACGCCGCCTGAATGACATTATTCACGTCGTTAACGCTGAGCCCATAGCGCGCCGCCTTGGCGCGGTCGATCCTGATGTTCAGATTGGGCTGGCCGAGAACCCAGAATACGCCGAGATCGGCGATGCCTTGCACCTGCGCCATTTGATGCATGCATTCGCGCGCGATCTGCTCGAGCGTTTTCAAGTCCGGCCCGATAATCTTTGCCGAATTGGCGCCTTTAACGCCCGAAAGTCCTTCCTCGACGTTGTCCTGGATGTATTGCGAGAAATTGAAGTCGATGCCGACGAAATCCTTGGCGAATTCGGCCTGCATGTCGTTGATCAGCGATTCCTTGGTCACATCGGGCGGCCATTCGTCGGCCGGCTTCAGCGGCACGAAAAACTCGGCATTGTAGAAGCCCGCCGCATCGCTGCCGTCGTCCGGCCGGCCTTGCTGCGAAGTCACCGTGATGACTTCGGGATAGTGCAGAAGGATCTTGCGGATCTTGTTGACGATCGGTTCGCCGGCTTCCAACGAGATCGTCGGCGGCATCGACGCCCGAATCCACAGATTGCCCTCTTCGAGCGTCGGCAGAAATTCGCTGCCGAGCCGGGAGCCGATGACGGCGGTGACGACGAGGAAGATCAATCCGATCGCCGCCGTGATCCTGGTATTATCGAGCGACCACCGCAGCACCGGAGTGTAGATTGAGCGCAGCCGGCGCACGACGACGGTTTCGACTTCGGTGACGCGCTCCGGCAGCAACAACGACGCCAGGCACGGCGTCACCGTGAAGGTCGCAATCAACGCGCCCACCAAAGCATAGGCATAGGTGCGCGCCATCGGACCGAAAATCTGGCCCTCGACTCCTTGCATGGTGAACAGAGGAATAAAGGCCGCGACGATGATCGCGGTGGAAAAGAACACCGCCTTGTCGACTTGCAGCGCGCTGGCAAGAATGAGCCGCAACCGGTCGTTCCATGCCGCCAGCCCCGCCACGTTGCTCCAGCGCGTCGGATCGGGACCCCACCTTTGCTCGGCGAGCTGCCTGAGCAGCGCTTCCCGCGCCTGCGGCCCCGACTGGAAATTGCGGTACACATTCTCGACCAGGATGACTGCGGCATCGACGATGATGCCGAAATCGATGGCTCCGACCGATAACAGGTTGGCGTCTTCATTCAGCGCCACCATGATGATGATGCTGAAGAACAAAGCGAACGGGATATTGGCGCCGACGATGATCGCGCTGCGCAGGTCGCCCAGGAACAGCCATTGGATGAAGAAGATCAGCAGGCAGCCGTTGACCAAGTTATGCAGCACCGTCGACGTGGTGACGTGGACGAGCTCGGTGCGGTCGTAGTACGGCACCAGTTTCACGCCGGGCGGCAGGCTGCCGTCGGTATTGATTTTCTCGATTTCGGCTCGCACACGCGCGGCCACCTCGCTGGTATGCATGGTGCGGTTCATGATGACGATCGCCGCGACGATATCGTCGTCATTGTCGCGTCCGGCCTTGCCGAGTCGCGGCACATAGCCCACCGACACCTTGGCGACGTCTTTGACGAATATCGGTATGCCGTCGAACTGCCCGAGCGGAACGTTTTCGATATCCTCGACGTGGTAGCCCTGCGTCAGATTCGTGGCGCCGCCGTCGTTCATCAGCCCGACGCCGCGGATGTTGACCGATTGCTGCCCCATGTTGATGGTGCGCCCGCCGACATTGATGTTGGCGTTGCCGAGCGCGGTAATCACTTGCGGCAGCGTAACGTTGTAGGCGTCGAGTTTGTGCAGATCGACGTCAACGTCATATTGCTTGGTAGTGCCGCCCCAGGTGTTGACCTGAACCACTCCCGGAACGGTGAGCAGACGCCGTTGGACGATCCAGTCCTGGACGGTACGGAGATTGGTCAGGCCGAAGTGCGGCGGCCCGACGACCTGGTAACGGTAGATTTCGCCGATCAGGCTGGTGGCCTGAATGGTCGGCGTCACGCCGTTCGGCAGACTGACGTTTTGCTGCAGGTTGATGGCGGTCTGGGTCAGGGCGAAATAATAATCGACGCCGTAATTGAACGTCACGCGAACGAATGACAGTCCGTAGAACGAAGTCGAGCGAATGACGTCGACCCCGGGCGTCGCGGCGATACCCACTTCGATCGGAATGGTGTAATAGCGCTCCATCTCCTCGGCCGACAGGCCCGGCGCCTGCGCCGTGATTTCCAGAATGACCGGAGCGGGATTGGGATAGGCCTCGATGTTCAGCTTGGAAAACGCGAACAGGCCGGCGCCGGCGAACAGCAAGAGCCCGAGCAATACCAGCGGGCGGCGCGTCAGACCGAATGTGAGCAGCGCTTTCAGCACGGCTGGCGTCCTGCGGCGGCGTCACGCGCAGCTTCCGCTCGGCGAACTCTCATTGCGAGACCGTGGCCAGCGCATTGCTCAGGAATAGCGCTCCCTCGGTCGCCGCCAGCTCGCCGGCCCGCACGCCATCCAGAATTTGCCGGTAGCCGTCGCGCTCCTCGCCGATCTTGACCGTCCGCCTGGTGAAGCGCCGGCGGTCGGCGGTTACCCAGATCGTCATCGTGCCGTCGCCTTCGCGCACCACGCCGTCGACCGGTACGGCGGGCGAGCGCACCGGATTGCCGACACGGATGACGAAATTGGCGAACATGCCCGAGCGCAATTCGTGCCGCGGATCCCTGATCTCGGACCGCACCAATACGCGCCGCGTATTTGGATCGACGCTGGCGCTGATGGTGGTGATCTTGCCGTCGAAGACCCGACCGGGAAACGCATCGACGCGTAACTTCAAGTTGTTGTCCGACTTGGAATGCCGGGCTGTCGTCCTCGGCGACGTTCGCCAGCATCCACATCGTGTCGATATCGGCGACCGTATAGGGCGCCGGCGCGCTGCCCGGCTGCACGAACAAACCCGGCGCCGCGTTGCGCGCGGTGATCCGGCCGTCGATCGGGTTCGGCACCACCAGCGTCGGGTCCGCTATGCGGTCGGCGACGATGCGGTCGATGTCGGCGTCGGTCTTGCCGAAAATGCGCACGGCGTCGCGGGCGGCGCGCAGATTGCCTTCGGCGGTCTGCTGATCCGATGCCGCCTGCTCCACGTCGTGCTGCGATACCGCCCGCGTCGTATAAAGCTCGCGCAACCGGTCGAGATTTTTGCTGTCGAGATCCAAAACGCCGGCCGCGGCGATCAACGTCGATTCTGCTTGCAGCAAATCGGGGCTGTCGATGGTGAACAGCGTCTGGCCCTTCTTCACGTCATCGCCGACTTTGGCAAACAGCGCAATGATCTTGCCCTGGTAGGGGGTGAAGACCTGGACTTCCATATCCTCATTAAAGTCGATTGAGCCGACCGCTTCCTTCTCGACCGGAAAGTCGCGCTCCTCGACCGGCTCGACTTTGACTTCGGAGAGCTGAGAATCCGACAAGTCGATGCTGTCGGGATTGTGCGGCGCGGTAGCGGCGCCCGATCCCGCCCCCGAGCCGTTGCCGGAATGGCCGACCAAGTAGACGGCGGCGATGACGGCAAACAGCACGGCGGCGGCGACCACCGCAGTCAGACGACGATTCGGCGTGCGGGGAGCCATCGATGAGCCGCATCCGGCGTATTTTTGGATCGCGGCGACATGGCCATCCGGCCTTGCCGCGGTCTACTGTCATTAATCACAGAACTGGGATTAATCGCAGTATTCCATACGACTCATGACAGTCTATCACGGCTTGGTCGCTTCGCTTCTTTTCGCCGAACCGCTCGTCGCGCCGCCGGCAACGGGATCGCGGCACGATCTCGCCGACGAACCGCGATCTCGCCCGTGAATAATGTGTACTGTGGCCAGCCGAGCACAGCCAATGTCGGCGAAATCGGAAATAATGCCGCGTGTGGGCTTCGTCTTTGTCGCTCAGTTGCAATAGTGCCAATTTCCAATGTCCGGTGTGGCGGTTAGGCGCGTTTTCGCAGGTACCACCGCTCTCGCGGCCGCAATGCTGTTGACGAATTGCGCGGTCGGCCCGGACTTCGTGCATCCCGCCGCGCCTGACATCGTCCGCTATACGCGCGAGCCGCTGGTCTCGCGGACCTCCACGGCGAATGCGCCGACCGGCGAGAAGCAGCATTTCGTCGAAGGCCGCGACATTCCGCAAGCCTGGTGGGCGCTGTTCAAATCGCCCAAGCTCAACGCCCTGATCGAGCGCGCGCTGCAAAATAATCCGAACCTGCAATCGGCATTGGCGTCATTGCGCGCGGCCCGAGAAAGCGTCTACGCCCAAGAGGGCAAGTTCCTGCCCCTGTTGCAAGCCAATTTCAATCCAACGTATCAGCGCACCTCGGCGGCGCTCGCTCCCGTGCCGGCGTCCGGCGCCGGCATCTTCGCGCTCGACACCGCGCAATTGACGGTGTCGTACACCTTCGACATCTGGGGCCTCAACCGGCGCACGGTCGAATCGCTGGAAGCCCTGGCCGACGTGCAGCGATTCCAGGTCGAGGCGGCCTATCTCTCGCTGACGGCGAATCTGACAGTCGCGGCCATCGCCGAAGCTTCGTTGCGCGGCCAGATCGACGCCACGATTGAGATCATCGTCATCAATACTCAGATGCGCGACACGCTGGCGCGCCAACTGGACGCCGGCTATGCCAACCGCAGCGATCTGGCCGCGCAGGAAGCTGCCCTGGCGCAGGCCAAGGCGACGCTGCCGTCGTTGCGCAAGGCGCTGGAGCAAGAGCGCGACCTCATCGCGGCGCTGGCCGGCGCCTATCCGAGCACCGGTCCGCGCGAAACCTTCAGGCTTGCAGACCTGCATTTGCCCGTCGATCTGCCCGTCAGCCTGCCGTCGCAGCTGATCGAGCAGCGCCCGGACGTGCGCGCGGCGGAGGAGCAACTGCATTCGGCAAGCGCGCAAATCGGCGTCGCCACCGCCAATATGCTGCCGACGTTCACGATCAGCGCCGACGCCGGATTTATGAATACGGCGCTGGCGCATCTGCTGGCGCCGCAAAATCTGTTTTGGGATTTGGGCGGCAACGCCACGCAGACCGTGTTCGATGCCGGCACGCTGTTCCACCAGCTGCAAGGCGCCAAGGACACCTACCAGGCCGCGGCATGGACTTACCGCGGCACGGTCATCGGCGCGGTGCAGAACGTCGCCGATTCGCTGCGCGCGCTGCAAAACGACGCCGACGCAATAACGGCGGCAGAAGAATTCGAGCGCGCCGCCAAGACCAGCTTCGATCTCGCGCGCCAGCAGATGCAGACCGGCAACGCCAATGTGCTCCTTCTGCTCAACGCCCAGCAGAGCTATCTGCAGTCGGTCATCCAAGTGGTGCAGGCGCGCACCGCGCGGCTGTCCGACACGGCGGCGCTGTTTCAATCGCTTGGCGGTGGCTGGTGGAACCGCGCCGAGCCGCCGGTTGAGAAGATTCTCGACGTCGGCACCGGCCGGGCCGACACCGAAATCGAACAAGGCGCCGGTCGCTGAACGCACGCTTTATGGGTCTTCGGCAGATCGCGTATCAATATAAATGAGGCAGAACCGCCCTTCCCCATTGCGGGACAGGCCGACAGCGTGATTCGCCGCGGCTTGTGGGCTAAGAAGCCGCAATCGGTACGTTTATGACGGCGGCGGCGATCCCGTCCGGAATTCCTATGCTCCGTGGGAAGCGGAGTGCTAATTTCGCCGCATCAACGGTCACCAGCGGATTTGGTGAGGGAAAAATGGACAGCGCGAGTCTCGATCTGACCACGATACTCAACCGCGCCCTTGAAATCGCGACGCAAAACTTGCGGGTCGACAAGATCCTGCTTCAGCTCGGGCTCGACCCCTCCAACGTTACCTACGACGCGGTGTTCAACCGCATCGTCAATGTTGCGCTGCATGATATCAACCTGGCCAATATGCTGGCGCTGACCGGCGCGGTATTCTACGTCGCCACGCTGATGGTGCGCACTATCGTGCCGTTGCGCTTCATCGGCATCATCAGCAACGTGCTCTTCATCGCCTACGGCGCGCTCGCCGGATCGATGTCGACGTTTTTCCTGTATCTGCTGTCCCTGCCGATCAACGTCGTGCGGCTCCGCCAAATGCTGACCCTGGTCAAGAAGGCGCGGGTGTCCGCACAAGGCGACTTGTCGATGGACTGGCTGCGGCCGTACATGATCCCGCGCAAGTACCAAAAGGGCGAAGTGCTGTTTCATAAAGGCGACATCGCCAAGGAAATGTTCCTCACCGTGACCGGAAAATTCTTGGTGACCGAGATCGGCGTCGTGTTGCCGCCCGGACGGATGATGGGCGAACTCGGCTTTGTCGCGCCGAAAATCGGCGAACGCAAACCGTCGAATGCACCGAGAACGGCGACGTGCTGACCATCACCTATGAAAAGCTGCTCGAACTTTATTTTCAGAATCCAGAATTCGGCTATTACTTTCTGCGCCTGACCAGCGAGCGCCTGTTGCAAAACATCGCCCGGCTGGAAGGAATTATCGAAACGGACAAGCAGAGCATTTTGCGTCTCGAGGGCATCGTCGCGGCGAGCACGGCAAGCGCACGCTGAGCGCGCCGCTGCGCCGTCGCGATCCGGTGACATCATTGCACGTCCCGGCTTCTGCCGGTTTCGCCGCGGACACTTATGGGATTCCTATAAGATCGTCCGCCCTGCCCTCTCGAATTCCTATGGCAATGGTGACAAGTAAGCGCGCGTGAACGGCGCCGCTTATCTGCGCAGCCTCAATTTAAATCGACAAAGCGCGCCGCCGCCGGGTTGCGATGCCCGATGCGGAAATTTTTTCGGAGCACGGCGATGATGGATGCGGTCATGATGGCGATCGCTTTTGCCTTTTTCGCGCTGTCGATCGCCTACGTCCATGCCTGCGACCGGCTTTGAGGGAACGGCCATGGTTTTCGACTATTCGCTCGCCGGCATCGTCACCGCGGGACTGCTGGTCTACCTGATTTACGCGCTGCTCAAGCCCGAGCTGTTCTGAAGGAATATGGCCATGACCGTTATCGGCTGGGTCCAGATTCTGCTTTATTGCGCGATCATCGTCGCCATCACGCCAGTGCTCGGCGGCTATATGACGCGGCTGTTCAATGGCGAGCGGACGTTCCTGTCGCCGATCGTTCGTCCTGTCGAGCTCGTTATCTACAAAATCGCCGGCATCGATGAGCGCCATGAGCAGCACGCGGTGAGCTACACCGTCGGCATGCTGCTGTTTCACGTCGGCGGCCTTCTCATTCTTTACCTTCTGATGCGCTTGCAGGCCGGATTGCCTTTCAATCCGGCGGGCCAGACCGCCGTCGGCGAGGATCTGTCGTTCAACACGGCGATGAGCTTCATCACCAATACCAATTGGCAGAACTACGCCGGCGAAAACACGATGTCGTATCTCGTGCAGATGCTCGGGCTCACCCATCAGAACTATCTGTCGGCTGCAACCGGCATCGTGCTCGCGGTTGCGCTGATCCGCGGCTTTGCGCGGCATTCGGTGCGCACGGTCGGCAGCTTTTGGGTCGATGTGACGCGCTGCACACTTTACATTCTCATCCCGATTTGCGTGCCCTATGCGCTGTTCCTGGTCTGGCAGGGCATCCCGCAGACCCTCGGTCCCTATGTCGACGCCACCACGCTCGAAGGCGCCAAGCAGACCATCGCGGTCGGCCCGGTCGCCTCGCAGATCGCGATCAAGATGCTCGGCACCAACGGCGGCGGCTTTTTCAACGCCAACGCCTCGCACCCATTCGAGAACCCGACCGCTTTGTCGAATTACGTGCAGATCATTTCGATCTTTGCGCTTGGCGCGGCGCTGACCAACGTGTTTGGGCGCATGGTCGGCAATCAACGCCAAGGCTGGGCCGTCCTTGCCGTGATGGGGGTGCTGTTTCTCGCCGGAGTCGCAGCCTGTTACGCGGCCGAGGCGCACGGCAACGTCGCGCTCAACGCGCTCGGTCTCAGCGGCGGCAACATGGAAGGCAAGGAAGTACGTTTCGGTATTGCCGCCTCCTCGCTGTTCGCGGTGATCACCACCGACGCGTCGTGCGGCGCGGTCAACGCGATGCACGATTCCTTCACCGCGCTCGGCGGCATGATTCCGCTCATCAACATCGAGCTCGGCGAAATCATTGTCGGCGGGGTCGGCTCCGGGATGTACGGCATGCTGCTGTTCATCATCATCTCGATCTTCGTCGCCGGGCTGATGGTCGGCCGCACGCCGGAATATGCCGGCAAGAAGATCGAGGCGAAGGAAGTTAAGATGGCGATGCTTGCCATCCTGGTTTTGCCGCTGATGTATCTCGGCTGGACCGCCGTGGCGATGCTGGTGCCCTCCGCAGTTGCTTCGATGAACAATCCCGGGCCGCACGGCTTCACCGAGGTGCTCTACTCCTACACATCGCAGACCGGCAACAACGGCTCGGCCTTCGCCGGGATCAACGGCAATACGCTGTTCTACAACCTCACCGGTGCCATCGCGATGGGCGTCGGCCGGTTCTGGATGATCATCCCGACCATGGCGATTGCCGGCTCGCTCGCCGCCAAGAAACTGGTACCGGCTTCGGCGGGCACTTTTCCCACGACCGGCGGTTTGTTCGTCGGTCTGGTCGTCGGCGTCATCGCGATCGTCGGCGGACTGACTTTCTTTCCGGCGCTGGCGCTCGGCCCCATCGTCGAGCAGCTGGCGATGAACGCCGGCATACTGTTCTCCTCTAATTGAAGGTTGGAGCGACTTCGATGGAATCCTCAAACCTGCGCAAGAGCATGCCAGTCTCGGCGCTGTTCGATCCAAAAATCGTCGTGCCGGCCATCGGCTCCGCTTTTCGCAAGCTCAATCCGCGCACGCTGATGAAAAATCCCGTGATGTTCGTGCTCGAAGTCGTCACGGCGCTGACGACGGTCATCCTGATTCGCGATCTCATCACGGGCGGCGGGCATATCCTGTTCGAATTTCAGATCGCTATCTGGCTGTGGTTCACTGTACTGTTCGCCAATTTCGCGGAAGCGGTGGCCGAAGGCCGCGGCAAGGCGCAGGCCGATACGTTGCGCCGGCAGCGTACCGAAACTCTGGCCAAGCTCCTGACCGGCGCCGGGGATTCGCAGAACTATCGGCTGGTGCCCTCGGCGGAATTGAAGGTCGGCAATATCGTGCTGGTCGAGGCTGGCGACACGATTCCATCGGACGGCGAAGTGATCGAAGGCATGGCCTTGGTCAACGAGGCGGCGATCACCGGCGAATCCGCGCCGGTGATCCGCGAGTCGGGCGGTGACCGCTCCGCGGTCACCGGCGGCACACAAGTGCTTTCCGATTGGATCCGCGTGCGCATCACAGCGGCGCCGGGCGCGACCTTCCTCGACCGCATGATCAGGCTGGTCGAGGGCGCCGAACGGCAAAAGACGCCGAACGAGATCGCGCTCAATATTCTCCTGATCGGCCTGACCGTCATCTTCGTGTTCGCGACCGCGACCATCCCGAGCTACGTCCATTATGCCGGCAGCACGATCTCGGTCGTCATTCTGGTGGCGCTGTTCGTGACGCTGATTCCGACCACGATCGGCGCGCTGTTGTCCGCCATCGGCATTGCCGGCATGGACCGCCTGGTGCGTTTCAACGTGCTGGCAATGTCAGGCCGCGCCGTCGAGGCGGCGGGCGATGTCGACACGCTCTTGCTCGACAAGACCGGCACCATCACGCTCGGCAATCGGCAAGCCACCGAATTCAAGCCGCTGCGCGGGGTCACCGAGCGGGAACTGGCGGACGCCGCACAGCTCGCATCGCTCGCCGACGAGACTCCCGAGGGGCGCTCCATTGTCGTGTTGGCCAAAGGCAAATACGGCATCCGCGGCCGCGAGCTTGCGGAACTGAAGGCCAACTTCATCCCGTTCAGCGCCCAGACGCGCATGAGCGGCGTCGAGGTCGGTTCGTCCTGGGTCCGCAAGGGCGCGGTGGACGCGATTTTGAATTACCTCAACAGCTCGCCGACTTCCGTCACCTCGGGCGGCGCCGTCCAGGCGCCGCGGCCGAGCCTCGGCGATGAAACGGTACGCGAGGTCGCCGCGATCGCCGATTCGATCGCCAAGTCCGGCGGTACGCCGCTCGCCGTCGCCAAGGACGGCCGCATGCTGGGCGTCGTTCATCTCAAGGACATCGTCAAGGGCGGCATCCGCGAGCGCTTTGCCGAACTACGCCGCATGGGCATCCGCACCGTCATGATCACCGGCGACAATCCGATGACGGCCGCCGCGATTGCCGCCGAGGCAGGCGTCGACGATTTCCTGGCCCAGGCGACGCCCGAGGAAAAGCTGCGCCTGATCCGCGACGAGCAGTCCAAGGGCAAGCTCGTCGCCATGTGCGGCGACGGCACCAACGACGCGCCGGCGCTGGCGCAGGCCGACATCGGCGTCGCCATGAATACCGGGACGCAGGCCGCGCGCGAGGCCGGCAACATGGTCGATCTCGATTCCAATCCGACAAAGCTGATCGAGATCGTCGAGATCGGCAAGCAACTCCTTATGACTCGCGGCGCACTGACCACCTTCTCGATCGCCAACGACGTGGCGAAGTACTTTGCCATCATCCCGGCAATGTTCGTTGCCTTCTATCCGCAATTGCAGGCATTGAACGTCATGAAGCTGGCGACGCCGGAGAGCGCGATCCTGTCGGCGATCATCTTCAATGCTTTGATCATCATTGCGCTCATTCCGCTGTCGCTCAAAGGCGTGCGCTACCGTCCGATCGGCGCCGGCGCACTGCTCTTGCGCAATCTCTGGATCTACGGCGTCGGCGGCGTGGTCGTCCCGTTCATCGGCATCAAGGCGATCGATCTCGTCGTCAGCGGCTTGCACCTGGCTTAAGGAGAACTGTCATGTTGCGCGAAATCCGTCCGGCGATTGTCGTCCTGGTCGCGCTCACGGTCATGACCGGGCTTGTTTATCCGCTGGCGATGACTGGAATCGCCGAGCTGCTGTTTCCCTATCAGGCGCAAGGCAGCATGATCGAGCGCAATGGCACGGTGGTAGGCTCTGCGCTGATCGGGCAGGAATTCGACAGCGACAAATATTTCCACGGCCGGCCGTCGGCGACGACCGCGCCGGATCCAAAGGATCCGACCAAGAGCATTGCCGCGCCGTACAACGCCGATAATTCCGGCGGATCGAATCTGGGGCCGTCCAACAAGGCGCTGATCGACCGCGTGAAAGGCGACATGGACAAGCTGAAAAAGCAGAACCCGTCGATGCCGGTCCCGATCGATCTGGTCACGACTTCGGGGAGCGGGCTCGACCCGGATATTTCGCCGGAGGCCGCGCTTTTCCAGGCTCCCCGTATTGCCAAGGCGCGCAATCTGCCTGAAAATCGCGTGATCAAGCTCGTCAACGACCACACCGAAGGCCGTTTGCTCGGTCTATTGGGCGAGCCGCGCGTGAATGTGCTGTTGCTCAATCTCGCGCTCGACCGGTTGGCCGCCGGATAGGGTAGCGCATCCTGAGATTCGATCGGCATGGCGGATCAGAGGCGCGAATCCGAGCATAGACCCTCCCCGGAAGCGCTTCTTGAAGCGGCGCGCCGCGAAGAGCGGCGCGTCGGCAAACTGCGCATCTTCGTCGGCGCCGCCCCCGGCGTCGGCAAAACCTACGAAATGCTACAGCAGGCGCATGCCCGCAAGAAAGACGACTACGACGTCGTCGTCGGCATCGTCGAAGCCCATGGCCGGCGCGAGACCGAAGCGCTGTTGGACGGCCTCGAGGCGGTTCCGCGCCAGCACGTCGAATACAAGGGTCAGTCGCTTGCCGAGATGGACCTCGACGCCATCGTCGCCCGCCGGCCGCAGATCGTGCTGGTCGACGAGCTTGCCCACACCAATGTCGAAGGCAGCCGGCATCCCAAGCGCTACCTCAACGTCGAAGAGCTGATGAGTTACGGCATCGATGTCTACACCACGGTCAATATCCAACACATCGAAAGCCTCAACGACGTGGTCGCGCAGATCACGCATGTCCGGGTGCGCGAAACCGTGCCGGACGCCGTGTTCGATCGCGCCGACGCCGTCGAGCTGGTCGACCTGACGCCGGACGACCTGATCCAACGCCTCAGGGAAGGCAAAGTTTACGTTCCGAAGCAGGCCGAGCGCGCGCTCGAGCATTTCTTCTCGCCCGCCAATCTGACCGCGCTGCGCGAGCTTGCTTTGCGCCGTACCGCCGAACGGGTCGACGAGCAATTGCTCTCGGAAATGCAGGCGCATGCGATCCAGGGCCCGTGGCCGGCGGGCGAGCGGATTCTTGTCTGCGTCAGCGAGGATCCCCGCTGCGCGGGCCTCGTGCGCTACGCCAAACGCCTCGCCGACCGCCTGCACGGGCCGTGGCTGGCGCTCTATGTCGAGGGCCGGCGCAGCCTGCAGCTCTCCGAGCAGGATCGCGATCGGATTGCCGATACGCTGCGCCTTGCCGAGGCGCTCGGCGGGCAAGCCGTGACCATGCCGTCCGGCGACGGCCGCATCGCCGACGACGTGATCGGCTATGCCCAGGCCAACAACGTCACGCAAATCATCATCGGCAAATCGGCGCGCACACGCTGGTTTGAAATTCTGCACGGCTCGGTTGTCCACGATCTTGTCCGCCGTTCCGGCAATATCAGCGTGCATGTCATCGCCGGCGATTCCGTCGCCGGCGAGCCGATCCCGAGAAAATCGACTCGCCCCGCCGAGCGCGATCAAGCTTTCGATCCGCGTCCCTACGGCGCCGCACTGCTCGCGGTCGCAGTGGCGCTCGGCGTCGGCGAAATAATCGCGGCCTGGATCGGCGACACCAACAGCGATCTGGTCTTTCTCACCGCTGTCGTAGCTATCGCCGTTCGCTTCGGCTTGTGGCCGTCGCTGTTCGCCAGCGCCATCTCAGCGCTCGCCTATAACTTTTTTTTCCTGCCGCCGATCTACACGTTCACGATTGACGACCCGCACAATGTCACAGTGTTCGGCTTCTTCACCCTTGTCGCCGTCATCGTTTCCAGCGTCGCCGCGCGCGGCCGCACCCATACGGTCGCGGCAACGGAGCGGGCGCGGACCACCGAGTCACTTTATGCGTTCAGCCGCAAGCTCGCCGGCACCGCGACGCTCGACGACGTGCTGTGGGCGACGGCGTATCAGACCGCGCTAATGTTGAAGGTTCGCGTCGTGCTGCTCCTCCCCGAGCATGGCTCGATCGCGGTGAAAGCGGGCTATCCGCCGGAAGACATTCTCGACGATGCCGATATCGCCGCGGCGAAATGGGCCTGGGAGAACAACCGCGTCGCCGGCCGCGGCTCAGACACGCTGCCGGGCGCCAAGCGCCTATTTCTGCCGATGCATACCGGACGCGGCGCCGTCGGCGTGATGGGTATCGACAGCGATAAGCCCGGCCCGTTGCTGACGCCCGATCAGCGACGATTGCTTGATGCGCTACGCGATCAGGGCGCGCTTGCCATCGAGCGCGTCAAGCTGGTCGAGGAAATGGACCGTGTCGAGCGCACCGCGGAAACCGAGCGTTTGCGCTCGGCGCTGCTCACCTCGATTTCCCACGATTTGAAGACGCCGCTCGCTGCCGTTCTCGGGTCGGCGGGGACGCTGCGCGACCTCGCGGAGAAGCTTTCGGCAAGCGAAAAAGCCGAGCTTCTGGCCACGATCATCGACGAATCGGAGCGGCTCAACCGTTTCATCGCCAATTTGCTCGACATGACCAAGCTCGAATCCGGCGCCATCATGCCCAACGTCGCGCTGCACGATTTGACCGAGATCGTGGGCAGCGCGCTGCGGCGTGCCGGCCGCATCCTGTCGCGGCATCACGTCGAGCTGGAATTGGCATCGGATTTGCCGATGCTTGAGCTCGACGCCGTGCTGTTCGAACAGGCGCTTTTCAACCTGCTCGACAATGCCGCCAAATATGCGCCGCCGGAGACGACGATCCGCATCCAGAGCTGGCGCAGTGGCGAGGCCGTCTGCCTGCGCGTGCTGGACGAGGGCAGGGGCATCCCCGCCGCCGACCTCGATCACATATTCGACAAGTTCTACCGCGCGCAGAAGACCGATCAGGTCCGCGCCGGCACCGGGCTTGGGCTGGCAATCTCGCGCGGCTTTGTCGAAGCCATGCACGGCACCATCGTCGCTGCCAACCGCCCCGACCGGAGCGGCGCGATGTTTACGATCAACCTGCCGGTCCCGCGCCAGCGCCAACGCCTGGACATTGCCGCATGACCGCAGCTCCGCTCCGTGTGCTGGTGGTCGACGACGAGCCGCCGATTCGCAAGCTTTTGCGCATGGGATTGACGGCGCGGGGCTATCAGATCGTCGAAGCGCCCAACGGCAAGACCGCGCTCGAACTGCTCGGCCAGGCTCCCGATCTGGTCATTCTGGACCTCGGCCTGCCCGATATGCAGGGCCTTGAGGTTTTGCGCACGATACGCGCCCGCAACGACAGCGTGCCCATTGTGGTTCTTTCCAGCCGCGGCGACGAGGCCGGCAAGGTGCAGGCGCTCGATTCCGGCGCCGACGATTACGTCACCAAGCCGTTCGGCATGGACGAACTTCTGGCGCGGATGCGTGCGGCGCTGCGCCATCAATTGCAGACCCAGGGCGAGCGGCCGGTTTTTCGGGTCGGCGACCTCTCGGTCGACCTCGTGCGCCGCATCGTCAAGATCGGCGAGCGGGAGGTCAAACTCTCGCCCAAGGAATACGAATTGCTGCGCGTCCTGGTGCAACACGCCGGCAAGGTGCTGACCCACAAATTCCTGCTCGGCGAGCTTTGGGACAATCTGACCGACGCGCAGTATCTGCGGGTCTATGTGCGCCAGTTGCGGCAAAAGATCGAAGCCGACCCCGAACGGCCGCAACACATTCTTACCGAAACCGGAGTCGGCTATCGGCTGCGCGCGCCCGATTGACGCTTCGGCGGCAGATTGCGGGCCAAGAACCAAGTCGGCGCTGACTACTTTTAAGGGTAATATTTAACTTGACAATTATCAGTTGAGTTCTCCACCCTACCCGTCCCGAATGCAATCCGGGCATTGCGTTCGGTGTCGCGGGAGGGGCGCAAATGTCGGCGCGATCGCCAACTCTCGGGTATTTCGACGCCATCGATTTCGACGGAGCTTTGTCGCGGCCGCTCGGCTTTGCCGACGCCCATTATGAGCGCTACCGGCGCGCGCCGCCGGAGCGGGTTTCTTTCCCCAACGACTTCAATCGCCTGACTGACGGCCGGCGGCGTTCCGCCCGGCCGAACAAGTCCGCCGGCGGATGCCGTTCGAGCGCCTCCCCGCCCAGCCCATCGCAATACAGGAAGGAGAACGGTCATGCGCCGTAGCCGCTCGCTTGCCGTCGGACTTGTGACTGTGTGCTTCGCGATCGGCTTATTCGGTTTATCCGCTTCCGGCCAAACCTCGGGAGGCATCAATCCGCCGGTCGCCAAATGCAACCTCACTCCGGACACCATCCCGGATCCGAAGAATCCGAATAAGCGCATTGCTTTCCCGATTTCGCCGGCGCTGCTCACCTCCGGCCAGCCTTGCCAGGAAGTCGTAAGCACCAAAGGACTGCTGCCGAACGACCCATTGGGCAATCTGCAACGTGGTTTCGATTTCTATTCGTGGCTCACCTTCATCGCCTTGAATTCTCCGGCCGACGGCAAGACGATCGGCCATGGTTCCGGTCCCGGCGGCGACGCGCCGACCGTGTGGGAGTCGCTGAAGAACTATCGGCCGCTCGCCGACGTCATGCTGCCCGACGGCGCCAAGCCGACCTGGGGCACGCGCATCGTGCCCGATGCATGCAAGAAGCTCGACGGCCCGGGCAAGATCGTTTTGCAGGTCACCGAGGAGGCCTGGGACCAGCCGTTCAAGACCGGCCCGCTGATCGATCAAAACGGCAATTACGCGCTGTTCGACATTTTGATGAACGAACCGATGTTCGATTTCATCCTCGACAACGGATTGTACAGCAGACAGGGGCAGGAAAAATACAACGAGGCCGTCGAATTTCCGGAAGGCATCAACCCGGACACGACCAAGCGGCCTCCGATCCTGGGCCGCATGGGCGCCATCATGCTCAAGACGTCGTGGCGGGTCCTCGATCCGGTCAAGGACAAGGGTTTAGCCGCCAAATTCCACACCGCCGACAGTCTGATCTATTTCCCCGGCCCGCCCTATACCAAGGCCGGGCCGAGCTGTGTCGAAAAGAAGCTCGGGCTGGTGGGCTTCCATGTCGGCCATAAGACGAACGGCTCGCCGCAATGGGTGTGGAGCACGTTCGAGCAAGTCGACAACGTGCCGGATCAATCCGCGGTCGCCAGCGGGCAGCTGTCGCCGCGCTACAACTTCTTCAACGCCGCCTGCAAGGACTGCCCGGTCAACCAGACGCCGCCGCAGCCGTGGGATCCGCCGGCGACCCTGAAATTTTCCACCGACTACCGCAGCCAGGTGGTCAGGGTGAATTCGCTGCCGCAGGAAGTCATCGACGAGGTCGCCGAGCTGAACCGGCAATTCCGCGCCATCGTCAAAGGCACGGTGTGGGAAAACTACGAGCTGATCACGACACAGTGGCCGAGCAACGCCACAAGCAAAATCGATCCGACCGGTGCGCCGGCGCCGACCTTTCTAGCGAACACCACGCTTGAAACCTACAGCCAAGGCAGCGTGCCGCTCGCCTCGTCGACCTGCATGGAATGCCACGGCAACGCGACGACCTACCACGATCCGGCGACCGCGTCGGATTTCACCTTCATTCTGGAGAAGGCGCAAAAGGCGCAAAAGGCGCAATGAGCGCGCGGCCGGCGCGGTCTGCGCCGCCCGGTCCGCCGCACAGCCGAGGAGAAGATCATGACCGCGTTGACCCGCCGGAACATGCTGAGCGCCGCGGCCGCAACGGCGGCGACCGCCGTGGGGCCGGTGACGCTGCCGGAAACCGCCGCAGCCGACGAGACCGAAGACATACAGGCCGAAGACATGCAGGCGTTCGTCACGCTGTCGGCCGCGATCACCGGCATCGAGGCTTCGATTTTGGCGCCCGCGGTCGATCCGATCGATATCAAGCGGCAATATTTCAAACAGGCCAGTGCCGATCCGGCCTTCGGCCAGGTCCTGACAATCACCAAGAACGCGCCGACGCCGGCCATCGCCGCCGACCAGGTGATGAACAACGCCGACCCGGCGGTCAAATATCTCGGGCGCAGCATCATTTTGGCCTGGTATTCCGGCTCGTGGTACGCGCCGAAAACGCTGCAAGCCTATAATTTGCCGAACCCGCCGCCGCCGCCGGTCAATCCGGACAAGGTGATTTCGCCCGCGGCCTACACCCAAGGCTGGATGTGGCGCGTCGCCCAGGCCCATCCCATGGGCTACAGCGAATGGCGCTTCGGCTATTGGGCGGCCGATCCGCCGCCGCTCGACGCGTTCATCGGTAAGCACCCGTAAGGAGCCGCAACATGAGCGCGCAGCGAATGATCGACCCCGACGTGGTCATCGTCGGCTCCGGACCCGCGGGCGCCTTGCTCGCCAAGCAATTGGGGCTCGCCGGAAGGAAAGTCCTCATTCTGGAGGCCGGCGACAGATTGCCGCCGAACGTCAATGGCTACATGGACCGCTTTTTGACGGCGACCGCGAAAGTCCCGGAAAGCCCGTATCAGCCTGATCTATTCACCGGCGGCACCCTGACCGATCCGGCAACCGTGAATGCCGGCCGGCCCACGGTGCTGACGCTCAATCCGAACGGCGGCTTCGGCGGCTGGCAGGATCCGAAGCAGGCTTATCTGATCCAGCAAGGCCCGCTCCCGTTCGCCAGCACCTATGAGCGCGTCAATGCCGGCACCACGCGGCACTGGCTCGGCACCAGCCTGCGCTTCGTGCCCAACGATTTCGAGATGAAGGCCAAATACAACCGTTTCGTCGACTGGCCGATCAATTATCCGGTTCTGGAACCCTGGTACGGCGCGGCCGAGCACGAAATCGGCGTGTCCGCCAATGTGAACCAGCAGGACTATCTGGGGATCGCGTTCGAGCCCAATTATTCCTATCCGATGCCGGGCATTCCGGAATTGCTCGTTGACAAGGCGGTCGAAAAAGCGATGCCGACGTTGAAAATCGACGAATTCGGCTTACGCAACATCGACTGGACGGTCACGCCTACGCCGGCAGCCCGCAATTCGCAGCCGTATCAAAGCCGGCGTGTCTGCGCCGGCAACACCAATTGCATCCCGATTTGCCCGATCCAGGCGAAATACGACGCCAGCGTCACGCTCGCCGATGCGTTTCGCACCGGCAACGTCGACATCATGTACCGCTGCGTCGCCTCCCAAGTCGTCATCGACGCGGACGGCAAGGTCGGTGGCATCGATTTCATCCGCTACGAGCGCATCGACGGCCCGCCGGTCGAGCGCGGCCAAGTGAAGGCGAAGCTCTACATCCTTGCCGGCAATGCCATCGAGACGCCGCGGCTGCTCTTGATGTCCAAGAACGGCGGGCGCACGCGCGACGGCGTGGCGAACCGCGCCGGCTTCGTCGGCAAATATCTGATGGACCATCCGCTCTATCTCGCATGGGCGCTCGCCCCGCAGCCGATCTGGGGCTACCGCGGACCGCTGGCGACCAGCGGCATCGAAATCGCCCGCGACGGCGAATTCCGCCGCGATCGCGGCGCGTTCCGCATCGAGATCGGCAATGAGGGCTGGAATTTCCCGATCACCGACCCCTATACGACTACGATCGATCTGGTCGACGGATTGAACCAAAGCGGGCTGAACGAAAAAAACAAAGCGCTGTACGGTGCGAACCTGACGAGCGAACTCAATAACCGGCTGTCGCGGCAGTTCCGCCTGGGTTTCCTGGTCGAACAGTCGCCGGAAGACTCGAACGCGGTCGCGCTGTCCGACCTTTATACCGACCATCTCGGCCTGCCGCGGCCGCAGATCCGATACGACCTGTCCGACTACACCAAGCATGGGTTCGCCGCGGCGAAGGCGACGGCGAGCGCCATTTTCAAGGCCATGAACGCAGCGGAATTCACCACCGCGCCCGAGGCGAACGATCCGTCCTCGTTCGAATGGCCGCCCGGACAGAACACGCGGATCAAATATTACGGCGCCGGTCACCTGGTCGGGACCCACCGCATGGGAACCGACCGCAGCAATTCGGCGGTCGATGACATGCAGCGCTCCTGGGACCATGACAATCTTTATCTGGTGGGATGCGGCTCGTTCCCGACCGTGGCCACCGCCAATCCGACGCTGACCCTTGCCGCCTTGGCGCTACGAACCGCCGATCACATCGTCAAGAACTTCCCGCAGTGAGCGGGACGGATTGCTCATGGTAATATTTCCCTTGTCGCGGCGCTTGTCGTCATTGCGAGCGAAGCGAAGCAATCCAGGGCGACTTGCACAGAGCCAGCGGCCCCTGGATTGCTTCGTCGGCCCTTCGGGCCTCCTCGCAATGACGCATGTGTTCCCATTCTCGCGATGCGCCTTCGCATCCGAGCTTTGCTTTCACGCTTTAAGAGAGCCCTTCCCAAATCCTCCCTCATAATGGAGGGAGGCGGAGCGCCGAAAGGCGCATCCATTTGGCCGCATCGAGCGGATGCGGCAGCGCACAACGCCGGCGAATGTTGCCACTCGCCGGCGCTTCGGGCGCGCTCGCCTTCCGGCGCTCCACCGCGGCTCTCGCCAGAGGCTTCCGCCCGACTGGCTCAACTCCAGGCCATGCTTCCTGGGAGGCGGATCAAGCGGGCGTTACCCGCCCTCACCTGTCCCAGTCCAGGGAAAGCACCTCCCGCACCGGCCGTAATACCGGCGTGACTGATGCCCGGAGCCGCCCGGACGCGGGTCGTAACCCCGCGCGCGGGGACCGCTCTCGTTCCACTTTCGAAAGTACCCTGGCGAAAGGTCCCTCCGTGAACGAGATGGGGACGAGGTAACTATGGCGGGGACGAATGTCGAGAGATTGTCTCCCGAAAAGAGACACGTAACCTGGATTTCGCTGCGCCCCACTCGGGCTACGAATCTCATAAATCCAGCGTGCCCGGCGTGGGTCAATGTCCGCTTCGCACCGGCAGCGACCGAATTGCTGCGCGGCAGCGAAATGAGGCGACAGGCCAGGACCGACCGGGTGAGGCGCAGCAGAATTGCCGTCCGGCATCGGAAATCGTGCGCATGGCCTGCACCGTTGTTGGTGGGCCCGCGACGCACCGGATCCTGCCTTGCCTGCTATCTCTACCGCTGCGCCGCGATGCGATCGCTGCACATTTTTTAGGCGGCGAACGTATTCGAGATTAGGCAGCGGTTGGGCGAATGCCGCTAAAGGCCTGCAAATCCGAGCCAATCCAAGGACAAAAAATCGCAGCTGCGGTGGCACAGGCCTTGCGAAAGCTGGTGTGCAACGAGCGTCGGTCGGTCCCGACTGAGCGAGCCGCCCGCAAGCGGGAGGCGGGGCGTTCGTTTATCCACAGGAGCCAGCCATGAAATTCGAAACCATCTCTCGTCGTCGCCTGTTGCAGGGGACCGCGGTCTTGGCATCAGCCGCCTCTATGCCCGTCAAGCGTGCGTTCGCCGCAACGACGACCGTCGGCTTCATCTATGTCGGGTCGCGCGATGACTACGGCTACAACCAGGCCCACGCGCAAGGCGCCGCAGCACTCAAAAAGATGCCGGGCATCAAGGTGGTGGAAGAGGAAAAGGTGCCGGAGACCGAGGCGGTCGAGAAGACGATGGAGTCGATGATCAATCTCGACGGCGCGACCCTGCTGTTTCCGACCTCGTTTGGCTACTTCGATCCCCACGTTCTGAAAATGGCGGTGAAATATCCGAACATCCGCTTCGAGCATTGCGGCGGCCTGTGGACGCCCAAAGATCCCACCAATGTCGGCAGCTATTTCGGTTACATCGACGAGGCGGTGCACGTCTCCGGCATCATTGCCGGCCATCAGACAAAATCGGGCAAACTCGGCTTTGTCGCCGCCAAGCCTATTCCTCAGGTGTTGCGCAACATCAATGCGTTCATGCTCGGCGCCAAGCTCGCCAATCCGAACGCGACGTTGCAAGTCATCTTCACCGGCGACTGGTCCATGCCGGTGAAGGAGGCGGAGGCCACCAACAGCCTGGTGGATCAGGGCGCCAACGTCATCACCTGCCATGTCGACGGCCCGAAAACCGTCGTCGAGAATGCCGCGCGCCGCGGCGCCATGGTGTGCGGCTATCACGTCAATCAATCGGTGCTGGCCCCGAAGGCCTATCTGACCGGGGCGGAATGGAACTGGGAAGTGCTCTATCCTCGCTTCGTCAAAATGTTCACGTCCGGGCAGGTCATCCCCAATTTCTACCGGGGCGGGCTGAAGGAAGAGCTCGTCAAGGTTTCTCCTTACAACCCGATGGTCGGCGCCGCCGCGCGCGCCCAGGCTGACGACATCAAGGCGCAATTGACGGCCGGCACTTACGTCATCTTCAAAGGCCCGATCACCGACAACAAGGGAAACACAGTGATCGCCGCCGGGGTGTCTCAAGGCCAGAAAGATCCCGAATTAGAGAAGATGAACTATCTGGTCGGCGGCGTGATCGGAGCGACTTCGTGAAAGCTGATGCCGGCGCTCCTCTTGCGCCAGCCGCAGCCAAGTATTCCCTGCGCGAGGCGTTCCAGCTGAAAATCGGGGGGGCGGCGGAATATGTCGTCATCCCCGTCCTGGCGCTTGCGGTGTCGCTCGGCTTGTTCGGGATTTTTGTTGCGCTGTTCGGCAAGAATCCGCTCGATCTCTACTTTTACATGTACCTAGGTGCGTTCGGCACGTGGTTTTCCTGGCAGAACACGCTCAGCCGCGCCGCGCCGCTGATCCTGACCGCGCTCTGTACCGCATTGCCGGCTCAGCTCGGCATGGTCATCATCGGCGGAGAGGGCGCATTGCTGATCGGCGCCCTGACCGCGACCGGCGCTGCGCTGGCCATGCCGGAGGCGCCGCCGCTTGTCGTGCAGGTCGGCATGGCGTGCGCCGGCATGATCGGCGGCGGTTTGTGGATCATGCTTGCGGGCGCCTTGCGGCACTACCGCGGCGTCAACGAAACCATATCGAGCCTGCTGCTCGTCTACATCGCGCTGGCGATCCTCAATTTCCTGGTTGAGGGTCCGATGCGCGATCCCGCCAGCCTCAACAAGCCGTCGACGCGGAGCATCGGCGCCGCCAACATGATGGGCAACATCCCCGGCACCGAAGTGCATTGGGGCCTGGTATTCGGCATCATCGCCGCGGTGCTGTCCTATATTCTGATCTATCACACGGTGTTCGGCTTTGCCGCGCGCGTCGCCGGCGGCAATATTCGCGCCGCCAAAGTCGTCGGGCTCGGCGTCGGCAAGCTCATTCTCGTCATCTGCTTTCTCGCCGGCGCCGCGGCCGGCCTCGCCGGCATGGTCGAGGTCGCGGCGGTCCAGGGCGCCGCCAACGCCAACCTTGCGGCGGGCTATGGTTTCACCGGCATTCTGGTCGCGTTTCTGGCGCGGCAAAATCCGCTGGCAGTGATACCGGTCGCCGTCCTGTTGGGCGGCATCGGCGCCAGCAACGGCCTGTTGCAGCGCCGGCTGGACATGCCGGATGCGTCGGTCCTGGTGTTGCAGGGCGTCATCTTTCTGGTCGTGCTGGCGAGCAACTCGCTGTATGGCCGTTTCGGCATCTTCAAGCGGAAAGCGTCCTGATATGGTCGATGCAGCCGGAATTGGACTATGGACGGTGCCGCTCGCCGTGCTCGGCGGCGCGATGCGCGTGAGCACGCCATTCCTGTTCGTCAGCCTCGGCGAGTGCATCACCGAGCGGTCGGGACGTATCAACCTCGGCCTCGAAGGCACGCTGGTGATGGGCGCCATGAGCGGCTACGGCGTCTCCTATCTGACCGGCTCGCCGTGGCTCGGCGTGCTCGCTGCCGGCCTCGCCGGCTCCGCCATGGGCGCCTTACACGCTTCGATTTGCGGCCTGCCGCGGGTCAATGACATCGCCGTCGGCATCGCCTTGATGCTGTTCGGTACCGGGCTTGCGTTCTATCTCGGCAAGCCTTTGATCGAACCATCGGCGCCGATGCTGCCGTCAATCGATTTCGGCTGGTGGAGCAATATTGCGGACGTGCGCGCCGCGCTGCATATCAACGTCCTGTTTCTGGTCGGCGTGGCGCTGGCGCCGATCCTGGTCTGGGGGCTGCGCACCACCAGATGGGGTCTGATCGTGCGTACCGTCGGCGAAAGCGCCGATGCCGCGCGCGCCATGGGCTATTCAGTCAATCACATTCGCCTCGGCGCCACGATGTTCGGCGGTTTTCTCGCCGGCATCGGCGGCTCGTTCCTGTCGCTGTTCTATCCGGGCAGTTGGAATGAGGGATTGTCGAGTGGTCAGGGTATTACGGCGGTCGCGCTGGTCATTTTTGCGCGCTGGAATCCGATGCTGTGCCTGTGGGCTTCGCTCTTGTTCGGCGGCGCCGCGGCGCTTGGGCCGGCGCTGCAATCGGTCGGCATGACCGAGGGCTATCAGTTGTTCAACGCCGCCCCATACATCCTCACGCTGCTCATTATGATAGCGACCTGCTCGCCGAAACGGACGCTGATCGGCGCGCCGGCTGAACTATCGATCACCAAGTGAAGTCGGACCGGACAAGGAGGGCGAGATGGCAGAGCGTTACGTCGAAGCCGATCCCTACCCCTGGCCCTACAACGGCGACCTGCGGCCGGAGAACACGGCGCTCATCATCATCGACATGCAGACCGATTTTTGCGGCAACGGCGGCTATGTCGACAAGATGGGCTACGACCTGTCGCTGACGCGCGCGCCGATCGAGCCGATCAAGCGGACGCTCGCCGCCATGCGGGAAAAGCGATTTCACATCTTCCACACGCGCGAAGGTCATCGCCCCGATCTGGCCGACTTGCCCGCCAACAAGCGCTGGCGTTCGCGTCAAATCGGCGCCGGCATCGGCGACCCGGGACCGTGCGGCCGCATCCTCGTGCGCGGCGAACCCGGCTGGGACATTATCCCGGAACTCGCGCCGCGGACGGACGAGCCCATCATCGACAAGCCGGGCAAGGGCTCGTTCTGCGCCACCGACCTTGAATTACTGCTTCGGCTGCGCGGTATCGACAACATTGTCCTGACCGGCATCACCACCGACGTCTGCGTGCACACCACGATGCGCGAAGCGAACGATCGCGGCTTCGAATGCCTGCTGTTGGAGGATTGCTGCGGGGCGACCGACAAGAGCAATCACGATCACGCGATCAAGATGGTCAAGATGCAGGGCGGCGTGTTCGGCTCGGTCTCGAATTCAAAGAAATTCGTCGAGGCGCTGCCGTGATCCAGGTCTTTCCGATCAACACCAGCGCGTTCGGCCTCGAAGCGAACGGCATGACCAAGCGCTTCGGCGATTTCGCCGCGCTCGACGCGGTATCGCTCAAGGTCGCGCCGGCGACCTTTCACGCGCTGCTCGGTGAGAACGGCGCCGGCAAAAGCACTTTGGTCAAGTGCATCATGGGCTATTACCAGGCCGATGAAGGCGAGATCCTCGTCGCCAATGAGAAGGTAACCATCGGTAATCCTCGCGTGGCTCATGCCTTCGGCCTTGGCATGGTCTATCAGCATTTCACGCTGGTGCCGGCGATGACGGTCGCCGAAAACCTCGTGCTGGCGCGCGACGACGTGCCGCCGATCGTGGACTGGACAAAGGAGCGCAAGCGGCTGGAAGCGTTTCTCTCGGCTATGCCGTTTCGGGTGCCGCTGAGCTCCAAGGTCTCCGCGATCTCGGCCGGCGAGCGGCAGAAGTGCGAAATCCTCAAGCAGCTCTATCTCAAGCGGCGGTTTCTCATACTCGACGAGCCGACCTCGGTGCTCACCCCGGGCGAGGCCGACGAAGTGCTCGGCATGCTGCGCGGCATGGTCGAGCAAGGCGAGATCACGGTGCTCATGATCACGCACAAATTTCGCGAGGTCATGACGTTCGCCGACGAGGTCACGATCCTGCGGCGCGGCAAGGTTGCTGGCAAAGGTCACGTCAAGGAATTGACGCCGGACAGCATGGCGCGGTCTATGATTGGCGCCGAGGAGCTGACAGTGAAGCCGGCACGCGCAGACGAATTTGGCGTCCCCAAGCTCACCATCAGCGGGCTGAATGCGCTTGACGATGCCGGGCAGCCGGCGGTGCGTGGCGTCACCCTGTCGGTTCGCGGTGGCGAGATCGTCGGCGTCGCCGGCGTATCGGGGAACGGCCAGCGTCAGCTCATTGAAGTGCTCGCCGGTCAGCGCGACGCCGAAAGCGGCGAAATCTCCCTGCAGGGCGAGCCCTATCACGCGACGCGGCAGGAAATGCGCCGCGCCAACCTATCGGTGCTGCCGGAGGAGCCGCTGAAAAGCGCATGCGTCGCCCGCATGAGCGTGGCGGATAATTTGGCATTCCGCGAATTCGATCGCGCTCCCTACGCGGCAGGGGGCTGGTGGCTAAACCGCGCGAAATTCCGCGACAACGCCGAGCGCAAGATTTTCCGTTACAAGATCAACACGCGTTCGGGCGACTCCGCCATCGGCGAGCTTTCCGGCGGCAACGTACAGCGTACCGTGCTGGCCCGTGAGCTGTCCGGCGACGTTGCAATCCTGATTGCCGCCAATCCCTGCTTCGGACTTGATTTCGCCGCGGTGGCGCAAATTCACGCCGAGATCATAGAGGCGCGTAACCGCGGCGCGGCGGTGCTTCTGGTCAGCGAGGATATCGACGAACTGCTCGAACTCGCCGACCGCGTGGTCGTGATGTTCAACGGCGAAATGGTCTATGAAACGCCCGCTGCCGAAGCCGACCTCACGGAAATCGGCCGCCACATGGCGGGCCACTGATTTTCGGCTGGCGGCCGTAACCGGCGTGGGTCTAAGTCCGCTTCGCACCGGCAGCGACCGAATTGCCGCGCGGCAGCGAAATGACGCGATAAGCCGATAGGCGACATCGAACCCGGCTATTCGATCACATCATTCGCGAACGCCAGCAAGCTTGGCGCCAACGCAATCCCGCGTGCGTTTGCGACCTTTGAGACTGATGACGATCTCAAACCGCATGTACAGCAGCGCAGTCCCGGCGTTATCTTCCGCCTCGAGGTGCCGGGATGATCTACCGGCCCGCTGCAAGCATTCGCGAACTGCGGCAACGGGTTAGCTGTGCAGACCCGCGATAGGTTCGATCGTTTTTCTAGGGAGGAATGCCGATGGCAACAATCAGCGACGTTTCAATCGTCAATTGGAACACGGCCGAAGCCAAACCGGTCGCGTCCGGGCTTGAAAGGACGATCTGTAGCCAAGGTCTGTGTGGTTCGAAGACCCTGACCGTCTACCAGCGAACGGTGCTGAAGGATCGCCAGTTCAACGTCCAAGCCGGCGACGACTACCACCTTGTCTACGTCATCGAGGCGCCGAAAGAGGGCATCGTCAGCTTCAACGGGAAGTCGCACGCAGCCGAGGACGGTGCCGGCGTGCTTCTCACGCCAAGTGAATCGGCGCGATTTGAAGCGTCCGGGTCGAAGCTCGAGCTGCTTCACATGGTGACGCCTAAGCCTCCCGCGGCCGTCGAAGAGGGCTTGCCCGGCGGGCCAGGATATTTCTTCAATCGCAAGACGCTCCGCCCTCTCAGTGACGCCAGCGGAGGCCGCGTGCGTCGCTTCTGTGCCGAGTCCAGCGTCGGATTTCTCGATGGCACGAGGCTCACGCCAACCAATGCCATTCAAGCCGGCGAGATGCGCTATCACGAAGGCGGATCGTCACCCTATCACCGGCACGTCGGCACCAGCGCCAACCCCGACGGCGCCTCCCACTGCTACATCACGTTCAAGGGCCGTGGCGTGGTCCAAGTCGGGGATACGACCCAGGAACTCCAACCCGGCACGCTCGTGTATTTCCCTCCGGGCGTACCGCATCGGCTTCGTGCCCACGGCGGTCCTCTCGACTATTTTGAGATCCAGGCTTGGCGGAGCTTCAAGACAGACGTGCTCAGCGAGGAGCCACTGGGACTCAAGTGGTACTACGACCCCGTGACGGCGGGCGCTGCGCGGGTGGAGTGGGACCAGAGCTGACGAAACGGTAAAACCGCATTCCAATTGGCTCTTCATAACGTAACGATCCCCCATCTGCATAAGGATCGCTGCATAAGGATTAAGTGTCGCGGCCGATAGCGAAAATGTGAAGTGACGCGCTCCGACCGTCAGGCCAATAGATCGGCCTGTGCAACGACTCCTACACATAACGATCGGGGCCGCAGCGGGCGCCGCCTTGACCCTGTTGGTTATGACGCCGGGGCTCGCTCCGTTCGTCTCGGCTGCAGGGGCCGCTTCATCGAGAGCCGGAGCAACCGAGACATACCGGCAACTGGAATTATTCGGCAAGGCCTTCGAGATCGTGCGGCACGACTACGTCGACAAGCCGAACGACGCCATACTGATCGCATCTGCCATCAACGGCATGGTGAGCGGGCTCGACCCTCATTCCAATTATATGGATGCCAATGACTTCCGAAACATGCAGGCGGAGACCAACGGCGAGTTCGGCGGTCTCGGCATACAGATCACCATGAAGGACGGATTGCTCCAGGTAGTCTCGTCCCTTGCAGACACGCCTGCGGCAAAAGCCGGCATTCTCGCCGGCGATGTCATCACGAAGGTCGACGGTCAGCCGCTTGCCGGCCTCAGCCTGGAGCAGGTCGTCACCAAGCTGCGCGGACCGCCGGGCAGCTCCGTCGCCATTGAAATAACGCGCCAGGACGAAGCCCGGCCGATCGAGAAGACTCTGACGCGCGAAATCATCAAGGAGCGTCCGGTCCGCTACCGGATCGAGGGTGACGATGTCGGATACATTCAGCTCTCCGAGTTCAATAATCTGGCGGCAGATGAGCTGAAGAAAGCGATCAAACATATTTCTTCGAGCGTTCCCGCGGGCCGGCTCAAGGGTTACATTCTCGACCTGCGCAACAATCCGGGTGGCCTGCTTGATCAGGCTGTCGCAGTATCGGATTTGTTTTTGGGCAATGGCGAAGAGGTCGTGTCGACCCGGGGACGTGATCGCCAGGATGACGAGCGTTACGACACCAAAACCGGCGATATCACTCACGGCAAGCCGCTGATCGTGCTGATCAACGGCGGTACCGCTTCGGCAGCGGAAATCGTTTCCGGCGCATTGCAGGACCACAAGCGCGCGACGATCGTCGGAACTCAATCCTTCGGCAAGGCATCGGTGCAGACGATCATTCCGCTGGGTCAGGGCAATGGCGCGCTGCGTCTGACCACGGCACGGTATTACACGCCGTCAGGGCGCTCGATCCAGGCAGAGGGGGTCACCCCGGATATCAAGGTCAGCGAACAAGTCCCCCAGGATTTGCAGTCGCAGAGCGTGGCCGTCAGCGAGGCGGCGCTGCGCGGGCATCTTAAAGCGTCCGGACCGGAGCAGAGGGGCTCGCAAACTTACGTTCCGCCGGATCCGAAGGACGACAGGGCGTTACAAACCGCGCTCGCCTTGTTGCGGGGTTCGGAAACAAACCCGGCTTTCCCGCCAGTCGGTAAACAGGTTGTCGCGAAGTAAGCGGTCAGCGGCGTCTCGGTGACTGCGGCAATTTAGGCTGGCGCCGCGGCGTGATGGGTCAAACGCGACCGGTGCGAGCCGCCAGCGGATTCGACTATGTCCACTATGCCCCGAACGCGGCGGCGAAACGACGCGACGGGCCAACAAGCGACATTGCAGGCTTGGTTTGAAATGAAGAACTCAGCAACTGAGGCGGCCCCAGCTATTGGTCATCATCCTCTCCTAAAACCTTTCCTGTTTTCGGATTAACCAGGTGCGTGCGACTGCAGGCTATGCAGGTCACAGCCTCAAAGCTGTCATCGCCGCGTTCCGTCAGATCGTCGGCGGCCCGAGCTTGCACACACAGACCGAGAATGGGGCAGCGAAAAAGGAAGTTGGCCATATCAGACAAACGCCGGCGACCATGACCGAAGCCGTGCGGGTTTCCAGGAGCCGTCCGGTTCGGTCATGGCCGCCCCTTCATGAGGGATCGTGCGCAAATGATCCGTAAGATGAATTGCGGGGGGCTGGCTTTGACTCAAATCAAATCCGCTCACTGGGCTCGAATACCGGCCAGCGTCCGGTCAGCCTATGGGGGCAGGTAGCGGACCTAGAACCTTGGCAATCGAGGCGGCCTTGCGGCGGTCGTGACCCCTCGGGTCAGGAATCGCCCCGCCACCTCGCAGCCGGCGCGGCAGAAAGACCTTAGATAACGGACGCGAAAGCAACTCGCGAGCACGATCGAGACGGGCCGACCGCTGCGCTTCGCACTGCGAAAAACATTGCGCAGCCTTTCGCTCCGAAATGCAGCGAAGTCGGTCTACGGGCAGGATCGAGGCGCGGACCGGGATCACCGGTAAAGCCGAATATGCATCTTCAAATCCGGTTTGATCTAGCGCAATGCCGTGAAACGCACTGCATGCTTGCGTACCAACGCGAGCGTATCGTTGCCGGTCAGGCGAGCCCCGGGAGGTCGCGATGATAGAGATCATCGAGGTTCTGCGCCAGGAACATCGCAATATCGAAAAGTTACTTGGTGTCCTGGAACGGGAGTTGAGCGTGTTCGATCGCGGCGATCGCCCGGATTACGACGTCATCCTCGCGGTCATCGACTATTTCAAGGGCTATCCGGAAAAGTGTCATCACCCCAAGGAGGATATTATCGTCGCGAAGTTCCGCGCGCGCGATCCGGTTGCCGCAGCGGTTATCGGCGATCTGGAAGCCGAACACCGAGAGGGCGTAATGCGGCTGCGCCGGGTCGCTCAGGCGATCGAAAGCGTCCTGGACGACCAGGATCTGTTCCGCCAGACTGTCGACGACATCATCCGCGACTTCATCAACCACGAGCGCCAGCACATGGCCATGGAGGAGCGCGTCGTGTTTCCGGCGATGGTCGAGGCGTTGCGGCCGGGAGACTGGGCAGATATCGCTCTGCAACTGGCCGACCGCTACGGTCCAGCCTCTCAGCCGGACTTTGAAGAGCAGTTCAGCACGCTGCGGCGGAACATTCTGGAGATGGAAGAGCAAGCGGAAGCCGAGCGGCCCGCGTGAGCAATCGGGAGTGTCGCAAGCATGGAGGATTCCATGGCGTCGGCTGATAAGTGCGACCATAAGCCAGCGTGCGTTGATGACATGATGGAGCGCCTCGGCATTGAGGTGAGCGGCGGTATATTGCCGCGGCACAGCCTGACTTATGCCGCCGCGCATCACCGCTGCGAACAGTGCCAGACCCCCGATGCCTGTCGCGAATGGCTCAAGACGGCGCCGGAGGCGTTGATCTTCGCCCCTAAATTCTGTCCAAACGGCGATATCCTGTTCGAACTGAAGTTCGATCAGCCCGGCCCGCGCTCACTCGAAATGAAAAAGCCGCCCACTCCAGATGAGCCGGAGTAATCGATAACCGTTTTGCAACTCAAGCAACGCGCAGACGCACGACCGACGGCGCAACCAGCAAGATCTTGACGGCTGTATGGCCGCCGGTGGTTTGATTTCGCTCAAGAATGGCCGGCACGATGTAATGTCATTCTAGTCCACCTAGGCGAGGAGACGCCGTCATGATCAAGGACATCGTGGTTAATCTCGGGGCCCGCGGAAGCGGCATACCGACCGCAGATTATGCGGTCTCCGTTGCCGGCGCGCTGGAAGCGCACATTACCGGCATTGCATTTGCCTACGACCCAACTCTTCCAGCGTCGGGCATGGGCTACTTCCCCGTCCAACCAGTGGATCAACGGCACGATAACGAAGCCGCGGCCAAGGCCGCCATCGACCACTTCGCCGCAGCCGCCACGCAAGCCAATGTCTCGGCTGAGACCCGGCTGCTCAGCGCCAAATCGACCGCCGCCGGCGATCAGTTCGGGCGTATGGCACGGCGCTTCGATCTTGCAATCGTCGGCCAGGTCGATCCCGAAGGGAGCGCCGTCGATGCGACGATCCCCGTGAGCACACTGTTCGAGTCCGGCCGTCCAGTCATCATCGTGCCCTACATCCAAAGAATACTGCTCAAGCGCGACAGTGTTATGGTTTGTTGGGACGGTAGCCGGTCGGCCGCGCGCGCTATCGCCGACGCCATGCCGCTCCTTGAGCGAGCTGAGAACGTCGAGATCGTCATCATCAGCAACGAACGCGGCAAGCAGGAAGAGATTGAAGGCGCAGATATGGGTCGACATCTTGCCCGTCACGAACTCAAGGTCGCGGTCAACCGCATGATGCGCGGTGACAGCGATGTCACCGACGCGCTCCTTTCACACCGCGCCGACTCTGGGGCAGATTTCATCGTGATGGGCGGTTACGGCCATTCCCGGCTGCGGGAGTTCGTGCTCGGCGGCGTAACGCGTAAAATCCTGCGTTCCATGACGGTGCCGACGCTGATGTCGCACTGAGCAGCAAGCAGGCGTAGGGCGGGCAAAGGCGCCAATCGGGCCGGCCGCTTCGGGCCGGACCCATGGCTCGGCCCACACTACATTGCTATGCCAACCGCATTAGCGGTTGGCCCATTCGGATCGTCTCGCCGTCGCGTATATTGTTGCATAGCTCGAAGCCCGCTGGCGCAAACACGATGATGGTCGAGCCGTGCTCGAACCAGCCCAGCTCGTCGCCTTTGCGGACGACGGCGTTGCAGGCGGTGACCGTGCGCGCGCACTCGCCGCGCGCTAGAGCGGGATGACATTTCTTCGAATCGTCATTCCGCTCTAGCTGTTTTTTGGAGCATGTCCTTTTTCGCAAAACCGGATTCCACTTTTGCGGGACATGCTCCAGGCGGCCGCCGAGGCAGTGCAGCCGAATGCCGGCGACGAGAATCGCGGCAATCGCCACCAAGGTCACGGTCTGGCCGTCGGCGGCGAGAGTCATCGGCAGGACGGCGCGCTCATTCTTGCAAAACAGCCGCTCGATCCGCTTGAGCGCGATCGGATTGACGTTCCAGGTGTCGCCGCAGACGTAAATCACCCTTTCGATGCGGCCGTCGTGCGGCGCATGGAAGCGGTGGTACATGCTCGAGGTCAGCCGCAATGTCACGTAGCGGCCGTTGCGATGCGCCTCGACCAAGCCCGGATCGCACAATAAGTCGTCCAACGTGTAGGGAAATCCCTTGGCCTGATAGAGCCCGGTTCCTTCGATCGCGCCGCAGGCGCCGACGATGGCGTCGCACGGGCTGACCAGGATGTCGGCCGTAGCATCGATCGGGCGCGCGCCGGCTTTCAGCTCGCGGATGAAGCAATCGTGCAGGCTGCGAAACTCGCCGGTCTTGGCTTCGGTGAGATCGAGGTCGGCGAACAGCCGCCAACAGGCGACCGAAAGATCGCGAATGAGCGGCTGCTCGATGCGGCCGAACCAACCGATGAATCTGGTAAGCAGGCGGCGCGGAATGCGGTTGGTCAACAGGAAGTTAACATCCTCCTGCCCGAGGATTCGCAGCAGTTGCGCCCGCACCGTCATGGCCCTGTTAAATCTCCGGGCTAAACCGCAATTCGATGAAATGGGGTCCTGCAGACTCTCGCCTTTTACGGGATCGGCGCCGCGGCGGTGGCTGGCTCGGTCGCGAGTTTGAAAAAGCGGCTCGAACTGTCGCAGGCCAAGCACAAATCGCTCGCCGGCCATTCGCGGATCGCCCGCCGGCTCGCGGCTCTGGTGCCGTTCTACGGCTACGACGAGGATCGGTTTTTCTGCTCCGACGGTGCGCCGGAGGACATCGTCGCACGCCGCCGTGCCGGATTCGCGCGGTTGTCGGGACTGTACCGGACTCGCTTTGCCGAAACGATCCGCTGCACCGCCGCGGCGAGCGAAGCCATTTCCGATCTGCAATTCACCGACGCCTATCGGGTGCCGTTCCAGTACCGAAAGTCTGTGCGCGCGTATCTCCCGTCCGCCGCGTTCGCGCAATCGTCGCAGGGCGTGACGATCGCCGATCTCGATGGCAATCGCGGTTACGATCTCAGCGGCTCCTATGGCTTTAACGTCTTCGGCTACGATTTTTACAGGGGTGCGATCGAACGCGGCGCCGCGCTCGTGCGCGAGCTTGGCCCGGTGCTGGGTCTCTATCATCCGCTGATCGTCGAGAACACGACCATCCTGAAACAGATTTCCGGGCTCGACGAAGTCTCGTTCCACATGTCGGGCACCGAAGCCGTGATGCAGGCGGTGCGGCTTGCGCGCTACCACACCGGGCGGTCGCATCTGGTCCGATTTTGCGGCGCCTATCACGGCTGGTGGGGCGACGTGCAGCCGGGCGTCGGCAATCCGGTACCGGCGCACGAAACCTATACGCTGACCGAGATGTCCGAGGATGCGTTGGGCGTGCTGCGCAGGCGGCGGAATATCGCCTGCGTGCTGGTCAATCCGCTGCAAGCCTTGCATCCCAATGCGTCGCCGCCGAGCGATTCGTCCTTGATCGACAGCACACGCGCGGCGCATTTCGACAAGGCCGCTTACGCCGAATGGCTCGCCCGATTGCGCGCCGTCTGCACCGAACGCAACATCGTTCTCATCTTCGACGAGGTGTTCACCGGATTCCGCCTCGCCAAAGGCGGCGCGCAGGACTATTTCGGGGTACGGGCCGACCTCGTCACTTACGGCAAGACGCTCGGCGGCGGACTGCCCGTCGGCGTCGTCTGCGGCAAGCGCTGTCTGATGAAACGTTTCCGCGACGATCGCCCGGCCGATATCTGCTTTGCCCGCGGTACGTTCAACGCACATCCTTACGTGATGGCCGCGATGAACGAATTTTTGCGGCAGCTGCAAACCCCGCAGGCGGATGCGCTTTATCGCGACCTCGACCGGCTCTGGGACGAACGCGCGCATGCCCTCAACCGGCGGCTTGCCGAGGCAGCGCTGCCGGTCGAGGTGGCGAACCTGTCGTCGATCTGGACCGTCTGCTATACCCGTCCATGCCGCTATAACTGGATGCTGCAATATTATCTGCGCGCCGAAGGCCTGTTGCTGAGCTGGATCGGCACCGGCCGCCTGATCTTCAGCCTCGATTACACCGACGCCGATTTCGAGGCCGTCGCCGACCGCTTCGTCGCCGCGGGGGAGGCGATGCATAACGATGGCTGGTGGTGGAATAACCCGGCGCTCTCCGACAAGGCGATCAGGCGGACCATCCTTAAAGAGATGGTCATGCACCGGCTGTTTCCCGACCGGAACGAGCATTAGCGATTTCGCGCGATCAACTCGGCCGCGGCAATTCCTCGGCGTCCTCCTCGTCCCATTCCGTGCCGATGCCGGGATCGATCAACTCGCCGCGCAGCAAGGCAAGCGGCGCCTTGTGATAGAGCTTGATGTCGTGGAACGGGTCGGTCAGGATTTTGGTCGCCCACACCAGGCCGGTCTGTACGTCCCTGATGATGAACAATTGGACCGTCCGGAAAATGACGCCGCCGATGCCGAGCGCGAGCCAGATCGCAGCGACATGGCGCACGAACTCGGTCTTGTCGGCGGCCGGCCTGAACAGGCCGAAATAGCTCGGATCGAGATAGAGAAGAAGCGGCGAGGCGGCCCAGATCGTCAGCAGCACGACTTTGCGCCGCAGATTATAGCCGACCTTGATCTCCTCCTTGTATTCGTGGCTCGCTTGGTTCACCTCGTCGTAATCCTTGGGCTCGAAGAAAAAATGCCCGGTCTGCCGCGTGGTCATCGCAACGAGCCAGCCGGCCAGCGCCGAGATCGCCGGATCCTTGAACATCATCACATAGGCAAACAGAAAGCTCACCGCGCTGACGAAGTGGAGCGATTGGTTGATCCGGCTGTGGTGATAATAACGATGATCGTCCCAGCGCTGCAGGCGCAAGGCATCGAGAAAGTTTTGCATGTGCTGTTTTCTCCGTCGTCCGGCCGTCATGTCTGGCTATGGCGATTCGGTGAATCCGGTGTGACAGCGAGGGCCGTGTGACAGACCTGTGACTCGCTTGCCGTGCCGTCGGGGCCGTAGCCGGGCGCTCAGCCCGCGGCGCGCATCGTTTCGGTCGCCGGCGCGCGATGCGTTCCGTCATCTTTGCCGAAGCGGATCAGGCAGAAATGCCCGAACGGCGGCATGGCGCGGCGCTCGATAAGCCGCATGCCGGGAACTTGCCCGGCCCATCGCGAATACCGCGCGAAGGAAAATTCGGTGCGCCAACCGAGCTTGCGCGCGGCCGGCTGGAACCAATGCTCGAGCGAACGCCGCAAACCGGCTTCCGCGCCGACCCGGCTGACCAGCACGATTTCGCCGCCGGGTTTTAGCACGCGGGCAAACTCGTCGAGCGTGGCTTCTGGATTCGGCACCGTGGTGATGACGTATTGGGCGACGACCACGTCGAATGCCGCGTCGGGGAACGACAGATGCTCGGCATCCATGACCCAAAGGCCCTCGACGTTGCGCAAGCCAAATTCGGCGACGCGCTCCTGCGCCTTGCGCAGCATGGGCGCGGAAATATCGACGCCGCACAACCGGCAGCTTTGCGAATAGTATGGCAGCGAGATTCCGGTGCCGACGCCGACTTCGAGAACGCGGCCGCCGACGCGTTCGGCGGCCGCTATGGCGGCCTGCCGGCCGCGCTCGAACACCGCGCCGAAGACCAGATCGTAGACCGGCGCCCAGCGCGCATAGGCTTTGGTGACCGTCGCACTGTCCAAATCCACGTCAGACTGAATGCTCATGCGTGACCCTCGTGTTGCGGCCGGGCATCAGCGCCTGGCCGGCCGGTTCGTCGGCGGATGCGGGGGCCGCAGTCGCCATGGCAGCCCCGCGTGCGGCTCCTACGGCGACCTTGCGGGCGTGATCGATGAACTGGCGCGCGCTGTTCTCCCAGGAATAACGCAGCGCGAATTCGCGGCAGGATTCGCGGGAAATCCAAAGCGCCTGCATGCAGGCGGTGCGAAGATCTTCGTTCAACACCCCGATCGGATTGTCGCCGATCACGTCCTTCGGGCCGGTGACCGGAAAGGCGGCGACGGGAACGCCGCTCGACAATGCTTCCAATTGCACGATACCGAACGTATCGGTGCGGCTCGGAAACACGAAGACGTCCGCCGCCGCGAGATGGGCGGCAAGAATGCCGTTGTCCAATTGGCCGAGGAATTTCACGGCGGGATAGCGCCGTTTGAGTTCCGCCTGCTGGGGTCCCGCGCCGATGACCACCTTGCTGCCCGGCAGCTCGAGCGAAAGGAACGCCGGCAGGTTCTTTTCGACCGCGACGCGGCCCACGGTCATGAAGATCGGCCGTGGAAAATCGAGATCGATGGCGCGATCCGGCCGGAACAGATCGACGTCCACCCCACGCGTCCACATGCCGAGATTGCCGAACCCGCGCTCCGACAGTTCGGTCATCAGCGATGGCGTCGCCACCATGGTCACCGACGCAGCGGCATGGAATCGCCGCAGCGCGCTGTAAATCCACTGCCGCGGAATCGGCGAGCGCGCCGAAATATATTCCGGAAACCGCGTCGTATAGCTTGTCGTGAACGGGCGATCGTGCCTGATGCAGTAGGCCCGCACCGCATGGCCGATCGGGCCTTCGGTCGCGATATGGATGGCGTCCGGCCGGGCTGCCGCGATGCGCTCGGCGATACGCTTGCGCCGCGGCATGGCGAGCCGCAGGCCGGGATAGGTCGGCACCGGAAACGTCCAAAACCCGTCCGGCGAGAGAAAATCGGTTTCGACGCCGAGCTTGGCGGCGGCCCGCGCCAGCGATCCCAATGTCCGCACCACGCCGTTGACCTGCGGACGCCATGCGTCGGTCGCGACCAGAATTCTCATTGCGGCGCTTTCGGCCGCGGTCGCCCAGCCGCTCTATCTGTGATTCGCATGCGACGAGAATTGCCATTTCATATCTCAACCGTGTGACGGCCGGGAGCAGCCGGCGCCGCTCGCGGCGCCGGCCGTAACATTGCTGTTACAAACGGGTGAGACCTTGCGCTTGCGATTCGGCCGACGGAGTGGATATCGCCCTGGCAGCAGCGCACCCAATCACGCAGACGATCGTGCGCGGCGTCGGCCGAAACCGGATCAGCATCGCGATCAGTATCGCGATCGTCATCGTCGCCGTCGCGACGCTCTATCATCTGTTGCGCGGTATCGAGGTCGGCAAAGTCGTCGTCGCGATCGAGGCGCAATCGGGTCTGTGCATCCTGATTGCCGGCGCGCTTGTCGTTGCCGGCTACGTCAACCTCATCGGTTATGACCTGTTTGCGCTGCGCACGATCGGCAAGGACAAGATTCCGCTGCGGGTCGTCGCCTTTACGAGCTTCACCAGCTACACGATCGGTCATTCGCTCGGCGCGGCGACGCTGACCTGCGGGCTGGTGCGCTTCCGCGTCTATTCGTTCTGGAAATTAAACGTCGTCGATATCGCCAAGATCGCATTCGTCAGCGCCATGACGTTTTGGCTGGGCAACGTCTTCGTGCTCGGCGGAGCCGTGGCCTGCGCACCCGCCGCTTTGAGCGTCATCGATCGTTTGCCGCCGTGGCTCAACCGGCCGATCGGGCTTGCCGGACTGTTTGCCATCGCCTGCTACCTGATCTGGCTCGTGCCGCGGCCCCGCATCGTCGGCCGGGCCGATTGGCGCATAGTGTTACCCAATTTGCGGCGCACGCTGTTGCAAATCGGCATCGGCACGCTCGATCGCTTGCTGGCGTCGTTGTCGATCTACGTGCTGCTGCCGGCCAGTCCGAGCGTCGACTTTGCCACCCTCGTCGTCGTCTTCGTCCTCGCCACGCTTCTTGGCGCCATCAGTCACGCGCCAGGCAGCCTCGGCGTCGTCGAAGCCGCGATACTGATCGGTCTGCCGCAATATCAACGCGAGGAACTGCTTGCCACATTGCTGACATTCCGCGTACTTGATTTCTTCCTTCCGCTCATGCTCGCCACGCTGATGTTCGGAATGCGCGAAATGCGGCTGTTCGCCCGGCGCATACAGAGCCGGCGGGTCGACACGCCGCTAATCTTGTAAGGCAAACGCCCTCACGTTAAGGTCGCCGGCGGTCGGATTGGGGCTGATGGTGACGAGTAGAATTGTGGCTCCAAGGGCGTGGAGCGTTCCGCGGCGAGGCGGTCGTCGCAAGCTCGTGGTGGCAATGCTTGTCGGCATGATGCTCGTTGCCGCCGCGCGGCGCGAAGCGGTCGCAGAGACCATCGAGCAAGCGCTTGCCAGAGCCTATGAGAATAACCCTCAGCTCAATGCGCAACGCGCCATCGTGCGCCAGACCGACGAGAGCGTGCCGCAGGCGCTGTCCGGTTATCGCCCGACGGTCGCCGCCGATGCCACGGTCGGGCGGCAATACACGGATCTCAAGCAGGTCATCCCGCCGACCCCGCCGCTGTTGCCCAAGGGCGCGTCCTTTGTGGATCGCGGCCTGACGACGCCCTATTCGGTCGGCGGCACCGTCTCGCAGACGATCTTCAACGGCCAGCAGACCGCGAACAAGGTCCGCGCGGCGGAGGGCCAAGTCTCCGCGGCGCGCGAGACGCTGCGCGTCATGGAGCAGTCGGTGCTGCTGGCGGCGGCGACCGTCTATATGGACATGTCGCGTGACAGCGCAAATCTCGAAGTTCAAGAGAGCAATGTTCGCGTTTTGCAGCGCACGCTGCAGGACACGCGCAACCGGTTCGCGGCGGGACAGGTGACGGACACCGACGTCGCGCAATCGGAGGCCCAATTGGCGGCCGGGCAAGCGGCATTGGCCGCCGCGCAATCGACGCTGATGACGACACGGGCCAATTACCGGCGGATCATCGGCGTGGAACCGGAAAAACTGGCTCCGGCGTCGGCGGTCGACCGGCTCGCGCCATCGACGCTCAACGCCGCAATTGCATTCGGTATCGCGGACAACCCTTCCGTAATCGCAGCGCTGTACGGCGTCGACGTTGCGCAACTGCAAGTCAAGATCGCGGAGGGCGCGCTGTGGCCGACGCTCACCGGCCAATACAATGTTCAGCAGCAATTATTTCCTCAGATCACGACGCCCAAGCTGTACACCGACACGGTGATGCTCAATCTCTCGGTGCCGCTCTATCAGGGCGGCGCCGAATATTCGACGATCCGTTCGGACAAGGAAAATCTCGGCCGGGAACGTCTCAATGTCGAGCAGGTGCGCGATCAGACGCGGGCGAACGTGACACAGGCCTGGGGCCAACTGCAAGCAGCGAAAGTGCAGGTCGAAGCGGCGACACGCCAGAACGACGCCGCCGAGCGGGCATTGACCGGCGTCCGTAACGAGGCGCTCGCCGGTCAGCGCACGACCCAGGACGTGCTCAACGCCGAGCAAGTCCTGGTCAATGCCCGGCAAAGCCTGATCGTGGCGCAACACGACCGGGTGGTTGCTTCCTACAGCCTGTTGTCCGCGGTGGGACGGCTTTCGGCGCAAGAGCTGAAGCTGCCGGTGCCGGTTTACGACCCCATGGTGCACTACCAGCAGGTGCGCGATTCCTGGATCGGCGTGCGCACGCCGAGCGGCCAGTAGGTCGCCGCGCACGATGCTCACGTCACTCGCTTTGTCCAAAGAGAAAAGCGAGGAGCGGGAAAAATCGTGGGTTCGGTATCCCACTCCGTTCGGCGCACGCGGAAAACTTGGCGGAGGGAGTGGGATTCGAACCCGTCAGCGCTCGCGCAGCGAGCGCGTTTATTCGCGCCTCGCTTTATCGAAGACAAAAGCGAGGCGCGGGATAAATCGTGGGTTCGATATCCCACTCCGTTCGGCGCACGCGGAAAACTTGGCGGAGGGAGTGGGATTCGAACCCACGATACGGTTTCCCGTATACACGCTTTCCAAGCGTGCGCCTTCAGCCACTCGGCCACCCCTCCGGATAAGGGAAACGAGCGCAATATAACGGCAGGGCCTTGAGTTACAACCCGCGCAAAATCGGCCTTTCGGCGCGGCCAAGGCCGGCTCGAAGCGCACCCGAGCCGCGGCGACCCCGCGTGGAACTTTCGTGCTGCGCCGGCGTTATCCTGCCAGTTTTGAACAGGCGACGCCGGCGGACGTCACGAGACGCGGGTTATTGCTGTGGCTCCCCGGTAGTGCATTGCCGATCAGTCTTTTGAATTGGGTGCCTGGCGGCTTTGTCGGCTGATATTGCCAGGCGGCGTGCAGTAAGTGAGTGTGCGGAGGCCCGGCACAAGCCGGGCCTCTCGCGTTTGCACGGTGCAATCCGCACTCTTGCGCGCTTTCGCCGGTGCTCGCCTTGCCCTACATTAGCGGCATGAATTCGCCCGACGACGATTATCTCATCCGCCCCGATCCGCGCGACCCGCGCCTGACCGAGCGCGTCACGGCGTCGACCAGACCGGCGCCGCGATCGAAACCGCGGTCGTGGTCGAGCGCGCGCTTGACGATCTTCCTCAATTCCCAGGAGATCGTCACCGCAATGACCATCAACGATCATCCCGAATATCTCGCGCTCGGCTATCTGCTCAACCAGAACATGCTCAAACCCGACGACACCGTCACCGGCGTCGATTACGACGAGGAATTGTCGGTCGTGGTGGTGCGCACCAAGCGCAAGACCAATTACGAGAAAAAGCTGAAGAAGAAGGTGCAGACCTCGGGCTGCGCCCAAGGCACCGTGTTCGGCGATCTGATGGAAGCGCTGGAGAACGTCACGCTGCCGGCGGCGGAATTGCGCACATCGTGGCTTTATACGCTCACCCACAAGATCAACACCACGCCGTCGCTTTATCTCGAGGCCGGCGCGATCCACGGCTGCGTGCTCGCGGTCGAGGACCGGCCGCTGGTCTATATGGAGGACGTCGGCCGCCACAACGCCGTCGACAAGATCGCCGGCTGGATGTTCAAGCATCGCGTCGGCGCCGCCGACAAGATTTTCTACACCACCGGCCGGCTCACCTCGGAGATGGTGATCAAGACGGTGCGCATGGGCATTCCGATCCTGATCTCGCGCTCCGGCTTCACCGCCTGGGGCGTCGAGCTGGCGCGCAAGGCGAATTTGACGCTGATCGGCCGCGCCCGCGGCAAACGCTTCATCGCGCTTGCCGGGCGAAGACCGCATCGTGTTCGATCAGGACCTCGCTTATGTCGAGGACGAAAGCGCCAAGCACCGGCGCAAGGCCGCGGTGCACGATGAGTGAGTTGAACCGCGCGTGACGACGCCCCCTACTCTCGGCCTCGTGCTCGCCGGCGGCCTGGCGCGCCGCATGGGCGGCGGCGATAAGGCGCGCATCCGCATCGGCGGCGAAACGATCCTGCAGCGCGTGCTCGCTTGCATCAGCCCGCAATGCGCGGCCGTCATCATCAACGCCAATGGCGATCCGGCGCGCTTTGCCGATACCGGCCTGCCGGTGGTCGCCGACAGCGTGCCGGATTTTGCCGGCCCGCTCGCCGGCATCCTTGCCGGGCTCGACTGGGCGGCGGCGCAATGCGCCGGCCTGCGAATGGCTGTTGAGCGTGCCCGGCGATTGTCCGTTTTTGCCGAGGGATCTGGTGCCGCGGCTGCACGAGGCGCGCTTCGCCGCCGCTCTCCCGCTCGCCTGCGCGCGCTCCGGGCAATGGCGTCATCCGGTCGTCGGCGCTGTGGCCGGTCGCGCTGCGCGAGGATTTGCGCCGCGCGCTCGTCGATCGAGCGACTTGCACAAGATCGAGATCTGGACCGCGCGGCATGGCGTCGCCATCGCCGACTGGCCGGTCGAGCCGGTCGATCCGTTCTTCAACGTCAACACGCCCGAAGACGCGGCGCGCGCCGAGGCGCATCGCCGCGCGTACCGCAATATTCAGCCGACCAGCGACGCGTAGGAGAGAAAGCCGACCGTTGCGCCGGGCTCGATCTTGGTCACGTCTTCGGTCAATTCCGCCAGGCCGTCGGTTTCGGTGAGGGAGGTGAGAACGCCGGCGCCGTCCTGCTCGTATTTGACCGCCTCGATCGGTGCCGTCGGCCGCAGTGCGCAGCGCGACGCGCACGTATTCGCGCCGGCCTTTGCGTTTCTTGTAGGAGAACGCCGCGCGCGCCGGCATGGCGACGAGCGGCTCGGGCAAAGCGCCGGACAAGCCGCAACAACAGCGGCCGCACCACGCGCACGAAGGTGACGAACACCGCCACCGGATTTCCCGGCAGGCCGACGAAGGCCGCGCCGTCGCCGCCGTCGGCTGTTGCCGCCAACTCTGCTGCTGCGGATCACGCCCATCGCCACCGGCCGGCCGGGCTTTATCGCCACGCGCCAGAACACGATGCGGCCGATGCTTTCGATCGCGTCGCGCACATGATCGGCCTCGCCGGTCGAAACGCCGCCCGAGGTCAGCACCAGATCGTGATCGGCCGCGGCGGCGGCGAGCGCACCTTGCAGCTTTCTGCGGATCGTCGCTCAAGAATGCCGAGATCGGTGACCTCGGCGTCAAACCGCGCGATCAGGCCCGCCAGCAGATAACGGTTGGAATCGTAGAGCGCGGCGCGCGGCAGCGCCGAGCCCGGCTCGACGATTTCGTCGCCGGTCGAGAACAACGCGACCCGCACGCGCCGGTGCACGTCAAGCCTGGTCAGCCCGAGCGCCGCGGCGAGCGCGACGTGCTGCACGGCAAGCCGGCGGCCCGGCCGGCAACGCCACCGCGCCGGCCCGCATATCCTCGCCGGCCAGCCGGCGGTTGGCGCCGCGCTTCAATCCGGGCGGCACCACGACGCAATCGCCGTCGATGCGGCAATCCTCCTGCATGAACACGGTGTCGGCGCCGGCCGGCATCGGCGCGCCGGTGAAAATGCGGATCGCTTCGCCGGCCTTGACCGCGTGACGCGCGGCGTGGCCGGCGGCGACCCGATCGACAATGGCAAGACGTTTCTCGCCGTTCGCATCGAGATCGTCGCCGCGCACCGCGTAACCGTCGACCGCGGAATTATCGAACGGCGGGACATTGACCGGCGCGACGAGATTTTCGGCGAGCACGCGGCCCAACGCTTCGCGCAGCGTCACGGTTTCGCGGCCGTCGACCGGCCGACCCGCTCGGCGATCAGGCGCTCGGCCTCGGCGACCGGAAGCAGCGGGCCGTTGAAGGCAAAGCAATCGTCGCTGAGCTGCGCCATTACGTTTGGCTCCGCGGCAATTCACTTTGCCTTTCGCCGATCTGCTCGCGCGGCAGCGCCTCGGCTTGCAAGACATTGGCGATTCCCTCGATGTCGTCGAGCATCAGCACCGGCACCTGCGCCTGCTTCAGCGGCGCATCGGTGGCGATGGCGACGATGCAATCGTCGTCGGGATGCAACAGCGGCTTGCCGACCGCGGCGCGATAGACTTCGAGCTTGGGATGCAAATGCCGCTTAAAGCCTTCGACGATGACGAGATCGACGGGCTGAGAGCTTCGCCAGCACGTCGCCGAGCGGCGGTTCGGGCTCCTGCTTGGGTCCTTGGCCCAATTCGTGGACGATGGCCCAGCGCCGGCTCGACACGATCGCGACTTCGCTGGCGCCGGCCTGGCGGTGCAGCCAGGAATCCTTGCCCGGCTGGTCGGTGTCGAATTCATGGTGCGCGTGCTTGACGGTGGCGACTTTCAGCCCGCGCGCCGACCAGCACCGGGATCACATTGGTGACCAGCGTCGTCTTGCCGGAGCCGCTCCAGCCCGCGAGACCGATGATGCGCATGCTGCCATTATATGGATGGTTGGTCCGCCGGTTCCATGCCCAGGGCGCGGATGCCGGCGCGGGTCGCGTCATCGCGCAAGACATCGAGAAACGCCTGCACCGCCGGCCGGTCGCGGCGGGCTTGGCGCAGCAGGAAATCGTAGTGCTCGGGCGCGACCGGCAGAAAGCCGAGCCCGTACATTCGCGCCACCGGCTCGATGGCGACGCCCCAATCGGCGCGGTTTTGCGCGATCGCCGCGGCGACCGCGTTGTGCGACCGCGGCTGATTGGCGTAGCCGGACGGCCGCGCGCCGCGCAAAATCCCGTCGATCAGGACGCGCGTGCCGGAGCCGGCATTGCGGTTGACCATCAGGATCGCCGTATCGGCAAGCGCCGTCTTGAGCGCAGCATCGGCGCTGCGGCCGTCGAACCGCGGATCGCCGGGCCGAAACACAAAGCCCTGCATGCGCCGCCAGCCGGGCACCAGCGTAAGGCCTGGCGCGAGCAAGTGCTTGTTGTATATGCCGGTCGCCGGGTCGACCAGATGCACCGGTGCCAGATCGCATTCGCCGCGGCTTATGGCATTGACGCCACCGAGGCTGCCGATGGCGATGGTGCGCGCGCTAAAGCCGCGCTCGGCGAGCGCGCCCACCACGACGTCCAGCGCAATATCGTGGCTGCCCATGATGACGAGGTCGGGCGCGCGTTCGGTCTTCCCGATCAGCGTCACTTCGGCGCTGGCGCCGGCGTCGAGCGCGGTGGCGAGCGCCTCGATCGCAAGAAATCCATCGGCCTGCGAGAATGCGGTGACCGCGCCCGAGCCTTTGCCGGTCGGGAACGCGATCAGGCCGTCGCCGCCGGCGATCAGCGAAACCAGCACGAATTCCTCGCGGCCAAGCTCGGACGCAATCCGCACCGGCACGCGCGCGGTGACGGTGCGCGCGGCTTCGGGCGGCAATCCGGCGCGGGCCCGGACGATCGGGGCGACGAAGGCGTGAAAGGTGAAAATCGCCGAGGTCGGGAATCCCGGCAGCACGATCAGCGGCGTGTCGCCGATCACCGCGAGGCAAAGCGGTTTGCCCGGTTTCAGCGCCACGCCGTGCACCAGGATGCCGGGCTTACCGAGCCGCGACACGATGCGATGCGACAGGTCGCCCGCGCCCTTCGACGTGCCGCCGGACAGCACGACGATATCGCAGCTATCGAGCGCGTTGCGCATGGCCAATTCGAGCGCAAGCTCGTCGTCGGGGAAGGCGCCGAATGGCACCGGCTCGCCGCCCGTTTCGACGATCGCGGCGGCAAGGATGGCGCCGTTGCTGTCATAGACGCCGCCCGGACGCAGCGGCCGGCCGGGCTCGACCAATTCGTCGCCGGTCGAGAGCACAGCGACGCGTGGGCGGCGCACTATCTCGATTGCCGCGAACCCGCAGGCCGCGAGCATGCCGATCTCGCGCGAGCCGACCTGGCTGCCGCGGCGCAGCAAAGTTTCGCCGCGCGCAATGTCGGAACCGGCGAAGGAGATGAACTGCCCGCTCGCCGCCGCGCGGCGCAGCGCAATAGCCGGCGCGACATCGTGCTCGACGAGTTCGGTCTGCTCGATCATCACCACGGCATCGGCGCCGCGCGGGATGACGCCGCCGGTGGCGATTGCGGTTGCGGTGCCGGGCTTAACTTCGACGGCGGGCTCGACGCCGCAGGCGATCACTTCGGCGTTGAGCGCAAGCCGCTTCGGCGCGCCATCGCTGGCGCCGGCCGTATCGGCGGCACGCACCGCAAAGCCGTCGACATTGGCGCGGTCGAACGGCGGCGCATCGACAGGCGCGATCACGTTGGCCGCAAGCACGCGGCCAAGAATCGCGGCAAGCGGCTGCGTCTCGGCGCCGAGCGGCGAACGGTCGATGCAGGCTTCGAAGCGCCGGCGCGCTTCGGCAGCCGAGACCACTTCCAGAAATTGCTCCTGCCGCGCGGCGCGCCGCACCGCGTCGAGGATCGCCGCGCCGGGCCGGTTCTGCTCGGGATTTATGGCCATGGTGTCACGGCGATTGGCGTGTCTGGGGCAAAGCCTTCGCTGTCGGGCGGCACGACGATAAAGCCGTCGCTACTCGCCAGCGCGGTGAACGACAGATAGCCGGAGCCAAGCGGCTCCGCCAAGCCACCGTTACAACTGACCGGGATCAATTCGGTCATGCCGATCGTGGAGGTCACTTTGCGTTTTAATGGCATTGCCGTCGCCCTATCCTCGACGCGGCCGCCGGCGAGCTTGGCGACGAGGTGGCGGCCGATCAAAAGCCAGACCGCCAAGGCGGCGTCGAGACGGCCGGGAACCAGCAGCACCGGCCGAGTGCCGGCAAAGCCGAAGGCCGCGGTTTCGCCCGGCGATATGGCGATGCCGTGCGCTTCGACCCGGCCGAGCCGCGCCAATGTCCGCACGGCCGAATCCTCGCGTCCGCTGCCGGTGCCGCCGACGGCGATGGCGGCGTCGGACTTGTTCGTCGTGCCAGGGCGGTCATCGAGCGTCGATCTGATCCGCCAACGACCAAGCCGCCGGATCCAGCGAACACAACGAATGAGCATTGCGAGCGCCGCGTCGATCGCCGGAGAGCCCGTCGCCGCCGCCGGGAACGATGCGGATGCGCGGCGCGCGGATCGTGACGTTCTCGATGCCGGCCGCACGAATGAGCCGCGATATCGATGGCGCGTAATCGCTTGCCGGCGTCGGCGCAAGGGCGTCTGCGGCGCGGCATCGCCGCCCGCAGGCAAGACGCCCTCGCCTGCCGCAACGGCAGCGACAGCTTCGGCGCGGTCGCCGCGCAACGTAACGGCGTCAAGCGGCAGCACCGCGTCGGCTTCGTCCGGCAGCGGCTCGCCGGCGTCGATCCGGCGCGCCGTCGACGGACAGTGCTACGGGCACGTAAGGGCCGGCGTCCGCGACTGTGGCGGCCTCGACGGCAAAGCCGTCACGCAAGGCGATGGGCCGCGATGGACGCTTCGCCGCCACGACATCCTCCGCAAGCGTTAAGCCGAGCGCCGCTTCGACTGCGGATTTTTGCGGCGCCACCGCGCCGACGCGTGTGTCGATGAGCGCAAGCACGGCGCTGAGCGGCGTCAGCCGCGAAATGCGCTGAGGTGCGTCGGAAGTCGCCATTAGCCTTCTATTGTCATGCCCGCGACGGCGGGCATCCAGTAAACACCGAAAAGGCAGTATATATCTCAGGAGCAGGCGGATACTGGATCGTCCGCGTTCGCGGACGATGACAATAAGAGGATTAGCGACAGCAGAAATGACCGAAAAGACCCTCAATCTGCGCGGCCTGAAATGCCCGCTGCCGGCGCTGCGCACCAAGAAGGCGCTCAGTCAGGCGCAGCGGGGAGACATTTTCATCGTCGAATGCACCGATCCGCTGACCGCGATCGACATTCCGAACCTCCTCAATCAGACCGGTGACGCGCTGGAAGATACGCGCAAGGATAAGAAGCTCTTGACGTTCCGGATCCGCAAACGCTGATTGGCGCGGCAACGCGTCTATTCCGCCGCGACCCGATGCGCGGCGACGCCCTTGGCCTTGACCACCACCTTGATCGCATCGTCGACGCGGTCCTTGGCGTAGCGGATCGCGGTCGGCAGATCGTCGAGCGCGAAGGTGTGGGTGTGGATTTTGGTGGCGTCGAAGCGCTTTTGCGACATGAAGGCCTCGGCGCGATGGGTCGCGCTCTTGCCCTTCGCCGCGGATGCCGTAGAGATAGATATTGTTGCGCACGATGTGGGCGACGTCGACCGGCGTCTCGGCATGCGGGAATGCGGCGAGGCAGACTTTGCCGCCGCGATTGACCATGCGGATCGCTTCGTTGACCGCGTTCGGCGCGCCCGAGCATTCGACCACGTAATCGACGCCCTTGCCGCCGTTGAGGCGCTTGACCGCCTCGACCGCGTCTTCGTTGCGCACATTGACGACGTGATCGGCGCCGAGCTCGCGGCCGATCTTGAGCCGGTTGTCGCGCGTGCCGGTGAGGATCACCGGCTGCGCGCCCAGCGCCTTCGCCACCGCGACGCCGAGGAGACCGATCGGCCCGGGTCCGGTGACGACGACGCTTTCGCCGGCGACGAGCCCGCCGAGTTCGGTCAGCCCGTACATCGCGGTGCCGGCGGTGACCACCAGCGTCGCCTCCTCGTCCGACATGGCGTCGGGAATGGCGACCAGCGTGTTGATGTTGTTGACCTGATATTCGCAAAAGCCGCCGTCGGTGGTGAAGCCGTTGGCGCGGTGGCCCTTGTCGACGTCGCCGTAATTGAGGCCGTAGTTGTGGCACGAGGTGTACATGCCCTCGCGGCAGCGCTTGCACTGGCCGCAGCCGGCGTGGATTTCCACGGTGACGCGCTGGCCGATGCGGTACTCGTCGACGCCGGGACCGAGCGCCGCCACCGTGCCCATATATTCGTGGCCCGGCGTGAAATTCTTGTTGAACGGCTTGCCGCCCTGGATCAGCGCCGGCGAGCCGTGGTCGATGATTTCGAGGTCGGTGGCGCAGATCGCGACCGCGTCGATGCGCACCAGAACCTCGGCGCGCTTGGGCACCGGAACCGGCTTTTCGGTGAGTTTCAGCTCGCCGGGATTGCCCAGAACCCACGCTTTCATGGTGTCGGGGATCGGAAAATCCGGGCTCGTTTTCACGCCAGGGCCTGCATACATTTCTGTTCCTTTGGTCGCTTCGTTCCGGTCCGGCCTGTGCCGGCGCTTATAATGAATTTCGCGGTCGAGCAAAACCGGCTATCGCCGCCGGCCGGCTGGCGGGATGATTGCCACCCTGATATATATGACCAGTTTTCTGACCATTGGAGAGGCATGATGCTCACGGTCAGCCTGGTCGAGGCCAAGACGCGATTGAGCGAACTGTTGAACAAGGTCGCGGCCGGCGAAGAAATCGTGATCACGCGCCACGGTCGTCCGGCAGCGCGTATCGCCGCGGTGTCGCCGCCGAAGCAGCCATTTCCCGACCTGTCTGAACTTCGCGCGAGGATGCCGCCATGGAGCAAACCGAGCCATGTCCTGCTTCGCGCAATGCGGGATGAAGAAAGATAATGTTTTACTGCGATACGAGCTTCCTCACTCCGGCCTTCCGCAAAGAAGCCAACAGCAACAGCATTCAGCGCTTTCTTCAACAACAAACCGCGGGAGAACTGGCGATCAGTCATTGGGTGCGTATCGAATTCTCATCCGTTCTCGCGCGCGACGTGCGGATGGGAATTATGGAAGCGCAGGAGGCAGTTGACCTCGATGCTCAGTTCGAAATGGCCGTAGACAAGATCATTCAGCGTTATCTTGCCGGACCGTAAATGACTTTGATCTTTGTAAGCGCTATCTCCAGCAGTTCCAGACACGGGCCTACGCGGCGGGGACGCTATGCATCTTGCCGTGGCCGCAAATCACGGCGCGCAAAAGATCTACACACTCGATAAGAAACTTCTTCACGCAGGGAAGATGCTCGGCTTGCCGGTTGCAACCGGCATAGCGGGACAGATCGCCTGATCGGAGTTATCGGGACATTCAGGCCGGCTCGCCGGCGGCGTCGCGGTCGAGATCGACGTAATATGTCGCCGTCTTGCAGCACCACTTTATAGGTGCGCAGCGCCAGTTCGCAGGGCGGCGCCTTCACCGCGCCGGTGGGCACGTGGAAGGCGCCGAAATGCATGCAGCATTCGATCACGTCGCCCTCCAGCATGCCGTCGGCAAGGCTCGCCGCGGCATGGGTGCATTCGTCGTCGGTGACATAGAACTTGCCGTCGATATTGAAGACCGCAAGCCGCAGTCGCCGACCTCGAACGCCTTCACCGTTTCCGGCGCGATATCGGCTTGCGCGCAAATCCGGACGACATTGTCCGCCATGGTATTTTCCCCTCCAAAGCCGCACCTTTTATATAGATCAATACCTTATGGCCTGGAAACGTCAGGGCGGACAGCGCGATGCAGGTTCTGGTGATCGGCGCCGGCGTGGTCGGGCTTGGCCGTCGCGCGCGCCGCGGCGCTCGCCGGCCACGACGTGACCGTTGCCGAGGCGACCGGCGGCATCGCCAACGGCGTGTCCTCGCGCAACAGCGAAGTCGTCCATGGCGGCCTTTATTATCCGACCGATTCGCTGCGCGCGCGCCACTGCGTGCGCGGCCGCCGCATGCTCTACGAATTTTGCGCGAGCCACGGCGTCGGCCATCGCAAATGCGGCAAGCTCGTCGTGGCGACAACCAGGCCGAGCTGGTCAAGGTCGAGACCATCAAGACGCAAGGCGAGATAAACGGCGTCGAAGGCCTGGACACGATCGGCGGCAATGCGGCGCGCGCCCTGGAGGCGGAACTGTCCTGCATCGGCGCGTTAGCTGTCGCCGGAATCCGGCATCGTCGACAGCCACGGATTTATGCGCGCGCTGTGGGGCGAACTCGAAGATCGCGGCGGCATGATCGCGTTCGAGACGCCGGTCGAGCGATTAAGCTACCGGGCGCCGCATTGGCGCGTGCAATTCGGCGGCCGCGACGCCGGCAGGAATCGAGTTCGACGCCGTGGTCAATTCAGGCGGTCTCGGCGCGCAGGCGCTGGCGCGCCGCATCGAAGGTTATCCGGCCGACAAGGTGCCGCGGCTCGTCCTCGCCAAGGGCAATTATTTCAGCTTCGCCGGCCGGCCGGTGTTCTCGCGGCTGGTTTATCCGACGCCGGTCGACGGCGGGCTTGGCGTCCATGTAACGCTCGATCTTGCCGGCCGCATGCGGTTCGGCCCCGATGTCGAGTGGATCGCCGAGGAAAGCTACAGCATCGACTCCGAAACGCGCCGACGCGTTCTATGCGCGCATCCGCAGCTATTGGCCTGGCCTGCCGGACGGTTCGCTGGTGCCGGATTATTGCGGCATTCGGCCGAAGCTCACCGGCCCGGGCGAGCCGGCGGCCGATTTCGTGATTGCCGGCCCGCCCGCGCACGGCATGCCGCGGCTCGTCAATCTGTTCGGTATCGAATCGCCGGGGCTCACGGCCTCGCTGTCGATCGCCGAGGAGGTCGTAAAGCTGCTGTCGTGAGCGGAATTACCGCGTGACCTGGTTGACCGGCGCGGGCGCCGGCGCGGCGAGCGGCGTGAAGGCGGCGACGTTGCCGCTCTTGCCGTTATAGGCCATCAGGCCCTCTTTGGTCGACACGATGTCGCCCGGCCGCAGCGTCGGATCGCTCGACAGATCGAACGGCGCCAGGCCGAACGCGTCCTTGCCGTTGCAGGTGCAATGGGGCGACCAGCTGCTTGCGGTAGATGAAGGCGGTGTCGAGGTCGGCATAGCGCGCGCCGTCCCGGGCGACCGCGGCGCCGATGTCGCTGCCGAAGAAGACCTTGGTCTTGCTGGCCGGACACATCGCCCGGCAGGTTTCGACCGGCGTCGCATTGGTCATGTGCCCGAGCGGAAAATGCTCGCCGTCGCACAGCCGCACGCAATAGGCGACGACGCGGCCGGTCGAGGCGGCGCCCTGGCGCACGCTCTCCGGACCGAACGGCGCCGGCGCCACCGGCCCGATCGGCGCCGGCGGCTCGGCATAATATTCCGGCGGCGGCGGCGGCGGTTGCTGGTCGTGCGAGGGGCCGAACAGAAAATCGACCAAGCCGCCGGCCCGCACCGGGGCGGCGCCGAGCACGGCGGCAGCCAGCGCGCCGGCGAGGATCGCCGCACACCACTGCGCGCACTTGCTGCAAGGCCGACGCATCACGCCAACACCTCTTGCGCCGAACGCTGCCGGGATCCGCAACTCGGCGCGATAACTCTGCGGCCGGCGGCCGAGTTCCCCGCCTTTTGCGGCCGCAAGCATGGCGGAAAAGCTTCACCATCGTATGGCCGAAAGTTCCGCGACCGGCCGATTTGCCAGTATGGCAAAGAAACGGTGAAGGCCGCGCGAGTACCGGAATGGCGAGCAGCGAAATGGCGAATGGGGAAATCCCGTTGGCCGTCTGCCACTCGCTCACACTGATTCGTTGCCGCGGCGCGGGCGCGCGAGTTTGCAAGCCGGCGATGTCAAACAGCGACGCAATGTAGCCCGGATTGAGCGCTGCGAAAGCCGGGAACGATCGAGAAGCTTCAATGTCCATCCCGGCTTTCGCTGCGCTCAATCCGGGCTACGAAGAAAAAAGGAAAGAAAGAAGCAAGGAAGCGGAACGCCGGCAGACGCAGGAGTGCAAGACGCCGTGCCAGCGGGCACGGCGGCGCGCCACGGAGAAGGCGGCTTGCGCCGCCCTTCCGCTGTCGGGCGCGCTCGCCTGCCGGCGTTCCACCGCGGCTCTGCCCAAGGGGTGTGTGGTCCCTTGGTGCGATCCGGGCCAGGCTTCGTGAGCGAGGCCGTCCAAGGGGCGGCGGGTCACTCCGCCGACGGTCTGCCCACATCCAGCGACGCACCTCGCATGCCGGTCATAGTGCCGGCAGGCATGATGCCCGGACCGCCCGGGAGCGGGTTGCAAGCCCGCCCGCGGGCACCGTCCTCGCCCCGACCGCCGGATATGCCTCCCGGTGGCGTCCTTGCGGGCGAGAATAAGTCGTCCCCATATATAACGAAAACGGAGACCAGTGTCAAGGATCATGTCGCCATATCCGCGACGACAGCAAACCGCCCCGCTGCCCGGTCGGGACCGCCGACCTTGCGGCGGTCAATGACCGATACCGCACGTTCGGCTATGATGATCGGAGGTCTCGGTTTGAGGGGGGGTGGACACCATGAAATTTATGACACGGAATTTCGTCGCACGGGCCGTCGCGGTCGCCGGCACGGTCATTGTGTCCTCGATGCTCGCTCCTGGTGCGGCACTCGCACAGGATAAGACTTACACAATGAAGATCACGCTGCCGACGCTCAACGATCCGAGCTACTTCTTCGCCAAGGACTATGCCGCGGCGATGGAGAAGGATTCCGGCGGCCGCATCAAGCCGGAGATTTATCCGGCGAGCCAGCTGGGCGCGATCCCGCGGCAGATCGAAGGCACGCAATTCGGCGCCATCCAATGCGCGCTGATTCCGCCCGAATTCTTCGTCGGCGTCGACGAGCGCTTCGAGGTGATGGCGGCGCCCGGCCTGGTCAATTCCATGGAGCACGGCGAACGCCTCGCCGCCGATCCGGCGGTGCTCAAGCTGATGCTCGGCCTCGGCGCCGACAAAGGGCTGCATGGCGTGGCGCTGTTCATGAACTCGCCGTCCTCGGTTATCGCGAAAAACGCGATCCGCCATTTGGTCGACTTCAAGGGCAAGAAGATCAGGGTGCTCGCCTCGCCGTTTCAGATGCAGGCGATCTCGCGGCTCGGCGCGACGCCGGTGGCGATGACGCTCGGCGACGTTGTGCCGGCGATCCAGCAGGGCGCCATCGACGGCGCTGTCGGCGGCATCGTGGTGTGGACCCCCATGCACTTTGTGGACGCCGCGAAATACGTGACCGAGACCGGCCAGCCCGCCGTCTATGCCATCGTCGAGGTCAGCAAGACCTGGTACGATTCCTTGCCCGCCGACCTGCAAAAGATCGTCGACACCGACGCCGCCGCGCAACAGGCGGCGATCACTCCCGTGGCCATCGACATCGTCAACAAGGCGCGCCAAGGCTGGATCGCCGTCGGCGGCGAGCTCATCAGCTTGCCGGCCGGCGAGGAGGCGGACATGATGAAGACGTTTTCCAGCGTCGGCGCCGACGTGTCGAAGACAAAGCCGTTGCTCAACGACGCCTACAAGATCGTAACCGAGGCGGCGAAGCGGACGCGATAGGGACGACCCGGTGACATGCGGCGGCCCATTGTGATTTAATCCCGCACGCCAGCCTGCGCCCGGAGGCAACGACCATGGCCATCACCGTCTGTCCGGTCACGCCAAGCTTCGCCGCCGAAATCGGCGATGTCGACCTGTCAAAACAGATCGAGCCGCCAGACCTCGCGGCCATCAAGCAAGCTTTCGCCAAATATGCGGTCCTGATCTTCCCCGATCAGCAGCTGTCGCAGGACCAGCATCTCGATTTCGCGCGGCAGTTCGGGCCGCTTGAAACCACGATCGCGCTGTTTCGCAAAGATCAGCCGCTGCGCGTGCGCCAGGAGTTTGCCGACGTTTCCAACCTGAGCCCCGACAACGAGGTGTGGGGCAAGGATTCGAGGCAGCGCATGTTCCAGCTCGGCAACCGGCTGTGGCATACCGACAGCTCGTTCAAACGGCTGCCGGCGCGGGCGTCGTTGCTTTATGCACGCTCGATTCCGACAGTCGGCGGCCATACCGAATTTGCCGACGAGCGCGCCGCCTATGACGCGTTGCCCGACGACATGAAGCGCCGCCTCGATTGCGCTTGTGGCGGAGCATTCGATCTTCAACTCGCGCGCCCGCCTTGGCTTCACCGAATTCAGCGATGAGGAACGGCGGGTTTGCCGCCGGTGCCGCAGGTGGTCGTTCGCACCATCCCCGAATCCGGCCGCAAGTCGCTTTATCTCGCGTCACATGCCGGCCGGATCTTCGGCATGCCCGACGCAGGAGGGCCGCGCGCTCGTTGATCAGCTCGTCGCCCATGCCACGCAACGTCAATTCGTCTACACCCATCGCTGGCGGGTCCATGATCTCGTCATCTGGGACGATCGCTGCACCATGCACCGCGGCACCGAATTCGACGATCTTCGCTGGAAACGCGACATGCAGCGCGCCACGGTCTGCGACGTGGCCAATTCCTGCGAGCAGGCCGGCATCGCCATCGCAGCCGCGTAACACGGCAACACTCGCCCCCGCAAGCGCCCCGCCCCGTGAACCGGCTCCAGGGCAAGGTCGTTCTGGTGACCGGCGCGGCCGGCGCCATCGGAGCGGCGGTCGCCGCCGCGGTGGCAAGCGAGGGCGGCGTTGCGGTGACCAGCGATCTTGCCGGCCGCGGGCGGATGCACCACGCGCTCGAACGTCACCGCCGAAGCCGACTGGCTCGCCGCGATCGCCGCCATCGAGCGCGAGCGCGGGCGGCTCGACGGCCTCGTCAATGCGGCGGGCATCGTCGCGGTCGGCAGCGTCGAGGATCTCGACTTGGCGACGTGGCAGCGCGTCATGGCGGTCAATCTCGACGGCACCTTTCTCGGTTGCAAGCACGCGCTGCAGCTCATCCGGCGAGGCGGCGGCGCGATCGTCAATCTCTCGTCGGTGTCAGGGCTGGTCGGCGGCCACAACCTCGCCGCCTATAACGCTGCGAAGGGCGGCGTGCGGCTTTTGACCAAATCGGTCGCACTCCACGGCGCGCGGCTCAAACCGCCGGTGCGCTGCAATTCGGTGCATCCGGCTTTCATCGAGGGCCCGCTGGTCGAGGCCATGATCGCGCAAGTGCGCGATCCGGCGCGCGCGCGCGAACGCATGACGGCCATGGTCCCGCTCGGCCGCTTCGGCACGCCGGACGAAGTCGCGCAGCTTTGCGTTTATCTGTTGTCGGACGAGTCGGCCTTCGTCACCGGCGCCGAATTCACGCTCGACGGCGGGCTGACCGCGCAATGAGAATGCGGATCGGCGGGGCGCTCAGTGTCGTATTGCAACAATAATCAGCACAAGCCCAATCAGCGCCGTCCCGCCGCCGTAATATATCCATTGGCTCTCGCCGATCATGAAACTCTCGGCGGGCCAACGGATATAGCCCGCGCCTTGACCCATCCAGAATAGTCCCATCGCCAACAAAGCAAATCCGATAATTGTCAGTGGCATTTTCATTCGTGCTTTGCCCGCGCGCTAATGCGCCGCATCCCAATCGTCGGCGGCGCGTAGCAACAAACTCAATAGTGGCCGAATAAAGAAATGATCTTGATTTTCATCACTCTTTCCGCCTCTACTACAAACTAAATTCTCGACGCATCCTTGTGCTTTGATCTGGATACCACAGATACAGAGGTACGGGCAGGCAACGGCTTGCCCGAGAGCTGCCCACGAAGCGGCGACATGCCGAGGTTTCCGTTCACCCACCGGCAGCGCTGGTGTCATCGGCTGACGCAATTCTAATCTCAGAGTTGATATTGGCTTGCATTGCGGATGCCGTGCGCACCCGCGGGTCGGCCGCGCTCGCGCACCTATGGCCGCGGGCGTACCAAAAAGATTTTCACAAAGGAGAACAACGATGAATAACGAAAACCTGACCGTCCATTTCAAGGTCAAGGACTACAATGCATGGCGTACGAGCTACAATGGACACGAGAAGGATCGCGTGTCCGCCGGGATTACCAACGGCCGGGTGTTCCGCAGCCCCGAAGACCCGAATGACGTGGTGATTTTCCAGGATGTTGCCGACGTATCGAAGGCCCGCACGTGGTTGGGCTCAACTGAAATGAAATCGGTGATGGAGAAGAGCGGCGTTGTCGGCTCGCCAAGCATCCGATTTTCCGCTGCGGCGTAGGTCGTGGTCGAAACAAGTCGAAGTCGGGATGGCGTGTAGCGTGTTGTTGCGTTCCGTCCCGGCGAGGAAAGCCCCAGCCCAAAGGCCCCCCAGCCCCCCCGCTGGGGCTTTTTCTTTTAGTGCCCCCTAATGCGCGGCGTCCCAATTGTCGGCGGCGTGGGCTTCGACTTGCAGCGGCACCGAGAGCGACAAAGCCGGCAGCGGCGCCTCGACCATGACCGCGGTAACGACCGGCAGCGTGTTTTCCACTTGCGCGTCCGGCACTTCAAAGACGAGTTCGTCATGCACCTGCAACAGCATTTGCGCGGCGAGTTTTTTCTTCGCCAATGCCGCGTCCATGCGGATCATGGCGCGGCGGATGATGTCGGCGGCGGTGCCTTGCAGCCGGGCATTGACCGCGGCGCGCTCGTTGAACGCGCGGATCGAGGCATTGGACGCCTTGATGTCTGGATAGTGGCATTTGCGGCCGAACAGCGTTTCACATAGCCGTTCTTGCGCGCGAACTCTTGGTCTCCTCGATATAGTCGCGGATGCCGGGAAAGCGCTCGAAATATTTTTTGATATAGGCGCCGGCTTCCTCGCGCTCGATGCCGAGCTGGTTGGCGAGCCCGAAGGCGGAGATGCCGTAGATGATGCCGAAATTGATCGCTTTCGCCCGCCGGCGCACTTCGCTCGGCATGTTCTTGACCGGCACGCCGAACATTTCCGACGCGGTCATGGCGTGGATGTCGAGCCCGTCGCGGAACGCCTTGCGCAATTGTGCGATGCTCGGCGATCTCGGCAAGCAGCCGCAGCTCGATCTGCGAATAGTCGGCGGAGACGAGTTTGTGGCCGGCTCGGCGCGACGAAAGCGCGGCGGATTTTGCGGCCGTCCTCGGTGCGGATCGGAATATTCTGCAAATTCGGCTCCGACGAGGACAACCGCCCGGTCGTGGTCGAGGCCAGCGCATAACTGGTATGCACGCGGTGCGTGGTCGGATTGACGAAGCCCGGCAGCGCGTCGGTATAGGTCGATTTCAGTTTCGACACCTGGCGCCAGTCGAGAATTTTCTGCGGCAGCTTGTGGCCCTGCTCGGCAAGCTCTTCGAGCGCGCGCGCGCCGGTCGCCCATTGGCCGGTCTTGGTCTTGGTGCCGCCGGGCAAGGCCAAGCTTGCCGAACAAAATGTCGCCGATCTGCTTCGGCGAGCCGACATTGACCGGCTCGCCGGCAAGCTTGTTGATCTCGGCTTCGAGCCCGGCGGCTTCCTGGGCGAATTCGCCGGACAGCCGCGACAGCACTTGGCGGTCGATCGAAATGCCGCGGCGCTCCATGTCGGCGAGCACGCGCAGCAGCGGCCGCTCCAGCGTCTCGTAAATAGTTGAGCACATGCTCGGCGGCGAGCCGCGGCTTGAGCACCTGCCACAGCCGCAACGTCACGTCGGCGTCTTCGGCGGCGTATTCGGTCGCCTTGTCGATTTCGACGCAATCGAACGTCACTCTTGGTCTTGCCGGCCTTGGTCACCTCGTTGAAGTCGATGGTCTGGTGATCGAAATAGCGCCGCGCCAACGGATCGAGGCCATGATCGGAGCGGCCGGCATCGACCACGTAGGACATCAGCATGGTGTCGTCGTAAGGAGACGATCGCGATGCCGCGCACGGCGAAAATCTGCCAGTCGAATTTCAGGTTCTGGCCGATTTTCAACACGCCGGGGTCTTCAAGCAGCGGCTTGATGGCCTCGAGCGCGGCGGCTTCTTGCAGCTGATCGGGCGCGCGGGCGCCCTGGAACAAGCCGCCGTTGCCGTCGCCGCCCGACCGATGCGCGAGCGGCACGTAGCACGCCTCGTTCGGAGTAAGCGCCAGCGAAAAGCCGCACAACTGCGCCTGCATCGGATCGAGGCTGGTCGGTCTCGGTATCGATGGCGAGAACGCCAAGCTCGCGGGCGCGGTCGATCCAGGTTTTGAGCCGGTCGAGCGTGCGCACGGTTTCGTATTTTGCAGCGATCGAATTTCTGGCGTGGGCGATATCGAGGCGGGCGGCCGCGAGCGCTGCTGGCGTGAGCGTGCCGTTCAGGCCCTCTCCCTCCCCCCTTGCGGGGGAGGGCGGCCGGCGCAGCCGGCCGGATGAGGGGAAGTGGCTCGGCGCTCAGACCCTCACCCTGCAACGCCCTGCGGGCCTCGCCGTCCTCTCCCGGAACGGGAGAGGATGACGCGCCGTGCACGGCGAGCTTGATGTCCGGCTCGATTTCGCTCGCTTCGATCTCGGCAAATTCCGCCACCCGGCGGGTCAGCGAGGAAAACTCCATCGCCCGCAGAAAGGCGATCAACCGCCGGTAATCCGGCTCACGCACGTTTAGATCGCCGATCGGCACGTCGAGTTTCACATGATCGTCGAGCGTGACGAGCTTTTTCGACAGCCGCGCCTTCTCGGCATTGTCGATGAGCGACTGGCGGCGCTTGTCCTGCTTGATCTCGCCCGCGCGTCTGAGCAGGGTCTCCAGGTCGCCGTATTCGCCAATGAGCTGGGCAGCAGTCTTCACTCCGATGCCGGGCACGCCGGGCACATTGTCGGTCGAATCGCCAATCAGCGCCTGCACCTCGATGACCTTTTCCGGCGGCACGCCGAATTTCTCGATCACCTCGGCGCGGCCGATCTTCTTGTCCTTCATGGTGTCGAACATGACGACGCCGTCGCCGACGAGCTGCATCAAATCCTTGTCCGAGGAGACGATGGTCGAGGTGGCGCCGGCCTCGCGGGCCTCCCGCACATAGGTCGCGATCAGGTCGTCGGCCTCGAAACCCTGCTGTTCCAGGCACGGCAGGTCGAAGGCATGCACCGCCTCGCGGATCAGCGGAAATTGCGGCCGCAAATCGTCGGGCGGGTCCGGGCGATGCGCCTTGTAGTCGGGATACATGTCGGTGCGGAAGGTGTGCTCGGAAACGTCGAACACCACCGCGAGATGGGTGGGCTTGTCCTCGGCCTTCATGTCGCGCAGGAGCTTCCACAGCATGTTGCAGAAGCCGAACACGGCGTTGAGCTGCAAGCCGTCGGACTTGCGGTTGATCGGCGGCAGCGCGTGATAGGCGCGGAAAATATAGCCGGAGCCGTCGACCAGAAAGACGTGGTCGCCTTTCTTCAGCGGCTTGCCGGTTGGCGACGGCTTTTGCGATTTTTTTGCGGTGGGCATGACGACCGATAATATATATATCCGGCGTCATTCCGGAAGCGGCACATGGCAGGTTATCCTCGTCATTGCGAGCGAAGCGAAGCAATCCAGTGCCTGCGGCAAAGCATCTGGATTGCTTCGTCGCTTCGCTCCTCGCAATGACGCGAAAAGCGCATGAACAACTTTCCGCTGCCGATCGATGCCGCGCTGCCGGAACTCATCGCGGCGCTGCGCGCGAACAATACCGCGGTGCTGGTGGCGCCGCCCGGCGCCGGCAAGACCACGCGGGTGCCGCTCGTTCTTGCGGAGGAGGACTGGGCCGCAGGCAAGCGTATCCTGGTGCTCGAGCCGCGCCGGCTCGCCGCGCGCGCCGCCGCCGCGCGCATGGCGGCGACGCTTGGCGAGCGCGTCGGCGCGACGGTGGGACTGCGGGTGCGGTTCGGCTCGAAAATTTCGCGGCAGACCCGCATCGAACTCGTCACCGAGGGAATCTTCACCCGGCTCATCCTCGACGATCCGATGCTCGACGGCATCGCCGCCGTCCTGTTCGATGAATTCCACGAGCGTTCGCTCGACGCCGATCTCGGCCTCGCCTTGGCGCGCGACGCGCAACAGGGTTTGCGCGAGGACCTGAAGCTCCTCGTCATGTCGGCAACTATCGACGGCGCGCGGGTCGCGGCACTGTTCGGCGGCGCACCGGTCATCGCCAGCGCGGGCCGCGCATTCCCGGTCGAGACCCGCTATGTCGGCCGCGACGCGCGGCCCATCGAGCCGCAAGTGGCCGATACCATCCTGCGCGCGATGCGCGCCGATGCGGGCTCGCTGTTGGCGTTTCTGCCCGGCGCCGGCGAAATCCGCCGCACGCAAACGCTGCTGGAAGGCCGCACCGAGGCCGCGACCGACGTGGTCGCGCTTTACGGCGCGCTCGACGCCGACGCGCAGCTTGGCGCCATCGCGCCGGCGCCGCCCGGCCGGCGCAAAATCGTGCTCGCCACTTCGATCGCGGAAACTTCGATCACCATCGAGGGCGTGCGCATCGTGGTCGATTGCGGCCTTGCCCGGGTGCCGCGCTACGAACCCGATGTCGGGGTCACGCGCCTGGAAACCGTTCGCGTGTCGCGCGCGGCCGCCGATCAGCGCCGCGGCCGCGCCGGGCGCACCGAACCGGGGGTCTCTTACCGGCTGTGGGACGAGCCGCAGACCGCAGCCCTCGAGCCGTTCGCCCGGCCGGAAATCCTCGCCGCGGATTTATCCTCGCTCGTGCTCGATCTCGCCGCCTGGGGCGCGGCTGCGGACAAGCTCGGCTTCCTCGATCCGCCGCCGCGGCCGGCATTGACGGAGGCCAAGGCGTTGCTCGCCGAACTCGGCGCCATCGACGGCGATGGCCGCATCACCGACGAAGGCCGGCGGCTGCGGCGGCTGCCGCTGCCGCCGCGGCTCGCCCGCATGGTGGTCGATGCGGCGGCCGCAGGCGAAGCCCGGCTCGCCGCCGAGCTTGCCGCGATCGTGTCCGAGCGCGGGCTCGGCGGCGACGACGTCGATTTGCGCGAGCGGCTGAACATGCTGAGCCGCGATCGCACCCCGCGCGGCCGCGACGCCCGCGCCATGGCAGAGCGCTGGGCGGAGATCGCAACTACTCCCTCCCCCCTTGTGGGGGAGGGTCAGGGAGGGGGGTCGGGAGGCGAAGTGAATGCATCCACGCTGGCGCGTCGCCTCACGACCCCCACCCCCATCCCCTCCCCACAAGGGGGAGGGGAGGAGATATCCATCGGCTTGCTCATCGCGCTCGCCTTCCCCGAGCGCATCGCCAAGAATCGTGGCGGCGCGGCGGGCGCGTTTGTGTTGGCGAACGGTCGCGGCGCCAATGTCGATGCCGCCTCGCCGCTCGCGCGCGAGCCGTTCCTCGCCGTGGCCGAGCTTGCCGGCAGCGCCGCGGCCGGCCGCATTCTTGCCGCAGCCCCAATCGCGCTCGACGAGATCGAGGCACGCTTTGGCGCGCGCATCGAGACGCGCGAGGACATCGCCTTCGATGCGGCGAGCCTGAGCCTGCGCGGCCGCAACAGCCGAAAACTCGGCGCTATCGTGCTGGTCGAGGCGCCGATGCCGGTCGCGCCGAGCGAGCAAACCGTAAGCCTCCTCGCCGACGCCGTTGCTAAAATCGGCGTCGGCCGGCTGCCGTGGACTAAGGCGCTTGCGCAATGGCGCGACCGCGTCGGGTTTTTGCGTGCAAGCGAAGGAAACGAATGGCCCGATATGTCCGACGCGGCGCTGGCGGCGACCGCAGGCGAATGGCTGGCGCCGGCGCTCGCGGGCAAAACCGCACTCGGCGAAATATCGGCCGATGAATTGCAAGCGGCGTTGCAGAAGCTGCTGCCATGGCCGCTGCCGCGCCGGCTTGACACCGAGGCGCCCACTTATTTCGAGGCGCCGACCGGCTCGCGCGTGCCGATCGATTACCAGGCCGAAGGCGGACCGAAAATCGCCATCCGGGTGCAGGAACTGTTCGGGCTTACCCGCCATCCGGCGATTGCCGGCGGCAAAATCCCGCTCCTCGTCGAGCTCTTATCGCCGGCGCACCGCCCCGTGCAATTGACGCGCGACTTGCCCGGTTTTTGGCGCGGCTCTTACGCGGCCGTGCGCGCGGAGCTGCGCGGCCGATACCCGAAACATCCTTGGCCCGACGATCCGGCAGCGGCGACTGCGACGCGGCGGGCGAAGCCGCGCGGATCGTAGCCTGGATTGAGCGCAAGCGAAATCCGGGAGCGTCGTTTCCGGATTGCGCGATACGCGATCCGGGCTACATTTTAGCGATTGCCTTAGCACTTCGCTTACCGTCGAGCGGCAAATCCGGCGCGCTCTTGCACTGCATTAGTTCCTTATTTGCTGCGGCCTGATGAGATGGCGCGGAACAGCCGGATCATCTTCATGCGCACCGTCGTCACCTTTGCCGTCTTCGCGCTTGCCGCCGGCGCCATCGTGCCGAAATATGCCGAGCAAATGCATGCCGGCGCGGCGGCACCGACCATGCTGACGGCGCGCCCGCAGGCGGCTGTCGCATCCGGGTCCGGCAATTCGCGCGAGGTCGTCATCTCGCCCGGCTTCAACGGCCATTTCCAGGTCGAGGGCAGCGTCGACGGCCGGCGCATGAATTTCATGGTCGATACCGGCGCCTCGGTGGTGGCGTTGACCGCGCGCGACGCGGCGGCGCTCGGCATCCATCCGGCGGCGGGCGAATATTCCGCCATGGTGCGGACCGCGAACGGCACCGTGCGCGCCGCGCCGGTCGAGCTGAACATGGTCGAGATCGACGACATCGCGGTGCATAACGTCGGCGCCATGGTGCTGCCCGACGGCGCGCTCGCCGATAATCTGCTCGGGCTGACGTTTTTGTCGCGGCTGCATCGTTTCGAATATGCCGACGGCAAGCTGGTGCTGGAGCAGTAGCGAGCAGCGAATATCGAGTAGCGAATGGCGAATAGGGGAAAGGGATAGAATCCCTATTCGCTACTCGCCATTCGCTATTCGCCTTTCTCACGCAACCATTTCAGTGTGACATCGTTTAAGCTACTGCCGCGGCTCGCCGATTCGGATCAGTTTCCCAATGTTTCCCAAGCCAAAATCCTCGCTGACGCCGAATACCTACGCCTACGAATCCGAGCCGATGGTGAAAGCCACCGGCTTTCGCGAATACGACGCGCGCTGGCTGTTCGGCTCAGAGATCAACCTGATGGGCGTCGAGGCGCTGGGGCTGGGGCTCGGCACGTTGATCCACGAGCTTGGCGTCAAACCGCAAATCGTCACCGGCCACGATTTCCGCTCCTATTCGGCCTCGATCAAGATGGCGCTCGTCAACGGCCTCCTCGCCGCGGGCTGCGCGGTGCGCGACATCGGGCTCGCGCTCACGCCGATGGCCTATTTCGCGCAGTTCGCGCTTGACCTGCCGTGCGTCGCCATGGTGACGGCCTCGCACAACGACAACGGCTGGACCGGCGTGAAGATGGGCACGAACCGGCCGCTGACGTTCGGCCCCGACGAGATGACGCGGCTGAAAGACATCGTGCTCGACGGCCGGTTCAAATACGCCGACGGCGGCGCCTACCAATTCGTCAAAGATTTCCCGGCGCGCTACATCGCCGACCTCACCAAGCGGCCCAAGCTCACGCGGCGGCTGAAAGTCGTGTGCGCCTGCGGCAACGGCACCGCCGGCGCGTTTGCGCCGCAGGTTCTGGAAAAAATCGGTTGCGAGGTGGTGCCGCTCGACTGCGAGCTCGACCACACTTTCCCGCACTATAATCCGAACACCGAAGACTTGAAAATGCTGCACGCCATGCGCGACGCCGTGATGGCGAGTAAGGCCGACGTGGCGCTCGGCTTCGACGGCGACGGCGACCGCTGTGGCGTGGTCGACAACGAGGGCGAGGAAATCTTCGCCGACAAGGTCGGCGTCATGCTCGCGCGCGATATTTCGGCAAAGCACAAGAACGCGCTGTTCGTCGCCGACGTGAAATCGACCGGGCTGTTTGCGACCGATCCGGTGCTGATCAAAAACGGCGCCAGGACCGATTACTGGAAGACCGGGCATTCCTACATGAAGCGCCGGGTCAACGAGATCGGCGCCATCGCCGGCTTCGAGAAATCCGGCCACTTCTTTTTCAACGAGCCGTTCGGCCGCGGCTATGACGACGGGCTTATTTTCGCGCTCGCGGTCTGCGACATGCTCGACCGCAATCCCGGTAAGAGCATGGCGGACCTGAAAAACGCGCTGCCGAAAACCTGGGGCTCGCCGACCATGTCGCCGCATTGCGCCGACGAGAAGAAATATGCCGTGGTCGATGCCGTGGTGAAGCATTTCGAAGCCGAGCAGAAGGACGGCGGCAAGGTCGCGGGCCTGCCGATCCGCGATCTCAACACCGTCAATGGCGTGCGCGTCACCGTCGCCGACGGCACCTGGGGCTTGGTGCGCGCGTCCTCCAACAAGCCGGAACTGGTGGTCGTCGTCGAAAGCCCGGTGTCGCAAGCGCGCATGCGCGACATGTTCGCCGCGATCGACGCCGTGTTGCGCACGCATAAGGAGGTCGGGGAGTATAATCAGAAGATCTGACACTTCATCCTCCCCCGCGCAAACGGGGGAGGTGCCGCCCGAAGGGCGGCGGTAGGGGCGCCGGCAAAGAGGTTATGTCCCGCGCCACGCGCCACGCGCCATCGCCAAGGCTCTACATGCGCGAGGACAACTCCACCGCCAATCGGACAATCGCATCGATCGTGTCATCGATCCTGCGCAACACATCGACAGCAGGAATGCGCACCACCGTCACCCCGTGCTCTTTTAGCCACGCGTCACGTTGCATATCGCGCTGCGGCCGGTCGCCCATGTCGTGGCTCGCACCGTCGATCTCGATCGCGAGATGAGCCTTGGCGCAATAGAAGTCCAGCACGTAAGGACCTATTGGATGTTGCCTGCGGAACACCGGCCGATCCGATACGCGCTCGCGCAACCTGATCCACAGCCGCGCTTCCGGTGCGGATAGCTTCTGCCGAAGGCGCTTCGCATTGGCTGCGATATGCTCGGGCGCTCTCACTTTATCCTCGCCGGCCGCGCCCCTACCGCCGCGCTGCGCGCGGCACCTCCCCCGTTTTCACGGGGGAGGATGAAGAATTGTCACACTTCCTGATACACGTCGATCTCCAGCGCGCCGGGGAACATGGTGCGCCAGGTCTGCAAATAGGCCTGCATGCGCGGGTCGCCGGCGATGCGTTGGCGGTTGAGCTCCCAGTCTTCGGCCGCCTCGTATTCGATCAGCTGGACGAATTTGGCCGGATCGTCGACGTTCTGCAAAAGCCGCACCGCGGCGTTGCCGAACATCTGGTAGAACGGCGTCGCCGCCTTGATCATGGCGACGAGCTGGCCGGAATCCGCGGCCGGCAGCGTGAACCGCAATTGCAGCGTGCGCCGGACTTTTGCTGCCTCGTTACTCATCGTCTGTTTCCTACTTAAGCGTGTCGCGGAACTTGTGCGCCCGATAAACGCCGAGAATCCGCAAGCTCTTCGGCTGCGAAACGAATTCCAGCTCCTCGAGCGCGAGTTCGAGCGCGCGCTGCTTGGGATGGCCCTGCACGTCGGCGTAAAACTGCGTGGCGGAAAAGCTGCCATCGACCATGTAGCTTTCGAATTTCGTCATGTTGACGCCGTTGGTGGCGAAGCCGCCCAGCGCCTTGTACAAGGCGGCCGGGATGTTGCGCACCTGGAACACGAAGGTCGTGATCACCCGCTTATCCTTGCGGCTCGCCCATTTCGGCTCGCGCGCCAGCACGACAAAACGCGTGGTATTGTGCTTGGCGTCGGCGACGTCTTTTTTCAGGATGCGCAGCCCGTAGATCTTGGCCGCGAGCTTGGCGGCCAACACCGCGCGCGTCATGTCGCCCGCCTCGGCCACTTCGCGCGCCGCTCCCGCCGTGTCGGCGGCGACCACCGACTTTGAGCCCGAGCGCGCGGATGATGTTGCGGCACTGGCCGAGCGCGTGCACGTGGCTCTCGACCGTCCTGATCGTTTTCAGCGTCGCGCCCTTGGGCGCCATCAGCTGATGCTGCACCGGCAGGAACCACTCGGCCACGATATGCAGCCGCGACGCCGGCATCAGATGATGGATGTCCGCGACCCGGCCGGCCACCGAATTGTCGATCGGAATCATGGCGAGCGCGGCGCGCCCGCTGCGCACCGCGGCGAAGGCGTCCTCGAAGGTCGGGCACGGCAGCGGCGCCATATCCGCGATAGGCCTCGCCGGCAGGCGATATGCGAGTTCGCTCCCGGCTCGCCCTGAAAGGCGATCCGGCGGCGCGCGGTTTTTTTGCGTTTGGTCATTTTGGGTTTTTTGCCGTTTCGGATTTTGCCGTGTTATGCCGTCCGCCGTCCCGTTAGCACGGCGCGCGCTTTTGCCAAATCCTCGGGCGTGTCGACGCCAAGCGGCACCGCGTCGACGATCTCGACGTCGATGCGCATGCCGGCCTCGAGCGCGCGCAGCTGTTCGAGCTTTTCGCGGCGCTCCAGCGGCGACGGCGGCAAGTTTGACGAAACGCTCCAGCGCCGCGCGGCGGAAAGCATAGAGCCCGATATGATGATAGAGCGGCCCGTCGCCGGCCGGCGCGGTAGCGCGGGTAAAATAAAGCGCCCGCAGCCGCGACGGCGCGACCGGGGTGCCGACCACCTTGACCACATTGGGATTGCCGCGCTCCTCGGCGAGCTCGATCTCGGCCGCGAGCGTGGCGATATCGACGGCGGCGTCGGCCAGCGGGGCAAGCGACGCGACGATGGCGGCGGGATCGAGCGTCGGCAGATCGCCCTGCAGATTGACGATAATCTCGGCGCGGCGTTGCGCATCGACCTTGCCGAGCGCCTCGAAGATGCGGTCGGAGCCGGAGTGCATGATCGGCCCGCGTCATGACCGCACTGCCGCCGGCCTTATCCACAGCCGCGGCAATTTCGGCCGCGTCGGTGGCGACCACCACCGGGCCGATTGCGGCCTCCTGCGCGCGGCGCATGACATGCACGATCATCGGCTCGCCGGCGATATCGGCGAGCGGCTTGCCCGGCAGCCGGGTCGCGGCCATGCGGGCGGGAATGAGGATCAGGACATCGGCCATCGCGGGTCGGCGTGCTTATACGGGTTGCAAGACGCGCGGCAAACTGGCTAATTGTGCACTGCCCACATTGTCCCGATGCGGAGCTTTCCCGCGATGAATTCGTTCGAAATCAACAAGATTCTCGGCGCCTTGCTGGGGACCTGCCTGGTCCTCGTCGCCATGCATATCGCCGCCGGGGCGATCTTTTCGCCGGAGCCGGCGGCAAAGCCCGGCTACGAAATCGCCGTGAAGGAGGAAGCCCCGCAAGGCGCCGCCGCGCCGGCAGCGCCGGCGGAAGTGCCGATCGCCAACCTGTTGGCGAGCGCGTCGGCCGAGCGCGGCGCCCAGATCGCCAAGGAATGCGAGATTTGCCACAACTTTCAAGCAAGGCCAGGGCGCCAAGGTCGGCCCCGATCTCTATGGCGTGGTCGGACCGTCCGATCGCATCCGTTTCGGGTTTCAATTATTCCGCGGCATTGAAAGCCAAGGCCGGCGGCAAATGGGACTTTCGATACGCTGAACACCTGGCTGACCAAGCCCAGCGCCTTCGTTCCGGGCACGGCGATGACGTTCGCCGGCTTGCCGAGCGAGAAACAGCGCGCCGACGTCATTGCTTATCTCGACACGCTCTCCGCCAATCCGGTGCCGCTGCCGAAACCGACCGCGCAAAGTGCTGCCGCGCCGCCAAATCCGGCGCCTGCTGCCGGCGCCGCGAGTTCAGCGCCTGCTGCCGGTGCCGCGAGCCCGCCCGCAGCCGCTGCTCCGGCCACCTCCCCTGCCCCGACTTCGCCGGCCCCGGCTTCACCGGCGCCCTCCGGCGGCGCCGCGCCGGCGCAAAAATAGCGCCGGCCGCCACGGGGATGTGAAGGTCTATTTCGTCGCGGTACACCGCCGGCTGCTGGCGCCGCACGCGAAAAGGCCGATAATGACCGGTAACCCGCGGCAACCGCCGCCCATAAATGATAATGATAGGGAGGATCAGGTGAATCGCCGATCCCTGCTGAAGTCCGCGCTGCTCGCGGCTGCCGCGCAGCGGCTGCCATTACCCGACTGGATCGGGGCCGCCCAGGCGCAGACCAAACCGCCGGCGGGAAACTGGCGGCACGGTACCTCGCTGTTCGGCGAACTCAAATATCCGCCGGGGTTCAAGCAATTCGATTATGTCAACGACAAAGCGCCCACAGGCGGGGTGGCGCGGCAGATCGCGCTCGGCACCTTCGACAACTTCAACACGGTGGTTGCCGGCGTCAAAGGCTCGCTCGCCGCCGGTATCGATCAGATCTACGAGACGCTCGCGGTGTCCTCGCTCGACGAAGTATCGAGCGGATATTGCCTGCTTGCCGAGGCGGTGAGCTTTCCCGACGATTTCTCCTCGGTGTCCTATCGGCTGCGGCCGAATGCGCAATGGCATGACGGCAAGCCGGTCACGCCCGACGACGTGATTTTTTCCTTCGCGGCATTCAAAAAATACAGTCCGCAGCAATCCGCCTATTACCGCCACGTCGCCAAGGTCGAGCAGACCGGCGATCTCGAAGTCACCTTCAGCTTCGACGCTCCGGGCAACCGCGAGCTGCCGCAGATCGTCGGCCAACTGACCGTCCTGCCCAAGCATTGGTGGGAAGGCACCGACGCGAACGGCAAGAAGCGCGACATCGGCGAAACCACGCTCGAGCAGCCGCTCGGCAGCGCCGCCTACCGCATCAAGGAGTTTTCCGCCGGTCGCAACATCGTTTACGAGCGCGTCAAGAATTATTGGGGCCACGGCATCAACGTCTGCGTCGGCCAGAATAATTTCGACGAACTGCATTACGAATATTTCCGCGATTCGACCGTCGCGCTGCAAGCGTTCAAGGCCGACACGATCGATTGGCGCACCGAGAACAGCGCCAAGAATTGGGCCACCGCCTACAAATTCCCCGCGGTCGACGACAAGCGCGTGGTGCTCGAGGAATTTCCGATCCGCAATGTCGGCATCATGCAAGCTTTCGTCTTCAACATCCGGCGCGAGAAATTCGCCGATCCACGCGTGCGGCTTGCCTTCAATTATGCGTTCGATTTCGAGGAGATGAACAAGCAGCTTTTCTACGACCAGTATAAGCGGATCAACAGTTATTTCGACGGCACCGAGCTCGCCGCCACCGGACTGCCGACCGGCCGGGAACTCGAGCTGCTCGAAACGGTGCGCGACAAGGTTCCCGCCGAGCTGTTCAAAAAGCCCTATACCAATCCGGTCAACGGCACGCCCGGGGAGGTGCGCGACAACCTGCGCGAAGCGCTGCGGCTGTTCAAGCAAGCCGGTTACGAGGTGCGCGACCAGCAACTGGTCAACGCCAAGACCGGCGAGCCCTACGCGGTCGAATTTCTCGCCGAAGACCCGAACTTCGAGCGCGTGTTCCTGTTCTACAAGCCTTCGCTCGACCGTCTCGGCATGAACGTGACGGTGCGCACTGTCGACGAGGCGCAATTCGAGAACCGGCTGCGCGCCTGGGACTTCGACATCATCACCTATGGCTGGCCGGAATCGCTGTCGCCGGGCAACGAGCAGCGCGGCTACTGGGGCTCGCAGGCGGCCGATCAGCCCGGCTCCGACAACTTGATCGGCATCAAAAATCCGGCGGTCGACGCCATGATCGACCAGGTGATCTTCGCCAAGAACCGCCCCGATCTGGAAGCCGCCACCAAGGCGCTGGACCGCATCTTGTTGTGGAACCATTACGTCGTGCCGCAATGGACCTACGGCAAAGTGCGCACCGCGCGCTGGGATCGCTTCGACCATCCCGAACCGATGCCGAAATACGGCCGGGCGGCATTCCCGACGGTGTGGTGGTGGGATGCGAAAAAAGCCGCAAAGGCGGCGGGCTGACCGTCATTCCAGCAGCCGCGCAGCGGCTATCCGGTATCCACAACCACAGTCCTGACAAATCTTGGGGCTTTTGTGGTTGTGGATTGCGGGCACCTCGCCGCGCTCGGCCCCGAATGACGCGAAACATCGGAATTGGCATGCCTCAACTGACGCGCCGACGCGTTGTTGCGCTGGCCGCCGGCGGTGCGGCCGCGGCCTTGCCGCGCTCGCGTGCCCGCGCCGACGCCGCGATCGTATCCCATGGCCTCTCCGCATTCGGCGACCTCGCCTACCCGCCGGACTTCCGGCACTTCAGCTATGTCGATCCGAGTGCCCCGAAGGGCGGCCTATTCTCGCAGATCGGGCCGGACCAGCTCTACAACCAGAATTTTCTCACCTTCAACTCGCTCAACACCTTCATCCTCAAGGGCGACGCGGCGCAGGGCATGGAGCTGACCTTCGCCTCGCTCATGGCCCGCTGCGGCGACGAGCCGGACGCCATGTACGGGCTCGCCGCGGCCAAGGTCGCCCGCTCGGCGGACGGGCTGACTTATCGGTTCTCGATCCGGCCGGAAGCGAAATTCGACGACGGCAGCGCGCTGACCGCCCATGACGTCGCCTTCTCGCTCAATATCCTCAAGGCGAAGGGTCATCCGCTGATCAGCCAGTCGCTGCGCGACTTTGCCGGCGCCGACGGCGACGGCGACGACAGCGTCACCGTGCGGTTTGCCCCAAAGCGCGCGCGCGACGTACCGCTGTTCGTCGCCGGCCTGCCGATTTTTTCGCGCGCCTATTACGCCACCCGGCCGTTCGACGAATCCACCCTCGACATTCCGCTCGGCTCCGGCGCCTACCGGGTCGGCCGTTTCGAGCCGGGCCGCTTCATCGAATATCAGCGCGCCAAGGATTGGTGGGGCGCCGACCTGCCGGTCGCCCGCGGCCAGAATAATTTTGACGTCGTGCGCTTCGAATATTATCGCGACCGCGACGTCGGCTTCGAAGGTTTCTCCGCCGGCAGCTATCTGTTCCGCGAGGAGTTCACGTCGCGGTTCTGGGCGACGCGTTACGATTTTCCGGCGGTCAAGGACGGCCGCGTCAAGCGCGACGAGATACCCGACGCCACGCCGTCGGGCGCGCAAGGATGGTTCATCAACACGCGGCGGCCGAAATTCGCCGACCCGCGCGTGCGCGACGCGCTCAACGACGCCTTCGATTTCGAGTGGACCAACAAGACGATCATGTACGGCGCCTATCTGCGCACCGTCTCGGTGTTCCAGAACTCCGATCTGATGGCGCAAGGAACGCCGAGCGCCGCGGAACTGGCGCTGCTCGAACCGTTCCGCGCCCGGCTGCCCGAGGAGGTTTTCGGCGCGGCCTATGTGCCGCCGGTCTTCGACGGCTCAGGCGAGGACCGCGCGCGGTTGCGCATCGCCGCGCAGCGCTTGGCGGACGCCGGCTGCGCAATCCGCAACGGCAAGCGCCTGTTGCCGGACGGCGAGCCCCTCACCGTCGAATTTCTGATCGACGAGCCGGCGTTCGAGCCGCACCACATGCCGTTCATCAAGAATCTCGGCGTCCTCGGCATCGACGCCACGCTGCGGCTGGTCGATCCGGTGCAATACCGGGCGCGCCTCGACGATTTCGACTTTGACATCACCATCGACCGGTTCAGCTTCTCCTCGACGCCGGGCAATTCGCTGCGCTCGTTCTTTTCCTCGCAGGCGGCGGGGCTCAATGGCTCGAACAACCTCGCCGGCATCGCCGATCCGGTGATCGATGCGCTGATCGAGACCGTCATCGCCGCCAACTCGCGCCCCGCTCTGGTAACCGCATGCCGGGCGCTCGACCGGGTGATCCGCGCCGGCCGCTACTGGATTCCGAACTGGTATAAGGCCTCGCACTGGATCGCCTATTGGGACGTGTTCGGCAGGCCGCCGGCCCAACCGCGCTATTTCCGCGGCATTCCCGATACCTGGTGGTACGACCCGGCAAAAGCGGCAAAAATCCATCGTTCGGGGTAGCATGCCGCGTGCTATATGGTCGCTCGTGACCTTGCCCGTCGTGTTTTCGTCACCCTCGGATGCAATTCCGGCCCGGTCGGGGCCGTGAAGGGTGGCGCCTTGCCGCGCCGGGCGCCTGGAGCCGTATCGGTTTTGATGGAATCAAAACCAGGGTCTAGCTTTTTGATTGAGCATGATCTTTTCCGAAAACCGGTATCCACTTTTCGGGATCATGCTCTAAGATGACGGTCCGCATCAGGATGGCCGCCGGAACGCAATGACCGCCTACATCATCCGCCGCATTCTATTCATGATCCCCACGATTTTCGGCATCATGCTGGTGTCGTTCGTGGTGGTTCAGTTCGCGCCGGGCGGGCCGGTCGAGCGCATCATCGCGCAATTGCAAGGCACCGATACCGGCGCTACGTCGCGCATCTCCGGCTCGGCCCGCGGCGACTTCGCGCGCGGCGCCATGCCGAACGGCAGCCAATACAACGTCAATTCCAAGTATCGCGGCGCCCAGGGGCTCGATCCCGCCTTCATCGCGAGCCTGAACAAGCAGTTCGGCTTCGACAAGCCGGCCTACGAGCGCTTCTTCCTGATGATGTGGAACTATCTGCACTTCAACTTCGGCAAGAGCTATTTCCGCGACGTGAGCGTGCTCGAATTGATCAAAGAGAAGCTGCCGGTGTCGATCTCGCTCGGCATCTGGATGACGCTGTTGAGCTATCTGATCTCGATCCCGCTCGGCATCCGCAAGGCGGTGCGCGACGGCTCGCAGTTCGAACGTCTGGACCTCCGGCGTCATCATCATCGGCTACGCCATCCCGGGCTTTCTGTTCGCCATCCTGCTCATCATCCTGTTCGCCGGCGGCTCCTTCTTCCAGATCTTTCCGCTGCGCGGACTGACGTCGGAAGGCTGGTCGCAATTTCCCTTGTGGGAGAAGATTCTCGATTACTTCTGGCACCTCGTGCTGCCGATCGTCTCCATGGGACTGGCGGCGTTTGCCACCATGACGCTGTTGACCAAGAACTCGTTCCTTGAGGAGCTGCGCAAGCAATACGTGCTCACCGCGCGCGCCAAGGGCTGCTCCGAGCGGCAGGTGCTGTACGGCCATATTTTCCGCAACGCCATGCTGCTGGTCATCGCCGGCTTCCCGGCGGCGTTCGTTTCCGCCTTCTTCGCCGGCTCGCTTCTGATCGAAACGATTTTCTCGCTCGACGGGCTCGGCCTGTTGAGCTTCGAGAGCGTGCTTAACCGCGATTATCCGGTGGTGTTCGCCAATCTGTATATTTTCGCGCTGCTCGGGCTGGTCGTAAACCTGATCTCCGACCTCACCTACACCTGGATCGATCCCCGCATCGATTTCGAGACGCGGGAGGTCTGAGGTGGACACCAAGACCTTCATCGACCGGACCGTCCCCGCGACCGACCTTGCCGGCGACGTCGTCGAGCCGGAACTGCGGCCGGATCTCGAGCCGGCCGGGCCGCTCGGACTTTCCGCGCCGCCGCGCGGCATCGAGTTCTCCCCGCTCAATGCCCGCCGTTGGCGCAATTTCAAGACCAACCGGCGCGGCTACTGGTCGCTGTGGATTTTTCTGACGCTGTTTTTGATTTCGCTGTTCGCCGAATTCATCGCCAACGACAAGCCGCTGTTCATCCACTTCGACGGCAGGAGCTACTTGCCGGTCTTTGTCACCTATCCCGACACCGACTTCGGCGACGATCTCGGCACCGCCGCCGATTATCGCGACCCGCATTTGCAGGATTTTCTCAACCGGCATCACGCCGTCGAAATCTGGGCGCCGGTCCGTTTCTCCTACGACACCATCGACGACAATCCGCCGTCGGCTTTTCCGTCCAAGCCGACCTGGCTGTTGAACGCGGCCGATTGCGCGTTCGCCGCCAAGAACGGCTACGCCAAGTGCGGCACGCTCGAAATGAACTGGCTCGGCACCGACGACCAGGGCCGCGACGTGCTGGCGCGGCTGATCTACGGCTTCCGCATTTCGGTGTTGTTCGGGCTGGTTCTGACCATCGTGTCGTCGGTCATCGGCGTCGCCGCCGGCGCGGTGCAGGGATATTTCGGCGGCTGGACCGATTTGTTGTTCCAGCGCTTCATCGAAATCTGGACCTCGGTGCCGGAGCTTTATCTGCTGCTGATCATCTCCTCGGTGCTGGTGCCCGGCTTCTTCGTGCTGCTCGGCATCCTCCTCTTGTTCTCCTGGGTGCGGCTGGTCGGGCTGGTGCGCGCCGAATTCCTGCGCGGCCGCAATTTCGAATACATCCAGGCAGCGCGCGCGCTCGGCGTGTCCAATCGCGTCATCATGGTCCGGCATCTGTTGCCGAACGCCATGGTGGCGACCATGACGTTCCTGCCGTTCATCATGTCGTCCTCGGTGATGACGCTGACCGCGCTCGACTTCCTCGGCTTCGGCCTGCCGCCCGGATCGCCATCGCTCGGCGAACTGCTCTCGCAAGGCAAAGCCAACGTGCAGGCGCCCTGGCTCGGGCTCACCGGCTTCTTCGCCGTCGCGGTGATGCTGTCGCTTCTGATCTTCATCGGCGAGGCGGTGCGCGACGCGTTCGATCCGCGCAAGACATTCACATGACCGAGCCCCTGCTGCGCGTCCGCGATCTGTCCATCGCCTTCCGCTCCGGCGGGCGCGACACGCTGGCGGTCGACGGCATATCGTTCGACATCGGCAAGGGCGAGACGGTGGCGCTGGTCGGCAAATCCGGCTCCGGCAAATCGGTCACCGCGCTGTCGATCCTGCGTTTGTTGCCCTACCCGGCGGCGCACCATCCGTCCGGCTCGATCGATTTCGACGGCCGGGACGTGCTGCGGCTTGGCGAACGCGAGATGCGGCGCTTGCGCGGCGACGACATCAGCATCGTGTTCCAGGAACCGATGACCTCGCTCAATCCGCTGCATACCATCGAGAAGCAGATCGGCGAGATCCTGCTGCTGCATCGCGGCCTGAGGGGCATGGCGGCACGCGAGCGCACCATCGAGGTGCTCGGTCAGGTCGGCATTCCCGATCCGCAAAGCCGGCTCAAGAGCTATCCGCATCAGCTCTCCGGCGGCCAGCGCCAGCGCGTGATGATCGCCATGGCGCTGGCCAACGAGCCCGACCTGCTCATTGCCGACGAGCCGACCACCGCGCTCGACGTGACCGTGCAGGCGCAGATCATCGCGCTCTTGAAGGACCTGCAGGCGCGGCTCGGCATGTCGCTGTTATTCATCACCCACGATCTCGGCATCGTGCGCAAGATCGCGCAGCGGGTTTGCGTGATGAAGGACGGCAAACTTGTCGAGCAGGGCGACGTCGAGCGGGTTTTCACCGCGCCGCAGCATCCCTATACGCGGGCGCTGCTGGCCGCCGAACCGAAACCCGATCCGGCGCCGCCGCAGCCCGACGCGCCGATGGTGCTGGAAACCAGCGGGCTCAAAGTCTGGTTTCCGATCACGCGCGGGCTGATGCGCAAGGTCGTCGGCCACGTCAAGGCCTGCGATGGCTTGACCATCGAGCTGCGCAAAGGCGAGACGCTCGGCGTGGTCGGCGAATTCGGGCTCCGGCAAATCGACGCTGGGCCGCGCCATTCTCCGCCTGATCTCCTCCGAAGGCCCGATCGCCTTCATGGGCCATAACCTGCAAGGCCTGCGGTTCAAGGAGATGCGGCCGTTCCGCCGTGACATGCAGATCGTGTTCCAGGACCCCTACGGTTCGCTGTCGCCGCGCATGTCGGTCGCCGACATCATCAAGGAAGGGCTTAAAGTGCATCACCCGCACCTGACCGAGCGCGACCGCGACCAGCGCGTCGTCCAGGCGCTGATCGACGTCGGGCTCGATCCCGCCACGCGCTTTCGCTTTCCGCACGAATTTTCCGGCGGCCAGCGGCAGCGCGTCGCGGTGGCGCGCGCCGTCGTGCTCGAGCCGAGCTTCGTCGTGCTCGACGAGCCGACCAGCGCGCTCGACATGGTGATTCAGGCGCAGATGGTCGATCTCTTGCGCGACCTGCAGAAGCGGCACAATCTCACTTATCTGTTCATCTCGCACGATTTGCGGGTGGTCGCGGCGCTCGCCAGCCGGCTATTGGTGATGCGCCACGGTGTCGTCGTCGAGGCCGGCGACGCCGCCGAGCTGTTCCGCAATCCCAAGACCGACTATACCCGCGCACTGTTCGCCGCGGCGTTCAATCTGGAAACCGCACCCGAAGGCGTCGTCGCGCAATAGGTTATCGCGCCTTGCCGAACAGCTCCGGCACCGGCGTGCCCGAGGCGATCTTCTCCTCGCGCAATTTCTCGGCTGCGGCGTTGCGCGCGACCCGTTGCAGCACTTCGGCGGCGCGGGCGCGAGGCACGAAGCAGACGCCGGTTTCGTCGGCCAGCACCAGGTCGCCGGGATTGACCGTAATGCCGCAGATCGACACCGGCTGGTTGATCGCTCTGGTCTGCACGCGCCATTTGCCGGTGATCGGACTCACGCTGCGCGACCAGATGGCGTAGCCGATGCTGCGCGAATGATCGACGTCGCGCACCGCGCCGTCGACGATCGCGCCAAGCTCGCCCTGGCGGCGGCCGATGGTCGCCGAAATGCCGCCCATGTTGGAGACGAGATCGACGCCCTGCACCACCAGCACGTCGCCGGGCTCGGCGAGATGATGCGCCTCGATCTCGCCCATCCCCGAAATGCCGGCCTTGACCGTCTCCGCCACCGGCGCGGTCGCGGCGACGTTGCGCACGGTGAGCGCGCGCCCGACCAGCCGCGCCGCCGGATCGGTCGGGCGCAACAGCGCCGCCGGCACGGCGCCGACGATGCCGAGTTCGTCCATCGCGTCCGAGGTCAGCCCGGTCAGATCGGGCAGCGCGCGAAAGCCGTCGATAATGCCGGCTGGCAGGACCGGCAGGTCCAGCATGCCGAAGGCGTCGGGCGGCAGCTTGCCGAAAGTTGTTTTCGTCATGGTCACGCTCGGAATTGGTCACGCTCGGAATTGGTCACACTCGGAATTGGCGCCGGCTTTCAAAACCCGAACAGCCTGGTCGGATTGTCGACCAGCATGAGTTGCCGCGTTTTCGCGTCCGGCGCGATTTCGGCAATGAGATCGACCAGTTCGCCGTCATTGGGAACGGCGCTGTGATTGGGATGCGGCCAGTCGGTGCCCCAAACCACGCGTTCGGGCGCGTGCGCGGCGAGATCGCGCGCAAACGGCACCGCGTCGGCATAGGGGTATTTTTGCTTGGTGATGCGGTCGGTGCCCGACAGCTTGACCCAGACATTGCCGCGGTCGAGTAAGCGGCGCAGTACCGAAAACGTCTTGCCGTGAAGCCCTTCGGCGATGTCGATGCGCCCAATATGGTCGATCACCACCGGGGCCTCGATCGATGTAATAAATTCGTAATAGTCCAACACGCCATGGCCGCCCAGATGCATGGCGATATGCCAGCCGTAGGGCGAGACTTTCTCGATCACCTGCAGCATGTCGGCGCGCGGCATCGGCGCGCCGAGATGCGGGAAATAAAAATGCAGGCGCACGCCGCGCACGCCGGCATCGTCGAGCCGATCGACATCCGCCTGCGGCGTCCAGGGTTCGAGCAGGGCGACACCGCGGTAACGGCCCTGTCCGGCGGCAAGCAGATCGATGAGCGCCGCGTGATCGCTGCCATGGCAGGTCGATTGCACGAACACGCCGCGTTGAAAGCCGAGAAAGGCATGCAGGCGGAACAAATCCTCCTTCGGCGCGTCCGCCGGCGTGAACGTCCGGTTCGCCGCAAAGGGAAACTTCCGATGCGGACCGAATACATGGAAATGCGAATCGCAGGCGAGCGGCGGCAGTATAACGCGCGGCTTTTTCGGATTGGGATCCGGTGGGGCAATGGTCGGAGTGAGATCGTCGGTTCGGATCGGCATTGGACAATTCAATCCTTTCAGTCGCTGCGCGCGGTCATGCCGCCATCGACCACGATTTCGGTGCCGGTGACAAAGCGCGCCTCGTCGGAGGCAAGAAACAGCACGGCCGCCGCGGTGTCGCGGCCGTCGCCGGCAAAACCGAGCGGGATGCGCGCGATCCGCGATTTGAGCAGCGCCTCGACGTCGCCGCCGCTGCGCTGCCGGGCGAGCCGCGCCTCGACCATCGGGGTGTGCATCTGGCCGGGTATGACGGTATTCGCACGGATGCCATGTTTGGCATATTGCACCGCGGTCACGCGGGTAAATTGGATGATCGCGGCCTTGGCCGAGGCGTAGCCGATCTGCGGCGAGCCGGAATAACTGATGCCCGAGGTCGAGGCGGTGTTGACGATGGCGCCGCCGCCTTGTTCGATCATGACCGGGATCGCGTGCCGGCAGGTCAGGAACACGCTTTTCAGATTGTAGTCGAGCTGACGGTCGAAAGTGTCCTCGGCCATTTCGGCGACGCCGCCCGGCGCCGAACCGCCGACGTTATTCACCAGGATATCGATGCGGCCGAACTTTTTGCGGCAGGTCTCCATCATGGCTTTGACCTGCGCATCGTCGAGCACGTCGCAGACATGGGTCGCGATCTCGCCGTCATTGCCGACCCGCGCGACCGTCTCGGTCATCGCGTCGGCGCTCTTGTCGACGGCGAAGACTTTGGCGCCCTCGCGCGCGAACAATACCGCCGAGGCGCGGCCATTGCCCCAGCCCGGCCCGACACAGCCGGCTCCGGCGATCAGCGCGACTTTTCCCTCGACCCGTCCCGGCATGAAGCGGTTCCCGGTGCTTGGTTGGGGCGAATGGTAGTGGAGCGCCGGCGCTTTCGCCAGCATGGCCGAGGCCGTCGACTGTGGTAAGTTGAACCCAATTCCGACTTGGCCTGAACTTGGCCTGAGGGTGGAGCACATATGCGGCGGCGGGACCTCATCACGGCACTCGGCGGCGCGGCGGCGTCAGCGCTGCTTTGCCCGTTCGCCGCACGCGCGCAACAGGCCTATCCGACCCGAACGGTCCACTTCATCGTGCCGTATGGCGCCGCCAGCGCCTCGGACATCACGGCGCGGCTGTTCGCGGATCGATTATCCGCGCGCTGGGGCAAGCCGGTGGTGGTCGAAAACCGCCCCGGCGGCGACGGCCTGGTGGCGCTGAACGCTTTTGTCGGCGCCCACGACGACTACACCCTGTTCTTCGGGCCCGCCGGAGCATTCGAGGTGTTGCCCTACGACCAGGATACGCTGCCGTTCGACGTGAATAACGACATCGTGCCGATCGTATGCGTCTCCGAGGTGGTGCTGGCCATCACGGTGGCGACGTCGCTCAAGGTCGACACGCTCGATCAACTCGTCACGCTGGCGCGGGCGCAACCGGGACAACTCAACGCCGCTGCCGCCAACGGCATTTCCGATTTCCTGCTGTTCGGCTTCATCAAGTCCATGGGCCTGCAGCTCGCCCACGTGCCCTACCGCGACATCACGCAAGCGCCGGGCGACCTCGCCGCCGGGCGCATCCAGGTGCTGGCGACCTCGCTCGCGGTGGTGTTGCCCTTGTCGCGTGCCGGTAGCATCAAGGTGCTGGCCGTCACCAGCGATCGGCGCGCTCCGGCCGCGCCGGACGTTGCGACCGCCAAGGAGGCCGGCTACCCGGCGCTGACATTCCAGAGTCTGTCCGGCCTGTTCGGCCCGCGCGGCATGCCCGACGACCTGCGGCGGAGCATCGCGGACGATATCGCGGCGGTCGCCGACGCCGAGCCGGCGATCGGTAAGCGGCTCAGCGATCTCGGTACCATCACGTCGATCCGCGGCCCGGCCGAATTCGCCAAAAGCGTCAGGGAGCAAAACGATCAGCTCGCCGCGATTGCCAAGACGCTCGGCCTGCAAGCGGCGCGATGAACGCAAGACCGGCGCGAGAGACGGCCGCGCCGACCGCGAGCAAGATTCCCGAAGTCACGCTGGTCTTTTGGATCATCAAGATCGCCGCGACGACACTCGGCGAGACCGGCGGCGACAGCGTGACGATGACGCTCAATTGGGGCTACCTCGTCGGCACGGCGCTGTTTCTGTCGCTGTTGGTCGCTTTCGTCATCCTGCAGATCGCAGCGAGAAAATTCCATCCGTTCCTGTATTGGGCCACGATCGTCGCCTCGACGACGGCCGGCACCACCATGGCCGACTTTGCCGACCGTTCGCTGGGCATCGGCTACGCCGGCGGCTCGTCGCTGTTGTTCGTCTGCCTCATGGCGACGCTTGGCGCCTGGTACTGGTCGCTCGGTTCGCTCGCGGTCGCAACAGTCAGCACGCCAAAGGTCGAACTATTCTACTGGGCCGCGATCACGTTTTCACAAACGCTCGGAACGGCGCTCGGCGACTGGACGGCCGACGATACCGGCCTCGGCTATGAGGGCGGCGCGCTGGTTTTCGCCGCAGGCCTGGCGGTGCTGGCCGCCGTTTATTTCCGGACCAATGCGTCGCGGGTGTTTTTGTTTTGGGCCGCCTTCATCCTGACCCGCCCGCTCGGCGCCACGGCGGGCGATTTTCTCGACAAGCCATTAAGCGACGGCGGATTGGCCTTGAGCCGCCCCATCGCCTCGGCGGTCATTGGCGCGTTCATCCTCGCCTGCATCCTCATCCTGCCGCAGCGGGCAGGGGCGCATCCGGGGCAAGCCGACGCGGGTTCGTGAAGGGCGTGCGCCCAAAGTCAGGCGATGCGAGCGCGGCTTTCATGCCAGCGCCACCAGAATACCGCGCCGATCGCAACGACGACGCCGACGACCAGAACCAGCAGCAAGGCCGAGTTCTCGATCCAGGCAATGGCCGGGATGCCGAGCGCCATGACGAGGCCGAGCAGACAGACCTGCCAGGACAGCACATGGACGCCCGCGGTAAAGGTGCCGAGCGCCAGCAAGGTGAAAATGGCCAGTCCGGTCGCCTCGGCGTTGAAGACGCGCTGCACGCCCGCGAGCAGCATCATGTTCATCACCAAGAGAAATGCGAACCAGTGCAGCGCCTGCGTCAGGATCAAGCGCAATCGCTGCGCTTTGTCGGTCGCGTTCTGCCAGCCGGCGCCGATGCAAACCAACGCGATCAGCGGGGCGAGAATCTCCCAGTAGCCGGTGATCGGCCGCTTCGAAAAGCTGGTATAGGCGACGCCGACCGTGGTCAGGATCAAGACCAGGCTGAACGGCAGCTCCCTGATCCAGAAATTCAAGTGCAGCAGCCTGTGCAACCTGCCGGCGTGCGGGCCGACCGATGGGACGGTCGGATGCGGCTCTGCGTTGCTCATCGCGTCTGCTCCGGGCCTTTGACGAATTTCGTAACAGTAGAGCACAAGAGGCGGTGACGCCACCACTTGCCGCTCACCGCGCGAGCCGCCGCACGCTGGTGATCTCGCTGCCGGTGCTGAGGATGCGGCCGACCGCTTCGGCAATCGGCTCGATCGCGCCCGCCAAAGGGCGACGCTCCCCAGCATCCCCACCTTGTCCGTCTGCCGCAGACCCTGCGACGTCTTCTTGTGCGCGTTTGCTAACTCAAAAATTCAATGCGCCGAATCCTAAGATCATTATTCGTTAAATTTCTATTTGTAAGCACCCTATCGACAGACTCCTTGTGTACGCGCATTGCAATTCCATCAGCATGAATAACAACGTCATCCCCATTATAAATTGCTACATGTCCTGGTAAGAAAAGAAAATCGCCTCTTGCCCAGTTAATTCTCGGCAGATGTCCAAGATCGCGACCGATCCGGTCGGCCTGGAGTATTGTATCTCGCGGAACTTTGATTCCGGTCACCTTGAGAGAAATTTGTACGAGGCCCGAGCAGTCAATACCTTCGGACGTGCGTCCTCCCCATAAATAGGAAGCGCCAATGAATTTTTCGGCAACATCAATGAAAGAAGTTATCGAACCGACGCGCAAAAAATGAACATTCGGAAACCAGATGCCACGACCATCCTTCACAAACCGGACAGCTTCACCTGTATGAAGAGCGACATTTTCCCTCTGATCGTATGCCTCAATTGTTGTACCGCAACTTACCCGAAGCACAGGGTGAGTAATGTCAGGCATAGAGTAGCCATATGCTTCCTGATTAACGCAAATCAATTCTTCCGAGTTTTTCGAGACAACAGCGTCTGCAAGCTGCCTCTCGATCACCCAGCCCTCGTAATTATCAAAAACACTCTCAACTCTTATCCAGTCACGGCGAATCTCCAGGACACGCAACTTTTCATTGTATAGATAATCGGTCACTATCTCCGCTGATACGTTCGGAGCAGCATGCGCGAGGGCATGTCCCGTTGATACGGAAACAATACGTCCGATATCGATCGATGCTACCAATCTCAAATCCTCGGCAGCAGTTGAACTATCCTCGAAGAAGGAATTTGCCTGAAGCACATTTTAAAGCAATTTCCCGCGCTTTGGCCAACGTTCGCTTTCCAGTCGCAGAAGCGCTTTTGCGCCGTTGACCGAAAAGTTCGCTTCTTGTCCAATTACAAGCGGAATGTTGATTTCGCCATGGCCACACGGCAGCCCTGCGGCAATTGGTATTTGAAAGGCGCTGAAATGATCCAGCACTATTTCCGGAATATTTTTTCCCCAAGGCACCTCGTTATCAAGCGTCTCCGTGAAGTCACCAATTACAATGCCCGAAATTCTGGTGGCCAGCTGCGACTGCCGAAGGTGGAGCATCATTCTATCGATCGCGTAATAGTATTCGCCGATGTCTTCGATCACTAATATGCACCTTTCCCAGTGCGGTTCATATCTCGTGCCAATTAGCCGCGTGAGCACAGAAAGGTTGCAGGGTACGATGGGTCCCTTAGCGTATCCGTCCCGAAAACCAACGAGGTCAAATTTGGCCGGCGGGATCAAACTATCATTCAATAAAACCGAAACCATTTCGGCAACAAGCGCGATATTGGTCTGCTTTTCCAGATTCGCGGCATCAGCTACCATGCTCCCGTGAATGCAAGTAATATTTGATTGTGCCAATAAGAATTGCTGAATAGCGCAAACATCACTATATCCGATTAGCACTCGAGCGCTGACGTTCCGAAGCCCTGTTAGCCCATCAAGAATGCGCGCGGACCCATACCCCCCGCGTGCACACCAGATTACGTCTGCTGTTGAATCATTAAGCGAATCGATAAGTGTTCTTGCGCGCACGTCATCGGCGCCCGCCAACTGACCATGTCTCCAAAAGCACTGTTCAGCCACCTCGACAATGGCGTCGTGTTTAACTAGCAGTCGACAAAAAGTCTCGAAGGTCGATTGCTCAATCCAACGGCCGGTGCTTACCACCTTAATGCGGACTCTTTCTAGCTGGCCACGCGACGCATTCATAACGGCTTGGTATCCCGCAATTCTTTATCGATCACGTCTTGAAAATGCTTAGTGAACGAACCGCAGAGCGGACTTGCGAGATATTCTCTGATTTTCGGGTTGCGAATAAGACGACGCACGAAATCAAGTTCATGTTCCCGCGATGAAAACTGTCCAGAAAGGAACAAATACTCCAACGTATCCATAATCACATCTTTCCCAGCCAATTTTCGCCATTCTTCCTTATCCAAACCGGCCTCGATCATTCTTTGATATCGCGTGCCGCCAGTCCAATACTCGAAATATTCGGGGTTCTCGAAACAAAATTTCTGTACATGAAAAATCAAACTGTAGCGAGCTTGAAGTGCACCGAAGCGATTTTGGCGTGCAATTTGATGGAGTTGCAGTATCACAAATAACAATCCTCCTGCCGATACCAGGAGCGCGGCAAGCGCGATGATGTTGTCCATTGAAAAGGGAAGATTTCCAATTTGGATCATCCATTTTTCGGGTGTCATATTCTCCTCCACATGCCCGCCGTTTCCCTGATAAAATAAGCCATTCAACGCGGCTTAGCTAATTTCACGGACCAATGCGCCCGATTGACGGTCTCGCGCACTCGCCAAAACGCTGCGGCTCCGCATGGCCCCGAAGATTTTACGCACGGCGCGGGCCGGCGTAACGCGGGGATCGAAGGCGGGCATCGTGCTTCAGCCGTAGCGCGCGGCAAGGAGCGCATAGAGCGCGCGCGCCGCCTGGCATTCGCCGCCTTCCGGCCGGCCGTCTTTTGCGCTCGGCGTCCAGGCGAACAGATCGACATGCAGCCACGACTTCGCCGCCACGAAACGGCGCATGAACAAAGCCGCGGTGATGGCGCCGGCCTGGCTGCCGCCGACATTATTGATGTCGGCCACCTTGGATTCCAGCATCGCTTCATATGGCCGCCACAGCGGCAACCGCCACAGCGGATCGTTCTCGGCTGAGGCGGCGCGCATCAGCTCATCGGCGAGCGCATCGTCGTCGGTGAAAAACGCCGCCACGTCCGGGCCGAGCGCGACGCGGGCGGCGCCGGTGAGCGTGGCGAAATCGGCGACCAGATCGGGCTTGTCCTCGTCGGCGAGAGTGAGCACGTCGGCCAGAACGAGCCGGCCTTCGGCGTCGGTATTGCCGATCTCGACCGAAATTCCCTTGCGCGACGTGTAGATGTCGCGCGGACGGAAGCTTGCCCCCGCGATCGCATTCTCCACCGCCGGAATGAGCACGCGCAGCCGGACTTTCAAGCCGCGCGCCATGATCATATGCGCCAGCGCCAGCGCGGTCGCCGCCCCGCCCATGTCCTTTTTCATGTTGAGCATGCCGGTATCGGGCTTGATGTCGAGGCCGCCGGTGTCGAAACAGACGCCCTTGCCGATGAGCGTCACGCGCGGATGGGCGACCTCGCCCCACGATAGATCGATCAAGCGCGGCGCGGCGGCTGAGGCGCGGCCGACCGCGTGAATGAGCGGAAAATTCTGCGCCAGAAGCTCGTCGCCGACGACGGCGCCGATCGTGGCGGAGTGCCGCGCGGCGAGCTTGCGCGCGGCCTGTTCGAGCTGCGCCGGCCCCATGTCGTTGGCCGGCGTGTTGATCAGGTCGCGAGCGAGCGTCACGCCCTCGACGATGCGTTGCAGATCGTCGCGGTCGAGGTTTTGCGGCAGATCGAGTTTTATCGCGCGCGGCTCCGCTTTGCGGTAGCGCGTGAAGCGGTAGGCGCCGAGCGCAAAAGAAAGCGCGGCAAGCCGCGCGTCGTCCGGTGAATTGGCGAAGCGGTAGAGGCCGTCCGGCAATTGCTGCGCCAGGCGGCCGGGCAGAAACGGGTCCTTGGTGTCGTCGTCGCTTTCGAGCCCGAACAGCACGCCCCCGAGCCCTTTCTTACCGGGCAGCAGGAGATGGCGGCCCGCCTTCGGCTCGAAGCCGGCGGCGTCGGCGAAGGCGCAAGCCGCCGCGCCGATCGTCTCGCGTACATCCGGATAGCTCGCCGCGGTGACGAACCAGATCGGCACCGCGCCTGTCGTCCCGCGCGCAACGAAGATGGAGTCCATCGACCGGCCTGCGTTCAAAAACGACGCCCTGCTAGCATGTCGGCTGACAGTCTGTCACATCCACGGCAAGAGCGAGGCGTGGATCACGTCGGGCACGCCTTCGCCGCCGACCGAGCGGATGGCGAGATCAACGTCGTTTAGTCCGAAGCGGTGGGTGGTGACGAGCTCCAGCGGAAAGCGCTTGGAGGCGAGCTGCGCCAAGGCAAGCTCGCAGGCCTTGTAGCTGTGGCCGCGCGCGCTTTTCATCGTAATGAACTTCACGGTGAATTTTTCCAGCGGGAAATTGGGAAAGGCCGCCATTTCTCCTTGGGCAACGATCACCCCGCCCTTGCGCTTGAGCGCCTCGATGCCGAGCAGCATCGGAATGGTGCCGGCGCCGGCGGTGCAGTCGAGCGACACGTCGACGCCCTTGCCGCCGGTGATCGTCATGATGCGGGCGAGCGGATCCTCCTTGGTCACGTCGATGACGTGGTCGGCGCCGAGCTTTTTGGCGACGTCGAGGCGCGCCTTATCCTTTGCGGTGCCGGTGACGACGATCAGCGACGCGCCGGCCTGCTTGCAGATTACCGTCTGCGACAGGCCCTGCTGGCCGGGGCCCTGGATCAGCACGGTCGAATTGTAGTCGACGCCGCCATCGAACAGCGACCATTCGACGCCGTTCGCCATCGGCGTCACCAAGCCGGCGAGCTCGGCGGAGACGCCTTTCGGCACGTGATGGACCACGGCGTTCCACGGCAGATAGACGTATTGGGCGAAGCCGCCCCACAGATGCGGCGCCTTTTCCGCCGAGGTGTAGCCGTAGCGGATGGCGTCCGGATTGGTGCGCCAATTGGTGTTTTCGCAATGCCGGTACTGGCCGGCATGGCACCATTCGCACTTGCCGCAACTGACATAGTGCTCGACAAAGACGAGATCGCCTTCGTTGAAGCCCTTGCGGCGGGTGAATTCGCGGCCGGCTTTGGCGATGATGCCGATATTCTCATGGCCCATGATCACGGGCGCACTCGACGGCGGATGCTTGTAGAGTTTAACGTCGGTGCCGCAGATGCCGCCAACCTCCATCTTCATGAGCGCGGCGTCGTCGGCGATATCCGGCATCGGATAGTCGCGGATTTCGGTTTTGCTCGGTCCGGTGCGCACCGCCGCCAGTACTTTTTCGGCCACTTTTCGTCCTCTCTATCGTCATGGCCGGACTCGTTCCGGCCATCCACGCCTTGGCTTTCCCTGGTAAAGTGCAGGTTGCCATGCTTGGCTTCAACAAGAAAAGCCCCACTGACGGCGCGGTGCTCGATCGCCTGCGCGGCTGGACCCGCGCGCGGTTTGCGTTGGACGCGGCGGAAACCGTCATGGTGTCGGAGATCGCCTGCGCGGTTCCCGGTTGCCCGCCGATCGAGACACATATCGTGTTCTGGACCGAACAAGGCCGGCACCATTGCAAAATCTTCAAGCCGCTCGCCGAAGTCGGCGACGACGACCTGCCGCCGGCGTTCATGAAGAACGCGCTCCTCGCGCTCGATGGCGAGGAGTGCGCGTGTTGCTGACGTAGGGTGGGCATTGCGTCCGCGCGGCCGTCGAGTGCACGGTTGGCTGCGAACGCAATGCCCACGCGGCTCAGATCACCGCGTCGGCAAAATCGCTGAAGTCTTCGACGGCAGGCGGCTTCGCTCCGAAAAGCGATTTTGCCCACCCTACGAGAGCCCCACCTTCGCCAGTGCCGCGGCCTGGCGCTTGGCGACGCGATCCAGCGAGAAGCGCTCGATCGCCTCGTTGAACAGAGAATAGAAATTCAGCTCGGCGCGCAGGTGCAAAAATACCGCGCCGAGCCCGATCGCGGCGCGATCCATGAACACGAATTCGCGAGGCACTTTGACCGGACCCTTGCGCTTGAGCGCCTGGTGGACGCGGAACGCTTCGCGGCGGCCGTATTCGGACGGCGCGACGCCGTCGGCGACGGTGCGCACGCGGTCGTCGAGCAGCGGCGCATAGATGAACCGCGCCCAGATGTTGAGCGTGTCGATCAGATCGCGCGACAGCTTGCGAAAGCCCCAGGTCTCGTAGGCGTTGACAATCAATTCGTCGTTGCCGTGCAGCAGGCCGCGATAAAGATCCACCACGCCGCCGACGAATTTCGGCGCAAAAATGCGGATGCAGCCGTAGTCGAGGAGATTGATGCCGGCGGGCTCGCCGTCATCCGCGAAGACCGTGTAATTGCCGAGATGCGGATCGCCGTGGATGACGCCGAAGCGGCTGAACGGAAACCACCAGGCGGTGAACATCGCGGTCGCGAGCGTATTGCGCGCGGCCAGCGGATCGTTCTTGTGCGCCAGCATGCGGGTGCCGTCGAGCCAGTCGAGCGTGAGCAGGCGTCCGGTGGACAGCGCCGGCCAGGCGCGCGGCACGCGCACGTTATCGGCGCCGTTAAGCATTTCGCGGTACAGCGCGACGTGCCTCGCCTCGCGCCGGTAATCGAGCTCCTCGCGCACCCGCGCGCCGATCTCCTTGCCGATCTCACTGGTGTCGAGCGCGGAATCGAAGCGGCGGCGGATCGCGAGCAGCCATTCGAGCTGCGCCAGATCGGCTTCGACCGCGGACTGCATGTCGGGATATTGCAGCTTGCAGGCGAGCGGCGCGCCGTCGAGCGAGCGGGCGCGATGCACCTGGCCGAGCGAGGCGGCCGCGGCCGGCTGATGCTCGAAGCTTGCGAACCTCTTCTCCCAATCGGGGCCGAGCTCCGCCATCATGCGGCGGCGCACGAAGGCCCAGCCCATCGGCGGCGCTTCGCTTTGCAGCTTTTGCAACTCGGCGGCATATTCGGACGGCAAGAGATCGGGAATGGTCGCCATCAATTGCGCGACCTTCATCAGCGGGCCCTTGAGCCGGCCGAGCGCCGATGAGAGCGCGCTCGCTTCGGCGGCGCGGTCCGGCTCGCCGCCGAGCATGCGTCGCCCGGCATAGCGCGCCGCCACCCCGCCGACATTGGCGGAAACGCGCGCATAGCGCGCCGCGCGGGCGGACAAGCGGTTTTTTTCGCGGTCTGGTGTTTCGCGGTTTGCCATTACGTTTTTGGCCAGTTGTCGCGAATCCAGCGCGCAAGACCGTCTTCGCTCACTTCGCCGACGGCCAAGGCGAGTATCATTGCAGCCGCGTCGGCTTCGGTAACAATGAAATCGACATTGTTCAGGCCTAGAAATGTGTATATCGCCAGCAACGCCGTTCTTTTGTTCCCATCCACGAACGGATGGTTGCGGGCAATCCCGTATCCATAAGCCGCAGCCAACTCTGGCAGTTCCGCGGTTTCATAGCCCCACTTATTGAGTGGACGGTTAAGCGCAGATTCGAGAAGAGCAACGTCACGTAGACCGGACGAGCCGCCGTGGACAGCCAGTTGCTCGTCATGGATGGCGAGCACAATTGCCATCGTCACCCATTCCGGCTCCTTCACTTGGCAAGCTCAGCAAGAGCATTGCGATAAAGCTTCATCCCACGGCGGGCAATCTTCATAGCCTGCTCAAATTTTGGATCGTAGGGCGTGAGATGGATTCCACCGCCGGGGATCAATGTCGCATAAAACGTATCACCCGTTGCGAGATTGAGGCGCGTCATCATTTCTTTGGGCAGGAGGAAACCAGTCGAATTTCCAATCTTCTTCAGCTTCACAGACCCGACCGGCGTGCCACGTGGATCAGCAACGACTTTCTTGTGCTGGGTCATGTCTCATTGCTCCGTTATACGTTCTGTATAACATAGTTTTACAAACCGTATAACGCAAGCCCGTTTGTCAGCAGTGGCGGGCTTTCACGCTAGACCTTCGAGCTCCTCGATCATCCGCTCGATCACCCCCAGCCCGCCCTGCCAAAACTTGGGGTCGCGGGCGTCAAGCCCGAACGGCGCCAAAAGCTCGGAATGGTGCTTGGTACCGCCGGCAGAGAGCATCGCCAGATAGCGCTCGGCAAAGCCGTCGGCGGCGTGCTCGTAGACCGCGTAGAGCGAATTCACCAGGCAATCGCCGAAGGCATAGGCATAGACGTAGAACGGCGAGTGGATGAAATGCGGGATATAGGCCCAGAACGTTTCGTAGCCCGGTTTCAGCTCGATCGCGGGGCCGAGGCTTTCGCGCTGCACCTCAAGCCATAATTCGCCGATGCGGGCGGCGGTCAGTTCGCCGCTTTTGCGCTCGGTGTGGACGGCGCGCTCGAAGGTGTAGAACGCGATCTGCCGCACCACGGTGTTGATCATGTCCTCGACCTTGGCGGCGAGCATGGCCTTGCGCTCCTTTCGGTCGCGGGTCGCGGCCAGTAATTTGCGAAACGTCAGCATTTCGCCGAACACGCTCGCGGTTTCGGCGAGCGTCAGCGGGGTCGGAGCCATCAAGGCGCCGTTCGGCGCGGCCAAGACCTGATGCACGCCGTGGCCCAATTCGTGGGCAAGCGTCATCACGTCGCGCGGCTTGCCCTGGTAATTGAGCAGCACATAGGGATGCGCCGACGGCGTGGTCGAATGCGCAAATGCGCCCGGCGCCTTGCCCGGCCGCACCGGTGCGTCGATCCAGCGCTCGGCGAAAAACCGCTCGGCGATCGCCGCCATTTTCGGCGAGAACGCACCGTAAGCCTCGAGCACCGTGTCCATCGCCTCGGTCCAGCTCACGTTGCGCATCGCCACTTGCGGCAGCGGCGCGTTGCGATCCCAATGCGGCAGCCGCTTCTTGCCGAACCATCGCGCCTTAAGTGCGTAGTAGCGGTGCGACAGCCGCGGATAGGCGGCGCGCACGGCGGCGACCAGAGCATCGACCACTTCGCGCTCGACCCTGTTGTCCAGATGCCGGGCGTCGGCGATGTCGGCAAAGCCGCGCCAGCGGTCGGAAATTTCCTTGTCCTTGACGAGCGTATTGGTGATCAGCGTGAAGGCGTCGACATTGTCGGCGAAGGTGCGCGCCAGTGCTGCCGCCGCGGCCTTGCGCTTGGCGCCCGAGCGGTCCTGCAACAGATTGAGTGTCGGCTCGATGGCCAGCGGCTTGCCGGAGACCTTAAAGCGCAATCTGGCGATGCTGGCGTCGAATTGCCGGTTCCAGGCCGAGTATGCGGTGACCGATTTTTCGTGAAACAGCTGCTCGATGCGGTCTTCGAGCTGATACGGCCGGTAACGGCGCACGTCTTCCAGCCACGGCCGGTAATGGTTTAGCGCGGGATCGGCCATCGCGGCTTCCAGCAGCGCATCGTCGACGCGATTGAGTTCGAGCGTGAAGAACAAGAGATGCGTCGAGGCCGTCGTCATGCGCTCGGCCATGTCGCCGTAGAATTTGGTGCGCGCCGGATCGAGGGTGTCGCCAGCGTGAATAAGCCCGGCATAGGAGCCGAGCCGCCCCATCAGATCGTCGATCGCCTCGTAGCGTCGCACCGCCGCGGCGAGCGCGGCGCCGCCGGCCGCACCGCCCGCCAGCCCGGCGAGCTTGCCTTTATAGGCAGTTTCGAAGCCGATGCATTCGGCATCGACGCGGTCGAGATCGCGCCTGATCGCCGGATCGTCGAGGCCGCCATAGAGGTCGCCGAGATTCCATTCCGGCAAGGCGCCAAGACCGGATTTGCCACCGGATTTGTCGCCGGATTTGTCGCCGGATTTGCCGCCGGGGCGAGCCGGGCGCACCGGCTTTTTAGCGGCTGCTTTTCGGGAGATATTGCGATGGAGCATGGGTGTTTTCAATTCCCCCGCAAATAAATGTGGTGCAGCGCCAGCGTTCCGGCAATGCCGCGACCTTGTGTACCGGATTTCGGGTTGCCTGAAATCGAGGCCAGCCGATTTATTACCCGGTATCGGGGCGTCTGGAGGGGCGCTAGTCAGAGCAGGTCGGGACGCCGTGAAAGAGGCGGAAATCCTCGACTTCGTGCGCGGCTCCATCGGCTCGGTATGGGCGCTGGAGGTCCTGGCCTTGCTCCGGCGCGAGCCGGCGCGAGCTTGGCGCGCCGAAGAACTGGTCAAGGAGCTGCGCAGCAGTCCGGCGGCCATCGAGGGGGCTTCGCGGCTCCTGGAGAACGCCGGACTGGTGGCAAACGCCGGCGACCACTGCTGTCGCTATCAACCGGCCTCGCCGGCGCTCGATCAAATCGCCGAACTCGTTGACGAGATCTATTCGGCGAAGCCTGCGGCGGTGATCGGCGCGATCTTCGAATCCCAGGACGACAAGCTGCGCGCCTTCGCGGCGGCGTTCAAATTCAGGGAGTAAATTCGGCGATGTCTACGCTGGCGTCCACGGTCTATGCGCTCTGCTTTATCACCAGCGCGGTGTGCAGCTGGCTCCTGATCAGGAGCTTTCTGCGCAGCCGCACCCGCTTGCTGTTGTGGAGCGCGGCGTGCTTCGTGCTGCTGGCCGTCAACAACCTGCTCGTCGTGATCGACCTCGTGTTCCTGCCGACGATCGATCTCAGCTCGCTTCGCCTCGCGGCTTCGCTCGCTGCCGTCGCCACATTACTGTTCGGCTTCATCTGGGAAGTCGATTAGGGCATCGCCATGAGCGGCTTTTTTCACGGCATGATCACGATGGGCTTCCTCGTCGCCAGCCTGTTCTTCGCCCGCTTCTGGCGGCGCACCGCGGACGGCTTGTTCGGCGTATTCGCATTCGCCTTCTTATTGCTGGCGCTAAATCAGGCGCTGCTCAGCCTGCCCGGCGGCGCGGGGACCGACGAGAGCTGGGCGTTTCTGCCCAATCTCGGGGCGTTCGGGCTTTTGATCGTGGCAATTCTGCTCAAGAACCTGTCGCGCAACAGTCCTTGAAAATCCGGCATTGCCGGCAAGCTACTGCGGCCAGGCCGGCGCATGGGTGCCGAGCGGAACCGACGGCCGCGCCCAATGTGGCGGCGTTTCCGACATTACGGCGGCGTGGCGCACCGCGGTGAGCCGGCCGAAGCCGCTTGCCGTTTCCTCCAGGCAATCGCGCACGTCGGCAATTTTCGGGTCGGGACAAGCGGTACCGTCGACGCGACCGAGCGACCGCAGCCAGTGGCCGGTTTGCGCGAGCGAAAGGCGGACGTGCCAGGAACCGCCCTCGTGGGCGCGCCGCGCAAGCGCGGCCATCACCGCGAAGGCCAGCAAATAGCCTGTGGCATGATCGAGCTCTTGCGCCGGCAGCGGCTTCGGCTCGGGCGCGCCGAACGCTTCGGCTTCCGCGACATTCAAGCCGCTCGTGGTTTGAACGAGCAAATCGAAACCGCGCCGCGATGCCCACGGCCCATCGTGGCCGTAAGCGCACAGCGAGGCATAGACGATGCCGGGGCGAAGGCGCGCGGCGTCCTGCGGCGAAAAACCGTGCGCGGCGATGGCGCCGGGCCGGTAGCCCTGCACGAAGACGTCGGCGTCGCGCAGAAGCTCCGCAAGCGTTGCGCGCCCGCGCGTCTCGCGCAGATCGATCGCGGTCGACAATTTGCCGCGGCCGGTATCGATGACCAGCGGCAGCATCGAAGGCAGATGCGACGCGGTGACCAGCAGCACGTCGGCGCCATGCGCGGCAAGCGTGCGGCCGCACACCGGGCCGGCAATGATGCGGGTGAGGTCGAGCACCTTGATGCCGGTAAGCGGGCGGTCGGCGGCTGCGAGTTTTGCCGGCGGCGCCTCGCCGATTTTCTCGATCGTAAACAGCGGCAGCTTCGCCACCGCGCGACCTTGCGGATGATTATCCCATTCGGCGAACGAGCGGCAGGCGGTGACGACGAGACCCGCTTCGGCGGCCGCGGTTTCGAGCGCCTCGGCTTGCCAGCCGTCGAGCGCGCGCTGCACCGCCTTTTTGTCATGGGCAACGCCGAGCAGTTTGAGGAGCCCGCTGCAATGATGCGGCAGATTGGTGTGCAGCCGCGCAAAACGGCCGTCGCCGCAGCGGTAAAGCCCGGCGATATCGTCGTGATATTCGTCCGGCCGTTTGCCGTCGACGCGCAGGTAACGCTCGCTCCTAAATTCGACCGCCGCGCGCCGCATCTCGACGCCGACGCTTTGCCGCCGCCCGGTGCGGGCCCGCCAAAACTCCGCCGCCGCCAGCGCCGCCGCGCCGATCGCCGCCTGCGCCGCGGTGCCCACCGCGAACGACGACGGCAGCACCGGCTCGGCGCCGCTGAACCGAACTTGGCCGAGCGCCGCATCGTCGAAACCGGCGCCGCGCCAGAGGTCGGCGAGCACTTGCATGGAATTGGGAGTGGACATGGCTTTATAGCCCGGCGGCACAATGGCAACGGTATTGAACGGCGTGACCAACGATAAAACAAGGCGCAAATGACCGGCGATGCGGCAATCTTGCCTCCGGCCGATGGCTGTGCTCTTTTCCGCGGAGAAAGCCGTCATTGCGAGGAGCGATAGCGACGAAGCAATCCAGTCTTAGCGGAACAACTGGATTGCTTCGCGGAGCTTGTCATCGGGCCGACCACTTCGGGTCGGACCCGTTGGCTCGCAATGACAAATCGCACGGATGTAGCCAGGGAGAGTATTCATGCCGAAAGCCAGTCGATTACTTCTAGGTTTCGCACTTGCCGCGGCGCTGGCAAGCCCGGCTTTGGCGCAGCAGTCAGGCGGCACGAAAGTCGGCGTGCTGACCTGCAAAACGTCCGCGAGTCTCGGCCTGATCATCGGCTCGCATCAGCGGATCAGCTGCGGCTTCAAACCCGATAACGGCCCGCCCGAGAATTATGAAGGCCATATCAATCGACTCGGCCTCGACCTTGGCGTCAAGGGCGGCGGCATCATGACCTGGGCCGTGCTCGCGCCCGTGAACGGATACCATCCCGGCGCGCTGGCCGGCACTTATGCGGGCGCCAGCGGCAGCGCGTCGGTCGGCATCGGCGTCGGCGCCAATGCGCTCGTCGGCGGCTCGCAGAAGTCGATTGCGCTGCAGCCGCTGTCGGTCGAAGGCAATGTCGGGGTCAATCTGGCGCTCGGCGTCGCCGGGCTGACGCTGCGGAGCGTGCGGTAAGCGACTCCTTCTCCCCGCACGCGGGGAGAGGTATTTGCCATTTAACACCCCCTTAAGCCTCCTGCCGCAAAGTGCCCCGAAACGGCACAGCGTTGGCGTGCCGTCGCCAATGCGTAGCGGGGAGCCAAGGGCCGTAATGACCATCCTCATTGTCGACGACGATCCGGTGCAGTGCCGGCTCCTGGAGGGCATGCTGCACAAGTTCGAATACGAGACGCTCACGCGCGACTCCGGCGACGGCGCGCTGGCGCTGCTTGCCGGGCCCGACGGCGCGCGGATCGATTGCGTCATCCTCGATCTCGTCATGCCGAATCTCGACGGGCTCGGCGTGCTTGCCAAAATGCGCCAGTCCGCGCATCAACGTGCCGGTGATCGTGCAGACCGCGCATGGCGGCATCGACAATGTCGTCTCGGCGATGCGCGCCGGCGCGGTCGATTTCGTGGTCAAGCCGGTCGGCGCCGAGCGGCTGCATGTCAGCCTGCGCAACGCGCTCAACGCCAGCGCGCTCGAAGGCGAACTTGCGCGGATGAAGAACAGCCGCTCCGGCACGCTCGGTTTTGCCGACATCATCACCAAAAGCGCCAACATGCACGCCGTCATCCGCATGGCGGAGAAGGCGGCGGCCTCGACCATTCCGGTGCTGATCTCCGGCGAATCCGGCGTCGGCAAGGAATTGATCGCGCGCGCCATCCACGGTTCCGGCGAGCGGCGGGCAAAACCGTTCATCGCGGTCAATTGCGGCGCCATGCCGGAACATCTCGTCGAGTCGATCCTGTTCGGCCACGAGAAGGGCTCGTTCACCGGCGCCACCGAGCGCCATACCGGCAAATTCGTCGAGGCCTCGGGCGGCACGTTGTTTCTCGACGAGGTCGGCGAATTGCCGGCGCGCCGCGCAAGTAAAACTCTTGCGCGCCATCCAGGAAGGCGAAGTCGAGCCGGTCGGCGCGCGTAAAGCCGTCAAGGTCGACGTGCGGATCGTCTCGGCCACCAATCGCGACCTCATCGCCGACGTCAAAACCGGCCGCTTCCGCGAGGACCTGTTCTACCGCTTGCACGTTTTTCCGATCACGGTGCCGCCGCTGCGCGAGCGGCCCGCCGATATCCCGGCGCTGGCCCGGCATTTTCTGGCGCGGTTCGCCGCCGAAGAAGGCAAGCGCATCCGCCTCGATCACGCCCGAGGCGCTGCGCGTGCTGGGCGCGCATCATTGGCCCGGCAATATCCGCCAGCTCGAAAACGCCGTGTTCCGCGCCGTGGTGCTCGCCGAATCCGACGCCATCGGCGTCGACGAGTTTCCGCAAGTCACGGCGCAGATCGGCACTCAAGCTTGCGCCGCCGCTCTCCCTGCGGCATCGCATGCCTGCGCGCAAGACCATCCGGTGGCGCCGCGGCAACGGCAGCGTTTGCGCCGAGGCCCTGGCCGCCGACTTCGAAGCGGCGGCGCCCGCCTCGCCCGCTTTCGTGCCGCCGCCGGCGCCGCCGTACCCGCGGAAGCGCTAGCGCTCCTCGATGCCGAGGGCGAGGTGCGACCGTTGGATGAGGTCGAATCCGACCTCATCCGCTACGCGGTGACCCATTATCGCGGGCAAATGTCGGAAGTGGCGCGGCGGCTGCAAATCGGCCGTTCGACGCTGTACCGCAAACTCGAGGCGCTCGGCCTGAATAGCGAGCGGCGGACGCGGATTAGCCGAGCCGGAGGAGCCGTGGCCGTAGAGCGACAGCCCCCCGAAATTCGCCCGATTTGACCGAATATTACCGTTGATCACAGGACAAAGCCGGACGCCTCACGTAAGGTGGCGCCCGCCGCGGCGTCCTTGTCGTGGCCAATGCCACAATTGGGGGCATCGTCCCCAAAAGGTACGGTAGCAGCTTGCAGCCGTGCGCAGGCTCTGAAGGAGAATTTGGAATGCCCGGGATCCGTGTCGATCGGTTGTTTGTCTCGACCGCCATTGTCCTTCTGCTCTCGGCCGCCGCTGGCGCCGCGCTTGCGCAGCGCCCCACCAGCGCGGCAGGCGAACGACACCGCCGATCGTCGCGCCGAATGCCAGCCGGCTGCGCCGCGCTCCCGATGCACGGATACCGGCAAGCTGGCCGCGAAGCCGGCGCCGCCGACGCAGATACCGTCGCGCCAGGGCGCGCCACCGCGGCGCGGCAGCGCATCGCTCGACTGCCAGAGCGCGCCGCGACGAGCCGGTCGCGCGGCAACGCCCGCGCGCCAACCCCGGCCGCCGCAATGCCGATCGCGACCGCGGCAACTCCGGCCGCCGCGACCGCAAACCCGCCGGTAACGCCGCACACCGCGGCAGACGCGCCGCGACGCCACCGCGCCGCCGCGCGCCGGATCCCGACGCGCCGATCGCCGACCAATTGCGCGATCTCGCCAGCGGCAAGTTCGACCGCGTCATCGGCAACAAGAAGGACCGCATGCAGATCGACGCGTTCTATTCCGGCCGCAACTACAAGCCGCTGTGGATCACCGGCGGCAAGGCCAATGCGCGCGCCAAGGCGGCGATCGCCTATCTCGGCCATGTCGATGCCGACGGTCTTTATCCGTCCGATTATCCGGTGCCGGATTTCGCGGCGTCTGCGAGCCGGCCGATCTCGCCAATGCCGAAATCGAGCTGACCATGTCGGTCATCACTTATGCGCAGCACGCCAGCATCGGCCGCGTGCATTGGTCGCGCGTGACGGCCGACATCGGCTATACGCTCGAAAGCGCCGGAGCCGGCCGACGTGCTGGCCGCGATCGTCGATGCCAAGGACGTCACGGCGGCGCTCGACGCCTACGAGCCGCAGACGCCGGGCTATCTCGCGCTCAAGGCCAAGCTCGCCGAACATCCGCGCCGGCAAGCTCGACAAGGCCAAAGCGCCGATCGGCAGCGGACCGGTGCTCAAAGTCGGCATGCAGGACGACCGGGTGCCGGCCTTGCGCGAGCGGCTCGGCGTTCCCGGCGACGGCGGCACGACCTACGACAAGGCGCTCGCCGAAGCGGTGAAGAAATTCCAGCACGACAACCAGATCGCGGCGACCGGCACGCTCACCGCCGCGACCCTCGACGCGCTCAACGGGCCGCAGCCCGATCACGTCGAAGACATCATCATCGCCAATATGGAGCGCTGGCGCTGGATGCCGCACCAGCTCCCCGACACTTACGTCATCGTCAACCTGCCGGATTTCACCTTGCGCGTGATGCACGACGGCAAGCAGGTCTGGATGACCAAGATCGTGATCGGCAAGCCGGATAAGCCGACGCCGATCATGACGGCGGAGATGAAATTCATCACCGTCAATCCGACCTGGAACGTGCCGCCCTCGATCGTCGCCAACGAATATCTGCCGGCGATTGCAGCAGGATCCCACGGTGCTCGACCGGATGGGACTAAAGATCGCCGAAAATCCGGACGGCACCGCCCATATCTGGCAGCCGCCCGGCGACGACAACGCGCTCGGCCGCATCCGCTTCAATTTCCCCAACAAATTCCTGGTCTATCAGCACGACACGCCGGACAAATATCTGTTCGCCTATGCCAAGCGGGCGTTCAGCCACGGCTGCATGCGGGTGCAGGACCCGCTGCATTACGCCGAAGTGCTGCTGTCGCTGGTCCGGCCGGGCGACGGCTATACCGAAGAGCGCATCAAGAAGATGTACGGGCCGAGCGAGATCAACATCGATTTCCCGACCCCCCTCCAGGTCGACCTGACCTATCAGACCGCGTTCGTCGACGACGCCGGCAAGCTCGAATTCCGCGACGATGTCTACGGCCGCGACAAGGCGCTGCTCGCCATCCTCAAGGGCGACCGCAAGGATGCGGATATTCCGATCGAGCACAAAGAGGACACGATCAACCGCGAACTCCTGGCCATGCCCGAGCAACCGTCGTTGTTTGGCGGCGGCCGCGGCATATTCGGCGGCGGCGCCGAACTATTATCCGAACGGCGGCACGCTACCAGACCGGCGCCGGCGCTTCCAGCGGCGGCAATTTCTTCTCGCGGCTGTTCGGCGGCTTTGCAACGCCCCGGCGCCGCCGCCGAAGCCGCTGCACCGGGTCGCTTCGCAGCACAAGAAAGTGACCCGGTCGGGGGATACCGTCGTGCGCTAGAGGCCCGGGTCGCCGCGCCAACCCCTGCGGCCGTTAACGGCTTTTTTCCCGCGTCGGCCGACTTGGCGGCGCGAGGCGCCCGTTTACGGCCATATTTTGCCACACTAGGACGTTAGCCCTGGCGCGGTCGGGGGTGGGGTGACGGTCGGTGGTCGTAACCCTTCCCAAATGAACAAAGCGTTAGCGTTATCCGGCGCGGCGGAAGCCGTGGCGGGTAGCGGCTTTAACGCGTCAATGCGAGATTGCCAGTGCACGTCGGTAACGCGCGCCTGAAACCTCGTCGATCGTTCGCGGCGCGCGCCGGCTATTCGTGCGGTCTGGCGCTTCTCGTTTTCCTGTTCGGTTCGAAAGCCCTGCAAAACGCGGTCGCCGAGGGCGACACGCGCACCATTTCCATGCATCACGTCCATACCGGCGAGGACATCACCGTCACCTATAAGCGCGACGGCCGCTACGACGAGGCGGCGCTGCAGAAGCTCAACTGGTTCCTGCGCGACTGGCGGCGCGGCGAAACCACCCGCATGGATCCGCGGCTGATCGATCTGGTCTGGGAAGTGCAGCGCGAGACCGGCTCGAAACTGCCGATCCAGGTCGTGTGCGGCTACCGCTCGCCGCAGACCAATGCGATGCTGCGCCGCCGCAGCGAGGGCGTCGCGCAATTTTCCCAGCACATTCTCGGCCGCGCCATCGACTTCTATATCCCCGGTATGCCGCTCGGCCAGCTGCGCGTGATCGGCTTGCGGCTGCAGCGCGGCGGCGTCGGCTTTTATCCGACCTCCGGCTCGCCGTTCGTGCACATGGACGTCGCCGGCATCCGGATGTGGCCGCGCATGACGCGCGAGCAATTGGTGAACGTATTCCCGGACGGCCGCACGGTGCAGATTCCGACCGACGGCAAGCCGCTGCCGGGCTATGCGCAGGCGCTCGCCGACGTCACCAAAGAGGGCGCCATGCCGTCGGAGAACTCGCTGCAAGCCGCGCGCAACGCCGGTATTAACGTCGATACGCTGGTGGCGAGCAACGACCGCCCGGCAGCAAATCCTTTCGCCAAGCTTTTGAGCCTGGCCAAGAACGAAGACGACGAGGTGGCGGCGTCAACCGCCGCGCCGGCCGCGGCCGCAGCCGAAACCCGTCGTCCTTGCCGGGCTTGAGCCGTGCCACGAGAAATGGCCGGCGCCGCCGAAAGCCTCCGGCAAAATCGCGCGTGCCAAAATCGCAGCTGCCATGGAGAAACTGCAAGCTCGTCCACATCGCCAAGCTGATGCCGGCCCCCGCCCCCGCTCCGAGCAAGCCGACCGCCGCAGCGCCGCCGCCGACCATCACCGCCGCGCTGACGCCGAACCAGATCATCGTCGCGCGCGGCTACTGGGAGGGCCCGCCGGACGGCATGAATGTCGCCAATCCGCTGGCCGAGGTCGCGTATCGGCGCAGCGAGGCGCCAGACGATCCCGACAGCACCGGTTCGATCGGCCCATCGCCCGGCGGCACCGGCGACCGGCCGGATCTCGCGCTCGCCTATGCCGATCAACCCGGCGGCGATGGCGATGCGGCGTCCGGCTCCGCGCCAATGGGCATCGCCGCGCTGCGCGCCGCGGCGCATGCCGCGCGCGAGGCGGTGCCGCCGGCAACGACAATCGCCGTCAAACGCGCTGCCATCAGGCCGCCTCCGCGGTCGTGTCGGCGAGCACCTCGTCGATGACGGTGATCAAGTCCGGCGCGCATTTCGCCAATCCGTGGCTGCGCGCCATGGTGCTCTCCCCGAGCGCGCACCGCTTCCTCACCACCGTGGCGCTCGGCGATCGCGATTTCCGCTCGCTCGCGGCGCTGTTGGTCAAGCCGAAGAATGCGGTGATGATGACGTTCGCCGCCGATCCCAATCCCGGCCTGTCGCAGGATCGTTTCAGCGGCGCGGCGATCGTGTTCGTATCGACCGTGAGCTATCCGAGCTCCCCACAACCGCGGCGTTGCAGTAGGCAGCGGCAACTTCCCGACCGATTGTAGGGTGGGTACCGCGCCGTGAGAGCCACGCCGCGTGCGCGAAATCGCTGACGCGCGGCGCCCACGCGGTCGCTCGGAAGAGAACGATTTCGCCCACCCTGCGGTCGATGGCTATCCCAGCATCCCGAGCGCGTGCAGATAGGTTTCCAGGATCGCCTCCTGCTCCTTGCGCTCGTTGACGTCCTGCTTGCGCAAGCGCACCACGACGCGCAACGTCTTGATGTCGAAGCCGTTGCCTTTGGCTTCGGCATAGACGTCGCGGATGTCGTCGGAAATCGCCTTTTTTTCCTCTTCCAGCCGTTCGACGCGCTCGACGAAGGCTTTGAGCTGATCCTTGGCGAAGCGGCGGGCGGGTCGGTCGTCTTTGGCGGCGGCGGCGGTGGCCATCGGGCGCTCCTGGCGATGTCGAGTCTCTGCCAAAAGGTTTCGAAAACCGGCGGCGTCAGGTCAAGCCGCGCGCGCGCTCATCCACGCTCTGCACAGGACGATGGCGCAAAAGCGCACGCGTCAGTGCTTTTGGCTTGCTTTTTCGAATGCCGCCTTCTGAGCGGGCGATGCCTCTTTCTGGTACTTGGCGCGCCATTGGTCGTACGGCATGCCGTAGACCAATTCGCGGCTTTCGTCCTTGGTCATCGGCATGCCTTTGGCGTCGGCGGCGTCTTTCATCCAGTTGGACAGGCAGTTGCGGCAGAAGCCCGCCAGGTTCATCAGGTCGAGGTTCTGCACGTCGGTGCGCCAGCGCAGATGCTCGACCAGCCGGCGGAAGACGGCGGCTTCGAGTTCCGTGCGGTTGTTCTGATCGGTAGCCATGATCTGCTCCGCGGTTTAGCTATGCAAAAGATAAAGCCCCGGCCGCCCGGTTGCCATAGTCCGCGGCCGGGCAAACCTGGGGCCGCCGTGGTGACGCAATCGCGCGAATTTCTGCAATCCCTGTTCGGTGCGGCGGTAAGCGCCGCGCATCCGTCGCGCTGCCTGCCGCCGCACCTGCCCGAGCCGCCGCGCGGGCGGCTTATCGTCCTTGCCGCCGGCAAGGGCGCGGGCGCGCTCACCGAGACGGCTGAGCGCCACTATCTCGCGCGAATTCCGGCGAGCCGGCTCGACGGCATCGCGGTGACCCGCCACGGCTACGGCCGCCCGACCCGGCGCATTGCCATGGTCGAAGCTGGGCATCCGGTCCCTGACGAAGCCGGTCTTGCCGGCACCGAGCGGGCGCTGGCGCTGGCCGACGCAGCCGGCCCCGACGATCTCGTTCTGGTGCTCTTGTCCGGCGGCGCCTCGGCCAATTGGATCGCGCCGGCTGCCGGCATCACGCTTGCGGAAAAGCAGTCGACGACGCGGGCGCTCCTGCGCAGCGGCGCCACTATCGGCGAGATCAACTGCGTGCGAAAGCATCTCTCCCGCATCAAGGGCGGCCGGCTGGCGCGGCGCGCGCATCCGGCCCGCGTGGTCACGCTCGCCATTTCCGACGTGCCGGGCGACGATCCGGCGGTGATCGGCTCGGGACCGACGGTGCCCGATCCGACCACGCTCGCCGACGCCCGCGCCATCGTCGGCAGATACCGGCTCGACCTGCCGCAAGCCGTAACCCGTGCGCTCGACGATCCCGGCAATGAATCGCCGAAGCCGGGCGACCGGATTTTTGCCGATACCGTCTATCGCATCGTCGCCCGGCCGGCCGACGCGCTCGCCGCGGCGGCGGCCCGCGCCCGGCAGGCCGGCTACGACTGCGTGGTGCTCGGCGACCGGCTGCAGGGCGAGGCGCGCGAGGTCGCCGCCGAACACGCCCGGCTCGCCCGTGAATTCGCCGCGACCGCACCGCCGCATGGCGATCCTGTCGGGCGGCGAACTGACGGTGACGCTGCGCGGCGGCGGCCGCGGCGGCCCGAACCAGGAATATGCGCTGGCGCTCGCCATTGCGCTCGACGGCGCCACGGGCATCGCCGCGTTGGCCGCCGATACCGACGGTACCGACGGCGGCCGCGGCCGGCCGGACGACCCGGCCGGCGCCTTTATCGACGACACGACTTTGACACGCGCGGGCGCGGTCGGCCTCGATCCTGCCGCGTTTCTTGCCGACAACGATTCCACGGGGTTTTTCAATGGCATCGGCGATTTGTTCACGCCCGGCCCGACCTTTACCAATGTCACCGACTTCCGCGCCATCGTCGTTGACAGGCCATAATTATTGACCGGATTCTGCAACGGAATATGGGCAAGCCGATCGATCCGACAGCATTGCGGTTGCCGCTCGTCCCCGTGCAAGCGGGGACCCAGCACTGGATTCCCGCTTTCGCGGGAATGAGCGGAGCATACGCGCTGGCTTTGGGATTTCTCGTACTGTTCGCTTCCGCCGGCCCGGCCGCGGCCGATTTCCGGCTGTGCAACAACACATCAAGCCGCGTCGGCATTGCCATCGGCTACAAGGACGCGCAGGGCTGGACCACCGAAGGCTGGTGGAACTTGCCGGCGCGGACCTGCGAAACTGTACTCAAGGGCAACCTTGTCGCCCGTTATTATTATGTCTACGCCATCGATTACGATCGCGGCGGCGAATGGATGGGGCAGGCCTATATGTGCACCCGCGACAAGGAATTCACGATCCGCGGCATCGGCAATTGCCTGGCGCGCGGCTATGACCGCACCGGCTTTTTCGAGGTCGATACCGGCGAGCAGCGCGCCTGGACCGTCCAACTCACCGAATCGAGCGAGCAGCCGGTGCGCAAAGCCGCCGGCGGACGGCCAATTCGGTCGGCACCGCGCCCGCCGCCGGCACGGCGCCTGCCGCAACGGCGCCGGGCCGGCGACGTAAGACGCCGAATGAGACACCAATGAGACGGCCATGAGACGGCAGCGGCGCACCAAGGTCGTGGCGACGCTCGGTCCCGCCTCGGGCGACCGCGCCGCGATCGGCCGCCTGTTCAAGGCCGGCGCCGACGTGTTCCGCATCAATATGAGCCACACCAACCATGAGCGGATGCGCGAACTGGTGGCGAGCATCCGCGCGGTGGAGGCCGAGAATAACCGGCCGATCGGAATCCTGGTCGATCTGCAGGGGCCGAAGCTGCGGCTCGGCACGTTCAAGGACGGCGCCGTCGAGATCGACAAGGGCCAGGATTTCATCCTCGATGCCGATCCGGCGCCCGGCGACGCCAGGCGGGTGGAGCTGCCGCATCCGGAGATCTTCGCCGCCATCAAGCCGGGCGATGCGCTTTTGATCGACGACGGCAAGCTGCGCCTGGTCGCGACCGAGGTTAACCCGCAGCGCATCGTCGCCCTGGTCGAGGTCGGCGGCAAAGTGTCGAACCGCAAGGGCGTCAGCCTGCCCGATACCGTCGTGCCGCTGGCGGCGCTGGCGCCGAAGGATATCGCCGACCTCGAAGCCGCGCTCGACGCCGGCATCGACTGGATCGCGCTGTCGTTCATCCAGCGCCCGGAGGACGTCGCCGAGGCCAAGAAGCTCACCCGCGGCCGCGCCGCGGTGATGGCCAAGATCGAGAAGCCGCAAGCGGTGGCGCGGCTTTCCGACATTCTCGAACTCGCCGACGCGCTGATGGTGGCGCGCGGCGACCTCGGCGTCGAAATGCCGTTGGAGAAAGTCCCCGGCGTGCAGAAGGAAATGACGCGCGATCTGCCGCCGCGCCGGCAAGCCGGTGGTCGTCGCCACCCAGATGCTGGAATCGATGATCGCAAGCCCGGTGCCGACCCGCGCCGAAGTCTCCGACGTCGCCACCGCAATATTCGACGGCGCCGACGCGGTCATGCTGTCGGCGGAATCCGCCTCGGGCCAATATCCGGTCGAGGCGGTGGCGACCATGAACCGCATCGCCGAGGAAGTCGAAGACGACGCCGCCTATCTGCCGTCGCTGCACGTGCTGCATACCGAGCCGGAAGCGACCGGCGCTGACGCCATCGCGGCGGCGGCAAGACAGGTCGCCGAAACGCTCGATCTATCGGCGATCGTGTGCTGGACCTCGTCCGGCTCGACCGGCTTGCGGGTGTCGCGCGAGCGGCCGAAATGCCCGATCGTCGCCATCTCGCCGATCGAAGCGGCCGGGCGGAAATTGTCGGTCGCCTGGGGCATCCATTGCGTGATCGACGAGGACGCGCACGATCAGGACGACATGGTGGAGCGCGCTTGCCGTATCGCGTTCAAGGAGCGCTTCGCCGCAGCCGGCCAGCGCGTCATCGTCGTCGCTGGCGTCCCGCTCGGCACGCCCGGCGCGACCAATTTCATGCGCATTGCATATGTCGGGGAGGAGAAGGGCGGCGAATAGGCGGAACGGCGAATGGCGAAATCGCGAATGGCGGATAGGGAAGCATCGTCCACTATTCGCTACACGCGACCCGCTGTACGCCGTTGCCGCTCGACGAATCCGGGCGGGATCTTTAGTTGCGGCCGCGAACGGTATCGGAGCAGATCGGCGTGACGCCTTAACGGGTGACTGTCGAATGGGATGAGGAGGCTCAAGTCTGGGTCGCCTCAAGCGATGACGTGCCAGGCCTTGCGACCGGTGCCGACACCATCGAGGATTTGATCGAAAAGCTGAAGATTGTCATTCCCGAACTCCTCGTGGAAAATGGACGCGCTGACGCACCAAACTAGCCTATCTGCTTTCCGCAAAAATCTCGTCGAGGTCGCGCCGCCCGTCCAGCACGCGCGCAATTTCTGCAACGTCATCATTCACGCGATAAAACACAACGTGAGGACGCACCGCAATCGATCGAAGCCCGACCTGCACTTCGTCGCGAGACCGGCCAGCCAAAGGATGGTCTTCGAGCAATCGGCACATTTCGCCGATTTCACGGACGATTTTGTCGGCAGTCTGCCGACTTCCGACATTCGCGTAGTAGTTCCAGATTTGGGAGAGATCGGCGCGCGCGTCCGGCGACCAGACGATCGGTCGCCTAGGATCGGCCATGCCGTGCGTTCTCGCCTTTTAGAAAGGCCTCGATGTCCAGCGCCTCGCCCTTACCGGCATCGAGCGAGCTAATGCCCTTGTCGATATCGGCGCGCAATTGCCGCAGTTTCTCGACGTGCGACAGCAGCCGCTGACCGATCTGTTCCTGATCCGCGTCCGGCAGATTTGAGACTTCCGCTATCGCTTTTTCGAGTGTTCTCACCATGCCGGGCATCGTAGCACATCCGCACCCTCCCCTGCTATGTGCCGCTCGGCAAGCCAAGCGCGAGGAATTTCATGCGCATTGCTTATGTGAGCGACGGTAGCAAAGACGAATAGCGAAATTCAGATCTGGAGGGTTTGGCCTTTGAGCCAGCGCGCGCCTTGGGCATAAAGCGCGTCGAGATCGGGGCCTTCGAGGCCGGGCATGTCGGTCCTCACCTTGAAGCCGATCTTGGTCTGCAGATAAGCGAGGTGACGGTAGCCTGCCGGAAAGCTCTTGAGCAAATCCGCATCGAGCGCGAGCTTTGCCGCCGGATCGACCGGATCGAGCCGGTCTTTTTCGTAGATCAGGCGGCGCAGCACAAAACCCCAGCGGCCGTCGCGTTTTTCGAAAAAATCGTAGAACCGGCCGGTGCAGACCACGTCGCAGATCACGCCATCGACCGGCGCGCGCTGCGAGATCGTCATCTTGGTCTGCGCGATGGCGCGAGGCCCGGCGACCTCGATCGCGCCGCCGCCGAGAAAATGCAGGATGCGCACGCCGCGCGCCCAGCCCTCGTCGTTGACCTTGATAAATTCCTCGAACGATCCCTGGAACCAGGTCGCCCACATGCGGCCGTCGGAGTGCCAGACGGTGCGGAACTGGTCCCACAGCCGCGCATCGCGCCACAGCGCCCAGTTTTCCACGAGCTCACGGATGATGCGTTTATCGTCGTCGATTTCAGACATTGCAGTATTTCCCCGGTCTTCGTCATTGCCAGCGTAGCGAAGCAATCCAGCGCCGTGAAGCGGCATTTGGATTGCTTCGTCGCTTGCGCTCCTCGCAATGACGGACGCCAACGCTAACCGAATCAGATGTTGCGGCCTTCGACCTTGTCGGTCAGCGTCTTGACCTCGTCGGGGACGTTTTCGAGATGCGGATCGATGACGAGCGCCTTGCGGTAGGCTTCCAGCGCATCCTTGTCGTCGCCGATCTCCTGCAGCATGAGGCCGAGGCCGGCGAGCGCACCGAACTGCCGCGGCTCGCGCGCCAGCACTTCGGCAATGTCGGCGATCGAATGGGCGTAGTCGTTTTTCAGGTAATACACCGTGGCGCGCTGGTTCCAGGCTTCCACATAATCGGGCTTGATCGCGATGATGGCATTGAGAAGCTTGATCGCGAGATCGTAATCCTTGTCGTCGATCGCGGCCTTGACCCGGCTCATCAACAGATCGCAGGTGTCGCTGCCGGATTCGATCCACAGCGACCAGATGCGCTCTTCGATCGCCTTGGCGCTGGCCTCATCGGGCGCAATTTTCAAGGCGGCAAACAGCGTGTCGAGGCTGTAGCCTTGATCGCCATGCTCGAGCCCCGGCAGGTCGCGCGGCGGCGACAGCCACTGCTGCGGGCTTTGCGCCCAAGCGGAGGCAATCATCGGCGCAAATGCCGGCGCAAATAGCGGCGCCGCCAGCAGGCCGGCAAAAACAACCACCGGGAATCGCAGCTTCATGGCCTCGAATCTATCCGCTTGCCGCGGGGCGGCAAGCCGGAAAAGTGCTCAATAAGGCGGGATGAATGCGACGGAATTGGGCAGCCGGACGTTCAGCCCTGCCGGGCCTTGAAGCGCCGGTGCGTCTTGTTGATGACATAGACGCGGCCCTTGCGGCGCACGATGCGGTTGTCGCGGTGGCGGCCGCGCAGCGATTTCAGCGAATTGCGGACTTTCATCGGGCTGTTCCTTGTCGCGGCGGTTGATAAGGATGACACTTTCCGTTGTCAACGCTGCGCCGGCCGCCCGGTGACATGTAAGGTACGTGGATAGCAATGCAATGAATAAGGCATCGCTGCGGCTTGTTTCCGGTGTCGGCCAAAAGGGCCCGGCGTGCTTCCTTGTCGAGGCGGCAGGCAAGCGGCTCGTGCTCGATCTCGGCGAAGGGCCGCCGCCGGGCCGTTTCCCGGACCTCGATCACATCGGCCGCGTCGATGCGCTGGTTTTGAGCCACGGCCACAGGGACCATGTCGGCGGGCTTGCGCTGTTGCCGAAACTCGGCAATCCGCCGGTTTACACGACCGAAATCGTCGCGCGCGGCTTGCCCAGAGCCATCGCCGCGCGGGTGCTGCCGGTTTGCGGCGCAAGCACCGTGCTCGGCATTGCGGTTGCGACCGGGCGCAACGGCCACGCGCCGGGCGGCGTCTGGCTCCATTTCGCCATTGGCAACGGCTTGCTCTATACTGGCGATTACTCCGCGGAATCGGCGCTCTACGCCTACGATCCGCCGGCGCAGGCGGCGGCGACCGTGCTCGCCGATTGCTCCTACGCCGATTATCAACAGCCGCTCGGCGAAATGTTGGGACAGCCTCGCGGCGTTTTTGACGCGCGGCCCGCTGCTCCTTCCGGTGCCGGCCAACGGCCGCGGCCCGGAAATCGCGCTCGAACTGATGCGCAACGGCATCGGCGATATTTACGTCGACGACGCCATGCGCAACGCGCTGCGGCGGCTTTGCGGCGACGCCGCCGCTTCGTTGCGCTCCGATGTCGGCGGCGATATCGAACGCCTGGCCGGTCTGGTCAAGCCGATCGCGGGCGCGCGCGGCGTGATGCTGGCTTCATCCGCCGACGGCGCCTCCGGCGCGACCGCGCAGCTCCTTGCAGAATTCGAACATGCGCCCGACGTGACGATCCTGTTCACCGGCTACGTCAATCCGAATACGCCGGCGGAGCGGCTGGCCAAAAGCGGCCGCGCGCAGGTCATGCGCTGGAACGTGCATCCGCTGTTGTCCGACACCGTGGCGCTGGCACGCGCCACACAAGCAAAGACGGTGATCCCAGCCTTTTGCGATCGCGCCAAGCTTGGTGCACTCGCCGCGGCGCTGGCTCCGGCGCGGGTGACCATGGATGGGCCGGTGGCGATTTAGCGCGCCTGCTCCCCGCGCAGACGGGGATGCCCGATGCCGAGCGGCTTGGCATCGATGAGCACGATGGCAAGCCGCGCCGGCGCGGTGCCGCGATTGATCCAGGCGTGATTGGTGCCGCGCTGAACCATGACGTCGCCGGGGCGAAGTTTCACGCTGCCTTCGTCCATCTGCATGTCGATCTCGCCCGACAGCATGACGATGTAATCGATGGTTTCGGTGCGATGCAGTTCCGAGGCGACGCCCGGGGCGAACTCCATGACGATGAAGCGCGAGCCGTTCTGCGGCGGCGCGGTGCCGAGGATGCGCGCGCCCATGTCCTCGACGCCCTCGCCGACGGCGATATCGGCGGGCATTGCGTCGGTGCACCACATCAGCGTCGAGGCGACGCCCGGACGCGGCGTCTTGGTATTGCTCGCCGGCCCGTCGCGGATCACCTTGGCGATGTTCTTTTCGTTCTTTTCGCCGTGACCGGTGACGACGCGGCGGATCGGTGCGTGCGTCATGGGCATTCTCCATTCCTATTCCCTCATCCTGAGGCGGCCGCCAGAAGCGCGTTTACGCGCGTCTTCGACGCGCTATGGCGGCCCTCGAAGGACGAGGCCGAGGCGCTTGAGCAGCATCCTTCGAGGGCCGCGCTACGCGCGGCCACCTCAGGATGAGGACGCAGGAGGCGCACTTTTCAGATCGATGAATTCGATGACGTTGCCGTCGGGATCGCGGATATAGGCGCTGCGGCCGACAAACACGCCGGCGCGGCGGTCCTCCTGTTTGAAAATCTCGACGCCCTTGCCGGGCAGGACTTTGAGCGTCTCGTCGTAAGTCTGCGGCGTCACGCGGAAGGCGGAGTGGATTTCGTGCCTGCCTTCGGCATTGAGCGTGATCGGGTTCTCCGAATAGGTCAGGTTGAAATAATCGCCGCCCGCGCGCATGAACACGATGCGCTCGGTGCGGGCGATTTTCTCAAAGCCGAGGATGTCGGCATAAAATTTTTCCGCACGGTCGAGATCCCTGACCGCAATAGTGAAGTGTAGGACGCCGTCGGTCTTGACCATCTTGTTATCCCCATAGCGCCGCGTGGCGCTCGGCACCGGCGAGGATAGCATGGATTAACCGGCTGGAGCGCCGGTTCGACTAGAGCCCCATCCACACTGATTAAATCAGAACCGGGCTCTAGCATTTTGTTTGAGCATGATCTTTTCGGAAAACCAGTTTCCACTTTTCCGGATCATGCTCTATCGCGCGGAATTTTCGGCGGCGCTTCGGCGCCGGCCGAGCGGCCAATCGCGCCAGGTCCGGCGCAGTCGCGCCGGCGGCGCCGGCAAGCTCAAGGTCCGCCGCTCAGCCTTGCGCGCGCTCAAATACGCGGCCCACTTTTCGTAGACGCCGAGCGCGGCGGCGCGCCACGGGCATTGCAGCCCGGCTTCGAGCGCGGTCTTGGGAAATTCGGCGATCGGTGCGCCGCGCCGATCGGCGAGCGCGCGCACGCGGAACGCCTCAACGAGCGCGGTCGCCGCGTCATCGAAATAGCCGAGCGGCGTCGGCGGATAATCGTCGCGCTCGCCGGCAAGAAAGCGGGCGACGTCGCGGCGGTATTCGCGCAGCAGCGTCACCGCTTGGTATTCCGGATGGCCCTGAAAGAACAGAAAGAAGCTGCCGTCCTGCTTGGCGAAGGTGTCGACGCCTGCGGCCTTGGATCGGGTGAGAATCTGATAGCCGCACGCGGTGAGCGCCCGCTCCGGCAGATCGTTGTAGCGCGAATGCGGCACCCACAGCGGCTCGGGGAAATGCTGCGTCATCGGATGGCTGGCGGCAGGCCGGCAATCGAACACGCCGCACAGCTTGTGTTTGAGCGCGCGCCGCTCGATGCCGTCGGCATGCAGCACGGCCGCATGCGCGGCAAGACAGGACCAGATCGTCGAAGCGGTGTTGTCCCGCGCCCAATCGACGAGCCTGCTTAGGGTCTGCCAATACGGCTCGTCCGTCAGGTTTGTTGGCGCGCGGCTCGGTGCCGGTCACGATCAGGCCGTCGAGCGGGGTGTCCCACAATTCGGAGATGTCGCGGTAGCGTTCGCTCATGTCGCGGCGCACGGCTTCGGCGCGCGGCAGTTCCGGGATCGCGAACAGTTTCAAGAGCACGACGACGTTCGGCGTCGCCGCCCGGATCAGATCGGCGAACTGCCGTTCGGTCGCCTCGACCGCCGCATCCGGCATGTTGTTGACGAGCCCAACGGTGATGCAATTCGCGGCGTTCAATTCCGCCGCCGCTCCGAAGCGCGCCGGAGTCGAGAAAAAGCGGCATCGGTGTCTCCGCGAGCTTCATTCGGCCGCGACCAGGGCCGAGCGCCGCGCCTGCGACGCCGCCAGCGCCTGATCGAGGTCGGCGATAATGTCGTCGATATGCTCGATGCCGACCGACAGCCGGATCGGTTTCCGGCAGCACGCCGGCTTTGCGTTGCTCCTCGGCCGACATCTGCCGATGCGTGGTCGAGGCCGGGTGGCAGGCGAGCGATTTGGCGTCGCCCATATTGACCAGCCGCTTGAACAGCCGCAGCGCGTCGTAGAATTTCTTGCCGGCCTTAAGCCCGCCGGCGATGCCGAAAGTGAAGATCGAGCAGGCGCGGCCGCCGAGATATTTGCGGGCGAGCGCGTGATAGGGATGGTCGGCAAAGCCGGCATAATTGACCCATTCGACGCGCGGATGCCGGCGCAGGAATTCGGCGGCGCGCCGCGCATTCTCGACGTGACGCTCGACGCGCAGCGCCACCGTCTCGATGCCCTTGCAGCAACAGGAACGCCGAGAGCGGCGCCAGCACCGCGCCGGTGGTGCGCTGATAGACGCTGCGGCAGCGTGCGATATAGGCGGCGGCGCCGAAATGCTCGGCATAGACCAGGCCGTGATAGGACGGGTCGGGCTCGTTGAACATGCGGGAAGCGCCGCGCGTGCGCGCTGCCAGGGAAATTTGCCGCTGTCGACGATGGCGCCGCCGAGCGTGGTGCCGTGACCGCCCAAAAACTTGGTCAGCGAATGCACCACGATGTCGGCGCCGTAATCGATCGGGCGCAGCAGGATCGGCGTCGCGACGGTATTGTCGACGACGAGCGGAATGCCGTGGCGCTCGGCGACCGCGGCGAGCGCCTCGATGTCGCAAATATTGCCGGCCGGATTGCCGACGCTCTCGCAGAAGATGGCGCGCGTCTTGTCGTCGATCAGCCGCTCGATCGCCTCGGCGCGGTCGGATTCGGCAAAGCGCACGGCGATGCCCTGGCTCGGCAGCACATGCGCGAACAAGGTGTAGCGTGGTGCCGTAAAGCTGCGGCGCCGACACGATATTGCTGCCCATGCGCGGCGAGATTGAGCACCGCATAATTGAGCGCCGCCTGGCCGGAGCTGACGGCAAGCGCCTCGATGCCGCCTTCGAGCGCGGCGACGCGGCGCTCGAGTACCGCGACCGTCGGATTGGCGATCCGGCTGTAGCGATAGCCGTCGGCTTCGAGATTGAACAGCGCGGCGCCGTGATCGGCGCTGTCGAACTCGTAGGCCACGGTCTGGTAGATCGGCACCGCGACGGCTTTGGTCGTCGGATCGGTTTGGTAGCCGCCGTGAACGGCCAGCGTTTCGTTTTTCATGCTTCCCGCCGCCTGTTGGAAAACGCAGCCAATTCTAGGCCGATTGGGTTTCTTATCCGTGGCCGGAACGGCCAACAACGCGAGCGGCTGCGAATTCGAGCGCAATAACGTTAATTGTTTGCCATCGCACAGCACGATCCGGAACAGCGGAAAGCGGACTTCCGAAAAATCATGCTCGACGCAATGTAAATCGTTCGAATTTTATCCATCGTCGAAGCGAAAAATTCACTTTGTTGGGCGATGCTCGGACATGGCTCTCGTCGACATGGCTCGCGTCGAACTCGAACCTCAATCGCCCGCCGCGGCGGCGCCGGCACCGCGCTCGACGACTGGGTGCGCGCGCTGAGGCGACGGCGCCGATCGCCGGCAATCCGCGGCGCATTTTGCCCGCCGCGATCGAGGAAATGGCGCAAGGCCGGGGCGACGCCGCGGCGCTGATTTCGGCGAACGCGGAACCTTCACCTATCGCGCGCTCGTCGAGCGCAGCCACCGCTACGCGCGCTGGGCGCTCGACCAGGACCTCGCCAAGGGCGAGACGGTTTGCCTGATGATGCCGAACCGGCCGGAATATCTGGCGATCTGGCTCGGCATCACCTCGGTCGGCGGCGTCGTGTCGCTGATCAATACGCAGTTGCGCGGCGCGGTCGCTTGCCCATTGCATCGACATCGTCGCGCCGGCGCATGTGATCGTCGCCGCCGAACTGATCGAGCATCTGCGTCCGCGCCATTGTCCAGCCGGCCGAAAATCTGGTCCCATGGCGGCCGCGGACGCTTTGCGCATCGATCGCGAGATCGAGCGGTTCTCGCCGGCGCCGCTGCTTAAACGGCGAGCGCCGGATCGTGACGATCGCCGACCGCGCGCTCACGATCTACACGTCCGGCACGACCGGGCTGCCCAAGGCCGCCAATGTCAGCCACCGCCGGCTGTTGCAATGGAGCCTGTGGTTCGCCGGCCTGCTCGATACCGGGCCGGACGACCGCATGTACGATTGCCTGCCGATGTATCATTCGATCGGCGGCGTCGTGGCGACCGGCGCGCTCCTTGTTCGCGGCGGCTCGGTCGTGATCCGCGAGAAATTTTCGGCGAGCCAGTTCTGGAACGACGTCACCGATTGGGACTGCACGCTGTTCCAATATATCGGCGAGCTCGCCCGTTATCTCGTCGACGCGCCGGCGCATCCGCGCGAGCGCAAGCACCGGCTGCGGCTGGCTTGCGGCAACGGCATGCGCGCCGAAATCTGGCAGCAATTCCAGTCGCGCTTCGAAATTCCGCGCATCCTGGAATTTTACGCGGCGACCGAAGGCAACGTGTCGCTGTACAACGTCGAAGGCAAAGTCGGCGCCATCGGCCGCGTGCCGCCGTTCCTGGCGCATCGTTTTGCGCCGGCGCTGGTGCAAATTCGATGCCGGCTCGGGTGAGCCGGCGCGCGATGCCGACGGCCGTTGCATCCGTTGCGCAACCGACGAAACCGGCGAGGCGATCGGCCGGATGCCGGCGAACCGCGGCAAGCGGCGCGCCGGGCGGCGAATTCGAGGGCTATACCGAGCGCCGCCGACACCGAGCGCAAAATCCTGCGCAACGTGTTCGCGCCGGGCGACGCCTGGTTCCGCACCGGCGACCTGATGCGCATGGACGCAGGCGGCTTCTACTATTTCGTCGATCGCATCGGCGACACTTTCCGTTGGAAGGGCGAAAACGTGGCGACCTCGGAGGTCGCCGCCGCGATCATGGCGTTTCCCGGCATACGCGAGGCCGCCGTCTACGGCGTCGCGGTTCCCGGAACCGAAGGCGCGGCCGGCATGGCGGCGCTGGTCGCCGACGGCACGCTCGATCTTGCGGCGCTGCGGGCGCATCTGCAAGCGCCGGCTGCCGGCTTACGCCCGGCCGCTGTTCCTGCGGCTCAAGACCGGTATCGACACGACCGCGACGTTCAAGCCCAAAACGACCGAGCTTAAGCGCGAAGGTTTCGATCTCACGGTGGTGCGCGACCCGATCTATTTCGACGATCCGGAACAAGGCGCCTATGTGCGGCTCGATGCCGCGCTTTATGAGCGCATCGACGCCGGCAAAGTGCGGCTTTAGCCGGAACTGCACGCCGCGATCACAACGACGAAGCAGTCCGGAGCTCGGTTCCGGATCGCTTCGAGTCGCGCGCGACGACGCAAACAAGCTTGTTCTCGATGCCTAGGCATCTGTGCTTAGAATGCGGTTACCCGGAGCTACCGATGAGCACGATCCGATGCCGCAGAGTACCGTAGCAACGGCGAATGCGAGCCAGCCCGTCGTGCGCGCACTCGGCAAAAAGACCTGCCGGAAGCCGCGCGAATCATCCGTCTCGCCTTCGGCACTTTCTTCGGCGTTCCCGACCTGGAGACGTTCTGGACCGATCGGGATTATGCCTACGGCCGCCAGCCTGCGGCTCACGTCGCCGCATTCGGCGCGACGCTGGATGGCAATCTCGGCGGCTCGAACTTCGCGACCAATTGGGGCAGCGTCGGTTTCTTTGGCCCATTGTCGGTGCACCCGGATTTGCAGGAGCGCGGCATCGCCCGCGCCCTGCTCGGACGGACGATGGAGCAATTCGAGGCGTGGCGGACGCGACAGGTCGGGCTGTTCACCTTTGCGCAGAGCGCAAAACACGTCGCGCTCTATCAGAAATACGGATTTTACGCGCGCTTTCTCACCGCGGTCATGGCGGCGCCGGTGCAGCGGAAAACCGCTGCCGGATGGTCGCGCTTGAGCGCATTGAATGGCGCGCAGCAGGACGAGGCCGTGCGGTCGTGCCGCGAAATTGCCGAGACGGTTTATCCGGGCCTCGATCTGAGCGGCGAAATCCGCGCGACGCTCGCACAAAAACTCGGCGATGCGGTGTTGCTCGAAGGCCCGGGCGGCATCGCGGGCTTCGCGATCTGCCAATGGGGGCCGCGCAGCGAAGCCGGCGCCGACACCTGCTACGTCAAATTCGGCATCGTCCGCGCCGGGCCGTCGGCCGAGCGGGAGTTCATCCGGCTGATCGAGGCCTGCGAAGCCTTGGCCGCCGCCGTCGGCATGGCGAAGCTTCTGGCCGGCGCCAACATGGCGCGCCACGAGGCGTATCGGATTCTCGTCGGTCGCGGATTTCGCACCGCATCTGCAAGGCGTAGCCATGCACAAAGCCAACGATCCCGGCTACTGCCGGCCCGGCGTCTATGTCATCGACGATTGGCGGTAACCGTCATTGCGAGCGAAGCGAAGCAATCCAGTCTTTCGCGCCTGAAGCCTGGATTGCTTCGTCGCTTTGCTCCTCGCAATGACGGTGTTTTACGCCGTGGCGCCGGCGTCGACGGTGAGCACCGTGCCGGAAATGCTGCGCGCCCTGTTCGCCGAGCAGAAATTCCACCGCGTTGGCGACGTCGTCGACGCTGGCGAGCCGGCGCAAGCGCGCTGCGCCGCACCACCTGCTCGCGCTGGGCGTCGCCTAAGCCCGTGGGTCATCTCGGTATCGAGAAAACCCGGCGCCACGGCGTTGACCGTGATGCCGAGCCGGCCGACCTCGCGCGCCAGCGAGCGGGTGAAGCCGAGCATCGAGGCCTTGGTCGCGGCATAGACCGACAGCCCGCTATAGCCGGTGAAGCCGACGATCGAGGCGACGTTGACGATGCGGCCGGCGCGCTCCGACATCATCGCGCGCACCACATATTTGGTCAGCACGATGGGCGAGAGCGTGTTGACGCGGACGAGCTCCTCGATCTGCGAATTGTGCATCAGTCGCCAGCGCGCCATCGAGCCCGAGCGCCGCATTGTTGACGAGCCCGAACAGCGGCCCGAATTGCCTGCGCAAATTGCGCACCAAAGCCGGAATTTCGTCGATCTTGCCGAGGTCGAAGGCGACGAAGTGCAGCGCGCCGCGCTTGCCGCGCTCCGGCTTGCGTCATCGGCCGCCGTCAATTCCTTATTCGCCTTGCGCGCCACCGCGATGACGCAATAGCCCGCGGCGACGAGCTTGCGGGCGATGCCGAGCCCGAGCCCGCGGCTCGCGCCGGTGACCAGAACGTTGCGCACCGGTCTGGCGGCCGCTTTCCTAGCCATACGCCGCGCCAATTTGCCGGTCGCCGCGACGTCGAGCGCCGGCACGAAGCTGATCGCCGCGGGAACCTTGTGGCGCGGCAGCCGCGTCGCGGCAGAGTTTGAGAATATCGCCCTTGACCTGGCGGAGCTCCGCCGCCGGCGCCTTCGCTCGCCTGACCGGCGATTTCAGCACCACGTCGGCGATCACGACCGAGCCGGTGATCGGGCTCCGCCTGCCGCGCACCAGCGACATGCGCACCTGCGGATGCCGGTTGATCACCGCCTCGACTTCCTCGGGATGAACTTTCAGGCCGCCGATATTGATGATGCCGCCGCGGCGGCCGGCAAAGACGTAACGCTCGCCGCGCAATTCCACCATGTCGCCGGTATCGACGAAGCCGTTGGCATCGGCGAGCGCGGCGTCGGCGCCGATATAGCGGGAGGCGGCGCGCGGCGAACGGATGCGCAGCGAGCCGTCCTCGACCTTCATCTCGACGCCGTCGCGGTCGTCTCCGACCATGCGGCGGGAAATCCGGCAAGCCCGTCGCGGACCTCGAAGGCGACGCCGGCCTCGGTCGAGGCATAAGCGTGGCTGACGACGGCATGCGGGAACGCATTGCGCAGATTGTCCAGGATCGCCTGGTCGGCGATCTCGCCCGACAGCCGGACATAGCGCGGCGAAATTTTGCGGATCGCCGGCGACATCAGCGCGCGGCGCCAATGCGTCGGCGTGCCGAGCAAATGCGTGACGCCGTGCCGGCCGAGACGATCGAGATGATCCGCCATCGGCTCGCCGGCGCTCGACAACGCCAGCGACGATCCGCCGACGACCGCACGCAGCAAAATCTGCAAGCCGCCGTAGCGGCGGATGTCGTAGAAGGTGCCCCAGACGACGCCGTCGTCGAGCTTGCGGCCGGCAAACGCCGCGGTCAGGCCGGCAAGCGCTATGCACGACCATTTTCGGCACGCCGGTGGTGCCGGACGTGAGCATGACCCATTCGGTGTCGCACGCCGGCTCGGGCAGTCGCGTGTCGGCTGCGATCTGCGCCGTGGCGGCGACGCGCAGAGCAACGCCGAACGCCGCGCCGGCCGCGAAGTCGCGATCCAACACGACGGCGTCGATTTCGGCGCCGGCAACGATCGCGGCGAAATGAACGGGATCGGCGTCGGGCGGCAGGATGACGAGCCGGCGAACCACGCCGTCAAGCTCGATCAAAGCCAGCGCGGTGGTCAGCTGGCTGGCGGTGGCGATAAGAACCGATTTGCCCGCCAGCTCGTCGAGCCGGCCGCCGAGGCCGGTGCCGCCGGCAAGCTCCGACATGCGCGCGCGCGCGTTGCGATCGAACAAGAAGCGTTCCGCCGGACCGAGCGCGATGCTTTGCCGCAGCGCCGGCGCCTCAATGCGCGGCATGTTCGTAGACTTTCACGAAATCGCCGAAAGTCAGGGGAAACATCGCGTCGTCGGACGCCGTGAACGGATCGATGCCGAGCTGGTCTTCGAGCCGGGCGACCAGCACGGCGAAGCCGAGCGAATCGAGGCCGGAATCGAGCAGCACGAGATCGTCGCGCAACGGCGCCAGAATCTTGCCGTGCTCGCGCGCGATCTGCGCCATCTGGTCCATTATGGTTAATTTTACCGACATAGCAGCCGAACCTACGGTTTATTCATTTCGGACCGATATAAGCGCCCAAGATTACAATCAAGTTCACGACTGGGATGCGGTCAACGCGAATGGTTTCTGCTTTGCCGGTAATCCGCTGCCGACAGATCGACGAAAGCGACGTTCCCGCCGTCGCCGCTCTGCTGCGGCGTGGATTTCCGAACCGCAATCGTCGCTTTTGGCGCCACGCGCTCGGCGAGCTGACGCGGCGCGAGCCGCCGCCGGGTTTGCCGAAATATGGTTACTTACTCGAAACCGACGGCACGCCGATCGGCGCGATTTTGATGATTTGCTCGGCGATGCACACGGGCGGCGGCCCGGTGCCGCGCTGCAATCTGTCGAGCTGGTATGTCGAGCCGGAATTCCGCGCCTATGCGCCGCTTCTGGTTTCGCAGGCGCTCCGCCACAAGGATGTCACCTATCTTAACGTCTCGGCGGCGCCGCATACCTGGCCGATCATCGAAGCGCAGGGTTTCTCGCGCTACAGCGAGGGCATCTTCATTGCCGTCCCGGCGCTGAACCGGATGCCGGACGGCGAGCGGATCGAGGTCGTGGACGCGCACGCATCCGCCGGCCGGCGTCGATCCGTGCGAGCAGGAGATGCTGCGCCAGCACGCCGCGCATGGCTGCATCAGCGTGTGGTGCGTGGCGTCGGGCGCGGCTTTTCCGTTCGTGTTCCGGCCGCGGCTGCGCCAAGGGCGTGGTGCCCTGCGCGCAGCTGATTTACTGCCGCGACATCGCCGACGTTCGCCCGCTTCGCCGGTCCGCTCGGCCGCTATTTCGCCCGGCGCGGGCGCGCTATCGTCATTGTCGATGCCAACGGGCCGATTCCGGGGCTCGTCGGAATTTTCCGCCGCGGCAGCAAGCCGAAATATTTCAAGGGCCCGCAACGCCCGCGGCTGGGCGATCTCGCCTATACCGAATACGCGATCATGGGCGTTTAAGACTTGTCATGCTCCGCGAAAGCGGAGCATCCAGTGAACACGGGGCGTCGGAATAAATCTCGAAACTCGCAGTTACTGGATCATCCGCCTGCGCGGATGATGACATTGCCCCGATGATGACAGGGTGGGCTAAACCGCCAGCGCCTGGCGCACCCGCGCCGGCCATTGCGAAAGCTCGACGCCGTGGGCGGCGAACAGCGCCAAAGCCAGCCGATCGATGCCGAAGGCGACGCAGCCGGTATGCGCGGTGGCGCCGGCCGAGTTGAGCAGATTCCACGTCGTGCCGAAATGGTCGCGGTGATAGTTGAAGCTCATGCAGGCTGTCGGCTCGTCGTCGGAGTGCACCGGAACGAGCAGCTCGAATTTCAACGCCTGCTCGACCTGGCTCATCGCCATCAGCTTGCCGCCGCGGCCGAAGAACGGATCGCTGGCCTGATCGATGCGCCAGGAAAGCCCCAATTGGCCGGCGATCGCACCGGCGCGCTTCATCCAGCGCGCGCGGAAATCCTCGATCTGCGCCGGGGTGCCGACGCAAACATATTCGCGCATGCGGAACGATTGCAGCCGGTCGAGCATTTTCGACGGCTCGCGGCGGAAGCAGTCGCAGGCGACATCGAAGACGAGTCCGGCGGCGGGCACCTCGCCGCGGCTCGCCACCAGCGGATAGACCGGATAGCAGGCGGCCGGGCTGAGCACGAGATCGGCGGCGGCGAGCGCGTCCGTCCAATCCTCGCCGGCCTCGTAACGCTCGACGCTGCCGCGGACGTGCGCCTCGTCGCCGTCAAGGCAGCTCACGCAGCCGAGAAAATGCGGAAAGCTTTTGAGATAGCCGGATTTCTCCAACTGCCGGCGGCTCATCACCGGCGGAAACCGCAACACCTCGGTGTCCGGCTCGCGGTAGCGCGAAATCAGCGTCGTCAGCCCGTTGACCGCCTGCTCGAACACGGCGGTGCGCGCGTAGACGCCGTCGATGCCGGTCGGCAGCAACAGCGCTTCGGCGATCGAATCGAGCGGGCGGATCGGCCTTGCCGGCTGCTTGAATGCGACGTTCATGGCATCACGCCTCGTTTGTTTGAGTGTTTTTGGCGGCGAAAACTTCAGTCGCTGAGCGAATTCGGCGCGCCGCTCAACAGCGACGCGGCGGCGATGTTGGCAAGGATGCGGTCGTTGCTGATCATGATCGGCGCCGACAGGATATCGCGCAGATGGCGGCCGATGACTGAACTCGCCGTCGTTGCGATAGCCCGCGAGCCCGCAGGTCTGCATCGCGCTCATCACCGCGGCGACGGCGAGCTCGGAGGCGTTGACCTTGAGCAGATTCATGCCGGTCTGGAAGTCGATCGCTTCGAGCGCGGCCGGATCGGCGGCGGCCGCCTCGAACCGCGCCAGCGCCGCGGCGACCAGGCTGCGCAGCGTGCGCAGCGTGGCGTTGGCGCGCGTCAGATGCGCGGCGGCAGGCGGCAGCGTCGCCGCCGGCGCGCTGCGCGGCCTGGCGCACGAAGGCGCGGGCGCGATCGACCGCGGCGGTGGCGATGCCGGTCCAGGCGCCGCTCCAGCACAGATGCGCGACCGGCATCATGGTCTGGGCGTGAATCTTGTCATAGGCGACCGGCAGGATCTGCTCGCTCGAACCCGAGGCGACGAGCCTGAAACCTTCGCTGCAGGTGCCGCGCATGCCGAACGCGTCCCAGCCGACCAGCGGCTCGAGCGTGTAATCGGCCTTGAGGAAGGCGACCAGCACCTGGTCCGAACTCGCGGCGTCGGCCGAGCGGCGCGCGGTGGTGACGATGGCGTCGGCCGCCTGGCCGTAGGAGATGACGGTGGCCTGCCGTTCGAGGTCGATGCGCGAGCCGTTGCGCACGATCGGCGCGGAGCTGTTGCGCACGTCGCCGCCGCCTTGGCCTTCGGTGGTCGAGGATGCGAGCAGCAACTGCTCGTTGCACAGCCGGCGCAGCAGAAGCTGATGCCAGGCGCTGACGCGGCCGTGCCGGACCAGGCAGGCGACCGTGGTCTGGTGCATCGCATAGATCATGGCGGTCGAGGCGCAGGCGCGGCCGAGCGCGTAGCAGACGTCGACGACGTCGGCGAGCTGCGCGCCCTCGCCGCCGAGTTCGCGCGGCACCGCAATGCCGAGCAGCCGCTCGGCGCGCGCGGCGGCGATCGCCTCCTCCGGGAAGCGCGAATCGCGATCGACCGCCGCGGCATGCGCCGCCGCAACCGCGGCGACCTTCCTGGCGCGCTCCGGCAAGTCCGCCGCACCGGCGGCGCGCAGGTTGGCGGCAGCGCGCGAGCATGCCGCGCGCGGCATGGCGTGCCGCCTGCAACGTCGTGATCGATCTCTAGAACCGTCGCGGGTCGGGCATTCATGGATGGCGCTCGCGATGGAATTGCCGCCTCTCGCATTCGCTTGCGCTTGCGATTGCGCTTGCGCTTGTTGTGCCGCCACAGCTAGCGCAAAATTTACAAATCCTCGTGGCATTTGTCGGGAATTAGCGCGCTTCTTTGGCGTAAAGGTTACCAATCGAAAACCCATTTCATGCTAACCATTCATCGCGCCAATCGATGAGAGAATGGTTCCGCAATGGAGCCGATTTCTCGGGTTTAAATTTGGGAAATATTCACCGTGCTCGATCAGCATCGATTTATCCGCGACCGACCGCCTCGCCGCTCTGGTGCGGAAGCTTCTGGTCAAACGCGGCATCGACCGCGGCGTCGGCCGCGACGAGGATTTGACCGAGAGCGGGCTGTCCTCGCTCGACATGGTCAATCTGATGCTCGCGGTCGAGGCCGAGTTCGGCGTCAAAATTCCCGACCGCGACATGACGCCGGCAAACTTCCGCAGCATCGCGCGGATCGAGGCGCTGCTGGAACAGGCGAGTAGCGAATAGTGGGTGGCCGCAATAGGGATTGCCCGCTTTAGCTATTCGCCATTCGCCATTGCTCGAGCCGGACCATGCCAGCGAAGACCGTGTATTACGCCAGCGTCGGAACCGGCGCTGACGCTTTATGATGTCGACGTCGACGGCGCCGCATTGCGCAGGCGCGGCACGGTGACGCTGCCGGCCAATATCCAATATGCCTGGCCGCATCCGTCGCGGCGCATGCTCTACGTCGGTGTCGAGCAATGGCGGGCCGGGCATCGCCGGCGACAAGCACTTCGCCAATGCGCTTGAAATCGATCCGGCGACCGGCGCATTGCGGCTTCACGGCGAGGCCGGCGGCGCTGCCGTCGCGCCCGATCCATACCAGCGTCGACCAAAGCGGCGGCTATCTGCTGACGGCCTACAACAATCCGAGCGGCGTCACCGTGCATCGCCTCAATGCCGACGGCACGATCGGCGCGCCGGTTGACGCAGCCCGGCGATCTCGATACCGGCATTTACGCGCATCAAATCCTGGCGGCGCCGGGAAACCGCGGCGTCGTTTTGGTGACGCGCGGCAACAATGCCGCCGCCGGCAAAGCCGGAGGATCCCGGCGCGATCAAGACGTTCGCGTTCAGCAACGGCGCTGTTGCGCAACCTCGCCTCGATCGCGCCGGGCGAGGGACTCGCGCGCGGGATTTGGTTTCGGGCCGCGCCATCTCGACTTCCATCCACAGAGCCGTGGGTGTTCGTCTCGATCGAGCGGCAGAACCAGCTCTACGTCTATAAGCTCAACGCCGATACCGTCCTGGCACGCGCGCCGGCGTTCATCAAGGCGACGCTGGCCGACCCACGACCATGACGGCGACCCAGGGCGCCGGCCCGATCCACGTTCATCCGAACGGCAAATTCGTCTATCTGACCAATCGCACCTTTCCGGCGAGGGATCACGGCGGCAGGGAGATTTCGGCGGGCGGCGAAAACACGGTGGCGGTCTTTGCCATCGACGCCACAACCGGCGAGCCCAAGCTTATTCAGACCGTCGACGGCCGCGGCGTTCAGCTGCGCACCTTCGGCATCGATCCGGGCGGCCGGCTTCTGGTTGCGGCAAGCATCATGGCAATGCCGGGCGACACCTCGCTTGCCGCCGGCCTCACCGTCTTTCGCATCGCCGACGACGGCAGGCTCGCCTTCGCGCGCAAATACGACGTCGAGGTCGGCACCGCGCAGCAATTCTGGAGCGGCATGGTCACGCTTCCCTGACCGACGCGTCGTCATTGCGAGCCAACGGGCCCGGCCCGAAGTGGCCGGCCCGATGACAGGCTCCGCGAAGCAATCCAGCTCCGCGGTAGAGACTGGATTGCTTCGTCGCTTCGCTCCTCGCAATGACGCGGGCATCGGTATCACCGATGTGCCTTCTTGCTTGGCTCGGTTCGGCTGCCCACTTTTGCGGTCAATAGATTCACATGAACCAAGGTCATAACGTCATGTCGATTCGACCGGTCAAAAGCATCGTCACCTCGCAGCCGACCGTCGAAGGCGCCGGCGTCAAACTGCGCCGCGCCTTCGGCTTCGGCAAAACCGACGAGTTCGATCCGTTTCTGTTGCTCGACGATTTCCGCAACGAACGGCCGGACGATTACCGCGCCGGCTTTCCCTGGCATCCGCATCGCGGCATCGAGACCATCACTTATGTGTTGGCCGGCAACGTCGAGCACGGCGACAGCCTGGGCAACCGCGGCAATCTCGGCTCAGGCGACGTGCAATGGATGACCGCGGGGCGCGGCATCCTGCATCAGGAAATGCCGCAGGGCGACGCCCAAGGCCGCATGCACGGCTTCCAGCTCTGGGCCAACCTGCCGTCGTCCTTGAAAATGACGGCGCCGCGCTACCAGGACATCAAAGCCGCCGCAATTCCCGAAATCGTCGACGACGACGGCACTCGCGTCCGCATCGTCTGCGGCGACTTTTGGGGCCGCCGCGGCCCGGTCGAGGGCGTCGCCGCGGACCCGCGATATCTCGATATCTCGGTGCCGCCGGGCAAACGCAAAACGCTCCCCGTCGAAGTCGAGCGGCATGCCTTTGCCTATGTGTTCGAGGGCTCCGGCGATTTCCGCGCCGCCTCGGCGCCGTTTGGCGTGCTGACCGAGAAGACCGACGGTATCAACGACACCATCGCGCGCGAACAGACCGGCAATCGCTCGCTGGTGTTGTTCGACCGCGGCGACGAGGTCACCGTGCAGGCCGGCGAGCAAGGCATCCGCTTCCTCCTGGTCTCCGGCAAGCCGATCGAGGAGCCGGTCGCCTGGTACGGCCCGATCGTGATGAATACGCAGGCCGAGCTGCAACAGGCCTTCGCCGAACTGCGCGGCGGCACCTTTATCAGGTGACATTGCGCGGTGCCGGTAGGGGCGGGTTTCAAACCCGCCCCTACGACAGGTTTCAAACCCGCCCCTACGACGGCAATTCGACGCAACACCGCCCTGCCAAATCTGCTATGGTTACCTGTTTGCGCCATCCAGGGAGGGGCAAAATGAGGAAGCTGCTTGCCATTGTCGTGGCCGCCGCCGCGGTCCTATCGATCACTTGGGCCGTGCGCGCCGAGGATTATCCGACGCGGCCGATTACGATAACGGCCGTATTCGGTCCCGCTAGCGCCAGCGACACCATCTGCCGCATCATCGCCGACAAGCTCAGTCCGATCCTCGGACAACCCGTCATCGTCGAGGATCGTCCGGGTGCCGACGGCGCGCTCGCCGCGCTCTACGTGCATCATCAGCCGGCCGACGGCTACAATATCCTGATGGCGACCAATTCGCCGCTGTCCGCCGATCCGTTTCTGCACAAGGACGTGAGCTACGATCCGGTGAAGGATTTCGCCCCGATCACGCGGGTCGGCAGCTTCACGCTGATGCTGGTCGTCGATCCGAAACTGCCGATCCATTCGGTCGCGGAGCTGGTCGCCTATGCCAAGGCCCACCCCGGCGAGCTGTCGTTCGCCAGTGGCAATACCGCGGGCATCGTCGCCGGCGACACGCTGTCGCATTGGGCCGGCATCAACATTCTGCATGTGCCCTACAAGACCACGCCGCCGGCGCTGGAAGACATCATGGGCGGCCGTGTGTCGATGATGTTCGCCGATTTCACCACCGCCATGCCGCATGTCGCGGCCGGGACGCTGCGGGCGCTGGCGATCACGCGCATCAAGCGCAGCACGCTGTACCCGGACCTGCCGACCATGGACGAGGCCGGCATCAAGGGCTTCAATCTCGATGCCTGGGCGGGCCTCGTCGCGCCGGCCGGCACGCCGCCGGCGGTGATAGCCAAGCTCAACGCCGCGCTGCGCCAGGTGATCGACAGCCCGGACGTGCAGGCGAAATTCAAGAAGGTCGGTTTCGAGGGCTTCTCCTCGACGCCCGAGGAGCTCGGCGACTTCATCAAGGTGCAGCTCGGCGTCTGGGGCAAGATGGTCAAGGACGCCAACATCCAGTCAGATTGAAAGCTCTCTCTTCATCATCCTCCCCGGGGGTGAAAACGAAATCGTTGTCGCGCGCGTCGTAGGGGCGCCCCTCGTGGGCGCCCGCGGCGCGGCGACACGCGCGGCAGCGGGCGGCCACAAGGGCCGCCCCTACGGGCCGCACCAATCCCATTCTCGCGGCGCGGGGGGCGCGCGAGTTGGTGAAGAGTGCGAGTAGCGAATGGAGGAACGCGGTCTTCCCTATTCGCCACTTCTTTCCCTATTCGCTACTCCCTATTCGCCATTCGCCTTCTACGAAATAAGGAAGCGGAACGCCGGCAGACGCAGTAGTCAAGACGCCGTGCCAGCGGGCACGGCGGCGCGCCACGGAGAGGGCGGCTTGCGCCGCCCCTTCCGCTGTCGGGCGCGCTCGCCTGCCGGCGTTCCACCGCGGCTCTGCCCAAGGGGTGTGTGGTCCCTTGGTGCGATCCGGGCCAGGCTTCGTGGGCAAACCCGTCCAAGGGGCGGGGGTCACTCCGCCGACGGCCAAGCCCACATCCAGCGACGCACCTCGCACGCCGGTCGTAATGCCGGCAGGCATGATGCCCGGACCGCCCGGGAGCGGGTTGCAAGCCCGCCCGCAGGCACCGTCCTCGCCCCGACCGCCGGATATGCCTCCCGGCGGCGTCCATACGGGCGAGAATGACTCGTCCCCATATATAACGGAAACAGGGACGATCGTCAAGGGCCGTGTCATGATAAGTGCGACGTTGAACGAGGCCGGCGCCATCGCTTGGTAGGGGCGGGTTTGAAACCCGCCCCTACGATCGCAGCGGCCCGAAGTGGCCGGCCCGATGACAAGCTCCGGCGCAATCCGCCGCCTCTCGGCAATACGATGGCGGATTATGCTGCGCTAATCCGCCATGCGAGCTGAGGTGCTCGACGCGATGCGTCGAGCCTCGAAGGGCGAGGGCTCCGGCGCTTGAGCGGCATCCCTCGAGGCCCGCGCTGCGCGCGGGCGCCTCAGGATGAGGATTATTTACCCCTCACCCGCCCAACGGCCCTTGGCATGTCATGCTCCGCGAAAGCGGAGCATCCAGTAAACGCCGGTCATGCGGTGATTACTGGATCATCCGCTTGCGCGGATGATGACAGCGAAATGGGTCGGTCATGGCGCGCTCCCCCTTAGCGGCGCCGGTTGCTCGTCGAGCATCGCTTGGACCGCAAGCCGCGTGGTGTCGATGTCGAGGCCGTGCTGCGCAACCAGGTCGGCGCAGTCGGCGAGGATGGCGTCGGCGTCCTGCATGATTTTCAGCCGCTTGTAACGGTCCTCGCGATGCAGCCCCATGCTGATGCCGACGACCTCGTAGAGATTGACGATGCGGAACGAATGGTCGCGCTCGTGCGCGCACAGTTCGCGGTGATCGGAATGATAGACCGCGACCAGAGCGTCGATGCCGGCGGCTTCGGCCGCGGCGAGCTCATTCTCCTGCAATTCGCGGCGGTAGTCCGGCAGGACGCGGATGTTGTTGGCCTGCAAGCCGACCGCCGGCTGGTGCAGATCGATAAGTTCGATGCCCGGCACGGCGCGCAAAATGTCGGCGGCCGCCTCGACCACGCCGCGCACGCCGGGATGGCGGTGCAGCGCGACCCGCATCGGCACGCGCGCACGAAGGAGCGGCCGCAGCCGGTCGAGGTTTTGCCGGACAAACAGCGTGAACGGCGTCATCTCGAACGGTTTTGTGCCGCGCGATTTTCTCCACCGTCGGCAGCGTCGTCTCGGTGAACTGCACCTGGCACGACGGACACCACGACAGCACCTGCCCGGTGTTGCTGTGCGCGAGTTTGTCGAGCGTGTTCTCGGCAAGCCGGCCGGAAGCGGCGACATCGCCCGAGCGCATATGCACGATGCCGCAGCAATGGGTCGGCCCGCCCATGACATGATAAGTCACGCCGAGCACATCCAGAATGTCGAGCGCATAGAGCGCGATGTGCGGCGTCTTGAGCACGTTGCAGCCGGTGTAGAACACCACGTCCGGGCGGACGGCGCTGGCCCCCTCCCTGCCCTCCCCCGCAAGCGGGGGAGGGTTATTTGATTTTTCCTCCCCCGCTTGCGGGGGAGGATAAGGAGAGGGATTGCCCTGGCCGAGACGCGCCAGCAGCGCATCGTCGAGCTGAATACGCGACATATGACCGAACGTCGCGTGCGAGCTTGCGGAAACCTTCGACGCCGGTGCGGCGCCGGGCCGCCGCGTCGTCCTTGCTCCGCGCCATTTCGATGCGCGCCATGTAGAGGAGAAAGCGCGGATTGACGCCGTAGTCGCAGGCCTTGATGCAGTCGCCGGACAGCACGCAGCCGCTCGCCCATTGCCGCGCCGCGGCATTGCCGTCGCCGTGGCGGACGATGTCGATAATGCCGGAGATGACGTCGGCCGGATGCTGCCGCTCGGCGGCGGACAGCCCGGCGGCCTCGGTCACCGGGCAGACTTCGACGCATTTGCCGCAACGCGTGCAGGCGTCCGCCATGGCGTCGGCGCGGCTTTGCAACGCGGCTTCGAAGGTCTCGGGCATCACGGCCTAGCGTAGCGCCAACTCAGGCCCGATTGAAGGCCTCAATCACCGGCTCGAATTACTGGCAGGCGCCTTGCGAACGCGCGCTATCGAGTGCCGCGGAGGCCGCCAGCCAATCGGGCAGGCCGATCGCGATCTTGGTCCAGCCGGCGCCCCACGGCGTCGCGCCGCTGTCCCACCAGACTTTGCACCAGCCGTTGTCGAACCGAACGACGGCATAGTCCGCATAGGCCGGGGTCGCGGCGGCTACAGCAAACGCGAGCAGGCCGATAGCCAGGGTCAATCGCTTCATTTTCAACTCCTTTCCGCCAGCCCGCATTGATGGCCTAGCCAAGCCGTTGTAAGACCGCTGTCCCATAGCAATGCCCGGCCGCTCGCCGGGCCTATCCATGAAAAAATCGGCGCGTAACGAGGACCGCAATGGGTGAATTCGCGATCGGTCAACCGGTTCCACGGTTCGAGGACCCGCGGCTGGTCAAGGGCGGCGGCCGCTATGTCGCCGACATGACGTTTCCCGGCACCGCCTTCGGTTACGTGCTGCGCTCCCCGCATGCGCATGCCCGCATCCGCGAAATCGACACCGCGAAAGCCAAGGCGGCGCCGGGCGTGCTCGCGGTGTTGACCGGCGCCGACTACAAGGCGGCGGGCTTCGGCGACCTGCCGGTGCCGGGCGGACTAAAGCGCCGCGACGGCGCGCCCGGATACCGGCCGCGCTATCCGGCGCTGGTCGAGGACCGGGTGCGGATGATCGGCGACTATGTCGGCTTCGTCGTCGCCGAGACTTATTACCAGGCGGTCGATGCCGCCGAACTGATCGAGGTCGATTACGAGCCGCTGCCGGCCGTCGTCTCGACGGGCAACGCGGCCAATCCCGGCGTGCCGCTGGTTTGGCAGGATTGCCCGAACAATATCGGCTTCAACCAGGTCGAAGGCGACAAGGCCGCAACCGACGCCGCGTTCGCGCGCGCCGCCCACGTGGTCAAGCATAAATTCGTCATCAACCGCGTCACCGCCGCGACCATGGAGCCGCGCGGCTGCATCGGTCTCTACGAACCGATCGAGGGCCGCTACACCATCTATACGACGTTGCAGCGGACCAATGTGTTTCAGACCGAGCTGTCGCAACACGTGCTGAAAGTCCCCGACAACAAAATCCGCGTGGTCTGCGGCGACATCGGCGGCAGCTTCGGCATGAAGTCGGCGGTCTATAACGAGGTGGCGCTGGTGCTGCTGGCGGCGAAATTGACCGGGCGGCCGGTCAAATGGGTGGCCACCCGCTCGGAATCGTTTCTCTGCGACGCGCAAGCCCGCGACAACGTCACCGAGGCGGAGCTCGCGCTCGACAACGACGGCCATTTCCTCGGCTTCCGGGCCAAAATCACCGCCGCGATCGGCGCCTATCTGCAGGTCGGCATGCCGGCGTTCACCGGCAATCTCGGCACGCTCGCCGGCGTCTATCGCACGCCGGCCTCGCATATCGACGTGACCTGCGTGTTCACCCACACCCAGCCGGTGCGGCCTTATCGCGGCAACGGCCGCCCGGAGGCCGGCTATGTCATCGAGCGCATGGTCGATCTCGCCGCCGACCAGCTCGGCGTGGATGCGGCCGAATTGCGCCGGCGCAACACCATCCCGACCAGCGCCATGCCGTTCAAATCGAGCGTGACCTTCACCTACGATTGCGGCGAGTTCGAAAAGAACATGGACCTCGCGCTCGACGCCGCCGACAAGAAAGGCTTTGCGGCGCGGCGCGCGGCCGCGAAGAAGAACGGCAAGCTGCGCGGCCTGGGCTTTTCCAACACCATCGAGCGCTCGGCCGCCGCCGGCCTCGAAGGCGCGGAAATCCGCTTCGATCGCACCGGCACCGTGTCGATCTTTTCCGGCAGCGTCAATCAGGGCCAGGGCCACGAGACCGCGTTCAAGCAGATCGTGTGCGATCGCCTCGGCCTCGATCCCGCCGAAGTGACGTATATCCAGGGCGACACCGACCAGGTGTTCTTCGCCGAAGGCACCGGCGGCTCGCGCTCGGCGACCATGTCGGGCTCGGCCTTCACCATGGCCGCGGAGAAGATCGAAGCCAAGGGCAAGGCGATCGCCGCCAATATGTTCAAGGTCGACTTGGCCGACGTCAAATTCGCCGACGGGGTTTTCTCCAGCGTCAAGACCAACCGGACGCTGACCATCAAAGAAGTCGCCAAGGCCTCGCTCGACCCGAAGAACCTGCCGGCCGGCATGGAATGCGGGTTGATCGAAAAGGCGATCTATAGCGGCAAGGTCGCGAGCTATCCGAACGGCGTGCATGTCTGCGAGCTCGAGATCGACGAGGACACCGGGGAGGTCGAGATTTTGCGCTACAACGTGGTCGACGACGTCGGCACCGTGATCAATCCGCTGCTCCTTCACGGCCAGGTCGACGGCGGCATCGCCATGGGCATCGGCCAGATTTTGATGGAAGACATCAAGTTCGACGCCGAGGGCCAAATCCTCACCGGCTCGTTCATGGATTACGCCATGCCGCGCGCCGGCGACATGAGCGGCTTCCACGTCGACAGTAATCCGGTGCCGACCAAGACCAATCCGCTCGGGGTGAAGGGCGCCGGCGAGGCCGGCTGCGTCGGCGCCATGCCGGCGGTCGCCAACGCCCTGGTCGATGCGCTCTCGGTGCTCGGCATCAAGCACGTCGACATGCCGGCGACGCCGGAAGTGCTGTGGCGCGCAATTCATGAGGCAAGGGTAAAGAGTTAGCGGGGACGCTTGCTCTTCCCCTCCCCCTTGTGGGGAGGGGATAGGGGTGGGGGTCGGGAGGTGAAGTCGCGAACGTAGATGGATGCTCTGCACCCGTCCGCGCTTGCGCGTCACCTCCCGACCGCCACCCTACCCTCCCCCACAAGGGGGGAGGGAAAATGAGCGCGGTCGTGACATGAGCGCAGCTGCCACCGACACCCTCCCCCTTGCCGGCATTCGCGTGCTGGAATTCTGCTCACACCATCATGGGCCCGACGGCGGGGCTCATTCTTGCCGATCTCGGCGCCGACGTGATCAAGATCGAGCCCGCCGAGGGCGACTCGACGCGGCGGCGCATCGGCTTTGCCGCCGGCTTCTTCGCCACCTTCAACCGCAACAAGCGCAGCCTCGCCGTCGATCTGAAATCCGCCGACGGCCGCGCGCTGCTTTATCGGGTGGTGGAGACCGCCGACGTGGTTCTGGAGAACTACGCGCCCGGCACCATGGAGCGGCTCGGCTGCGGCTACGACGCGCTGGCGCAAAAAAATCCGCGGCTGATCTATTGCGCGCTGAAGGGCTTTTTGAGCGGCCCCTACGAGCATCGCCCGGCGCTCGACGAAGTGGTGCAGTTCATGGCCGGGCTTGCCTATATGACCGGGCCGCCCGGCCAGCCGCTGCGCGCCGGCGCCTCGGTGGTCGACATCATGGGCGGCATGTTCGCGGTGATCGGCGTCGAGGCGGCGTTGCGCGAGCGCGAGCGCACCGGCCGCGGGCAGGCGGTGAAATCCGCTTTATTCGAATCCACGGCCTTTCTGATGATGCAGCACATGGCCGGCGAAGTAGTCACCGGCAAGCCGATGCCGCCGATGCCTTCTCGCGAAGGCGCCTGGGCGATCTATGAGCCGTTCGACACCGCCGACGGCGAGCAGATTTTTTTAGGCCTGACCAGCGACGGCCATTGGCGCCGCTTCTGCGAGCAATTCGGCCGCGCCGAGCTTTTGCAAAATCCCGCCTACAAGACCAACGAGGACCGCGTCCGCGCCCGTGCCGTGCTGCGCCCGCTGGTCGGGGAGATCATCGCCCGGCACAAGCTCGCCGATCTTGCCGAAACCTTCGACCGCATCGATATACCGTTCGCGCCGGTCGCCAAGCCCGGCGACCTGTTCGAGGATGCGCAGCTCAATGCCGGCGGCCGCATGTTGCAGATCGCATTCCCGAACGGACGGCGCGCGAAACTGCCGCGCCTGCCGCTGGAAATGGGCGCGCACGATTTCGGCCTGCGGCGGCAGGCTCCCGAGCTCGGCGAGCACACCGCGGAAATTCTCGCCGAACTTGGGCTTAAGCCGGGTGAGATCGCGGCGCTGGCCGAGCGCGGCGTGGTGACGACGGGTGAACAATCATGAGCGATCTGCCGGCGAGCGTGCACATCACCGAGGAAGGCCCGCGCGAGGGTTTTCAGATCGAGAAGGGCGCGATCCCGACCGCGCGCAAGATCGAACTGATCGACGCGCTGGCGCAGACCGGCCTCGACCGCATCCAGATCGTCTCTTTCGTCAATCCGAAAAACGTCCCCGGAATGGCCGACGCCGACGCGGTCGTCGAGGGCATCAGGCCGCAGCCCAAGGTCGCCTACACCGCGCTGTGGCTCAACGAAAAGGGATTTGCGCGCGCGTTGGCGCATGACCGGCTCAGCAATGCCGGCACCATCCAGCTTTGCGCGTCGGAGAAATTCTCGATCCGCAACCAGAACCGCAGCGCGGCGCAACAGCTTGCCGGGCAACACGCCATCGTCGAACTGTACAAGGCGGCCGGCGTGCCGGTCGAGCGCGGGGCCATCATGGCGGCGTTCGGCTGCAATTTCGAAGGCGACATTCCGGTTTCCCGCGTCGTCGCGCTCACGCAACAAATTCTCGACGTGGCGGCCGAGCACGGCGTGACGCTGCGCACGCTTGCGCTCGCCGACACCATGGCCTGGGCGACCCCGCTTGCGATCAAGCGCACGGTCGGGAGTTTACGCGAGCGCTTTCCCGATCTCGACGTGGCGCTGCATCTGCACGACACCCGCGGCATGGCAATCGCCAATGCCTATGCCGGCTTGGAAATGGGCGTGACGCGCTTCGATTCCTCGGTGGCGGGCCTCGGCGGCTGTCCGTTCGCCGGCCACCAGGGCGCCGCCGGCAATGTCTGCACCGAAGATCTCGTCTTCATGTGCGACGAACTCGGCATCGCCACCGGCATCGATCTCGACGCGCTGATCGAATGCGCCAAATTGGCCGAAGACATCGTCGGCCATCCGCTGCCCGGCGCGGTGATGAAGGGCGGCACGTTGAGGAGGTTTCGGGGGTGACCTTATCCCTCCCCCTTGTGGGGGAGGGTTGGGTGGGGGGTCGGGAGGTGACGTCAGGACGTTGACGGCAGCACGCAGTTCGTCATCGCCTCCGCGCCGCCTCACGACCCCCACCCCTACCCCTCCCCACAAGGGGGAGGGGAATTATTGCTCCCCCAAAATCTTCCAGATGCCGCTCGCCGCCGCCACGACGCGGCCGCCGACCTTGAGCTTGGATTCGATGAACAGCACCGAGCGCGTCTTGCGCACCACCTCGCAATGCGCCTCGACGAAATCGCCGACCTGCACGCCACCGACGAACTGCATGTTGATCTCGATGGTGGCGTGCGGCTTGTCGCCGGTTGCGCGCCGGCCAGTCATGCCCATGGCCTGATCGGCGAAGCTCGTCAGCATGCCGCCATGGACGATGCCGCGGTGATTGCGATGCTTGTCCGCAGCGACGATGCCGAACAGACCGTCGCCACGGCGCCAGACCGGCCCGATCAGCTCGCCGAAATTGTGGGCCTTGACCCGATCCCAGCCGTGCGCGGCCGGGTCGAACGCCGCCCCGTCGGTCGCAGTCTTGTCGTTCATGCCCGCACCCGCGCCGGACCCTGCTCGCGCGCGGCCAGCCGGCGCGGCAAATCGGGAATGAGTTTTTCGGCATTGGCGCCGGCGGCGACGGCGCGGCCGTTGCCGCCGAGTTCGCGCACCGCCTCGACGTAAGCCGCGACATCGGCGCCTTCGCGCACGGCTTGCGGATAGTCGCTGGCGAACACGAGCTGCGAGAAGGCGAGCTCCTCGAAGCCGAAGCGGACCCAATGCGCGCCGAAGGCCGCGGCGTGTCCAGGCCCGGCCCAGCCGGCGATGTCGTAATAGAACCGCTGGTCGAGGTAATGCTCGAACGGCCGCGCCGGGCGGCGGCCGTGGCGGGCGAGCTTGGCGGTGCCGAACGCCTCGCGGTCCTGAAAGCCGCGGATGCGGCCAAGATAGCGGCCGATGCCGCCGGCGAAATGCGCGAACTGGATATTCAAGCCGGGCAACTCATCGAGCAGGCCGGAATTGACGATGCGCACCGCCGCCGTCATCAGCGAGAATTCCCAGCCCAGCATACGGCCGAGATCGTCGGCATCCATGCGCGCCCAGCGGATGACGCGCGGCAGCGGATGGACGAAGACGTAGAGATTAAGGTCCGCGCAGGATTTCCAGAACGGCCGCAGCTCCTCGGCATCGAGCGGCTGGTCCTGTAACTCCGAAGCGATGACGACACCCGGAAAACGAAGCTCGACGGCGCAGCGCTTGAGTTCGGCCGCGGCCTCGGCCGGCTTGAGCGCCGGCACATGCGCGAGCCCAATGAAGCGGCCGGGATAGGCAAGCTCGGCCTGCCGCATGCGATCGTTGATCAACCGGCAGATCGCGACATCGGGCTGATCGAAGCCCGGGCCGCAAGACAGCACGCCGGCGTCGATGCCGGCCAAATCCATCATGCGGATATGCCCGGGGAGATCGGCGAGCTGCGGGTTGAGCAGATAATGCGGGTTGCCGTCGCGGTCGAGCTCGACCGTGGCCTTGCCCGGCTCGCCCTTGAGCAGTTCTTGCGGCGTGTAATGTTGCTGGAAGTCGATGAGCATGCGGATTCCTTTTGCCGCAGAATAAAAACCAGCGGCGCGAATGGCGAGTAGCGAATGGCGAATAGGGATGCAGCCTCGCTATTCGCTACTCGCTATTCGCTATTCGCGTTCTACATGATCGCAAATTCTGTATTTCGCCGATCCGTCACCAGCATCGCGCCGGGATAATGCGTGATGCAGAATTCCGGCTTCGCCGCCATGATCACCGCTTGCGGCGTCACCCCGCAGGCCCAGAACACCGGAATCTCGTCGTCGTGGATCGGCACCGCGTCGCCCCAGTCGGGCGCCGCGATATTTTTAATGCCGATCGATTCCGGCTTGCCGAGATGCACCGGGGCGCCGTGCACGGAGGGAAATCGCGTGGTGATCTGCACGGCGCGGATGGCGTCGGCGGGCCTCATCGGCCGCATCGACACCACCAGCGGGCCGTGGAACGGCCCGGCCGGTACCGTCGCGACCGACGTGCGATACATCGGCACGGTACAATCGCAAGTCATGTGACGCAGCTCGATGCCATCCTCGATAAGCGCCTGCTCAAACGAAAACGAGCAGCCGATGGCGAAACTGACGAGATCGTCGCGCCAGTATTTGACGACGTCGCCCGGCTCGTCGACCAGCGCGCCGTCGCGCCAGACCCGGTAGCGCGGCAGGTCGGTGCGGATGTCGAGATCATCGCCCAAGGCCGGGATGCCGGGATCGCCCGGCGCGGCAACGCCGATGAGCGGGCAGGGCTTCGGATTGCGCTGGCAGAACTGCAGGAAATCCTGCGCCAGTTGTTGCGGCAGGATCGCGAGATTGGCCTGCACGAAGCCCGGCGCCAGCCCCGACGTCGGCCCGGAATGGGCGTTGCGCCGGACCGAAAGCCGCGCGGCACGCCCGGCAAGGAGCGCTTCGGGATTGTCCCGCCGCATCGGCGCTATCGACGCTATCCCCATGGCACGCTCCTTTGCCGTCTCGCGGTCGCGCTTTTTGCCCATTTTATCATCAAGCCGGCGGGGAAACAGCCGGCCCCGCCGCGACGATCTTACACGCAGCAATGCTGTAGCGGGCCGCGACCGCAATTGCGAATCCGGTTGAAACCGAGGTCAAGATCGCGTTTGTTAGCGGTTTGAATTGCTCGCCGAAAGCCCGGCGGCACGGGACTATATCAATTCCAGTAGGAGGAACATCCGATGACTGAGAAATGGAAAGAACAGAAGTGGGCCGAAGACATCTGGTATCGCGGCAAGCTCACCCGCCGCCGGATCGTCGGCTGGGGTGGCGGCGCGATCGGCGCCATGATGCTGGTGCCGGCGCCGTGGCAGGCCGCCTTCGGCGCCGCCAAGGCCTACAAGATCGGCTCCGAGCAGCCGCTCTCCGGGGTCGGCGCCGCCGGCGGCAAGACCGCCTTGGTCGGCCTGCAAATGGCCGCCGACCGCATCAACAAAAACGGCGGCATCAACGGCCGTCCGGTCGAGCTTGACGTCGTCGACGACGAGAGCTCGCCCGCGGTCGCCCGGCAGAAGACCCAGAAGATGGTGTCGGAGGACGATATCGACGCCCATGTCGGCGGCTTCCTCTCCAACATCTGTCTCGCCTGCATGCCGGTCTGGCTCGACGCCAAGATCATCAACATGATCAGCGTCTGCCTCGACACCACGCTGACCACCACCCACTGCAACCGCTACAGCTTCCGCGTCCACGACTATGCGCCGGCGCAGGCGAAAGCCTTCGGCCCGATGCTCGCCAAGATGGGCAAGAATTGGCACATCGCCTTTGCCGATTACGCCTGGGGCCAGTCGACCCGCGACGCCTATGCCGCAGCGATCAAAGAAAACGGCGGCAACGTGGTCGGCACCACCGGCATCCCGCTCGGCACCGCCGACATGACGCCGTTCCTGTCGAAGATTTCCGGCAATATCGACGGGCTGTTCGGCATCTTCTTCGGCAAGGACGGCGTGACCATCGGCAACCAGGCCTACGATCTCGGCCTGACCAAGAAGTACAAATGGGCCGGCGACGGCGCCATTTGCGAATCGACCAACATGCCCGCGCTCGGCAACAAGATCGACGGCTTCGTCGGCATCAACCGCTATCTGCCGATCTTCCAGGGAGCGCTCAACACGCCCTATCTCCACGCCTTCTTCGACGATGCCAAGGCGCGGCTGGCCAAGGTCGATCCGTCCGGCCCGCTGCCCGACCGCTACGTGCAATCGAATTTTGAGGCGCTCAACGCGCTCAAGCTCGGCATGGAAAAGGCGAAGTTCGAGAGCAAGGCCGACACCGACAAGCTGATCGAGGCGTTGGAAGGCATGGAAATGAAGGAGGGCTACGACTTCCCGCAAGGCGACAAGACCTTGCGCAAGGCCGACCATCAGGCGTTCCTGCGAGAATTGCTGTTCAAGGTCGAGAACCAGACCTATGAGCTTCTCGATATCGTGCCCAAGGACAAGACCCTCGTTGCGCCGGCCTGCACGTTCTCCGCCTAGCGCATGATCCCGAAAACTGGGAACCGGCTTTCGGAAACGACCATGCGCCAGCGGAATGTTAGACCAGCTCCGATTCAACCCGAACGGAGCAGGCGCTAAGTGCGCGCCGAACCTTCGACCGACGCAAGCTCCCCGGCCAGTAGCCGGGGAGCGGCGTCGGCGCCTCTTCTCAAGACCGAGCTGCTATCCGTCCGGTTCGGCGGCCTCGCCGCGCTGTCTCAAGTCAATTTCGAGGCGGCGCGCGGGGAGATTCGCGCCATCATCGGACCGAACGGCGCCGGCAAGAGCACGTTCTTTAACTGCCTGACCGGCGTGCTGCGGCCGACCAGCGGCCGTATCCTTTTCAACGGCGAAGAGATCACCGGGCTCTCCTCCAACGCGATCTCGCAAAAGGGCATCGCCCGCTCCTATCAGATCACCAATATCCTGCCCAACGCCACCGTGCTGGAAAACGTGCGCATCGCCGCGCAGTCGCGCCGGCATTCCTGGAACATGATCGCGCACCACACCGCATTCGCCGATATCAACCGAAGGGGCGAAGCGGCGCTGCACGCCGTCGGCCTGCTCGGCAAGGCCCATGAGCTGGCGTCCAACCTGTCGCACGGCGAGCAGCGCAATCTGGAAATCGGCATTGCGCTGGCGACCGAACCGCAACTCTTGTGCCTCGACGAGCCGACCGCGGGCATGAGCCAAGCCGAAACCAACCAGACCATGGAGCTGGTCCGGCAGATCGCCAAGGATTTCACCATCCTGATCGTCGAGCACGATATGAAGGTGGTGATGGAGCTTTGCCACCGCATCACCGTGCTGCATTATGGCGAAATTCTCGCCGAAGGCACGCCGGCGCAAATCCAGGACAATCCCAGAGTGCTGGAGGTCTATCTCAAGACATGAGCGCCGCAGCCGAGGCCGCCGAGCCGCTCGTCCTCGTTGACGACGTGCACACGTTTTACGGCAAGAGCCACATCCTGCACGGCGTCTCGCTGCAAGTCGGCGCCGGCGAAGTCGTCGGATTGCTCGGCCGCAACGGCGTCGGCAAGTCGACGACGCTGAAAACCATCATGGGCCTGGTGCGGCCGAGCCAGGGTTCTGTATCGCTCGGCGGCAGCGCCATTACCGGCCTGCCGCCGCACAAATTGGCGCGGCTCGGCATCGGTTATGTGCCGGAGGACCGCCGCATCTTCCGCCTGCTCACGGTGATGGAAAACCTGCGCACCGGCCTCGACCGTCACGGCGTCACCGAGGACAGGCGCAAAATCCTGCTCGACAAGGTGTTCGGGTATTTTCCCGTTTTGGCGGAGCGACGCAATCAGGCCGGCGGCACGCTGTCGGGCGGCGAGCAGCAGATGCTGGCGATCGCGCGGGCCATGATGCTGGAGCCGAAAATCATCCTGCTCGACGAGCCGACCGAGGGCCTGATGCCGCGCATGGTGTCGCAGATCCGGCAGATCATCGAGGTTTTGCACAACGAGGGCGTCGCTATCCTTCTGGTCGAGCAGAACGTGCCGCTGACGCTGGAAGCAAGCCAGCGCGTCTACATCATGGAAAAAGGCCTCATGCGCCATCACTGCGCGGCGTCCGAGATCGACGCGCAGCACGCCGTCATCAAGCAGTATCTGGGAGTGTGAGCATGGGCGCGCTGGGGCAATTTTTTCATAGCATCCCGCTCGACCTCATTCTCATCCAGACGGTGAACGGCATCGTCACCGGCATGATCCTGGCTTTGGTCGCTTCCGGCCTGACGCTGATCTTCGGCATCATGGACGTGGTGAATTTCGCCCACGGCGAATTGTTCATGCTCGGCGCCTATATGGGGGTGATCGCGTTTGCCGCCACCGGGAATTTCTGGCTGGCGCTGGTGCTGGCCGCGCTCATCATCGGCATTTTCGGCGCGGTGCTGCAGATCGTGACGCTGCGGCCCTTGATCGGCCGCGATCCGCTCAACACGATTCTGGCGACGTTTGGAATTTCGCTGGTTTTGCAGAATTACGCGCTGTGGCAGTTCGGTCCGGTGGCGCGCAAGATATCGGAACCGATCAGCGCCGAATTCACGCTGTTTTATCTGCAATATCCCTGGTACCGGATCGTGATCGCGGTATTGTCGGGCGCCATCATCGGCGCGCTCTGGCTGTTTCTGAAATTCAGCAAGTTCGGTATCTGGATTCGCGCGACCACGCAGGACCGCGTGATGGCGCAGGCCATGGGCATCCCGGTGCCGCTGGTCTACACCGGGGTGTTCGCGCTCGGCGCCGCCATGGCGGCGGCGAGCGGGGTGCTGTTCGCCCCATTCGGCGGGGTGGATTACAGCATGGGGCTGCAATGGGTGCTGGAAGCCTTCATCGTCGTGGTGGTCGGCGGCATGGGCAATCTCGCCGGCTCGGTGGTCGCCGCCATTTTCATCAGCCTGCTTGAAGCCTACGCCGCGGTCTGGCTCGACCCCTCGCAGGCGGTGATCGTCTCCTTCGTCGTGCTCATTCTCACGCTGTTGTTCCGTCCCACCGGCTTGTTCGCGGCGACCTCACGATGAGCACCCCGCCGCTCGATAAACCCAGCGCGCCCAAAAGCTTGCCGCTCAGCGCAACGCGGTTGAGCCACACCGCCGTGTTCTGGATCGTGTTTTGCGCAGTGATGGCGGTGCTGATCGCTGCGCCGCTCGTGCTGCCGGAATTCTGGCGCCGTTTTCTCACCGAAGTGCTGATTTGGGGCCTGTTGGCAATGTCGTCCGATTTGTTGATCGGTTTCACCGGCATGGTCTCGTTCGGCCATTCGGCGTTTTTCGGGCTCGGCATGTATGGCGCGGCGGCGGCGCTCTTACTCGTTAGCCCGCCGAACCTGTGGCTTGCCATCGCGTTCGGGCTCGCCGGCGCCGCCGGCGCCGCGCTGTTCGTGGCGTTTTTCTCGACCCGGCTGCGCGACATCTATTTCGCCATCACCACGCTGATCTTCAGCCAGATCTTCTATGTCATCATCTTCACCTGGACCGCGGTCACCGGCGGCGAGAACGGCCTGATCTTCGACCGTCCGCATCTGTCGATCCCGCTCATTTACAACGCGCGCTTCACCACCACGACCATGCATTGGTTCGTGCTGGCGGTGGTGACGGCGTCCTATCTGTTCCTGCGGCGGGTGACGCAGTCGCCGTTCGGCATGGTGCTGCAATCGATCCGCGAGAACGAGCCGCGCACCCGCGCCATCGGCTATCCGGTCGAGCGCTACAAAATGATGTCGGTGATGCTGTCCGGGCTGTTCGCGGGCCTGGCCGGCGCGCTCTACGCCATCCAGAACGAATTCGCCGCGCCGGACTTCGTCTATTTTCTCACTTCCGGCGACACCGTGATCTACAACGTCATGGGCGGCATCGGCACGCTGGTCGGGCCGATCGTCGGCGCCGGTTTCTTCCAGCTGATGCGCCAATTGCTGGCGCAATGGTTCGGCGACCAGTTCCCTTATCTGATCCCGCTCGGCATCGTGTTCATCGCCATTATCATCTTCCTGCCGCAGGGGATTCTCGGTTTTGCGCGGAGGTGGTTGAACAAATAGGGTGGAAGCAGTAGGGTGGGCACCGCGCCGCGAGGGCCAAGCCGCGTGGGCAAAATCGTTCGGACGCGGTGCCCACGCGGTTTCGCAGCTGCCGACGATTTTGCCCACCCTACGGCGCTCGGGCCGTCGCCCTTCGAGGTTTGCTTCGCTCGCACCTCAGCGTGACGGAATTTAAGAAGACCCCTTACCCAAAAACTCCGCCAGCGCCGCGGCGTCTTTCTTTTCCCCGTTCTCGAAATCCTCGGCGAAGCGTTCGTAGAAATGCGCGGCGCCTCGGTAGAGGTCGGCCGCCGCCGGATCGTCGCCGACGAAGCCGGCGATCTCCTGCATTTCGGCGACCCAGCGGTAGGCTTTGGGCGGCATCAGCGTCAGGCCGCGCTTGAACCAGGCGAACATCTCCTTCTGGCTGCCTTGCAGCTCGGCGAATAAATCGTCGGCGGAGCCGGCGCGCACAGCGGCGAGCATCATCGCCGCCCCGATCGCTTGGGTGCCCTTGGTGATGCCGGCATAGGACATTTTCAGCGCCGACGCCGCGCTCATGGCGCCGGCAAGGACACGGACGTCGAGGCCATAGTCGCGCAAGCTTGCAAAGCGCGCCGCCGCCGGGCCCGAGGCGTAAAAGCGCGGGCTGCCGGCCACTTTGCTGTCCCCCGCCGCGGCCGGCTTTGGCGGTGCTCCGATGATGCCGGCATCGACGAACGGGCATCCGGTCGGCGCGACCGCCGCCGCAACGCGCTCGACCGTCGCCGGATTGATGGCGTTGCACTCGACAAAGACCGGCTTTGAGTTGCTCGCTTTAAGCGCCGGCACGAAGCGCTCGGCCAGCGCCAGCGCATCGCCGGGCGGCAGTATTGAGAGAATAAAATCGGCGCGCGCGATCTCCTCGTCGCCCGCCGCGGCCATGCCGGCGGCCATGGCCCGGGCCGCGGTTTCCGCGCTGCGGCCGCTGAGCGAGGTCAGCACTTTGACCCCGTTATCGGCGAGCCGTTTGCCGACGGCTGCGCCCATCATGCCGGGCGCGATTACTGCAACAATGGGAGTCATTTGCACCTCGTATTTGTCATTCCGGGGCCGAGCCAACGGGCCCGCGCGAAGTCGCGCGGCCCGATGACAGGCTTCGCGAGGAGCCCGGAATCCATATTCGCTGACCTGTGGTTATGGATTTCGGACTTGCCGCTTTGCGGCAATCCGGAATGACGAGTATTACACCGTTTCGCCGGTCTTCGCACCGGCGCTTTGCGCGCGCCGCCGCAGGGCCGGCACGCGGCCGTCGGCGCCCGGCTGGTAATAGACGCTGTAGCGCGCCAGAACCTCGGCGAAGACCCGCGCATCGGCAGGCTTCTTCACCTCGAAGGAATTGAAGCCGGCGCGCGCCAGAAAATGGAATTGATCGCGCAGCACGTCGCCGGTGGCGCGCAGCGTGCCGGCAAAGCCGTAACTCTCGCGCAATTGCCGCGCCTGGCTATAGGCGCGGCCGTCGCGGAATTTGGGGAAATCGAGCGCGACCAGCGCGAGATGGCCGAGCCACGGCTTGAGCTCGGCGACGCGCCGGTCGTTCGGCCAGGAGACGCCGAGCGAACCGTCGCGGCGGATCAGTTCGTCGGCATTTGCCAAAAAGCGCTTCGCCGTCACGATGACCGGCACGCGCTCCGGAACGGCTGCGTCGTCGGCAACGCGCAGGTAGCGGTCCTCGACGATGCGGCCACCTTCAACGAGCGGCATAGACGCGCTCGCGGAACGGTTCGACGCCGGTGCGCTTGACCGTGTCGATGAACAATTCGTCGGGCCGCTGCCGCAATTCGAGATAGGCCGCGGCGATATCCTCGACCACGTCGGCGACTTGCGCGTAGGGCACCGCCGGGCCGATCAGCGTTCCGAGCACGGCGTTTTCGTCGGCCTTGCCGCCGAGCGTGATCTGATAGAACTCCTCGCCGTTCTTCTCGACACCGAGAATGCCGATATGGCCGACATGGTGATGGCCGCAGGCGTTGATGCAGCCGGAAATATTGACGTGCAGCCGGCCGAGATCGCGTTGCAGATCGAGGTCGCGGAAGCGCCGCGTGATCTCCTGCGCGATCGGGATCGAGCGGGCATTGGCGAGGCTGCAATAATCGAGGCCGGGGCAGGAGATGATGTCGGACACCAATCCGACATTCGGGATGGCGACGCCGACGGCGTCGAGCTCGCGCCACAGCGCGGCGAGATCGCGTTGCGCGACATGCGGCAGCACCAGGTTCTGCTCGTGGCCGACCCGGACCTCGCCGAACGAATAGCGGTCGGCGAGATCCGCAATGGCGTCCATTTGCTCGGCGGTGGCGTCGCCCGGCGTGCCGCCTTCGGGCTTGAGCGACAGCGTCACGATGGCATAGCCGGGGACCTTATGATTGAAGACGCAATTGCCCATCCAGGCGTCGAAGCCGCGGTCGGCGCGGCGCGCCTCGGCAAGCTCGCGCGGGCCGTCGTCGAGCCGCTCGTAGTCGGGGTAGCGGAAGCGCCCGGCGATATCGGCGACGGCGGCATCGTCGAGCGCCAATGCGCCGTCCTTGACGGCCTGCCACTCCGCCTCGACCTCGTTGGCGAAGGCCTCGGGCCCGAGATCGTGCACCAGAATCTTGACGCGCGCCTTGTAGATATTATCGCGGCGGCCGAACTGATTGTAGGTGCGCAGCACCGCCTCGACGTAGCTCAACACGTCGCGCTTTGCCAGAAACGGCTTGATGGTCTGGGCGAGGAACGGCGTGCGGCCGAGCCCGCCGCCGACCATGACTTCAAAGCCCAATTCGCCAGCGCCGTTGCGATGCAGCCGCAGCGCCAGATCGTGGATGCGCAACGCGGCGCGGTCGTTCGTCGCCGTGCCCACCGCGATCTTGAACTTGCGCGGCATGAACGAAAACTCCGGATGCAGCGTGACGTGCTGGCGGATCGTTTCGGCCCAGACGCGCGGGTCCTCGATCTCGTCCGGCGCGACGCCGGCCCATTGGTCGGTCGTGATGTTGCGCACGACATTGCCGCTGGTCTGCATGCCGTGCATGCCGACGCTGGCAAGGTCCGCCATGGCGTCCGGCAGTTCGGCGAGCTTGATCCAGTGGTACTGGATGTTTTGCCGCGTGGTGAAATGGCCGTAGCCGCGATCGTATTTGCGCGCGACATGCGCGAGCATGCGCAACTGCGCCGACGACAGCGTGCCGTAGGGAATGGCGATGCGCAGCATATAGGCGTGAAGCTGGAGATAGACTCCGTTCAGCAGCCGCAGCGGCTTGAATTCCTCCTCGGTCAGCTCGCCGGACAGCCGCCGCGCCACCTGATCGCGGAATTCCGCGACGCGCTCGGCGACCAAAGTGCGGTCGAATGCGTCGTAGACGTACATAGTTCCGGCTTTCAGGCTTGCGAATGCGCTGGTTCGCGGATCGCGCGGTCGCGCATCGCCATGGTGGCAAACGCCGCCGGCAGTGCGATGGTCGGGCCGCCGCGGCGGATCGATTCGCGCAGGTTTCCCGGCTGCACCCGGCCGCCGGGCAACAGCTTGACCGGCGCAATGTAAGGCCCAACCGCGCGCAAATCGTCGTCGAGCGCGCCCGTCATCAGGGCGTTGGCGGCGGCGGTGTCGGTCACCACCACGGCGGCATCGAGTTCCTCGCTCCAGCCGCCGTCGGCGCGCCGGTACACCACCGCACCGTCGCCGACCCGATTGGCGGTCACCACGACCGGGCCGGTCACCTTGGTTTTCTTTTGTTCGAGCGGAGAGGTCATTGGCGTCCCGGCTGATCGGTCGGCGGCCGGCTTGCGGCCTTGCGAGAATGTTCTTCTATATATGAGGCTTTTTCCCCATGCAAACAGGGGAATATTTCTCCAAACATTGCATCTGGATGAGAAAAATAGCGTGCAGGGCCGTTCCTGCCGAGAACGTCCTTGCTGAATGCCGGTTTGGATCGTTCACGCCGCCGCAAAGGCGTAGCCGGTGCCCTTGCGGACGACATAGCCGAAGCCGGGCGCATCGACGTGGGCGCCGGCGATGGCGAGGCGTTCGCTCGCGGCCATGTCGAGGATGCGCTTGCGCGAGGCGATCGCCTGCTCTTTGTCGAGGTCGTAGGTCACCGCGGTGTCGGGATGGGCAATCTGGATCGCGGCGATGTGCACCACATCGCCGAAGGCCATGAAGCCGCCGCCGCTCGACGCCAGGAGCCAACAGGTATGCCCCGGCGTATGGCCCGGAGCCAGCACCGCCGTGAAACCGAGGCACTCTTCGTTGCTGTTCACGCGGCGAAGCCGCTGCAGATAAGGTGCAAGGTTGATCTTGCTGCGCGCGCGATTGGCTTTGACGCGGTCAGGATCGTTGGCCCGCTCCGGACCCAACCAGAAATCGAATTCGGTCCGGTGCACGACGATTTCGGCGTTCGGGTAGTGCGGCCGGCCGGCATCGTCGACCAGTCCATTGGCGTGATCCGGATGCAGGTGCGTCAACACGATATGGGTAATCGCGCCCGGCTCGACGCCCATGGCGCGCAAGCTGCCGGGCAGTTTGCCGAGCGTCGGCTGCATGGTATTGCCGGCGCCGGCATCGATCAGGATCAGTTTGTCGCCGCGGCGCAAGAAGAAATTATTGACCGGTATTGCGAACGAGCCGTTTTCGGTTTTGCCGACCAACCGCTCGGCCTCGGCTCGCGCCATGCCGACAACGACGTCGAGCGAGGTTTTCAGGACACCGTCGCTGACGCCGTGAACCTCGATGCCGCCCGCCTGCATCCTCGCTAACATCGCAAAACCCGGTGCTGAACGGCGGTCGCCGCGCCGGCAAAATCTTGCCTGCGCCCGCAATGTTGTCAACAATGCCGCCCAACTTCGCAAAGCGGGGACAAATGAGCGACGGGCGCGAATATGCCACGGCGCGGACCGACGCGGCGCCGCCGACCGGCACCGTCGCCGAGGTCTTTGCCGCCTTCCTGCGGCTCGGGCTGACCTCGTTCGGCGGACCGATCGCGCATCTCGGTTACTTTCACGAAGAATTCGCGGTGCGCCGCAAATGGCTCGATGAGAAGACCTATGTCGATCTGGTGGCGCTCAGCCAATTCCTGCCCGGGCCGGCCTCGACCAAAGTCGCCATCGCCATCGGGCTTTCGCGCGCGGGCTATGCCGGCGCGCTCGCGGCGTGGACCGGCTTCGCCATGCCGTCGGCCATTGCGCTCGTCTTATTCGGCTACGGCGTCGCATCGCTCGGCAATGCGCTGGGCTCCGGCTGGCTGCACGGGCTGAAAGTCGCCGCCGTCGCGGTGGTCGCCAATGCGGTGCTGACGATGATGCGTTCGCTGGCGCCCGACCGGCAACGGGCCACGCTCGCGGTCGCCGCCGCGGCGCTGGTGCTGGCGATGCCGACGTCGTTCGGTCAGGTGACCGCGATCGTGCTCGGCGGCGCGATCGGGCTTGCCTTGTTTCGCACCGCGCCGGCGGACCGCCATACCGCCCTGCCCCACCCGGTGGGCCGCGGCGCCGCGATCGCCGCGATCGCGGCGTTCTTCGCCATCCTGATCGGCCTGCCGATCGCCAATGCGACGGCGCCGCACCACGTGCTGGCGCTGTTCAATGCGTTCTATCGCGCCGGCTCGCTGGTGTTCGGCGGCGGCCACGTCGTCTTGCCGTTGCTGCAAGCCGCGGTAGTGCCGCCGGGCTGGGTGAGCGACAACGCCTTCCTCGCCGGTTATGGCGCCACGCAAGCGGTGCCGGGCCCGCTGTTCACCTTCTCGGCCTATCTCGGAACGATGATGGGGCCCGCGCCCAATGGCTGGGAAGGCGCGATCGTGTGCCTCTTCGCGATGTTCCTGCCGGCCTTTTTGCTGGTCATCGGGCCGCTGCCGTTCTGGGACGCGCTGCGGCGGCAATCCTGGGCGCAATCGGCGCTGCGCGGCGTCAATGCCGCGGTGGTCGGCTTGCTCATCGCCGCGCTGTACCGGCCGGTCTGGACCTCGGGAATCGCCAACGCCGGCGATTTCGCGCTCGGCGTCGCCGCCTTTCTCTTGCTGTTGATGTGGCAGACCCCGCCCTGGCTGGTCGTGGTGTTCTGCGCGCTCGGCGGCGAAGCGCTGGCATTGCTGCCATTCGGGCAGTGAGCAAGCGCTTCAACGACCATCCTGATGCCCGGTCGCGACCGCGGCGATCTGCGCGGCATCCTCGGGCGCGGCGTTGCCGCGCCAGACCACGTGCATGTCGGGGCGCACTAAAATGAGATCGTAGCCGTAGACCTCGCGCGCGACTTGATCCGGCACGTCGAGCACCGCAACCGGTGCGCCGCGCGCGGCAATGGCGCGTTCGAGCCCGGTCGCATCGGCCTTGCTGCCGCCGAGCCGCAGCACGGAATAGCCGTCGCCGATGCGGTCGGCCAGCGGCGTGCCGTCGTCGAGCCAGACATGCGGCAGCCGCGCGCCGGGCCAGGTGGTCGGCGCATAGTCGCGGAACAGATGCTCCGGCCCGCCCGGCACGTTGCAGACGATCGGCGAGTCGACATAGCGGTAGCCGAGCTCGGCGCCGATCATCTCGTTGCTCTTGCGCTGCTCGATATCGGCAACGGCGGCAAGCCCTTTTCGGGCGGCGGCGCCGGCCGGGGTTTTGGCGGCAATCTCCGGCCGCCACATCGCGCGCCACTTGCGCCGGCCGATGGTCGCATAGCGCGACGCGCCGACATTGCGCTCGCCGACCTGGCGGCGCTCGATCTCGTAGGATCCGAGCAAGTTCGGCCCGCCCCAGCCGGCAAGCGTCGCGGCAAGCTTCCAGGCGAGATCGACAGCGTCGCCGACGCCGGAATTCATGCCGAGCCCGCCGGTCGGAATGACCAGATGCACCGCATCGCCGGCGAGCAAGACGCGATCCTTGCCGTAGCGGTCGGCGAGCAGCAGATTCTGCCGCCACGGCGCGCAGGACAGCATTTCGTATTTGACCGGAACGCCGACGGTCCGTTCGAACGCGGCGTTCATTTCTTCGTCCGTGTCGACGACGGAATGCAGCGTCCAGTGCTTGGTGGAATCCTGCATGATCAGGAAGGTCGAATTGGCGTCGGCGACATGATAGTGGCGGCCGTGACCGGGGCCCAAACCGGAACGACCGGCGATCGGCAAGCGGTCGAACAGGTCGTCGCAGCGGTAGAGCGCCTGGCGCAGCGTCAACAGATTGCCTTCGCCGGCAAGCCCGATGCCGAGCTCCCTGCGCACCGCGCTTCCGCCGCCGTCGCAACCGACGAGATAGGCGGCGCGGATGTCGGCTGTGCCGGCGGCCGTCTGCACCCGCGCGGTGACGCCGTCGCCGGCTTGCCGCAGCGAGACGAATTCGCATTCATAGCGCACCGTAACCGACGGCAGGGTTTCCGCCACCGCCTTCAACAGCGGCTCGAGCGTGTATTGCGAGATCAGCTGATAGGGTTCGAGCGGCAACGTCCCGTCATTGACCGCGCGGGCGTTCGCCTGCGCCTGCGCGACCGAAGGATAGGACAGATGCAACAGCGGCGGTTCGTCGAGCGCCAGCACGATGTAGACGTCCATCGGGCAATCCGGCCGCAATCCGGCGGCGCGGATTTTTTGCGACAGCCCCATGCGGCGGTAGATTTCCATGGAGCGCGCATTGATGCGCTCCATCTTCGGCAGAAACGCCGGACGCTCCTTCTGCTCGATCAGCATGCAACGCACGCCGCGCCGGCCGAGGTCGACGGCGAGCGTCAGCCCGGTCGGCCCTGCGCCGACGATCACAACGTCGCTATCCATCGTGCGTCATCCTGGAGAACGGCCGCGCGGCGCACCGATCATCCCGGCGGCACCGCGGCCTGAAGTTCCTTGAACGGTTGATAGGCCACGCCCGCGCATTGCTCCGGCGTGGCGTCGATGAACTGCGTCAAGTGGCCGTCGATATAGATCGCGGCCTTGGTCGTGCTCTGGCCGCGGCTGTTGAACTGCACGCAGATCGTATAGCGCTGACTGTCGCCGACCGGCTTGAGCGCCGGCTGAGCAATCAGCGCGCCGCGAAACGCGGCACGGTCGGTCAACGATTGGCGCAGAAATTCCACGATGTCTTTGCGGTAGTTGACCGGATAGGCGTTGGGATCGACGGTCACGATCTCCGGCTTTTTCGTGCAGCCGGCCAGTGTCGTGGCCAGGAGCGCCGCGATGAACGCCGCCGCCATAGCGGCGCGAATATCTATCCCGATCGGACGCACGTCTGCCAACCCCCGTTGCGTTGCGCAAAATATATCAGATTGGAATGTCATGCACGCTTCGCGGCAGGATTATGGCGCGTCGTCCGGCCGCAGCCGTCATTCCTCCGGCGATGGGCCGCACCAGCCGGGCAGATAATCGGCGTCCTTGCTCTTGGCCAAGGCCACCGCCTTTTCGAGGGCGCGGTCGAAGTCGCGTTCGATGATCTTGCGCTTGACCCGCCGCCGCAGGAAATCGGCCCAGAGAAACTCGGAAAACGGCGTCGTGTCCTTGGCGAAACCGCCGGCGCGGCGCAGCTCGCCCGCCAGCGAGCGGAACGGATCGTCGACCAGATCGATCATGGATTTGGGAATGTCCTTGTAATGCCGGCGCTCGCCTTTGGCGTCGAACGGATGCATCCAGGACCGGTTATCCATCACGGTCCAGAACGCGTCCGGCTCGAGCCCGCTCAAATTGGCGATGACGGTCACGGCCACGTCGTTGACGCCTTCGTCGTGCAGCGCACGCGCGAGATGATGATGATCGACGACGTAATTGCGCCGTTTCGGGCCGAGCACGACCGGAATCATGTGCCTGCCGAGGAATTTTTCGCCCTTTTTGACGCCGGTATCGCGCCAGCGCTTGCGCTTGGCCATGACCTCGCGCATGCCGACGGTGATCTGGGTCGGACGAAGGTCGGTAATTTCGACCGTTGTCAGAATGGGCTCGCGTACCATGTTCGACTCCTCGGAAAATGTACCGATCCGACAATAGCGGCATGACGCGGCGCGCAAAAGCGCGGCAAGCGGTAAGATTTGCGGACCAGCTCGCGATCAGTTGGATGACGTATCGGCGGCATTCGACAATTTGTCGAACAGGCCGGCAATGTCGTTGCGGATCGTCGCCAGCTTGGAAAATTGCTCGGTGACGGTCGACACGCGCTTTTCCAAGTCCTGCTTGGCCTCGATGAAGGTGCTCACGCGGGCGGCGAGGTCGCCATTCTCATCGGCTTCGATGTGCTCGATCTTGGCCATGAGGCGGCCGCGAATGTCGCCGACTTGCGCAAGGAGATCGGCGACGCCGCCATCGTGCGATTCGAGCGGGGCGAGCCTTGTCTGCAAATCGCCGAGCTTTCCCCGCAATTGGCCGAGCGCGACCGTGCTGCGCTCGATCTCGTCGAAGCGCGCCTGCGTGGCTTTGACGAATTGGGCGAGCTCGGCGACGCGGCCATCGGCGCCGCCCGCCTTCGTTTCCGAGATCGCCAGCAAGTCGAGCGCGCGGTCGAAATTGGCCGACAGTCCTTCGACCTCCTTGCGTAGCGTGGTCAGCCGGGAAAATTGCAGTTCGAGATTGGCCACGCCGTCATCGAGCTTGCGCTTGTCGTCGGCGAACGCCTGCACCCGCGCATTGAGATTGCCCTGCGGCGTCTGGTGCAGGGCATCGATCTCGGCCGCCAGCCGCTCTTGGGTGTCGGTGAGATCCTTGACGCGCCGCTGGATGCCGTCCTTCGCCGCGGCATAGGGCGCAAGCCGCGCGTGCAATCCGATAAAGTCGTCCTTGAGGCCGGCGACCGCTATGGCCGCCTGTTCGAGTGCGTCGCAGCGCTCATGGCCGCGGCGGACGGATTCCGAAAGGTCCTTCAGCCGCATGTCGATCGCGGTGGCATCGTCGCCGCCGGCGATCTCGTCAAGCGTCCGATCGATGTCGTTCTCGCGGCTGTCGAGATCGGCGAACAGCTGCTCGATCGCCCGTCGTTTTTCCAGCACCGGACCGAGCCGCTCCCGTAGTCCGTCCTGCAACGCGCGCAGCTCGTCGACGCGCGATTGCAGGTCGCCGATATCGTTGCGATTGCCTTGCACCTGCGCCGTGCGCTCGGCTTCGGCGAGCCGCTGGGTCACCGCGCCGATGGCGGCTTCCGGATCGGTGCGGGCCAGATGATGCACCGCCGCGTCGGCATCGACCTGCGAGCGGGCGAGTTCGCGCACGCCCTGGCGCACGCCGCCGAGCCGCAGCTCCAGCGCCGCGGTCGCCTGCCGCTGCCGCAGCAAGGCGTCGCAGAGCCACAGCGCCACGGGGATGAGCACGAGCGGGGTGAGGATGATGACGAACCAGGCAAGCTTGTGCGTCAGCGGCTCGGAGCGGAAGGCCGTGAGCAATGCGGCCAATTCCTGCGCCTGGTTCAAGACAATGAACCCGACCGCAAGGACAAAGAATACAACGCAAAAACCGACGAACTTGGCCATTACCGACCCGACCCGACCTGCAATTACTTTAAGGCTTTTGGTACGACAGGAGCGGGCCGCGCACAAGCGCCGGAGTTGCCGGGACGGCAGGTTTCGCGATATGCCGGCCCAGCGACGGGGCGGCCGGTTCGGAAAGGCGCAAGCGATGAGCGGTCTGCGGCACGCCGGAGCGGCAATCTGCGCGCTGTTCGCGATCGCGCTCCTGGCCGCTCCGCGGCCGGCGCGTGGCGAGGAGCCGGCGCCCGCCGCGGCAAAGTCGGACGCCTGTCAACGCGCCAAATTCCGCGTCGTGATCGACGTCGGCCACACCGTCGAGGTGCCCGGCGCGATCAGCGCGCGCGGCGTCCCCGAATATGCCTTCAATCTTCGGCTCGGCCAGGACATCAAGCAAGCGCTCGCCGACGCCGGTTTCGATCAAGCCGTGCTGCTCATCACCGCGACCGCGCCGTGGCGAGGACTGTTCGAACGCGCACAGCGCGCCAATGCCATGCATGCCAATCTGTTTATCGCCATCCATCACGATTCGGTGCCGGATAATCTGTTGCAGACCTGGCAATACGAGGGTCAGGAGCAGCATTACAACGACGATTATCCCGGCTTCGCCATTTTCATCGCCAACGGCAATGGCGACCGTGCCGGCAGCCTGAAGTTCGGCCACCTCCTGGGCATGGCATTGCAGGCGCGCGGCTTGCACTACACGCCGCATTACACGCTGCCGCTGATGGGGCACCGCCGCCGCGAACTCCTCGACGCCGAAGCCGGCGTTTATCGCTACGACCAGCTCATCGTCTTGCGCGAAACCCACATGCCGGCGGTGCTGCTCGAAGCCGGATCGATCATCAACCGCCAGGAGGAATTGCAGATGGCGACGCCTGAGCGGCGAGCGCTGATCAGCGCGGCAATGCTCGCCGCGGTCGACGAATTTTGCGCCGCGCGCGCGAAGCCGGCTGCGGCGAAGACCGCACATTCGGCGCGTTAGCGCACTGTTTCCCGGACGCGGTGCAGCGCGCCAGGGAAACGCAAGCGTCATGCCGGCGCGGTCTGGCTCCGCCGCAACGCCAGCGTGCTGATGATCGTGAAATTGAGGATGTTGACGCCGAGGCCGGTGGCGAAGGCCGGCGCATAAAAGCCGAAATAGTCGTAGAGCACGCCGGCGATCCAGCCGCCCGCCGCCATGCCGCAGCCGCTGCACAGCAACAAGGTCGGCATCCGCCAATAGGCGTCGCCGACCGGGTACAATTCGCGCGAAGCGAGCACATTGGCGGGAACCAGTCCGCTAAATCCCATCCCGAACAGCGCCGCCACCGTAAACAATCCGGTTTCGTCTTGCGTCAACAGAAACGCCAGCATGCCCAGCGCCTGACAGGCCGATCCGGCGAGCATCGTGTAGAGCCCGCCGATCCGGTCGGACATTGCACCCCAGGCCTGGCGGCTGAAGAATGCCGAGCCGAGCAAGACCGACACCATCGCCGCGCCATCCGCGGCGCTGATGCCGTGATCGGTGCAAAACGCCACCAGATGTCCCTGCGGCATCGACATCGGCACGCAGCAGGTGAAGATCGCGCACATTTGCAGCGTGAACACGAAATTCGACGGCCAGCCCAGAACCGAAGTTGCGCGGTGCGCCGCGGGTTCCGGCATGGCGTAATGCGGGGTGTCCGGCGGCTTATCGAGAAAGACCGCCGCAGCGGGAACGATCAAAACCAGCTCGAAGGCGGCGTAGTACAGCATGGTGTGCCGCCAACCGAAATCGGCGATCAGGCGGGCAAAAACCGGCGGCCAGATTGCGCCGGCGAGATAGGCGCCGCTCGAAATCAAAGCCAGCGCCGAACCGCGCCGGCGGTCGAACCAGCGGCTGATATAGACGTAGCATGGCGCATTGATGCCGCCGATGCCGATCAAGCCGATGAACAGGCCGTGGCCGATGTAAAGCGGCCAGGACGGGCCCCAGCTCGACACCGCGAGCCCGACCGCAATCATCGCCGCGCCAAAAATCACGGTCCAGCGCACGCCGACCCGCTCGGCGATCCGGCCCATCAGAATGCCGCCGACGCCCGAGCCGATCCACATCAGCGCGGTGGCGAAAGCCGGGATCGAGCGCTCGCCGTCCACTTCGGCGGCGATGTCTTTGAGCGCGACCACGGTGATCCATGGCGCGCCGAACGCTACCGCCATCACCACGAGGATCATGCCGGCGACCACCCATGACGTTCGCGTCTCGACCGTTGGGAATGTCGAATTCAGCATCAAACCCGCGTTGCTGGCGCGCCCGGCGCAGTCCGTGAAAAACGATATAGCAGCGGTCGCCGGCCGCCGCCCATGAATTTTCCGCAGGAGGGGCCGGCGAATAGACCCGGCGTTCGCCCGATCCCGCGTTCGCGAATTCGTCCGGAAAATCGCGGCGGCCCTGCGTCGGGGGCCGCCCTGACTGGTCTGCCGCGACATTACCGGGTAAAGACAAGCCCGATGCACCGGCGCATGGCGGCCCGTGCACCGGCAACCTATTGGCATGCCAAACGTTTAAGCTCGATCATGGATCAACGCGTCGACAACGAACGGCGTAGCGATTCCGCACCCGCCCGAGACGCGAAGCCCGCCGGCGGCGCGGCGAAAACGAAGCGTTCGTTGCTCGATACCTTGCGCAAGCGTCGGGGACTGGCGATCGCCGTTGTCGCCGGCACCGCCGTGCTGCTTCTCGCCATCCTGGTCTGGTGGCTGCACGCCAGAAATTACGAATCGACCGACGATGCCTTCATCGACGCCCGCACCGTGCAGATCAGCACCCAGGTCGCCGCCGCCATCGTCGATGTGCCGGTGACCGACAACCAGCCGGTCGATGCCGGCGCCGAGCTGGTGCGGCTCGACGATCGCGACTACATCGCGGCGCGCGACGAGGCGCAAGCCAGCGTCGCCGATTTCAAGGCGCAAATTGCGGCGCAGAAGGCGAAGATAGACCAGGCCGAGAAACAGGCGGCGCAGGCGCAGGCCGCGCTGACTTTCGCGCAGCAGCAAAACGAGCGCTATCAGCGGCTCGCCAAGCAGGGCACCGCCACCGTCGAGCAGGCGCAGCAATACGACTCCAATCTCTTGCAAAGCCAGGCGACGTTCGCCGCCGCCGCGGCCAATGCCGTCGCCACCGCGAAACAGGAGCCCGTGCTCGAGGCGCAGCTCAAATCCGCGCAAGCCCAGCTCGAACTCTCCGAGGCCAATCTGTCGCGCACGATCATTACTGCACCGGTGGCCGGCCGCGTCACGCAGTTGACGGCCGCCAAGGGCGGGTGGGCCGCGGTCGGCCAGGCGCTGATGATGTTCGTGCCGCGCGACGTGTGGATCACGGCCAATTTCAAGGAAACCCAACTCGACCTGATGCGGCCCGGACAACCGGTGGATATCGAGATCGACGCCTATCCCGATCGCACGTTCAAGGGTCACGTCGCCAGCATCCAGGCCGGCAGCGGCACCGCGTTCAGCCTGTTGCCGGCGGAAAACGCCACCGGCAATTACGTCAAGATCGTCCAGCGCGTGCCGGTCAAGATCGTCTTCAATCAGCCGCCGGACGTTCTGCTCGGTCCCGGCATGTCGGCGGTTCCGACGGTCAAGGTGCGATGAGCGATCAGCCGCGGTTCGGCGGCTGGGATGCGAGCCGCTCGGCGGCCGGCGACCGCAACCCGTGGCTGGTCGCCGTCATCGTCTCGATCGCCACCTTCATGGTCGTGCTCGACACCGCCATTGCCAACGTGTCGTTGCGCTACATCGCCGGCAGTCTCGCCGCCAGCATCGACGAAAGCACTTGGGTGCTCACAACCTATCTCATCGCCAACGCCGTGGTGCTGCCGGCGAGCGGCTGGCTGTCGAACGTGGTCGGCCGCAAGCGCTTTTATATGATCTGCGTGGCGCTGTTCACGGTCAGCTCGCTGTTCTGCGGTCTGGCGACGAGCCTCGGCGCGCTGATCGTCTTTCGCATCCTGCAGGGACTTGGCGGCGGCGGCATGCCGACCAGCGAGCAGGCCATCCTCGCCGATACTTTTCCGCCGCAGAAGCGCGGCCAGGCCTTCGCGCTGTACGGCATCGCCGTGATCGTCGCGCCAACCGTGGGCCCGACGCTCGGCGGCTGGATCACCGACACCTTTTCCTGGCACTGGATCTTTTTTATCAATGTGCCCGTCGGACTCGCGTCGCTGGCTCTCGTGCACTGGTTCGTCGACGAGCCGGAGGCGCTGGAGCGCGAACGCGAGCAGCGTCTCGCCGGCGGACTGAAGATCGATTGGGTGGGCTTCGCTCTGATCGCAATGACGTTTGGCTGTCTCGAAGTCGTGCTTGACCGCGGTCAGATCGACGACTGGTTCAGATCCGGCACGATCCTCACGTTTTCGGTCCTCGCTGCCATCTCGTTCCTCGCCTTCATTCCGTGGGAGCTTAATCAGGACGAGCCGATTGTCGAGCTTCGGCTTTTGCTTCGCCGCCAATTCGGAATGTCGTTTTTCGTGATGCTGATGATCGGCGCAATTCTGTTCAGCTCGAATCAGATCATGCCGCAGCTTTTGCAGACGACCTTTCCCTACACCGCGATGCTTTCCGGGCTGGCCATGATGCCGGGCGGCTTCGCCATGCTGATCGTCATGCCGATCGCCGGCCAGATCACCGGCCGCTTTCAGCCGAAATACCTGATTACGCTCGGCTTGATCGGAATCGTGGCGTCGATGTGGTACTCAACGTCGCTCACTCCCGACGCGAGCTTCGATTATTTCGCCTGGATGCGCGTCTATCAGACCGTCGGGCTGCCGTTCCTGTTCATTCCGATCAATACGGTGGCGTATGACGGGCTGCCGGCGAACCAGACCAATCAGGGCTCCGCGCTGATGAACGTCGCCCGTAACCTGGGCGGCAGCATCGGCATCTCGCTCGCCAATGTGGTGCTGGTCCAGCGCACCCAATTCCACCAATCGCGCCTCGCCGAGAACACCATCCCGTCCTCGCCGGTGTTTCAATCGACGCTGAAACAGGTGACCGGCCATTTCATGGCGCAGGGCTCGTCGGCCGGCGAGGCGCACCACCAGGCGATCGGATTTCTGGGCCAGCTGATCCAGAGCCAGGCCACGATTTTGGCCTATATCGACGTGTTCCATGTCTGCGCCATTGCCGCTGCGCTGATGATTCCGCTTGTTCTGATTCTGGTCCGGCGGGTGCAGACGCAGGCATCCACCATGGCGGGACATTGATATGATAAGGGCGACAGTTGCCCGCAGCGCCGCCCGAATGGCTTCTGCGGTCGTTTAAGGCCGCAAGCGCCGATAGGGGAAACGCGAAATGCGCCGACCCGGGATGGCAAGCATGATACGCAACGTCGCAAAACTCTGCTTGTTGACGATGCTCGGCATGTGTTGCGGCGCCGCCGCGCCGGACACCGTCACGATCGACGTAACCATGGTCGACTATAAGTTCGTGCCCGATCACCTGACGTTGCAGCACGGCGTTCATTACCGGCTGCATCTGGAAAATCATGGCAAGGAAACCCACGAGTTCACCGCGCCGGTATTTTTTGCCACCGCCAAAATCGACAATCCGAACGTGCTCAATCGCGAACACACCGAAATCGTGATGCAGCCCGGCGACACCAAGGATGTTTTCCTGACTCCCGGAAAGCCCGGCACCTACGATCTGCGCTGCGCCGACCACGATTGGCACGGCATGGTCGGCGGCATCACCGTCGAATGACGGCGTGGCGGCGGCAGCGTGGCGCGCCGCCGGCCGCCGCTCTAACCGCCTTGATCGCAGGCAAGCTGCCAAAAAATGTGCCGCGCGATGAGCCGGATCGCCGGCGGCTAGCGGCGCGAGCGGCGGCCGGCAGGTGACGGACGCGTCCCGACCGAACGCCGGCGAGGGCGCAATTCCCGCGACAGCATTGCGCGGCGGCCGTTGCCATGCGCTGAAATGTCCTGCGACCGCCACAGCACGGCACCAATCTTGCTTAAAGTCATTGTCGAGGGGGTTGTGGGGCTGACTAGCGCAAGATCTGGGAAGAGAAAGGAGTCGCCAATGTGTGACTTTAGCCTTCAAAGCGTGCGATCGAGGCCGGCCAAGGTCGGCGATAAACTCGTGACGCGTGACTTCGGGACGGGAACCCGCGGGTTCTCGGCCTCGGATGATCCCGGAATGGCGGTCTGCATCCGGCCCGGCACGGAGCTCGCATTCGCCGGCGAAGTAGCCTGCCTGCCGGCCGGCCTGCTCGGCTGGAAGACAAAGACGATCAACCACGAAACGGCCATCTTCCGGCAAGTCAACAAGGACAAGATGGCCGCGCATCACGACGCGATCGAGTTTCCGGATGGGCGGACCGTGCTGCTGACGCTGTTGTGCGAAGGCCAGAGCGGCAACGGTTCTGCAATTGCCGGCCCAGCCGAAGACCGAGGAAGAGGCGCGCGAACAGGAACGCGTCGGTTTCGTCGGTTGAGACGCACTTCGTCGACGGAATCAAGCCGGCCGCCTTCGGGCGGCCGGCGCTTTTGTGACGGGACTGCGGCGCTCCTTATTGCGGCCCGGCGGTCCTGTTACCGTGCACTGCGGTCCAGATCGGCCGCCGACCCGGTCCGCCCTATCCGGCCCGATTTCGTCGTGACTTAAGGCCGGAAGAGTGGAAAATTACGCCCACACCCCATTGGCTCGGCAGCGCAGTCCGCCAGTCGCCATGCAGCATTCGTTGCGACTGAATCGTCTCGCCACAAATTCATGCAATGAATGAATCGCTTGGATCCAATGCGGCGGCCGCACGGCTCGCTCCGCAGTCGAACCCGCCGCATCGCGCGCGGCGCCCGCGCCCGCAGCGCGCAACCGGAGCCGGCGCTGCCGCCGTAAGCTGCTCGGAGCCATCGACGGCGTCGCGGTTCCTCACCGTCTTTCCGCCGATCATGCTGCCGATGTTTCTCGCGGTCGCGGACCAGACGATCGTCGCCACCGCACTGCCCACGATCGCCTCGAATCTCGGCGAAATCGAGCGCGCGTCCTGGGTGGTGGTTTCCTACCTGATCGCCAACACCATCGCCGCCCCGGTTTACGGCCGGCTCGGCGATACTTTCGGCCGGCGTCTGATGATGTTCGTGGCGCTCGCGATTTTCATGCTCGGCTCGGTGCTCTGCGCGCTTGCCCCCAATATCGAGCTCCTCACCGCGTTCCGCGTGCTGCAAGGGTTCGGCGGCGGCGGCCTGATGACCTTGTCGCAGGCGCTGATCGGCGAAGCGATCCCGCCGCGCGAGCGCGGCCGTTATCAAGGCTACCTCGCCGGCATCGCGGTCAGTTCCAACACTTTCGGTCCCGTCGCCGGCGGCTATCTGACCCAGGCATTCGGCTGGCAATCGATCTTCCTCATCAACATTCCGCTGGGACTGCTTGCCGTTGCGTTCGTGTTTCGCATTCCGCCGCGCCAGGGCGACCGCCGCCGCACCACTTTCGATTCGCCGGGCCTGATCCTGTTCATCCTTTTCGTCGGGCCGGTCATCCTGGCGCTCGAACAGGTGCAGCGCATGGAATTGAGCACGCTGCCGATGGCGCTCGGGCTGCTCGCTTTCGGACTGGTCGCGCTCGGCCTGCTGGCTTGGCAGGAGCGGCTCACCGCCGCGCCGCTCATTCCGCCCCGGTTGTTCAAGCAGGCCTCGATCTGGCGCAGCGACGCCATGGCGGCCTGCCACGGCGCGGCGCTGGTGTCATTGATCACGTTCCTGCCGATCTATCTGCGCGCGGTGCGCGGCGCTTCGCCCGCCGAGACCGGCCTGATCCTGCTGCCGCTCACGGCCGGCATCGGGCTCGGCTCGATGTTCACCGGGCAGATGGTGACCAGGACCGGATGCACCGCGGTGTTTCCGACTTACGGACTGATGGCGGCGACCGCTGGGCTTGTTGTTCCTCGCCTTCTGGATACCGCATCTGAGCACCGGCGAGATGGCTTGGGCGTTCTGCGTCATCGCGCTGTTCATGGGCACGGTAATGGGCGTCGTCCAGGTCACGGTGCAGGCCGTATCCGGACCGCGGCTGCTCGGCACCGGCGCGGCCATGGTGCAGTTCTCCCGCTCGGTCGGCGCCGCTTTCGGCACCGCGACCGTCGCCGCCATCTTGTTCTCGATTCTCGCGGCAACCGACCGCGAGCACGGCGAAATTGTTCGGCACCATTATCGAGCAAGGACCCGACGGCGATCGCGACGCTCGCGCCGGCGCGCCAGGCGATCGTTCATGCCGAGATCGGCGACGCCTTCCGCGCCGCCTTCATCACCATCGCCGCATTCACCGGCGTCGGCACCGTGCTGGCCTGGTCGCTGCCGCTGCGCCGCCTGTAGACGGACGAAGATCGCCGGCATTGCGGCGCGCCGCCGCACGCGGCAGACTCCACCGACAATGTCCGGGAGGCAGCCATGGTCGTCGACGCGCAAGTTCATTTATGGAAGGCGGAGGGCCCGGACCGGCCGTGGCAGCCGGACCGCGTGGCCCAGCTTCCGGAACCCTTCATTGATCGAGAAATTCGTGCCGATGATGGACGGGGCCGGCGTCGACCGCGCCGTCATCGTGCCGCCGTCCTGGGAGGGCGACCGCAACGATTATGCGCTCGAGGCGGTGCGCGATATCCCGGCGCGTTTCGCCATCATGGGCCGCATTCCGCTCGCAGGACCCGAAACGGCGGCATCTTGCCGGAGTGGAAGAAAGCAGCCCGGCATGCTCGGGATCAGGCTGACGTTTCACCCGCCGCAATGGCGTGGCTCGCGCGACGGAACGGCGGACTGGTTCTGGCCGCTGGCGGAAAAATACTGCCTCCCGGTCATGTTTTACGGCGCGCCGATGCCAACTTTTCGCGCCCATCGCCGAACGCATCCGGAACTTACGATGATCGCCGATCACCTCGGCGTCACCGGCGACATCGTCAAAGCCGGCAAGATTGAGCGAGGCGGTCAAGGAAACGGCGGCGCTCGCCAAATATCCCGAACGTTTCGGTGAAACTGTCGACCACGCCGTTCTATTCGGCGGAGCCCTACCCGTTCCGCGACATGACGGTGCACATCCGCCGCCTGTTCGACGCCTTCGGCCCGCGCCGCTCTATTGGGGCACCGACCTGACCAACTCGTACAACAAGGCCACCTACGGCAACGCGTCACCCACTTCACCGAGACGCTCGATTTTCTGTCGGCCGAGGACAAGGAGTGGGTCATGGGCCGCGCCATCCTCGGCGCGGCTCGGATGGAAGTAGTGAAGCATCGCCTGTCCGCTCGCATGACCAAAATTCTCCTGACCCGGCACGGTTACGTCGAAGGCATCAAGCCCGAACGGTTCCGCGGCCGCGAGCCGCTCGATCTGACCGCGCGCGGCCGCGCCGAGGCCAAGCCGTCGCGCAACGCATCGCCGGCGCCTGGCGGCCGAGCCACATCTACACCAGCCCGATGGGCCGCTGCATCGAGACCGCAACCGCCATCGCCAAGGCTGAGACCAAGGCCTGCGGCGTTGCCGCCAGGACCTGCGACGACCTCAACGATATCGATTACGGCGCGTGGCAGTTCAAAACTTTCGAGCGAGGCCAAAGCGCAGAATCCGCAGCTTTGTTCGCCGCCTGGTTTGCCACGCCGCATCTGGTGCGCTTTCCCAACGGCGAAGCGTTGCAAGATATCGCGGCGCGCGCCGCCAATGCCTTGCGCATGGTGCTCGTCCGTCATCCCGACGAGACCATCGTGCTGGTCGGCCATGACAGCGTCAATCGCGCGCTGCTGCTGCAATTTCTCGATCTGCCGCTGTCGGCCTATTGGCGGCTGGCGCAGGAGCCGTGCTGCCTCAATGAGATCGACGTCGCGGACGAGCAAATCTGCGTCCGGCGCATCAACGAGACGCAGCACCTCGACGCGATTGCGGCGGAGGAAGACGCGCGATGACGCTTCCGCAAAGATCGGGCTGAGCACATGGCCTTCGTCGGTCGCTCGCTGCCGCGGCTCGAGGATCGGCCGCTGGTCACCGGCCAGGGCCGCTTCGCCGCCGACGTGTCGTTTGCTCATCAATTGCACATGCGCGTGGTGCGTTCCGCGCACGCCCATGGCCGCATCGTCGCGATCGATACCGCCGCGGCGCGCGCGGCGCCGGGCGTCGTCGCGGTGTGGACGGCGGCCGACGTCGCCGAATTCCGCCGATCGATTTCCGCCTCACCCGCATCGAAGGGCTCGAGCCTTACCGTCAGCCGATCCTCGCCGCCGAACGCGTGCGCTATGTCGGCGAGCCGGTCGCGGTGGTGTTCGCCGGCGACGCCTATGCCGCCGAGGACGCCGCCGACCTGGTGACGGTCGAGATTGAGAGTTTGCCCGAATTGCTCGCGGCCGACGCGCCGCCCGGCGAATTTGGCGCCGGCCATTCGACCGAAGCCGCGGTCGTGCGCAAAGGCTATGGCGACGTGACGGCGGCTTTTGCCGCCGCGCATGCGACGGTCGCGCTCGAGCTGAAGATCGGGCGGCACAGCGGCGTGCCGCTGGAGACCGCGCGGCGCCATCGCGCGCTACGACGCCGCGCGCGATCTGCTCGAACTTTACGGCGCCGCCAAAGTGCCGCATTGGAACCGCGACGCGCTCGCGCGCATGCTCGGCCGCCCGGCCCCCGCCGTGCATCTGCACGAAGGCCACACCGGCGGCGGCTTCGGCGTGCGCGGCGAACTATATCCCGAGGACGTGCTCGCCTGCCTCGGCGCGTTGCGATTAAAGCGCGCGGTAAAATGGATCGAGGACCGCCGCGAGCATCTGATTGCGACCAATCACTCGCGCCAGCAGCACTATCGGGTCCGCGCCGCGGTCGACGAGGCCGGCCGGTTGCTCGCCATCGACGGCGAATTTTTTCACGATCAGGGCGCCTATGTGCGCACCCACGCCGCGACCGTGCCCGATCTGGCCGCCACCATGCTGCTCGGCCCCTATCGTGTCGCCGCCTACCGCATGGTCGGCCGCATTCGCCTGACCAATAAGACGCCGTGCGGGACCTATCGCGCGCCGGGACGCTACGAGAGCAGTTTCGTGCGCGAGCGGCTTATCGATGCCATTGCGGCGCGGCTTTCGATCGATGCGGTGGAAATCCGCCGCCGCAATCTGATTGCCGCGGCCGAAATGCCCTATGCCCGCCATCTCGATACGCTCGGCACCGAGATGACTTACGACTCCGGAGATTATGCCGGGCTGCTCGACAAGGCGCTGGCGGCGATCGGTTGGCAAAAGCTGCGCGACGATTTGCAACGCCGGCGCGCCGCCGGCGAAGCGGTCGGCGTCGGGCTTGCCATGTTCGTCGAGAAGAGCGGGCTTGGGCCCTATGACGGCGTGCGCGCGTCGATCGATAGCGGCGGCACGGTCGAGATCGTCACTGGCGCGACCTCGGTCGGTCAGGGCATGGAAACCGTCATTGCGCAAATCTGCGCCGATGCGCTCGGCGTCGACTATCGCCGCGTGCGGGTGGTGCATGGTCAGACCGACCGCATCGGCTACGGCATGGGCACGTTTGCGTCGCGGGTGACGGTGATGACCGGCGAAGCCACACGCATTGCGGCGGCAAAGCTGCGCCACAAGGCGATTGCCGCCGCCGCCAACCTCTTGCAAACCGCGCCCGAGGCGCTCGACGTGATCGACGGCATCGTGGTGCGCAGCAAAGCCGCGCCCGGGCCTTCGATCGCGCTTGGCGAAGTCGCGCGCGCGCTCGCCCCCGGCTCAAAGCTTCTCGGCGACGCCACGCCCGGTCTTGCCGCCGAAGGCTTTTTCGAGCAGCAACACATGAATTATCCTTACGGCATCCACTTTGCCGTGGTGCGGGTCGACCGCGACACCGGCGCCGCGGCGGTCGAGCGCTATTTCGTCGCCTACGACATCGGCAAGGCGGTCAATCCGATGCTGGTCGAAGGCCAAATCGCCGGCGGCGTCGCGCAAGGCATCGGCGGCGCGTTGTTCGAGGAATTCCGCTACGACGCGCGCGGCGAGCCGCTGTGCGTCAATTTCGCCGACTACCTCATGCCGAGCGCGCGCGAAATTCCGCCGATCGGCGTGCTGATCGCCGAAGACGCGCCGTCGCCGCTCAATCCGCTCGGCGTCAAAGGCGCCGGCGAAGCAGGCGCCAACGCCGCCGGCGCCGCCATCGCCGCGGCGATCGACGACGCGCTCGGCCGGCCGGGCGCGGTGAACGAGCTTCCGGTCACCCCGCAGCGAATGCGGGCGATGCTGCAACCGTTCGGAACGAAGCGATTGCCGTGATTATTTATTGCGCTTGGCCGACGCGAAAACGATCTTGACGGCCGCGTTCAAGTCCGGCTTTGACGCCGACAGATCGGGGCCGACGCTGGAGATCTTTTCGATCATCGCCGCCTGTTCGTCGGCCGGAAGGCTGGTCAACTCGCCGCCCGTGTCGGTCCACACCTTGTACGACTTGGCGAAAAAGTCCTTCACGAACGGGACGATTCCCGCGGACATCGCCGTCGCGTCGTCGCGGACGATCTTCTGCAAGTCGGGCGGCAATCCGTCGAGCCATTTCTTGCTCATGACCACGATCGAGTTGAGGTAAGGCTGTTCGGTGTTGATGACGTATTTCGCGGCGTCAACATAATGGAACGTCGTGTAAACGGTGATGGTGGCGAGCGTCGCGTCGATGGCACCCTGCTGGAGCGCCGGCAACACGTCGGCCAGCGTCATTGCCACCGGCGAGGCATCCATCCGCTTGATCATTTCAAGCTGGAACGGCGAGGCCAGCACGCGAATTTTCATCCCCTTGAAATCCGCGAGATGATGGATCGGCTTGCGCGAGGCGATCGAGGACGGCCCGATCGGAGCCAGCGCAACCCCGGCGAGCCCCTTGTTGGCGCCCAAGCCGAGCATCAAATCGCGGACTGCAGGGTCGTCGATCACGCGAATGTCCTGGTCCTCGCTGCTCATCAGGCCCGGCGCGCTCAGCGCCTCGTAACGTTCGTCGACGCCGACCAAAAATTCCGGCGGGCCCATCCAGCCCTGGATTGAGCCGAATTGCACGCCCTCGATTTGCCGGGGAATCGAGCCGAGCTGGCTCGCCGGATAGATTTCCGCCTTGATGCGGCCGCCGGAATCTTTTTCTACCGCCGCCGCAAAGCGGATGAGCCATTCGTGCTGGGTGTCGTGGATCGTGGCGGTGCTGAGCTTCATGACGATGGGATTGCCGGCCTGGGCGGCGGCGGGCGATGCCAGTCCCACCATCGCCGACACCGCAGCAGCAACAAGCGTTGCGCCGGTTCGCTGGATGCTTCGTAGTCCCGTCATGATGTCCTCCCTGCCCTCGACAATGTCGCGCGCGCCTCGAAACGCCGTGCACAGTGCCATAGCCGCGACAGCGCGTATAGCAGTCGATTTGCCGCGTCATGGGCAGCAGCCCCCGGCGAATTGATGCTAACCTGCCGGCTCGTTACCGGCGCGGAGCGAACGATGGGCGTGGTGCGGCTGACGATGCGCATCGATTTCGGCCCGGACCGGGCGCTTGGTCCGGGCAAGATTCGGCTTCTGGAAGCGATCGGCAAGACCGGCTCGATCTCGCAAGCCGGGCGGTCGCTCGGCATGTCGTATCGGCGCGCTTGGCTTCTGGTCGACGATTTGAACCGCTGTTTCCGCGAGCCGGTGGTGACGACGCGGCCCGGCGGCGCGCGCGGCGGCGGCGCAGCGCTCACCCGTTCCGGACGCGCACTTATCAAGAAGTATCGCTTGATCGAAACGCGGGCGACGGCGGCGGCGACGAAACAATTGCGCGATCTTGAAATCTCCCTGCGCGATCGCGGCGCCCGCGCGCCGCCGCGCAAGCGGTCGATTAGGCGGCCATGGCGCGGTGATCCGCAGTAGATGGCCGCGAAGGCATGGCGGAACGGCGCCGCGATCGATCCCGCCGCATCCGCCGTCGAGCCGGCGGGCGCGCTCATCGCGCCGGCGGTCGATGCGCCAGCCAGCGGCCGGCCTCGGCGGCGGCGAATAACTCCGCGAGCGCGGCGTTGAATGCAGCCGGCTCCTCGGTCGGATTGTTGTGGCCGGAGCGCGGCATCACGAACAGCGCCGCGGTCGGCACCGTGCGCTTGAGGAAAATGCTGCCGTCGAGGCACGGATTCGTCCTCGTCGCCGACGATGATCAGGAGCGGCACCGAAAATCTCTTCAGGTCCGCCGCCATGTCCCAGAACGTCGGCCGCTTGGCCTGCATCATCGTCATGGTCAGCGCGTGACCTTGCGCCGAATGCTCGACGAGCATGCGGAAGAATTCCGCATAGCCGCGCGGGTCCTTGTATTTTTGCGGGTGGCGCATCGGCCAGTCGCCATAGATGGCCGCGGCTTCGGCCATGGATTTTTCGGTGAACATTTTGGCGTTCTCCGCCGCGACATCGCGCATCTCGCGCGCGCGGCCGGATCGGGCAGCGAGCCCCAGCCGCAGCCGGCCGCGGTCACCGAGATGCAGCGCTGCGGGTGGCGGATGCCGACGTGCAGCGCCGTATAGGCGCCCATCGAATGGCCGACGACATGAGCCTTGTCGATGCCGAGCGCATCCATGACCGCGATGACGTCGCCGCGCGCGATATCCTGGCCGTAGCGCGCCGGATCGTCGGCACGTCGGACGGCGGATAGCCGCGCTGGCTGTAGGTGACGCAGCGATGCGACGCGCGAGAAGGCGCGCATCTGCGGCTCCCAGGTGCGGTAGTCGCCGGCGAATTCATGCACGAAAACGACCGGCGTACCGGCGCCGGCTTCTTCGTAATAGAGACTGACGCCGTCCGCGGTTTTGATCTTGGGCATGGCATGCGCCTTATCCGTCCGCAAGGCCGGCATGCTACAAAACTTGCCGCAGGCCCTGCAAACCCGGGCCGTGCCGGCTTCGCCAAAGCAAAGGGCCGCCCATGCAGGGCGGCCCATCCGCATGCCGGATAGGGCGCGAATTGGATTTGCTCTCGATCACGCCATCCAGAACGGCTTGTGCGCTTCGTGGTGTACGTCGCAACGGGTAATCCCGATATCGCGCAAGGTCGCGTCGCTGAGGCCTTCCAATTCCTGGCGGGAGCGCGCCCGCCGCTGCCATTCGGCGATATGGCGTTTGACCTGGCCCCAGTTGAACAGGCGGTGTGTCCGGAACGTGGTCATGGTGGTGGTGCTCATGGCTGCGCTCCATATCCGGCAATCGTTCATGCTCATTAGTAGCTTGATGGGCGGTGCGGCGTGTGATCGGCAGCACAGATCTGTCGCTTTTTATATAAGTTATTGAAATTACTATCTATTTACCATCTTCCGCCGGCTATTGCGGTGCTTTTCCACCGCCGGCGGGGGCGCTCAGGCGGCAAGGCGCTCAGGCGGCCTTGGGCGCGGCCGGCGGTGCAATTTCGCAGATTCGCGTCACCGGCTCCGGCAGAGGCGCTGCCGTCCGGTCGTAACCGATCGCCCGGAGAATTCCGCTTGCCGGACACATGGCGACCGCAAGCCGCGTATAGGGATTGAGAACCGGCTCGCGCACCCAGTCGAAGCCGGGCGCTGCGAACGGCGCCGTTCCAAGCTCTCAGCGATCTCGCGGCGCGCTTGGCTATAGCTCGCCGCATCGGCAAACGAGCTGGTCGAGAAAGCGCCGCGTGCCGATGCGGCCCTCCCAGCCCGCCCGGCATGGCACCCAATCGTTGGCGGCGCTGGTGTCGTCGTCGCGGGTGACGAAATCGGTTTCGGTGCGCTCGATCACGCAGCGCTCGTTCGCCGCACAGCCGGCGAGCACATAGATCACCGGACGGGCCACCGGCGTCGTTTCCAGCATGTGCCGCGCCGCGGCGAAGTCTGTCGCAGAGCTTCGAAGGTCCGGCGCAACAGCTGGTCGGGCGGCATGAGATCGGCGGACCGCCAGATCGCCCGCGCATTGGTCGCGAAATCATACGGCCGCAGCCAGCGATGCGCGGTGCGGCGGCGCATCGGCGCCTGGTTGACGCAAGCGGCGAAGCGACCGGGCGCCATCGCGGTGAGCGCGCCGACATAGCCGGGCCAGGTGACGCTGAAGAAATCGCCGCAATCGCCGCGCATGTGCGCCACTTCAGCGTAGCGGCCGAGGCCGAGGAAGGGCCAATCCAGCGTGCGGACGAGCCAGGGCACGCCGTCGTCGCTCGCAGGCAAGCGACGTGCAGCACCACTGATAGGATGCGTTGAGCAGCCACACGCCCGAGAAATCGAGCGTCGCGGCGATCCGCGCGATCTCATGCAGATAGGGCGAGCGCGAGCGCTCAAGCCAGCGCCGCGACGCCCGATCGAGCGCCGGCACGAGCGGCAAGGCCGCGCGCGGCAGAAAGCCGAGACAGGCGTCGCGCAACGCGCGCGCCTTTGCCGCGCGCTGTCTCGACATGGCGCGGCGGGCCGCCATCGCGCAGATCGATGACCGCAATATCGCTCAACACGGCCGCTGCTCGCCGGCGAATTCTCATGTCGTGCGAATTTAGCAGAATAATGTTCAGTCCGGGATAATCTGCAGCGGCAAATGCGACAGACGCGTGAGGTCATGATAGATTTTATGCAGCACCATGTTACTTTGCCGGCCGGCATATACGAGCATAATGCGCATCGCTTGAGCAAGTAAACCGCGATGAAGGTACGGGAGGATGAGATGGAGCCAAAATTGACGCGCCGGATCGTGACCGGGCATGACGCCGAAGGCAAGGCGGTCGTTCTGTTCGACGATGCGCGTTGCCGGCAAAGCAACGCGGCAACAACGGCATGACCATGCTCTGGGTGACGACCGAGTTTCCCGTGAACGTCGCCGGCTCGACCGACATGGCGCAAACCCAGGTCGGCGTGCCGCCGCCCGCCAACGGTACTATTTTCCGCATCGTCGATTTCGCGCCGGCGCCGCCGCATGCGGCGCCGGTCGATCACAACCAAGTCCTGATTTCCATGGGCATCGATCCGGCAACGCAAGGCTATGCGCGCCACGCCAACACGCACCGCACCAGGACCATCGACTACGCCATCGTGCTCGACGGCGAAATCGACATGCTGCTCGACGATAACGAAATCCACGTCAAGGCCGGCGACGTGCTGGTGCAGCAGGGCACTAACCATGCCTGGGTCAATAACGGCACCAAACCTTGCCGCATCGCCTTTATCCTGATCGACGCCAAAACGCCGCCGGCTTGGCGGCAGGGCTGGAAGAAATAGCGGCGTCGATTGCGAGCCGGGGGCTCCGCCGCTACAATAAGGCTGGGATCATGAGATGAAGCCGGATTTGCATCGTTACCGCGCTCTTGGATTCGGCGTTGGCGCGGCCGGCGGCGAGCATGACCGCGCCGGCGCATGCCGGACGAATCCGGCGTGGAAGATCAAAAGTGCTTTCGCGATTTTCGGCAACAGACGACTACGCCAGTCCGCCGTGACCGCACTGCAGCACGCGCGATCATGTACGATACCGACGACGAATGGGCCTATGCCGGGCGCTGTAACGCCAACGACGCACTCGGCAATTACACCGCCGGCCTCGCCGATTGCACCGCGCGATTCTGCTCGACCCGAAGGACGAAAACGCCTTTGCCAATCGCTGCATGTCCGAGAGCAATGTGGGTAATTACGGCGCCGCGCTGGCCGATTGCAATCAGGCGGTCACGCTCAATGCCAGGAACGCGCGCGCCTATGTCGCGCGTTGCGCGGTATTCAATGACATGGGCACATCAGCGCCGCCGTCATCGATTGCACGCAGGCGATCGCGCTAGATCCCAAATGACGAGAATCGCCTTCGTTCAGCGCGGCATCGCCAACGACGGCGAGGGCGCTTACGACGCAGGCGATCGCCGATTATAACCAGGCGATACAGCCTCCAACCGAAGGATGAAATCGCCTATTTCGACCGCGGCAATGCGTTACAAGCATAAGGCCGACTAGGCCAAGCCATCGCCGATTACACCGCCGCGATAAATCTCAATCCGAACGATCCCGACAATTACAACGGCCGCTGTTATGCCAATGCCATCCTCGGTCAAGCTCCAGGCTGCATTGGCGGATTGCAATCGATCGCTGCAATTGCGGCCCAACGACGCCAATACGCTCGACAGCCGCGGTTTCACGTATCTTAAGGCTCGGACAATTCGACGCGCCATCGCCGATTACAACGCCGCGCTGAGGCTCAACCCGAGACTTGCGAGTTCGCTCTTACGGCCGCGGCGTCGCCGAACTGCAAAAAGGGCGACGCCGCCGCCGGCAAAGCCGACATGCGGCCGCCAAGGCGATCCAGCCCGACATTGCCGCCGACCATGGCCGGGCTCGGCGTGACCGTAGAGCGGAAAAACGCGTTACTTCCGCCGCTTCCTGCTGGCGGCGTCAAACAGCGGCACGATGCGCGCCCGTTCGCCGGCGCTTGGCGACGACGACATGATCTTCCGGCACGGTCACCCAGTCTTTGTCGCGGTCGAGTCGGCTCGGAAACGATCACGATTGCCGCGCTCGCGATTCCCGGTAATAAAGCGTATTGGCGCGATCGTTCACGGCATAGCGGAAGCCGTAGAGATCGCGCCCGTTCGGCAGCGCGGCGGTAAAGCGGAAGCGATCGCCCGGGTCGCTTTCGATTGACGAAGTCGGTGAGCGTCGCCAAGAATTTTTTCCGCCGCGGCCACCGGCTGGTCGATGCCGGCGCCCATCATGGCGAGAAAGATCGCCTCCGAATCGGTCGTCCCGATGCGCGATGGATAAAGCTCATCGGGAATGAGCGCCTCGACCTGGCGGCGCCAACGACTCCAATTGCCGAGAAAGCCGTTGTGCATGAACAGCCATTTTCCGGATGCGAACGGATGGCAATTGACGCGGGTGATCGCCGTGCCGGTCGCGGCGCGGACATGGGCAAAAAACAGATGGGACTGCAAATGCCGGCATAGATAGCGGAGGTTCTCGTCCGACCAGGCTGGCCTGATCTCGCGATAAAGCCCCGGCTCCGGATGCTGGCTGTACCAGCCCAAGCCGAAGCCGTCGCCATTGATGCTGGCGGTCAATTCCAGCGCCTGAATGCTCTTGCGAGATCAACGAATGCGACGGCTCGGTCACGTAGTGTTCGAGCGCCGTGGTTTCTCCGCGATATGCGATCCAGCGGCACATATGGTTCGCCTTTGCCTGGGCGTTTAAACGGTCAAGCCACCAATGTGGCGTCTCGGATCCAGCATGTCACCCTTTGCAAGGCAATTTCGGCACCTTCGTGTTGATTTTCAGTAAAAATCCGCAGCTGCGCGTCGGCCGAAGTGCCTTCCGACAATGATCGCACGGCAGTGTTCCACGTGCTCGGTGCAGCCCAGTGCCTCGGCATCGGCGCGACCAGCTCGAGGACCCGGTCGAGCATTTCGCCGACGCGCGACGCCGCCCGACCGCGTCACGAATGTGCCTTGCGCGCCGTATCGCTGGGCGCGCCATTTATTCTCGACCGCGATGGCCCGGTCGACGACGTCGATCCCGGCATTGTGCTCGCGGATGCGCATAGAGGAAGCGGGCCAGCGCGCGGTAGAGCGCCGCAATCGCGATCGTGTCGTCGAGGCGCGTGCAGCAGTCCGGCGCGCGCAGTTCCAAAGTCGGATATTTGAGCGACGGCCGGATCGCCCACCACAGGTGACTGGCGTCCGGTATGGCGCCGGAGCGCACCATGGCGTCGACATAGGCGTCGTAGTCCGCGACGGTGCGGAACAGCTCCGGCAAGCCGGTGCGCGGCAGCTCGTCATAAGCGGCCAGCCGATAGCCTTTCAGCCCGGTAGCGCGGCCCTGCCAGAACGGCGACGAGGTCGACAGCGCGATGAACAGCGGCAGATAGGGCAGCATCCGCGTCATCACATCGACGCGGCGCGCCGGATCCGGAAACTCCACGTGCACATGCATCCCGCACAGCATGTTGCGCTGGCCGATCATCTGAAGGTCGTCCATGACCTTGTCGTAGCGGTCTTTGGGGCTCTGCACCGACTCGCGCCACGACGCCAGCGGATGCGTGCCGCACGCCAGGATCGAAAGACCATGCTCCGCCGCCGCGGCGGCTGCGTTCATCCGCAATTGACGCAGCTCGAGCCGCGCATCGTTGGCGACACGATGCGGCTCGGTCGCGACTTCGATCTGCGCCTGGAGGAATTCCCGCCCGATATGCCCCGGCGCGCCGAAATCGGCGCTGTGAAACAGACGCATCCGGCGTTTCCGACCGCGACCTCGGCGTCTGCGGCATCGGACAGAAAATATTCCTCCTCGATGCCGAACTGAAACAGATCGTCCGGCGGTGAAGATGCGCGCGTGACCATCCGCAGGCAGCAGCGTGCGGAGGCGAAGTCGTCCGATCTCATGCGGGTCGAATTCTGAATTCCATGGCGAATTCTTGATCCTCTGCGACCAACGCAAATGACACAATTTTCATCATGTCAAAGTTAGCCCCGGCCAGTCCGCGACAACGCTTGGCGGCAGAGCCAAGTTCCTGGAACGGCTTGTGCTTGCGGCGCAAAGGCTTGCCGCACCGCACGACCTTCACGGCGAGATTTTTACGTCAGCAAGCGGCGCACCGCCGACGTCCAAGCCTTCGAGTTTTCGTTCGCGCATGGCGGCGTCCATTTGCGGCGAAAAGCGCCGCTCCAATCGCCAGCGCTCCATGAAGCGATCCGGCTCGGGAAAGAAGCCGGCGTGCAAACCGGCGAGATAGGCGGCGCCGAGCGCGGTGGTTTCCTTGATTTGCGGGCGGTCGACCGTGCTGCCGATGAGGTCGGCGAGCCGTTGCATGCACCAGTCGGAATTCGCCATGCCGCCGTCGACGCGCAGAGTCTTGAGCGCGCTTGCGGCCTCGCGCCAATCGGCCTGTCATGGCGGCAAGCAGATCGGCGGTCTGAAAGCACACGCTTTCGAGCGCGGCCTGCGCCAGCTCGCGCGGTCCGGTCGCCCGCGTCAGGCCGAATAGAGCGCCGCGCACATCGGGCCGCCAATAGGGCGCGCCCAGCCCGACAAAAGCCGGAACCAGAATGACCTCCTGCGTCGGGTCGGCCGCTTGCGCAAGCTCGCCGGTTTCGGCGGCGCTCTGCCACGATGCGCAAACCGTCGCGCAGCCATTGCACCGCCGCGCCGGCGACGAAGATCGAGCCTTCGAGCGCATAGCTGCGCCTGCCGCCGAGCTGATAGGCGATGGTGGTGAGGAGCTTGTTGTTCGAATCGACCGGCGTCTGACCCGGTATTGAGCAGCGCGAAGCAGCCGGTGCCATAGGTGGCTTTGAGCATTCCCGGCGCAAAACAGGCCTGCCCGACCAGCGCCGCCTGCTGGTCGCCGGCGATGCCGTAGATCGGGATCGCGCGCGCCGAACAATTCCGGATCGGTCGATGCCGAAGGCGGCCGAGCGAATCGAGCACCTGCGGCAGCACGGATTTGGGCACGCCGAGCAATTGCAGCAGCCGATCGTCCCAGCGGCCGTCGTGGATGTCGAACAACAGCGTGCGCGAGGCATTGGTCGCATCGGTGGCGTGAACTTTGCCGCCGGTGAGCCGCCACAGCAAATAGCTATCGACCGTGCCGAAGGCGAGTTCGCCGCGCGCGGCTTTGGTCGGCGGCGCCGGGCACGTTGCCAACAGCCAGGCGAGCTTGGTGCCGGAAAAATAAGGATCGAGCAAAAGTCCGGTCTTGGCCGCGAACAACGGTTCATGGCCGGCGGCTTTCAGCCGCGCGCACAAATCCGCGGTGCGGCGATCCTGCCAGACGATGGCGCGATGCACCGCGCGCCCGGTCGCGCGCTCCCACAGCAGCGTCGTCTCGCGCTGATTGGCGATGCCGATGGCGACGATGTCGCGGGCGCTCGCGCCGGCCTTGCGCAGCGCGGTCGCGGCAGGTCTCGACGGTCGTCGCCCACAAATCCTCGGGCTCGTGCTCGACCTCGCCATCGGCGGGAAAATGCTGCGGGAATTCCTGCTGCGCGACGGCGGCAATCGAGGTGTCGGCGCGAAACAGCATGGCCCGCGTCGACGTCGTGCCCTGGTCGATGGCGAGGACGTAGGATGCCAAGCGCTCCTCCCCTTATCCGAATGTGACGATTGCAGCGGCCGGCGCGGCAAAGGCCGCCGCGACACGGGCTTCACAATACAATGATTTATCGGCATCGTGACCGCCGATCGCGGAGGCGGTCTTGCGGAGACGCCCATGGCCGAGCAGGAAGTCCACCTTGTCGCAAATCTCGGTGCAAAACGTCAGCAAATATTGGGGCGCGACGCGAGCGGTGGACGAGCGTGAGTTTCGACGCCGCAGCCGCCGCGCTCGTCGTCCTGCTCGGGCCCGTCGGGCTGCGGCAAATCGACGACGCTGCGGCTGATCGCCGGCCTCGAAGCAGGTCACCAGCGGCCGGATTTTCATCGGCGCGCAGGACGTCACCGAATTGCCTCCGGCCAAGCGCCGGATCGCCATGGTGTTCCAGTCCTACGCGCTGTTTCCGCATCTGACGCGTCGCCGAGAACATTCTGTTCGGGCTGCGCGTGCGCAACGTGCCGGCGGCCGAGCGGACGCGCCGGCTTGACGCGCGTCGCGGCGCTGCTCGGTCTCGATGCGCTGCTGCAGCGCAAGCCGTCGCAGCTTTCCGGCGGGCAGCAGCAGCGCGTCGCGCTCGGCCGCGCCATTATCGCGGAAACGCCGGTCTGCTTGATGGACGAGCCGCTGTCCAATCTCGACGCCCAATTGCGCGCCGAGATGCGCCGCGAGATTCGCGCGCTGCAGCAAAAGCTCGGCATCACCATGGTCTATGTCACGCACGATCAGAGCGAAGCGATGAGCATGGCCGACCGTGTCATCCTGATGCGCGCCGGCCGCGTCGAACAGGCGGCGGCGCCCGAGGCGATGTACGCCCGGCCGGCGAGCACGTTCGCCGCGCGGTTCATCGGCACGCCGCCGATGAACATCCTGCCTGTCGCGCCGGAGATGGGCGGTCGCGGCGGCCTGCTCTTCGGCATCCGGCCCGAGCATGTCATGCTCGGCGATACCGGTATCGCGTCGCGCGTGCAGAGCGTGGAATACCTCGGCGCCGACACGATCGTCACCTGTGCCTATGGCGACCGGACACTGCGGCGCGCGTGCCCGGCAAAGCGGCGTTTGCCGCCGGCGCCGCGATCCGCGTTCGATTGGCGTCCCGAGAATCTGCATTTCTTCGACGCCGCAAGCGGAATGCGCCGCGACGACGTGCCCGGCTTCGTCACTGCAAGATGCGAACGTTGCACTGGAATGTCCCGCCTGAGGAGGCAACAATGTTCTACGCGATAAATCGGACCGTTCATCGCAATCGCCGGCGCCGCCGCCTTGGCATTGGCATGCGGCGCCATGACTTCCGTCGCCATGACTTCCGCCGCAATGGCGAAGGATATCGTGCTGTCGTTCTACTATCCGGTCGCCGTCGGCGGTCCGATCACCAAAATCATCGACGGCTATGCCGCCGACTTCGAAAAGGAAAATCCCGGCATCAAGATCAACGCGATCTATGCCGGAACCTACCAGGACACCCTGGCCAAGGCGCTCACCGCGTTCAAGAGCGGCGAGCCGCCGGACATCGCCGTCTTGCTCTCGACCGACATGTTCTCGCTGATCGACGAAGACGCCATCGCGCCGTTCGACGATCTCTTGAAGACCGACGCCGACAAGGCCTGGGCGAAGTCGTTCTTTCCGGCCTTCATGGAGAACAGCCAGACCGGCGGCAAAACCTGGGGCATTCCGTTCCAGCGCTCCACCATCGTGATGTTCTGGAACAAGGACGCGTTCAAGGACGCCGGCCTCGATCCGGAAAAGGCGCCCGGCACCTGGGACGAGCTGGTCGCCGACGGCGGCAAGCTCACCAAGCGCGATGCGTCGGGCGGCGTCAGCCAGTGGGGCGATCGAAATTCCGTCGACCGGCTTTCCCTATTGGCTGTTCCAGGGCCTGACAACGGCCAACAATGTACGGCTGATGAATCAGGCCGGCACCGCAGACCTATTTCGACAAGCCGGGCGTGGTCGAGGCGCTGCAGTATTGGGTCGACCTCAGCCGCAAATACAAAATCCAGCCCGAAGGCACGATCGAATGGGGCACGACGCCGAAGGATTTCTTCGAGCGCAAGACGGCGATCATGTGGACCTCGACCGGCAATCTGACCAACGTGCGCAAAAATGCCAAGTTCCCGTTCGGCGTCGCCATGCTGCCGGCGCATCAGGGCCGCGGCTCGCCGACCGGCGGCGGCAACTTCTATTTGTTCAAGAAAATGACCGGCGAAGAGCGCGCCGCGGCGTTCAAGTTCGTCAAATGGATGACGACGCCCGAGCGCGCAGCGGACTGGGGCATCGCGACCGGCTACGTCGCGGTGCGGCCCGACGCCTGGGATACACCGGCGATGCAGAAATACGTCGCCGATTTTCCGGCCGCGGCGATGGCGCGCGATCAGCTCAAATATGCCGTCGCCGAACTGTCGACCCACGATAATCAGCGCGTCACCAAGGCGCTCAATGACGGCATTCAGGCGGCGCTCACCGGCACCAAGACGCCGCAACAGGCAATGCAGGATGCGCAGCAGGAGGCGGTCCGCATCCTCAAGCCCTATCAGTGATGCGCGGCGTCCCGGATCCCTCGCCGTCGCGCGCGGCGCCGCGGTCGCCGGCGCGCGCCCGCGCCGATCCAACTGGCGGTGCACGTTTACGGCTGGCTGATGTTGCTGCCGGCCGCGGTGCTGCTCGTCGCATTTACCCATTATCCAGCGGTCGCGACCTTCATCGACAGCTTCTATTCGACGCCGCGAGGGCGGCGCGGCGCGGTATTCGTCGGTTTCGACAATTACCAATCCATGCTCGCCGATCCGGTGTTCTGGCGCGCGCTGACGAACAACGTCGTTTATGCGGCGAGCGTCATCCCGCTGACCATCGCGCTGGCGCTGGCAATGGCGCTGTTGATCAACGGCAAGATCGCCGGCCGCGGCTTCCTGCGGCTGTCGTTCTTCACGCCGACCGTGCTGCCGATGATTGCGGTCGCCAATATCTGGCTGTTCTTCTACTCTCCCGGTTACGGACTGCTCGATCAGATTCTCGGGCTGTTCGGTTTCGGCGCGCATAATTGGCTCGGCTACGGACATACCGCGCTCGCCTGCCTGATCGCCGTCGCGGTGTGGAAGGATGCCGGCTTCTTCATGATCTTCTACCTCGCGGCATTGCAGCAGATTTCGCCGCAATTGGCGGAAGCCGCGGCGATCGAAGGCGCCGGGCGCTGGTATTTCTTCCGGCGCGTCACCTTCCCGCTGTTGATGCCGACGACCTTGTTCGTGCTGGTCAACGCCGTCATCAACTCATTCCGGCTGGTCGACCATATCGTGGTCATGACCCAAGGCGGGCCCGACAATACGACCGCGTTGCTGTTGTTCTACATTTACGAAGTCGGCTTCAAATTCTGGGACACCGCCTATGCCGCGACATTGACCGTCGTGCTCCTGGTCTTGCTCGCGGCGCTGGCGCTCGGCCAGTTTCTAGTCCTCGATCGCAGGATTCACTATCAATGAACGGTCCGCAGCATACCGGCCGTGTCGCTTCGGCGCTCGACGCCGCCGGCGCCTGGCTCCTTGCGCTGATCTGGATTCTGCCGCTGGCTTACGCGATTTGGGCCGCCGTCCATCCGAACGAATACTCGGCGCATTTCGTGCCGGACGCGCCGCTGACGCTGGCGAATTTCGTCAGGGCGTGGAATGCCGCGCCGTTCGCGCGCTATTTCCTCAATACGTTTCTCCTGGTCAGCATGATCCTTTCCGTGCAGCTCGTGCTGTGCACGCTCGCCGCCTACGCCTTCGCCCGCTTCGAGTTCGCCGGCCGCGATATAGCTTTCATCCTCGTGCTGCTTCAGCTCATGATCATGCCGGACGTGCTGATCGTGGAGAACTATCGCACCATGAGCGCATTGGGTCTGGTCGACACCATCCCCGCGATCGGGCTGCCCTATATGGCTTCGGCCTTCGGCATTTTCCTATTGCGTCAGACCTTCAAAACCGTGCCGCGCGAACTCGACGAGGCGGCGCGGGTGGAGGGTGCGGGCCCGCTGCAAGTCTTGCTCAAGGTCTACGTGCCGCTGGCAAAGCCCGTTTACATCGCCTACGGCCTGGTCTCCGTCAGCTATCACTGGAACAATTTCCTGTGGCCGCTCATCATCACCAATTCGGTGGGCACGCGGCCGCTGACGGTCGGCTTGCAGATTTTCGCCTCCTCCGACCAGGGTATCGACTGGTCGGTGATTAGCGCGGCGACGCTGATGACCTCGGCGCCGCTGCTTGATCGCCTTTCTTCTGTTCCAGCGGCAATTCGTGCAAAGCTTTATGCGCGCCGGGATCCGCTGACGCGCGCCGCGCGCAGTACCGTCGCATTTTCGTGGAAAATAAAGCAAGGTAGTTGATCGCGCTTTGGCAATCGTCTAAGGTCGCTTCGCACTTGGCGATGGAGTCCGCCATACCTGCCCCTTTCAGGCTGATGACTCCTATGGTCCCCCGGTCCAACGATCGGCGGGAGGTAGGACCGAGCCGGAGGTGGGTGACGCGATGTTGATCGCCGTTGCTATTGCTTTTTCTCGCAATCATGAGCGCTGCGGCCGGGACGTCGCGGTCTGTTGCCGTGCGCGGAGTGCGAGCGGCCGCTCAAGGCATGCCCGGAGCGTGCGGCAATGCTAGAGCGGATCGTCTACAACATCATCCAAGTGCTCGTCGTCATCGGTTTCGCGCCGCTGGTCGAAGGCGTCACCAGCCGGCTTAAGGAAATGCTGCAGTCCAAGCGCGGCCCGAGCATCTTTCAACCGTACCGCGATCTTTGGAAGCTCTTGCACAAGGACGAAATCGTATCGGAACATAGTTCGTGGATTTTCCGCGCCGCGCCCTATGTGGCCTTTTCCGCCCCGGTGTTCGTCGCCCTCCTCATCCCGGTGCTAACGCGCTATCCGCTGTTTTTCGCCTTCATGGGCGACATGCTCGGCGGCGGCTTTGTTCTCGCGCTGGGCGGGTTTTTCGGCAGCCTGGCCGCAGTCGACACCGCCAATCCCTACGGACCGATGGGAGCGAGCCGCACCCGCATGGTGGGCTTCCTTGCCGAGCCGGTTTTCATCGTGGTGTTCCTCACCGTGTCGTTCGTTGCCGGCTCGACCATTCCCTATATCGTGCAGACGCGCTGGGTGACGCCGATCTCGAATTTCTTCGAGCCCTCGCATATTCTCTTGTTGATCGCCTTCCTGATGCTCATTCTCGCCGAGGATGGCCGCATCCCCGTCGACAACCCGTCCGGCCTGTTCGAACTGGCGATGATCGACCGCTCGAAATCATTGGAATATTCCGGCCGCGGCGCCGCGCTGATGAAATGGGCCGGTGCCATGAAATTCTTCGTTCTGATCTGCATTTTTCTCAACGTGTTGGTGACGCCCTGGGGCTTGGCGCAAGGCATGGGCTTGGGCGAGGTGCTGCTGGCGATTCCACTCGTGCTCTTCAAGGTGTTCTGCTTCGTGCTGGTGCTCGTCTATATCGAGTCGTCATTGGCCAAGCTGCGCTTGTTCCGCATCACCGAATTCCTCGGCGCCGCCTTCGTGATTTCCGTGATCGCGGTGATTACCCAATTGTCGGCAATCTGAGGCGGCGACCATGAACGGCTCCCCCGTCCTCCTCGCCCTCGATGCATTGACCGGCGCTCTGTTTCTGCTCGCCGCGCTCGGCGTCATCGCCACCCGCCAGGTGCTTGCGTCGCTGCAGCTCTTCATCCTGCAATCGCTGCTGCTCGCGGTTTCGGCGTTCCTCCTCGGCATAGCGCAGCACTCCGCTCATCTCATCGCGGTCGCCGCAGTCACCGTCGGCACCAAGACCCTGCTGATCCCGTGGCTCCTTCGCCACACGCTGAGCGCGGAGGTCTATGGCACGCGCGAGGTCGAACGAGTCCTGAACATCCCGATCTCCTTGCTGATCGCCGCGGCGCTGATTGTCATCGCCTATGTTGTCGCCAATCCGCTGTTAGGCGCGGTCGAGGTGCCGTTCGCGCGGATCAACCTTCCGCTCGGCATCGCCGCGATGTTTCTCGGCGCCTTTACCATCGCGGTCCGGCGCGAGGCGGTGCCGCAGCTCCTCGGCTTGCTCGCGGTGGAAAACGGCGTGTTTTTTGCCGGCATTGCAATCGTGCCGAATCTTTCCGTCATTGCCGAGCTCGCCGCCGCCGTCGACGTGCCGGCAATCGCGCTCGTCATCGGCATGTTGACGCGACGGATTCATGCGCGGCTCGGCACCACCTCGGTCGGCGAACTGGCGACGTTGCGGGACCGTTGAGGGCATCATGGAGCTCGTCGGCATTCTCATCGTACCGTTGCTTGCCAGCGGATTGTGTTTGCTGCCGCTCGGCCGGCGTTTCGCCGCACCGGTGACGCTGCTGGCGGCGGCAATCGTTCTCGGCCTCGCGCTTGCGGTCGCCGCGGAGGCCGCCCGCAGCGGACACGTCGCGGCGTCGGGCGAATGGCTGACCTGCGACGGACTTGGCGCGCTCGTGCTTTTGTTGGTGGCCTTCGTCGGCTTCACCGCCGCGCTGTTTTCGTGGGGTTACATCGCGGAAAGCGTCAAGCATGGCGGCCGCAAGAGCGTCCGACAATATTACGCGCTCTATAATCTGTTCGTTCTATCGATGCTCTGCGTGCCGCTCCTTGCGAACGTCGCGCTGGCGTGGATCGCGGTGGAATTGACGACGCTGCTTTCCGCCTTTCTGGTCGGCTTCGAGGACACGCCGGAGGCGCTCGAAGCGGCTTGGAAATACGTCATCCTCACCACGCTGGGCGCCGTCCTCGCACTGCTCGGTTTTCTGATTCTCTATTGGGGATCGAGCATTGCCGGCTCGCAACCGTTCACTTGGTCGGGACTGGTCGCTGCCGCGCCGCACATGCCGCCCACGCTGCTGTGGACCGCATTTCTCTTCATCCTGGTCGGCTTCGGCACCAAGGTCGGGCTCGTTCCGATGCACACTTGGCTGCCGGACGCGCATAGCCAGGCGCCGGCCTCGATCTGCGCGCTTTTGTCCGGCGTCGAGACGACGACCGTGCTCTATGTCATCCTGCGGCTGTTTGCCGTCGTCGGCGGCGCGCCGGGGCTCGACGCGCGGCCTTGGTTCATCGGCTTCGGCTTGGTGTCGGTCACCGTCGCGACGCTGCTTTTGATCTACGTGCGCGACTTCAAGCGCATGTTCGCGTTCTCGACCGTCGAGCATATGGGCATCATTTTGGTCGCGGCCGGGCTCGGCGGCGCCGACGCCCATCTCGGCGCCGCCTACCAGATGACCGGGCACGCGCTCGCCAAGTCGTTCTGCTTCTTCGCCGCAGGCGTGACCGTGCTCGAGCGCCGGCACCCAGGAAATTGCCGCCGTGCGCGGCCTGGTCCGCTCCGCGCCCGTTGCCGCAATCGCGCTCCTCGCGGGCGGCTTTGCCATCGCCGGAGCGCCGCCGTTTGCCGTGTTCGTCAGCGAATTGACGATCTTTCAAGGCGGGGCTCGCCAGCGGCCAATATTTTGTCGTCGGGTTTTTGGCGTTCCTCGTCATGGTCGCGTTCTGCGCGGTGATGCTGCACGTCAACCGCATGGCGTTCGGCACGCCGGAGCACTACGCGCCTGGATTGGCCTTGCCGCGTTCGTGCAAGTTGACGCTCGCCCTTGCCGCCATTCCGCTGATCGTCATCGGCATCTATATCCCGGCGCCGCTGCACGATTTGCTCAAGGCGGCGGCGAGCGCGATGGGAGGCTGAGCGATCGCAATGGCCATGCTCGGTCACATCGAGGACGATGCCGGCGAATCCGGCAGCCTCGCGGAGCGCTGTCGAAGCCTATGGAACGGCGCCGTGAGCGTCGACGGTTGACGAAGCGCGCCGGCTTTGTCGCATGCGATGCGGAGCCGATGAACTGCCCGACGTGTGCCAATGGCTCACGCGCGATCGCGATTTTACCTTCGCGACGCTGATCGTCGAGCAGAACCCCGGCGCCGGCTGGTCGCTCATTTATGTCTTCTACAAGGATGCCGCTTCGCCCTGGGTCCATGTCGCGCTTGCAGCTCGACGCGGATGTCATCGACCGTGCCGTCTCGTCGTCGGCCTCGTGCACGGTCCATCGTTCGACTGGCACGAACGCGAGGCGGAAGATCTGTTCGGACTGAAATTCGCGGGTCATCCGCGGCTCGGCGAATTCGTCCTGCACGAGGACTGGCCGGAAGGCGTCAATCCGATGCGCCGCGATCTTTAACGCCAATGAGCGGTTTGGCGCCAAGGCCGCGAAGCCGAGATGGGAACCGCAGACGATCGTCATCGCGCCCGGCGCGTTCACGATGCCGATCGGGCCGGTGTTTTCCGATTTCGCGGAGTCGGCGCACTTTCTTCTCGAAACCGTGGGCGAGGACGTCATCCGCACCATTCCGCGCTTTTTCTACAAGTATCGCGGCGTGGAAAAGATCGCGGAAGGACAGGCCGCCGACCGCGCGCTCTTGCTCGCCGAGCGATTCTCGGGCACTGCCGCCTTCGCACACGGCCTTGCTTTCTGCCAGGCCGTGGAGGCGATCTGCGGCATCGCGCCGCCGCCGCGGGCGCAAGCGCTTGCGCAGCGTCTTTGCCGAGCTCGAACGGTTGCGCAGTCACGCCGCGGCGATCACCGGCATCTGCAACTCGACGGCGCTGGTGGTCGCGGCGAGCCAGGCCGCGCTGATCGAGGAAAGCCTCCTTCGTTTGACCTGCGAGATTACCGGTCACCGCTATTTGTTCGGAACGGTCGTTGCGGGCGGCGTGTCTTGCGATCTTTCCGAGGCGGAAAGCCGCCATCTCGCCGGCGCTGTCGATGAAATTGCAGAAGAATTGCGCGATCTCTTGCAGATGCTGCGCTATTCGTCGAGCTTCCTCGACCGCCTCGAAGAGGTCGGGATCGTAGCGAAAGGCTATGCGCGCTCCTACGGCCTGGTCGGGCCGATCGCGCGCGCCTCGGGCGTGGCGCGCGACATCCGCAAGCTGTTCCCCTATGCCGCCTACGATTCGATCGATTTCTCCGTTCCGGTCGAACAGGAAGGCGACGGCTATGCCCGCTTGCGCGTCCTGTTCGCCGAGGCCGAGCAATCGGCCGGCATCATTCGCAAGATTTTGTCATCACTGCCGCCCGGACCGGTGCGCCCGGAGCAATTTCGTTGGCGTGCCGGAGCCGCGCTCGCGGCGGTCGAGGCGCCGCTCGGTGCGGCGTTCCACTGGCTGCGGCTCGACGATGACGGGCGGGTCGTGCGCTATCGGGTGACGCCGCCCTCGTTCACGAATTGGCACGGCTTTCACATCGCGGCGGAGAATTTCGCGTTTCAGGACTTTCCGATCATTCTCGCGAGCTTCGGCCTGTCGAACGCCGAGTGCGATCGATAGAGGTGGACGATGGCGAACTGGGTGCTCAAAGGACTGCGCACGGGCATCAAGAGCACGCCCTATCCCGGCGCGGGCGACGACGCGGCGGGCATCTCGCCCGGCCGCCCGGTCGGAACGGCCGTGAAATCGCCGGCGGCGGACCAGCTCGTCGCCCGCTGCCCAACCGAAGCCATCGTGCGCGAGGATGCCGGCATCGCCATCGATCACGGCCGTTGCATCCATTGTTTCCGCTGCCGCCGCGATGTCGAGGAGGCGGCGGCATGGCAGCAGGGTTTCGAATGGGCGGCAAACGCCGCCGAGCCGGCGTTGCGCAGGCTCGCGGGCTTGTTCGGCCGCTCGCTCAATGTTCGCTTCGTCGACGCCGGCGCCTGCGGCGCCTGCATGAGCGAGGCGCGCCAGATCAACAATCCCTATTACAACATGCACCGGCTGGGCATTTTCATCACGCCGACGCCGCGCAATGCCGACGTTCTGCTGGTCGCCGGACCCATTTCGGATGCCATGCGGCTGCCGCTGCGCAAGACCTATGAGGCGATGCCGACGCCGAAGCGCGTCGTCGCCATCGGCGCTTGCGCCGCGTCGGGCGGCATATTCGGCCCGAGCTTCGCCGCCGCGGGCGGCGCCGACGAGATCATCCCGGTCGATGTGATCGTGCCAGGATGCCCGCCGCCGCCTTTGGCGATTCTGCACGGCTTGCTTTTGGCGGTGGAGAGAAAACCGCCATCGGCGCTGATCTCCGCCGCGCCGCAGGCGGCGACGGAGCGCGCATGAGCACGCCCGCGCAGCTCTTTGCCGCGTTCTTCATCCTGTGCGCCGCGGGAGCGGCTCTCGCATTCCTCGTTCCGCGGCGGGGGTTGCCGATGTTGCTCGCGGCCGTCGGCTCGCTGGCGGCATTGATCGTTTTGACGATGAGCGCGATGCTGCTTCTGACCGATGCGGAATTTCACGCCGCGTTATGGCCGGTGCTCTCGTTGGGGACGCTCACTCTCGGCTGTGACCGTCTCTCCGCGTTCTTTCTGTTCGTCACCGGCCTGGTCTATCTGCCGGTGTCGATGTTCTCCGGCGCCTATCTGAAGAAATACGTCGACCACTATAGCCTGCGCTATTTCAGCGTCCTTTATCACGCATTGTTCGCTGCGATCGTGCTGGTGCTCATCGCCGACGACGTGATCTCTTTCCTCGTGGCGTGGGAAGTGATGTCGATCGCGAAGCTATCTCCTCGTCAATTTCGAATTCGAGCGCGCCGAAAGCTCGCCGGCCGGCTACGTCATGCTGGCGATGAGCGAGGCGGGTACCATTGCAGCGGCGATCGCGTTCATGCTGATCGCCGGAGCCGCGGGCGGGCTTGACTTCTCGGCGCTGCGCTCCGCCGCGCCGACGCTCTCCGATGGGCTGCGGCTCGGCGATTTTCCTGCTGTCGTTTTTCGGATTCGCCGTCAAAGCCGGGCTCGTTCCCGTCAATAGCTGGTTGCCGCTCGCCCATCCGGTGGCGCCGACCAACATTTCCGCGCTGCTTTCGGCGGTCATCGTCAATTTGGGAATTTATGGAATCGTGCGCGTCAATCTCGATCTGGCGCCGACGATCGGCGCCGCGCCGGGGATTGTCGTCCTGGTCATCGGCAGCCTTTCGGCGCTGATCGGCATCCTGTACGCGACCATCCAGGGCGAGATGAAACGGCTGCTCGCGCACAGCACCATCGAGAACATGGGGATCGTCACCGCAGGCATCGGCGCCGCAATGGTTTTCGTCGCGACCGGACACCAGGTCGTCGGCGCCATCGCGCTCATCGCGGCGTTCTATCATCTTGCCAATCATTCGGTGTACAAGGCGCTGCTGTTCCTCGGCACCGGCGCGGTGGAAGCCGGCACCGGCACGCGCGATCTCGATCTCCTCGGCGGCATCGTTCGCCGGATGCCGTGGACCAGCGCGTTCTTCCTGGTCGGCGTCCTGTCGATCGCGGCGATGCCGCCGTTCAACGGCTTCGTCAGCGAATGGCTGACGTTGCAGACGGTGCTGCGCTCGGCCGAGCTGGCGTCGACGCCGATCAAGATCGTGTTTGCCGTCTGCGGCGCGCTCTTGGCGCTGACCGCCGGGCTCGCGGTCACCTGCTTCGTCAAGGTGTTCGCGATGGGCTTTCTCGGCCTGTCGCGCTCGCCCGGTGCCGCGGCTGCGACCGAGGCCGGGCCGGGCACCCGAACGCCGCTCGCGATTCTGGCAGCCTTGTGCATCGTGCTCGGCATCTTGCCGACCTACGTCATTCCGGCGATCGATCGCGCGGTCGCACCGCTCGCTCACGCCAGCGCCACCGCAGCTTTGGTGCCGCCCTTCTTCAGTGCCGACCGCACCGCAAAGCGAAGACAATTCCGCCGGCATTTTTGGCCGAATTCCACGATCTCGGCGCCCAGGTCGGCCGCGGCATTCTGCCTGGGCGCGGCCTCGTCGTGCTGCACCGGGGCGAGGAGCGTAATCCCGTCGTGTTCGCGATGTCGACGTCCTACATGGCGGTCGCGCTCGCCGGCATCATTGTCCTGGTGTTCGTCGCTTTCAGCTTGCTCACGCGATCCCGCGCGCTCGTTCGCGCCGCCGCCTGGGACGGCGGACTGCGCCATCTTTCGCCGGGGCTGACCTATACCGCGACCGGATTTTCCAATCCGGTTCGCGTCATCTTCGATGCGCTGTTAAGCCCGGCCGCGCGAAGGAAAGCACCGAAGCCGTCGCCGTTCACTTCCGCACCGCAATCAAGCGCGACTACACCGAAGTCCACATCATCGATCGTTTCGTGCTCCAACCGCCGATCAATATTTTGCGCAGTCTCGCTGCGCTCGCCCGGCGAATGCAAGTCGGGCCCGTCAACGCCTATGCGGCCTACGTTCTGATAGCGATCTTGATCGTGCTCATTATCGGCGCCGGAATATTCTAGAGCCGTATGCGTTCTGTTTGAGTTCAGAGCGCGGCTCTAGCATTCTGTTTGCGCATGATCTTTTCGGAAAACCGGTTCCCACTTTTCCGGATCATGCGCTAGGCAAACGTGTGCCTGGGGGACCGCCACCGGCGCGTCACACCCCCTGCGTGTGGCGTTTGACGCAATAAACATTGCGACCGCCCCGCTTTCCGATCAGAATCCGAACATAATGCCGTCCGCCCGAGCCGGACATGCGATGGCGTTAGCTTAAGGGGGCGATCCATGGCGAACAGTCCGGCGGCCGATCGCGGCCGCAAAATGCTGGAAAAGTGCGCGCTGTTCGGTTCGCTCGACGAGCAGGCGCGCCGCGAAATCGCCGCCTACGCGCAGCCGCGTAGCTTCGCTGCCGGCAAGCCGATTTGCCGGCTCGACGATCACGGCGACAGCATGATGGCGGTGATCGCGGGCACGGTGCGTATCTCGCTGCCCGCCGGCAGGGGCAAGGAAATCATTCTCGCCGATCTGCGGCCAGGCGAGCTGTTTGGCGAGATCGCGCTGCTCGACGGCAAACCGCGTTCGGCCAATGCGACGGCGCTGACCAATTGCGATCTTATGGTGCTTGAACGGCGCGATGTGCTGCCGTTCCTCCATCACAATCCGGCCGCCTGCATGAAGCTCATGGAAATACTTTGCGCCCGGATTCGCCGTTCCGATGAGCGCATGGCCGACATCGCCTTTTTCAATCTATCGGTCCGGCTGGCCAAGACGCTGCTGTCTTATCAACCGCCGGGCCGCGGCGCGATCAAGCTGTCGCTGTCGCAGAGCGAACTGGCGGAAATGGCCGGCGCAACGCGGGAGAAGGTCAACCGCTGCCTTCGCGACTGGCAACGGCAAGGCATTTTGCAATTGAAGGACCGCTGGACCATCGTGCTTAAGCCGGAAGCGCTGCGCGAAATTATGAAATCGACTTGATTTTCGATGCCCGCTCGCCTCAACGCGCACCCTCCTTCCGGGAAATAAAGCGAAACCGGCGAAATCCAAGCCTTCCCATCCGGTGGCTCGCTCGGTCCCGCCGCGCGGGTGTGCGCGTTTTCACTGTGACCTACGGCACAGACATTGCCGGCTCGGGCAGCGACATTAGCGAAGCAGCAGTCGCCCACCCGTCTCATCGCAGCGATGAAACGCATTGGCGGGCGGCGTTGAACGGAGGCCCCCGATGAGCCCGACATCATTGCAAACGGAACGCCTGATTCTTGACTGACCCGGCGGATGCCCGGATCGTCCGCAATGCCACGACCTGGGATCGAATCGTTGCAACGCTTCTGAGCTCCGATCTTATCGCGGTGGTCATGTTTTGCGTGATCGGTCTGCTGCTGACGGTCGCCCTCAACCACGTGTTCCCGAACTTCGGCGAAGTGTCCGCATCGCTTCAGCAGGCGCTCTGACGCGCAGCCAAGGCAATCGCCATCGCCCATCTCCGGAGGGTTCAGCCGTGGCCAATTTTCCGCAGAACAACAAGACGACGGCGCGCCGCAATGAACGCGGCTTTCCGTTCGTTATCCAGATTGCCGTTCCAGACGGCGGCTTCGGGTGCACGCTCGATGCCATCGATGCCTGGCACTGCTACAACAGGAACGGTCAGCCGCCGGGACGGCGGCAATATAGGGGCGAGCAAGAATTCTGCAGCTGGTGCTTTGAGGGTCTTGAGAGTGCCAAGGCCTTTCGCCAGCGATTTGGCGGCGAAATAATGCCGGTCACGATACGGCGACGCGTTCAGCGCCGGCGCGATTTCCCGCCGCCGGTTTCCGCCGTCGGCAAATCCGTTTGCGCGGCACCCGAGCGCGCAACCGACAGGCACCCATAATCCACCCGGACATTTGATGGAATCGGGTTCGGTAAAATTAAACCACGCCAAAACCAGACCGCGACATTTCATTCGATCGGTGCTAGATTTGAGGGCATCGATGGCGTGATTTGACGGGGGCGGGGTTACGTGAGTTATCGGACAGTTGCCCCGCTGTTCGTCGACAGTGCTTACGGCGGCAAGGCTTACGGCGCCCAGGCCAAATCGCGCAGCGTTGAGGCGCGGGGTATCCGGACTGTATATTTCCCGGAGGCCTGAAATGAAATGCCCGATATGCGAGCACGAGAATCCGGCCCAGGCGAAGTTCTGCGAGGCCTGCGCCGCGCCGTTGGCTCGATCATGCCCGAATTGCGGGAATCCGGTTTCGGCGACGGCTAAATACTGCTCGCAATGCGGCCATGCGCTCAGACCGGCCGTCGACGATGCCCGTTACTCGTCGCCCCGCAATTACACGCCGCAACATCTCGTCGATAAGATTCTCACCACCAAGACGGCGCTCGAAGGCGAGCGCAAACAAATCACCGTGCTGTTCGCCGACATCAAGGGCTCGATGGAGGTGATTGCGGAACGCGACGTGGAGGATGCGCAAAAGCTGCTCCATGCCGTGGTCGAGCGCATGATCGAGGCCGTGCACCGCTACGAGGGCACCGTCAACAGCGTCATGGGTGACGGCATCATGGCGCTGTTCGGCGCACCGATCGCCCATGAAGACCATGCCGTGCGCGCCTGTTATGCGGCGCTGCGCATCCAAGAGAGCATCGCGCGATATTCGGACGAGGTGCAGCGATCCCAAGGCGTGCGGATTCTGGTCCGGGTCGGAATCAATTCCGGCGAGATCGTCATTTCCGCGATCGGCAACGATCTGCACATGGAATACACCGTCGTCGGCCAGACCGTGCATCTGGCGTCGCGCATGGAGCAGATGGCCCGGCCCGGTTCCGTGATCACGACGGCCGATACCCATCGCTTGGCGGAAGGCTACATCGACATGAAGTCGCTCGGCCCGGTGCCGGTGAAGGGGTTGACCGAGCCGCTACCGATCTACGAGGTGATCGGCGCCGGCGCCGCGCGAACGCGCTTGCAAGCCGCCGCCGGGCGCGGCTTGACGCGCTTTGTCGGCCGGGATGTCGAACTGGAGCAGCTCTACCGGGCGCAGCAGCTTGCCGAACAGGGCCGCAGTCAGGTGGCAGCCATCGTCGGCCAAGCCGGCGTCGGCAAATCGCGTCTCCTGCATCAATTCGTCCATTCGCCCCGTAGCGCCGGCTGGCTGGTTCTGGAATCCAATTCCACGTCCTACGGACACTCGACGCCTTACCTGCCGATCACGGATTTGCTCAGGGAATATTTCAAACTCGATGCCAAGAAGGACACCCAATCGATCCGGGAGAAAGTGTCGGGCAAGATTTTAACGCTCAATCCCGCCCTGCAGGACGCCATCCTGCCGGTACTCGATCTTCTCAACGCGCTGGATGACGATCATCCGTTCCGCTCGCTCGATCCGCAACAGCATCGACAAAGCACCTATCAGGCGATCATCCGCCTGCTGTTGAGCGAGAATCGCATGCAGCCGATCATCGCGATCTTCGAGGACCTGCACTGGTACGATTCCCTCACCCTTGGTTTGTTGAACGAGCTAATCGTGCAGGCGCAGGATGCCCGCGTGCTGCTCGTGGTCACTTACCGCCCCGAATATCGGGACGATTGGAGGAACCGGCCGAATTATCACAAGCTTCACCTGGATCCGCTCGCCAGCGAAAGCCTCGCGGCGCTGTTTCAGGCGCTTTTGGGCTCCAATCCCAATTTGGAGGCCCTCAAAAGCTTCCTGATGCAGCGCGCCAGCGGCAATCCGTTCTTTGTCGAGGAAATCGTGCGCGCGCTGGTCGACACCGGCGTGATCCAGGGGACTCGCGGCAGTTACAATTTGGCGAAGCCGTTCGCCAGCCACGAGATCCCGCCGACCGTCCAGGCGGTGCTTGCCGCGCGTATCGATGGGCTCCCCGCCGCCGAAAAACGCCTGCTTCAGGAAGCTGCGGTTATCGGCCAAGAACGTCTTATTCGCCTTGCTGCATGAAATCAGCGGGCTGCCGGAGGACGAGCTCCGCGGTCTGCTCGACGACGTGCAGGCCGCCGAATTTCTCTACGCCACGCAGCTATTCCCCGACCTGCAATACAGTTTCACGCACTCGCTGACGCACGACGTCGCCTATAACGGCGTGCTTCACGACCGCCGGCGCGACGTTCACGCCCAGATCGTCGAGGCGATAGAGAAGCTTTACGCCGGCCGTCTCGGCGAACAGATCGAACGGCTTGCGCATCATGCGGTCCGGGGCGAGCTAAAGGAAAAAGCGGTGCATTACTTGCGCCAATCGGGGGCGAAGGCGGCGGCGCGGTCGGCGCTTGCTGACGCTCGCGCGTCGTTCGAGCAGGCACTCGATATTCTCGGGGCATTGCCGGAGAGTCCGGCCACGCTGGAGCAGGGTTTTGAAATCCGTCTCGAACTGCGGCCGGTGCTGCGACAGCTCGGCGAAGGGCGCCAGATGCTGGAAAATCTGCGCGAAGCGGAAGCCATCGCAGCCCGGCTGAAAGACGATCGCCGCCGCGGCCTCGTCTGTGCCGTGATGACGACCGTATACGCGAGCGTGGACCAGCTGGACGAGGCGCTCGCGACAGGCTCGCGCGCGCTGGAAATTGCCGAGCGCCTCGGCGACCTAAGGCTCCGCTTCCTCGCCACGAGCTACCTCACACAGGTCAATTGCTACCGCGCCGACTACGAGCGTGCGGTCGCGCTTGCCAGCAAAAATCTGGCCGCGCTGCCTCCCGAGTGGACCAACCAGTATTTCGGGATGGCCGTGCCGGTGTCGATCTTCGATCGAGCCTGGCTGATCATGAGTCTGGCCGAACTCGGCCGATTTGCCGAAGCAGCCAAGTACCAGGCGGAAGCGATCGAAATCGCCGAGGCAATGCAACACGCCTTCGTCATCGGTTGGGCGCATTTCGCAGCGAGCATGCCGCATTTGCTCAAGGGCGATTGGGCGACGGCACGGACGCTGGTCGAGCACTGGATTGCGACACTTCGCACCGGCAACGTCGCCATCCAATTGCCGTGGGCGGTCGCCGCCTCGGCTTGGGCATTGGCGCAGATCGGCGAGAAAGACGAGGCGCTCGTCCGCGTTCATGAAGCCGAGGAGTTGCTCGAGCGCCAGGCGGCGCGCGAAATCGTCGGCCATCGCGGCTGGGCCTACCACGCGGTCGGCCGCGCCTGTCTATTGCTCGGCAGGCTCGACAAAGCGCGGCATCTGGCCGAGCGCGCCGTCGGGACCTCGCAACACCAGATCGGTTTTGCCGCCCACGCGTTGCATTTGCTCGGCGATCTGGCATCCCAGTCCGACCGGTTCGATCCGGAAAACAGCATCGCGCACTACAGCGAAGCGCTGGCACACGCGAAAAAGCATGGCATGCGCCCGCTCACCGCCCACTGCCACCTTGGTCTCGGCACCGTTTATCGTCGTACCGGCAAGCCGGTCGAGGCCCGCAAAAATCTGGCCACCGCGGCGACGATGTACCGCGACATGGACATGACCTTCTGGCTCAAGCAGGCGGAAAGCTGATAGGATATATTTTCCGGTCAGAGGCGGGAGCACGCGCCGTGCTGGACGAAGTTCGGGCCAGGCCGAAAGTCTCCGTTCCTTTTTTGCGCCTTAACGACGTGTTCGAGCATCATGCCCGGCTTAGGCCCGACGCCGCGGCGATCCTCGCACCCGGCCGCGCTGCGCTGAACTACGGCCCCCTCTATCGACAAATCGGCGAGGTGGGACGCGCGCTGCGGTCCATGGGAATAGGCCGCGAGGGCCGGGTCGCGCTGATGCTGCCGAACGGTCCGGAATTGGCGGCAGCGATTATCTGCGTGGCGTCGAACGCGGCTTGCGCGCTGCTCAATCCGGCCTATGCGGCCGATGAGCTGGAGCGGTATTTCGACGCACTCCGGCTTGGCGCATTGATCGTACCGGCGGGAACGGCTTTGCCGGCGCGCGACGTGGCGGCCGCGCGCGGCCTTCGTATCGTCGAACTGTCGACCGCGGCCGATGCGCAGGCCGGCCGGTTCGCGCTCGGCACCGACGGCGCGGTCAACCCATCGCCCGACCCGGTCGGGCCCGGTAGCGTTGGGCTCTTGGTGCTGACCTCGGGCACGACCGCACGGCCGAAAATCGTGCCGCTGACGCACGCCAACATTTGCTCGTCGGCCTATAGCTCCGTTGCCTCGGTGGCGCTGACGGAAACCGACCGCTGCCTGAACGTGCTACCGTTGTTTCATTGCCACGGCCTCGTCGCCACCGTGTTGGCCGCGCTGGCGGCCGGCGCCGGCGTGGTCTGCACTCCGGGTTGCGACGTCACGCGCTTGTTCGGCTGGCTGCGCGATTTTCAAGTGAAGTGGTACTCGGCGGTGCCGACCATGCATCAGGCCATCCTGGCGCAGGCGCGGCACGATCCCGAGCAAGTCAAGGACATCCAGCTCCGCCTCATCCGCTCCGCATCCGCGCCATTGCCGCCAAGCGTGTTCGCGGAACTGGAACGGACCCTCGCGACCACGGTGATCGAATTATACGGCATGACGGAAACCGCCGGCTCACCGATCGGATGCAATCCATTGCCGCCGCGCCGGCGCAAGCCGGGCTCGGTCGGCATTCCAGTGGGATTGGACGTCGCGATCATGGGCGACGGCGGCAATCTGCTGGCTCACGGCCGGACCGGACAGGTCGTGCTGCACGGCCCGAGCATCACGGCGGGTTACGATGGCGATGCGGCGGCGACGCGAGACGCTTTTGTCGACGGATGGTTCAAAACCGGCGACCTCGGCTTTTTCGATGACGACGGCTACCTGTTTCTGGTCGGCCGCAGCCGGGAGATGATCAACCGCGGCGGCGAGAAGGTCACCCCGCGCGAAGTCGATGAAGTACTGCTCGAACATCCGGCCGTCGCCGAAGCCGTCACCTTTGCCGTGCCGCACGCCACATTGGGCGAAAACGTTGCCGCGGCCATCGTGCTGCGGCCAAACGCCGAGCTGACGGCAAAAGACATCCGGCAGTTCGCCATGGAGCGGCTCGCCGGCTTCAAGGTGCCGCGCCAAGTGCTGTTCCTCAAGGAGCTGCCCAAAAGCGGAACCGGCAAGGTGCAGCGCATCGGACTGGCGGCGAAGCTCGGGCTCGCAAGCGGTGTCGTTGTGCCGGCAGCCTTCGTCGCACCGCGTACCCCGCTCGAAAACGTGCTCGCCGGAATCTGGGCCGACGTCCTGCAGCGCGAAAAGGTCGGCATCCATGACGATTTCTTCGCTTTAGGCGGCGACTCGCTGCTCGCCGTCCACGTGCTGATCTCAATTTACGAGAAGATGCAGTTGAAGGTCGAAGTTTCCGGCTTGTTCGATGCGCCGACGGTCGCCGAGATGGCCGAACAGCTCGAAGCACTGATCCAGGCCGGTCAGGCGCGGCGGCTTGCGCCGGAGATTGAGCGCGCATCCCCGGACGACGCCGCGCCGGCATCGCCGGCCCAAGAGCGGCTGTGCAAGCTGCAACGGGTCATGCCCGACGTGCCGTTTTTCAACACGCTCTACGTGTTGCGGTTGTTATCGCCGATCGATGTGGCCGTGCTCGAACGGTGCATTAATGAAATCGCGGCACGTCACGAGATCCTGCGCACGAGCTTCGCCGTCAGCAAAACCCGCTACGTTCAGGTCATCGCGCCACGCTTGACCGTACCGTTCATAGTCGACGACCTGCGCAAATTGCCGAAATCCAAGAAGGAAGCGGCCGGGCATCGGCTGATCCAGAAGGAGCTCCTGGATTCTTTCGATCTCGCCCGCGGTCCGCTCATTCGCACCCGCCTCCTCCACTTGGCCGATGCGGAACACATCTTGCTCATTGCCATGCACCAGACCGTCGTCGACGGCTGGTCGCTCGGCGTAGTGATCGATGAGCTCGACGCGCTGTACGAGGCCGTCGCGGCCGGAAAGCCGTCGCCGCTAAGGCCGCTCCCGATTCAATACGCGGACTTCGCCTCCTGGCAGCGCCGGTGGCGTTCGCATCCGGAGGTCGCCGCGCAGCTGACCTATTGGCGCCAGCAGCTTCGCGATCCGCTGCCCGCGATCTCGCTTGCCAAGGGCCGGCGAAAACCGATTCACCGGGAGTTGCGCACTGCGGCGCGCGACGTAGCGTTGCCGGCAAGTCTGGTGCAGGCCGTCAAGAAGTTCAGCCATGGCGAAGGCGGCACATTGTTCATGGCACTCGTTGCCGGCCTCATGACGCTCATGCAACGCGCGCTCGGGGAACGAGACCTGCGCGTGGCCACCAACGTCGCCAATCGCAATCGGCCGGGGACCGAGACGCTGATCGGGCCGCTGGTCAATACGGTGATCCTGCGCACCGACCTCGCCGGCAATCCGACCCCTCGCGACGTGATGCGCCGGGTTCGCGCCACGACTTTGGGCGCCTATGCCAACCAGGATCTGCCCTTCGAAGACCTTGCCGAGACGCTTGCGCGCGAGCGCCGGCTCGATCCGGCCGAGCTTTGCCAAGTCATGATTCTCTTGCACAATGCGGGACTGCGCCCGGTCGCAAAAGCCGGACGGGCACTGAGCTTCGAGGAGGCCGATCCGGGCATGCCGATGCCGCTGGTGACGACCACAACTTATGATATTATCCTGGTGCTGCGTGAAAGCGCGGCAGGCCTGGTGGGATCGTGCATCTACAAACCGCATCTCTTCAGCGCCAAGTCAATCGATCGCCTGCTTCGCAACTATCGCAAGGTGCTCGAACGAATGGTGGCGCAGCCGGATCGGCCGATTTCGGCAATGCGCATCGCAGTGAATAACAATCGGTAAGTCAGCGAGGTACAGGTCTTCAACGACAGGCCTCGGCGCAAACGAAGGAGATACACTCATGGGAGCATTCCAACCCGTCGCTTATTCCAAGAAGGAACGTGCCGGACTGAGCGCCGCGAAGCAAAAGCAACTCAGAAAAGCCATTGTGCATCACCTGGAACACCACAAGGGCATCCGCAAAATCGTCAGGCAAAAGACACGCACGTTATATAAGCGATTGAAGGTCAAATAGTCGGGCGACCGCGCCGCGGAGAATTCGCTCCGCGATTTCACGCGAGACTTTGGTGGCCGGCCGCTCGCCGGATCAACGGCGGGCGCGGCGTTCGCGCGCCTTGTTGGCAACGACGACGGCCCGCTGGCCGATATTGTTGTCGTGCGGGATGAGCCGCCAGTTCGGGATTGCAGCCGTGGCGGCGAAATGATCGATGTTGCTCGGATCGCCCGCCGCCGCAACGACCATTGTCATGGCGGCCTGCCCGGCGCGCGGAGGCACCCATGCGAACGGGCCGACTACGATTTCGGCGGACGAATGCGGCGGCACGTTCGGCGCCGCAAGCTGCGCGGTGCGCATCGGCTGCCAACCGGTGGGATAGACCGCGCCCGTCGCCGGCCGCGAGTGAAAGGCGCGCACAACGACTTTGGTTGCGGGCCTCGACCCGCGGTTCTTGATTTTCACATAGGCGTAATTGGCGACGCCGGCGACCGGCTCCTCATGGCTCGTGCCGCCGTCCCGGTGGCGGCGATTCCAGATCGCCCGGCAGTCCCGGTAATTTGACTGGAACCGGTATTCGCCGCGGCGGCCGTCTTCGATGTAGACATCGACCGGAGGCGGCGCGCCGGCGTTGTCGTTCGGCATTGGCGCGCCGGCGGGCTGATAGAGGCCCTGCTTCTCGAACGCCCAGCGGATCACCTTGTGGTAAGCGCCGCCGGAGATGTTCTCGGCCGGCCAATCGGCGAGGTCGACCTTGATCAGCGCGCTGGCAAAATGCGCGGCGTCGGTCGGGCTGGTTGCCGCGGTCAGCGTCTGGATGGCGGCAAGCAAGATGTGGCAGGTCATGCGGGCGGCAAAGTTTTTCGTGCCAACGGTGTTGCTATCGCCTCCGATTGCCCGGTAGAAGCGGAACATCGTGGACGAGAGGATTTGCTCGTTGCTGTAGCCGCCCCAGTCATTCTCGGGATCGAACGGATGAAGCGCTATAGCGCCCGCCCAGCCGTATCCGGCTGCCGGCGTGCGGTTGTGGCGACGTTGCGCAGAGGCGGCAATGCCGACGAGCCATGGAAAGGTATTGCCGCGGTCAGGCGCCCGGCTGCCCGGATCGTTGAGGATCGCGGCAAAGCTGTCGCCGGCGCTGTGCGCGAACTTGAAGCGCGCCGAGCCGATGTGATTGTACAGCACGCCGTGACCGAGCAATTCGTGCAGCACGATGCGCCAATCGCAGGCGATACCGATCGGCCGCTTGACGTTGCCGAGATCGGCAAGCGCGAAGCAGGTGTAGCCGATGCCGGTTCCGCTGGCGTTGCCGGCGCAATGCGCGTTGATCTCGATGCCGCGGGTGTCGCCTTTGACGTAATGCCCGCGATGATCGACCGGGCTCGGAAATTTGGTGCCGGGAAAATAGCCGGCGACGGAAAACCCGAAGTCCTCGATCAACCGAAACACCTGGTCGCAATGATAATAGGCGTTGACCGCGGCAAAATTGTTGGTTCTGGCGTTGAAATTAAACTTTTTTCCCGCCGGCCTGGTCGGCGGCGCCACATAGGGAGCGGCGACGTCGGCAAGTTTCACACGCTTGCCGCGCAGCGCCTGGATGCCTTTCACCGGCGCGTCGAGGCCGGCAAGCCTGACCGGGCTGCGCAATGGGTTGAGCGCCGCATTGCCGGCGTTGGCGTCCGGGCCGCCGGCCAGCGTGACCGGATCGGCGCGGAATACCAACCCGGTGACATTGTCGATGAACGGGCGAAGCAGCAGCACCGATAACGTCTCGGCCTCGATCAACGCCACCCAGTGCAGCGGCCGGGCCGGCGCCGGGTCGTAACTGAAATAGACGGCGAGGACGACGTAATGCCGGCCATCCCGGATCGCGCGATGAGCCGCGGGCAGCGGCAGGCCGGGCGTGCCCAACTGCGACAGCGCGCGATGCTTGGTTCGCGGAACCGTCGCGTGTCTGCGTTTGGCCGCGTCATGGCGGTAGATCATCAGGCGCCGGCTGTTGATTTTGAGCGTCGCGCCCTCTTTGCCGGTGAGGCCGAGACGCTTGCCCAGGGTTTGGACGTCGAGCGTCTTCAAGCTCGCCAGCGCCTTTTCCGACGGCCGCTTGACCTTAAGCACGCGATGCAGCGTCGAGCGCGCGCCGACCACGCGCAACGGCTTGTGCTTCATCGTGACCGAAACCCCGGCTTCCCAGACCGGAAGGCCGAGATAAGTCTGGTGAAACGCGACGGTGGTCAGATCGAATTGCCGCTTCTCGGCCAGAATGCGGTACTCGACGCCGGCCGCGACCGGCTCGCGCTCCGCTCGCCGGGACAGATTTTTCAGGTGCTGTCGCCGTACTCCCAATAATCCGCCGTAGCGGCTCAGATAGTCGCGGGCGGCAAGCTGCGGGGTCGCCGCCCTGCTGGCGACATAGCGATCGAAGTGGGTCAGCACGCGCGCAACGTCGTCCGCATCGCGCACGATCTTGGTCTGCCGCCGCGCGTCGAATTCCTCAAACATGGCTGCCTCCCGTCGCCAGCGGGTAATGCTGCTCTGCCACGTTCATTTCAAATTTCACGGCTCCTTGCAAATCGGCGTCGGCCGCGGCGGCGGTGCCGGGTGATCCTTCTCGTATTGAGCGATGATCGGCTCGAGGGTTTCTTTTCGCCAAAATTTCGGAACGCCGATGTCTTTCAAGCAGGGGGCATTCCAATATAATCCCGCGCGCGAAGGCGACCGGCCGGCCGCCACCGCTCGCGCCACGGCGTCGATGTCGTCCGATTCAGGATAAATGTAAAGCGTCGTCGGATTGTCCTTCAACATCGGGATGATTTGCCCGGCGTCCGACGGCGACCAACTGGTGCAGCCGTCGCTGCGGCCGCCGGCGTAATCCACCAGTTTTCCAAACGGAACGTAACCGTCGTGGTCCGCGTACGGGCTGTCCGGATCTTTTCGAAGGCATACTCCCGCCAGCAATACGGCCGCATGCCCGCCGATGGCGCGCGCTCTCGCGTTTGCGGCGTCGCCTTCGCCGTCAAACTGCACGAACGAGCGCAGCAAAACCGCATCTTCTTTCGCTGAGACGCGATAATAACCTTTAAAAGACGTGCTCGTCTCGCCCGTCACATAGGCCCCGCCGGCCGTCAGTTTGGAATCCATCGCATTGCCGAAGTTCTTCGCGCACCGTTTTTCGTTTGCAAAATCGACGATGCCTTGCAAATCGCGACCGCCGCCGTGACCCGCCGAAATCGCGCGAAATGACCGGTCGGCTTCGCAGATAACGTAAAACCGGCGTCCCAATTCGTCTTTGCCCAGATCGTTGGGACGCGTAGCGTCCATCGCCAAGTAGCAGCGATTTTTAACCGCGCCTTCGCTCACTTTTTGCAGGTAAAGCGCGCGCGCCCTCTGTAAGACCAATTGTGCGATTTGACCTTCGCCTTCGCCCACATGGGCCCGCAGCCAAGCCGGAACGTCCGACGGTATTGTCGCCGCAGCTTGCGTCGCTGAACCGAGCGCGGCGAGGCACAGGTAGAGAACAGCGGATACCGTCGGCAGCTTTTTCACGCTTTCCTCTTTATCGGGCAACCCAAGTTTGGGCGACATAACTCACGACAGACTCGGGGTAAATTTTGAAGATATGAGGGCCGCCTCGTTCATATTTGCTGCGCCGGCTTTCGGCTAGAACGGATGGTGGGCCCGGGAGGACGGGAAGCGCGCCGTTTTTCAGATCGCTTAACCATTGAAGTAACATCCATTTTACGGGCACTTCCGGGCTGTTGTACTCTGTCCCTAATCACTGTCCCTATTGGATCAGAGCATCATGCCCAAGACCGCACGCAAGACCGACTATCTTTTCCATAAGAACGGCTCGCCGAATTGGTACGTCCGACTGCAACAGGCCGGCAGTGACCGCATAGTGTCGCTCGGCACGGCCGATAAGCTTGAGGCGGAGACCAAGGCCGGCCCGATCATCACCGCCCACAAAGCCGCTCTGTTGGCCGCGCGGCCTCGTCTGGAAACGACGTGGCATCACAACCTTGAGCCGGGCCGCGAGCACGTCGGCGAGGGCGGCGGCAAAATTCTTGCCACGGAGAAAGAGCTTTTCTACATCGGCCATAACGGCGCGATCACACGCACCGAGCCGAACGGTGGTCCGCTGCATCGGATTGTCAGCGACGGCCCGCTCTCGATGCGCTCCCTCGCCGAAGCCTACCTTAACGCCGACTTCGGCAGCGGCCCGGCACGTCGTCCGACCATGGCGGTGAAAGATGGCGATGATGCTATCATCGAGACGTATCTCAAGCACAAGAACATCACCGGCCATTTCGAGCATGAAGCCCGGAGCGTGTGGGCGCTGTACAAAACGCTGACTGACAGCAAGTCGCTCAAGGATGCGAGCCGCGACGATGGCCGCAAGCTGGTCGCTCACTTTGAGGGTGAGGGTTTGAAATCGGCGACGATTGCGAAAAAGATCGGATGGCTCAATGCTGCGGTCAATCTCGCGATCAAAGAGGGCCGGCTTAAGTTCAACCCGTTTAGCAGCATCGTGCCCGACCGCAAAGACAAGTTGACGCGCCTTCCGCTCGACGACGCAGACATGAAGGCTTGCAAGCGCAACTTGGAGACACTCAGCGGGACCGATCAATTGTTGTTCCAGTTGTTAGCAGCAACAGGGATGCGGCTGTCGGAGACATTCGAGATTGACAGCGAAATGAAGGAACGCGGCGTGCGCTATGTCGTCGTCGGCAAAAAGACCGAACAGTCATTGCGCCGCGTGCCGCTCCCGGCCGCTGTGCTGCGGTTCTTGCCTAAGACCATCAAGGGGCCGCTGTTCCCAAGGCTCACTGCCGATCCGCCGGACGCGGCATCGAAGCGCCTCGCTAGGTTCCTAGACGATTGCGGCATTGTCGATCCGCGCAAGGTCACTCATTCACTGCGGCATCGTGCGCAAGATCGGCTGCGGGCCGCCGGTTGCCCGGAAGATATTCGGTGGGCAATTCTAGGCCATGAGGAAGAGACCGTCGCGGCGGGCTACGGAGAGGGCTTCCCCGTGCCGTTGCTGAAAAAGTGGATCGACAAGATCGGCTGTTAGACTGAATTGATCGGCATCGGCTACGCGAGCATTCCGGCAAGCTCGCTCAGTGAGACAAATCTGACGCCGTATGTCTGAAAAAGCCACGCGCGATTGAGGGGGTCAAAGATCGAAGCCGCGCCGGCTTTGTTGGCTCCCCTGCCCAAGTCACCTGTGCAAAATAAATCAATCTGATAGCCGATATGGGCAGCGATGCTGTCAGCATCCGCCCACTCACGAACCGCTCGTTTTACTTGTCCCGCTTCATGAGGGCCTTTTGCGCGCTTCAATCCCTGCAACCACAACTCCCCTGACGCGCCGTCTCGTTTGCTAAACTCCAAACCAAGTGACACCGCGATCCAACGCCCCACGTGTCGAGCCTCTATTGCACTGGATACTTCGTTCGCTTTCTCTCGACGCTCCACAAGCTCATGCACGGATTTATCAGGTGCGTAAAATGTGCCGTCGTCATCCTTGACGTGAAAGCTCACCCCCAAACGTGCCGGTCCTCTAATTGCTCGCATTCCAATCACTAGAGCGGCTTCCACCCTCTTTGACATTTCGTCACTGCGCGGCTTTCGATCTTGTTTCAGCGCGATGGTGATATTGATCGTCCTTTTGTCCGGGGAGGATGACTGGCTTTCCAGACGTGTACTGCCGAGCACATCTATGCGGTCCTTGTTGTCGATTGCTTCCAGCGTAGCGAGGGTCTCGCTGAAAAAGCCCTTGAGCCTTCCAGATTTCAGAGCGTCATGGACCTTATGGAAGTCGGCGCGAGCGGGATCATGCGGGTGCCGCTCTGGCCGGGCGGCTTTGTCGAGAGTGTTCGTGTCGAATGTGACGGTCGTGCCGTAAGGTAACATGTCCCGCCAGCCTGCATTGTCGAGTGCCCATCTCGCTTATATGATGAAACTCGGGCATTCTTGTGGGGCCGCGCCTGTGAAGTATTGTGCGATCCTGATTGCGTTGGCGTTGGGCGCGTGCGCTCAGCCCGGCTACATGTACGACACAGGTAGTTTTGTCCAGCATCCGAGGCCGGAATTTTGCGCTTCTCGCGGCCAAGTTCTCGACCCGAATATTTTGGATTGCGTCACGCCGCAATCGGCACCCGCGCCCGCGCCTGTTATCGCAGCGGTGGCTTTCAGCAATCAAGGCGAGACATCCGAACAGGACAAGATTTGGAACGACCGCCTTGAGCACGGCGCGTGCACTCGGCTTCACGACAGGCGCACGGATGCGCCAGAGGACATTGACGGATGCAATCAGGACTACGCCATGACGCCGATTTGCATCAGCTACAAAGGCTTCGCGTTCGCGTGGTACGACATGGCGAACGATCCGAACCCGATGCTGAGCGCGCCCGGCTTCTCAATGCAGACTGTGAATACCCTTGGCGACAAAGGCGATCCTGCCAATCCGCCCTACTATCACTCACCGCAGTTCCGCGATGCGCTTCGCCGATTAGTGAACGTCACGTTCTCGCCTGCCCGAACCAAATGGAGCACGCGGGATCAGTTCGCCGACTACGCCTATAAAATCTGCATGGAGGGGCGTCCGTTCTGAAAAGGCGTATCACATCTCCCTAGGCCACAGATCGGTTGCACGGCTCTTGACTAGATCGACAAACTTGCCAGACGCCAACGCTTGCGCGGTCTCAAGGCTGTCAATCTTGAAGCTCATTTGAGCGTTGACGAGTGCCCGATAAAACTCCGCCGGATCGGTGATCGCTGCGCACTTGCGCCACGTCTCGATCACGTCGGCAATCATCTCGTCGAGATGTGCGATCTGTTGCGCCTTCGACATCGAGCGTTGAGACTTCATCGCCTCACGCCATATCCGGGCTGCAACCACATCGCGCGGTTCCTCGCCACGGGCCGTTGAAATCGTATCACGCATACCATCGCCTCCCTGTTGTCATCACCGGCCGATACTCATGGGTCAAGCCGTAGCGGCAAGCGTCGAAAAGATGCGCTTCGCTTTCGTCTGCAACATCGTCACGATCTTTCTTTGATCGCGGCAAAACCGGAATGGTGCGCGCGAAGTTCGGGCACATATCCTTCACGACGAATAGCGCCTTGGCTTCACGTCGGCGCAATTCCTTCGGCACACCCGTCGCCATCAACCGCTCGCGCATTAAAACATATCCCCTCTTGCGTGAGCCGGGCGACTTGTCCGCCGGCTCAAAATTGATGCCGGGATGTAGCTCGCCCGCGATCTTGACCGGCGTGAGGAATTCCTCCGAAAGATTGGACATCTCGTCGCCGCGACCGGGGCTAAAGATCGCGTTGTCGGCAACGCCGCCCTTGAACAAGCCTTTCCACTTACCGGACAACGGATCACGCCATCGCCATCCGTTCTTGATTTCATACGCGCGCACTTCGCCGACGATTTCAGGGATGCTTAAGTTGCGCCCCTCGTCCGGCTTCCCGTTCCATCCGTACACTTCGCCGACGATGTGCACGTCGCCGGGAATGCCGCGCTGCGCCGTGCCGTCGTGGTAGGTCACGTCGCAACCTTCCGTATTGATCCACAGGAACAGACACGCCCACGGCCGCGACTGCCCGTCGTCGTAGGCGAGGAAGCATCGACCGCTCGGCGGGATGGCGAACGGCGGCTCGTAGATCGTGTCGCCGTGAGCAAAGAACACGTCGTCGAATGCGCCGCCGGACGCGATGTCCCATGAGCCGTACTTCCACGCCATCAACTGCGCCTTGTCGCCCGCGCACGCTTGCTCGATGTCGCGCATGTAGTGCGGCTCGGTGCGTCGAAGCAAAACGTTGTCCTCGTAGCTGCAAAAGATCATGCGCCGCGATGCCTCGACGCCATCCTCGCCGACTTCGGTGATCCGTGGTCCGCAGATTGAATTTGGAATGCCGCTCAAGCCGAAGCGATACTTGATGGCGTTGTGCGCCGGGCCGTTCGGGTTACAGGTGAAGCGCATTTTGCGGAGCACGTCGGTCGGCAGTGTCGAGCGCAGCACCGAGAACATGAGGAAATAGCAGCGCAGATCGGGCCACAGCGACAATTCCTCAAGCCCGATCCAAATGTACGACTTGCCTTGATACAGTCCGAAGGCGTCGGGCGTGTCGAAGTACGAAAGCTCCAGGACTTCGCCTGTGTCCCACTCGAAAAAGTTTTTGTTGCGATTGAAGGCGTAGTGCTTGCCCCACACCGGCCGGAAAATGTCGTCGGCCTCTTTTATCAGATCGGTGAATTCGCGCTGCGACGGCCGAATGATGACCATGCGAGCGCGCGATCCGTACCCGCGCCCGACGTTGGCTGCCGCGTCCATGAGCAAGGCGCGTGTCTTGCCGCCGCCGCGATTGCCGGCGAGACCGACTTCGCGCTCGCCTGCACTGAGGAAGGCAAGATGCGACATCGACATCGGCGCAGCGGCCGTCTGCGTGAGCTTGTAGTCGTTGTCGTGCACGAACGGCACATAGATGCCGCTCTCGTCACGACGCCACTCTCGGGCGAGCATATCCATGACTGTCACCTAATGAAGCCGCGCGGCCGACCGTTCGGCGGGCTCGCGCTGTAGCCGCCCGGCGCAACTTGACCGCGACCAAGTTGCTCGCGACCGAGACCGACTTGCTGCGCGTCGCCAGTTTCCGCCGATACGCCGACACCGGGCGTCGAGAGGCGTTCGGGCGGATCGTCGGCCTTCACATTGCCGGCGGATAACTTCGGCATCGTGCGGTGCCCGTGCTTGTCGAGCGGCAGCGGATTTTTGACGCCGCCAGCCGCGCGGCGCTTCATATCCTTGACCAACTCGCTGTCACCTTCGTTGATCGCGTACAGTTCCGCCTTGTCCGGCTTTGCGTATGCCGCTTGCGGGCAGAGCGTGAACAGAAAGTCGTTGCGGTAGCCATCCTCAATCAGATCGACAGCGGCGTGCGTCTTGACTTCGATACCGGCCTTGGCGAATTCCCGATGCTGCCAACTGCCCTCGACCACGATGTCATCATCGAGCGGCGGCTCGACCTTACCGGCCGGATTGCGAAAGATCGAAACCTCACGCAGCAACTTGCGCATGAACTTGGCGTCGAATTCCGCCTGCGACTTGATCGGTGCGGGTAGCGCGAGCGTGTTGTTCGGCCGCTTTGTTGGATCGACCGGCGTTGTGATGCCGAAGGCGTCGAGCGGATCATTCTCGCCCGGCGTGCTGGCGATCTTGCCCGGCATCCCGGACGCGATAGCGTCCGGCTCGCCGCCGATCCACACATGACCGACGCTGCCGACATGCTCGACGACGCTGTGATCGCCGTACACGTCTTTAAGCAACGAGCCGAGAAGCTTGTTCAAGAGTTGCGGGTTCGGAGGATGGTCGATCCAATCTTGAACGAGTGCGCCCTTGTTGTCGCGCAAGTACACGTCGGCGCGCTTGCGCGGCCAATACTCAAGCTCCCAATCAAGCTCGGTCATGGCCATCGCGTCGGCGGCGATTTTCGGATCGACTTTCCAAATCGGGCCGTTCGGTCCGGTCTTTAATTCGCGCCATCCGTTGATCCCTTGATCGCGGGCCGAATGGTCGAGCGCGACCTTGCTCAACTCGCGTGCGATGATGATGTGCTTTGCGAACTGTGCCTTGCGTCCCATCCACATCACCTCAAATTCAGGATCGCCGCGCATTGACCGCGCGATCCAATCGAATGGCGTCTTGTGATGGATGCCGACGTGCTCCGCTGCGCGCGACAGGCGCGGCGTCGTGACGAGGAAGTCGAGGAACGTTTCAAGCGTCTCGGGTGTGAACTTCGGCGGCCGGCGGCGCGGCGACTTTTTGGTTGTCGTTTTTTGTTTGGACATGGCACGGCCTCTCGCGGGTTTGACTTCGCGGTCGGCGGCCGGATTGCGTGCCGTCTCAGAGGGGGATGTCGGCAATGTAGTCGATCAGGCGGAACACGTCTAGGACTAACCCGACTATCCTGTTCGTTTTACGTTTTTGCATCGGGTCCGATTTCCAACTAACGGACACGTGGCGAGGGGGCACACAAGAAAACCGGCGCACCGTCAATTTTGGGGGCCTACCCGGTAGCTCGTTAACCTTGATGGTTCCCACATGCCCTTAATTTGCGTGGGCTTGTTGGCGCAACGCTTAACCAAGAGCGGCCATGACACCGCTCGGCTAGGGACACTTAGGGACAGTCGCCACGAATTCGCGAGCGATTTCAGCGGCGGCTTCCCCTGTCGGTGGGGAGCGCGTTGGTAAGGTCATCGAGACGATGCTGATCGGCGGCGCAGTAAGATGGGCGAGCGGTTGAAACTTTTTAACCACATAGAAGCCTTTGAGGACCCCGTTTTGGGAGTGCGTTGTGCGGCAGCCATCACAGGATCGGGTAGGATCGTCGGCTTTAGTGTGCACAGATGCGACGGAAAAAACCCAACAAATTCAGTTCATATGTGCACACTGTGTGCACGCCATATGTGCACGCAGAAATCCTTATATGATCGGCGTTTCTTTAATCTGTGCACATGTGCACACATCACACCCCCTCTAACTTTATATTTGAGAATTCTACCGATGTGAAAGTGCCATGTGTGCACTGTGCGCGTGTGCACGCTAGTCGGCTTCATCAAAGATGTCGCCCAGCGACGACGGTTGTTTGTGAACATCCGCTTTTCGTCTCACGTACTCGGTGATGCGCTCCGCCGGCAACATTTTCGCAAACTCAGCACGACCGCCGTTGATGCCCCACATGCCAACGCGCCGGCTCTCTCCCTTACGGCGACTGCCAATGTAGTGCTGCCCTTCAAACCTCTCACCATCGAGACTGTCGCGGAGGAAATCGAGGATCGTGTTCTCAGCTTTTTTGCGTTCGTGATCCGGGATCGTGTGCGGGTAGGTCTCGATCACGTCCTCGACCGTCACTAGCTTGAGATTGAGCGGGTACTCGTCGCGGTTCTCATTGAGCCATGACTGCAACAGCGGCCGGGCGCGGTCGATCATCGTTTCCTTGCTGGCAAACACCGGAGCGTCGCCGAACGGCGCGAAGCCATTAAGCGGCCGGTGGTCAAGCTCCCATGCGACGGCCGCGAGGGCGGCGGGGTTGTTCACTAGGCCATCAAATAGCCGTTTGTAGTACGCTGGATTGCGTTTCTTGTTCACAGCACTGACAGCGGCCCATCGCCGGTCGTTTTCCTCAAGCGGCAAGGCGTCGCGGTGATTGGTGGTCGCTCCCATCGCCGTGTAACTGTCAATTTCAAATGCCGGCACGTTCTTGATGTTCACTTCGATGGTCGGCTCGGTGATGATGTCACGCAATTCGTTGGCGACTTCGCGTCGCCCGATCTGCATCAATTCCTCAATGATGCAAAGCTTGCAATGGAGTGCCCATCCATTGAACTCACCCTTGAGCGAGGAATTCTTTGGTCGCTTCGTGTTTAGCTTGCCGATGATCTTCTCCATGATCTTAAAAACTATTGATTTGCCTGTGCCGGTCATCGTGCCGACGATCAGCAACGCTTGGTTCGGCTTGACACCGAGATTTTGGATGATCCACGCGAGCCAATTGAGCACATACTCGCGCTCGGCATCGTCGGGGATCGGATAATTGATGTGCTCGTTCCAAATGGCTGTATTGCCTTCGGCCGCCACGATGTCGGACGGCTTCCAAGCATTGTAATCGTCGCCGAGCACTTCGACCGCGCCGGGGATATACTTGAGCTTGATGAAACGACGGATGCGGCCTTTCGTCTTGAACAACTCACCGCTGATTGATGATCCGCGACCAAGGAAGTTGTAGCGGCTGTCGAATTGCTTGCGGTTCCACATCGCGCCGGTCTTACGGTGCATGAACCGCTCCGCCTCGATGATCCACACCCAATTCTCGACAACCCAATCGACACCGAATTTGACCGGATGGAATGGGTCGGGCATTTTGTCGGGGCCATCGTCGTCGCTATCCTGCGGATGGGCCGTCTCGACGGGCGGCGTTTCGACGAGCGGCTCAAGCTCGCCGCGCTTCTCGCGTTGGCGCTTCTCGCGCAGAGCAATCTCGTCGGCGGTCAATTCCGGCAGAGCATCGCCGCCGAATTCAAACTCAGGTGTGCGTTCGCCCGGCGCGTTCTCTGTCAGATAGCCGTAAGCGTTGCGCGCTTTGACATCGAGGCGATCAGCGTCAGGGCCCTCGCCATTAAGCCATAGCGGATCGCACGTCGGCGCGCAGTTGTAATGTTCATCCACAAGCTCAATCGCTCGGTCCATCGAGACGCCATGATCCTTGCCGACGCCGAATACATCGAGCAACACTTTCTCGCCACCGCTGCCCTCGATTGATGGCGGCGCGTCGAATTTCAGATAGTCGATAAACCACTTGACGTTCGGCTCGGCGTCAAGCTCGACATCGCCAGCGATTTGACTGACGACAGCCTTCGGCTTCTCTTTGATGTAACTCCAAAAGAATGCTGGCGTCTCGGCGACAACGATGTCGCGCTCGACCGTGTACGTGCCGCCGCTGATACGGCATCCCGGAATGAGCACGTAGTTTGGCACGTCAACGTCGCGACCGAAGCCGGCTTTGCCGAGCGCGCAACGGTGCTTGTGCTCTGTGTCATCGTCGGGAATTTGATAGTAATAGTGATGGCCACCGGACGGCGTGCTGACTGTGAGCGTGTCCGGGAAGCCGTGGTCAAGATCAAGATCGACATACGTGTCGCGACCGTGCTTTCCTTCCTTCTCGTCAACGTCAACGACGATGAGGCGGGACTTCGCCAGTGCGATGCCCCAATTGCACGCCTGCCATTTCCGGTGCCATGCCTCGATTTGCTTCGGATCGTTGCTGGCCAGCGCGAGGTTGTCCTCAAAACACGGCGGGAATTTTTGATAGCGCGTGATCGGGAAGATGTACCATCCCGGATGTGCTTCGATGACGGCAAGCGCGAGCGCAAGCGTGCCCTTGATCTTCGGCGTCGGTCGCTTTATGTTGTTGGTCATCACACGTTACCTCTACATCTGCATCGCGCTCGCCGGCTTGTCCCCGGCGGGCGCGTTTCGCGTTTACAGTCCCGCCGTTGCGTCATCCTCAATGAGGTTGAGCGACATCGGGCTATAGGTTGAGAGCATGACGATGCCTGCACCTTCCCACAGCACGTAATCGCAGACATCAAAGATGCGCGCGAAATACGGAGCGGGAAGCTTGCTGGCGGTGCCCGATGCGTCGCCAAATCGGTCAAGGATGAAGCCGATTAGCTTCGGGCCATCGCTGAGGTCGCGCACGCAACATAGACTTCCGAGCATGTGATCGCGGGTGACGCCGCGAAATAGTTGATCGCGGTGGTCGTCGGCTTTCCCGCGCCAGTGTGCTGCGAGATTGCGGTGCAGTTTCGCAATCGCATGACAGTCACGCGCCTGCGATGCGTAAGGGTCATAAATGCGACTGCCGCGTATATCCTTGCTGGCAAGCTCGTAATCGTGAGCCTTGGCAGAGTTGACGTTGGCGCGTTCTGTCAGGGCGTCGCAGTTGCGCATTGCGTCACGATACCCCGACGACACTTTACCTAGATGGCTGCCGCCATTGACAAGCGACTTGAGTTGTTTGGCTGTCTTGCTCATGACTGTGCTCCTATAAGTTGGCGGGCGCGTTCGCGGCTCACGCCGAATTCAGCGCCGATCTTTTTCAGTGTGAGGCCAGCGGCCTTTAGCTCAATCATGCGCGGCCGACGCGGATCGCGAATGTCGTTCGCTCGCGAGCGTGGGTTGCACGTCTGAAATTCAGGCCGGAAGTGTTGGTTGCGCAAAACGCGCTTGCCGGGGTTCATCGCCGCCTCCCGCAATCGTAATAGAGACCGCAGTCATCACCGCGCGGCGTTGAATTGCGCGACGGCGACGGCGGGGCCGGCACAGGCTCTTTGCTGATAAAGGATTGAAGCGCAGCATCGCGGTCGCGGAAAACCTCCGCGTCGCGTGCCATGGCGGCTCGCAGAGCGTCTTGCGCTCGATTTTGATCTGTGGGAGCGGTCATGGCGTGCTGTGCTCCATACACATGCACACCGCTCGACATGAGCGGCGGGCCGCGCCTTCAACGCGGCGACGATTTGCGAGGCCCCTGCGTGTGGTGCGCGGGGGCTTCGCACATGCGGCTCATGTGCAGGATGAAACCGACCGGGGCTTGATGCGGTCGCCGGGTAGAAGCGGGGAATGAAACCCCGAGCCGGCACCGCGCCTCACGGCACGTTCGGAAGCTTTTACGCCCACCACGGGTGAAAGCAACAGGGATATACGAATTCAAACAGTCGTTTCAAATATGTAGCTGCATCCAGTCACCATATTTCAAACGGTCGTTTGATAATCAGCCATTGCGGCTCCCCCGCTGCCGGCGGTCCTTAACCCTCGATACCGCTGAAATCGCTCGCCTTCCGCCGCGCCGTGGGCGTCCATTGGCTCGCCGGCTCGACCGGCTATCACAGGCCCGGCGTGCGGGGCGCTTACCAGCGGGCGCGGCAGGGCGCTCGGCGCTGCATCTCGGCTTCGCGCCAAGGTCGCGCGTGATCCGCTCGATTTGGTCAAGGCTCAACCCGTGATGACGGGCGATGCTGGCAAGGCTGTATCGAGACCAATCCCTGCGCACCTGTCGGCGCACAGACGGCGACACGCGCATTCGGCGACCGCCAACTCGCGCCCGCTTCACCGGCTCGACGGCTACGATGCCAGCGCGCTCGCGAGCGAGGCGTAGCTTCCGATCCACATACGGCTCGACGTATTCGTGTCGCGGCGTGAGCGCGCGGCCGTCGAAGTCCGGGATGCCGATCTGCAAGCTCGCCCGGTGAAAGTCACCGTAGCAAGGTGTCGGCGGCGGCTCGTCCTTACGGACAGGCGACCACGGTTTGGGGCGGCGGAACGCGGTCATGGCACATCACTCAGCGCGGCGCGACGCGACGGCCGCGCTGTGATGCAGGCATTGCGCCGCGCCGATGTCCGCCATGTTGGATCGCACCGTGATCGTCGATGTCCCCGGCGGCTTTGCCGGTGTAGAACATCATCCGATCCAACTTCGACGGCCCCGGCTGTCCCTGCGTTACGTTCGGGCCATGACCAGCGGCCTTCGCGCGGCGTTGCTCCATCTCCGCTCGGCAAAAATCTCGGCGCAACTCGTCCGGCGAAGGTCCGGCGGCACCGCGCGACTGCATGTATTTTTGCAGAGCGTCGCCCATCCGGTGTCGCGCGACGCGAAGCCGATCAGATAAGACGCGAACATTCACACGTGCAAGGTCGAGCGCGATGCGTGCTTCGGCCACGGTAGGCGGGACGACATCCCACTCGCCATGAACCTCGACCTTATCCATGGAGGGAGCTTCGGATTTTTCCGGCTTTGCAAGTTCTGTCGGCGTCGGCTTCGACGATCCATATGCTTGCGCGCCTCCATCTCGACTGCTCTCGGCGAGCGTCTCGTCAAACTCGGCGCGCTCAAGAGCGAAGTCGTCCGGCAACAGCGCGACGACGCGCTCAAAGGTGACGGGCGGCTCGCACGCGGTGATGGCGGATTGTAGGAAGGGGCGGCGAAGATTGAGGGACATCGTATTACTCCGTTGTTTGGTTGACCGAGCCGGGAATGACGGCACAAACCCGGCTCGGTCGTTCTCAGCGCGGCGGAGTGTCGTTGGCCGATGCAGCGCCGCACTAAGTTCTAAGGGTCCGGTGGGAACTACTCGGAAGCCAGTTGAGCAAGTGACGAGATCACCGGCTCGGCTTCGTCACCGCTGTCACCCCACCGGCTTTCCGGTACGGACAGCATTGTCGTACCGAAATCGAATTCACTGCCGACGCTGTTGCCGGATGTAATCTTGCGCGAGTTGCGTTGGCGTCATCGGCGGATGCGCTCGCTCGAATTCCTGTGCGGCACACAGTGTGTCGGCACATTCCACCACATGAGCTTGCGCGGCCGTGATGTCTGCATCGACTTCCGCCAACGCCGCCGCTGCCGTCTCAAGCTCGTCAAGCGCGTCGCGAGTTGCTTGAGATTGAACATCGAGCCATTCCTTCGGCGGGCGTACAAACTTGGCGGACTTAGTGCCGGTGAACAGCACGGGGTCCAAATCTGCGAGGTTCTCTGTCATGTCGGATACTCCGTAGTAGATAGCGATCTAAATCTTCGGGGCCGATTTCCCACGGCAGAATTTCGTCGGCCATCTGTCTCAACCAAGCATCTTCGGGCACATCCTCAAATCGGCAGTCGAGCATGTGCCCCATGACGCCTGCGATCTGTAGATCGCGAAGCCGTTGCGATTTTGGTCGAAACGGCTTCATGACTTCACGACGGCTTGCGCACTGGATCGGATTGATTGTTGTTCAATCCACTGCCGACGCTACCGCCGGGGCTTCCTTCATCGACGCTGCGCTTCGCCATGGACGAGTGCACCGGCACCGGCCGCGATTTCGCTCCGCCGCCGCGCTCGCCGGACGCGATGTCCTCAAGCAAGCCATCGTCGTGCTGTGCGAGGCCGCGCGTGCTCATGCTGTCCTTGCCCGGCCACGTGCGGCCGGTCGCGTCGCCGGTCATGACGTTTCTCGCGGTGCCGCTTGCCTGTATCTCGTCGAGTACAGCGTCGCGTTTCTGCGCGAGGTTCGGGATGCCATCCGTGGTCATGCCCGGCGTCAACGAGCTTGGCCCACCGTAGGCATTGTTGCCGTAGTTGCCGCGACCGAAGGTGTAGTCTTTCTGAAACTCAGTCACGGTGCGCGGATCGACCTTGGTCGGTGCCGGTGTTTTGTTGGCGAGACCGGAATGATCGACGCCGCTATTTCCCTTTGCTACTTGGTTTGCCACTTGAGCCTCCTACGGTTTCGATGGCGATTTCAATCTGTCGAAAGTTTCCGTCCTCGACTATCGGCGGCTCTCTACGAGACCAGCACAACAGTCGGTAGCGATTGAAGCCGACCGGCTCCAACCAAAGATGCGCGCGATTGGCTTTGCGTTTCAGAATTGCCCATCGCTTCCCGTCAATATCAGGGACCATTCATTTCCCCCGAAGGCGCGCGGGATGATCGGGACCGGCGTTCTTGAGACCTTCACCGATGATCCGATCTGCATTGATGTGGCGCGCGACGTGCAGAGCGCCAGCACCGAATGCCGAGACCGCGTGATGGACACCCGGCGCGGCAGGCGTAACTTCGCTGGCTTGCGTCCGTGACCGTTGAGCAAAGGCTGGCGGCACAGCCTTGCCGACCTTGCCGCCATCCACAGTCGGCGAAATGTCCATCTTCTCGTCATCAATCAGAGACGACGTGACCGGAGCGCCTTCGTTCGTGCCAGTCGTTCGGTGCATTGCGTCGTGCACCGCTACGGTGTGCCTCTTGGGCACGCGGCCATCTCGACCAAGCGAGCCGCCGGGGTTGGTCTCGAATGACCGATCATGCGAATGCGCGATAGGTTCGCTTACTCGCGGCGCACCCTTCGGGCCGCGCAGACTTGTGCTGCCCGATTTGTTGGTGCCGAGCAATTCGTGTTTCTGATACTTGCTCATGTCGTCCTCCTACTTGATTTCCTCATTGAACCATTCGCCGAGCACGCCATCGCGAGCCGCTTGTCGAGCGTCACGTGCTTCATCATCGTCAACGTCGTACTCGTACACGCCCGCCTTGGGACCGATGAAACTCAAGGTGAGCGTGCCCCGGCCATCGTATGAGGCGTCGTCGAAGCAATCGCTGCCGCCGGGAATTCCCGACCAGCGTCGCGCCTTGGGAACGTGCTTAGTTTTAGTCGGCTCGCTCGGTGCCGGAACGGCTGCGCGCTTCCCGAATGTCGGCGCGTGTGTGTCAATGAACGCCTTGACGTTGGCTGTAGCCTTGATGCGACCGCTGGCGACTTCGCCAGCGAGACGCTGTGCCTGCCACTCTTGTTTTGATAGGTAGTCTTTGATGGCCACAGCGCGCGCTCCTATGCGATCCATCTACGGACGCGACCCGGAGGACGGATGTCGCCGAGCTTTGCGCCCGCTGCGGCTGCGATACCTATCGCGGCCTGCACGTTCGCTCGGGCGAGGCCGAATTGTTTGTTCAATGCAGCTTGCGTGTACTTGCCGAATTTATCTACGTTGTGTTCGTTGTCGGCCCATGGGTTCGTGTCGCCCTTCGGCTTTTTCTCGTCCGTCGAGATTTCGGCAGGCCGCACGCCGGATCGCGTATCAGATACACCGTGCAGGCCGTACAGCCGGGCGACGCGATCCGCTTCATCCATGCCGTTCTTTTTGGCGAAGGCCATGCGCGCCGTGAGGTTCTTGCCGGTGAACGCTGCATCGGCTTCATCGACGACGATGGCAGTCGGCAACAGGTGCGGCGCTTTGGTTTCAAACCACTCGCGCACACTCGGATCGGTGACGGGTTTCTGCGTCTCTTTCAGGACGAGCGTGTCGCCGACCCAATCGAATTTTCCGGTGTGCAACGTCTCAGCATCGAGTGCTTGAGCGTCCGTTGAGCCGAGCGATTTGAAATATGCGTGCACAGCGGCGCGCGTGTCAGGCGGCAACGACATGGGAACCTCCATCATTGATGCGTGTGGGGGATTTCGTCTGCGGCTTAGCGCGCAACCACTCGCGCACGTCGGCGATGAACAACACCGACGCGCGACCAATGGCGTGCGAGGAAATTTCTTGATTGCGGATCGCCGCGTACAGATGACGCGGGTTAATCCCGAAAATTAGCGCGCACTGGCGCACGGACGCGGCTTCGCGTTGCATGTTCAAACTCCGGTCGCTGATAGTTCGGGGGACTTCGACGCAGGCTTGTGCCGTTGGACGCGTCGAGTGACGTGAATATACCGATACGAACGCGACCGAGCAACAGGGATTTATCTGGGAGGGCGGCGCTGTCTCCCGACTTGCGAGAGAATTCAGAAACTTAGCAGGATGCAAAATCCCTGTTGCTCGGCGTCACCGAGCGAGCAAAAAATACGTGCTGAGACCAGCGATCAGTGCAGCGGACAGGAACACGAACGTCCGCGCGAACAGGCTACGCAGCTTCGGCGACGGCGCGGCCACATCTCCGGGTTTCGCCGGGCGGATAGTGCCGGTAAAAAGCGGCCATTTGCTCATGCACGCTTCACGGCGGTGGGAGCTTGTCCCTTTGGCTAGAAATCAATGCCGTTTCGCAATTGAATTTTTTGGCATCTTTTTCCTTGAGCAACGTGCGTAGAAGTTCTTCCGTCTGCGATAACGCTTGATGTTCCTTTTTTATATCAAGTTGGATCATCGTATTAGTTTCTTGGTTGGTGAATTGCCCGCAGGCGGCATCTGCCCATTCTGCGAAGCTCGGAGCACGCCACAGCGAAGCAGTCTTGTCGTCATTCCACCGGACCCAACGAATTTCTGCTGAGCTAGTTGAAACCATCGCGTCGATCATTGGTCTTGGCGTTTCCATTACTTGCAAATAACGAACAATCTCATCAAGCATTCGCCTGTATGCGCTAGCAGCATCGGCAGCCGAAAGCACCTTAAAGGCCGGGTCGTCAGTGCGGGGACGATGTAATCCAATATCCCCAGTTCTCTCGGGTGCACCGAACCAAATGAGCGCGCAAGAACTTGCGCAGTGACAGTTTGGACCGTCGCACAATCCGGTCCTGTAACTCATCATCACTGATTGTCCGCCTACGACCTCCTGCCAGGGGGAGTCTACGGCAATCAGGTATTTTCTAAAAAGTCGTCCGATTTCCATGGCGTCATCGACCGTGCCCCCCGGCGACTTAAGGGACACATGCTCCATGAAGGGATGGTTCTTTCTATAGAGACTGAGAAACTTTTGGTAGTCGCCCTCGACAATGTCGCCTTGAATGAACGCGGCTTTGCATGTGTCGGCGGTTGGCCTAACTCCCGAAGGCCATAAGTTCTTAGCGCGATCTTCGGGGACAGGCGTGTTGCCGTAGAACGATGCACACCCCATTTCGGCAGCACGAACTGGTACCGAGAGAGAGGCCAAGAACACAACGGTTGCGGCGCACCGCCATAAGGACCACACCATTATGCCACCTTCGGGAAATCTTTGTTTAAGCCCTCGCAACTATTCATTCGACGAAGCTTCATCAAGGAAATTTGCGGTGGCAATCATGCTCGACCGTCAGGCCAAATTGTGCTGGTGTTGGGCACAAGGCAAGAAGGAAGTGAACAGAGTATATTTTTATGGCAGCCGTGTATGGGGTAATCCGACAGAAGATAGCGACTTAGACGTGCTAGTCGTTGCCCCTCCGGCATACTGCGAGCCTGAACTATGGGCCAGTGAGTTAACGAGGCGACTTGATGTTGCAGTAGAAATCAATGATTACTGGACAGCGGAACCCGGATTACGGGATAAAATCAAGACGAGTGGATTGCTGGTGTTCAGTCGCCACGGAAACGACGCCGATTTTGAGTTCGAGGATGAGCTTCCAGAATTTGACCCGAACGAGCATTAAGCTACGTGACCGTTCACACATTGCGCCGTGACTTCAACCAAAATGGCATCGGACTGTCCCTAAAGACGGTCACTATTGTCCCTAGTTTTGCGGCTAAGCCATTGATTTTATTTAGTGGTGGGCCCGGGAGGACTCGAACCTCCAACCAAGCGGTTATGAGCCGCTAGCTCTGACCATTGAGCTACGGGCCCGCGCCAGCAAGCCGACGCGCGCATACGTGACGCCGGAGCGCATTATATAGCAGAATTCCGGTCAGCCCTGCCGGCTCAGCAAAAACACCGCCTGTTCGCCGAACAGGTTCCAGAACCACCACGGCATTTTCAGCCGCATCCGCCCGCCCCAGGCATTGAGCGCCACCGCCTCTTCCATCTTGGCGCCGGCGGCATGGCAGAGCTGGCGGAAATCCTTGATGCTGCAAAAGTGGATATTCGGCGTCTCGTACCAGGCATAGGGCAGATTGTCGGTATGCGGCATGTGGCCGCCGAAGAAGATTTGCAGCCGGATGCGCCAGTGGCCGAAATTCGGGAACGACACGATGGCGTGGCGGCCGATGCGCAGCATGTGTTCGAGCACGACGCGCGGCCGGCGCGTCGCCTGCAAAGTCTGCGACAGGATGACGAAATCGAAACCGTCGTCGGGATAGTCTTCGAGGTCGGTGTCGGCGTCGCCCTGGACCACGGCGAGGCCCTTGGCGACGCATTCGTTGACGCCTTCGCGCGACAGTTCGATGCCGCGGCCGTCGACGCCGCGGGTTTCCAACAGCCGCAACAGCTCGCCGTCGCCGCAGCCGACGTCGAGCACGCGCGCGCCGCGTTCCACCATGTCGGCGACGACAAGCAAGTCGACGCGCGAACCGCCCGGACCGCGCGCGGCTTCCGCCATGGTGAGATCGTATTTCAGACGCGACAGCATCGTTACCTCGCCTCTAGCCCGCGCGCCTTGGCGGCGCCTTCGAGAAAGCCGCGCACGATCGCGAACAATTCCGGCTCGTCGAGCAGGAACGCGTCATGGCCCTTGTCGGTCGTGATCTCGGCGAACGAGACGCGCGCGCCTGCGGCATTGAGCGCATGCACGATAGCGCGCGATTCCGGAGTCGGGAACAGCCAGTCGCTGGTGAACGAAATGACGCAGAACCGCGTCGGCGTGCCGCGGAACGCATTCGCCACCACGCCGTCATAGTCGCCGGCGAGATCGAAATAATCCATCGCGCGGGTCAGATAGAGATACGAATTGGCGTCGAACCGCTCGACAAAGGTGATGCCCTGATGCCGCAGATAGGATTCGACCTGAAAGTCGGCGTCGAACGAGAACGTCAGATTGTCGCGGTCCTGGAAGCGGCGGCCGAATTTGCGGTGCAGCGCGGCGTCGGAGAGATAGGTGATATGCGCGCCCATGCGCGCCACCGCCAGCCCGCGCCGCGGATTGATGCCTTCGGCGAAATAGCGCCCGCCGCGCCAGTCCGGATCGGCCATCACCGCCTGGCGGCCGACTTCGTGGAAAGCGATGTTCTGCGCCGAATGCCGGGTCGCCGCCGCGATCGGCAGTGCCGCAAACACGCGCTGCGGATAGCTTGCCGCCCATTGCAGCACCTGCATGCCGCCCAGCGAGCCGCCTGCCACCGCGAACAGCGACTCGATGCCGAGATGATCGAGCAGCATCGCCTGCGCGCGCACCATGTCGCGCACGGTAATGACCGGAAAATCGAGACCCCACGGCATGCCGGTCGCCGGATTGGTCGAGGCCGGCCCGGAACTGCCCATGCAGCCGCCGACCACGTTCGGGCAGATGACGAAATAGCGCTCGGTGTCGATCGGCTTGCCGGGCCCGACCATGGTCTCCCACCAGCCCGGCTTGCCGGTCACCGGATGGTCGTTGACGGCATGCTGATCGCCGGTCAGCGCATGGCAGACCAGCACCGCATTGCTGCGTGCGGCGTTGAGCGCGCCGTAGGTCTGGTAGGCGATCTGCAGCGGGGCGAAATCGACGCCGGCGTCGAGCCGCAGCGGATTGTTCGGCGCAAAACGCACCACCGGCGAATGCGGCTCGTCCGCTTCGCGCGTGCGGTCGGCGAGATCGAGCGTGGCGCTGACGTCGGCCATCGATACGTTCCTTCGATGCCGCGCTTCCCGGCGTGGTCGAGCCGCCCCGTGGGGACAAGTGGCGGTCAAAACGGCGTAAATAGGCCCCTGCGGCCGGGAGTCAACGTTTTCTTTGATTTCGGCACTGCCGGCACCTATCAATCGGCCAAATTGCCGGGCCTTCGCCACGCCGAAGTGGCTTCGGCCACGCAGGCGGGTTTAACCATGCCGAAACCGCCGCGCCAAAAGGACCAATCGCTCGCCGATCTGCGGCGCGACATCGATCGCATCGACGAGGCGATGCACGAGCTGTTGATCGAGCGCGGCGAGATCATCGACCGCCTGATCGCGGTGAAAAAGACCGAGGAAACCGGCTCGGCGTTCCGCCCGGCGCGCGAGGCCGACATGATGCGCCGGCTGGTCGCGCGCCATCACGGCAACCTGCCGCTCGATACCGCCGAGAGCATCTGGCGCGTCATCATCTCGACCTTCACCTATGTGCAGGCGCCGTTCTCGGTGCATGCCGACCTGTCCGCCGGCGACGCGTTGATGCGCGATTCCGCGCGATTCCATTTCGGCTTCACCGTGCCGTTCGTGCCGCATATGGGGGCGGCGAGCGTGGTCGAAGCGGTCACCGAATCGAAGGGCGATCTCGGGCTCGTTCCGGCCTTCGCGATCGCCGGCGCCGGCCCGTGGTGGGCGGCGCTCGAATTCGAAACCGCGCCGAAAATCATCGCGCGGCTGCCGTTCGTCGAGCGCGCCGATCATCCGGCCGCCATGCCGGTTTTCGTCGTCTCGCGCGCCGCCGCCGACGCCATGGTGACCGAAACCGAAGTCTGGAGCATGCGGGTGTCCGGCTGGAGCGCCGCGGCGGTCAACGCCGTCGCGGCGCTCGCCGACGTGATCGCGGTGCCCGACCGCGCCTTCGACGGCGCGGCGCTGCTGGTCTCGGTCGAGCGCGGCGGCATCGAGGCCGTCGCCGACGCCCTGCGTCGGGATCGGCGCCTCGATCCGCTCCGCGGCCCTCGTCGGCAGTCACGCGACCCGCTATACGGTGCCCGCAAAGGCATGACCGCCCTTCCCCGCTTCGAGGCGGCGAATGAAGCAAGAGTGACCAAGGAGCGAGAGACTGATGACTGCGATGCGCCCAAGCCCCGGCCCGGCGTGCTCGATATCGAGGCCTATGTGCCCGGCAAGAGCAAGGCGCCGGGCGTGGCCAAGGTGTTCAAGCTGTCGTCGAACGAGACGCCGCTCGGGCCGAGCCCGCGCGCGATCGCGGCCTATAAGGCGTGCGCCGATCATCTGCGAGGATTATCCGGACGGCTCGGCCGAGCGAACTGCGCGAGGCGATCGGGCGCGCGTTCGGGCTCGATCCCGACCGCATCGTCTGCGGCGCGGGCTCCGACGATCTGTTGCATTTGCTGGCGCACGCCTATCTCGTCGACGGCGACGAGGCGATCCACACCACGCACGGCTTTCTGATCTATCCGATCGTGACGCTCGGCACCGGCGCGCAAGCCGGTGGTGGCGCCGGAGACGGATTTCACCGCCGACGTCGATGCCATCCTCGCGGCGGTGACGGAGCAAGACCAAGATCGTCTTTCTCGCCAATCCGAACAATCCGACCGGCACCTGCCTGTCGTTCGACGAGGTCAAGCGGCTGCACCGCGGCCTGCCGGCGCACGTGCTGCTGGTGCTCGACGCCGCTTACGCCGAATACGTCCGGCGCAACGACTACGAAGCCGGCATCGAGCTGGTCGCCACCTCCGAAAACGTCGTGATGTGCCGCACGTTTTCGAAAATCCACGGCCTGGCGGCGCTGCGGCTCGGCTGGATGTTCGCGCCCGCCGCACATCGTCGACGCCGTCAACCGCATTCGCGGCCCGTTCAACGTCACCGGGCCGGCGATCGCCGCCGGCATCGCGGCGATCGAGGACGTCGAGCACCAGGAGCGCTCGCGCGAGCACAACACGCGCTGGCTCGCCTGGCTGACGGACGAGATCGGCAAGCTCGGCCTGAAAGTGACGCCGAGCGTCGCCAATTTCGTGCTGATCCATTTTCCGGAAACCAAGGGCCGCACCGCCAAGGACGCCGACGCCTTCCTCACCGCGCGCGGGCTCATCCTGCGCCAGACCACCGCCTACAAGCTGCCGAACGCGCTGCGCATGACGGTCGGCACCGAGGAGGCCAACCGCCTCGTCGTCGCGCGCGCTCAAGGAATTTTTGGCGAAAGCCGGCGTGACGCTGTGGCAAAATCCGCACCGCTGTTCAACCGCCTGGCGCTGATCGGCGTCGGCCTGATCGGCTCCTCGATCGCGCGGGCGGCGCGCGCGCAAGGCGCGGTGCGCGAGATCGTGGCGAGCGCGCGCTCCGCCGCCACCCGCCGGCGCGTCGCCGAACTCGGGCTCGCCGACCAGGTGGTGGAAACCAATGCCGCCGCGGTCGCCGGCGCCGATCTCGTCATCGTCTGCGCGCCGGTCGGCGTCTGCGGCGACATCGCCAAGGAGATCGCGCCGCATCTGAAGCCCGGCGCGATCGTGTCCGACGTCGGCTCGGTCAAGGCGCGCGATCGTGCGCGACATGGCGCCGCATCTGCCCGCGCGGCGTGCATTTCGTTCCGGCGCATCCGGTCGCCGGCACCGAGCATTCCGGCCCCGACGCCGGCTTCGCCGAACTGTTCGTCGGCCGCTGGTGCATTCTCACGCCGCCCGAAGGCGCCGATCCCGCCGCCGTCGAACGGCTCGCCGCGTTCTGGCGCGCGCTCGGCGCCAATGTCGAGATCCATGCCGGCCGAGCATCACGACCTGGTGCTGGCGATCACCAGCCATCTGCCGCATCTGATCGCCTATACGATCGTCGGCACCGCCGACGAGCTCGCCGAGGTGACGCGCTCCGAGGTGCTCAAATTCTCCGCCGGCGGCTTTCGCGATTTCACCCGCATCGCCGCGTCCGACCCGACCATGTGGCGCGACGTTTTCCTCGCCAACAAGGACGCGGTGCTGGAAATGCTCGGCACCTTCAACGAGGACCTGTCGCAATTGACGCGCGCCATCCGCCGCGGCGACGGCGAGGCTTTGTTCGAGCATTTCACGCGCACCCGCGCGATCCGCCGCGGCATCGTCGAGATCGGGCAGGATTCGCCGGCGCCGGATTTCGGCCGCGTCGCATCCCGATCTGCCGGTCGAGCCGCTGCCGCGGCCCTATGCGGCGTCGGACGAAGCATGACGGTGGAAGTGCGCTGCATTCACCGCGCGCCTTGACGCGCAGCGCTTCGTCCACCGCGCCGCGCAGCGCGGCCAGCGAGAACGGCTTGGCGATCACGTCGTGGATCAGCGCGTCGAGGCCGTGGGCGCGCTCGCGCTGATCGGCATAGCCGGTCATCAGCAGGATGGTGAGATCGGGAAAGTCGCGCGCCGCGGCGAGCGACAGCGCGATGCCGTCCATGATCGGCATGCGGATATCGGTCAGCAGCAGATCGAAACGGCCGTTTTCGCGCTTGAGCGCGTCGAGCGCATCGCTGCCGTCGCAGGCGGTCGTCGACCTCGTGGCCGGCCGTCGCAAGCGCGCGCGCGCACATGGCGCACAGCGCTTCCTCGTCTTCGGCGATCAGGATGCGCGCCATGGCGTCAGCGTGTCTCCGTCGATGATGTCGCAGCGGTTGACGAAACGGACCAGCACGTCGTGGGCGTCCGGCGGCGGCGAGGCGAGCCGGGTGCGGAAGGCCGACCGCCTCGCCCGGCGGCAGCACCGCGCGCGGCGGCACGGCGGTCCAGGAATAGATCTCCTGTTGCGCGGCATTGCGGACCGCAAACCGCAGCCGCGGCACGCTCGACCGGCTTGCTGGTGTCGTTGACGATGTTGCCCTCGACCACCAGGATCGGCACGCCCTCATGCTGTTCGGTCGCGGTGGTCAGGCTGTCGAAATCGAGCCCGCGCAAATTCACCGGCAGGCCGATCCAGGCGTAGAACGAGGCGGTCTGCGGCATAGCGCGCACGAAATCGGCGCGCCAGCCGACGATAATCGCATCGGCGACGAGCAGCGCCAGGATGCCCGATTGCAGGCGCGACAGCGGCCAGTGCCACTTCTTGCGCTTGGCGCGGACGCGCAAAGCGCCGCGCCGCCAACGATCTCGATGTCCTGGAGCGGCTCGACGGTGGCCGCGGCGGGCTCTGTCCGCTTCGACGTCGATCGGCGGCGCCTCGGCATCGAGATCGGCCGGCGCGATCGGCGGGGATTCGACCTCGACGGCCGGATCGCCTGCTACGGTGGCGGCGTTCGGACCTTCGGCCGAGCCGGGTGGAGGGCTCTCGGCGGGCGGCTCAAAGGTGGGCTTCGGCGCCGCTTCCTCGGGCGCCGCGCTCGCCGCAAAGTCGGCTGTGGCCGCGGGCGGCGCTAGCGGCGGCTCGGCCGCGGCGCCGGCCATCGCGGGCTCGACCGCGCCGGGCGCCAGCGCCTCGGCCGCGGCAACGAGCTTCTCCGGATGCGGCAGTTCGGCGTGCCAGACCGTGCGACAGCGCACGCAGCGCACCGGCGGCCGTTCGGCCGCAGGCTTGCCCCGTCGACGATCATAGGACGTAGCGCAGTTCGGGCAGACGATCAGCATCGGCGAATCAGACGAGCACGGCAGCTTTGCGGCGAGCCTAGCAGGCGATCCGTTAACGGATTGGAAACCAAACCGGCACGGCGAGCCGGCGCCGCCGGGCGGTGGTAAGTTCGCGGCAGGGCGAATCAGGCGGCGACGGCAGTCCGCGCGTGCGGTGTTCGGAGGGACCGGGTGATCCGATTCGAGAATGTCGGCTTGCGCTACGGGCTCGGCCCGGAGGTCCTGCGCGACCTCAGCTTTCGCATCGACACCCATTCGTTCCAGTTCCTCACCGGGCCGTCCGGCGCCGGCAAAACCTCGCTGCTGCGCATGCTGTTTCTGTCGCTCAAGCCGACGCGCGGGCTGATTTCGATGTTCGACCAGGACACCGCGACGCTGACCAAGGACGGCCGCGCCACGCTGCGCCGCCGCATCGGCATCGTGTTTCAGGATTTCCGGCTGCTCGACCACATGACCACTTACGAGAACGTGGCGCTGCCGCTGCGCGTGCTCGGCAAGGATGAGGCCGCCTACCGCGCCGAGGTCGTCGAGTTGCTGCAATGGGTGGGTCTCGGCGAGCGCATCGACGGCGTTGCCGCCGGTGCTGTCGGGCGGCGAGAAGCAGCGCGCCGCCATCGCCCGCGCCGTGATCGCGCGGCCGCAGCTCCTGCTCGCCGACGAGCCGACCGGCAACGTCGATCCCAATCTCGGCCAACGCTTGCTGCGGCTGTTCATCGAGCTCAACAAATCGGGCACCTCGGTCGTCATCGCCACGCACGATATCGCCTTGATGGACGAATACGACGCCCGCCGCCTGGTGCTGCACGAGGGACGGCTTGCATGTCTACGATTGAGCCGGCGCAGGCCATGGCGGAGCCGTGGGACGCCGGGGTCGCCGGACTCCTCGCGGCTTTTGGCGCAGCGGGCCCCGGCGCCGATCGTGCCGAGCGGCTCGATCGCCGGCCGCTCGCTGACCGCGGTCGTCGCCATCCTGACCTTCCTCGCCGCGCTGACGGCCGGCGCCGTGACGATGGTGGTCGAGCTCGGCAAGCGATTGGCAATCGGACGTCGGGCGCGAGGTCACCATCCAGGTCCGGCCGGCTGCCGGACGCGACATCGAGGCCGACGTGCAGGCGGCCATCGCGGCGGCGCGCGGCGACTGCCGGCATCGCCGACGTCCGCGCCTACACCAAGGAGGAATCCGAAGCGCTGGTCGAGCCGTGGCTCGGCTCCGGTCTTGCGCTCAACGAACTGCCGATTCCGCGCATGATCGTCGTCAAGCTCGCCTCCGGGGCGACGCCGGATTTCGCGCAGCTGCGCGCCGCGCTTGCCGCGCAGGTGCCGAGCGCCAGCCTCGACGATCACCGCGGCTGGATCGATCGCATGCGCGCCATGGCGGAGACCGCGGTCGCCGTCGGCATCGCGATCCTTGCGCTGGTGCGTCGCCGTGACCGTGCTGTCGGTCACCTTCGCCACCCGCGGCGCCATGGCGACCAACCGGCCGATCGTCGAAGTGCTGCATTATGTCGGCGCCACCGACGGCTTCGTCGCCAGCCAGTTCCAGCGCCATTTTCTCCTGCTCGGCTTCAAGGGCGGCGCGATCGGCGGCGGCGGCGCGCATGGCTGTTGTTCGGCATCCTGGGAGCCGTCAATGCCTGGGTGTCGGGCACAGCCGGCGGCGACGAGGCGGCGGCGCTGTTCGGCAGCCTTTCCATCGGCGTTGCCGGTTGCTGTGCCATCCTGGCGCTGATCGTGCTGATGGCGGTGGTGACGGCGTTGGCCTCGCGCCGCACCGTCAACCAGACCCTGGAGAAGATCGATTGAGACAATCCGCCCGGTTTTCAAACTGCCGCCGGAATCGCAGCTATAGTTCCGGCGAGGGACTGCCGATGCTGACAATGGACCCTGGCGCGAGGGACGCGCGCGGCGATGCTCAGCCTTAGGACCGCGGTCAGAACGCGGCGCATCAGGTCGATCGGCCTGAAGCTGGTCGCTGCTGTGCGCCGTCTTGCTGATGCTCGGCTTCGCCGGTTTCGTCTGGCTGTTGCCCAGCCAGCAGGTCGTGCTCGACCGCAACGCCGACGGCATCGTGGTGCTGACCGGCGGCACCTCGCGCGTCAGCGATGCGCTCGAACTGCTCGCCTCCGGCCGCGGCAAACGGCTGCTGATCACCGGCGTCAATCCCGGCACCACGACGGGCGATATCGCCCGCGAGGTCGTCAAATACAACAACGGTCCTGGCCTGCTGCGTCGACCTCGACTATTCCGCCCAAAACACGTTCGAAAATGCGGTGCAGGCGCGGCGTTGGGCGCTGGAGCACGGCTTCCATTCGCTCATCGTCGTCACCTCGGCCTATCATATGCCGCGCGCGCTCGCCGAACTCGCGCACCAGCTGCCGGACGTCGCGCTGATTCCGTTCCCGGTCGTGTCCGACCGGCTGCGCATCGAACCGTGGTGGTCGAACGGCGCCACGACCAGACTGGTGCTGTCGGAATATCTCAAATACCTTGCCGCCAAGGTGCGCATGCGGTTCGACTCGCTTGCGCAGACGAGCGAATTGGCGGCGCCCGCATCGCATCGAGCGTGACAGCCGAAGGCCGACCGCCGGTTTCCGGCAAACCAGCTCCGCGACAGGTCTTCGTGTCCCGATCATTGGCGATTTTCGTCCGCTCGCTCGTTTTCAACGCGCTGTTCTATCGTGAATTTGATCGTTCACATGATCGTGGCGCTGCCGACGCTCGCGCTGCCCTATCCGGCGCTGCGCGCATTCATCCGCTCCTATGCCCGCACCAGCCTGTGGCTGTTGCGCGTCGTCTGCGGCACCGAAGTCGAATGGCGCGGCATCGAAAAAATTCCGCAAGGCGCCTGCATCGTCGCCTGCAAGCATCAATCGCGTGGGAGACATTCGCGCTTTACGCCGTGCTCGACGATCCGGTCTATGTGCTCAAGCGCCAATTGATGTGGATTCCGCTGTTCGGCTGGTACATGTGGAAGGCCGGCCTGATCCCGATCGACCGCAGCGCCGGGATGGCGGCGCTGGCGCGCATGACGGCGCGCGCGCGGCAAACGCTCGCTGGCGCGCGGCCCCGCCAGATCGTCATTTTTCCCGAGGGCACGCGGCGTCCGCCGGGCGCTGAGCCGGACTACAAGCCCGGCATCGTTTACTCTACGGCAAGGCCGGCGTCGCCTGCGTGCCGCTGGCGCTCAATTCCGGACTGTTTTGGCCGCGCCGATCGCTGCGCCGCTTGCCCGGCACGATCATCGTCGAAGTTTTGGATCCGATTCCGCCGGGCCTCGACAAGGACGCGTTCTTCAGCCGGCTGCAATCGGTCATCGAGGCAGCGCGGCGCGCTTGCTCCAGGAATCGGGAATCAGGAATCAGGGATCAGCAAGCCGGCTCATGATCGCTGATTCCTGATCACTGACCCCTGACCCCTGACCCCTGATCACTGTTCCCTGATTCCCGGCGAGCCGCTCGGCGAGCAAATGCAATTCGCTCTCACGATAGCCGAGCGCCTCGAGCGCCCGCACCGTTTCGAGCACGTATTCGCGGTTTGGGCCGGAGCTGCCATGGCCCTGCCGCACGTGATGCAGGCTCTCGGCGAGGCCAGCCGGCCGGCATATTGCACGTGGCTGCGATCGACGACGTAGCACAGCGCCCGCACCCGCCGCCGGCTGCGATCTTCAAGCTCGATCTGCCGCATCGTCTCGAGATAGACGGTGGTGACCTGCTCGCGCGCGCGCAAATAGCCGATGGTCTCGGCGCGCTTGGTGGCCGCAACGCGATAAGCGATGCCGCGGCACATGCCGCCGCGATCGAGCCCGAGCACCAGGCCCGGCCGCTCCGGCGTGCCGCGATGCACGAAGGAAAACACGCAGAGCGCCCGGTGCAGGCCGACAAGCCGGGCCGGCACCCGTTCGAGATAGGCAAACCCCGGACGCCACATCAGCGAGCCATAGCCGAAAACCCAGAGGTCCCCGCTGTCGTGCTCGGCAGTCGTATGCATCAGCCCTCGTTGACTCGCCTCATAAACTTGGCTCGCCTAACAGGACGACAACGGCGGCACAATGGCGCCGTGTTTGCCAGGCCATAGAGGGTCATAGAGGGACGCCAAAGAGGGACAATGTCCGGGCAATCTCCGCTCAGCATGATGCGATCCGCGCCCCGGCCGGCGCGCCGGCCTCCCGCCGCGCCCCGGCGGCGGCTGTGGCTGGTCGTGGCCCCGGTCGCCATCGTGATCGCTTTCGCCGTCGGCCTGAGCTGGGGCTGGTACTACGCTGCCTCGATCGCCGACCGCGCCTTGTCCGGCTGGGTCGACCGGGAAGCCGCGCTCGGCCGCATCTACCGCTGCGGCTCGCAAAGCATCGGCGGCTTTCCGTTCCGCATCGTGTCGCGCTGCGACCAGGCGGCAGCCGCGTTCAACAGCAATCAGCCGCCGTTCGACGTGCGGGCGACCGCGATCGCTTTCTCGGCCGCGCTTTACCGGCCGACCTTGCTGCACGGCGAGATCGCCGGCCCGGTTACGCTCGCCAATCCGGGCGAGCCGCCGATCTTCGTCGTCAACTGGTCGCGCGCGCAAATCGATCTGCTCGGCCTGCCGCCCGATCCGGAGCGCGTTTCGCTCAGGCTTATTAAGCCGCGGCTCGATCGCGTCGCCGGCCCCGGCAGCGGCATGATCTTTCAGGCCGACCGCGTCGCCGTCGACGGCCGCATCATCGAGGGCTCGGCGCGTCATAATCCGGTGATCGAGGCGACCGGACATTTCACCGCGGCGCTGGCGCCGAGCTTTCACCCCTTGCTTGCCGCCCCGCTGCAAGGCGACATCGATGCGGTGCTGCACGGTTTTACAGATTTCGCGCCGAAGCCGTGGCCGGTGCTGTTTCGCCAAATGCGGGCCTCGGGCGGCGGCATCGACATCAAATCGTTCCGTATCGAGCGCAGCGACGCCGTCGTGGTCGGCACCGGGACGCTGACCGTGAACGAAAACGGCCGGCTCGACGGCGTGCTTCACGTCGCCGTCGCCGGCATCGAGAACATCGTGCCGCTTCTGGGCATCGACCAATTGATCGGGCAAGGCATCGACCGGCTTACCGGCGGGGCCGGTTCGCCCGCCCAAGGCCTCAACGCGCTCGACCGGCTCTTGCCGGGATTGAGCGGGGTGGTGCGCGATCAGACCAATGCGAGCCTGATCGACAGCATCAAGAAAATGGGCGAGCCGACCGAGATCGACAAAAAGCCCGCCATAGCGCTGCCGCTGCGCGTCGCCGATGGCGTGATTTATGTCGGCATCATCCCGGTCTGGATCGTGCCGGCGTTGTTTTAAGGATGCGTCATTGCGAGGAGCGAAGCGACGAAGCAATCCAGAACGGCGCCTCAGAACTGGATTGCTTCGCGTCGCTCGCAATGACCGAAGAAAAAGGAAGCAGAACGTCGGCGGACGCAGAGCGGCGAGGCTGTATGATGGGTTTCGCAACGGCTCAACCCATCCTACCGTGCCGCGTTTGATGCAACAGAGGACCACAGGTGCCCTCCCCCAAACCCATCCCGATCTTCGACGGCCACAACGACGTGCTGCTGCGGCTGCATCGGCGTGCCGGGGCCGATGCGGTCGCGGCGTTCCTGCAGGGCGAGGACAAGGGCCATCTGGATTTGCCCAAAGCGCGCCAGGGCGGATTTGCCGGGGGCTTGTTCGCGATCTTCGTGCCTTCGCCGAAACGGAAAGAAGCCGCCGCCGGCGCAACGCCGGCTCAAGAAACCGGCGGCGTCATCGGCAGCGATCCCGCGCCACCCGCGGTCGATGCGGCGGAGGCGCAGCGGGTCGTGTTCGCCATGGCGTCGCTGCTATTGCGGATCGAGCGCGAGTCGCAAGGGCGCGTGCACGTCTGCCGCAGTGCCGGCGATATCGAACGCTGCCTCGCCGACGCCACACTGGCGGCGGTGCTGCATATCGAAGGCGCCGAAGCCATCGACGCGAATTTCGAGCTGTTGGACGTGCTCTACGCGGCCGGCTTGCGCTCGCTCGGCCCGGTGTGGAGCCGGCCGAATGCGTTCGGCCACGGCGTGCCGTTCCGCTGTCCGTCGTCGCCCGACACCGGCCCCGGTCTGACCGACCTCGGCAAGGCGCTGATCGGCGCCTGCAACGCGTTACGGATTGTGATCGATCTGTCGCATCTGAACGAACGCGGCTTCTGGGACACCGCCGAACTCAGCACGGCGCCGCTCATTGCCACGCATTCCAACGCGCATGCGATCAGCCCGCATTCGCGCAATCTGACCGACCGGCAATTGGCGGCCATCGGCAAGTCCGACGGACTGGTCGGCGTCAACTTCGCGACAAGCTTCCTTCGTCCCGACGGCCGTCACGACAAGGACACGCCGGTGGAACTGATCGTGCAGCATATTGAGCACATGCTCGAACATGCCGGCGAGGACAATGTGGGATTTGGCTCCGATTTCGACGGCGCCATGATCCCGGCCGAACTCGGCAATGCGGCGGGCCTACAAATTCTGGTCCAGGCGCTGCGTCAGCGCGGCTTCGGCAAGGCGCTGATCGAGAAACTGTGCTTTCGCAATTGGCTGCGCGTGCTGGGGCGAACGTGGGGCAAGGGTACGTAGCAGAGGAATTATGGCGTAATTTTTGGCCGTCGTCATTGCGAGGAGCGGAGCGACGAAGCAATCCAGATCGCCCGCTCTGAGCTGGATTGCTTCGCTTCGCTCGCAATGACGGCCAATCTTCAACCGCTCCGCCCTTTGTGCCAGCCGACTTGCGCGTCCGGCACCGAATCGGTCGAGGCGAAATAGGGCTTGATGTCGAGGAGCGGGGTGTTGTCGAGGCAGTCGACGCCGACGACCGTGAGCGTGTTGCCCTCGATGCGGATGAGCCGCGCCACCGCGATCGCGATTGGGTTGGGCCGTACCGGCGAGCGCAACGCGAAAGTGCCGCGCTGTTCGGCATAATGCCGCGGCGCCTGCAACACGAGATCGCGCCGCGCCTGGTCCATCCAATATAGGAGCCACACGTGGCTTGCGGTTTCGAGGCCGGCGAGGCCCCGAACCCAGCGCGGATCGACTTCGACGGTGCAGACGGCGTCGGATTCGCGGATGTTCTTCGGGCAGTCTTCGCGCCGCCGCCACGGCGTGCGGATGCGGCCGATATAGTAGAGCGACGCGTCGAACTCTTTGGGCAGCGCGACCGCCACTTCGCCCGCGCGCAGCGCGGCGCGGTCGGCTTCCGGCGCCAAGCCGGGCGCCGGAGCATGAGGCTTGGCGGTCTCGACCATGTCGGCAAATTGACACGCGCGCCGCGGAGCCGCCAGAGCCTCCGGTTGATCGTCCCACGGGGCCGCGTCCCACTGTTTTTGGGACCTTGCCCCGCTCCGCTTAATGATATAAAGATATCTTTATATCGAAGAATTAGCTGGGATTAGCCCGATGGATAAAGAGCAACTGAGTTTTGCCGGGCTCACCGCCACGCTCAAAGCCGCGGGCGAGGCGACCCGGTTGCGCATCCTGGCGCTGCTTGGCGAAGCCGAACTGACGGTGTCCGACCTCACCGCAATCCTGCGCCAGTCCCAGCCGCGGCTGTCGCGGCATTTGCGGCTATTGTCCGAGGCGGGGCTCGTCGAGCGCTTCCGCGAAGGCTCATGGGCATTCTTCAGGCTCGCCGAGCGCGGCGGCGGCGCCGAGCTCGCCCGTGCGCTGATCGGACGGCTCGACGCCAGCGACCCGGCGATCGCGCGCGACCGCGAGCGGCTCATCGCGGTGCGCGCCGCGCGCGCCGCCGCCGCGCAGAATTACTTCCGGCGCCATGCCGCGCAATGGGACCGCATCCGCAAGCTGCACGTCGCCGACGCCGCCGTCGAAGACGCCATCCGCTTAGCCCTTGCCGCCAAGCCGATCCGCGCGCTGCTCGATCTCGGCACCGGCACCGGGCGCATGCTTGAGCTGTTTGCGCCCGACATCGAGCGCGGGCTCGGCCTCGATTTGTCGCTCGACATGCTGGCGCTGGCCCGCGCCCGGCTCGATCGCGCCGGCCTGAAGCATTGCAGCGTGCGCCAGGGCGACATCTACGATCTCGCTCTGCCGCGGGATTCCTTCGACGTCGTCATCATCCATCAGGTGCTGCACTTCCTCGACGACAGCGCGCGGGCCATCCGCGAGGCGGCGCGCGTGCTCCGCCCGGGCGGCCGGCTCCTGGTCGTCGATTTTGCGCCGCACGACCTCGAATTTCTGCGCGAGGAGCACGCCCATCGCCGGCTCGGCTTCGCCGCCGAGGCGGTGACGCAGTGGCTCGAAGCCGCCGGCCTCGACGTGTTGCGGCAAGATGCTTTGCCGCCCGGGCCGGAGGGCAAGATCGCGGTCTCGCTGTGGCTCGCCCGCGATCCGCGCATCGTGCTGGCGCAGCCGGCGACGGCGGTGGCGTGATGAACGCGCCGCGCTTAAGCCGTTTCGTGGAGGCCGGCGCGCGGCGGCGCCTGAACGTGTCGTTCGAATTCTTTCCGCCGAAGACCGCGGAGATGGAGGGCTCGCTCTGGGAATCGGTGGCGCGGCTCGCCCCGCTGAAGCCCAATTTCGTTTCGGTGACCTATGGCGCCGGCGGCTCGACCCGCGAACGCACCCATGCCACGGTCAAGCGCATCCTCGCCGAGACCATGCTGACGCCGGCGGCGCATCTGACCTGCGTCGGCGCGACCCGCGCCGACATCGATGCGGTGATCGGCGCCTATGCGCAGGCCGGCGTGCGCCACATCGTGGCGCTGCGCGGCGATCCGCCGGGCGGCATCGGCGAGCGCTATGCGCCGCATCCGGGCGGCTACCGCAATGCCGCCGATCTCGTCGCCGGCATCAAGCGGTTGGTGGCCGTCAAAGGCCTGGCCGACCTCGAAGTGTCGGTGTCGGCCTATCCGGAAAAACATCCGGACAGCCCCTCGGTCGCAGCCGACATCGACATGCTCAAGGCCAAGGTCGATGCCGGCGCCACGCGCGCGATGACGCAGTTCTTCTTCGAGAACAGCCTGTACTTCCGCTATCTCGACCGGGTGCGCAATGCCGGCATCGAAATTCCGATCGTGCCCGGCATCCTGCCGGTGCAGAATTTCAAGCAGGTGAAGAATTTCGCCGCGCGCGCCGGCGCGTCGATCCCGCCCTGGCTCGCCGAACGCTTCGACGGCCTCGACGACGATGCGGCGACCCGCAAGCTCATTGCCGCCGCGGTCGCCGCCGAGCAGGTAATCGATCTCCTCGATCACGGCGTCACCGATTTCCACTTCTACACCATGAACCGCGCCGACCTGGTCTATGCAGTCTGCCATTTGCTCGGGCTGCGGCCGGACCACAGCACGCTCCCTCTTCCCGTGAAGGAGCGTGCGTAGCGATGGCTAACTCCGTGCCGCGTTCCCAAGCCGAAACCGCGCTGCGCCGCCTCGCCGCCGAGCGCATTCTGGTGCTCGACGGCGCCATGGGCACGATGATCCAGGCGCTCGGGCTCGACGAGGAAGGCTATCGCGGCGCGCGGTTCGACGCCTGGAACCGCGAGGTCCGCGGCAATAACGATCTGCTCAATCTGAGCCGGCCGGACGCGGTGCGCGCCATCCATCTCGCCTATTTCCGCGCCGGCGCCGACATCGTCTCGACCAACACGTTTTCCTCGACCCGCATCGCGCAAGCCGATTACGGCATGGCCGAAATCGCCTATGAATTGAACGCCGAGGGCGCGCGGCTGGCGCGCGAGGCCGCCCGCGCCGCTCAGGAAGAAGACGGCCGCGAACGCTTTGTCGCCGGCGCCATCGGCCCGACCAACCGCACCGCCTCGATCTCGCCCGACGTCGCCAATCCCGGCTTCCGCGCCATCACCTTCGACGCGCTGCGGCTCGCATATACCGAGCAGGTGCGCGGCCTTCTCGACGGCGGCGTCGACACGCTGTTGATCGAAACCATTTTCGACACGCTCAACGCCAAGGCCGCGATCTACGCCATCGCCGACGAACTCGCCGCCCGCGGGGCCGCCGTGCCGGTGATGATTTCGGGCACCATCACCGACCGCTCGGGGCGTATTCTGTCCGGCCAGACCCCGGAAGCGTTCTGGAATTCGGTCGCGCACGCCGCGCCGCTGTCGGTCGGGCTCAACTGCGCGCTCGGCGCCAAGGAAATGCGCGCTCATATCGCCGAACTCTCGCGCGTCGCCGCTACCCTGATCTGCGCCTATCCCAATGCCGGGCTGCCCAACGAATTCGGCGGTTACGACGAAGGCCCCGAGGCGATGGCGGAACTGGTCGGCGAATTCGCAGCGGCAGGGCTCGTCAATATCATCGGCGGCTGCTGCGGCACCACGCCCGAGCACATCCGCGCCATCGCCGCTGCGGTCGCCGGCAAAGCCCCGCGCGCGATCCCCGACATCGCGCCGCGGCTGCGGCTGTCGGGCCTCGAGGCCTTCACGCTGACGCCGGAAATTCCGTTCGTCAATGTCGGCGAGCGCACCAACGTCACCGGCTCGGCGCGCTTTCGCAAGCTCGTCACCTCGGGCGATTATCCCGCCGCGCTCGCGGTGGCGCGCGACCAGGTCGAGAACGGCGCCCAGATCATCAACGTCAACATGGACGAGGGGCTCCTCGATTCCGAAAACGCCATGACCACCTTCCTCAATCTGGTCGCGGCCGAGCCGGACATCGCCCGCGTGCCGGTGATGATCGATTCGTCGAAATTCTCGGTGATCGAGGCCGGGCTGAAATGCGTGCAGGGCAAGGCGGTGGTCAACTCGATCTCGCTCAAGGAAGGCGAGGACGCGTTTATCCGGCACGCCGAACTCGTGCGCCGCTACGGCGCCGCGGTGGTGGTCATGGCGTTCGACGAAGCGGGCCAGGCCGATACGCTGGAGAAGAAGCAGAAGATCGCCGCGCGCGCCTACGACATTCTGGTCAACCGCGTCGGCTTCCCACCGCAGGACATCATCTTCGACCCGAACATCTTTGCGGTAGCCACCGGCATGGCCGAGCACAACGGCTACGGCTTAGCCTTCATCGCGGCGGCGCGCTGGATCCGGCAAAACCTGCCGCACGCGCACGTGTCCGGCGGCGTGTCGAATCTGTCGTTCGCATTCCGCGGCAACGAGGCGGTGCGCGAGGCCATGCATTCGGTGTTCCTCTATCACGCCATCAAGGCCGGCATGGATATGGGCATCGTCAATGCCGGCCAGATCGCGGTCTATGACGACCTCGACGCCGAATTGCGCGAGGCCTGCGAGGACGTCGTGCTCGACCGCCGCGCCGACGCGGCGGAGCGGCTGCTGGCGCTGGCCGAACGGCATCGCGGTCACGGCATGGAGAAAAAGGAGGCCGATCTCGCCTGGCGCGAATGGCCGGTCGAAAAGCGGCTGTCGCACGCGCTGGTTCACGGCATCACCGATTTCATCGAGACCGATGTCGAGCAAGCCCGCCGCCGGGCGCCGCGCCCGCTTGCGGTGATCGAGGGCCCGCTGATGGACGGCATGAACGTGGTCGGCGACCTGTTCGGCTCGGGCCGGATGTTTTTGCCGCAGGTCGTGAAATCGGCGCGCGTGATGAAGCAGGCCGTCGCTTATCTGATGCCCTATATGGAGCAGGAAAAAGACGGCCGCGAACACGCCTCGTCGAACGGCAAGATCGTGCTCGCGACCGTCAAGGGCGACGTGCACGATATCGGCAAGAACATCGTCGGCGTCGTGCTCCAGTGCAACAATTACGACGTCGTCGATCTCGGCGTCATGGTGCCGGCGGAGAAAATCCTGCAAGCCGCGGTCGCCGAACAGGCCGATATCGTCGGGCTGTCCGGGTTGATCACGCCGTCGCTCGACGAAATGTGCCATGTCGCGGCCGAGCTGGAGCGGCAGGGTTTTGACGTGCCGCTGTTGATCGGCGGCGCCACCACGAGCCGCGTGCACACGGCCGTGAAGATCCATCCGCACTACCGCCGCGGCCAGACGGTCCATGTCAACGACGCGAGCCGCGCCGTCGGCGTGGTTGCCGCGCTGTTGTCGCGCGAAGCGCGCCCGCGCTATGTCGGCGAGGTGCGCGCCGAATATGCGCGGATCGCGGCGGCGCATGCCCGCGGCGAAGCCAATAAGCAGCGGCTGTCGCTGATCGAAGCACGAAACAACGCGCTCAAGCTCGATTGGTCCGGCGGCTATGTGCCGCCGGCGCCGAAATTTCTCGGCACGCGCCGGCTCGATCGAATCCCGATTGCCGAACTGATCGAATACATCGATTGGTCGCCGTTTTTCGCGACCTGGGAACTCAAGGGCAAATACCCGGCGATCCTGACCGACCCGACCGTCGGCGAAGCCGCGCGCGACCTCCATGCCGACGCGCGAGCCATGCTGGCGCGGATGGCCGACGAGGAATGGTTCCGCGCCGGCGCCGTAGTCGGCCTGTGGCCGGCGAATAGCGAGGGCGACGATATCCTGGTCTTTGCCGACGAGGCGCGACGACAGTCGGTCGCAACGCTGCACACGCTCCGGCAACAGATGGCGCGCCGCGAGGGCCGCGCCAATGTCGCGCTGGCCGATTTCGTCGCGCCGCGGGCAAGCGGGCTTGCCGACTATATCGGCGCCTTCGCGGTGACCGCTGGCCTTGGCGAGGACGCCGTGGCCGAGCGCTTCAAGCGCGCAAACGACGATTACTCCGCGATCATGGCCAAGGCGCTGGCCGATCGGCTGGCCGAGGCGCTGGCCGAGCGCATGCATCAGCGCCTGCGCCGCGAATTCTGGGCCTATGCGCCCGACGAGACATTGCGCACCGATGAGCTGATCGCCGAACGCTATCGCGGCATCCGGCCGGCGCCCGGCTATCCGGCGCAGCCCGATCACACCGAGAAGAAAACGCTGTTCGAACTCCTCGACGGCGAGCGCGCCATCGGCGTGCAGCTCACCGAAAGCTTCGCCATGTGGCCGGGCGCCTCGGTCTGCGGGCTCTATTTCAGCCATCCCGAAAGCCATTATTTCGGCGTCGGCAAGATCGAGCGCGACCAGGTCGCCGATTACGCGCGCCGCAAGGGCTTCACCCTCGCCGAAGCGGAAAAATGGCTCGCCCCGATCCTCAATTACGATCCGGTCGCGCTGGCGCAACGGGCGGCGGAGTAGTTGTTAACACGAGGGAACCATGCGACCCCTTCCGTCGTTTGGAGATGACAGGAGGGACACACAATGGCTCGGCTCTTGGTGATGTATAAAACCCCGCGCGATGCGGCGGCCTTCGACAAGCATTACGCCGAAAAGCACATTCCGCTGGCGAAGAAAATTTCGGGCGTGCGAAAATACGAGATCAGCAAAGGCGGCGTTGGCACTCCGGCCGGACCGGCGCCCTACCACCTCATCGCAATCCTGCACTTCGACGATGTTGCGGCGATCCAGAAAGCGTTCGCCAGTCCGGAAGGCCAGGCGGCGGTCGCCGACGTGCAGACCTTCGCCACCGGCGGTGTCGATATTTTTATGTTCGATAGCAGCGAAGTGTAGCAGTCATTGCGAGGCACGTAGTGCCGAAGCAATCCAGAACCTTTCGCTGGATTGCTTCGCCGCTTTGCTCCTCGCAATGACAAATTAAGCCGCGGTCTTCCGCTTAATCGCCTGCTCGACAAACAGTGCCGCTTCGAGCGCCGCGCGGTCGCGGCCGAAGCGGCCGACGATTTGCACGCCGAGCGGCAGTTCGTTTTCGTGCAGGCCCGGCACGTTGACGCATGGCGCGCCCATCAGCGTCCACAACCGGTTGAACATCGGATTGCCGGTCGCGCCCAATCCCAGCGGCGCGGCGCCGGGCGCCGACGGGGTGAGGATCGCGTCGTAATCCGCCATGGCGTCGGCGAGCAGCTGGCGGGCGCGGCTCGTGATGCGGCGCGCCGCGTCGTATTCGTCGGCGGAGATCGCCGTGGCGGTGGTGAGGTGGTCGCGCAAGCTTTTGGCGATGCGGTCACGGTGGCGCTCGTATTCGAAGCCGAGCGCGCGGATATTCTCGTAATCCTGAATGGTAAAATGCGCCTCGTAGGCGTCCGCCAGAATCGGCGGCAGCGTCAAATCCGAGACTTTCGCGCCGGCGGCCACCGCGATCCGGCCCGCGGTCTCGACCGCGTTTTGCATCGCCACGCTCGCCTGCGGCCATAAATGCGTGCGAACGAGCGCGAGGCGCGGCGCCGCCGGCGGCGCGCGATCGACGCGCAAGTCGCGATCGAGAATCGCCGCGGCGGCGAAAGCGACATCGCCGACGCCCGAGCCGAACAGGCCGGCGGTGTCGAGATGCCAGGACACCTCCTTGACGCCGACCATCGGAATGAGCCGATACGACGGCTTGAAGGCGGCGACGCCGCAGAACGCCGCCGGCCGGATCACCGAGCCCGCGGTCTGCGTGCCGAACGCGATCGGCACCATGCCGGCGGCCACCGCGGCGGCGGAGCCCGCCGACGAGCCGCCCGGCGTATGGGCGAGGTTATGCGGATTGCGCGTCGCGGCGGGAACGAGCGAGGCAAACTCCGTGGTCACCGTCTTGCCGATAACGATGCCGCCGGCTTTTTGCGTCATGACGACCGCGGCGGCGTCGGCGCGCGGCCGATGCCCGGCATAGATCGGCGAGCCGTATTGGGTCGGCAGATCGGCGGTATCGAATATGTCCTTGAACGCGACCGGCAGACCGCGGAGCGGCAACGACGGAAGGCGCGGCTCGGCGGCGGCGCGGCGCGCCGCATCGAGATCGAGCGCGGCGAAGGCGCCGACCTCGTTTTCGCGCCCGGCAATCGCTTCGGCGCAAAGCTCGACGGCGCCGCGAGGCGTCAGTTCGCCGGCCTCGATGCGGCGGGCAAGATCGAGCGCCGAAAGCATCAGTCCCCCAGGGATCGGGCATCAGTAATCAGGGATCAGTAATCAGGGATCAGGAACCGATGCAACCTGATGCCCGATGCCTGATCCCTGATCCCTGACCCCTCATGGTTAATGTCGTCCTTCACGGTACGACCGCCGATGCATTGAGCCGTCGTTAACGGAATTCCTCGCATTGTCGGGGAATGACGCGTGGAGTTTGCTGGTCTCTCGTCGGCTCCCTCGTCCTCGTCGCGCTGATCGCACTGGCCGGCTGCAGCCATTACCTGCTCGCCGAGCGCGAGCCATGGCGGCACGAGGCCGAACTCGCGTGCTTGAATTCGGGCGCGGTGAACGACGTGCCGGGACGGGTGCGGATCGCGCCGATCGCGGGCCCCGGCGCCTGCGGCATCGATTATCCGCTGCGGGTCACCGAACTGGGCGAAAGCGCGCCGCTGTCCTATGACGACGCGCCGGTGCCGCCGGCGGCGATCCCGAACGCGGCACTGCCGCAGAGCTGGCCCGGCAGCGCGCCGAATGCGATCCAGTCCGGTGCGCTGCCGCCGGTGCAAACCGCGCCGCAATCGTATCCAGCACCGCAATCCTATCCGCCACCGCAATCATATCCGGGCTCGCAAGCCTATCCGGCGCCGCAACCTTATCCCGCGCCGCTTCCCACCGCGCAAATCGGCGCACCGCTGTCGCTCGATCCGCCGGGATTGCCACCGAGCGGCGACAACGACGACGACATCGGCATCCCCGGCGGCCCGCCGCATCCTTATTACGGCGCTCCGACCGCCCCGGTCTATGCGCCAAACTATTCGACAAGTCCGGTGCCGCCGCTGGGTCCACCCGCGCCGCCGGCGGTCACTGCTTTCGCCGGACCGGTCGAAGTGCAACCGCCGGCGACGCTCGCCTGTCCGGTCATGTCGGCGCTCGATCGATGGATCGCCGCCGCGGTGCAGCCGGCGGCGCAGCATTGGTTCGGCCAGCCGGTGGTCGAGATCAAGCAAATCGGGGCGTATTCCTGCCGCGGCATGAACGGCAATCCGAACGCGCATATTTCCGAGCATGCCTTCGGCAATGCGCTCGACATCGCCGAATTCGATCTCGCCGACGGTCACAAGGTCAGCGTGCAATATGGCTGGCACGGCACGCCGGCGGAGCAGGGCTTTCTGCACGACGTGCAGGGCGCCGCCTGCGACCAGTTTTCGACCGTGCTGGCGCCGGGCGCCAACATCTTTCATTACAATCACATCCACGTCGATCTGATGCACCGCTATAACGGCCGGCACATCTGCGAGCCGACGGCTATACCCGGCGCCGTCGCCGCGGCGCGGGCGCGCGCGCAATACGCCGCGCAGCATGGCGGCGAACCGCGCTTCACCGGCTCGATCAAGTCGCAAACGCCGGCAGCCGAGGATTCCGGCGAGGACGACGACAATCTGCCGGAAGCGGTGCCGGGCGAGGATTAACTCCTCCTTCTCCCCGCTTGCGGGGAGAAGGTCGGGATGAGGGGGCCTATCCGCTGGGCTCAGAATTGCGGAGAGGCCCCCTCACCCGCCGCGCTTCGCGCGGACGACCTCTCCCCGCGCAGCGGGGAGAGGTTACACGGGCATCCGCAGCACCGGCTTGATCGCAATGCCGGCCGAGGATTCCTGCGCCGCCAGATTGATGTCGGCGAGATCGTAGAACTTGATCATCTTGGCGATCGGGAATTTGCCGTCCACGATGAAATCGACCAGCTTCGGGATGAATTCCTTGGGCTCGCTGTCGCCCTGGACCACGCCGCGGACGACACGGCCTTGCTGCAGGAACGGCATTTCGAACGACGCGTCGGTGCCTTTGCGGGCGCTGCCGAGCAGAATGCAGGTTCCGCCCGGCAACAGCGATTCGACGGCCTCGCGGAAAACTTCCGGCAACGCCGAGGTCTCCACCGCATAGCGCACGCCGCCGCCGGCAAGCTTGCGGATTTCGCCGACCACGTCGCCGCAGGTTTTGTGGTCGATGATATGGGTGGCGCCGAGCTCGCGGGCGAGCGCGAGGCGATGCTCGTGCACGTCGACCGCGACGATCGGATCGCAGCCGGAAATCCTTGCCGCCATCAATGCCGACAGCCCGACCGCGCCGACGCCGAATACGGCGATGCCGTCGCCCGGCGCGGGTTTTATGACGTTGAGCACGGCGCCGGCGCCGGTCTGGCCCGAGCAGGCGAGCGGACCGAGCAGTTCGAGCGGGGCATCCTTGCGTACTTTGACCGCCCAGCGCGCCTGGGTCAGCGCGAATGTGCCGAACGAGGATTGTTGAAAATAAGCGCTATAGACCGGCGCGCCGTTCTTCGACAACAGCGTCGAGCCGTCGGCGCGCGTGCCGCCCATCTTCAGCTTGCGGCCATCCAGGCAGTAGTTATGCCGGTGCTGCCGGCAATTCGCGCAATCCCCGCACCACGGATAGGACATCACCACATGGTCGCCCGGCGCAAAGTTTTGCACGGCGGCGCCGACGGCGTGGACGACGCCGGCGCCTTCGTGGCCGTAAACGGCGGGATAGGGGCTCGTGAAATAGCCGTCGCGGCCGTGCAGATCGGTCTGGCACATGCCGCTTGCCACGACGCGGACGATCAGTTCGTCGGCGCGCGGCTCGCAAAGCTCCAGCGTCTCGATGACGAAAGGCGCGGACCTTTCGCGCACCACGGCGGCTTTGATCTGCATGACGGGGCATTGTGGGAACGGGCTGGCGCTGCGTCAATTGCTTAGCGCGACGCCTGCAAATGCGCGAGCACGGCGGCGTTCGGCCGCGATGCCCGATATTGCCCGAAAGCGACCGCAGCGCCGCGTTGCGGCACCGATGCGATGGGTTAATTAGCGCCTCTCGAGCGACCCGTATTTACGTTAACCGACACTTTCCCACCCGACCAATCAGGTTTCACTAGCCCGCGGCCTCCGCGATGCTGCAAAAATTCCATGTGACGGGGGTTTCGCTATGCGTTGACGGACATCTCGCCGCGCTTGCCCCATCAGGCGCGGATGAACGGCGAGATCAAACCGCAAGCGCGTAGCCCCATTTTTACGTGTCAGAGGGATGTCACGATGCGAGCACTCCTCGCTACTTTACTCTTTGCGCTTTTGTTGACGGCAATCGCTTCGGCAAAGCCTGTGTCCGAACATCGCGACAAATCGGTGCATCGCTTGCACGTCGACACGCGGCGCGTGACGTTGGCGCGCCATCAGGCACACGTTTTGAAGCGCGCGGCGTCGGCGCGCCATCAGGCCCACATTTCGAAGCGCGTGGCGTCGGTGCGCCATCATCCACACGTTTCGAAGCGCGTGGCGTCGGCGCGTAATCATGCACACGTTTCGAAGCGCGTGCGGCGACATTTCGTACGCGACGGTCGCCCGCGCCAATGGTGCGGCTGGTTTATGCGGCAGGTCTTAGGCGTGACCGACCGCGCTTACAATCTCGCGCTGAATTGGGCGCATTGGGGGCGTTCGGCGCACGGGCCGCAGATCGGTGCCGTGGTGGTGTGGCGGCATCACGTCGGACTTATCAAGGGGGGCCCGACAAGCACGGCCGTTGGCTCGTGCGCTCCGGCAACGACGGGAACGCCGTGCGCACGCGCTACGTCTCGCTCAAAGGCGCGGTCGCCTTTCGGATCCCTGAACGTCAGTCGCGGTGTTTAATCTTCCCCCGCGTAGCGCTAACCCGATAGGGTTAGGTGCTTCGCAATGCAGTAATTGAAAACGATTCCGGCCGCGGAATTGATCGTCGGTCATTTCGCTTCCATCTTTTCCAGCACCGCGGCGCTCGGCCAGCAGTCGACCTTGAGGCCGTTGTTCTTCTGATAGCCGCCGAGCGCGGCGCGGGTCAGCATGCCGGCCTTGCCGTCGATCTTGTCGCGGTAAAGCCCGCGCGCGGTGAGAATCTGCTGCATGCGAATAAGATCGGCCGTCGGCAGCTGCGCCACCTTGCCCCACGGCGTCGCGAAGGGCGGGCCTCCGGCGATGCGGTCGCTCAAATGGCCGACGAACAGCACGTAGAGATCGGAGTAATTGTATTGCTTGAGCGCGAAATAATTCGCGGTGGCGAGAAACGACGGCCCGTAGAGCCCGGCCGGTTGCAACAGCGAAGCCGGCTCGGCGCGCTCGGCGGCCGATAGCGTGCGGCCATAGGCCGGCACAAAGCCGCGCTTGAGCCAGTCGCCGATCGGCAGCGTGACATCCGGCACGCCGAGGGTGCAATCGACATCGGCCGGCGCGCGCACCTCATAGGCCCAGGCAACGCCGCGCTGCCAGCCCTCGCCGACCAATTGCTTGGCGGCCGACGCGAGCGCGTCCGGCACCGAATTCCAGATATCGGCAAGGCCGGTGCCGTCGAAATCGACCGCGTATTTCAGATAATCCAACGGCAGAAATTGCATCAGCCCCATGGCGCCGGCCCACGAGCTTTTCATGGCGGCGAGCTTGACCTTGCCGGTGTCGAGGATTTTCAGCGCATCGAGGAATTCCTGCTCGAACTTGTCCTTGCGCTTGCCGAAATAGGCCTGCGTCGCCAACACGCGGATGGCGTTGCGGCTGTCGGCGGCGCGGCCGTAATCGGTCTCGCGGCCGAAGATGGCGAGCAGGATCGGCGGCGGCACGCCGAATTGACGGTCGATGGCGGCAAGCGGCGCGCGGTATTGCGCGGCAAGCGTGCGGCCCGTCGCGGCGAGCCGCGCGATCTCAGGCTCGTTGAGATATTCCGCCGGCGTCTCGACGAATTCGGCTTGGCCGGGCGGCTGCTGCGGCCGTCCCGGCAGGATGAGATCGGGCAGCGTCAGATCGGGCCTTAGCCCGCGCGTCGCCACATCGAAGGTGGCACGCGAAATGCCGAGCGCTTGCGCCCGCGGCCACAGCGCTTGTAGCCAGGCATCGAACGCGGCATCGGCGGATGCGGGCGGAATTGAGAGCGTAAACAACAGAAGGAATGCGACAATAAGAAACGAGCGGCTTGCACATGCGAACTCCCTCTCCCCACAGGGGAGAGGGTTGGGGTGAGGGGGTTCCGACGGAGAGGCCCGAGCCCCCTCACCATAGCCGATGCTTCGCATCGGCGTTCTTGACCTGGAGAACGGCGGCCGAAGGCCGCCTATGCCTCTCCCCAACGGGGAGAGAGAGAATGGGATCATCGCACCGCCAGGATGAACAGCCGCGGGAAGCGCAACAGCACCTTGCCGTCGGCGCGCGGCTTATAGGCGCCGGCGATCTTTGCCGTATAGGCGGCGAGGAATTTTTCGCGGTCGGCGGCGTCAAGCGGCGACAGGAACGGCTGCAGCGAGGAGCCCTTGAACCATTCGGTGATCGCGGCCGGCGACGCCATGACGTGATTATAGACGCTGTGCCAGATGTCGAGATGCGAGCAAGCGGGCTTGAGCAGATCGTAATAGACTTCCGGCGGCGGCAGGTCGTCGCGCGGGCCGGCTTTGACTTCCGGATGGTCCCGCCATGGGCCGCTCTCGCCGACTTCGCGCTGAAACATCAGCGCCGGCTCGCGGGTATTGTCGGGCATCTGGATCGCCAGCACACCGCCTTGCGGCATGGCTTGCAGCAGCCGGCGCAGGATCGCGGGATGGTCCGGCAGCCATTGCATCACCGCGTTGCCGAACACGAGATCGGTCGCCGGATCGGGCGTCCAGGTCGCGATATCGGCCTCGATGAATGTGCATTTCGGCAGCCGCTCGCGCGCCTTGCGCAGCATGTCGGGCGAGGAATCGAGCCCGACGATTTTCGATTGCGGAAACCGCTCGACCAGAAGTTCTGTGGAATTGCCCGGCCCGCAGCCGAGATCGACGGCAAGCCGCGGATTTTGCAGCGGCACTTGCGCCAACAGATCGCGCGGCGGCCGGGTGCGTTCGTCCTCGAATTTCAGGTATTGGCGGGCGCTCCAGTCGTCCATCGCGCGTCGTTTCCGGATTTGATTCGGCCGGCCAATCCATAGCACCGCGGCTGCGCCGCGTGCGCGAAAAGTTCGACAGGCGTGCGGAGCCGGATGGCGGAGGGGATAGCGCGGGCGGCGGGGGAATGCGCTACTTCAGCGCCGTCGAAAGCGACGTTAATGTCGTCTTGAGATTGGTGCCCAGCCTGTTGACGACGGTGAGAATTGCGAGCGCCACCCCGGTGGCGATCAGTCCGTATTCGATGGACGTTGCCGCGGATTCATCCCGCAGAAATTGCATGACGCAGTTCTTCATGACAGCCCCCGCCCGTCTTGAAGCGGTGCGCTTTTTACCGGATGCGCGCTGTCGCGACGTTAATTCCGATGCTGCAAGGGCGCATCGGGACGCCAGAACGCGATACGCTTGCGATGACGGTTAGCAATCGGTTGAGAGGAACTCTTTTGCCATGCAAAACATGTTATTTGCCCGCCGCGGCCGGCAAGCCCGGCAGGCCCGCCCCGATCAGGCCGCGCAGCTCGCGAAAGCCGATGAGCCGGCGCGCCGCCTCGTCCCAGAGCACCAGGCGCACGCATGAAATGCTCTGCGCCAATGTCAGCCGGCCGATTCCCGCGAGACCGGGATCATGACGAAGCGCGGCTTGCAGCCGATAGAACGGTATCCGGCTGCACAGATGATGGACGTGATGGACGCCGATATTTGCCGTGAACCAGCGCAGGACGAGCGGAAGGTCGTAATGCGAGCTGCCGTGAAGCGCGGCCTCCTGCACCTTCCAGGACTTGCCGTCGGTCCAAAACGTCGCCTCGAACTGATGCTGGACATAGAACAGCCAAACCCCGGCCGAAGCGCCGATCAGCATGATCGGCAAATGGACGAGCAGGAACGCCTTTATGCCGATCGCCCAAATGGCGAGCCCGGCGACCGATACAATGGCCAGGTTCGTCGCCATGACGCTCGACCAGGCCTTCCAGCCGCCGCGCAGCATCCCCATCGGCAGACGATGCCGCAAGAAGAAAAGATAAGCCGGACCGATTCCGAACATCACCAATGGATGCCGGTACAGGCGATAGCGAAGCCGGCCCCAACGCGACCGCGACAGATATTCGTTGACCGTCAAGGTATCGACGTCGCCGATGCCCCGCCGGTCGAGATTGCCCGAGGTGGCGTGGTGGACGGCATGGGTTTGCCGCCAGAAATCGTACGGCGTCAACGTCAGCACGCCGATGACGCGGCCGACCCAGTCGTTGGCGAGGCGGTGCCGGAAGAATGCGCCGTGACCGCAGTCGTGCTGGATCATGAACAGACGAACGAGAAAGCCCGCCGCGGGAACCGCCAGCACCAAGTAAAACCCGTAGCCGATGCCGAGCGCGAACCACATCGCCAGCCACAACAGCACGAGCGGCACAATCGTGAGCAGTATTTCGACGACGCTGCGGCCGTGGTTCGGGTGGCGGTAGCTGGCCAGCGCCTGCGTCAAGGCGCGCATGTCGATGGCGGCGGAGCCGCCGTCGGCGTTTCGTCGTTCCGTCAAAATTCTCTCCGTGGCCGACCGCCGCGACGCAAGGACCCGCGGCACGCGGCCGGCGCCTGCGATCTCATGGATTGCCGGCGCCGACATGACCGGACTGGTAATATTCCGCTTTGAACCTATATTCAGATTGCAGCTTTTGCATGACAACCGCTCAATAAAGCCATAGTCGGCCGATCTATAGTCCGCCCTGCGAGGAGCCGTCCGATGCCCGAATTCGATTACCATGCCTCGGCCGAGCTGTACTCCATGCGCAAGCGGATTCCGCGGCGGCAGCCGCTCGGATACCGGCGCTTCGCCCAGGCTGCGGACGCCATCCGTTTTGCCATCGAAGACCTTCCGCCCGAGCTCCTGATCGGCGCGTATCTGGAAGTCGACGAGGAGAGATATAACGGCGACGCCATCCGCCGATTATACGAATGCGCCGAATATCCGCTAAGCCGGCGCGGTTCATGACCGATCGGCCGATCGACCTCGATAAGCATCGCGGGATGGCCGCGCAGAAGGCCACCGATCTTCGCCGGATACTGACCGAAGTGGAGGCGAATGAAGCGGCCTTGCGTCGGCGGCAGAATGAATTGGAATTGCAGTTGACCTCGGCGCCGGCGGCGAATTGGCATGAAGCCGCCGAGAAAGCCCGCTACCTTCTTAATCTGTACGCGGCGACGTTGACGACGCAGGACTCGCGCCGGCAGAAGCTCGTTGCCGCCGTCCTGGCCGACTTCAAGCGGCTTGCCGACGAAAGCTAGCGCATGATCCGGAAAAGTGGGAACCGGTTTTCCGAAAAGATCATGCGCAAACAGAAGGCTAGAGCCGCGCTCTGACTTAAACAGAACGCATACGGCTCTAGCGATCGTCGGGGCGGGCTTTCCGCGAGACGGCTTACGAGCGGCCCGGCCCTGAGCCCGGCAGCGGCCGGAGCGGGGTCCGGAGCGGCATCAGAAATCCGCCACCGCCAGTTCGTAGGAGCCTTTGCGGCCTCGCTTATACGCTCGCATTGCCGCCGCCTGGATCGCGGCGCGATGGCAATCGAACGCGTGCAGCAATTCCGTCTCCTCGCGTCCGGACTCCGGTTGCAGCCGCCTGAGCGCATCCTCCGTCACGAAGAAAGACAACTCCATCGCGCTGTCGTGTCCCCAGAAGCGAACGGCACGTCGCGTGAGATCGAAAACCCGGCTTTGGTTCGGGAAATTGAGCATGTCCCCCTTAAGCTTTTCAGTCGGCGGCAACCGCCCGGCATTGTCGCGGGCCTTCGGCAGTGCGCGCCCGGCGATAATCCCGCTCCGACAGCGAACGCGCTCACGCCCAAGATCGAATTACGGCATGTCCGAGAGCAAGAGGTCGCTTTCGGAGACCACGCGCTCGTGGGATTCGTTTTTGCTCTTGACGCGATATTGCGGGGTGCCGCCGTCCGCCGGCCGCAGAGCGATAACCTCGTAACGGCCGGAAGCCGCCGCGCGAAAGGTCGATTCGATGAGATCGACGGTCTGGCCGATCTTGAACTTGTGGACGGGGTCTGACACCGCGGATGTTCCGTCAGTTGCCGTGGCCCGGATCGAGCCCGGCCAAATCGGGGCTACAGTTATCCGCCGTATCGGCCGGCATTGCAATCACCGCCGGCGATATTGGTTGCGTTGCGGCGGCCGCGGGGCGGTGCCGGCGCGTTCGTCCTTGTGACGGAAAATGAGCCGTCCCTTCTCAAGATCGTAGGGCGAGACCTCGACCGTCACGCGGTCCCCGGCGAGCGTCTTGATGCGGTTCTTTTTCATTCTTCCGGCGGTGTAAGCGACCAAGAGATGGCCGTTGTCGAGCTGAATGCGAAACCGGGCGTCGGGCAAGATCTCGGTTACCAGGCCCTCGAATTCCAGGAGTTCTTCCTTGGGCACGTCACGATCCTTTCGATTGACCGCTCCAGCTTCGCGCGCGTTGAGCGCGGTCGCGTGTCGACGGCGAGTTGCGATGCAGGAAGGCGACGGCATCGATACCGCCCGCCTCGTTCGATTGCCGATGGCGAACTTGCTCGCGCGCGGGACCGCCGTTGTGCCAGTGCCGCCGCTTGGCGCCGGCATGCGGCCGGTTCGAAGGCTGCGGCGCGGGCGCAGCGTCGAGGCGCCGCGGATCGGCGCGCCGGTCGATCAGCGGAATCGACATGCGGATCAGCTTCTCGATGTCGCGCAGGAATGCCATCTCCTCGCCGTCGCACAGCGAGATCGCGACGCCGGCGGCGCCGGCGCGCGCGGTCCGGCCGATGCGATGCACATAGGTCTCCGGCACGTTCGGCATTTCGAAATTCACCACATGGCTGATGCCGTCAACGTTGATGCCGCGCGCGGCGATATCGGTGGCGACCAGCGTCCTGACCCGGCCGTCGCGGAACGCCGCCAGCACGCGCTCGCGCTGGCCTTGCGACTTGTTGCCGTGAATGGCCTCCGCCGCGATGCCGGCTTGAACGAGCCGCCGCGCCACTTTGTCGGCGCCACGTTTGGTGCGCGTGAAGACGAGCGCGCGATCGACGGCTTCGCCTCGCAGCACGTCGACCAGAATCGCGGGCTTGGCGGCGCGGTCGACGCGGACGATGCGCTGCTCCACACGCTCCACTGTCGTAGCCCCCGGCGTGACCGCGACCCTGACCGGATCGCGCAGCATCTGCGCGGCGAGCTCGGCGATGGCGCGCGGCATGGTGGCGGAAAACATCAGCGTCTGCCGGTTCGCCGGAAGCTTCGCCACGATTTTGCGGATGTCGGCGATGAAGCCCATGTCGAGCATGCGGTCGGCTTCGTCGAGCACGAAACAGTCGACGGCGCCAAGCCGAAGCGCATTGCTACGGACGAGATCGATGAGCCGGCCGGGCGTGGCGACCAGGATATCCACGCCGGGGAGAAGGCTACGAACCTGCGCGCCCATCGGCACGCCGCCGATCGCCAATGCGGATTTGACGCGCAGATGACGGCCGTAAGCGCGGAAGCTGTCGAGAATCTGGGCCGACAGTTCGCGGGTCGGGCTGACCACCAGGACGCGGCAAGTCTTGTGCTCGAGCGCACGCGGATCGCCGGCGAGGCGATGCAGGATCGGCAGCGCGAAGGCGGCGGTCTTGCCGGTTCCGGTCTGCGCTATACCGATCACGTCGCGCCCGGCCATGACGGTCGGGATGGTCTGCGCTTGGATCGGGGTCGGGGTGGAGTATTTCTCTTCGATGAGGGCACGCGCGATGGCGTCGTTAAGTCGAAAATCGTGAAAGTCGGTCAAAGAAATAGCCTTTTCTGTTGTATGCGCTGTTACCGCCGCCGCGCGATGCGCCGCGGCGGACGTTGCGGGAAAACCGGACACCCCGCGCGATCTGGGCTGTCGATGAGGTTGAAAAGAGCGAGCCAGAAGCCGTTTGACGGGATGCCGTACACGCGCGCTCGCAACGGGCCTATAAGGCCACGTTCGTCATATGGACTACCGATGTGTCGGTTTCAAGGCGCGGCGGCTCTGTGAGTGCCGGCTTGCGCCGGTCCGTCCCGCAAACGTCAGCGCTTGCCGCGCGGCGCTTTGCCGGCAGGCGCGGGCACGGACTCCCCGGCCGCTCCGCCGGCCGCCTCTTTGGCCAGCCGCAGCGCCTTCAGACGCGCCATTTGCTCGCGGATAACGCGGCTATTGGCCTGATATTCCATCATCGCCTTGGCGCCTTCCTTGGCGCGCTCTTCCTTCCTGAAACTTGCTTCTGCACGGGCTTTGGCCTCAGTCGCCCGGGCCTCACTCGCTCTCGTTGCCAATGTGGTCTCCTTTTGCGCGGGAAGCGCGCAGATCGATGCTGCAAACGCCGTTTCTTGTCCGTTTCTGGCATAAAGCGGGCCGTTATGCCGGCCCTTTACCGATTATGTAGGTATCGGCCCTCGAAAACGGAACCCATAGCCTTGCCGCGAAGCCTTGCGGCGAACCGGCCGCGGCGGAAGCAACACAGCACCATTAGCTTGAGAAGTTCTTATACTTGATTCGCTGCGGGATGATCGAAATCGGTGCCCGGTGGGCGCATTTTGTCCTTCTCGTAGTCCTGGAAACTCGTAGTCCCGGAAATTTCATTGACCGGGCAAAGCCCCGGTATTACCTTTATAAAAAATGTAATACCGAGGCCGCCATGATCACCACCATGACCTCCAAAGGGCAAGTGACGATCCCGAAGACCGTACGGGAAGCCGCCGGAATCAAGCCCGGCGACAAAGTCGTGGTCCGCGCCACCGCATCGGGCGGCGTCTATGTCGGCCATCCGGATAAGGCGTCCGAGTATGAAGAAAAGCTGCGCGCCTTGGCCAAGCGCCGGATTATACGCGACGGCATGACCACCGACGAATTCATGGAATTCAGTCGCGGCGAATCGGCGACTTACCGCCGCCGCAGGAAATGACGCTGGCCGACACCAACGTCCTTCTCGACGTATTGTCGAACGATCCGCAATGGTCGGAATGGTCGCTTCGCCATTTGGCCCGGCGCGCGGCGCACGGACCGATCCTCGCCAACGAAGTCATCTATGCCGAATTGTCGGCGCGCATGGAAAGCCAGACCCAGGTGGAACGCGCTTTGGCGGACTTGGACGTGAGCTTCAATCGCATGCCGGTGCGCGCGCTTTATCTGGCCGGCAGATGCTATAGCCGCTACCGCGCCTCCGGCGGCACCCGCACCGGCGTGCTGCCCGACTTCTTTATCGGCGCGCACGCGCAGGTGCTCGGCTGTTCGCTGTTGACCCGCGACGTGCGGCGGTACCGGACATATTTTCCCGATGTCGAGCTCATTACGCCGGGATAAGCGTAGCCCGGATGGAGCGAAGCGACAGCCGGGATCGGCGTTTGCGCCGGTCAATTATTCCCGGCTTTCGCTGCGCTCTATCCGGGCTACCGATTACCGCGAGAATTTCTTATATTTGATCCGCTGCGGGATGATCGAAATCGGTGCCGAGGCGCCGCATCTTGTCCTTCTCGTAGTCGCCGAAATTGCCTTCGAACCATTCCACCCGGCTGTCGCCCTCGAAGGCGAGGATGTGGGTGGCGATGCGGTCCAACAGCCAGCGGTCGTGACTGGTGATGACCGCGCAGCCGGCGAAATCCTCCAGCGCTTGCTCCAGCGCGCGCAGCGTATCAACGTCGAGATCGTTGGTCGGCTCATCGAGCAAGAGCACGTTGGCGCCGGATTTGAGCATTTTGGCGAGATGCACGCGGTTTCTTTCGCCGCCGGAGAGCGCGCCGACCTTCTTCTGCTGGTCGGCGCCCTTGAAATTGAACGCCGAGCAATAGGCGCGCGAATTCACCTCGCGCTTGCCGAGCTGGAGCTGGTCGAGGCCGCCGGAAATTTCCTCCCACACGGTTTTTTTGCCGTCGAGCAAATCGCGCGACTGGTCGACATAGCCGAGATGCACCAACTCGCCGATCTTGATGGTGCCGCCGTCGGGCTTCTCCGCACCCGTGATCATGCGCAGGAGCGTGGTCTTTCCGGCGCCGTTCGGGCCGATGATGCCGACGATGCCGCCGGGCGGCAGCTTGAAGGTCAGATCGTCGATCAACAGATTGTTGCCGTAGCCTTTGCGCAGATGCTCGACATTGACGACGTTCTGGCCGAGCCGCTCGGCCACCGGAATCACGATCTGCGCGGTCTGGGTCTGGTTGTCGCCGGCCTTTTTCAGCAAGTCCTCGTAGCGCTCATAACGGGCCTTGGATTTCGCCTGACGCGCGCGGGCGGAAGCTGCGATCCATTCCTGCTCGCGGGCGAGCGTGCGCTGGCGCGCTTCCTCCTCGCGGCCCTCCTGCTCCAGGCGCTTCTGCTTCTGTCCGAGCCACGACGAATAATTCCCCTCATAGGGAATGCCATGGCCGCGATCCAATTCGAGAATCCAGCTGGTGACGTTGTCGAGAAAGTAGCGGTCGTGGGTGACGATCAGGATGGCGCCCGGATAATTGCGCAGATGACCTTCGAGCCATAAGACGGACTCGGCATCGAGGTGATTGGTCGGCTCGTCGAGCAGCAAGAGATCGGGCCGTTCGAGCAGGAGCCGGCACAGCGCGACGCGGCGGCGCTCGCCGCCGGAGAGCCGGCTTACGTCGGCCCCGTCGAACGGGCAGCGCAACGCGTCCATCGCCTGATCGACCTTGGAATCGAGGTCCCACAGGCCCTTGGCCTCGATCTCGTCCTGCAGCCTGGTCATCTCGTCGGCGGTCGCGTCGGAATAATTGGCGGCAAGCTCGTTGTAGCGGTCGAGGATCGCCTTTTGCGGCGCCACGCCCTCCATGACGTTGTCGCGAACGTTCTTCGCCGGATCGAGCTGCGGCTCCTGCGGCAGGTAGCCAACGGTGGCGCCGGCCGCCACCCAGGCTTCGCCGGAAAACTCGGTGTCGAGCCCGGCCATGATGCGAAGCAGCGTCGATTTGCCGGCGCCGTTGACGCCAAGCACGCCGATCTTGGCGTCGGGGTAGAACGACAGGTTGATGTCGTTGAGAACCTTGCGGTTGCCCGGATAGGCCTTGGACAGACCCTGCATGTGATAGACGAATTGACGGGCCATAAGCGCCCTGCCCCCCTCGCTCATTTCGGGAAAATACGGCCGTGATGTAGCGACGCCGCGCGGCCACGGCAAGGATGGACTGGAAGCCTACCCGTCCCTCGACCGCGCGGGGAACTCAGTTCCATTTTTACGGATGGCGGTAAAGCTTCGTAAAGTCTGATCACATTTACGACCCGGCCGCGCCGAAATCGCAACAAATTTTAATGTTTTTACACCGACAATTCGCGTCAAACAGGCGTTTGAAAAAGTGGGACCGCGTCCGGGCAAGGCCGGCCCCCTCGGTACCGGACTACGGGAGCGTATCATGTGGCGTGATTTGTCGAAGCTGCTGCACGAGCTGTTGGAAATCCCCGGTTATGGCAGCGGCTCCTACCGGCCGGACCTGCATTATATGCGCGGCCCCGGCCCGAAATGGCATGCCAAATACGGCGGCCTCGCTACCAAGCCCTCCCCGACCGAGGCGCCGTCTTCGCCCTCGCTCCACGACATCGCCGAACGCCGCGCCTAGTCCGATTGCCATCGCGTCACCCTGAACGGGCGACGAACAGCTTCTTTTCGCAGCCATCATGCTTTAGAACCACCCGCAACACGCGTGCATGGGGTGGAACATGGCGGTTCGCTGCGCAATTCTCGACGATTATCAGAACGTGGTTCTTAAAGTCGCCGACTGGTCGAAGGTCAAAGGCGACGTCGACATCAAGGTGTTCAACGAGCATCTCGGCGGCACCGATAAGGTCATCGCCGCATTAAAAGGCTTCCAGATTATCGTCGCCATGCGCGAGCGCACCGCGTTCCCCAAGGCGGTCATCGAGGCGCTACCCGACCTGAAGCTCCTGATCACCACCGGCATGCGCAACGCCTCGATCGATACCGAGGCGGCGAAAGCGCGCGGCGTCACGGTCTGCGGCACGCCCAATTTTGGCAACCCGACCTCCGGCATCGCCATCGGGCTGATCCTCGAACTGACCCGCCATATCGGCTACGAGAACGCCCGGCTGCATGCCGGCGCCGGCTGGCAGACCACCATCGGTCCCGATCTCGAAGGCTTGACGCTGGGCGTGCTCGGCCTTGGCAAGCTCGGCAGCCACACCGCCGGCATCGCCAAGGCGTTCGGCATGAAAGTCATCGCCTGGAGCCAGAACCTGACGCCGGAAAAATGCGCGGCCGCCGGCGTCGGCCATGTCGGCAAGCACGACCTGTTCCGCCAGTCCGACTTCATCACCATCCATATCGTGCTGTCACCGCGCTCGCGCGGGCTGGTCGGAGCCGAGGAACTCGGCCTGATGAAGCCTTCGGCTTTCATCATCAACACCTCGCGCGGCCCGATCGTCGACGAGGCGGCGCTGGTCGCGGCGCTGCGCGATGGTAAGATCGCCGGCGCCGGGCTCGACGTGTTCGACACCGAGCCGCTGCCGCGCGATCACCCGTTCCGCACCATGGATAACGTCGTCATCACCCCGCATCTCGGCTATGTCTCGGAGCAGAATTACCGGGCCTATTTCGCCGGCGTGGTCGACGACATCCGCGGTTTCCTCGACGGCAAGCCGGTGCGGATGATGACGTGACGGCGACAAATCCGTGAGGTCGGAACCCCCTCACCCCATCCCTCTCCCCTCCGGGGCGAGGGAGGAGTTTGTCGCGCATCTGAGCGCTATCGACTTGGCAGAACGAGTGACGGGCGGCACGCTGCGTCCCCTCTCCCCAAGGGGGAGAGGGACAGGGTGAGGGGGTTCCGGCGATTCAGACACTGTCGCAGCGATGCAGCCGCAAAGCGATTGATGTAATATGAGGCGATGACCACGCGCGCGCAGAACGAGTTCCTGACGCTGACCGGCCCCGGCACGCCGATGGGCGATCTCGTGCGGCGCTACTGGATTCCGGCACTGCTGTCGTCGGAAATCCCGGAGCCGGATTGCCCGCCGGTGCGCCTGAAACTCCTCGGCGAGCGGTTGATCGCGTTCCGCGACAGCGCCGGCCGGGTCGGCGTGATGGACGAATTCTGCGCCCATCGCGGCGTCTCGCTGTGGTTCGCCCGCAACGAGGAAGGCGGGCTGCGCTGCCCCTATCACGGCTGGAAATACGACACCTCCGGCCAGTGCATCGAAGTGCCGTCGGAGCCGGTCGAGAGCGGGTTTTGCAACAAGATCAAGCTCACGGCCTACGCTTGCGCCGAGCTGGGCGACGCGATCTGGATCTATATGGGCCCGCCGGCGCAACAGCCGGCCAAGCCGAATTTCGAATGGGCGACGGTGCCGGCCGCGCAGCGTTTCGTTTCCAAACGCACCCAGGACTGCAACTGGCTGCAAGCTTTGGAGGGCGGCATCGATTTCGGTGCACGTTTCGTTTTTGCACCGCCACGATCTGCGCAGCGATCCGTTGCATGTGAGCCAGGGCGCCGAATTCACCCGCGAAACCGATGCACGCTTTGAGGTCATCGAAACCTTGGGCGGCATGGTGATCGGCGTGCGCCGGCCGGCGACGCCGGGACATCTTTACTGGCGCATCACGCAATGGATCATGCCGTTCCACACCATGATCCCGCCCTACGGCGACAACGCGCTCAACGGCCATGCTTTCGTGCCGGTCGACGACGAAAACTGCATGGTGTGGTGCTTCACCCACCATCCGGCGCGGCCGCTCACCGCGCACGAGCTCGAGGTCATGCGCGGCGGCGGCGGCATTCACGTCAATCTCATTGCCGGCTCATTCCGCCCGGTCGTCAACAAGGACAACGACTACATGATCGACCGCGTGGCGCAGAAGCACCATAAGTCGTACTCCGGCGTCAAAGGCATCGCCATGCAGGACGCCGCGATCCAGGAATCGACCGGCCCGATCCAGGACCGTGCCAAGGAAAACCTGGTCTCGACCGACAACGGCGTGATCATGGCGCGACAACGCTTGCGCAGGGCGGCGCGCGCGGTCGCGCAGGGGAGCGAACCGGACGGCCTCGATCCGATAACGCATGCGGTGCGCCCGGCCGCGATCGTGCTGCCGGAGGCGGTGAGTTTCTATGAAGCCGCCGCCGACGCGCTGAAGGCGACGACCGGCGTCGTCCACGCGTCGGTGTAAGTCGCTTGTCATCGTCCGCGAAAGCGGACGATCCAGTAATCTCGAAAATTTGGGTGTTATTGCGGTCGCAAAGATGCCGCTCGGCGATTACTGGATTCCCCGCTTCCGCGGGGAATGACAATGTCACCGCTCCGCCAGCGCCCGCTTGCGCCACAGCGTCCAGGGCCGCGCCGAGGCGTGCAGCATGGCCTCGTTCGCGGTCAGCGCCTCGGCCCGGGTCATGAATTCGATCGGGCCGCCGATCGCGATGGCGGCCAGCTGCTGGCGCGCATTGATCTCGGTGTAATAGGCGCGGAACACCGCATTGGGCAGCGACGGGCCGACCACCGAGTCGCCGTGGCCGCGCATCAGCACCACCGCGGCGTCGTTGCCGAGTGTGCGCGCCAGGTCTTTGCCGAGGTCCGGGGTCAGGATCATCAGGTCGGTGCCGTCGCCGGCGCTGTCGCGGATTTCGAACAGCGGCACGCCGAGGCCGAGGAAGCCGGCATTGTGGAGAAGCGGCTTGAGCTTGGCGCGCGTCACCGTGAACGGCACCACGGTCGGCGAATGGCTGTGCACCACCGCATTGACGTCCGGCCGCGCCTTGTAAATCTCGCCGTGGATGAAGCGCTCGCGGTACAAGAGCTTGCCGTCGTCCTCGGGCGCGACGGTCCGGCTGTCGAGATCGAGCAGCACGATGTCGGCCGCACCGACCAATTCCGGCGCGATCGAACGCGACATCAGATAACGGTGCGGGTCGCGCGGATCGCGCACGCTGACGTGGCCGAACGCATCGAGCACGCCAAGCCGCGCCAGCGTGCGGTTCGCCGCGACGAGGTCGTCGACTAGGCCGGGCTCGAACCGAGAGCGGCGCGAGGCTGCGGAACGCGGCGGCGGTTTGACGGCCATCTATCGGATTTCCCGAAAGGATCAGGCGCGAAGCGTAACAATTCCCGCCCCGGCCCGCCACACTGCGTTAACCGCTCGTTAGGGTTAACGTTCTATTGCTGCTCGACCCTGCGGCAGCGGCGCGCCCGCGCCCTTGCAGCGATCTGGCAGCTCTCCGGCAGCGATCGAGATGCGTACGACCCGATCCCGCTTTGCACGCCTGCTCGCTTCGGCCGCGATCGTCACCGCCATCGCCGCGGCGGCGGCAGGTTGCCAGACCACGCAAAGCACGGACACGACCGGATCGCTGGCGCTGGCGCCCGCCGATCGCCCCGACGCCGATTGGCGGCACAACGTCGCGGTCTATGGCGAGAGATATCGCGCCGACCCGTCCAATGTCAACGTCGCGCTGCGCTATGCGCAGGCGCTGCGCGCCACCGGACAGCGTGCGCAGGCGGTCGCCATCCTCCAAGAATTGTCGATGCAGAATCCGAACAACAAGGTCGTGCTCGGCGAATACGGCCGCGCGCTCGCCGACGACGGCGACTACCAGCAGGCGCTCGACGTGTTCGATCGCGCCCATACGCCCGAAGAGCCGGACTGGCGCATCCTCTCGGCGCAGGGCGCCGTCCTCGACCAACTCGGCCGCCACGAAGAGGCGCAACGGCATTATCTCACCGCGCTCAAGATCGCGCCCAACGAGCCCTCCGTGCTTTCCAATCTCGGGCTGTCCTATGCGCTGTCGAAGGACCTCAAGGACGCCGAAGCGACGTTGCGGCTCGCGGTCACGCAAAAACCGGTCGATCCGCGGGTGCGGCAGAATCTCGCGCTGGTGGTCGGTTTGGAAGGCCGGTTCGCGGAGGCCGAGCAGATCGCGCGTGCCGACCTGCCGCCCGACCAGGCCGCCGCCAATGTCGCCTATCTGCGGCAGATGCTGGCGCATCGGCCCGACCTGCCGATCGCCAATCGCGCCGCCCATACTCCGCCGGGATCGAGCTGACATTTTAGCGAGTAGCGAATGGCGAGTAGTGAATAGGGATTACCGACACCCTCTATTCGCTATTCGCCACTCGCTATTCGCGATCCGCGCTAATGCATGATGGCCATGACGCGGATCGCGGCCGGGCCGAGAATGACGACGAACAGCACCGGCAGAAAAAACACGATCATCGGCACGGTGAGCTTCGGCGGCAGCCCGGCGGCCTTCTTCTCGGCTTCCGACATGCGCATATCGCGATTTTCCTGCGCCAGCACCCGCAGCGTCGTGGCCAGCGGCGTGCCGTAACGTTCCGACTGCTGCAAAGCGAGACAGACCGCCTTGACCCCTTCGAGCCCGGTGCGTTGCGCCAGATTCTCGTAGGCCTGGCGACGGTCCGGCAGATAGGACAGTTCCGCCGTGGTCAGCGTGAACTCCTCGGCCAGCGCCACCGATTGGGTGCCGATTTCCTCGCTGACCCTGCGGAAGGCCGCTTCAATCGACATGCCGGATTCGACGCAGATCAGCAAGAGATCGAGCGCATCCGGGAACGCCCGTTTGATCGAGACCTGCCGGTGCTGAATCCTGTTCTTAAGGAACAGATTCGGACTTTGCAGGCCGAGATAGGCGCAACCGATCGAAATCCCGATCTTGACCATCGGCGTATAGTCGAGATGGAGCACGATAAAAATGTAGAACAGCGAAGCGACCAGCATGAGCGCCGGCATCGTCATGCGGAAGAACAGATAAGTGACGTAAGGCGCCTGCCCGCGATAGCCGGCTTGCACGAGCATGGTGTGCGCCTGCTCCTGACCGACCCATTTCGACAGGTTGAAATTATCGACCGCCCGCTTCATGTACATTTTCGGCGATTGGCGCAGCGAGGCCTTGCTGGACTGCGCCAGGCGCTCGCGCTCGCGCTGGCGGATTTTCTCGCGCTCCAGCGCGACCGCCTTCATCCGCTTCGACAATGTGTCGGTAACCAGAAGCGGCATCGCCAGCGTCAGCACAGTCGCGCCCGCGGCGATCGCGGCGCACACCATGGTGATGACCTTGAGGTCGAGAAACTGGCCGATCAGGGAGCTCATGCCGCGTCGCCGTCCTAGAAATCGAAGTTGATCATCTTGCGCATCACCAGGACGCCGATCAGCATCCAGATGCCGCTGCAGGCCAACATCACGCGACCGAACGGGTCGGTCCAAAGCAGGTCGATGTAGGACGGGCTCGTCATCCATACCAAGCCCATCACCGCGGGCGGCAATGAGCCGATGATTGCCGCGGAAGATTTGGCTTCCATCGACATCGCCTGGATCTTGGCCTTCATCTTTTTGCGGTCGCGCAACACCCGCGACAGGTTGCCGAGCGCTTCCGACAGATTGCCGCCGGCGCGCTGCTGGATCGAGACCACGATACCGAAGAAGTTGGCTTCCGGAACCGGGATGCTTTCGTAAAGCTTCAGGCAGGCTTCGCCGAGCGGAATACCGACCGTTTGGGTCTCGACGACGGCGCGGAACTCGCTGCGCACCGGCTCCGTAGCGTCGGCGGCGATCATCTTGATACTGTCGAGCAACGGCAGGCCGGCCTTGATGCCGCGTACGATCACGTCGACGGCATCCGGAAAGGTCTGGAGAAATTTCGTTTCACGGCGTTTCTTGAGGAAACCCAGCGTCCAGAACGGCAGCCCGCCGCCGGCCGCGAAGCCGAAGCCGAGCGCCACCAACAGCCCGCTCTTCACAACGATCATGACCGCGAAAACGGTAACGCCGATTGCGCCCGCGGTAATTATGAACCGGCGTTGCGACCAGCCGAGGCCCGCTTGAGTGAGCCGCACGGAAAGCGGCACGCGCTTGGCCTTTTTCCGCCGCTGCTCGATTTCCTTGAGCGTGCCTTCGACCTGTTCGCGCCGCGATTTCCCCACCGCGCGTGTCGGCCGCGCGATCGGCTCGGCGCGCGCGACGCTGGCCATGCGCCGCTCGGCTTTCTTCTCGCCGGACAGATACGGATAGACGAACACCCATGCCACGCCGCCGATCGCGACCGTCACCAGAAAAAACAGACTGTAGGCGCTCATGGCGGGATCCGCGCGTCAGGCTCTGACCGGCTCTTTGAGGATTTCCGCCGCATCGAGCGCGGCGGCGAGACGCGTTTCCTCGCCGTAATAGCGCGCGCGCTCCCAGAACTTCGGGCGGCCGATGCCGGTCGAGCGGTGCTGGCCGATGATATTGCCGTTGGCATCCTCGCCGAGGATGTCATAGAGGAAAAGATCCTGGGTAATGATGACGTCGCCTTCCAGGCCGACCACCTCGGTAATGTGGGTGATGCGGCGCGAGCCGTCGCGCAGGCGCGAGCCGTGAACGATGACGTCGATAGACGAACAAATCATCTCGCGGACCGAACGGGAGGGAAGCCCGTATCCACCCATCATGATCATGGATTCCAGACGCGACAGCGCCTCGCGCGGGCTGTTGGCGTGCACCGTGCCCATCGAGCCGTCGTGACCGGTATTCATCGCCTGCAACAGGTCGAACGCTTCGGGGCCGCGCACCTCGCCGACGATGATGCGTTCCGGGCGCATGCGCAGGCAGTTGCGCACCAGATCGCGCATCGTGATCTGGCCCTCGCCTTCCAGATTCGGCGGCCGGGTTTCCAGCCGCACCACGTGCGGCTGCTGCAATTGCAGCTCGGCGGCGTCTTCGCAGGTGACGATGCGCTCGTCGTGATCGATGTGCCGCGTCAGACAATTGAGCAGCGTGGTCTTGCCGGAGCCGGTACTGCCGGAGACCAGCGTATTGACCCGGCAACGGCCGATCACCTTGAGAATTTCCGAACCCTCCGCGGAAACCGAGCCGTACTTGACCAGTTGCTCGAGCGTCAGCTTGTCCTTCTTGAACTTGCGGATGGTGAGCGCCGGGCCGTCGATCGCCAGCGGCGGCACGATGGCGTTGACGCGCGAGCCGTCGGGCAGGCGCGCGTCGCAGATCGGCGAGGATTCGTCGACGCGGCGCCCGACCTGGCTGACGATGCGCTGGCAGATGTTCAAAAGCTGCTGGTTGTCGCGGAAGCGTATCCCGGTCTTTTGAATCTTGCCGGCGACTTCGATGTAGACCGTGCCCGAACCGTTGACCATGATGTCGGCGATTTCGTCGCGCGCCAAGAGCGGCTCGAGCGGGCCGTAACCGAGCACGTCGTTGCAGATATCGTCGAGCAGTTCCTCCTGCTCCGAAATCGACATCACGATGTTCTTGATCGCGATGATTTCGTTGACGATATCGCGGATTTCCTCGCGCGCGGAATCGGCATCGAGCTTGGCGAGCTGCGCCAGATCGATCGCCTCGATCAGCGCGCCGAAGATCGTGCCTTTGACCTCGTAATATGATTTCGAGCGGCGCGAATTCCACCGCCGAGGGAACCGGCGGCGGCGGCGGATTCGGGGTTCCGCCGAGGTTCGGCTTGCCGGTCGGCGCGCCTATGATCGGCGCGCCGAGGCCCGCCGAGGGAAACGGCGTGCGCCCGGCGCTGGGCGCGGCGGAAGCTGAACCGATCGGCGCGGACGGCGGCGGACGCGATGCCGGCGGTGCCGGCGCCGCCGGATGCGCGGCGGGCGCCTGGTGCTGGTCGGCTGAGGGACTACCGGTGGGACGCTTGCCAAACACGAACGCAACTCCAGCGCTGTTATCGTTGCAGCAGTTTATCGATGAGCGGCGCCAACAGACCGCCGCGCTGCTTCTTCGGCTCCGAGCGGCCGGTCAGGTACTGCGCCAGTTGCCGCAGCAGTTCCGCGGTGCGGTGGCCCGAGGAAATCTCGGCGATCATCTGCCCGTTATTCGCGGCCGAGCCGAACAGCTGCGGCTCGAACGGAATGATTGCGATCGGTTCGTCTTCGAGCGCCTTGGCAAAGTCGGCGGCCTTGATCTCGGGACGCTTCGGAACGCCGACCTGATTGAGGCAATAGCGCGGATGCCGGTCGTTCGGCCGCGCGGCTTTCAGGAAGTCGAAGATATTCTTGGTGTTGCGCAGATTGGCGAGATCGGGGGCGGCGACGATCAACACGTCGTCGGCGCCGACCAGGGTCTGCTTGGTCCAGCCGGTCCATTGGTGCGGGACGTCGAGCACGACGCACGGCACCGTCGCGCGCAGCGAATCGAAAATCGCCTCGAAGGCGTCGGCGCCGAAATCGTAGACCCGATCGAGCGTCGCCGGCGCCGCCAGCAAGTTGAGATGATCGGTGCATTTGGCGAGCAGGCGATCGACGAACGCGGTATCGATGCGGTCGGGCGAGAACACCGCTTCGGCGATGCCCTGCGGCGGGTCTTGATTGAAATCGAGACCGGCGGTGCCGAAGGCAAGATCGAGGTCGGTCACCACCGAGTCGAGCATGAGGTCGCGCGCGATGGAGAAGGCGATATTGTGGGCGATGGTGGAGGCGCCGACGCCGCCCTTGGCGCCGACGACGGCGATGATGCGGCCAACCGGCTTGGCGTCCGGCGCCGAAAACAACCCGCAGACCGCGCGAACGACCTGCAACACGCCGACCGGCGAGATCAGATAATCGCTCACGCCGCGCCGCACCAGTTCGCGATACAGCGTGACATCGTTCGTGCGGCCGATGACGATGACGCGCGTGCCGGCGTCGCAATACTCGGCAAGCTGATCGAGCCCGGCCAGGATGTCCTCGCCGCGGTTCTCCGACTCGAGAATGATGACGTTCGGCGTCGGCGAGCTTTGATAGGCCTCGATCGCGGCAGTCAGGCCGCCCATCTGGATGCGCAGATGCGCCTTGGCCAGGCGCCGATCCTCGCCGGCCGCCTGGATGGCGGCCGCGGTATCGACGCTTTCGCAGAACGCCTGCACCGAAACGCGCGGCGCCGGCGCGATATGCTCGTCGCGGCCGGCGGTGTCGACGGCAGCCGGTTCGTCCTGGGCGGCTTGATTAGCTTGCGTCATCGTCTGCCGACATCATTTGCCAACGTCGCTGATCTTGGCCGCTATCGCGCTCGCTGGATATCCGTCGTCGCGGTGTTTTCGCCGGCGCGATATTTCTCGAGCACCGTGGTGCGCCGCATCGTGTAGGCTGGGGTTTCGCGCGCGCGGCTGCACCAGATCGGACGGGTTGTCGACCATCGGCGGCGAGATTGCGTTGGGTGGCGCAGCCGAAGTTCCAGGGCGGCTGATTTTCGAAATAGTTCGCGGTTCAAGCTCGGCCCGATATCCTCGGGCCACAGGCCGCACGGTCCGGCCTGCGCGGCGATTTTCGGATAGCTGATGCGAACGGTGGCGCAGGTTCGATCCGGCCGCGCCGATAGGTGCGCACGACGATGCTCTGCGGCGGCACGCCGCTGGCGGCGAGGATCGAGACGATCTCGCGCATCGCGTCGGCGGCGGCGTGCTCGTTGGTGCTGCCGACCGGCAGCTCGACGATGATGCCGCCGGTGGCTTCGCGCTTCCAGTCCAGCGCCGAACGCGAGCACTTGCGCGCGCTGCGTCGGATTCAGCTCGCCGCGATTGGAGCCGATGAAAACTTCGAGCGTACGGTCGGCTTCCTGGATCGTGATCGGATGGCGCAGGCGATAGTCGGTCGGGACATCGGGAACGCCGGCGACCTGCTGGTCGGTATTGCATCCGCAGACGACGAACGCGCAGCCGCGACGAGCGGCGGCGCGAACAGCAGTCCCCGCGGCGCCGCGGCGGCCGGCGATCGTGGTGCGGATCAGTCTGCATCGTCGTCTCCTGCGCGCGCGGCTCAATCGAGGATGAAGCCGTATTTGCCGTGATAGTTGTCGGGCGGATCGGCAGTGCCGCCGACGCCGTAGATGCGGTTGAGCCGGCCGAGCAGCACGGTCGCCGGATCGCTGGGATCGGCGAAGCCGTCGTCGGGCCGCGACAGGTCCTTCTGCGCGACCGCGCGCACCATATAGGGCGTCACCAGCACCATCAGTTCGGTCTGCTGATTGACGTAGTCGCGGCTCTTGAACAGCGGGCCGAGAATCGGAAGCTCCATCAGGCCGGGCAAGCCGTTGATCTGCTGCTTGGTCTGGTTCTGGATCATGCCGGCCATGGCCAGCGAGCCGCCGGACGGAATTTCGACCGTGGTCTCGGCGCGGCGGGTGCGGATCGACGGAATGGTCGCAGTCTGCGTTGTGCCGGGCTCGGCGATGCGTCAGCGAATTTTGGTCGAAGCAGATCCGACACTTCGGTCATCACCTTGAGGCTGATGCGGCCTTCGCTGAGCACGACCGGCGTGAAGTTGAGGCTGACGCCGAACTTCTTGAAGTCGATCGACGGCTGGCAGGTCTGCGCCGTGCTGCCGGCGTCGCGGTCGAGCAGCTGATAGCCGTTGAGGACCGGAAATTCGCCGCCGGCCACGAAGGTCGCGGATTCGCCGGAAATGGCGGTCAGGTTCGGCTCGGCCAGCGTGTGAATGACGCCGGCCTGCTCCATGGCCTGCAACGTGGCGGTGACCGACTTCCAGCTGCCGGTGATGCTGGAGCCGCTGAGCGACTGGCCGTAGGCCGAGAACGGATTGGTGTTGTTGAAGTTGACCACCGCCGTGCCGTAGCCGAGCGCGCCGGAAAGATTGATGCCGAGCTGCTTGATGACGTCGCGCTCGACCTCGGCGACGGTCACTTTGAGCATGATCTGGTCGCGGCCGCGCACGACGATGGCGTTGACGATCTTGTTGCCGTGCCGACGGTGTCGGCGATGCCGGCGCCGAGCAGCCGCGACCGCGATGTCGTAGGCCTGCTGCGCTTCGGCCTGGTTCGCCGCGGTGCCGGCGAGAATGACGCCGTCGCCGATGCCTTCGACCGTGATGTCGGCGTCCGGCAGGACTTGCTGGATCGCCGCGCGGATGCCGTTGAGATCGCGCGTCACCGCGATGTCGAAGCCGGCCATCTGCTTGCCGTCGGCGTCGAAGAAGAAGACGTTGGTCTGGCCGACCGCGGCTGCCGATGATGTAGGCGCGGCGCGACGAGCGCACCACGGCATTGGCGATCTTGGGATCGGCGACCAGCACGTCCTTGATGTCGCGCGGCAGATCGATGACGACCGATTTGCTGACGCCGAGCGTGACGGCGTGCGAGCCGACGTCGCTCGCGGCGACGTGGATGGTCTGCGTCGGCGGCGCGTTGAACGCGCAGCGCCCGCGCGATCGCGTCGCGGCAAGAGCCACGACACGGCGATCAGGACCGCGAGAGCCGCCGCGCGGATCGATGTCCTTGCTGTCATGGTCGAAGTTCCTCCGTGCGCTCAGCGGCCGTTGCCCAGCGTGCTCACGCCGAAGCGCACCGTATTGATGGCGCCGTGTCTTTGCGCTGTCTTCGCCGCCCTCGGGCGTCGACGATTGCGAGTTGAGAAGGCTGCGCAGCGCAAGCGAAAGCGTGCCGATCTGACGCGACAGCGCCAGCGTCTCGGCCTGCTGCTGCGTCAGTTCGAGCGTCGCGGTCTTGCCGACCACGACCTTCTGGCCGTTCTTTTCGTCGACGGTCTGATCGACCGCGAGCACCCGCACGTTGCGCAAAATCGTGTCGCTGACGAATTTCTCGACGCCGGTCGCCTTTTCCGCCGCTTTGTCGCGCCGCGTCAGCAGGACGTCGACGCGGTCGTCCGGCAGGATGAAGCCGCCGGCGCTGGTCTCCGGCGAAATGTCGATCGCGGCCGCGCGCATGCCTTGCGGCAGCACCGCGGCCATGAAGCCCGAGCCCTTGGCCATCACGACCTAGGGCTCGCGGATCGGATCGCCGGCCAGCATCGCGACCCGCACGATCGCGCCGACGAAGTCGTTGATGGCGTTCGGCCGGTCGGACTTTTTGATGAAGCTCGGATTGGCGGCGTCCGCCGGCCAGGTCTGCCAGCCGACATCCTCGCGGCGATCACCTGGCCGCGCTCGAGATCGGATTTGGCGACCAGCACATCGACGGTCTCGAGCGGCGGCGCGACCGGCGCCGGCGGCGGCGGCGGCGGCGCTTTGCCGCCGGCAGCCAAATACGCGGCGATGCCGCCGGCGGCGACAGCGACACCGAGAACGACGAGACGCGCGGCTTTCATTACGCTTCACTTTCCACGTGACGCCACGGCCGAAGCGGCCGTCATCACCGGATTTCAGCAGCTAAACGTCAAAGCATGGTTAATGAGGCGTATCCAAATCGCGTTAATCTTGCGTTGATACGCGAGCGCTCGACACCGGCGACTTACAGGCCGAGCGCCGTCATCCATTCGGTGTGCGGATAGACCAGGAGCGCCGCCGCGGCGAGCGCAATGCCATAGGGCACGCCGCCGCCCTGGCGGTGCAGCCGCTCCGCCCATTCCCGCCCGGCCAGAATACCGCGGCAAGGGCACGGTGCGAAACTGCAAGATCAGCAAGCGTCAGCGCGCCGCCGAGGATCGACGCATAGACCAGATAGTCGAACAGATGGGCGAATCCGAGCCACAGCGCGGTGGCCGCCGCGAGCTTGGCGTCGCCGCCGCCGATCCAGCCGCAGACGAAGCAGACAGAAAGCCGACCGCGAGCACGGCGACGGCCGCGCCGATATGCGAGAGAATGTCGGCGCCGCTCATTCCGCTGAGCGCGGCAAGCAGGAAAAACCCGCCGATCAGCACCAGCGAGACGCGGTTGGCGATCGTCATCGTCAATAGATCGCTCGAGGCCGCGAACGCCATCATGGCCGGAAACAGCGTCAATCTGATCGCTTCAGTCAGCATGACATCGCCATACGAAGCCATACGAACGCACCCGCCGGTCCGCTTACGCCGCGCCGGTTGAGAGCGGGTTACCGGCGGCGCCGAACGCGCCGCAACGCGAAAAGGCCCCGGTATTCGCCCGGAGCCTTTCGTAACCGGTACCGCAGAACGACTTACTTCAGCTGGCTGGAGATGCTGCTGAACGTCGAGTTCAGCTTGCTGCCGAGGCCGTTCACAACGGCGATGATCGCGACGGAGATGCCGGCGGCAATGAGACCATACTCAATGGCCGTGGCGCCCGATTCGTCCTTCACAAAACGCAAAAGGGTCTTCATCAGTTGGCTCCTTAGGTCCACACGTGGCTGTCTGAGCTGATCCAACGGCATTTTGCGCACCGTTTAGATCATGCCGGACCCTATCGGCTAGAAATTTCGAGCGGGTTAAATCAATCGCCAAAACCCGCAGGCAATCGTGCTTTCCATGATGTAGTTAACGTCCTATTGCGCCGAAGCGCGGCGCGGACGGGCAAGTTCGATGGTCGGCTGCCGCCGCGCCGGACCGGTTCTCGTTATTACCGTCGGTAAACCAAAACGCCGCCGCCTCCGAACGGCGAATTCGCCGTGGCCGGGACGCGGTAATCGCTAGCACACAACCGTTTCAGCCGCGGCAGCGCGCATCGCGCAACTTGTTTCAAATTATAAATACCCGCTTTCGGCAATTGGCAGACCCTCGCCGCGCGCAACGCTTTCGCGGCGTACGTTCACGGCGTTTTAATGCGCATCCGCGATACCAGCGCGATATCCTTCAGCCGTGAATATCGGCGCGGCGATAACCGCGCATGGACGTTGCAACATGAATCAGGAATTGCTCGCTGTCGTCGTCAACGTCGGCGCGACGTTCATGAAAAACCTCCCGATATCGCTGGGCTTGGCCGTCGTCTTCACCGTGCTGACCGCGTTCTGGGCTTGCAATCCCGGCCGGGCCTGGTGGCGCAAGCGCGATCTGGTGACCGACCTATGCTACTGGTTTTTCATCCCGGTCATCACCCGCTATTTGCGCATCGGCATGCTGATCGTCGGCGCCGCGGCGCTGTTCAGAATCACCACGGCGGACGGCCTGATCGCGTTTTATGAGAACGGTCACGGTCCGCTTGCCGCGCTGCCGCTGCCCGCGCAAATGGTCATCTTCCTGATCGGCGAGGATATCATTCTGTACTGGACGCACCGACTGTTCCACGGCAGCCGGATGTGGCGATACCACGCGGTGCATCACTCCTCCGAAGAGCTGGAATGGATTTCGGCGGCGCGCTTTCACCCGGTCAACCTGTTCCTCGGCAGCGTGGCGGCCGACGTCGTCATGCTGCTGCTCGGCATTTCGCCCAACGTGCTGGTCGTGCTCGGGCCGCTGACGATCGCGCATTCGGCCTTCGTGCACGCCAATCTCGATTGGACGCTCGGGCCGTTCAAATACGTGATCGCCGGTCCGGTGTTCCACCGCTGGCACCACACCGCGGCCGATCGCGGCGGCGACAAGAATTTTGCCGCGACGTTCCCGGTTTTGGACGTCCTGTTCGGCACGTTTTACATGCCCCCCGGCGAGCTACCGGACAATTACGGGATCGCCGAGCGCGAATTTCCGGCGAGCTTCGCCGGCCAGCTGGTCCATCCCTTCACCCAGTAAGCCCGGTTCGCCGGCGCCCCGCCGGAGCATTTGCAGTCATCGTTAAGCAAGCGTCACCGGCCGTGCCTGCCGCCGCGGCCGATTTGCACTTCATTCACGAATTTGCAGTCAAGTGAACGGGCCGGTCCACGGCCTATTAAGTTTGTGTCCGCGTAGCGTTTCGGAGCGTATCGATGACGGCGTTGTGCAGGCGCGGCCGGGCGGTCAAAGGCGCGCTGTCCTGGCTCGCGGCGGCCGTGTTATTTGCCGTCGTCGCGTCGCGAGCCTTCGCCGCAGAGCCGATCGCCGTCTACCTCGACCAAGCCCGGATCCTGAAACTTCCCGACCGCGCCGCCACCGTCGTGATCGGCGACCCGCTGATCGCCGATCTGTCGCTGCAACCCGGCGGTCTCGCCATCGTCACCGGCAAGGCCTACGGCGCGACCAATGTCATCGTGCTCGACAAAAGCGGCGCCGTGCTGATGGAGCGGATGGTCGAAGTCAAGGCGCCGGAAGAGCCGATCGTGATGGTCTATCGCGGCGTCACGCGCCAGACCTATAGCTGCACGCCGGAATGCTCGCCGCGGGTCATGCTGGGCGACACCAGCAAGGAGAACATCGACAGCGCGACCGGCCTGCCGACCGATTACTTCAACAAGACGCTCAATCAGTCCACGACCCGCAGCAGCCAGGCCTTGGCCGCCGGCGCCGCCGGATCGCATTAGGCCCGGCAGGTCGCGCACGGTTAGCGGCGGCTTAAAGCCCGCCCCGCGTTTCTAGCCGATTGCCGCAATAAATTGCCAACGCGCCGCTGCTATTGCTCGGCGGCGAGGCAGAGCGGCATTGCGCGAACCTCGGGTGAGGGCGTCATGTTCAGTCGGTCTATTTCCAAGCGGGCAATGTCCGGGCGGCGCCTTTCGCGCGTATGGCGTTCGCCGCTGATCCGCCGCTTCATCAAGCAGGACGACGCGACCACCGTGGTCGAATTCGGCTTGCTTGCCGCGCCGTTCATCGTCGGCCTGTTTGCGATCCTGCAAACCGCGCTCGTGTTCTTCGCCGATCAGTCGCTCGAGGCCGCGGCGGCCACCTCGGCGCGCCTCGTCTTTACCGGCCAGGCGCAGCTCAACGGCTGGACCGCGGCGCAATTCAAAAGCCAGGTCTGCAATCAGATCCACGGATTCTTCAACTGCAGCAACGGCGTCTATGTCGACGTCGAGACCTATTCGTCGTTTGCCAACGTCAATCTCGGCATGCCGGTATCGAACGGCACCTTCAACGCGTCGGCGCTGGGTTACAATCCCGGCGGGCCGGGCGACATCGTGATGTTGCGGCTGTATTACCAGTATCCGGTCTACGTCAATCTGCTCGGCTTCAACCTGAGCAACTTGAACGGCGGCTACGACCTGTTCGCCGCGACCGCGGTCTTCAAGAACGAACCCTACGCATCGTCCTAAGGGGGCGCGCCGTGACGATTGCAAAAACCACCGCAATAACCGCCGCGCTGGCCGGTTTCGCCGCCCGCCTACGCCGCGGCCTTACGCGATTCGCCGGCGAGTGTCGCGGCATTTCGGCCGTCGAATTCGCCATGCTGTTGCCGGTGATGATGACGCTCTATCTCGGCACCGTCGAGGCTTCACAGGGCATCGCCGCCAACCGCAAGGTCAAGTTGATCGCGCATACGCTCGCCAATCTGTCGGCCCAATACACCGACATCACCAACGCCGACATGACGAATATCCTCAACGCCGGGCCCGCGATCATCGCGCCGTATTCCTCGACCAATCTTAAGGAGGTGGTGTCGGAGGTCTCGATCAATGCCCAGGGCGTGGCGTCGGTGGTCTGGAGCGACACGCTCGGCGGTACCGCGCTCACCGTCGGCCAGACCGTGAGCATTCCGACGTCGCTGGCGGTGCCGAATAGCTATTTGATCGTCGCCCAGGTCCAGTACGGCTACAATCCGACCTACGGTTACGTCGTGACCGGCACTCTGACCTTGAGCGATCAGAGCCTGATGCAACCGCGGGAATCGGCCTCGATCGCCAGGACGGCATCGTGATCAGGGATCAGGGATCAGCGATCAGGTGTCAGGGATCAGATTCTGATTTCTGATTTCTGATTCCTGATTCCTGTTATCTGATCTCTGGAATCGGTAGCGCCGTCGTCGATTTGATCTTCTCCATGGCGAAGCGCGAGGTGACGTTCTTGAGCGGCACCGCGGCGATCAGGCGCTTGTAGAAGCCGTCGTAGCCGGCGATGTCCGGCACCACGACGCGCAGCATGTAATCGACGTCGCCGGCCATGCGATAGAACTCCATCACTTCCGGCATCGCGGTGACGGTCTTGGCGAAGCGTTCGAGCCAATCCTGCGAATGGTCGCCGGTCTCGATCGAGACGAACACGCTGATGCCAAGCCCGATGCGGTCCTGATCGACCAGCGCGACGCGCTTGAGAATGACGCCGTCGGCTTCCAGCCGCTGAATACGCTTCCAGCACGGCGTCGACGACAGCCCGACGCGCGAGCCGATCTCGGCGACCGACAGCGCGGCATTCTCCTGCAAAACAGCAAGGATTTTCCGGTCTATGGCATCCATCAAAGTTATTCTTCCACCGATTGATGAGAGAACCTATCTATAGAGAAAAATATTCTAAATCAAGGGCGTCGTCATTGCGAGCGGAGCGAAGCAATCCAGTCGTCTAAGTCTGGATTGCTTCGTCGCTTCGCTCCTCGCAATGACGCTCCGCCAGAAAAGCTTCGACTTCGCCCCGCATTGGCGCGCCGGCGGAGCCGCCGAGCCGGGTGCATTTGATGCCGGCGACCGCGGCGCCGAACCGCATGGCGGCGACCTCGCTATGGCCTTGCGCCAGCGCCAGCACAAAACCGCCGTGCAAGGCATCGCCGGCGCCGAGCGTATCGACCGGGTCGATCTTGAACACCGGCAGCCGGCGAACGGCGCCGCGCTCGAGATAGACGATGTGGTCGGGGCCGTTGCTGACGGCGAGAAAAGCCCCGGTGCGGCGGGCGATGCGCAGCAAACCCTCGCCGAGATCGGCGATGCCGGTGGTCTCGCGCAGGCATTCCGAGGAAAAGATCACGTGCGAGGCGATGCCGAACAGCGGGTCGTCCTCCCGCGTCGGGCGATCGCCGTCGAGCACGACGGGGATGCCGCGGGCGCGCGCCGCCGCGCAGATCGGCGCTACGAAATCCGGGTAGCGGTTATCGGCGAGCACGGCGTCGGCTCCGGCGACCGCGACCGCCGGATCGGCCGGCACCGTCGCCGCGATGGCCTCGTCGCGATAGGTCACGATGGTGCGGTCGCCGCGCGCGTTCATGAAAATCGCCGACAGCGCCGTCGCCAGTCCATCGACGCGCTGACAGAACGTGCAGTCGACGTTTTCGCGGCTGAGCGCCTTGAGCACGCGGTCGCCGTTATCGTCGACGCCGGCCGGACCGCCGAGCGGCCCGGCGAGGCCCGCGCGCCCGCCCAGCCGGGCGATCGCCACAGCCGCATTCGCCGCGCAACCGCCGTTGACGGCGAAGAAATCCCTTGGCCTGCACCTTGCCGTCGGGCTGCGGAAATTCCTCGACGCGGAACACTTCGTCGAGCACGATGATGCCGGCGCACAGAATGCGCGGCGCGGCGGCGTCAGAGGAGGACATCGCCGCCATCCTCGACGAAGCTGCGGATGATATGGTGGGCGATGGCGACCGGCGGCGGCGTGGTCAGGCCCTGCGGATGGCGGCGGCTTAGCATCAAGGCCAATTCGTCGCGGTCGAACCAGCGCGCGCCTTTCAGCTCCTCGCGGTCGATCACGATCGCCTCCGAGCGCGCCTCGGCGTGGCATCCGATCATGAGCGAGGATGGAAACGGCCACGGCTGCGAGGCGAAGTAGCGCACCTTGCCGCAGGCGATCCCGACTTCTTCGCGCACTTCGCGCCGCACCGCCTCCTCGATGGTTTCGCCCGGCTCGGCAAAGCCGGCGAGACACGACCACATGGTCGGGGCGAAGCGCCCGGAGCGGCCGAGCACGCAGCGGTCGCCGGAGACCGCCAGCATGATGACGACCGGATCGGTGCGCGGAAAATGCTCGGTTCGGCACGACGGGCAATCGCGCCGCCAGCCGGCCTGCACGGCCTGGGTCGGCGCGCCGCAATTCGGGCAGAAGCGATTTCGCGCATGCCAGCCCAGGAGCGCCTTGGCCTCGGCGAGCGGCGGCAGATGCTCGGCCGCGACCATTCCCTGCACCGCAATCGAGCGCAGATCGGTAATCTTCAGATCGTTGCGCGTCTTCAGCAGCTCGATGGCTTGCGCATCGAGGCCAAAGCCGAAACGCGGCGCGCCGTCGGCGAGCCCGAGAAAGACCGTCTCGCGCACCCCGCCGAGCACGCGCGCTTCGGCAGGCGCGAACAGCGGATCGCAAATTTCGCCCGCCGCCTTGAGCACCACGAGCTCGCCGCCGACCAGATAGACGCCGTTGCGCGGATGTTCGCCGAAGCTTTTTTGCGCCGCGGCGTCGCCGCGCGAGGCGGCAGCGCGATCGATCGGGCTCGCGATATAGCCGAGCAGCGGCTGCGGACCGAGATCGGAGCGCGCGGGCACGGTCATGCGCGGCCGGTCGGCCGCATCACTCGGCCGCTTCGCGCAGCGGCCGCGGATAAAAGCTGTCGTAGAGCTCCGGCCGCTGCCATTGCGGGCCGAGCACGCCCTGCTTGGCGCCGCAGCTTGCCGAGGAGCCGACCTCGTCGCGCGAGGCGCGCAGCTGCCGCACGCGCTCAAGGCCGACCTCGACGACAGAAAGGCCGGCGGCGGTGCTCTCGAACAAAATCTGTTCCGGCGCCGCCACCATGGCGAGCCCGCGCTCGGCGTGATCGAACAGGTTCTGCGTCGTCACCACGATGGCGAGATTCTCGATGGCGCGGGCGAAGATCAGCGTCCGCCAGGTCGTCCACAGCCGGTTCTTGTCGACGCCGGCCGGCATGAAGATCAGTTCGGCGCCGCGCAGCGCCAACGCGCGGGTGACTTCCGGCATATAGACTTCGCTGCACATGGCGAGGCCGACTTTGCCGTGCACGGTGTCGAACACCGGAAATTCGTCGCCGGGGACGTATTGGAATTCCCAGGTCCGGCCGCCGGTATAGATCCACGGCCCGTTCGGATGGGTGCGCCGGTAGCGCGCCGGCGGCCGGCCGTCGGGATAGGCCATGACGATGAGGTTATAGGCGCTTCCCGCTTGCGCATCGATCGGCTCGATGGTGCCGAACACGGCATGCACGCCATGCTTGGCCGCGGCGGCCGCGAGCGGTCCGGTCGGATCGAACGTCGCCGGCATGCGAAACGGGCCGGGATAGGTTTCGGGAAAGCAGACGAAAGCGGCGCCCTCGCCGGCCGCGCGCTCGATCGCACCCACCGCATCGGCGACGTTGCCCTCGTCCGCGCCGGGACGGTGCGAAATCGGCTGCACAACGGCGATGCGGAAGGTCATGGTCGTGCTCCTGCGGTGCCTAGGCCGGCATGATTTGCGCCAAATTGAAGCCGCGCCCACCGGCAAGGTCAAGGCGCGGGGTGAAAACGAAATCCATGTCCCACGCGCCGCAGCGGCGCCCTTGTGGGCGCCCGCCACATCGGCCCGGGCGGCCACAAGGGCCGCCCCTACGCAGCATGCGCGCGCAATTCCCTTCTCGCGACGCGCCTTTGCGTCCGAGCTTTGCCTAAGCCACGCTCAAGAAAGCCGCAACCCGGCCTATTTGCGCTCAGTAAAACACCCCATAGGCCACGTCGATGACTTGCCCGGTGGTGACGTCGACCAAGAGCAGATCCGGTCCGTAGCGCACCCATTCGTCGCCGGGCGGCGGCGGCGGAAAGCCGAGCGCGGCCCAGTCGGCGTACCAGTACTCGCGCGCCAAAAAGAGCGGCGGCAGGATCGCGCCGATCGCCCATTCCCGGTAGGCCCAGCCGGACGGATAGACAAACGGATTGACATGGATCCGATTGATCGGATGGCCGTGATAGCTGAGGTGAGGACCGCCGGGCGGTGGGCCGGGCGGATGCGGCGGGCCGGCGATCGGCCCATGCGGCGGGCCGGGCGGATGCGGCGGACCGGCGATCGGCCCATGCGGCGGGCCGGGCGGATGCGGCGGACCGGCGATCGGTCCATGCGGCGGGCCGGGCGGATGCGGCGGGCCGGCGATGGGTCCGTGCGGCGGGCCGGGCGGATGCGGCGGGCCGGCGATGGGTCCGTGCGGCGGGCCGGGCGGATGCGGCGGGCCACCGGGATGCGCCGCCGGATGCGGCGGGCCGCCTTTATGCTCGTCTTTCTGCTGGGCCGCGGCCAAGCTGGGCAATGCCAGCGCAAGCGCTGCGGCGATGGCGAACATTCGGAACATGGGCGTTCTCTGCATTTCCGCGGTGAAGATTCGCATGGAGACTAGCAAATCCCCGTAGCGATGTAAGCGGCCGCGGAATTCGGAAATTATCGATAAGAGGGATACCGTAACGGGCGCCAGGCGGGCAAAATCGCCGCCCAACCGGCCCTGGGGAGGACCAGCGAATGCCGCGCGCGCCACGCATCGCCATCATCGGCGGCGGCATCGGCGGGCTTGCCGCGGCGCTGGCGCTGGAACGGCGCGGCGCCGAAGTCATCGTCGCCGAACAGTCGCCGGTGCATAGCGAGATCGGCGCCGGGCTCAATCTCACGCCGAACGCGGTCAAGGCCTTCCGCGCGCTCGGTCTGGACCGCGAGATCGAGGACATCGGCTGGGGCTCGGAATGGCTGATGATCCGCTCCTGGAAAAGCGGGCGCTACATTTCGCGCAACCGCCGCGGCGAATACCGCCAGAAATTCGGCGCGCCGAACCTCACCGTGCACCGCGTCGACCTGCTCGACGTGCTGTGCGGCGCGCTGCAAACCACCGACATCAGGCTCGGCAAGCGCTGCATCGGCGTCGACGGCGGCAACGGCAACGGCGGCGGCGGCGGCGGCGGCGCAAAACGCGCGGCCGCGGCGCGTTTTGCCGACGGCAGCGAGATCGAAGCCGATATCGTGGTCGGCGCCGACGGGATTCATTCGGCGGTGCGCGAGAGCCTGTTCGGCGCCGATGTGCCGCGCTTTACCGGCTGCATCTGCTGGCGCGGCATGGCGCCGGCCGATGCCGTGCCGGCCGACATCAATACCGCCGACGGCACCATGTGGCTCGGCCCGCACGGCCATGTCGTGCACTACCGGGTGCGCCGCGGCGAGCTCGTCAATATCGTCGCCCATGTCGACAGCGACGCCTGGACCGAGGAATCCTGGACCCGCGAATGCGATCTCGCGGAAGTGATGACCGCCTATGCGGCATGGCATCCGGCGCTCACCCGGCTCTATCCTTGCAGCACGCGCTGGTACAAATGGGCGCTGTACGACCGCGATCCGCTGCCGCGCTGGAGCAAAGGCCGCGCCACGCTCGTTGGCAATTCGGCGCATGCCATGCTGCCCTATCTCGGCCAGGGCGCCGCCATGGCGGTCGAGGACGGCTGCGTGCTGGCGGCGACGATCGCGCGGCACGCCGACGATCTCGACGCCGCGCTCGCCGCCTATGAGCGGATGCGGGCGCCACGCGCCACCGCAGCCGTGCTCGGCTCCCGCGCGCGCGCCAAGGAAAACCATCTCGCCTCGCCCTGGGCGCGGCTCAAGCGCGACGTGCGCCTGGCGTGGCGCGACCGCTTCGGCGGCCGCGACAACACCGCGTTCCAAGCCGCGTGGCTTTACGATTACGACGTGGCGCGGGAGGTGGGGTAACAACTCAAGCCGTAGCTTGCTTTCCCGCCGCCTCCGGCCGATATAGTCCCCGGGAGGTTGGCGGTGGACGAGCCACTCGCCAACCGGGTCAGGTCCGGAAGGAAGCAGCCCTAACGAGCGCGGTTCGGGTCGCTCGTCAGCCTCCCGCCTTCGCACCGATGCCGTAGCCCGCATGAGCGCAGCGAAATACGGGGACAACCGACCCGCTCGCGCGTTGATCCCGGATTTCGCTGCGCTCATCCGGGCTACAATTAGTCAACAATTTTCGCGATGAACGAGTTGACGACACCATCCGCCTCCTATCGCGTATTGGCGCGCAAATACCGGCCGGCGAGTTTCGACGACCTGATCGGTCAGGACGCCATGGTGCGCACCATCTCGAACGCGTTCGAAGTCAGGCCGCATCCCGCAGGCCTGGATCCTCACCGGCGTGCGCGGCGTCGGCAAGACCACGACGGCGCGCATTCTCGCCCGCGCGCTCAATTACCAATTGCCGGACGGCTCGATCGCCGCGCCGACCGTCAAAATGCCGGCGCTCGGCATCCATTGCGCCGCGATCATGGAGAGCCGGCATCTCAACGTCATCGAGATGGACGCCGCCTCGCATAACGGCGTCGACGACGTGCGGGCGATCAACGAGGCCGTGCGCTATGCCCCGGTCTCGGCGCGCTACAAAGTCTATATCCTGGACGAAGTGCATATGCTGTCGCCCGCCGCCTTCAACGCGCTGCTAAAGACGCTGGAAGAGCCGCCGCCGCACGTCAAATTCGTCTTCGCCACCACCGAAGTGCGCAAAGTGCCGATCACGGTGTTGTCGCGCTGCCAGCGCTTCGACCTGCGCCGCGTCGATGCCGCGGTGTTGGTGAAGCACCTGCAAGCCATCGCCGCCAAGGAAGCGATCGCGGCCGAGCCCGAGGCATTGGCGCTGGTGGCGCGCGCCGCGGAAGGCTCGGTGCGCGATGCGCTCTCCCTGTTCGACCAGGCTATCGCTCACGCCGCCGGCCCGGTGCGCGCCGAGGACGTGCGGGGCATGCTCGGGCTCGCCGATCGCACCCGGGTCATCGATCTGTTCGAGGCGTTGATGCGCGCCGACATCGCAGCAGCACTTGCCGAATTGCGCGACCAGTACAATACCGGCGCCGATCCCGCCATGGTGCTCGGCGACCTCGCCGAATTCACTCATTTCGTCACCCGGGTCAAAATCGTGCCGGCGCTGGCCGACGACCTGGCGGCGACCGAAGCCGAGCGCAACCGCGGCCGCGCGCTCGCGACCAAGCTCTCGATGCGGGTCTTGGCGCGATGTTGGCAGATGCTGCTCAAGGGCATCGGCGAGGTCGAGGCCGCCGGCCGGCCGGCCGATGCCGCGGAAATGGTGCTCATCCGCATCGCCTATGCCGCCGACCTGCCGACGCCCGACGAGGCAATCCGCGCGCTCGGCGAGACCCGAAGCGGCAACGGCGCTTCCCCCACCCTAGCCTCCCCGGCAAGCGGGGAAGGGATGAGAGGGAGCGCCACGTCGCCGCCGCGCGCCGAACTGCGCGCCGAGACCCCGCGCGCAACGCCTTCCCCCTCGCTAGCCTCCCCCGCACGCGGGGGCGGAATGGCAGGGGGTGCGGCGGCGGCGCCGGCGCTCGAAGAGCCGATCGCCCGCGGCAGCGACATCCGCGCGATCAAGAGTTTCGCCGATCTGATCGCGCTCGCCGCCGAAAAGCGCGATCTGCCGACCAAGAGCGCGCTGGAGCGCGACGTGCGGTTGGTCCGCTTCGAGGACGGCAGGCTCGAACTGGCGCTGGAGCCGAGCGCGCGCAAGACGCTGGTCGGGGAGCTGTCCAAGAAACTCAACGACTGGACCGGCCGGCGCTGGATGGTCGCGGTTTCCGCCGAAGCCGGCATGCCGAGCCTGCGCGCGCAGGCCGACGCCCGCAAGGCCGAACTCAAAGACGGCGTGCGCGACGATCCCCTGGTGCGGGCGGTGCTGGCGCGCTTTCCCGGCGCCGAAATCGTCGAGGTCCGGCCGCCGGCGGGAACCGCCGACGACGTGGCGGAGGCGGCTGCGAGCGAAAGCGATCCCGATGCCTGATTTTCTCGGCCTGATGAAGCAGGCCACCGAACTCAAATCGAAAATGGAGGCGATGCAGGCCGAGCTCGACCGGCTCGAGGTCGAAGGCGGCGCCGGCGGCGGCCTCGTCACCGTCAGGCTGTCCGGCAAGGGCGACTTGCGCGGGGCGCATATTGACGATTCGCTGTGCAAGCCCGACCAGAAGGAAATCCTCGAGGATCTTCTGGTCGCGGCACACGCCGAGGCGAAGCGCAAACTCGAAGCCACGCTGGCCGAAAAAATGCAGGCGCTCACCGGCGGCTTGCCGCTGCCGCCGGGGCTGAAATTATTTTAATGCTTGAAGCTGTTGCGATGTACGTCACGCTCAAAGAGATCTCGGTGACGCGCGATGCATGCCGCCGCGTTCCCTTCCCCCTTGTGGGGAAGGGACAGGGATGGGGGTCGCGAGGTGGGGCGCGAGCGTCGACGCTTGCGCAAGACTTCACGACCCCCACCCCTAACCCCTCCCCACAAGGGGGAGGGGAATAGTCATGCCCGCAGTTGCCGCCGGTCCCGAAATCGAGCGCCTCGTCCAGCTGCTCGCCCGCCTGCCGGGGCTCGGCCCGCGCTCGGCGCGGCGCGCGGCGCTGTTCCTGATCAAGAAGCGCGAAACCATCATGGCGCCGCTCGCCGCCGCGCTTTCGACCGCGATGGAGAAAATCGAGGTGTGCCGGATTTGCGGCAACATCGACACCCAGAACCCGTGCACGGTCTGCACCGATGGCAAGCGCGACGCCTCCATCATCGTCGTCGTCGCCGACGTTGCCGAGCTGTGGGCGCTGGAACGCGCGCGCGCCATCAGCGCCCGCTATCACGTGCTCGGCGGCACGCTGTCCCCGCTCGACGGCATCGGCCCCGACGATCTGTCGATCGACGCCCTGGTCAAGCGGGCGGGCGACGGCGCGGTCGAAGAGGTCATCCTGGCGCTGTCCGCCACGGTCGACGGCCAGAGCACCGCCCACTACATCACCGACCTCTTGCACGAAGCCAAAGTGAAAGTGACCCGGCTCGCCCACGGCGTGCCGGTCGGCGGCGAGCTCGACTATCTCGACGAGGGCACGCTGGCCGCCGCCATCCGCAGCCGGACGCCGTTTTGATGGTGGCGAATGGCGAGTAGCGAGTGGCGAATGGAAGCCCTCCTTACCCCTATTCGCCATTCGCTACTCGCCACTCGCGTCCTTTGCCACGCGCGCCGCAAACTGCCTGCAAAATAGCCACCAACCGCCTGCTGTGCGACCAATCGCGGCTGGCGGAGCGCCGAATTCGCCGGATTCGGCGCGATTTTGCGGCTTGCGCATTTGGCCCGCCGTTTGCATGACAAACGTCGGCGATCTCGGTCTCACTTACCGTGATAAATTGAGGTTGCTGGAGCCCCGGCATTCCCGGCACCGGGGCTCTATTATTTTGGGTGCCTCGCACGTCATTGCGAGCGAAGCGAAGCAATCCAGCCCTGGGCCCTCAAGTCTGGATTGCTTCGTCGCTGCGCTCCTCGCAATGACGAGTCCGCATGGCGACGCCGCCGCGCAGGCCCTATAAGGCCGCATGAGCGAGGACGTCCCGTTCGACAAATCGTTCGATCTCGAACCCGACCGGGTACGCGACATCGCGCCGGGCGTGCGCGCGGTGCTCGCCGACAATCCCGGCCCGTTCACGTTCAAGGGCACGATGAGCTACATCGTCGGCCGCGGCCAAGTCGCGATCGTCGATCCCGGCCCCGACGACGATCGGCATATCGCGGCGCTGCTTGACGCCGTGCGCGGCGAAACCGTCAGCCATATTTTCGTCACCCACACCCACCGCGATCATTCGCCGGCGGTGCCCAAGGTCAAAGCCGCGACCGGCGCCAAGGTTTTGGCGGAGGGCCCGCATCGCCTGGCGCGGCCGCTGCAAACCGGCGAGGCGCAGCGGCTCGATGCTTCGGCCGACATGGCGTTCCGGCCCGACGCCGCGCTGGCCGACGGCGAGGTCGTGGGTGGCGACGGCTGGACGCTGGAAGCGATCGCGACGCCCGGCCACACCGCCAACCACATGGCGTTCGCATTCCCGGAGGCAAACCTTATTTTCGCCGGCGATCATGTCATGGCGTGGTCGACCACGATCGTGGCGCCGCCGGACGGCGCGATGAGCGATTACATGGCGTCGCTGCACAAGCTGGCGCGGCGCGCCGAGCCGCTCTATCTGTCCGGCCACGGCGCGCCGGTGCGGCAGGCGCCGCGCTTCGTTGCGCACCTGATCCGGCATCGCCAAGCGCGCGAGGCCTCGATCCTGCATCGGCTCGGCAAGGGCGCAGCCGACATCCCGACCATCGTCAAGGCGGTCTATATCGGGCTCGATCCGCGGCTCCAAGGCGCCGCCGGCCTGTCGGTCCTGGCGCACCTCGAAGATCTGGTGGCGCGCGGGGCGGTCGCAACCGACGGCCCGCCGTCGATCGCGGGCGCCTATCGCTTGGCCGACGCCTTGCCGGCCGGCTGATGCGCCGGCGATGCCGGCGCCGGCTTCTTTTGCGGCACCGGCGCGGTCAACACGTCGTCGATATCGTCGATCAGGTTACGCACCCGGGCGGCATTGGTGCCGAGATCGTGGCGGCCGTAGCGCGACGCCGAGCGCACGTCGATGCGCGAGCCGTCGGCGGTCGCCCGCACCCGCACCACCACGTCGTCGCGGAAGCCGAGGATCGGCGTGCGCGCCACCGCCTCGATAATGCCGTCGCGCACCGTGGCACCCGGCGGCGCGCGCGTCTCGATCAGGCGCGGCAGCGGCCCCTGCGGCGGCCGCGCGTCGACGACGCGCCAGCGCCGCTTGGCGATGACTTTCATGGCGGCGGCATAGGCCTCCTGCGGCGACGCCGTGGTTTCCTCGGGCTCGATGTCGGGATAGGCGGCGTTCTGCTGCTCGGCGGTGTACAGGCCCGCATAGGCGACCGGGTTGGCGTCGCGCGGCCGCAACCGGGCGATCGCGTCGAACTGCGGCGGATCGATCGGATCGGTGGTGATGTCGTAGATCGCCGGCAGCCGATAGGCCTTGACGGCAAGATACCCCGGATAAGCGAGCAGCGCCGCGCCGATGAAGAACGCGGTCGCCGCGTGGCGGCCGCCGCCGACGCCGTGCCGCCAGATGACGATGACGGCGCCCAGCGCGAGCAGCATGGCGACGCCGGCCAGCACCAGCGCCCCGCCCAGCGTGGACAGCGCCGGCACGATGTCGAGCGCGCCCGAGCGCACGATAATGACGGCAATCAAGGTCGCGGCCAGCGAAAAGAAAGCGATGCGGCGCGCCCAGACGGCGAGCCGCGAAACCGGCTGATCGTTGAAGATGCGGCGGCGCATTGCTTTCGGGTTCTCGTGGCGGCGGTCGGTTAATGGGCGGCGGCGGCCGGTGTAGCATCCTTCGCGGGGGGCTTTGCGCAAATCTGCTTGAGCGCGCTCCAGTCCGCGGCGTCAAGCAGCGGCGGCGTCGGCCCGGCCACCGCGACGGCGTCGATCGCGGCGATGCGGTCCTTGGTCTCCGGATGGTCGAGCAAGAGCTTCATGCCCGTCTCCTTGTCGTCGACGATGCGCGCCAGAATGACGCCGAGCGCATGGGGATCGCCGCCCGCCTTCGCCATCAGATCGACGCTATAGGCGTCGGCCGCCGCCTCGGCCCGGCGCGAATAGGACGACTTCAGCACGGTCCTGGCGGCGATGACCACGGCGCCGCCGCCGACGAAATCGCCGAGCATCATGCCGAACAGAAACGACAGGCCGGCGGTCTGCAGCACCGTGCGCGTGCCGTCGCGGTGGGCGATGTGGCCGATTTCATGCGCCAGCACGCCGGCCACTTCGTCCGGCGTCTGCGCGGTGGCGATCAGCCCGTCATAAACGTAGACGCGGCCGCCCGGCAGCGCCAGCGCATTGGGCTCGGCGCGGCGCACCACTTCGACGCGGAGCGGATAGGGCAGCGCCGCGGCCGCTTCGAGCTTGCCGATGAGCTTATCGAGCGCCGCGCGGCCCGCCGTCTCGCCGGGCGCCGCGCCGCAGGCAAAGGCGGGACCGAGATGCTTGGTGTCGAGCGCGGCGCGAATGTTCTTGTCGACCGCCGCGCCGAGGCGGCGCTCGACCCCGATCGGAACGAACGGAATGATCCGGCTCGCCAAGGCCGGCAGGCCGAAGACCGCGGTGGCGGCGAGCGAGGCCGCGGCGGCGAAACTCAAAGCCACGATTTTGCGGCGCAGTTGCCGCTCCGCCGCGCCGCCGCGGTCGAGCGCCGCGGCGCGATCCTCGATCGCTGAGGCAAGCCCGGCGTCGCGGATTTCGAGCCGCGCCAGCAGCGTCTCGCCACGCCGTCCGAGCCGCAGCACGCCCTCGGGAGCCGACATCCGGCGCAATTCGGCGTAACTCCATTCGTCGAGCAGGCGATCGTGGCCATGGCCGTGTCCGTGGTTGTGGCCGGCGACGATGCGCAAGCCGGCGGCGCCGGCTTCGACGACGACGTCGTTGCGCGCGCTCGACGTGCCGTCGAAATAAACCGCCGCGCCGCGCAGGGCGTCGGGCCGTTGCATCAGATGCCTCCGACGCCGAGCGCATCGGCGAGGCCCTCGCCGAGCGCCGAGCTTGGCGCGCCACTGGCCCGCACGCCGTCGAGGGCGGCGGCACCCTCAAGCTCCGCCGATTGCGCCGCGAGCCGCCACATCGCGAAGGTGACCGTGACCTGGTAGATGGTCGAGGCGCCGAGCACGATCACGACATAGATCGCAAGCGTCATTGCGCTGGCGAGCAATTCGGCAAGCATGGAATCGCGGCTCGATCCGATCAGCATGGTGGTTGCGAACACGGCCAAGCCGCCGGCCGCCATCACCACGAGCATGAACGGCAGGATGTAGCGCAGAAAGCGCAGATAGATGCGATAGACTTGGGCGGACTTAAGGCGCGAGCGCACCTCGACCGCGCCGAAGCGCAGGCCGGACATCCACCACCGCATCACAATCGCCGCGAACAGCGGATAAAGCAGCACCGCGGCGACCAGGCTGGTGCCGAGCGCGGCGGCGCCGAGATAAAACACCCGGTGAAAGCCGACGGCGCCGGCTAACAGGCCGAGCGGATCGCCGCTGCCGGCCGCCATCGCGCGGTTGAGCGCGTCCCAATCGACCACGCGGCCGAGCGCGAGGACGGCAAGCACGATCGGGCCGATGACCGCAAGCCAGATCGGCAGCCAGCGCAGGAACAGCGCCGATCCCGATCCGGCAAAGCCGCCGGCAAGATCGCCGTAGCTGGTGTGGCGCATTTTGTAACGCTGCAAGCTCGCTTGCACCCAGGGGTAAGCTAGCCCCAGCGTGACCACGGCAAGCGTCCACCACAAAAGCGCATAGAGCGCGTAGCGCCAGGCCGGGCCGTGCTGATCGAAACGCACGCCGCGAAATACCGTGCGGGTGAGCCGGTAGCGCCGCGCCCGATAGAGCGCCAATTGGCTGAGCAACACGAGCAGAACGAAGGCGGTCGCCAGAATCGCCCGCTCGGCGGTGTCGAGCGCCAGCGCGGCGCAGGCGATCGCGGTGTAGAGCGGCACCAGAATGGCGACCGCCAGCAAAAAGCCGCCAAGGAGCTCGGCGGCAAGCCCGGTATATTCCAGCGTCTCGCCGCCGATTTCGGTGTTCGACCACAGATAGCGGCGCACGTCGGTGGCGAACCAGAAGCGATAAATGCCGAGCGTGAGCAACAGCAGGCCCGCGCCCTTGACGCGCAGCCGCCAATAGGCCGCCTCCTTGCCGAGGAATTTTACCGCGCCCGCCGACGCGGGCGGGATCGAGGCATCAACCGTGGTCATGACGCGATACCCATGACGCGATAGCCATGACGCAAAACAAATGACGCGAAACAAATGACGCGAGACCCATATCATATTATCTCGCCGTCCGGCCGGAATTGCACGATTATCGCCGCCAGAGGTCGTATCGCGCGTTGGCAACGGGGTGAATGATAGGGGCCGTCCGATCTTTGGGATAATTGCTCTTGGGATCGTTGCCGCTGCCCGCCTGGCTCGCGGCGCATCGGCGCGGGCGGGAACTCGCTGCGTAGTTCTGTCGTATAACCTTTCATACCAATCGTATTGACAGGCAGGTGGATCGCCCGCGACATTGATTGCCGAGCGAGCCGGGGCGACCGGCGAGGAGGAAGACATGCGGAACCGCGCGATTGCAGCATTCTGTCATTCCGAGAAGCGCCACTCCGGCAATATGCCGGCGCGCCGCCGGATTGCGCTCCTGTCATTCGCCTCCCTGCTGGCCGCCGCGTGTCTGGCGCTGCCGCTGCACCAAGCGAATGCAGCGAATAAGCGGCAAATCGCGCGCGGCAAATATCTGGTCACCGTGGCGAGCTGCACCGATTGCCATACGCCGGGGAGTTTCTTCGGCAAACCCGACATGAGCAAATTCCTCGGCGGCTCCGACGTTGGATTTGCCATTCCGGGCCTCGGCGTGTTCGTCGGACCCAATCTGACGCCCGACAAGGCGACCGGGCTCGGCAATTGGACGCCGGCGCAGATTGTGACGGCGCTGACCAAGGGAGTGACGCCCGAGGGACGCAAGCTCGCGCCGGTCATGCCTTACGAGCACTACGCGGATTTGACCAAATCGGATGCGTTGGCGATGGTGGCTTATCTCAAAAGCCTGCCGCCGGTATCGCACCAGGTGCCCGGCCCGTTCGGACCGACGCAGATGCCCACCTCGTTCGTGATGGTGGTGCTGCCGGGCGATGTGTATTTCCGCACCGTCAATCCGCCGCCGCCCCCGTCGCCAGCGCCGGCGGCCCCCGCGCCGGAATCGAAATAACCGATCGCTATTACCTGCCCATCGCGACGTGATCGGCGCCGAACGCGCGCCCGGGAGAGTGTCGGTTGCTAGGCTCGACTTGTCCCGGGCCGATCCACGCCGCTGCCGCCGCCCAACGACGCGCGCGCGCTCCCTCCCGTCACCCCGCAAGCCGCCCCGTAAACCGCCGCACATATTTTTGTCGTGATTGGCCGCGATTTGTGACAGAACTGCTACAGCTAAGCGTCAGTTCGGTTACGCGCGGAGTAGCCTATGAGTTCGCAATGGCGGGCGCGGTCAAGGTCGCTTGCCTGGTCAAATCCCCTGGCCTGGTGGTGGGGTCTGTTGACGCTGGTCAGCGGCGCCAATATCGCGGTTTGGTTCGTGCTGTACCGCGAGCTTGCCGAACCGCCCACCGGCAGTCTTGGCGGCACGCCCGGCATCGAGCTCATGCTCGTCCTCTCCGCGGCCTATGTTTTAGGCTGCGCATTCAGGTCGTTCCTTCCGCGCGCGGACGTTCAGCGGATCTGCTTGTTCGACACCTGGCTGTCGAGCGTCGTCGTCGGCCGGTCGGTGGCAACGGTGGCCGAGCTCTGCTTCGCGGCGCAGTGGGCGGTTATCTTGCACCGGCTGGGCACGATGACGGGAGCGGATACCACCCTGAACGCCGCGTGGGCGATCGTGCCGTTGATCCTGATCGCGGAATGCTTCTCATGGTATGCCGTGCTGACAACCGACTATTTGGGCAACGCCATCGAAAATTCGATATGGGCCTTTGCCTTTTTCGTCGTTGGGATCGGCATTTGCCGGTTGCTGCCGGAGTTCGACGGTCCGGTTCGCGCGGCGCTTGCCATGGCGATCGTCGGGATTGCAGGCTATCTGGCATTTCTCATGACCATCGACGTCCCGATGTATCTCGGCCGTTGGCGGGCCGAGCTTGCCGATGGCGGCAAGCTTCTCCGACCTTTCGAGGGTTTCCGTGACGCGAGCACCCGTTGGGTCGTCACCCACGAGCTTGCCGCGTGGAAGAACGAGATTGCCTGGATGTCGCTTTATTTCAGTATTGCGGTCTGGGCCAGCCTCGCGCTGTGCGTTTTCTACGCGCTCGGGGATCGCCTGCCGAGCTACCGTACCGAGCCGACGACCGTAAGCTCCTCGTCGAACGCATCGGCGGCAAAACTCGGCACGCTTGGGCCGGCTGAAGGCGAGCTCACGAATTTGCGGGTGTTCGGTATTTATTGACTCCCGGATCAGAGCCCGAGCAGCCTCTTGGTATTGCCGCCGGCGAGCGCCGCGACCGTCGCGGCATCGAAGCCCTCGACGCCGGCGATATGGCCGACCGGATCGCAGTCGGCCATGTCGTAGGGATAGTCGGTGCCCATCACGACGTGATCGGCGCCGAACACGCGTACCAGTTCGGCGAGCTGGTGCGGCGTGAACACGACGGTATCGACGTAAATCCGCTTCAGATAGGTCGTCGGCGGCTGCGGCAGGTTGCCGTGACTGTCCGAGCGCGCGCCCCAGGCGTGGTCGATACGGCCGGAATAGGCGGCGAGATAGCCGCCGCCGTGCACGGCGAGGATTTTCAGCTTCGGATGCCGTTCCAGCACGCCGTCGAAAATCAGGTAATTGAGCGCGATCGTGGTCTCCAGCGGATTGCCGATGACGTTGTTGAAATAATATCGCGTCAGCCGCGACGCCTCGGTAAATCCGTTGGGATGGATCATCACCACGACGCCGAGCGCTTCCGCCTTGCGCCAGAACGGCGCCAAGGCCGGATCGGACAATTCCTTGCCGGCGACGTTGGTCAGAATCTCGACGCCGGTAAAGCCGAGCTGCCGCACGCAGCGTTCAAGCTCATTGGCCGCCTCGCCGCCGTCGGCCAGCGGCACCGCGCCGAAGCCTTTGAGGCGGTCGGGCTTGACCGCGCAAAATTCGGCGATGCCGTCGTTTAGAATCCGCGTCGCCTTGACGGAGATATCGAGCGGCACGGTGTAGTAGCACTGCGGCGGCGGCGGCGCGATGATCTGGATGTCGATGCCCATGGCGTCGAGATCGGCGAGCCTGTGGTCGTGGCCGACGCGGGCGCGAATATCGGCGTCCTGCCGCTGGTTGAGCGCCCTGGTTTCCGCGGTGGCGAAATGCGCGTGCGGCAGCGTCGTCCAATCCAGATGCGGCTCGACCAATTTCGCCGCCGCCGGCACCGCGACATGGGAATGAATGTCGACGGTGGCGCTTTTCGGTCGCACCTCGCGGCCGGGCCGGCCGTGGCGGCGCGCCGCGGTCGGGCCGTATTTATTCCATTGCTCGGGCATGGCGGTTCTTTCAATTCATCGACGCGAACAGCGTGCGAGACTACGCTCGTTTGGTCTGTTTGCTTCGCCGTGTGTGTCCCTTGACGTACTCGCGCAGGGCGCGATTGATCCGCGTTTGATAGCCTTCGCCGTGTTCGCCGCGGCGGTGCTTGAACCAAGCGATCACATCGGCATCAAGGCGAAGCGTCAGCTGCTGCTTGATCGGCCGGTAAAAGAGGCCGCGCCTGGCGCCCGACCAGTCGAGAATTTCAGGGACATCCACGACGTCGATGGCGTCGTCGGGCAGGGCGGCGAGCGACTTGAGCTCGGCCCGCTGCCGCGCCGTGTACTGCTTATAGTCCGACTTCTTCATATGCCCTCCTTTCGCGTGCGGTGGCTTTGCGCGCGCTGATAATGCGGCCGATCGGTTCGTCGACTGCGGATGCGGCTTCCGGCCATGTGTGAATCACCAGCAACAGGACCGGCCCAACCATGCCGATCGTGCGCCATCGCTCGCCGTCGGGATGCGGATCCGGCTTTGATGCGTGAAGCGGATCGTCGAACACGCGCACCGCCGTTTCGAATGATAGGCCGTGCTTAGCACGATTCGCCGCCGCCTTATCCGGATGCCAAGTCCAGCGCAACGTCGCCGCCCTGCTTGTAGGTACAATTATGTAGTTACAAAAGGCGCGTCAAGCGCGCGGCCGCTATTCGCGGGATCGCTCCGGTCAAGTCGCCTCGCGCCGGATCAGTGCTGCGGCCCGCACAGGCTGAGGTCGCGCTCGGCGCGGAAAATATTGCTGTACAGGTTGGCGATCCATTGCCGTCCGCTCGAGGTGACGTTGAGATAGCGGATCGCGGTCTGGACGTGGGCGGAAATGCTGTTCCAATAAAACTGCGGGTAGAGATCGGTGAGGTCGGCGGGCGAGGTGTAGCCCAATTGCTTGTTCATGCCGACCTCCTCGAACTCGTAATACAGCGCATTGGCCTTGCGCAGGTAATGCGGATCGCCGAGCTGGCCGATCAGGTCGGCGGCGCGCACCAGCATGCCCTCTTCGGTGTTACCGTCGTCGGGATCGTGCGCCGCCGGAAAACGGGTGAACTCGATGGCGTGGGCGATGCGCTTGGCGTCGAGCAACTCGATCTTGGCGATTCTGTCCATCACGAACAGCTTCGAGCGGTCGACGTGATAAGGCAACAGCGCGGCGTCCGACGAGCCGCGCGGCAGTATCGCCTTGTTGCCCTTGGCGTCGATGACGTAGCCGTCGGGCCCGTCGCCCATGAGAATGCCGCGCACATAGCCGATGTCGTGCAACATGCAGGCGACCAGGATATGGGCGTAATCGCTGGGATAGGTCGGCGTCATCAGCGCGCGGCCCTTCATGATGTCGAAGCCGACCAGCGTCACCAGCATGGTGTGCTCGACGTTGTGATAGAGCGCGTCGCTGTTGCCGATGCATTCTAGCGACAGCCGCGCCACCGAGGGAATGAGCTCGGTGAGGTGGGCGTGCGTCGAGGCGAACCGGCGGCTCAACTGCTCGTGGAGATACGAGCCCAGAGCCTCCGCCGACAATTCGGGAACGGTAATCAAGTAAGCCCCCCTCACAACCCCTCGGCGCCATGGTGACGGCGAGTTGGGCAATTTGCAAGAACCCAAGCGGGGAAGGAAAATTCGGGTTCCGGTCCTGCCGCTTGCGCCCGTCAGCCGGGCTTGGCGCCGCCGGTCGTAGCGGCGGGCGGGAGCGCGTCGCGCAACCGCTCGGGATCGACGGCGATGTCGAGGCCGGCGCGCTCCTGCTGCAACAGCATCACCACGCGCGAATCGCGGCCGCCCCAGCCGCGCGCCAGCGCCTCCGACATTTCGGCAAGCGTGAGATTGCACAGCCGCATCGGCAGGCCGAGCTCGCGGCCGAGCGCGTTGGCAAGCGCCACGTCCTTGTGGGCGAGCTTGAGCGCGAAGGCCGGCGGATCGTATTTGCCGGGCAGAAACTGATCGATCAGGGCATCGAAGGTAAAGCGCCGGCCGACCGCGCCCTGGCGGACCGCCTGCCACAGCGCGAGCGGCTCGACACCGGCTTTCACGCCCATGGTGAAGGTTTCAGCGAGCGCGCAGACGATCGCATAGCCCGACATGTTGTGGACGAGCTTGGCCACCGTGGCGCTGCCGATCGGCCCGATATAGGCGGCCTTGTCGCCCATCGCGTCGAGCACGGCTTTGTGCCGCTTGAACACGCTCGCCTCGCCACCGACCCAGATCGCTAGCTTGCGGGAGGCAGCGCCCGCCGGGCCGCCGCTCACCGGCGCGTCCAGCATATGCGCGCCGCTTGTCGGCAAACGCGGCATGCAGCTTCTTCACCACGGCCGGCGAATTGGTCGACAGATCGAAATAGGCGACGCCGGGCTTGATGCCGGCGATCAGCCCGTCCGGGCCGAGCGCGACCGCCTCCACGTCGGACGGCTCCGGCAACGAGGAGAAGATCACGTCGGACTGGCTCGCCAGCGAACGCGGGCTGTCCGCCCAGATCGCCCCGGCATTGAGATGATGGCTGGCGGCCTGCCGATGCAGGTCGTGAACCACAAGCTTGAAGCCTGCCTTTTGCAGATTGGCCGCCATCCGGCCGCCCATGGTGCCGAGCCCGACGAATCCCACCACGATGTTGTTGTTGGCCATTTGCTCACCCTGTTTTCAAAACACTCCCAGATGCTGGCGCAGGTCGACGCCGTCGGCTTTCAGCGCCGCGGCGGTCGAGACCACGGCGACGCGGCCGCTGTTGAGAATGACGATGTCGTCGGCGATGTCGAACACGAGTTTCGGGCTCTGCTCGACCAGCACGATCGAGAGTCCGCTTTCCTTGAGCTTGCGGATGGTCGCCATGACTTCGGCGACGATTTGCGGCGCCAGGCCCTCCGACGGCTCGTCCATCAACAGCACGCGCGGATTGGCCATCAGCGCGCGGCCGATGGCGAGCATCTGCTGCTCGCCGCCGGACAGATAGCCGGCGAGCTGGCTGCGCCGCTCGGCAAGCCGCGGGAACATGGCGAACACCGTCTGCGGCGGTCCACGGCGCGTGGCGGCTGCCGGCGAAGCCGGTATGCGCGGCGACCATGAGGTTTTCGCGCACGGTCAGGCTTTTGAACACGCGGCGGCCTTGCGGCACCAGCGCGACGCCGCGCGCCGCGATCAGTTCCGGCGGCAGCCGCGTCACCGCGGCGCCGAACACTTCGACGCTGCCGGCGCGCGGCGGCAGCAGCCCGACGCTGACATTCATGCAGGTCGACTTGCCGGCGCCGTTGCGGCCGAGCAGGCCGAGCAGGCGGCCCTCGCCGAGCTCGAACGACACCTTCTGCAGCACATGGCTGTCGCCGTAGAAGGCGTCGATGTCGCTGAAGCTGAGCGCGCTATTCGCCAAGATAGACCTCCCGCGTGCGCGGATCGGCCACCACTTCGGCGCGGGTGCCTTCGACGATCACCTCGCCGAAATGCAACAGCGTGATGCGATCGGCGAGGTCGAGCGCGGTGTCCATGTCGTGCTCGATCATCACGATGGTGACGTCGCGCGGGATGGCGAGCAGGAGCTTGCGCACGTCCTGGCGCTCGTCGATCGACAGGCCGGCGAACGGCTCGTCGAGCAGCAGCACTTTCGGATTCTGCGCCAGCGCCATGGCGATCTCGACCCGCCGCCTTTCGCCGTAGGAGGTCTGCGCCAGCGGCCGCTCGGCGATGTGGTCGAGGCCGACGCGCTCGAGCGCGTCGCGCGCCTGCGCCGATCAGGTGCCGCTGCCGCTCCAGCGCGAGCAGCGGATTCCAGCGCAGCGGCGACAGGCCGAGCAGCGCCAGCGTCACATTGTGCAGGATGGTGTCGCGCGCGAACAGCGTGATGATCTGATAGGTGCGCGCCATGCCGAGATGCGTGCGTTTGCGGCTCGGCATGCCGGGTGATGTCGCGGCCGAACAGCACGATCGATCCGCTGTCGGGCGCCAGCTCGCCGGTGATGAGATTGAACAACGTGGTCTTGCCGGCGCCGTTCGGGCCGATGATCAGCCGGCGCTCGCCCGGCTCGACCGCGAGATTGACGTTGGTGGTGACGCGCAGCCCGCCGAACGATTTGCTTAAATGCCGTGACGGCGAGCGCGGTCATGGCTTCGGCCCCGCGACGCCGGCGGCCGCCGGCTTCGCCGCCGCGCCGCGCGCCATGCCGAGCGCGCCAGGCGCACCGCGCCCGGCACCAGGCCTTCCGGCATGAACACGACGATGGCGACGAAGATGGCGCCGAGCATGAAATTCCAGCGCTCGACATAGGCGCTCACCACGTTCTTGACGATGACGACCAGCGCCGCGCCGACCACCGGCCCGAGCAGCGTTCCGGCGCCGCCCGAGATCACCATCAGCAAGCCTTCCGCCGAGGCGGTGAGCGCCAGCGCCTGCGGGCTGATGAACTCGGTTGTAATAGACGAACAGGATGCCGGCGACCGAGGTCAGCAGGCCGGAGAACATGAAGGCGCAGAAGCGGATCATCCAGACATGATAGCCGAGCGCGTTCATGCGGCGCGGCTGGTCGCGGGTGCCGCACGAGCGCCGCGCCGAACGGCGAGCGCACGAAAATCGCCGACCGCCGCGACCGCGAGCAGGAAGACGATCAGCGTCGCGTCGTAAAAGCCGCGCGCCGAGTGTCGAGCGACAGCCCGAACGGCGCCGGGCGCGTCGCCACGCTGATGCCGTTGTCGCCGTTGGTGACGCTGATCCAGCGATAGGCCAGCCCCCAGATGATCTCGCCGAGCGCCAGCGTGATCATGATGAAGCTGATGCCGGTCGCGCGCAGCGCCAGCGCGGCGAAGCCCGCGGTCGCGACCAGGCCCGCTCGCCAGCGCGGCGAGGATGGCGACGCGCGTGGCCGTGGCCGGCGGCGAGCAGATAGGCGACGGCGTAAGCTCGCGACGCCGAACAGTCCGGCATGGCCGAGCGACACCAGGCCGGCATAGCCGACCAGCACGTTCAGCCCCAGCGCGAAGATCGCGTAGAGCAGGATCTGGCTGGCGATGTTGACGTAATAGACCTCGCCGATCGCGTACGGCACCGCGATCAGCGCGAGGATGGCGACAGGATGGCGATGGCGGCGGTGACACGCCTGGCCGGACTCACAGGATCTGGCCTCCGAACAGACCCTGCGGCCGCAGCACCAGCACCAGCACCATCGGCAGGAACAGCACGAAATAAGCGAGCTCCGGCAACAGCGCCTGGCCGAAATTGTAGATGAAGCCGACGATGATGCTGCCGACGAACGAGCCGAGCAGGCTGCCGGTGCCGCCGAGGATGACGACCACCAGCGCAAGCGGCAGCATGTCCTGATCGAGGCCGGGATAGACCGACAGGATCGGCCCGCCGATCATGCCGGCAAAGCCGGCGAGCCCGGCGCCGAGCGCAAACACGATGGTGAACAGCTGCGAGACGCGGATGCCGACGACGCGCGCCATCTGCGGATCGTCGACGCCGGCGCGGATCATGGCGCCGAGCCGCGTGCGTTCGAGCATCAGCCAAAGCGCAATGGCGAACACGACGGCGATCACGATGACCGCCATGCCGGTAGAGCGGGAACACCGCCGCGCCGACGCGCACGAAGCCGCCGAGGCCGGCCGGCGTCGCCACCGAGATCGGATCGCCGCCCCAGCCCATCAGGCACAGATCGGCGACCATGAAGGAGACGCCGAGCGTCACCAGCACCTGCGCCAATTGCTGGCCGGCGAGCCGGCGCAGCAGCAAGCCGCTCCATCAGCGCGCCCAGCACCGCCACTTCCAGCGCGGCTGACGACCGCGGCCAGCCAGAAATTCGAGCGTGAAGCCCAGCGCGCCGGACGAGGAAGCGTGGTGCCGAGATAGGCGCCGACCATGAACATCGAGCCGTGCGTCAGATTGGGAATGCGCATCAGCCCGAAAATCAGGGAGAATCCCGCCGACAGCAGGAACAACAGGCCGCCGAACGTCACGCTGTTGACGGTCAGCAGCAGCCAGAACGTCATATCCGCCGCCCTTGCGCCGCTGTCATGCTCCGCGAAGGCGGAGCATCCAGTAATCCCGACGGATGCGGCGTCTCCACCGTGCGGCACCGGATCGCTCTCGGACTACTGGGTCATCCGCCTCCGCGGATGACGACAGGAATAATGTCTCAGCACTTCGTCAGCGGCGGATAATCGCGCGAATAGACCGGGTGCGCGAGGAACTCCGCTTCCGGCCAGGTCCAGAATTGGCTGACGTTCTCGTAGGTCTTGATGGTCTTGTTCCAGAGCTTGAGACCGTATTTGGCGCCCTCCGTGCCGAGACGGCGGACGTAGAAGGTGCCGACCACGTTGTTGAGGTGATCGAACTTGATCGGTCCGCGCGGCGTGTCGGTCAGGCTGACCGCCTTCAGCGCCGCCATGAACTTGTCTTTGTCGCTGGAGTCGCCGCCGGTCGCCTTAAGGCCGGCGTCGACCACCTGGCAATTGACGTAGAGCAGGGCGGCATAGATGCCCGGAACGGTGTCGTAAGTTCTTCAGCATGCCGTCGACGAAGCGTTGGTTGCCGTCGGTCTCGAGGTCGAGCGTGTAGGGGCAGCAGCTGACGAGGCCGAGCGCCTCGTCGCCGTAGCTCTTGAGCAACGCGTCGTCGCCGCCGGTCTCCCCGGTCACCACCGGATATTTCAGGCCGGCGTTGGCGTAGGGCTTCATGAAGCGCAGCGGGTTCGATCCGGCAAAGCCCTGACAGACGCCGTCGCAATCGGCGATCTGCGCGATGTAGGGCGTGTAGTCGGGCGTCACCAGCGGCGGCCACAGCTTGTTGACGACGCAGCCGCCGTCCTTCTGGAACGCGGCCTGGAAGCCGCCCATCTGCTCGTAGCCGAAGGCGAAGTCCTCGACGATGCGTGACGACGCGCTTGAGCTTGAGCTCGGTCGCCGCATAGTGCCCCATCGGCTGCATCGCCTGCGACGACGTGGCCGACGCGCGCAACAGATACGGGTTCGGCGTGCGCTGCGTGAGGTTGTCGGCCGCCGGCAAGACTGAGCGTCGGCATCTTTTGCTGGCTGATATAATCGTTGATGGCATACAGCTCGAAGGCGGCGAGCGGACCGAGGATGACGTCGACCTTGTCGCGCTCGACCAGTTCCTGCGCCTTGGTCTTGGTGCCGGCCGGATTGCCGCCGGTGTCGGCGGAGACGAAGTCGACCTTGCGGCCGCCCATCGTGTAGTTCTTCTCCTTGAGATAGGTCAGCACGCCCTGTTCCATCTGGATGCCGCCCTGGGCGAGCGGCCCGGTCTTCACGGTGAGCAGGCCGAGCTTGAACGGCGCGCGCCTGCGCGACGGCGGGCGCCGGGAAACGGGTGAGCGCGGCTGCCGCACCGGCCGCGGTGCCGGCCAACAGCGTGCGGCGGTTGAATTTCCGGGATAAAATCTTGCGAGACATTAGTGTCCTCCCTATGGCGCCCGATTGCGACACGGCGCCGGCCATGCCGCCGCGTCCCCTGCGCAGCAGCCGTTCCAGGCCATCATCCGATAAGCCGTTCCGCCCGTAAAGTCCGCTATTGTCGCGCCTTCGCCTGTCGTTTTCTTGGCGGAATAACAGGCAGCAGCAGATAGGGCCGCGCCGCACCGCCGAAATGCAGGCCGGTGACGCCGCCGAAAATCTGCGGCGGCCGGTCGCGCGGATCGTCGTGCAGGAACGGCCCGCAGCCGGTCAGCTCGTTCTTGAAATTCGACAGCCGCCCGCCGCTGCCGCCCGGATAGACATAATCCTTGCCGCGGACGGTGAGCGCGATGCGGTGGCCGGCCGGCACGACGATCGAGGTCGGCCAGATCTCGACGTCGAGCGCGACCACCTCGCCCGGCTTGAGCGGCTGCCTGCTTGGTATGGCTGTGGTAGGGCCGGTACGGCTTCGACAGCTTGTTGTCGAGCGCCCGGTGCGACGCGCGCAGCCAGCCCTGGCCGATCGGCGTATGCGGATCGATGGCGCCCTGGAACACGACCTCCTTCAGGTCGGGCGAGAATACGCGCAGCACGGCGAAAATATCGGCATCGCCGGTCGAGGACGAGACGAAGAGCTTGAGCCGCCGACGGCCCGGTGATCTCGGTCTCATGCGCAAGCGGCGCGGTGAGGAAAGTGACGCCGTCGCCCATGGCGTCGAAGCGGATCACGGTTTTTTTCTTGGCCGCTTTGAGCGCCAGCGCGCCGTCGGACGGATCGAGATAAAAGCTTGGTCCATTTGGTGCGCTTGAGCGGCCATTCCTTTTCCGCGCGCTCGACGAAGCGATCGATGTGACGCACCTGAAGCTGCACCGGCGGCTGCTTGTCCCAGCCGTTGCTCCTTGCCGTGCAGGAAATGATCGAAAAAGCGCAGTTGCAGGTTTCTGCCGTAGTCGGTGTAAAAATGCGTCCAGTGCTCGATGCCGTGGACTTCGAGCCATTTTTGCTTCGAAGCCGCGCGGACAAAACCTTCGAAATTGCCGCGCGGATGCAGCGGCTGGCCGCCCCAATTGGCGGCGGAGAGAAACGGCACTTTCACTTTCGACCAGACCGGCGAGCGGGCGCGGTGATAGTCGTCGTCGAGCGGATGGGCGAGAATGTCGGCTGCCGAAATCGCTGCGGTTCTTGGCGAGCTCGTGCCTCGGAAAGGATTTCCGGCCCGCACACCAGTTCGCCGTGCACGCGGCTGCGCTTGCCGCGCTCGCCCGAGCCATATTGCACGGTCTTGACCTGCATGTCGTACCAGTTTTCCCAGAACGTGCAGAGAATGCCGCCGTGATGCGTCATGTCGCGATACCAGTCGGCGGCGCCTTCCCAGATGCACATGGCGGCGAGATGCGGCGGCTCGAGCGACGCCACGTGCCACTGGTTGATGCCGTAATAGGAAATGCCGTTAAGCCCGACCTTGCCGTTCGACCACGGCTGCACGCCGGCCCATTCGATGCAGTCGTAAAAATCCTTGGTCTCGCGCGGCGAGAAATGATCGATCAAGCCGGGCGAGCAGCCGGCGCCGCGGGAATCCACCCGCACGCAGGCGTAATCGTGCGGCACCCATTTCTCCGGATCGACGACTTCCCAGCTCTGATAGAGATTGCTCGATCTGGCGGTGACGTCGGGATGCTTCTCCGCCATGCGCTGCCCAGGCGCTCGGATAGCCGTCCTGGAAGGCTAGTCCCTTGGCATAGGGGCCGTAGCTCAGGATCACCGGATAGCGACCGTCCGCGATCGGGCGAAACACGTCGGCGCGCAGCACGAGCCCGTCATCCATCGCGATCGGCACGTCCCAGTCGATGCGCATGCCGTCGCGCGTCTCGCTGCGTTGCTCGAGCTTTTTGCTGCCGCCCGCGGCTGGCGCCATGCGGGCTTCGCCTTCGAGCGATGACATGCGTTTTCCTCCACATGCGTCATTCCGGGGCGCGGGCGAAAGCCCGCGAGCCTGGAATCCATAGACACAGTTTTAGAGGACACTAACAGGGCGCAATATTGCTTGCACGGTGTTTATGGATTCCGGGCTCCTCGCCGCGCTCGGCCCCGGAATGACGATCAGCGCTTTTTCGCGCGGCCTTTGCCGCGTTTCACGCCCGCCATCTTTTCGAGCACGGCGCAGACCGCGGCGGTGTCGTCGGCGCCGTAGCCGCTTTTCAGCGCCTTGGCGTAGATCGCCTTGGACGCGTCGAACATCGGCGTCGGCACTTTAATCTTGCGCGCATAGCTGCCGATCACGTCCATGTCCTTCTGCCACACCGAGATTTTCATGGTGGCATCGCCGTAGCTGTTGTTCACCATCATCGGCGCGCGCAATTCGAATACGCGGGAATTGCCGGCGCCGGTTTTGATCAGATCGAAAATGAGCTGCGGCGGCAGCCCGGCCTTCATGCCCAGCACCATCGCCTCCGCGCTCGCCACATTGTGGACGGCGACCAACAGATTGGCGACGTATTTCATGCGGCTGCCGTTGCCGAATTCGCCGAGATCGAACACGGCGCGGCCGAACGCAGCGAACATCGGCCGCAGGTGCTTGATCGCGGCGGCGCCGCCCGAGGCGTAGATCACGATGTCACCGACTTTCGCCTGCGCGCCGGTGCCGCTCACCGGACAATCGAGCAGCACGTGGCCGGCTTTGCGCAGCATCGCTTCGGCTTTGGCCTTGTCTTCGATGGTGAAGGTGGAGGCCTCGACCACCACGCGCCGCGGCACATTGGCTTTGGCGATGGCGGCGGCGGTCATCGCCAATGCCTTCGGATTGGGCAGGCTGGTGATGATGATGTCCGCCTTGCGCGCGACGGCCGCGGCATCGGCGGCGATTTCGACGCCCGCTCGCGCCAGCGCGCGCCGGCGTGCCGCCGCAATATCGTAGCCGACGACGCGCCAACCGGCGGCGACAAGATTTTCGGCAAATGCGCCGCCCATGATGCCGAGGCCGACGATGCCGACGGCACCTTTCTTTCCAGAAGCCATTCCGCTGCCGCTCCAATTGCGCTTTGGGACGCGACGCTATGGCATTCGATCCGTGCACGCGCAAGCGTCTTCCTCGCCGCACGCCGATCGCCTATCGTTCGCGGCGGCAGGCGTCGGGAGGTATCAGCATGCGCATCGGAGTCGCCGGCATCGGCAAAATGGGCGCGGCCATCGCGACGCGGCTGAGCGAAGTCGGGCACGACGTTGCGGTGTGGAATCGCACGCCGGACAAGGCCAAGGCGGTCGCCGGCGCCGCCGCCGTCGCGACACCGGCCGAGCTCGTGACGCGGTCGGAGGCGATCATCACCAGCCTCACCGACGCGGCCGCGCTCGACGCCGTCTATAACGGCCCGGCTGGACTGCTCAGCGGCCACGCGGCTGGAAAACTGTTCATCGAAATGAGCACTGTCTTGCCGGCAACCGAGATCGCGCTCTCCGCGGCGGCGCGCGGCAAGGGTGCGGGTTTTGTCGAATGCCCGGTCGGCGGCTCGACCGGACCGGCGCGGCAGGGCAAGCTCATCGGGCTGTTGGGCGCCGACGCCACCGACGCCGCCCGCGCGCGGCCGATCCTGGAGCAGTTGTGCCGGCGCCTCGAACATGCCGGGCCGGTCGGCTCCGGGGCGGTGCTCAAATTCGCCGTCAATCTTCCGCTCATGGTCTATTGGCAGGCGCTCGGCGAAGCGCTGGCGCTCGTCCATGCGCTGCCGGTCGATCCGTCGCGGCTGATGGATTTGCTGAGCGACACGTCGGGCGCCGCCACCGTGGCGAAGGTGCGCGCGCCGGGCATTGCCGCGATGCTCAAGGGCGGCGATCCCGGCCCGGTGACCTTCAACGTCGACGGCGGCATCAAGGACATGCAGGCAATGCTCGCCGAGGCGAAATCGCGCGGCATCGACCTGCCGCTGGTCGAGCGCACGCTGGCTTGTTACCAGGAAACCAAGCGCCACCGCTCGGGCGCCGCTGAAATCTCCACCGTCTCGGTGTATTGGGCGAAACGGAGGGCGGAGAGCGGATGACGGAGGACAGAGGACAGAACAAGAAGAGAATCCCATCTGTCATCCGTCGTCTGTCATCCGTCGTCTGTTGTCCGTCGTCCGTTATCCGTTTGGAGCAACCGCTATGTCCCTGACCCTTTCGCAAGCTTCCACCATCGTCGATACCGCGCTGCAGAGGGCGCGGGAGATTAAGCAGATGCCGCAGACCGTCGTCGTGCTCGATCGCGGCGGACACGTCGTCTGCGCCAAGCGCGAGGACGGTTCGGGGATCATTCGTTTCGAGATCGCGCTGGGCAAGGCCTATGGCGCGCTCGGCATGGGCTGGGGCTCGCGCACGATGATGGAGCGGGCGGCGCAAAACCCGAATTTTCTCGCTGCCATCGTCGGAGCGAGCGGCGGACGCCTGGTACCGAACCCGGGCGGCGTGCTGATCCGTGACGCGGGCGGTGGGATTATCGGCGCAGTCGGAATTTCCGGTGACACCGGCGACAATGACGAGATCATCGCGGTTGCCGGCATCGAGGCGGCCGGCCTGAAGGCCGATCCGGGCGGAACAAAGAAATAGCTGCGCATGATCACGGGAGGCACGACATGAAACTCTATTCGTTCTGGCGCTCGCTCGCGACCTATCGCGTGCGCATCGCGCTCAATCTCAAGGGCATCGCGCCCGAGGAGGTCGTTCAAGTCAACCTGATGAAAGGCGAGCAGAGACAAGCGGCTTACCGCACGATTAATCCGATGATGGCGATCCCGGCGCTGATCGACGGCGACGGTCCGGCGTTATTCGAGTCGCTCGCCATCGTCGAATATCTCGACGAGACCCATCCCGATCCGCCGCTGTTGCCGCGCGACCCCCGCGGCCGCGCCCGCGTGCGCGGCCTGGCGCAGCTCGTCGCCTGCGATTCGCACCCGCTGATCGTGCCGCGGGTGCGCGAATATCTGGCGCACGAATTCAAGTTCGACGAAGCCGCCGTCACCAAATGGTGCCGGCATTGGCACCTCGCCGCGTTGACCGCGCTCGAAGCGCATCTGCAAGACAAGGCCACCGGCCGCTATTGCCACGGCGATGCCATCACGCTCGCCGATATCTGCATCGCCAGCCAGGCGGCCGGGGCCAAATATTTTGCCGTCGATACGGCGCCGTTTCCGGTGTTCAGCCGTATCGTCGATGCGCTCTCAACCGTCGACGCGTTCGCGCGCGCGCATCCGATGCGGCAGCCCGGCGCGCCGGCGGCGGCGTGATGTTTCCCCTCCCCCTTGTGGGGAGGGGAAGGGGTGGGGGTCGCGAGGTGACTCACAGACCTCGACGCCCACGCGTCGCCTCCCGACCCCCCTCCCTACCCTCCCCCACAAGGGGGGAGGGATGAGGCGAGCCTTACCACCACTTGAAAAAATGGTGCACCGGGCCGCGGCCGGAGCCGATCTTGAGCCGGTCGGCGGCCGCGATGGCCGCACTGACATAGGTCTTGGCCTCGCCCACCGCCTCGCCGAGCATAAAGCCCTTGGCAAGCCCCGCGGCGATCGCCGAGGCCAGCATGCAGCCGGTGCCGTGAGTGTTGCCGGTGTCGACCCGCTGCGCGGCGAAACGGGTAAAGCCGGCGGGCTCGACCAGAAGATCGACGCTGTCCGGACCGTCGCGGTGACCGCCTTTGATCAGCACCGCGCCGGCGCCAAGCTCGAGCAGTTGCTTGCCTTGCGCCCACATCGTCTCTTCGTCGCCCGCCAGCGGCGCATCGAGCAACGCCGCCGCTTCCGGCAGATTGGGCGTGAGCACGCTGGCGCGGGCGGCGAGCTTGCGCAACGCGCCGAATGCGTCCGCGCGCAACAGCGTCTCGCCTGAACTTGCGGCCATAACCGGATCGAGCACGATATTGCGCGCGCCATGGCGATCCAGGCCCGCGGCGACGGCCTCGATCGCGGCGGCATTGCCCAACATGCCGATTTTCACCGCGCCGACCTCGAGATCGGAAAACACCGCGTCGATTTGCGCGGCGATGAACGCCGCCGGCACCTCGTGAACGGCAAAGATGCCCTTGGTGTTCTGCGCGGTGAGCGCGGTTACGACGCTGGCGCCATAGACGCCAAGCGCCGAAAAGGTCTTCAGATCCGCCTGGATGCCGGCGCCGCCACCCGAATCCGAGCCGGCGATGGTCACCGCGATAGGAGCGCGCATCAGGTGCCCCGCTTCGCCAGCATAGCATCGACGATGTCGCGCAATTGGCGCGCCGCGGCGGCCGGATCGGGCGCCAATGAGAGCGCCGAGATCACGGCGACGCCGTCGGCGCCGGCGCCGATGACTTCGGCTGCGTTGCCGGCGTCGATGCCGGCGATTCCGGCGACCGGCAAGGCGGGGGCGCGGCGATGCAGCGCGCCGATGATGCGCGCCAGCCCTTCGGGGCCGATCGGCGCATTGTTCTGCGCTTTCGACAAGGTGACATAGACGCCGCCCGAGCCGACATAATCGATCAGCCCGACCGGCGCGGCCTCGGCCTCCGCCACCGACTTGATCGACAGGCCGATGATGGCGTCCCGGCCAAGCAGCGCACGGGCGTCCCCGACCGCCATGTCGTCCGGCCCGATATGAACGCCGTCGGCTTTGGCGGCGAGCGCCACGTCGATGCGATCGTTGACGACGAACGGCACCGCGAACGGCTGGAGCGCCCGCTTGATCGCGCGGGCCACTTCGACCATGGCGCCGGTTTCGCTCACCTTGTCGCGCAATTGCACCAGCGTCGCGCCGCCCTCGGCGCAAAGCCGCGCCAGATCGGCGAGATCGCGACCGCCGGCGCGCTCGGGATCGACGATGGCATTGAGGCGAAGATCGATCGGCATGATGAAACCTTATTCACGCAGGCCGGTTATGGCTTCCGGTCCCGGAATAGGGAATATTGTATATAATATAGCCGACCCCCGGAGGCGCGCATGGTCCCGTTCTTCGTGCAGATCAAATGCCAGCTCGGCAAGTCCTACGAGGTTGCCAACAAGCTCGCCGACGCCGAGATCGCCTCGGAAATCTATTCGACTGCCGGCGATTTCGACCTGCTGGTGAAGTTCTACGTCGATCCGTCGACCGATATCGGCCATTTCATCGCCGAAAAGGTACAGCCGATACCCGGCATCGCCGATACTCGCACCATCATCACCTTCAAGGCGTTCGGAGCCTCGTAGCGATTGCGGCCACGCCCGGCTCGATCGCGTCGTCGCGTTTGCGCGCCAGCGCGAGCCGGTGCTCGCGCCAGATGACGAACAGGCCGGAGGCGGTGATGATCGCGCAGCCCAACACGATCGTCAGCGTCGGGGTCTCGCCGAACATCGCATAGCCGAGCACCAGCGCCCACACCATCGCGGTATAGTCGAACGGCGCGACCACCGACGCCGACGCATAACGATAGCTCTCGGTCAGGAAAATATGCGCGGTGCCGCCGAGAAACCCGATGGCGACCAGCGCGGCGAATTCACCGCCGGTCGGATCGATCCAGCCGAACGGCCAGGTCACCAGGCCGGCCAGCGCACAGCTTAATGAGAAATAGAACACGATCGAGGACGTCGATTCGCTCTGCGTCAGCCGCCGGGTCTGAATCACGGTGCCGGCATTGGCCAGCGAGCCGATGATGCCGTAGACGACGCCGGCAAGGCTGGTCGCGCTCGCCATCGCGATAGTCAGTTCGTCGCCGGTCAGATGCGGCGCCAGCACCACCAGCACGCCGGCAAAGCCGATGCCGACGGCCGACCAGCGGTAGACGCGCACGCGCTCCTTGAGGATGAGCGCGGCGAGCGCGACGGAAAACAGCGGCGACGTGAATGAGATGGCGCTCGATTCCACCAAGGGCAGCCGGGCCAGCGCGCCGAAATTCGTAAACATGCCGACGATGCTTATGGCGCCGCGTCCAGCCTGACCGAGCGGCCGCTCGGTGCGCACCACCGCGGCAAGCTCGCCGCGCCAGGCATAAACGGCAAGCACCGGCACGACGGCGAACGCCGAGCGGTAGAACACCACCTCGCCGATCGGATAACGCGCGCCGAGATAGCGGATCAGCGCCGACATCACGGCGAACAGCGCCGCGGAGATCAGCTTGAACGCGATGCCTTTGCCGGGGTTCATTGCTGCGCCGGAAACCGTCTCAGTTCTTCTTCGGCGGCGGGGTGGGACCCTGCACCGGCGGCAGCGAAATAATGTAGGCGGCGATGGCGGCGCGGTCGGCGGCGCCGAGCAGCGAGGTATTGCGGATGACTTCGGCCATCCCGTCGCCGGCAAAATCGCCGGACGGCATCATGCCGTTGTCGAGGAAGCTCGCGATGTCGTTTTCCGACCACTTGTCGGCGCCGCGTTGCAGCCCGACCGGGGTGATGTTGGGCACCCAGCCGCTGCCATCCTCCGCCGGTCCGCCGGCAAAGCGCTCGCTCTCGATGATGCCGCCGAGCAGGTCGCGCGGCGAGTGGCATTCGGCGCAGTGCCCCGGCCCGTTCACCAGATAGGCGCCGCGGTTCCATTGCGCCGACTTCGACGGGTCCGGCACGTACGGACCGCCATGCAGGAACAACCGCTTCCAGACGCCAATTAGACGGCGATTATCGAACGGAAATTTCAGGTCGTGCCGGCGCACTTTGCCCGCCACCGGCGGCAAGGTCTTGAGATAAGCAAACAGATCGCGAATGTCGTCGAGCTCCATGTGCTGGTAGGAGGTGTAGGGAAATGCCGGATAGAGATTGGCCCCGCGCGGCGAGGTTCCCTTCCACAGCGCGGTGACGAAATTCGCTTCGGTCCAGGCGCCGATGCCGTCCTTGGGATCGGGCGAAATGTTCGGCACATAAAACGTGCCGAACGGCGTTTTCAGCGCCAAGCCGCCGCCAAGCCGCGTGCGGTCGACTTTGTCGGCATCCTCGTTCGGCACCGCGTGGCAGGAGGCACAGCCGCCGATATTGAACATCGTCTCGCCGTTGGCGAGATTGGGCGTATGGGGCGGCAACGCCGACGCGGGAATTACGACCGGCAGCGTGACGATCCAGAGCGCGCCAAGGCCGATCGCGATGCCGGTCAGCACAATGATGAACAGCCTTCGCCGAGGCTTCATGTTCGTCCTTCATCCGCTTGGTACCGGACCGGGAACACATAGCCAACTTGCGAGCAAAAAGCGAAAGGGCGGCGCGTCCGTGTGGACGGCCGCCCTTTGGTCGGTGCATTCCAGTTCAGCTTTTCTTGAGCCGGTATTCCTGATGACAGCTGCCGCAATCGTTCTTGCCGATATTGCCGATGGCAGCCTTGAAGCTGTCGAGGTCTTTCACGCTTGCATCGGCCGCTTTGGCGTCGTCGCCGAACTTGGCGAACCTGGCTTTGAAGTCGGCCATATCTTCCCAGACCTTGGGGCTGGGACTGAAATCGTCGGCAGACGGCGAGCCGGCCTCGGACTTGGAGCTGTCCGGGAACAGCGCCGGCATTTTCGCCGCCGAATCCTCGAACGTGGCAAATATCTTATGCACCTCCGCCATGTCGAACGGCTTTTCGCCCTTGATCATTGCGGCCGCGGCTTTGCCCGCGTCGGCGTTGGATTTCATCAGCGCCTTGCGCGCCTTGATCGGGTCGTTGTCCTGGGCCATGGCGACGCTTAAGCCCAGTGCAATCGTGACGATCGCGAGCACGGTACGAATCATGTGGTGACCTCCCCTTATTGCTCCTGCAGCGACAAACCCCGGACCATTGCCCTTATTCCGGCGCGCCCGGCTAATCCTCCCGAACGAAATCGCCGCCGCGATTGTGCGTAACTTGCCAATAGGCCAGATTCGCCGCCACGGCGGGGAAAGCCAAGCATGAAGACCGTCTATCGCTACCGCAAGGAACGGCACTTCGCCAAGCCCCCGCAGGCGATCTGGCCGTTCGTTGCCGATAGCGCGCGCATCAACGAGATGGCGGACGCGCCGCCCTATACCGTCGCGGAGCACACCGACGATCGGGGCCGCGTGCGCCGGCTCGCCACCGCCAAAGTCGGACCGCTACGGCTGAAATGGGAGGAAAGCTTCGGCGAGTGGCAGCAAAACCGCCGGGTAGTGCAGACTCGAAAATTCCTCAAGGGGCCGATTCGCCGCTTCCAGGCCAGCGCCGAGCTTTATCCGGAAGCTGCCGGCAGCCGTCTCGTCTTCCTGGCCGAGATCGAATGCGCCGGCGCATTGGGATTGCTGGCGAAGCTGTCCGGCCATATCGCGCGCGAGGGCGATAAGCGGCTCGCCGCGATCGAGCGGCTGATCGCCGAGGCCGATACGCCGGACCATATTGCCGGAGCGCTGGCACGGGAGGCGGCGAAGCCGGCGGCGCGGCGCCGCCTCGCCGCGCTGATCGCCGATCTCGAGCGCGATCCGGCAAGCCACGCGCTCGCGGGCAAACTCGCCGAGTTTTTGCTGCACGCACCGGTCATCGCGCTGCGCGGCATCCGCCCGCTGGCGATGGCGCAGTTCTGGCACGCCAAGCCGGAAGACACGGTGGAACTCTTTCTCGCCGGATTTCGGCTCGGCATTCTGGCGGTGGGATGGGATTTGCTGTGTCCGCGCTGCCGGGGCGCCAAGTCACGGGTCGAATTGCTGCACGACTTGCCCAAGGAAGCCCATTGCTCGTCCTGCAACATCGATTACCGGCGCGACTTCACCCGCAACGTGGAGCTGACTTTTCATCCGCAGCCGTGGCTGCGGCCGCTGCCCGAGGGCGAGTTCTGCATGCTCGGGCAAGGCTCGACCCCGCACGTCATAGTGCAGGCCGAAGTCGCGGCGCATTCGAGCGACAGCTTTACCATCGAACTGCCGCCCGGCCCTTATTGCTTCCGCACCGTCGAGGCCGGCGGCCAAGCCGACGCCGATATCGGCGAGGACGGCGTCATCCCGGAAATCACGGCGCACGGCGCCGACATCGTCGCGACGGCGCCCGGCCACGCCGGCAAGCTCATCATCCATAACGACACCGAGCGGCCGCTGTTTTTCGTGGTCGAAGATCGCAACTGGACCAAGGACGCGCTGACCGGCGAGGCCGTGATCGCCATGCCGGCATTCCGCCGGCTGTGCCCCGAACAGTTGTTGCGTCCCGGCGACGACGTCGAGATCGGTCGGATCGCGATCATGTTCACCGATCTGCAAGGCTCGACCAAGCTCTACGACGAACTTGGCGACGCCACAGCCTACAGCCTGGTGCGCGATCATTTCGCCTTTCTGTCGGAGCGGGTGCAGCGTCACAACGGCCTCATCGTCAAGACCGTCGGCGATGCGGTGATGGCCGCGTTCCACGATCCAGCCGAGGCGGTGCGCGCGGTGCTCGCGATCCAGGACGAGGTGGCGAGCTTCAATCGCGACCGCGGCGGCGCCGGCATCGTGCTCAAGCTCGGCCTGCACCTCGGCGCCTGCATCGCGGTGACCGCCGGCGGCGTGCTCGATTATTTCGGCTCGGCGGTGAATACGGCGGCGCGGCTGGAACACCAATGCCGCGGCGGCGAAGTGATTATCTCCGCGGCGGTCCTTGCCGATCCCGAAGCGCACGAGGCGCTGGCGGGCCGCAGCACGACCGAGGACGCAGCGACGCTGCGTGGCTTGAGCGAGCCGGTGCGTTTCGTGCGGGTTGCAACGACGCGCGGCGAGGGACCGCCGTCCTGAAATGGGCGACCGCATTACTCCGCCGGTTGCGTCGTCTCCAGGGGCTTGTTGCCGCGCCACGGTCCGAGCTGGGCGATGGTGCGGGCGATGACATAGAACACCGGCGTGAAGACGAGCCCGAACGCGGTGACCCCGATCATGCCGAAAAACACCGCGGTGCCAAGCGCCTGGCGCAACTCGGCGCCGGCGCCGATCGCCCAAACCAGCGGGGTGACGCCGAGGATGAAAGCGAACGAGGTCATCAGGATCGGGCGCAGCCGCAGCCGCGTCGCTTCGATGGCGGCCTCCCACCGATCGCGGCCGCGGTCCTCGAGCTGACGCGCGAACTCGACGATCAGGATCGCGTTCTTAGCGGCGAGCCCGATCAGCACCACGAAACCGACCTGGGTGAGAATGTTGTTGTCCATGCCGCGCAGGATGACGCCGGTGATGGCGGCAACCAGGCACATCGGCACGATCATGACCACCGCCAGCGGCAAGGTGAGGCTTTCGTATTGCGCGGCCAGCACCAAAAAGACGAAGACCACCGCCAGCAGAAAGGCGAACATCGCGGTACTGCCGGCCCTGATCTGCTGGAAGGCGAGCGTGGTCCACTCGGCGGCGAAGCCCTCCGGCAGCGTTGCGGCGGCGAGCTTGTCCATGATCGCGATCGCCTGGCCCTGCGAATAGCCCGCGGCCGCGGCGCCGTCGATCTCGGCGGCGGGATAAAGGTTATAGCGCGGCACGCGGTACGGCCCGGCAATATCGTCCACGGTGGTGAAGGAGCCGAGCGGAACGGTATCGCCGTTGGAGTTGCGCACCCTGATCTTGAGCACGTCGCTGACATGCTGGCGGTCCTGGTCGCGCGCTTGCGCGGTGACGCGGAAGGTGCGGCCGAACAGATTGAAGTCGTTGACGTAGGACGAGCCGATATAGACTTGCAGCGCATTGAACACGTCCTGGACTTTGATGCCGAGCAGCTGCGCCTTGATGCGGTCGATGTCGAGATAAACCTCCGGCGTCGAGGTTTCGAACAGCGAAAACGCCTGGGCGATTCCGGGAGTCTTGACGGCGCGCAGCACCAGCGCTTCGGTGGCCGCCCGCAACGCTTCGGAGCCTTGACCGGCGCGATCCTCGACCATCATGCGAAAGCCGCCGGCGGTGCCGATGCCCCGGACCGGCGGCGGCAGCGCCACGGCGATGAAGGCCTCCTGGATCTTGCCGAGCCGGCGGTACAACTCGGCTTGAATGGCGGCCGCCGATTGGCCGGAACTGCGGGCGCGTTTATTGAAGGGGTCGAGCACCAGAAACAGCGCGCCGGAATTGGGCGCATTGGTGAACGTCGCGCCGGAGAACCCGACGATATTCACGGCATGCGCCACGCCGGGCACGCCGAGCGCGATGTCGAGCACGCGCTGCTGCACCACGTCGGTGCGCGCGAGCGAGGCGCCCGGCGGCAGCTGGACGATGACAATGATATAGCCGGCGTCGACCTGGGGAATAAAGCCGACCGGCGTCGCCCGGAACGCACTTAATCCTAGACCGACAACGACGAGATAGATTGCGGCCATCATGACTATTCGCCGCACGGTTCGGGTCGCAAGCCAGGAAACGCCGAACGCGACTTTGTCGAAATAGCGATTGAAATAGCCGAACAATCGATGAATCGGCCGCTCCCACCAGCGGTCGCGGTCACCGGCCTGGTGCGGCTTGAGCAGGAGCGCGCACATCGCCGGCGACAGCGTCAGCGACACGACGAGCGAAATGATCGTGGCGCCGGTAATGGTCAACGCAAATTGCCGGTAAAACTGGCCGGATATGCCGGTGATGAAGACCGACGGCACGAATACCGCGCACAGCACGAGCGCGATCGCAATCAGCGCCGAGCCGACCTCGTCCATGCTCTTGCGCGCGGCCTCGCGCGGCGCGAGCCCTGACGCGATATTGCGCTCGACGTTTTCCACGACGACGATGGCGTCGTCGACCACGATGCCGATAGCCAAAACCAGCCCGAACAGCGAAAGGTTGTTCAGCGTATAGCCGAACGCCGCCATGAAGAAGAAGCTGCCGATCAGCGAGACGGGTATCGCCACAAGCGGAATGATGGCGGCGCGCCAGGTCTGCAAAAACAGGATCACCACCAGCACGACCAGAACGATGGCTTCGCCGATGGTGTCGATCACCGCGTCGACCGACTGCTGGATGAATTGCGTCGGATTGTAGACGATGTCGTATTTGACGCCGCTCGGGAACCGTCGCGCCAATTTGGCCATCAGATCGATCACGCCCTTGGCGGTGGCGAGCGCATTGGAGCCCGGCCGCTGGAAGATAGCGAGCGCGACCGCGGGATCGTGATCGAGATACGAATTCGACGAATAATCGAGCGCGGCGAGCTGGACGGTGGCGACGTCGCGCAGCCGCACCACGGCGCCGGGCGTTTCCTTGACCACGATGTTGCCGAACTCCGCCGGCGTATCGAGCCGGCCGAGCGTCTGCACCGCGACCTGGAAGGCGCCGGGATGACTGACCGGCGGCTGATCGAGCACCCCGGAAGCGACCTGGATGTTTTGTCCTTGCAACGCATCGGTAACGTCGGTTGCGGTCAAGCCGAGCGATTGCAGCCGGTCCGGATCGAGCCAGATGCGCATCGAATAATCGCGGCTGCCGAACACGGTGATCGAGCCGACGCCGTCGACGCGGGTCAGCGGATCGGTCACTTCGAGCGTGGCATAGTTCGAGATGAACAGTGCGTCGCGCGATTTGTCGGGCGAATAAAGGTGCACGACCATCATCAGGTCGGGCGAGGCTTTCTGCACCTGCACGCCGATATTGCGGACGTCGGCCGGCAGCCGCGGCTGCGCGATGGCGACGCGGTTCTGCACCTGCACCTGGGCGGTGTCGAGATTGGTGCCGAGATCGAAGGTGACCTGGATCGAGAAGCGCCCGTCCGCCGTCGAGTTCGACGACATGTACAGCATGTTCTCGACGCCGTTGATCTGTTCCTCGATCGGCGCCACCACCGTCGCGGCGACGACCTCGGCGCTGGCGCCGGGATATTGGCCGGAGACGTTGATGATCGGCGGCGCGATCTCGGGATATTGCGCGACCGGCAGGCGCGAGAACGCCACGCCGCCGAGGATCACGAAAACGATCGCGACCACCGCGGCAAAGATCGGCCGGTCGATGAAGAAGTGCGAAATGCGCATCTACATTTTTCCGCTCATTCCCGCGAGGGGCACCCCATCGCGTAAACGCGATGGGGACCCCGTAAGCGGGAATCCAAGCTCCCACCCCATCATTGCGATCCACTAACCGGCCTTGGCCTCGTCGCCCTGCTTGAGCGGCGCCGACACCGGGATGGTCCGCTGCTCCGCCTTCACCTTGATCCCCGGCTGGGCATGCATCAGGCCGTTGACGATGACGCGATCGGTCGCAACCAGGCCGTCCTTGACGACGCGCAGGCCGTCGTCGAGCTGGCCGAGCGTCACGTATTTTTGCCGGACGATGCCCTCGCCGTCGACCACCAGCACGTATTTGCGCGCCTGTTCGGAGCCGATCGCCGCGTCGGGAATGAGCAGCGCCGTATAAGGCGACGAGCCGGGAACGCGGATGCGGCCGAACATACCGGGGACGAATATGCCGCTGGGATTTGCAAAAACCGCACGGCCGCGAATCGTGCCCGATGACGTGCTGATGACGTTATCGACGAAATCGATCTTGCCGGTGTGATCGAAATTTTTCTCGTCGATCAGCTTGAGCGAGACGGGAACGCCGGTGTCAATGCCGCCTTCTTGCGCGGCTGGTTGACCGCTCTTTTGACCCGGTTGCGCAGCCGATTGCTGACCCGGTTGCGGATCGGTTGGTGGGGCCGATTGCCGATCCGGGCTTCGCGTTTTCGCAAACCGCTCGTAACGGAGATATGACTGCTCGTCGAAGGTGAATTCAAAGCGGATTGGATCGACCGAAACGATGGTGGCAAGGAGCGTGGTGTTGCCGCCGGTGCCGCCGGAGACGAGATTGCCGACCGAGACGCGACGGTCGCCGATCCGGCCGTCGATCGGCGCGCGCAGCTCGCTATATTGATCGAGATCGAGCTCGGCGGAATGCACCATCGCGTCCTGCGCGGCGACGGCGGCTGCGGCGACGTTCTTGGCTTGCACGCGCTGATCGTAAGTCTGTTCGGTGATGGTCTTGTTGGTCAGCAAGGCCTGGCCGCGATCGAGATCGCTCTGGGCGAAAGCGAGATTGGCGCGCGCCTGGGCGAGATTGGCGCGCATCTCCTCGAGCGCAATTTCGAACGGCCGGCGGTCGATGGTGAACAGCAGATCGCCCTGCTTGACCATCTGACCGTCGGTGAAATGGATCGCCGAGAGGTAGCCGGACAGCCGGGAGCGAATCTCGACCAAATCCACCGCAACGAAACGGCCGACATATTCGTCGTAATCGACGACCGTGCGCTGCGCCGGATTGGCTACGGTTACGGTCGGCGGCGCCGCCGCGCTGTGCCGCTCGCCCTGGCCGCAACCGGTCAATGCGACGACCAGCGCGGCCGCCGCCGGTCGCGCGGCAAGACCCGCCGCCTTTGCAGCCGCCTTGGCAAATGTCATCGGTCTCCCCTCGCGCGTCCCGGCATCATAGGCGGCCACCCCCGGCAATCCCACCGGGCGTAAAGTCGCCGCGTGCCCGTAGATAAGTAACTGATTTTACGGAGAATAATCCGAGCGGCCGGCCCTCGATCCCAGTCTCGCGCTTACCGGGTACGACAAACCCCGCAAACGTGGCCAAGTCGTGATGTGTGCCGCCGCTCGGGAATCAGCCACGCAGCAAGGCGGCAACCGCGGCACCGGCGAGCGCGAGCCACGCGGCGATGAGGATAAAGCCGCCGGACGGTGCGGCAAACGGAAACAGGCGGTGTCCGGCGAACGCGCGCAACGCGATGTCGCCGGAGAACAGCGCGGCGCCGAGCACCCAGCCCGCCAGCACGACGAACGCCAGCGGTCGCCACAATACGCCCTGCTGGACGAGCGCGGCGCCGCCGAGCACGGCCGCGGCGTGGAACAACAGCATGTAGGCGGCGCCGTCGAGGCCGGTGCCGGGCGCCACATGCGCGCCGGCCGCGGCGAGCACGATGCCGCCCGCGCCCATCAGGCCCGCCAGCGCGATCAGGATTGTCAGAGCCATGGATTAGCGGTTCACGCCGGCACTTCGCCTTTGAGCATCAGGCGATAGAGGTAGCGGCGCTCGTTCATGTCGTAGTCGGGATTGGCCTGGTGCATGACGCTGCGGTTGTCCCACAGCACCCAGTCGCCGTGGCGCCAGCGATGGCGGTATTCGTATTTGTTCTGCGTTGAGTGCCGCATCAAGTCGTCGATCAGCTTCAGCGCGTCGTCGTCGTCCATGCCGACGATCAATTCCATGCGCACCGGATTGAGGAACAGCGCCTTGCGGCCGTTCTCCGGATGGGTGCGCACCAGCGGATGGACGCCCGGCGGCGGCAACTGCGCCCGGCTGTCGTCGTTGAGGCCGGTGAGCGCTCGGGGACTGTATTTGCTCTGGTAGACATGCACCGCCTTGAGCCCATCGATGCGCCCTTTGGTGTCCGCGGGCAGATCGTCATAGGCGTCGTGCATGTTGACGTATTGGGTGTCGCCGCCGCGCGACGGCAGGTCGACCGCGAACAAAGTCGTCGCCTTGGGCGGTGCCGGGTGATTGGAATGATCCGTGTGGAAGGTCTCGCCCGGGATCATGCGCTTGCCGTTCGCGAAAATGTCGTTGGAGACGTAATAAACGTCCGGGTGGCCGGGGACGTGCTGCTCTTTTTTGTCGTGAATTTGCAGCTCGCCGAACAGTCGCGCGGCGGTCTTGAACCCGGCCGGATCGAAGTGCTGGTCGCGCATGACCAGCACGTGATGCTCGACGAAGGCCCGGTTCAGCGCGGCGCGGGACTCCGCATCGACCGGCGCGGTGAAATCGATGCCGACGACTTCGGCGCCGGTATGATCGGTCAGCGGCGTGATGGTAAACAACGTCATGGGCGCTTCCTTCCCGCGGTGTTTTGCTGCAACGCTATCGCCGGGTGTTGCGGGGATCAAGGGAGCGGTAAGGACAGACCATGACAATCGCCTCAAGCTTGGAGCGGCTGCGCGGCTCCTTGGTCGCCTCGGCCGGCACCATCGTCTTCGGCATGGAAGACGGCACCGTCTCCATTTTTGGCCTGATCTTCGGGGTCGCCGCGACGACGACCAACGTCAAGACCGTGCTGATCGCCGGCGCGTCCGGCGCGGTGGCGGCGGCGGTTTCAATGATGGCCGGCGCTTATCTCGAACGTCGAAACGACCCGAGACGCCATGGCGGCAAACCGCGCGCTGGTTGCGGCCGATCCGGCCGCCGAGGCCGGCGGTATCGCGGCCGCGCTGTCGATCCGGCTGACCAAAGCCGGGTTGACAGGGGAACAATCCGCCGCGCTGACCGGCGCGGTGCGGCACGACCGTAGCGCGCTCGAAGGGCTTTTGCTCGCCATGCAGGGGGCGCCGGAGACACCGCTCAATCCGTGGGAGCAGGCGCTGTGGATGCTGTTTGCCGACTTTCTCGCTGCTGCGGTCCCGATCCTGCCATTTGTCTTTGTCGGGATTGCGCAGGCCAGAATCGTCTCCGGCGCGATGACGCTGGCCTTGCTGGTGGGCCTCGGTATCGGCCGCGCGCGGATCGCAAAGCGCAGCGAAATCCGGACCGTCATCGAGACGGTCTCAATCGGCATTGCCGCCGCGCTGGCGGGCGTCCTGATCAGCGTGCTGATCGACCGCTGGTTCAGCGGGGCTTTCATCGGCTAAAAGCCGCCCGGAAAACATTTCCACGCCGGCCCACGTCGGCGGAATAACTCACGCGCCACGGCGTCAAGAACGAAACGGCCGCGGCTTGGAACGGCGCCCGCCACCGCCTAAATCATGGAGCCCAAAAGAGAAACACTTGACGGCAGTCCGCCGTCGCCTGCTCCGGGTATCGTTCCGGGCTGATGAGTACCCCCCATGACCGATCTTTCCGTTGACGCCCGTCTTCTTGCCAAAGAAATCGGCGTAGCGCCTCCCATAAACTCCTCGGTGGTGATTTTGGCCTCCGCCATGCTTGGCGCCGGCGCAATCGCGCTCGCCGAGGCCTATACGTGGCGGCGGGGCGCGCTGTTTCTGGTCGGCGGCGGGCTCGGCATCGCGCTCTACCACGCTTTGTTCGGCTTCACCTCGGCCTGGCGCGTTTTCATCGCCAACGGCCGCGGCGCCGGCTTGCGCGCGCAGATGCTGATGCTGGCCGCCGCGGCGATCTTGTTCTTTCCGGCAATCGGCCATGGCACGCTGTTCGGCCAGCCGGTGCATGGCGAATACGGCGCGGTCGGCGTTTCCGTGATCGTCGGCGCGTTTCTGTTCGGGCTCGGCATGCAGCTCGGCGGCGGCTGCGCTTCCGGCACGCTCTATACCGTCGGCGGCGGCAATTCGCGCATGCTGGTGACGCTCGCCTTTTTCATTATCGGCTCCGCGCTCGGCGCCTGGCATCTGCCGTGGTGGTCGGCATTGCCCAATATCGGCAAGATTTCGCTGATCGCCGCATGGGGCTGGGTGCCCGCGCTCGCCATGAGTCTCGTCGGCTTTGCGGCAATAGCCGCCGCGACCGTCGCGATCGAGCGGCGCGCGCATGGCGACTTGCGCTACGGCGTCATCACCGACCGCCGCGGCTTCAAACGCTTCCTGCACGGGCCGTGGCCGCTTCTCGTCGGCGCGATTGCGCTCGCGCTCGGCAATTTCGCCACGCTTTACCTCGCCGGCCGGCCTTGGGGCATCACGTCGGCCTTCGCGCTGTGGGGCTCGAAGCTGTTCGCCGCCTCCGGCGTCAACGTCGCGTCCTGGGGCTATTGGCATTCGCCGGAGCGCATCAAGGCGCTCCATGAGAGCGTGTTTGCCGACATCACCTCGGTGATGGATTTCGGCATCATGCTCGGCGCGCTCTTGGCGTCGGGCCTCGCCGGGAAATTCAAGCCGGGCTGGAAAGTCGAGCCGCGCTCGCTGATCGCCGCCGTCATCGGCGGGTTGATGCTCGGCTACGGCGCGCGGCTCGCCTATGGCTGCAATATCGGCGCCTATTTCAGCGGCATCGCCTCGTCGAGCGTGCACGGCTGGCTGTGGCTCGTCGCCGCCTTCCTCGGCAGCGTGCTCGGCACCTATCTGCGGCCGTGGTTCGGTCTCAGCGTGGAGGGCAATCTGACCGCCGCTCAAAAAGGGCCGGTCGCGCGCGACTAGAGTTCGGCCCGGCAATGACGTTATGGTGCGCCCGGCGATGAGGTTGGCGTTGCGATGGGCGAGGCGTTCGAGTTAGGGCTCTATACTTTCGGCGAGCTGACGCCGGACGCGCAGACCGGCCAAGCGATCGGCGCCCGGCAGCGCCTCGCCGATATTCTCGCCGCCGCAAGACTTGCCGATGCGGCGGGGATCGACGTGTTCGCGGTCGGCGAACATCATCGGCTCGATATGGCGGTCGCCGCCACGCCGGTGGTGCTGGCGGCGATCGCGGCGACGACCAACGACATCCGCTTGGCGAGCGCCGTCACCATTTTGAGCACCGCCGATCCGGTGCGGGTGTTCGAGGATTTCGCAACCGTCGATCTCATCTCAGGCGGACGCGCCGAGATCATCGCCGGCCGCGGCGCCTTCATCGAGTCGTTTCCACTGTTCGGCTACGACCTCGCCGATTACGACGACGTGTTCGCGGAAAAACTCGAGCTGTTGCTCAAGCTCAACGGCGCCGCGCGCGTCACCTGGCAGGGCCGCTTCCGCTCCGCCTTAAACGACGCGCCGATTCCGCCGCGCCCGGCGCAAAGCCGGCTGCCGATCTGGCTCGGCACCGGCGGCACCAAGGGCAGCGTCGAACGGGCGGCCGCGCTCGGTTTGCCGCTGGCGCTGGCCAATATCAGCCTGCCGCCGGCGGAACTCGCGCCTCTGGCTGAGCTTTACCGGCGCACCGGATTGCAAGCCGGCCACGATGCGAGCGAGCTGAAAATCAGCATCGCCACCCACATGCATATTTCCGACAATTCGCAAGATGCCTTCGATACGTTCTATCCGCACTATTCGGCCTATTTTCGCAGCCATGTGCCGTCCCACTTCCGCGCGCGCGAAATCTCACGGGCCGATTTCGAAAAGCTCGCCGCGCCGCAGGGCTGCCTGTTCGTCGGTAGCCCGCAACAGATCGTCGATAAAATCGCCTACGAGCGCGAGCTGTTCGGCCACCGGCGCTTCCTGGCGCAGATCGATATCGGCGGCCTGCCGTTTGCAAAGGTCGCCCGCGTCATCGAGCTGTTCGCGACCAAGGTCGCGCCGGCCGTTCGGCAGCCGTCAGTCCGGCGCGCGGCCGCCGGAGGCTGATGCCGAGCGCATCGCCGCGACGATGTGCTGCGGGGCTACCGGCGTCCGGTTGAACTCGACTTTGAACTGACCGAGCGCGTCGGCAACCGCGTTGGCAATTGCCGCCGGAGGCGCGATCGGGCCGCCCTCGCCGACGCCCTTGACGCCGAACGGATTGAGCGGCGACGGCGAATGCTGGTGGATGAGCTCGATGGGCGGACTATCGGCGGCGGTCGGCAGCATGTAATCCATCAACGTCGTCGTCAGCGGCTGCCCCGCGGCATCGAAGTGAATGGCCTCGAATAGCGCGCCGCCGATGCCCTGCACCGCACCGCCGACGATCTGGCCCTCGACCAGCATCGGATTGACCACCACGCCGCAATCGTGGGCGATGGCGTAGTTTTCGATCCGCACCCGCCCGACCTCGACATCGACATCGACCACCGCGGCATGCACCGCATAGGACCAGGTGACCGTCGGCGGCTCGAAATAATAGGTTTCCTCGAGGCCGGCATCGACGCCCGCCGGGCGCCCATGATCCCAGCCCGGGCGCGCGGCTTGGGCGACTTTGCCGAGCGGCAGTTCGGCGCCCGGCACGCCGACGATGCCGACGCGCGCCGTTGCGCAGTTCGAGGTCGGCCGCCGCGCATTCCAGCATGTTGGCGGCAATCGCGAACACCTTGGCGCGCAGCCGCTCGGTCGCGCCGTGGATGGCCGCCGATAGCGTGACCGTGGTGCGGCTGGCGATGGTGCCAAAGCCGATGGCGATCGCCGCGGTGTCGGCCAGCGCGACGACGACATCGTCGGGATCGACCCGCCAGGCATCGGCGATGACCTGCGCAAAGATCGTCTCCATGCCCTGACCCTGCGGACAGGCGCCGGAAGTGACGAAAATCTTGCCGGAGGGCTCGATGCGGATAAGCGCGCTCTCGAACGGCCCGACGCCGGTGCCCTCGACATAGCAGCCGATGCCGAGGCCGATATAGCGGCCCTCGTCCCGCGCCGCGCGCTGGCGCTCGCGAAACCGCTCGAGTCCGCCGACCGCATCGAGCGCCTTATTGAGCGCCGCCGGATAGTCGCCGCCGTCATAGACGATCGGCTGGCCGTCGCGATACGGCATGCCCGCTGCATAAGGCATGTCGTCGGCGCGGACCATGTTGCGCAATCGCACCTCGGCCGGCTCGAGGTCGAGTTCACCGGCAACGAGGTCGACGATCCGCTCCATCGCAAAGGCGGCTTCCGGGCGGCCGGCGCCGCGATACGGCGCGTTCGGCACCTTGTTGGTGGCGGCGATGCGGCCGGAGAGCGAGAGCGCATCGATCTTGTAGGGTCCCGGCAGATGGGCGGCGGTATTATAGGCGATGCCGGCGCCGATCGGATTCCAGGCGCCGCAATCCACGACGAAGCGGTCGCGTAGCGCGAGGATGCGCCCCTCGTCGTCGAAGCCGACCTCGACGTCGTGGATCTGGTCGCGCGAATGGCACGAGCAGATGAGATGCTCGCGGCGGTCCTCGATCCATTGCACCGGCCGCCCAAGCCGGCGCGCCAGGAACGGGATCAGCAAGTCCTCCGGATAGACATGGCCTTTGACGCCGAAGCCGCCGCCGACGTCGAGCGCGACGGCGCGGATGCGGGCTTCCGGAAGCTTGAGCACCGCGGCCGCCTCGCGCCGCAGCCAATGCACGACCTGGGTCGACGACCAGATCGTGACCGCATCGGTCCGTGCATCGTGCCATCCGACCACGCCGCGGCATTCCATCGGCATGGCGGCATAGCGATGGTGATAAAACCGCCGCTGCAACCGGCGCGGCGCACGCTTGAGCGCGCCGTCCGCGTCGCCCTTGCCGATGGTAAAGGCGCCGATCAGGTTGGTGCCGAATTTTTCGTGCACCACGGTCGCGCCCGCGCCGAGCGCCGATTCCGGGTCAAGCACTGCCGGCAGCGGATCGAGATCGAGCTCGACCAGCTCGGCTGCGTCTTCCGCCGCATAGCGGTCTTGCGCCACGACGACGGCGACCGCCTCGCCGACGTGGCGGACTTTGTCGTGAGCAAGTAGCGGCTGTTGCGGGTTGATGAACTTGTGCTGCACCAGCGTGGTCCATTTGCTCGGCAGCGCCAGCTGGGTGTCCGACACCGGCGGCAAAAGTTGCGCAAGTTCGGGGCCGGTCAGCGCATAGACGACGCCGGGCGCCGCGGCGGCGCGCGACACATCGATCGCCCTTATGCGCGCATGGGCGAGCGGACTTCTGACAAACACCGCATGCAACATATGCGGCAATTCGAGATCGGCGATGAATTGACCGCGGCCGGTCAAAAGGCGCCGGTCCTCGCGCCGGGTGAGCGAGCGGCCAATGAAAGGCTTATTCGGAACATCGTTCATTTTTTTTATGTCGATCCGATGGGATCACTCCGCCTCCGGCCGCCCGATCCCGACATAGCGGAATCCGGCGCGCTGCATTTCGTCGGGGCGATAGATGTTGCGCAGGTCGACGATCACCGGCCGCGCCATCACGGCCTTGAGGCGGGCCAGATCGAGCGCGCGGAACTGCTCCCATTCGGTGGCGATAACGACGGCGTCGGCGCCTTCGGCCGCGCTATAGGCGCTGTCGCAATACTGCACGGCGGGCAAATGCGGCCTGGCCTGCGCCATGCCGGCCGGATCGTAGCCACGCACCGTGGCACCGAGATCGTGCAGCGCGATAATCAGCGGGATCGCCGGCGAATCGCGGGTGTCGTCGGTGTTCGGCTTGAAGGTGAGACCGAGCACCGCGACGGTCCTGCCGCGCACCGAACCGTCGAGCGCGGCGACCACCTTGCGCGCCATAGCGCGCTTTCTTTGCTCGTTGACGGCGGCCACCGTTTCGACGATGCGCAACGCCACGCCGTGGTCCTGCGCGGTTTTCAGGAGCGCGCTGGTGTCCTTGGGGAAGCACGAGCCGCCGAAGCCGGGGCCGGGATGCAGAAACTTACCGCCGATGCGGTTGTCGAGCCCCATGCCGCGCGCCACTTCCTGCACGTCGGCGCCGACCTGCTCGCACAGGTCGGCGATTTCGTTGATGAAGGTGATCTTGGTGGCAAGAAATGCATTGGAGGCGTATTTGATCAGTTCGGCGGTGCGCCGGCTGACATAGACGAGCGGCGGCGCGTTGAGGTAAAGCGGCCGGTAGATTTCGGCGAGCACGCCCTTCGCGCGGGCATCGGCGGTGCCGACCACGATGCGGTCGGGATGCTTGAAATCATGAATCGCGGCGCCTTCGCGCAAGAATTCCGGGTTGGCGACGACTTGAATTTCGGCGTCGCGGCGCTCCCGGCGCAGGATATGCTCGATCTCGTCGCCGGTGCCGACCGGCACGGTGGATTTAGTGACGACGACCGCCGTCGGCGATAGCTGCGGCGCGATATCGCGTACCGCCTCATAAACGAAGCTCAGGTCGGCATGGCCGTCGCCGCGGCGCGATGGCGTGCCCACCGCGATGAACACCGCCTCGGCGTCGCCGATGCGGGAGGCTTCGGCGGCGAATTCGAGCCGACCCTGGCGCATATTGGCTGCGACCAGATCGCCGAGGCCGGGCTCGAAGATCGGGATTTCGCCGCGGTTGAGCGCGGCTATCTTGCCGGCATCCTTGTCGATGCAGGTCACCTGGTGGCCGAAGTCGGCGAAGCAGGCGCCGGAAACCAGCCCGACATATCCGGCCCCCATCATGGTCACGCGCATCGCGATCGTTCCCGCTTACACCCGGTCCGGCCCGGCAGCCGGCGCGGAGCTGCCTTCGAATTCGTCGAGCGTCGCGCCCGGCGCGGTTTGCGCGTTGCGCCGGATCAGCGACAACCAGCGACGGCCGAATAGCACGAGCACAAGCCCGCCATAGACCAAGCCGCCGAGCAACGCCAATAGCGCCAGTTCCAATTCGTTGCGCAAGGTGGACCACGACGATAACAGCCGGGTGACGAACGGATCGGCAATGAGCAGAACGAGTGCCAGCGCGACGCCGGCCGCGGCGAGCTTGATCAGCGACGATTTAAGCTCCGCGTCGACGGCGATGACGCGGGCGCGCGCGGCGAAGATCAGCACCAGGATGAGATTGATCCAGGCGCCGATCGAAGTCGCCAGCGCCAAGCCCACCTGCGCCAGCGGCACCATCAGCATGACCTTGAAGACGATATTGATCGCGGTTCCGATCAGCGCCGCCTTGACCGGCGTGGCGGTGTCGCCGCGGGCGAGGAACGGGGCGACCACGCTGCGAATGAGGACGAAAGGCACGAGCCCGATCGTGTAGGCCACGAGCGTCATGGCCGCGGCATGGGCGTCGGCGGCGGTAAACGCGCCGCGCATGAACAAAGCCCGCATGATCGGGCCGGGCACCACCAGGAAGGCGACGACGCAGGGAATCGCCAGCACGAGCGCAAACTCGATGGCGCGGTTCTGCGCCGAGCGGGCGCCCGCCACGTCGCCGGCGGCGAGCCGATGCGTCATTTCCGGTAACAGTACGGTACCGACCGCGATTCCGATCACGCCGATCGGCAGTTGATCGATACGGTCGGCGTAATACAGCGCCGAAATCGCGCCCGCGGACAAAAAGCTGGCGATGATCGTGTCGGCGAACAAGGCGAGCTGCGTGCCGGCCGAGCCGACGGTCGCCGGCAACAGCGCCTTGAAAAAACGCCGTACGTCGTCGTCCAGGCGCAGCGCGCGGAACGCGGTCGTGACGCCGGCATAAAGCGTATCGCCGCCGAGCAGCGCGACTTGCAGCACGCCCGAGATCAGCACGCCCCAGGCCGCGGCATAGCCGGCGCCCGGAAACAGCGCGGCGAAGGCCAGCGTCGCCATCATCGTCAGGTTGAGCAGGATCGGCGCCGCGGCGGCGGCGGCAAAACGGTGCAGCGCGTTGAGGATGCCTCCCCACAGCGTCACCAGCGTGATCAACAGCAAATACGGAAACGTGATGCGCGTCAGCGATACCGCGAGCGCGAATTCGTGCGGCTCGCGCGAAAAGCCGGGCGCCAGCACCGCGATCACCTGCGGGGTGAATACGAGCGCCAGCGCCAGCAGCACCACCTGCGACGCGAACAGCAGCGTGAAAATGCGGTCGCCGAATTGGCGCGCCGCCGCCGGCCCGCCCTGGGTGCGAATGCGCGCATAGGCCGGAATGAAGGCGGCATTGAACGCGCCTTCGGCGAAGATGGCGCGGAAATGGTTCGGCAGCCGGAACGCGACAAAGAACGCGTCGGCGACTGGTCCGGCGCCGATGATGGCGGCCAACATGATGTCGCGCATAAAGCCGGTCAGACGCGACAACAGCGTGTAACCGCCGACGGTGAGAATTCTTTTGAGCATTGTCGACTTTGTTCCCCTCCCCCTTGTGGGGAGGGGCGAGGGTGGTGGGTTATGAGGTCTTACGCAGGCGTCGACGCGTTCGCGTCACCTGTCTACCCCCCTCCCTACCCTGCCCCACAAGGGGGAGGGAAAACTGGGCTAGCCCGCGAGCGCCCGCCGCACCGCGTCGACGATGCGGTCCTGGACCGGCTGATCGAGATAGGCGTGCATCGGCAGACTGATGACTTCCTGCGACAGTTGCTCGCTCACGGACACGCCGCCGTCGGCCACCGGGAAATCGCGATACGCCTGCTGGCGATGCAGCGGCTTGGCATAATAGACCGCGGTCGGGATGCCCTGGGCCTTGAGCGCGGCGGCAAATCCGTCGCGCCGTCCCGGCTTAAGCCTGATGGTGTACTGCGCCCACACCGAGGTCGATTGATTGCCGGTGCGCGGCACGATCGCGATATCGGCGAGGGCTTGCGAATAGCGCGCCGCGATCCGATCGCGCGCGACGATTTCGTCGGGGAAGATTTTCAGCTTTTCCAGGAGTACCGCCGCCTGGATCGAATCGAGCCGACCGGTGATGCCGATGCGAGTGGCGTCATATTTGTCGGCGCCCTCCCCGTGCACGCGCAGGCTTTTCACCCGCGCCGCAAGCGCATCGTCGTCGATGAACACCGCGCCGCCGTCGCCATAGCAGCCGAGCGGCTTTGCCGGGAAGAAACTGGTCGCCGTCGCCGCGCCGAACGTGCCGAGCCTGCGGCCCCGGTAAGTCGCGCCGAAGGATTGCGCCGCGTCATCGAGTATGCGCATGCCGTGCGCCGCGGCGATGGCGGCAATGGCGTCGTGATCGGCCGGCAAACCGAACAGATCGACCGGGATGACGGCCCTGGGCTTGAGGGCATGGCGCTTCGCGGTCGCGATCGCGCGTTCGAAGCTGTCGGGATCGAGATTGAAGCTGTCCGCCTTGACGTCGGCCATGACCGGGGTCGCGCCGAGGAGCGCCACCATTTCGGCGGTGGCGTGATAGGTGAAGCTCGGGCAAATCACGGCATCGCCCGGCCCGATCTCCCAGGCCAGCAGCACCAGCAACAGCGCGTCGGTGCCGCTCGAACAGCTAATCGCATGCCGCGCGCCGCAGAACGCCGCCAGCTCGGTTTCGAGCGCGCGCACCTCCGGACCGAGAATGAACTGGCAATGGGAGAGTACGCGCGCCACCGCCGCGTCGATCGCACCGCCGAGACGACGGCGTTGCGCCGCGACGTCGATGAACGGGATCGGCCGGTCGTCCAGGCGGGCGTGCTGATTCATGATCGTGTTGGCTTGGCTTGGTGTCGATCCCGGCAGGACTAAATTTATCAGCCGACGACGCGTCGCGGCCCCTTGCGTTGCGGCGTCGTCGACTGCACTGAGCGCGCTTCGAGACAGCGGATGGCGATCTCAAGGCTGGCGACGGCCTCGTCGCCGGTCACGGCGGGCGCCGTCCTGCTGCGGATGGCGTTGACGAAGGCGACCAGCTCCGAGCGCAACGGCTCCGCGTAGCCGACCGACAAATGCCGCATCGAATAGCTGCCGTCGGGCTGGAAGCCGAAGCACTCGGTCACTTGCAGCGTCAGCAGGTCGCCGATCAGGTATTTGTCGCGCGTGGCGATGTGGATGGTGCGCGCCTTGAACGGCGTGAGCCAGTTGGTGTTGATATGCGCAAGCACGCCGGACGCAGTGCGGAACTGCAACAGCGCGATGTCCTCGCGTTCGGCGACCGCGCTCGATGTTTGCGGCTGAATTTCGATGATCTCAGAATCGGTGAACCAGCGGATGAGATCGATGTCGTGCACGGCAAGGTCGATGACGACGCCGACATTCGACATGCGCGGCGGGAACGGGCCGACGCGGGTGATGGCGATCGAGAGAATGTCCTGATCTTTGATCGCGCGCTTGATCGATTCGACCGCCGGATTGAAACGCTCGACATGGCCGACCATCAGCGTGACGCCGGCGCGGCGCGCCGCCGCCACAATGGCGCGGCCCTCTTCGACCGTCGAGGCGATCGGCTTCTCGACCAGGACATGCAGGCCGCGCGCGACGCCGTCGATGGCAATGTCGCGATGCAGGTGGGTGGGCGCCGCGATGGTGATGGCGTCGACGCCGTGGCGCATCAGGGCGTCGGCATCCTCGAAAGCGGCACAGCCGAGATGACGGGCGACATGGTCGCGGCGCTTGCGATCGGGATCGGCGACGCCGACGAGCTTGACCCCGGGCAGTTCGGAAAGCACCCGGGCATGATTGCTGCCCATGACGCCTACGCCGACCACGCCGACACGCAAGCTGCCGTCCGCGCCCACTTTCTCAACCTCACTCATGACCCGAAGAGCCCCCTCGCGCTACTCGGAGCCGTCCCCGCAGATTTTCCCGTAGCATGCTGGATGCCAACTGGCGACCGGACACCGGGGGAAAACCGTACACGAATTGATTCATAGGCTTACGGGCGGGTGTTGCGCAAGTCGGGCACGGCGATAATATCGAAATATATTCAAATACTTACGTCTGACCCGCGCAGTCGAGCGCCGACTAGGACCGGCGGTAATCGTCCTCGATGCGCACGATATCGTCTTCGTCGAGATAGCTGCCGGTCTGCACTTCGATCAATTCGAGGTCGATCTTGCCGGGATTTTCCAGGCGATGCCTGGCGCCGATCGGAATGTAGACCAATTCGTTTTCATGCACCGTCCTGACCTCGTCGCCGATGGTGACGCGCGCGGTGCCGCGCACCACGACCCAATGCTCGGCGCGGTGATGATGCAACTGCAATGACAGCCGCCCGCCCTGCTTGACCACGATGCGCTTGACCTGAAACCGCGGCCCCCGATCGATCGCGTGGTAGGAGCCCCACGGCCGGTGCACCTGCAAATGCTCCTCGGTGACCGCCGGCGCCACGTCCTTGAGCTTGGCGACCAGCCGCCGCATGCCGTCGCCGTCGTCGCGCTTTGCCACCAGAACGGCGTCGTCGGTCGTGACCACGACCAGATTCTCGACGCCGAACAAGGCCACGAGCTGCTTGTCGCTGCTCACATAGGAGCCGCGCGCGTCGACGAAGACCACGGAACCGTGCGCGGAATTGCCGAGCGCGTCGCGATCGGACAGTTCCCAGACCGCCTGCCACGAGCCGACGTCGGACCAGCCGTAGGAGACCGGCATCACCGCGGCACGCTTGGTTCGCTCCATCACCGCATAATCGATCGATTTCGCGCTGGCGCGCGCGAACGCTTTGGCATCGAGCGTGACAAAGCCGAGATCGGCGCCGGCGCCCTCGACCGCGGCTGCGACCGCGGCGACGCTGTCCGGCTCGAAACTGTTGTATTCGTCGAGCAGCGCGCCGGCGCGAAACATGAAGTTGCCGGAGTTCCACAAATAGCCTTCCTTGACGTAGCGCTCGGCGGTTTTGGCGTCCGGTTTTTCGACGAACTGCTCTATGGCGAAGATATCGGAACCGATCGCCGCGCCGGCGCGGATATAGCCGTATTCGGTGGCCGGCCGCGTCGGCCGCACGCCGAACGTCACGATACGGCCGGCCGCGGCGGCCTCTGCCGCACTCCCGCAGATCTTGGCGAAGGCGGCCGGATCGGTGACGACATGATCGGCGGCGAGCGCGACCAGCACCGGATCGCCGTCGCGCCTGACGGCGAAAGCAGCGCCTGCCGCGATCGCCGGTCCGGAATCGCGCCGCGCCGGTTCGAGCATGACATCGGCCGCAATCCCGATCGCCGCGAGCTGCTCGGCGACCAGAAATCGATATTGGTTATTGGTGACGACGATCGGCCGGCCGAACAAAGCCGGATCGGAAACCCGGCGGACGGTCTCCTGAAACGTCGAATGCGGACCGAACAACGGCAAAAATTGCTTGGGCCGGCCTTCGCGCGATGCCGGCCATAGCCGCGTGCCGGCGCCACCGCACATGATCAGAGGGATGATCGTTTGAGCCAAGGTGTGCCTGCGAGGATTCGCGGTGGATGACGCCCGTTATTGAGGCCGGGATTGTCGCGTATTTCAGTTAAGAATTTTTGCGCGATTTCCGGCGGCTCATAAGCGAAAACGCCGATAAAGCGGGCGCTGTCCCGCTTGTTACTTTCGGCGCAACACCCGGCCGGCGACCGCGTCGAGCTTGCGCAATAGCTTGCGATCGCGCGCCGTCGGCGCGGTGATCAGCGCATTGTCGAGCGCACGATCCGAACCGATCGGGCATGGCTCGTGCCGGCGCGGAAAATCGCGCGCCAGCCGCGCCACCAGACGCGCCGCTGTCTCGGCGTTCGCCAGCAGAACCTTGACGATGTCCTGCACGGTGACGGCGTCGTGGTCGGGATGCCAGCAGTCGAAATCGGTCACCATGGCGACGGTCGCGTAGCAAATCTCGGCTTCGCGCGCCAGCTTGGCTTCCGGCATATTGGTCATGCCGATCACCGAATAACCGAGATTCTTGTACGTCAGGCTTTCGGCGAGCGTCGAGAATTGCGGACCCTCGATGCAGACATAGGTGCCGTCGCGCACGATGCCGATGCCCTCCGCCATCGCGGCCTCCGCGATATGGATGCGCAACCGCGGCGATACCGGATGCGCCATCGACACATGGGCGACGCAACCCTTGCCGAAGAACGAACTTTCGCGCTTGTGGGTACGGTCGACGAACTGGTCGACCAGAACGAACGTGCCGGGCGGCAGGTTCTCCTTGAACGAGCCGCAAGCCGACAACGAGACGAGATCCGTGACGCCGGCGCGCTTGAGCGCGTCGATATTGGCGCGATAGTTGATGTCGGACGGCGAAAGGCGATGTCCCGGGCTGTGCCGCGACAGGAACACGACCGGCAGGCCGGCGATCTCGCCGATGCGCAGCGGCCCGGACGGCGCGCCCCATGGGCTCTTGACGTTGCGCGAGCGCGCCTTTTCCAGGCCGGGAAGCTGGTAAACGCCCGAGCCGCCGATGATGCCGAGCACCGCCTTGGTCATGAGCAACCGGTCTCCTCGCGTTCGGGATTATGGAATGCGGCCGCGCCGCGCAGTCGGCCGGGCAAAATTGGAAAAATCAATGATGCACGAACACCATGGAGATTTCCGGCACATAGGTGATGATCAACAGCGCCACGAAATTCAACAGCAAGAACGGCAGGACGCCGAGATAGATCCGGCTCAGCGGCGCGTTGAAGATCGCCTGCGAGGAGAACAGGTTCAATCCGAACGGCGGCGTGTACATGCCCAGGCTGAGATTGACCGCCACGATGATGCCGAAGTGAATGGCATTGACGCCGACGGCGCGCACGATCGGCAGCAACAGCGGGGTCAGGATCAGGATCGCCGCCGGCGGTTCGAGAAAGCTGCCCGCCATTAACAGGCCGACGTTGAGGATGAGCAGCAGTTCCCACTTCGGCATATGCAGCGCATCGATCGAGGCAACGATGTTCTGCGGGATGCCACTGGTCGTGAGCAGCCAGGAATAAATCCCGGCCGACGTGACGATGAGCAGGATTTGCGAAATGAGAAAGGCGGAGCTCATGAGAATCTGCCAGCAGCGGCGGAGGTCGACCTCGCGGTAGATGACCATGGTCACGAACAGCGAATAGACGACCGCGACGCCGGCGGCCTCGGTCGGCGTAAATACCCCGCCATAAATGCCGCCGAAGATCACGGCCAGCGAGCCGATCGACCAGCTCGCGTCCTTGCTCGTCTTCCAGATCGTTTCCCAATGCGCCTTGACGCCGAGCGGCACGCCTTTCAGCCGCGCATAGGTGATGACAAAGGCGGCATCGATGACGCCGATGAGGATGCTTGGCAGAATACCCGCGGTGAACAATTGAACGGCCGACTGCTCCGCCGACACCGCGTAAAGGATCATGGCGATCGAAGGCGGGATGACCACCGCGATCGCCCCCGACGAGGCAATCAGGCCGACGGCAAAGCGTTCGTTGTAGCCGCCGTCCTTGAGCGAGGGATAGATCATCCGCCCCATGGCGACGACCGTGCCGACCGCCGTGTGCGACATCGCGCCGAATAATTCGGAGGCCGCGACGGTGGTCACCGCGAGTGAGCCGCGCACGCCCCCAACAATGGCCATGACCATGTTAATGATGCGCCGCGCGATGCCGCCCTGCGCCATGATCTCGCCGGCCAGCACGAAGAACGGAACCGCGAGCAACGGAAAATTATCGAGGCTGCCGAACATGTAGGTTTGAATGGCGTCGGTCGGGATGTCGCGGGCGACGGTCATCACCGCGACGATCGAGGTCACGAGCAGAATGAGAAAGATCGGGAATCCCAGGATGAGCCCGGCGACCGGCAGTCCGAAAAAGACGAGATAACCCATCGTCCCCGCCTCTTAATGCGAAGTTCCGGCGCCGCCGGCGCCGCCGCGTCGCCAGCGCACGATGACACGCGCCGCGACCAACAGCCCCATCAAGGTGTAGCCGATCGGCACCATGGATTGCGGAATGACGAGGGGGAAATTCGCCGCCTGGCTGCGTTCATCGAATGCGGCAAGCTGGGTGATGACCGGCCAGGCAAACACGGTCACTGCGATCGCGGTTGCAATCATCGCCAGCTCGGAAAACAAATTGGCGAGTTCGCGCAGTCGAGGCGGCAAACTGTTGACGACAACGTCCATGCGGATCTGGCGGCCCTCCCAGGCGACCGCGCAGCAGCCGGTGAATACGCAGCCGACCATGAGGAAGAGCATGATCTCTTCGGCCCATGGGATCGAGACGCTGAAGAAGTAGCGGCCGATGATATTGGCGAAATTGATCGCCACGCTCGAGATCAAAAAAATCGCCGATGCCGCGCGGGTGAACGCCAGAAGCCAGCCGATGCCTTTGACTGCGCCGTCGATCACTGTCGAACCTCTCGTTGCTCTCGCACGGGCCCGCCGTTACGTCTTGGCGGTCGCGCCGCGGCGCGACCGCCGATCTTGCCGCCGCATTCGACCGCAGCCGCGCAAATTCGGCTCACTGGGTCTGGGGCTGTCGCGTTCGCTTCGCCGCGTCGCTCACGATCGCGTAGGCGTCGTGGAGCCCCGGCTTCGACTTCGAACGTCTTCGCCGACGCTGGCGAGCGTTCGCATCATCTGCGCCTGCTCGTCGGCCGGCAAGCTGATCAGTTCGCCGCCGTTGGCGACCCAGCCTTTGCGCTGCGCCTGATACATTTTGAGCGCCGGCGCGTTGATCGCAAGCGACTCCGAACGACCGTCGCGGTCGACGATCTCCTGCAGGTCCTTGGGCAGCGAGCTCGTACCATTTCTGGCTGACTTCGAGGATGATGAAGATGGCCGGCTGGTTAGTCTCGGTGACGTATTTCGCGGCATCGTTGAAGTGCATGTTGTAGAAGACGCCGATGCCGGCGATCGCGCCGTCGATGGCGCCTTGCTGCAATGCCGGCAGGACGTCGCCGAGCGTCATCGCCACCGGGGTCGCGCCGAGACGGTCGAAAGCGACGGTCTGGAATTGCGAGGCGAAGACGCGGATTTTCTTGCCCTTGAAGTCGGCGAGATGACGGATCGGCGTCCTCGATATGATGCAGGACGGTTGGGCGATGTAGAGTCCAACGCCATGCAATCCCTTGTCGGCGCCGAGCCCGAGCATCAGCTTGAGCACCGCCGGATCGGCGGCGAGCCGCTGACCGTGCTCCATATTGTCCACCAGTCCCGGCGCCGCCATCACCTCGAAGCGGTCGTCGACGCCGACGAAGAATTCGGGCGGTATGGTCACCGCCTGGATCGCACCGAACTGCGCGCCTTCGATCTGCCGCGGGATCGAACCCAGCTGGCTCGCCGGATAGACCTCGGTCTTGATGCGCCCGCCGGAATCCTTTTCGACCGCGGCGGCGTAATTCTTGGCAAACAGGTGCGGGGTGTCATTGATGGTTGGAAGGCTGATCTTCATCACGTAAGTCTTGTCTTGCGCTTGCGCCGCGCCGAACGTCAGCACGAGCGACAAGACAAACGCGCCGGCGGCAGCCGCCGCTGGCACATAACCCCAACGTCCCACGACGCGCATGGTGTCCTCCCTCTGATCCAACCCTGCTCTAAGCAGGAATTCGCTCGCGACCGGGTTCGCTCCCACAAACACCGGTCGCAGGCATCGATATTGCACTGGCGGCGGATTTTTTTCGTTGTGACGGACTGCCACGCCCGACGATTTTAAGGCCTCCACCCCGGACGTCCGCCTATGACGTTAAATGATCGCCGGCCGCCGAACAATGCGCTTTCCGTCGGCCGGCGCCAGGCGTCGTTCGTCCGCCGCCGCGGGTTTCATCGATTTCGCTGCGCCGCCTCCGTGACTATTCGATAGGCAGCGCTGAGTTCCGGCTTTGTACTCGACACCTCGTCGCCGACACTGGCGATGATTTTGAGCATCGTCGCCTGCTCGTCGGGCGGCAGACTGATCAATTCGCCGCCGCTGTCGACCCAGGCCTGGCGCGCCTTGCCGTTGAAATCGACCACCCAGGGATTGATCGCCGCGGACTGCGCAGCGGCATCATTGTCGAGGATCCTCTGCAAATCGCCGGGCAGCGAATCGTACCATTTCTTGCTGATCTCAGTGATTGCGAAAATGGCGGGTTGCCCGGTCTCGGTTACGTATTTCGCGGCATCAATGATAGTGCATGGCGCTGAAGACGGAGATGGCGCCGAGACGCGGCATCGACGCCGTTGTCGTGGAGCGCCGGCAGCACGTCGCCCAAGCTCATCGGCTTCGGAATCGCGCCAAGCCGCTGCATCGCCACGCTTTGGAAAGCCGACGCAAAAATCCGGATTTTCTTGCCCTTGAAGTCGGCAAGGTGACGAATCGCGGTTCTGGCGATGATGGACGACGGCGACGCCATGAACAGCCCGACGCCGTGCAGTCCCTTGTCGGCGCCGAGACCGAGCATCAGCTTGCGCACCGCCGGGTCGGCGGCAAGCCGTTGCCCGTCCGCCATCGACGTGACCAGACCGGGGGCCGCCAAGACCTCGAAGCGCTGGTCGATCCCGACCAGAAAGTCGGGCGGAACGACCAGGCATTGGATCTCGCCGAATTGCACGCCCTCGGCTTGCCGTTCGCTGGCACCTAACTGGCTTGCGGGATAGATTTGGACCTTGATACGGCCGCCCGAATCCTTTTCGACGGCGGCTGCGTAATCGTTGGCGAACTCGTGCAAAGCATCGTTGACGGTCGCAAGCGCTATCTTCATTACATAGGGCTTCGCGTCCGACGCGGGCGCGGCGGACGACATGACGAGCGACGACACAAACGCGGCGGCGCACGCGCGCGACCCGACTTTACGCCCCACGATGAACATGGGTCCCTCCGGGTCGCCGCCGCAACATGGAACAGCCGCCGCGAACGCGCTTACTGGCTCGGCGCCTGCCGCGTTCGCGCCGCCGCGTCGGTCACGATTTTATAGGCGGCGGCGAGCGCCGGGTTGGATTGCGACACGTCGATGCCGACGCTCGACAGCGTTTTCATCAGCGTCGCCTGCTCGTCGGGCGCCAGCTTGATCAGCTCGCCGCCGCTGGCGGTATAACTTTGCTCCGACTGCTTGCGGATGTCGATCGCAATCGGATTGATGGCGATCGCCTGCGCCGCGGCGTCCTTGTCGAGAATCTGCTGCAAATCCTTCGGCAGGGATTCGTACCATTTCTTGTTGATCTCGACGATGATGAAGATCGCCGGCTGATTGGTCATTGTCACGTATTTCGCCGCGTCGACGAAGTGCATATGGGCGACGGGCCCCATGCCGGTGATGGCGCCGTCGATGGCGCCTTGCTGGATGGCCGGCAGAACATCGCCCAGCGACATCGCCACCGGCGTGGCGCCCAGCCGCTCCAGCCCCATGCTTTGGAATTTCGAGGCGAAGATTCTCAGCTTCTTGCCCTTGAAGTCGGCGAGGGTGACGGAGCGGATTTCTGGTCACGACGATGGACGTTTCGGCCATGAACAATGCGATGCCGTGCAGGCCCTTGTCGGCGCCGAGACCGAGCATCAGCTTGAGCACCGCCGGATCGGCGGCGACGCGCTGCCCGTGCTGCTCGGAATCGACGAGCCCGGGCGCCGCCATGACCTCGAAGCGATCGTCGAGGCCGGACATGAATTCCGGCGGAACGATTTCGCACTGGATCGCGCCAAACTGCGTGCCCTCGATCTGCCGCGGGATCGAGCCAAGCTGGCTTGCCGGATAGACCTCGACCTTGATGCGGCCGCCGGAGTCCTTTTCGAGCGCGGCGCCGAAATTCCTGGCATAGGTGTCGGGAATGTCGTGGATGGTCGGCGTCGAAATCTTCATCAGGTAGGTCGGTTGGTCTTCCGCCCGCGCCGCGCCGAGCGGCAGCGCCAACGCCACGGCAAGCGTCCCGACGGCAACGGCCGCCCGCACCGTATTTCCACATTGCATGAAACGCATGTCGTCCTCCCTCTCGGGCCGGGCATCCGATGCGGATACGGCGGCCGGATTTTTATTGCGCTCGTTGCGCCGCGTCTGTCACGATCTTATAGGCCGCGCTGAGCGTCGGACTCTTCGCCGATACGTCGTCGGCCGACGCTGGCGAGGATTTTGAGCATCTGCGCCTGCTCGTCGGCGGGCAGGTCGATCAATTCGCCGCCGTGCTCGGTCCAGCCCTTGAGCGCCTGATTGACGATTTCGACCGATTGCGGATCGATTGCCACCGATTGGCTGGCGGCGTCCCGATCGACGATCTGCTGCAAATCCGTGGGCAGCGAGTCGTACCATTTCCGGTTGACGTCGACGATGATGAAGATCGCCGGCTGATGGGTCATGGTGATGTATTTCGACGCGTCATAGAAATGCATGCCGGTGAAGACTTGCACGCCCGCGACGGCGCCGTCGATGGCGCCTTGCTGAAGCGCCGGCAGCACGTCGCCGAGCGACATCGCCACCGGCGTGGCGCCGAGCCGCTCCAGCGCCACCGACTGGAAGTCGGAAGCGAAAATCCGAATCTTCTTGCCCTTGAAATCGGCGAGATGGCGGATCGGCATCCTTGGAGATGACCTCGGACCGCTCGGCTATGAACAAGCCGACGCCGCGCAGGCCCTTGTCGGCGCCGAGCGAGAGCATCAGCTTCACCACCTGCGGGTCGGCGGCGATACGCTGGCCTTGCTGCATGGAGTTGACGAGAGCCGGGTGCGGCCAGCACGCCGAAGCGCTGGTCGATGCCGACCATGAACTCCGGCGGCACGACTTCGCATTGGATCGCGCCGAACTGCGTGCCTTCGATCTGCCGCGCGATCGAGCCCAATTGGCTCGCCGGATAGACCTCCGCCTTGATGCGGCCGCCGGAATCCTTCTCTAGCGCGGCGGCGTAATTCCTGGCAAAACGGTCCGGCGCGGCATTGATGGTGGGGGTGCTTATCTTCATCACGAAGGTCTGGCCTTGCGCCTGCGCCACGCCAAGCGTCAGCGCCAACGAGCCGACGAACATGCCGGCGGCAACAACCGACCGTGCAATACCTGCCATACTGATGCTGGTCATATTGTCCTCCCTTCCCGACCGGGCGCGATTCTAAAGCCGCCGCGCTTCGCCCCGGGATGCCCGCAAGGATACATTAATTCGGTGACGGCTGCCTGCGCAATCCAGGTCTGTGACGGACTGCCGCGCCCGGTTTGGCGGCTTTACGCCATACCGGGCATTTCGCGCTTGTTTCCTTCCAGTTCATGGCCTGCCGGATAACGCCGTCTCGCCGCCGAAATTCGGCACCGCCTCGCGCAACACGCTATAGATGGCCGCTCGCTCGCCGGTTTCGAGATCGTGCCTTAACTTCGCAATCCAGCCCTGAACGGCTGCGATCGACGGACAGACAGGTTTGGCGGCGACGACGCCTTCGATGCCGATGTCGGAACCGCCTTCCTCGCGCGCGAACAAAATCTCATTCAGCCGCTCGCCGGGACGAATGCCGGTGAAGACGATGTCGACGTCATGTCCGGGTTCGAGGCCGCTGAGACGGATCATCCGTTCGGCAAGATCGACGATTTTGACCGGCTGACCCATATTGAGCACATAGACCGACGTGTCCGAGCGCGCCGGCCCGAGCGCATGGCTTGCCGCCGTGATGACGAGGTCGCAGGCTTCGCGGATGGTCATGAAATAGCGCACCATGTCGGGGTGCGTCACGGTGACCGGACCGCCGGCTTCGATCTGCGCCTTAAATTTCGGCACGACCGAGCCGTTGGAGGCGAGCACGTTGCCGAAGCGCACTGCGATCATGCGCATCGGCGGCTTGCCGCCATTGGTTCGGCCGGCGCCACGGCCGGCGTCCAGGGCCTGGCAATACATTTCGGCAAGCCGCTTGGTCGCGCCGAGCACCGACACCGGCTCGATCGCCTTGTCGGTCGAAATCATGACCATGGCGTCGGCGCCGGCATTAAGCGCGGCGTCGGCGACATTGACCGAGCCGAACACGTTGGTCTTGATGCCCTCGTCCCAATCGCGTTCCAACAGCGGCACATGCTTGAGCGCCGCCGCGTGAAACACCAGGTTCGGCTTGAATTCGGCGATCAATCGGAACATCCGCTCGCGGTCGCGGACGTCGGCGATACGCCCTTCGACCGCGGTTGCGCTCGATTTGGCGGCGAGCTGCTCGAGCACGGCATGCAGCGCCGGCTCGGAGTTCTCGATGACCAGAAGCCGGCTGGCGCCGAAATTGACGACACGATCGCAAATCTCCGAACCGATCGAGCCGCCGCCGCCGGTGACAATGACCGTCTTGGCTTTGATGAAGATTTCCAGCCGCCGGTAATCGATCCGCACGCTCGGACGCAGCAATAAATCCTCGACATTGACCGGCGCGAGCCGCAGCGCCTCTTCGCCGGCGCCGAGCGACGGCATCCGGCTGGCGGCAAGCCCGAGCCGGCGCGCCAGCATCAGCATTGTCTCCGGATGCAGCTCGGGCTCGAGCGCACTCGGGGCGAGCACCAGCCGGCCGACGCTCACGCCCTGCGACCGCAAGGCAATGACGGTCGGCTCAAGATCGCTGAGAAAGCCGCGCACCGGAACGTCGCGCAGTTCCTGGTCCTGATCGGCCGAGGATGGCGAGAGAATTCCGACCGGAAGCACGTTTTTGACCGCGCCGCTCTCGATCGCCCGCAACAGCACTTCGGCATCCGCCGCGCGTCCGACGATCAGCGTGGGAACTGCGTCGGGGCCTTTGACGTGATGCTGGGTGCGGGAAAGCCGGAACAGCCGATAGGCGATGCGCGGACCGCCGAGAAAGAACATCTGCAGGAACCAATACAGCGCAATCGTGACCTTGCCGAAAAAGAACGTGCCGAACAGGGTCGGATACAACAGAACGTAATCGAGCACGAGCAACGAGACCGCCAGCACCGTGACTGCGCGGAAGATATTGCGCAAATCCGGCAGCGAGGCGAACCGCCACTTCGCCATGTAGAGGTGGAAGTACCAATAGACGACGCCGGCGTAGACGAGATAGCACGGCAGGATGACAACGAGCCAGCGATAGCGCTCGCCGAGCCCGCCGTTTTCGCCGTCGGCGAACCGGATGTAGAGCGTCGCCAGCATCGCCAGGGCGGTGACGACGAGGTCGTGAACCACGATCAGCACGCGGCGGGGGTTACGCAGAAATCCCATCATGGCGTCATTATAATCCAGGCTGGACGGCAAGACGAAAGGTTATATGCAACGCTCATCGCCGACGATAGTCGCGATACCAGGCGACGAAATTGCGCACGCCCCGTTCGATCGGGGTTGCCGGGCGGAAACCAACGTCACGCATCAGATCGTCAACGTCGGCGCAGGTTTCCGGCACGTCGCCGGGCTGCATCGGCGACCAGCTCGATTTTGGCCTTGCGGCCGATCTCCCGCTCCAACAGCTCGACAACGCGCGAAATTTCGACGCTGCTGTTGTTGCCTATATTGTAAATGCGCCACGGCGCCGCGCTGCTCGCCGGATCGAATTCGCCGCCCGGCGCGGCGTTCGATTTCGGCGGAACGCGGGCGATGACGCGCTCGACCGCCTCGACAACGTCATCGACATAGGTGAAATCGCGCCGCATCCGTCCGTGGTTGAACAATCTGATCGGTTGGCCTTCGGCGATGGCCTTGGCGAAGATGAACATTGCCATATCGGGACGTCCCCACGGCCCATACACCGTGAAGAACCGCAAACCCGTCGCGGGCAGCGCATAGAGGTGACTATAGGCGTGGGCCATCAGTTCGTTGGCCTTTTTGGTCGCGGCATAGAGGCTGATCGGATGGTCGACATTGTCATGCACCGAAAACGGCATGCGCGTGTTGGCGCCGTACACCGAGCTCGACGACGCAAACACCAGATGCTCGGTGCGGCGATGGCGGCAGCCTTCGAGGACATTGAGAAAGCCCGCGAGATTGGCGTCGAGATAGGCGTGAGGATTTTGCAGCGAGTAGCGCACGCCGGCCTGCGCGGCGAGGTGCACCACCGGGCCGAACGAGCCGTCGCGGAACACGGCCTCGGTCAGTTTTCGGTCGGCAAGGTCGAACCTGTGAAAACTGAAGTCCTTATATTGGCGCAGGACCGCAAGGCGGGCTTCCTTGAGCGCCGGGTCGTAATAGTCGTTGACGCTGTCGATGCCAATGACGGCGCGGCCGCCTTCGAGCAGGCGGCGCGCCAGCGCAAAGCCGAGAAAGCCTGCGGCGCCGGTGACTAGGATCGGATGTTGCAAACTCGCCACGCTCGCGCGCTTTCCCCGGTCGGTCCCGCCTACAACCGCCACAGCTCGACCTGCTCGGGCCGTTGGCGGCGGTCGAGTTGCGACTTCACGTCGAGGACGATGCCGCCGTCGGCGCCGAGCAGCTTCGTCAGCAACGGCCAGCCGCCGCGCACGAAAGAGTCGTGCGCGACGGCGAATATCACCGCGTCGGCCGGACGCAGCGCTTCCATCTCCATCAACTCGATGCCGTATTCGTGCTTGACTTGGCGCGGATCCGCCAGCGGATCGTGCACCTGCACTACAAGCCCGAACGAATTCAGCTCGTTGACGATGTCGGCGACTTTCGAGTTGCGCGTGTCAGGCACGTTTTCCTTAAACGTCATGCCCAGCACCGTGACCGTCGCCGCGGCCTTGTGGCGCTTGAGCAGCCGGCGCACGCATTCCCGCGCCACCCGTTGCCCGACGCCGTCATTGATCTTGCGGCCGGCCAAAATCACCTGCGGATCGTAGCCGGCCTTTTCCGCGCGGTAAGTCAGATAATAGGGATCGACACCGATGCAGTGGCCGCCGACCAGGCCGGGAGAGAATTTCTGGAAATTCCATTTGGTCGCCGCCGCGGCCAGCACGTCGCCGGTATCGATATCGAGCCGCTCGAACAGCGCGGACAGCTCGTTCATGAACGCGATGTTGAGATCGCGCTGGGTATTCTCGATGACTTTGGCGGCCTCGGCTACTCGAATCGAAGGGGCGCAGTGGATGCCGGCGTTGACGACCGAACCGTAAACCTCGGCCACGATCCGCAGCGTTTTCTCGTCCTGGCCGGAGACCACCTTGGTGATGGTCTCGAAGCGATGCTGCTTGTCGCCCGGATTGATGCGCTCCGGCGAATAGCCGACGGTGAAATCGGCGCCGCAGGGCAGACCCGAAGCGCGCTCGAGCAGCGGCACGCAATCCTCCTCGACCGCTCCGGGATAGACGGTGGATTCGTAAACCACGATATCGCCGCGCTTGAGCACGCGTCCGACCGTGGCGGACGCGCCGAAGATCGCGGTCAGATCGGGCCGGCGCGCCGCGTCGATCGGCGTCGGAACCGTGACGATATAAAAGTCGGCCGCGGCCAACGCCGCGGCATCGTCGGCATACAACAGCGTCGGATGCGACAGATCGGACTTTTCGACTTCGCGCGTGCGGTCGATGCCGGCGCGCAGCTCGTCGATCCGGTTTCGATCGACGTCGAAACCGACCACCGCGGCGCCGGATCGCGCAAATGCGACCGCCACCGGCAGGCCGACATAGCCGAGCCCGATCACGGCAATCTTGCGTTGATGCGCCAAAGCCCCAGTTCCCGATTTAAAAATCCGCCGCAGCCCGGAGTTTCTTAACCCCGGTCGCGTGACCCCGCAACAGCGGCGGTGACGGACGAGCAAAAACCGCCGCCTCATCGCTACGCACGACGCGTTCCTGCAAAAACTTCATTGTTTGTTCCGCTCGAGTCTATATGCAATTCCTATCGATCATTGGCGCGGAACGACATCGATGTGCGGCATTGCAGGCTTCGTCGGCGCCGCATCTTCCGTGCAGGCGGCAACGTCGACGCTATCGCCGGGCAGATGGCCGCAAGTCTCGCGCATCGCGGGCCGGACGACGAAGGCATCTGGATGGACGCCGAAGCCGAGACGGCGCTGATCCATCGCCGGTTGTCGATCATCGATCTGTCGCCCGCCGGGCATCAGCCGATGGTTTCCGCCGATGGGCGATTCGTCATCACCTATAACGGCGAGGTTTACAGCTATCAGCCGATCGCCGCCGAGCTCGCGGCGCGCGGACGGAAATTTCGCGGTTATTCCGACACCGAAGTCATATTGGAATCGTTTGCCGCAAACGGCGTCGAGCCGACGCTCAAGCGCATGATCGGAATGTTCGCGATCGCGCTGTGGGATCGGCGCGAGCGGACGCTGACGCTCATTCGCGACCGGCTCGGCATCAAGCCCTTGTATTGGGCGAAGTTCGGCAAGCTGTTTCTGTTCGGCTCGGAGCTCAAGGCGCTGCGCGCGCATCCGGGCTGGGTGCCGCGCATCGACCGCAATGCCGTCGCAGCGTTCATGCGGCACAATTACATTCCGGCGCCGCACACGATCTACCAAGGCGTCCACAAGCTCGAACCCGGCACGATCCTCACCCTGCCGTGGCAGGGCGAACCGCAGATCACGCGGTTCTGGGACGCCCGTGCGATGGCGCGTGACGGAACGCTGCATCCGCTCGAAGGCAGCGATGCCGAGCTGATCGAACAACTGGAATCGCTGCTGCAGGATGCCGTGGGCCGCCGCATGATCGCCGACGTGCCGCTCGGCGCATTTCTGTCCGGCGGCGTCGATTCGTCGACGGTCGTCGCGCTGATGCAGGCCGCGCGCAGCGGCAAAGTGCGGACATTCTCAATCGGCTTCGATATCCCGGGCTATAACGAGGCACCGCAAGCGGCCGCGGTGGCGCGCCACTTGCAGACCGAACATACCGAACTTACCGTCACGTCGAGCCAGGCGCTCAACGTGATCCCGCGCCTGCCGGAATGGTACGACGAGCCGTTCGCCGATTCGTCGCAAATCCCGACTTACCTCGTTTCGGCGATGACGCGGCAGCACGTCACCGTGGCGCTGTCGGGCGACGGCGGCGACGAGCTGTTTGCCGGCTACAATCGCTATCAGCTGACGCAGCGCTTTTGGCGCGCGCTGTCGCTGCTGCCCGCCTCATTGCGAAAAGGCGCCGCCGCGGCGCTGACCGCGGTCAGTCCCGATCGCTGGACGTCGCTCCTTGCCGCGCTGCCGTCCCGGCTGCGGCCGCCGCAGGCCGGCGACAAAGTGCACAAGCTCGCAACCGTGCTGAAACTCGACGGCGCCGATGCCATTTATCGGCGCCTGGTCAGCCATTGGGACCCGGCCGAGATCATGCCGCAAGCGCACGAGCCGCAAAGCCTGCTCGACGACGTGACGCTGGCGAAGGAATTTCCCGATCTGCTGGCCCGGATGCAATTCTTGGATTTGGTCACCTATTTGCCCGACGACATTTTGACCAAGGTCGATCGCGCCAGCATGGCGGTGGCGTTGGAGGCGCGCGTGCCGCTACTCGATCATCGCGTCGTCGAATTCTCCTGGCGGTTGCCGTGCGACGCCAAAGTGCGCGGCAACACCAGCAAATGGCTGTTGCGGCAAGTGCTCTACCGTCACGTTCCGCCGGCGCTGTTCGAGCGGCCGAAAATGGGATTCGGCATTCCGCTCGGCGAATGGCTGCGCGGCCCGTTGCGCGACTGGGCCGAGGCGCTGCTCGACGAACGGCGGTTGCGTGAGGCTGGCTTGCTCGACCACGCAGTGGTGCGGCGCTTTTGGCGGGAACACGTCGACGGCCGGCGCAACTGGCAATATCTCATTTGGGACGTGCTCATGCTGGAGGCCTGGCGCGAACGTTGGGCGTAACAATCATTTCTTGATGCCCACGGCGCACCAGAACGGCATGCGGTGTGAAAACTGCACGTCGGTAAAACCGGCACGATCGAGCATCTCCGCAATCTCGCCTCGCGTAAAGCGTTTCTCCAGCCGAGTGCAGAAGCGGTCGTAGGCATCGGTCCGCATCACATAGAACGATTTGTCGGCGTAATAGGACAAGGGCGACACTCGCGTCGACAGTCCAAGCCGTGAAAGTAGCCGAGCGCCGCGCGCCAGCGGCCAATAGACCAGCGCTGCGAACGTCTGGCTGACAGCCAGCCGGACCGCATGGGGCAGCCGCGAGACGCCAAGGCGCGTCACATCCGTCATCCGCCACAGCGCGCGATACCACGCCGGGCGATTATCGAAGGCGTAATAGAGATAGACCAAGAACGGCGCGCCGGGCTTGAGCTTGTCGGCGATCGCTGCGATCGCGGCTTGGGTATCCGGGACGTGATGCAGGACGCCGAGCGAATAGGCGAAATCGAGCGACTGCGCGGGCAGCGGAATATCGGCCACGCTGTTGACGTGGAAGCTCACATTGCTTGCCGACCTCATGTTCTGCATCGCCACGGCAAGCGCATCGGCGCTGGCGTCGAGCAGATGCAGGTGGCGAACGCGCGGCGCAACCAGCATCGACCAGCGGCCGGTGCCGCAGCCGACGTCGATACCGACGCCGCCGCCCGACGGCAGCAAATGCCACGGAAAGACATGGAAATAATCGTCGAAAATCTTCTGCCGTTGCTGTTGCGACAGGTGATCGGCGTCCTGGCGGAACGTCGACCATTCCCGGCCGAAGCCGCGCGCAACCCGTGGATCGAGATTATTGCTGTCGCTGATTTGCATGTGCATGCGTGTTAGCCATCTTCCCAGATAACGCATGCGCGTACTACGACAGTATGCCTCGCCGTTGCATGAAGGCGATGACGCGGTCGGCCAGATCGCTGGCGCTCTCGTTGAGTGCGTCGAGGACCAGTTCCGGATTGATCGGCGGCTCGTATGGCGAATCCAGCCCAGTGAAATTCTGCAACTCGCCGCGCCGCGCCTTCTTATACAACCCTTTCGGATCGCGTTGCTCGCAGGCCGCCAATGGCGTGTCGACGAAGATTTCGATGAATTCGCCGGGGGCGACGAGGTCGCGTGCCATCTCGCGCTCGGCCCGGAACGGCGAAATGAAGGCGACCAGCGTAATCAGACCGGCGTCGACGAACAATTTCGCCACCTCGGCGATACGGCGAATATTCTCGACGCGGTCCGCTTCGGTGAAACCGAGGTCGCGATTGAGCCCGTGGCGGATATTGTCGCCGTCCAGCACAAAAGTGTGCTTGCCGAGCGCATGGAGCTTCTTTTCCAGATTGTCGGCGATGGTCGATTTACCGGCGCCCGAGAGGCCGGTGAACCAGAGCAATGCCGGCTTTTGCGCATTCAGCTGCGCCCGCGCCGTTTTGGTCACTTCGAACGATTGGAAATAGGTATTCGCGGCGCGGCGCAAGCCGAAGCGGATCATGCCGGCGGCCACCGTGGCGTTGCTGTGACGGTCGATCAGGATAAATCCGCCGGTCTGCCTATTCTCGTCGTAAGGATCGAAGACGATGGGCGCGGCGGTCGCGATATTGACGAATGCGATCTCGTTGAGGTGCAGTTCCTTGGCGGCGAGATGATCGAAAGTTTCGATATCGATGCGATGCTTGAGCTCGGTCACCATGGCGCCGATGCTCTGCGCGCCGGATTTGAGCAAATAGCTCCGGCCGGGAAGCAGCGGCGCTTCGGACATCCAAACGAGGTGCGCCGCGAAGGCGTCGGCCCGTTGCGGCGGCTTTTCGATGGAACTGATGATGTCGCCGCGCGAGACATCGACGGCATCGGCCAGTACGACGGTAACGGCATCGGTCGCGGATGCGCCGTCGAGGTCGCCGTCCATCGTCACGATCCGCGCGATACGCGATCGTACGCCGGTGCGCGGGATAACGATGTCCATGTCCTTGTGCAGCGCGCCGGACGCGACCGTTCCGGCATAGCCGCGAAAATTCGCGTTCGGCCGATTGACATATTGCACCGGCAGCCGCAGCGGCGACGCGTCCGATCTTTCATCCACGACGACGGTTTCGAGATATTCAAGGAGTGGCAAACCGCGATACCACGGCATCCGCGCGCCACGCCGGACGACGTTGTCGCCGTAGAGCGCGGAAGTCGGAATGGCGACGGTGTTACATGCGGGAAATTGTTCGGCGAACTTGACAAAGGCTTCGGCAATATCCCGGAACCGGTGCTCGTCGAAGCCGATCAAATCCATCTTGTTCACGGCCAGCACGAATTGGCGAATACCGAGCAACGAGCACAAGTAGGCATGCCGCCGGGTTTGTTCGAGCAGGCCCTTCCCGGCGTCCACTAACAGGATGGCGACGTTCAACGTCGAGGCGCCCGTCACCATGTTGCGGGTATAGTCCTTGTGGCCGGGCGTATCGGCGACGATGAAACGCCGCCGCGGCGTGCCGAAATAGCGATAGGCGACGTCGATAGTGATGCCCTGCTCGCGCTCGGCTTCGAGGCCGTCGACCAGCAGGGCGGGATCGAGATCGCCCGCCACCGTGCCATGCGTTTTGGAATCGCGAGCGAGCGCCGCGACATGATCGTCGAACACGAGCGACGCGTCGAGCAGGAGCCGGCCGATTAGCGTCGACTTGCCGTCATCGACCGAGCCACAGGTCAGCACACAGAGTTGATCGCGGTGAGGCGCGAACGAACCCGCGGCGGCTGTGGCGCCCGCGGCGACTTCGATATTCGATTCAGAAATAGCCTTCACGCTTTTTCTTTTCCATGAAATCGGCCTGGTCATGATCGATCAGCCGTCCGGCGCGTTCCGAAGTCTGGACTGCCTGCATCTCAGCGACGATATCGGCGAGCGTCGTGGCGCCGGATTCGACGGCACCTGTCAGCGGATAGCAGCCGAGCGTCCGGAACCGCACCATACGTGTGACCGGCCGTTCGCCGGGCTCAAGGGGGAAACGTTCGTCGTCGACGACGATCAGACCGCCGCTCCTGGCGACCACGGGACGCGGCGCCGCAAAATACAGCGGCACCACCGGGATGTCCTGGTACGCGATGTAGCGCCAAACGTCGAGCTCGGTCCAGTTCGACAGCGGAAACACCCGGATCGATTCGCCCGGGCCGATGCGGCAATTGTAGATATGCCACAATTCCGGGCGCTGGCTCTTCGGATCCCAGACATGATTTACGGAGCGAAACGAAAACACACGTTCCTTGGCGCGGCTTTTTTCCTCGTCGCGCCGGGCACCGCCGAATGCAGCATCGAAGCCGTGCTCGGTCAGCGCCTGTTTGAGCGCTTCGGTTTTCATGACGTGGGTATAGAGCGCCGCGCCGTGCGTGAACGGATTGATGCCCTGCGCGAGACCGTCGCGATTGACGTGCACGATCAGATCGAGCCCAAGCCGCGCCGCGGTTTCGTTCCGAAAGCGGATCATCTCGCGAAATTTCCACGTCGTGTCGATGTGCAAAAGCGGAAACGGCAGCGGCGACGGAAAGAAGGCCTTTCGCGCCAGATGCAGGAGCACGGACGAATCCTTGCCGATCGAATACAGCAGCACCGGCTTGGTGAACTCGGCCGCCACCTCGCGAAAAATATAGATCGCTTCCGCTTCCAGGCGCCGCAGGTCGAGCGGTAATTTGCTGTCGGTCAAGGCGGCCGCTATGATTTGTCGAGTTGGGTCGATGGTTTGGGCTTGTCGGCTGGCCATAGCATTTTGCCAGGATCATTGCATCGACTGATTAGTGTCGGTTCGCGACCTAATCCGCTGGCGCAAGGCCCGTTAAATTAATCAAACACGTAAGCGACGGGTTCCCAGAGGCGGGTTCGCAATCGGCGCTCTGACGCTGGCCGCGCAGTTCGTTCGCGGCAGCCTGCGGAAGTGGACAGAGCAGCCAGACGATCACCTCTGGCAGCGAGCTAACGACGAAAACGAGACCGAAGCGCACTGAGAAAAGCAACGCCCGCTCGGGTGCAAGACCGTGTGTTCCCGGGAGCGACACCACGGCGAGCCGCGAAGACCCCAGCCACTCACCGAAATCGGCACCAGCGCGGTCCCCACGACCACAGTGAACAATACCGCGCAGTCCGATGCTGGCAATGCGAGTCCCTGAGCGCGACTCACCGACCAAATGACAACGATAGTTAATGCATGGACGAAGCATGCGGCGCCGAAGATTACAGGAGCTTGCGATCCAAGGAACACGCGGCGTGTGTCGGCGACAAATGTACCGATCCAGTAGGAATATCGCCACCGCTGCAGCAAGGGGGCAAGGCGCGGTGCCTGTAGCGGAGCGAGCGCGCCGACGATCAGCACGGCGCCGAACGCGAACATGATGAGGTCGCGGTAACCCAAGAGCGCGGTCAGCGTCAACGGCAATAATAGAATGACAAAGCCGAAGGCGACCAACGCGGCGACCCCTATACCGCGATCCACCATGACGCTGGTCAGTCCAACACGCCCATCGCAACCGAACCGGGTGAGCATCCAGGAGCGAACTCCCTCCCCGACCACGCTTGGCACAACCTGTGCGAAAAACGCGTACATAGCCGTCATGGCGTTCGCGGCGAGATATGTCAGGCATGCAGACCTTAGTCCGAGCACCTGCACGATAGCCCGCAAGCGCAGCGCAAGAAGCGGAATTTGCGCCATGGCGACCGATATCGCGAACGCCGCCCAGCGAAAATCGAAGGTCGGCAGAGTGCGAACCCTCCCGCTTGAATTGATCTGGCGCAGCACGTACCAAAAGCATGCCGCGCTGACGATCAGTTTGCCCGCGAAGACGAGGAGCTTGGCGAAGCTGTCGTTTCGAGCGGGTCGCGACAAGACCAATTCGTTCGCCAAACCGGGTCTGACTTGTAATTCCGCGTGCATGTCGAGTTCTGGTCTAAATCAAGGTTCGCGGGCCGACGGTCGGCGGTGCGTTATAGAATTTTTCGTCTTCGAGTGCTCACCGGGATGCAAGGGATTCAGTAAGAAAGTGACCGACGGCGCGCTGGATGAACTTCGCCCACGACCAAACAACGACGATGAGCCAACTCGCAGAACCCATAATATTGTCCTGACGCAACTGTGAGTAACTATCGAGTTCACCGCGATACATGCGCCATAGATCGCCGCTGAGGCCCATCGCACCATAGCGGGGCTTGAAAAGGAACGCCAAGGGAAGATCTATGAATGCAGCCGGCCCGTGATTCGCAACGATTTGCACCCAAAGCAAAAAATCTTCCGAGCAGCGTTTTCCGCTTGTAAAACGCTCGCTCACACGGCGGCGCAGCATCACCGACGGCGTCGATAGGCGATTGGCGATGAAAAAGCTGGTAAGCCCGTAAAAATGTACAGGCGTGTCGCCGGCCGGCAGGTCGGGGATGGAAGCATCGTCGCCTATGACGGCGCAGCGATGACCGCACAGCACCACCTCCGGATGGTCGACCAACCATCGATATTGCAGTTCGAGCTTTCGCGGATGCCAGGCGTCGTCGGCGTCCAGGAAGGCTACGAATTCCTGGTTCGCCATGGCCCAGCCGGCATTGCGGGCCGCGGCGGGTCCGCCGTTCTCCATCATTCGGGTTGCTTTAATCGGCGGTCCAAGATGCCGGGCGCATAATTGCTGGATTACGTCCCAGGTTGCATCCTGGCTTGCATCATCCACCAGGATGATCTCCGTCGGAAGACAGGTCTGCGCCCCGATTGAGTCCACAGCGCGCGGCAATGTGGCGGCAGAATTGTAGGCTGGCACGATGACGCTGATTGGCAAAAATGATCGTTCGGTGGAAAGAGATGTCACCGTCCAGCCGCCTCCAGCGCCAAAAGATGCACCGATTTGACCACCTCGAGCACGACTGCTCGCGCCGAGCTCGGGTTTTCCCACCAACGCCAGTCGAAGCTCTCGTAGGGTGTCGCCACGACGTGGACTTGGCTTTCGCCGAAGCGGCGAGCGAAGATAAGCGATGCACGTCGAACCACATATGGCGAAGTAATCACGATGACTTTCAGGTCGCGCGATCCGAGATAATTCGACAGCGCCACGGCTTCATCGCGCGTGTCGCGTGAATAGCCCGGCAGGAAGTCAATTGCCGTTTCCGGCACGCCGAGATGCAACAGGATGCGTTTGTGCACATCTTCCTCGGGGGTAACGGCAATGCCGCGCGCGGCCAAGTGAATTTGCTCCGGCTCGGCTACCGGTCGACTGATCGCAACGCGCCGTACGATACCCTTGTTGTAGAGATCGGCCGCATACAGCGTCCGGTCATAGCTTCCGGCCAGCACTACCGCGACATCCGCGTCCGCTACCGGCGACGCCCCGGTTTGCAGCCAGAGACCGGCCAGCAGCAAGGTGCCAATCGCACTCAAGAAAAGTCCCGCCAGGATGGCGGCGACCCATCGGCAGATGCGCGCCTGCACCAGCGCGCGCGATTCCGCCGTCATCCGCGCCAGCCCATCCAGTCCCAATGACCGGCGATTTTGGCGAGAAGACGTTCGCCATCGTCGCCAGCCCAGATGTCGGTTCTGGCAACGCACAGCGGATCGTCATCCCGCCGGTGACTGCCGAAACGGCTGCATGCCGCAACCGCGAACCCTGCCTTTGCTGCTGCCGCGCGCACGCGCCCATCGACGGCGCCGTGCGGATAGGACATGGTCGTGACCGGCCGGCCCAGCAGGTCCTCGAGCCAACCGCGGCTGCTCTCCAGTTCGCATGCGAGTTCCCGGTCATTGCATTCGCTCAGCCGACAATGGCTGAGACCGTGCGCGCCGATCGTCACGCCGGGAAGCCGGGACAGTTCCTGCAATTCGGTTGGGGACAGATATTGCGGCTGGCTGCTGGTCACAAAATCCGGAGCTACAAACACGGTGAACGGCAATTTCGCTTCGATCAGCAATGGCGCGGCGACGGTGAGATTGTCGCGATAGCCGTCGTCAAACGTTATCGCGAAGCCGCGGCCGGCCGCCACGCCCGCATCGAGAGCCACGGCGTTCGGCATTCGGGCAAGGTAGCGCACATGATCGGCGAAGCGGACGGGCGCGAGACTGTAGAGATGGTGCCGGTCGCCCACGACCTCGCCGCCGATGGCGTGATACATCAGCACGCGGCAACCCGGCGCCGGGCGTAATGGATCAAGCAGGCCAAACGCGAGGCTGATCCAGTCGCCCAGCCTCACCTTCCAGGAGGTCATGCCGCCAAGCCGCGATATTTCATCAGCAGGCCGACAGCGGGTGCAACAAGCGGCGTATTCGTCCATTCCCACTCGCCAAGATATTCGACCGTGCGCGCTCCGGTGCCATGTTTGAAATCGAACACGCCTTTATTCTTGACCGGGTCCACGCCGCCAAGATCGTAATTGAGCGCCCCCTGCTCGCGACACGCACCGAGCAGCACCCAAAGCGTCGCATGCGACGCGTAGACCTTGCGCGCAGCCCGCGTCGCGGCGGCAAGCAGATCCCAGGCCTGATCGCGGAATATGCCGCCGGCACGAAATGCCAGAAGGTTGCCGTCACGGTCGAGGCAGCGAAAAACCAGCAGACGGTCGCCGAGGCCGTCGATCATCGCTCGCAGACCGGCCTCCGAGTGCTGTTGTTCGAGGCCCTTAAGATCTTCCATGTCGCGATAGACCGCCGCCATCTGGGCGGCGTCGGGCTTGTTCCAGCGTTCGACTGTCAATCCGTATTTCGCCGATCGACGCAGGTTATGACGCCAATTAACGGAAGCGGCGCCGATGCGCTCCTCGTCCGTGTGCCGCAGATCGAGCTTGAGCGAGAGACCGCTTCCCAGACGGGTAGCGGGACGGCGCCACTGCCCGCCAAGCAATGCTTGCCCGGCTTCGGTTTCACGTTCTGACAGAATATTGAGACGGCAGTACGTCAACGAGCCGAATCGTTTGCGCAGGAACGGGACAAGGGAGGCCGACCAGAACCGGTAGTCTCCCGCTGGTCCACCGGGAATCCAGATGATGTGCAAGCCGAGACGCCGTCGCACCAGCATCTGAACCATCGCGACGATCGCGTGACTGGCGTCGCGACCGATAGCGCGCATGACTTTCAAGCCCATCGCCGCGCGATAGCGGCTCCACGCCTGCGATTGATAAAGACTGCAGCCCGGCAGAGCCGCTAGTGCCGCATCCCAATCCGCGAGGTCATCGGCGTGGCTCCAGCTCAGCATCGAAAACCAACCAGGTGTTGGGCTATCGCAATCGCCACGGCTTACTCACAGAAAATTCGCGAGCCACATCGTGCGGTGGCAGGCAGGCAAGTTTTTCTCAATGGCACGGGGCAGATCCGGCCAGCGAATAATTTCGATACCGCGTCGCTTGGCCCAATGCCGCATCCGCCTGAGCATGTTTTCGCGGTCTGTCCGAAACGGGAAACCATAGGGAGAAACTAGCGGCGGTAGCGTCGGGAAAAGCGGAACGATTCCGAACGACACTGCTGTTGTCTCTGCTTCTCGGTATAGGCTGCGCCGCCGTTCAATTTCATCCTGCAAATCGAGCGACGCAAGATTTGCCATCAGGCCGCTATGGGCCGCCGGCGGATAAGGAATCGCGCGCTCGGCGGCCTCATCGGGAGGAGGGATCGCGTGACCGCTGCAAATCCGCCGGACCAGCCGCGTCCAAGCGGTCAAGCCATTCGCAGCGGCAACCCCGGCCACTGGCATTTTTCGCAGCCTGGCCCTCCAGACGCTGCGCGGCGCGTAGCCGCGCCCCGCGGGATTAACCGGCTCGGCCAACGCTTGCACTATTCGCTCATTGCGGACCGCCAATGCCGCCCCGTCGGCGAGAGGGAGGCTCTTGCGAAGGCTGAAGATGCCGACGTCGCCGCGCGTGCCCAGCCATTGGCCGGCCTCGTCGCGCGACAGAAATCCGTGCGCGTTATCCTCGATCAACACCGCGCCCGTGCGGGCCGCGTAATCGCGAAACGGATCGAACGGCTGCGGAAAGCCGAAAAAGTTGACAGCCACAACGGCGCTTGCCTCCGGCCAAGTTTCCGGTGAACTGGCCGGGCGGAGATCCTCTGCGATCGGATACCAGACCACGTCGGCGCCGACCGCGGCAAGCGACGCCAGGACATCGCGACAAATAAACTCCGGAAGCAGGACTTTGTCGCCTGCCTTGGTCCCCGCCGCGCGCAGGGCTTCGACCAGCGCGTGGCGGCCCAGACTGAAAAAGCGGAACGCGTCCGGTGCGCACTCGCTTTGCCAATGCCTGAAATTCATGCCGCTCACCAGCGCAAAACTCTAGCTGGGTGCGAGAACGACGATCATGTCGTTGCCATAATCGAGACGATCGAACCGGCGAAGAACCCGCTGGAATTCCTTCGCTTCGCCAAAGGACGGCGGACTAGAAAAAAGTTCCGGAAACAGCCCGACTTTGCAAGCTGCCAGGAACATGCCTGGATAAGAAAAAGTCGCGAACGATTTAATCTTAAACCGATGGCGTGTCGCATAGCGCTCGATATCCCCCCGCGAAAAATGGTAAAGATGAATTGGCAACTCAACGCAATCCGGAGCGAGCCGATAAATTATTCCTTCCGCGTTCGGCACGGCGATGATAACCAGACCCTGAGAAAGAATATGTTTTCGGAGAAACTCGAAATACCGGGTTGGTGAATGGACGTGCTCCAAGGACCAATTCATGCGTATGATTCCGAAGCGCGTATCGGGCGGAACATCGTCGATATCGCTCCACGATTCGATAGCAAATTCGATAAGCACTTTCCTAGCAAGTTCAGAAATTTCCACACCGGCAACGGGTGCTATCTGTCGGTACGCTCGAAGCGCCCCCTGCTCGCCCCAGAAATGGGCCGACACGCCGGCTCCGCAACCGATGTCCAATAGCCCACCTTGTCCCCCACCGGCGTAGTATTCCCTCACCGGATCGGAAAACGAAGGGCAGATGTGAGGAATTAAAATGCGTTCTATTTTGGGAATCGCTCCCGCGACTGCACCGATTCGGCTATTGGCCAGGTATTTAAGCAATCTTCTGATGAGCCTACGTATGACAGATGGTCGGGCATGGAACGCGTAGGTTTCCGCGTAATACTTCCCAATCTCATTCTGCGTCGGGCGCGGGTTGGTATAGCGCAGACCGCAGTTTGAGCACTGAACAATCGTGAAGAAGTCTGTCGTTGTTTGATGCAGCTTGTCGGTTTGACGCGCAATCGGCGTCGCAGCGGACGAACCGCAATAATCGCAACAAACCGATTCCATCGTGCCTCAAAGCAAGAAGATGATAAAGGCAGATCCTGCCGCGTACGCAGCGACATCGACAGCCTCGGCCTGCCTGCCGCGAACGACCGCAAGTTTTTGCGATATGGCGTAACCTTGCTCAGACACTGCGGTCACTCAATTCGTCGGGCAGCACATCGCCGCGCAGCCGGAGTGCCAGCGCGGCACGCGAGGCTGGCCATAGCGTCACCGCCAGCGCCAGCACCCAGAATTTGATGCCCGATTTGGAGAAAAAGTGGTCAACGAGGGGCCACTTATCGCCTTTGAGCCAAGCGTCACGCGCCTCAGTCAGGGTGATCACGTCCATGAGCACGGAAATCTCGGGTGCGTAATCCCTGTCAAAATTGGGATAGAGCTTACGGTAGCGTTCCAGCATCGCCAATGACTCCGATCTGAGCAGCTGGGGATGCTTGAATGTCCAACTCCCGCCATGCACGCGCCAGCGCGCCAGAGCGTCGGCGACGCCATCGATCTTCCAGTCGTGGGCGATGCGGCGGAATAAATCAGCCTCCTCGATCATATTGAATCTCGGGTCGAACCAGTCTGACTGCGCCTCGACCGCCGTTCGCCGCAGCACCACCGTTTCCATCGACAGAAAGTAGCGCCCAAGTAATTGGCGAAAGCAGTATCCGCGACCGGGCAGCACGCCCCCATAGGCGCGTCTCTCGTCGCCCCGCGCGTTGAAGAAAACAGAATCGGAGTAGACTAAACCAACCTCGGGATCGTCGAACAGAGGCAACTGACGCTCGAGCTTTTTCGGGAGCCATATGTCGTCGCAATCGAGAAACGCGATGAATTCGCCCTTAGCCTCGCGGATGGCGAGGTTGCGCGCCTGCCCGAGCGGCGAAAACGAGGGCGCGAGGAAATAGCGTAGGCGCGAATCGCTATGTTCACGCACGATGGCAGCGGTCGCGTCGACTGAGCAATTGTCCCAGAACACGATCTCCCAGCGCGGATAGGTTTGAGCCAGCACTGAGCCGATCGCGGCGCGCACGTACGGCGCCGCATTGTGCCCATTCATGATGACGGAAATCAGCGGCGTCAGCACGGACTAGGCGAGAGCTGCCAGCAAATGGTGACAGACATAATCAACGTCTTCGTCGACCAGGCCCGGATGCAGCGGCAGCGTCAGCAATTCCGGGTAAACCCGCTCGGTGACCGGGAGCGGCAGCGTGCCGGGCCTCGAGAAATATGTCAGCGTGTGATTGGGACGGTAGTGCACGCCGGTCTCGATACCATACGCCAAGAGATTTCGGCGCAAACCGTCGCGGTCGGCCATATCCGCGATGCGGACGGGAAAGATGTGTGGCACAACGCCATCGAGGTTACCGAGCACGGCAGTTATCCGCTGCTGGCCACCCAACCGCTCGTGGTAGCGACGCGCCAAGGCCTGGCGGCGTTCGGCCAGTTGCACGCGGCGGACGAGCTGAGCACGGCCGATCGAAGCCATGAGGTCGCTCATGTGGTAGCGCCAGCCCTGCGCGCTCACGTCGAAGCTCCAGCTGCGTTGCTTGGCAAAACGTGCCGCGGTGTCGTTTTCCACGCCCAAGAGCCGGGCGTCGCGGACGCGGGAGAGAACTGTCGAATCCTCGGTCACGACGCAGCCGCCTTCGCCGGAGGTGATATTCTTGATGGCGTCGAAGCTGAAGCAGGCAATGTCGCCGCTGCCGCCGACGGGACGTTCCTTGTAGGTCGATCCAAATGCGTGGGCGGCGTCCTCGACGACGCGAAGCCCATGGCGCCCAGCGAAGTCATAGACCTCGGCCAGAGTTCCGACGGCGCCGGCGTAGTGCACCGGCATGACGGCCCGAGTTCGCCTCGTCATGCGCCGCTCGGCGTCGGCCACGTCCAGCGTACAAGACTCTTCGCGGATGTCACAGGCCACCGGCGTGGCGCCGGTCGCGGCAATTGCCTGGAAACAGGCAACGTAAGTCAACGATGGCACAAGAACTTCGTCACCGCGGCTAATGCCGCAGGCCTGAACAGCAAGTTGCAATGCCGCCGTGCCATTGACAACGCAGGCAACCGGACGGCCGAGATAAGCTGCCAGTTCCTGCTCGAAAGCCCTGACTTCGGCGCCCATGCCGAGAAAGGCATCTTCGAGAGGACGCTGCAGGGCAGAACTCTCTGCCGCGGTGAGATCGGGTTTGGATAAGCGAATCATCGAGCCGACCTCATGGATTCAATTTCTTTAAGTGATTCAAGATCGATATCGGTTCTAAAGCCTTTGAACTCGGCCGGCACCCCAGCGTAGATTCCACCAGCGACGGTCTCGCCTTTCAAGACTGCTCCCGCTGCGACGATGACAAATTTTTCTATTCTCGCTCCGGGCAAAACTGATGCACCTGCGTAAATGATGCTGTTATCCGAAATTACTGTATTCATTAAAACGTCATGCTCATGTTTCGGGCCAGCATGACGCATCGACAATACGCTACATCCGACCGATATTGTCACATTATCGCCAATTCGCAGGCCGCCTGTTGCGTCCAGATAACTGCCTCTGTTGACCTGGAAATTTCTACCCGCGACGAGATTGGTTGGCGTCTCAATAAATACGCCCGCTCGGACAACCGTCGTGGCACAATCCTGAAGCCGAGCACCCGCAAGACGCCATAAGCAGGCCCGCATAAACCCGCAAGCCAGCAAGTCAGGCAAAAGGCTGGCCACGCTCGCAAAGAATATCGCTCGAACCCTTCCACTCCTAAGATCAGCAGCGGCGTAATAGATAATGTTAAAAAACAATCGTACACCTGGAATCTCGATCATCAGTGACTTAAGGCGCTTTTTCATGAATAGTGCAGACTGCGATCTATTTCTTGATACAGAAATTCTTCAAGCAAACAAACATCAACATTGCCATGGTGCACGGCCTTCGGTCCAAATTTGCTCAAGAAGATCTTTATCGCGCTTGGTGTCCATACACTGCCAAAATCCATAATGGCAGTAAGCGTTGAGCTGCCCCTTGGCTGCGAGATCTTCCAAAGGTTCCTTCTCCAGAACCGTTTCGTCGCCGGCAATATGATTCATGATCGCCGGCTCGCACACAAAGTAGCCGCCATTGATCCAGCCCGAATTGACTTGCGGCTTTTCCCGAAAGTCCGTCACCGAGGTCCCGGCGAGCAGAAGCTCCCCGAACCGCGCAACAGGCCGAACCGCCGTTACGGTAACGGACTTGCCCGAAGCGCGGTGGTGATCGACAAGCGCCCGGAGATCGATATCGGCGACGCCATCGCCATAGGTTAGCATGAACGGCTCGTTGCCTAGGTACGGCGCTATTCGGCGCACGCGCCCGCCGGTCATGGTCGCGTTGCCTGTATCTACCAGGGTGACCCGCCAGTCGACGGAAGGTGCGTCAATGGGAGTAGTCTGGCCGCTCGCCAGATCGACAGTGAAGTTGCTGCCGAGAAGCCGGTAGTTGAGAAAGTACTCCTTGATGACCTCAGCCTTAAACCCAAGGGCCAAGTAAAAATCCTTGAAGCCGAATTTCGCATAGCAATTCATAATGTGCCAAAGGATCGGCCGACCGCCGATCGGAATCATCGGCTTCGGTATCGTGTCGGTGTACTCGGAGATGCGAGTGCCGGAACCGCCGGCGAGAATGACTACTTTCACTGCTGCCTCCCCGCCGGATTCTCAAAGGCCCGCCTGCGATCGCTTTTTTGCCACTCCGCTCTGGACGTGGTCGGCCGGGCGCGCCTCTTTTCGACCTCATCGAATTCCGCGATCTTCGTGGCGACAGCAATCCGATGATCCTTCAGATGCGGCGCGGCACTGAGAATGGCACGGTGCGCGCGCCCCTTGACGCCGCGATACCTGTCGCGGGCAACTATCCGGCCGTCGGCGTCACAATAGGAGTCGCCCTGCCTCCTCTCGAAGATCTTGTGGCTGACGATCACAAACCCGGCGTGCTTAAGGAAGAACTCAAGCTCACCTGCGGAAAATTCCCGGAAATGGGGCCGCCATTCGCCACGGCAGAAATAACTCGACCGCAGCGGATGGATATTCGGGCTCTGGCCGCGTCGCAGTATCTGGTAGGCATCGGCGAACAACGTCAAATTATCCGATGTCAGGATCAACTTGCCGCCGAGCCGCAGCGCGCGATTGATGCTGTCGAGGCACGGCATTGGATCGATAAGGTACTCGATAACGTCGAGCAGCAGGACACAATCGGCATCGCGAACCGGCCATTCGCGCACTGCCGCGGCGTTGGGAAAGCTTGGATCAAGCTCGGTCTCGAAACACTGACCGCCAAGCTTTTTCATTTCCGCGCGATACTCGTCCGATAGGCCGAGGCCGATTCCCCAATACCGGAAGTCATGAGGAAAGGAGCGGCGCAAGAGCTTAATCATAGTGCCCGGATAAGGACCGACATCGATGACAGTTTGAAATTCGGGGCAATTGTCCCTGATGGCGCCAAGGACCTTCCAAAAGCGCACCAGACTGACAAGCACGGAATGCTTGCCTTTGACGTCGGCTGCCTGGAACGCATCTTCTTCGGACATCGCCCACGGGAAAGGCGCGTACGACGGCGCATATTGCTCGAATTTCCGAAGCGTCAGACAACCCTTCATGACGTGATGCGCTGCCCCGTCCGCGATGGCTGCGCCGAAGCGTTCCAGTCAAAGACAATGGGTGCTTCGACAGAGCTATCGGCTTCGGCAGGGTCATGTTCTATGTCGGCAATGTTGAGCACGAGGCTCTGATACGAAGCGCAGCCCCTGAACGCCACCCAAAGCCCCGGCGGAACCGTTAGCCGGACATAAGACTGCGGACCGAGCTCGTAACGCCGCCCGACGCCGACTTCGGAGTCGACAACCGCGAATGCGACCAGACCCACCGGAACGACAAGATTTAACGTCATCTTCCTGTGACGCTTCCAACCTTTCGTGAAGCCTGGCCCGATCCAGGAAAAGTATGCCTCGCCGAAACCAGCAAACCCGGAGCTGCTGCGCCGCATTGCATGCATCACGTTTCCGGCGTCGAGCGGAATAACGGACAGGGGCGTCAATTGAACTTTGTCGATCAGCATGCCCATGCCACGCCTCGTTCTTGTGCCAGGGTCTCGTAGGTTTCGATTTGTGACGTGGTCAGAGTGAGCATATTCGCGTTTGGCGGACCGCCATAATAGGCGTCGTACCATTTTCCCGTCATCGCGATCGTCTCGGCGAATGCCAAGGTTGGGCGCCATCCGAGTTGAGCGAAGGCTTTATCGCAGTTCAACTGCAAAAGGCCGGCCTCCGCCGAGTCGGCGCTGGACGCCGCTACAGCGTGCGTCGCCGGGCCTGACCATGTTCGCGCCAGCGCATCGATCACATCCTTGACGGTTTTGTTGTTCAGGTCGATTGGCCCGAAATTGAACGCTTCTCCATTCAGCTTCCTGTCGGCTTGCAGCCTTGTCGCCAGCCAGAGATAGCCGGACAGCGGTTCGAGCACATGCTGCCAAGGACGCGTGGCATTCGGATTGCGGATTTCGACGGCGCGTCCATCAGCCCAGGACCGCATACAGTCCGGTACAATCCGGTCCTCGGCCCAATCGCCGCCGCCGATCACGTTGCCTGCACGTACCGCAGCAATCCGGACAGGCGACCCAGCATCGGCGAAATACGAGGCAAAATAGCTGCGAATAACGAGCTCCGCCGCACCTTTCGAGCCGCTGTAGGGATCCTTGCCCCCGAGCCTGTCGGTTTCCCGATAGCCCCACACCCACTCGACGTTGTCGTAGCATTTGTCGCTCGTGATCATGACGGCGATGCAGGACCGGCCCGCTTGCCGCAGCGACTCCAGCACGCTCGCGGTACCAAGCGTGTTGGTGGCGAAGGTTTCGAGAGGCGCGCGGTATGAACGCCTCACCAGAGGCTGTGCCGCGAGATGAAACACAAAATCGGGATCGATCTGCGCAAACGCAGACATCACGTCCGCAGAGTTACGCACGTCAAGCCGACGGTCGTCGATCTCCGACGCAAGGCCGAGCGCTTCGAAGTGCGACGGACATGTCGGCACATCCACGGACAGACCGACCACATGCGCACCGAGCCGCTTCAGCCAGACTGTGAGCCACGACCCCTTGAAGCCCGTGTGTCCGGTCACGAGCACTGTCTTTCCCGAGAAAGCCTCGACAAGCTTAGGAGATGGAGTTTTCATTCGTTTTAAATCTTACGCAGCACGACTCGAAGATCCTGGATCAGATTAGAAATAAAATAATTGCCGATAAGACCGACGACACGCTTGGCCGCCGACCGCCTGACCGAAAACTCACCGAACGCCCAATACGGATTGAAAGGTGCCAAGATGAATTCCTCTTCAACGATCGAGAATCGCGCTGCGGTGTAATAGGGCCGCGACCTGCAATAGGGCGAGGCCGGATCGAAAAACCGAAACGTGATCTCGTGAAACGCACGCCGATGCGTGGGATCGGCGGCAGCGCACCAGCTGTTCCAGTACGGAACGCTCACTCGGCAAATTCCGCCAGGTCGCAGAATCCGCCAGATCTCCTCGACCGACGGGATAAGATCGTCGAGATGCTCCAGCACGTCATAGATCTTGATCTCGGAAATACTTCCGCTTCCCCAGGGCCACGGCCTGATACTGAGGTCGTGGACGCAATCGATACCGGGTAGCGCGACAACGTCGTGGTTGATCCAGCCGGCAAGGATATCCGTGCCGGCGCCGATATTAAGCTTGAACCCATTCGTCTCGTTCACAGCGACAGCAGCCTGTGGAATCGGTGCGCCATGATTTCGTCGCTGTAACCCGCGATCCGCGTCTTCGCGTTCTGCGCTCGAACGGCGGCTGCCGCCGGATTCATTATGATCGCAGTGAGCGCGCGGGCGATTTCTTCCGGTGCCTCAGGCGGCACCAGCATTGCGGTCTCCGGAGTTACAAACTCGGTGATGCCGCCGACTGCGGTCGCCACCACCGGAGTGCCCGCCACCATTGCCTCGGCAATCGCGAAACCAAAGCCTTCAAAATCCTTTGTGGCCATTGCCAGCACGTCGAACTGTCGCGCCACCGCAACCGGGTTGTCTGAGAGATAACCGGTGAAATGCAGCCGAGCAGCGAGGCCGAGACGTGCTGCAATATGTTGCAGGCGCGCTACCTCCGTCTCGGTACCGGATCCCACGACAATGAGATGCAGCTGCTCGCGCAACTCGGTCGTCAGCTCGGCCATGGCCAGCAGTACATCTTCGTGCCCCTTGTAGCGCTCGATGCGCCCAATCATGCCGACGGCTAAATCCTGGGGTCCCAGTCCCCAACGTCGGCGCATGTCCGGATCTCGTTGCACATTGTTGGAAATACGAATGCCGTTATGGATGACTCGAACGGGATTGCGCTGGGTATTGAAAAAACGAAGACGAATGAGGGTATCGCGTGTCGCCCGCGAGACCGCAACCAGATCGGTTGCCCAGGCCTGAACGCCGCGATCGATGAACTGTTCGAACCAACGGCGGCCCAGACCGTAGGTGGATGCGGCGTGGTGAACCAGAAGCATCCGCTTGGCGACGCCGATCCGGTGCGATGCCGCGAGCGCGGCAAGACACGTCCATGCGCCGGGGTATGCGCCGTTGTCCGCAATAATTGCATCGAAAGGACCATGCGCGGCAAGCAGCCGCTGTGCGCGTCGAACCGCCGACAGAAAGCGCAGCGGCAACATGAAATGGTAGGCGGCTTTGAACAGGAGGTTCGCACCAGTGCCTTGCCAGTCTGGAAACGCGACGGTCTGAACGCGGCGCCCGACGATCGCCGCCGCGATCCTGACAAGCCCAGAATTCCCCGCATTATGAAAGATCGTAAATTCGTCCGGCTCAGGCCAGGAACCAAGCAGCGCCGCCAGGTGGGTGTCGACGCCGCCCCATAATTCCTGCTGCCACCAAACCGCGATTTTCATCGCTTGCCTTCGGATTCGATCGCTCCGGCGGGGAGACGAGACCGAATAAGCCGCGCGGGAACGCCACCAACGATGGCGCAGGCCGGCACGTCCCGCGTCACAACCGCGTTTGCACCGACAATCGCGTCACGTCCGATGCGGACGCCGCGCAGCACAGTCACATTGGCGCCCAGCCATACCCCGTCCTCGACGACGATGCTGCCGCGACGCTCCCCTTGTTCGACCATAGGCCGGTCAACGTCGCTGAATTCATGATCCGCCGTGCGAAAGGACACGTTATCCGCAACAAGGACGTTCTTACCGAGCGTCAGTTCGCAGGTCAGACCAAAAATCACGCCGGAATTGATGCTGGTATGGTCGCCGATCGTCAGCCGGCCATAGCCGCGAATGCTCACGCACGGATAAAATGTAACGCCGTCTCCCAGCGCGACAACGAGCGGTGCATTAAACCCGGGGTCGAAGTCCGGCACGCCGACGAAGACCGTGTTCTCACCGATACTTTCGAAGAAGTGACCGTAACGAATCATCGTCCATGCTGTGCGCAGCCCCAGCATGACGCGGTGCAGAACGCTCTCGAACCGCTGCTCACGCGCGCTCACTCCAATTCGCCTCCGGGCCTGCCGGAGGAGGATGCGCCCCAGAGAGCTGCCAAGGGACGGCATGAGCTCAGCAGTATCCGAGCGATGTCATCGACGCGCCATACCGAGTGCGAATACGGCGTTCGATCTCAGGCGTGATCATCGAAGTGTGCGAATCCGTGCTCGGCCGCAGGTGACCGGTATTGCCCTCCCCGACGGTCCCTGCGAGACGCGCCGCGAAGTCGTAGAGCTCCCTCATGCGTCCGCGCGACGAGTTTGCAACGGCCTCACGCAGAACATTGTCCGGACAGGAAATACCGAGAAAGGCCGCAAGTTTCGCGGCGACGGCGAGAGTATCGCTGCGGAGATCCTCGTATTTCACGACCAGAAGATCGAGATCGACCTTGTCGTGGTGTATCCAGCTGTTCACATTCGCCGACCAGCTGCCGAACCAAGCATCGAATTCACCGGCGAACTGCCGATCCACAAACCCCTCGAAGGAGTCTTCGACGAGATCGCCGCGCAAACGGCGAAGTGTGGTGAACTGCGACACGATCACGTCGCGCGGGTCTCTGACCGCGTAGACGACCCGGCGATATCTTGGATCGAACGCTTCATGACTCTTGAGTATTCTGGGTCCGGACATCGCACGAAGACCGATCTCCGGCGAGACGTAAATATCCGGCACCATGCTCTCGATGTTCGTGTAGTCGACCTTGACGGCCGGATGTATCAGGTTGGCGACGAGGAAACGCAGCCATGTATTGCCGGAGCGCGGGTAGCTGACGATAAAGGTATCGTCGGCACGAACCTGCAGGTGACGCCCGGGACCTTTCGCCGGAAAGGGCGTTGGCTGGCCATGGATTGCGGCCGCCAGATTGAGGAGCTGCCCTCCGGTCAACCAGATGATTCCTCGCCGCAATCCCATTCGCACACGAAGCCCAAGCCCCACGGGATGCCTCGTTTTCCCTACACTATTACCATCAGGCAAGCAGCTCGCGCAGCCATGGCCCGACCCAATCACGGTCTCGGTTCATGTAGCGATCAAGGAATTTATTGACGGCGCCTGCAACATGCGGCGTTTCCCACCATTTTTGCGGGTCCGGCCAGATCCGGGCGGCAGCTGCAGCGGCCGCTTGGGGAGAGCGGTAATAGACGCCGGCGGCCTCAAGCTCTTCGAAATGCCTCGCGGCCACTTCATTGGCCGCCCATACGTCTGGATCCCAGACCAAAATTGTTGGAATTCCGCTGCCCATGCATTGAAGATACGTCGTGTTGAGGTTGTCGACGACGGCAAGCGCTGCATAGCGAAGTCTGTCGTTGAAAGACTGCGTGAAATCATCAACCGTGGCCTCAGGCACCGCGTGTTGAAGCCGCCGTTGTTCCGACCAGCCCAGGTCCACGGGGTTGCAGCGAAACAAAAGATTCGTCTGTAATCCAGGCGGCAAGGCGCGCCAGAATGCACTTTGACGGTCTAGATATTCCATATACGTCCGGCCAAACGGAAAATGTCCAATCTTCGACGGCCAGCGCGGCTCCGCTGTTCCAATGTAAAGAATACGTCCATTGGTCCGGCGCGCGCGTCTGACGAGGAAATGAGGCGGCACCGGCAGGGTTACACATGAAGGCGCTTGATGTCCGCTGCCCCCCCAGCTGACAAACCGGTCGACTACCAAATACTCGATCTGCTCGTCCAAGTCGCCCAAATAGCGCTTGCCATAACCGCCGCCATGCTGACAACCCACAAGTCGCGATCCGCGCTTACGACCTTGGGTGCACCAAAGCTTGAACGCATCATCGACATGCCATGCCATCCCGCTTGCTATCGTTTTTGGCGGCGATGGGAAGTGGTCGGCAACTGCCTTTTTTAAAGCACCAAGCCCCTCCAATAGACTGATAGGCCAAATGAGCGGCAACAACCTGCACAGCACATTCTCGAACTGATTTTTGTTCAATATCTTGACCAACTCGGCAGCAAGTTCGTTTCTTGTCGCCGATTCTCGGTGCGGCCAGGTAATGGAATCAGACTTATGCAGCGGAAGCGTAGCGACTCGGAGGTGGCTGCTCGCAGTCAGGATTACGGTCTCTGTGATGGAAAAGCTGGGATTATAAAGAATGCATTCAGCGTGCCGGGCATGAAATTTCGAAACCTTCTTCAGCAGATCGCGCAATATTCTGCTTACGAGACGCCGCTTCGGCTGCACAATGCCACGCGAATTTTCCACGAAACTTGAGGTCGAGTTTGCAGACGATTTTGATTCAAAACGTAGATCGAGACCGATGCCGAGCGCCGGGCATATCTCTGAGAAAAGTTGTAATTGGAATTCGTCGCTGCGAAGCGATGCAATGAGCGCCCCGGTCGTTTCCGGCACAACATACCGTTCCCTGGGCAAACCAGAACTTCTCAGTGGGCCATACCTAACAACAGTCTCTTTTAAACAAACAAAGTTATGGTAAGCGGCCATAACCATTCTTTCGACGGCAGTAGCAAGAAGAAGATTGGCGTCATGCCCGTCAATTTGATCGCGAAGAAGCGTCGAAAAAAACGGCGTCAGCCGCGATGTGATCCGCAGTGTCAGCTCCAGGCAAAGTTCTACTCCCTTGCTGCGTGCCTCAAGAGCGCTCCATGGGTACGGGGCCACGACACTGTTTGGATATCCAAGGGCATCCTCGCCGAACTGGAAACACCAATCGCCGAGAAACACATCGGGGCCCCCGATCGGCCAAGTTGACTTCAGGCCTGTGGTGGCGACGAACGGCAGAGCCGGCAAGAGCGAAGAATCCCTTATGCCTGAGATCCGGACTTGCCGTTTAAAATCGCGCGACCGAGAATAAATCCCTCGGCTGCGACACATCCGACGGTCGCGCCCCGCCAGCGCGCCAAATGTTCGACGCCTTCATATGAGCGTGGATGCGGCCAGGGACGTATTTCCTTGTCGTAAACGCGCAAAGCTTTGAGCTTGGTGTCGAAGACGCTAGAAATATCCACAAACCAGTTGGGCAGGAATGCGGGTGCTGAGCCTGGTGTCTGCCACTCAGTGCTCGACGGAACCTCAAAGAACAGCAGTGTCCTGACCGGATGGCCCGCCTCCGGTCGGCAGGCGGTCACCACCGCTTCATGCGCCAGCCGGTGATCGATGTTCACATCGCCGCAATGATGCGTATAGACCGTATCGGGCCTGAGCTCGGCGATGTGCGCTGCGACCAATTTTGCGAGTTCGAGCCGCGGTCTTGCGTCGAGTTGATTGTCCGGAAGACCGTGCAGCACCACCCGACCGGCGCCCAGAATTGAGGCGGCTTCGCGCGCGGCGCTCTCGCGTTGCGAGACGCGGGTGTCCGCTCCCGTCGCCCGGCTGGATTCACCGTCGGCCAGAATGACGATCGAGACCTCATCGCCGCGCGCGGCGTGCCAAGCGAGCGCGCCACCGCAGCCCAGCACTTCGTCGTCGGGGTGGGCGACGACGGCCAGGATACGGTGAACCGTCGTTTCCACGTTCACGGCCTCACCGCCACAAAGCTCCACCATCCCTTGGTGGTTTCGTCAGTTGGAACGAACGTATCGATCTGTCTGTGCTCGATTCGCTCCAGAACGAACCCTGCGGTAACTAATAAATTTTCCAAATGTGCCTGATCCGAGAAGTGAACGGCCCCAAGCTCGAAAAACTGTCCGTCGGGCATATTGGTCCGTGTATGCGAATCGAGCGCGAAGCCACGCTGAGCATCCGAATACACTGTCGAAAACCAATCCAAGCCGAGATATTTTCCGCCCGGCCGTAAGCGCTCAAAGCTCATCTGCAGAGTTCGCCTTATCGCCTCAGTCGTATTGTGGGTCACCGAACTGCGGTCGATGACAATGTCAAATGGGCCGGGAAACGGAATATCGCGCGTGAAATCCGCTGCCACGACCCGCTCGCACAATTTGGGAAAATTGGCACGTACTTGCTCGACGATGGCCTCGCTCCCTTCGACAGCCCAATAATCCATTCCAAGACTCATAAAGAATGGAATGTTCGGCCCGGCGGCGCATCCAAGTTCAAGAACGCGATTGAAATCGGACGGCGGTTGAGCATAACGATAGACGTAGGAAACGACCTCAGACCATGGCCACCGAGAAATGTTCCCGCCAGCGCGAAACCGGCGGTCCCATTCTTTCGAAAACCCGTTCATCGTTCCTCAACCCCGCCGACCAGGTCCGTTTCGCTGTCCGCCATCTCGCTTGCCGATGCCGGATTGCCCTGCATGATGATCGATCGACTGTTGGGACCCTCATTGAAGAGAAGATCGACAACGGACATGTATGGTTCAAACTTCCCAAAGAGCTGCCGATACTGCGGATGCACATATTCCTGAAATCGTATATCGATTCCACCATTCAGAAAGGATCGCTTGTCTGCATAGGTCCTTCCTTGCTGACCGAAGATATACGTCGTTGCCTTCAACTTGAGGCACATATCGAGCACAAGATCGGATTTATAACCGCGAAAGTCGAAATCTGACGCCTTTACGATCGGAATTTTGATGTCGAGCTGATCGAGGAAGAAGAGAAGAAGTCGGGTATTCAGGTCGGTCAGAAACTCGTCCTTCTTGCCGAGCAAGTGCTCCTCCAACGCGTCGATATAAAATCTAAAAAACGGCGCCTTGGCATAATTCAGGCGTATCGACCTGGCGTGCTTCTTGTTCCAACCGTTCTGTACGATCTTTATATCGCAAATCTTCGTCTCAAAGTGGTTCTTGCTCTCCACCGGCACAGATAGCCAGATCGGACCGATTTGCGTCTTGATCTTGTTCCGATTGTTGAAATCTTTCTTCTGATATTGCACGATGTCGAATATGCAGAACCGCTCAGCCAACGCGATCTTGTGGAAAAGCCCAAGCCACGGCAGATAGACGGGCTGGTGCGCTGTTAGAATCATCGAATCGTCTCAGTCAACAATCAACACAGACCGTTCAAGACATCGATGATTCGCAAGACATCTTCGTCACGAAGCAACGGATACGTCGGCAAGGATACCGTATTTTTCGAGAAATGCTTCGCATTTGGAAATTCCTCGGGATCGGCGAGCAACTCCCAATCTTCAACGGGGACAATAGCCTTAATACCGTTGCGAGCCAAAGCTTCGATGACGGAATGCGGACTTTGCGTGCGAAGAACCGTACGATAGCGCACCGGTTCGCTTTGGATTGACGTATCTACAAGGTCCAATCCAGCTTTCTTATACAACTCGAATATTTCGGCGCGCCTTTCGACGAACCACGAAATCTTCTTCAGCTGTTCACGTCCAATGGCCGCCTGCAAATCCGTCATTTGAATATTGAAGCGTTGTTTCCTATCGTTCCGGCAATCGAATTCGCGGAAGTCACGCGCGGCCGCGATAAGGCTGCTGTCGGCAGACACGAGCATTCCACCCTGACCTCCGGAGGTGAGAATTTTGCTCGCATAGAACGAAAAGATTGCGACACTGCCATCAGTTCCGACCGGTCGCCCGCGCACGCGCGAGCCCAAGGCCTGCGCGCAATCCTCGATGACCGTTCTCTTTTCTACGCGGGGCATGTCGATAGGCAGCCCAAACATGTGCGCAACAATCGCAATCGGCGCGTTCGACCGGTTCAGAGCCTCAACATCGGCATTTGGACTATCCTTCGCCACGTCGACAAACTGCGGCTCCGAACCGGTCAACCTGATCGCGTTCACGAGCGCACTGCAGGCATATACGGGACATGCGACGCTTCCGCCTTTGGCGCCGGTGACCCATATTGCGAGAAAAAGCGCGGCAGTGCCGCTCGATACTGCAACGGCGTGCCCCTCAGGCAAGCCGAGGTATACGCACATCTCATTCTCAAATGCTTCAACCTCCGTTCCTTGAGCAACCCAGCCGGATTCCAAAACCCGCTCCGCTGCTCGCCGCTCATCAAGCCCAAGGGTGGGCCGATTATGAGGGATCGGCGATGGACGCATCATAGTTGGATGTATGAAATGTTCGGCTCGAAGGAAAAACATTGAATTGCATATCTGTTGAGATCGAATTTTTCCAAGACCGCACGCGTTTCGCCAGGCCAATTCGCGTTGTTAATTTCATCGAATGCAACAATTCCTCCCTTCGGAATCCGCGGCAGCAGGTGCGTGAGCGCGGCGACCGTCGGCTCGTAAATGTCGAAGTCCATATAGAGGAGCGAGACCAGCAGATGTTGATTGGCCTCGATATATTCCGGAATCGTCTTGATGGCGTCGCCTCTGACCAGCTCTATTTTTTGGATGTGATTGATGAAACGATTAGCATCGTACTCCGCGACACAACTCTGCAATTCGGAGAATATCTCGTAGTCTTCCTTGAACATCCCGGTTTGAACACTCGAACTTATTCCGTCGTGCTCATGCACAGCCGGAAAGCCTTCGAATGTATCGAACCCTATGATCTTTCGACGATAATTATAGGGCTCGAGCGTACTTGAGATCTTCGCCCAGGCCATCACACCCGATCCGTGATGCACGCCACACTCGACAACGCTGCCCTTGACGCCGAGGACCATCTTGAAGATTTCATATTGCGCAAGAAAGCGTGCGACGTTCTGCCGGCGTACGTATTTGGTGAAATGCTCCATCTTAATATCTGTTGAGCATCCAGATTCTGTAAAAGCGCTCATCGAATCTTTTCCTTAGCAGATCGATTATTCATTTCTAATGCTGTTGGACGACATTTTTTCGTACCGCCCATTTCGCCCTCACTCAAACTTCTCAAAGACCCAAAGCTTGGTTTGGGAGCAGTCGCCGAACGAAGGGATATGCAAAGCAAGCTGATTGACAGGGGCATCATAACGCGGCTCATTACCTTCACGCTGCGCAAACCAAGCGTTTATTACGCGGCTGAGAAAATAATAAGTCGCCATAAAGGGTTCAACGCCCGCCAATCGGACACCGGAGATTTGAAGTTTCGCGACAGAGTCATCTTCAAGATAGACGTTGTGCCAAGGAGGATCGATCTTCCGCAAACCCGCCGACGCGCGTAATTCGTTCAGTCGCGCCAGTCCTGTCGTGCTATTTTCACACATCAAATAATGTCCGCCTACTTTTACACTTCTGGCCAAATATCGGATTGCGGAGGCTTGACTGCTCCAATCGGGAAGATTGATGATCATGCGTTGCGTATAAATTGTATCCACGTTTTCTGGCAGGGGCGGCTCATCGCTGACGTTCGCGACAGAGAAGGTAAGACGGTCTGCAACGCTTTCCTTCTGCGCCAACCGGCGCGCCTCTTCGATCATGGCGGGCGCAAAATCGAAGCAGGTAATGTGTAAATCGAGTTTCTTTACTAATTCGATCGCGGTGATGCCGTTGCCGCAGCCAAATTCGACCACTTTCATTCCGCTACGAAGATGCCTGGCGATTGCCGCAACCTCAATCTCCGTCCCGATATAATCGTCGCTGCCCGCTCTGACCCCTAAGGAAGCGCGCTGATTCCAATAGTCAAAGACCGATTTTGGCTCCATCCGAGTTTTATCCAGACTACGGCAAGCGTTGAGCGCTTACCCTGCGTCCCATACCTAATCGAGCTTCATCAACCGGTCGCCGCGCAATCTCACTCGCCGCGCCGTTCAAGCGAGTCATTTGACAAAGTCCTCACGCTTTACGGGTTCGCCAGTACGGATTTCGCGTCTGGCGATGCGCCCCAACACCGATTTGAACATTTCCGGAGGAATGCCGGTGCCGGGTCGCCGCACGGCGATGTTGGAATTAGTGAATGGCTCGCCTGGCGCGATGTTACGCACAGCCACTACGCTCCTCCGCGCGATATCGCGCATTCCCTTCTCCATTTCTGTCGGCTCAACCACGGCGCTGCCGAGCATAACATGAGCGGTCCGAATCGAATTGACCCACTCAGCCAGTCCCAGCCTGGTTTCCGAAAACCAATGATCGGGTCCTGGTAGATTGCGATCGAGCGTGAAGTGCTTTTCGAATACGCAAGCGCCGAATCCGACCGCCAGCGAGGACGCCAGCGGTCCGACCGTGTGATCCGAAAAACCAAGCACGAGCGCGGGAAACGCGGCCTGCAAGGTCGCCAACTTGCGCAAATTCACATCGGCCGGCGGCGTCGGATATTGCGAGGTGCACAACAGCAGCACGGTCGGATAGCCATTGAGCGCGCCGACCGTCTCCAGCGAACGATAGACCTCGGCCATGTCGGCCATGCCGCAGGAGAGGATCAGCGGCAGTCCTGTTGTCGCGTAGCTACTCAGCAAGGGCAAATTGGTGAAATCGTCCGAACCGACTTTCACCGCCGGAACGCCCACCTCGAGCAACAGGTCGAGATCGGTTCGGTTCTGCGGTGTGGAGAGGAACATGATGTTCTGGCGATCGCATTCGGCCTTTATGGCGAACCATGCCTCGCGCGGCAGCTCGTAGCGGCGGAACATATCGAGCATCGATTCCGTGACGTTCCCTGCCTTGCGAGCGGTAACTGTAGGTCTGCGCCGGGTCGCCGACGAATTCGGCCGCCTTGAACGTCTGAAACTTGATGGCGTCGGCACCGGCCTCGCGGGCGACCGCGATCATCTCCAGGGCCTTGGCGAGTTCGCCATTATGGTTGATGCCGACTTCTGCGATAATAAAGGGCGGATGCTCTGGACCGACGGAGCGGCCGTTGAACGTGACAGCGGACATTAGGAGTCCATAAGCCATCGCGCGACCGCGCTACACGATCGCCATCAGGTGGCACGCACCCGAAACGCCGGCTGGATCATCGGCCCGCGCAGATGCGATTTGGGGTCGCGATCGTTGAGCGCTGCCGCGAGGAAACCCAGGCTCGCGTCGACGCCGGCAAGCGTCTCCGCCTCGACCCCCGCATCGATATGGGCGAGGCAGAGATTGAACGTGTTCTGCGCGAGGATTCCATTGGCCGCCATTTCCTGCCGCAACAGGCTGTGTAGCAGATTGGGCTCGACTGGGCAGTCGAGCAACCTCCAGATCGGAAACCAATCCGAGCCGCCAAGCTGCATGACGGACGAGAGGCCGTGCGATGCGACCAAGGCATTAATGCGATCCATGAGATGCCGGCCGTGGGCCCGCGTCCGCTCGATCGCATTCTGCGCAATCAGCTTGTCAATGGTGGCGACCGAGGCGGCGAGCGACAAAGCCTCGCCGCCGAAGGTGCCGGAGAAGAAGATCTCGGTCATCTGTTTCATGACCTCGTCGCGGCCGACGATCGCGGAAATCGGCATGCCGTTGCCCATCGACTTGCCGAAGCAGGCAAGATCGGGCGTCACTTTGTATTCGGCCTGGGCGCCGCCGATATTGATCCGGAAGCCGGTGACGATCTCGTCGAACACCAGCACGACGCCATAGCGTTCGGTTAGCTCTCGTAACCGCTCAAGAAAGCCGGAAGCCGGTTCGAAAACGCCGGCCGGCTCGAGGATCACGGCGGCATAGGCATCGGGTTGCGCGGCCAACAGCTCCGCCACCGCTTCGGCCTGATTGTACGGAAACGTCGTCGTCAGCTCGCAAACGGCTTTGGGAATCCCGATGCGCCGCGTGGTGGCGCCGATGTACCAGTCGTGCCACCCGTGATAGCCGCAGGCCAGCACCCGCTCGCGGCCGGTATGCGCCCGCGCCAGGCGGATCGCGGCGCTGGTCGCGTCCGAACCGTTCTTGCCGAAGCGCACTTTCTCGGCGCAAGGCACGAGCCGCACCAAACGCTCCGCGACATCGGCTTCCAGCGCCGTCGGCAGCGAGAACGTAATCCCCGATTGAAGCTGCGACAGGATCGCCTGGTCGACATCGGGATCGCGATAGCCCAGCACGATGGGCATGAGGCCGAGCACGTAGTCGATGTAGCCGTTGCCATCGACATCCTCGACGCGGCAGCCATCACCGCGCGCCATGAATTGCGGCATGGCCCCGCGCACGTATTGCTGATGACTTTTGGAAAATGTCTGGCTGCCGAGCGGAATAGTCTTGAGCGCTCGGTCGAGCAGCCGGTCGCTCTCCGAATAGCTCCGGGCGTTGCGCCGAACCGCATCGCTCATCGTCATTGCCGATTTCCCTTGTTGCCGTGGCGCGCTGGCGCCGCCGGGGGATAGCAGCTTTCCCGCACGCGGATCGCCCCCAATCCGTCGGTGAGCTTTGCCGCAACGGCGCTCATGACCGCTCGTCTTGCGAAGTCCTGCGCGAGAGCACGAACGGCATCCGCGAAGGCGTCACAATCACGCAGCTTCGTCTCTTCAACGACGAGCGCCGCACCCACCTTCGCGAGCGCCTCGGCATTGTTTCGTTGATTCTCAGCCAGCATGACCAGGATCGAAGGCACACCGAGACAGCAGCGCTCGAGCGCGCTGACGCCGCCGGCGCCGATCGCGAGATCGGTGCGTTCAATCAACGCGGCCATGTCGTCGACCTCGACATGCACCACGGCCGGCGGCGTAAGTCGCTGGGCTGCGGCCCGCACCTCTGCGCGGTGCGGATTGGCAGAGCCTATGATCACATCCACGGGGATACCGAGCTTGGCTCGCTGCAGTGCCGCGAGCGCGAGCACTGTAATGCCGTTCGGATCCGTCGCGCCCAAACTGACCAGGATGCGCCGCACCGTCCCATCGCGTCGACGGACTTTCGCTCTGGCCATTCCGAACCGCTGATCGAGGAGCGCATAGTCGGGGCCGATTAGAATGCTGCAATCGGGAGGGACCAGCGGTCGATAATCGGCCGTCTGGCGCCCCGGACTCTGGTCGAGCAGGACGTTGCAATCGTGCCGGCGGTCCGCCAGATCGTCGATCACCAGGATGCGTCGCGCCCACGGGCGACACGAGCGCTCGAACCTCTCGTCAAGGCCGTAGCGATCGACGACCAAGAGATCGCATCCGCCGGGGATGGCGGCGTAGAATCCGGCAGCGGGGTCGGGGGTTTCGTCGATCGGGATCATCTGGACACCGCTTCTCCGCAACGACGGCACCGCATCCGCCGCGTCCACCGACGATGCGAAATGCACCGACCAGCCGTCTTGCAGCAGCGCTTTGGCGAGAACCAGACATCGCCGAACATGGCCGCCGCCAATCGCTACCGATGCATCGGCACGGAAAACGGCGGTCAAAGCCCGTGGCAAATCTCGACCTGCATGCGCGGCTGCTTCAAGCTAATCTATCGCAGGCTTTGCATCGGCAAGACCGCTGCGCTGCGCCTGCCATAAGGCAAGCTCGAAATCCTCGCGCGTATCGATATCGATCGAACGGCTGATCGGCATCTCGTAGCCCCTTAGGCTGCGCCCGCAAAACGTGCGCTGCTCCCGAAACGACGCAATGTCGACGGCATAGGTGCTGCCATTGTCGACGCGCAGCGGCGGCAAATCGCTCGCTCTGTATTCCAACAACTCGGGCCACATTGGGGTGAGCTCACCGTCTGGTCCGACCTTCATCGCCTCGTATGGCGAAATATTGTATTTCGTGATCGCCATGGCGAATGCACACCGCGCCGGCTCCAGAAGCGCTACCGTCGCCCGGATATCCTCGGCGTTGCGCAGCGGCGCAGTGGCATAAAGACACCCCATGACGTCCCAATCACGTCCGGCTTCAGCTTCGCTGTCGAGAAAATTCAGACAGACTTCTACGACCCTAGCCGAGTCAGTCGCGAGTGCAGCGGGGCGTCCGTGAACACATGCGCCGAACCGCTCGCTGACGATTGCAATCTCCTCATCTTCCGTGGAGACCACCACACGCTCGAAGCATCCGCTCGCGCGCGCCGCTTCGATCGTATAGGCGATGATGGGACGGCCCAGAAAATCGAGCACATTTTTTCGCGGCACCCGTTTCGATCCGCCGCGCGCCGGGATGATAGCGACCGCTTTCATGGGTCGGCGCGGCGTCATTCCAGATCGGAGGGCAAGATCATGTGGCCGGCCGGAAGGTCGCGCCGAACGCGCGCCTCCGTCATCTGTTCATATTGATCCGGTGCCAATCCATAGCCAGGTCGCTGGAACATGACCCGCGAGTCGTGCAGACGGTCGCCGGCCTTGGCCGGTCGCTCCAGGAACACGCTGCGGCGATACGCCTGTCGGCGCTTCTGCTCCGTCTCATGGAGGATACGGCGCGGAACACCCAATGCGCGCTGAACATCGGCGATCGTATTGACGAACTGGGCCATCTCGAGCGGCTCGATCGACATGACGTGCTCGACGCTGCGCGTCATGCGGTCAAGCGTGATCGTTTTCTCCACCAGGTTGGCGCCAATGGCCACGGCGGCAATATCCATGACCGCGCCGGGCGTATGGTCGGAGAAGGCCACCGGATAGGGGAACATCTGCCGCAACGTTTCGATGATTTGCAGGTTGATGCTGTCGAGATGCGCGGGATATCCGGACGGGCATTGATGGATGATGATGCTCTCGTTGCCTTCCGAGCGGATCACATCGACGGCAGCTTCGATCTCCCCAAGATTTGAATTGCCAGTATCGAGCTGCAGGCACATTCCCGTGCGCGCGGCGCGGCGGATCAGCGGAAAATGACTTACGTCGCTGGAAGCAATCTTGATCGAATGGCAACCGAGTTCGGCCAGCAGATCGATCTCATCGTCGAACGTGACGGTCGAAAAGAACGCAAGGCCCTGCTGATCGCAATCGGCCTTGACCTCGCGCCACTGATCCTTGGTGAGAACGCGACGCATGAGAATATCGTAAAGCGGCTCGACCACGGTTTCGGTTTTGCCCGACGCCCGGTCGACAAGCACCTCGTAGGAGAACGGCAGCTTGCGGTCGGCCATCAACCGGTCGGGATCGACCATTTGAAACTTGATGGCGTGCGCGCCCGACCGCGCCGTATGCATGACGAGAGCCTTGGCGCTTTCAATTCCGTCATGGGTTGGCCCGGCCTCAAATACGACAAAGACCGGTGCCCCATCGCCAATCTCCCTCGCGCCGATTCGGACGCGCTTTCGTTCTATAGTAACAGTCATCCAGGGCCTCTTATCTCAATCGATCGATCACGTCAGCGTGGCTAAGTACTCGACAAATCGCCACCATATGATCAATTCTCTTTTCACCTGACAGGCGGGAACGTCCCCGATGCAATCCCGAATTCGCTTCGAACCATCGCCGATTACCTTGGGAACGGTTCAGCTCGGAATGACGTACGGAGTCGCCAATACGTCAGGACAGCCAACCGAAGCCGAAGCACTCCGCATTCTCGATCGTGCCGTCGAGCTCGGCGTGAACACCATCGACACGGCGAGGATGTACGGTACCGCGGAACAAACGATCGGAAAATGGCTCGCGAGCCGAAAGCTGCCAGGCGTCCGTATCGTGACGAAGATACCAAAAATTCCAATCGGGTCGGACGCGGAGCGGAAACGCTTTGTGCGCGGACAGATCGCCGCTTCGAAAGCAGCGCTCGGCATTGAACCGATGGCGCTCGTCTTAGTGCACGAGGAGAGCGACCTGCTTGATCCTGCCGTCGTCGAGGAATTCCAATCGGCGCTCGCCAGCGGCAGCATCGAGGGCTTTGGCGCGTCGGTTTACCGGCTCGCCGTCGCCGAACGGCTGATCGCGACGACCCCTATTGCCGCGCTGCAAGTACCGGCGAACATTGCCGACAACCGGTTCGAACAGGCAGGACTCTTGAAGGCTGCATCCAAACTCAACATTGCCGTCTTCGTCCGATCGGTCTTCCTGCAGGGAATTCTACTGATGACGCCCGAACGCCTGCCCGACCATCTGAAAGCCTTCGCCCCGCTCCTCGCCGCTCTTGCCGACGCCGCGCGGCGCAGTGGCCGATCCGTACTGGAGCTCTTGATCGCGGCTATTCGCGATGTGCCCGGAGTAACATCGCTGGTGCTCGGCGTCGATACCGCATGGCAGCTTGAACCAAATATGCGGGCACTGCTGGCTCCGCCTGTTCCGCCCAATATTCGCGAGGACTTGATGCAATCCGCCTCACGCATTCCGCCGGAGATTCTCATGCCGACCAATTGGAAGCGTCTAGCCGGTGACGGCTGAGATCGCGCAGCATTCAGATGCGCCCTTGAGCGCATTGAGCACAAAATCCACATCGGACTTCGTCATCGACGGCTTATGGCCGCAGTGAAAAATACGTCGAGTCATGACTTCTCGGCTTTGACCCGCTGCAACAGCTCACGGATCTGCGAAACGTCCAACCACTGCTTGTTGGTGTTACTGGCGTAGCAGAAATTTTCGCCGACCTTCTTGGATTCGATCTGATCATAGTGATCGCGCTGCCAAAACTCGAACATCGGCTCGATAACATACCGATCGCTCAATTCGATCGTGGCGCGTGCATCGTCTTCCGAGATCATCATCTCGTGCAGTTTTTCGCCAGGACGGATTCCGACAAGCTTGAGATTGACGCCGGGCATCATTGCCTCGGCCAAATCGACGATGCGCACGCTGGGAATTTTTGGAATGAATAGTTCTCCCCCGCTCATCATCTGGAGCGAGGACAAGACCGTTTTTACGCCATGCTCAAGCGCGATGAGAAAGCGCGTCATGCGCTTGTCGGTGATTGGCAACGCCGAAACTCCCGAGGCAATCAGCTTTTCGAAGAAAGGCACGACGCTGCCGCGCGATCCGATGACGTTACCGTAGCGGACGACGGCGAATCGCGTCGGTCGACTGCCCGCAAACGCATTCGCCGCGACGAAAATCTTGTCGGAGGCGAGCTTGCTGGCGCCGTAGAGATTGATCGGATTTGCCGCTTTGTCGGTCGATAAGGCGATAACACGTCGGACGCCGCTTCGAATCGCTGCATTCACCACGTTTTCGGCACCATGAACATTCGTGCGAATGCATTCGAAAGGATTGTACTCTGCCGCCGAAACCTGCTTAAGCGCCGCAGCGTGAACGACATAGTCGATATCACGCATCGCTACTTCCAGGCGTTCGACATCGCGGACATCGCCGATAAAGTAGCGAAGATAAGGCTGATTAAAGCCTTGCTGCATCTCGTATTGCTTGAGCTCGTCGCGTGAGAAGATGACTAGCCGTCGCGGCGAGTAGTGCCTCGTCACGAACTTGACGAAGGCATGACCGAATGAGCCAGTACCGCCGGTGATCAAGATGCCGCGGCCATTGAGATCAATGGGCGGGAATTGCTCCAATGCTTCTGCGGGATTCTGCGTCATCATGTGATCTTTGAATAGGCAGCGCAGTCGTGCCTTGGCGCTGCGACAGCAAATGAGAGCTGCCTTCGCGGGTGCTTATTTTGCAGAAACGAGTTGGCGACCGGCGTATCGTCAACGCTATTCACGGAATTGAAGCCGACTCAGAGAAATCTTCTTGAAATTAAGAGTTTCAAGCGTAAGGATTAGGAGTAAATGCTTCTTCATGGTCCTTACATAGCACGTCAATCGCCATACCTTCATGGGGATGGAAGCTGTATGGACGGATATCTTCGATATAACGCCGTGACAACAGCCGGTAGGCGGGATGCCATGTGAACATTTTGGCCCAATCAAGTTTGCGCGAGAAAATACCCGGTAGATGCCGGTAAGCTCCCTTCAGCGGTACGGGTGACGTGAAATCCTTAATGATGAGGAACCCCTTGTCCCGGAGCACTCTATCGGCCTCTTGAGCAATGCGGAAATAATCTGCCGGGTCACAAAGATAGAGACAGAATCCGAAGATGACCAGATCGAAACGGCCCGTGGGGAAGACAAGATTGTCAGCGGTGCCCCGTGAAAGATTGATGTTGGGATAATGAACGCGCCCATATTCAATGGCCTTGGCGGATGGATCGATTCCGTAACATTCTGCCCCGAACAACCTCTGGATAGAAGCTAGCAGCACACCCGAGCTTGCGCCGATTTCAAGAACCAGTGCAGGTCTGATTCCAATTTCCCGCATTGAAACGATAATAGGCTCTTGTTCACTGTCGGTCTGCTTGCGATTCCGGTTGAAATAGGAGTCTCCCTCACCTTCAAGAAATATTGTCTTTTGCAAAGGCATAGCCTTCTCCGATTTCTTAGTTTCGCTCTCAATTCACGCTAAATTTGTTTGGTTTCCTTGTTCGTCATTCTCAATTCAAAGTTTGCGCCATATCTCGGAAGCAATCCGTCACGCTTGAGCATGAATCCGACCATTCTCAAGACGCACGACACGATCAGCAACGCGAGCCATTGCGCTCTGGTGTGAAACCGCGATGATCGTCATCTTTCCCGCGAGCTGCCGCAGCGTGGCGCATACCGCCTGTTCCTGATATTTATCAAGAGATCCGGTGATCTCGTCGACCACCAGCACCGACGGCTGACGCGCGAGCGCGCGCGCAAGCGAGATGCGCTGGCGCTGGCCGCCGGAAAAGCGGCTGCCGCGCTCTCCGACCATAGTGTCCAATCCCTCGGGAAGGCAAGCCACAACATCCCATACACCGGCCGCACGCAATGCCGCCTCGGCACGGCCCCGGGAAATTGTTTCGTCGCCCAGACAGATATTGCGGTAGACTGTATCGTGCAGCAGCAGCATCTCCTGCGGCACATAGCCGATGCGACCGCGCCAGGAGCGCAGATCGAGTTCGCCAAGATCATTGCCGCCAATCAACACGCTGCCGGCCGCGGGTGACAACAAGCCGCTCACGACGTCCAGCAATGTCGTCTTGCCACCACCCGACGGTCCAGAGACGGCGACAAATTCCCCCGGTTCAATACGGAGCGAAATATCGTGCAGCACATCTTTTTTGTCCCCGTAGCCGAAGGACACCGCGGCTAGCTCGATCCGCGGAACATCTCCCGACGGCACCATCGACCTTGAGGGACGCTCTCCCGCCCGCTCAGTCTGTTCGCAGAGTCGATAGATCGACCAATAGGCGCTAGCTCCGATACCGATCTGCTGGTAGAGTTCCTGCATCGCTTGGAACCTGTTAAGAAGTCGATAGAAAAGAACTGCAACCACCATCAGTGTCGGTAGCGGTTCACCGCCAATTTCGACGGCTCCATAAATCCCCACAGCGAGAAAAATCGTCACGACTGGCTCTTGGGCAACGCGCAGGAACTCACCCGACCAAACTTGGCTTCTTTGCGCGTGGTCCAGCTCGCTAATCTCTTGATTAAGCAACGGCGACGCGGATTTTTCCGCACCCATCGCCTTGATGGCCTTGATGCCTTGCAGGATATCTGTCGTACGGACGGCGATTGACCTCAGCAGATCGGTCTGAAGATCTCCGGATTTGTGGGCAGATGCTATAACCTTACGCAATGCGATGGCGCCAACAATACCTGCAAGGACTGCAAAAAGCGCAACCTTCCACGAGACGATAACGGTAACCGCGCCATAAACGACCGCCTGGATCAATGCTGCTGCCATACGTGCGGATAGTTGATACGTATTTCCGGCGCGAACCGTCTCCGCGCCGGTGGAATTGGCAAAAACACCGAGAGGACGCCCTACGAAATATGACCACTGGGCGTTCATCAGTGCCGCGATCAGCCGATGCCTGAGATCGGTCATCATCCGACCGACGGCGTAGCCCACCTCTTTCATGGCAATCAATGTTATCGCCGCCTTGACGCAAATGCCGACGACAATAACCAGCAAAAGTGAGCCAATCGAAGGCGTCAGACCGACGACCGACAGGCTCTTGCCTATCATGACACTGACGTTGCCGGCGGAAGCGCCGTCACCAGCGAAGGCGAATTGCACAAAAGGCAGCAGGGCGAGGACACTGACGCCCTCGACTAGGCCGGCAACGCTCAACAGGGCGATAATAGTGAGCGAGCGGCTCGGATAGGCCACTAAGAAGTGCCGCAGTAGTGCGAACACCGTCTCAGACACCGCGCCCGTGCGTTCTTTAGAGATTTTCATAAGCGGAAAGGCCCGACGGCCGGAGGTCGCTGCAACAGCATGGGCTGCGCTGGAGGATGCCACGCTAGCACCCCGCCAAAGCTGCTCTTCGAACCCGCCATAGCGAGAGAGTTTTTCCAAGCCGCCGTTTTTTGGGAAATTCCACGCTACCGCACTCCGGGTGAGACCAGGTCACCCGAACACACAGACGCAACACTCACGACAGGACACGGACCGCAGCTAAGCCGCGGCGACCAGATCCGCGTCCAGCACTACCCGAACCTTACGGCCCAACAGATCGAGAAGAATTGCGATCCGCTCGCGTTCCGCCATGCCGTCGAACAAGCCCAGGCAGGACGCAAATGCGCCGTCAAGCACGCGAATTTTGTCGCCGGCGCGAAACGGCGGCCGATAGTCCAGTTTGATGAAACCGTTGGTGTCTTCGCGACTCTTCAGCGCCTCGACGATGCCTTCGGGCACCGCGGTCGGATCGTCACCGTTGCAAACGAGCCTGGTGATACCGACGGTCGAATAAATCGACCGCCAGCGCTGCGCCGCCAGGTCGACGGCGACGAACAGATAGCGGGGAAACAGCGGCGCCGCGACGGTCTCGATGCGGCGGGCGTGCCGCCGCCGCTTCAGATAACGCGGAAAATAAATCTCGAAACCTTGACGATTGAGATGCGCGGTCGCCTTGGCCTCGGCATGAGGATGGGTATGGGCAACGAACCAACGCGGGTGCAATTCGAGCGTCATGCGGCGTTCTCCGTTGCGCCTTCGAGACGAATCCCAAGCAGCGCCGGGACCAGGACGCGGTTGGCATCGAACTGGTCGGCGACGGATTTGACCGATTCGCGCGTCGCTTGCAGATCGGTCATCACTATGGCGTCGAAGCCTCCCGGCACGGCGTCGAGCGACTGCACCACCGGGGTTCCGACGAAACGGTCGCTTTTCGATTTGGCGTCCACTACCGCGACAATGACGATGCCCTGTTCGAGCGCGCAGATCGTCGCGATCTCGGCAAGGTCCGAGACGCCGATCAGTGCCACCCGGTTCCAGCCGCGGGCGCGCGCCCCGCTGAGGACCGACGAACAATCCTCACGAGCGCGGCGGAAAAATGAGAATGAGCTGGAGAGATACTCGACCGTGAGCCGGGACTTTTCGGCAAAGCCGTGCGGCGTCAGATAGTAAGCGTAGCGCCGCGGCGGCGCCTGACCGATCTTGAGAAGACCTTTCTTGACGCAGCGCTTGAGGTAGGCGTTGACGAGGCCGAGCGCGATGCCGAGGTCCGATGCCAGCTTACGCTGCGACTGGGCGCCATCGCGCTCCACCAATTCCAAGAGCCCGAGCACGATTCTGGCGTTATCCGGTTGCTCATCGCGCGCCGCCTGGGGCATCGGTCAGCCCTCCCATCCGCGCTACCAATACCTTGTTCACGCCATGAACGTCAAGCTTAATGTTCAGATGGTGAACGCTCCAACCTGTTGAAAAACATAACAAATTATCAAAACAGCCACTAAGCGCCGCCGAATAGGCTACGCTCGACAAGGCCACAAATGGCATGCGCCGCGACAATGTGGATTTGCTGGATAAGCGGCGTCTCGGCCGACGGCGCTGCGAGGCAATGATCGCACAGCGGCTGCATGGCACCATTGGCTGCCGTTCCGGTGAGCCCGATCGTGATCAGGCCGGCCTCGCGGGCGGCTTTGAGGGCGGCGAGTACATTGGGCGACCGCCCGGACGTCGAGATCGCGATGAATACATCGCCCGGCTTGCCGAGACCGCGCACCTGACGTTCGAAGGCGCGCTCGAAGCCATAATCGTTGCCGATCGCGGTCAGGACGGAGCTGTCGGTCGTGAGCGCGATCGCCGGCAGCGGATTGCGGTCGAAGTTCAAGCGCGACAAGAATTCACCGGCGATATGCTGGGCATCCGCGGCGCTGCCGCCATTGCCGGCGATCAGCAATTTGCCTCCGGCGCGAAACGCGTCCGCTATGACGGCGGCGATGGCGTGGATGGCGGCGCGCAATTTCGGGTCTTCCGCCGCGCGCGACAGCGTCTCGCATGAGCGGCGGAAATGCTCGGCCACCGTATCGTTCTCGATGCTCGTCTCTTTGCTGTCGCGGTCGGTCACGATCGCTCCCAGGCGGCTGTGGACCTAACATAATTTTGCTGCGATATGAAAGGAAATCGCCGCGAGGGCGAAGAAAGAACCAGGCGATGCGGCCGTTTGAACATCCGCTCAATGGCGACGGCGTGTGGTGTGAAATTTTAACCGACCTGCCGCCGGGCCGTCCGGCGCTGTTCTTGGATCGCGACGGCGCCATCGTCGAGGATACCGAGTATTTGTGCCGCGTCGAAGACATTGTCGTGATTCCCGGCGCCGCGGGCGTGATCGCCGCGGCCAACAAGCGCGGCCTCGCTGTCGTCATCGTCACCAACCAAGCCGGCATCGGCCGCGGCTATTATGGCTGGAACGAATTTAAGGCCGTGCAGCAGTCGCTTGTCGCGACCTTGGCCGCCGACGGCGCGCGCCTCGACGCGGTCTACGCCTGCGCGCACCACCCCGAAGGCCGCGAGGAGTTTGCCCATCCGAACCATCCGGCGCGCAAGCCCAATCCGGGCATGCTGCTGCAAGCGGCATCCGACCTTGCGCTCGATCTGAAGGCATCGTGGCTGGTCGGCGACAGGGCCATCGACATCGAAGCCGCCAAGCGCGCCGGCATCGCCGGTGCGATGCAGGTCGCCACCGGTTACGGCATGGCCGAGCGTCGGCGCATAGCCGGGCTCGCCACGCCGACGTTCGAAGTCCGTTTCGCCCGGTCGATTGCGGATGCCATGACATTGCCGATATTGATGCCGTGAGGCTAAAAGTTTGACCGCGAATAGAGCAAAACCGCCACGGCTCCTCTACGTCGTCACCGAGGACTGGGCATTTCTTTCGCACCGCCTGCCGATGGCACGCGCCGCGCGTGACGCCGGATTCGAGGTACACGTGGCAACGCGGGTCAACGACGGCGCGGCGGCGATCGAAGCCGAGCGGTTTGTCCTACATCCCATCCCGTTTGCGCGCGGCAGCCTGTCTCCGTTCGCCTCGTTCTCAACCGTCGCTGCACTGCGGCGCGTGCATCGCACGGTGACCCCCGCGCTGACCCATCATGTGGCGTTGCAGGCTTGCGTGTTGGGCATGATCGCAGCGCTTGGCCGCCGGACCACGTGCGTCAATGCCTTCATCGGCCTCGGTTATTCGTTCACGGCAAACACAGCCAAAGCCCGCGCGCTGCGCCGGCTGATCGGTGCGGCGTTAAGTTTTCTGATCGATCGCAAGCGCAACATTGCGCTGGTGCAGAACGGCGACGATCTGGCGGCATTGATGTCGCTCGGCATCCCGAAAAGCCGCATCGCGCTTATTGCCGGATCTGGCATCGACGTCAAACGCTTCACTCCGCTGCCCGAGCCTATCGGTCCGCCGACTTTCGGTTTCGTCGGCCGCCTGCTTGACGACAAGGGAATCCGCACGCTCATTGCCGCGCATCGCCTGTTGCGCGCACGCGGCTCGGACGTCCGCCTGTTGATTGCCGGCACCCCCGATCCGGCCAATCCCGCATCGGTAACCGGGGAGGAAGCCAAATCCTGGAATGACGAGCCGGGCATCGCCTGGCTCGGCCAGGTCGGCGACATCGCCGGTCTGTGGGCGCGCGCGCATGTCGCCGTCCTGCCGTCGCGCCGCGAAGGTCTGCCGCTCTCGCTCATGGAAGCGGCCGCGTGCGGCCGCGCCATGATCGCGAGCGATGTTCCAGGCTGCCGTGAAATCGTCGTTGCGGAACAAACCGGCCTTCTCGTTCCGGTCGATGACGCGCAGGCTTTGGCCGCGGCGATGGATCGTCTCGCCGGCGCGCCGGAACTTCGCATGCGCTATGCCGCGGCGGCAAGGACATTAGTTGTCGAAAAATTCGCCGCCGAGATTATCGGGCGGCAAACCGTTGCGCTTTATCGGCGGCTCCTCGACGCACCGAATTGAGCGGCCAGATCAGGCGAACGTCGCCGCGGCCGGCACTGTCGGCGGCGCGGCGCGCTCGCGCAACACCATGCCGCCCAAGACGCCGACGCCGAAGACATAGAGCCAGCCGTTATTAAAATCGAACAAATGCGAGTGCGCGACGGAAGAGACGACGTTCTCGACGACGACCGCCGTGCCGAGCCAGGCGGCAGGACCGTCGCCGCGGAACAGTAAAAAATGCGCAATCCACATCGACCACAGCACCAGCGCGCCGATGAGACCGAGCTGAATAGCGACGCCGAAGGTCTGGTTGTGGGGATTGACTGTGAGCTCCGCCGATACGCCGGTTCTGCCCGCCGTGATCCAACGAAATTCCTCCGGGATCGAACCTGTGCCGTGACCGATGACAGGCGCGGCGGCAATGATCGCCACGGATTCCTCGAGGAATGCCAGATGCTCGCCGATCGAAGTCCCTTTATTGGTGGCGCGGTATTGATCGAATTCTTGAACGAAATCATGCATGCGAAGACGCAACTCGGGTGAGCCGAACCAGAATGTGGCGCCGACGACGGCGCCGACAACGCAGACGCCCAATATTCCCGTCCAGCGGCCCAATCGCCAGCCGAGCAAAACGGCAAGCACCGGTGCGACGAGAAGGGTGATGCGGCTGATGGTGACGAACGCAAAATTGACGAGAAAGAGCGCGCCGATTGCGACCACCGCCGAGGTCGCGCGCCAACGGTTTTTTCCATACTCGAGTACGGCATAACCGAGCGCGCCAAATCCGCAAATCAGAAATGCCGAGCCCTGGAAAATATCGTCATGGACCGGGATGCCATAGACGTTATCGGGCCGATGAAGGCTGGGCACCGTCACCAGCACATAGGACGCGACGAGTACCGTCGCCGATGAGACGAGAAATCCTAAAACCACGCGGCTGCCGTGTTCGGAGCGGCGGAATTGCGCCAGCAGCAAGGGAATCGCCAACAGTCGGTGAAAGCCGTCGAGGCCGCCAAAGCGCGCGGCCCAGCCGACATCCGCCCACAGCATGCCGACCGCGCCCAGGCACCATAACAGGACGGGAAGTCCGCCGGCCGCGGTGGCCAGTTCGCGTTTGACGGCGGCTGCGTCCAACGTCGGCAGCAAAGCCACAAGCCACAAGGCAATGCAGATTCCGGTCGCCGTGGTCGACCACGGCAGCGCGACGGCCACGGCGATGGCAAGCCAATCGGCTAGTGTTGCGAGAAACGCACGATCGAAGCGAGCGATGGTCGATAATGCCGTCATCCGGCGGCCTGTGGGGTTTCTCCGGGGGTCGCACCATCCCGGAAATTGCGCGGTCCGGCAAGATTGTTATGGTAAAGCCTCGCGGAATGAAAACGCAGACGCGGCGGCACCGATGAGCGGCGAGTTGACGGCTTCCTGGGCGTCGCGTGCGCCGGCGATTCTCATTGTGGCGGCGTTCGCGAGCGCGGTTCTGATCGTTGCATTGCGTCCCTTGCTTCTGCGCTACGCGCTGGCGCCGCCGAACCTCCGCTCGTCGCATAAGGTCCCTACCCCGCAAGGCGGCGGGATTGCCGTGGTCGCGGCGACGATTGCGGTGTCCTGCGGCGTCTTGTTGCTGCTGCCCGCAGGAACCGCAAACGCGATGCAAGTGGCAACGCTGTTTGGCGCCGTCATCCTCATCGCGGTCATCGGCATGGCGGCCGACGTTCGTCCGATCGACGTGGCGCCGCGGCTGTTGCTGCAAACCTTGGCTGTTGCCATGGCGATCTATGCCGTGCCGGAGAACCTGCGCGTGCTGCCCATTTTGCCGTGGTGGATCGAGCGTATTGCGCTGGTGATCGGCGGATTATGGTTCGTCAATCTGGTGAATTTCATGGACGGCCTTGACTGGATGACGGTCGTGGAAGCCGTCCCGATCACCGTGGCGTTGACGGCGATCGGGCTATTCGGCGCGCTGCCGGTGCCGGCCGTTGTCATCAGTCTTGCGCTGTGCGGCGCCATGATCGGCTTTGGCTATTTCAACCGTCCGGTGGCGAGGCTCTTCCTGGGCGACGCCGGCAGCCTGCCTGTCGGGCTCCTGCTCGGCTGGCTCCTGGTTTTGCTCGCCGCCCATGGCGGACGCGCCGCGGCGATCCTCTTGCCGTTATATTACCTTGCCGACAGTTCCATCACGCTCGTGCGCCGCTTGATCGCTGGCGAGCCGATCTGGCAAGCGCACCGCACGCATTTCTATCAACGCGCCACCGACCGCGGCTTCGCCGTGATCGAGGTGGTGGCGCGCGTTTTTTTCGTCAACGTCTTGCTCGCAGCGCTCGCATTTGTCACCGTGGCGCTGCCGTCGCGCTTGACGGATCTTGCAGCCTTGGGCGCCGGCGCCGCGCTGGTCGCTTGGCTGTTGTTCACGTTGGCGCGCGGCCGGGGTTGAACGACGGATTTTACTCCGCCGCGGCCGGCGGCCGCTTGCGCTGGTCGAAGCGGCGGTCGAAGACGTGCTCGGCGATGCGGTTTTTCAGCATCTCGATCGAGCCGCCGGCGATCATCCAGCCGCGCGTGCGCCGCATGCAATATTCGACGAGCGTGTCGCGGCTGTAGCCCAGCGCGCCCATGATCTGCACCGCCTCGCTCGCGACCTCGAAGCCCGTCTGATTGCAAGCCGCCTTGGCGATCGCGGTCTCATAGGCCGACGGCAGCCCGCGATCGGCATGGGCGGCGGCGCGATAGAGCAGGAGCTGCGCGCCGTCGAGCTTTATCGCCATGTCGGCGAATTTCCATTGCAGGCCCTGAAACTCGCACAGCGGCCTGCCGAACTGCTGGCGCGTTGCCGCATAATCGCGCGCCGCGTCGAAGGCGTAACGGCCGCAGGCGAGCGAACGCGCCGTATTGCCCAGCCGCTCGACGTTAAAGCCCGCCATTTGTTTCTTAAAGCCGCCCGGCCCGAGCAGCACGTTTTCGGCCGGGATCCGGCAGTCCCGGAAGTGAAGCTCGCACCATTCCTCCCCGCTCATGAATGCCGACGGCGCGCCGATGGAAAATCCGGGCGTGTCGCGCTCGATCAGCACCGAACCGATGCCGGAGAGGCCCGGTCCGAAACGCAGATAGACGAGAAAAATCCGGGCGTCCGGGCTGAACGTGGCGAACACCTTGGAGCCGTTGACGATGTAGTGCGAGCCGTCCGCCCGCGCTTCGGTCTTCAGATCGGTGAGCGCCGAGCCGGCGTCGGGCTCGGTCATGCCGAGCGACATCACCATGCGGCCGGCGAGGAGCTCGCCTAGCCAGCGCGCCTTCTGCGCCGGCGTGCCGTATTCGGCGAAGGTGCGGATCGGTCCGAAATTTCCGAACTGCACCACGTCGGCGCTGCGCGGGCATGCGGCGGCGACCTGTTCAATCGCGATCACCGCGTCGACCAGGCTGCCGCCCTGTCCGCCGTCGCTTTGCGGCAACGCGATGCCCATCAGGCCTTGCTTGGCCAAAAGCTGCGCCACGTCGAACGGAAAGCGCGGATCGTGAGCGCGCTCGAGCGCGCCCGGCGCGAGCTCCTTGCGCGCAAAACGCCGCACCGATTCGGCGAACTCTTTTTGCTCCGCGGTGAAGTCGAAGTTCATGAGTTCTACCCTACCCGCTGGCCCGGCCCATTGCCATGTCGGCAGCGCGCCGGCGCAACCCGAACTCGGCGCGCTGTTCCCTCTCCCCGCGTGCGGGGAGAGGGTGGGGTGAGGGGGCCTCTCCGCTGGGCGCAGAATTGCGGCACTCAGAACTCGCTGAGAGGCCCCCTCACCCTCGCTTCGCTCGACCTCTCCCCGCACGCGGGGAGAGGTGAAAATAACTCCGCTCTCGCGCTACGCCTTTGCATCCTCCCTCCGGTCAGTCCTCCTCGTCTCATAGAAATCTCCCGGCAGGTTATGCCGCGCCTTGCGCTCGGGGGCGCCGATATTGCGCGGCACGCCGTGGAGCAACTCGCGCCGGACCTGCACGTGCAGCCGCGGCGGCACAATGCGGAACGCGCGCTTGAGGCAATCGGTCACGTAACCCAGGCAGCTTCGCGCCCGGCGGCAGCGGTTTTTTGGGCAAGTCCGCCACAGCGCGAATGCGTTGCAATAGCGCCGCTGCTGGGCCGCCGCTTCGCGCCCGTAACGCCGCGCGAAGTCCGCAGCCGAAAGCTTGGGCTTGTTGTTCTTGAATCCCGCCTGGAGCATGGCGCCAAAGACGGCGGCGCACTCGTTGACGCGGTCGGTGTCCTTTCGATTCATGGGTCTCCTGTTTCACCTCCCCCTGCAGGGGGGAGGTCGCGAGCGCAGCGAAGCGGGTGGGGGGAAGTTCAGAGCGCGCACGAGCATCTCGGCGACGCCACACCCCACCCCGTCACGCCTTCGCTCGCTTTGCGAGCTACGGCGGACGACCCTCCCCCTGCAGGGGAGGGTGAAGGATAAATCCCTCTCGTTCCCGCACTCCCCTTTGTGTGCGGGTGGCCCGATCTTGGTCACGTGAAGCGCGAAACCCGGGAGGAAGAGAGCTGCGAGGCGGTGGCGGCCTCGGTTTCGTCTCTTCGCTTTTTCCGTTTCGCCGTAGGATGGGTAGAGCGCAGCGAAACCCATCGACTTTCTATCAAGCCATGGTGGGTTTCGCTGCGCTCTACCCACCCTACAAACAACGAATAAAGGATTATGGAACGCCGGAAGACGCAGGACCGTAACCTCCGCGCTTTGGGGCGCGGCGCTGCCCCCACCCTCACCCTCCCCCGCTTGCGGGGGAGGGAATGGGAGGGGGCAGCTCGCCTTCCGGCGCTCCACCACGGCTCTTCCCAAGGGGTGTGTGGTCCCTTGGTGCGATCCGGGCCAGGCTTCGTGGGAAAGACCGTCAAAGGGGCGGGGGTCACTCCGCCGACGGCTCGACCACATCCAGCGACGCACCTCGCATGCCGGTCGTAATGCCGGCAGGCATGATGCCCGGACCGCCCGGGAGCGGGCTGCAAACCCGCCCGCGGGCTCCGCCTCTCGCCCCACCGCCGCGATCTGCCTCCGCGGCGGCGTCCTTCATGGGCGAGATGATCGTCGCCATATATAACGGAAACGGGGACCAATGTCAAGGGGTGGTCGCCATTAGTGCGACGACGACGGGCCGGCCCTCTTATAGCTGTTGATTGTTCCTATTTTGTTCTTGCAACCCAAAACATGTGGCCGCTATCATCGAACGCCCTCGCGTTCGACTGCCGAATCTCGCAAGGGTAGTTGCGTGCCGAAGTCGATGCCGAAAAATCCACAAGATTCCGGGCCCGAACGGGTCGCGGCCCAGTCGCCAGACATGCGCTCGGAGCTGCGCGAGCAATTGCGCGCGCTCATTCCGGAAGCCTTTGCCGAAGGCAAGCTCAACGCCGAGAAGCTGAAAGCGCTGCTCGGCGAAAATGGCGACGCCGGGCCCGAGCGCTACACCTTCTCATGGGCCGGCAAGCGCGACGCCATCGCCATGTTGCAACTGCCGACGCGCGCGACGCTCGCGCCGGACCGCGAGCACAGCGTCAATTTCGACGAGGCGCAGCACGTCTTCATCGAGGGCGAGAACCTGGAAGTGCTGAAGGTCCTCTACCGCTCCTATTTCGGCCGGGTGAAGATGATCTACATCGACCCGCCCTACAATACTGGCAACGACTTCATCTATCCGGACGATTTTGCCGATCCGCTCGACAATTATCTGCGCATCACCGGCCAGAAGAACGGCGACGGCGACTACACCACCTCGCAGGTGGACAAGAACGGCCGCATCCACTCGGCTTGGCTCTCCATGATGTATCCGAGATTGGCGTTGGCGCGGCAATTTTTGCGGGATGACGGAGTTATTTTTGTCAGCTGTGACGATCATGAGTTTGGAAATCTGAGGACTCTGATCAATGAGATTTTTGGCGAAGAAAACTTTCTTGCTACGATTATATGGCAAAAGGTCTTTTCGCCAAAGAACACAGCAAAACATTTTTCCGATGACCACGATTACATTCTTGCTTGCGCTCGAAATGCGGAAGTGTGGCTTCCCCATCTCTTGCCTAGAAGTGAAGCAGCTACTTCGCGATATACAAATCTCGACAATGATCCGAGGGGTGATTGGAGCTCAAGTGATTTGACTGCTCGAAACTACTATTCTGAAGGCCTCTATGAGGTGGAGAGCCCTAGCGGAAAGAAATTTAAGCCAACCATCGGTACGTATTGGCGGGTAAAGAAATCGAAGTTCGAACAACTCGATAAGGATGGCCGTATTTGGTGGGGCGAAGATAAGTCCAACATGCCACGCTTAAAGCGATTTGTATCTGAGGTTAAGGCGGGGGTAGTTCCGCAGACTCTCTGGTTTCATAAAGATGTGGGACATACTCAAGATGCCAAGAAGCAACTAATTGAAGCGGTCGCATATCAAAATACCGAAAACGTTTTGAATTCAGTCAAACCAACAAAGCTAATTCGTCGAATGTTACAAATCGCTACCGTTCCAGATGCCGAGGACATCGTCTTAGATTTTTTTGCGGGAAGCAACACGGCAACACAGGCTGTAATTGAACAGAATCACGAAGATGCCGGAAATCGGCGCGTAATCACGGTGCAATTTCCTGAGAAGTTGCCTATTCCCGAGACAAATCGTGCGACTCTCGCGGATGTTGCTCGTGAGCGCGCGGGATGGGCATTGAAGGCTGTCAATGGAAATGGGGCGGCAGGAGGCCTTCGTGCGTTTGAACTCCAAAGCTCAAATATCCGCGTCTGGACGGGCGTCGCCGAAAAAGAGGTTGCCACTTTGGCCACCCAAATCGAAGCCTTTGCCGATTCGCTCATTCCCGGCTGGAAGCCCGAGAATGTCATCTGGGAAGTGGCGTTGCGCGAGGGCTACAGCCTCACCTCGCGCGTCGAGAAAATCTCAGAAACGGGCAAGCAAACGTTTTGGCGCGTCACCGATCCGGACCGCGAGCAGAGCTTCGTCATCTGTCTCGACGACACCCTGACGCTGGAGGCGGTGCGGGCGCTCAAGCTGTCGAAGAATGCGCTGTTCATCTGCCGCGACACCGCGCTTGACGACACGCTGTCCGCCAATCTGGCGCTGCAATGCCGGCTGAAGGTGTTGTGATGCGATCGTTGCGACGATCTACGCAATCTTCCGCCCCCGCGGAGCGCAGCGCAGCGGGGGAGGGGGACCGCCCGAAGGGCGGTGGAGGGGGCCTCTGAGCACACGATCATGAGAGCGCCGACGAAAACCATCAGCAATGCTCAACGCCTGCGCCGGACGTTGTCGGTACCGGAAACGCGCCTGTGGGTCCGATTGCGCGGCCGCGCGCCGGACAAACCGGTTTTCCGGCGCCAGCATCCGATCGGTCCTTACGTGCTCGACTTTTATTGCGCCAAGGCGCGGTTGGCGATCGAGGTTGACGGCGTGAGCCACGACATGGGCACACGGCCGCAACGCGATCTGCGCCGTGATGCTTGGCTCGAAGCGCGCGGCGTGACAGTGGCGCGCATCGCCGCAAGAGACTTGATGGGCAGCATCGATGAAGCGGCTGACGCAATCGTTCGAATGGCGGCGGAGCGGCTCTGAGGCCGTCGCCCCCTCCACCACGCCGCTTCGCGGCGCGGTCCCCCTCCCCCGCTGCGCGGGGGCGGAGAAAAGGTAGCGTGCCGCCATGGAATTCAAATTCGACGCCACGCAGGAGTATCAGCTCGACGCCATCGCGGCGGCGCGCGGCTTGCTGGAAGGTCAGCCGTATGCGCCGAGCCAGCTCGTCGCGCCCAAGGGCGCATCGTTTCAGGCGGTCGCCAACCGGCTTGATCTCGATGACGCGACCATCCTCGCTAACCTCAATACGGTGCAAGCCGCGCGTGGAATAGAACCCGGCACCAAGCTCGAAACCATTGAAACCGAGATCGAGACGGCATCCGGTGCCAAGCAGGCGCGTTTCGGTAATTTCTCGGTCGAGATGGAGACCGGCACCGGCAAGACCTACGTCTATTTGCGCACCGCGCACGAATTGTTCCGCCGCTTCGGCCTGCGCAAGTTCATCGTGGTGGTACCCTCGATCGCGGTGCGCGAGGGCGTTTTGGCGACGCTGCGCATCACCGACAAGCACCTGAAGGAGCTATACGGCAACCCGCCCTATCGCTTCAGCGTCTACGATTCCGCAAACCTCTCGCAGGTGCGCACGTTCGCGCTATCGGATGGATTGGAATTGATGGTGATGACCATCGATGCTTTTGCGCGGGCAGAGAACGTCATCAAGGCGGCGACCGACCGCCTGCAAGGCGAAAAGCCGATTCACCTGATCCAGGCGGCACGGCCGGTATTGATCCTCGACGAACCGCAGAACATGGAGAGCGAAAACCGGGTGCGGGCGCTCGCGGCGCTCGATCCGCTGTTCGCGCTGCGTTACAGCGCGACGCACCGCAATCCCTACAACACGATCTATCGCCTCACTCCATTCGACGCCTACCGGCAAGGGCTGGTGAAGCGCATCGAGGTCGCATCGGTGACGGAGGACGACAACGCCAATCTGCCGTTCATCCGCGTCGATGACATCATGACCAAAAAGCGCACGCTGACGGCGCGCTTGGCGGTCCACAAGCTGATGAAAGCCGGCGCGATCAAGGAAACGGTGTTGACCATCAAGCCGGGCGACGATCTGGAGGAAAAAACGGGGCGCGCCGACTATCAAGGCTTCGTAGTGGACGAAATCAACTGGGGGGCCGGCTTCGTCCGCTTCGCCAACAACGTCGAAATCAAGAAAGGCGGCGCGGTCGGCGTCGAAAAGGCCGCGATCTTCGAAGCGCAGATGCGCGCCACCATCGAGGAGCATTTTCTGCGGCAGGCGCGGTTGCACGGGCGAGGCATCAAAGTGCTGTCGCTGTTCTTCATCGACAAGGTGGATAATTTCGTCGCCGAAAACGGCATCATTCGCAAGCTTTACATCAAGTGTTTCAACGAATTGAAGGCGAAATATCCGGAGTGGCGACACGCCGATCCGATGACGCTGCAGGCGCACTATTTCGCCAGCAAGACGCGCAAATCGGGCGAGGTGGAATTCCAGGAGAGCACCGGGCGCTCCAAGGAGGACGAAACCGCCTTCGACCTGATCATGCGCGACAAGGAGAAATTGCTTTCATTCGACGAACCGGTGGCGTTCATCTTTTCGCATTCGGCGCTGCGCGAGGGCTGGGACAATCCCAATGTGTTTCAGATTTGCACCATGCGCGAGGTGGGCTCGGAAACCGAGCGCCGCCAGCAAGTCGGGCGCGGCATCCGCCTGCCGGTCGACCAAACCGGCGAGCGGGTGCGCGAGGAAGCCGTCAACGTGCTCACCGTGGTGGCGAGCGAGAGTTACCAGCGTTTCGTCGAAGGGCTGCAAAGCGAGATCGAGCGCGAATACGGCAAGGAGGGCGTGCCGCCGCCGCCGCCCGATAAGAAGAAGCGCACCACCATCAAACTGCGCAAGAGCTACATGCTCAAACCCGAATTCAAGGCACTGTGGGACAAGATCAAGCACAAGACGCAATACGCGGTGCGGGTCGATAGCGACAGGCTGATTGCCGACGTGCTGCCCGAACTGGACAAGGCGACGATCCGCAAGCCGCGCGTCGCCATCACCAAGGTCGCGCTGCGTGTGCAGAAGAACGAAGACCTGTTCGAACCGATCGTGCAGAGCGGCGCCAAGACCGCCATCGATCTCGCCGGGCGATATCCGCTGCCGAACATCGTCGCCATCATGGAAAACCTGATGGAGAACACTTCACCGCCGATGCGGCTATCGCGGCGGACGCTGCTGGCGATTTTCCGGCGCAGCACATTGCGCGACGCGGCGCTCGATAATCCGCATGAGTTCGCGACGGTCGCGGTCGGCATCATCAAGGCCAAGCTCGCCGATCAACTGGTCGACGGCATCAAATACGAGAAGATCGACGACTGGTATGACCAGACGCTGTTCAAAGAGGAAATCGAAAACGTCTGGCGCGACTACCTCGTGCCGAGCACGGAAATCGGCGGCGTCGGCGGCACGCACCTCTATGATGGTGTGCAGTTTGATTCCGAGGTGGAAAAGGCATTCGCGCAGGCCCTCGAAACGCGCCAGGACGTGAAGCTATACATCAAGCTACCCTCCTGGTTCACCGTGACAACACCGATCGGTGAGTACAATCCCGATTGGGCGATCGTGATGGAGGATCCGAACGGCGGTGTGGACCGGCTCTACCTCGTTCGTGAGACCAAGGACACGCTCGATCTCAACAAGCTGCGGCCCGACGAGAAGCGAAAAATTCTATGCGGCCAAAGTCACTTCCGGGGCGCGCTCAAGGTCGATTACAAGCTGGTGACGGAGGCCTCGCAGTTACCGGAGGGCGGCGTATGACCTCTCCCCGCCAAGGCGACTTGTTCACAAACGATGGCGATTCCGAGGAGCGCGAGACGCCCACTTGGTATCCCGATCCGGACGAGGTTCGGGCGGAACTGCACGCGATCCTGGCGCAGATGCGCGCTGCGAAGTCGATGGCGTCGATTCCTTGGGACGACGACCGCACGGCGCTCTATCGCACCATCTTTCCGCAGATGACCCATTGGCTGCCCGAGGAGGAAGGCGCGCAATTGCGCTTCGACTTCGAGGCCGAATTGGCGCGGCTGGAAGCCGCGTAAACATACGTTTGTTAGAATTTTTCTCCCGGATTTCGCGTAGCTCAATCCAGGCTACGGCATTGCGCGCGCGCCGCGGCCGCATCCTTCGAGGCGCGCCTTTGGCGCGCACCTCAGGATGAGGGAGAGGCGCGCCATCGCAGCCAAGTGCACGCAGGCTGCGCCTGCTATGGGCGCGTACCTCAGGATGACGGATCATTTCCCTGAAAAATGCTTCTGCAGCCCTTGCCAGCCTTCGAAATAATCGTGCTGAAGCTCGGAGGACTCGACGGCATGGCGGGTGAGCCGCATGGCGTAACGGCTCTCGAACATGAACGCCATGGTGTCTTCGATTTTATGCGGGTTAAGCTGCGCCTTTGTCGCACGCTCCCAGGTCTCGGCGTCCGGGCCGTGCGCGGTCATGCAGTTGTGCAGGCTAGCGCCGCCGGGCAGGAAGCCTTCGGCCTTGGCGTCGTATTCGCCGTATAACAGTCCCATGAATTCGGTCATGACGTTGCGGTGATACCACGGCGGGCGGAAGGTATCCTCGCCGACGAGCCAGCGCGGCGGGAAGATCACGAAATCGATATTGGCGGTGCCGGGCACTTCGGACGGCGCGGTGAGCACGCTGTAGATCGAGGGATCGGGATGATCGAAGCTCACCGTGCCGATCACCATGAAGCGCGAAAGCTCGTATTTATACGGCGCGAAATTGCCGTGCCAGGCGACGACGTTGAGCGGCGAGTGATCCATCTCCGCCGCCCATAGATTGCCCTGGAATTTCGCCACCATGACGCACGGCGCCTTGGTGTCTTCGTAGGCGGCGACCGGGCTTAGAAAATCGCGCGGATTGGCAAGCCCGTTGGAGCCGAGCGGGCCGAGCTCCGGCAGCCGCAGCATGGCGCCGTAGTTTTCGCAGATGTAACCGCGCGACGGACCGTCGGGCAGCTCGACGCGAAAGCGCAAGCCGCGCGGGATGACGACGATCTCGCCCGGCGGCGCCTCGATGACGCCAAGCTCGGTGACAAAGCGGGCGCGGCCCTGTTGCGGCACGATCAGCATTTCGCCGTCGGCATTGTAGAAAGCGCGGTCGGTCATCGAGCGATTGGCGGCGTAGACGTGCACCGCCATGCCGACTTGGGTCGCAACGTCGCCGTTGCCGCCCAGCGTGACGATGCCTGCGACGAAGTCGGTGGGCGCTTTCGGAACCGGAAGCGGGCTCCAGCGCAATTGCGTCGGCGTCGCGTCGACGTCGTCGAACGGCGCACTGCGGAACAGGCCGTTGTCGATGCGCGCATAGGGCCGGTGCACCGCCGAGGGCTGGATGCGGTAGGTCCAGGTGCGGTGGTTTTCGCCGCGCGGGGCGGTGAACGAGGTGCCGGAGATCAGCTCGGCATAAAGCCCGTGCGGCGGATGCTGCGGCGAATTGCGGCCGACCGGCAAGGCGCCAGGCACCGCCTCGGAGACGAAGTGATTGCCGAAGCCGGATTGGTAGGACAGCGCGGCATGCGCGGCTTTGCTCTGCGGTTTTCGGAGCTTGGTATCGTGATTCATAGTGAAACTCCCGAACACGCTGCCGTCGTTGCGAGGAGCCAAGCGACGAAGCAATCCCCCCACCCTTCCCTCCCCCGCAAGCGGGGGAGGGTTAGGGAGGGGGCACTGGAATGCTTCGCTTTCGCTCGCAATGACGCGCTTAGAATTAGTCACGACCGTAACTAATATCCGCTTTCCGACTGGGGGGCGCAAGGCGGTCGCAAGGCGGGCGCTTAAGTTCCAAGTTCCCGGCGCATGCAGGGCGCCGCAATTCGTCTTGAATGCCGCACAATCCGTCCCAAAAGCCGCCCGCTTGAACCGGCATGAGCGACCCGAGAGGTCGAGGGAAATCTCCCATTAACCACGTCGAAACGGCGCCGCACCGGCGCCGCGCCGGCACGCTCGTGAGGGAACGGGGATGCGTCCGCTCATTGCCTTTGCGATTCTGCTGCTGGCAATCTCCAGCGCCGCGCCGGAATTGGATTACACGTCGTTGCTCGCCGATTATCCTCATCGCGCCGGCGGCGACGCGGTTCCACCGACGATCGAAATCGAATCGTCCACCGGGCGCGCCGACCGGCTCAGCGTCGCCGCGCTGCAAACGCAGACCATGCCCGTCGAAACATTCAGCCCGGGCGACGGCGCCGCGAACGCCGATCCCGACGGCGATGCCGCAGCGAACGCCGACGCCGCCTCCAATCGCGGCAACGAGGTTTCGCTCGACGATCTGTGCAATGCGCTTTACACCTCGGCACAGGACAACGGTCTGCCCATTCCATTCTTTGCCAATCTGATCTGGCAAGAGAGCCGGTTGCGCGACGACGCCGTCAGCCGCAAGGGCGCCCTGGGCATCGCGCAATTCATGCCGGAGACCGCCGCCGAAACCGGCCTCGACGATCCGTTCGATCCGTTGCAGGCGATCTCGGCCTCGGCGCGGCTGTTGAACGAGCTGCGTCTCGAATTCGGCAATCTCGGCTTTGTCGCCGCCGCCTACAATGCCGGCGCGCGGCGCGTCGTCGAATGGCTCGAACATCGCGGCAGCCTGCCGCGCGAGACGCGCGGCTATGTCGTGCGCGTGACCGGACTTTCGGTCGAGGCCTGGCGCAGCATGGCCGTGGCCGACGATGCGGTCACTTTCGTAAGCCACCTGCCCTGCCGCAGCCTGCCGGCCTTCGCCAGCCTGGAAGAGGCCAATGCGCAGCAAGCGCGTCTGGAACTGGCGGTGCTCAAGCGCGCCGAACTCGCAATCGCTGCGGCGCCGAAGCCGCATGGCGCACCTCGCCACGCCGCCGAGCGCAAGCACGGCCGCGACGGGCGCATCAGACATGGGCGCCGCGAAGCGCGGAGCCTGACGCATGACCGTCGCGCCGGCAAGCGCGAGGCCGCGCACCATCCGCGGTTCGCACGCGAAAAGCATACCAGCGTGTGAAACGACGATCGTTCCAACCCCAAGCCGCCGTCAGTCCGCCGTTATACTTCCCGTGCGTCGCATGCCGAGCGCGACGATGCGCTGCAACAGGTCGGGATAGCCGATGCCGGCATGCCGCGCGGCGGTGGCGAATTCCTGGCTCTCGGCGATTTCCGGGTTGGGATTGGCTTCGAGAAAATACGGCGTGCCGTCGGCGGCGAGGCGGAAATCGATGCGGGCGTAGCCGTCGAGCTCGAGCGTGCGGTAAGCGCGCTTGGCCATGGTCTGGATGCGCGCCGCGAGCTCGGGCGAAAGATCCTTGGCCGGTCCGTGCAAAATGCCGCGGCGTTCCTGATAGTCGGTGTCGTGCTTGACCTTCTCGGTGGCGATCAGCCAGTCGCCTTGCGCCATGTTCTTGAATTCGAGTTCCCAGACCGGCAAAGCCAGCAGCCGGTCGTTGCCGACCACCCCGACATAGATTTCGCGGCCTTCGATAAATTGCTCGGCGATGGCGGCGGTGCCGATCCGCCCGTGGATGAAGGCGACCCGCTCGGCGAGCTTGTCGTCGGAATCGACGACCGAGGCCTGCGAAATGCCGTAGGAAGCGTCCTCGTTCACGCTCTTGACGATCAGCGGCCAAGCGAGCCGCGGCGGGCGCTTGACCTTGCGGTGCATCGGAAAAACGGCAAAGGCCGGCACCGGAATGCGGTGGTAATGCACCAGCGTCTTCGACAGGTCCTTGCCGCGCGCCAGCATCAACCCGCGCGGATTGCAGCCGGTATAAGGCACGTGCATCAGCTCGAGATAGCTGACGACGTTCTGGTCGTAGATCGCTTCGCCGCGGAATTGCTCGAGCAGCGTGAACACCGCGTGCGGCTTCCAGGCTTCGATCTCGTCGCGGATCGGCTTTAATTCGTCATGCACGCCGAGCGGGCGCACCTCGTGGCCGGCGGCGCGCAGCGTCGTCACCACGTCGTATTCGGTTTTCCAGACGTTGATTTCCTGCTCGGTGTGCCCCTTGCTCGAGTCCGGGGGTATCAGGTCCGGGTGCATCAGCACCAGGACGCGCAGCCGTTTCATAGCGCGATCCACCTTCGCCGCGACGGGCCGAACAGCGCATGCATGGTCTTGGCGGCCAGCAATACCGTGAATTCCATGATCAGCTTGCGCTCGGGACCGACCGCGCGCAAATTCAGCTCGCGGCACCGTTGTATCATATCGTCGAGCACGACGTCGAAGGTGAGCTGATATTCGCCGGTCCATTTGGCGACCAGTTCGCGCACGCCGGCGCGGTGGCGCCTGATGAACGACGACGCCGCTTCCGCGCGGCGGTGCTTTGGATCGGCGGAGAACAGCCGGCGCAGATCGCGGTCGTAGGTTTTCGGCGTATCGAGGACATAGACCGCGCGCTTTTTCTTGTAGTAGTCGCCGAGCGTCTGGCCGAGCTTGCCGAGCGGGTCGACTTTTTCGCGGCGCGTGAGCGCCGGCCGCTTACCTGCGATCTCCGCCATCAGCTCGTCGACATATTCGAGCTTCTTGAGCGCCGGCCAGCCGGCATAGCGGGTGCGCCAGTGCGAGCGCGGCCGCAGCCACACCGCGAAGGTTTCGGCGAAATCCTCGTCGGGATGACTCTGCGCGTACCACAGCCGCAAATGCTGGACGTGATTGCGGCTCGCCGGATTGGGCCGGTAATAGCGCGGATAGCGTTTCGACGACGGGCCGAACAATTGCTGCCAGCGGCGGCGGCGATAAAGCTGATAGGCATGGGTCACCACGTGTCCGCATTCATGCCGGAGAATCCGCATGCATTCCGACGTGGTGCCGCCCTCGACGTCGAGGATCATTTTCTTTTCCAGCCGCATCAGCCGGGGATGCGCCAGATAGAACGGGATGGCGATGCCGGGGGTATTCTCCGGCGAAAACCATTCGCTGGAAATCCAGGCATGGGGGCGCACCCGGATGTCGTGCTCGGCGAGCTCGTCGTAGAGCGCATGCAGGCATCGCTCGAGCCAAGTGCCTTGGACCGTCACCCGCAGGTCCTTGAGCCGGACCTCGAGTAACTCCTCGTCGGACAATGCGGCCCAGGGGAACTTCCAGGCGAACTTGCGGGGGATTTTTCGACGCGGCATGGCGCTTCAACACCGGCAACAAGGCCGGTAAATGGTGTCACGGCCCGCCCCCGGCGACAACCGCCAAGCCGCCCGGTGCATCGGATCGCGAGAGCCGGTAGGATGGCCCGGACCGACGCCGCCCGTGAGGAGGAACCCCATCATGCCAGCCCCCAGCCGTGAAGACCTCGCCCGCTCCGGCTCGCTCGACGAGCTTTACGGCAAACTTACGCAGGTGGGCATCGCGCCGGGCTGGAACAAGAAGGTGGCCTCGCTGTGGCCCGTGCCGAAGAAGAATTTCACGCCGGCGCACTGGACCTACGAACAGGCGCGCGGCGCGCTCGATGCCGCCGGCCGGCTGATCAATACCGAGCTTGCCGAGCGGCGCAATCTCGTCCTGTTCAATCCGGCCTCGGGCGAAAGCTACGGCACGGTGCGCACCATGGTTGCCGCCTATCAGATGATCCTGCCCGGCGAATGGGCGCGTTCGCACCGCCATACCCCGAATGCGCTCCGCCTCATTCTCGATTCGGAAGCCGGCACCTATACCGAGGTCGACGGGATCAAGATCGCCATGGAGCCGGGCGACGTGCTGCTCACCCCGAACTGGTCGAGCCACGGCCACGGCAATTTGAGCCGCGCCAGCGCCTATTGGCTGGATTTCCTCGATGTGCCGCTGGTGCAACTCCTGGAGCCGATGTTCTTCGAGCCGGCCGAAGAGGAAGACGACGGCCGCGAACAATCCGACGCTGCGCCGCCGACCAAGGATTCGCCGTTCGTGTTTCCACTAAGCGAGACGCAAAGGCGCCTCGATGCCACAGCGCCCGAGCCGTCGGGCCCGTTCGGGACCCACGTCGAGCTCGGCAATCCGGCGATGGATACCATCGGGCTGCATATGATGCGGCTTACGCCTGGCGTGCAGACCGCGCCGTACCGGACCACCGCGAACAATATCTATGCCGCGGTCAGAGGCTCAGGCGCGACCACCATCGACGGCGAGCGCTTCGAATGGCGCCGCGGCGATGTGATCGCCGCCCCGGCCTGGCGGCCGCATCACCACGAAGCCGCCGAGGACGCGCTCTTGCTGCGCGTCACCGACGAGCCGGTGATGGCCCGGCTCGGCTTTCATCGCGTCGAAGGCGAGACGCCAGCCGCGCATTGAACCGCGGCCGACCGCGACTATAAATCGTTCAGGAAGAAGGCTTCCATCGTTCCCTTGCCCTTGACCTCGATGCTGCCGCGCCGCTCGAACTTGAAGCGGTCGCCGAGTGCAAGACGGGTCGCGGCCGATACCTGAATGCGGCCGGGCAGCGAGTAGGATTCCATCCGGCTCGCGGTATTCACGGTATCGCCCCAGACATCGTAGGCGAATTTATGCGTGCCGATGACGCCGGTAACGATCGGGCCGGTATGAATCCCGATGCGCGCCTGAAGCTTTAGATCGGTCGCCTTGGCGATGCCATCCACCGCGTCGAGCATGCGCACGGAGAGCGCGGCAACGCGGAACGCATGGTCGGATTGTGCTTCGGGGATACCCGCCGCCGCCATATAGGCGTCGCCGATGGTCTTGATCTTTTCCACGCCCCGCTCCGCGGCAAGGCGGTCGAAGGCGGAAAATATCTTGCCGAGAAAATCGACCACGCGGTCCGCCGGCAATTCCTGGCTGAGCTCCGTGAATCCCACGAGATCGCAAAACAAGATGGTCGCCTCCGAAACCCGATCGGCAATGACCGTCTCGCCCTCGCGCATGCGATTGACGATGCTTTGCGGCAGGATATTGAGGAGCAAGGCCTCGGAGCGCTGCTTTTCTTGCTCCAGGTCGGCGATGAATTTCTTCTCCCGGTCGCGCAGCCATTTTTTTTCGAGCGAAGCGCCGACGCGCGCGTGCAGCAGAACCGGGTTGAACGGCTTCGACAGATAGTCCTCGGCGCCGGCCTCGATGCAGCGCACCACGCTGTCGATCTCGTCGAGTGCGGAAATCACGATCACCGGAATATCGCGGCTGTGATCGGTCGCCTTAAGCCGCCGCAACACCTCGAAGCCGCTCATTTCCGGCATGATGAGGTCGAGCAGAATGAGGTCGAATTCCCGTTCCGCGACAAGCTCCAATGCCGACGCCCCGTCCACGGCGGTCACGACCTTGTGGCCCTCCCGCGTCAGCCGGCGTTCAAGTACGTCACGATTGGCGGCGTTGTCGTCGACCACGAGGATTGCGCTCGATTGCGACGCCTCGTGCGATGCGCCGGCCGCGGGCAAGGGCGCCACGGTGCGCAATACATCCGCCACGACGTCGAATTGCGTCGCTCGGCTGTCATCGGGCCCGTCGCCTTGCCGGCGCGCCAGCGCGACCATGGCGTCGATCTGCCCGAGCAATTGATCGGCGGAATCTTTCAGTTTCACCAGGTCCGCCCGCAGCGGATGCTCGCCGGATTCCATGTCCTCGATCAACAGCTCGCTATAGCCTTTGATGGCGTTGAGCGGCGTGCGCAAATCGTGACGGAGCCGGCGGTGAAATGCTTCGAGGGTCTCGTCGCCGCGGCGATCCGAGGATGAATCCTTGATGATGCTTTTGACGAACGTATTCAATTGAACGCTCGCGCTGCGCATCCGGTTGAGATCGGGCAGCAGTGGTTCAAGCTGCAAGCGGCGCGCATCCTCGATGATTATGTCGAGGAATTCGGTGACCGCCATTGCGGGCGCCTGCACTTCCTGGCGCAGAAACGCCGTCAAAGCCCGAGTGAGGCGGTCGTCTGACAAGGCTCCTCCGTGGACGCGGCTCTGTCGAGCCGCTAACCCTTCCCGGCGCCGACAAGGCGCTCGATCTTGCCGATGAGGCGGTCGAGCTCCACCGGCTTGGTGTCGTAATCGTCGCAGCCGGCCTCCATGGCCTTTTCACGGTCGCCGGCCATGGCGTGCGCGGTCAGTCCGATCACCGGCACGCCGCGCGTCGCATCGTCCGCTTTGACACGCCGGGTCGCCTCCCAGCCGTCGATGACCGGCAGGCTCATGTCCATCAGGATGATGTCGGGCTGTTCGCTCTTCGCGAGGTCCACACCCTGCTGCCCATCCACCGCGAAAATCACTTCAAAACCGCGACGCGTAAGACGCCGGGACAGCATGTCGCGATTCATCTCGTTGTCTTCGACGAGCAGAACTTTTTTCATTGGATGTCCCACCCTGCTTCTTATGCACTCGTAGTCTTTGTCGCGCGCGCCGGCCGGCGTCGCACCGCTTCGCTAATTGCCGCGGCAATATCCAACCGCGATGCAGCGCCCTTTGCGATCACCTTCTGCGCCTGCCGTAACAGACGCTCGCGCTCTGCCGCGCTAAGTTCTTTTGCCGTGATAACGATGACCGGGATTTCTCGCCACTCCGCGTGCGCAGCGAGCGCGTCAAGGACCTCGAAGCCATCCATTTCCGGCATCATCAAGTCGAGCAGGATCATGGCCGGCGTGGGATGCTCGCCCAGCCACAGCAGTGCCTGCCGGCCATCGACCGCTTCGGCGACCGGCAAGCCCATTTTCTCGATTGTGTGTCGGATCATCTCGCGGGCGCCGGTCTCATCCTCGACGATCAGAACCGGACCGTCGCGGCGGAGCAGATTACTGATCAGGGCGGCGAGTTGCGCGCGGTCGACCGGCTTGGTCAGCACATCGACCGCGCCCAACGACAAGCCGATACCGCGATCCGACAACATCGTGACGATGACAACCGGAATCTCGCGCAGCTCGGCATCGGCCTTGAGCGCATTCAGCACGTCCCAGCCATCGGGTTTGGGCATTATGACGTCCAGCGTGATGGCGTCCGGATGGATCGTGCGCGCCAGGGTGAGAGCCTCCTCCCCGTTGACGGCATGAACGAGTCGGTATCCGGCCCCTTTCAGATTGGCGGTCAACAAATCGCGTGCCGCAGGATCGTCGTCAACCACCAGCACAGTGGGAGCATCCTTACCGTCGCCTGTCGAAAACGCGCTATCCGCAGCGGTTCGTTCGGTCGGCATAGCGGGCCGGTCCGGCAGCGTAATCGTGAAAGTCGAACCTTCGCCGAGTTTACTGGTGACGGCAACGTCGCCGCCAAGCAACTGACAGAAACTCCGAGTGATCGCGAGGCCGAGTCCGGTGCCGCCATATTTTTTGGAAGTCGAGGCATCCGCCTGGCTAAAAGCCTCGAACAGCTTGCCCAATTGCTCTTCGGTCATGCCTATGCCGGTGTCGGAAATGGCAAAGCGTACGGCGGTCCAGCCGTTTTGGATGCGTTCGGCTACCAGCGTGACGCAGCCGTTTTCCGTGAACTTGTTGGCGTTGCTGAGGATATTGAGCAAGCTCTGTTTGAGCTTGGTGCGGTCGGTGCGCATGCTGCCGAGGCTGTCCGCCAAGCGGTACTGGACTGCATTGCCGTTCTGTTCCGCAAGCGGGACGATGATCGAACGCGCCTCTTCGAGCAGCGGAACGATTTCGACGTCTTCGAGGAAAATATCCATGCGGCCCGCCTCGACCTTCGACAGATCGAGAATGTCGTTTATCAGGCCAAGCAGATGACGGCCGGAACCCTCAATCTTCTTCAAATCGACGACGAGATTCTGCTGACCGAGATGGGCCACATCTTCCTGAAGAATTTCGCTGTAGCCGATAATGGCGTTAAGCGGCGTACGCAGCTCGTGACTCATATTGGCGAGGAATTGCGACTTGTGTTGGCTCGCCACTTCGAGCTGATGGCTCTTGTCTTGGATTTCGTTAAGAAGCCGCGCGTTCTCGATGGCGATGACGGCCTGACTGGCGAAACTCGTGAGCAATGCGATCTGCTTGTCGGTGAAGGGACGGACTTCTTGGCGGTAAATGTTGATCGAGCCGATCAACTCATTGTCCTTGAGCATCGGGATGGCGACGTGGGAGCGCGCGCCGCCAAGCCTGGCCGCCGCGCTGGGGGCGGCTTCAGCGGCGTCATCGGCGGTGTGGGCGACCTGCTTGGTCCGCATCAAGCGATCGAGCCCGCTGCCCGGTGGCGGCTGAAACGGCCCGCGGCGCCTCTGGAATTCGGCAAATTCCGGCGGCGTGCCGATTCCTGCCGCCGAGCGAAACAACTTGCCGTCGAAAAAAAACAGCGTGCCAAACTTGGCCTCGCACATGTGCGTCGCATTCTTCAGGATCGCGTCGAACACCGGGGGCAGCTCTCCCAGCGAACTGCTGATAACGTGCAGCACCTCCGACGTGGCAGTCTGCTGCTCAAGCGCATCAGCCAATTCCGCTTCGTGCTGTTTGATTTCGGTAATATCGGCGTAAGTCGCCACTACGCCGCCGTTCACGGTCCTGCGCTCGCTGACGCGAATCCAGCGCCCGTCCGATCGGCGCTGCACGTGAGGACCGCTGGGATTGCGGTGCCTCGCCAATCGCTCCTCTAGCCAGCGCTGCGGGTCGCTTTGCGCGTCCAAGATCAAGCCGTGCCTCAGGGCGTTTGCCGTGATCGTCTCGAACGATGTTCCGGCCATCGCCGTGTCACGGCCGTAGGAAAACATCTCCTTGTAGCGCGTATTGCAAGCGGCGATCCTGTCTTCCGCATCGTAAAGCGAGAACCCTTCGGATATCGCCTCGATTGCTTCGGTCAGTGTCTGCTCCATTGCGCGTCTATCGATGATATTCTTCCGAAACACATCGATGGCTTCGACCATCTGCCCGATTTCGTCGTGGCGATCTCCGTAACCGACTTCCACTTCGGTATCGCCGGACGACAGCCGCCGCATGGCGTTCGTGACGGCCTTTATCGGCAGCACGATCGATCGCGAAACGAACAGCGAAGCAATGATGCTGAGCAGAAGTCCGAGCGCGGCTCCCACCGCCAAGACGATCTTTTTCTGTGCGGCGTCGTTGTAAAGTGCGTTGGAAATTGCATTCGTTCCGACCACGACCGTATCGGACATTTGCTGAAAATCGCTCGCCACGGCCGTGAACTTGTCGTCGGTCTGACCGAGCATCATGGTTCCCATGGCTGCGTCGGTGCTGCCGACCTCGATATTGTCCCGCGCGGCGCTTTCGTATTCCTTCCATTTCGAAATAAGATCCTTGAAATCGACTTTTTGCGCGACGGACAAGTCCGTTCGCTGCGACAGCGTTCCAAGATCCCAGTTGATCGTGCTCAGATCCTGGTCGATTTGATCGCTGAGCCCATTAAGCAACTTGGCGTCGACACCGTTGCTGGCCCATGACACGTAGCGGAACGTCTTCATCTGTACTGCGACGATCTCGTCCTTGACCGCCGCGAACGCCTGCTCCTTTGGTAAAATTACAGTCGAGAGCGTGCGCAGCCCGTCTTGCGACCGATCCAATGCCACATACGCGATGGCGCCGAGCGAAATCAGGCAGATCAGCAGCACGGCCGATGCCGCGAACGCTTTGACCTGGATGGGAAGATTTTCGAACAGCGCAAGAATACGCAATGAGCCGGATTTTTTCATCGGAATGGATGACACTGCATCGCAGATGAATGATAACTATTGCTGCTTATAGACTCCGACGCCGACGAAGTAGTTGTCGCCCAATTTCTCGACGTAACTCGACTTGTCTTCGATCTTGTTGCTAATCGGATTGGGCCATTTGTAGTCGACCCAGCCGCTTCCGGGGCCTTCGGCAATCGCTATTATCTCTCGGATGAGATATTTTCCGTCCTGGTCCTTGAGATCGATCAGATTCTTGCCGATGAGCGCCGGTCGCGCCCCGTGGGCAACACAAACGCCCTTGAGGTCATAAATGAACGGGTACAGATCGAGATGGTGATATTCCGCTACCGATTTGTCGTCGACGGCCTTGAAGGTCGCGTCCGGACCGTCCTTCTTGAATTGCTCCTGGACGCGTTTGACCATCGCGACGGCTTCGTCTTTCGTCCCATATTCCTCGGCGGCGGCGGCCGCGACCCTCACCAATGGGACCTCGCCCGGCGTTGCCATACCCAAGGGGATGGGCTGTGGAGAGCCGAGTGCGGCGGCCAGGACGCCGGTTGATGTTGCCATGCCGATGAGACAACCCGCGACTATCAATCCCAGAATTCTGGACATCGATCGTTCCTCCCATTCAGCACGCACGCTGCCGCCCGCGTCCGGCTGCTCTGAATGCGGGTGTTGGCGGCTTGCGCGACACAAACCAACACCAGCAGACATAGAGAGCGATTGTTCGCCTACCGACGACACCAGGCTGCCACATTGGTGGAACCGGCGATTTCGACAGGCCGCCAATTTTTAGGCGGCTCTCAAGCAAGCGGTGCGCTTGACCGTGCAAAGACCCTACACTTTAATGACGGTGATTGTCGATCCCTATATCCGATACCAAGCATATCCCACGCCGCCGATAGAACGGCCAGTCTTGACCCCATCCTGATCATGCCCGCAGGCATCGGAGATACAGTAGGCCGCAAGGAGGATTTGCGCCTCGTCACCGGCCGCGGCTGCTACAGCGACGATTTCAATTTTCCGGACCAGGCCTATGGCGCGGTGCTGCGTTCCCCGCACGCCCATGCCCTGATCCGCGCCATTAATACAGACGCCGCGCGCGTAATGCCCGGCGTGCTTGTGGTGCTCACCGGCGCGGACGCGCTGGCGGATGGACTAACGCGCATCCCTCATCTCGCCGCGCCCGGCAACCCGCCCGATATCGTGCTGACGAACCGCGACGGCTCGCCGGTGCCAGCTGCGCCGCATTACGTGCTGCCGACCGATCGGGTCCGCCATGTCGGCACCGCGGTCGCCTTCGTAATCGCGGAAACGGTGGCGCAGGCGAAGGATGCCGTCGAGAAAATCGCGGTCGACTACGAGCCGCTGCCGGCGGTGGTCGAAGCCAAGGCTGCCGTCGAACCGAACGCGCCGCGGCTCTATGACAATCTGCCGAACGTCATGATCGACGCCGAGGTCGGCGATGCCGACGCCGTCGCGGACGCGTTCGCGCGCGCGGCGCACGTGACCCGGCTCGACACCTGGATCAATCGCGTCACCGGCGTGCCGATGGAGCCGCGCGCCGCGCTCGGCGTCTATGACGCGGCGAGCGGACGCTACACGCTTTATGCCGGCTCCGGCGGCATCGTGCGGCAAAAGAAGGAGCTTGCGCAGATTCTCGGCGTGCCGTTTGAATCCGTGCGCGTCGTCGCCAAGGAAATCGGCGGCAATTTCGGCACCCGCAACAGCTTTTTTCCCGAATTCGCGCTGGTCGCCTGGGGCTCAAAACGCGTCGGCCGGCCGGTGAAATGGACGGCCGAGCGCCACGAGGCCTTTGTCAGCGATTACATGGGCCGCGATCTCACGGTGTCCGCCGAACTCGCGCTCGACAAAGACGGCCGCTTTCTCGCGCTGCGCAGCTCGAACCTCAGCAATGTCGGCGCCCATAGCGGCTCCTATGTGCCGCTGGTCAAGGGCGTCGGCCTGGCGACGGCCGGTTACCGCATTCCGGCCGCGCATATCAAGGCGCGCGCCGTGCTCTCGACGACGATGTGCACGACGCCCTATCGCAGCGCCGGCCGGCCGGAAGTCATTTACGTGATCGAGCGGCTGATCGACAAAGCGGCGACCGAGCACGGCTTCGATCGCGTGGGCTTGCGGCGGCGCAATCTCATTCCGCCGTCGGCATTCCCCTACAAGAACCCGCAAGGCATCACCTATGACAACGGCACCTATCGCGCGGTGATGGAACGCGCGATGGCGCTTGCCGATTGGAGCGGGTTCAAGAAACGCCGCGCCGCGGCGAAGAAGCGCAAGCGGCTGCGCGGCATCGGGCTGTGCTGCTATCTGGAGACGACCGGCGGTTATCCGCGCGAGCGCGCCGACATCACCGTGCAGCCTGACCGCCGGGTCAACGTCGTGGTCGGCACGCTCTCCAGCGGACAGAGCCACGAGACGACGTTCGCGCAATGCGTGGCGGAATGGCTCGGCGTGCCGTTCGACGACGTTTACGTCAATGAGAGCGACACCGATATCGTCAAGGAAGGTGGCGGTTCGCATTCCGCCCGCTCGATGCGGATGGCGGGTATCGTCATGGGCAACGCCTCCGACCTCGTCATCGAGCGGGCTAAGAAAATCGCTTCCCATCTTCTGGAAACCGCCGAGGACGATATCGCGTTTGCCGCCGGCCGCTTCACCGTCAAAGGCACCGACCGCTCGGTCGGACTATTCGATGCCGCCGCGGCGGCCGCCGACGGCAAAAGCGTACCGGAGGATTTACGCGGGCCGCTGGCCGCGACTTGCGACGAGATGATTTTGCAGCTCGGCTTTCCCTACGGCGCCCATGTCTGCGAAGTCGAGATCGATCCGCAGACCGGCGGCCTCGAGCTCATACGCTACACCGCGGTCGACAACGTCGGCCGCGCCATCAATCCGATGGTTGTGCACGGCCAGACCCATGGCGGCGCCGCGCAAGGCATCGGCCAGGCGCTGTGGGAGCTGTGCGCCTACGATGCGCAGGGCCAACTGCTGTCGGCGTCGCTGATGGATTACGCCATGCCGCGCGCCGATCTGTTGCCCTCGTTCACCACCGACATCAGCGAGACTCTCACGCCGACCAACCGGCTCGGCGTGCGCGGCGCCGGCGAAGGCGGCACCACCGGCGCGCTCGGCGCAGTGGTCAATGCCGCGGTCGATGCGCTCGCCGATTTCGGCGTGACCCATATCGAAATGCCCGTAACGCCGGAGCGCGTCTGGCGCGCGATTCAAGCGGGAAGCAAGTCATTTACAGCCGCCCCGCGAACGCATCGAGGGGGAAAATAAAGCGTACTCTGTTGGCCAATCCTGATTTTCAGGATTTTGATACGCCGTGGCATCGCGCGCGCATGAAATCTATGAATGCGCGCAAGGCGCCGGGCATTTGGCGGCGGCTTGGATAGTAGAGGAACACCCCCGAGACATGCCCGTACGAATTCTCCAGAAGCCGGACCAAACGACCGTCGGCGAGGTGCGACGAAATGAGAAGCTCGGGAACATAGCCGACGCCGATTCCCTCGATCACGGCGTTCACCACGAGCGGCCAATCGTTGAGCACGAGTGAGCCCTCGACAGTTACTTCGAGCCGCCGGCCGGCATTTTCAAAAATCCATGGCGCAATCGCGCCGTCCCAATCCGAGCGTAGCCGGATACAGTTGTGTGCATGGAGATCCTGGTGCGTCGCGGGCCGCGGGTGGTGCGCCAGATAGGCCGGCGAGGCGACGGCCACCATTTGCTGCTCATCGAGCACACGCACGGCAATCATGTCTTTGGCAATCCGTTCGCCAATGCCGATGCCGGCGTCGAAATGGCTGCTCACGATATCGCCATGTGAATCGTCGGCGGCGACTTCGAGTTTTATGTCGGGAAATTTCGCCAGGAACTGCGGCAGCAGCGGCCCGATCACAAACATGGCGGCTACCCGGCTCATGCTCAGGCGCAATGTGCCGCTCGGCTTGTCGCGGAACGCATTGACGGCCTCGAGCGCCTTGTCGATGCCGTCGAGGACCGGCTGCGTATCGGACAATAAGCGCTCGCCGGCATCCGTCAGCGCCACGCTGCGCGTGGTGCGGTTGAGAAGGCGCACGCCGAGCTGTTCTTCCAAGGCACGAATGGTCTGGCTGAGGCTCGAGCGTGAAATGCCAAGTTGGGCGGCCGCCTTGGTGAAGTTGCGGTGCTCGGCGACCGCCACAAAAGCGCTCAGTTCGGCAAATTGAGTGCCCCGCATTCCAATAGCCCTGCAAATCGAGGCGGCCCGACGGCCTATCGGATCGATACCTATCAGATCGATACTTGGGAACTCATGCAACAGGCGTCAACCGACAGCCGATAGCCGGCAGGGGACGAGGCCCAAGGACCTCGCGGCCCGAGGACGAACAAATCCGGCATGATGATAAACCGCGATCGATATGCCGCTACGCTTCGGCCGCCTCACCCGCCGGTGCCGACGGCGAGGGTTGCCGGGCCGAGCTGGATCGGCTCATACCGAGCCTCACAGCCGTTGCAATGCACGCTGCGGGGACGGCGGCGAATAGTCCAGCCATGACGGCATCGGCTGGCGATACGAAGACCGGAGCGGCAATCAGGGTGACCAATGCAATGGTTGTCATGAGCTTTTTCATGATTGCTTCTCCTCTCGATGACCGGCGCCCGTATCCGATGGTAACTTTGCCTACGCCGCTGCCGTGGAGATGTGGCCGCTCATGGCGTTCGACTATCCCCCGGATCGGAAACAGTGCGTTCACGGACAGCGACCAATCGGGACCGCACGCCGATCATGCCGGTGGGCCGCGACACCACGGTCGCAAATGCCGCTCATGAAGAAGCCCCGGCCGAGACTTCGGCCGGGGCCTTTTCGGCAGACGACCATCTCGATCTGACTGCCGCTACGCCCTTGTCATTGACCTAGTACCGAGAGGGTTGGCCACCCGGCCAAGCCTGATTATTGAAACCCTGCGAGCTTGGCCCATAGGTCTTGAGCTGCAGCGGCTGAGTCGAATTGGACTGCAGTTGGGGGACGACTTCGGGGTCAAACATATAGAGCTGCCGCGAAGAGGTCGCCGCCCGGTGATGGATGGTCGCGGCGAATGCCGGCGTCGAGATGAGAGCGGCCAAAGCCAAGGCAGTAAAGAGTTTCTTCATGTCACATCTCCTTTGGACGAATATCACCCCGGGTCTGGGGTTTGAGCGGACCGCAGCCTTGTGCTGCGTCGCCTGGGAGATGCGGACGCCGATGGCGTTCGACTATGAGCGGCAAGTGAAACGGCTTGTTCAGCCCCAGCGAACAATCGACATTCTCGATTTTTCGATTTGTCGGCCGTGAATGCGGACCGGCAGCTCCCGTTCGATGCCTCGATCGACGGACCCGGAAATGACTCGCAACGACGCCACGGTCGATGCGGAGCGGATTCTCCTCACTCGGCATCGCACGCGACGATATCGCTGCCGCCGATCCGTCGCCGTGCCGCGGGGCGCGGCGGCGGCCGGCCGTTGCCGTAAAAGAATACCGGCGCATCAACTCAGATTAAAGAATCGTTAATTATCATTAGCCATTTTGGAGGCCCTGCCACTCGTCCCAAGGAGGCCCGCCATGCTCCGCGCCCTTGCTGCGATCGCGACGGTTGCTTTGCTGACATTTGCGTGTTCGGCGTCCGCCGACCACAACACGGCACTAAGGACGAAGCCGTCGCCATGGTCAATCGCGTCGAAGTCATGTTCAAAAAGGACGGTGCCGAAGCGACCTTCAAGGCGGTGTCCGACAAGTCGGTCGCCGAGTTCCACGATCGCGACCTGTATCCGTTCATCTACGATATGAAGGGCACTTGCGTGGCGCATGGCGCGCGGCCGGCTTTGATCGGCAAGAACCTGTTCGACCTGAAGGACCAGGACGGGAAATATCTGATCCGCGAAATGGTCGACCTTGCCAACGGACCCGGCTCCGGATGGGTCGACTATAAATGGCCGAACCCGATTACCAACAAAATCGAAGACAAGACCAGCTACGTCGTGAAGATGGGCGATTATTTCGTCGGGGTGGGCGTGTACAAAGATTGACCGCCCGCGTAAGCCGCAGAAAAGTCTCCCGCGATGGCCATAGCAATGCCGAGCCTCGGCAAGGGCGCGCGATCCGGATTCCTGCCGCATCTGACGATCCGAGCGAAGACCTTCTCTGCTGCCGCCGTCGTGCTGATCTGCCTCGTCGGCATGAGCGTGACCGTCGAACTGACGTCGAGCGAGGTCGCGCGCAACATCACCGCGCTTTCGCGCTCAAATCTTCCCACGCGGGCGGCGGCGGCGACGGTCAACAACGCCGTCGTGTCCGCGCATATGAGCGTCTTTCGCTATGTCTCGTGGGCCAGCAACGGGGTCAACGACAAGCTTTTGCAAAAGCTGCGCAGGGATATCGAGGCGGATTTCTTGGTCATCCAGCAGAACTTCAAGGAGCTTTCGGCGCGGCCGGATTTGACGGCCATGGAGAAGGCGGATCTGAACGCGCTCGGAGGAAAACTGGCGCAATACCGGAAAACCGCCAACGACGTGCTCAACGTCGGCTCCACCGATCCGGCCATGGCCACGATGATGCTGGGACAGACCGACGACAAGTTCACCAGCATCGAAGGCGACATTCGCAAGATTCTCACGGCGATCACCTCGCAATCGGACGCGATCGTCGACAATCTATCTGCGGCCACCCGAACCGAAACGCTGTCGCTGGCGATCGGGCTCTTCGCCTGCTTCGCCTTCAGCATTGCCGCAATCGCCTTCATCGCCGGATCGATCGTCAAGCCGATTACCTCGATCACCCACGTCATGCAGAAATTGTCGACCGGCGATACCGAAGTCAAATTGCTCTATCTTGAGCGCGGCGACGAAATCGGGCGGATGATCGAGTCGATCGAGATCTTCCGCCGCAACGTGCTCGAAATTCAAGCCATGCAGCTGTCGCGGCGCGAAGCCGACGAACAGCGCGCGGTCAAGCGCCGCGAAGAAATGACCGCGCTTGCCGAGGAATTCGAAGGCTCGGTCAAGCACATTGCCGGCCAGCTGGTCGAGGCCGTCACGGCGGTCAAGAACAACGCCGAAGCGATGGCAAAAGCCGCCGACGATACCAGGACGAAATCCGGCTCGACGGTGCAAGCGGTCGTCAATACGCGCGAGAACGTGGAGACGGTGGCAACGGCGGCGAGCGAGCTATCGCGCACCATCGACGAATTGGCGCGGCGAACCAACGACGTTTTCAAGGTCAGCAATGAGACCGCACGGCAGTCCGAAGGCGCCGGCGCCGAGTTGGCGAAGCTCGCCGCCTCGGTCGAGCAGATTTTGCCGATTACCGATCTCATTCAGGGCATTGCGCAGCAGACCAATCTCCTGGCGCTGAATGCGACCATCGAAGCGGCGCGGGCGGGCGCGGCGGGCAAGGGCTTCGCGGTGGTCGCCGCGGAGGTCAAATCGCTGGCCCAGCAAAGCGGTCAGGCAACCGAAGAAATCGCCCGGAAGATTGCAGCGGTTCGCGAAACCTGCGCGGCCGTCGTGTCGACCATCAGTCAGATCATAATGTCGATTAAAAATCTCAACGTGTTCGCGACCGAAATCTCGACCGGGATCGCGCAGCAATCCGCCGAGACTGCCGGAATCTTCGCGTCCGCCAAATCGGCCGCCAACAGTTCGCGCGCGGTTGCCGCCAATATCGTCGACCTCAACGGTCATGCCGACGCGACTTACGCCGCATCGAACGAGGTGCTCGACACCACCAAGCGGCTGTTCGATCACACCCGCGGCGTGCAGAGCAACGTCGAGAAGTTTTTGCGCCACGTGCGAAGCGCGTAAGCGCTGCCGAATACATCAAGCTTGCGACCCGGCAGTAGCGGCGGCGGCGGTCGATCCGGCGTTCAAGCCGCCAGCATTTTCTGCACTTCGTTGACCAGCTCGCGCAGATGGATCGGTTTCGACAGCACCTTGGCGTGCTTGGGCGCGCTCGAATCGGAATTCAGCGCGACCGCGGCGAAGCCGGTGATGAACATGATCTTGATGTCCGGATCGAGCTCGGCCGCGCGGCGCGCCAGTTCGATCCCGTCCATCTCGGGCATGACGATATCGGTCAGCAAGAGCTCGAACGGCTCCTCGCGGAGGCGCTGATAGGCAGACAGGCCATTGTCGTAGGAAATCACCTCGAAACCGGCATTTTGCAGCGCCTTGACCAGGAACCGCCGCATGTCGATGTCGTCTTCGGCGAGCAGAATTTTGGACATGATCACTCGAACCCGGCTTTCGCCGGCCCCCTACATTCCATAAGCCGGATGGCCGGTAAACATGGAGTGAAAAAGCGCCACAAAACCGTGGCGACATGTGGCCTTGGCAAGCCCCCGCGCCTATGGACAATAGCCGCAGCCGCGCGCTAGTGGACGGCATAGAAAGCCCGCCAGCCGTCATGCCGGAAACCCAGGACGAATTCGATCCCCCGTTCGAGGCCGTCGAGCCGGCGGAGTGCCGCGGCCCGCTGTTGTTCAATTCGCCCCACAGCGGGCGGGTCTATCCGCGCGAGTTCCTGCTGGCCTCGCGGCTCGATTTGGGGACGCTGCGCCGCTCCGAGGATTCCTTCGTCGGCGAACTCATCGAGGGCGTGGCGGCGCGCGGTTTCCCGATCATCCGGGCGCACTTCCCGCGCTGCTATGTCGACGTCAATCGCGAGCCTTATGAACTCGATCCGCGGATGTTCGACGGGCGGCTGCCGTCGTTCGCCAATACCCGCTCGATGCGGGTCGCCGGCGGACTGGGCACGGTGGCGCGCGTCGTCGGCGACGCCCAGGAAATCTACGATCAACGCATTGCGGTTGCCGAAGCGCTGCGGCGAATCGACGGCCTGTACAAGCCCTATCATCGCGCGCTGCGGCGGGTTTTCATGCGGCTCCAACGCGATTTCGGCGCTGCCATCCTGGTCGATTGCCATTCCATGCCGTCGACCACCGGCGCACGCGACGAGCGGCCGCGCGCCGATCTCGTGCTCGGCGACCGCTACGGCACGAGCTGCGTCGCCGTCGTCGCCGAGACAATCGAGCAGTGCATGCGCGGCTTCGGCTATTCGGTCAGCCGCAACAAGCCCTATGCCGGCGGCTTCATCACCGAACATTACGGCAATCCGACCACCGGCCTGCATGCGATCCAGCTCGAGATCAATCGCGCGCTGTACATGGACGAGCGGCGTTACGAACGCTCGGCCTCGTTCGCCAAACTCGCCGGCGAATTCGAGGTGCTGGCCGAGCGGCTGGCCGGCGTCCCGATCGAGGAGCTGCGGCCCTATCGTGCCGCGGCGGAATAGCCCGATTGGCGGAACCAGAATTGGCGGAACCAGAAAAAGGGCCGCTCACCTTGCGGGAGCGGCCCAAGTCTAGGGAGGAAACGCCCAAGGAGGGCGACGGTAACGGGAGAGAGCCTCTCGCTACCGCACTGCAATAAGATACACCGCGACGCACAAAACGCAAGTCCTGTTGACCTATTTCCCCTGGGTTGTTCCCAGGAATTTGCCACAAATCTAGCAGTTGCCCACAGGCCAGCCGTGCCAGCCTCCAAAGCTACGATATTTCTTGTTTCGTATCAGTACTTTAATTCCATTCTAGGCTTTGCCTAAAAATACGCCAGGAACCTGCCGGCTCATGCCGGTCCCGCGCGTCAGTTCTGCGTAGCGGCCGCCCGGCGCGACGGCGGACCGGCCGCGGGCCGATTGCCGTCCTCCCAAAGCTTGCCAAAGCTTCGGTACTCGAACATGGCTGTCGCGATCAGGGAACCGGGGCTTGGTCATGACGGCGATCGGCTTTGCGGCGTTTGTCGACGAACTCGCCGCCGTTTCCGGCGAGACGATCCGGCCGTTCTTTCGCAGCGCGCTGGGCGTCGAGAATAAAAGCCGCTCCGGCGGTTTCGATCCGGTGACCGCCGCCGACCGCGCCGCCGAAGCGGCGATGCGTGCGCTGATCAAGCGGACGTTTCCCGAGCATGGCGTGATCGGCGAGGAATTTCCCGCCGAACGCAGCGATGCCGAATATGTCTGGGTGCTCGATCCGATCGACGGCACCAAATCCTTCATCTGCGGCCTGCCGGCCTGGGGCACGCTGATCGCGCTCACCCGCCGCGGCGAGCCGATCTACGGCATGATGCACCAGCCGTTCACCCGCGAGCATTTTTCCGGCGACGGGGCCGGCGCGCGCTATCGCGGTCCGGCCGGCGATCGCGCCTTGCGCGTGCGCGCTTGTGCGGCGCTCGCCGATGCGGTGCTGTGCACGACCAGTCCGCTGTTGATGAACCAAGCCGACCGGCAATGTTTCGGCCGCGTCGAACAGGCGGTGCGGCTGTCGCGCTACGGCGGCGACTGCTACGCCTATTGCGTGCTCGCCGCCGGGCATATCGACCTCGTCATCGAGACCGAACTCAAGCCGCACGACGTGCTGGCGCTCGTGCCGATCATCGAAGGCGCAGGCGGCATCATCACCACCTGGGAGAACGGCCGTCCGCATGACGGCGGCCGCATCCTCGCCGCCGGCGACCGCCGCGTGCACGCCCAGGCGATGAAGCTGTTGCAGGGGTAATCCTCGCGTCATTGCGGGGAGCCAACGGGTCCGGCCCGAAGTGGCCGGCCCGGTGACAAGCTCCGCGACGAAGCAATCCAGACTACGCCGCCGTCTGGATTGCTTCGCTTTGCTCGCAATGACGCTTCAATACAGCGCCGTGCCGGGCACGAAGGCATCGAACGCCGCCCAGAACTGCGAGCGGTAGCGGTCCTGCTCCATCAAGACCTCGTGCTGGGCGCCGGCGATGACGTGATGGGAGCCGGCGCGCAGCATACTGGCAAAATCCTCGATCGCCGCATTGGAAACGATCGCGTCGCTGCCGCCGGCGACGATCAACATCGGCTGGCGGATGCGCGCCGGATAACTGCGCTCGCGCAACTCACCCATGGCGCGGAATGCGGCGTCGGCCCAGGCGATCGTCGGGCCGCCGAGCGCCAGCGCCGGCTCCGCGTCCAGGATCGCGGCGTTGCGGGCATAGCGCACCGGATCGCTGGTCAGGACATTGCCGAGGAACGGCCGCGCGTCGATCACGCCGGTCTCGCCCTTGGGCACGTACATGGTGCCGAAGCCGGCGATGCGGAGCGCCCGCACCACGAGCGCGGAAGCGCCCATCGAACGATCGATGCCGCCGAGCGCGATCAACGGCGCGATGAGCACCATGCGGTCGAACCAGCGGTGGCCGCGATGCGCGGCGCGAATCAGCACGGTCGCGCCGGTGGAATGGCCGATGGCGAAGATCGGCGGCGGACAATCCGGCAGCACGATCTCGCGCATGAAGGTTTCCAGATCGCGGTCGTATTCGGCAAAATCGCGCACATAGCCCTTGCGGCGCTCGGGGAGCGCACGGTCGGACAAGCCCTGGCCGCGCCAATCGAGCGTCGCGACCGCGAAGCCGCGGGCGCGCAGATCGCGCGCCGTCTCGAAATATTTCTCGATCCATTCGGTGCGGCCCTGAAAAATGCACACCGTGCCGCGGCGGCCCGCCGGCGGTTGCCAGCGCGCAAAGCGCAACGACACCCCGTCCGGCGTCTTCAACATGCCGGCGATAAAATCGTCCGGAACCGGATTGGCGGGAATCGAGACCAGTCGCATGAGGTTATTCGAGACGTTGTTCGAGCGGCGGTGTTGTCGGCTGGCTTATAGAGCATGATCCCGAAAAGTGGATACCGGTTTCCCGCCTTCGCGAAGCCCGGTTCTTTCTCGCCTTCGCGAGACCTACTCGCTTCGGCGGGCGAAGCAAGGTCGGAAAAGATCATGCTCAATCAAAAAGCTAGCGCCCGGTTTTGATTCCATCAAAACCGATTAGGCTTTAGCAACAGCGCGCGCCGCGCCATCCTTTCGCGGCCTGAAGATCGGCCCAGACTAACGAAATTTAATAAGTGGCAGCAATGACTTAAGTCCTCTTGCACAGGCCGGAAAACCTACCCATATCCGTGCTGCGCAGGCCATCGATGGGCTGCGCGTCCATCGGCTCGGCCCATTCGGGCGAGCTATCCGCATGTCGCTTCAGAAGGAGGATATGCCATGCGAACTTTCGATCTCACACCCCTTTATCGTTCCACCGTCGGCTTCGACCGGCTGTTTTCGCTGCTCGATCAGGGCATCGACGGCGCAGCTCCGGGTTATCCGCCCTATAACATCGAGCGGACCGGCGACAACGACTATCGCGTCTCGGTAGCGGTCGCCGGCTTTGACGAGCCGGAACTCTCGGTCGTCGCCAAGGAGAACACCCTGACCATCCGCGGCGAGAAAAACGCCAAGGAGGAGGAGAAGAACGGCGACATGCTCTACCACGGCATCGCCGCTCGCACCTTCGAGCGCGTGTTCCAGCTTGCCGACTTCGTCCAGGTCAAGGGCGCGAGCCTCGAAAACGGTCTCCTGCACGTCGACCTGGTGCGCGAGATCCCCGAGGCGAAAAAGCCGCGCTCGATCCCGATCGCCGGCAAGACCAACGGCAAGCCGATCGAGAACCAGAAGGCTGCGTAAGCGATCCTCTCGATGAAACGTTGACGGAGCGCCCCGGTCTTCCGGGGCGCTTTTATTTGCAAACGCCGGCGGCGGGCGGCCACCAGGGCCGCCCCTACGCGGCATGCGTACAACAATCCGTTGTTCTCGCGGCGCGCGCCGTAGGGGCGCCCCTCGTGGGCGCCCGTGGTGTGCCGGCACGCCCACCAGAGGTCGGCCACAAGGGCCGCCCCTACGATCGCAACGACGCGGAGACCGGTCAGTTGTCGATCATCAACGCCGACGGCGGTTTGCCCGGCTTCGCCGGCGGCGCGATGGGCGGCGCCGGTGCCGCAGAACGTCACGTCCGGTTTCGCGGCCGGATTGGGATCGGTCGCGAGAGCAGGTTTGGCCGTCTCCGCGGGCCTACGTGACGCAAGTTGCGGCGGCCGCGGCCGCGGCAGCGGTGGAACGGCCGGGCGCGTCGCGGAGCGTTCAACCGGCGGCGGCGCGTCGTCGGGCGAATCGTAGGGCGCCGGCACGATGCCGACTTGGCCGTACGGCGCGGGACCGTAAGGCGGAGGACCGTAAGGCGGAGGACCGTACGGCCCGGGCCCGTACGGTCCGCCGTAATTTCCCGGCCCCGGCACGATGCGGTTGGCGTCGCGAATGGCGCCGGTGCGCGCATCGAGCACGACCCGCATCAGGATGCCGCGGTAATCGGTCGCGCGCGCCACATAGATCGTGCCTTCGCGCAATGGCGGCTCCAGCGGATCGAAGCCGGCCGCCCGCAGCGTGCGCACGATCTCGAAAATCGGCACGAAGCCCGGCGCCGGCGGCGGCAACGGCACGGCTTGCGCCGCCGCCGGTGGATTTTGCGGCGGCGCCGGCGGAGCCTGTGCATGGCCGGCGGCAACGGCCAAGAGCAGAACGGTCAGAGCGATCGGTCCGGCGCTTTTCACGGCCCCTCCCCCGCTGTCACGTTATCGCAAAGCCCGCGTCAGGGTCAGCCCGAATTGGGGCGCCGCGTGGGCGCGATCAGGATTTTTTGCATAGACCGACAAAGCGTTCGATATCCGCATCATCCGTCGCGAACGAAGTGACGAGGCGCGCCAACACACGGTCCGGCCCGAGGTCGAGAGCGTCGCTGTTGCGCACATAGTAATTCGCGCCGGCGGCTTTGAGCTTCTGATCGAGCGCGTGCGGCAGCGCCACAAAGACCAGATTGGCCTCGACCGGCCAGACCGGTTGCAAGCCGATTGCGCTCAGTCTTTCCGCCAGCCGGTCGGCCATGGCGTTGGCGTGGCGCGCCAGCATGAGCCAGCGGTCGTCGGCGAGCCAGGCCAGCAATTGCGCGGCGACAAAGCGATGCTTGGACAACAAATGCCCCGCGCGCTTGCGCCGCTCGCCGAAAAACGCGGCGTGGGCCCGGTTGAAGAACACCACCGCTTCGGCGGCCAGCGCGCCGCCCTTGGTGGCGCCGAGCGAGAGCACGTCGACGCCGGACCGCCAAGTCAGTTCGGCCGGGCTCGCATTGAGCCGAGCCAGCGCATTGGCAAAGCGCGCCCCGTCCATGTGCACCGTCATCGCGCGCGCATGCGCCAATTCGGCGAGCGCCGCGATCTCGCCGGTGCGGTAGATGGTGCCGGCCTCGCTCGCTTGCGTAATCGACAGCGCCGACGGAATCACCTGATGCGGGCTGTGGCCGCCATAGCCGGCCAGCGCCGATTGCAGCGTCGCCGGCGCGATCTTGGCGCCGGCGCCGGGCAAGCCGACGAGCTTAAGCCCGCCGCCGAGAAATTCCGGCGCGCCGCATTCGTCGGTGACGATGTGGCATTGCGCATGGCAGAAGACCACGCCCCAGGGCGGGGAGACGTGTGCCAGCGCCAGCGCGTTCGCCGCGGTGCCGGTCGGCACCAGGAACGCCGCCACTTCGCGCTCGAAGATTTCCGACAGGCGCCGCTCGACGGCTTGCGTCCAATCGTCGTTGCCGTAGCCCGGCGCATAGCCGCGATTGGCCGCGGCGATGGCGTCGAGAATGGCGGGGGCAACGCCGGCGGTGTTGTCGCTTGCGAAGTTCACCGGCGATAAAGGGCCCGGATCAGGCAATCGAGCGAGAACTCACCCGGGCCGCAGGTCATCAGCACCAGGAGCACTGCGCCCCAATAGGCGTGAACCGTCCAGAGCGTGCCGGGCACGAAATAGAGCTCGCAGAGAACCGTCGCTATGAACAGGAGCGCCGCGGCGATGCGGGTGCCGAAGCCGATGACGATGCAGATCGGCAGCAGGAATTCGCCAAAGACGATAGCACCGGCGATGAACGTCGCGGAAACCGGGCCGTCCGGGAACAGCTTGGCGACGGCCGCAAGCACCGCGCCCTGGACGTGCGCCGGCAGCGTCACGGCATGGCCGAATGCGGTAAACAGTGTCGGGCCGACGATTTTGGCCTGGCCCGCCAGGAATATGTCCCGCGCCACCACAAGCCGCAGGACGATCGCAACCAACGCGTAGGGAACGACGCCGCAAAGCGCGACGATCCGGTCGACGGCGTAAGTCGCGAGCCAATGCGTCCCGCGCGGTTCGTAATGTCCGACTAAGCTGGCCATGCCATTTTCTCCTTCAATCGTCGCGCAAGCCATCGAGCCGCTTGCCCGACGCGTTGGCGCATTCGACCCGGCAAATCCCAGCACTCCAGCTTGCAGCTATGGCTCAGGCCCGCACATAACGTCAATGCGCGGCCCGCGGCCAAGCGTGTCGCGGCGGGGAAAACGGCAACGCGAACAGGGGCGGGCCATTGCGCTCCTGCGCGTCCCATGATCCACTTGTCAGTTGCGGAACGTCGCAAAAATCCGTGCCGGGTCGGAGGCCAGCCGCCAATTTTTTGGCCCCGCGTTGCGGTCGCAAGGCGGGCTTTGTGCTTGTATTGGCGCGCGGAATTTGCCATGTTCGGCATAGGACAGCATTGCTGTCCCAATAGGCGACCCGCATAGCGCGCGGTCGCCCCCCTGCGTTGCCCCCCGCTCGCGGGGAAGCGAAGGGCGGGGGTGCGCGCGGCAGGTCGGCCGTCGGTGGCGAGGGCGCGTCGGACGGCGGCAGAACAAAAGCAGCCAGCGGCCGCAGCGGCACGTAGGTTGCCCCCAAGACTGAGTGACTCGCCCTTGGGCGCACCCTTTCCTCCCGCTCCCGAGCGGGGACGGAGGAAAGGGAGCGCAGAGTACGACGATGAATGCGCAAGCTTTCGGCCTGTTCGATCCGGCGCTGGAAAAAATTCCTGCGGGGTCGGATTTATTGCCGACATCAAGGGGCGCAAATCGCACAAGATCGTCGAGGACGCGCTGACAATTCTGCTCAATCTCGAGCACCGCGGCGCAGTCGGCGCCGATCCGCGCGCCGGCGACGGCGCCGGCATTCTGGTGCAGACGCCGCACAAATTCCTCGCCAGGGAAGCAGCGAAGCTCGGCTTTCGCTTGCCGCCGCCGGGCCACTACGCGGTCGGCGCGCTGTTCATGCCGCACGATCCGGCGTGGCGGCGCGAGATCGCGGATACCTGGGCGGCAATGGCCGAACGCGAGGGCATGAAAATTCTCGGCTGGCGCGACGTGCCGACCGACAATGCGAAGCTCGGCAAATCGGTCAAGCCGACCGAGCCGGTGCACAAGCAGGTGTTCATCGCGCGCAGCCCGAGGGTCAAGTCGGAAGACGAGTTCGAGCGCCGGCTCTACATCTTGCGCAAGACCGTGTCCGGCCTGCTCTACAGCAAGCGCGGCCGGGACACTTCGAACTATTACCCGGTCTCGTTCTCGTGCCGCACGCTGATCTACAAAGGCATGTTTCTCGCCGATCAGCTCGGCAGCTATTATCCCGATCTGCACGATCCGGATTTCGAGAGCGCGCTGGCGCTCATTCACCAGCGCTTCTCCACCAACACGTTCCCGACCTGGTCGCTGGCGCATCCCTACCGCATGGTCGCGCATAACGGCGAGATCAACACGCTGCGCGGCAACAACAACTGGATGGCGGCGCGCCAGGCCTCGGTCTCCTCGCCGCAATTCGGCGCCGACATCGGCAAATTGTGGCCGATCTCCTACGAAGGACAATCCGATACCGCCTGTTTCGACAACGCGCTCGAGTTCCTCACCATGGGCGGCTATCCGCTGGCGCATGCGATGATGATGATGATTCCGGAAGCCTGGGCGGGCAACCGGCTGATGAGCGAGGAGCGCCGCGCCTTTTACGAATACAACGCCGCGCTGATGGAGCCGTGGGACGGTCCGGCGGCGATCGCGTTCACCAACGGCCGGCAGATCGGCGCCACGCTCGACCGCAACGGGCTGCGCCCGGCGCGTTACATCGTCACCCGCGACGACCGCATCATCATGGCGTCGGAAGTCGGCGTGCTGCCGGTTCCGGAAGCCGACATCGTGGTGAAGTGGCGGCTGCAGCCGGGCAAAATGCTGCTGGTCGATCTCGAGGCGGGCCGGCTCATTCCCGACGACGAACTCAAGGCGACCTTGGCGAAGAGCCACCCCTATAAGGAGTGGCTGGAGCGCACCCAGATCGTGCTCGAAAACCTGCCGCCGGCTTCGGACGCGGCGCCGATCTCGAACCTGTCGCTGCTCGATCGCCAGCAGGCGTTCGGCTACACCCAGGAAGACTTGAAGATTTTGATGACGCCGATGGCGACGACCGGCGAAGAAGCGGTCGGCTCGATGGGCAACGACACGCCGATCTCGGCGCTGTCGGAGCGGCCGAAACTCCTGTTCACCTATTTCAAGCAGAACTTCGCCCAGGTGACCAACCCGCCGATCGATCCGATCCGCGAAGAGCTGGTCATGAGTCTCGTCTCGATCATCGGGCCGCGACCGAACCTGTTCGATCTCGAGGGCTCCTCGAAAAAGAAGCGGCTCGAAGTGCAGCAGCCGATTCTGACCAACGCCAACCTGGAGAAGATCCGCTCGATCTCCTCGACCGGCGATCATTTCAAGTCGCGCACCGTCGATACCACCTGGCCGGCCGAAAGCGGCGCCGCGGGGATGGCCGAAGCCATCGAGGCCTTATGCGCCCGCGCCGAGCTCGCGGTGCGCGACGGCATCAACATCATTATTCTTTCGGATCGCCGCGCCGGCGCCGACCGCATTCCGATCCCGTCGTTGCTCGCCTGCGCGGCGGTGCACCACCATCTTATTCGCGAGGGCCTGCGCACCTCGGTCGGCATCGTGGTGGAATCGGCCGAGCCGCGCGAGGTGCATCATTTCGCCTGCCTCGCCGGCTACGGCGCCGAGGCGATCAACCCGTATCTCGCCTTCGAGACGCTCATCGCGATGCGAAACGAGCTGCCGCAAAAGCTCGACGAGAAGGAAATCGTCAAGCGCTACATCAAGTCGATCGACAAGGGCCTGCTCAAGGTGATGTCGAAAATGGGCATCTCGACCTATCAGTCCTATTGCGGCGCGCAGATTTTCGACGCGGTGGGGCTCAAATCCGACTTCGTCGCCAAATATTTCACCGGCACGGCCACCCGCATCGAGGGCGTGGGCCTTGCCGAGATCGCCGAAGAGGCGGTGCGCCGGCATCGCGACGCGTTTTCCGACGCGCCGATCTACCGCTCGATGCTCAACGTCGGCGGCGACTATGCGGTGCGGGTGCGCGGCGAGGAGCACGTCTGGAACGCGACGACGGTCGCGGCGCTACAGCACGCCGTGCGCGGCAATTCCTACGACAAGTACCAACAATACGCCCAGATCATCAACGACCAGTCGGAGCACCTGTTCACGATCCGCGGGCTGTTCCGCATCAAGTCGGCGGAGGAGGATGCCCGCAAGCCGGTGCCGATCGAGGAGGTCGAGCCGGCCAAGACCATCGTGCGGCGGTTCTCGACCGGCGCCATGTCGTTCGGCTCGATCTCGCGCGAGGCCCATACCACGCTCGCCATCGCCATGAACCGGATCGGCGGCAAATCGAATACCGGGGAGGGCGGCGAGGAAACCGACCGCTTCAAGCCGCTGCCGAACGGCAACTCCATGCGCTCGGCGATCAAGCAGGTCGCGTCCGGCCGCTTCGGCGTCACCGCCGAGTACCTCGTCAACTCGGACATGATGCAGATCAAGATCGCGCAAGGAGCGAAACCCGGCGAAGGCGGCCAATTGCCCGGCTACAAGGTCGACAAGACCATCGCCAAGGTGCGGCATTCGACGCCGGGAGTCGGGCTGATTTCGCCGCCGCCGCATCATGACATCTATTCGATCGAGGATTTGGCGCAGCTCATTTTCGATCTGAAAAACGTCAACCCGGACGGCAACGTCTCGGTCAAGCTCGTCTCCGAGATCGGCGTCGGCACGGTCGCCGCCGGCGTGTCGAAGGCGCGTTCCGACCACGTCACCATCGCCGGCTACGAAGGCGGCACCGGCGCCTCGCCGCTGACTTCGATCAAGCACGCCGGCTCGCCCTGGGAGATCGGCCTCGCCGAGACCCACCAGACGCTGGTCGCCAACCGCCTGCGCGGGCGGATCGCGGTTCAAGTGGACGGCGGCATCCGCACCGGCCGCAACGTCGTCGTCGGCGCGCTCCTTGGCGCCGACGAGTTCGGTTTTTCGACCGCGCCCTTGATCGCCGCCGGCTGCGTCATGATGCGCAAATGCCATCTCAACACCTGCCCGGTCGGCGTCGCCACCCAGGATCCGGTGCTGCGCAAGCGCTTCACCGGCCAGCCCGAGCATGTCATCAATTATTTCTTTTTCGTCGCCGAGGAGGTCCGCGAATTGATGGCCGAGATGGGCTACCGGAAATTCGACGATATGATCGGCCAGATGCAGATGTTCGACCGGCACAAGCTGATCGCGCACGGCAAGGCGAGCGGGCTCGATTTCTCGAAGCTGTTCATGAAGCCGAACGTGCCGGCCGAGGTCAAAATCTACAATTGCGAGGAGCAGGACCACAAAATCCGCGACATCCTCGACCGCAAGCTGATCGCGCAATCCCAAGGCGCGCTCGAGCGCGGCGAGCCGGTGCGCTTGAGTTTTCCGATCAAGAATACCGACCGCACCGTCGGCGCCATGCTCTCAGGCGAGATCGCCAAGCGCTACGGCCACGATGGCCTGCCGCACGACACCATCGTCGCGCGGTTCAAGGGAACGGCCGGACAGAGCTTCGGCGCGTTCCTCGCCCGCGGCGTTTCCTTCGAGCTTGACGGCGACGCCAACGACTATGTCGGCAAGGGGCTGTCCGGCGGCCGCCTCGTGGTGCGCCCGCCGGCGCAGTCCGGCATCGTGCCTGAACAATCGATCATCATCGGCAATACCGTGCTTTACGGCGCCATCGAAGGCGAGTGCTATTTCCGCGGCGTCGCCGGCGAGCGCTTCGCCGTGCGCAATTCCGGCGCCAGCGCCGTCATCGAAGGCGCCGGCGACCATTGCTGCGAATACATGACCGGCGGGGTGGTGGTGGTGCTCGGACCCACGGGGCGCAATTTCGCCGCCGGCATGTCGGGCGGCATCGCCTATGTGCTCGACGACGACGGCAGCTTTAACTCGCGCTGCAATCTCGCCATGGTCGAACTCGAGCCGATGCCGGGCGAAGAAGACATCAATGCCAGGATTTTCCACCATGCGCGCGACCTCGAAGCCCACGGCATGGTCGACATCATGTCGGACTTGAGCCGTTTCGACGGCCACCGGCTGCATCATCTGATCTCGCGGCACGCCCGCTTTACCGGCTCTCGGCTCGCCGACAAGATTCTCGACGAGTGGAAAACCTGGTATCCGAAGTTCCGCAAGGTGATGCCGGTGGAATATCGCCGCGCTCTCAACGAACTCAAGGCCGCCGCCATGGCGGCGGAATAGAACGTCAAAGGGCGAGCGCCAAGGAAGCGCCAGGGACGAGCGCGCAGTGGGCAAGATCACCGGCTTTCTCGAATACGAGCGTGAGGATCGCGACTACGAGCCGGTCGAGGAGCGCGTGCGCCACTGGCGCGAATTCGTCCTGCCGCTGCCGGAAAAGGACTATGTAACCCAGGCCGCGCGCTGCATGAATTGCGGCGTGCCCTATTGCATGGGCACCGGCGCGGTCGAGCCCGGCGCGCCGGGCTGCCCGGTCAACAACCAGATCCCAGACTGGAACGACCTCGTCTATGGTGGCAGCTGGGAGGAAGCCGCGCGCAACCTGCATTCGACCAACAATTTTCCGGAAGTCACCGGGCGGATCTGTCCGGCGCCGTGCGAAGAGTCCTGCACGCTCAACATCAACAACGATCCGGTCACCATCAAATCGATCGAATGCGCGATCGCCGACCGCGCCATCGCCGCAGGGCTCAAGCCCGAGCCGCCTTCGGCGCGCACCGGCAAGAAAATCGCCATCGTCGGCTCCGGGCCGGCCGGCATGGCCTGCGCGCAGCAATTGGCGCGCGCCGGGCACCGCGTCCATGTCTATGAGCGATGGGCGAAGGCGGGCGGGCTTCTCACTTACGGCATTCCCGATTTCAAGATGGAGAAGCATCACGTCGACCGCCGGGTGACGCAGATGGAGGCCGAAGGCGTGGTGTTCCATTACGGCGCCCATGTCGGGGTCAACGTCCCGGCCGAGACGCTGCTAAAGAAGCATGACGCGGTGGTGCTGACCGGCGGCGCCGAAGCCCCGCGCGACCTGCCGGTGCCCGGCCGCGAGCTTGCCGGCATCCATTTCGCCATGGATTTTTTGCCGCAGCAGAACCGGCGGGTCTCCGGCGAGAAGGCCAATGACGGCGAACCGATCCTCGCCGGCGGCAAGCATGTCGTCGTCATCGGCGGTGGCGATACCGGATCGGACTGCATCGGCACCGCGTTCCGCCAGGGCGCGCTGAGCGTGACCAATTTCGAGATCATGCCGGAGCCGCCGCTGCACGAGAACAAGGCGCTGACCTGGCCGGACTGGCCGCTCAAGCTGCGCACCTCGTCGAGCCATGAAGAAGGCGTCGAGCGCGATTTCGCGGTGATGACGACCAAATTCTCGGGCGAGGCCGGCGCGGTGAAGAAGCTGCATTGCGTGCGCGTCGACGACAAGTTCAAACCGGTCGCCGGCAGCGAATTCGACATCGACGCCGATCTGGTGCTGCTGGCGATGGGCTTTGTGCATCCAGTGCATGAGGGGATGATCAGGAGCCTTAAGCTTGCGCTCGACCGCCGCGGCAATGTGGCGGCCTCGACCGAGGACTATCGCACCTCGATCGACAAGGTGTTTGCCGCCGGCGACATGCGCCGCGGCCAGTCGCTCGTGGTCTGGGCGATCCGCGAAGGCCGCCAGGCCGCGCACGCCGTCGACAAATATCTGATGGGGTCGACGCTGTTGCCGCGGTGAGCTTGTAGGGTGGGTTAGGCGCGAAGCGCCGTAACCCACCGCGGAATGGTGGGTTTCGCTACGCTCAACCCACCCTACAATTATCTTAAAACCCGCCGCCGATGTCTTTCGGCGGCCGCGGCGCGCCTCTGCCGCCGCTCAATTCGGCAGTCGGTTTATTCCTGACATCTTTTTTCGCGTCGGACGGCTTTTTGCCGTCGGCGGCAACGTCCTTCTTCGCCGGAGCCGCCGGCGCCGCGGGCGCCAACGTGGCCGGCTCGGGCGCGGCGTTCGCCGTGGTGCCCGACGCGTCGGCGGCCGGGCGCGGCCATGCGAAGTCGTCGGCGCGGCCGGCGACCGCGGCGATCGGATCGCCTCGGGTCAACAGTTTTGCCGCCAGCGGATCGGCCGCGGCCGGCACGGGCTGGCTGCCGGCGCCAATGAGGCCGCCGGCGGCACCGGCGTCGTCGCTCGCGGTGAGCGGCAGCACCGGCCCGATATCGGGGCGCAGCGTGCCGGGCTTCACCGGCGAGGTCCCCATCGGCAGCGCCACCGGCACGGCGCGGTTCGACATGACGCGGCGCAATTCCTGATCGACATAGCTCGCCAGCTTGACCGCGCCGGACTTGGTGAAGTGCACGCCGTCGGCGGTGCGCAGCCGCCGGATCTGGCCCTCGAAATCCGGGCCCTCGACCGCGTAGCGGCCCTGGTCGTCGACGAAGCCGTCCCAGATGTCGACGTAAGCGATGCCGGCGCGCTCGGCGCGCTCGCGATAAAGCTCGTCGAGATAGGCCATCTCGCTCGTCGATTTGGTGCCGCGAAGCGCCGGCAGCCCGACCCACACCACCGGCACGCCCTTCGACTTTGCCGCCGCGATCATGTCGTCGATGCGCTTGACGTAAAGGTCGGCCCACTGATCGCTGTGGAATTCATAGACCCCGCCCGGAACCGGACGCTGCGTGGTGCCCGCGGCGATCGCCTCGGGCGCGGCTTCGGAATCCGACGGCACGGCAGCTTTTTCCGCCGCAGTTTTTGCTGCCTGCTCGGCGTCTTTATCCGCCGCCGCGCCCTTTTGCTCCGGCCCGGAATGCGGCGGCGGCCCGTCGCGGATCGGGATGCGGTCGTTGAGCCCGAGCATGATGATAATGGCGTTCGGCCGGTCATTGGCGAGCGCGTCTTTGACGACCTGCGGCCAGTCGAGCGCTTCGTTCTTGGCGTCGTAGCGGATCAGACCGGCGGTGGCGCGGACCTCGCGCGTGACGCCGACGTCGGGTTGATCTGCATAGATCTCATCGAGCCCATAGCCGAGCCAATCGGCCATCAAATCGCCGATCACAGTGACGGTCGAGGTCGGCGGCGTCGCCAATTTGCGCGGCGGCGGCGCCCTGGAATAATCGGCGACCGGCGGCGGCCGGACGCCGCCGCCAAAAAACGGGAACGAGAAGAAGTCGCGCGACGGCGCCGGCTGGGAGTAGCGCGACGGCCGATCGCTCCAATAATAGGTCTGTGCGGCCGCGGGCAGGCACGACAGCGCGAACCCCAGAGCAAACCCGGCGATGGCGACGCACGGCAGGAGCCAACGCTGTTGCAACGGCGCTATTGTTTTGACTGTCATGAACCGACCCGATCGAGGCTGCACGAGAGTTCGGCTTATCATAGAGCATCGCGTCGAAAAAAGCCCGTCCCGCGGTTCCGGCGCGCCAATAAGCTTCGCCGATAAGCTTAAGGAAAACGATGGCAGTTCCAGGATGGTTCCGGCGCCGCCCGCTACGGCTGGCGCAGCCGGTCGAGCACCTCGCTTGAGGCAAAACCGTCCGGAATCTGCCCGATCGAGGCCTGGAAATCGCGCACGGCGAGGCGGGTGCGCGGGCCGACGAGGCCGTCCGGCTCGCCGACGTTAAAGCCGCGCCGCGCCAGCAACTCCTGCATTTCGTGCCGCTCGTCGAGCGTGAGCACGCGCTCGTCGCGCGGCCAGTCGTGCACGAAGGGACCGCCGCCGCGCAGCCGGTCGGCAAGGTGGCCGATCGCCAGCGCATAAGCTTCGGCCGGATTGTATTTCATGATGACGTCGAAGTTCTCCAGCATCAGAAAGGCCGGCCCGCGCGCGCCGGCGGGAAGCAGGAGATAGGCGCGGTCCTCGCCGCGCGGAAACGCCGCGCCGTCGGCGCGCCGCACGCCCAAATCCAGCCATTGCCGCAACGTCGGCCGCCGCGAGCGGTCGGCGAGGAGATAATCGAATTTGGCTGGCAGCGCGACCTCGTAGCCCCAAGTCTGGCCGGTGGCCCAGCCGTCCGTTTTCAGATTGTTTGCCGTCGAAGCGAGCAGGTCCGGGATCGAATCGACCACGTCGCGGCGGCCGTCGCCGTCGAAATCCACCGCATAGCGCCGAAATGAGGTCGGCATGAATTGGGTAGGACCGAACGCGCCGGCCCAGGAGCCGACCAGGCGGTCAGGCGGAATGTCGCCATGTTGCAGGATTTCCAGCGTCGCCAAAAACTCGCCGCGGAAAAAATCGCGGCGGCGGCCGACGCAGGCGAGCGTCGCGGTCGAGCGGATCACGGGACGATCGCCGCCGAGCGTGCCGTAATTGGATTCGACGCCCCAGATCGCCGCCAGGATAGTGCGATCGACGCCATAGGCGCGCTCGACCGCGGCGAAGGTCGGGGCATATTGCGCCAAAAGCTCGCGGCCGCGCGCGATGCGGTCGTCGCTCACCAAGAGATCGAGATAATCCCACGGCGCCTTGGTGAATTCGGGCTGGGCATCGAGCTTGTCCATGATGCTCAAGTCCGGCGTCAGCCCCGCGGTGAAGCGCTCGAAATTGGCGCGCGTGACGCCGCGCCGCGCGGCATCGGGCCACAGGCCGGCGATGCAATTGCCGAAATCGGCGGCCGCAGCGCGGATGGCGTCGGCCGTCATCAGCGGATTGCCCGAAGCGCCGGACTGACCGCTCCATTGCATGTCGTTACCGGCTCCCGGAACCGCACCGCCCGTCGGCGGTTGAAATAAGCGCGTCAACCAGTTGTCGGGCTGTTGCGCCAGCGCCGTGCCGGCAAGACCGCCAACAAGACCGCCAATGAGGCCGGCGGCGAATAATACCGCCGCGGCGGGTCGAAGCAGGTACGCAAACCGCGTCATGGATCGCAACTTGGACAGCAACTTGGATCGCAACTTGAGGTCTCGACTTGTGGCCGCACCATGGGCACCATGGGCCACCTGCTCATGGACGACGAATCACTAACAGCGGGTTGTCGCCCCGCGGACGGCCGTGGCTTTTCATGCGCCGTTCACAGTTGCACCGCTAATTAGGCAAGACTTTGAACGAGCAATTGGGCAATAAAGCGAACCGCGCGACTTCGCCCCATTCCTCCGCGCCCCCCGGTCCCGCATGAACCCCGTCCGCAAAGCGGTTTTTCCCGTCGCCGGGCTCGGCACCCGGTTCCTGCCGGCGACCAAGGCGATGCCGAAGGAAATGCTGCCGGTGGTCGACCGGCCGCTCATTCAGCACGTCGTCGACGAGGCGCGCGAGGCCGGCATCGAACATTTCATCTTCGTCACCGGCCGCAATAAGGGCGTCATCGAAGACCATTTCGACCGCCAGTTCGAATTGGAGATGACGCTGCTGGAGCGGCAGAAGCACAAGGTCCTCGATTATCTCAATCAGGACCTGCCGGGGCCCGGCTCGACCAGCTTCACCCGGCAGCAGGAACCGCTCGGTCTCGGCCACGCCGTGTGGTGCGCGCGCGAACTGATCGGCCGCGAGCCGTTTGCGCTGTTGCTGCCGGACGTGCTGGTGCAGCACGAGCAGGGGTGTCTCGCGCAAATGCTCGAGGCGGCGCGCGATTTGCCGGCGCAAGCCAATATCGTCGCCGTCGAGGAGGTGCCGGCCGAGCGCATCGATCAATACGGCGTGGTCGGCATCGGCGAGCGCAAGGGCAAGATGTTCGCGATCACCAGCATGGTGGAGAAGCCGCCGCCGAGCCGCGCGCCGTCGAACCTGATCCTGACCGGCCGCTATATCCTGCAGCCGGAAATCCTGGAAATCCTCGGCACCCAGGAGCGCGGCACCGGCGGCGAAATCCAACTGACCGACGCCATGATCCAATTGGCCAAGAGCCAGCCGTTCTACGGCCTGCAATTCGACGGCCGCAGCTTCGACTGCGGCTCGAAAATCGGCTTTCTCGCCGCCAACGTATCCTACGCGCTGGCACGCGCCGATATCGCGCCGGGCTTCCGCGCCGAGATCAAGAAGATCCTCGGCGAGATCAACGGCGGCTAAATGCAGCGAATAGCGAGTGGCGAATAGCGAATAGCGCGTCACGTTGCCATTCGCTACTCGCCATTCGCCATTCACATTGATTGCTCACTTCTGCAAGCGCAGGGTCAACAGCGCCGAGGTCGCCTGGTAGGCGGCGCCGGTCGCGTTTGAGGTGAGCCAATCCTGCCGCACCGTGCCCTTGAGCTGCATTTCGCGGTTTATCTTGTAAGTCAGGCCCGCGGAGACGAAGTACCGGTTGTCGTCGCGGCCGAGGCCAATATAGCTGTCGTTGCCGTAGCCGACTTGGGCGCTGGCGATCAGCCAGCTGCGCAGCGCGTGATCGACCTCGACGTTGAAATCGCGGCTGAACTCGCCGGAGACGCCTTGCAGCGTCGACTCGCCGATGGTCGTCGCCGCGGTGAACTTCGCCGTCGTCAGCGCGCTCGCCTGCCAGATCAACGAGCCGTCGAGCGTGGCGCCGCCGATGTTCGGCAAGGTCGGGTCCTGGTAATCGCGCTCCATGTAGCCGACCGCGATCTCGCCGGTGAGCGAGCCGAACACATTGAAGTCGCCGCCGACCTTGGCGCTCGAGCCCACCGAGTTGCGGTCTTCGCCGAAAATATCGACCGGCGAATCGTGAATGCGGGTATCTTCGTCGATCTCGACGAACGGCTTGAAGCCGGGATCGATCTCGTAGGCGACGCGCAGAATGCCGGCATATTGGTCGAAGGCGCGCCAGTCGAAATTGCCGGTTTCGCCGTTGGTCAGCTGGGCGTCCGAATACATCGAGCGGTCGAAGGTGCCTTTGAGCGTTACGTCGAACCGGCTCAATTGCTGCTCGATGCCGAGCGTGCCGCCGACCGTGGTGTCGAGCGGCAGCGTCGAGAGCCCGGCCTGGATGTTCGGGCTGCCCGGATTGTCGGTCGAAACGATGGTCCGGCTCTCGAGGAGGATTTTGGTGTCGCGCGTGACGTCGAGCGTGCCGTCCACCTTGGCGTTCAGATAAGGCACGCTCAATGACGGCACAAAGCTGTCGTTCTGATAGTCGATATAGGAGCCGGTGATGTCGGCGGTCAGCGAGTTGCTCGACCAATCGGAGCGCACGTGCAGTTCCGGCGCGACCACGAAATAGGCGGAGGCGGGACCGCCGTTGCTGGCGTGCTGCGGGTTGGTGTTGTAGCCGGCCGAGAGCTCGACCGCGGGCAGGATCAAAAACGAGCCTGCCTTGATGCCGAGCGCCGCGTAAGGGTCGCCGGCGGCGATCGGCAGCGTGCCGTGCGGCACGGTTCCCAGAGGCAGCGTGTTCGGCGGCGGCGTCCCGGGCGGGGGCGTGCTGGCGGAGCCTAGAAAATCCTCCGGCGGCGGGATCGGCAGGACGGCGCCGGGCCGGTTCGCCGCAGCCTGCGGATAAACCACCGCCGGCGGATTGCTGATCGGCAATTCGCCGGGCGGCGGCGGCAGCACCGCGCCCGGCCGCGACGCGGCCTTGGCCGGATAACACGACCGGCGCCAGCGGCGGCGCCAGCATTGGCGGCACCGACGGCACTTGGGGCGGCAGCGCCGGCACGGCATCGAAGGTCAGGTTCTGCGGCGGCGCGATCGCGCTGCCCTGATCCGGCCCCTGGGCCAGCCGTTTGCGCGGCACGTTGCTGGAATTAAAGCCGGTGTCGCCGGCGCCAAAGCCGGTCGGGCTGCCGTAAACCGGCGTCACGCCGATGGCCGAAGGCACGGTGAATTGTCCGGCCGGCGGCGCCTGGTTCGAGGGCGGCGCGGAACTGCCGGGCGGCGCGAAAGTCGGCGCAGCGGCGGGATTGCCTTGCAGCGACGGTTGCAACAGATCGGTGTCGGCTTGCGGCGCCGCCGTCTGCGCCGTGCTCGGCGCCGGCGCGAGCGCGAACAGCGCGATGGGCGCTGCCGCAGCCAAGCCCAACAGAACCGGCCCGATGACGCTTCGTGGTCGGCAACGGCGCGGCACCATGCCTCCTCGCCCCGAAGCCGCAATCCTCGGGGCCCCGCGCGGCAGGACGCCACGCGAACGCCATCACGGCCCGCCGGACGGCAGGCCGCTGGTTAACGGATTAGAAACGGATATGGTTAACGAGAGGTTGATCGGGGTCGGCGGCAACACCCGCCCTTCCCCGCTTACGCGGAAATGAGCGGTTGAATTAGGTCTTGCGCTCGTAACGGCGCCAGGCCGGAACCAAGAGCCCGGCAAACACCGCGAATGCCGCGACCTCAGCCGGCCACGGCCAGCGCGCCACCGAGGCGACGATGCCGACCAGCACCGCGGCGAAGCCGAGCCACAGCGCAAACCGGCCGGGGCGGACCGCCTCGATCGCGAACAGCACAACCGCCAGCGCGAACCAGGTCCAGGAGACGAGCGAGCCGTCTTGCAGGGTGATGCGGAAAATCCAACTCACACCCAGCCCTTCAATTCGCGCATGGCGAGCTGCCAGATCATCAGCATGCCGGCCTCGCTGTCGTTAAGGCACGGGATGGCGGCGAAATTCACTCCACCATAGCGCTTGAACACGCGCGCGTTCTCGACCGCGATCTCTTCCAGCGTTTCCAGGCAGTCGGCGGAGAAACCCGGCATCATCACCACCAGATTCTTCACGCCCGTGCGCGCCAGCGCCTTCACCGTATTGACGGTGTAGGGCTCGAGCCATTTGCCGCGGCCGAAGCGCGACTGATACGTCATCATCAATTTGCTCTCGTCGAGCCCCATCTGCGCGCGCAGCAGTTCCGTCGTGCGCGCGCACTGGTTCGCGTAGGGGTCGCCCTTGGCCACGTATTCTTTCGGCATGCCGTGATAGGACGCGAGAATCACGTCGGGCGTAAACGAAAGCCCCTTCAGCTCGGCTTTGAGCGAGGACGCCAGCACCTCGATGTAATAAGGATCGTCGTAGTAAGCCGGCAGGATGCGCAGCGCCGGCTGCCGCCGCTGCCGCATCAGGACGCGGAACACCTCGTCGCACGCCGTCGCGGTGGTGGCCGCCGAATATTGCGGATAGAGCGGCATCACCAGGATGCGCTCGCAGCCCCAGGCGAGCATGACTTCGAGCCGCGAGGCGATCGACGGGGAGGCATAGCGCATCGCCCAATCGACGATGACGTGCTTGCCGAGCGGTTCGAGAATGCGAGCGAGTTTCTCGGCTTGCGAGCGCGTGACGGTCTTGAACGGCGATTCGTCCTTGTCGCGGTTCCAGATCTCCTGGTAGGCGCGCGCTTTGCGCCGCGACCGAATGGGCAGGATGACGCCGTTGAGAATGAGCTTCCACAACAGCGAATCTTTTTCGATGACGCGACGGTCGGTCAGGAACTCTTTCAGATAGCGCCGCACCGCCGCGGGCGTTGCCGCGTCCGGCGTGCCGAGATTAACGAGCAGTACGCCGATCCCCGTTGCCGCCGCCGTCTCGGCCGTCTCCGCGCCCTCGGTTGCGGCTGAGACCGCGATTGCGGGCGCCGGATCGCCAGCCGGCGGGGTTGCGGCGGCGGGCGACGCGGGCGACGCGGCCGGCGCGGGCGGCGGCGCGGGCTTTGCCGCGCGCGAGGTGACGAGTTCGAACTGGATGGGCGCGGCCGGCAGCTGGGCGGTCGCCCCGCTCGCCTGTTCCGGACCGGTCGTATCGCTCATCGTCAAAGCCCCGCGTCCCTAGGCGCTTTGCATGGCGAGGTCGCCGGTGCCGTTGAGCCGGTCGAACATCATCAGATTCTCGAAAGCGCGCGATTTCTTCGCATCGGGAAAGTCCGCGCCCAGACAATCGGTGAACTTGGCCCAGAGTTCGTCGCGCGACAGCGGGATTTGCCGGCTGCCTTTGGCGTATTCGACCGGGCCGCTGTTGAGCGTTTCTCCGGTTTTGGTGGTGATTTCGACCGCGTCGGCGGGCGCGAAGGCGGTGCCGTCCATGGTGGCCGCCGTGCCCTCAAGAAAAACGCGCGAGAAAATCGCCTGCACCTCGGCACGGCGCACGAATTCATCGGTCAATTCGCGCAGGCCCACATTGCGGGCGACCAGCGCGGCCGCCATCGCGAACTGCATCGAGAATTTCGCTTCCAGCCCGGTTTGCGGGGCGTTGTTGCGCAACATCAAGAGCTGCGTCTGTCCCGTCGCGACATGGATCCGCTCGACCTTGCCGGGCGAGAGATCGTAACGCTTCACCAGATCGAGCGCGGCATCGATCGAGCGGTGGGTCGCGTAACAGATCGGATAGCGCTTGACGTTGAGCCCATGGCCGACGATGTGCCATTGCTTTTGCGCGGCGACGAAGGGCCGGTCGCGCTCGGCCTCCCCGTCAGCCGACAGCGCCGCGAGCAAGCCCGCCGGATGCTCCAACGCATCGAGCGAGGCCGTCAGCCCGGCCTGCGCCAGGCGCGCGGCAATGACGCCGGATTGCGCGGCGCGGCCGACCTGGAACGATTTCGTCATGGTGCCGAAATTGGCGACCAGCCCCGACGACATCGAGGCGGCGATGGCGACCGCGGTCGCGGTGCCCTTGGCATCGAGGCCGCGCAATTTGGCGCAGGCCGCCGCCGCGGCGACGGTGCCGAGCACGGTCGTCGGATGCCAGCCCTTGCGATGCAGCGGGGTGGGTTCGCGCACGAGGAGTTCGCCCCACACTTCAAAGCCCGCGATATAGGCCGTCAACATTTCGGCGCCGCTCGATTCGCTCGCTTCGCCCTGGGCGAGGATCGCCGGAAGGAGGACGGCGCTCGGATGGCCGTCAAGCGACACGTCGTCGTAGTCCAGCACATGCGCGGCAACGCCGTTGACCAAGGCCGCGGTTTCGGGACTGCGCCGGGCCCCCGACGGAATGAGCGACGCGAGCGTCGCGCCGCTGCTCGTGCCCAGCTCGCGATCCACCAGCGCGATCTCGGGATCGCGCGCGCCGGCGATCAAGACGCCGAAGCAGTCGGCGATGCCGGTGCGGGCGACGGCGCAGCCTTCCGCGGGGATTTGGCGCAAGTCGAGATCGGCGACGAAACGGCCGAGGTCGAGGGTGAGAGAACTCATGGATATCTCCGCGTATGCCGGCGGAATGCAGAGGTAGCATGGTGTCCCGTCGGCTGTGGCGTCAAGGGTAGGGTTGCCGGCAACATCAAAGCTCAGGATTTCAGTTCGGCCCTCGGGCCAAGTTCTCGGGCCAGGTTCTCGGGCCAAGTTGACGTATGTCACTTTGGATACTAAGTTGACATACATGGAGAAGATGCAAGTCTATCTGCGCAGGGACGAGCTTGAGGCGTTGCGAAAGACCGCCCTGCGGTCGGGACGCAGCGTCGCCGCGGTGGTCCGCGAAGCAATCCGCAAAGTGCTGCTGACGCCGCCGAGCGGCGGTCCTATTGCGATCTGGGACGGCGAGCCGAAACGCACCTCTATCGACCACGATAGCGTTCACGACGAGCCCTGATGCGGCAAAGCGAGCCGGTTTTCGTAGACAGCGGTGCGTGGATTGCGCTTGCACTATCGCGAGACCCGCTGCATGCGCAAGCGCGCGAACAATGGGACGTGTTGCAGAGCGCCGCCGCCAAATTGCACACCTCCGTTCCGGTCATCATCGAGACGTTCACCTTTCTCGATCGCAATGCCACGCGCAACGTGGCGCTGGCCTGGAAGGAGTTGATAGATCGGTTGTCAGGGATCGAGGTCCATGTTTGCGAGTTGCGCGATCTGGAGCATTGCTGGGACTATTTCCGCCGAGCCGACCTGCACAGATTGTCAGCCGTCGACGCCACCAGCTTTGCAATCATGAGGCGCACGGGAATACGGGTCGCATATACTTTCGACCATCACTTCGCGGTCGTCGGTTTTAGAGCAGTGGGCTAGGGCGAGCGTAGGGTGGGCACCGTGCTTATTCGGCAGGTCCGCGTTGGCGCAATCGTGTCGACGCGGTGCCCACGCGCAAACGCTGAGCAGGCGATTTCGCCCACCCCAAAATTTCACTCGGCCGCCTTGAGCAGAACCGGCGCGCCGGCGCGGAATTGCTCGAGAAGCGCCGCTTCGTCGGCCTTGGCGGCGGCAAGGTGGCGCTGCTTGACGTGACCGAAGCCGCGGATTTTTTCCGGGATCGCGGCGAGGCCGACGGCGAGATGGTGGTTTTCGGCAGTCAGCCCGGCGATCACCTCATCGAGCATCGATCTCGTAATCCGTCGATCAGCCGGCGTTCGGTGCGGCGCTCGAGCGAGCGGCCGAACGGATCGAGCGCGCGTGCCGCGCAGGAACTTGAATTTGGCGAGCACCCGGAACGCCGGCAAGAGCCACGGCCCGAAATTCATCTTGCGCGGCAGGCCGGTCGACTTGTCGCGTCGCGCCAAGAGCGGCGGCGCGAGATGAAACTCGAAGCGCAGCTTGTCGCCGTCGAACTCGTTCTCGACCTGCTTTAAAAACGCGCCGTCGGTGTAAAGCCGCGCCACCTCGTACTCGTCCTTATAGGCCATCAGCTTGAACAGATAGCGCGCCACCGCGTCGGCGAGCCCGCATTTGCCGGGAGCGCGCGCGGCCTCGACGGTTTTGACTTTCTCGACCAACGTCCGGTAGCGCCGCGCATAGGCGGCATTCTGATAGGCGGCGAGGAATTTCACCCGCCGCTCCACCGTCTCGTCGAAGGATCTCCGACAGATGCTCGGCGTCGCTTGCGATCGCGGCCGCGGGCTTGGCCAGCGCCTCGACCGCCGGCGCGGTCGATCGCGGCGTGGCGGCCCCAGTGGAACGCCGCCTGATTCATGGCGACCGCTTCGCCGTTTAATGCGATCGCCTTGCTCGATCGCCGCGGCCGACAACGGGATCGCGCCAAGCTGATAGGCATAGCCGACCAGGAACATATTGGCGCCGATCGATTGGCCGAACAGCGCGGTGGCGATGCGCGCCGGCATCGATAAAATGCGCCTTGTCGGCCCCGGCATCGGCCACGATGGTGCGCTTGAGCCGCTCGCTCGGCAGCGAGAAATCGGCGTTGCGGGTGAATTCGCCGGGCAGGAATTCGGCGGTATTGACGACCATCGCGGTCGCGCCGTGCTTGACCGTGGCGAGCACCTTGCGCGTGCCGGCGACCACGATATCGCCGCCGAGCACGAGATCGGCGCGCCCGGCCGCGACGCGGATGGCATGAATGTCCTCGGGCTTTCTCGGCGAAGCGGATGTGGCTGAACACCGCGCCGCCCTTTTGCGCGAGACCCGCCATGTCGAGCACGCCGACGCCGCGGCCTTCCAGATGCGCCGCCATGCCCAAAATGCCGCCGACGGTGACGATGCCGGTGCCGCCGACGCCGGTGACGATGATGTTGTAGGTCCGGTCGATCGCCGGCAGTTTCGGCTCGGGCAGTTGCGGCAGATCGCGGTCGGCGGCGACGCCGGCGCCCTTCTTCAGTTTGGCGCCGTGCACGGTGACGAAGGACGGGCAGAATCCCTTGATGCAGGAAAAGTCCTTGTTGCAGCTCGACTGGTCGATGGTGCGCTTGCGGCCCCACTCGGTCTCCAGCGGCTGGATCGACACGCAATTCGATTGCACGCCGCAGTCGCCGCAGCCTTCGCAAACCAGCTCGTTGATGATGACGCGCTTGTCGGGATCGGGATAAGTGTGGCGCTTGCGGCGGCGGCGCTTTTCCGCGGCGCAGGTCTGGTCGTAGATCAGGACCGTGACGCCGTCGATTTCGGCAAGCGTCCTCTGCACCGCGTCGAGATCGTCGCGATGATGGATGGTCAGCCCGGCCGGCCACGCGGTGTCGCGCGGATATTTGTCCGGCTCGTCGGTGACGACGACGACGCGCTTGGCGCCTTCGGCGGCGACCTGCCGCGCCACCTGCGGCACCGTGAGCCCGCCGTCATTGGCCTGGCCGCCGGTCATCGCCACCGCGTCGTTGAACAGAATCTTGTAGGTGATGTTGGTGTTCGACGCGATCGCGGCGCGGATCGCCATATAGCCGGAATGATTGTAGGTGCCGTCGCCGAGATTTCTGGAACACGTGCTTGCGGTTGGAGAACGGCGCCTCGCCGATCCAGTTGGCGCCCTCGCCGCCCATATGGGTGTAGCCGAGCGTCGAGCGGTCCATCCACTGCGCCATGTAATGGCAGCCGATGCCGGCATAGGCGCGCATGCCTTCGGGCACCACGGTCGAGGTGTTGTGCGGGCAGCCCGAGCAGAAATACGGAATGCGCTGGGCGACGTCCTTGGTTTCCGCGGCGATGCGTTGCAATTCCTTGAGCCGCGCCACGCGGCCGGCGATGTCGTCGTTGCGGTGATATTTCAGCAGCCGCTCGCCGAGGCAGATCGCGACTTCGTTGGGGTCGAGCGCGCCCTTGACCGGGAACAGCCAGTTGCCGGCCTCGTCTTTCTTGCCGATGCAGACCGGCTGGTTGGCGGTGCCGTAGAGCTCCTCGCGGACCTGCACTTCGATGAGCGAGCGCTTTTCCTCGACGACGATGATGAGATCGAGGCCGGCGGCGAATTCGGCGAGCTCGCGCCGGCTCAGCGGCCAGGCGCAGGCCACTTTGTAGAGCCGGATGCCGAGCGCATTGCATTTGACTTCGTCGATGCCGAGCTCGTCGAACGCCTGGCGGACGTCGAGATAGCTCTTGCCGGTGGTGATGATGCCGATTTTCGGATCGCGCCCGCCCGAGGTGACGGTGCGGTTGAGCTTGTTGGCGCGCACGAAGGCGAGCATGGCGTCGCGCTTGTAGTCGTGCAGGCGGGCCTCTTGCGCCAGGATCGGATCGTTCAGCCGGATATTGAGCCCGCCGTCCGGCATGCGGAAATCGTCGGGAGTGACGATAGCGATGCGCTCCAGGCTTGCATCGATCGCCGCGGTCGACTCGATCGTCTCGTGCATGGTCTTGAGCGCGGTCCAGGCGCCGGTAAAGCGCGACATCGCCCAGCCGTACAGCCCGTAATCGAGCACCTCCTGAACCCCGGCGGGGTTGAGGATCGGAATCATCACATCGATGAAGTGATATTCGGACTGATGCGCGGTGGTCGAGGATTCCGCGGTGTGATCGTCGCCCATCAAAGCGAGCACGCCGCCGTGTTTTGACGAGCCGGCGAAATTGGCGTGGCGGAACACGTCGCCGGTGCGGTCGACGCCCGGCCCCTTGCCGTACCACATGCCGAACACGCCGTCGTATTTGCCCTCGCCGCGCAGCTCGGCCTGTTGCGAGCCCCAGACCGCGGTGGCGGCGAGGTCCTCGTTGATGCCGCCCTGGAAGCGGATGTCGCTTGTTTCGAGAAACCGCCGGGCGCGCAGGAACTGGCTGTCGAGATTGCCGAGCGGCGAGCCGCGATAGCCGCTGACGAAGCCCGCGGTATGAAGGCCGTTCCGCCGGTCCAGCTCCTTCTGCATCAGGCAGAGCCGGACCAGGGCCTGAAAGCCGGTCACGAACACGCGGCGCTGGCCGAGGTCGTATTTATCGTCGAGCTTGACGTCGCGCAGCGCCATTACGCAGGCCTCTTTACCGCTTCGGCGGGGGCAGTTTGCCCTTACGGGGCCGATATTGCCAGAGGGCTTCTTATACCGTGAAATATAGGGCGCGACGGACGCCGAGCAATGCTAGAATTAGCGACCCCACGCGGAGACCCGGCCCATGAACCCACATGTCAAGCTCGCTACCGTCAACCAGACCGACATTTCGCCCGCCGAATGGCAGGCCCGCATCGACCTCGCCGCCACCTATCGGCTGATCGCGCATTATGGCTGGGGCAACGTCATCTACAATCATTCGTCGATGCGCGTGCCCGGCGAGGAGCGGAACTTTCTCATTAAACGCCACGAGCTCTTGTATACCGAAGTGACGCCGGCGAACCTCGTCAAAGTGAGCATGGACGATGATCTCGACGAGTCCTCCGGCGTCAACCGGCCGGGCTTCACGCTGCATGGCGGGGTGCTCGCGGCGCGGCCGGACGTCAATTGCGCCGTCCACGTGCACACCGAAACCGGCATGGCGATCGCGGGCCTAAAGCACGGGCTGCGCATGGTGTCGCAGCCGGCGGTGCGCTTTTACAATCGCATCGGCTACCACGACTACGAAGGCATCACCGAGGATTTCGGCGAGCGGGCGCGCATCAACAAGTCGCTCGGCAAAAATCGTGCGCTGATCATGCGTAATCACGGACTGCTCACCGTCGGCAAGACCACGCGCGAGGCCTTCGTGCTGATGAAGTCGCTGCTCGAAGCCGCCGACATCCAGCTCAAAATGGAAGCCACCGGCGGCGCGCTGGTCGAGATTCCCGGCGAGATTTGCGAGAAGACCGCGCATCAATACGAGCATCACGACTCCGGTCGCGGCTCGGCCGATTGGCCGGCTTACTTGCGCATGCTCGACGGCATCGACGCCGGCTGGCGGAATTGAACGCTTGGCGCAGCAGGGCGGTTTCGCGCGTCGCCTCCCCACCGCCAAAGATTGTAATATTCGTAATATCTCTCTCTAGTTGTACTAAGCCGCGGATCGGGTTATCGTCTGCCCGAGCGCGCGCCTGCGCTTTGCAAAAAAGCACGCCATGGCACAGAGTAAGCGTACAGCGACCGCGCCGGCGGCGGGCCAGCCCTTGCCGCCCATTCCGGCCGGCTTCGGGCTGCCGTTCTATTATGCCTCGCTGAGCAACTGCGAGGTTCTCTATTTGGTCGATGCCGAAGTTGCCGCCCGCTACCTCGTGGGCACCGGGTTGAGCCCGGCCGCGTTCGACGGCAAGGCCTGCGCGTTCTTCAATCACCAGCTTTACACGGCGCAATTTCCCAACGGCGCGGCGATCACGCAGGAAGTCGAGTTAAACATCCTGGCCTATCCCGCCGCGCTGGCGAGCATTGTCGCCAGCGTCGGCTTCCGGCAATTCGTGCTCGGCGACGAGCAGAGCAAGTTGCTCGGCAATCACCGGGTCTGGGTGCCCTGCGATGACGACGTTGCCATTCAAGCCGGCAAGCAATTGTTCGGCGAACCGAAATTCAAGACCGGTTTCACCATCTCCATTCCCTCGCTCAACGATCCGAGCGTCACGACCTGGAGCTTTACCTGCCAGGACCCCAACGACGCTAAGCTTGCAATCTTTTCCTGCGCCGCCGACCTGCGCGGATTGGACCCGGTCGCCAGCAACCCGGCGCCGCATACCGAATACGGCGAGGTGAGCGAGCGGCTGATCGGCTGCCGCTGGAACGTGTTCTCGCCCTATCAGACCTATTTCCTCGATGCCTCGACGCATCGGCGGGTGACGCTGACGATCGGGAACAGTCCGCATCCGATGACGGCGGACATGACAGCGCTGATCGGCTCGACGCCCGCGGCGGCGATCCGCTATTTCCAGTCGGCGCCGGCGGCAGCGCAAAGCCGCGCCTATTACCCGGTGGCGTGACGCGCGGCGCGGACACGCGTCGCGGCGCGCCAATTCAACAAATCGCAGGAACTCACTTGCCCGGCGCGCATTTGCCGCCGGTCTCTGTTTGCCATGCACGCCTTGCGCCCGCGAAGCGGCGGAATTGAACCCGTCTGCGGCTCGCGCCAACCGCAAGTCGGTGCTAGCTTTGCGCCCCAACGAAACCCGGGATGAGGAAACGACGCATGGCACGCATACCGATCATCGACCGCGCCGACATGAACGCCGAGCAGGCACGCGTCTACGACGCGGCCAAGCAAGCAAGCGGCATCGTGGGCGGCCCGTATTATGCCTACATCCGATTGCCGAAATTGTTCGAGGCCAGTCAGAACCTGAGGGAGTCGCTGTCCTCCGGACCGTTGTCGAAGCGCGAGCAACAGATCGCCAACCTGGTCGTCGCCCGGCATTGGAATGCCCGCTATCCCTGGTTCGCGCAGACGCGCCGCTCGCTCGCCGTCGGCATCGACCAAGGCGTCATTGACGCCATCAACACGCGTAGAGCTCCAACCCTGGTCGATGCGCGCGAGCGAACTTGCTTTGTCGTGGCGAGCGAACTCCTCGCCAACAAGGGACTGAGCGAGGCGAGCTACGCGGCGGCGGAAAAAACCTTGGGGCTGGAAAGCCTGGTGGCGCTGGTCGCCGCAACGGGGAGTTTTTCGATGACTTGCCTCACCGCCAATACTTTTGGCATCGAGCCGCCGGCCGACAATCCGACGCCGCTTGCCCAATAGCGGGTCGGTTTTCCGCGCAGCATAAATCCGGCCATGCATACAGACACGCCGGTTGCGATCGTCGGGGGCGGGCCGGTCGGGCTCGTGCTCGCGCTCTGTCTCGACTTTCACGGCGTGAACTGCACGATCTTCAACACCGAGCCCGAAGCCCGATGGCACCCCAAAGGCAACGGCCAGAACGCCCACACTATGGAGCTTTATCGCCGGCTCGGCTTTTCCGACGCGGTGCGGCGGCTTGGCCTTCCGGCCGACCATCCATTCGACCAAGCCTACTTCACGCGCCTGTCCTCGCACGAGATCTATCGCTTTGCCATGCCGAGCCGCGAGGAGCGCATCGCCATGCGCCGGCAGATGCCCGTGACCGACCAGCTCCCCGAGCCGATGTTTCACGTCAACCAGATGTACGTCGAGCGCTATTTGCTCGACCGCGTGCGCGCGCTGCCCAGTGTCGACGTGCGGTTCGGCTGGGACGTCGATTGGTTCACGCAGGACGAAACCGGCGTTCGCCTGCACGCGCGCCGCACCGACGGATCGGACCAAGCCGTCTGCAAAGCCGCGTATGCGGTGGCCTGCGACGGCGGCAAAAGCTTTATCCGAAAGACGCTGGGCATCGGCTATGAAGGCGACGTGCAGCACAAGGATGCGTATTGGGCCGGGCAGTTTTTTTCGATCTATATGCGCATCCCCGAGCTCTATCCAAAATTTGTCGGCCGCCGCCGGGCCTGGATGTATTGGGCGGTCAATCCGGACCCGCACACCCGCGGCGTCATCTTCGCGCTCAACGGCATCGACGAATTCATGATGCTGATCAAGCCGGAACGCGGCAGGACCGACGTCGATACCGGGGAGGTCGCCGACTGGGTGAAGCGAACGATCGGTGCCGACATCGCGGTGGAAATTCTCGGCTATCATCCGTGGAACGCCGGCCAGGCGCTGGTGGCCGAGCGCTATCGCGCCGGGCGTATCTTCATCGCCGGCGACGCGGCTCACCTGTTCACGCCGACCGGCGGTTTCGGCATGAATACCGGCATCGAAGACAGCGCCAATCTGGCGTGGAAACTGGCGGCCGTGCTGCAAGGCTGGGGCGGTCCGCTTCTGCTCGACAGCTACGAGGCCGAGCGCAAGCCGATCGGTTACCGCAACACCGGCGCGTCCCGCAAATACGCTTCGCGGATGCACGACGCGGTCGTGCCCGATGAGATCGAGCGCGACGGCCCCGCCGGCGACGCCGCACGCCGGGCGGCGGCGAACCTCTCCTATGTCCGGTATAACCACTTCAATCGCGTCGAGGATAAGGATGCCGTCGGCGTGCAGATCGGCGGCCGCTATGACGCCTCGCCGGTCATCGTCGCCGACGGCAACCCGGCGCCGGAACAATTCCCCGAAACCTACGACGAATATGTCCCGAGCGGGCTTCCAGGCGGGCGCTCGCCGCACCTGTGGCTCGACGACATTCGCGGCATCGGCAGTTCGTTGTTCGACAAATTCGGCCGTGGCTTCACCTTCTTGCGCTTGGCTGAAGCGGCAGCCGACACCGCGGCCATCGAGCGCGCCGCCGCCGCGCGCGGCACTCCGCTCTCGATCCTCGATGTGAAGCTCGCGCCCGCGCGGGCGCTCTACGGCCGCGACCTCGCGCTCATCCGACCCGACCACTACATCGCCTGGCGCGGCGACCGATTGCCCGACGACCCGGATGCGCTCTTTGCCCGCGTCACCGGCTATTGATCCCAGACCGCTCGCACCTGCTCGCACTCGCTCACTTGCCCGGCGCGTATTTGCCGCCGGTCTGTTTGGTATGCACGCCTTCCGCCCCGCTCTGCTTGTGCTGGAGGCGGGTGATGCGCGCCCAGCTGCGCTTGAGAGGATCCCGCACCGCGATGTGCAGCGTGCCGCAGCCCTCGCAAGCAAGCTCGATCCTGTCGCCATCCATGAACGGATTTAAGCCCCGATGGTTGGTGCCGGTCGCCAGAATGTCGCCGGGCTGCAAGGTGTGAATCGAAGTGACCCATTCGATGCAGCGCGGAATTTTGTGCGCCATGTCGTCGGTGTTGAAATTCTGGTAAACTACGCCGTTGTTGGTCAGCTTGATCTGTAATTTGTGCGGGTCCTTGATCTCGTCGGCGGTGACGATATAGGGGCCGATCGGCGCGAAACTGTCGCGCGACTTCATCTGAAAGAACACGTTGGTCGGCGGCACCACGCCGCGCGCCGAGCCGTCGATGAAATTGGTGTAGCCGAACACGTATTTCATCGCGTCGGCCGCCTTGACGTGGGACGCGCGCTTGCCGATCACCACCGCGATCTCGGCCTCGCCCTCGAAAATCGACGCCGCCATGTCGGGCAGCACCATGGTGCCGCCGTCGCCGATGATCGCGCTCGGCGATTTCATAAACGCGTTGATCGGCGCGGGTTCCGGCAGCGTGCCGTCTTCCATGTAGTTCACCGCCATGCAGACGATGTTCTCAGGCTTGGGCAGCGGCGGGCGGAGCTTCGCCTTGGCGAGCGGTTTGCCCTTGCCCTTCTTGGCGGCGGCGGCGAGCTTGCCCTTATAGGTGCTCCACTTCTCGATCACGCCGCGGATCACGTCCTGCGGGCCGAGCGCCTTGATGCCCTTGGTCACGGCCGAGACGTCGACAATCTTGTCGCCGACCACCACGCCAAGCTTATAATCGTCAAAAAACGCGAGTTTCATGTTTGCTCCTTGGAGTCAGTAGGGCGGATTTAGCGAAGCGTAATCCGCCATTTGTCGGCCCGCCATGGTGGGTTACGCGCCTTCGGCGCTAACCCACCCTACACCCTGTTCCCAGCGCTCCAATTCCAGAAATCGCGCCCTTCCTCGCGCAGGAAACGCGCCAGCACCATATTGTGCACTTCGGAGGCGCCGTCGACTAGGCGGGCGGCGCGGGCGGCGCGATAAATCCATTCCAAAATCGTGTCCTTGGAATAGCCGCGCGCGCCGTTGAGCTGGATCGCGGTATCGGCCGCTTCGTGCAACGTGTCGGCGACGTGCACTTTCGCCATCGAGATTTCCTTGCGCGCCCGGTCGCCGCGGTCGAGCTTCCAGGCCGCGTGCATGGTGAGGAGCCGCCCGATCTGGATGCGCTGGGCGACCTGGCCGAGCTTGATCTGCACGCTTTCGCGGTCGGCGAGCTTGACGCCGAAACCCTCGCGGTCGTTGACGTAGGCTTGCGCAATATCCATGCAGCGCTTGGCTTGGCCGAGCCAGCGCATGCAATGCGTCAGCCGCGCCGGGCCGAGCCTGATCTGGGTGACCTTCAGCCCGTCGCCGACGCCAAGCAAAATATTGTCCTCGCCGGACTTCGAGTCCATCATATTCGATCTCGCAGTGGCCGCCGTGTTCCTCCGGCCCCATGATCGGAATGCGCCGCACGATGTGCCAGCCCGGCTGGTCCTTGTGATACAAAAACGCGGTGAGCCCATGGCGCCTGTCGTCGGAGGTGCGCGCGATGACGATGAAATGCGCCGCCCCGTCGGCGCCGGTGATGAACCACTTGCGGCCGCGAATGATCCATTTGCCGCCTTTCCGCTCGGCGGAAGTGCGGATCATGGCGGGATCGGAGCCGCCGCCCGGCGCCGGCTCGGTCATGGCAAACGACGATTTCACCTTGCCCTCGACCACCGGCCGTAACCACCATTCCTGCTGCGCCGGCGTGCCGACGCGCGACAGTAGATTCATGTTGCCGTCGTCGGGCGCCGAACAGTTGATCGAAAGCGGCCCGAAAATCGAGCGGGCCGCTTCCTCGTAGATCGCCGCCCAGGCGACGATCGGCAGCGCCATACCGCCGAATTCCTTGGGCGATTGCGGCGCCCACAGGCCGGCCTTTCTGGCTTGCTGCTGGATCGGCGCAAGCCGGTCGAGCGGAATGTTCTCATGCTCGGAGAAATTCTGCGGATCGTCTTCGAGCGGCAGCACATGGGTTTCGACAAACGCCCGCGTGCGCGCCCGCAAATCCTCGATCTCGGGCGGAAGAGTAAAATCCATGCCGGCGCCCCGGGTTGATTTTCAAGAAGGCGGGAATACGTGCATTGCGTGGGGGTTATAGCGAAGCCAAGGGCGGAGTGGAAACCCACGGTGAGCCAGATGATGCGGATCGTATCGGCCATTGCCGGCGCAGCGGCGGTGCTGTGCAGCGCAATCCCCTCGAGCCAGGCGGGAACTTACGGCAACGCGCCATGGTGCGCGGTGGTCGAGATCGGCAGGGGCGAGGTGGAGTGGGACTGCCAATATATGACGGTGGCGCAGTGCCAGCCGAATGTCATTGCCGGCAATCGCGGCTTTTGCGGCCTCAATCCCTATTATGTGGCGGCGCACCCGCCGATGACGCACCGCCCGCGCCGGCCGGTGCATAAGCATCCGCAGCCGCAGTAACGCCGCGACCGGGCGGTCGACGGTCGGTCGTTTCGCCCGAACCGGCGGCCGAACTCGTGCATTGCTGCGCCAAAACGACAATGCGACAATGAGCTTTCCGCAGCTTTGGCGTGGCTCGAATGCTCGATTCCCCGATAACCGCAGCGCCGCAATTTTCGCTCGATGCCGACCAGATCGCGGTGCGCGACATGGCGCGCGCCTTCGCCGACGATAATTTCGCGCCGAATGCGGTCGCCTGGGACGAGGCCCGGCATTTTCCAGTCGCCGAGATGCGCCAAGCCGCCGCGCTGGGCATGGGCGGGGTGTTCATTGCCGAGGACGTCGGCGGATCGGCACTGTCGCGGCTCACCGGAACGTTGATTTTCGAGGCGCTGGCGACCGGCTGCCCGACGGTCGCGGCCTATATGTCGATCCACAACATGACGTCATGGCTGATCGATGCGTTTGGCTCCGACGCCCAGCGCAGAGAGTGGCTGCCGAAATTGTGCACCATGGAATTTCTGGCGAGCTACTGCCTGACCGAGCCGGGTTCGGGCTCGGATGCCGCGGCGCTGACGACGCGGGCGGCGCGCGCCGGCGAGCATTATGTGCTCAACGGCCAGAAGCAGTTCATTTCCGGCGCCGGCGCCGGCGATCTCTATGTGGTGATGGCGCGCACCGGCGGCGATGGAGCGAACGGCATTTCCGCGTTCGTCGTACCGGGCGACACCGCCGGCATTTCGCTCGGGGCCAACGAGCGCAAGATGGGCTGGAATGCCCAGCCGACCCGCGCCGTCACATTTGCGGACGTACGCGTCCCGGCCGGCAACCGGCTCGGCGCGGAAGGCTCCGGATTTAAGATCGCGATGGCGGGACTCGACAGCGGCCGGCTCAATATCGCGGCCTGCTCGCTCGGCGGCGCGCAGTCCGCGCTCGACAAGACTCTCGCCTATATGAAAGAGCGCAAGGCGTTCGGCAAACGTCTCGACGAATTCCAGGCGTTGCAGTTCCGGCTCGCCGACATGGCGACCGAGCTTGAAGCATCGCGCGCGCTGTTGTGGCGCGCCGCGGCGGCGCTCGACCGCGGCGACGCCAACGCGCCGGTTTTGTCGGCCATGGCCAAGCAATTCGTCACCGACGCCTGCTTCGAGGTTGCCAATGCGGCACTGCAATTGCACGGCGGCTACGGCTACCTCGCCGAATTCGGCATAGAGAAGATCGTGCGCGATCTGCGCGTGCATCAGATCCTCGAAGGCACCAACGAGATCATGCGTCTCATCGTGGCCCGCAGCCTTGTCGGCCGATGAGCGAGCGCGTTCTGCACGACGGCGACGTTGTCGTTCGCGCGCATGGCGCGTTGCGGCGGCTCACGCTGAACCGGCCGCAGGCGTTCAACGCGCTCACCCTCGACATGGCCGTTGCCATGACGGCGCAGCTGCGGGCATGGGCGGGCGACCCCGCGGTCGGCGTCGTGCTGATCGACGGCGCCGGCGAGCGCGGGCTGTGCGCCGGCGGCGATTTGCGCGCGTTCTACGACGCGGCGAAGTCTAAAAGTCCGTTTCCCGCGCAATATTGGGCGACCGAATACAAGCTCAACGTTCTGATCGCGCGCTACCGTAAGCCGGTGATCGCGATCATGGACGGGCTGGTGATGGGCGGCGGCGTCGGCATTTCGGCCCATGCCGCGCACCGCGTCGTGACCGACCGCTCGGCAGTCGCCATGCCGGAAGTGGGCATCGGATTGTTTCCCGACGTCGGGGCGTCGTTCCTGCTGGCGCGCGCGCCCGGCTACGCCGGCAGCTATCTGGCGCTCACCGGCACGCGCATGGGCGCGGCCGACGCGATCTATTGCGGGCTTGCCGACATCCACATTCCCGCCGGCCGGCTTGCCGACATCCCCGCGGCACTCGCCGATTGTCGCAACGCGGACGACGTGCCGGCGAGGCTCGGCGAACTGTCAACCTCGCCCGTACCGGGCCGGTTGGCCTCGGCGCGGTCCTGGATCGACGGCTGTTACGGCGCGGACAAGGTCGAAGAGATTATCGACCGCTTGGGAGGCTGCGACGCCGATGCGGCACGCCCGGCGCTCGACGCCATGCGCAAGGCGTCGCCGACTTCGCTCAAAGTCACGCTGCGCAACCTGCGCGCGGCGGCGGCGTTCGAGCGCGTTGAGCAAAGCTTCCAGCAGGATTACCGTATCGCGCTGGCGTGCGCTGCCGGACATGATTTCATCGAAGGCATTCGCGCCACCATCGTCGACAAGGACCGCAAGCCGGTATGGCGCCCGGACCGGATCGAAGCGGTCACGCCGGATATCGTCGAGCGCCACTTCAAATCCGTCGGCGCGCTGGAACTGAAATTCGAAAACTGAGGGAGGACGCAGATGCCGGCCATTGGCTTCATCGGACTGGGAAATATGGGCGCGCCGATGGCCGCCAATCTGGTCAAATCGGGCGAGCACGTTCTCGGGTTCGACCTCGTAGCCGCATCGCGCGAGGCTTCGTCCCAAGCCGGCGTCCAGATCGTCGCCAATGCCAGGAGCACAATCGAGGACGCCGACATCGTCATCACCATGCTGCCGGCAGGCGAGCACGTATTGTCGGTGTGGAACGACATCGTGCCGGCGGCGCGGCAGGGCACGCTGTTCATCGATTGCTCGACCATCAACGTCGCCAGCGCGCGCAAGGCGCATGCGCTGGCGGCGGCGCGCGGCATCGCCACGCTCGACGCGCCGGTGTCCGGCGGGGTCGGCGGCGCCAAGGCGGCGACGCTGACGTTCATGGTCGGCGGCACCGCGCAGGCCTTCGCGCGAGGCAAGCCGGTGCTCGAACGCATGGGCAAGCGCATCGTGCATTGCGGCGAGGCCGGCAACGGCCAGGTCGCGAAAATCTGCAACAACATGATTCTCGCCGCCTCGATGATCGCGGTCGGCGAAGCCTTCGTGCTCGGCGAAAAGCTCGGCCTTTCCCACCAGGCGATGTTCGACGTCGTCTCGGCGTCGTCGGGCCAATGCTGGGCGTTGACCAGCTATTGCCCGGTGCCGGGGCCGGTGCCGGCAAGCCCGGCCAATAGCGGCTACAAGCCGGGCTTCGCCGCCGCTCTGATGCTCAAGGATCTCAAGCTTGCCCGCGAAGCTGCCCGATCGGTGAAGGTGAAGAATGCCATCGGCGCGCACGCCGCCGAAATTTACGAGGAGTTCGCGCAAGCCGGTCACAGCGGCGCCGATTTCTCCGGCATCATCAATCTGGTGCGCGAGCAATCGAAGGGCGGGTGACCCGCGCGGTCAACGGCTGGCCCAGATCAGCGCAAGGCCGGCGAATAACAGCAGCACCATGATGATGCGCTGGTAGCTGCGATCGTGCAGCCGGCGGTAGATGAAGGCGCCGACCCATACGCCGCCGACGGTGCCGGGCAGCGCCACGACGGCCGCTATTGCCACGTCCCGCGTCAGCAATCCCGCTGCGGCGTGCGTGACCAGAGCGAGCGACAGTATCGCCATATTGAATGTCTGGATGATGCCGCGACGCTGCTCCTTGGTCCAACCGCGCAGGTCGGTCCACACCACGGGAAACACGCCGGACAGGCCGGCGAGCCCGCCGAGAATGCCGCCGGCAAAGCCGACGACGCCGTCGGCGGCCTGCCCGCCCCAGGCGCGTTTGCTCTCGACCCGGCGCGTCTGCACGTAAGTCGTATAGGCGACCAGAAACACGCCGACGCCGATCTTGAACAACCGCGGATCGATGTGCGGCAACAGCACCGTGCCGATCGGCACGCCGAGCACGCCGGGGATGACGAAAGTCCACACCCGACGCCAATGGATGGTGCGCCAGATCATCGGCAGCGTCTGCACTTGCGAGGCGACCGAGCACACGATCGCCAAGGTGGATGCCACGGTCGGCGGCATCGCATAGAGCCAGATGCCGAGCACGGTCAGCGCGGTGCCGAAGCCGGTCAGCCCATTGACGGTGCCGCCGGCGAAGGCGCCGGCGAACACCAGAACGATCTGTTCCGCGCCCATCGCGCTAGGCACGCAGCGCCACCACTTGGCCGCCGTCGGCGACGATGGTCGCGCCGGTCACATAACGGCCGGCGTCGGAAACCAAGAGCAACAGCGGACCGTCGAGATCGCGCTCCTCGCCGAAGCGGCCGATCGGAATTTCGCGCTTGAGCGCGGCACCTCGCTCGCCTGCCAGATAGTCGCGGTTCATCTCGGTCACGATCCAGCCCGGCGCGATGGCGTTGACGCGGATGCCCTTGAACGCGAGTTCGAGCGCCAGCGCCCTGGTCATCTGGATCACGCCGGCTTTGGCGGTGGCATAGGCGATGACGCCTTTGTCGACGCCCAGCCCGAGCACGGAAGCGATATTGACGATGGCGCCGGGCTTGCCGGCCGCCAGCATCCGCCGCGCCGCTTCCTGGGCACAAAAGAACACGGCGTCGAGATTGGTGGACAAGACGCGCCGCCACTCGTCTTCAGGCATTTCGACGGCCCGGCCGGCATGCGCCACCCCGGCATTGTTGACCAGGATCGTCACCGTGCCGAAAGCGATCTCCGCGGCATCGAACGCCGCCCGCATTGCCGCGCGATCGCGCACATCGGCCTCGACCGCCAGTGCCTTGCCGCCGGATTTCTCGATGCGCGCCACGACGGCATTGAGCCGATCGGCCCGCCGCGCCACCACCGCGACCTTAGCGCCGTTCTCGGCCAGCACTTCCGCGAACCGCGCGCCGAGCCCGCTCGAGGCGCCGGTCACCAGCGCGACTTTGCCACCAAGATCGAAGATTTCCGCAGCAGGCATGCGCGTTCCCTGGGTTCTTCCTCGCCGGATTCGTTGCACTATAATGCGCAAATCGAGCGCTGCGAACCGGCGCGCCTTCGGGACACCCGTCATGGCACACGATATGGCCCACGATCACGACGACCACGAGCACGGCTCCGAGCTTTCCGAGATGCAATTGCGCGTGCGGGCGCTGGAAACCGTGCTGGCCGAGAAAGGCTATATCGACCCGGCCGCGATCAACGTCATCATCGAGGCTTACGAGACCAAGGTCGGCCCGCATAACGGGGCGCGCGTCGTCGCCAAGGCGTGGCGCGATCCGGCGTTCAAGCGGGCGCTTCTTGAAGACGCCAGCAAGGCGGTGCTGGCGCTCGGCTTGATGAACCGCGTCGGCGACCATCTGATCGCCGTCGAAAACACCCCGCAGCGGCACAACATGATCGTCTGCACCTTATGCTCCTGCTATCCCTGGGAGGTGCTCGGCCTGCCGCCGGTCTGGTACAAATCGGCGCCGTACCGTTCGCGCGCGGTCAGCGATCCGCGCGGCGTGTTGGCCGATTTCGGGCTCACGCTGCCGGCGGGCACCGAGATCCGGGTCTGGGATTCGACCGCCGAGACCCGCTTTCTGGTGTTGCCGATGCGGCCCGCCGGCACCGACGGCTGGAGCGAGGACAAGCTCGCTCAACTCGTGACGCGCGACAGCATGATCGGCACCGGCCTGCCGAAAAGTTCGAAGGACGTCTTGTGATGGACGGCATCCACGATATGGGCGGCATGCACGGGTTCGGCAAAGTCGAGCCCGAGCCGAACGAGCCGGTATTTCACGCCGCCTGGGAAGGCCGCTGCCTCGCGCTCAATCGCGCCATGGGCTACACCCGCATTTGGACCATCGACCAGACCCGCGCCGGCATCGAGGAGCTGCCGCCGGAGGTTTATCTGTCGAGCTCCTATTACAAAAAATGGGCGCTGCGGCTGGAACATCTCGTCGTCGAGCGCGGGCTTGCCGGCGCCGATGAGATCGCGGCGGGTCACGCGCTGCGCCCGGGCAAGGCGCTCAAGCGCAAGCTCAACGCCGCCGAGGTGCCGAACACGCTGACGCGCGGCTCCTTCGCCCGGCCGGCAAAGTCGCCGGCGCGCTTTAAACCCGGCGACCGCGTGCGCACCAGGAACATTCATCCGGCGACGCATACCCGGTTGCCGCGCTACGCCCGCGGCCGCGTCGGCGTCATCGAGGCGCTGCGCGGCTGCCACGTGTTTCCCGACACGGCGGCGCTCGGCAAGGGCGAAGACCCGCAATGGCTCTACACGGTCTTGTTCGACGGTCGCGAATTGTGGGGCGAGGCCGCCGAGCCGTCACTCAAGGTTTCGATCGAGGCGTTCGAGCCGTATCTGGAGCCGGCATGACCGGCGACGCCGCCACGCGTCGCGCGACGCAATCGGTTGCGAGCATCCCGCGCAACGACGACGGTCCGGTGTTCGGCGCGCCGTGGGAGGCGGAAGCGTTTGCCTTGGCGGTCTCACTCAATGAGCGCGGCCTGTTCAGCTGGACGGAATGGGCGGCCATCCTCGGCGAGGAGATCAAGAAAGCGCAAGCCGCAGGCGATCCCGATACCGGGGAGACCTATTATCACCACTGGCTCGCCGCGCTCGAACGTATCGTCGCGGGGAAGGGCCTCGCCGACGCAAACGTGCTGGCGCGCACCAAGCAAGCCTGGAGCCGCGCGGCCGCCCGCACGCCGCATGGTGTGCCGATCGAGCTAAAGCCGGACGATTTTGCGGCGTAAACCGTAAAGTACGCGCGCACAATTTTGCCTGCGCCGGCGCAACAGCAGAGCCACCTCCAGCGGCGGCCGTCTGGCCAATCACAGCAATGAGGACGGATATGGAACGAAGAGAAGCCGGCGAAAAGATCATACGCGAGATGATGGGCGAGGAGACTGCGGAACGGCTGCTGGCATCTGCCGGATCAGGCACATTCGGGTCGGCGGTCGCGGGATATGCCATGGATCAAGCTTTCGGCGAAATCTGGACGCGTCCGGGCCTGGATCGAAAGGCACGTAGTCTGGTGTCGATGGCAGTCATGATCGCTCTGCGGCAGCCAAATGAGTTCGCGATCCACATGAATATTGCCCTCAACAATGGCCTCACACTGGATGAAATCGAAGAAGCTGTGATTCAGACCTTGCCCTATGTGGGATTTCCCGCTGTCGCGACGGCGCTCGCCGCAGCTGGCAAAGTCATCCAAGAGCGCGGACTGGATAAGAGCCCCGCCTATGGCGGCCACCGGGGCCTGCTTTGATCACAGGTGCATTGGCCGCTACGCCGATAGCTCAATGCATCGCCGCCGCGGTGCGCGGCATGAGCGCGCCGGGATGGCGGATGACGTCGCCGGCGAGACGGTGCGCGGCGCCGGCCGCCTGCATCGGCTCGCTGCCATTAAGCCGCGCCGCAAGATAGCCGGCGTTGAAGCCGTCGCCGGCGGCGGTGGCATCGACCGGCACCACCACTTCGGGCACCGGCACGAAGTCCTGGACGGCGCCAGCCGCAACGAGCGCGCTATTGGGCCCGTTCTTGACCACGATCTCGCCGATGCCGAAGGCTTGCAGCCGCGCCACCGTCAATTCCGGGCTCGGGTCGCCCCATAGCACCGCCTCGTCATCGAAGGTCGGCAGCGCGATATCGACGCGCTTGAGCGCTTCGATGCACACGGCGCGGGTGCGCTGCAGGTCGCCCCGCCAGCCGCGCGGGCGGAAATTGCCGTCGAAGGCGACCTTGGCGCCGCCCCGCCGCGCCACTTCGAGGGTGGCGAACAGCCGGCCGAGGCCGTTGTTCGAATAAAGCGACAGCGTGATGCCCGAGAAATAGATGAGCCGCGCCGCGGTGAGGCTTTCGGCAATGCGCATCCATTCGGCAAGCTCGAACAATTCGCCTGCCGGAGCGCCGTCGCGCCAGGTGCGGACACTGCGCTCGCCGGTGGGACCGTTCTCGACCAGGCACACCGCGGGGAGCCGGCCGGGGATGCGCAGAATGAGATTTGACGACACGCCTTCGGCGCCGGCAAGCGCCAGCGCGCTATCGGAATAACGATCGTCCCCCACCGCGCCGGCGAAGGCGACATCGATGCCGGCACGCGCCAGATAAATGGCGGTGTTGAAGACGTCGCCGCCGCAGGACAGCGCAAATGCGCCGTCGCCGCTGCGCGTCAGTTCGATCAAAACCTCGCCGATGCAGATGGCGCGGGCTTTTTGCTCGCTCATGATCCCGTTCCCGGCGGCGACCGTGTGGACGACGCGACCGCTCCAGGCCGAAGCTTAGGGCTTCTCCTCGGCCACATTGGCAACCGGGGCCGGCGTCCGGCGCGCCGGCCAGCCGCCGCGGGTGACAAAATAGCCCAGCGCGCTCAGCATGGCGATGCAGAAACTGACCGGCCAATCGGTGTGATAGGCGATGGCGATGCCGAGCCAGGCCTCGGCCACAGCAATCGCGGCCGACAGCGCCATGCCGCTCCACAGGCCGGTCACCAGCCCCTGCGCCGCCGCCGGCGGGCCTACCATCAGGCTGAACACCAGAAGGATGCCGACGATCTGGGCGCATTCGGACACCGCGAGCGCGACAATCGCCAGAAAGGCGGTCGACACAAAGCGCAGCGGGACGCCCTTGGCTTCGGCCAGTTCCGGCTGGAGGCTGGCGAAAATCAGCGGCCGCATGATCGCTGCGAGGCCCAACAGCGTGACCGCGCCGAGCCCGATCAGGGTTGCGATCATCGAGGGGTCGACGGCGAGCACATTGCCGAACAACAGCGCCGTCGCTTGGCTGGCGAATGCCGTGTAGTAGTGCAGGAACAAAAGCCCGAAGCCCAGCGCCAGCGCCAGCACCACGCCGATGGCGACATCGCGGCCGCTCAGCCGCTCGCCCATCAGCCCCATGGCGATGCCGGCCGCGACCGTAAAACCGACCAGTCCCCAGATCGAGGCCACGCCGATCAGGACCGCGCCGGTCGCCCCGGCAAAACCGATATGGCCGAGCGCGTGCCCGGCAAAAGTCTGCCCGCGCAGCACCAGGAAGTAGCCGACCAATCCCGCCACGACGGCCGCCACGCCCGCCGCGGCGAAGGCATTCCGCATGAAATCGTATTCAAGCATGGTGATGATGGTGGTGATGGTCGTGGTGGTGGTCGCCGTCGTCATGCAGATGGTCGGCGCGTTCGACGTCGCGCCCGCGCGACAGCACGAAGATATGTCCGTCGGCGCGCACGACCTCGATATCGGAGCCGTAGAGCCGCGACAGCACCGGCGCGGTGACGACCTCGGCTACCGTGCCGAGCGCGGTCTGCCCGTTGCCGAGATAAAGCACGCGATCGAGCGCGCCGATCAGCTGGTTGAGCTCGTGCGCGGAAAACAACACCGTAATGTTGCGGTCGCGGGCGAAGCGGCGCACCAAGTCGATGACCGCTTCCTGGTAGCGATAGTCGAGGCTGATCAGCGGCTCGTCGAGCAACAACAGCCGCGGCTCGCCGAGCAGCGCTTGCGCCAGCATGAGGCGTTGGCGCTCGCCGCCCGACATCGCCGACAACGGACGCTCGGCGAGCTCGCGCGCGCCGACATCCGCCAGCGTCTTATCGATCATGATGCGATCGGCACGCTTGAGCGAGGGCACACCCCAGCGCTCGCCGTGCAGCGAACTGGCGATGAAATCGAGCCCGCGCACGCGCAAGTCCGGCAGTGCCGTGCGGACCTGCGGAACATAACCGATGGCCGGATTGCCGCGCTGCGGAGGGCTGCCGAATACGCGGATCTGTCCCGCGCTCGGCGGAACCAGGCCGAGGATGGCGCGCATCAGCGTGGTCTTGCCGGCGCCGTTTGGACCGAGCACGCCGATGAATTCGCCGGGTCTGATGGCGAGACTGGCGTCGACGAGAACCCTGCGGCCGCCGACCTTGAACGTCGCACGATCGAGTTCGACGACATTCATGAAGAAAGCCCGGCCAGCGCGGTTTCGGTTTGGTCGAGTTCGCCCATCATCCAATCCTGGTACGACAGCCCGGGCGGGCAGGTTTCGGTTACTCCGACCACCGGAATACTCGAATCGTGCGCAAGTTCGACCAGATGCTGCACGATCCTATCCGACGCCTGCTTGTTGTAAAACATCACCCGCACCTTATGCGTCTTCAGGTCGCGCTCGAACGCCGCGACGTCGCTAGCGCTCGGCTCGGTATTGTTCATGATCGCGAGCTGGAAGCGCTGATTGAGCATGGTCAGATGCAAAGCCGCCGCCATGTAGCCGAACACCGGCTCGCTGGCCGTAACCGGGATGCCGGCATATTTGGCACGAATTGCGGCGATCTTCTTATCCAGCGGCTCGAGCGAGGCGAGGAAAGCTTTAAGCCGCCGATCATAACCGTCCTTATGGGCGGGATCGGCCGCGGCGAGCGCGGTGGCGAGCGCGTTCGCCACCGCCGGCATGGTCGGCGGATCGTACCACAGATGCGGATTGTCGCCTGCTTTGCGGTGCACCAGATCGGCAGCGACGATCGCAGCGCGTCCGGGCCTCGGCGTCACCTTGAGCAGCCGTTCCATCCACGGGTCGTAGTCGGCGCCGTTGTAGATGACGATTTGCGCGGCAGCGATCCGGCGAACGACGGAGGGCGAGGTCTCGAACAGATGCGGGTCCTGGTCGGGATTGCTCAGGATAGTGACGACTGAAACCCGATCGCCGCCGACCTGCTGCGCGATGTCGCCGTAGAAGTTCTCTGCCGCCACAATTGCGAGTTTGCCGCCGGCCGCACTGGCAGTGGTGAGCGCCGCGCATGCGACAAAGAGCGCAGCCAAGAGCCCGCTGGCGGTTTTCATGGGCAGATCCTCCGGTCGCTGGCCCGCAAGACGGGCATGTGCCTCATTTCACTGGCAAATCCGACTTCAGTCCCGATTAAATTGTAACAATATAACATAATGATGGCAACCGCCCTGCGCACGAGCCGGGATTGTCGGGGTCGCCATCGCTCGGCGCGACATTGGCGGGGTCTGACCCGCGGCGCATTTGCAGCCGAAAAAGTGACGCAATTCGCCTGGATAGATCGGTGCTTCGCCTGTTCATTGCTTTCTGCAATGTTTGTCGTTCGGGGAATTCGGTCAGTGCGGGGGCGACCGCGGATACGGCGGCTCAATTCAATGGATTGGTATTCGACCCGGCGCCTGGCCGGTCTCGTCGTCCTTGCCGGTGCGTGCCTGTTCGCGGCGACCGCGCAGGCCCATCCGCATGTCTGGGTGACGATGAAGACAGAGCTGCTCTATGCCCCGGACGGCTCGGCGATCGGCGTGCGCCACGACTGGACCTTCGACGACATGTTCTCGGCTTTCGCCACGACCGGAATCAAAGCCAAGATCAAGGGCCAGTTCACGCGCGAGGAGCTGCAGCCGCTCGCCCAGGTCAATGTCGACTTCGCTCAAGGACTATGCTTACTTCACCTATGCCGACGATTGACGGCAAGAAGCAGAAAAATGCGTTCAACGATCCGGTCGACTATTGGCTCACCTATGATCCCAAGGCGACGGTGCTCACGCTGCACTTCACGCTGCCGTTCAAGCAGCCGGTGACGGCGAAGAGCTCCTGATCGAAGTCTACGATCCGGAGTTTTTCGTCGATTTCGGCTTTGCCGAAAATAATCCGGTCAGACTGGTGGGTGCGCCGGCACAATGCACGTTCGAGACCACCGGACGAAGCCTTTCGACGCAAAATTTCAAGACCTTCATTCCTCCGAAGCCAATATCGGGATGGGCATCGACTATCGCCAACAAAATCTCGGTGAAATGCCCATGACAACGTTTCGTACGAATCACGACGCATCCGGCTGGCCGTTCTTGCGACGATGACGATCGCCTTGACGGTGGCGCTGCGGCGGACATGCCGGCGTGGGCGCAGTTCGGCGCATTGGGCGGTCCGCGCCCGGTCGCGATCGGCGGCATCGCCGGCTGGGTGCTCGCCAAGCAGGCGATGTTCTACCTCGAGCTGGCCGAAACGATCCGGCTTGCCAAGAGCGACGGCTCCGCGCTGTGGGGCTTGATGGGAATTTCGTTCGTCTACGGCATTTTCCACGCCGCCGGGCCCGGTCACGGCAAGGCGGTGATCTCGTCCTATCTCGTCGCCAACGAGGAAACCTGGCGCCGCGGCATAACACTGTCGTTTGCCTCGGCGTTAATGCAGTCGCTGACCGCCATCACGATCGTCGGCGTCGCCGCCGTGTTGCTCGGGGCGACCGCCAAGCTGATGGGCGATACGGTGAACGTCATCGAAACCGTCAGTTACGTGCTGATCGTGCTGTTCGGCGCGCGGCTGATATGGGTCAAGGGCCATGGCTTTCTTCGGCTGCGCTCCGCGACGCTGAAGGTCGAACGTGCTGACCGTGCGGCCGGCACGATCGAGCCGTGAGCGGTGCGGCAACACAATCATCCCGCCAACTGCGATCACGATCACGAACACGAGCTCGCGCACGCAAGTGTCCGCGAAGTTGGCTTCCCATCATGAGCATCCGGTGAGCGCGAACAAACGACGATCACTTTCATTGTCACGGCGATCACCGTCACGATGAGGAGATGGATGTCCTGCCATGGGGCCATGCCCACGGCCCGGAGCCGGAGGAATTGGCGGGGCCCGGCGGCTGGCGGCGCGGCCTGTCGGCGGTCGTGGCCGTCGGCTTGCGGCCCTGCTCCGGCGCGATCATCGTTCTCGTGTTCGCACTGGCGCAGGGACTGTTCTGGGCCGGCATCGCCTCGACCTTCGTGATGGGTCTGGGTACCGCGATCACCGTCGGCAGCCATCGCGACGCTTGCGGTCGGCGCCAAAGCGCTGGCCAAGCGCGTTGCGCAACAAGCCGAGCGGCTATGGCGAGCATCTTGATGCGCGGCGATTGAATTCGGCGCGGCCGGCGCTGGTGTTCACATTTCGGCATTCTGCTGCTCACCGGCTACATGGCGAGCGAGCGCATGGGTCTGTTCTAAGAGTATTCTAGGATTATGATTGAGTCGGAGGGTTTTGAGGCGGCGGCGGAATTGCCTATATAGCGGCGCAGGAGGAGTCTGCCCATGTCCGAACCGAAGTCGCCGCCGAAAAGATCCCGGTCACCGTGCTGACCGGCTATCTCGGCGCCGGCAAGACCACCTTGCTCAACCGCATCCTGTCCGAGCCGCATGGCAAGAAATACGCCGTCATCGTCAATGAATTCGGCGAGATCGGCATCGACAACGACCTCGTCGTCGGCGCCGACGAGGAAGTCTTCGAGATGAACAACGGCTGCATCTGCTGCACCGTGCGCGGCGACCTCGTGCGCATCCTCGACGGCCTGATGCGGCGGAAGGGCAAGTTCGACGCCATCATCGTCGAGACCACCGGGCTCGCCGACCCGGCGCCGGTGGCGCAGACCTTTTTCATCGACGAGAACGTCGGCCGCAGGACCAAGCTCGACGCGGTGGTGACGGTCGCCGACGCCAAGTGGCTCAACGACCGGCTCAAGGACGCCCCGGAGGCCAAGAACCAGATCGCCTTCGCCGACGTGATCCTGATCAACAAGACCGATCTGGTTTCGCCCGAGGAGCTCGGCGAGGTCGAGGCGCGCATCCGCGGCATCAATCCCTATGCCAGGGTGCACAAGACCGAGCGCGCGCAAATCCCGCTTGACGAGGTGCTGGGCCGCAACGCCTTCGATCTCGACCGCATCCTCGACATCGAGCCGGAATTTCCTCGAAGGCGACGGGCACGATCACGATCATGGCCACGATCATGACCATGGCCATGGTCACGATCATCATCACGACCACGGCCACAAGCACGCGCATCGCACGGCGGGCTCAAGCACTATCACGACGAGGACATGCAATCGATTTCGCTGAAAACCGACAAGCCGCTCGATCCCGACAAGTTCTTTCCGTGGGTGCAGGATCTGGTGCAGAAGGAAGGTCCGAACATCCTGCGCTGCAAGGGCATCCTCGCCTTCAAGAACGACGACGAGCGCTTCGTGTTCCAGGGCGTGCACATGATTCTCGACGGCGATCACCAGCGGCCGTGGAACAGAGGACGAAAAGCGCGAAAGCCGCATCGTCTTCATCGGCCGCAATCTGCCGGGCAAGAAGATCACCGAAGGTTTCGAGAGCTGCGTCGCTTGATCGAGCCATATGAGCGACAGCCCGCAGCGATACCGTCTCCGTCGTCGAACGCACGCATGCGGTGGCCGCCGGCGGCGCGGTCATCGCTGCGCATTTTCTCGGCCGCACCGCGGTGTTCGTGCTCGGCGAGGAAGCCGTCGTGCTGGCGGACGCCGAACGGCGAAGCCGCGCCGTGTCGCGGTGCATGGCGGCGCAATTCTTGCGACCGCGAGCGACGGCGAGCGTGTCTGGTCAGCGGCGGCGACGACGGCAAGTGGTCGCGATCGATGTCAGCGGCGCGAAGCCGAGATCCGCGCCACCGACCCGAAACATCGCTGGATCGATCACGTCGCGCTCGGGCCGGACGGCGCGGTCGCCTGGTCGGCCGGCAAGACGGCGTTCGTGCAGGCCAAGGAACTGCGCACGTTCGAGGCGCCGTCGACCGTCGGCGGCCTCGCCTTTCTGCCGAAGGGCTTTCGGCTCGCGCTCGCGCATTACAACGGCGCCACGCTGTGGTTCCCCAATGCGCCGCAGGCCGCGCCGGAAAAGCTCGAATGGAAGGGCTCGCATCTCGGCGTCACGGTGAGCCCGGACGGCCGTTTCCTCGTCACCACCATGCAGGAGCCGATGCTGCACGGCTGGCGGCTCGCCGATCGCCAGCACATGCGCATGTCCGGCTACGCGGCGCGCGTCACCTCGCTCGGCTGGACCATCGGCGGCCATTGGCTGGCGACGTCCGGCGCGACGCAGCTCATCCTGTGGCCGTTCCAGACCAAGGACGGCCCCATGGGCAAGCAGCCGCGCGCTGTTGGCGCCCTCCGAACATCGCATCGCGGTCGTCGCCTGCCATCCCAAGCAGGACATCGTCGCCGCCGGCTATAGCGACGGCATGGTGCTGCTGGTGCGGATCGAGGACGGCGCCGAGATTTTGGCCAAAAAGCCCGGCGACGCGCCGGTCACCGCGCTCGCCTGGAGCGCGGACGGCATGCTGCTCGCCTTCGGCACCGAAAGCGGCGAGGCCGGCGTCATCGATCTCGCCTAAAATCCCCTCACCGCGCGCGGAGAGGGGGAACGCATCGTCAGATCACATATTGCCGCAGCGGCGGGATAGCCGTTGAAGCCGACCGACGAATAGGTCGCGGTGTAGGCGCCGGTCGCCTCGATCAGCACCTTGTCGCCGATGGCGAGCGACACCGGCAGCGGGTACGGCGTCTTCTCGTAGAGCACATCGACCGAATCGCAGGTCGGACCGGCGATGATGCAGGGCGACGTCTCGTCGCGATCGTGCGTGGTGCGGATCGGATAGCGGATCAATTCGTCGATGGTCTCGGCTAGACCGTGGAATTTGCCGATGTCGAGATAGACCCAGCGCACCTCGTCCTCCGGGCTGCGCTTGGCGATCAGCACCACCTCGGCCTCGATCATGCCGGCATTGCCGACCAGGCCGCGGCCCGGCTCGACGATGGTCTTCGGCAGGGCGTTGCCGAAATGCTTGCGCAGCGAACGGAAGATCGCCTTGCCGTAGGATTCGAGCTTCGGCGTCTTGCGCACGTATCGCGCCGGGAAGCCGCCGCCGAGATTGACCATCGCGAGCGCGATGCCGCGCTCCGCGCAGGCGCGGAAGATCGCCGCCGTCGAGGCCAGCGCGCGGTCCCAGGCCTCGATATTGTGCTGCTGCGAGCCGACATGGAACGAGATGCCATGCGGCACCAGCCCGCGCTTGTGCGCGAGCTCCAGAATGTCGGCGGCATAATCCGGCTCGCAGCCGAACTTGCGCGACAGCGGCCATTCGGAGCCGGAGCCGTCGCAATGGATGCGGCAGATCACCCGGCTGCCGGGGGCGGCGCGCGCGACCTTCTCGACCTCGGCCTCGCAGTCGACGGCAAACAGCGTGACGCCGAGCCCGAAGGCGGCGGCGATCTCGCTCTCCTTCTTGATGGTGTTGCCGTAGGAGATGCGCTCGGGCGTGGCGCCGGCGGCGAGCACGTCCTGCGTCTCGCTCACCGAGGCGACGTCGAAGCAGCAGCCGAGGCCGGCCAGCAGCTTGAGGATTTCCGGCGCCGGATTGGCCTTCACCGCGTAGAACACCTTGGTGTCCGGCAGCGCCTTGGCGAAGTTCTGGTAGTTCTCGCGGACGACGTCGAGGTCGAGCGACGAGGCAGGGTCCGTTATCGGTGCGTTGCTTGAGGAATTCGCGGATGCGTGCGGTCATTTCGCACTCAACTCCCTATCCGGCAGGCGGCGTAGCCGCCGAGGTGAACCTCCTGCGACGCGCGTGCTTCCGCGCGATGTGCGGAGCCGTTGCGTCGCCGTGATTGCTGCCTTGGTCCGGATGAGGGAGATCCCGTTCCGCACTGCTGGCAAAGATGGACAAGCCCTTTCGGTGTCCCCGGCATTGGCGCCGGCAGTAACCAAAAAAGCCCTTCCGTCGTTGCTTTAAGCCGCGTCGCCCGTGGAGAGCGGGCTATGCCGGTTTCGCCTCCGGCTGCCGGTCGCGGGAGCAAGGAAGTAGCGTCTCTTCCTTAGGCGGCTGTCCGGCCTCTTGTCCGGATGCCCACCGACCGACACACGGCCACAGGCACGTGCGAAATTGGGCAATCCGAAATAATCCATTCAGCCGCGCTGTGCAAGCGTTTTAGTCTTAACGAGACGTAAAAGCTGAGCACGTCGGCCGCCGGCGCGCCGCGGCGATCGTTCAGTCCGGCGGTGAACGGCTCGACGCGATGCGCCGCGCGGACGAACTGCACCATGACGGCGATGCCGCAGAGCATGAAGAGGCCGTCGAGCACGCGCGCGCCGAGCGTGCCGAGCGCGAACAGGCTGGCGATCGCCCAACTGCCGGCGAAGGCGGCGCCGAACACTTCGGCGCTGATCAGGATCGCCGCGCTGACGACGGTCAGCACGTTCTGCCAGAGAATGCGCCGCGGGCGCGTAAGGTGTGGTGCTGGTCCATGGCGGCGGCACTGTTCCGATGCGAAAGCAGCGCAAGGTCGATTCAAGCGCGCTAGCGTTGCCGCTTCTAGCCCGCCCGCTAGCCCGTCGCGGAGCGGCGAGAGGCGCTTATGCGGCGTCGCGCGCGCTTTGGCGACAGCAGCCCGGCCTCGACCAGAGCGGCGCGGATGCGGTCGATCTCGGCGCGGCCGAGCTTGACCAGCGGCGGCCGCACCACCGCGCGCGGCAGGCGGCCGAGCAGCACCAGCGCCTCCTTCATGCGGTTATGCATGTCGGCCCAGGGCTCGGCATAGAACACCCGGGCCAGCGGATAGATGCGGTCGTTGAGCCGCCGCGCCTCGGCGAGGTCGTTGGCCTTGACCGCCTGGAACAGCGCCGACTGCAGGTCGGGGATCACGCTGCCGGTGCCGGAGAGGAGCCCGTTGCAGCCGAGCACCAGCGAACTCAACAGCCAAGCGCTGTGGGTGGACAGCACGTTGACCGGCCGCGTGCAGGCTTTGCAGCTCGCGGATGTGCATTTCGTGCTGCGCCACGTTGCCGGCACCAGTCCTTGATGGCGCGGATGGTCGGCACCTCCTCGATCATTTTGAGGAGCGTGTCGCGCGGATAGCCCTGGCCGGTCGCCAGCGGATACTGGAACACGATGATCGGCAGGCTCGGTCGCCTCGGCGATGCGCTTGAAGTGCGCGACCGCCATGGCCGGCGACTGGCCGAGCGTGAACGGCGCCGGCGGAAACACCAGGAGCGCCGAGGCGCCGCCCTCCTCCGCCATGCGGGCGATGCGGGCGGCTTCGAGGCTGCCGTCGGCCCAGATGCCGTTGACGATCGGCAGCCGGCCGCCGATCTCGTCCTGGGCGATGTCGAGGACGCGGCGCTGCTCGTCGAAGCTGCAGGAGGCGACCTCGGTCGAATGGGCATTAACGGTGATAGCGGAGAGGCCGTCGGTCGCCGCGACGTCGTGCAGATGCTTGCGGAAGCTTTTCTCGTCGATCGCGAGATCGTCGGCAAACGGCAAAAGGACGGCCGGAATGACGCCATGCGGCACATAATGGGCGTGACGGGGCATGTTCGGCATCTCCTTGCGGCTTTCTGGCGGCGTTCTGGCGATGACATATATCACGGCTGCGCCCGCCTTTGCTAAGACCCTCGCGATCACCCGACCCCCGCATGCAAAGTGACCCGATCCCCGCAGCCGCCAATCCGTTGTTCGAGGATTGGACCGACCCCCGATGGGGTTCCGCCATTCGATCGCATCAAGCCCGAGCATTTCCGGCCGGCCTATGCGCGCGCGCTCGCCGAGCATGAGGCCGAGATCGCGGCGATTGCGGCCGATGCCGCCCCGCCGAGCTTCGACAATACGATCGCGGCGCTGGAACTGAGCGGCCGGGCGCTGGAGCGCGTCGAGAACGTCTTTCACATCCTCGCCGGGGCGCACAGCAACGACGCGCTGCTCGAATCGAGCGCGAGATCGCGCCGCAGATCGCGCGGCATTGGAACAAGATCCATACCGATGCGGCATTGTTTCGGCGCATCGATGACGGTCATGCGCGAGGCCGACACGCTCGGGCTTGACTGCCGAGCAAAAGCGCGTGACTCGAGCGCTACCACACAGCTTCCGCCGCGCCGGCGCCGGCGCTCGACGCCGCGGCGAAAGCGCGCCTCGCCGAGATCATCGAACGGCTTGCGGCGCTGGGCACCGCGTTCAGCCAGAACGTGCTCGCCGACGAGCAGGCCTTCGCGCTTGCGCTCGAAGGCGAGGCCGAACTTGCCGGCCTGCCCGATTTCATGCGCGAGGCGATGCAAATCCGAAGCGCACGAGCGCGGGCCTCGACGGCTATGCGGTCACGCTGTCGCGTTCCAGCGTCGAGCCGTTCCTGCAATTCTCCGAGCGGCGCGATCTGCGCGAGAAAGTCTTTCGCGGCTTCGTCATGCGCGGCGACAACGGCGGGGCGACCGACAACAAGGCGATCATCGCCGAGACAGTGCGGCTGCGCGCCGAGCGGGCGCGGCTGCTCGGCTTATGCCGACTTCGCCCATTACCGGCTCGACGACGCGATGGCGAAGACGCCGGCGGCGGTGCGCGATCTTCTCGATACGGTCTGGGCGCGGGCGCGCTCGCGCGCGCTCGCCGACCGCGACGCCATGCAGGCGCTGGTCCAGGAGGAGGGCGGCAATTTCAAGCTTGCGCCGTGGGACTGGCGCTATTACGCCGAGAAGCTGCGGCAACGGCGCTGCGATTTCGACGAGGCCGCGATCAAGCCCTACCTCAATCTCGATCGCATGATCGAAGCGGCCTTCTATACGGCGCAGACGCCTGTTCGGTCTCACCTTCACGCCGCGCGCCGACGTGCCGGTCTGGCATCCCGACGTGCGGGTATGGGAGGTGCGCGGCGCCGACGGCGGCAAGGTCGGCCTGTTCTTCGGCGACTATTTCGCGCGGCCGTCAAAGCGCAGCGGCGCCTGGATGACCTCGCTGCGCGATCAGGAAAAGCTTGAGGGCGACGTTCGTCCGCTCATCGTCAATGTCTGCAATTTCGCCAAGGCCGCCGACGGCGAACCGACGCTCATCAGCTTCGACGACGCGCGCACGCTGTTCCACGAATTCGGCCACGCGCTGCATGGGCTTTTGTCCGCCGTCACCTATCCGAAGATTTCCGGCACCAATGTCGCCACCGATTTCGTCGAGCTGCCGTCGCAGCTTTACGAGCATTGGCTCGAGCAGCCCGAAGTGCTGCGCCGTTTCGCGCCGCCATTACCGGACCGGCGAGCCGATGCCGGAGGAGCTGCTGCAACGGCTGATCGCGGCGCGCAATTTCAATCATGGGATTTGCCACCGTCGAATACGTCGCTTGCGCCGTCGTCGACCTCGATTTTCATTCGCTGGCGCCGCGGCAAGACATCGATTCCGCCGGCATTCGAAGCCGCAGCGCTGTCGCGGATCGGCATGCCGGACGAGATCGTCATGCGCCACCGGCCGCCGCATTTCGCGCATATCTTCTCCGGCGGCGGCTATGCCGCGGCCTATTACAGCTATATGTGGTCGGAAGTGCTCGATGCCGACGCGTTCGCGGCGTTCGAGGAGACCGGCGACATTTTCGATCCGGCCACGGCGAGGCGGCTGCGCGAGGCGATCTATGCGGCCGGCGGCGCGCAGGAGCCGGCCGATGCCTATAAGGCGTTCCGCGGCCGGCTGCCGAGCGCGGATGCGCTGCTGCGCAAGCGCGGCTTCGCAACTGCCGCAGCTGAACTAAGCGTCATGGATCTGCACAGCGCCGGCCACCGCCGCGGCGTCGTTTGCGCGCCACACACCGCCGCCGTCGAAGCCGGCCGCGCGATCCTCGGCCGAGGGCGGCAATGCGCTCGAAGCCATGGTGGCGATGGCGGCGGCGATCGCGGCCGTCTATCCGCACATGAACCATCTCGGCGGCGACGGCTTCTGGCTCATTCGCGAGCCGAACGGCCGGGTGCGCGCCATCATGGCGGCGGGTCCGGCAGGCGCTGGATGCGAAGCCGAACTTTATCGCGACTATGAGACCATCCCGCCGCGGGGGCCGCTGGCGGCGCTGACCGTGCCCGGCGCGGTCGGCGGCTGGATGCTGGCGCTGCGAAGCGGCCGCGGCCCAGGGCGGAAAATTGCCGCTCGATGTGCTGCTGGCGCCGGCGGTCGCCCATGCCCGCACCGGCTATGCGGTCACCCGCAGCCAGGCGCGGTTGACACAGGAAAATCTCGACAACCTCAAACCCGTGCCGGGCTTCGCGGCGGCGTTTCTGGTGGACGGCAAGGTGCCGGTGCTCGGCCAAATGCTCAAGCAGGAGGCACTGGCCGAAACGCTGACGCAGCTCGCCCATGCCGGGCTCGACGATTTTTATCGCGGCGACGTTGGCCGCGAGATCGCCGCCGACCTCGACCGCATCGGCAGCCCAGTGACGCGCCGCGATTTGAACGCTACCGGGCCACGCTCGCCGAACCGCTGCGCGTCGCCCTGCCGTCGGGCACGGTTTACAACACCGGTGCGCCGACCCAGGGCGTGGTTTCGCTGATGATCCTGGCGCTCTTCGCGCGACTTGGCGTGACCCAGGCGGAAAGCTTCGACCATATCCATGGCCTGGTCGAGGCCACCAAGCGCGCATTACGCGCGCGCGACAGGCTCGTCACCGATCCGCATCTATCTGCCGCACCCGCTCGACCGTTGTCTCGATGAGCGCTACCTCGTCGGCGAGGCGATGAAGATCGACCGCAGGAAGGCCGCGCCCTGGCCGCTTGCCGCAAGCGCCGGCGACACCATCTGGATGGGCTCAGCCGACGCAAGCGGCCTTACCGTCTCCTACATCCAATCGATCTATTGGGAATTCGGCTCCGGCTGCGTGCTGCCGGCGACTGGAATTTTGATGCAGAATCGCGGCGCGAGTTTTTCGTTGCAAAGAGGCGCGCTCAATCGGCTGGCGCCGGACCGGCTGCCGTTCCACACGCTTAATCCGGCGCTCGCCGTGCTCAATGACGGCCGCATCATCGCGTATGGCTGCATGGGCGGCGACGGCCAGCCGCAGACGCAGAGCGCTTTCTTCACCCGCTACGTCGATTTCCGCGAGCCGCTGTTGGACGCGCTCGACCGGCCGCGCTGGGTCTTGGGCCGCACTTGGGGACAAGCACGCACGACGCTGCGGCTCGAGCCGCGCTTCGACGGCGCGCTGGTCGAGGCGCTCGCCGCCGCCGGCCACGATGTCGATGTGCTGGCGGAACCCTATTCCGACGTCATGGGCCACGCCGGCGCCGTTGTGCTGCACCCCGACGGCACGCTCGAAGCCGCCCACGACCCGCGGGCGGATGGCGGAGCGGCGGGGGTGTAATTGTAGGATGGGTTGAGCGCAGCGAAACCCATCGTCTTTCCTCGTCGTCCTATGATGGGTTTCGCTACCGCTCAACCCATCCTACATGGACTTGATTCCAGCCCGTACAGTTTCCATGTTGCAATCGTGATGACCGCATTATCGCGGCTCACATGAAAGCTTGTCCTCAAACTCCCATAGGAGGGCCAAATGGCTGTTTACGGCATTGGTGCCACGTATAGTGGCACCGAAGACAAATCCGAAGATTTCGTTCGCAATGGCGTGGCCTGCATCGGCTGGGATCCAGACGATGCCCCAGCGGCACATGCGCAGATGAAGGGGATCAAAGCCGGGGATGTCATCTTCATCAAATCCTACGCTCCAAATGCGGGTCTGCACATCAAGGCAGTCGGTGTGGTCACCAACGCGACATTCCGAAGAGTGACGGAGTTGCTTGGCTACGGGGTCGACGTGCGATGGGTTCCAATGCCTGATGGCAGGATCGCACTTGGGCCAATAGAGGACCATTCCGACTATATGCGTCGGGGCAGCCTCTATGAGGAATTCAACCCAGACGTCGTCCAGCGTGTCCTTGACGTATTGGTTCCGTCACTACAATAGCTAGTAGCAAGCGTGGCTCGGATGAGCGGAGCGAAATCCGGGAACGATCTCGCCGCTGCACCCCGGATTTCGCTGGCGCTCAATCCGGGCTACGTCTACGCCGCCCGAACCGCCTTGATACGCTTGGCATCGTCCGGTTTGAGATTCCGCCGCGCCAGCTTCAGATCGTAATGGGTCTGAAGATTCAGCCAGAACTCCGGGCTGTTGCCGAAGTACAAGCTCAACCGAAGCGCGATGTCAGCCGTGATGCGTGCCGATTGTTGAAGATCTCGGCAATCCGATTCGGCGAAATTCCGATCGCTTTCGCCAGTTGGTTCCGCGAGAGACCATACTCGGCAAGAAATTCGTCCTTCAGCATTTCGCCGGGCGTGACCGGAGCAAATTCGTTCTGGGCCATCTGTGTCTCCTGCTAGACTACCCAGTTTTCGATCGACAATCCCGGAATGTCACGAAAATCGGCCTCATTGTTGGTCACGAAAATGCAGCCGCTACTGATCGCATGGGCGGCAATCATCCGATCGTAATCCCGCCCTCTTGCCCAACCGCATTGGGCAATGATCCGGCCGTAGGCAACAGCCGCCGGTGCATCAAACGGCAAGACAGGCAGACCACGCAGCAAGACCTCAAGCCGGGCCTGCCGGATCGCCGTAAACTTAGAATCCCGGTAAATCCCCCGCTGCAATTCGGCGAGACTTAACGCCGACAGCAAAACCTCGCCGTCATGCTGAGCTAGGTTATCAAGAACTTTATCCGTGCCGTCACGGGCATGGATGGCGATGTTAGTGTCGATAAGGTAGGGCACGATCCTGCCGAGCCATTAATCCCGCCGCCGCAGCGGAACTTCAATCGGCTGCCTCTTCTCGGCGTGACGCGGCTTGGGCATGCGCCGGAGCGCAGCAACGACATCGCTCAGGGTGTTGCGCGCCGGAAAAATCGTGATGACGTCGCCAAGGCGCGTAATTTCGAGATCGACCTCTGTATCCGCGTAGGCCAGTTCCGCCGGGATGCGAACGGCTTGGCTGTTTCCCGATTTGAACGCACGGGTCCGGGGCATATGACACTTTCCCTCGCTATCATTGATATTTATCAGCAAAAATCGCCTGTGTCAATACACGTATATACATTTGGCTCGTTACGCCGCCTATCGACTTACGATTTGTGCTTCTTCTTCGCCAGCGCGCGGGCATCGGCGACAATCTGCTTGAACACCTTCATGTCCACGACGCCGGGGACGCGGAACGTGCCGACGATGAAGCCGGGCGTGCCGTCAAAGCCGAACGCCTCGGCTTGAGCATCGTTGCGCGCCAACAGATCCTCGATCGACTTTTGATGCGTTTGCAGGTCCGCCGTGGCCACGGCGACATCGACGCCGGCCTTGGCAAGCAATTCCGAGATACTGGCCTCCGTGAGCTTCGTATCCGCGCCGATCAGGGCATCGTGGGCCTCGGCGTATTTGTTCTGATATTTCGCCGCCAGCGCCATTTCGGCGGCGGAGGTCGAAATCACGCCGAAGACCGGCCAATCTTTCAACACCAGCCTGATATTGCCGTCCTGACGCACCAGCTGCGCGAGCTCGGGCGCCATCTTCTTGCAATAGGGGCACTGGTAGTCGAAATATTCGACCACCGTCAGGTTGCCTTTGGGATTGCCCAAGGAGGGAATGTCGGGATCGCGCAGCACGCTGTCTCTGCTGAGGACATCGTCCGGTTGCTCCGCGAACGCGACCGCCGACAGCGCGAGGACGGCAACGGCAACCGCGCAAAGCGCGGCGAGCAGCGCGGGCCGCCTTCGATTTCCGGCGAATTGCTCTGATGTCATGGGTTGTCGAACTGACTGCCGGCTTGCGCCGGCTCCATTGGTGTCATGCCGAGCCGCTCCATTAAGCCGCGGTCACGGTCGGGCCCGGGGTTCGGCGTGGTGAGCAGCTTTGGGCCGTAGAAGATCGAATTGGCGCCGGCGAGGAAGCATAACGCCTGCGTCTCCTCGCTCATGTCCTCGCGCCCGGCCGATAGCCGCACCACCGAGCGCGGCATCGCGATGCGGGCGACCGCGATAGTGCGCACGAACTCGATTGGGTCGAGCGCGGCCTCGCCGGCGAGCGGTGTGCCGGGGACGCGCACCAGCATATTGATCGGCACCGATTCCGGATGCGCCGGCAAGCTCGCAAGGGTCGCGATCATGCCGATGCGGTCGTCGCGCGTCTCGCCCATGCCGACAATGCCGCCGCAGCAGACATGGATGCCGGCGTCGCGCACGCGGTCAAGCGTCGTCAGGCGGTCCCGATAGGTGCGCGTGGTGATGATCTCGCCGTAAAACTCGGGCGAGGTATCGAGGTTGTGGTTGTAGTAATCGAGGCCCGCAGCTTTCAGCCGGCGCGCCTGCGGCGCGGTCAGCATGCCGAGCGTGGCGCAAGTCTCCAGCCCCAGCGCCTTGACGCCTTCGACCATGGCGCAGACCTGTTCAAGGTCGCGATCCTTCGGCTCGCGCCACGCCGCGCCCATGCAGAAGCGGCTGGCGCCGGCCGATCTCGCCGCACGCGCCTCGGCGAGCACGGCATCGAGCGCCATCAGCTTTTCCGCGCGCACGCCGGTGTCGTAGCGCGCGGCTTGCGGGCAATAGGCGCAATCCTCCGGGCAGCCGCCAGTCTTGATCGACAACAGCGTCGAAATCTGCACCTCGTCGGGGGCGAAATTCTGCCGGTGCGCGCTTTGCGCCTGAAACATCAATTCGGGGAACGGTAGATCGAACAGCGCGCGCACCTCCTCGCGCGTCCAGTCGTGGCGTGGCAGCCCCGGGATCGGCAAATGCGGCGAGGAATCGGTGCCGAGCGACATGGCCCGCAGTGTAACCCGCGCCGCTGCCGGCGCAAAGATTGCCGTTCCCCGCCGCCGGGAGGGCCGACAATCAAGCCGCCGTATACTCGACGAGCCGCAGCGACCGTCGCGCCGGCTTGATCGTTCCCGAGCGTAGAAGCTCGGCGGCGCGCTCGGCGGTGACCGGTCTGCTGAAGTAATAGCCCTGGCCATGCTCGCAACCGGCCGACAGCAGAAACTTCGCCTGGCCCTCGGTTTCGACGCCTTCGGCAATGATGTCGATGCCGAGCTCATGGGCGAGCCGGATGGCGGCGCGCACGACCGCAGCGCTGCGGACGTTGGAGTCGACGCCGGACACCAGTTCTTGCGCGATCTTCACCCGGTTGATCGGATAATTCGCCAGATAGCTGAGCGACGAATAGCCGGTGCCGAAATCGTCGATCGCGATCCGCACCCCGAGTTGCCGCAGCCGCTCGAAGCGGTCGCTGTGTTGCTGGGTGACGTCCATCAGCACCGATTCGGTCAGCTCAATCTCGATTGTGCGGGGCGCGATCCGCCATTTTTCCAGGCTGGCGGCGACGTCGCGGTCGAGATCGACCGAGCCTTTGAAGTGAAGGGCCGAAAAATTCACGCCGACCAGATCGGGCGCGATATCGGCGTCCTGCCACGCGCGCAATTGCCGGCAGGCGGCATCGAGCACCCATTGCCCGAGCAATTGGATTTGGCCGGAGCGTTCGGCGATCGGTATGAACACCGACGGCGGAATTTGGCCGCGCTTGGGATGATTCCAGCGCAGCAGCGCTTCCAGCCCGACGATGCGGCCGGAACGCAGGTCGACTTGCGGCTGATAGTAGAGCTCGAGTTCGTCGCGATCGAGCGCGCCGCGCAACTCTTCGGCGATAACCACGCGCTCCTGGACCTGACGGTCAAGCTCGGCGCTGTGAAAGCGAAAGCAATTACGGCCGTCCTCCTTGGCGCGATAGAGCGCGAGGTCGGCCTGAATCATCATCGCATCGGGCCCGGCAACGTCCGGCGCGTAGCGCGATATCCCGATGCTGGCCGAGATATGAACTTCGTTGCCGTCGATAATGTAAGGCACGGCAATAAGTTGTCCGATCTTGGCCGCCAGAGTACCCGCCGCGTCGAGATCGTCAACGTCGCTCTGCAGGATGGCAAATTCGTCGCCGCCGAAGCGTGCAACGACATCGCTCCCGCGCACCGCGGCAGCGACCCGCGCCGCGACTTCCCGCAGCAAAGTATCGCCGACGGCATGGCCCAGTGTGTCGTTGACGTCCTTGAAATGATCGAGGTCGAAATAAAGCACGGCGAACGGCCTGGCGCCGCGCCCGCACGCGGCAAAGGCCGCGTTCAGCCGTTCCATGAAGGCGCGGCGGTTGGCGAGCAAGGTCAGCGCATCGAGTTTCGCGAGGTCGGAGACTTTCTGATTGATCCGCATCATGCGGAAGGCGTGACTTCGCGAGGATCGGATATAGGTCACCACTGCGCCGGTGAGGATGAGCCCGAATGCCAACACCACCCAAGCCCGCTCGTGATGCACGGTCAGCGGCCCATTCGGCATCGGCCGCACGATCATTTGCAGCCAGGGTTGACCGTCGGCCGTGAGTTCCTTGCCCCAGTGCAGGCCGGCGACGGCCGAGGCTTTTGCCATCGGCAGAAGCGGCGTGGTGCGCAGGCGCGACGGATGCATATACGCCGGCAACGCGTCCGGACTGGCGCCGGGCGCGAAGAAGAACAGGTCGAGACCTTTCGGCGTTTTGGTCGCCGTGATGATGGCGTCGATCATTCTGCCGGTTACCAGCGAGCTGTGCACAAAACCGACGAGATTTTGCCGTCTGTCGGCTATCGTGTCGTGAGGCGATCCGCGCTTGTAGATCGGCAATGAAAACACAAAGCCACTTTGTTTACCGCCCGTGCTGACAAGCGAAGCAAGCGGGGAAAAGCCCAACCGATCGCCGTCCCGCGCATCTTCCATTTCCGCCAGCGTCAACAGCTCCGAGCGGAGGTCGAGGCCGTAAAGCGGCGAGGTTTTCGGCATCGTCGCGTAATACATCGGGTAATACTCGCTGCGCTCCGGCGAGATTGTCATCTTGCCGTCGGCGCCCATCGCCTTGATGTGAAAGTCCGGAAGTCCGTCCAGCGCCGCCTGGCGCTCATACGCGGCGCGCTCGGAATTGAGCACCCTCGGCACCCATGACAGCGACGACAGCGCCCTATTTTCGAAAATAAGCGGCCGCGTGAAGGCCTCAAACTCGTTGCGGCCGACCGGTTTGACCGAGCTGTCGAACAGCGCGCGCACCGCCTTGAGCCGGTTCACATATTCGTTGAGCCCATTTTGCAGGACCATGAAATGGTTTTCGGCAAGCACGCCGAATTGCTGCTCGGCATGCAGGTCCTCCCCGCGCGCCGTCATGCCTGCCGCGGCAATGGACGCGCCGACCCCGAGGCCGAGCGCCAGGGCGCAGGGCAAGAACTGCTGGAGCTGACCTGCTATCCTGGTGCCAAATGCCGTTTGCATCGCTTGCTCGCGAATTGCCGCAGACTTCAGGCCGATCTCCGATGGCGCACGCGCTTTCTCGCACAGTCAATGCATCAAGGGGGATCGAAGACATTGAGCGAAATCAAAATGACAGCGCAGCGCCGCGTAAACCGCTCGCGATGCTTAAGGCCGTGTGATGATTTGAGTGAGGATTTGATACATAACGGAAAGACCCCGTAATGAAGAGACAGCAGCTTGCAATGTCCGGTCCGCCGGTCGAACAATGCGCGCAGCTGATCGCGCGCCCGGTCGCGGTGTGGCGCGGCGAAGACCGGCCAGCGCGCTAAGTCACCGGCGGCGGGAAACATCAAGGCAGTGCAGCCCGCCGCGGCGGTTGCGAAAAGCCACGCCTTGCCAGCGCGCCTATTGCGCGCCATCGTGGGGCGTCAAATGAATTCCGGGTCGGACCATATGAGGCCGCTTTTGGCGCTCTGCGCCGCGCTTGCGGGCGTGGGCGGGATTGTGTTCGGTCAGGCAGCCCTGGCGCAGCAATGGCCGGATCGTTCGGTCGTGGTGGTGAGCCCGTTTGTCGGCGGCACCACCAACGATCTCGTGACCGACATCGTGCTCGATCACGTCGGCAAGGCTTTAGGCCATCCCTTTATCATCGAGAACCGGCCGGGCGGCGGCGGCACGGTCGGCGTCGCCTCGGTGGTGCATGCCCCGCCCGACGGCTACACCTTACTGATCAGCTCCTCGGCGATGAGCGCAGCGGCGATCCTGCAAAAATCGCTGCCTTACGATCCGATGCACGATCTGGAGCCGGTGGCGATGTTAGGTGGCCAGCCGAGCGTGCTGCTGGCGGCGTCAGGCTATAAAACCGTGGCCGACCTCGTGTCCGCAGCCAAGGCGAAACCCGGCGCGCTCAGATTTGCTTCCGCCGGCTTCGCATCGCCTTCGTATTTCGCCGCCGAGCGCTTCGTTGTGGCGGCCGGACTGAACGTCAAGCACGTGCCCTACGCAGCTCCATTCGACGGGCTCATCGATCTGATGGCGGGGCGGATCGATTTCTTTTCGTGCCGATCCCGGTGGCGCAGCCCTTGATCGCGCAGGGCAAGGCGGTAGCGCTTGCCGTGACCATGCCGACGCGGATGGGCGCCCTGCCCGGTGTACCGACGCTGACCGAGTTGGGCTATCCTGGCGCACCCTTTCTGTTCTGGTGCGGGCTCTCGGCGCCGGCGAATACCCCGCGCAACATCATCGATAATCTCAACGCCGCCATCCACAAGGTCCTTACGCTTCCAGCGGTCGACCAAAGATTCGAGGCCATGAGCGTTATTCCCATGCTGATGGGCCCGAAGGAGTATGGACAGTTCTTCGCCAACGACATGGCGGCGATGATCCGGCTCGGCAGCGAAGCGCATATCGCGCCACCGCAGTGAACATGCCCGACACTCCGCCTGACCGTCTGTCGACCGATCCGAACAGCCCGTATTACGACGCCGCGGCGCTCAAGCGCGACGTCGGCGTGCGCTTTAGGGGCATCGAGAAAACCAATGTCGCGGAATATTGCATGAGCGAAGGCTGGATCCGCGTCGAGGCCGCCAAGACCAAGGATCGCCACGGCAATCCGCTGACGATCAAGCTCACCGGCACGGTCGAGGCGTATTTCAAGGACGCAAAGAAATAGCGTTCTAACCGCAGGCCAGCGCGTAGACGTGCTGCACGCCGGCCGGCAGCGGCGTTTCGCGCCAGCTCTCGCCGCCGTCCTGCGTGCCGAACACTTCGCCATAGCGCGCGGCGATATAGACCTGCCCGGCGTCGCTGTGATGCAGGCCGACCGACATCAACGTGCCGTGCGGCTTGACCTTGTCGAAGCGCTGCCAGGTCTTGCCGACGTCCCGGCTCCTATAGAGCGCACCGTCCTTGGACGAGGCGGCGACCGAGAGGCAGGCATAGAGCGTGTTCGGGTCCTGCGGCGAGACCTTGATATCGCGTCCGTAGCTGAACGGCGAGAAGCGGTCGACGCGCAAATCCTCCCAGGTGTTGCCCCGATCGCGGCTGCGGAACAGGCCCATGCGCACGGCGAGGATGACGGCCTCGGGATCGGCGGCGCTCGTGCAGATGGCGTGGCCGTCGAGCATGCCTTCGGCTTCGGTGTCGCTGACGATCTTGCTGCGCAAGCGCGGCTCAGCGATCGACAAGCGGATCAGGTGATCGCTGCAATCGCTCCAGCTTTCGCCGGCGTCGGTCGAGCGCATCACGCCCCCGACCTCGAGCGCGGCATAGATTTCGTTCGGCCGGCTCGGATGCCGCGCCAGACGCATCACCCGAACCGCGAACGGCGCCTTGCCGCGCTCCGGCAGCTTCGGATCGGCTTGCCGCGTCCAGCTTTCCCCGGCGTCGGTGCTGCGATAGATCGAAGCCGGCGATCCTCCGGCCAGCATGTGCCGGGGATCGGCGGGGTCCGGCAAAAACGACCAGACCTGCACAGCGTCGTCGGGAAAGTCGGCGCGCTTGAACGTCGCACCGCGGTCGGCGCTGCGGTAAATACCACTCTTGGTGCCGGCGAGAACGAGGTTCGGATCGCGCGGATGCACGAACACCGTATAGGCCTCAGGCTCGCTCAAAACGTGCTGCCACTCGACGGCCTCGGCGTCGCGGCGGAACACGCCGGCGAGATGACCCTGATTGCCGCCATAATAACCGCCGACCCCGGCAAACACATAGGACTGAGGCATGGCGCGTTCTCCCTTAAGCGGTACTTTAGGCGGTCATGGCCGGGCTTGTCCCGACCATCTACGCCTTTGCTGTCAGTGCAGCGTCGGCTGTTGCGCGACCAGCCGCAGATCGATCGTGCCGATCAGCGCCGCGCGACGCGATTCAACGGCACCGATTTCGGCTTGCGCCTCTTTGGCGGTGCTGTTGTTCGAGCCGAACACGACGATGCCGCCGATCACTGCGGCCATTGCGCCGACCATCCATGTCAGATCGGGACGGATGACGCCGAACAGCATCGCAGCCAAAGCAAATGCGCCACCCGCCATCGCAACTTGCGCGGCCAAAATGAATTTACGGCAGTTGTCGATGCGTGCCGCCAAGTCCTCGATCTGCTGTTCGAGGCGCTCGATTTCGTCGTGCGGATCGACGCCGGCAATGTCTCGGGCGGTGTCGCTCATGGGCGCAGCATACACCGCGCCCGCCCTCCCCTGGAGAGGCGGGGCGGGTAAAGGTTACTCCGCCGCCACCCGTGTCGCCGGATCGACTGCTTCCACGCGTGCTGCGCAGAATTTGAATTCCGGAATCTTGCCGAACGGGTCGAGCTTCGGGTTGGTGAGCAGGTTTGCCGCCGCTTCGACGAAGGCGAACGGGATGAACACCACGCCGTCCGGGATGCCGTCGTCCTGGCGCGAGTGCAGTTCGACAGTGCCGCGGCGGGTGGAAACGCGGATCATGTCGCCCGGCCTGATGCCGAGCTTTGAGAGGGTGCCGCGCGACACCGCCGCGATGGCGCCTGGCTCGAGCGCGTCGAGCACGGTGGCGCGGCGGGTCATCGCGCCGGTGTGCCAATGTTCAAGCTCGCGCCCGGTGGTGAGGATGAACGGATATTCCTCGTCCGGCACTTCGTCCGGCGGCTGCAACTTGGTCGCCACCAGCTTGGCGAAGCCGCCTGGACGCGGGAAACCCTTGTCGAAGACCACATCGCGGCCGGGCTTGTCCGGCGCGTCGGACGGATAGGTGACGGCATATTCGCGCTCGACGCGTTCCCAGGTGATGTTGGCGAGGGCCGGCATCATCGACGCCATCTCGGTGAAGACTTCGCTGACGTGCTTGTAATTCCAGCCGCAACCCATGCGGTTGGCGATTTCCTGGATGATCCACAGATCGTGACGGGTGTCGCCCGGCAGCGGCAGGGCCTGGCGGCCCATCTGCACCTGGCGATTTGTATTGGTGACGGTGCCGTCCTTCTCCGGCCAGCCGGAGGCCGGCAGCACTACGTCGGCATAGACCGCCGTCTCGGTGAGGAACAGGTCCTGCACCACGAGGTGTTCGAGGTGCGCCAGCGCCTGGCGCGCGTGATTGAGGTCGGGATCGGACATCGCGGGATTTTCGCCCTCGATATACATACCCTTGATCTCGTCGTGGTGGACCGCGTCCATGATTTCGACCACGGTCTTGCCCTTCTTCGGGTCGAGCTTGACGCCCCAGGCCTTCTCATATTCGGCGCGGATATCCGGATTCTCCACCGACCTGTAATCTGGGAAGAACATCGGGATCAGTCCGGCGTCCGACGCGCCCTGCACGTTGTTCTGGCCGCGCAGCGGATGTAGTCCGGTGCCGGGCCGGCCGATCTGTCCGGTGATCAGCGATAGCGCGATCAAGCAGCGCGCATTGTCGGTGCCATGGGTGTGCTGCGACACGCCCATGCCCCAGAAGATGATAGCGCTTTCCGCGCGCGCATAGGTGCGCGCGACTTCACGCAGCGTGTCAGCCGGGATGCCGCAGATCGGCGCCATTTCCTCCGGCGTGAAGTCCTTGACGCTTTCCTTCCACGCCTCGAAGCCTTCGACATAGGTCTGGATATATTGCTGGTCGTAAAGCTTCTCGGCGACGATGACGTTGAGCATAGCGTTGAGCAGCGCCACGTCGGCGCCGTTTTTGAACTGCATCATCCGCCAGGCATGGCGCTTGAGCGCCTGCCCGCGCGGATCCATCACGATGAGCTTCGCCCCGCGCTTGGCCGCCTGCTTGAAGAAAGTCGCGGCGACCGGATGGTTTTCGGTCGGATTGGCGCCGATGACGATGATGACGTCGGAATTCTTGCACTCGTTGAAGGTTGCGGTCACCGCCGCCGAGCCGACGCCTTCGAGCAGCGCCGCCACCGAGGAGGCGTGGCACAACCGCGTGCAGTGATCGACATTGTTGGTGCCGAAGCCGGTGCGCACGAGCTTCTGGAACAGATAGGCCTCTTCGTTCGAGCCCTTGGCCGAACCGAAGCCGGCGAGCCCCTTCGGGCCGTCGCGGTCGCGGATTTTCTTCAAGCCCGAGGCGGCGCGGTCGAGCGCCTCGTCCCAGCTCGCTTCGCGGAAATGCGTCCACGGATTGGACGGGTCGATATATTCATGCGGAATTTTCGGCACGCCGTCCTTGCGGATCATCGGCTTCAGGAGCCGCTCCGGGTTGTGCACGTAGTCGAAGCCGAAGCGGCCTTTGACGCAGAGCCGGTTTTCGTTGGCCGGGCCGTTGCGGCCGCTGACGGAAAGCAGCTTATCGTCCTTGATATGATAGGTGAGCTGGCAGCCGACGCCGCAATAGGGGCACACGCTGTCGACCGAGCGGTCGGGCTTGGTCGTAAACACGTTGTTGTCGTCGACCACCGTCGCCGGCATCAGCGCGCCGGTCGGGCAGGCCTGCACGCACTCGCCGCAGGCGACGCAGGTCGAGGCGCCCATCGGATCGTCGAAGTCGAACACGATCTTCTCGCCATGGCCGCGGCCGGCCATGCCGATGACGTCGTTGACCTGCACTTCGCGGCAGGCGCGGACGCAGAGATTGCAATGGATGCAGGCGTCGAGATTGACCGCCATGGCGATGTGGCTGCGGTCCGGCGCCGGCGCGCGGCGGCGCGGAAAGCGTCCCTGCCGGAGCTGCATGCTGGTGACGATCTTCCACAATTCGGATGCCGGATCGTGGGCGTGCGCCTGGTCGGGCTGGTCGGTCAGCAACAGCTCGGCGACCATCTTGCGCGCGGTCTTGGCGCGGTCGGTCTGGGTCTTGACCTTCATGCCCGGGGCGGGATTACGGATGCAGCTTGCCGCCAGCACCCGCTCGCCTTCGATCTCGACCATGCAGACGCGACAATTACCGTCGGGCCGATAGCCGGGCTGCGGCGAATAGCACAGATGCGGCAGCTCGATGCCGAGCCGACCCGCGGCCTGGAAGATGGTCTCGCCGTCGCGGATGTCGATCTCGCGATCGTCGATGGTGAAGGTATTGGGTTTTTGCGTGTTCGCGTCGCTCATCGAGCAAACCTTTCGATCACCAATGTCCCAGCGGCTTCTCTAGTTCATCCGGAAAGTATTTTAGCACACAAACAAGCGGGTTGGGCGCCGCCTGGCCGAGGCCGCAAATCGAGGCATCGCGCATCAAAGCGGACAGCTCGTCGAGGAGGGCGGCATCCCACGGCCCGTTGGCCATGAGCTCGGCCGCCTTCTCGGTGCCGACCCGGCAGGGCGTGCATTGTCCGCAGCTCTCATCCTCGAAGAATTTGATGAGGTTGAGCGCCACCGCCTTCATATCGTCCTTGTCGGACAGAATCACAACCGCGTGGGAGCCTACGAAGCAGCCGTGCTTTTCCAGCGTGCCGAAATCGAGCGGGATGTCGGCCATGGACGCGGGCAGGATGCCGCCCGAGGCGCCGCCCGGCAGGTAACCCTTGAAGCTGTGGCCGTCGGCCATGCCGCCGCAGAATTCGTCGATCAGTTCGCGCGCGGTGACACCGGCGGGGGCGAGCTTGACGCCCGGATTCTTGACGCGGCCGGACACCGAGAAGCTGCGGAAGCCCTTGCGGTCGTGGCGGCCCTGGGAGGTGAACCAGGTGACGCCCTTGTCGACGATGTCGCGGATCCAGTACAGCGTCTCGACGTTCTGCTCGAGCGTCGGGCGGCCGAACAGGCCGACCTGGGCGACATAAGGCGGGCGATGGCGCGGCAGCCCGCGCTTGCCCTCGATCGATTCGATCATCGCGGATTCTTCGCCGCAGATGTAAGCGCCGGCACCACGGCGCAGATGGATTTTGCTGTGCTTTGATAAGCCGGCTTCCTCGACCTTGGCGAGTTCGTCGGTCAGCATGAGCCGCACTTCCGGATATTCGTCGCGGATGTAGAGATAAGTGTCGGCGGCCTCGACCACCCAGGCCGCGATCAGCATGCCCTCGATGAAGCGATGCGGATCGAGCTCGAGATAATAGCGGTCCTTGAAGGTGCCCGGCTCGCCCTCGTCGGCATTGACCGCGAACAACCGCGGCGCCGGTTCGGCGCGAACCAGCGACCATTTGCGCCCGGTGGGAAAGCCGGCGCCGCCGAGGCCGCGCAAGCCGGCGTCGCTGACGATTTTGATGATGTCGTCGCGGCTGCGCACCCCGCCGATGCAGGCTTTCAGGAGCTCATAACCGCCGCCGCGCAGATAGGCGTCGAACGCGTTCGGCGTCGGATAACGATGCGCATGGGCTGGCTTGGCCGCGGCGGCCGCGAGCTTTGCGGTGCCGGCATTCATGACCTGCACATGGCCGACGGCGCAGACCGGGGCGCGATCGCAGGCGCCCATGCAGGGTGCGCGAACGACGCGCACGTTTTTGCCTAGTATTCCCGGCAATTCGGCAAATAATTTCTCCGCGCCGGCGAGCGCGCAGGACAATGAATCGCAGACCCGCACCGTCACCGCCGGCGGCGCCGTCTCGCCTTCCTTCACCACGTCGAAATGGGCGTAGAAAGTCGCGACTTCATAGACCTCGGCAAGCGCAAGCTTCATCTCGGCCGCCAGCGCCGCAAGATGCGCGGCCGAAAGATGGCCGTAGCGGTCCTGGATCAGATGCAAATGTTCGATCAGGAGATCGCGCCGGCGTTCGCGCTCGCCCAGAACCGCACGCACCTCCTCAAGGGCCTGCGGATCGACTTGGCGGCCCTTTGGCGTGCGCGGCGGCCGGCGCCGCCCCGTTCGCCCGAGATTCTCGGGCGGCAGCGTCGGGGGCGGCTCGGTCAGGCTCATTGTTCCCTTTTAGAACGCAAAAATGCCAATTGGAACAGAACTAAGCAGGCCGGCGACCATCGACATCGCGCTTTGCCGCGACACTTGGCCTCACACCCGGTACGGCCGATCCCGCTGCACGTCGATGGCGCCGGGCGCCGCCTGGTGCGGCTCGCCAGGCAGACGCGATGGACATCATAAGTGATTGTAAAATATGTATATTTCTGGCTACCCCCGGCGCGACACCCGCTCCGACCGGCGCCGCAGATTTTCTCGACACTGTTTATGCGCGGGAGCCGTCCCACTCGGGCGATAAATTCCTCTGCCGGACATCGGACCAATCGCGGTCAGAAGCTATGGTCGAACTTGCTATTCGCGGCCCACTATAGGAACATTTTTGCGGAACGCCTGTCTGCGCCGTTCCGTCCGGGACGGCGCCGAGAAGGCTGACCCAAGTCGTGCAAGAACAAGCCCGCGAAAATCAAACGACACTGGGGAACCAAGGAGGACCGCGCAATGGCTTTGCTCCCATTTCTCGATCGCAGTCACACGATCGCTCCGCCCGGCTTTAGCCGGTGGATGGTGCCGCCCGCGGCATTGTGCATCCACCTGTGCATCGGCCAGGCCTATGCGTTCAGCGTGTTCAATTTGCCGATGACCAAATTGATCGGCATCACCCAATCGGCGCCGGGCGACTGGAATTTGGCCGAATTGGGTTGGATCTTCTCTATCGGAATCTTCTTCCTTGGCACCTCGGCAGCCGTCTTCGGGCGCTGGGTCGAGGAGGGCGGCCCGCGCCAGGCCATGTTCGCCGCCGGCCTGTGCTGGGCAATCGGCTTCTTCATTTCCGCCATTGGCGTCTATATCCACAATCTGTGGGTGATCTATCTGGGCTACGGCTTCTTCGGCGGGCTCGGCCTCGGCATCGGTTACATCTCGCCGGTGTCGACGCTGATCAAATGGTTCCCCGACCGCCCTGGCATGTCGACCGGCATGGCGATCATGGGCTTCGGCGGCGGCGCGTTCATCGCTTCTCCGTTGTCGGTGTGGCTGATGGCGAAATTCTCGACGCCGACGCATGTCGGCGTTGCCGAGGCATTCATCGGCCTCGGGCTGATCTACCTCATCTTCATGTGGGTCGGCGCGGCGATCGTGCGCATACCCGCGCCGGGCTGGAAGCCGGCAGGCTACACGCCGCCGGTGCAAGCACAGAAGCTGATCACCAAGAACGACGTTTATGTCTATGACGCGATCAGGACGCCGCAATTCTGGCTGATCTGGTGGGTGCTCTGCCTCAATGTGACCGCCGGCATCGGCGTGCTCGGCCAAGCCTCGGCTATGAGCCAGGAAATGTTCCCGGGCAAGGTGACGGCGATTGCGGCGGCAGGCTTCGTTGGGCTGCTGAGCCTATTGAACATGCTCGGCCGTTTCTTCTGGGCATCGACCTCCGACTATATCGGACGCAAGAACACCTATTTCTGCTTCTTCGTGATCGGAACCGTGCTCTATGCGCTGGTGCCGTGGACCGGATCGATCGGCAGCGTATCACTGTTCGTGATCTTCTTTCTTGTCATCATCACCATGTATGGCGGCGGCTTCGCCACCGTGCCGGCTTACCTGAAGGACATGTTCGGCACCCGTTATGTCGGCGCCATCCACGGCTGGTTGATCACGGCATGGTCGGCGGCAGGCGTGTTCGGGCCGGTGCTGGTGAACTACATCCGCGAGTACCAGATCGACCACGGCGTGGCGAAGGCGCAGGCCTATAACGTCACGATGTACATCATGGCGGGGTTGTTGGTCATCGGCTTCATTTGCAACTTCATGATCAAGGCGGTGCATCACCGCTTCCACATGAAGCCCGACCACGAAGCCATCCGAGCCCAAATGGACGTCGACGCCGCCGGCGAACCGGCCGGCGCCTAAGGAGAAAAATCATGGCAAACCAAAATCAGTCCGGTACGTCAGCCCTCCACCTCATCCTCGCCTGGGGATGGGTCGGCATCCCGCTGGCGTGGGGCGTGGCGCAGACGATCGTCAATGCGATGAAGCTGTTCCATTAACAGCCGCACATCGGCGAAACGGACGGCGCGGCCTTAAAAGCCGCGCCGTTTTTATGTGTCCGAACGAGTACGCCGCGCTTGCTCATTTTGGCGCGACTGCCTATCTTTCCAGTCTGGGGATGGGGTCCCCCTTGGAACGCCAAAAGGCTGATGACTCCTACCGCGTGATATTGAGGCGGTGGGAGCATGCGTATTTCCGCACACCCCCCTGTATTGCCCGATATCGCGTATCCTGCGGCGAGGAGCCGAGAACGGGAGCCCGCGATGAAGAGCTTGGCACAGCCCTCCTTCTTTCGGGTTTTCGATTTGCTGCTCGGCGCCACCAATCCCGGCCTTAAGCATTCATCGTGGACCCATGACGGCGTGGCGTGGGAACGCGAGCGGCACAGCTTCACGGGGCCCAAGCACGGCCTGACCATCGAAATCGTGACCCTCACCCGGCCCGGACGGCACGGTTGGAGCATCATGATCGTCAAGGAATATTGGTGGGTCGGCAAAGAGAGCAGAGCGGTGAAGGCGGTGCGCTGGGCCAAGCCGATCGACGGCCAGCGCCTCGACATCCTGAATTGGTTCCGCGGCCAGGAAGCCTCGCTCGACCGTCAATTGCTCGCCGGCCGCGCCGCCCCGACGGGGCATGCGCAAGTCAGCGACGATATCGAGCTTGCGGCCGCCGACGACGACGTCGAGGAGGCTCTGTCGGCGCAACGACGACGCGCGACCGGATCGCAGCCATGACGGCTTTGCCGGCGAGAGATCGAGCAGTGGCTGCCGACGCGCTGATCGGAGCGCTCGATCGGGCCGACGGCGTGGTCAGGTCGTCGATTGGAGCGGACTCCCCGTTGAGCGCCCGGCTCGCCGCCTTGCGCGATCGCCTGCAGCAGCGGCGATTGCAAATCGCGGTGCTCGGCCAGTTCAAGCGCGGCAAGAGCACATTCGTCAATGCATTGCTCGGCGCCGCCGTGCTGCCGACCGGAGTCGTGCCGCTGACGGCGATACCCACGTTCATCAGCTGGCGCGAGGAGCCGTTGATCCGCGTTCAATTCGCCGACGGCAGACCGGCCGAGCAGTTTGCCGCCAACACCGCAGACGGCATTCGCGACATTCTGTTTCGCTTCGTGACCGAAGAAGCCAATCCGAAAAACCGGCTCGGCGTCGAGCGTGTCGAGCTTTGCTATCCGGCTTCGATTCTGGCCGACGGCAGCGTGCTTATCGACACGCCGGGTATCGGCTCGACGCTGACGCACAACACCGAGGCGGCGCTGCGCATCCTGCCGGAGTGCGATGCATCGCTGTTCGTCGTCTCGGCGGACCCGCCGATCACCGAAATCGAGCTTGGCTATCTGCGCCGGCTGAAACCGAAGGTCGGCCGCACCTTCTTTGTCGTCAACAAGGTCGATTACCTCAATGCCGACGAAGAGCGCGCCGTCATCGATTTTCTGCGCAAGGCATTGGCCGATAAGTCGCTGATCGACGCCGGGGCGCAGATCTTCGGGGTGTCGGCGCGGACCGGATTGTCGGCCAAGCAGAGCCGGGATCGCGAGGCCTGGCGGCGCAGCGGGATGGCGGACATTGAAGATCGGTTTACGCGCTACCTTGCAACCGAAAAGACCCAAGCACTGCGCGGCGCGATCGGAAAAAAGGCGGCGGATATCCTCGCGCTGGCCGGCGGGGAGATCGAGCTGCGGGCAACGACCCTCAAAATGCCGCTCCAGCAGTTGGAAGAAAAATCGTCGGAATTCGCGGCGTCGCTGCATTCGATCGAGAGTCAGCTTTTGACCGTCGGCGACTTGCTGTCCGGCGACCGGCGGCGGCTGGTCGGCGAACTGGAAACGACAATTGCAGCGTTGCGCAAAGATGCGGCCGCGCGGTTGAGGGGCGAAATCGACGACGGGCTGTCGCATCCGGACGGCAGTTGGGAACAGAAGGTCAATTCCGGTGTCGCGGCCGCGCTTGAGGACGTTTTCGGCGTCGCGCGCGAGCGATTCGTCGACGCATTTTCGCGGCAAGCCGGCGACCTGCTGGCCGGTCACTGGCAGCGGATCGACGCGCTGGTCGAACAGGTGCGCCGGACCGCGGCCGAGATGTTCGACGTCGCGTTCGCGGCCGAAGATGAACCGGAAGTCTTCCGTTTGGCCCAGGAACCGTACTGGGTCACCGAACGCATCGCCGCGACGCTTATTCCCGACTTCGCACCGCTGATCGACCGCTTTTTGCCGGCGCGCCTGCGCCGACGAAGACGCCGCGCGCGCATCGTCGAAGAGAGCAATGAGTTGATCGTGCGCAATGCCGAAAGCCTGCGCTGGGCAATCTTGCGCGGCCTCGACGAGACTTTTCGGACCGCCGCAGCCCGGCTGGAGCAACGGCTTGCCGACACGATCGCCGCCACCAAAGGCGTTATCGAGGACAGCTTGACGCGCCGCCGTGACCGCTCCTTTGCCGCGGAAGCAGCGCTGGCCCGGCTGGAGCGGTCAAAGGCGGCATTGGCCGCCGCCCGCGCGGCAATTTTGTCACAAACGGACACCCCCATCCCATGAGTTTCTACGGCATTCTGTTTGAAACTCCCGAAGACCGCGCCGGCGACGATACGCTCGTCGCGCCCGACTTTTTTGTCGATTTGAATTGCGATCAAATCGTCGCGGCGATTACCGCCGGTCGGGAAGAGTACAATCTAAAGCCGTTGTTCCATGCCTGCCTGCGTCGCGTCGCAGCCATCGAATATCGCCACGAGGTGATGCGGGACCTGGAACATGCGCCCCTGAACGAGCGCGTCGGCACGTTCGCCCAGACCATGCGCGAGGTTCGCGATCATCTCTCGCGCGCCAAGAAACTGCACTACAAGGAACAGCGGCAGGCATGGTTTCTGGATGCGGTGGAGATTTATTGCCGAAGCATCCGCTCCTTCGCCGACGATCTTGCCAGACTCGAGCTGAAATCGCGCGGCTTCCTGCGCTTTCGCGACTATTTGACGAGCTATGCCAAGTCCGCCCGTTTCAACGCGCTGGCGGCGGAAACCGGAAATTTGAAGTCGGATTTCGCCGCCGTGGATTATTGCCTCCACATCAAGGGCAACGGCTTCACCGTGCGCAAATACGAAGGCGAGAGCGGATTATAGCGCCGAAGTCGAGGCGACATTCGAGAAATTCAAGCAGGGTGCGGTGCGCGATTACCGGGTCAAGTTCAATGCCAGCGAGGACATGAACCACATCGAAGCCAAGATATTGGAGTTCGTCGCCAAGCTGCATCCCGACGTGTTCGCCGCGTTGGACGATTTCTGCGCGCGAGCACGGCGATTTTATCGACCGGACCGTCGCCGATTTCGACCGTGAAGTTCAATTCTACATCGCCTATTTGCAACACATCGCGGGCTTACGCCGCGCCGGCCTGCAGTTCTGTTATCCGCGGATTTCGGACCACACCAAGGAGGTCTTTGTCCACGACGGATTCGACATCGCGCTCGCCCACAAACTCGTCGAAGAGGGCGCGGCGGTCATAGGCAACGATTTTTATCTGCAAGGCAGCGAGCGGATTCTGGTCGATATCCGGTCCAAATCAAGGCGGCAAAACCACTTTCGCCCGCGCCTTCGGGCAATTGCATTATCTGGCGAGCATCGGTTGCCCGGTGCCGGGACGCGACGCGCAATTGTTCCTGTTCGACCGCATGTTCACGCATTTTGAAAAGGAGGAACAGGTCGAGAATCTGCGCGGCAAGTTGGAGGACGATCTCGATGAGAATTCGCGCAATTCTCGATCGGGCTACGCCGCAGTCGATCGTCATGCTGAACGAAGTTTTCACCTCGACGACGATCCACGACGAAACGTTTCTCAGCAAGAAAATCATGGAGCGGATTATAGCGCTCGACGCGCTTTGCGTCTGGGTGACCTTCGTCGACGAATTGGCGTCGTTCGGCCCGCAGACGGTATCGATGGTCAGCACGGTCGTGCCGGAAAATCCGGCGTTGCGGACGTTCAAGATCGTGCGGCGGCCGGCCGACGGTCTCGCTTACGCCATGGCGATCGCCCAAAAATACGGGCTGACCTACGACGCCATCAAGGAGCGCATCAAGTCATGAAGGCGTTCCTGATGCACCGGGATCGCGATTTCGATCCCAGCCAGCTCTTGATCCGCAGGGAACGGGAGCTGCGCTATAATCGAGGCGCGGATCAATCCTTGAGCCTGCAACCGGCGCTGCCGTGGAATGAGGAGGCGCTGCGGCAGGATCTCGGATTGGACGTGCTGTTCAAGGCGATGTCCGCCGGCGACAAGTTTCTGTTCGAGGTCGCGCAGGTGGCGATGCTGTCCAGCTTGACCGATCTCGGCGCCATCCGATATCGCCAGCATATTCTTGCCGACAGCCTGAAAAACGCGCCGATCGTCCGCGATATCTATCAGATCGCGATGGACGCGATCGAAGGCGAGAGGAAGAACTATTGGAGCGCGTTCGGCCGCTACCCGACCGGTACGCTGCATCGCGCGGTCGACGTGCTGCAAATGTTCGTCGCCGCGCTGAAGCGACTGCGGACGATCGCCGATCGACACGCGATTAGCTTCGAATCGCAAGGCTATTCGCGGACTGTTCGCCATGCTGAGGGCGGAACTCGAGCGACGATTATTTCGCCGCGATCGAGCGAGCATCTGCATCGTCTCAACTTCCGTCACGGCACGTTGATCAGCGCGCAGCTCGGCAAGGGCAACAAGGGCACGAACTACGTGCTGCGCAAGCCCAACGACGATCACGCGAAGCTGGCTGACGCGGCTGATTGCGGAAAAGCCGCCGAGCTATTCGTTTCAGCTTCATCCCCGCGACGAAGCCGGCGCGCGGGCGCTGTCGGCGCTCAACGACCGCGGCGTCAATCTCGTCGCCAATGCGCTGGCGCAATCCACCGACCATATCCTCAGCTTTTTTCAGATGCTGCGCACGGAATTGGCGTTTTACGTCGGCTGCCTCAATTTGCATGAGCGGCTTGGCCGGGCTGGACGAGCCGATGTGCTTTCCGGACCTGGCGCCCGCCGGCGAACGGAAAATGTCGTTTGTCCGGCCTGTACGACGCGGCGCTTGCCTTGAGCATGGAAAGAAAGGTCGTCGGCAACGACCTTAATGCCGACCGCAGCGACATTGTCGTCATCACCGGCGCGAACACCGGGGGCAAGTCCACGTTTTTGCGCAGCCTCGGTATCGCGCACCTCATGATGCAGGCCGGCATGTTCGTGCCGGCCGAGGCATTTTCATCCGAGGTCTGCAACGGCGTGATCACGCACTACAAGCGCGAAGAAGATACGACCATGGAAAGCGGAAAGTGGGACGAAGAGCTCAGCCGGATGAGCGAGATCGTCGTCGAGGATAACATCCAATTCGCTGCTCTTACTCAACGAATTGTTCGCATCGACCAACGAAAGAGAAGGCTCCGAGATTGCCGACCGGATCGTCAGGGCCTTGCTGGATCGTCGCGTGAAGGTGTTCTTCGTAACGCATCTATATCATTTTGCGCATGCATTTTTCGTCCGCTACCGCGACCGCACGAGCTTTCTGCGCGCGGAGCGGCGGCCGGACGGCTCGCGGCCGTTCAAGCTCGTGACCGGCGAGCCGTTGCAGACCAGCTATGGCGAGGACCTGTACCGAACGATCTTTGCCGACGACGCGCGCGGCGGCCGCGCCGGCGCTACGCCACCTTCGCCTTCAGATGCGGGAACATGGCGTGCAGCGCTTCCTGGTCCATCTCGGTCTTGAACTTGTGGCGGTCCTTGAGCGTCGCCGCCTTTTGGGCGGCCGGACGGGCGTTGATCTCGTCGATCAGCCGCTTGATGTTCTTGAACTTGTCCCAGGCGCCCTCGCCGACCACGTTCGGCAGCATGCGCGACCAGCCCCAGACGTTCATGTCGACGATGGTGTAAGCGTCGCCGAGCATGTATTTGCGCCCGGCGAGGCGCGCATCGAGAATGCCGGCATGACGCTGCGCCTCGAAGACGTAACGGTTGATGGCGTAGGGCAGCTTCTCCGGCGCATAATTGCGGAAATGCACCGCCTGGCCGAAATACGGGCCGACGCCGGACGACACGAAGAACATCCACGAGAGGAGTTCGCCGCGCGCCTTGTCGGTCTTGGCCGGCAGGAACTTGCCGGTCTTCTCGGCGAGGTAGAGCAGGATTGCGCTTGAATCGAACACGGTCACGTCGCCGTCGACGATCGCCGGCACCTTGGCGTTCGGATTGATCGCGAGATAATCCGGCATGTGCTGCTCGCCCTTGCGGGTATCGACCGGAACGGCCTCGTAGGGCAGACCGGCCTCTTCGAGGAATAACGCGACCTTGGTCGGATTCGGCGCGCCGCTGTAATAGAACTTCAACATCGTTCATTCTCTCTTGTTGTAGGGTGGGTTGAGCGAAGCGAAACCCACCGGGTTAATAAGCGGTGGGTTACGCCGCGGAGCTTGTCATCGGGCCGGCCACTTCGGGCCGGACCCGTTGGCGGCTAACCCACCCTACGGATCTAGAACAATCCGACGATCTTGCCGTCGGGCCCGACGTCGATGGCGTCGGCGGCCGGGACTTTCGGCAGGCCCGGCATGGTCATGATCTCTCCGCAGATCGCCACCACGAACTCGGCGCCGGCGGAAAGCCGCACGTCGCGAACCTTGATGACGTGATCGACCGGCGCGCCCTTGGCGTCGGGATTGGTCGAGAAGCTGTATTGCGTCTTGGCGACGCAGATCGGGAACTTGCCGTAGCCCATCGCCTCGAACGATTTAAGCTGATCGCTGACCGATTTGTCCACCTCGATGTCCTTGGCGCGGTAGATTTCCTTGGCGATGGTGCGGATTTTCTCCAACAGCGGCATGTCGTCGGGATAAAGGTATTTGAGCTTGCTGTTGCCGCTCTCGGCGACCTTGACGACGGCGCGGGCAACGTTTTCCGCGCCCTCCCCGCCCAACGCCCAGTGATCCGCCATCAACGCCTCGACGCCGAGCGCCTTGCACTTGTCCTCGACCAGCTTGATCTCGGCGTTGCTGTCATTGGAGAAGCGATTGAGCGAAACGATCGGCACGATGCCGAATTTCTTCACGTTCTCGATATGGCGTTGCAGATTGGCCATGCCGGATTCGAGCGCCTTGATATTCTCGTGCTTGAGATCCTCCTTCTTGACGCCGCCGTGCATCTTGAGCGCGCGGATGGTGGCGACCAGCACCGCGCAATCCGGCGCAATGCCGGTCTTGCGGCATTTGATGTCCATGAACTTCTCGGCGCCGAGATCGGCACCGAAGCCGGCTTCCGTCACCACGTAATCGGCGAGTTTCAGCGCGGTGGTCGTCGCCAGCACCGAATTGCAGCCATGGGCGATATTGGCGAACGGGCCGCCATGGATGAAGGCCGGCGTGCCTTCGAGCGTCTGCACCAGGTTCGGCGACAGCGCGTCTTTGAGGAGCGCCGTCATCGGGCCATGGCCTTTAAGCTCGCCGGCGCGCACCGGCTTGCGGTCGCGCGTATAGCCGACCACGATATTGGCGAGGCGCGCCTTGAGGTCCTGCAGGTCGCGGGCGAGACAGAAGATCGCCATCACTTCCGATGCGACGGTGATGTCGAAGCCGTCCTCGCGCGGGAAACCGTTGGCGACGCCGCCGAGCGAGGAGACGATCGAGCGCAGCGCGCGCTCGTTCATGTCGACGGCGCGCCGCCAGGTGATGCGGCGCGGATCGATCCCGAGCGCGTTGCCCCAATAGATGTGATTGTCGATCAGCGCCGCAAGCAGATTATTCGCCGCGGCGATGGCGTGCAGATCGCCGGTGAAATGCAGATTGATCTCCTCCATCGGCACCACTTGGGCATAGCCGCCGCCGGCGGCGCCGCCCTTGACGCCGAAGCACGGCCCGAGTGACGGCTCGCGGATGCACAGCATCGCCTTCTTGCCGATGTGATTGAGCGCATCGGTTAAGCCCACCGTCGTCGTGGTTTTGCCTTCGCCGGCCGGCGTCGGAGTGACCGCGCTGACCAGGATCAGCTTGCCGTTCGGCCTGCCTTGCAGCGACTTGATGAAATCCATCGACACCTTGGCCTTATAATGCCCGTAGGGTTCGAGATTTTCCAAAGCGATGCCGAGCTTCTCGCGGGCGATATCGACGATCGGCCGCATTTTGGCGGCCTGGGCGATCTCGATGTCGGATTTCGGATTGGCGTGCTGCGAGGAAACGGCGGGCGCCCTCGCCGCGACGGCTGGAGACGGAGTCATGTAAACCTCATACCTGTGTTGAGCCCGGCAATGGTGGCAAATTCGCTTCCGGCAATCTTCGGCCCGTCGGCCTGAACGCGCGTGACCTTGAAGCGCCCGTCGGCGCAGGCCACGGTGAAACCGTCGCCGTCGACGGCGACGATCTCGCCCATCTTGCCGGCGATGCCCTTGGGATCCTTCGCCGGCAGCGGTTTGGCGTCGAAAATTTTCACGGTCTTGCCGTCGAGTTTCGACCAGGCGCCGGGCGCCGGATTGCAACCGCGAATGAGCCGGTCGATGTCCTGCCACGGCCGGCCCCAATCGATATGGGCGTTATCGACCGTGCAGCGGCCCTCGTAAGTCGCCTTGGCGTCGTCCTGCTTGATGCGCGGAGCCTTGCCGGCCTTGACGAGGTCGATTGATTCCAGCATCGCCTCGACGCCCATCGAAAACAGCCGGTCGAAATAAACCGAGCCGAGCGTGTCGGCCGGACCGATCGGCGTCTTCTTTTGCAAGAGCACGTCGCCGGTATCCAGCCCATTGTCGGGCCAGAAAATCGACAGCCCGGTTTCGGTCTCGCCCTTGATGATCGGCCAGTTGATCGCGCTCGGACCGCGATAGGCCGGCAACAGCGAAGGATGATACTGGATCGAGCCGTGGGTCGGAATGTTCAGGAATTCCTCGGGCACAAACAGCGTGACGAATGCCATGACCTGCAGATCGGGCTTGAGCGCGCGGAATTCTTCCCACACTTCCGGCTTGCGGTAGGACGCCGGCTGGCGCACCGGCAAATTCGCGGCGAGCGCCGCCTCTTTCAGCGGGTCGGCTTTGGCGCCTTCCTTCTCCGGCGCGGCATAGACGGCGACGACGTCCTCGCCGCGCTTGACGAGCGCTTCGAGCACCGCCTTGCCGAACGCCTGCTGGCCGTGAACCACGATACGCATTGCAAAAACCTCTTCCCACACTCTGCATGTTCCCTTCCCCCTTGTGGGGAAGGGTTAGGGATGGGGGTCGGGAGGCAGTGCGCAAACCTCGACGCACTCACATCACCTCTCGACCCCCACCCCTGCCCCTCCCCACAAGGGGGAGGGGAAAAGAACTACGCCGCCGCCGCCTTGGCCGGCTTGTCCGGCGCGGTGATCGCACCCGACGTCCTGATCTCGGCGATATCCTTATCGGAATAACCGAGCACTTTGCGCAAAATCTCGTCGGTGTGCTCGCCAAGCAGCGGCGATCGCCGCACGTCCGCGGGCGAGTCCGACAGTTTGACCGGATTGCCGACCGTCAGATATTTGCCGCGGCTCGGATGATCGACTTCGACCACGGTGCCGGTGGCGCGCAACGACGGCTCCTCGGCGATCTCCTTCATCGACAGGATCGGCCCGACCGGGATATCCAGCTTGTTGCAGATTTCCATGACCTCGAACTTGGTTTTGGTCATGGTCCACCGCTCGATCGTATCGAAGATGTGCCGCAGCCGCGGCAACCGTGCCGGCGGGCTGGCGTAATCCGGGTCGGTTTTCCAGTCCGGCTTGCCGATGAGATCGCAGATCGCGGCCCAGACCGGCGCCTGGGTGATGAAGTAAATGTAGGCGTCGGGGTCGCTCTCCCAGCCTTTGCATTTGAGAATCCAGCCGGGCTGGCCGCCGCCGGAATCGTTGCCGGCGCGCGGCGCCGCCACGCCGAACGCAATGCCTTCGCCGTATTGGCTGTATTCGGTGAGCGGGCCGTGCTTGAGCCGCTGTTGATCGCGCAATTTCACCCGCGCCAGATTGAGCACGCCGTCCTGCATGGCGCATAGCACTTTCTGGCCGCGGCCGGTGCGCGCGCGCTGATAAAGCGCGCTGACAATGCCGAGCGCGAGATGCAAGCCGGTGCCGGAATCGCCGATTTGCGCGCCGGTGACCAGCGGCGGGCCGTCGCGGAAGCCGGTGGTCGAGGCCGAGCCGCCGGCGCATTGCGCGACATTCTCATAGACCTTGCAGTCCTCGTAAGGCCCGGGGCCGAAGCCCTTGACCGAGGCCACGATCATGCGCGGATTGAGCTTGTGGATATGCTCGAAAGTCAGCCCCATGCGGTCGAGCGCGCCGGGCGCGAAATTCTCAACCAGCACGTCGCATTGCTTGACCAGCCGGTCGAGGATTTCCTTGCCCTTGGGATGCTTGGAATCGATGGTGATCGAGCGCTTCGAGCCGTTGAGCATGGTGAAATAGAGGCTGTCGGCGCCTTTGACATCGCGCAATTGCCCGCGCGTGATGTCGCCGATGCCGGGGCGTTCCACCTTGATGACGTCGGCGCCCATGTAAGCCAGAAGCTGGGTACAGGTGGGACCCGACTGGACGTGGGTGAAGTCGAGGATGCGCACGCCGTCGAGCGCCCTGCCCGCCTGCCCCCACGGCTTGGCGCTCGGACGCGGCAGGCCGTTACCGACCTGCGCTTTGGCCGCCGGCTTATTCGCCCTGAGCTTGATGACTTTGCCGGCGGATTTTTTCGCCGCTTTGGATTTTGCCTGCTTGGCTTTCTTGGCTTTGTTCTTCGTTGCCATGTGCGTTCTCCCTATCGCTCTATTTTTTCTTCGCGAGCTTGCTTTGCGGATTGAGGTTGCCGATGCGGCCGCTTTCGCTGCCGGCCGCCGGATCGATCACGGCGTTGATCAGCGTCGGCTTGCCGGAATCCATGGCCGCATTGACGGCGCGCTTGAGCTCATCCGGCGATGTCGCATTGACGCCGACGCCGCCGAACGCCTCGATCATCTTGTCGTAGCGCGAGCCTTTGACGAAGACGGTCGTCGCCGGATCCGAACCGACATTGTTGACGTCGGTGCCGCGGTAAATGCCGTCATTGTTGAAGATGACGACGCAGACCGGCAGCCTGTAGCGGCAGATGGTTTCGATCTCCATGCCGGAGAAGCCGAACGCCGAGTCGCCCTCGACCGCAAGCACGGGCTTGCCGGTCTCGATGGCCGCGCCGACGGCGTAGCCCATGCCGATGCCCATAACGCCCCAGGTCCCGACGTCCAGCCGCTTGCGCGGCTTGTACATGTCGATGACGCCGCGGGCGAGATCGAGCGTGTTGGCGCCTTCGTTGACGAAGATCGCATCCGGCCGTTCCTTGACGATGGTGCGCAGCACGCCGAGCGCGCCGTGATAGTCCATCGGCGAATTATTGTTCATCAGCCGTGGCGCCATCTTGGCGACGTTCTCTTCGCGCTTCGACATGACGGCCTTGACCCATTCGGCGGGCGGCGCCGGCCAGTTGGTGCCCATGCCGCTCAGGAGCGCCGAGACGGCGGAGCCGATGTCACCGACCACGGGGGCTGCAATCTCGACATTGGAATCCATTTCTTTCGGCTCGATGTCGATCTGGATGAATTTCTTCGGCGCGTCGCCCCAACTCTTGCCCTTGCCGTGCGACAACAGCCAGTTCAGCCGCGCGCCGATCAATATGACGACGTCAGAATCCTTGAGCACCGTCGAGCGCGCCGCGCCGGCGCATTGCGGATGGGTGTCGGGCAAGAGTCCCTTGGCCATGCTCATCGGCAGGAACGGCGCCCCGCTGTTTTCGACGAGCGCGCGGATCGCATCGTCGGCCTGCGCATAGGCGGCGCCTTTGCCGAGAATGATCAGCGGCCGCTTGGCGCTCCTGAGCACATCGAGCGCGCGCTTGACGGCCTCCGGCGCCGGTATCTGCGCCGGCGCCGCGTCGATGACTTTCACCAGCGATTTCCGGCCGGCTTCCGCATCCATCACCTGGCCGAACAGTTTTGCCGGCAGATCGAGATAGACGCCGCCCGGACGCCCCGACACCGCCGCGCGGATCGCGCGGGCGAGACCGATGCCGATGTCGGCCGCATGCAGCACGCGGAACGCCGCCTTGCATAACGGCTTGGCGATCGCGAGCTGGTCCATCTCTTCGTAGTCGCCCTGCTGGAGATCGACGATCTCGCGCTCCGACGAGCCGGACATCATGATCATCGGAAAGCAATTCGTGGTGGCGTGCGCGAGCGCGGTAAGGCCGTTGAGGAAGCCCGGCGCCGACACGGTAAGGCAGACGCCCGGCTGCTTGGTGAGGAAACCCGCGATCGCCGCGGCATAGCCTGCGTTCTGCTCGTGCCGGAACGACAGCACGCGGATGCCCGAGGCCTGCGCCATGCGGCCGAAATCCGTGATCGGAATGCCGGGCACGCCGTAAATCGTCTTGATGCCGTTGAGCTTGAGCGCATCGATGACGAGATGAAAGCCGTCGGTGAGCTCCTGCTCCGCCGCCGGTGCATCTGGGATTTTCACTGCTGCATCAGCCATGGGAAGTCTCCCTGCATTCAGTCCAAATAATCCGCGTATTTCGCGACGTGGTCGGCCAGGCCGAGCGCGTGGTCGCGCACCAGCGCCTCGGCGCGCACGGTATCGCGCGCCTCCAACGCCTCGATGATGTGGATATGGTCGCGGATCGAGCGGTCCGCACGATCCTTTTCGCCGATAGTCTTTCTCCGGATCATCCGCATATGGGTGAACAGATTTTCGGCGAGCTGCACCAGCACCGTATTGCGGCTGAGCCGGATGATCGTCTGGTGGAATTCGATATTCACTTCGGAATATTCGTCGAGATGGGCGCGCAGTTCGCCGTTCTCGAACGTGGCGAACATTTTGCGCAACGAGGCGATCTCCTCGTCGGTGGCGTTAGCGGTGATCAGCCGGGCCGCCATGCTTTCGAGCGCCGCCCAGGCGGTAATCAGCTCGATCACTTCGCGCCTGGTCTTGCGCACCACATAGACGCCGCGCCGCGGCACCGAGCGGACGAAGCCTTCGCGCTCGAGCTGCGCCATGGCCTCGCGCACCGGCGTGCGGCTGATGCCGAATTCGAGCGCCAGCCGGCGCTCGTCGAGCCGGATTTCCGACCGGCTGCGATAGACGTCCATCGACGCAATCGCGTTCCTAAGCGCGGTATAGGCCTTGTTCTTGAAGCTGAAGGAGGTGTCGATCGGGTCAAGCCGCGGCCGCGCCGCCGCTGCGAGCTCGCGCGGGCGAACGGATAATCGATGGACGCCGGAAGCCATTAAAACGCTCGAAACCGCTGTTTGACGCTATCCCTATAACTCACAGATAGCGCACTGTAATACATTATGCCAGAGCCGAAATGCCGCATTTTCGCGCGCGATTTGAAAAGCATCGGGCGCGGGATTGCTCCCGCGCCCGCACTACGTAGCGGCGCTGAATGCGCGGCGTCCGTCAGCCCTTCGCCATTGACCTCGCCCGCATCGGCTTGAGCACGAACAGCGCCAAGCCGACCACCACGAAATTCATGATCGCGGTGATTACGAACACGGCGTGCCAGCTGCCGGTGTGCGCCTTGATCAGATTGGCGACCGGCACCAGGAAGGCCGAGGTGCCCTTGGCGGTGTAGAGGAGGCCAAGATTCACCGTGGCGAATTGCGGACCGAACGTGTCAGTGCAGGTGGACGGGAACAGGCTGAAGATTTCGCCCCAGGTCAGGAATATCAGCGCGGCGAACAAAACGAAGGCCCACGGCGCCGTGCCAAGCACCACCAACAGCCAGTAGGCAATGCCGCCGAGTCCGAAGGCGATCGCCATGGTGATTTCACGCCCGATAATGTCTGAAATCCAACCGAACAGCGGACGGGCCGCGCCGTTGGCAAGATTATCGATGATGAGCGCTACCGTCAGCGTGGTCGCGCCCCAGAGCACGATGTCGCCGCCGACATTGAAATCCTTCGCGATCGGCGCGATCTGCGCGGTTGCCATCAGGCCGCTGGCCGAAACCATGACGAACATGATGTAGAGCACCCAGAACACTGGCGACATCAGCACTTCGCGCGGCGAGAAGTTTTTCGCCGACTGCGCCACCTTTGGCGCCGGCGCGCCGGCCATTTCACCCGCATCCGGCCCGCGCAACAGCATGGCGAGCATAAAGACGACGGCGCCCTGGCCGAGACCGAACCAGAGGAATGCCGTGTTGTAACCGTAATTGGCGATCACATACCGGATCGGAATGACGGAGAGCGCCGCGCCCGCGCCATAGCCCGCCGCCGTAAGGCCGACCGCAAGTCCGCGCCGGTCGGGAAACCATTTCACCGCCTGCCCGACGCTGGTCGCGTAGATCGCGCCGCCGCCGACACCCAGCACCACAGCGCCGAAATAAAGCATCTCCAGCGAATTGGCATAGGCATCGATGACCCAGCCGGCGCCGACCATGATGCCGCCGAACGCGACCACAAGCTTGGGCCCGCGTCGCGCACCGAGCATGTCGACGATCCAGCCCTCGATCGGGGTCAGCCAGGTTTCCAGCGCGATGAAAATGCTGAACGCGAACTGGATAGAAGCCAGCGACCAGCCGTGCGCCTTGTTGATCGGATTGACGAACAGCGTCCAGCCGTATTGCAGGTTGGCGATCATGACCATGCAAATGATGCAGAAGATCAGCTGCCACCAGCGCGTCGTCTGCACTGACGATCGGGAATCGACTATCGTGGTTGTTGCCGACATGATTTCCATCCCCTGATAAGACTTTTAGCCCTTGGCGAAAGTTTAGAATATTCGGCGACGGTTGACGAGACCGCCGTGGCATTTTGCTCGTGACCTTTCGCCGCAACAACCGCCGCTCGGCTGGCGGCTGTGGCGAACGGTGCAGTGCAACAAAATCCGACTGAACCGATTGCGGCCGCTGGGCGTTCGCTAACGCAGGCGTTCACCTGCACCGGCGTGGTGCGCCTATCCACGACGTGCGTTGAACCCACCGTTGGCGCGCCGATGGCCGCTCGGTCCATCGATTCGCCGTGCCCGGCAGGGCGGGGATCGATGGCGCGAGACTTCCTCAAATACGCCATGGTGGACGACAATATAGTAGCCGTCGACCCGATCGGGATGGGCGTTGTCGATATCGTCCACGGCGGCCCGGGGCCGTGATGCCGTCTAACCGGCAATAGGGCGCTAGAACGAATGCCGTCGGGGGCCGTCCACCCGAGCAGTGCAGGAAGCGATGCAACACGCAATGTCCGCAAAGACCGCAGCGCAGTTAACGGCCAACGAGACGCCGTCCGAGGCGGCGTTCGCCATCACCGCGACGCAGCCGGATCGACCGCCGCGGGCGCTCAAATACGGCGACACTTTCGTGGTGCTCGACAGCCGCGGCGACATCGGCACGCCGTCCGGTAGCTCGGCCGGATTGTTTCATCGGGACACGCGGCACCTCTCGCGCCTCGAATTGCTGGTCAACGAGGGGCCGCCGCTTTTGCTCGGCTCCAATCTGCGCGACGACAATTCGGCGTTCATCGTCGATCTCACCAATCCCGATCTGATGGACGGTCAGCGCATCGTGATGGAGAAGGATCGAGTCCACATCCTGCGCACGATCTTTCTCTGGCGCGGCACGGCCTATCAGCGGCTCGGCGTGCGCAATTACGGCGACGAGGCGATCGAGCTTCGGCTGTCCATGCTGTTCGACAACGATTTCGCCGACTTGTTCGAGGTCCGCGGCTCGCATCGCGACAGGCGCGGCACCGCGACGGCCAAGCTTGAGGGCGACGACCGGGTGCTCCTGGTCTATCGCGGCCTCGACGCCAAGGTGCGGCGCACCGCGCTGACTTCGATCCGCCGCCGGATCGGCTGGCGACCGCCGCCGCCGCTTACGAGCTGCGACTTGATCCCGGCGAGATGCGGCCGATCTTTGTCGCGGTGAGCTGCGATCGGACGGAAGTTCGTCCGCCGCCGTTCCTGCGCGGCCTGATCGCGGCGCGCCGCGAAATGCGCGAAGCGACGCGCGAGCGCACCTCGGTCGAAACCTCGAACGAGCGTTTCAACGAGATGTTGTGCCGTTCCGCCGCCGATCTCGCGATGCTGATGACCGATACGCCGCAGGGCCGTTATCCCTATGCCGGCATTCCGTGGTATTCGACGACGTTCGGCCGCGACGGGCTGATCACGGCGTTGCAGATGCTGTGGTGGATCCCGGAAGTGGCGCGCGGCGTGTTGCGGCGCCTCGCCGCCTATCAGGCCAAGACCACCGATCCGCTCGCCGATGCGCAGCCGGGAAAAATCCTGCACGAAATGCGCGGCGGCGAAATGGCGGCGCTGCGCGAAGTGCCGTTCGGCCTCTATTACGGCAGCGTCGATTCGACGCCGCTGTTCGTCTGCTCGCCGGGCTTTACATGCCGAGCGCACCGGCGACATCGAAACCATCGTCGAACTGTGGCCGGCCATCGAGGCGGCGCTGGCGTGGATCGACGGGCCGGGCGATCCCGACCGCGACGGTTTCGTCGAATATAAGCGCGCCAGCGAGCAAGGTCTCGCCAATCAGGGCTGGAAGGATTCCCACGACGCGATCTTCCATGCCGACGGACGACTGGCCGAGGGCGAGATCGCGCTCGCCGAGGTGCAAGGTTACGTCTACGCCGCCAAGCGCATGGCGGCGCGCTGCGCGCTGCGGCTTAGGCGCGAGGCCGATGGCGAAAAAACTCGATGCCGAGGCGAGCGCGGCTCGCCGAGCGCTTCGAGGCCGCGTTCTGGTGCCCGGACATCGAAACCTATGCGCTCGCGCTCGACGGCGACAAAAAGCCCTGCCGCGTGCGCACGTCGAATGCCGGGCAGGTGCTGTTCACCGGCATTGCCGCGCGCCGACCGCGCCGCGCGCGTCGCCAAGGAGCTGTTGCAGCCGCGCTTCTTTTCCGGCTGGGGCATCCGCACCGTGGCCAAGGGCGAAGCCCGCTACAATCCGATGTCGTATCACAACGGCTCGATCTGGCCGCACGACAATGCGCTGATCGCGCTCGGTCTGGCGCGCTACGAGCACAAGCGAGCGATCGGGACCCTGTTCGACGGCCTGTTCAGCGCCGCCACCTACATGGACCACCGGCGCCTGCCGGAATTGTTCTGCGGCTTTCAGCGCCAGCACGGCCACGGGCCGACGCTCTATCCGGTCGCCTGCTCGCCGCAGGCCTGGGCCAGCGCGACGCCGTTCACGCTGCTCGAAGCTTCGCTCGGCCTCGAATTCGACCCGGTCAAGAGCGAAATCCGGCTGCGCAATCCGCGCCTGCCGGAGTTCCTCGACGAGGTGATGCTGCGCGATCTGCGGCTCGGCGCGTCGAGCGTCGATCTGCGCGTGCGCCGCCATGGCGACACCGTCTCGCTCGATACGCCACGGATCAGCGGCAATATCCGGGTTTCGATCGTTTTCTCCTCCTGATCGGGCCGAATTGCGCCATTCCTGGTGCGCCGGATGTCATGGCACCGCGCCGGCGTGGAACCGACAACGCCCGCTCGGCTTAGTGGTCTGAGTTCCATGGATATGCCGGAGACAAAATGCGCGGCGAAAGTTCTGCCGGTTGTGGCGATAGCGGCGATTGCGGCGCTGACGCTGATCGTTACGCGGCGCTCCCGGCCGTTTCCGAGAACGTGCCGGCGCCGGCAGCCCGCGCCACCAGTCGGGCCAGCGGCGCCGCGACGTGCCCGCCGGCGATGACCATCCTCAACAACCACGAAGTCGAAGGCATTCTCGGCCGCGAGGTGGTCAGCGCCGCCGACGAGAACATGGGCCGCATCGTCGACGTGATGGTCGATCGCAGCGGCCAGGTCCGCGCCGCGATCATCGATTTCGGCGGCTTCCTCGGCGTCGGCAGCCGCAAGATCGCGGTGGATTGGAACGCGCTGCATTTTCCGCCGCCGGCGCAATCCGATGCGCAAGATCACGCTCGAACTCACCCGCGATCAGGTGAAGGCGGCGCCCGAATATCAGGAGGGCAAACCCGTCGTCGTCCTGGGTGCGCTCGGCAAGCTCGAGCCGCTGCCGTTCGAATAGCGCCATGCACGATCTGGACAGCGGCCGCCGCCATTTTCCGGCACCGACCGTGTGCCGACTCTAACCACTGCGCTGGAGAGGTATCCTGCCTGCAAATCCATCACGCCGCTTACGCGACCGGCCGGACCCGCACGGCGCGCCCGAAGCTGCCGATGCCGCCGCGTCCACCGGACAGCCGCCGGGAACCGAACCGCCGTCGCCGCCGTCGCGGCGCAGCCTGCGCGGTCTCGACTGGTTCATTTTTTTCGTCGCCGACGTGCAGACCGGATTCGGGCCGTTCGTCTCGGTCTATCTCACCGCGCAGCGCTGGACGCAGGTCGATATCGGCCTCGTGTCTGTCGGCGGCCGGTTTCGTCTCGCTGATCGGGCAGATGCCGGGCGGCGCGCTGGTCGATGCCGCGCGCTCGGAGCGCTTTGTCGCCGGCATCGCCATCGTGGCCATCTGCGTCAGCGCCTTGACCTATGCGGCGCTGCCGATCTTTCCGATGGTGCTGGCGGGGTCGGTGCTGCATGCGCTGGCGAGTTGCGTGCTCGGCCCGGCGATGGCGGCGATCAGCCTCGGCCTGGTCGGCCATGCCGCGATCGGCGAACGGCTCGGCCGCAACGCCCGCTTTGCCTCGGTCGGCAACGGCTTGGCGGCGGCGGCGATGGGGGCGTGCGGGTATCTGCTTTCCGCGCGCGCCGTTTTCATCGTCACCGTGCTGTTGCTGGTCCCGGCGCTGATCGCGCTGCGCTCGATCGCCGAGCCGAGATCGATCCCGAGCGCGCCCATGGCGCGCCAGCCGCGCGCGGCCGCCGGCGCAAGCCGCCGGTCCGAAGCCGGCGCGCTGATGCACAACCGGCCGCTGCTGATCTTCGCCGGCTGCCTCTTGCTGTTCCATCTCGCCAATGCGGCCATGCTGCCGCTGATGGGCAGCGTCGTGACCATGCGTTCGGCGCAATGGGCGACGCGTCATCATCGCCGCCTGCATCGTCGTGCCGCAGCTCGTCGTCGCGGCATTGTCGCCGTGGGTCGGCCGGCGGGCGCAAATCTGGGGGCGCCGGCCGTTGCTGCTGATCGGCTTCGCCGCGCTGCCGATCCGCGGCACTCCTGTTTGCCGATGGTGACGCAATCCGTCGCTGCTGGTCGTCGTGCAGCTGCTCGACGGCGTGACCGCGGCGGTGTTCGCCGTCATGGTGCCGCTGGTGGTCGCCGATCTCACCCGCGGCACCGGCCGTTTCAATCTCGGCCAGGGCATCGTCGGCACCGCGACCGGCATCGGCGCCTCGCTCTCCGCGACGCTCGCCGGCTATGTCAGCGACCGCTTCGGCAGCCCGTCGGCGTTCGCCGCCTTGGCCGCGATCGCGCTCGTCGGCTTGACGGTGCTGTGGTTGCTGATGCCGGAGACGCAGGCCGGACGGAGGCCGGACGCCGGTACGAGATTGCTACAGCGCCGGCGCGTCGTCGGCGACCAGCCGCAGGTGCGGCGCGACCGCGTCCGACAGGCTGCGATAGACGCCGAAGATAGTCCTGCGCCATGCGGCGCGCGGTGAAGCGCTCCTCGAAACGCCGCCGGATCTTCGCGCGCGACAAATGGCCGAGCCGGTCGACCGCGCCGATGGCGCCATTGATGTCCTCGACGACGAAGCCGGTCAGCGCCGTCGTCGATCACTTCGGGCACCGAGCCGCGATTGAACGCGATGACCGGCGTGCCGCAGGCCATGGCCTCGATCATCACCAGGCCGAACGGCTCCGGCCAATCGATCGGAACGAGCAGCACGATGGCGCCGCTCAGGAATTCCGATTTCTCCTTGTCGGCGATCTCGCCGATATATTCGACATTGCCCGATTTGATCATCGGCTCGATTTGTTCGTCGAAATAGTCCTGGTCCACCCTGTCGACCTTGGCGGCGATTTTGAGCGGCACGCCGCAATGCTGCGCGATGCGGATGGCGCGGTCGACGCCCTTTTCCGGCGCGATGCGGCCGAGGAACGCGAAATAAGTCGGCTTGACCGGCTTCGGCGTCAGCAAGCTGCTCCGGCAGGCCGTGATGGACGGTGCGCACCCAGTGCGCCTGCGGCAGCGGCCGGCGCTGCGAATTCGAGATCGACACCACCGGCACCGACGAAAACGTATCGAACACCGGCTGATGCTCCGGCAGATCGAGCCGGCCGTGCAGCGTCGTCACGAACGGCGTCGACTGCCGGGAGAACAGCGAGAACGGATAATAGTCGAGATGAAAGTGCAGGAAGTCGAAATCGGCGGCGCGCTCGGTAGACGCGCTCCAGCATCATCATGTGCAGCGCATTGGGATCGCGCACCGCGCCGTCGAGCCGCAACGCGCGCGGCCATACCGCTTCGAGCCGGGCCGACGTCACCGAATCGCCGCTGGCAAACAGCGTCACCTCGTGGCCGAGCGCGATCAGCTCTTCCGTCAGCCAGGACACCACCCGCTCGGTGCCGCCATAAAGCTTCGGCGGGATGGCCTCGGTCAACGGCGCGACTTGTGCGATATGCATCGAAATTACCCTCGATTGTTGTTTGCAAGTTCCTCGACCCGGCGACTAGCGACAACGTCGCAACCGCGAAATATTTCAAATCATGGAGGGAACTTAATTTTTGCGGAGCCGATGGAACTTTTTGCTGCTGCGGCGTCGACACCGACGCACCGAATATCGCGCGCGGATGCGGGCCGCGCGACGCGGTTACGAGCGTAACAGATCGTTGGCCGAAATTGATCTCGCGCGCCGCGTGCGACGCACGGAACATGGCGGGCGGCCTGCTCGTTCCGTTCAAGGGATGCGTCTTCGCGAGGTGTCCTGCGGCTTGCCAGGGGCACGGAGCCGCGATCCACCAGCGGAGATGAAGACGCGCATGGCCGAACTTGTGGTTACGCCGCCACTCCCCTCGGCTTTATCTTCCGCTACATCCGGCTGCGGCCGGTTTCGCACGCGGTCATTCTCGCCGCGGTGCTTGGCGCGGTCGCCTGCTCGGTGGGCACCCAATACGGCGTCAAGTTCCTGGTCGATACGCTGTCGAGCAGCGCCAATGCCGCGGTGTGGACGGCGTTTCTGCCTGCTTGGCTCGCTGATCGCCGCCGACAATCTGCTCTGGCGCGTCGCCGCCTGGATCGCGAATTACGCCTTCGTCGGCGTCACCGGCGACCTGCGGCGCGATCTGTTCCGCCATCTGACGGGCCATTCGCCGAGCTATTTCGCCGACCGGCTGCCCGGCATGCTGACGAGCCGCGTCACCGCGACCTCGAACGCGGTGTTCACCGCCGAGAACATGTTCGTCTGGAACGTGCTGCCGCCGATGCGTGGCGACGCTGGCGGCGATCGCTCTGGTCTGCACCATCAGCCTGCCGATGGCGGGCGCGCTCGCCGCCGTCGCCGGCATCATGGTCTGCCTGATGTTCCGGCTCGCCGCCGCCGGCCGGCCGCTGCATCACGACTTCGCCAGCAAGGCGGCGGCGGTCGACGGCGAAATGGTCGACGTCGTCAGCAATATGCCGCTGGTGCGGGCGTTCGGCGGATTTTTGCGCGAGCATCGCCGCTTCGACGCCACCGTCGATCGCGAGATCAACGCGCGGCGGCGCAGCCTGTTCTATCTGGAAAAGCTGCGCATCTTCCATGCCGTGGTGACGATCATGCTGACGCTCGGCCTGCTGGCCTGGGCGATCATGCTGTGGACGCAAGGGCGAGGCGACGACCGGCGACGTCGTGCTCGCCTGCACGCTCGCGCTCTCGGTGTTGAGCGCGACGCGCGACCTCGCGGTGGCGTTGGTCGACATCACCCAGCACATCGCGCGGCTTGCCGAGGCCGTCGCGACGCTTCTGGTGCCGCACGATCTGCGCGACCATCCCGAGGCGGAGCCGCTGATCCGCCGCGGCGCCAGCGTGAAATTCGAGCACGTCGATTTCCGCTATCCCGACGGGCGGCGGATTTTCCAGGATTTCAGCGTCAGCTTCCGGCCCGGCGAGCGGGTCGGGCTGGTTGGCCATTCCGGCGGCGGCAAGTCCACGCTGTTTGCGCTGCTGCAGCGCTTCTACGACGTGCAGGCCGGGCAGCATCCTGATCGACGGCCAGGATATCGCGCGCGTCACGCAGGACAGCCTGCGCGAGGCGATCGGCATCGTGCCGCAGGACATTTCGATGTTTCACCGCTCGGTCATGGAGAATATCCGCTACGGGCGGCCGGAGGCGTCCGACGACGAGGTGCTTGAAGCGGCGTTCGCGGCGCGCTGCGATTTCATCGGCGAACTGCCGGCGGGCATGGGCACAATCGTCGGCGAACGCGGCGTGAAGCTCTCGGGCGGCCAACGCCAGCGCATCGCGATCGCACGCGCGTTCCTCAAGGATGCGCCGCTCTTGCTGCTCGACGAGGCAACCTCCGCGCTCGACAGCGAATCCGAGGAGGCCATCCGCGAAGCCTTGGGCCGCCTGATGAACGGGCGCACCGTGATTGCCATCGCGCACCGGCTCTCCACGGTGCGCAATTTCGACCGCATCGTCGTCCTGCAGAGCGGCCGTATCATGCAGGACGGGCCGCCGGATCTGTTGGTGCGCCGCGACGGCATGTACCGGCAGCTGGTGCAGCGGGAAATGGACCGGCTCACCCAGCGGGCGGCGTAACCGCTCAAGCCGGCGGCGCCGTGACGCCGCGCGCGCCGTCATTCCGCGGCGACGGGCCGCGCGCGCTTGACTTCGGCGAAGAATTGCGGCGCCTCGCCGCGATCGCGCATGCCGTAATCGCGAATGACCCGCATCCGGCGGTGGCGCAACTTGCCCTCCGCGATCGCCGCCGGCGACCACTTGCCGGCCGCTTCGGCCTCGCGCCAAGTGACCAGCAGCAGAAGCTTGCCGGGATTGTAGATGCTCTCGAACACTTCCCAATCGACGACGCCGTCGACGCGGTTATCGAGGCCGAGCCGCGCCGGCAAATCCGCGGCCCCGGCGTTCGCGTGTTTGCCGTCGGGCGGGCTAAACTCGGTAATCGAGGCGGCCTTGGCGTCCGCCTTTGCCGTTTCGTCGAAGCGCTGCTGCGCGACCGCGATCCCGCGCGGCGGGTCGCTGTCGTCGGTCACCTCGCCGACGCGCAAATGGTAATCCTCGAAAATCTCAAATCGTCCCTTCTCCTGCGCGCCGTGGTGTTCGCCGTGGCTGCGCCAGCGCACCACCGCCTTCTCGTCGCGCCAGCTCGACAACGACAGCAAGCGTCCCGCGGTTCGCTTACTCTCGAACCGCTCATTGTCGATGAAGCCGTCGATCGCCTCGAGCTTCGGTTTGAGATACTTGGCGAGTTCGAGATAGTCGCTAAAGCGCTCCGGCTTCGGCTGCACTTCAAAGATCACGACAAACATCGGCGATGCTCCGGCTTCGCGAAAGCGTCCTGCAAACGCCCGCGTGCATGATACGGCGCGAACCGTAGCGATGGCGCGGGATTTTGCCAAACCGCGGCCCTATAATACACGCATGAGCACACCGCATCTGGATTTGGCGGAACTCGGCGCCCTGATCGGCGATCCGGCTCGGGCCGGCATTTTGGCGGCGCTGATCGACGGCCGCGCACTGACCGCGACGGAACTCGCCGCAATCGCCGGCGTCGCGCCGCAGACGGCAAGCGGACATCTCGCCAAGCTCGCCAAGGCGAATTTGCTCGCCCTGGAAAAGCAGGGCCGGCACCGCTATTACCGCGTCGCCTCGCCGCTCGTCGGTGGCATGCTGGAAAGCGTCATGAGCGTTGCCGCCGTGCAATTGCCGCCGCGCCGTCCGCAAACCTCGCGCCTCGACGACGCGCTGCGCACCGCGCGCACCTGCTACGATCACGTCGCCGGCCGTCTCGGCGTCGCGCTCGCCGATGCGCTGATCGCGCGCGGCCATGTCGTGCTCGGCGACGACGGCGGCGAGGTGACCGCGGCCGGTGCTAAGTTTCTCGCCGCCTTCGGCGCGCCGGTCAACCCGCGCGGCGTGCGGCGAACCTTTTGCCGGCCTTGCCTCGACTGGAGCGAGCGGCGCTGGCACATCGCAGGCGCGGTCGGCGCCGCGCTCTGCAAACGCTGCGTCGAATTGCACTGGATCGAACGCGGCGAAAATACCCGCGCCTTGAGGATCACCCCGAAGGGACGCCGCGGTTTTGCCGACAGTTTCGGCGTCAATTTGAATTAGCGGCAGAACCGCCGCTTCCAGGACTCTATCGCTCGCGCCGCACCGAGTATCGTTGTCAAATGTTTCCAGTCAGCCGAAGTATGATGCCGATGACCTCATTGGTCAACGTCATGATGAGCCGCGATAACGGGTCAAGATTAATGCCGAGCTGCGCACTGAACAGTGGCAGCACGAAAAGCAAGCCGATGAGTATCAGCAAGCCATAAGGCTCGAGACGGGACAATGAGCGGGCCAAGCCGCCGGGAAGAACGCCGACCAGGATGCGTCCCCCGTCTAGGGGCGGAATTGGCAAAAGGTTGAAAATTGCCAGGATGACATTGAGCAGGAGAGCGTTCCTGAGGTTTGCAGCCAACCACTGCGCCCCGGAAGCTGGAACGTAGCCAAGCATATGAAAGCCCAGCGCTGCGATCGTTGCCAAAAGCAGATTCATGCCGGGACCGGCCGCCGCGACCAAAATCGTATCCACGCGTGGATGACGAAATACGCGAAAATTAACCGGCACCGGCTTCGCATAGCCGAAGAGAAACGGCGCGTGGAAGATCAACAGCATGACCGGCAGCACAACGGTTCCGAACGGATCGATATGGACCAGCGGGTTGAAACTCACTCGTCCCAGTCGCCAAGCCGTGTCATCGCCCAAAAGATGCGCAACATAGCCATGCGCCGCTTCATGGAAGGTAATGGCTATGACAGCCGGCAGCGCCCAAATCGATATTTCGTAGAGGATGGGATTGAAAGATCCGTTCATCCGGCTGCTCCAGTGCGCGCTCGACGGCTTGCAGGGCCGCATCGGCTTTCTGCTCAACGCCTTCACGTCCCGCAGATGCGTCAACTATTTCAGCAACTCGGGATACGCTTCTCGCTCAATGAAAATGCGCTAGTGTCCCGATTCCGAAGTTCGCAAGAGTTCGCGGCACACTCTCACGCGAACTTCGGAATCAAAGGGACACTAGCAAATATATGGTGCTAGTGCGGTTTTTGGATTTGAAGTTCCTATGCGAGACTGCCGCTAAATTGTAGGAACTTCAAATCCACCGCACTAGTCTAGCCGGTCGAGGATCTGGCGCGGATCGCATCTTCGACCGACCGAAAGACCTGGCCGGAGCCAAGTGCACCGATCAGACCGGTGCGGGCGGCCGAGTGCTGCGCCCGCTCGGACTCCAGCCGCGCCAAGTCCACTTGGATATTGCGTTGACGCAGTTCGGCGATCGCGTGCTGGAGCATTTGCGATCCGGTAAAGTCGATATCGATGACGCCGTGCGCTTCGATGATGACGAGCGAGCACGGTTGGGGCATGGCGGCGATGCTATCCATAAGCTTGCTGCGAATATAGGCGGCATTGGTAAAGTGGATCGGCGCCCCGGGCGCGAATACCAGCACGCCGGGTACGTTCTCCCCGACCTCTCCCGCCAGCCCCTCCCACCAGACGGTTGTTCCAGGAACCCGGGACAGGATCGCGCAATCCGGCCGCGCGATGATGTAAATGCTGTGCGCAAGCGACAGCAGGATGCTCATCGTCACACCGGTTTGGATCGGCAGGAACACTACGAGGGCCGCGCTCGCCGCAACCAGCAGGATCTCGTAACCGCCTCGCCGATAGATTTCCCGCATCGTCGCCACGCGAAAAATTCGCATGCCGATGAACACCAGCACACCGCTTAATGCCGCCACCGGCAAGACGGCAAACGCGCCGGCGGCGATCAGCGCGATTGCCGCGACAATGGCGATGGCGAGAAGGCCGGCGAGCTGCGACCGGCCGCCTGACTCGTGGACAACGGCGGTGCGCGGCGGAATCGAGTCCACCGCGAATGCTCCGACCAGGGCGGCCAACATGCTGCCGATACCGACGGCCGCGAAGTCGCGACTGACGTTCTCTTGCCCATCGGGCTCATTTGGAAACGAGCGCACCACCGCGGCCGTTTGCATCATGCACACCAGTGCGACGATCAGCGACACCGGTAGTAATTGTGTGAACTCCTGCCAACTCGGCAGCGCGAAACCCAGGCTAGGCCGCTCGATCGGCAACGCGCCGAGCACGGCCATGCCCCGCGCTTGAAGCCCAAACGCCCAGACCACGAGGCCGCTGGCGATGAATCCGATAAAGGCGCCCGGAATTCGTTTATTCAACCGGTCGGCGATAACGGCGGTCGCAAGGACGCCGACGCCGATCGCGGCCGGATAGGGGTTCGTATACGGCAGCCGTCGTGCGATATCCGCGAGCTGACCTGGAACGTCGCCATGCCCAACAGTGACGCCCAGTATGTCGGGGATCTGTCCGACGACGATGTGGACGGATATTCCGGCGAGAAACCCGGTCGTCACCGGGATCGAAAGGAGATCTGCGATCCATCCGGCACGCATGAGTCCGGCGAACAGCAGTGCCGCGCCGATCAACATCGCCAACGCCGCGCTCAGGCCCGCGTAATGCGCGGTACCGGCGACCGCTGCCGCCGCCAACGCGCTTGCCATGATCGGCGCGATCGTTAAGTCCGCACCCACCGACATGAAGCGATTTGCCCCGAACGCGGCGAATGCCAACGAACCCGCCGCGAACGCCAACAGTCCCATCATGGGTGGCACGCCGACGAGACGAGCGGTTGCGAGCTGTTCGGGAATGGCAATTGCCGCCAAAGTCACGGCGGCAAGCGCATCGCCGAAGAGCCAAGCGCGCCGGTAGTTTTGCAACGAGGCGAACAACCAATGATCTTTTTTTCCCGGCTCGGCCATCGGATCAACGTGACTTATTCCGAAGAGCCGCTTTGCTCTTACCGCCGTGCGACTTAAGTTCGGCGGCGTGATATTTCCGCCTGATGTCCGCAATGTCGACGCGGGTCGGCGGAAGCTTCATCCCCATCTCATCCATCGTATCGGCAACGATTTGCGATATTGCAAGGTTGCGAAACCACTTGTGGTTCGCTGGAATGATATACCACGGCGCCCGCTTGGTGCTCGTTTGCGCTATGGCATCCTCGTATGCCTCAATGTATTTCGGCCACAGCTTGCGCTCGGAATAGTCGCTTTCGCTGATTTTCCAGCGCCGCGATTTGTCGTCGAGCCGTTGCTTGAAGCGTGCGAGTTGCTCGTCCGGGTTGATATGGAGATAGAATTTGAGGATGCGCGTACCGTTCTGCGTGAGAGTCTTTTCGAAGCCGTTGATCAAGTCGTAGCGTTTCGACCAAACCGAGTGCGGCACCAGTTTGTGGACACGCACGACGAGGACGTCCTCGTAATACGAACGGTTATAGATCGCCACCTCGCCCTTGCCGGGAGCCGGAATGTGCGCGCGCCACAGAAAATCATGGGCGAGCTCGACCTTGCTCGGTTGTTTGAATCCGGACACCGACGTGCCTTGCGGGTTCATGCCGCTGAAGAGATGCCGAATGACACCGTCTTTTCCGGCCGCGTCTAGCGCCTGCAGCACGATGAGAAGCGATTGGCTGGCGTCCGCGTAGAGCAGATATTGGAGCTCCTCTATGCGCTCGACGTGCTTGAGGATGTCAGGCTCGGCCTTCTTGTGCGATTCGTGCTTGCCCGTATAGGAGGGGTCAATCTTTGCGAGCCGAACCTTCTCGCCAGGTTCGACACAAAATTTCTTACGATAGTCCATGTTCAGGCTCCCTATCACGAATCATTTGACGATCGGCTGGAACTGCGGCCCGTCGTGACGTGGGTGAAGAATGCACGGTCGATGAACGTCATCGCCTCATCTCCCGTTAAGACGGGGGCGTCGCGCACAAGATGTATTGGCTTGCCGCGCGCGCGAACTCGCCGATCCGCTTAGACCTTGCCGCGCTCTTGCTTCCACAGTGCTTCCAGACGGCCGGTTACCAAGACGATCAAAACACCAACGCCGCTAAGTCTTTGACTTAGCGGCGTAATTGGTTGCGGGGGTAGGATTTGAACCTACGACCTTCAGGTTATGAGCCTGACGAGCTACCGGGCTGCTCCACCCCGCGTCAAAGCGCTGATTTTACGAAGGATCATGTAGCAAGGCCCCCCCGAGAAGGGAAGTGCGGACGGGCTCGATAATTCGCCATAATGTCCGGCCGGGCCTCCGCGAACATCGCCATGCACGCGCGCTTCAGAAACAGCGGAATGGGCGACAAACCTGCCCTGCAGCCCAATGCGGCGATCGGGCCGGCGGTGCGCGCCATCGCGGCCCATATCCTGGCCGGGGCGCGCCGCGCGATTCTCGATCCGGAGCGCTCCAGTGAGGATGCGGTGCACGATTTCCGCCGCGCCATGAAGGAATGGCGGGCGCTGATGCGGCTGCTCGATCCCTTCATCCCGGACGCCCAGCGCTGGCGCCACGAGGCGCGCGACCGCGCCCGCTCGCTCGCCCATGCCCGCGACAGCGCGGCGGCGCTGCAACGCCTTCGACGACCTTTTGGCGAAGGGCATGGTGCTGTCGGAGCGCTCGACGGCGACCGTTCGCGGCCGCATCGAAGCGTTGCGCGGCAGCGAGGAGCAGGCGGTGCTGACGGCGGAGCTGCGCGACGCGCTGGTCGCCTGGCTCGATAGCGCGGCGGCGGCGGTCGAGCTTTGGCCGCTCGATCCGTTCGATTTCTCCGGGATCGCCGCGCAGCTTGCCGCGGGTTATCGCAGCGCGCGCAAGCGGATTCCGGTGGACTGGTCGCTTGCCGACGCCGACGATCTGCACGGGCTGCGCCAGCGCGTCGTCGATATGCGCTATCAGATGGAGTTGATCGAGCCGTTATGGCCGCGCTTCGGCCGGATGTGGATCGAGGAGGCCGAACGGTTGCGCGACCGGCTCGGCCGCTGCCAGGACCTCGAAGTGCTCAAGCGGCTCACCGCGCCGCATCAGCCGCTGGCGCGTTGGCGCTCGCGCCTCACCCCCGCCTGCGCCGAACGCTCGGCGGCGCTCGCGCAACGCGCCGCGCGCATCGCGCTCCGGCTGTTCGCCGAAAGACCCAAGGCGTTCCGCCACCGCATCGAAATGCTGTGGCAGCACGGCCGATAGAGATGATCCGGAAAAGTGGGAACCGGTTTTCCGAAAAGATCATGCTCAACCAAAATGCTAGAGCCTGATTCGATCAGAATCAGGCTCTAGCTCGCCGCGGCGTCATCCCGCCTTGAGCGAAAAACCGCCATCGACGACCAGCGACTGGCCGGTGATAAAATCGGCCTCCGCCGACGACAGAAATAAAATCGCGTTGGCGATGTCTTCCGGCGCGCCGAAACGCCGCAAATAAGTGCCGGCCAGCATCGCCGCCCTGACCGCTTCCGGCTGCGACTTCAATAAATCGGTCTCGGTATGTCCCGGCACCACGACGTTGACGTTGACATCGGGGGCGAGCTGCTTGGCAAGCGTCTTGGTCAGGCTGATCACCGCCGCTTTCGCCGCCGAATAGTCCATCACCGGTTCGCGGCCGAACGGGCCCAGCCCGCGCACCGAGGAGACATTGACGATCTTGCCGCGCTTGGCCGCGACCATGTATTTCGCCGCCGCCTGGCACATCAGAAACGTGCCGACCAGATTGACCCGCAGCGTCTCGTTCCAGTCCTCGACGGTTTTTTCGAAGAACGGGCGGCCGATGCCGATCCCGGCGTCGTTCACCAGAATATCGATGGCGCCGAGCCGCTGCACGAAACCGTCGATGCAGCGCGCCGCGTCCTCCTTGCGGCCGACGTCGCCGGCAAAGGTCTCGATTTCGAGTTTCTGCTCCGCGGCGGCCCGTTTGGCGGCGGCGAGACGTTGCTCGTTGCGCGCCATGATGCCGACCCGCGCGCCTTCGCGCACGAAAGCGAGCGCCGTGGCCGCGCCGATGCCGCGGCTACCGCCGGTGACCAGCGCGCATTTTCCCTGCAAGCGGCCCATCCGCCTACTCCGTCTTGGCGGCCAGATCGTCGACGCTTTCGGCAAGTTTGTGCTCGATGAAATCCATATGGGCGACGATCGCGGCACGCGCCCGTTCCGGCGCCCGCGCCACCACCGCCTCGTAAATGTCGAGGTGATGCTGCCAGATGACCTTCTGTTCCTCGCTGGTCGGCATGAAGCGCTTGAGACGATAGAAAGCCGAAAAGCTGCCGCGCAGGATATCCATGATGCGCACCGCGAGCGGATTGCCGGTCGCCGCCGCCAGCGCCTTGTGAAATCCGATGTCGTTTTCCTCCCAGGCGTCGTCGGTGACGGCAAGTTCGCGCATGGCGTCGAGCCGCGCCTTCATGGCGTCGAGGTTGGACCGGCTGCAAACCCGCGCCGCCTGGCCGGCGCACCAGCCTTCGAGCGCGCGCCGGATTTCAAAAAACTCGCCGACCCGGTCGGCTTCGATCTTGATCAAATCCAACAGCGGCCGGTCGGCCGGCACCTGCGGCGTCCGCGACACCACGAAGCTGCCGGCGCCGTGCCGCACTTCGATCAGGCCGACCAGCTCGGCGCGATAGATCGCCTCGCGAATGGTCTGGCGGCTGGTATTGAGCATGGTGGTGAGTTCGCGCTCGGCCGGCAGCCTGGTGCCGGGCGCAAATCGTCCGCTGCGGATGAAACCGGAAATCTGCTCGAAAACCTGATCGGACTTCCGGCCGCTCTTGAGTGGCAGGAAGGATTGCGAACCGGACGAGCGCCGGTCCGCGCGTTGGGTTCTCGTCATCCGCTGGTCTCCATCGGCGGGCCAAGGCGGGCCGCCGTGCGGGTTGCGACACCAAGATAGATTTCCTGCACCTGTTCGTTGCGTTCGAGTTCGGCCGCCGGACCCTGCAAGGCGATGCGTCCGGTCTGCAGCACGTAGGCATAGTCGGCGATCTCCAAGTGCCAGCGGAATCGACTGCTCGGCCAAGCAGCAGCGTGAGGCCTTGGCGGTGCAGTTCCTGCAGCGTGTCGTAGAGCGCCTCGACCACCGCGGGCGCGAGGCCGAGGCTCGGCTCGTCGAGCATCAGCAAACGCGGCTCGCTCATCAGCGCGCGGCCGAGCGCCAGCATCTGCCGCTCGCCGCCGGACAGCGTGCCGGCGAATTGGCGGCGGCGCTCGGCGAGCCGCGGAAACAATGCATAGACGCGCTCGAACAGCGCCTCGATGCGCGAGCGGTCGGCGAGCGCGGTGGCGCCGAGCCGCAGATTCTGCTCGACGGTCTGGCCGACGAACAGCCGCCAGCCTTCAGGCGACAGCGCCAGCCCTTTGCTCACGATCGCATAGGCCGGCTGCCCGGCGATCGACTCGCCGCGCCATTCGATGCGCCCGCGCGCCGGCCGCACCAGACCGGCAATGGCATTGAGCGTCGTCGTCTTGCCGGCGCCGTTGGAGCCGAGCAACGCCACGACCTGCCCGGCCGCGAACCTCAAGCGAAATATCGGCGACGCCGACCAGGTCGCCGTAACGCACTTCGAGATGCTCGACTGTCAGCTCGGCCATATCCCGCTCCCTAACGCTCCCCCGCATGCGGGGGAGGAACAGGAGGCGGCCGGCGATGGCGACGGCCGAGATAGGCCTCGATCACCGCCTCCTCCTTGACGACGGCTTCGGGCGTGCCGCTGGCGATGACATGGCCTTGATTGAACACCAGCACGCGCTGGGTCAAAGTCATGATCACTTCCATGATGTGTTCGACGATGACGATGGTGACGCCGGTTTCGTGAATGCGCCGCACCAGCGCGATCGCGTCCTGCAATTCGGTCGGCGTCAGTCCGGCGAGCGATTCGTCCAGCAGCAAAAGCCGCGGCTCGGTCGCCAGCACGCGCGCGATTTCGAGCCGCTTGCGCCCCGGCGTGCCGAGCGAGCGCGCCGGCTGGTCGGGCCGCAGGCCGGTCAATTCGACGATGCGGCGGGCGTGCTCGCGCGCGTCGTTGCGATGCGGATGGCGCAGGAATGCGCCGACCATCACGTTATGCAGGACGGTCATGTCGTCGAACGTGGTCGGCACCTGAAAGGTGCGGCCGATGCCGGCGCGCGCATGCGCTTCCGGCGGGGCGCGGGTGAGGTCCGTGCCGTCGAACACGATGCGCCCGCCGGTCGGGGCGGTTTCGCCGGCAAGGCAATTGAAGAAGGTCGATTTGCCCGCGCCGTTCGGGCCGATGAGGCCGATGATTTCGCCCTCCTCGACGGCGAGATCGGCGCCCGGCGACCGCAAGGAAGTTCGCCGAACGCCTTGGAGACTTTTGTCGCCTCAAGCAGCATGGGCGCGCTTTCCGCAATCTTTTTCGCAAGCCGGCGCGACGCGGTGCCACAGCTCGAACAGGCCGCCCGGCTCGAAGCGCGCGATCAAGCACGATGATGCCGCCATAGAGGATGATAGGTCAGGCCCGAGCCGCCGCCGCCGAACCAGGTGTTGGTCGCGGTCTGCAACGGCACGAGGATGAGCGCGCCGAGCAGCGGACCGAACAGCGTGCCGGCGCCGCCCAAGTGCCGCGACAATGACCATCTGCACCGAGACGAGAATGCCGAAGCCGCTGTCGGGATCGATGAAGCCGGTCTTGATGCGCGTAGAGCGAGCCGGCGACCGAGGTGAATGCGGCGCTGCAGCGCCAGCGCCTGCATTTTGGTTTGCCGCACCGGCACGCCGAGGCTGCGCGCGGCGCGCTCGCTCGCCTTGATCGCGCGCAGATAAAAGCCGAAGCGGCGGCGCTCGATCGCGGCGGTGACGCGCGAGCACGACGCGCCAGCACGGCGAGGAAGATGTAGTAATAAGGCAGCTCGCTGCGAAACGTCAGGTCCCACCAGCCGCGCGCCGTCGCCGGACCCTGCAAGCCGATCGCGGCGCCGACCAGAGTCCAGGTGCCGACGAAAATCCGGATCAATTCGGCGACCGCGATCGTCGCCATGCTGAAATAATGGCCGGTCAGCCGGAACGTCGGCATGCCGATCACGACGGCAAGCGCGACGCTGACGCACGATGCCGGCGGGAATGCCGGCGAGCGGCGGCCATCCCCACAGCGTGTAGAACAGCAGCGGCGTATAGGCGCCGAGCCCGAAGAACATGCTGTGGCCGACGGAGACCTGGCCGGCATAGCCGCCGACGATATTCCAGGCCGAGGCCGAGATCGCCGCCAGCAGAAACGTGACGCCGATGTCGCGGTAGAACGGATCGGACAAAGACAGCGGATAGAGCAGCAAACCCGCCGCCAGCAGCACTAGCACGCGCCAGGCGCGTCGCGCGAGGAAGCAATGCGTCCGGTTTCTCACGCTTTGCCCATCAGGCCCTGCGGCCGCAGCCAGAGCAGCGCGACGAACAGGCCGTAGACGACGATGTCCTTGTAGATCGCGCCGAGCCAGAAGGCGGAGACCGCCTGGATGAGCCCGATGATCAGGCCGGCATAGAGCGAGCCGAGCACGCTGCCGAAGCCGCCGAGCGCCACCACCACGAAGGCGATCAGCCCGAAGGTTTCGCCGACCGACGGCGACCACGGATAGGCGGTCGCCATCAATGCGCCGGCGATGCCCGCGGCGCCGGCGGACAGGCCCCAGGCCAGCGCCTGCATGCGATCCGGCCGGATGCCCATCAGCATCGCCGCGGTGCGATCCTCGGCCACCGCCAGAAGCTTGCTGCCGACGTCGGTGCGCGTGAGCAGCAGGTGCAGCGCGATGGTCAGCACAGATGGCGACGGCGCCGGCCACGAGCTGCGCGACCGGCAGGTAGATGCCGCCGAGATTGATCGTGCCGGCGAGCGAGGTCTGCGGCAGCGACACGAAATTCGCCGAGAAGATGAAGAACGCGGTGTAGCGCAGCAGCAGCGCCAGCCCGAAGGTCGAAAGAATCTGCGCCAGCATCGGCCCGCGGATCACATGGCGGATGAGCGACAGATAGATCGCCGACGCCGAGCGCGAACAGCGCCAACGCCGCGGCGATGCCGAACACCGCCGGGCCGCCGCCGAGCCAGGTGACGACCAAGCAGCGCCACGTACATGCCGAGCATGACGAATTCGCCATGGGCGAAATTGATGAAATTCATCATGCCCCAGATCAAAGTGAGACCCGAGGAAAACAGAGCGTAGATGGCCCCCAGCAGGAGGCCACCGACGATCACTTGCACAACCACCATCGACTATTGCGTCCAGTGCCCTTGGCTCCGGCCGCCTATTGCGCCCAGCCGCCCATCGGCCATTGCAGTTTGGCATTCGCCGCCGTCGCCGGCCAGACCAGCTCGTATTGCTTGCCGTGCAGCTGGATCAGATAGGTCGCGGCCAGCATGTTCTGCCCGGTGCTGTCGAATTTGACGCCCTGATAGCCCATCATGAGCTGATCCGGCTTGAGATCGGTCTTGGCCAGCGCCTCGCGGATCTTTTCCGGATCGGTCGAGCCGGCGCGGTTGATCGCGTCGGCCAGCGCGAAAAAGCTCTGCATGTTGCGCGCGCTGGTGTCGTCGAGATCGCGGCCGGTCTTGGCCTTGTACATTCGTTGATCTTGTCGGTCGTCGAGCCGGGCTTGCCGATCGCCCAGGCGCTGCGGTTCATGACGCCCTGGGCGATGTCGCTCACCGCCGGAATGAAGGACGGATCGGAAAAGCCGGTATCGTCGCCGATGATCATCGGCGGCTTGTAGTCGAGATTCTTCATCGTCTTCATGTAGAGGATCGAATCCGCCGTGTAGCTGATGAAGATGACCACATCCGGCTGCTTCTGCTTGAGTTGCAGCACTTGCGCGGAAACGTCGGTCGAGCTGGCGCTATAGGGAATGCGGATCGCGACCGGCATATTGGCTTTCTTGGCCTCGGCTTCGATGGCGTCGCCGACCGAAGTGCCGTAGTCGGTGTTCTCGTTGACGATGGCGATCGAGTCGATCTTCTTGCCCTGCTTCTTCATGTCGGCGAAGAACCGCATATAGGTGCGGGCATAGTCGGTCGCGATCGGCGTGCGCGCGGAACATCTATTTGAAGCCGCGGCTGGTGATGTTGAGCGCGGCGGAGTCGCCGACCATGAACGGGATGCCGTAGCGCTCGGCGACCGGCGGTCGCGGTGAAGCTGCACGACGACTGATACGCGCCCATCAGCGCGTTGACTTTGTCCTGCGTGATCAGGCGCGTCGCCAGTTGCTGGGCGAGTCGACGGATTGCCCTGGTGATCGACGAAGATCGACGTCGAGCTTGGCGCCGCCCAAGATTGGGCAGGCCGGCGGTCGCGGCGAGCGGCAGGCTGCCGAGTTCGGGATGGGCGTTGTTGATGATATCGAGCGCGACTTCGATCGCCGCCTTGGAGGCTTGGCCCGCGGCGGCGGCATTGCCGGTGAGCGGCAACAGCATGCCGATCTTCACGGTGTCGGCGGCATGCGCCGTCGTGCGGCGGTGAACGCTGCCGCCGCCAGCACGAGCGCGGCAAATAGCAACGATGATCGTCTTCACGTTTTCCTCCCGTCTTGCTTTGGTTGAATTTGGCGGCGCGGTAGGCTCACCCGGCGCAACCGGTCGATCGTTGTCAGGCGCAGGCTTCTCTTCTAATGTGGTCAGACCTCTGACCACGTTATGAGGCCCGCCGCGGCTGTCAATTGGAAGCGTCAGCGCGCAAAAGGAGGCGAACTTGGCCGAGCAATACGACGTAACGATCATCACCGTGCGGCCCGGCACCCATCCGCAGGCGCTCGCCGTGCTCGGCAAGACGCTCACCGAGCGATGCCAGCGCTGCTGGCGTGCTGGTATTCGGACATCGGCGCGGTCAATCAGATTCTGCTGATCCGCACAGGCTGCCGACGCCGCCGCGATCGTCGATGCCCGGCTCGCCGCGCTGCAATCGAGCAAATCCGTTCGGCATCGGCGAATTCATCGCCGCCATGGCGATGGACACTTACGTGTCATTCGATTTCATGCCGCCGATGCGGCCGGGCGATTTCGGCCCCTGCTACGAGGTGCGCAATTATGTGCTCAAGCCCGACGGCTTGGCGCCGACCATCGAGCTGTGGCGCAAGGCGGTCCCCGGCCGCTCGACGGTGTCGCCGGTGCTCGCCGCCATGACCTCGGTAACCGGCGCGGTGACGCGATTCATGCACATCTGGCCGTACAAAAGCTTCGACGAGCGCGCGCGGCTACGCGAAAAGGCGGTGGCCGATGGCGTCTGGCCGCCGCCCGGCGGCCCGAGTCATCTCATCTCGCAGCAGGTCGACATTTATCTGCCGGCGGCGTTCTCGCCGATGCGATAGGATGTAAAGACCCTATTACGCCAAATACTGATGTCCTAATTTTGCGTCGCTTTGGGATCTTGGCTGTGTAAAAACCCTAAACGGACACGAGTTGCCGTCAGCGGCAATCCAGTGCAGTTCAGGGGTCTCGTTGTGTGATAGATAAATCCACCCATCAGGAGGAGTTCGAGAATGGCTACCGGTACCGTAAAGTGGTTTAACTCACAAAAGGGCTATGGCTTTATTGCGCCTCAGGCGGGCGGCAAGGACGTCTTCGTCCACATCTCGGCTGTCGAAAGAGCCGGCCTCAGCGGCCTTAATGAGGGACAAGTCGTCGAATACGAAGAAGTCGCGAACAAGGGTAAAACGTCGGCAGAAAACCTCAAGGTTCACCGCTGATTTTGGTTGGGTATGCGCCAACCCACGACCGTGGCATCGATGCGGTCGTTGGTGTTTAGGCTGTGCCAAGCGCCATTGCGCCATCGACACAGGAACGGGATCACGTGGGTACCGACGTGATCTTCGCAAAGGAGCTCCAGCGGCTGATCTGCCAGTGGAGTTCCGTCATGAGTATAGGCGTCAATGCGCTCTTGCCGTGTCGCCAAGGAAAGATAGCCTCTCGTGTGCCGCAGTTGCGGCTAGATCACAGCCCGTTAACCGCCGGTGTCCATTCTGCCGACGGCTTGATTTGGGAGGGTAACGCGTGAGCGCCGAAATACTTGCGTTTAGCGACCATCGCGCGGACGAAAGCGCTGATGTCGAGGCTGATGTCGAGATCGACCTCGTGACCGCTGTAGATGTCGCCATCCGGGATTTACGCGAAATCCTGCTGTGCTGGGGCTCCGAGATAGCACGGGAGCGCACCCAGGAGTGCGAGTTGATGTTAGGCCGCGCCTATTCCCGTTTTGTCTTTGGCCAGCCGGTTTCGCGATAGCACCCGAATGGAAACGATCTCACCTAATCCGATTGATTATACCCTCGCTATCAAGAACAAAGGGCGTCCGCCCAAATCATGGCGATGGGAGATTTACGCAGCCGGCAAGAGCAAGGCGGTACGGCAATCTGAATTCTTTGAAACGATGTCCGAGGCGACCCGCGCTGGCAAAGCCGTATTGGCGAAAATTCGGGCCGGTCAACCCGCTTAATGGCTGCTAGTGGCCCAAAACCAAAGTGCCGCAACGTCCGCGATTTGGTCGCGATCAGGTGGAAAGCGGACATGAAGCGGACATCGCCCGAAGACTGAGTTTGACCCATCGCGTCATTTCCGGCGCACAATTTACTGTACTGCACAACGGCTTTCATTCAACGTGCTAAGGTATCGTCCCTGGGGCAGGAGCGCTCATGAGGCGGCGCGAGTTCATTACGTTTGTCGGCGGCGCTGTGGCTTGGCCGCTTGCAGCACAGGCCCAGCAAAGCGCTGCCCCTGTAGTTGGCGTGCTCGCGGCCGGGTCGCCCAGCGGGTTTTGGGCGGAGAATTTCACCGCCTTTCGTCAAGGCCTCGGCGATGCGGGCTACAGCGAAGGACGCAACATGACGATTGAGGCGCGCTGGGCCGAGGACCACTACGAGCGGCTTCCGGCGCTGGCGGCCGACCTGATCGGGCGTCGACCAGCCGTAATTGGTGCTTTCGCTACGCCTGCGGCAAAAGCAGCAAAGGCGGCAACAACGACCATCCCGGTTGTTTTCGTGACCATTGCCGATCCGGTGCAGATTGGGCTGGTCGCCAGCCTCGACCGCCCCGGTGGCAATATGACCGGCGTAACTCTGTTAAGCGTCGAGGTTGGGCCAAAACTTTTGCAGTTGCTGCATGAGGTGGTACCTGCAGCCACCGTCATGGCACTGTTGGTCAATCCGACCAATCCTAATGCGTCAACTCAAGCCAAAACGGTGCAGGCGGCGGCGCAGGGCCTTGGTTTGCAACTACATGTGCTGAATGCCGCCAGTCCAAGCGATTTCGATCTGGCATTTGCCAAATTGCACGAATTGCAAGTCGCCGCACTGATGATTGGACAGGATGTACTCTTTGGTGCTGAACAAGAGCAACTTGCCAAACTTTCGATGCGTTACAAAATTCCGGCGATCATGGCGCAACACCAATTTGTCGCTGCCGGAGGTCTGATGTTTTACGGCGCCAATCAGCGCGATGAGTACCGCCAAGTGGGCATATATGCTGGACGGATTCTCAAGGGCGAGAGACCGAGCGACTTGCCGGTGATGCAGGCAACAAAGTTTGAACTGGCAATCAATCTTAAAACTGCCAAGGCTCTCGACCTTAGCGTGCCGTTGCCGCTACTCGGCCGCGCCGACGAGTTGTTCGAGTAGGTTGCTTTTGCTGCGGGTGCGTGCGGCAGAAATTGGCCCTGAACGTCGTTTGCTGCGAGACAGCAACACGTCTGAAATTGGGGGACGAGCCGACGTGAAGCAGACATCGTCAATCGGTCGAAGACCCGGAACGGACGTTGTGACTATTTGGTCAAAGGATAAAAGCTTCCTGGTTGCTAACGGCGGGCAAAAGCGATGCCAAGGGGATATCAAGATGGCAAACGACGCCGGAGGGTTCGAAGGAAAGATGGGCTTTGCCCCTTAGTTCGCCAACAAAGCCTTGTTCAATCAATCGCGTCCCAAAGCTCTGGTGTGTCGGTGTCTGAACGGACGGGCCGCCCGTCTCCACCCAGGAGAAACCAAACCGCTCATTCGAGGCATTAACAGCCGCTGATATCGCCACACGGCCGTTGGCATTTGACAATGCGCCGTACTTAACGGCGTTAGTGCACAGCTCATTGAGGATCATTGCGAGCGGAAGAACGGCCGAAGGGCTAACGTCAATATCTGGAATTTCAATGGAGAAACGCGCGCCCTTATCGAATGGATTAATTGCGGTACCAACAATCGACTCCAGCGGCGCACTTGTCCAATTAGTCTTCAATAACAAGTCGTGCACTCGGCCCAATGCGAACAAGCGATGCTCGATTGCTTCACGCCCCTGCTCAACGCTGTCTGCATGCCTTAAGCTCTGAGACGCGATAGCCATAACGGTCGCAAGCACGTTCTTTATTCGATGATGTAATTCTTCCAACAAGAGGCGCTGCAAGCCCTCGATCACCCTTTGCTCAGCAGCGTCGATCCCGGCTTGCGCCAATAGCTGCCGCAGGTTTGCGTTCTCAGTATCGAGCCGCAGTTATTTTGCGCTGACCAATTTTGGGATGCTCCATAGAGGCGGGAGCAGTAAGCTCTCCGTCGCCGGTACTGGCCACAGTTCGTTCGGCGATTGTTGAAGCTTATACGCTAAGTACGAAACCGTACAGCCGCCAACCTGGTCGGTATTTTTGAATTTTGGACGATGGCCCTTTTGAAAACGGACTAAAATGGGCCATGCCGCACAAGCCGCCGAATCCTATGCCTCGGTCCTAGGTGGACGACGACGCTCATTGGCATTTTCGTGGCAAACAAATGCGCGCGCTCGCTCAACAAATGAAGGATGAGGAAACCAGGGCAATCATGCTCCGTCTGGCAGGCGACTATGAACCTGCTTGCTGAGCGCGCGGCAGCCCGGACAGGTGGCAAGCCCTAGGCCGCCCCAGTTCGCGGCCTCTCTAATATGAAGCCGCCGGTGCAATGTCGCCTATTGGCCCTTCGCGACATTTCGCTGCAATGCAATGACTTGTCGGGTTTTGGGGCAAAGCAGACTCTCGTAGGTTGCTCCCGCTCTGGCTTATTGTCGGAGCATGATCTCTTCCGAAAACCGGGCCACTTTTCGGTTTCATGCTCTAAGCTGAAGCCGCGCCCTCCGCTGAAGCGATGAGTTGCCCCAGCTCATCGCCGACACGCGCAATCACGCTGTCCCAATCGTCGGGCGCGGTCTGCCGGAACATCCGCGCCGTCGGATACCAGGGCGTGGTTTCGCCGTCGCGCGTCCAGCGCCAATCCGGCGCGAAGGGTAGGAGCACCCAGGCCGGCCGGCCCATGGCGCCGGCGAGATGCGCGGCAGCGGTATCGACCGCGATGGCGAGATCGGCGAGCGCCAGCACCGCCGCGGTGTCGCTGAAGTCTTCCAGCTCGCCGCCGATATGGGTTACGCGCGCCACGGCGGCGAGCAGCGCGGCCTCCTCGCCGCGCAAGTCGCGCTGGATGCTGATGAAACTTGACGGACCAGCAAACAGCCGCGCCAGCCGATCGAATGCGATCGACCGGTTGCGATCGTTGTCGTGGCTCGGATTGCCGGCCCAGGCGATGGCGATGCGGGGCCGGGCCAGCGCGCCGAGCCGCGCCGACCATTTGGCGAGATGCGCGGCGTCAGCCGCGAGATAAGGAATTTGCGCCGGTACGGCGCCGGGCTCGGTGCGCAGCGCCAGCGGCAAGCTGCCGAGCGGACAATGCACGTCGAACGGCGGGATGGCCTCGCCGCGCGCGATGACTTTCGCGGCGCCGGCAAGCCCGGTCACGAGCGGTTTCAGTTCGGCTTGTACTTCGAGGATCACGCTGGCGCCGCTCGCGGCGACGAGCGGAACGTAACGCGCGAACTGGATGGTGTCGCCCAGTCCCTGCTCGGCGTGCAGCAAGACGGTCTTGCGCGCCAGCGGATATTCGCCGCGCCATAACGGCCGGCCGCGGCTCGGCTGCGGCGGCATGCCGCTGCGGCGCCAGCGCCATTCGTATTCGGCGAAACCCGCGGCGTAGTCGCCGAGCGTGAGCCAAGCCAGCGCCCGGTTGAAATGCGCGTCGGCGAAATCCTTGCTGACCGCGAGCGCCTTGCCGTAGCTCGCGATGGCCTCGTCGTAACGATTAAGCTGCGCCAGCGCTTTGCCGCGGTTGAGCCAGGCATTGCCGTGTTCGGGCACCGCGGCGAGCGTGCTGTCGTTGGCGGCGACCGCCTCGGCGTAGCGTCCGAGCTTGAGCAGGGCGACGCCGCGGTTATATTGCACGCCGGGATGGCCCGGCGCCGATGCCAGCGCGGCATCGAAGTCGGCAAGCGCCGCTTCCGTCGATCCGAGCATGGCCCGCGCAACGCCGCTGTTGAAGCGTGCCTCGCCATGTTGCGGCACACGCGCCAGCACCTGCTGGAATTCGTCGAGCGCCGCTTGCGGCCGGGCGAGGCTGATGAGCACATTGGCGTGCTGATTAAGAATGGCGACATCGTCGGGCGCAAGCGACCGCGCCCGGTCGAGGCATTCGAGCGCTTCCGGCGCGCGCTTGAGCGCATGCAAGGCCTGGCCGAGATTGCTCCACGCCGCCGCCGCGCGCGGATTGGCCTGCACGGCGGCGCGCAACAGCCGCACGGCTTCGCCGATCTGGCCTTGTTGCAGCTTGACGCCGCCGAGGAGATTAAGGGCGTCGAAGTTGTCCGGCACCGCCTTGAGCACGCGGCTATAGATTCTTTCGGCCTCGCGCAACTCTCCGCGCCGCTGCAGCGCGACCGCCTCGCCGAGCGCCTGACCGAGATCGAAGCGTCCGGATGCCGGACTCATAGCCGGTTGATCCGCGCAATGCGCCGGGTTACCTCCGCCGGCGTTGCATTGTCGGATTTGGTTTTCAGCACCAGCGCGCGCTGCGCCGCCGGCCGGTCGAGGCAGCGCGTGAGCCAGGCTTTGAGATGCGGCACCGCGGCGAGCTCCATGTCGATGGCGCGGCTGATCACGGCGGCGACGTTGAGATCGGCAATCGTGAAGGCGTCGCCGAGGAGATAGGGTTGCTTGCTCAGCGCGGTATCCAGCACCTGAAACGGCGCCGCCAGCACGCCCAGCGCCTCGTCGCGCAAGGCGGCGTCGCGTTCGGCCGGCGGCAGGCGCACGGCGTGCAGCGACCAGATATTGACGCCGCGATCGACCTCGGCGATCGCCCAAAAGCTCCATTGCCAGGCGCGCGCCTCGGCTTCGAGCGTCGCCGGGTAGAGCGTGCCGCTACCGTGCTTCTTGGCGAGATAGAGCGTAATCGCAAGCAATTCGGAGAGCACGAAATCGCCGTCGACGATAACCGGCAGCCGCCCGTTCGGATTGAGCGCCAGAAATTCCGGCGTGCGCGCGCCCGCATCGCCGATCTCGACCGGAAGGTGCTCGTAAGGAACGCCCAGCTCTTCCGCCGCCCACAGCGCGCGAAACGCGCGGGTGCGGGCGACGCCGTAAATGCGCAATGTAGACATGCAGGCTGGCCCGGTTTGCGGCCGAGCATAGCCGACAATCGGGGCGCCTAGCCATTAGAGCATGTCCCGCAAAAGTGGAAACCGGTTTTGCGAAAAGGACATGCTAAAACAAATAGCTAGAGCGGGATGACGATGCGAAGAAACAAAGTCATCCCGCTCTAGCCCCGCGGCGATCGGGCCGGCGCGCGCGGTTACAATGCCGCGATCCAGTTCAGCACGGTGGCGAACGACTGAAACGCGGCGACGACACATACGGTGACGCCGGCGGCGATAAAGCCGGCCTCGATCGCGCGCGTCGCCACGGCCAAGCCGGTGATGGACGCGCTTTGCGGATATCGCGTGATGGAGCTGTTCACGGTTCTGCCTCATGAGGATTAAAACGCCGGCGCGAATTGTCGCCGGCCAATCCTTTCGCCGCCGTGAATATAATCGCTAAGTATAAATACAGCGCCACCCGGGTGGCGGGTCCGCCGCGATCTGCGGCATGCGCCCCGCAACCGCCGCCTGCGTTGTCAAGCCGCGGCAAGGATCGTAACGTTCCGCTCCGGCATTGGGGAAGGGCAAATGGAATTCGGCATATTTTCGAATGGTTTTCGACCACACACCAGCGCGGCGCAGACTTACCAGGAAGACCTCGCCGAGATCGTGCTCGCCGACCAGCTCGGCTTCCGCGACGCCTATATCAGCGAGCATCACGGCGAACCGGTCTATATCGACAAGGTCGATACGCTGCCGGTGCCGGAACTTCTAATGTGCAAGGCCGCGGCGCTGACCAAGCGGATTCGCATGGGGGCCGCGGTCAAGCTCATTCATCTGCATCATCCGGTCGACACCGCGATCCAGGCCGCCGTCGCCGACCACGTGATCGGCGGCGGCCGTTTCATCTTCGGCTTCGGCTCCGGATTCCCAAGCCCGTTGTTTTCCGACGAGCGCGGCCTGCCCTATGGCGAGCGGCACGAGCGGTTGCGCGAAGCGCTCGATCTGATCCTCAAATGCTGGACCGCGCCGGAGCCGTTCGACTGGGACGGCAAGCACTGGCGCGGCAAAGGCATCGTCGCTTTGCCGCGGCCGCTGAATGCCCCGCATATGCCGATGGCGACGGCGACCGACACCGAGGCAATGATCGAACTCGCCGGCGCCCGCGGTTACATCATGCTGCATGCCCAGCTCGAGCCGGCCGGATCGGTGCGCAAGAAGGCCGACCGCTATCTGCGCGCGGCGCTCGCCGCGGGCCGCACGGCGCCGTTGCGCAATTTGGCGGTGGCGCGCTACGTTTATCTCGCCAATTCCCGCCGCGAAGCCATGGAAGATCTGCGCTCCGACATCGATTACGAGCTCAGCTATCAGATCAAGCGCGGATTGATCCGGCTCCTTGCCGCCAATTACGGCCTGTCGCTCAAACCCGAAGAGGTCACTTTCGACGCGCTGGCGGAAGCCGGGATGTATCATCTCGGCGATCCGGATACGGTGGCCCGGGAGCTTGCCGAATTCTACCGGGCGTCCGGAGGTTTCGGCACGCTGCTCATTGTGACCGGCAAGAAGTGGGCGACGCGCGACAAGGTGTTTCGCTCGATGCGGCTGTTCGCCGAACAGGTGGCGCCAAAGCTTGCCGGCCTGGTGCCGGTGCGCGATCCTGACACCGTCGCGGCGTGATAGTAGTTTCCCTCCCCCCTTGTGGGGGAGGGTAGGGAGGGGGGTCGGGAGGTAGCACGCACCGTCGACGCTCGCACGTCGCCTCGCGACCCCCACCCCTAACCCCTCCCCACAAGGGGGAGGGGAATTGAGCAGAGCAATAAAATGCGCCTTGGAATATTCATGATGCCGGTGCATCCGCCGACGCGCTCGTTTACCGACACGCTCGCCGAGGATGAAGAGAAGGCGCTTTACGCCGACCGGCTCGGCTTTAACGAAATGTGGCTCGGCGAGCATTTTTCGGCGTCGAGCGAGCCGATTCCCTCGCCGCTGATGTTCATGGCTAGTCTGGTCCCGCGCACCAAGAACCTGCGCTTCGGCACCGGGGTGATCTGCCTGCCGAACCACGATCCGGCGATCGTGGCGGCCGAGGTCGCCCAGTTCGACCATATGAGCCGCGGCCGCTTCATGCTCGGCATCGGTCCGGGCGGGCTGCTTTCCGATTTCGAGCTGTTCGGCAACGCCGATCGCGGCGTGCGCGCGCGCAAGACCATGGAAGCGATTGCCACGATCAAGCGCATCTGGGCGCAGGACCCGCCCTACGACGTTGCCGGCGAATTCCGCCCGGTGCGGCTGACCGAGGCGATCATTCCCGAACTCGGCATCGGCACCATGCCGAAGCCGTTCCAGAAATCCGGTCCGCCGATCACCATGTCGGTGTCGAGCCGCAACTCGCCGACCGCGCGGGTCGCCGGCGAGCAGGGCTGGGGCATTCTGTCCGGCAACAATATGCCGGCCAATGCGGTCGCCACCCACTGGCAAAGCTACAGCAAGGCCTGCGCCGCGGCCGGCCGGCCGGCGCAGGGCGAGAACTGGCGCGTCGCGCGCAACGTCATGGTGGCGGCAAGCGACGCCGAGGCGCGCGACCGCGTGTTCAGCGAGCACGGCTCGAACCGTTATTTCTACACCTATATGCGCGAAGTGCTCTCCCGGGTCGGCATTCTCTCGGTGATGAAACCGGATCCGGACATGCCGGACGAGGAAGCCACGGTCGAGGTGATCACCGAGGCTTGCGCGATCTACGGCTCGCCGAAAACCATGCTCGACAAGCTCGTCGCATTGCGCGACGAAGTCGGCCCGTTCGGCACCTTGCTGATGACCGGCCTCGACTGGAGCGGCCCTAACCGCGTGTGGGAGCAAGAGTTCGATGCGATTACTCGCGCAAGAGGTGATGCCGCAATTCCGCCGGCACGCGATGACGGAAGCCGCGGAGTGAACGCAGGCGCTTTTTCATCTCAAAGAGCGCCGGCGCGCGTGAAGCTGGACCGCCGCCGCCGCGACAGCCCGCCGATCGCCTTGTGCACAAGCGCATTTAACGCGCGTGCGTTGCTTGCACGTCAATTTGTCGTATGTGAAGCTGAATTGTCTCTGGGGCTATTTTTCCAGGGCTACTTCATGACAGGAGGGACTCATGCGCCGATACCGGTTGTCGTTATATTTAGCGTTCGCAGTGGCGGGACTGGCCTATTCCGGATCGATGGCACGGGCCGAACCCTGCACCGTCGGGCTCGGCGTTCACAATCACGCCTCGGTCTGGCTCAAAGGCAAGAAATTGGCCACCTGCGACAGCGCCATGGGCTGCAAGTGCGTGTCGTGCTGGAATATTCTCGGTGGCGCGGCGGCCTCGACCTGCTACCCGCTCATCGTCAGCATGCCGAAATAACGCCGGCGCGGGCGTAGATTCTACGCTTTAGCGAGGCTCGCAGTGGGCGGCGAGCCTATTTGTGTGCGCAGTTTAGCTGCCGCCCGTTTGCGTATTCATCGATCAACGTCTTTTCCCCCTTTCAGTAACTGAAAAGCGCCGCGGCGAACCGCGGTGTCATTGCTTTCCAGGGTGAAACGCGAAATTAAGCGCAGCGGCGCAGCGGCGCAGAGCGGACGCGGCGCCGAATGCGTCGAACGCGTCGGCAA
>CAVSNN010000001.1:802500-1569865 GCA_963729335.1 uncultured Alphaproteobacteria bacterium
CATCCACCAAATGCCCTTAAGACACTTGATCGCTCTCATTATCAATGCCCATCGCAGGTATCAGTAATCAGAAGTCAGTAATCAGAAGCTCTGACGACGACTTCAACTCCAACCCTTGACGCGGCATTGATCTTCCAGGTTCAGCATCTGGCGCCAGCAATCGATTTGATTACTGACTCCTGATCACTGATTCCTGGATATGAAAGACCAGCTTGCTTCATAAGATCGATCCAACGGCGAGGCGGTCAAGCTTCGCCGACGTTCCAGGCATCGGTTATCAGTCGTCAGTAATCAAAAACTTTCTAATTACTGATCCCTGTTTTCCAATTCCTGATTGGAGATAGCGCGCCGCTGACGGCTTCACAGCCGCGCGCGGCGCTCGGATCGATCTCCTCTTCACGATGTCAGACAACTTGCGCGCCCGAGCCTTACGCCAACATGGGCGAAAGCCGAGAGCGCGCTGAATTTGTTTTTCACGAACGAGCTTTTGGCGGCGACGCCCGCCTTCGCCGAAGCTGCGGCGGGCAACCTTTGCGGTTCAATATCTGGCTCCGCCAACCGAAGCGGCTTTGGCCGCGCAGGTTGGTGGAGCCAGACGGGATCGAACCGACGACCTCCTGCTTGCAAAGCAGGCGCTCTCCCAACTGAGCTATGGCCCCGCACCAGTCGGTAGCGGCTGGCTTGCCGAGCCGAAGCTCGCGCGCCGCGATCGCCCGCCTTCGCCACTGTCTTGGCTGGCTTGCCAAGCCGTAGCTCGCGGCAGCTAGCGCGGCCCGCCTTCGCTACGCTTCGGCGTGGCAGCCTTCACTCGCTGCGCGAGCGAAGGCTGGTGGGCCTGGGAAGATTTGAACTTCCGACCTCACGCTTATCAAGCGCGCGCTCTAACCAACTGAGCTACAAGCCCGTACCAGGTGTCAGCAATCAGGAAACAGGGATCAGAATTGATTCACCTGATACCTGACTTCTGATCCCTGATACCTGGACCTGGCTCGTTCGCGAAGAAAGAGAAATGAAGACGGCGGTGTCCTGCAATCAGGGATCAGCAATCAGGTATCAGTAATCAAGAAGATTACTGCACCGACAACTGCCCCATTTGTTCTAAGCGCCGGGTAAGAGCGGAAACTCAGATATCTGATTGATACCTGATTCCTGACCCCTGATACCTGGCATCCTTAGAAAGGAGGTGATCCAGCCGCAGGTTCCCCTACGGCTACCTTGTTACGACTTCACCCCAGTCGCTGACCCTACCGTGGCCGGCTGCTCCCTTGCGGTTAGCGCACCGTCTTCAGGTAAAGCCAACTCCCATGGTGTGACGGGCGGTGTGTACAAGGCCCGGGAACGTATTCACCGCAGCGTGCTGATCTGCGATTACTAGCAATTCCAACTTCATGTGCTCGAGTTGCAGAGCACAATCCGAACTGAGACGGCTTTTTGAGATTTGCGCAGGGTTTCCCCATTGCGTCCCATTGTCACCGCCATTGTAGCACGTGTGTAGCCCAGCCTGTAAGGGCCATGAGGACTTGACGTCATCCCCACCTTCCTCGCGGCTTATCACCGGCAGTCCCCTTAGAGTGCCCAACTGAATGATGGCAACTAAGGGCGAGGGTTGCGCTCGTTGCGGGACTTAACCCAACATCTCACGACACGAGCTGACGACAGCCATGCAGCACCTGTGTTCCGGCCCCTTGCGGGAAGGAAGCCATCTCTGGCGACCATACCGGACATGTCAAAGGCTGGTAAGGTTCTGCGCGTTGCTTCGAATTGAACCACATGCTCCACCGCTTGTGCGGGCCCCCGTCAATTCCTTTGAGTTTTAATCTTGCGACCGTACTCCCCAGGCGGGATGCTTAATGCGTTAGCTGCGCCACTGACGAGTAAACCCGACAACGGCTAGCATCCATCGTTTACGGCGTGGACTACCAGGGTATCTAATCCTGTTTGCTCCCCACGCTTTCGCACCTCAGCGTCAGTACCGGGCCAGTGAGCCGCCTTCGCCACTGGTGTTCTTGCGAATATCTACGAATTTCACCTCTACACTCGCAGTTCCACTCACCTCTCCCGGACTCAAGCTTCTCAGTATCAAAGGCAGTTCTGGAGTTGAGCTCCAGGATTTCACCCCTGACTTAAAAAGCCGCCTACGTGCGCTTTACGCCCAGTGATTCCGAGCAACGCTAGCCCCCTTCGTATTACCGCGGCTGCTGGCACGAAGTTAGCCGGGGCTTCTTCTGCGGGTACCGTCATTATCTTCCCCGCCGAAAGGGCTTTACAACCCTAGGGCCTTCATCACCCACGCGGCATGGCTGGATCAGGCTTGCGCCCATTGTCCAATATTCCCCACTGCTGCCTCCCGTAGGAGTCTGGGCCGTGTCTCAGTCCCAGTGAGGCTGATCATCCTCTCAGACCAGCTACTGATCGTCGCCTTGGTGAGCCGTTACCTCACCAACAAGCTAATCAGACGCGGGCCGATCCTTCAGCGATAAATCTTTCTCCTTACGGACGTATCCGGTATTAGCCCAAGTTTCCCTGGGTTGTTCCGAACCGAAGGGCACGTTCCCACGTGTTACTCTCCCGTCTGCCGCTCCGTATTGCTACGGCGCTCGACTTGCATGTGTTAGGCCTGCCGCCAGCGTTCGCTCTGAGCCAGGATCAAACTCTCAAGTTGGAAGAGATTTGATCTCGGCTAGATCACAACGTTTTGACGAGGTCCCACTTTTGTCTCCCGCGAAACCGAAGTCGCGCCGAGATCCAATAGTGATACCTAAAACGTCGACCGCCGAAGTCTCTTCCATGACCGCCCTCTTCCCGAAAAGCCCAAGCCTGTTCGGCCAAAGCTATCTCGTTCAGGGAAGCGGTCCGCAAGGACTCCGCCGTCCACGTTTCTCTTTCTTCCAATTCACTTGTCAAACATCCCGGAACCTTGCGGCTCCGTCCGGCAAATCGGTCTTCGGCCGATCCCGGAGGCAATGAAGCCCGCACATCCGACGCGGCGACGCGAACATGGCCATGACGACATGGCCGAATGCTCGGTCACCGTGTGAACAGTGAGGGGCTTCGCAGACGCGCCATCGCGCCAAGCGGCGGCGCGCCCAAGAGGGTGTATATAGTCTTCGCCGCCGGCATTGTCAACCTTTGCCGGCCGCGAAGAAGCCCTGTGGATCGCCGAAAAACCGGCAATTTTTGCCGGTTTTGCCTTCCCGGTCGCGCGCACGGGGCGGCTGCATCCGGCCGCCGCGGACGGCAAATGATCGAGCAAATGATCGAGCAAATGATCGAGAATGTCGGGCATCGGTCCGCATTCGGCGTTCCGCCGGCTGGTGCCGCATTTTGCGCCTTGCGCCGCACTGCGGCCACATTCCTCCGCCGTTCTTGGCACAATCGTATCGGGATGTCGCGGCAAGGGGAAAGCGACAGCATCACTTTAAGCTCTGCGCCTCGGCCAACCGGGCCGTGTTGACGGTCCGCAGATCGGCGGGGCATCGTGTTCGACCGCGGCAGTCGCGCAATGGCGGCTGCGACAACGCGGTCGGAAACGCGGTCGGGAACGTGGTCAAGGACGTGGGGACTTAAGCCTTGGACCAAGCCAGGCTGCGCGGCGCAAGTCGCAGGTTCTATGCCGAGGCGATCGATCTCGGCAACGAACCGCCGCTTTCGGTTGATGGGGCCGGCAGCCTGGTCGACCGGCGCCGGCTCTCGGTGCAATGGTTTAGCGGAACGATCCTGACCGGATTATGCGGCGCGGCCCTGATGGGCGGCGCCGTTTTCGCGTCGCTGGACGGCGAGACCAATTTCGCCAGCGCCCCCGAGCAGGTCGAGACCGCTTTGCGCGGCGCGATCTCCAGCATCGGCGACCGCTTGAGCGGCTTGCGCAAGACCGACCGCCTGCCGGCGCTCAGCGAGCCGAGCGTGGCGCGGCAGATCCTGCGCGTTCCGATCGTCGACCCACGTGCGCGATCGCGAATTGGTGCGGGTGCGTTCCTATGTGCGCGTCACCGGCAATCTTTCGCTCACCGTCAGCGATCTCTCCGCCAACATTCCCCCGTACAATCCGCAAAAGCTCCTCGCCGATTCGGTCGCCGGCGACGACCAGACGCCGGCCGCGGAACCGGACGCCGAAGTGTCGTTCGTCACCTGCGATCTTGCCTCGGTCGCGACGCGCGGCAAGGCCGGCGCCGGCGGTGACGCCGGCGGTTTGCGATCTCAATTCGCTGTTGCCGAAGGTCAAGACGGCGACGCTGTTGCCGCTCGACGACGTGCTCACCCGGGTGCGCGACGTCGCCGCCAGCCGCCGGCACGGCGACGAGCTGGTCGCCAATGCCGACGGCACGCCGAGCCTCGAAATTGGGCTACGCGCCGGAAAACGATCCCGACACTTATTTCGGCTTCCAGCCGCGCGTCGTGCCCGAGAACGTCACGCTGTTGCCGAAGACGACGACGCCAGATCAACGGCGGCGGCGATTGGAGCGAGCGCCTGGTCGTCGTCAAAAAGGGCGAGACGGTCGGCTCGATCCTGCGCGAACTCGGCGCCGCGCCCGACGAGATCAAGGCCATCATCGCCGTGATCGGACCGGCCGCGCTCGAAGGCGGGCTCAAGGAAGGCCAGAAGCTGCGCGTGCTGATGGCGCCGGCCGGCCTCGGCCACATGCAGCCGTTGCGCGTCATCATCGCCGGCGACAGCCGGCATCACGGCGGCGGTGGCGCTGTCCGACCTCGGCCAATACGTTCCGGTCGATATCCGCAACATCGATCCCGAACGTCACCGACACCGGCGAAGACGACACCGGCGGCGACGACGACACCAGCGGCGTGCGGCTCTATCAGAGCCTCTACGAGACGGCGCTGCGCAACAACGTGCCGAATTCGGTGATCGAGGATCTGGTCCGCATCTATTCCTACGACGTCGATTTCGAGCGCAAAGTGCAGCCCGGCGATTCGTTCGACGTGCTCTATTCCGACGACGAGACCGGCGAAGCGCACAACGAGGTGCGCTACGCCGCGCTCACCGTCGGCGGCGAGACCAAGAAATACTACCGCTTTCAGACCCCCGACGACGGCGTTTACGACTACTATGACGAAGACGGCGTGAGCGCCAAGAAATTCCTGGTGCGCAAGCCCGTGCCGGTCGGCATCGTGACGTCGCCGTTCGGCTGGCGCACCCATCCGCTGCTGCACATCAGCGAAATGCATACCGGCGTCGATTGGGGCGCGCCGTTCGGCACGCCGATCTTCGCCGCCGGCAACGGCGAGATCGAGGAGATCGGGCTCAAAGGCGGCTACGGCAAATACGTGCGCATCCGCCATGCCAACGGCTATGAGACCGCTTACGGCCACATGACCGCGTTCGCGCGCGGCCTGCAAGTCGGCAGCCATGTGCGCCAGGGCCAGATCATCGGCTTCGTCGGCTCGTCCGGGCTGTCGACCGGCTCGCACGTGCATTTCGAGATCATCGTCAACGGCCGCTTCGTCGATCCGATGCGGATCAAGCTGCCGCGCGGCCGCGTGCTCGACGGCGACACGCTGGCCACTTTCGAGAAGGACCGCACCCAGCTCGATGCCGTGCTGTCGCACGCGCCGGCCGCGCACGTCGCGCAGGCGACAAGGTAACTCATCATGTCGCCCAGGCGCGTTGAGGATTAATGGACGCCGACGATCGCATCGCAGTGCGTTCGAGCCGCTGTGGGCGGCGTTTCACTTCAATCTCACGCGGTGGATGTTTCCCGCCCGCATGGTCGCCGACCATATCGGCGTGTCCACCAATATCGTGGAGTACTGGCTGATGCCGTGGCGGCGCATCGACGAGCATCTGCCGCTCTCGCATATCGCCGAAGTGACCCATATCCGCGGCTTTTTCTGGGACGCGATCAGCGTGGAGAGCTCGGGCGGGCTCAATCCGCTGCGCGTTTCCGGCTTGCCCAAAGGCCGCGCGCGCCATTTCGTCGAGCACGTGCGCGAGCGGCTGAACGAGACGACGCCAATGACGCCGCGATAATGATTCCTCATCCTGAGGTGCGAGCGAAGCGAGCCTCGAAGGATGCGGCCCGAGCGCCGACTGAAATCGGCTGTGGCCGATTTCAGAGACGTCTCAATGCCGAAATCGGCTATAGCCGATTTGGGTGCCTCGCCCTTCGAGGGCCGCGCTACGCGCGGCCACCTCAGGGTGAGGGAATTTACGCCGCCGCCGCCACCGCCGCGCCGTTGAAGCTCAAGCCGTCGCGGCCGGCCGAGATTTTGACTTTCTCGCCGTCCTTGATCTTGCCGGAGAGAATGAGCTCGGCCAGCGGGTCCTGCACCGCGCTCTGGATGACGCGCTTGAGCGGCCGCGCGCCGTAAGCCGGATCGTAGCCCTTCTCGGCGAGCCACTCGCGCGCTTTGGCGTCTAGCGCAATCGCGATCTTGCGATCTTCCAGGAGCTTTTGCAGCCGCTCGATCTGGATATCGACGATGCGGCCCATGTGCTCGCGCTTTAAGCGGTGGAACAGGATGATCTCGTCGACGCGATTGAGGAATTCGGGGCGGAAATGCGCGCGCACCTCCGCCATCACCCGATCGCGCACCTTGTCGGTGTCCTCGCCTTCGGGCTGCGCCACCAGATATTCGCCGCCGAGATTCGAGGTCATCACAATGAGCGTGTTGCGGAAGTCGACGGTGCGGCCCTGGCCGTCGGTCAGCCGGCCGTCGTCGAGCACTTGCAAGAGCACGTTGAACACGTCCGGATGCGCCTTTTCGATCTCGTCGAACAGCACGACCTGATAGGGCCGCCGCCGCACCGCTTCGGTGAGCGCGCCGCCTTCGTCGTAGCCGACATAGCCGGGCGGCGCGCCGATCAGCCGCGCCACCGAATGCTTCTCCATGTATTCCGACATGTCGATGCGGACGAGCGCGTGCTCGTCGTCGAACATGAACTGCGCCAGCGCCTTGGTCAGCTCGGTCTTGCCGACGCCGGTGGGACCTAAGAACATGAACGAGCCGATCGGCCGGTTCGGGTCCTGCAGGCCGGCGCGGGCGCGCCGCACCGCCGTCGACACCGATTTCACGGCTTCGGCCTGGCCGACCACGCGCTTGCCGATCGCCTCCTCCATGCGCAAAAGCTTCTCGCGCTCGCCTTCGAGCATGCGGTCGACCGGAATGCCGGTCCAGCGCGACACCACGCCCGCCACTTGATTGGCGGTCACCGCTTCTTCGGTGAGCGTGGCGGCGCTGCCGGCGGCGCCGGCCGTTTCGAGCGCCTTGAGCTTGGCTTCGAGTTGCGGAATGGCGCTGTAGTGCAATTCGCCGGCGCGCTGGTAATCGCCGCGGCGGATGGCGTCGGCGAGATCGTTCTTGGCCTTGTCGAGTTGCTTTTGCAATTCGGCGGCCGACGACAGCTTGTCCTTCTCGGCCTTCCATTTTGCCGTCAGCGCGTCGGCCTGTTCCTGCAGGCTGGCGAGGTCCTTCTCCAGCCGCTTGAGCCGGTCCTTCGACGCCGGATCGGTTTCCTTCTTCAGCGCCTCCTGCTCGATTTTGCCGCGCACGATTTCGCGGTCCAGATTGTCGAGCTCTTCCGGCTTGGAATCGATCTGCATGCGCAGCCGCGCCGCCGCCTCGTCGACGAGATCGATCGCCTTGTCGGGCAGGAAGCGGTCGGTGATGTAGCGATGCGAGAGCGTCGCGGCGGCGACCAGCGCTGCGTCGCTGATCCGCACCTTGTGGTGCGCCTCGTATTTTTCCTTCAAGCCGCGCAGGATCGAGATCGTGTCCTCGACACTCGGCTCGTTGACATAGATCGGCTGAAAGCGCCGCGCCAAAGCGGCATCCTTCTCGACGTGCTTTTTGTATTCGTCGAGCGTGGTGGCGCCGATGCAATGCAATTCGCCGCGCGCCAAAGCGGGCTTCAAGAGGTTCGACGCATCCATCGCGCCGTCGGCCTTGCCGGCGCCGATAATCGTATGCATCTCGTCGATGAACAGCACATAGGCGCCGGCCGAGCCGATGACTTCGGCCAGCACCGCCTTGAGCCGCTCCTCGAATTCGCCGCGATATTTGGCGCCGGCGATCATCGCGCCGATGTCGAGCGCGAGAAGTTTCTTATCCTGCAGGCTTTCCGGCACGTCGCCGTTGACGATGCGCAGCGCCAGGCCCTCGACGATCGCGGTCTTGCCGACGCCCGGCTCGCCGATCAGTACGGGGTTATTTTTGGTCCGGCGGGACAGCACCTGGATGGTGCGGCGGATTTCCTCGTCGCGGCCGATCACCGGATCGAGCTTGCCGTCGCGCGCGGCTTGGGTAAGATCGCGGGCGTATTTCTTCAGCGCATCGTAGGCGTTCTCGGCCGAGGCCGAGTCGGCGGTGCGGCCCTTGCGCAACGCCTCGATCGCGGCGTTGAGCGTTTGCGGCGTGACGCCGGCATTGGCCAGAATTTTTCCGGCTTCGCTGTTTTTTTCCAACGCCAGCGCCAGCAACAGCCGCTCGACGGTGACGAAGCTGTCGCCGGCCTTGCCGCCCGCCTTCTCGGCGGTGTCGAACACGCGCGCCAGCGCCGGATCGAGATAAACCTGTCCGGCACCGCTGCCGGAAATTTTCGGCCGCTTGGCGAGCGCAGCCTCGACCGCGGTAAGGGCTTGGCGCGAGTTGCCGCCCGCGCGGTCGATGAGACCGGCCGCGAGCCCTTCGGGATCGTCGAGCAGCACTTTCAAGAGATGTTCGGGGGCGAATTGCTGGTGTCCCTCGCGCTGGGCGAGCGACTGCGCCGATTGGATGAAGCCGCGGCTGCGGTCGGTATATTTCTCGAAGTCCATGGTCACTCCCTCGGCCTATCCCGAAAACCCTTGCGGCATGATCGGAACATCGTCATTGGGTTGAATTTGCTGGGCTTACCTTGAGGCAAATCAAGGCAAAACCGACACCCGTGGCGGACCCCTTCAAGGCAATCCACCGGCATTAGATATGGGGTCCGAAGCGTCCGGGAAAAGAGGCGGGCATGGCCCGGCGTTGTCAAAATTAGCACCGTTTCCCGGATGCGCTGCGCCCGGGAAACGTGGCATTGATGCGCCATGCCGCGCATCCGCGCCATCTATCGCTACCCGGTAAAGGGCCTAAGCCCCGAGCCACTGCATCGCGTCGCGCTTGCGCCGGGCGAGACCGTTCCCGGCGACCGGCTCTATGCCATCGAGAACGGGCCGTCCGGCTTCGATCCGGTCAAACGGCCGTATCTGTCCAAGACGCATTTTCTGATGCTGATGAAGAACGAGCGGCTCGCCAGCCTGCGCACGACGTTCGATGAGGCGAGCCACACGCTGACGATTACTCTTCCCTCCCCCCTTGTGGGGGAGGGTCAGGGAGGGGGGTCGGGAGGCGACGCACGGGCGTCGACGACTGCGCATGACCGCGCCAGCACAGGCGTGAGCGTTGGAGCGTCACCTCCCGACCCCCACCCCTCCCCCTCCCCACAAGGGGGAGGGGAAAATAAGATCCGTGCCAACCTGCGCACCGCCGAAGGGCGCGACGCGATCGAAGACTTCTTCGCCAAATTCTGCGCCGACGAGTTGCGCGGGCGTCCGAAAATCCTCAGCGCCCCCGGCCACAGTTTCTCCGACGTCGCCCACAAGGTGGTCTCGATCATCAACCTCGCCTCGGTCGCCGCGGTCGCGGACATGGTCGGTGCGCCGGTCGACCCGTTGCGCTTCCGCGGCAATATCTATGTCGAGGGCTGGCCGGCCTGGAGCGAGCTCGACCTTGTCGGCAAGGAATTAAAAATCGGCGGCGCGCGGTTGAAAATCGTCAAGCGCATCGTCCGCTGCGCGGCGACCAATGTCGATCCCAATACCGGGCTCCGCGACCTCGAATTGCCCAAGACGCTGATGCGCCGTCTCGGCCACGGCGATTGCGGGATTTACGGCGAAGTGATCGAAGGCGGGGAGATCGCGGCGCGCGATCGAATCGAGATTGCGTGATCGGGCGTAGGGACGGTCCTCTTGGCCGCCCTATCCAGTCGCGGGCGCCCACAAGGGGCGCCCCTACGGCGCGCCGCGAGAACGGGATTGCTTTGTCACCTCTCCCCGCTGCGCGGGGAGAGGTCGAGCGAAGCGAGGGTGAGGGGGCCTCTCCGCAATTCTGAGCGCCGCAAGTCTGCGCCCAGCGGAGAGGCCCCCTCACCCCACCCTCTCCCCGCACGCGGGGAGAGGGAGCGCCGTTCACGTGCCGGCATTCGGGTCGTGGTAAAGCTCGCCGACGATGCCGGTGGTGCCGGGCTTGGCGTCCTTGAGATAATAGCGGCCGTCGCGGTCGCGGCTTAATCGTCCGGCCTGGCGCAATTCGTCGAGTGCGCAGGCGACTTCGCGGCCGTCGCGGCTGCCGATCGCTTCGACGATGTCGGCGTAGAACATCGGCCCCGAACCGAGCGCCTGGTCGACGGTCTGATAGCGCGCCGGGCCGGCAAATACCTTGGCGGCGCAGCGCATGAGTGGAATCTGGCCGTCGCGGCCGAACGGCCGGGTGCAGTCGAAGCCGGATTTGGCGCCGGTGCGCCGGCCGTTGAGCGACGGATCCATGGTCATGCTCATCATGCCTTGCAGCACGACGATATCCTCATCGGCCTGGAAGCGGGTGCCGAACGCCCAATCGACCTGACGGTTGTCATGCAGGTCGATGTCCTCGTCGAACACATAGACGTGCTTGAGCGTCATGATGCCGCCGAACAGCGCGGCGATGGCGAGGCGCGCTTCGCCGTAGACGCGCTGGCGGATCGAAACGCGCAACGTGTTCGAGCCGCCGGAGACTTCGCGCAGATAAACCGCGACCGGCTCGCGCACGGTCGCTTTGAGGATGCGCATGGCTTGCGCTTCGGTGCGCAAGGCGGAGATCACCGCGCTGTCGGTCTGGTCGAGCACATAGGCCGAGCCGTGCAACAACGTATGGTGCAGCACGTCCGACCGCATGGTGATCGCGGTGCAATGGAACACCGGGTCCATGTGGATCGCGCCGTAGTAGCCCATATATTCGCCGTAAGGCCCTTCCGGTTCGACGTAACCGCGTTCGTCGAGATAGCCTTCGAGCGTCATTTCGGCGTCGGCCGGAATGAGAATGTCGTTCGTGAGACTCTTCACCACCGGCGCCGGTTCGGCGCGAAAGCCGGCGACCAAAGCGAGCTCGTCGCCGCCTTGGCGCGTGGTCGCGGCGAAAAAATCGAGCGGATGGGCGCCGACGGTGAACGTCACCGGCAGCTTCTCGCCGCGCGCCACGGCGGCGGTGTAGATGCGCTTGAGATCGGACGGCGCTGTGACGTTGATGCCGCATTCGCTACGGTTGCGCAGGCTCAACCGCCGGCAGCCGACGTTTCGCCGCCCGGTCGCCGGATCGACGGTGTAATCGATCGCCGAACTCATGTAGCACGAGCCGTCGAGCGCGTGCTGCGGATGAAACGGCAGCTTGGTGAGATCAACGTCTTTGCCGGCGATCTTGACAGCGTGCACCGGCGCGTCCGCCGACGGCACTTCGACGACCGGCTGCGGATTGGCGAGCCGCGTGAAATATTCGTCGTAAAGCTTGTCCTCGGTGGTCTCGAAGGCGGCAGCGATGCGCCGGCGATTGCCCGCGGTCTTGGCGACGAGCTCGACCTGCTCGGGCCCGGCCTTCTTGAACAGCACGGCCTTGTCGCTGCGCTCGATGATCGGGCTCAATTCGGTGAGCGGCACCGGCCGATCGTGCACCTCCACCTCGCCGAGCTCGATGAGGCGCTCGACGAAGCCGCGCAGCCGGTATTTGTCGAAGTCGAGATTGGAGGCGGCCTGAGTCATCGCCGAAATGACACCAGTGGCGGAGCGTTAAGTCAACTGGCGCGGCGGCGCGGCAGGCGGGGCCGCCTATTTGCCCCAGCCGAAGTGATAGTTCAGGCCGGCGCGCACCACGTCGTCGTGCATCGACACGTTGTCGGTCGGCGCGATGCCGCAACCGGTCCCGCAATTGAACCTGCCGAGATTGACATGCAGGTATTCGGCCTTGGCGCTCCAGTTGCCGGGCAGCGCGACTTCGAGGCCGCCGCCGACGGCCAAGCCGGCATTGGTCGTGCTGGCGCCGGGGAAACCGGGCGCCGAGGCATCGATGTCGCCGACGGCCAGACCGCCGGTGACATAGGGCAGGATGCCGCCGAACGCATAGCCGACCCGCCCGCGCACGGTGGAGAGCCAATTGTCGTTGGTGGCGCAGCCCGGACAGAGCGTCGAACTGGTGGAGCCGCTTAAGTGCGACCAATCCATATCGCCTTCGAGGCCGAGCACGGTATTGCCGAACTGCCAGTTGTAACCGGCGGTGCCGCCGACTTGACCGCCGGAGAGATTGAAGCCGGTGCCGGGCGCGCTCCACCAGGAATGGCCCCAGCCGCCGCCGCCATTGGCGCCGAGATAGAACCCGGTCCAGTTATAGGCCTGCGTCACCTCCGCCGGCGGCGCCTTGTAGAGCGGCGCCAGCGACAAATCGGCCGCGGCGGCGTATGGCGCCGCAAACGCCACACCGAGCGCGAAACATCCGGCGACAAGCTTCTTCATCATTGGAATTACCGGCCTCACAGGCGTCGGCGCCTTTGCAGCAGCCGTTCGCCGCTTTCACTCTACGCGTCACTTCGTTACCTCGGACTTACCGCGACGGTTAAGCCCGCTGACTTCCTCGGTCCTCACCCCTACTTGGTTGACCAGATTGGCGAAATTGTGCCGGAGCGAGGGCCCGACATGGGCGCGATCGGGGCGGAGGAAATACGCGCGAAACGAATTCCGGTTCCGCTTGCAAGTGCGCCTGCGAGAAATTTCCCGACCGCTTTCCCCGTCATCGGTGCCGTACCGGCGACGAGTCCGATCTGGCGGAAGTCGCATGCATCGCCGCAACGGACCCAACTGCCGATGCCGAGCGGGTCCTATTTTCGACGCATTGCCGCCCCTATCCTGACCCTGCGGATCGGGTTGGAAGGGACGCCGGTGCCGGCTTCCCCGGTGCGACGATGAAACACGTCCTTCGCTACGGCCTGGCGGCATTGCTCATCGTCGTCGCCATTTTGCTCTTGGTGCCGCCCTTCGCCGCGTCCCTAATCGAGCAATGGTCCAGAAGCGAACGTCGAATCGCGCTCGGTGCTCGCGTTTAATTCGGCGCTCGACGAGTTCACCGAACTCCTCGACGAGCACAATTCCGCGAAAATCGTCGCCTTGTTCGACCGCATGGCGCTCGACGAGCAGTTGCTCGCGGTCGGCTTCTGCGACGAGCACGGCGCGCTGCTCTACGCCACAAAAGAGATGCCGAAGGGCTTCACCTGCAAGCAGGCGACGTTACGCAACACCCCGCAATTCTCGACGCTGCGGATCGACCGCCTGCGGCTGATGGTGTCGAGCTTTCCGGTCGCGGCGGCCGGAGAGCACGGACACGTGGTGCTGGTGCACGATCTCGCCGTGGTCGAGCAGCGGGGCACGGAGGCGCGGCTGTGGACCATCGTTGTCCTGGTCGGCGTGGTGTTTCTCGCCGCCGCCTTCGCCGCGCTGGTGGTCGTATTGCTGGCGCGGCGCTGGGTGGAATCGATGCGGCGCGCCATCGAGGCCGTGCGGCGCGGCGGCAGCGGCGCGATCGACGCATCCGAAGCCACGCCGTTTGCCCGGGAATTCCGTCATCTCTTGCGCGACCTGCAGCTGACCAGGCTTCCGGTCGAGGGTCCCGATGTCGACTGGTCGCCGGCCATGCTGCGGCTCGTGCTGGCGCAGAAGCTGACGGACGCCGAAGTGATCGTCGTCTCCAATCGCGAGCCGTATATTCACAATCGCGAATCCGCAGAGATCGTCGTGCAGACGCCGGCCAGCGGGCTAGTCGCGGCGATCGAGCCGATCATGCGGGCCTGCGGCGGCACCTGGATCGCCCACGGCAGCGGCAGCGCGGACCGCGAAACGGTGGATCGCTTCGATCGAATTCGCGTGCCGCCGGCGCGTCCGAGCTACGTGCTGCGCCGGGTCTGGCTCACCGACGAAGAGCAGAACGGCTACTATTATGGTCTCGCCAACGAGGGTCTTTGGCCGTTATGCCATATGGCCTTCGTGCGGCCGCATTTCCGCGACGCCGACTGGCAGCAATATAAGCTCGTCAACGCCCGCTACGCGCAGGCCGTCGCCAGCGAGGCCACGCGTCCCGATCCGATCATTCTCGTCCAGGATTACCATTTCGCGCTGCTGCCGAGCATGCTGCGCGCCAAGCTGCCGAACGCGACCATCATAACGTTCTGGCACATCCCGTGGCCGAATTCGGAAATATTCGGCATCTGTCCGTGGAAGGAAGAGATCATTTCCGGCCTGCTCGGCAGTTCGGTGATCGGCTTTCACACGCAATTCCACTGCAATAATTTCCTCGATACGGTCGATCGGTTCATGGAGGCGCGAACCGATCGCGACCAGTCGGAGATTACGTTCGGCGGCCTGGAGACATTCGTTCGACCTTATCCGATATCGATCGAGTGGCCGCCGGCCGCAATGCAGGAACAGAAGCCGGTGGCGGAGTGCCGGTCGGCGGTCCGGCGGCGCCACGGTCTTGGCGAAAACGTGCGGCTTGGCGTCGGCATCGAGCGGTTCGATTACACCAAGGGCATTCTCGAACGGTTGCGCGCGATCGATGCCTTCCTGTCGAACCGGCCGGAATGGAAGAATCAATTCGCGTTTATCCAGGTTGCGGCGCCGAGCCGAAGCAAGCTTGCGACCTACAGTGCGCTCCAGGCGGAGGCCGCGGACCTGGTTCGCGAGATCAACGCGCGGCATGGCGGCGGGTCGTTTCAGCCGATTTCGCTGATCGTGCGCCATTACGAGCCCGATGAAATTTACGAACTGTTCCGCGCCGCCGACCTGTGCATCGTCTCGAGTCTGCACGACGGCATGAATCTCGTCGCCAAGGAGTTCGTCGCGGCGCGCGACGACGAGCGGGGCGTTTTCTTGCTGTCCACCTTCGCCGGCGCGTCGCGGGAATTGTCGGAGGCCTTGATCGTCAATCCTTACGACGCCCGCAGCATGATCGACGCGATCGAAGAAGCGCTACGCATGCCCGAGGCCGAGCAGCGCGAGCGAATGCGGCTGATGCGCGAGATCGTCCGCTTGCGCAACGTCTATCGCTGGGCGGGCCAAATGCTGCTCGACGCGGCCGAGCTGCGGAACCGGCAGCGGATCCTGCGTATGGTGTCGCAGGAGGCCTCCTCGCGCGGCGCGGTCAGGCGGTCTCGCACCGGTTGAAATGACGTGCAGCTAGATCGCAGCGGCCCGAAAAGTGCTACAATGCGCGGCGCGGCGTTCGAGGGTCTTGCGATCCGCGAAGCCGTCGCGGCAGGTGAACGATGAACTGGATCACCAACGTCGTCCGGCCCAAGATCAACAGCCTGCTCCGGCGTGAAGTGCCGGAAAATCTCTGGATCAAATGTCCGGAGACCGGCCAGCTCGTGTTCTACAAGGACGTCGAAGTCGAACCAGTTCGTCATTCCCGGCTCGAATTATCACATGCATATGAGCGCCACGGCGCGATTGAAATCGATGTTCGATAACGAGACCTGGTTCGACATCGCCGTGCCCGAAGTGCCGCTCGATCCGTTGAAGTTCCGCGACGAGCGCCGCTACCTCGACCGGCTGAAGGACGCCCGCAGCAAGACCGGGCTCAACGATGCGGTCAAGCTCGGCTACGGCAAGCTCGACGGCTTCGCCGCCGTCATCGGCGTGCAGGATTTCGATTTTATGGGCGGCTCGCTCGGCATGGCGGCCGGCGAGGCGGTGATCAAGGGCCTCGACACCGCGGTGGAAAAGGGCTGCCCGTTCGTGATGTTCGCGGCCTCGGGCGGCGCGCGCATGCAGGAAGGCATCCTGTCGCTGATGCAACTGCCGCGCACCACCATCGCGGTGCAGCGCATGCGCGAGGCGCGCAAGCCCTATATCGTCGTGCTGACCAATCCGACGACCGGCGGCGTCACCGCGTCCTATGCCATGCTCGGCGACGTGCACATCGCAGAGCCCGGCGCGCTGATCGGCTTTGCCGGGCCGCGCGTCATCGAACAGACCATCCGCGAGAAGCTGCCGGACGGCTTCCAAAGGGCCGAATATCTGCGCGACCACGGCATGGTCGACATGGTGGTGCACCGCCACGATTTGCGCGCGACGATCGCCCGATTGTGCCGGCTCCTGACCAAGGCGCCGGCCAGCGCGCCCCCCTCCCAACCCTCCCCCACACGCGGCGGAGAGATCGGCAGGGAACTCAGCCTGCCGGCGCCCGCCGCCGCGACCTCGTGAACGACCGGCAGGCCAACGCGGTGCCGGTCGACGCCATGCTGGCGCGGCTTCTGGCGCTGCATCCCAAGCGCATCGACCTCGCGCTCGATCGCGTGGCGCGCCTCGTTACCGCGCTCGATCATCCGGAGCGGCGGCTGCCGCCGGTCATTCACGTCGCCGGCACCAACGGCAAGGGCTCGACCATTGCCTTCATGCGCGCGATCCTGGAAGCCGCGGGCAAGCGCGTGCACGTCTATACGTCGCCTAATCTGGTTCGCCTCAACGAGCGGTTTCGCATCGGACACCAGGGCGGCGGCCGCTTGGTTGGCGACGCCGAGCTCGCCGCCGCGCTCGCCGAATGCGAAAGCAGCAATGGCGGCGCGCCGATCACGGTGTTCGAGATCGAGACCGCCGCGGCGTTTCTGTTGTTTTCGCGCCATCCGGCCGACGCGGTGCTGCTCGAAGTCGGACTCGGCGGCCGGCTCGACGCCACCAACGTCGTCGAGCGGCCGCTGGCGAGCGTCATCACCCGGATCTCGCTCGATCATCGCGAGTTTCTCGGCGACACGGTCGAGAATATCGCCGCCGAAAAGGCCGGCATCCTGAAATCCGGAGTGCCGGCAGTGATTGCCGGCCAGGCGCGAGGCGCGCTCGCGGTCATCGAGCGGCAGGCTGCGCGGCTCAAAGCGCCGCTTGCCATCGCCGGCGAGCACTGGACCGCGACCGAGGAACGCGGCCGGCTGGTCTATCAGGATGGCGATGGGCTGCTCGATCTGCCGGCGCCGAAGCTCTATGGCCGCCACCAGTACGAGAATGCCGGCGCCGCAGTCGCGGCGCTGCGCGTGGCCGGTCTCAAGCTGCCGGCCGCCGCGTTCGAGGCCGGCATGACGCGGGTCGACTGGCCGGCGCGCATGCAGCGGCTGTCGCGCGGACGGCTGGCGGCTTTGGCGCCGCCTGAGAGCGAACTGTGGCTCGACGGCGGGCACAATGTCGACGGCGGTCAGGCCATCGCCGCGGCGCTCGCCGATCTCGAAGAGCGCGTGTCGCGGCCGCTCGTGCTCATCGTCGGCATGCTGGCGACCAAAGACAGCGCCGGTTTCCTGAAGAACTTTTCCGGCCTCGCCCGGCGCGTGATCGCCGTGCCGATCCACCAGGACAAGGCGGTGCCGCCGGCCGCACTTGCCGAAATCGCAGGCCTCGTCGGCATTCCGGCACTGACGCGCGACGATCTCGATGGCGCGATCGCGGTCGCCGGCAAGCTCGATCTGCACCCGGCGCCGCGCATCCTCATTACCGGATCGCTTTATCTCGCCGGCGAGGTTTTGGCGCAAAACGGCACGCCGCCGGAATAGCAGCTATAATCTGATCTCGCCGAGATTGATGCTTAGGCCGAGATTGGCTTGCAAACTCTTGGTGCGGCCGCTGGCATAAATCTGCACGGTGTAGCGGCCGGAATTTTCGTCGAGCCGGTCGAATTTGAAATCGCCGTAATTGTCGGTCGTGGTCACCGCGATCGACGCGCCGTCCTTGACCAGCTGGACGCTCGCACCCTCGACGCAGTCGACCACGCCGTTTTTTACCTCGGCGAGCGTGCCGCCGATGAAGCACTTCGAATAGCGCCACAGATTGCGGTAATAGACCCGCGGCTTCGAGCCAAGCTCGGGCTTGAACACTTCGAGATTTTGCTCGCGGGCGAGGCGCGCCATTTCCTCGTCTTCGACTTTGATCGCGCGCATGGCGCCGGTCGGGCAGGATTGCTGGCCGCGCGTCTGCGCCCAGCCCTGGTCGAGGAGATGGGCGTCGAAGGTCCAGGCTTGCGGCAGTTGCAATTCCTCGTTCCACCAGATGTGACCGTAGGGACAGGCGTCGACCAGATGCTTTTGCCCCTTCGCCTTCACCGGATCGATGATGACGATGCCGTCCTTGCGTTTCTTGATCGCGCCGGTGTTGTCCGCCTTCATGCACGGCGCATCGTCGCAGTGATTGCACATGGTGGGAACGTAGGCGATGTCGATCATCGGGATTTGCCCGCGTTCCTTTTGCAAAATGTTGATCCACTTGTGGCCGTGCTTGGGCATCGGTGCCGAATAGCCGGGCCACTCGTTGCCGACATATTCGTCCATGGCCGCGAGCGTGCACAGATTGCAATTGGTGCACTCGGCCACGTCGATGATGAGGTTCCATTTTTTCATTTAGTTCACTCTGCCTGCGTCTCCCTCTCCCCGCGCGCGGGGAGAGGGTGGGGTGAGGGGGCTCGGCCGCTTGGCTCAGAATTGCGGCAACGCCCCCTCACCCTCGTTCGCTTCGCTCACTCGACCTCTCCCCGCGCAGCGGGGAGAGGTGAATTTCATTTCGCCGGCACCAGATGCGCTTCCTTGAGCGTGCGCTTGATCTCCTTGTCCTTCTCCATCGCCGCGAACGCCGCCGACAGGTGTTCGGTGCGGCCGTCCCACGGCTCGATCTGCACCAGCGCGTTGGAGCCGGCGAGCGAATGCGTCGATTTTGTCTGCGTCCGCTCAGGCGTGAGCAGGTTAAGGCAGCCGCCGCGGTCGACCGATTTGCCCGGCTCGCCCATCGGGTCGTAGATTGCCGAGGATTCGTAGCCGTGGGCGACGCCGCGCGGCAACCGTTGCGTCGGTAACGCCGCGCAAATCACCGCGCCGCGATCGTTGAACACTTTGACCAGGCCGTGCTTGGCGATGCCGCGTTCCTTGGCGTCGTCGGCGTTCATGCGCACGATCCAATAATAGTAGCCGTCGACCTTGACGCGGTGGTCCTCGATATTGAGCAGGAATGAATCCTTGCCGTCGCCCTGGGTGTGGAACGAATATTTCGAATGCGGGGTGAGCAATTGCAGCGGATAGCGCTCGAACAGTTCGCCGGAATGCGCACCTTCCCATGACGGCTGGTATTTGACGATCGGCGGCCGTTCCGGATCGTTAAACCGTAGAAGCGAATTGCACTCGAATTCGAGCTTGCCGGATTGCGTCTGCAGGCCGCGCAGATATTCCTCGGCGTAGTCGGACGGCAGCGGCTGCGCCTCCGGCACGTCTTTCTTGCGGTTCTCGTAGAACCAACGGAACGACACCGGCGCGCGCAGCTTTTCCTTCTCGGCGGGAACGACGAAATAGCCGCGCTTGAGAAATTTCTTCCACGACATGTATTTCGGCATGTCGGAAGCGAGATACATGCGCTTGACCCAGTCGATCTCGTTGACGCCCTCGGAGAAATAATTGGCGAGCCCAAGCGGCTTGCACAGCTCGTTGAAGATCCAATAGTCGGACTTCGATTCGCCGAGCGGCTTGACCGCCGGCGCCTGGAACACGATGACGCGGTGATTGAGCTGCTGCTGGCCGTGATGGCCGTAGCCGCCAAGGCCTGCCCATTCGCTGATGTCGGTGCGCTCGAAATTGGTGCAGGCCGGCAACAGAACGTCGGCGAACTTCGCTTCGCCCTCGAACCAGATCGACTGGTTGACGACGAATTCCAGGTTCGGCGACTGGTACATCCGCACCCAGCGATTGGTGTTGTTCATGGTCGAGAGGATCGAGCCGCCGTATTTGTAGAGCATGTGCACCGGCGAATGGCCGGGCGCCGGATAGGAAAAGCGCGCGAACTGGTGCTCAATCGATTTGCCGACCCATGGATAGCCTTCGGCCTTGCCGTCGACGATCGCTTCGGGGACGAAAATGCGCGGAATGCGCTGGCCGTTGGAATTCATGGTCGGCAATTGCGGCATGCGCTGATACAGCTCGACCGGCATCGCGGTATTTTCCAGATCGCCCGACATGCCGCCGTCGGCATAGCCCGGGAAATAGAAATTAAAGTCGATCGGCGTACCCCATTGCAGGTGGCCCATATTGATGCCGGGCTTGCCGAGCCCCTGCATTGCGACCAGGCAGACCATGACGCGGGCCCAGGGAATGCCGGTCTGATTGCGGCAAGCGCCGCCATGGCCGTTGCCCCAGCCGCCGGGCGCAAGATAGACGCGCTTGCGCCCCCATTCGCGCGCCAGCGCACGCACGTCCTTGGCCGGAACGCCGGTTTCGTTCTCCTGCCACTCCGGCGTTTTCGCAACGCCATCCTCGTCGCCGATCAGATACGCCTTCCACTTGTCGAAGCCGACAGTGTGGGTTTCGACATAGTCTTTGTCGTAGAGGTTTTCCTCGATCCAGACGTAAGCGATCGCCATCGCCATCGCGACCGAGGTGGTCGGCTTCGGCGCGAACCATTTGCCGGGCAGGAATTGCGCGGTGGCGTTGTAATAGGGATCGACGTGCACGACCTTGATGCCGAGCTTCGGATCCTTGAGCCACTGCCGGCGCGTGGTGCCTTCCTGCGCGCCGTAGGAGCCTGATGTCGTTTCGGGGTCTGCAGACCAAAAAACGATCATGTCGCAGCTTTGCAGGCAGTCCTCGACGGTGCCGTAGGTTTCCGACTGGCCGACGCGCAGCGTGTGACCCCAGTGATGCACCGCGCCCCAATACCAGCCTTCCCAGGAATCCGGATTGTGGTGGATGCGCGTCATGCCGACGGCGTTGGCGAAGCGGAACAGCGCCGACAGGTAATAGCCGACATTGCCCCAGGTGTGATGCGAGCCGTGCGAAAACGTAATCGCGCCGGGGCCATAGTCGCGTTTCTGCCGTTTGATCTCGTCGGTGACGAGCTTGATCGCCTCGTCCCAAGAAATGCGCACATAGCCCGACTTGCCGCGGTTTTGTGGATTGCGTTCGCCGTTTGGATCGAAGTCCACGCGTTTCATCGGGTAAAGCAGGCGATCCGGCGAATAGACGATCGATTTCGCGTTCTGGCCGTGCGGCGCCAGCGTCGTCTTGCGCGGCGGCGTGAGCTTTTGCCCCTTGGCCACGATGGTCCACGATGCGCCGTCTTCGTCGCCAAGATCGATCGGCGTCATGCGGATGATTTTGCCGTCCTTCACATAGACGAAGACCGGCCCGCCGTTGGTCATGTTGCAGTAGCGCGTCACGCCGCGACGGAGCTTGGTGCCGTATTTGAGGCCGGCCGACTGGCTCATCATCAGCGTCTGCGCAAACCAGTTGGTGAGGTATTCCGGCCCGTCGACGGTGAGGACGAAGTCCTTCTGCGCATTGATCTGATTGAGCCAGTTGACCGGCGGGGTGAGCAGCGCCGCGCCGATCTTGGCGTTCTTGAACATCAGCTTGATGTCGGGCTCGCCGTGCAGGCCCGCGGCCGACGTGACGATACCTTTATTGAATTGAAACCAGCGCCCGATCCCCTCGTCGCGCGCCACGATCTGCGCGACGAAATCGTGCTCCTTCAGGCGCACCTTAAATTCGGGATGCCGCCTCGCCGCATGTTTGAGAAGCTGCGCGGCACCGAACAGAGCGATCGGGAATTTCAGCTTCGCAAGCGCCACGGCACACTCCCTGATCGCGGCCAGAGCGTCGCGGGGCATATCCCCTTAGCAGCGGCGGCCCGGCAAGGCCTATTTTGCAATAATCCGGTTGCCTTGAAAACCGTCCATAGCATGACGGACGGTGCGGCCTAATGGGCTCAGCGCGCAACGATAATCTGCACCGCGGCTGAGCTACCGCCGTCGATAACCCGCGATATGCTATTCGATCACCTCGTCGGCGCGCAGCACGATAGCCGGCGGTAGCACGAAACCAAGCACCTTGGCGGCTTTTTGATTGACGATCATTTCGAACTTGGTCGGTTGCTCGACTGGCAGGTCGGCTGGTTTGGCGCCTTTGATGATTTTATCCACGAACGCTGCCGCACGGCGATACAGGTCGGGATAATCAACGCCATAGCTCATGAGTTCCCCTGCATCGACAAATTCGCGAGACGGATAAATCGCCGGCAGCCGATGTTTTAGAGCAAGTTCGACAATGAGGCCATGATTGGCCTGCGTAACGGCATCGATTTCGACGATAAGTGCCCCGGTATGCTGCTGAATGGCACTATCGAATGCGGGCGCCAGATCCGCCGTTCCTCGCACATCGAAGAGCTCCGACTGCATGCCAAAGACCTTGGCCGCTCGTTGGATATCCACCCACTGAGCCGGCTGCGAACCGTTACTCATATTCAGAAGCGCACCGACGTTCGACAGTCCAGGAATGAGGTCGCGAAGAATCTCAACTCGTTTTGCCATTAGATCTGTCACGAAGGCGCTCAGTCCGGTGATATTGCCGCCGGGATGCGCGAGTGTTGCGACGACCAGAAGCGGGTCACCGATGGCAGCCATAACAATCGGAATTGTCGCCGTCGCGTTCTTTGCCGCAACGACTGCTGGCGTCCCGCGCGTAACAATTACGTCGATGTTTTCTTTGACCAGGCCCCGTGCGAGCGCCGGAAAGCGTTGGGGATCGCCGTCGGCCGATCTGTATTCTATTTGCAGGTTTTGCCCCTCGATATATCCGAGCGCCTGCAAACCTTGTCGAAACGCGGCAAAATCCTTCGGCTTGCTGAGGGCCGACACCGTTTCGAGCATACCGATGCGCCATACTCGATTTTGAGCACGCGAGCGGGACGGCAAAGCGCCTGCCGCAGCCAAGCCGGTGAATAACCCAAAAAAGCGTCTACGATGGATTTCCAACGCCATGTCGCATTTACCGACCCCGTCTTAACGGGCGACGATATTCTTCATTTCGCTTTGCCGTCCTGCGAGGAATAGTCGCATATTGTCGATGATCAGCGGCATGATGAAGTCCTCGTATTCGACGATATAGCCGCCGACATGCGGGGTGATGAACACGTTCGGCAGGGTCCAGAACGGGCTGTCGGGCGGCAGCGGCTCGCTCTGGAACACGTCGAGGGCGGCGCCGGCGATGCGGCGCTCGCGCAAGGCCGCAATCAGCGCGGTCTCGTCGACGGTCTGGCCGCGGCCGGCGCTGATGTAATAGGCGGTGGGTTTCATCGCGGCGAACACGGCGGCATCGAACAGCGCGAAATTGTACGGCGCCGCCGGCAAAACATTGATGAGATAGTCGGCCCGGGCGGCGGCGTCGAGCAAACGATCCGCCGGCATGATCTCGTCAAAACCTTCGGCCTGCCGCGGCGTGCGGCTGACGCCGATGACAGGCATGCCCAGCGCCTTCAGCGGTTCGCCGATCGCGGCGCCGACGATGCCGGTACCGGCGATCACCGCGGTCTTGCCGTGCAGCGTGCTCCACAGCCGCCGCTTCCAAATGCGATGCTGAAAGTCTTCGACTTGGCGCGTGGCGTCGTGGCCGACCGCCATCATCAGATAGAGCACCTGCTCGCGCATCGGCACGCCGTGGATGCCGCGGCCGCTGGTGATGAGAACCTCGGCCTTGAGCGACGGGCAGCGCAGGAAATGATCGATGCCGGTCGCGAACGACTGGATCCATTTCAACCGCGGCGCGGCTTTCAGCATGTCGTCGCGGATCTCGATGCCGAACATCATCATGGCGTCGAGATCGGAAAGTCGCCCGCCACTTCCGCGGCATTGCGAAATAGCGCGAATTGCAGCGCCGGAAATTCCGCCCGCAGGGCATCGCGATACATTTCGGCATGGACGTCGACGATGAGAACTTTGGTCATGCTTTGGGCAAGATCCGAGGGAAACCGCACCGCATTGTTGAACGCAGATGTCGCGCGCGCGATGTCATCCGCAAGCGGGGTGTGATCGAGGAATTCGCCGGCTTCCTGCGCCGACTCGAAGGGATGATCGGCGCCGAACATGACGCGGTCCCGGCCGAGCGCGGCGATGGTGCAGGCGAGTGGCTCTGCCGAACACATGCCGGACGTCGTCACAATGATGTTCTCCCGGATGTATTCCGACGGCGGCTTCTTGAGCTTGAGGCCATGAAACTGGGCGCGGCTGTCGAAGCGCCACAACAGAAACGGCAATGTCTCGCCGAGGTGGCCCAGCATCAACCGGCTGCGCGGGAAGCGGTCGAAATGTCCGCCGACGACGAGCCGCAACGCATGCGAGCCGGTCTCGAAGCCCCAGCCCCACATCGGCTGCATCAGTACCTTGTAGCCGGACAGGACCGACGGCTGCGACACGGGGTCGGCCGGGTGCAGATAGATTACCGCGCCGAGCGCGACCGCGCGCTGCCAAAATGGATAGAGCGCGGGGTCGTCGAGATATTGCCCGTGGGTATGGCCATTGATCATGGCGCCGCAAAACTTGAGTTCGCGGACGCAGCGCTCCAGCTCATCGGCCGCCGACCTGGCGTCCTGCATGGCGAGATGGGCGAAGCCGGAATAGCGGTCGGGCCGCTTCTCGATTTCGTGCGCGAGGAAGTCGTTCGACTCCCGCGCCCGGCGTGTGGCCGTGGCGGCGTCGCGCTCGACTTGCACGCCGGGGCCGGCGATCGACAGCACCGACCGCGCGATACCGGCCGCGTCCATGCTTTGCAGGCGCAGTTCGCCGAAATCGGTGAGATTGCGGAAGAAATAATCGCTGCGCTCCGGTGCGACTTCGGTCATCGTCGGCCGCCAGTAGTCGACCAGACCGGGCGACAGAAAATGCTCTTCGAGAGCGATTTTGCGGACCATGCTTCCCCCGGATGCGCGGATGTCGCGGCTCTCTGTACCTTATAACCGATATTCGCTACAAACTTGGGACCGTACAACAGCGGTTTAAGCGTAAGTGGAGGAACGCCCGTGACGCAGAAAATTCGCGGGGTGACGTTCGAGGAAAACCTCAACAACGCGATGGGTCTTGAATTCTACAACCTGTCGCATCGCTTCGGCTATCAGTCGCCGAACTGGCCCTATTTCGAAGACGTCAAGATCGAACGCATCCATTATATGGCGAAGTCGGGCGTGCTGTCGCAGCGCATCACCACCTCGATGCACAACACCACCCATATCGACGCGCCGGCTCACGTCGTGCAGGGCACGCCCTTCATCGACGAGGTGCCGCTGCCGCATTTCTTCGGCTCCGGCATCGTCGTTGCGCTGCCGAAGAAGAAATGGGAGCCGATCACCTATGACGACCTGGAAAAGGCCGCCGGCAAGATCGTGCGGCCGCGCGACGTGGTGATCGTCAACACCGGCTGGCACGAGAAATACGAGGATAGCGAGGACTATTTCTGCTATTCGCCCGGCTTCGTGGCTTCGGCCGGCAACTGGTTCGTCGAAAAACAGGTCAAGGTGGTCGGCCACGATACCCAGGCCAACGATCATCCGCTGGCGACCGCGATCGGCCCGCAACGCAACGGCCCCCTGCATCCGCATCTTGCCGCCGAATACAAGGAATGGTCCGGCGGCCGCGACTGGAAGGCCGATTTTCCCGATTGGGAGCCGGTGCACCGCATCCTGTTCAAAAATGGCATTCTCGGCATCGAGAACGTCGGCGGCGAGATCGACAAGGTCACCGGCCGGCGCTGCACCTTCGCGTTCTTTCCGTGGAACTGGGACCGCGGCGACGGCTGCATCATTCGCCTGGTGGCGATTGTCGATCCGAGGGGCGCCTACCGGATCGAAAAAGGGGAGAAGTTCGCATGATCGTGCGCAAATTTTCGGAAGCAAAACCCTACGAGGCGCCGAACCATCGCGGCTATAAATCGTTCCGCGTGTTCGGCGCCGAGATGGGCGGCTCGCAGGCGCTCGTGTTCGGCGTCTCGCACTTCCTGCCGGGCGGCGGCGCCGGTCCCGACGCCTCGCCGCCGGAGAAGATCTATTACGTGCTCGCCGGCGAGCTCACCGTCATCGTCGGCGGCAAGGAGACGGTCATCAGGCAGGGCGACAGCTGCTACATCGGTCCGAACGAAAGCCGCGAGATCATCAACCGCGGCCACGATGTCTGCACCATCGCGGTCGCCGTCGCGCCGGTGAAGTGACGCCGCAGGCTTCATGGCCGGGCTTGACCCGGCCATCCACGTCTTCGCGTCGTAAGAAGACGTGGATGCCCGGCACAAGGCCGGGCATGACGAGCAATAGATGCAAATGTGAGAACGCGTCCATGTCCGAAGATTTCCTGAAAAACCCCCTGTCGCTGTTCGACGTCAAAGACAAGACCGCCATCGTCACCGGCGCGACCGGCGCGTTCGGCGCGGTGGCGGCGAAAACGCTTGCTGCGGCCGGCGCCCATGTCGTTCTCGCCGCGAACAATGCCGATGGGCTGAAAAAGATCGCTGCCGAATGCGGCAAGCTCGGCGGCAAGGCCGAAGTTCGTCGCCAGGCGGCCGAGCTCCGAGGCGAATTGCGACGCCATCGTCGCGACCGCCGTCGAGAAATTCGGCGGCGTCGATATCCTAGTCGTGGCCTCGGGCCAGAACAAAGTGGCGAAGATCGTCGATCAGAAGGCCGAAGACTTCCTCGACGTGATGGACGCCAATGTCACGCAATCCTGGCTGATGGCGCGCGCTTGCGCGCGGCAGATGATCAAGCAGGGCCGCGGCGGCAAGATCGTACTGATGTCCTCAGCGCGCGGCCTGCTCGGCCATCCGGCCGGCTATACCGCCTATTGCGCGTCGAAGTCGGCGGTCGACGGCATCACCAAGGCGCTCGGCTGCGAACTTGGGCCTGCCGGCATCACCGTCAACGCGCTTGGACCGACGGTCTTCCGCTCGCCGCTGACCGAATGGATGTTCGGCGACGACGATCGCGGCAAGACGGTGCGCGCGGGCTTTCTCACGCGGGTGCCGAAGGGCCGGCTCGGCGAGCCGGAAGATCTTGCCGGGCCGCTGTTGTTCCTCGCCTCCAAGGCGTCCGACTTCTATACCGGGCATATTCTTTACGCCGACGGCGGCTATACGGCGGGTTAGACGATGGCGAAGGCGCGCATCGCCGTCGTCGGCGCCGGGCTGATGGGCCACGGCATCGCGCAAGTGTTCGCGCTCGCCGGCCACGATGTTGCGATCACCGATTCCTTCGCCAAGAATCTCGACACCGCGACCGCGCGCATTGCCGGCAATCTGCACGATCTCGGCGATGACGAGAGCGCGGTGCTGCGGGTCAAGCCGTGCACGGCGCTCGCCGATGCGGTGCGCGACGCCGACTACGTGGTCGAGGCGATAGCCGAGGACTTGGCGCTGAAACAAAAACTGTTCGCCGAGATCGAACGCCATGTGCGCGCCGACACCATCCTTGCCAGCAACACCTCGGTCATCCCGATCACATCGATCATGCAAGGGCTGAACCGGCGCGAGCGCGCGCTCGGCACGCATTGGTGGAACCCGCCGTTTCTGGTGCCGCTTGTCGAAGTGATCGAGACGCAATGGACATCGCCGCAAGCTCTCGACTGGACCATGCGATTGCACGAGGCGGCCGGCAAGAAGCCGGCCCACGTCAAGAAAGACGTGCCGGGCTTCATCGGCAACCGCTTGCAGCATGCGCTGTGGCGCGAAGCGATTGCGCTGGTCGAGCACGGCATCTGCGACGCCGCCACCGTCGACGCCGTCATCAAGGCCTCGTTCGGCCGCAGGCTCGCGGTACTCGGCCCGCTGGAAAACGCCGACCTCGTCGGCACCGATCTGACGCTCGCGATTCACAACACGGTGCTACCGGCGATCGAAAGCAAGCCCGGTCCGTCGCCCTATCTTGAGCGGCTGGTAGCCGACGGCAAGCTTGGGTTCAAATCGGGCGAAGGCTTTCGCAAGTGGAGCGCCGAAGAGCAGGCGGCCTTGCGGGCAAAGGTGATGGCGCATCTGAAAGCGTCGCGCGACACTTAGCTCTATCGCACTGTGGCCAACGCTTCGGTGCTTCGCGCACGCAATTTCTGCATGACGTCGCTGACAAAAAGCTCGATCGAGCGCAGGCATTCCTCGCGCGTGAGATCGCCGAAGGCGAACTGGCCGACCACGTAATTGCATTGCGTCTCCGCGAGCTGCGACGCGAGAAACTCCGTGACCGTGGCCGGCGAACCGGCAATGCCTTGGCCGCGCTCGACCAGCGCATCGAAATCGCCCGGGCGCGGATGGTTCTGCGGCCGGTCGAGCAGGCGGAACAGATAGGTGAAACTCCGATGCCAGACCGGATAGGCGCGGCGCGCCAGAGCCAGCGCCTGCACATCGCTTTCGGCGACGACGATGAAGCGACCCAGCCCGAGCTTGGGCTGCGCGGCGCCCGGATGCGCCGGCCGCCAGCACGCGCGATAACGCTCGATCGCCAGCCGCGCCTCCGCGGTCGGATCGAGGCTGACGACATGAAGATTGCGCTTGGCCGCGCGCTCGGCGCTGTCCGGCGCGTGCACGCCGTACCAGATCGGCGGATGCGGCTTCTGAAACGGCTCAAGCTCCATCGGCACGGCGTCGAAAGAGAAATGCTTGCCGTGGAAATCGAGCCGTTTATGGGTCAAGCCCTCGATGATCAGCTCGACGCCCTCCGCATAGAGGTCCTGCGCGTCGTCAGGATCGACGCCGTAATAGGCAATCTCGATCGGCGAGGCGCCGCGTCCGAAACCCAATTCGAGACGGCCGCCGCTCATCTGGTCGAGCATGCAGATTTCCTCGATCAGCCGCAGCGGATGATACAGCGGCAGCACGAAGACCATCGGACCGAAACGCAGCCGCCGCGTGCGCTGCGCCACTGCGGCGAGGAATATGTTCGGCGACGGCGCCATGCCGAGCGGCGTCGCATGGTGCTCGGCCAGGTGATAGGCATAAAAGCCCGCGCGGTCGTAGGCTTCGACGATCTTGAGGCGATCCTCGTAATAATCCGCCAGCGAACTGCCGGTGCGATCGAGATGATCGAAAACGCCGAATTCCATTGGCAAAATGTAGCCTGGATTGAGCGAAAGCGAAATCCGGGGTGGACCTACGAAATGCAGAGCAGTTGCGTAAGTGCCAGGCTGTCCGGCAAATCGTCGAGCCGCAGCACCGCCTCGATTAGCGCGTCTTGCTGCCTTCCGGCCATGACGCCGCGCGCGAGCTTGCGGAATTTGGCGACGATATCGTCCGTGCCGGCGAAAGAATGCTCGCTGCCGCGCGGACGCTTCGCGGGTCTCGCGTTCGACCGAGCCGTCGCGCAAACGGACCTCGACATGCACCTTGTGGCGGTGCGCGGCGCCGAGCGCCGTGATCGCCGGGTCGTGGATGACCTCGACCTTGCGCGCCAATGCGATCCGCGCCGGATCGGTCGACGCAATCCGGCGTGAACTCGTCGACAAACACGTCGCCCTCAATCAGGAGCGTGGCGACGCAGAACGGCAGGTTGAGCTGCGCCGCGGTCAAGCCCTCCGGCCGATAGGGCCAGCCGGCATGATCGACGCGTGACTTGCGAGGCATGCACGACGATGCCGTCGATCGCGTCGGGTGTGAACGGGTGACGCTTGCGGATGTCACCGATGGCGTCGAGCGTCGTGTGATTGCTGCCGACGCAGGAATAGAACTTGAGCGAGATGCCCATGGTCTCGAACCTCTCGCCGAGCCCGGCACTGAGTTGCGCAAGATCGAAGCGATCCGTGGAGCGCGAAAATGTCGTGCAGAAGCCGCCATACGGCGCCTCGAACACATCGACGATGCCGGTGAAACCCCGGCTCGCCAACAGCGCCGCATAAAGTCCGCTTTGCGCCGCGCGTCCGGCATGCATGCGCTTGACCATGGCGCCATATTGCGCCGCCATCAGGCCGGACGATTGCGTGCCGGCGATGCCGAGCGCGTGCACGGTAGCGTCGGCGGACAGCGCCAGCGCGCGCGCGGCGCCGGAAACCGCGGAAAACACGCCGACGGTCGCGCCGGAATGCCAGCCTTGGCCGATATGCTCCTGGCCCATGCAAAGCCCGACGCGCGGGCCGATTTCATAGCCGGCGACGGCGGCGGTGAGGAAATCGCGGCCTGACAGTCGCGCGTGGCTCTCGGCGACCGCGATCAGTGCCGGCAGCGTGACCGCGCCGACATGCAGGACGGCGGTACGGTGCACGTCGTCAAGCTCGAAACCCTGCACCTGCGTGCCGTTGACCAAGGCCGCATGCGGCGAGGAGAGTTTGCGATCCGTGCCCCAGATCGAGGTCGTGTGCGTTGCATCGAGCCGCTTGCAGCGTGTCGCGCAGGATGCGGCACCATTCGAGATTGGCGCCGTAAATGGCGCAGCCGAGCGCATCGAGGATGAGCAGCTTGATCCGCTCGCGCACCGCGGTGGGAATTTGCTCATACGTGAGTTGTGAGACGAATTTGGCGATCCGGCGTGTGTGAATGTTGCTGACGGTCGCTTCCATATTATTGCGCGGCGGAACGCGACTTCACGCTGTCCCACCACGGACAGACGCCGGACATGACTTCGTAATTGCCGTCCATCACCTGCACCGGCCGGCGATAGCCGGCGGCGGCGTTGTTGAGCCGCAGCGCGCGCGCCTTGGCATTGTCTTCCTTGGACAGCCAGACGCGGTCGTGGCCCCATAGGCTCGGGCCCTCCTTGCGCTCGTAGGCCTCCCAGGTGTCTGGATCGATCGAGCGCGCGCCCCAGCCGTACTCGACCATGAAGGCGGATGGCGTCCAGGAATAGAACGAGGTGATGAAATCGCTGGTATGGCGCCCCAGCGTGGTCGCGACGCGGCCGGCCTCGCCGAGCGCAAGATCGTAGCCCTGACCGACGTCGTCGAAACTGAACAGCTCCATCATGATGTGATGGACCGCGTTCTTGCCGGTCTGGATGAAGGCGAGGCTGTGATGGCGCGGATTGAGGTGAAGAAAGCGCGCGACGAACGGGTGATCGTAATAATCGGTCAGGCGGAAGCCGAGGGTATCGCGATAAAACGCCATCAGCCGGTCGATGGTCGCCGGTGTGTCGGCATTGAGCACGACATGGCCGAGGCCGAGCGGGCCGGTACGAAAGCCGGAAATCGACCGGCCCGGCTTGAACGGCTCGGTCGTCGTCTCGGCGCCATGGAATATTTCGAGACGGTTGCCGACCGGGTCGTTGAACACGATCAGATCCGCCACATGCCGCTCGTCGGCGAGCGCACGGGCGCCGCGGGCGACCTTGATTCCGCCGTTGTCCAGCCGCGCGGCGAGCGCATCGAGTGCCGCCGCATCGGCGGCTTCCCAGCCGAAAAAGCCGATGCCCTCGCCGCCGTCGGCGTCGACGATGATGCGCTGCTTGCGGTCGTCCATGCGGAAGGCGAGCGTCGAACGCGATTTGTCGACCCGCTGCAGGCCGAGGAGCCCAGCGCCATAACCCGCCCAGTCGCCCAAATCCCTGGCGCGCACGCCGACATAACCCAAAGCCTGCGGAGCGGATGCTTGCGGAACCATTGGCGCCTCGTCGCCGTCATTTTACACCGATGAGATGGCGGTTAAAGCGCCCGAGAGCAACAGGCCGGCACGCAGCAGCGCCGCGAACGGCTTGTTCGGCGGATACGCGGCGGATACCATGGTGGCCCAGGGGGGACGGCTCGCAACCCGATCTGGGGTTACCCGGAGGACGGACATGAGACTGCTTTTCGTCCATCCGGGGCCATTGCTCTATACGAATGTGTTCCTGCGCCTTGAGCCGTTGGGTCTCGAACTTGTGGCGCAGGCGGCGCGGCACGCCGGACATCCCGCTAAGCTGATCGATCTGCAAGTCGAGAGCCACGCTGACTATCACCGCATGATCGCGGACTGGCGGCCGGATTTTGTCGCCTTTTCCTGCAACTATCTCGCCAATGTCCCCGAGATCGTCGATCTCGCCAAAGCGACCAAGCGCGCCCTGCCGCGCGTATTCATTTGCGTCGGCGGTCACAGCGCCTCCTTCACCGCCGCCGCCATCGTAGAACACGGCGCCGGCGCCATCGATTGCGTGCTCAAGGGCGAGGGCGAACCCGGCATCGTCAAGCTGCTTGAAGCCGTAGCGGGCGATCGCGGCGCCATCGCCAAAGTGCCCGGCGCGGTCACCGCGGCCGGCGAAGGCCCTCGCCCGGGCTTTGTCGAGCGCCTCGAAGAGATCAGGCCGGCGCGCGACTTGGTGCGCCACCGCCGCAAATATTTCATCGGCGTGCTCGATCCCTGCGCCTCGATCGAGTTCTCGCGCGGTTGCCCATGGGACTGTTCGTTCTGCAGCGCCTGGACCTTCTACGGCCGCAGCTATCGGCTGTTGAACCCGGACAGCGTGGTCGAGGATCTCGCCGCCATCGCGGAACCGGGCGTTTTCATCGTCGACGACGTGGCGTTCATTCACGAGCGGCACGGCTTTGCCATCGGCGAAGCGATTGCGCGCCGGGGAATCCGCAAGAAATATTATCTGGAAACCCGCGGCGACGTGCTGCTTCGCAACAAGGACGTATTCCGGTTCTGGAAAAAACTCGGCCTCACCCAGATCTTTCTCGGCATCGAAGCCATCGACGAGGATGGCTTGAAGAAGTTCCGCAAGCGCATTCCGCTTGGCCGCAATTTCGAGGCGCTGGAATTCGCCCGCTCGCTGGGAATCGGCGTGGCCATCAACATCATCGCCGACACCGACTGGGACGAGGAGCGCTTCCGTGTCGTGCGCGACTGGTGCATGTCCGTGCCGGAAGTGGTGAACATCAGCGTCAACACGCCCTATCCCGGCACCGAGACCTGGCTCAGCGGCCAACACCGATTGGCGACGCGCGATTACCGCCTGTTCGATATCCAGCACGCCGTGCTGCCGACCAAACTGCCGCTCGCCGGCTTCTATCGCGAGCTATTGCACACCCAGCGGGTGCTCTATGGCAAGCATATGAGCTGGTGGACCGTGCCGGTGCTGGCCCGCGAACTTGCGCAAAACCTCATTCGCGGGCAGACCAATTTCATGCGCGGCATCATGAATTACAACAAGGTCTACAATGCCGAGAAGATGCTGGCGGACCATGCCCGGCCCGTGCATTATGAATTATCGGTATCGGCCCGTCCGCAGGGGGATGCTCCGGCCGTAAAGGCCGCCGAGCTTTACATTCATGCGCATCGCGGCCGGTCCGGGCGCGGCATCGACGACGCTACCGAGCACTTCGTCGACGCCACGCGGATGGGGGTTTCCGGCTAGTACGACGCGTGGGGGCTTTCGGCTGTACGATGTCGAGTTCGTTGTTGTCGCTGTTCACTGGGCACCTGGCGCGGACCGGCCGCCGCGGGCGTGTGCGCACCTCGCGCGCCGCTGCGGCCGCGCGGCAGGAGCGCGGGGATCACGGCCGAGGCGAGCCCATCGTCTGGTTCGAGGTTGAAGACTTCCTCCGCTACTTCGATCACTTCCGCAATCCGACCGGCCTGCAACGCGTCCCGTTCGAAATCTACCTCGAAGCCGAGCGTCTCTACGGCGGCAACGGCCGCGTGCGGTTCTGCCGGCTCAGCATCTACACCAGGCAATTCCGCGAGGTCGGCTTCGACGAGATCGTTTCCGCCTATCTCAATCCACTCGGCGCTGGCGCGCCGTGGCGGACCATGTGGGCGCCGGCGCAGTTTTGGCGCGAATTCTCCAAGGTGCCGGCGCTGGTCGCGCGGCATCCGCGTTTCTTCTATTCGCTGCTCAAGGGCGCGGCGCGCGATGTCTTCGGCATGCCGCTGCACCGGCGCCGCTTCGAGCGGCGGGTGCGGCGCGGCGACGTCATCGTCTCGCTCGGCGCCGGCTGGGGAATCCCGCGTTATATCGACCATATCGCGGCGGCGAAGCGACGCTATGGCATCAAGTTCTCGATGATGATTCACGATCTGATTCCGATCGAACATGAATCCTTGGTCGAACGCCGTCACGTCGTTCAATTTCGACAATGGCTGTACGACGCGATACCCGTTGCGGACGTGGTGCTCACGACGTCGAAATATTCCCGCGACGGGCTGATCAGATTTGCCGCCGAGGCCGGATTGACGCTGCCCCGCGTCGAGATCCTCGCGCCGGGATCGGGACTGAACGACCGGCTGACGGCGGGGGAGCAGCGTAAGATCAGCCTTCCTCGGCGTTACGTGCTGTTCGTTTCCACGGTCGAAATTCGCAAGAACCATCGCCTGCTGATCAGGGTGTGGCGGCGACTGGTGCAGCGGCACGGCGCGGATGCAGTGCCGACGCTGCTGTTTGCCGGCCAGATCGGTTGGCTGGTCGACGACCTGATGGCCGATCTAAAGTCGAGCGGCTGTCTCGGCGGCAAGATCGTGCTGATGACCGATTTGTCGGACGCCGAGCTGCGCCAAGCCTATCGTCGCTGCCTGTTCACGGTGTTTCCGAGTTTCTGCGAGGGCTGGGGATTGCCGATCGCGGAAAGCTTGGCGCACGGAAAGTTCTGCCTGGCGTCGAATAGCACGTCGATCCCGGAAGTGGGCGGCGACCTTGTCGACTACTTCGATCCGTCAAATGACGACGATGCGCTGGCTAAGATCGAACGCGCGCTCTTTGACCCCGGCTACCTCGCGGCGCGGGAAGCGCGCGTGCGGGCCGAGCACCGGCCGCGAAGCTGGGCCGATTGCGTTCAGGATTTGGTCGGCGCGCGCGGCGGCCGGCCATAGCCGATTTCGAGATCCTGTTCCGCTTTCAACGCGGCTTCGCTAAGAAACCGCTCCCAATGCTGCAACGTCAAGCGTTGGTCTTTGGTTCGCGCGGTTCTGGCCCAGCGTCGGCACTGATCCGCCCACTCGCTGATTTCTTGCGCTGCGGACTTGAACATGGCCTGAACTCTTAACTCTCGCCCGTTACGTCGTCAGCGGCAAAGTGAATGCGGGGCCGAGCAAGTTGCGGCCGCGCACCAGCGTGGCGCGCGCGGCGCGCGCGTCGAGCGCGGTCTGAACCAGGGCCGGCAATTCGCGCGGCCGGCTCAGCACCGACCGGAGCATGGCGCCGATATTGGTGGTCCCGTTGGAGCGCATGGCGGCGACCGCGGACGCCGGCAGCGCGCGCTTGGCCGGATCGGTGATGACCCGGATCGCGGCCACCGGCAGCTCGTGCTGCAGGCCGACGGTAGCGACGATGTGCAATTCCATATCGACCGCGATCGCGCCGGTCTTCAGATAGAGCGCGCGCTTGGCATCCGGATCGGCGATCGGGGCCGACACGCCGAGCAGCATGCCGGAAACCGCGTCCGGAATCGTCTGCAGCAATTTTTGCGACCATTCGCGGCTGGTCGGCATCCGGTTCGATCCGGAAAGAACGGCGGAGCCGACGACGCATGTTCCCGGCCGTAGTTGCGGCGCCAAGCCGCCGGCGACACCGAAACTGATAATTCCCGGACAGCCGCGCACGAGGGCGCGGGCTTCCGCGATGGCCGCCGTCAACTTGGCCGTCAGGTTGCGGCCGTCTCCGCTGCAAATGACGTGCACTCCGGGCCCAGCGGCGATGCGTGCTTCAAATGCCAGTCCCACGACGATGATCACGGTGTCCCCATTCTGCCAGAGATTGCCCGGACGTTTCGTTTTCGATGTTCTCTCGCGTCACGACGCGACTGCGACGGAAAATCCAACAATCTTACAGCGCTAACCCTTGGTCGCGACCGACGGTGGGGCCTTGCCCTTGCCGGTGCCCGCGCAACCCGCGACGCCGAGCGGCGCAGGAATGACCGCCGTTCCAAGCGCAATTTTTTTCACGGTAGCCCCAGTGCCCGGCATATGGAAATACAGGATAGAAACCGCGCCTGCCCTTCACTAGTGCAGAAAAGACACACTCCACGACCGATTTGGCGCCACAAAGCCGCATCCCGCATATCAAGCCCCGTAATTTCCTATATGGCCGGTCAATGAGAATCTTTGCCACGCTCGCCGGTATTTGCGGCCTGCTGCTTTTGACCGGCCTGATTGTATATTTCGGCTATGCTTCGGTTATTGCGGCCGTGGTCAGTTCGCGGTGGGGGACGGCACTCGTCGTCACTGCCAGAGCCGTCGCGCTGATCGGCGCCGGGGTCGGTTGGTGGTTCCTGCTCACGCCGATCCGGCGCGGCCCCTACGCTTTCGTCGGACTGCAATTCGTGCGGGAGGCGATCAACGCGCTATTTCCATTTGCCGGGCTTGGCGGCGATATCATCAGCGCGCGGCTGCTTGCCCAGTTCGGCATAGTCGTCAATTTGGCTATCGCCAGCGTTCTGATCAACGTCTTCATTCAGGTCGCCTGCCTGTTGGTTTTCGTGCTGGCCGGGGCGGGCGTCGTCCTCGATCTCGTCGGCACCCACCGGCTGACGGAGATGACCTTTGTCATGTTGGCCGTCGCATTGCCGGCCGTGGGTGGATTTTTCCTCGCTTTGAATTTCGGCGCCTTTGAACCGGTCGTTCGCCGCCTCGTGACATTCGGCGAAAGCCGCCAGTGGACCGCGCTCAACCATATCGTCGACCTCGGCGACCGGCTGCAGCAGATTTGGCGCAACCATCGCGGCCTATCGGGATCGTTCGTCATTCATCTCGTGGCGGTGTTTTTCGGCGCGGCCGAAGTCTGGATCGCGCTTGCCTTCATGGGCCACCCGGTGAGCGTCGTCGCAGCGGTGGCGATCGAAAGCCTCGGACAAGGCAGCCGCGCCGCCGCCTTTATCTTGCCCGCCGGGCTCGGCGTGCAGGACGGCGTCTTGATCGCTGTGTCCGCGATATTCGGCGTTCCGGCCGAGATCGCCTTGGCGATGGCGCTGATCAAGCGGGTTCCCGATCTCGTGCTCGGCGTACCGGCTTTGCTGGCCTGGCAAGGGCTCGAGGGCCGCCAATTGCTGTCGCGCGGCAAGTAGCGCAACGGCCTGACAAGTTTCGGCCGATGAGCCGGATGCCGCTTGGTTCGTTTCTATGACGTGCAATGACGGCCATCGGGCACTATAGTCTCCCCGGGAACGGGTGCCGGTGAGGTAGGTGTGAGCGCGTTTTTCGCAAATTCCGCGGATTGGGCTTCGCTTGGGTGTTATGTCGCGGCCGCTCTGGGTTGCGGCTATACGCTGTTCGCCGCCTGGGCTGCACGCGGTTTTATCCAATCGACCGATCCGGCGCCCGGCACCGCCTATCCGGCCATCACGGTGCTTAAGCCGCTTCATGGCACCGAACGAAATCTTTATGCCAATTTGGCCGGCTTCTGCGCGCAAGATTATCCCGGCCCCGTGCAGATCGTCTTCGGCGTGGCCGATCCCGCCGATCCGGCGATCGGAATCGTACACGATCTGATCGCCGCCTTTCCCGCTCTCGATCTTAAATTGGTGGTCAATGCGCGCCGTCACGGCGACAACCGCAAGGTTTCGAATCTGATCAACATGGTTGCCGAAGCGCGGCACGAAGTGCTGGTCATATCGGATAGCGACATATTCGTCGGCCGCGATTACCTGCAGACGATTGCGGCAAACCTGGATCCGCCGGGCGTCGGTCTGGTGACCTGCCTGTACCGCGGCGCACCGACCATCGGCGCGTGGGCGCGCCTGGCCGCGGCGGCGATCGACTATCACTTCCTGCCCAGCGTCCTGGTCGGGTTGCGGTTCGGCATTGCCGCGCCCTGCTTCGGCTCGACGATCGCGGTGCGCAAGAAAACGCTGGCCATGATCGGCGGCTTCGAAGCGGTCGTCGATCAACTGGCAGACGATTATGTGCTTGGCGCGCTGGTGCGCCGCGCCGGCCTGAAGGTCGTGATCCCGACCACGATCGTCGCCCATATTTGCGCCGAACGGTCCGCGGGCGATCTGTTGCGTCATGAAATGCGTTGGGCGCGGACAATCCGATCGGTGGATCCACTCGGCTTTGCCGGGCTTGCGATCACGCACGCCTTTCCGCTCGCCGTGGCCGGCATGTTGCTCGGCGGCGTCACGCCCGCCGGGATGATCGTGGTCGCCGCGATCGGCTGCCGCTTCGCGCTGCAGAGCGAAATGGAACGGGAATTCCATTTGCGCGACAATTACTTCTGGCTGCGTCCGCTGCGCGACATGCTGTCGTTTGCGGTTTTCCTGTTGAGCTTTTTCGGCCGCAACGTCGAATGGCGCGGCCATCGCTACGCATTGCGATCCGACAACAGGCTCGTCTATTACGGCGAGGTCGAGTCGTGATGAGAACTTTGTTCCTTCAGGCGCCGTCGTTCGATGGATTCGACGGCGGTGCCGGCTCGCGATACCAGGCGCGGCGCGAAATCCGCTCATTCTGGTATCCGACCTGGCTCGCCCAGCCGGCCGCGCTGGTCGAGGGCAGCAAGCTTGTCGATGCGCCGCCGCACCGCATCAAGCTCGCGCAGGTCGCGGCCACGGCGCGAAACTACGATCTTGCGGTGCTGCACACCTCGACGCCGTCTTTCGCCTCCGATGTAAAGACCATCAACGCGCTCAAAGCGGCGAACCCCGCGCTGAAAATCGGGCTGGTTGGCGCCAAGGTCGCGGTCGATCCGGCGGGCAGCCTGAACGCCGCGCCATCGATCGATTTTGTCGCGCGCAACGAATTCGATTTCACCATCAAGGAGGTCGCCGACGGACGGCCGTGGCGCGACATCGCCGGCCTGTCTTACCGTAACGCGGTCGGGAGTCATCGTCCACAACGACGAGCGCGCCGTACTGGAGAATATGGACGCGCTGCCCTTCGTCATGCCGGTCTACAAGCGCGATCTCGACATCGAGAACTATTTCATCGGCTACCTGAAGCATCCGTATCTTTCGCTTTACACCGGACGCGGCTGCAAATCGCGCTGCACGTTCTGCCTGTGGCCGCAGACGGTGGGCGGCCATCGCTACCGCACGCGCTCGGTCGGCCATGTCATCGAGGAGATCGCCTGGGCGCAGAAGGCCTTTCCGCAGGTGAAGGAATTCTTTTTCGACGACGATACTTTCACCGACGATTGCCCGCGCGCCGAGGCCGTCGCCAAGGAGCTTTACAAGCTCGGCGTGACCTGGTCGTGCAACGCCAAGGCCAATGTGCCGCGCCAGACGCTGCAAGTGTTGCGCGACAACGGCCTGCGGCTGCTTCTCGTCGGCTACGAATCCGGCAATCAGCAGATCCTGCACAATATCAAGAAGGGCATGCGCATCGACGTCGCCCGCCGTTTCACCAAGGATTGTCACGACCTCGGCATCGCCATTCACGGCACCTTCATCATGGGCCTGCCGGGCGAGACGCGGGAAACAATCGAGGAAACCATCCGTTTCGCGACCGAGATCAACCCGCACACCATCCAGGTTTCGCTGGCGGCGCCCTATCCGGGCACGTTCCTGTTCGACCAGGCGCTGGCGAATGGCTGGCTCGACGAAGCCAATGCCGAGCTGGTCAACGACGACGGCGTGCAGATCGCGCCGCTGCATTATCCGCATTTGACCCATACCGAGATATTCGATTCGGTCGAGGAGTTTTATCGGCAATTCTATTTTCGTTCCGGCAAGATCGCCTCGATCGTCGGCGAAATGGTGCGCAGCCCGCAGATGATGAAGCGCCGGTTGCGCGAAGGCGTCGAATTCTTCCAGTTCCTGCGCGAGCGCAGCGTCGCGCATTAGCAGCGTCGCCCATTAACGTCAGCTTGCCAGGTAGCCATGCTGGCGAAACCAGGCGACGGCGTCGGCGATGGCATCGCCGTAACCGCGCGCGGTATAGCCGAGTTCGCGCTCGGCCTTGGCGGACGTGAAGAACATGCGATCCCTGGCGAGCTTGAGACCCGTCACGGTCACGAACGGCTCGCGGCCGGTGAAATGCGCGATCGCCTCGGCGCCGTAGGCGATGGGGAAAATGAGCTGCCGCGGCAGGCGCACCCGCGGCGGCGCGCGGCCGACGTGCCGGGCGATCTCGCGCAACATGTCGCCAAGGAGCACATCCTGGCCGCCGAGGATGTAGCGCTCGCCGATGCGCCCCTTCTGCAAAGCCGCCAGATGTCCCGCCGCGACGTCGCCGACATGAACGAGATTGAGCCCGGTATCGACATAGGCCGGCATGCGGCCCGATGCCGCCTCGACGATGATGCGTCCGGTCGGGGTGGGCCGCACGTCGCCCGGCCCGATCGGGGTCGACGGATTGACGATGACCGCCGGCAGATTTTGCTCCGCGACCATGGTTTCGACCAGGCGCTCGGCGACGACTTTGCTGTATTTGTAGGCGCCGACCGCGTTTTCCGCGGCGAGCGGAAAAGTCTCGTCGCCCGGCGCACCGTTGGGCCGCGCCTTAAGCGTGGCGACGCTTGAGGTATAGACGATGCGCTCGACGCCGCCGCGCAGCGCGGCCTCCATCAGCGCACGCGTTCCTTCGACGTTGGTCTTGACGATGGTTTCCGGGTCGCGCGCCCACAGCCGGTAGTCGGCGGCGACATGAAAGAGATATTGGACGTCTTTCATGGCCTGCGCGAGCGAAGCCGAGTCGCGCAGATCGCCTTCGACGATTTCAAGGCGCAAACCGGCGAGATTGGACCGCGGGCTGGTCGGGCGAACGAGCGCGCGCACCTCATGGCCGGCTTGAACGAGGCATTTGGCGACCGCCGAACCGACAAAGCCGCTCGCGCCGGTGACCAGGATCATCGCGCACCCCTTTCTAGTCTACCAATAACCGGTATAGTTCGAGCGGTGAACTCCCGCGCGGGACGTGCGCGGGCGCTCGCGTGCGCGCCACAAACGGCGCGACTGAACCAATAGGAGAGGAAATATGCGTACTGCGAGATTGACGGCCGTCGGACTGCTCGCGGCTGGGACGGCGCTGGCCGCGGCGCCGGCATCGGCCGCCACGCTCAAAGTCAGCGTCGATTCGTTCAAGAACGGCGGCACGGTCCCGAACAAATATGCATTCTGCGTGGCGGCAGCGCAGGGCCACACGACCGGCGGGCAAAATATCAACCCGAGCATTTCGTGGTCGAAGGGGCCGCGCGGCACCAAGTCCTACGCCATCATTACTTTCGATCCCGATGCGCCGGCGGAGCATCGCGAGATGATGAACAAGGAAGGCGTGACGATGACCGCCGACATCAAGCGGCACAATTTCTATCACTGGGTGCTGGTCGACATTTCGCCCAAGGTCACCTCGATCAAGGAAGGCGCCGATTCCAACGCGCGGGTGCTGCACGGCAAGCCGGCAACGTCCACGGTCGGCGTCAAGGGTCTCAACGATTACACCAAGGTCACGGCGTCGAACGACGCGATGAAGGGCCAATATTACGGCTATGACGGCCCCTGCCCGCCGTGGAACGACGAAGATATTCATCATTATCATTTCACGGTCTATGCGCTGAGCGTGAAGTCGCTCAACCTGCCCAAGGACTTCGACGCCGAGGCGGCGCAGGACGCGATGAAGGGCAAGATTTTGGCGCAGGGCGAAGACGTCGGCCTCTACACGCAAAACCCGGCGAAGGGCGCCAAGCCATAACCGCGGCAACCTAGAGCGATGAAGCTGCCGAGCCGCATGATCGACCTGTCGTCGCCGCTCGACAACGAGACGGTGTACGACCCGCCGTTCATGCGGCCGAAGATCGAGTACAAGAGCAACGCCGACACCGCGCCGCTGTTGTGCGAATTGTTTCCCGGGCTTCGCCGCGAGGATTTGCCGGACGGCGAAGGCTGGGCCATCGAAAACATCCAGCTCACCACCCATAACGGCACGCATATGGACGCGCCGATCCACTTCCAGTCGCACTCGATCGACGGCAAGCCGATGCCGACCATCGATCAGGTGCCGCTCGACTGGTTCTTCCGGCCCGGCGTCAAGCTCGATTTCCGCAAAATGCCGGACGGCCATGTGGTCGGCGCGGCGGAAGTGGAAGCCGAGCTGACGCGCATCGGCCACGCGCTTAAGCCGCTCGACATCGTCCTGGTCAATACGCGCGCCAGTGAATGCATCGGCACCGACGAATATCTTACCGCCGGCTGCGGCATGGGCCGGGAGGCGACGCTTTATCTGACCTCGCGCGGGGTGCGCGTCGCCGGCATCGACGCCTGGGGCTGGGACGCGCCGTTTTCGCATATGCGCAAGCGCTGGCTGGAGACCCGCGATCCGTCGATCATCTGGGAAGGCCACAAGGCCGGGCGCGAGATTCCCTATTGCCATATGGAGAAGCTGTGCAACCTGGAACGGCTTCCCGACCGCGGCTTCACGGTCGCCTGTTTTCCGTTCAAGGTGAAAGCCGGCTCGGCCGGCTGGACCCGCGCGGTGGCGCTGTTCGATTAGAAGCTCCATGTTCGTCCTGCCCGGCGACGGCCCTTCGCTTCACCTCCCCCTGCAGGGGGGAGGTCGCGAGCGCAGCGAAGCGGGTGGGGGAAAGTTCAGAGTGCGTGCGAAGATCTCCGCGACGCCGCACCCCACCCCGTCACGCCTTCGCTCGCTTTGCGAGCTACGGCGGACGACCCTCCCCCTGCAGGGGAGGGTATGCACGTCAGCACTCCCCGATCTCGCGATGCGCCTTCGCATCCGAGCCTTGCAATCTCCGTCACGTGAAGCGCGAAACCCGGGAGGAAGAGAGCTGCGAGGCGGTGGAGTCCTCGTTATGTCTCTTCACTCTTGCCATTTCGCCGCGTCATTGCGAGCGGCAGCGAAGCAATCCAGTTCTCAATTCCCTCGTTCTCTGGATCGCTTCGTCTCTTCGTTCCTCGCGATGACAAAAAAGGATATGGAACGCCGGAAGACGCAGGACCGTAACCTCCGCACCTTGGGGTGCGGCGCTGCCCTTGGGGGCAGCTCGCCTTCCGGCGTCCCACCACGGCTCTTCCCAAGGGGTGTGTGGTCCCTTGGTGCGATCCGGGCCAGGCTTCGTGGGCAAGACCGTCAAAGGGGCGGGGGTCACTCCGCCGACAGCCAAGCCCACATCCAGCGACGCACCTCGCATGCCGGTCGTAATGCCGGCAGGCATGATGCCCGGACCGCCCGGGAGCGGGCTGCAAACCCGCCCGCGGGCTCCGCCTCTCGCCCCACCGCCGCGATCTGCCTCCGCAGCGGCGTCCTTCATGGGCGAGATGATCGTCGCCATATATAACGGAAACAGGGACCAATGTCAAGGGGCGTCTCTCGGAAGGTGACGGTGCGTGGACCCGGGGCACCGGCTGTCATGGTCCGCGAAGAGCAGTGTGAGTGGGCAAAGGCGCCAACGGGTCCGCGCGGAGCGCGGCCCGATGACAAGCTCCGCGCCGTAACCCACCATCTGGACTTCGCGGAAACTCAGCCGGTGGGTGAGCCGCGTTTCCCGGTTACGTGTCCATCCGTTCGACCCATTGTGCGCGCCAGGCGCTCGCCTCAAAAGGATCCGCAAAGTACTGTGTTTCCCGCGCAACCTTGTCGCCGCTGAACTCCATGATGCTCACGGTGTAGGACGGCTTACCGTCATATGTCAGGATGTATTCGGTGACCCAAAGATCACCGCTGCCACTGACCCGCCGCACAAAGAAACGCTTTTTACTCGGCTGGTTAGCGCGTGTGATCTGTATGTTGCGTCGACCGCGGATTCGCTCGCCTGACTGTGGGTATTCCAGCACTGCATCATCGCGATAGATGCGATGCTCCGCTTCAAAATCGTTGGCATCGGAGGCGGCCCAATGCCGATCCAGTGCCGCACGTATCTCTTGATCTTTCATATCGTCCTCTTGCGCCAGCAATGGACGATACCCCGCTCCCCCACGCAATCCCTATTTAGCAAGCGTAGGTGAGCTTCGCGGCCTGTCCGCCGACCCTCCTACGCTCGCTGCGCGAGCTTCGGAGGGTTTGAGTCCACCGAAGCGCGGAGTGCGTAGGTGGAAGCGCGGAGCGCGAAGGCGGAAGCAAAGCCCACGCGGAAAAAGGTTTCAAGAAAATCGCGTGGGCACGGCGCGGAGCTTGTCATCGGGCCGCGCTTTGCGCGGACCCGTTGGCGCCTTTGCCCCCGTATCCCTGCTACGCTTGCTTAGAAATCAAACTTAGGCGATTTTGCTGCCGAACTGACCTTTGCCCACAAACCGTGCGCGAGCTTATGCCGTGCTAGCAGTATCAGCCAATACAAGCGCTGGCCCTGATCACCGCGAATTAGTTCCCAATGCTTTGCTTGCGGAAGCCCAAGCGCCGTCACTTGGTCAGACCAATATTTGAGGATCGCTGCACGGAACGCCTCCTTGTTCATGTCGGTGCTTACGTTGGCCCGCCAATCTGGGGCGAACTTGTCGAATTGGTCGTAGTCCTTGTCAGCATAGCGGGATGCGTTGCGTTGCAGATCAGAAACGCTTACGTGCGCTATCACATCGATGCTGTTGAGCTTCGAAAGTTGTTTGAAAAGATCGAATGACAGCGCGGCTAGATTATATGGGTCCAGAAGAGCGAGATGTAATCCGTTTCGGTTCAGGCTCCGGATAATCCTCGGTAGCGCTTCGCTTGCGGGCCCCGGAACGGGACGAACAGGCGCATTCAATGCGCTCAAGCGCGTTGTCGTCGCCGCGAGAAGTTCCTCGTCGCCATCGGAAATGTTAATCGACGTAAACCGTCCGGGCGATTGAAGGGCTCGCTTGAACGCGGCGACCGGACTGCCATCAATGAACTTACTGCTGCCTCTGATCAGCGAGCGGCCGGGCCCGCAAAATGGATCAATGTATGCAGCATCAGTGCCCAAAAACTTCTTGCGAGCCCCGCCGGATGCGTAGACATAATCGGTAACGAGCTTGAGCTTTTCGACGGCCCAGGATCCAACCTTCTCGACGATCAGTCCGTCATCACCCTGCGTATATTGCTCTGGGTCCCTCTGAGGCATTCTTGGCGTCCCTCTCTCTTGAGGCAGTCGTAGCCTTCGTTCGCGATGTGCTACTGGGAAATTCACGCCACAATCTGCCGTCCAGTTTGCCACCGCCCTTGCCATTTTCGGGTGGGTCGATCTCGATGGCCTGTTGCTCGGTCAGCCCGTCCTCGACAACTGAGGGATTGTTCTTGTAGGTGCCCCACTGCTTTAAAAATGGCGCCGCCCCGATGCGGCGGCATTCAGCGATTACATCCCGCGCCCATTGGGTATCAGTCGGACGAATGAGGTCCGAGCGAACGCCGCTCTCGCCACCAATGATAATCCAGTCGGGAGATTGGCCATCAATATCTAACCGCCCGAGTGAACCGATAGCGGGTTCATAACTCACAAAGTGAACTGCAGCCGGCACCTTGAGGAGAAACGACGCTCGTTGCTTATAAGCACTTGCGTCTTCTGTCGTCGTCCCCAGCCAGACATTCGGATATCCCTCGCCCCAATCAGACGGCAGCATCTTCCGGATATTTTGCGGTCGCTTGGTCAGGAGTTGCCAATCCAACTCATCGCATTCACGAATTAGATTGAACAGATCGATGCGCCACGCGGGGTCCACTTGATTGTCGAATACGTCCGCAAGGGACGCACAGAACACACGCTGCCGCCGGCCATGCTCGGTCTGGAACGAGCGCGCTCGGCCATTCCAAGCTAACGGGTTACGCCAGTACGCTTCCGTCGTGCGGCGACGCGGATGCTTGCCCCACTCGACCTGACCGCTTCGCTTCGCCCATTTCTCTGCGTAACAGAAGTCGCACGCCGAGGCCGCTCCTCTCGCACGAGCGATTTTGGTGCAGCCGACCCACGGGTTGAAGGTCGAATCGGTCCACTCAATCTTCGATCGGCTACCCATGCATCCCACCCTTCCCAGGGGCGCAAATCGCTCCCGATTGGGAGATTATCCGACAATCTATTAAAAGAACGAAAAGAGAACAACGTGTTTATAACCGAGCAGCCATGGGTTCGCTCCATGCGGGCTCCGAGCTTCGCTTTCCCCGCCGAATGGATCGTTGAGTCCGACGCCCTTTCCACGGGGCAAACGCCATAGCCGACGCTGCGCGTCGGCGTGTCTAAATGTCGGCGGTCCGCAGGCCGCCTATGCCCCCCTCCCCCGCTTCGCGGGTGCGGATGACTCAAGTCTTCCGCACCCACACCTTATTGTCGTGGAACGCGGCGCCACCGAAGGGCGCGATCGGGTCGGCGCCGGTGAGCGTGTTGATGCCGCGGCCGTCGGCGTAAGCCGAATTGGGCCACAGCGATTCAGCGATCAAGACGCCGCGGCGCACGCCGTCAAACAGCTTGGCATGCAGGCGCACCTCGCCGCGCGTGTTGCCGAGCACGACCTCGTCGCCGTCGCCGATCCCCGCCGCCGCGGCGTCGTCCGGATGCATCATCACTTCGGGCCGGCCTTCGCGCTCAAGCGAGGTCGGCGTTTCGGTGAAGCTCGAATTGAGAAAGCCGCGCGCCGGCGAGGTCGCGAGCCGGAACGGATGTTCGTCGTCGGCCTCTTCGATCACGGCCCAGTGGTCGGGCAGCGCCGGAATAGTGGGCGCGGCATGATTGCGGTGCCAGCGGCCAAACGGCACGGCTGGCCAATCCGGCTTGAAGCGGAATTTGCCGTCCGGATAAGCAAAGCCATTGAGATAATGCGCGGTGGCGAAATCCGGCTGGCAATCGATCCAGCGCTTGGCTTCGAGCTCGTCAAGCGTGCCCCAGCCGGATTTTCGCAAGCTCGCGTCGATCAATTCGCGCGGGGTCATGGCAAAACCCGGATGCTCGGCGCCGAGGCGTTGCGCCAGCGCGCAGATCACCTCGTGGTTCGACCGGCATTGCCCGGGCGGCTCGACGATCTTCGGTCCGAGCAAAATGTATTGGCTGCCGCCGGCGGTATAGAAGTCGTCGTGCTCGATGAACATGGTGGCGGGCAGCACGATATCGGCGGCCTTGGCGGTATCGGTCATGAACTGCTCGTGCACGCAGACGAAGAGATCGTCGCGGGCAAAGCCGCGCTTGACCTTGTCCTGCTCGGGCGCGACCGAAACCGGATTGGTGTTCTGAATGAGGAGCGCGGTGACCGGCGGGCCGCCTTGCAACGCCTCCGCCTCGCCGGTCAGGATCGGACCGATGCGCGACTGATCGAGCATGCGGATCGACGGATCGCGCACGTCCTCGCCCTCGATCAGGCTTTTGTCGAGGTGAAAAATCCCGCCGCTGTTGTGAAAAGCGCCGCCGCCTTCGAGCTGCCAGGCGCCGGTGACCGCCGCGATGCAGCTTGCCGCATGCATGTTGACGGCGCCGTTGCGCGAACGGGAGAAACCGTAACCGAGCCGGAAATAGGCGCGCTTGCGCTCGCCGACGAGGCGGGCAAAGGCTTCGATGGTTTCGGCGGAGCAGCCGGTGATGCCAGCGGCCCATTGCGGATCGCGCGTGCGCAAATGCGCGGCGAGCTCGCGCGGCGCGTCGGTACAGCGCTCGAGATAATCCCAGTCGGCGTTGCCGTCGCGGAACAGGCAATGCATCACCGCGCAAGCCAGCGCGCCGTCGGTGCCCGGCCGGATCAGCACCGGCAGGTCGGCCTGCTGCATGGTGGAATTCATATAGACGTCGACGACGACGATCTTGGCGTCGCGCCCTTTGCGCGCGCGCGTCGCGTGCTTCATCACGTTGACCTGGGTGTTCGCCGCATTGGTGCCCCAGATCACCACGAGGTCCGACTTCGCCATTTCGCGCGGGTCGGCGCCGGCGAGCTTGCCGGTGCCGGCGATGAATCCGGTCCACGCCGGGTTGACGCAGATGGTGGAAAAGAAGCCGGAATAGTTCTTGGCATGGCGCAGCCGGTTGATGCCGTCGCGCATGACGAAGCCCATGGTGCCGGCGTAATAGTACGGCCAGACCGCTTCCGAGCCGTGCATCTCTTCGGCGCGCAGAAACGCTTCGGCGACGATATCGAGCGCGTCGTCCCAGGAGACCGGCGCGAATTGACCCGAGCCTTTGGCGCCGGTACGCCGCAGCGGCGCTTTCAAGCGATCGGGATGATGCGCGCGCTCGGCGTAGCGCGCGACCTTGGCGCAGATCACGCCCGCGGTATAGGCATTGTCGGCGGCGCCGCGGACCCGGCCGATGGTGTGGGCATCGAACACCTCGATCTCGAGCGCGCAGGTCGACGGGCAGTCGTGCGGGCAGGCCGAAGCGGCAATGCGCGGGCGGACCAGTTGATTCATCAGAGAGCGCGCCTTAACAGCGTAGGGCGGATTAGCGTAGCGTAATCCGCCATTTTCTCATTCGGCGGGTTGGCTCGGCGGGTTACGCCTTCGGCTAACCCGCCCTACATCTCTAGCATAGCGAAGCGAACGGGAGGAGCATCATGAAAGCTGCAGTCGTCGGCGAGCGCGGGGTCGAAATCCGCGAGCTACCCAAGCCCGCGCCCAAGCCGAACGAGGTTCTGATCCGGGTTGCGGCCTCGAGCCTCAATCGCGCCGATCTCATCGTCGCCTCGGGCCAGCGGCACGGCAGCGTCGGCGGCGTCGGCGCGCGGCTCGGGCTTGAATGCTCCGGCGAGGTCGAGGCGGTCGGCGGCGAGGTGGCGGGCTTTAAACCCGGCGACCGCGTCATGGGTTCGGCACCCGGCGGCTTCGCGGAATATGCCGTCACCGACACGGGCCGCGTGCACCGCATCCCGGCCAACAACATGACCTACGAGCAGGCCGCCTGCTTTTCCGTCGGGCTGCAGACCATGCACAACGCCGTCGTCACCGCCGGCCGATTGAAACGCGGCGAAAGCTTCCTGATGCAGGGCGCCAGCGCCGGCATGGGGCTGATCGGCATGCAGATCGGCAAGCTGATGGGGGCCTCGCTCGTGATCGGCACTTCGACCAATGCGGCGCGCCGGGCGCGCCTTGCCGAATTCGGCTGCGACCTGGCGCTTGACTCAAGCGACCCGAACTGGCCGGCCGCAGTACAGAAGGCGACCGGCGGCAAAGGTGTCGACCTCATCGTCGACCTGATTTCGGGCGGCGTGATGAACCAGAATCTCGAAGCGGCAAAAATCCTCGGCCGCATCGTCAATGTCGGCCGGCTCGGCGGCATGAAAGGCGAGTTCGATTTCGACAAGCATGCGCTCAAGCGCATCGACTATATCGGCGTCACGTTCCGCACCCGCACGGCCGAGGAAGTCCGCGACATCAACCGGGCGATGCGGGCCGACCTGTGGCCGGCGCTCGAGGCCGGCAAGCTCACCTTGCCGATCTACAAGACCTATAAGCTCGCCGACATCGCCGAGGCGCTGGCGCTGATGCGCGCCAATGCGCATTTCGGCAAGATTGTCGTCACCATGTCATAATCGCGCCGCCGCGAAGTCTCGGCTTGAATCGCGCGAATCCGTCCGGCATAGATTGGCGATGACTGATTCGGCGAAGCGCCACGCGCCGATTCTGGCCGCTGGCGGCATCGTGCTGCGTGGCAAGACGCGACCGCGCATCGCCGTCGTGCGCATGCGGCGGGAGAAGGCTTGGGTACTGCCGAAGGGCAAGCTCCAGCCGCGCGAGCCGGCGCATGTCGGCGCCAGGCGCGAGGTGCTGGAGGAGACCGGCTACAACGCCTCGGTCCACGAATTTCTCGGTTCCATGTCGTATGCGGTCGAGGGCCGGATCAAGATCGTGCAGTTTTGGCTGATGCGCGCCTCGGGCAGACCGATGCGCGAGCTGATGGGCGACGTCAAAGCGGTGAAATGGCTGCCGTTGAAAAAGGCCGTCGAGACGCTGACCCGGCCGCACGAAAAGCTGTTCCTCACCCATGTCGGTCCGATCGCGCTCAATCATTTCTGGAAATCCGGCCGTGGCAAATCGCGAACCGCCGTCCGCACCGGCGCCGGGCGCGGCCGCAATGCCGCCGCATCGCCGGTCGAACACGTGATTGCGCTCGACTTCGCCAAGGCAAGACGCAGCACGGTGGTCAAGGCGCTCGGCAATTGGATCGGCCGCGCCGCGCTGGCGCGCCGGGCCGGCTGAGCGCAGGGTACGGCGCAGTCACGTCTCTTCCGGCACGACGTCGTGAAACTTCGTGTAGTCGAGCAGCAGGCGGCCTTTGGCCGACAGGCTGGTGATGTCCTGGTAGCGGTGCTGCCAGCGGATGTCTTCGCGCGAGTAGATCTGGCGGGCATAGAGCCGCTGCGCCGAGCTGTCGTCGACGCCGCTGACGTTGAGAGCTAACGCGCCCTCGGCGTCGGCAAATTTCTCCGCAGTCATGCCGTGGAACGCGCTCGACTCGTCGATCACGTGGAGCAGGGTCCAGCTCAGCGAGAACATCGGATGCTCGCTGCGGTCGAGCTTGAGCTCGTAGTAGCGGCGGAACTGCTCCCGCTCTTTTGTATCCTCGAGGCGAAACATCCACAGTTGCGCGGTCGCTTGCGAGATCGTGTTATGCCGCGCATTGGCGATGCGTATCATGAGCGTACGCTTGCCCTGATGCGAGCCGACGACCGGATGCTGGGCGAACACGAAGCGGGCCCTCGGCCGCGAGAAGCGGGCGAAGATCAAGCCGGTCATCACCGCGAGGAAGCACATGCCGGTGAAGATTTCGACGGTGGCGACGAGATGCCCGTAGTTGGTCTGCGGGTGCATGTCGCCGTAGCCGACCGTCGCCAACGTCTCGATCGAGAAATAGAACAGGCTCAGCGGCAGCGGCAGATCGGGCGAAACGTTGGCGATTGGTTTGTCGCCCAGCCAGTACAGGAACCCGAATACGGCATTGAGAATGACAAAGATCGCGGCCGCGCTGCCAAAGAAGACCGGCCAGTAGACGGTCATCGAGCGATGATAAAGATCGCTCCAGAAGCCGGTTCCGAGGCCATGGGTTTCGATCTCGCGCGCGCCAATGCGGACGACGTGCGATCTGCCCTCGCGACGCGATGCGACCTGTTTCGCAGCCTTCGCCAATGCCGGTAAGCCCTATGCCGTCGCCTTCGCCGCCGTTTTGGCCTTGAGCCGCGGATAGACGCGGCGCGCGTTGTCCTCGAAAATCTTCTTGCGATCGGCGTCGGCGATCGGCGCCTTATCGACGTAGCGCTTGGTGTCGTCGAAGCCGAAGCCGGTCCTCGGATCGTTGCCTTTGACCGCGCCGACCATCTCCGAGGCGAACAGGATGTTGTCGATCGGCACCACTTTGGTGAGCAGGTCGATGCCGGGCTGGTGATAGACGCAGGTGTCGAAGAAAATGTTGTCGCCCATGATCTCGGCCAGCTCCGGCTTGCCGTTGTTGAGCGCGATGCCGCGGAAGCGGCCCCAATGGAACGGCACCGCGCCGCCGCCGTGCGGAATGATGAACTTCAGCTTGGGAAAAGTCTTGAACAGGTCGGACAGGAGGACCTGCATGAACACCATGGTGTCGGCGTTGAGATAATACGAGCCGGTGGTGTGCATCGCCGGATTGCAGCAGCCGGAGACATGGATCATGCACGGCACGTCGAGCTCGATCATCTTCTCGTATAGCGGGAAACCAGGATTTGTCGGTCATCGGCGGCGAATTGAAATAGCCGCCGGACGGATCGGGATTGAGGTTGCAGCCGACGAAGCCCATTTTCACGCAGCGTTCGAGCTCGGCGGCGGAGTTTTTCGGATCGACGCCGGGCGATTGCGGCAATTGGCACACGCCGATGAAGTTGTGCGGAAACAGCGAGATGACGCGCGCGATCAGATCGTTGCAGATCTGCGACCATTCCACGCTCACGCTCTCGTCGCCGATGTGATGGCCCATGCCCGAGGCGCGCGGCGAGAAGATCGTCAGGTCGGTGCCGCGCTCGCGCTGCAATTTGAGCTGGTTGGCTTCGATGCTCTCGCGAATCTCGTCGTCGGACATTTTTAAGCCGGCGCGCGACGGCATCGCCGTCTTGTCCTTGGCGTTGGCGGCCGCCGTCTGTTCCTTGCGGAAGCGGTGCAGGTCCTTGGGCTCGGTGGTGTAGTGGCCGTGGCAATCGATGATCATGAGCGGACGCCATGCAGGGGTTGCGGATCGGCAGATGCTACGGCGCGCGGCGCGATTGTCAAACCCGTCATTGCGAGCGCAGCGAAGCAATCCAGTCCGGTGACGCCGCTCTGGATTGCTTCGTCGCTCCGCTCCTCGCAATGACGAAGGGGACACGCTAGTATGCGGATTATTGCTCAGGGAGACCAGGAATGGCTGAACTTCCGCGGCTCAACGGCGTCATCGGCGCGCTGGAAAAGGGCCAGCCATGCGTTGAGTGACGTTTTCGCCGGCCGACGTCGAGGCGGCGATCGCGCTCGCGACCGCCAAATACGACGCCGTGGTCTACGAGATGGAGCACAACGCCTACGACATCCGCGCCTTCCGCGATTGCCTGCAATACATGCTCAACCGCGGGCAGATCGCGAAATCGGGCTCGGTCGCGCCCGCGGTCGCGCCGTATCGCGCGCATTCCGCCGAACGGCGGCGAGAAGGCGCAGTTCCATGCCAAGCAGGTGCTCGACCTCGGCGCCTACGGCATCATCTGGCCGCATATCAGCAATGTCGAGCAGGCCTATAACGCGGTCGCCGCCTGCCGCTATCCGCGGCTGAAGGACAAGCCGCTGTACGAGCCGGCCGGCATCCGCGGCGACGGGCCGACCGCAGGCGGTGCGCTATTGGGGCGTCACCCAGCAGGAATATTACGAGCGCGCCGACGTCTGGCCGCTCAATCCCAAGGGCGAGATTTTCGTCATCCTGATGATCGAAGACACCGAGGGCATCAAGAACCTGAAGGACATTCTGAAGAACGTGCCCGGCATCGGCGCCATCCTGATCGGCGAGGGCGATCTGTCCCAGGAGCTCGGCTATCCGCGCCAGTACGAGCACAAGGTCGTGCTCGAAGCGATGGCGCAGATCGTCGACACCTGCAAGGAGGCGAACGTCGTCGTCGGCCATCCGCATGTCGAGGCCGGCAACGCCGAGCGCATCGTCAAGGAAGGCTACCGCTTCCTGATGTGCGCGCCGGTGCGCTCATACGGCCATCTCGAAGCCGCCCGCAAATTCGCGGGACGGAGCTGACGCCGCGCCCGCGCGTTACGACCCCGAGCCGCGCGCGGCTGTTTTCGGCTTGAGCCGGTCGCCGCTCTCTTTCTGCAGATAGGCGATGATGTCGCGGCGCGAGGTGGCTTCAAGCACGCGCACCGGCATTTTCACGCCGGGAATGAATTGCTGCGGACCGGCGAGCCACTGATCGAGATTGTCCGCCGACCAGACGAGGCCGGCGCTTTTGAGCGCCGGCGAATAAGGGTAGCCGGGAACCGAGCCGGCTTTGCGGCCGAACACGCCGCCGAGCATCGGGCCGAATTTGTTGCCGTCGAGCGCATGGCAGGCGGTGCAGCGGTCGGCGTAAAGCTTCTGGCCGTGGGCGGCGTCGGGCGGGGCGCCGGGCAAAAAGCGCGACAGGTCCTTCACGTCGTCGGACTTGGCCGAGCGGAAGAACGTGTAGGCGAGCGTGATGGTGTCGATGTCGGTGAGCTCGGGATCCTTGCCGAACGCCGGTCGAGACGAAAAAGACCACCGGCATTTTGACCGTCTGATGCGCGTCGAGCCGCTCATCGGTGAAGCAGAAGCATTGGATTTTGTTGAAATAGATGCCGGTCTGCAGCGGCGTGACGTTGAACGTCGCGTGGCCGATAATAGCCCGGTCGCTGGTATTCTCGGCGGTGAAGAAGACGAGCTTCTGCTCGCCGAGATGGACCGTCACCGCGCGTTGCAGCGGGGCAAAGCGCCACGGCAGGCCCGGCTCGACATTGCTGTCGAACTGCACCGTGACGGTGCGCTTGGAAATGGCGTCGGTGTCCGCATTGACCCGTTGCGTGGTGCCGGCAAGACCGGTCGCGCCGCAAAACAGGCGGTAAAGCGTGGGCGAATAGGCGACGAGCCCGAGCATGATCGCGATCGCCACGAGACAGGGCGCGATGACCTGCAGGTTCTTGCGTCGCCGAGGCTTCACAGTCGGTCCTTCATTGCGGCCGTCGCGCGCAGCCTAGAACATATTCCGGTCGGATTGATCCGTCATTGCGAGCGCAGCGAAGCAATCCAGGGGCCGGATGCTCTGAAGTCTGGATTGCTTCGTCGCCCCGTTGGGACTCCTCGCAATGACGGCGCCGATTCGGACCGAACGAAAATGCTATAGCCGGCCAAGGAGGCGACTACGCGGTGCGGATGTGCGGCGTTTTGTCCGGATGGCGAAGATATTGGAAATCGCTCCTCCGGTCGACCGGGATCGTGGCCTCGCATTACTTGCCGAGCAACGCCGCCTCGAAGGCGCTCGCGATCGCCGGCTTGCTTTTCCCGGCTTGTACCGCGTCGCCAATGACCACGACTTTTTGGCCCGGCGCCGCTAAATGCCGGAAGCTCGCGCCGGTGGCTTGCCGCGCCCGGTAATAGAACCAGTCGCGCAGTGCCGGCGCCGAGAACAGCCGCTTGAGGCCCGGCGCGCGGCTAAGCCCGCAATCGAGCATCCACTCGACAAGCGCGCCGAGGCCGAAGCGATAGGCGGCGCCGCTGGCAACGACGATGCGCTCGAACGGCGCCAACAGTTCGGGATGCGCGATAACATCGGCCGCGAAGCGGAACACCACGCCCCGTTGTTCGCAAGCCGCGACGAGGTCGGCGATATAGCGCGCGAAGCTCTGCTCGCTCGCCTCGACTTCTTGAAACAGCGGCGCCTTGCCGGCGTAGCGGAAGCTGCCGCCGGCCTGCGGATGTTTCTCGAACACAGTGACGCGATTGCCTTCGGCGACCAGCGACGCATAAGTGAGCCCGGCCGGTCCGGCGCCGACCACCGCGATGCGCTCGCCGCGCGGCGGCGCCGCCGCGGCGAACAACGTCTCGCGGCCGGCGGCGCCATTGACCACGCAGCCGATGCGCGCGCCGCCGCGCATGTCGTTGATGCAGGTGTTGCAAGCAAGGCAGCGCCGGATCGGCTCGCCGCGCGATACTTTTTCGGCCCATTGCGGATCGGCGACGAGCGTGCGGCCGAGCGCGATAAAATCGGCCTTGCCCTCGGCGACCGCCGCTTGCGCGGTTGCCGGATCGCCGAGCCGGCCGACCGCGATGACCGGCACGTCGACGTGCTTTTTGACATCGGCGGCGAAATCGAGAAACGGCGCGTCCGGCATCGCCATCGGCGGCAGCACGATTTGCGCCGACGGCAGCGAGCGGTAATGGCCGGCGCTGATATGCAGCGCGTCGGCGCCGGCAAGCGCCGCCCAGATCGCGATCTGCCGGCCTTCCTCATAGGGCAGCCCGCCTAGAAAAAAATCCTCGACCGAAAGCCGGTAGACGACGCCCAAGCCCGGCACCGCCGCCTTGACCGCGCGCAAAACCTCAAGCCCGAAACGGGCGCGGTTTTCCAGCGCGCCGCCATATTCGTCGTCGCGCCGGTTCTCGAACGAGGCGTGGAATTGCGAGATCAGATAGCCGTGCGCGGCGTGAATTTCGACGCAATCGAATCCGGCTTTTTGGGCACGGATCGCGGCGGCGGCATGCGCGGCGATGCATTGCGCGATGCGTGCCTTGCTCATCGCCTCGGGAACGATGGTCTCGAACGTCGTCTCGTAGACCGGATGCGGAATGGCCGACGGCGCGACCGGCGTCTCGCCGCAGATATCGACGCGCGTATGCCCGCCGCCGTGGCCGAGCTGGATCGAGGCTTTGGCGCCGCCGCGATGAATCGCTTCGACCAGCCGCGTCAGGCCCGGAATGAAGCGATCGTCGTAGATGCCGACTTCGTGGCGGCGGTGCCGGCCGGCCTTTTCCGGCGAGGCCATCTCCACGGTGATAAGCCCGGTGCCGCCGCGCACCCGCTCGAGGTAATAGGCGATGCAGTCCTCGGTGACAAAACCTTGCTCGTCCGCCGTGCGCGTCGTCATCGGCGGCATGACAATGCGGTTTTTGATCTCGACCGGCCCGATGCGCGCCGGGGTGAAAAGGATGTTCATTAGCGTTCCTAATGTCATCGTCCGCGAAGGCGGACGATCCAGTAAACGCAGGACAGCAAATTTAGTCGCGCAGCAATCAATTCTGCATTCAATTGATTACTGGATGCTCCGCCTTCGCGGAGCATGACAGTTTACAGCACCGGAATCTCGCCGCCGTCGAGATCGATGGTGGCGCCGTGCAGCCAGGTGGCGCGCGCGGAGACGACAAAGACGACAAGATCGGCCACGTCCTCGACCTTGCCGAAACGGGTGATGCCGAAACCGCGGCACATTTCCGCGCGGGCTTTTTGCTCCGGCCAGCCGGTGCGCTCGATCTCGGCGGCAATCCGCGTCCACAGCCGGTCGGTCTCGACCATGCTCGGATGGATGCAGTTGACCTGCACGCCGTCCTCCTTGCCGCGGTCGGCGAGGCATTTTGCGAAGGCGGCGACCGCGGCATTGACGGAGGCGCCGATGGTGAACTCCGCGGTCGGCTTGCGCCCGCCCGTGCCGCCGATCGCGACGAGCGAGCCGCGCCGCTCCTTCAAGAGCGGCCAGGCGGCGCGGGCAAGCCGCACATGGGCGAAGAATTTCAGCGCATAACCGTCCGCCCAATCGGCGTCGGTGAGGGCGAGAAAATCGCCGCGCCTGGTGGCGCCGGCGTTGTTGACCAGAATATCGAGCGCGCCGAATTCGCGCCGCACCCGATCGATCAGCTGTTCCGGCGCGTCCGCGGCGCGCAGGTCGAGCACGGCGGCCGCCGCGCGGCGCCCCTGCTTGCGGATTGCCGCCGCGACCTCGTCGAGCGCCGCCGCATCGCGGCCGGTCAGCATCAGGTCGCAACCTGCCGCCGCCAAACCGAGCGCAATGCCGCGGCCGATGCCGCGGCTCGATCCGGTCACCAGCGCGATTTTGCCCTTTAATCCGAGCTCCATTTCGTTCCTCCCTTGTCGCCTCTGTTTTAAACGGATTTCGCCGGCGCTCAATCCGGGCTACGGTCGTGAAGTGACCATCAAGGGCAAAGCCTATATCGCCGGCGCCTACGAGCATCCGACGCGGCATGCGCCGGACAAGACGGTGGCGCGGCTGCACGCCGAAGTGGCGTTGGGCGCGCTGGCGGACGCCGGGCTGACGCGTAGCGACGTCGACGGCTATTTTTGCGCCGGCGATGCGCCCGGTCCGGGTCCGGCGTCGATGGCGGAGTATCTCAATCTCACGCTCCGCCACGTCGACTCGACCGAGCTCGGCGGCACGTCTTATATCGCACTCGCCGCGCACGCCGCGGAAGCCATCGCGCTCGGCAAGTGCAACGTTGCGCTGATCACGCTGGCGGGCCGGCCGCGCAGCGAAGGCGCGGCGACCGGCACTACGCCGCGACCGCGCGACCCGAACCAGCCCGAAGCGGGATGGGAAGCTCCCTACGGCCTGACCACGGCGAACGGCTACGCCATGTGTGCGATGCGCCACATGCACCAATACGGCACCACCGGCGAGCAGCTGGCATGGATCAAGGTCGCCGCCTCGCATCACGCGCAGCACAATCCGAACGCCATGTTGCCCGAAGTCGTCACCGTCGAGGACGTCGTCAACTCGCCGCTGATCGCCGATCCGCTGCATCGGCTGGACTGCTGCGTGATCAGCGACGGCGGCGGCGCACTGGTCATGGTGCGGCCGGAGATCGCCGCGGCGCTCGGCCGGCCGCGCGTGAAGATCGTCGGCGCCGGCGAGGCGATCAAGCATCTTGCCGGCGGCACGTTCGATCTCACCACGTCCGGCGCCGCGCGCTCCGGCCCGGCCGCCTTCGCCGAAGCGGGCGTTACGCCGGGCGACATCAAATACGCATCGATCTACGACAGCTTCACCATCACCGTGCTGATGCAAATCGAGGATCTCGGTTTCTGCGCCAAGGGCGCCGGCGGCAAATTCGTCGCCGACGGCAATCTGATTTCCGGCACCGGCAAATTGCCGTTCAACACCGACGGCGGCGGACTGTGCAACAATCATCCGGCCAATCGCGGCGGCATGACCAAAGTGATCGAGGCGGTGCGGCAATTGCGCGGCGAGGCGCATCCGGCGGTGCAGGTGAAAAACTGCGATCTGGCGCTGGCGCAGGGCACCGGCATGCAGCTCAGCACGCGCCATTGCAGCGCCACGTTGATCATGGAGCGGGAGTAATGGCGACGGTGCGCAAGATGGCCGCCCCGGTCGAAACGGTCGAGACGCAAGCGTTCTGGGACGCCGCGCGCGGCGGGCGTTTCGTCGTTCCGGTGTGCACCGCCTGCGGCAAGGCGCATTGGTATCCGCGCGCGATTTGCCCGTTCTGCGGCAGCGACAACATCGAATGGCGCGACGCCTCGGGCAAAGCCACGATCTACACGTTCAGCGTCATGCGCCGCGTCAAGGAGCCCTATGTCATCGCCTATGTGACGCTCGCCGAAGGGCCGACCATGATGACCAACATCGTCGATTGCGATGCCGACGCCTTGCGCATCGGCGATGCGGTCACGGTGCGGTTCGAGCCAACCGAGAACGGCCCGCCGGTGCCGGTGTTCAGGCCGGCCTGACGCGAGCGCGGCCCGATAAGCGGGAAATACCGGGTCATCTTGAGTCCTTAATGCCCGTGCTTAACCTTTAGTAAACCGTCCGGAGTCACGGTCCTGCAATCACCGGGACGGCGAACGATGCTGGGATCCAAGACTTCCCTGGCGGTCAGGCATGGCTGGCCTCTGGTCGCCATTGCGAGCGCGACCTGCCTCGGGGCGAGCCTTGCGATTTTGAGCGCCGCTAACGCCGATTATCTACCTTTCGTGCCGGCGCTGCCGAGCTGGACGATCGACTGTGCGATGGCAACCCTGCTCGGTCTGATCGCCGCCGGCGGGCTCGCGATCCATCGGCTGAGGCGGCAAAATCGGCTGGTAACGACGGCGCTGGAAAACGTGCCGCAGGGCCTGTGCATGCTGGACGCTTCGGCGCGGCTCTTGCTGTGCAATGAGCGCTACCTTGAAATTTACCGCTTGACGCCCGAGCAGGTCGCGCCCGGCTCTTCGTTGCGCGATATGCTCGAACATTGCCGGGCGGCCGGAACGTTCTCCGGCGACCCGGACCGCTACGCCACCGACTACCTGGCCCGGATCGCGCAGGGCAAGCTCACCAGCACCGCCTACGAAATGAAGGACGGGCGCATCATCGCGCTTGCCAACCGGCCGATGCGCGGCGGCGGATGGGTCGACACCCACGAGGACATCACCGCGCGGCGCCGTGCCGCGCTGAAAGACAGTTCCGTGCAAGAGCACGAGCAGCGCCGCATCGCGCTGGAAGACGCGATCCGGGTGTTCCGGCAACGCACCGAGAACCTGCTTAAATCCACCACCGACCGTGCCGCGACGATGCGGACCATGGCAGGCGCGCTGTTGGGTGCGTCCGGCCAGACGTCGCAGCGCACCGAGAGCGCGGCCCAGGCGTCGCACGAAGCGTCCGAAAATGTCCAGATCGCCGCTGCCGCTGCGGAGGAAATGTCGATGTCGATCGCCGAGATCAGCCGGCGGCTGACGCGCACCACCGACATCGTCGGCGTCGCGGCGAACGAAGCGCAGATCACCAACGGACAGATTGCCAATTTGACGCAGGTCGCCAAGAAGATCGGGGACGTCGTCAACCTGATCCACGATATCGCGAGCCAAACCAATCTGCTCGCGCTCAATGCGACGATCGAAGCGGCGCGTGCCGGCGAGGCCGGCAAGGGCTTCGCCGTGGTGGCCTCCGAGGTCAAATCGCTCGCGGTGCAGACCGCGAAGGCCACCGAGAGCATCGCCGGCCAGATCGCCGAGGTTCAAGACTCGACGGCCGCCGCGGTCGCCGCCATCAGCCGCGTTGCCGAGCGCATGCAGGAAATCGACGAAGATACCTCGTCGGTCGCCGCCTCGATCCGTCAGCAGGACATTGCGACCGGCGAAATCTCGCACAATGTGGGGCGCGCGGCCGAGGGCACCAAGGTGATCGCAGCCATGCTCGGCGGCGTCGCCGGCTCGGCGAGCGAAGTCAGCGCGTCGTCGCAGACGCTGCTCGAAGCGTCGGAGGCGGTCACCCGCGTGGCTGCCAATCTGCGCGAGGAGGTCGAGAGTTTCCTCGGCAAAGTGGCGGCCTGACGGCGGCTTACTCGATCTTCAGACCCAGCTTTTTGATCAGTGCCGCCCACTTGCCCTCTTCGCGTTTGATGTTGGCGGCGTATTCCTCGGGCGTACTCGGGGTTGGATCGTCGCCGGCCTCGATGAGGCGCTTCTTGAAGTCGTCGGCCGTGAGCATTGTGCGCAGTTCCTTGTTGAGCCGGTCGACGATCGGGCGCGGCACGCCCGCAGGCGCAATGATGCCGTAATACTGCACCGCCTCGAACCCGGGCAGGCCGGATTCGATGGCCGTCGGCACGTCGGGTAGCGCCGCCGAGCGCGCCGGTCCGGTCACCGCGATGGCGCGCAATTGGCCGGCTTGAATCTGGCTGATCGCGGCCGGGATCGTATCGAAGCCGAGCGGTACGTGATTGCCCATGACGTCGGTCGTCAGCGGGGCGGTGCCTCGGTAGGTGACGACAGTGGTGTTAACATCGGCCAGCATGTTGAACAGCTTCGTCGCGAAGTAATTGATCGTCGGCGAAGGCGGGGTGCCGATAGCGATCTTGCCGGGCTGCTGCTTTGCCAATGCGATCACGTCGGCAAGCGATTTCGCCGGAAATGACGGGTTGGCCACGATGAAAACCGGCGTCGAGGCAACGAGCCCGATCGGCGCGAAATCCTTATTGACGTCGTAGTCGGCATTGGGGCTCAGACTCATGCCGGTCAGCACCACCCCGATCGTGTAGCCGTCCGGGGTCGCATGCGCGATGTCGCGGGTGCCGATCATGCCACCGGCGCCGCTACGGTTCTCGACCACCACCTGCTGGCCAAGCGCCTCGGACAGCCGCTGCCCGACCAGGCGCCCGATCAGATCGACGCCGCCGCCCGGCGGGAACGGCACGATCAAGGTGATCGGACGGGCGGGATAATCCTGCGCCCGTGCTTGCCCGACCGGCGCTGCAACAAGAGTTGCCGACAGCGCAATTGCCGTAAAGCCCGCAATCATCTCCCGGCGCATAGTCGTTCCCCCCGCTATTATGAGACTGTAACTATAGCTCAGGCCGCGGGCCATGCGCTACATTGGCGCCGCAAAGCAGAGAGGGAGCGCCTTTATGCGGTTCGGTCTATTCGGCAGCGCCACCGCCCGCCACGGCGGACCGGATGTCGATTCCGGCCAGGGCTACCGGCAGTTCGTCGAATACAATATCGAGGCCGAGGCGCTCGGTTATCATTCGACCTTCCTGGTCGAGCATCATTTCACAGGCTTCGGCCAGGTCTCGGCGTCGCTCGCGCTGTTGACCTGGGTGGCGGCCAAGACCAAGACGCTCCGGCTGGGCACCGCGGTGCTGGTGCTGCCGTGGCACAATCCGGTGCTGCTTGCCGAGCAGGCCGCGACGATCGATCTCCTCTCCGGCGGCCGGCTCGATTTCGGCGTCGGCAAGGGTTACCGGCATAACGAATTCGCCGGCTTTTGCGTGCCGATCGAGGAAGCCGACGCGCGGTTTTCCGAAACGCTCGACGTGATCGTCAAAGCCTGGACGTCGAAGCGGCGCTTCTCGCATCACGGCAAGTATTGGCATTTCGAAGACATCATCGTCGAGCCGCCGACCGCGCAAAAGCCGCATCCGCCGATGTGGATGGGCGCCGGCAGTCCGGATTCGATCCGGCAGGTCGCCGCGCGGGGCTATAACCTCTTGCTCGACCAATTCGCCTCGTTCGAAACCGTCGCCGAGCGCATCGCGATCTTCAAAGCCGCGGTGGAAGCCCGCGGCCGGGTGTTCGATCCGCTCGAGGTCGGCGTGGCCCGCGCCTTCTATGTCGCCAAGGACGCCGCCGACAAGGAAACCGCGCTGGAACGCCGCATCGAAGCGCAGCGCCGCCTCGAGGCGATCTCGAACGCTCCCGACGGCACCAAGAGCAAGGCGAGCATCATGGCGTTCTCCGACACCCGCGAAGCGAGCGAAGAGAGCGCGCTATACGGCACGCCCGACGAGATCGCCGGCAAGCTGCAAAGGCTGCGCGGCCTCGGCGTCGAGCATGTTCTGCTCAACGGCGGCGGCCTGGCGGTCGAAAAGTCGAACGACAATCTCCGCCGCTTCGCCCGCGAAGTGATGCCGGCTTTCGCCGACGGTTCGCGCATGCGGGTGGTGGGGTAGAAGTATGTGATCCCTCCCCCCTTGTGGGGGAGGGGAACAGCGGCTGAGATGATCGACAAGATCGTGCAAACGATGGCCGAGGCGATGGCCGGAATCGGCGACGGCTCCGTCGTGCTGATCGGCGGCTTCGGCTCGATCGGCCAGCCCAATGCGCTGATCGACGGCTTGATCGAGCACGGCGCGAGACAGTTGACCGTCGTCGCCAACAACCCCGGCGTCGGCCGGATCGGCCTGGCGCGGCTCCTCGACCTCGGCCGTGTGCGCAAGATCGTCTGCTCGTTTCCGCGCAGCGCCGACCCGGTCGTGTTCGAGGAGCTTTATCGCGCCGGCAAGATCGAGCTTGAAATCGTGGCGCAGGGCACCATGGCCGAGCGCATGCGCGCGGCGGGAGCCGGCATTCCCGCGTTCTTTACCGCCACCGCGGTCGGCACCAAGCTTGCCGAAGGCAAGGAAGAGCGCGAATTTGCCGGCCGCAAATATTTGCTCGAACAAGCGCTGCCCGGCGACGTGGCGCTGGTCGAAGCCTGGGAGGCGGACCGCTGGGGCAACCTGACCTACCGGTCGTCCGCGCGCAATTTCAACCCGGTGATGGCGGCGGCGGCGAAGTTGACGATCGTGCAGGCCCAGCACATCGTGGAGCTGGGCGCGCTCGATCCGGAAAAGATCGCCACGCCCGGCATCTACGTCAATCGCGTGCTGCATGTGCCCTATGGCGAACCGACGGTGACGTAAGGGAGAGCTGGCGGTGAACGTACTCGAAGCCTGCAAGCCGCTGACGCGCGTCGAAATGGCCGCGCGCGTCGCGCGCGACATTCCCGAGGGCTGGTATGTCAATCTCGGCATCGGCGCGCCGCTGCAGATCGCCGACCATGTGCCGGTGGAGCGCGAAGTCATATTCCATTCCGAGAACGGCGTGCTCGGCATGGGCCCGGCGCCGGCGCCGGAGGCGATCAACCGCTGGCTGATCAATGCCGGCAAGCAATATGTCACGCTACGCACCGGCGGCGCCTATATGCATCACGCCGACAGCTTTGCGCTCATTCGCGGTGGGCATCTCGATCTGTGCGTGCTCGGCGCGTTCCAGGTCGCCGAGAACGGCGACATCGCCAATTGGTCGACCTCCGAAAACGACACCGCGCCCGCGGTCGGGCGGCGCCATGGATCTGGCCGCCGGCGCCCGGCAGCTCTGGGTGCTGATGGAGCACACCACCAAATCCGGCGACAGCAAGCTGGTCCACCGTTGCACTTACCCGCTGACCGCGCTCGGCGCCGTCAAGCGCGTCTATACCAATCTCGCCGTGCTCGACGTTACCGGCGACGGCTTTGCGGTGCGCGACATGGTGCCGGGGCTCACGCTCGAAGCGTTGCAGAAAGTCACCGCGGCGCCGCTGCGCATGGCTGCTGCGTAAAGAGAAGAGCCGCGATGGAACAAATCCGCGTCTCGACGTTCGCCGGTCCCGGCGCGGTGCCGGTGATCCGCACCGTGCCGTGGCCGAAAGTCGGCAACAAGGCGGCGCTGATCAAGATCGGCGCCTGCGGCGTGTGCGGCACCGACCTGCACATCCTCAAGGGTCACTGGCCGAAACAGCTGCCGTGGCCGTTCACGCTCGGGCATGAGCTCGGCGGCATCGTGGTCGAGGCCGGCAGCGAATTCAAAGAAGACTTCATGGGAAAGCCGCTGACGGTCGGCTCGAAGGTGATGATCCCGCCGCTGATGCCGTGCGGGCACTGCTATTATTGCGTCCATTATCCGGAGAGCGCCAACAAGTGCCTGACGCCGGTCTATTACGGCCGCTATCTCGGCTTCGACAAGGCGCCGCATCTGTGGGGCGGCTGGGCGGAATACGTCTATGTCGATCTCGACATGCTGCCGGGCACCAAAATCTACAAGTTGCCCGACGATATGCCGCTCCGGCTCGGCGCGCTGTCGGAGCCGCTGACCTCATGCATCCGCGCATTCAATCGCGCCATCCGCGCCGGCGGCTTCAACTGGGGCGACACCGTGGTGATCCAGGGCTCCGGCCCGATCGGCATTCTTGCCGTGGCCGCGGCGCAGGAGATGGGCGCGGGCCGCGTGATCTGCGTCGGCGCGCCGGAGACGCCGCGACTGCAGCTCGCGCGCAAGTTCGGCGCCGAAGCCACCGTGAATATCGAGGAGTGCAAGACGCCGGACGAGCGCATCAAGACGCGTGCGCGACATCGTCGGCGGCTTCGGCGCCGACCTGGTGATGGATTGCTCGGGGCATCCGAGCGCCGGCCCGGAGGGCATCGAGTTGCTGCGCGACGGCGGCACCTATGTCGAAATGGGCCAGTTCACCGATGCCGGCTCGATCATGACCTCATGGCACCGCATCTGCACCAAGGACATCAACGTGCTCGGCTCGTGGGGCTTTCACCGGCAACGATCTGCCGCTCGGCGTCGACATGCTCTACCGCACGCGCGCACAAATATCCTTGGCTCGACATGCAGACGCTCTATCCGTTTTCCGAGGACGGGATCGGCCGCGCCGTCGCCGACGCCATGGCGATGAAGACGGTGAAATCCACCATCGTGCCGTGGCCGGAACTGGTCCAGTAACTGACCGATGGCGCGCACGCTCCGACAACATCACCTTCGTCTATGTGCCGCGCGAGGACCGCATCCTCGCCGCCATCAATGCCGGCCTGTCGCGAGGCCTGGTCGTGCTGGCTGACGCGGCGGCTGGCGCTGGCGGTGCTGGAACGCACGGCCGGAATATATCGCAGACGAGCTCGGAGCTGGCGCAGCGCGCGCCATCGGATTTTCGCGGCGAAATGATCGCGTTCGAACGCGATGCGGCGATCGCCAAGACCGCGACCGCGATGTCGGTGACGCCGCCGGACGATGCTGCAAATCGAGCGCGAGCTGGGCCGAACTCGCCGAGCGCCTGACGATTGCGCCGCAGGGCGAAAGGCTTTCGGCTCGAATTGCGCGGACAGAGCGGCGACGTGCGCCGCGGGCGTGCTCAAGCCGGCCGAGCTGCAGCGCATTTTGCAGATGCTGCATGTGCGAGGTCGCCAAGGCCGGCTGGCTGCCGCCGCCGCCAAAAGCTCAAGCCGCGCCGGCCGCCGCCGCGCCCGATCCGAAGCCGGCGCGTCAACTGACGCGAAAATTGCGCGATGGCGTCGTGCGCCGGCATGTCACTAACCTGATCGCCTCTTTTGCGGCCAATGAAAACAGGGAGAAAACGCGCCATGGCGCAGTTCACGTGGGACCACATTCATCTGCGCACCAGCAATCCCGAAGCGATGGCGCAGTGGTTCGAAAAAATGCTCGGCGCCGAAGTGGTGCGCACCATGCAGGAAGGCAAGCCGCGCATCGATCTCAAGCTCGGCGGCGCCAACATCTTCATCGCGCCGGTGGCAGACGGCGACGGCACCAACGCCGCGCCGAAAATTCCCTATCGCGGCCTCGATCATTTCGGGCTTGCGGTGAGCGGCATCGATGCCATCGCCGCCGAGCTCAAGAAGAAGGGCGTCGAATTCACCCGCGAGCCGACCACGGTGCGGCCGGGCGTGCGCATCTGCTTCATCCGCGCGCCGGAAGGCGTGTCGATCGAACTACTCGACCGCAACCACAAATAAGGCCGCGCGCGGGGTGCTCAGCCCTTGATCTGGCGGCCGGCGCGGGCGTCGGCGATCAGCGCGGTGAACGCATCGAGCGTCGCCTTGGCGGAATTGAAATAGGTGTCGGTTTCCGACGCGAGCCATTTCTCGCCGTAGCCGATTGCGGTATGCGCAAGCCGGACGCGGCCGTCGAGCCACGGCCCGCCGCCGAAGCCGCCGATCACCGGAATCTTCACCGCCGCGACCACGGCGGCGCCGGCGACCGGACCGGAATTGGTGAAATCGAGGAGGCAGGCGCCGGCGGCTTCGAGGAGCTTGGCCTCGGCGACGAGGCTCGCCGCCGCTTCGCCGCTCGCCTGCGCTTGCGGCGAATTCTGCGCGCTGTAGGGGATGCCGTATTTGGCCGCGGTCTGCGGCGTCAACCCGAACTGCGCGAACACCGCAATGCCCTCGCCGGCCAAGGCAGCCACCACCTCGGGATGATCGGCGGCGGCATCGACTTTGACGATGTCGGCGCCGCCCTCCTCGATCAGCCGGCGGGCCGCGGCGCGCGCGGGGCCGATGCCCTGCTGCACCGGACCGTAGGGCATATCGCAACTCAGCAGCGCGCGCTCGACGCCGCGGCGCACCGCCTTGCAGCAGATCAGCATTTCGTCGAGCGTCACGTCGAGCACGTCGGCGCGGCCCCACAGATTGACGCCGACCGAGTCGCCGACCGAGACGAAATCGAACCCGGCGCGGTCGGCGATGCGCGCGATCTGATAATCCCAGGCGACGACGCCGACGCTCTTTCTGCCCTCGCGCTTGAATTGCTGGAGCGCGGGAATGGTCAGCTTGGCGTCCATGGGGCCGCTTACATGGGCACATGGGGCTTACATGGGGCTTACATGGGGCTTACATGGGGCTTACATGCGGGCTTACATCGGGGCTTACATGGGGCTTACATGTCGCGCCGCGCGGCGGAGGTCGGGCGCTATTGCGGAAATTGCGCCGCGGCCGCTTTCGGCTTGGCCGGCGCTTTCGCCCCATCGGCTTTCAGGTCGGGCGGCGGAGTTGCCGCCAGCGCCGCGGCCGACAGCGGCGTCCATGGGCCGGCAGCGGCGGATTTGCCGTCCGCGGCCTTGCCGTCGGTCCGTTCCGCGGCCGGCTTGCCGTCTTTCGGCTTTGCCAGCGCTTTCTTGCCGCCGGCCGGATGGCCGGCGAGCCGCTTGTGCCGCGCTTTGCGTTTGCCGGGTTCGGCCGCCGGCTCGGCCGCGAGCTTGGCGATCTCGGCCTGCGTGCGCGTCGGCCCGGTATAGACGACGACCGGCACGATCGGCCCGGGGTCGAGCAATAGATTGCCCGGGCTCGGCGCGCGCAAGGCCGACAGGATCACGGAGAATTTCGGCGTGGCATCGGCGCTGTTGGCGGAATCCGCCGCCGCTATCGATGTCGGCGTCGGGATCGTCTTCCTCGGTCGCCGGGCGCCTGCGATGCCGCCCGCACATGTCGTCCGACAGGTCGGGCGGCGGCGCATCCATTGCGGTGAGCGTGTCGAGAGTGCCGAGCGAGGGCACGAGCCACTGAAGCGGATTCTGATTAAATCCGTTTTCCAGCATCTCCGCCGCCTTCACCGCGCGCAGCGCCGATGACGGCGCGCCGAGCACCACCGCGATCAACTGCCTGTCGCCGCGCGTCGCCGTGGCGACGAGGTTAAAGCCCGAGGCGCAGACGAAGCCGGTTTTCATGCCGTCGGCGCCGGGAAAGCGGCCGATCAGCGGATTGTAATTGCGCACGATGCGGCGGCCGTATTTGATCGCCGTGATGTGCCAATAGTCGCTGTATTGCGGGAACTCGTGGATCAGCGCGCGGGCGAGAATGGCAAGATCCCGCGCCGACATGACCTGGCCGTAGTCCGGCAAGCCGTTGGGATTGACGAAATTCAATTCCGTCATGCCGAGGCGATGCGCGGTATCCGTCATTTGCTGGGCGAACGCGTCGATCGAGCCGGCGACGCCCTCGGCGAGAACCACCGCCATGTCGTTCGCGGACTTCACCATCATCATCTTGATCGCGTTGTCGACGGTGACCTGCGTGCCGGCCGGGAAGCCCATCTTGGTCGGCGACTGCTCGGCCGCATCGGCCGAGACCGTGAACAACGTGTCGGGGGTGATCTTTTGGTCGCGCAGCGCGCTCAGCGTCAGGTAGAGCGTCATCAGCTTGGATGTCGACGCCGGGTACCACGGCTGGGTGGCGTTGTCGGCGCGCAGCACTTTTCCGGAATTGGCGTCGACCAGAAGGAGCGCCTCGGACCGCGCCGGCGTTGCCGAGGCGATGGCGGCTACCGCGGTTGCCCCTAGCGCGATGGAACCCAGAACAAGACCGAGCACCGGTGCCCGGAAAGCCTTTGTACTATGCACGTGTCGCGGTCCGTTCGGTTGGTCGGGCCCGGTTAGGGTCGATGGGGCCGCGAAGGTTGCACGGAAGGTTCACGAGGCGCGGGCGCATTCCTATCTCAGGCATCTAAACCCAAGCCGGGGTCGAAGGCAAAGCCGAATACGGCTATGCTTAAAGGCGGCGCGGATTAGGGCTAAAGCCGAGGATAACGACGAAAGTTCGGCAAAGGAAACGATTATGACCGCTTGCATCGTGGGATGGGCGCATACGCCGTTCGGCAAGCTTAACGGCGAAACCGTCGAGAGCCTGGTGGTCCGGGTCGCCGGCGCGGCGCTGGCCGACGCCGGGATTGCGGCAAAGAACGTCGACGAAATCGTGCTCGGGCACTTCAACGCCGGCTTCTCGGCGCAGGATTTTACCGCCTCGCTGGTGCTGCAAGCCTCGCCGGACCTGCGCTTTAAGCGCGCGAGCCGCGTGGAAAATGCCTGCGCCACCGGGTCCGCCGCCTTGCACGGCGCCCTGCAATCGATCGCAGCGCGATCGGCAAGGATTGCGCTCGTTGTCGGGGTCGAGCAGATGACGGCGAGCCCGCCCGCCGAGATCGGCCGCAATCTCCTCAAAGCCTCCTATGTGCGCGAGGAAGCCGATATCGACGGCGGCTTTGCCGGCCTGTTCGGCAAGATCGCCGCGCTTTATTTCCAGCGCTGGGGCGATCAGTCGGACGCGCTCGCCCGCATCGCCGCCAAGAACCATAAGAACGGCGTCGGCAACCCTTATGCGCAAATCCGCAAAGATCTCGGCTACGCGTTCTGCCGCGCCGAGAGCGAGAAAAATCCGCTGGTCGCCGGCCCGCTCAAGCGCACCGACTGCTCGCCGGTCTCCGACGGCGCCGCCGCGCTGGTGCTTGCCGACGTCGAGACTGCGCTCAAGCTCGACAAGGCGATCGTGTTCCGCGCCGCGGCGCATGTGCAGGACTTCTTGCCGATGTCGCGCCGCGACGTGCTCAAATTCGAGGGCTGCGCGGTGGCGTGGCAGCGCGCGCTGGTCGAGGCCGGCGTCACGCTCAAGGACCTGTCGTTCGCCGAGGTGCACGACTGCTTCACCATCGCCGAATTGATCGAATACGAGGCGATGGGGCTTGCGCCCGAAGGCCAGGGCGCGCGGGTCATCGCCGACGGCACGGTCGCCAAGGACGGGGCGCTGCCGATCAACCCGTCCGGCGGGCTCAAAGCCAAAGGCCACCCGATCGGCGCCACCGGGGTGTCGATGCACGCGCTCGCCTCGATGCAGCTCACCGGCACGGCCGGCGACATGCAGATCAAGGACGCCAAGCTCGGCGGCATTTTCAACATGGGCGGCACCGCGGTGGCGAATTACGTGAGTATTTTGGAAAGGTTGCGGTAGTCGCACGTCATCCCGCCGCGCGGTAGCGGGGAGGGGGGCATAGGCGGCCTTCGGCCGCCGTACTTTACGGAAAGAACGCCGACGCAAAGCGTCGGCTATGCCGAAGGGCGGTGGGCGGGACGACTGACTCGACGCTTCGTTGCCGTCGCCATAAACGCAGCAACAAAGGTAATCGCATGCCCAAACCGATCTACGTTCTCAACGGTCCAAATCTCAACCGGCTCGGCACACGGGAACCGCAAATCTACGGCACGACGACGCTGGCGGACGTTGAGGCCATGTGCCGGGCCGAAGCCAGGAGCAGCCCATCGAGTTTCGACAGACAAACAGCGAGACACAGCTTATCGAGTGGGTTCACGAGGCGATCGATGACGGCAGCGGCATCATTATCAATCCGGCCGCCTATACGTTCACCTCGCTCGCGTTGCTCGACGCCCTGAAGATGTTTCCGGGACCGATTATCGAGCTGCACATTTCGAACGTCCACAAGCGCGAGGCGTACTATCACAATTCGTATGTATCGAAGGTCGCCACGGCAATCATCATAGGACTCGGCGCGAAAGGCTATCCTATGGCGATCCGCGCGATGCACGATCTCATCAAATAGCCCGCAGGATGGATTAACGGAGTGTAATTCGCCATTCGATCCCGAGAGGCGGCGGATTACGCCTACGGCTAATCCGCCCTACACGCTCTGACTCAAGCTCCTCACCCTGAGGTGCTCGGCGCGAAGCGCCGAGCCTCGAAGGGCGAGGCCGTGGCGCTTGAGCAGCATCCTTCGAGGGCCGCTTCGCGGCCACCTCAGGATGAGGTCAATATTAAGTGCCGCTGGTGTAAGCCCCGGGAAGCTGAGACTCGCGGAGAGGTCCCCTCAACCTCGCTTCGAACATCCTAGCGATGTCGTCATTGCGAGGAGCAAAGCGACGAAGCAATCCAGACTATTCCGCGAGGCTGGATTGCTTCGCTTCGCTCGCAATGACGACGCCTCCAAACTGCGCGCGCACCAATTCGGCGAAAAACCCGCCGCGGCGGAGCAATTCGTCGAAGGTGCCGGTCTCGACGATGCGGCCATTGCCGAATACCAGGATGCGGGTCGCCTCGCGTATCGTCGCCAGCCGGTGCGCGATGACGAAAGTGGTGCGGCCCTTCATCACTTCGTCGAGCGCGAGATGAAGCCGCGTCTCGGTGATCGGATCGAGCGCGCTCGTTGCCTCGTCGAGAATGAGGATCGGCGGATTTTTGAGGAGCGCGCGGGCCACCGCGAGCCGCTGCCGCTCGCCGCCGGACAAAAGCCGGCCGCGCTCGCCGATGCGGGCTTCCAGGCCATCGTCGTTGCGGTCGATGAATTCCAGCGCCTGCGCCCGCGCCGCCGCCTCGCGCAGCTCGTCGTCGCTCGCGTCCGGCTTGCCGACGCGCAAATTCTCGGCGATCGAGCGGTTGAACAACAGCGTCTCCTGGAACACCACGCCGATATTGCGGCGCAGCCCGGAAAGCGTGAAGCCGCGGATGTCGGCGCCGTCGACGGCGATCGCACCGGTCTGCGGATCGAACACGCGATGCAACAGCGCGAGCGCCGTCGATTTGCCGCTGCCGGTCGGCCCGACCAGCGCCACGCGGTCGCCGGGCAAGGCGGTGAAGCTTAAGTCCGTCACCGCGGAACGCCGGCCGTCGTAGGAAAACGACACGCCCTTGAACTCGACCAGGCCGCGCAACCGGCCGGGATCGATGGCGGCGGGCCGGTCGCGCACCGCGGGCACGGTGTCGAGCACGCCGAAGAAGTCGGCGAGCTTCGGGGAGTCCATGAACAGCCGGTTGGCGAAGCTCACCGCTTGTTCGAGCCGCACGATCAGCATCGTGGCGATGCCCATGAAGCTCACGATCTGGCCGACCGAGGCGAGACCGACAAGTTTCAGGTAGGTCCCGACCAGAAGAATAACCAGCAAAGTCAGTGTGGTGCCGGCGCGCGTCAGCACGGTGGCGATGGCCCACCACGACAGCACCGGCATTTGCGCGCGCAACAGCGAGTTCACGACGCTTTTCAGCCCGGACACTTCGAGCTCGACGCGGGCAAAGCTCTGCACCAGCGCGACATTGCCGAGCGCGTCGGCGGCGGTCTCGGCGAGATCGGAATAGTGCCGCTCGACCTCGCGCTGCAAGCTGAACGATTTATGGATGACGAACGCCGTCAAAGCGGTGAACGCGATCGACAGCGCGATCAGCGGCAAGGCGAGCCGCCAATTGAGCAACAGCGACGCCGGCAGCAACAGAACGACGAAGGCGAAGGCGGCAAGATGCTCGCGGAAGAACGACAGCCACAGCCACCACAGCGTGTCGGTGCCGGTCAGCATGATCTTCATCTGCCGGCCGGAATGCGCCCCGGAATGGTAGAGGAGCGGCAGCTGCAAGACGTGCTCGAAATAATCCGCCAGCACCATGTTGCGGCGCCGGTGCGCCAGCCGGTCGGCGAACCAGGCAACGAGCGTTGAGGCGACGATGACGAACAGGCCGAAGCCGACCCAAGTGCCGACCAGCGGCGCCAGCGCCCGCGCCGCCGGGCCGACGCCCGCCGGCAGCGCGCCGGAGAGCCGATCGACGATGCGGCCGAACAGCACCGGTTCGACGAATTGCGCTCCGGCGAGCAGGATATTCGCCGCCGCCAGAGCGAAAGCGAGCCGGGCATCGGGCCGCAACAGGCCGAGTACGCGGAAGTAAATGCGGATGAAGGACATGGCGGAGTTCTAGCGGTGTTCGCTACACTAACGCAGACGGCTTGACGGGTAGCGATGCGATGTCAACCTATATCTCGAGGTGTGGCAATTTATAGTCAAGGAACCGGTCATGGACGTGCAACCGTATCTGTTCTTCGACGGCCGCTGCGACGAAGCGCTGGAATTCTACAAAACGGCGATCGGCGCCAAGGTCGGCATGCTGATGCGCTTCAAAGACGCGCCGGACCGATCGACGATCGCGCCCGGATCGGAAAACAAGGTCATGCATGCGCAAGTCGAGATCGGCGATACCAAACTATTGGCCTCCGACGGCCGCTGCCTGGGCCAGCCGAATTTCCAGGGCTTTGCGTTGACGATCTCTGCCAAGAGCGAAGCCGAGGCCGACAAGATTTTCGCCGCGCTTGGCGACGGCGGCAAGGTGACGATGCCGATGGGCAAGACGTTCTTCTCGCCGCGGTTCGGCATGCTCGCCGACAAATTCGGCGTCGGCTGGATGGTGCTGGTTGCGCAGTAGGAGAATCGGAGGAAGTCGCCATGACGAAGCCGCTTGCCGAACGCGAAATCACCATCACGCGCGTGTTCGACGCGCCGCGTACGCTGGTGTTCAAGGCCTGGACCGATCCGACGATGCTCGCGCAATGGTGGGGGCCGAAGGGCTTCACCAATCCGGTCTGCGAGTTCGAGGCAAAGATCGGCGGCGCGATCCGCATCCATATGCGCGCGCCCGACGGCAACATCTATCCGATGAACGGGGAAATCCGCGACATCGTGCCGCCGGAGCGGCTCGTCTTCACCAATAACGCGCTGGACGAGGCGGGCAATCGCGTCACCGAAGGGCTCACCACCGTGACCTTCGCCGAGGAGGGCGGCAAAACCAGGTTCACATTGCATACCCGCGGCGCCGCGATGGTCGAGAAGGCCGTGCCCTATCTGCAAGGCATGGAATACGGCTGGGGCCAGAGCATCGACAAGCTGGAGGCGTTGCTCGCGCGTTGACCGTCATTGCGAGGAGCCAACGGGCCCGCGCGAAGTCGCGCGGCCCGATGACAGGCTCCGCGACGAAGCAATCCAGACCCTTAGAGCGGAATCGATTTGACCGTATAACCGCGGTTGGAGAAGTAGTTGGCGCATTCTGTGGGGGTGAAGTGACTGAGGAAACGACCGATGGCGCTCCACAGGGCTTCGACGGATCGCGCCGCTTCCTTGCGTAATAAGCTTTTGAGCTTGGCGAAGGCTTGCTCGATCGGATTGAGGTCGGGCGAATAGGCCGGCAGATAGATCAAGCTTGCGCCGCAGGCCTCGATCGCCTCGCGCACGCCAGCAACCTTGTGACTGCCGAGATTGTCCATGATGACGAGATCGCCGGGCTTGAGTGTCGGTGCCAGAACCTGCTCGACATAGGCACGGAAGATCGTTCCGTTCATCGCACCATCGATGACGCAGGGAGCGGTGATGCCGTCATGGCGCAGAGCGGCGACGAAGGTGGAAGTCTTCCAGTGGCCGTGCGGCACTGCGGCAACGAGGCGCTTACCGCGCGGGCTGCGGCCGTAGCGACGCGTCATGTTGGTGGTGGCCCAGGTCTCGTCGATGAACACCAGCCGTGCTGGCTTCATGCCAGGCTGACGCTCGCGCCAGGCCGCCCGCGCGGCGGCGATGTCCGGCCGATCCTGCTCGGCTGCGTGCTGCGTCTTTTTTTAAGCGTCAGACCCAGCCGGTCGAGCGCGATCCACATCACCGGATGGCTCGCCGACACGCCATGTTTCGCCTTAAGCCAAGCCCGCAGCTCGCCAATCGTCACATCCGGGTGAGCGCCAACCTCGGCGCCGATCGCCTCGTAGTAGCCGGCAAGTTTGGGTTCCAGATGACAGCGCTGTGGTCGTGCCGTCGTCTCTCCGGTCAACCGGCGACGGATACGAGCTTTGTAGATAAACGCGATGCTGACCCGGAACAGCGGCGCTGCCTCGCGTACCGCCATCCCGCCATCCACCGACGCCAAAACGCGCTCCCGCAAATCCTGCGAATAAGCCTGACCTTGTCGCCAGCTCATCGTCGCCTCCGGTCTCGATTCACCGGAAGTCTATGAATCACACATCCAGCGCCACGGGAATCCCCTTTCGATTCCAGTCACAGAGATTTTGCTCTAGGGCTCGACTGGATTGCTTCGCTTCGCTCGCAATGACAACACGCCCTTCCACCATCCTTGTGCTAAACTGCTGCCATGGCCGCGCCCGATGCCGGGCTTCCGATTTTTCAAGCGCCGTTCGCTCAACCCGACGAGGAACTGGCAACGGCGTTTCTCGCCGATGCCTCGCGCGATGGCGCCGCCGAGCGCCGCGTCGATGCGCGGGCGCGGCGTCTCATCGAGGCGATCCGCGCCAAAGCGGCCGGCCTCGGCGGCGTCGAAGATTTTTTGCACGCCTATGCGCTCTCCACCAAGGAGGGGCTGGCGCTGATGGTGCTGGCCGAGGCGCTGTTGCGCGTGCCCGATGCCGCGACCGCGGACCGGCTGATCGAGGACAAGCTCGCCGCCGGCCGCTGGCTCGACGGCGACCTGCAGGCGACGGCGCTGTTGGTGTCGGCCTCGGCCTGGACGCTCGGCGTCGCCGCCCGCGTCATCCATCCCGGCGAGACGCCGCAGACCATCCTCGACACCATCCTGCGCCGCCTCGGCCTGCCGGCGATGCGGGCTGCGACGCGGCAGGCGATGCGGCTTCTGGGCTCGCATTTCGTCATCGGCCAGACCATCGACGAGGCGCTCCATCGCGCCCGCAGCCATGCGGAATTCCGCTACTCGTTCGACATGCTCGGCGAAGGTGCGCGCACCGCCGCCGACGCGGATAAATATTTCGACGCCTATGCCGGCGCCATCGCCGCGATCGGCGCCGATGCCGGCAATGCCAAAGCGCCGCGCCGGCCCGGCATTTCAGTCAAGCTTTCGGCGCTGCATCCGCGCTACGAGGCGATTTCGCGGGAGCGCGTGCGCGGCGAACTCACTCCGCGACTGCTCGAGCTCGCCCGGCTCGCCAAGGCGCACGATCTTGAATTCACCGTCGACGCCGAGGAAGCCGATCGGCTCGAACTGTCGCTGGACGTGATCGGGGCGGTGCTGCGCGATCCGTCGCTTGCCGGCTGGGACGGCTTCGGGCTTGCGGTGCAGGCCTATCAGAAGCGCGCCTTGGCGGTGATCGCATGGGTCGAGGACACGGCGGCCGCGCAAAACCGCCGGCTGACGGTGCGGCTCGTCAAGGGCGCCTATTGGGACACCGAGATCAAGCGCGCCCAGGAGCGCGGGCTGCCCGATTATCCGGTGTTCACCCGCAAGGCGATGACCGACCTCTGCTTCATGGCTTGCGTGAAAAAACTCTTGGCGGCGCGCAACCTGTTGTTTCCGCAATTCGCCACCCACAATGCGCTGACCGTCTCAGGCGTCATCGAGGACGCCGGCGGCATCGACGGTTTCGAGTTCCAGCGGCTCTACGGCATGGGGGAAGCGCTTTACGACGCGGTGCGCGAGGAATTCCCCGACGCCGCCTGCCGGGTCTATGCGCCGGTCGGCAACAATCGCGATCTGCTGGCCTATCTGGTGCGGCGGCTCCTCGAAAACGGCGCCAATTCGTCGTTCGTATCGGTTGCCGCCGATCCCAATGTGCCGGTCGCGGAAATCCTGCGCCGGCCGCAGAGCTGGATCGCGAGCGCGAGCGAGGCGCGCAACCGCAGAATTCCGCTGCCGTGCGATCTCTACCGACCGGAGCGGCGAAATTCCGGCGGCATCGAATTCGGCGAGCGCGCCAGCCTCGACGAGCTCCTGCGCGAAGTTCGCGACGGCACGACGGCGCAAGCCCAAGCCGCGCCGCTGGTCGATGGCGTCGCGCTGCCCGGCGTCGCGCGCGAGCTCCGTTCGCCGATCGACGGCAGCCCGACCGGCACCGTCTATGAGGCCGACGAGGCCATCGCGCGCGCGGCCGTTGCCGCCGCCGAAGCCGGATTTGCCGCCTGGTCGGCAAGGCCGGTCGCGGAGCGCGCCGCCATTCTCGAACGCGCCGCCGGCCGGATCGAAGCCGATCGCGGTCGGTTGCTCGCGCTATTGCAGAACGAGGCGGGCAAGACGCTCGACGATGCGCTCGCGGAATTGCGCGAGGCAATCGATTATTGCCGCTATTACGCCGCTCTGGCGCGCACGACGCTTGTCCCCCAGGCGATGCCGGGGCCGACCGGCGAAAGCAACGAATTGCGCTATCGCGGCCGCGGCGTTTTCGTTTGCATCAGCCCGTGGAACTTTCCGCTGGCCATCTTTCTCGGCCAGGTCGGCGCCGTGCTGGTTGTCGGCAACACGGTCATCGCCAAGCCCGCCGAGCAGACCCCGCTCGTCGCCGCGCTCGCAGTGGCGCTGCTGCATGAGGCCGGCGTGCCGCAAAGCGCGCTGCATCTAGTCCCCGGCGACGGCACGGTCGGCGCGAGTCTCGTCGCCGAGGCGCGCATTGCCGGCGTCGTCTTTACCGGCTCGACCGAGGTCGGCCGCGCGATTAACCGCGCGCTCGCCGAAAAGCCGGGCCCGATCGCCCCGCTCATCGCCGAGACCGGCGGCATCAATGCCATGATCGTCGACGCCACCGCGCTGCCCGAGCAGGTTTGCGACGACGCGATCGCATCGGCGTTCCGCTCCGCCGGCCAGCGCTGCTCGGCGCTGCGGCTCCTTTGTTTGCAGGAAGACGTCGCCGAACCCATGCTGGACATGCTGATCGGCGCCGCGCGCGAGCTTAAAGTCGGCGATCCGCGCGATGTCGCAACCCATGTCGGCCCGGTGATCGATGCCGAAGCGAGAGCCAAGCTCGAAAGCTGGGTCGCGGCCATGGCGCATGCCGGCCGCGTGCGCTTGCGCTGGGACAAGCCGCTGCCGACAACCGGCACCTATGTCGCGCCGTCGATCGTCGAGCTCGACCGCGCCCGGGATCTCAAGGAGGAAGTGTTCGGCCCCGTGCTCCATGTCGTGCGCTGGCGCGCCGGGGAATTGGATGCGCTGCTTGACGACCTCGCGACCAACGGCACCGCGCTGACGCTCGGCGTGCATTCGCGCATCGATCTCACGGTCGAGCGCATCGCCGGGCGGCTCCCGCACGGCAATATCTACGTCAATTGCAACATGATCGGCGCCGTAGTCGGCACCCAGCCGTTCGGCGGTACGCAATTGTCCGGCACCGGGCCCAAGGCCGGCGGGCCGAACTATCTGCGCCGCTTCGCCGCCGAGCAGGTGGTCACGGTCAATACCGCCGCGGCCGGGGGCAATGCCGGGCTGCTGGCCGAATCTGAATGATTAAGTGGCTGAAAAATAAAACGAATTGTCGATGACGCGTTGCGCGGAATCCGGTTAGGTGATATATTTGTCCGATGGGCAGACGCGTGACCGATTTAACCGCCAAGGAACTTGAGGCACTCGCCCAGGAGGCTTGGAGCGCCGCGGCGCGCGATGCGCTAGCGAAGGGGTTGGCTGTGACTGGCTCGCATGACGGCCGACGGTACCGATACCACCCGGATGGACGGGTTGAGGATTTGGGCCCGAAAAGGGATGACTCGGGTCCTGCGGGCGAGATGCAAGCCACGACTGCTCCCGAAATAGCAAGATCTCAAAAGCCTGTGCTTCGTAAATCTAGGAAGTCCGTGGCGTGATCTCCATTTTGGGGGCGCCGGTTGGAAAATCCATTTTTGCTGATGATTGCCGGACCAAATGGGGCCGGAAAGACCACGCTATGCCGGGTGCTTCGTCAGAAGGGCATCGAATTCGGCGAATATATTAATCCCGATGATATCGCCCAAGAGCTTGAAGGGTCCTACGACGAGCGCGTCAGACAGGCCCAGGTCATTGCCGACCGCCGCCGTGAAGCATGCATCGAAGCCAGACGCAGCTTCAGCTTTGAGACGGTGATGTCTCATCCGAGCAAGGTAGATATTTTAGCTCGTGCCAAAGTCGCGGGCTTTTTTGTGCAGCTATTCTTTGTTGGCACCGACGATCCGCAGACGAACATTGAGCGTGTCGCGCTTCGGGTCGCGCAGGGTGGTCACGATGTACCAACCGACAGGATCGTGCCGCGATGGAACCGCACCATGGCGCTGCTTGGCGATGCAATCAAAGCTTCCGATCGCTCCTTTCTATTCGACAACAGCGCCGCCGGCCATGTCGATGCGGGCCCGAAGCTCGTCTTCACGACGGAGTGGGGGAAGGACGGCCGCTGGGAGCCGAACTTAAGAGTCAATCAGCCGCCAAATTGGGTTCGACGGTACGCCCTCGATCCCCTCGGCTTCCGCTGATTTTGACCTGCCGCCCAAACAAGACCGCGGCCGGGGGCAACACCGGGCTCTTGGCCCAAGATGAATGAAACGACGAATGAAGCAACGAGTTGAACGGTCCCCCTGAACCCCCTGCCCGGCCACAGGAATTAACACAATGGCGACAAGATCGAGGTATTCTGCTGGGCTATGACTGATTCGATTTCACGGCTCTACCAGGCCGCCCAGGCCTGCCGGCACGACGATCCGTCGACGTCGCGGACGGCGCGGCTGCTTCGCTCGGGCCGCAGCAAGATGGCGAAAAAGCTCGCCGAGGAAGCCGTCGAGGTCGTGATCGACGCCATGCATGGCGACCGCGAAGCCGTGGTCAAGGAAAGCGCCGATCTCCTCTATAACCTCGTCGTGCTGTGGGTCGCCTCCGGTATCCGGCCGGACGACGTCTGGAAGGAGATGGACCGGCGCGAGCGGCTCCTCGGCATTGCCGAGAAGGTGCCCAAAAAGCTGCCGGAGGACTTTCCGCGGCGCAAAATCGTCATGCTCGAAGGCCGCCGCGCCCGCAAGCGGCGCTGATTTCCTCTCCGTCACGTCACCTTAACAATGGTCGACCAGGTCGTTTCGGCGCTCGTGTCCTTTATCGTCGAGGTGATTTCGGCGGCCGGCTATCTCGGCGTCGTCGTCCTCATGGCGATCGAGTCGGCATGCATTCCGTTGCCGTCCGAGGTGATCATGCCGTTCGCCGGCTATCTGGTGTCGGTCGGCCAGTTCAGCCTGATCGGGGCGGCGACCATGGGTGCGCTGGGCTGCAATGTCGGCTCGACAATCGCCTATTATGTGGCGGCCAAAGGCGGCCGGGCGGCGATCGAACGCTGGGGCGGCTACGTTCTGTTGCGCCCGGTCGAGATCGATCGCGCGGAGCGGTTTTTCGCCCGCTACGGCGCCGTTACGGTGTTTGTCGGCCGGCTGTTGCCGGTGGTGCGAACCTTTATCGCCTTCCCGGCGGGACTGGCGCGGATGCCGATGACGACATTCCAGATCTACACGTTTCTCGGCTCGTGGCCGTGGTGCTTCGGCCTCGCTTATGTCGGCTTGGTGCTGGGCGCGCGCTGGAACAGCGATCCGGCCTTTCGCCGGTTTTTCCACGAGTTCGATGCCGTCGTCGTGGTCATACTTGCCGCGGGCTTCGCCTTGTTCGTGTGGTCGAGATGGCGCGAAAGCCGCCGCTCCGGACTTTAAGAAAACCCCTGCCGCGCCGACGCTTGTGATTGGCGTTGCCGCCGTGGGGCGGCTATTGTGACCATGTTCGCGCCTAATTTGGCGGCCAGATTCGGCTCCGCGCCTGCGAGTCAGCGACGGCCGGCGCGACCTCAAGGGTGGGTCGCGGTATTTTGGCCATGACGGGGTGGCCGTGACGTCACGCAATTTAGGCTTCGCCAAGCACCAGGCGGCCGCCGCGTCCGGCGCCGCGGGCTTTATCGTCGTGGCCGCCTTGACCATGGCGATGGCCGGCACCGTTTTCGGGCAGAATAACCCGCCGCCCGCCGCCGGCACCGCAGGCGTCCCACAGGCCGCCGCTCCGACCGTGTCGCCGGCGCCGCCAGCGCCGCCAGCGCCGGCTCCCGCTGCTTCGGTCGTGGTGCTGCCGCCGCAACCGCCGCCGCCGGGGTTGCCCGGGCCGCCGACCGAGAAGCGCGGCTTCCTCAACAACTTCGGCCAATGGTGGGACCAATCGGTCGCCAATTTCAAAGCCAAGATGAAGGAGCAGCAGACCAAGGTCGATGCGTTCAACAAGCAGTCTGCGGATGCCGCCAAAAACGCGGCCACGGCCACCTCGCAGGCGATGAAGAGCGCCGCCGACGCCATGGTGCGGTTCTCGACCTCGCGGATCGTCGATGTCCGGGAAGTCTGCGCGGTCGCCGGCAACGGCGCCGCCGACTGTCAGGCGGCGGCGGTGAGCGCCTGCAAGAGCAAGGGCTTCAATACCGGCCAGCCGCTCGACGTTCGCACCGCGGAAAAATGCACCGACTCGCTGTGGGTATCGGGACAGAATCCGGCGCCGACCGACTGTCCGGAAGAAACCGTCGTCCTGCGCGCGGCCTGCGAATAGGCCGTGCCGGCTCCGGCGCGGTTCGCTCCTGCTAGAACTCTATCCGTTCTGATTGAGTCAGAACTGGGCTCTAGCATTTTCTTTGAGCATGATCTTCTCGGAAAACCGGTTCCCACTTTTCCGGATCATGCTCCAAATGTGCTAAGTCTCTTTGCCGCACCAAGGGGGGAGCTTCGTCGCCATGATGTCAGCCGCCGACCGCAACAAGGCCGCCGATATTCTTCTCGCCGCCGAGAAGGAGCGCAAACAAGCGGTCCAGCTCTCCAAGACCTGGCCCGGCATCACCATGGAGGACGCCTATGCGATCTCGACCGAGGTCGCCAATCGCAAGATCGCGGCCGGCGCCAAGCTCATCGGCCACAAGGTCGGTCTTACGTCGAAGGCGATGCAACGCTCCTCGCAGATCGACGAGCCGGATTACGGCCACCTCCTCGACACCATGATGATCGCCGACGGCGCCAGCGTTGCCCACGCGAACTACTGCCTGCCGCGGGTCGAAGTCGAACTCGCCTTCATCCTGGGCAAGCCGCTTAAAGGTCCCGGCGTCGGCCTGCCCGACGTGCTGCGCGCCACCGAATACGTCGTGCCGGCGATCGAGATCGTCGACGCGCGGTTGCAGGATCCGCGCAAGATTTTCGACACCGTGTCCGACAACGGCGCCGCCGCCGGCATCGTCATCGGCGGCCGGCCGATCGGGCCGCGCGACCTCGACCTGCGCTGGGTCGGCGGCATCATGTATCGCAACGCCGAGATCGAGGAGACCGGCGTCGCCGCCGGCGTGCTTGGCCATCCCGCGCTCGGCGTCGCCTGGCTTGCCAACAAGCTCGGCCAGCACGGCGTGGCGCTGGAAGTCGGCCATCTCGTGCTGGCCGGCTCGTTCACCCGCGTGGTGTATGCGCGCAAGGGCGACACGCTGCATGCCGACTTCGGCAGCCTCGGCGGCATCGCGGTGCAGTTCGTCTGACGCGAAACGGCGTATTGAACGGCGCGCGCCGCGGCGCAATCATGGCGTGGGGCTATGGTCGGTGGCGGATCGGTCATGCTGGCGTTGGCATACAGGCGTTGGGTTTTAGCCGGCATCTTGGCGTCGCTCGTCATCGCGCTGCCGGTGGCGGTTTTGCATGCCGCGTTGCCGGCCGAGCAGCCGGATGTGATCGGGCCCACTTCGCTCGCCGGTCAGCTCCTGATCGCCTCGCCGGATATGGGCGAGCCGTTCGATCATGCCGTCATTTTCATGGTGCAGCATACCCGCGACGGCGCGCTCGGCATCGTCATCAATCATCCGCTCGCCAGCCGGCCGATCGCCGAAGTTCTCCAAGCGCTCGGCGCGGACGGCGGCGGAACGACCGGCAATGTGCGGCTGTTTCTCGGCGGGCCGGTCAGTCCCGACATCGCCTTCGTGCTGCACAGCGCCGAATACCGGCGCGACGACACCATGGACGTCGACGGACGGGTCGCGTTCAGCGATGCCGCCGGCGTATTGCGCGACATCGGGCAAGGCAAGGGACCGAGCAAGAGCCTGGTCGCGCTCGGCTATGCCGGCTGGGGACCGTCGCAGCTCGAAGACGAGATCGCACGCGGCGCCTGGGTCACGGTGCCGGAGAATCCGGCGCTGGTGTTCGACGACGATCGCGCCAAAGTCTGGACCGACGCGCTGGCGCGCTACAAGAGCGATCGTTGATGCGCGGCGCGCCGATTGCGTTGCCGCCACATTTGTTAATTTATTCCAACCGATTCTTAACGCCTCCTTGCTAGAGCAGACGCTTTCCAGCTGTCCCGCCCGAGACGGTTCCAAAACGTATGCAAGGCGGCGCCGAGGTCGTTGTGGCATCGATCGGTTCGCAGTTCGCGCCGCGTGTCGCGCCCGAGCGCACCGTCTCGGCCATTGCCAGCGCCCGGCGCGCCGTGCTTGCCGACCGTTACGCTGTCAATTCGTTCGCGGTCGAATGGCGGTGGTTTTTCGAGCTTGGATCGATCGAGGAGGAATGGCGCGAGCTCGCCGCGCGTTCGCTCGATCCCAACGTGTTCTACGAGCCCGGCTTCGCGCTCGCCGCCGCGCCGGTGTTCGGCCGCGACGCCGGCGCGGTCTTGGTGTGGTCGGGGACGCGCCCGCGCCGGCTCCTTGGATTTTTTCCGGCGCGCGTCAGCGAGCGCCGTTACGGTATGAAGCTCCCCGTGCTGGTCGGCTGGACCCATCCCTACGCCCCGCTCGGCACGCCGCTCATCGAACGCGACGCGGCCGAACCCGTGATCGCGGCGTGGCTCGCGCATCTCGGCGGCGATCCGTCGCTGCCCGGCTTGCTGCTGTTGCCGCTTCATGCCGAGGACGGACCGTTCGCCGCGGCGCTCGGCGCCATTGTGCGCCGCGCGCAGATGCCGTGCGCCGATTTCGCCCGCCACCGCCGGCCGCTGCTCGAGCCGCACTGGGACCGCCTGCATTACCTCGAACGCACCGTGTCGCGGCACCGCCGCAAGGAGCTCGCGCGCACCGGCCGCCGCCTGGCGGATGCCGGCGCCTTGCTATTCACCGCGACCCGCGAGCCTGCCGGCGTTAACGCCGCGCTGGAGGATTTTTTCGCCCTCGAAGCGAGCGGCTGGAAGGGCAAAGCCGGCACCGCGGCAAGCCGCGACGCCGGCCTGCAAGATTTCATCCGACGGCGATCGGCGCGCTCGCAGCGGACGGTAAAGTCGCGATCAACCGTCTCCTGCTCGACGGACGCCCCATCGCCGCCAGCGATCACGCTGCGCAGCGCCGACGCCGCCTGGTACTGGAAGACCGCCTACGACGAGAGCCTCGCCCGCTTTGCGCCGGGCATGTTGCTCACGGCGGCGCTCACCGAGGAACTTGCCGAAGACGAAAGCATCGCCCGCACCGATTCGGTGCTCGCGCCCGGCAATCCCGACGCTCGACCACATCTGGCGCGAGCGCATGGCGCTGTGCGACCGCTTGATCGCGGTGCGGCCGGCGGCGCCGTTTGCACGCGCCTGCCGGCTGGAAACGTTGCGCGGCGCCGCGCGCAACGCGGCCAAGTCGATGCGCGCGCGGCTCACCGCCGCGCGTTGACTTTCGCGGCGCGTTTCCCGCGTAGCTTGGCGACCGCGGGGAACGCATCGGATTTTGCAAAGCCAATGGCCAATCCGATCACGATCCGGATGGGCGGCTATGGGCCGCCGACGACCTCGTTCTCCAAGAGCCTCAAGCTGATCGGCGACACGTCTCGCGGCCGCGTTCGGCGACCGCATCGACGTGAAGTATGTCTGGAACATCATGGATTTCGGCTATCGCGCCGAGGAGATTTTGTGGCTGGTCGAGGACGGCGTGCTCACGCTCGGCTATCAATCGTCGAGCTATCTGACCGACCGTGTTGCTGAACTCGGCTTCGTCGATCTGCCGTTCCTGTTCGAGCGGCGAGATGAGGCGCGCGCGGCCATCGACGGCGCGCTCGGCCGATTTCTCGCCGCGAAGCATCGAGAACGCGTCAATTACCGCATCCTCGGCTGGTTCGAGAACGGTTTTCGGCAGATTTCAAACCGGCTGCGGCGGGTGCGCGTGCCGGCGGATCTCTGCGGGCATGCGCATCCGCGTGCTGCCGAGCGAGGTGCAGGCGCGGACCTTCGAGCTTCTCGGGCGCCGTGCCGCTGCGCTGGGATCTGACCGAGGCGATCGCCGGCGATCAAGGCCGGCACCATCGACGCGCAGGAAAATCCGTTCGCCAATACCGTGACCTACGGCGTGCACAAGTTTCATCGCTTCCACACCGTCACCAACCATTTCTATATTTCGCGGCCGATTTTCCTGCAATCGCCCGTCGTTCGACGCCTGGCCCGAGGACTTGCAAAACGCCATGCGCGAGGCGGTGACGCGCGCCGTCGCGTTGCAGCGCGATCTCGCCATCGCCGAAGACCGCGAGGCCCGCGCCGCGATCGCGGCGGCCGGCTGCGAGATCACCGAACTGACCGCGGACGAGCACGCCCAATTCCGCGCCGCCGTCGCGCCGCTGCTCACCGAGGCGCGCGGCACTTACGGCGAGAAGATGTTCGAGATGATCCCAACGTCTTGAGCCTAGAGCGGTTTCCGATCGGACTGAATCGGCGCCGTCATTGCGAGGAGCGGAGCGACGAAGCAATCCAGTGCCTCGCCGCGAGATGGATTGCTTCGCTTCGCTCGCAATGACGGTTCAATCTGATCGGATTCCGCCCTAGCCCCGGCTCTTGTCGGGCGCCGCCAGGATCAGCGCCCAGAACACCTTGTATTTCGATTTCGGCGTATAGACCGCGGCGATGCCCATGCGCGTCACGCTCGATTGAGCATGTTGGCGCGGTGCGGCGGCGAATCGCGCCAGCCGGAAATCGCCTCGGCCAGCGTGTGGTAGCCGGCGGCAATGTTCTCGACCGCGACGGCTGCGTCGAAGCCGGATTTGCGGATGCGGTCGGGAACGGCTGGCGGCGTCGTGATCGAGCTTGCCGCTCGCCGCCATGGCCTGCGCCTGCTCGCTCGCGAGCCGCATCAGTTCGGGATCGACGGTGACCGGCGCCAAGGCCGTTATTGCCGCGATAGCCGGAGATCATCGATTGCGCCGCAGTCGGCGTCGAGCGCGGCGTCGGACTGCGCCAAATCCATGATAGAGACTCGGTTGGCCGGTGCCGGCGGAGCGTTGTCGGCGCAGCCGGCAAGCGTCGCCAAGCCTATCAGCACGCCGCAGACACGCGCCGCGGCGGATAGCCGGATCATGGAGAGTCCCCCGTTGCCCGAGACATTGCCGCTAGAAAAGTGTCGGAAGCGTGAAAGGCATCGCCGCGCCTCGCACCCTGGCATCGCCGCAAGCCTCAATTACGATCCGCGCCAGCATCGCCGGCGAGAACAAGATCGAGACCGAAGCAAGCGCGCTCCGAAAGCCAAGCGTCATGACCAGTCAACGGACGCTCCGCCTACCGATTATCCGATCGTCGTCGACAAGGACGTCGACGTGCCGATGCGCGACGGCGCGCGGCTGAAAGCCGACGTGTTCCGGCCGCACGACGACGGCAGATTTCCCGCCATCCTCAATCTCGGCCCCTATCAGAAAGACAAGCTGTGGATCGTGCCGGAGACGCTCGCCGAAGCGCCGAACGAATGGATGAACTGGGAGACCGTCAATCCGAAATGGTGGGTGCCGCGCGGCTACGCCGCCGTGCGTGTCGACGGCCGCGGCAGCGGCAAGTCGCCCGGCCAATGCGAGCCGTGGTCGCTCGCCGAAGCGGTCGATCTTTACGACGCCATCGAATGGGCGGCGGCGCAGCCGTGGTGCAACGGCAATGTCGGGCTGCTCGGCATTTCCTATTTCGCCATCAATCAATGGTTCGTCGCCAATCTGCAGCCGCCGTCGTTAAAAGCGATCATTCCCTGGGAGGGATTTGCCGATCTGTATCGCGACGCGCTCTACCACGGCGGCCTCCTGTCGCTGTTCATGACCAATTGGTACACCGCGCATATGCTGCATCACGTATTGGGGCGCGCGTCGCAGCATCTGCCGGACGGCTGGCAGGTCAACACGCTTATTTCTGGCTGCACAACAATCTCGACAGCGGCGCGTTCCGCGGCGCCCAGGCGCAATGGGACAAGATCAACGTGCCGATGCTTTCGCGTCGGCAACTGGTCGGGCATGGGCTTGCATCTGCGCGGCAATACCGAGGCGTTCATGCGCGCGGCGACGCCGCACAAGAAATTGCGCATCCATCTCGGCTCGCACGTGCATCCGTTTTACACCGAGGACGGCCGGCGCGATCAAATCCGCTTTTTCGATTATTGGCTCAAAGGCATCGACAACGGCGTGATGGACGAGCCGCCGGTCAAGCTCGCGATCCGCAAAGGCGGCGACGCCTTCGAATGGCGCCACGAGCGCGAATGGCCGCTCGCGCGCACGCGCTGGACCAAGTTCTATCTCGATCTGTCGCAGCCGCCGGCCGAGGGCGCGGAGCTTGCCGGCAAGCTGGAAGCTGGACAAGCCCGCCAAGGCGCGCGCTCGCGCAGCTATGCCGCGTCGAGCCTCGGCTCGATGGGCTCGACGTCGGCGGCGGCATCGCAGGTGATGGGCGGCGGCATCAAGCCGGGGATGGGAGTCTCGCTCGAGACCGCCGCAGCTCGCGGTCGACACCGAGATCACCGGGCCGCTCGCCGCCGTGCTGTGGGTGTCGAGTTCGAGCGAGGACATGGATTTATTCCTCACGCTGCGCAATTTCGATCCCGACGGCAAGGAAGTGATGGAAACCGGCCAGCAGGGCCTGCCGGTGCCGGTGGCGAAAGGCTGGCTGCGCGTGTCGCACCGCGAGCTCGATCCCGAACTGTCGCTGCCTTACCGGCCCTATCACCGCCATGTCCGCCGGCTCTATCTGACGCCGGGCGAGATCGTGCGCGTCGAGGTCGAAATCTGGCCGACCTCGATGGTGTTCAAAAAAGGCCACCGCATCCGGCTCGACATCCAGCCGCGCGACGGCGTCGGCAGTAGCCACTACATGCATTATCACGCCGACTACAATTCCGGCGCCGTCAACACCGTCTATGCCGGCGGCGACATGGCGTCCTATCTGCTGCTGCCGGTGATTCCTGCAGCTTGACAGCGGCCATGGCCGCTTGACGCCACGCGACGGCTGATCGCCGGGTCGGTCAGGTCTTGAGATCCTGCCGCCTGCGCGACTTCGGACCAGCGGGTGAATTCGCTGGCAATGAAGGCGGCGAATTGATCCGGTCCGGAATCGACCGGATCGAAACCCTGCTTGCGCAGCGCCTCCATCGCCGCCGGCGCATGCATCGCCTTTTCCGTGCGCGCCGGCAAGTTTATCGACGATCGGGCGCGGCGTGCCGGCGGGCGCCGCGAGGCCAAGCCAGAGCGGGGTGTTGAAATCGGGCATGCCGGCTTCCGCCATGGTCGGGACATCGGGCAAGCGCGCCGGCGCGCTTATCGGCCGCCGACGCCAGCGCGACGAGCTTGCCCGCCGCGATCTGGCCGATGATCGCGGAGGCCGGAGCGAAAAACATCGGTGATGCGGCCGGCAATCACGATCGGCGATCGCCTGCGGGCTGCCTGGATAGGGCACATGGATAAGGTTGATGCCGGTGCGCTGCGCGAACAGCACCGCCGCAGAGATGCGGCAGCGTGCCGGCGCCGACCGAGGCGATAGAGCAATTGGCCGGGCTTCGCCTTGGCAAGCGCGACGAGTCGGCAACGCTGTGCACGTCGGTTGCGGGATTGACCACCAGCACGATGGCAAGGCTGCCCAGAGGCGCGATCGGCACAAAATCTCTGCTCATGGCGACGGATCGCGCGTTGACGATCTCGTCGGTAAGGGTCGACAGAAGCCGGGACAAACAGCGTGTAGCCGTCCTTGGAGCGTGGGCGACATATTCGGCGGCAATGCTCGATCCGGCGCCCGGCTTATTCTCGACCACGATCTGCTGGCCGAGGATGGGACCCGCGCCGCTCGGCAAAGACCCGCCCGATGATGTCGGAAGCCGCGCCCGCGGTGAAGCCGACGATGAGGTGGATCGGACGCGACGGATAGGCGTTTTGCGCCTGTGCGCGCAGCGGCGACAGCATGCGCGCCGAGGCCGAGCGCGACACGCGGCCCTGCGATCGATTTAAGACATCGCGATTCCTCCCCTGTTGCACGGTGTGGGCGTACCGCCGGACGCTTACGCTGCCCGGCAAGCGCATGGGCGCGACATTGGCCACAATGTCACACGCTCAGCCTTTGTTAAGGAATCGTGCGCCATTCCTTAACCCCAAAACAACCGGCTAACGGCTAGATTCGGCCGTTCGATCGTGGCGCGCAGGCGATGCTTGTCGTTTCAAATCTAGCGAAGGCAAGCCGCAGTTGGCGGTTCGTCGTCATGGCCGGCGTCGGCGGCTTTGCCGTGGGCGCCGTCGTTTACTTTCTGTGCGGCACCGACTGGGTGGTCGCGGCCTTGACCGAAGCGCCCGCTCCGGTCGCCGGCGCCATGGTGGGCCTGCCGTTCGGGCTCGGCGCCGCGGCGCTGGCCGGCTTGTTCGTCAATCAGCGCCGGCGCCGGCAAGCGCGATTGTGCCGCGCCGCGCTCAACAACATGACGCAGGGCCTGTGCATGTTCGACAGCGCGGCAAAGCTGGTGCTGTGCAACGAGCGCTACATCGAAATGTATCATTTGCGGCCCGATCACGCGCGCGCCGGCACGCCGTTACGCGATCTGCTGCTGCACCGGCTTGCCGCCGGGACGTTTTCCGGCGATGTCGACCGCTACGTCGCCGATTGCCTGCAGCAGGTGGCCGAGCGGCGCACGGAAACCAAAACGAACGAGCTCAAGGATGGCCGCATCATCGCGGTGGTCAGCCGGCCGATGCGCGCGCGGCGGCTGGCTGGCGACGCATACCGACGTGACCGATCAATTGCTCGCCGAGAAGGAGCGCGATTCGCTGCGCCAGCGCGACGAGCGGCGCCGCTCGACCGATGCCGCGATCTCGTCATTCCGCGCCCGGGTCGAGAGCGTGCTCAAGACCGTCGAGCCAGAGCGCCACGGCGATGAAGGCGGCGGCCAAGACGCTGTTGACGACCTCGGATCACACACTGCAACGCGCCGAGGGCGCGGTGCACGGCTCCAACGAAGCCTCGACCAACGTCGAAACCGCGGCCGCCGCGGCCGCCGAACTCTCGGTCTCGATCAAGGAGATCAGCCGCCAGCTCGGCCAAGCCAACGAGGTCGTTCGCAGCGCCGCCGCCGACGCCAGCGCCACCAACCAGGACATCGCCGCGCTCGCGCATGTGGCGCAGAAGATCGGCGACGTGGTCAAGCTCATCCAGGACATCGCCGGCCAGACCAACCTGCTCGCGCTCAACGCCACCATCGAGGCGGCGCGCGCCGGCGAGGCCGGACGCGGCTTTGCCGTGGTCGCCTCCGAAGTGAAATCGCTTGCCGTGCAAACCGCGAAGGCGACCGAGGAGATCACGCACGAAATTCAGTCGGTGCAGGCCTCCAGCGGCAAGGCCGTCTCGGCGATCCGCGAGATCACCCAGCGGATGCAGGACATCAACAGCTATACCAGCGCGGTCGCCATTTCGGTCGAGCAACAGGAGGCGGCGACCGGCGAGATTTCCCATAACGTCGCCAGCGCGGCGACCGGCGCCAAGGCCATCGTCGCGGCGCTCGGCGAGGTCGCCGGCGGGGTGACGCAGACGCGCAGCTCCGCGCAAACCATGCTCACGGCCTCCGAAGAAGTCGAAAACGCCACCGCCAAACTGCGCAGCGAAGTCGAAGAATTTTTGGGCACCGTGGCCGCGTAGAGACTATAGGTTACGCACTCGTAATTCCGGACTGTTGAGCGCAGTTTTATTCAGTTCTGCTTGACACCTCATAGCGCCGGAATGCGGACATCGCGCAGGGTCTGAGAAGGGCCACAAGGCGACATCGAACGCTTTCGCGGGACCGGAGCCGATTGCGGTCACTCTCTCGCCTGGGCCGGATTTCGGTCTCGTATCGCGCATAAGGGGATACAGCAGCGCGTTAAATGATCGGTGCAGTAGTAATCCGACTGCCTTGACTCGAATCGAAAATGCTCCGTTAGCTGTCGGTTGCCAACTCCATTTTCGCCGTACTGTGCCGGTTGCCGGAAAAAGGCAACGCATTATGCACACAATCGTATTGGCTACTCAAAAGGGCGGCAGTGGCAAGAGCACGCTTGCCATCGGGCTTGCGGTCGCCGCGATGGAGAGCGGGCATCGGGTTGCCATGATCGAGACCGACCAACAGGGGACGGTTTCGAATTGGGGGCGGCGGCGTGCTCTCCCTGCGCCTCGTATCAACCGCGTCGACAGCGGTATCGAAATTGAGCGGACGATGCTGGTGCTCAAGCATAACGGCTTCACACTGGCCGTAATCGATACGCCCGCAACGAATAATGACCTGAGCTCAACCGCCATCGGCGCGGCCGACATGTGCTTGATCCCGGCACGGCCCAGTCCACCCGATATCGAGGCGGCGCTGCCGACGCTCGGTATTGTTCGAAAACTTGGCAAGCCGTTTGCCTTCGTCCTCAACCAGGCAGCACCGCGGGGCTATCGCCTCAGCGAGGCCGCCACAGCACTGAACGCGGCCGGCGTGCTGGCGCTGCCGTATATCGTACAGCGCAACGACCATCAGGATGCGCTCGGCGCCGGCTTTGCGGTTACCGAGTTTGCTCCCGATGGGAAGGCCGCAGAGGAAATTCGCGGCCTGTGGCAGTGGGTTTGGAAAAAACTGACAGTGGAATCGATCGACCGTGAACAAGCCCCGATCAGAGCGGCCGGCTGAGCCTCGGCGCCCGATGCGTCGCTCAATGGCGGCACTTACCGCGTCGCTGGAAAGCGGCACCGTTGTCGAGAAAATGCCCCTGGAGCAGCCGGTTGCGACCGCACGATATTTGCTTGCTACAGCACTAGACCAGGATCCGGCTGCAAAACCCGATCAAAGGAGGAAACGCATGAAAAACGAACAGACTAAGGAAGCTCAGGATAGCGCGGTGACGGTTGAACAAGGCTATTCGGTCACGGTCGAAAACATCCGTGACTTCAACGTCAAGATGATCGATATGGCTCGGACTAACGCGGAGGCAGTCTTCGGGTTTGCTCGCCAACTTGCGACCGCGAAGACGCCGTCCGATATTGTCGAGCTGTGGACGACGCATGCGCGCAAGCAGTTCGAGATGCTGAGCGAACAGACCAAGGAGCTGACAGCGCTCGGGCAGACGATGGCGAGGGACAGTGCCGAGCCAATCGCGCGAAGCGTCAACCAGGTTTTCAAGAAAGCCTCTTGACAACTTCGTCGGTCCCGGGCGGTGCATTTCCTCGGCGTATCTTTCCCTCCCCCACTACAGGTAGGGATTTTCTCTTGCAGTGAAAAAATAGACCGCGTCGTAATGCGGTCTACGCAGGTCCGTCCTGTATTGTCGTCAGCCCCGCGCTTCTGGGCATCTGCCTCGGCCGCGATCTCGGCCGTGGTCGCTGGCTGCGCAGGTAGCTGAAACCGGATCAGGCTCTACTTCATCGAGTCGACGGGGTAGCGTATCAGTCGGTGTCCCGCGATGCCGCGACGACACTGTCGGTCGCCGGGATTTGGCACTTGGTCAGCTCGTATCGCGCCCTTTCCGCTTCCTCCTCCATTCCCATCCAGCGCAGTTTGCGGATCAGTTTGACAAGTTCGTTTGATGCTCGTTGCTCTGCGGAGACCTCGGGAGGTTTTTGTCGATCGTGCCGCATTTCCATGGACGTTCTCCCATATAGTTTCATGAGCCGGGCGCATCCCCACGGCAGTATTTTTGTCGCTGTCAGGCAGACCGGACAATAATCATACAATGCAATGAAACGACGATTTCCTTGCCCGTCTGCGCTGATTTGCCTCTTTTGGCAATGCCTTGAGTGTGCGTCGCACAAAACCATTCAGCAAAATTTCAGCGTCGCTTTGATTTAAATCAATGTCGGAGCCGATGGCTGCTGCACTGCATTATCAAATGTCCTTAGAGCGATCATGCGATCTGGCTCGGCTATGCACCGAGCTGGTGCGAATTGGGTGGCGCGGTGGCGGTCATCGGCACCGGGCCGTGCCGCCCGCACCGCTTGTCGTCGTCGCAGTTTCCGATCATATCTGCGTGATTTTTTTTGTCTGGCACGATCGGGGAGACGGCATGGATAAAATCCAGGTCGGCAACCTGGCTGTCGCCGTCTGCGACGTCGGCGACGGTCCGCCCGTGGTGCTGCTGCACGGCCTCGCCTGCGGCAAGCGAATGTGGTTTCACCAGATTCTGGCGCTGCGAAACCGCTTCCGCGTCATCGCTTACGATCAGCGCGGCCACGGCCTGACCGACGCCCCCGCCGTCGCTGCGGCTTATTCCGCCGGTCATCTCGCCGGCGATCTGGTCGGCGTGCTCGACGCGCTCAAGATCGAGCGCGCGGCGATCGTCGGCTTCTCGCTGGGCGGTGGTCCGGCATTGGCCGTTGCCGCCAGCAAACCCGAGCGCGTGTCCCGCCTGGTGCTCGCCGATGTCGGCGCCGGCGCCGACGATCCGTTGAAGATCGAGTGGACGGCGCGACGGTGGCTCAAACTGATCGCGCAAGGCGACATCGACGAGCTTGTCGCCGACATGCTGCGCAGCGAGCTGTTCAAGGTCTATGCACGACGCAATGCGCGCCGCCGCGACCACATGGCCGCGCTCATTCGCGCCACCCCGATCGATGGATTGCGCTTTACGCTTGTCGCAAGTGTTGGCGAAACGAAAATCATTGTTCCTGCTGCCCAGCCTGCTCAAATCCGTCCGGGCGCCGACGCTGGTCATGGTCGGACGACAGGATTACGTGTGCAGCAAAGCGGCGCGATTGCTGGCGCAGACCATTCCCAACGCTGCGCTGAAGATCGTCGAGAACAGCGGGCATATGTCGCCGCTGGAGCAGCCGGCGGCGTTCAGCGCCGCGCTGCTGGAATTCTTGGCTGAACCCTACCGCCCCGCCGCGTAACTCTGCATGCCGCGTGGATTGGCGGCGGCGCGGCGGCGCCGGCCGTCGCGCGAGGCCGCCGTGAGCCGGCCTTCCGACCAGTCCGGGCCCGACTTCGACGAGGTGGCCGCGGCGCTTGAGCTCGTCGACGGTCTTTTTCGGCACGCGGCCCTCGACCACCAGCACGCCCGGCCGCGCCGTGCGCGGCCAGAACGAGCTCGGGAAATGCTCGCAATGCCAGGCCGGCGCATCGATCGCTTCCTGCAGATTCATGCCGCAATGGACGTGGCGCATGAAGAATTGCGTGATCCATTGATCCTGGCCGTCGCCGCCGGGCGAGCCCCAGGCGAGATACGGCTCGCCGTCGCGCAGCGCCAAGGTCGGCGACAGCGTGGTGCGCGGCCGTTTGCCCGGCGCCAGCGCCGCCGGATGGCCCTCTTCGAGCCAGAACATTTGCGCGCGGGTGCCGAGGCGGAAAGCCGAGCTCGGGAATGACCGGCGAGGAATGCAGCCAGCCGCCGGACGGCGTCGACGAGACCATGTTGCCGGCCTGATCGATAATGTCGAAATGCACGGTATCGCCGCGCATCGCGCCAAGCCGGCCGACGGTCGGCTCGCCGGCGCCGGCGACAAGCGGCACCGCTCTCGCGGCGCAGCTTCACCACGGCGCCGAAACCCTCGATCGAGCCGGGGCGCTAGGTCGAGCGAGGCCGTGTCGCCGACGAGCTTGCGGCGCTCGGCGTTGTAGGCATCGGACAGCAGCGTCGCCATCGGCACCTCGACAAAATCGGGATCGCCGTAAAACACTTCGCGGTCGGCATAAGCGAGCTTCGAGCATTCGACGATGGTGTGGATGAAGTCGGGGCCGGTCGGATCGAGCCCGTCGAGATGGAAAGGCTTTGAGCAGCGCCAGCTGCTGCAAGGTCACCGGGCCCTGGCCCCACGGACCGGTCTTGCAGACCGTGTAGCGGCCGTAATCGTAGGTGATCGGCGCCTCGATCTGCGGCGTCCAGCGCGCCATGTCGTCGGCGGTGAGCACGCCGCGGTGTTTTCGGCCGCTGGTATCCATGACCTCCTGGGTGCGGCAGAAGCGGTCGATGGCTTCGGCGACGAAACCGTGCGACCAGGATTTGCGCGCCCGTTCGATCTGCGCGACCCGATCGGGCCCGGCGTCCTCGGCCTCCTTGACGATCCGGCTATAGGTCGCCGCGAGCGTTTTATTGGCGAACAGCGAGCCCGCCGCCGGCACCTTGTCGTGCGGCAGAAAAACCGCGGCCGAGGTCGGCCAGTGGTCGCGGAAGAGCTGCGCCACGGTGCCGATGGTGGCATTGGCGCGCTCGAGCAGCGGATGGCCGTCCTGTGCATAGCCGATCGCGGGGCTAAGCACCTCGGCAAGCGGCATGGTGCCGTAGTCGCGCAGCAGCAGCATCCAGGTCTCGAACGTGCCGGGCACGACGGCGGCGAGCAGCCCGGTGCCGGGCACGAGATCGAGCCCTTCGTTCTTGTAATGCGCGATCGTCGCGCCGGCCGGAGCGGTGCCCTGCCCGCAAATCACTTCCGGCTTGCCGCGGCGCACGTCGTAAAGGATGACCGGCACGTCGCCGCCCGGCCCGTTCAAATGCGGCTCGACCACTTGCAGCGTGAACGCGGTCGCCACCGCGGCATCGAAGGCGTTGCCGCCCTTCTCCAATATCGCCATGCCGACGGCGGTGGCGATCCAATGCGTGGTGGCGACCACGCCGAACGTGCCTTCGATCTCCGGCCGGGTGGTAAACGCGTTCGGATTGATGTTGGTCATAAACGTTCTCTTATTGCCTTCGGTCATGCGAGGCATCCGGCGCGGTTGCACGGCCGTATTGCGCGAACTTCGACCGGCGCATACAGACTGTCACGTCTCAATGTATCTGGCCGCGCGATGGGCTGCCAGTGCGGGAAAGCCGATGGCGCGCGACGCTTTTAAGGTGGGATTGGCCGGGCTCGGCGCGGTCGGGCTTGCCGTGGCGCGGCGGCTGCAAGCCGGCATTCCGGGCCTCGTGCTCACCGCGGTCGCGGTGCGCGATAAGGACAAGGCCAAGCGCAACCTGCCGCAAATCGGCGACACCGTCGCCATCGCTCCGGCCGAGGCGCTGGCGCAGTCCTGCGACATCGTCGTCGAATGCCTGCCGCCGCAAATGTTCCGCGCCGTCGCAACGCCGGCGATCGACGCCGGCAAGATTTTCATGCCGCTTTCGGTCGGCCAGCTCATCGAAAACTGGGATTTGGCGGCGCGGGCGAAGGCGACCGGCGCACGCATTCTGGTTCCGACCGGCGCGCTCCTCGGGCTTGACGCGGTGCGCGCCGCCGCCGAAGGCACTATCCACTCGGTGACGATGATTACGCGCAAGCCGCCGAGCGGGCTCGACGGCGCGCCTTATCTCGTCGAGCGCGGCATTTCACTCAAAGATCTGAAAGAACCGCGCAAAATCTTCGACGGCAGCGCGCGCGAAGGCGCGCGGGGGTTCCCGGCGAATGTCAATGTCGCCGCGGCTTTGAGCCTCGCCGGCATCGGCCCGGACCGAACGCGGCTTGAAATCTGGGCCGACCCGGGGATCGACCGCAACACCCATCGCATCGAGGTCGAGGCCGACACCGCGCGATTTTCCATGGCGATCGAAGGCGTGCCGTCAGACAATCCGCGCACCGGCCGCATCGTGCCGTTGAGCGTCATTGCGGCGCTGCGCGGACTGGTGGCGGAGCTGAAAATCGGCACGTGACGCCGACTTGCGCTGGTCACACGAGGCTCAATGTAGCCGCGGAAATGTGACAGTTTTGCCAGTTGCCATGTCATTCGCGCATATCCATAATGCGCCCTTCGAATGGAAAGCACATGCGCCGGACATCTTGTCCATGAACTGCGGCGCGCAGCGTGAGCGCAAGAGTTCGGCGGCACTGACTTAACGTCCGCTCTTTAGATTGTGACCCGAGCGAAGCCGGGACGAGTATCGCAAAGCACATTTGCGCAACACGCCTTCGGCCTATCGGACGGGAATTGACCAAGAGCGGGCCGCCACGCGCGCCGATCGGGCTTTGGCCGGTTACCGGGCAGGAGAGCTGAACGCGACCATAGCAAGACCGACAACAATATCAGCATCAACCTATCAAACAGGAGGTATACGATGCGACCCGGAGGAAACAAACGAAATCGTTCCGTCACGCGACGGGATTTCCTAAAGACATCGAGCGTCGTTGCGGGAGCCGCCGGCTTGGCGCCTGTGCTCTCGGCGCCGTTCGTGTCGCGCGCGTTGGCCGATAACACTTCGCTGTCGATCGTGCAGTGGAGTCACTTCGTCCCGGCATTCGACACCTGGTTCGATAAATTCGCCAAGGACTGGGGCGACAAGAACAAGATCGCGGTCACGGTCGACCACATCCCGGTGCAGGACATTCCCGCACGCGCGGCCGCGGAGGCGTCGGCTGGATCGGGACACGACCTTTTCGGCTTCAACGGCTCCGGCGGCGCGCATCTTTACCGCAAGTTTTTTATCAACGTCGCCGATCTCGTGCACGAGACCGAGAAAAAGTACGGCAAGGTGACTACGATCGGCACGCAGCTCGGCTACAACCAGGACGACGGATCCTGGTCGGCCTTCCCCGATTTCTACATCAACTTCCCGGGCATGTATCAAAAGAGCCTGTGGGACGAGATCGGCATGAAGCCGGTAACGTGGGACGATGTGCGGGTCGGCGGCGCCAAGCTGAAGGCAAAAGGCCACCCGGTCGGTATTCCGCTCGGGCACAGCAACGACCCGAACGCGAATTGGCGCGGCGTGTTGTGGAGCTATGGCTCCTCCATCCAAGACGAAGCCGGCAAGAAAATCGTGCTCAACAGCAAGGAGACGATTGAAGCGGTCAAGTACGGTACCGCGCTCTACAAGGAGGCGATGACGTCGGAAGTTCTGTCGTGGAACGACGCCAGCAACAACCAGTACATCGACTCGGGCGTTGGCTGCTACATCCTCAACCCGATCTCGGCTTACCGGACGGCGCAGACGCTCAACAAGAAGCTGGCCGACGACATCTACGTCATCGAGCCACCGAAGGGCCCGGCTGCACAGATGATAGGGGCCGCCTCCGAATTCTACGGCATCTGGAAATTCGCCAAGAACAAGGAAACGGCAATCGAGTTCCTCAAATACTACGTCGACAACTGGCGGGAAGCCTTCATTGCGAGTTCCGGCTACAACAACCCGTGCTTCGCCAATCTCGTGCCCAAGCCCATGCCGATCCTGTCGGACGATCCGACATCGACCCCGCACGACAAGCTGGCGATCCTGCAGTACTCGGACAAGTGGTCCGCCATCCCGGGCTATCCGGGGCCGGCCACGCCGGCGATGGACGAAATTTACTACCAGTTCATCGTCTCCGACATGATGGCGAAGGCGGCGACGGGCTCATTGAGCGCTGAAGACTCGGTCAAGTGGGCCACGCAGCAATGCGAGACCATCTTCAAGAAATGGGCCGGCAAGGCCTGATTGGCTTGCGCCCGGACCGCGTTATCGCGCGGTCCGGGCCACACCCGCGTTGGGGGACGCCGGCTAAGGGGCACACACAAACGATGCGCCGCCGAGGAATCGGCGGCGCGGCTGACTTAGGTTGAATTCTGGGAGGTTCAATGGCAGCGGTATCGACCAGGGATATCACCAAGAAATTTGGCGAGGTTTTCGCCGTCAACGGCATCACTTTGACGGTGCCGGACGGTGAGTTCATGGTGCTGCTGGGCCCGTCGGGCTGCGGCAAGACGACGTTTCTGCGCATCATCTGCGGGCTCGAGAAACAGACGAGCGGCGACCTTTTGATCGGCGGCGACATCGTCAACGATATTCCGCCGCGCGCCCGCGGCGTGGCGATGATGTTTCAGAGCTACGGCCTGTATCCGCATTTTACGGTGCGCAACAACATCGCCTTTCCGCTGAAGACGCAGAGCGTTTCCCGCGCCGAAATCAAAAAGAAAGTCGAGTGGGCATCGCAACTGCTCGGCATTGGGCATCTTCTCGATCGGCGGCCGCGTCAGCTCTCCGGCGGCGAGCGCCAGCGCGTCGCGCTCGCGCGCGCGCTGGTGCGCGAGCCGACCGCGCTCTTGCTCGACGAGCCGCTCTCAAACCTCGACGCCAAATTGCGTGCCTCGGCGCGCATGGAGATCAAGCAGTTCCAGCAGCGGGTCGGCATCACCACCATCTATGTGACCCACGACCAGGTCGAGGCGATGGGCATGGGCGACCGCATTGCGGTCATCGACCATGGGCAGGTGCGGCAGCTGGGAACGCCGGCGGCGATCTATAACGACCCCGCCGACCGCTTCGTCGCAACCTTTGTCGGCACGCCGCCGATGAATATCGTGGCGCGGAACGGCGGCTATCTCGGATTCCGGCCGGAGAATTTCCTGCCCAAGGACATGATCAAGGATGAGTCTTTCACAGAATTCAAGTTCCGCGTCGACCGTTCCGAGTATCTCGGCTCCGAGCGGATCGTCTACGGCGCACTGGAAGGTTTCGATCCGAAGCAGGTGATCACGGCGAAACTTCCTCCGGCTCACGTCGCCGACGAATGGATCCGACCCGGTGAGTGGCATCCCTTCGCCGTGCGCGACGGCGCGCTGCGCCATTTCGACACGGATGGCAAGCGGGCCGGTCCCCGCTAAAGCGAGATTTGACCGATGGTCGCAATAGCCGATTCAATCCCCAGACCGGCCTCACGTTTTCAGTTCATCCTGGACCGGCGCGACGTGCTCGGCTCGCTCATGGTCGCACCGGCGATCCTTTACGTGCTGCTGTTGGTCGGCGTGCCGTTCCTGATGGCGGTGTATTACTCGGTCAGCGCCTACACGATCTACGATCCCTCGTGGAGTTTCGTCGGCCTATCGAATTTCGCGGACATCCTCGAAAATCCCGTGTTCCGGCAGACGCTTTACAACACCTTCATCTTCACCTTCGGATCGCAGATTCTCGGCCTCATCCTCGGCAAGTTCGGCGCGCTGGTGCTGTTGCGTCCTTTCCCCGGCCGCAAGTTGGTCAGGGCGCTGATCATATTGCCCTGGGCGGTGCCGATTGCGCTCGCCACGGTCGCCTGGGAGTGGATGTTCGATTCGCTCTACAGCGTCATCAACTGGTCGCTGATAGCGCTCGGCATCGTCACCCGGTCGGACGCGCCGAACTGGCTCGGCAACCCGGACCTGGCGATGCTGTCCATCATTGTCGTCAATGCCTGGCGTTTCTTTCCATTTGCCATCGTCATCTTCCTCGCCGGCATTACCGCGATCCCGCAGGACGTGCTCGATGCGGCGACGGTCGATGGCGCCGGTTTCTGGCGCCGCAATTACCAGGTCATCCTGCCGATGATCCTGCCCATCGTGGCCGTCGGCCTCGTCTTCGGCATCGTGTTTACGTTTACCGATCTTTCCATCGTCTTTCTGCTGAACTCAGGGCGGTCCGGTGGGCGCAACCTCGGTGCTGGGCTTTATGGGTTTCCAGACCGGCATCGTCTCCGGCGACGTATCCCATGGCGCCGCCATCTCCCTGTTCATGCTGCCGGTACTGCTCGTCGTGGTGGTGGCGATGTTGCACTTCATCCGGCGGCGGGAGATCTGACATGCCACGCGCCACCGTCACAAAAGCCCTGCAAGAGACCTCATTCTACGGCGCGGTGGCGTTTTTCTTGGTCCTTGCCGCGTTTCCATTTTACTGGATGGTGATCACCTCGTTCAAAACCAATACCGATCTTTACAACGTCACCAATATTCCTTTCTGGTTCAACGACCCGCCTACGCTCGATCACTTCCGCTATCTGTTCGAGAAGACGCTGTTCGCAACCTGGCTGTTGAACTCGCTGATCATCGGCCTCTGCGTCGTCGCCATCACGCTTGTCACCGCATTGCCGGCCGCCTATAGCCTGGCGCGGATGACCGGCCGCAACGGCGAGGCCTTGGGGATCGGCATTTTCTTGACCTACCTCGTCCCGCCGACGCTTCTGTTCCTGCCGCTGTCGCGGGTCGTCGCCGATTTGGGCTTGCAGAATTCGATGTGGGCGCTGGTCGTGGTCTATCCGACCTTCACGATCCCGTTCTGCACCTGGCTGTTGATGGGCTTCTTCAAGGCCCTGCCGCCCGAGATCGAGGAAGCGGCGATCGTCGACGGCTGCAGTCTGTTCGGGGCCTTCATCAAGATGGCGCTCCCGCTGTCGCTGCCGGGAATTTTGACGGTGGTGATCTTCACCTTCACGCTCACCTTGCAGGAATTTGTCTACGCGTTGACCTTCGTTTCCTCCTCGTCGCAGAAGCCGATCACGCTCGGCGTGGCGACCGATCTGATCCGCGGCGACATCTTCTATTGGGGCGAGATCATGGCCGGCGCCTTGATCGCCAGCATCCCGGTGGCGATCGCGTACAACCTCTTCCTCGACCGGTTCATCAGCGGTATCACCGGCGGCGCGATCAAATAACCGGATTGCGGTTCAGTCCGCGGCAGACGCTCGCTATCTTCACTTCAAGCTATGTCGCAACGATCTGTTTCAGCTCGATCCCGGCGTGGGGCCGGGCGTGAATTTCAAGGCGACGCCGTTCATGCAATAGCGCAAGCCGGTGGGCTTCGGGCCGTCGGGGAAGACATGGCCGAGATGGCCGCCGCAGCGGTGGCAGGACACCGCGGTGCGGACCATGCCGAACGAGTTGTCCTCAGTCTCGTCGACGGCGCCGGGAAGCGGCGCCCAAAAGCTCGGCCAGCCGGTACCGCTGTCGAATTTGGTCTTGGACGAGAACAGCGGCAGGTCGCAGCCGGCGCAGGAAAACGTGCCGGCGCGATGTTCGTCAAGCAGCGGGCTGGTAAACGGCCGCTCGGTGCCGGCCTGACGCAGCACGTCGTATTGCGCGGGGGTGAGGAGCTTGCGCCACTCCGCGTCGCTATGGGTGACTTCGTAGGGGTGGGTCGCTTCGGCTTTGGCGGTGTGCGGCCGGGCCAGGCGGAAAGCGAAAAGCGCGGCAGCCGCTGCGCCGGCATAAAGAGCGTGTCTGCGTGAGAGCATTTAACGTCCCCCTCGTGATCGGGTTCGTCGCATTATATGGCAATTGACGCCGAAATTTGCCGGCGGCGGTGAATTTGATGGCGGGACGCGAAAAGCTCACAGGGAATTGATGAGCGGCCGAAGGCCTTGGGACGGCGCTGCACCGCCGCGCGGGGTGGGCTTTCGCACGGCGTTTTCGGCCTCTATCCTGCCGGCCACAAAATCAGGAGGGATCGCGTGGCCTCGGATATCGAAGTCAAAGTGTTGAGCACTACCGCGCTGAAGCTGGTGTTCGAGGAACTCAAGCCGCGCTTTGAGCGCGATTCCGGCCACCGGCTTGTCGTCAGCCTTGGCGCCTCCGCGCAGCTCCGGGCGCGGCTCGACCAGGGCGAATCCGCCGAGGTCGCAATCCTCACTACCGCCGACGCCGGGGATTTGGCCGCGAGCGGCAAGCTCGTGGCCGGAAGCCTGGTGGACGTGGCGCGCTCGACCATCGGCGTTGCGGTGCGCAAGGGCGCGCCGAAGCCGGATTTTTCCTCGGCGGAGAGTTTCAAGCGCGCCATGCTGGCGGCAAAATCGATCGCTTGCAGCAAGCCGGTCGGCGGCGGCGCCAGCGGCGCGCATCTGGCCAAGGTGTTCGAGCGGCTCGGCATTACCGAAGCGATGGCCGCCAAGGCCAAATACGGCGCCGGCGGCACCAGCGGACTCGCAGGCTTGTTCGTGCAGCGCGGCGAAGCCGAGATCGCCATTCAGCAGATGGCCGAGCTGATGATGGTCGACGGCCTCGACGTGGTCGGCCCGCTGCCGGCGGACTTGCAGGCGGTCACCATATTCACCGCCGCGATCCCGACCGGCGCGAGTGAGCCCGACGCCGGCCGCGGCTTGATCGCGTTCCTCGCCACCCCCGCGGCAAAGAGCGTCATCACGGCCAAGGGTCTGGAGCCGGCGTAAGGCCGCGCGCCGGCCAATCTACGGCGCCGCGGGCGCGCTCCAGCGCAGGCCTGGAAAACGCGCATAATCGCGGTCGAGCGTGATCCATTCGCAGCCCCACTCGATGGCGAGCGCGGCATACCAGGCATCGGTTACGGTGGGACCGCGGGTCTCGATCTCGATGCATAGATTCTTGAAAATATCCCAGTGGCGGTCGCCCGGTTCGACGATCTGGCAATTGGGCTGTGCAAGCAGCGAATCGCAGAAGTCGAACGCGTCCTCGATCGGACTTGGGTTCGGATAGGTGCGACGATTCGTCGTCACGCGAACAAGCGCGGCCAATGCCAAAGGCGAAATACCGAATCGCGCATCGGCGTCCACGACACGTTGCAACCACCGTCGACAACGCTCGTGCTCAGCCACCTCGCGACGGAACGCGTTTATCAGCACGTTCACGTCCGGCAAAATCATTTGAAGTTGTTCTTCAGCCGCTCGATGTATTCGAGGTCATCGATTTCTTGAAGCGCGGCTGAATTGGATATGTCGATGCCGGGAAACGGCGGACCACTCGCCGTGCTGTACGGAATCGGACGGCGTTCGCGCTTGCCTGGTCTCTTGCTGTCGCTTACCACCAGCCGCAGCCCCTCCTCGATCAGCGAAGTTAGCGTGCGCTCCTCGGCCAGCGCCTTGCGCTTGGCACGGGTGAGCAGCTCCTTGGGCAATCTTACCGTGGTTCGCTCGATCATATGTCAAGACATATCGTCGATATGTCAATATGTCAAGCGAGCATAAACGGTGAATAGCGAGTGGCGAATTGCGAATAGACTGGATTTGCCGATGTAATTCGCTATTCGCCATTCGCCAGCAAAAGAAAACCGGGCCCTTGCGGGCCCGGTTCAGTTCGTCGGCGTGGGGGCGCCGACGACACCTTCCAGAGGGGAACAGCTGCCTGCAGCGCGGTTGCCAATCTGGGAGGATAGCGGCAACCGGTGCTTGGCAGCACCACGCAATATGCGATTCACGCCCCGCGTGCGCAACGCAATGCTCGACATGACAGCCATGCGGTATGGGCAAGTTGCGGCGTTTGCCCGCAGGTTTCGCGCATTTTCGCGAGCAGCGAGCCGCCTTCGCCCGCAATGACGCTCGGCGCTAGAAATTCCAGCGCTGGGCGTTGGCGACGAGGAAATCGCGAAACGCCTGGACGCGAGCGACGGCCTTGAGTTCTTCGGGATAGACGAAATAGGCGTCGAGCGCGATGGCATCGGCCTCGGCGAACAGCGGCACCAGCCCGCCGTTCTCCTCGACCAGATAGTCCGGCAGCATGGCGATGCCGAGGCCGCGCTGGCAGGCGCGCAAGATGCCGAGAATATTGTTGATGACCAGAAGCGGCGTGCGCGGCCCCTTGCCGTCGCGCGCCACCTCGATCAGCCAACGCGAGCGTTGCAGGTATGAGGGTACGTTGCCGCCGAGCACCAGCACGCGGTGGCTGTCGAGATCCTCGAAGGTCCGCGGCGTGCCGAACCGCTTGAGGTATTCCGGCGAGGCGTAGACGTGAAAGTGCACCGAGAACAGCTTGCGCTGGATGAGGTCGGGCTGGGTCGGCTGGCGCAGCCGGATGGCGACGTTGGCCTCGCGCATGGCGAGGTCGAGCTCCTCGTCGGTGGTCAACAGCGTGATATGCACCTCGGGATACAGGTCGACGAACTCGCCGAGCCGCGGGGTCAGCCAGTGCACGCCGATGCCGGGCGTCGTGGTCACGCGCAGATCGCCGTTCGGCCGCTCGCGCGAATCGGTGAGCTTGGCGCGCGCCGCTTCGAGCTTCATGAAGACGTTGTGCGCGGTGCGGTACAGGAGTTCGCCCTGCTCGGTCAGAATGAGGCCGCGGGCGTGACGGTGAAACAGCGAAACCGACAGTTCCTGTTCCAGCGCGCTCACTTGGCGCGACACCGCCGACTGCGACAGCCCGAGATGATCGCCGGCGTGCGTAAAGCTGCCCGCCTCGGCGGCGGCGTGAAACACCTTAAGCTTGTCCCAATCCATCTGTGTTCCTTCTCCCTCTCCCCGCTTGCGGGGAGAGGGCGGGGTGAGGGGGACTCACCGCCGGGCTCAGAATTGCGGACAGGCCCCCTCACCCGCCGCGCTTCCCGCGACGACCTCTCCCCGCACGCGGGGAGAGGTGATCTTCACTCCGCCGCGGCGCGATAGGCGGCGTGGGCGGCGGCGAGAAAGCGTTCGGCTTCCAGCGCCGCCATGCAGCCCAGGCCCGCGGCGGTGACGGCCTGCCGATACACCTCGTCGGCGACGTTGCCGGCGGCAAAAAAGCCCGGCACGGACGTTGCGGTCGAATGCGGCGCGGTTTCGATGTAGCCGGATGGCTTCATCCTGACCTGGCCCGCGACCAATTCGGTCGCCGGCACATGGCCGATGGCGATGAATATGCCGTCGACTGGCCGCGCATTGACCGCGCCGGTCTTCAGGTTCTTCAGCCGCGCATGGGTGACCTTGAGCGGATCGTGCGTGCCGCCGACATCGTCAAGCACGCTGTCCCAGATCACCTCGATCTTCGGATGCTTGAACAGCCGGTCTTGGAGGATTTTCTCGGCACGCAGGCTGTCGCGGCGATGCACCAGCGTGACCTTGGCGGCGAAATTGGTCAGAAACAGCGCCTCCTCGACCGCGGTGTTGCCGCCGCCGATCACCAGAACATCCTTGCCGCGATAGAAGAAGCCGTCGCAGGTGGCGCAGGCCGATACGCCATAGCCGCGGAATTTCTGCTCGCCGGGCAGGTCGAGCCAACGCGCCTGGGCGCCGGTGGCGAGAACCAGCGCCTCGGCAAAATAGACATCGCCGGAATCGCATTCGATGCGGAACGGCCGCCGGCCGAGCTCGACTTTATCGACTTGATCGGCAACGAGCCTGGTGCCGACATGGGCCGCCTGCTTTTGCATCTGCTCCATCAGCCACGGGCCCTGGATCACGTCGGCAAAGCCAGGATAATTCTCGACGTCGGTGGTGACGGTGAGCTGACCGCCGGGCGCGATGCCCTGGATCAGGATCGGATCGAGCATGGCGCGGGCGGCATAGATCGCCGCGGTATAGCCGGCCGGCCCAGATCCGATGATCGCGACCTTGGCGTGGGTGGTGTTCGACATTGCCGGATCGACCTGCCCAAAAACCCCGCAAAATGGCCGCTTTTGACCGCGGCGGACACGCAGCTCTGCTCTGGCAATCTAGGTATTTTCAGGAGCTATGCAAGGGACGCAACCCCGGGGGCGGACCCTGTCATTTCGTGCGTTGTGACATGCGCGAATAGCGAATGGCCAATAGCGAATTTGGGAAAGCAGGATCCCGATCTCGCTATTCGCCATTCGCTATTCGCCGGATGATCTTACTTCCACTCGATCTTCATCACCTCATAGGCCTTGGCGCCGCCGGGGGTGACGACCTCGACCTGCGCGCCTTTTTTCTTGCCGACCAGCGCGCGGGCGAGCGGCGAGGTGATGGAAATCTTGCCCTTCTTGGCGTCCGCCTCCGGCTCGCCGACGATCTGCCATACCGCCTTTTTGTCGGTGTCCTCGTCGACCAGCGTGACGGTGGCGCCAAAGGTAATGGTGTCTCCGGAAAGCTTCGACACGTCAATGACTTCGGAGCGCGCGAGCTTGTCCTCGAGCTCGGCGATGCGGCCCTCGTTAAGCGACTGGGATTCTTTGGCGGCGTGATATTCGGCGTTCTCGGACAGATCTCCGTGGGTGCGCGCGTCGGTGATCTGCTGGATGATCCGAGGGCGCTCCACCTGCTGACAATGCCTGAGCTCGGCCTCGAGCGCCGAGTAGCCCTCTGCCGTCATCGGAATCTTGTCCATAAGTCTCAAGCCTCCAAAGCCCGCAGAGTCAAAAGACCAGTCGCGGGCCGAAGCGTTGCCCGGCCGCGCGACGGGAAAAACTGGCTCTACACCTGCCGGCGCCGCGACCGCTCCGATGCTTGATCAGACCCGGCCCCGAAATAGCTCTGCAGCGCACACACTTCGAGGTCGCCCCCGAGATAGGCCCTGATACCCTGCGCTGCGGCGACGGCCCCGGAAAGAGTGGTGTAGTACGGCACTTTATGCAAGAGGGCTGCGCGCCGGAGCGAGCGGCTGTCGGCAAGCGCGGTAGCCCCTTCGGTGGTGTTGAAAACAAGCTGAACTTCGCCGTTTTTGATGGCGTCGACGATATGTGGCCGGCCTTCCGCGACCTTGTTGATCCTGACCGCGGCGACGCCGTTTTCGGCGAGGTAGCGTTGCGTTCCCGACGTCGCCATGACGCGAAAACCCAATCCGGCGAGCAACCGGGCGGCTTCGAGGATGCGCGGCTTGTCGGCGTCCTTGACCGAGACGAAGACGGTGCCGGTTTTCGGCAATCGCGAGCCGCCGCCGAGCTGGCTTTTGACGAAGGCGACATTGTAGTCGCGGTCGATCCCCATCACCTCCCCGGTCGACTTCATTTCCGGGCCTAAGATCGTATCGACGCTGGCGCCGAAGCGCGCGAACGGGAATACCGCCTCTTTGACGCCGACGTGCCGGGCGGTGCCGGGTTCGAAAGGCTGCGGCTTGAGCCCAAAGCTCTTCAGCGACTCGCCGGCCATGATGCGGGCGGCGATCTTGGCCGCCGGAATGCCGGTCACCTTGGCGACGAACGGCACCGTGCGCGAGGCGCGCGGATTGACTTCGAGCACGTAAATGTCGCCGTCCTTGATGGCGTATTGCACGTTCATCAAGCCGCCGACCTTGAGCGCCAAAGCCAGCGCCCGGGTCTGGCGGTCGAGTTCGGCGATCACCTTGGCCGAGAGATTGTGCGGCGGCAGCGAGCAGGCGGAATCGCCGGAATGGATGCCGGCTTCCTCGATGTGCTCCATGATGCCGGCGATGTAGCTGTCCTTGCCGTCGCACAAGCAATCGACGTCGACCTCGATGGCGTCGGTGAGATAGCGGTCGATCAAGAGCGGCCGCTTGTTCGACACCGCCAATTCCGACGGCCGGTCGAGATCGGCGTTTAGGCGCGCGACATAGCGGTCGAGCTGATGGGTGTCGTAGACGATCTCCATGGCGCGGCCGCCCAAGACGTAAGACGGGCGGATCACGATCGGATAGCCGATCGACTCGGCGATGGCGTGGGCCTTTTGCGGACTTGTGGCGATGCCGCTCTTGGGCTGACGGAGCTGCAAGCGGTCGAGCAGCTCGCGGAAGCGGTCGCGGTCCTCGGCGAGGTCGATGGCGTCGGGCGAGGTGCCGAGGATCGGCACGCGGGCCTGCTCCAGCGGCTCGGCGAGCTTGAGCGGCGTCTGGCCGCCGAATTGCACGATGACGCCGTGCAGCGTGCCGTTGCCGCGCTCGGTATCGATGATCTCGATCACGTCCTCGGCGGTGAGCGGCTCGAAATAGAGCCGGTCGGAGGTGTCGTAATCGGTCGACACCGTCTCCGGATTGCAATTGATCATGATGGTTTCGTAGCCGACCTCCTTGAGCGCGAAGGCGGCATGGCAGCAGCAGTAGTCGAATTCGATGCCCTGGCCGATGCGGTTGGGGCCGCCGCCGAGGATGATGACTTTCTTCTTGTCCGACGGCGCCGCCTCGTCGGCCGCATGGCCGGCAAATGGCGTCTCGTAGGTCGAATACATATAAGCGGTGGGAGAGGCGAATTCGGCGGCGCAGGTGTCGATCCGCTTGAAGATCGGCCGCACGTTGAGCTTGCGACGACGCTGCGTAACTTCTTCGGCCGCAAGACCGGTAAGCCGGCCGAGCCGCGCGTCGGAAAACCCCATCGCCTTGAGCCGGCGCAACGCCGGCGCCGCTGCCGGCAAGCCCTTGGCGCGGATTTCGGCTTCCATGTCGACGATGCCGCGGATCTGCGCCAGAAACCACGGATCGATCCGGCAGGCGGTGTGAATATCCTCGTCGCTCATGTTAAGCCGCATCGCCTGGGCGACTTTGAGAATGCCGTCGGGCGACGGCGTGCCAAGCGCTGCGCGAATGGCGTTCTTGTCGTCGCCCTGGCCGAGCCCCGGGATGGCGATCTCGTCGAGGCCGGTCAGCCCGGTTTCCAGCGAGCGCAGCGCCTTTTGCAGGCTCTCCGCGAAAGTGCGGCCGATCGCCATCGCCTCGCCGACCGACTTCATCGAGGTGGTCAGCACCGGCTCGGCGCCGGGAAATTTCTCGAACGCAAAGCGCGGCACCTTGGTGACGATGTAATCGATGGTCGGCTCGAACGAAGCCGGCGTGGCGCCGCCGGTGATGTCGTTTTCGATCTCGTCGAGCGTGTAACCGACGGCAAGCTTGGCGGCGACCTTGGCGATTGGGAATCCGGTCGCCTTGGAAGCCAGCGCCGAGGAGCGCGACACCCGCGGATTCATCTCGATAACGACGAGGCGGCCGTCCGCCGGATTGACCGCGAATTGCACGTTGGAGCCGCCGGTCTCCACGCCGATCTCGCGTAAGACCGCGATCGCGGCGTCGCGCATGATCTGATATTCCTTGTCGGTGAGCGTGAGCGCCGGCGCGATGGTGATCGAATCGCCGGTATGCACGCCCATCGGATCGATGTTCTCGATCGAGCAGACGATGATGCAGTTGTCGTTTTTGTCGCGCACCACCTCCATCTCGAACTCTTTCCAGCCCAGCACCGATTCCTCGATCAGCACTTCGGAGGTCGGCGATGCGTCGATGCCGCGCTCGACGATCTCGATGAACTCGGCCTTGTTATAGGCGATGCCGCCGCCGGTGCCGCCGAGCGTGAACGACGGCCGGATGATGGCCGGCAGCCCGATATCGTCGAGCGCTTCCAGCGCGGCGATCAGCGTTTTCACCTGATGCGAGCGCGGCGTCGCGAGCCCGATCCTCGTCATCGCGTCGCGGAACAGCTTGCGGTCTTCGGCCTTGTCGATAGCCTCGGCGGTGGCGCCGATCATCTCGACGCCGAATTTGTCGAGCACGCCCATTTTGCGCAGCGACAGCGCGGTGTTCAGCGCGGTCTGCCCGCCCATGGTCGGCAATAGCGCGTCGGGGCGTTCCTTCTCGATGATCTTGGCGACGATCTCAGGGGTGATCGGCTCGATATAGGTCGCGTCCGCCAAGTCCGGATCGGTCATGATAGTCGCCGGATTGGAATTGACCAGGACGACCCGATAGCCCTCCGCCTTGAGCGCCTTGCAGGCTTGGGTGCCGGAATAATCGAACTCGCAGGCCTGGCCGATGACGATCGGGCCCGCGCCGATGATCAGGATCGAGGAAATGTCGGTCCGTCTGGGCATAGTTTCCGCATGTCAGGCACAAAAAAAGGCCGCGCGTCACGCGCGTCCTTTGGCCAAGCGGCGAGGCTCGGCCTCGCGCGAGGGGGTCTTAGACCAGATTCGCGGCTACGGCAACGCCGACCCCTGGCCGGCACCGATGAAGGCTTACCCGCCCAGTCTCAATCAGGGGCGAAACCGCCGCACCGACAAGATGCCGATGGCGATGAAGATCGCGAGCACCGCGAGCTGGACGACGACAAATGGCCATGCGGTTTGCGTGGGCGCCAGAGCATGCAGGAATGGCAACTTCGCGAACGCCTGGATGACGCCGACGAAAACGTTCAAGTAAAGCGCCGCCGTGGCGCCGACAATGTATATCCAGCGCCACGCTCCGTCGAGACGGAACACGGAAACTGCGGCGACAGCCGCGGCCAGCAGGATCAACGACAAGATTCCCACCATGCGCGGCGGATCGAGGCCGAACGGCGGTAATGGGAATCCGGTGACGCTGGTCAGGATGGTGGCGGCGAGAAACAGCGCGGTCCAGCCGCCGAAGGGTTTCCCGGTCAAAAGCCCATACATGACCACACCACCCGAGGCGATGCCGACCAAGCCGACGAGGACGTGGAATTGCAGAAACAGTGCGGTTGGAATTCCCCAGGTCATGGCGGCAGTCATGGCGGCCTCGCTAAATCCGGCCTTCAATCGTAGGCATTCTGCAAGTCCGTTGGTTGCCGATCAGGGTGACGAATTCATGCTAGTGACCTTCGATCGCGAACAGGATTTCGGCGAATCCCGGGACTGTCTTCTGACGATTCCAGTCGCGCTGCAATTCGCAGATCAGTTGCACCCAGGTGGTCGGCTGCGCGCCGGCCTGGACGATGCGCTGCAATCCCGCTTCGTGCGCTTCGAGCAACGTCCCGGCGACGGCGTCCACCACCGGATAAACCTCGAACCCCTCCTTGAGTGCGTCGAGCGCCGGATGCACCAGACACACTTCCGTCCACAGCGCCGCCATGATGAGCTTCTTGCGGCCGGTCGCCTTCACCGCCGCGACGAAATCGGCGTCCTCCCAGGCATTGATCAACGTCCGGTCGATCGGCGTGACGCCGGTCAAAACATCCGTGATCTGGTGGATCGTCGGTTGATTGATCCCGGTTGTGACGTTCACGGTCGCGAGCACGGTCGGCAATCCGTAAAGCTTGCCGATCCTCGCCAAGGCGACGATGTTCGCCACCAGTTCGCGCTTGCTCCGCGACGCCAGCGAGGAGACTTGAACCGGCTGGTAGTCGATGATCAAGAGCGCCGCGTTTTGCGGCGTCAGTAGGTGGTCCTGGACTGGATTTCGAATCGGCTGGCTTGTCATGATTTCCTCCGATGGTTTGGCGTTGATGTCGTGCTTGAAATCTGAACCGGCACGTCATTGTCACGGCTTCCGGCAAAGCTGTTGTCGTCGGGTGCTGTGGATTCTACGTTCGAGATGGTCGCGACAATGCGAGCGGAGTGCCGCCGACATAAGCGAGCGTGGTGAAGGTGAAGCCGAGCGTCCAAAGAATCGGACCGGAGAGGCCCGGCCACCACGACCAGTAACCTGGGATCAGCACAAAAAATATCAGACCGGTATCGGCGAGCGCGGTGACCCACAGATTGATCCAGTAACCCCACTTGCTGTTGCGGATGTTCAAAGTCATTGCGACGCCGATCGCCGTTACGCCAAAGAAAAACAGGTTCCAGGCGTCCTGGAATACGCGTCCTTTCACCATGCCGGGATCGAGATGAATGCCGACCAGATAAACGTTGTAGCCCGCCATCAGGTGCAGACATCCCCAAAGGGCGTAGCAGATCGCACCGGCGACACTTAGTTTTGATACCGTGCCTTGCATTGTTGCTCTCCCGTCTTTCGCGTTACAGGGCATTTACGATTGCCCGCCGGCGCTCTCCCTGCCGGTGGGCAACGGATCGCGTGGATCGGCATAGGCGTGAGCTGCGACACGGCGGCACCGAGGGCAAAGACCTTGCCAGCTTTCCAACAAACGGCTGCTTTATCCGTGGTGCGATCGGCGGAAACATCGGTCCGCAAGCACAATAGCCGAACGCGTAATAATGGCGCGCGCCTTGCGCGTCGAATATCATCGGCATCGGGTCGCCCTCCCAAACACGAGGCGAAGCGAGCGCTGGCGATGCAACGCCTAATGCCGTGATTGCAGTAAATCCTGCGAGCCATAACTTTGTCATCACCGCGCTGCCCCTACTTTGCGAGAAAATCCGTAATGAGTTTGATGGCCGCCGTCGGATTTTCCTCCATGATCCAGTGACCGGAATTCGGCACGATGGCTTCCGTCACATTGGTTGCGGCCGCTCTCATGACGATCGCCATCATCGGGCCGTACGATTTCTCGCCGCCGACCGCGAGGACGGGCATGGTCAGCTTGCCGGCGGCCACGAACGCCTTGTTATCGACGGCGTCCCGATCGAAGGCCTTGAACTGTTCGAAGCCGGCATGCATGGCGCCGGGGGCGGCATAGAGCTTGGCGTAGTGCTTGCGCGCCGCTTCGTCGAATTTCCTGGGATCGGAAGAGAATTCGTTCCAGAAGCGGTCGAGATAGATTCGCTCGCGCCCCTTCACCAGGCGCTCGGCGTCCAGTCCATAGAACGAAAAGTGCCAGACCCGATGGCTGCGGATCAGGTCGTCCCATGGCCCGACGCCGGGAAGCGGCGCGTCCATAAGGACGAATTTTGTCACCCGGTTCGGATGCTCCGCGGCAAAGGCGTAGCCGATCATGTTGCCGATGTCGTGGGTGACCAGTTCGACCTTGTCGATTTTCAGGGCATCGAGCACGCCGGCGATATCCCGCCCTTGCGTCTTCTTGTCGTAGCCGCCCGGCGGCCGCGACGAGCGGCCGATACCGCGCAGGTCCGGCACGATCAGCGTGCGGTCGCGGACCAGTTGCGCGGCGAGCGGCGCCCACATGTCGCCGGTCTCGGTATAGCCATGGAGCAAGACGACCGTCGGGCCTTTGCCGCCGACACGCAGGTAAATCCTGGCGCCGTTGGTGACGATCGTCCGGGTTTTGAAGGCCCGCGGGAATGGCTGGATGGCCGATCTGCGCACGGTCCGCGACGTTGCGGTCGAGGCGAGGACTTCTGCCATCGTCGAACTCCCATTTGGATGCCCGGCGTCAGGTTGATCATATATACAAGAAAAACATTCATACAAATAATAATATTGATCATGTGATCACTTTTTTGTAATGCATGTTTGTGCTAGGCTGAGGGAACGGGGGATTCGCCAATGAAATCAAAGAAATCGCAAAGGACAAGACCAAAGGACGATTCAACCGCCCGCTCGCGAATTTTGGCTGCGGCGGAAGCGATTTTCGCGGAGCTCGGCTTCGATGCCGCCTCGTCGCGGCAGATCGCGCTCAAGGCCGATGTGCCGGTCGCGCTGGTGAGCTACCACTTCAAGGACAAGGCCAGCCTTTACCGCGCCGTGTTCGAGGCCCGCAGCCCCAGCTATATCGAGCAGCGCAAGGCCGGCCTCGCGCTCGCGCAAATGGAGAGCGATCCGGAACGGCGGATTGAGATGATCGTCAAGGCCCTCATCGTCCCGATGTTGAAAATGCGTACGGTCGAAAGCAGCGCCAGCTTCGGCATGCTGTCGGCGCGCGAAGCCCATGACCCAAAATCGATCAAGCGCGGCATCATGCAGGACCTGGTCGATCCGGTGGCGCTCACGGCGATCGACCTCTTGCATCAGACGCTGGCCGGCCGGAGCAGGGCGGAAGCCGTCTGGGCCTTTCAGATGGTCATTGGAACGATGCTCTACATCATGGCCGATACCGGCCGCACCAAGCGGCTCAGCAATGGGGCTTGCGATCCCGGCAACGTCGACGAAACGCTCGGCTACATCGTGCCGCTGTTGCTCGGCGGACTGCGTGGTCAGCTGATGGCCGGTCCGGTGGGTTCCGGCAAACGATGAGTGCTAGTGGTCCGGGCTGACGCTTGGGTATCAAGCGTCAGAGTCGGACCACTAGGCTTGGCGCGGCCGGACTAAAAGCGCCATGCGTGTGCCGGAACACAAGCCGCGTTGCCAGCAGGTCGCCCTCACACCTGCCACAGCGCGAGCAGCGGGCCTTCTTTGCCGAATACCGGGTCGGTCGCGGGCGGCGGCACTTTCGGGATGCTGGCGAGCGCCTTGGCGTGTTCGGTTCTGCTGCCGCGGCAGAGATCGAATTTGCCGGTCGGCGGATAGGCGCCGATGACGACCAGCGTCGGGGTCTGCCGCAGGCATTGATGGCCGGTGCCCGCCGGCAGGATGACGACATCGCCGGGCACGATTTCGATCTCCTGGCCGTGTTCGCCGCCGAAGCGCACCGTGGCGCGGCCGCGCGCGACGCCCATGGCCTCGTGGATCATCGAATGATAATGCGCATAGGGGTAGATGCCGTTGCGCCATATCCCGCTCCAGCCGTTGGCCGCGAAGGTCTTCTCGACCACGTCCTCCGGATCGGGTGAGCCGACCAGGCTGATGCCGGCGCGGTACAGCACCAGCGGCAAGGCGGGATTGTTCGGAATCCGCCCGTCGTCGGCAAAGCGGTGGGTGATGGGAGCGGTCGAGGTCATTGCGGTCGATTATGCCGCCCGATTCTTAACGCTCATCGACCTGAGCCGGCGCACGGGTGTCTTTTTGAGCCGCTGGACGGCACGGCGCAAGTCATAGGCGGCCTGCAGTCGAAGCCACATTTCGGCGGGCGGAGCCGAGAATGCGCGTTCCAGCCGCACGGCGATGTCCGGCGTGATCGAAGACTTGCCGTTCACGATCTCGGAAAGCGTCTTGCGGCTGATGCCGAGCGCTTTCGCGGTTTCGGTAACCGACAGTCCGAGCGGCGTCAGCACGTCCTCTTTTAAATTTGCCCCGGGATGGGGCGGACTGAGCATGGGCATTATTCGACCTCAATGGTAATCGACCAAATCGACGTCAACGCCGGCCGGCCTTTACGCCCGCTTGAACTCCCGCATCATCCCGACGAACCGGTCGAACAGATAATGACTGTCGCGCGGGCCGGGCGAAGCTTCCGGATGGTATTGCACCGAGAACACCGGGCGACCCTTCAGCGCCAGCCCGCAATTGGAGCCGTCGAACAGCGAGACGTGCGTCTCCACCGCGCCGTCCGGCAGGCTCGCGCGGTCGACGGCAAAGCCGTGGTTCATCGAGGTGATCTCGACCTTGCCGGTGGTCAGGTCCTTGACCGGGTGGTTGGCGCCGTGATGGCCCTGATGCATTTTTATCGTCTTGGCGCCGACCGCAAGCCCGAGCATCTGATGGCCGAGGCAAATGCCGAACACCGGCTTTTTCTCGATCAGCGCGCGGATCACCGGCACGGCATATTGCGCCGGTCGCCGCTGGATCGCCGGGGCCGTTGGACAGAAAAATACCGTCCGGATTGAAGCGCCAGAATGTCGGCGGCCGACGTTGTCGCCGGCACCACGGTGACCTTGCAGGCATGGCCGGCAAGCTGGCGCAAAATGTTGCGCTTGATGCCGTAATCGAGGGCGACGACGTGAAACTCCGCGCGCAGGTCGGACGAATTTTGCCGGCCGTAGCCTTCGTTCCATCGCCACGGCGTCTCGTCCCAGGTGAAACGCTGGCCCGTCGTCACCATCGGCACCAGATCCATGCCGACGAGGCCCGGCCAGGCGCTCGCCTCGCGCTTGAGCGCGTCGAGATCGAAGCGGCCGGACGGCTCGATGCGCGATCACCGCGTTCGGCATGCCGCGCTCGCGGATGCGCGCGGTGAGCGCCCGGGTATCGAGGCCGGCAAGCCCGATGACGCCGCGGCTTTTCAGCCAGGCATCGAGCTGGCGCGTGGCGCGGTAGTTCGACGGCGCCGTGATCGCCGAATGCAGCACGACGCCGCGCGCGCCGGGCGTCGCCGCGAGATTGACGGTCTCGATGTCCTCCTCGTTGGTGCCGACATTGCCGATATGCGGAAAGGTGAAGGTGATGATCTGCCCGGCATAGGACGGATCGGTGAGAATCTCCTGATAGCCGGTCATCGCGGTGTTGAAGCAGACCTCGCCGACGGCATGGCCGATGGCGCCGAAGCCTGAAGCCTTCCAGCACGGTGCCGTCGGCCAGCACCAACAGCGCCGTCGGCTCGGGATCGTCCCAGGCCGCTTTGGGTTGTGTCGGCATCGGCAAGGGCCTAAATCATGAGGCTAATTCATGCTTTGCGCCGGCCCGCACGGGACCGGCCGATCCCGCGTCATGCGCGAGAGGCCTTAGCCGTGTTGCGCGACGATATCAACAGCGCCTTGAAAGCGGCGATGAAGTCAGGCCAGGCGCGCCGGGTTTCGACGCTGCGGCTCATTAATGCCGCGATCCTCCAGCGCGAGACCGGCGGCGCAGAGCGCTCGACGTTAAGCGAGCCCGAAATTCTCGACGTCATGGGCAAGATGATCAAGCAGCGTCAGGAGGCGCTCGAGATTTACGAGAAGGCCGGCCGCCCCGAGCTTGCCGCCCAGGAGCGCGAAGAGATCGAGATCATCTCGGCCTATCTGCCCAAGCGCATGTCGGACCTCGAAGCCGCCGAGGCGATTTCGTCGCTGATCAGGGAGATCGAGGCTGAGACGCTCAAAGACATGGGCCGCACCATGGCGGCGCTGAAAGAGCGCTTCTCCGGCCAGATGGATTTTTCCAAGGCCGGCGCGCTGGTAAAGAAGCTGCTTGCCGGCGGCTGACAATCGGAACGATCCCCTGTCGTGGCAAAGCGCAGAATATTGGTCGGCCTCATCGGCAGAAACATCCAGGGCTCGCTGTCGCCGGCCCTGTTCGCCGGCGCGTTCGAGGCTGCCGACATCGACGGCTATTATCATCTGATGGATGCCGACCGCCTGCCCGGGCGGCGACTGCCGCACCTTCTCGATGCTATCAAAGTCGCTGGTTTCGCCGGCGCCAATATCACTTACCCGTTCAAGCAGGAGATCATCCCGCTCCTCGACGCGGTCGATCCGGAAGCGGCGCAAGTCGGCGCCGTCAACACGGTCGCGATTGCGCGCGATGGCCGCACCACCGGCTACAACTTCGATCGCCACGGCTGGCGCAACAGCTTCGCGGAGACACTCGGCTCGGGCAACGCGCAAGGTAAGACCGTGGTGCAGATCGGCGCTGGCGGCGCCGGGCGCGCGGTCGCTTTTGCTTTGATGGATCTCGGCGCCGCCGCGCTCGTCCTTCATGACCTCGACAAAGCGCGCGCCGACGCCTTGGCGGCGGATGTCGCGCAGCATTACGGTCAGGCCCGCTGCCGCGTCGGCGGCAATCTTGAACGCGACATCGCCGCCGCCGACGGCATCGTCAATGCCACGCAGGTCGGCATGACCGGATTTCCCGGCAACCCGGTGCCGGCCGCCGCGTTGCAGGCGACGCAGTGGGCCGCCGACGTCATCTACACGCCGGTCGAAACCGAATTCCTCAAGGCCGCCGGTGCCAAAGGATTGCGCACGCTCAATGGCGGCGGCATGTGCGTGCATCAGGCGGTCGAGGCCTTCGCGCTTTTGACCGGCGTCAAGCCCGAAGTCGCGGTGCTGCATCGCGCCTTCGCCAAGGGCCTTGCCGCGCGCGATGCGGCGACGGTTTGAGCAATCCGCACCGCCGTGCCAATCTGCGCGGTCACGAGCGGGGAAAGATCGTCATGCCGGACTGCCCGATCCGCGGCGTGCGCAGCGTCGAACTGGTCGCCAGCAATCTCGATGAGGCCACACGTTTCTACGAGGACGTGTGGGGGTTGGCGCGAGTCGAGGCGCGCAACGACTCGTGCTATTTCCGTGGCACCGCCCGCTATCACCATGTGCTCGGCCTGCATAGCGGCGCCCAGCCTGCGGTCGTGCGCATCGTATTCGACGTTGCCGACCGGCAATCCGTCGACGCCTTGCATGACACGATTGCGGCGGCGGGCGCCAAGCCGCGGGCGCCGGCGCAGCTGACCGCCGCGGGCGGCGGCTACGGCTTTGCCTGCAAGGATCCCGACGGCCGCAACCTCGCCTTCGTCGCCGAATGCGCCGACCATGCCGATGCCGCCGACCGGCCCGACCGGCCGCGCAAGATCGTTCACGTCAATCTCAATGCGCGCGACTTCGAGGCAAGCTTGCGCTTTTTCACGCAAGCGCTCGGCTTCCGCGTCGTCGACGACAATGCGCCGCTGTGGTTTTTGCATTGCGCGTGCGCCGACCATTGCTCGATCGTTCTGTGCAAGATGAACCTGCCCACGCTCAATCACATCGCCTTCGACATGCCGGACTTCGATTTGGTGATGCGCGGCATGGGCCGCATGAAGGACAACGGCTATCCGATCGAATGGGGCCCGGGCCGCCATGGGCCGGGCGACAACGTGTTCGCCTATTTCTGCGGCCCCGACGAGGTGCCGCTGGAATACGCCGCAGAAGTGCTGCAAATCGACGACAGCTACGCCCCGCGCGGCTCCGATTACTGGAAATTCAAGCCCGGGCGCTCCGACCAATGGGGCATCACCGCGCCGCGCTCGGCACGCTATTACCGGGTGCAGCGGCTATTCGGATTTACCGCGGACGGCGACCGATTGGCTTAAGCTCGCTTCTTGTGCTTCTGCTGCATATAGGAGCGCAGCACCGCGTTGATGCGCCGCTGATAGCCAGCGCCTTCCTTCTTGAAATAGTCGAGCACGTCCTCGTCGACGCGGATCGAGATCGCCTTCTTCTTCGGCGGGATGACGAGGACGGCCTTTGACCAGTCCAAATCCCTGAACTCTTGCCAGTCAGGATCATTGGCAATCGAAGCTTCGATATCCTCGTCCGTCATAGCATCGAGGCGCGCCCAATCAGTCTTGCCCTTCCGACGCGGGGCGTCGCGCGACACGATCGTGATATTTTTTTCTTTCATTTCTACTCGCTCGCCGCGCTGATATGATCCAACATAGATCGCCTCGAAACGTGCAGACAACCGCAAGCTCTATGTCGTCGAGGAGCCCGAAGACCAGGTAGCGCTCTTCGCTTTTCCGGTCGGATCGATAAACAAGCGTCGGGCCGTCAAAGACGAAGCGCACCTCATCGAAGTCGATTCCACGCTTTCGAATAGTCCAATCGCGCTTGTTAGGATCCCAGCCAAAGGCGCGAACCTTTGCGAACTGCTCGGAAAATTCGTCGGCCATGGCCGTCTGCTCCGCGGTAAGCGATGAACTCGTTCATACTGTTTCTCCGTGAGCAGGTGGCGGGACGCAATGTCCCTTGTCGTCTGCTGCGATGATGTATATACAATCGTATTCTCAATGTCAAATGCCTGTGGATAACCGGGACAAGAGCCCAGCGCTGAGCCGGTGCGACGCGCCGCCATATATTTAAGGCGCCGCTGCGCTACGCTGGCGAATCACCATGCGCTTTACGCCGCAATTTCTCGACGAGCTGCGCGCGCGGCTTCCGGTCTCGGAGGTCGTCGGCAAGCGCGTGAAATTGCGCAAGGCCGGCCGCGAATTCAAGGGGCTGTCCCCGTTCAACCAGGAAAAGACGCCGTCGTTTTTCGTAAACGACCAAAAAGCGATGTGGTTCGACTTCTCCTCGGGCAAGAACGGCAACATTTTCGATTTCCTGATGCTGACCGAGGGCGTGAGCTTCCCGGAAGCGGTCGAGCGGCTCGCCGCGCAGGCCGGCGTGCCGCTGCCGGCGATGACGCGCGAGGCGCAACAGTATGAGGAGCGACGAAAGACGCTGCACGACATCGTCGAGCTCGCAGCGGGGTTCTTCCAATCGACGCTTGCGTCAAGACAAGGCGCCCGTGGCCGCGGCTATCTGCTCGATCGCGGCATCCATGCCGCGACGCAGCTCCGATTCCGCATCGGCTATGCGGCGCCCGAGCAATATGCGCTCAAGGAGCATCTCGGCGCCCAAAAAATCTCGGTCGAGGACATGGCGGAAGCGGGCCTCGTCGTGACCGGCGAGGACATTGCGGTGCCGTACGACCGCTTCCGCGACCGCGTCATGTTTCCGATTACCGATTGGCGCGGCCGCGCCATCGCCTTCGGCGGCCGCGCGCTGGATAAGGACGTCTCCGCCAAATATCTCAATTCGCCGGAGACGCCGCTGTTCCACAAAGGCGCGACGCTTTACAACATCGCCAGTGCGCGCAAGGCCGCCCATGACGGCGCGCGCGTCATCGCGGTCGAGGGCTATATCGACGTCATCGCTATGGTGGCGGCGGGTTTCGAGGCGACCGTCGCGCCGCTCGGCACCGCGCTCACCGCCGAACAGCTCGCCCTGATGTGGCGCTTGTCCGACGAGCCGATCCTGTGCTTCGACGGCGACGAGGCCGGCCGGCGCGCCGCCTATCGCGCGCTCGACGTGGCGCTGCCGCTGTTAAAGGCGGGCAAGAGCCTCAAACTCGCGACGCTGCCCGACGGCCAGGATCCCGACGATCTTGCCCGCTCCGGCGGCCGCGAAGCGATCGACGACGTGCTATCCGCGGCGCGGCCGCTCGTGCATGTGCTGTGGGCGCGCGAAAGCGAGGCGGGCCCGTTCGATACGCCGGAGCGGCGCGCGGCGCTGGAAGCGCGCATCGCCGCGGTGACGGCGACGATCGACGACGAAGCGGTACGGCGCTACTACCGGCAGGATTTTGCCGAACAACTGCGCCGCATGTTCGCGCCGCAAAGCTTCACGTCAAAAGAGTATTCGACGCGCCGGCGAAATTTCGGCGAAAAAAGCTTCGACGACAAAGCCCGGCGCGGCGGTATGGCGCCGTCGCGCTCCGGCCGCAACGAGCCTTACGTGGCGGCGAGCGCGCAGCTCGCGGCCGGTCCGCTGCATCGCGGTCATCGCGCCGCCGTCCCGCGCCGCGAAGCGCTGATCATGCAGGCGGCGCTCAACCACCCCTGGCTGCTGCACGACCACCTCGAGGAACTCGCGGCGGCGGAGTTCCGCCACGCCGATACCCAGAAGCTCAAAGGCGCGCTGATCGACGTTTTCGCCCATCGTTTCGCCGACGATTTCGCCAAGGACGTCACCCCGGACGGCAACGCCGAGCGCGCCGCGCTCGCCGCCGAGCTTGACAAAAGGGGCTTCACCGAACTCGTCGCGCGCATCCAGCGCAGCATCACCACGCCCTCGGTGTGGGGCGCGCGGCCGGAAGCTGCCGCCACCGATGTTTTACTGACCTGGAAGCAGCTCGTCGCCTTGCATCGGCAATGGCATTCCCTAACTAGGGAACTGAAGGATGCCGAAACGGCGCTCGGCGCGGACAATAGCGAGGCCAATTACGCGCGGCTGCGCGACGTCAAGGCAAGACTCGCCACGCTCGACGGAACCGAGGCCCTGATCGAGGGCTTCGGCGCGTCCTCAGGCCGGCCCGCCCGGTCGCTGTGAGCGCGGTGGACGACCGAAAGGCGTGCGCTGGAAAGGCGTGCGGCTCGGTCGACCCCACCCCGACCCTCCCCGGCGCATGGGGAGGGAGTAAGGTCGCCAGACTGGTCCCCGGCGAGGGAAATAAGAGGTCGCCCTCGCGGTTAGGGTTAGTCGGAGCTTAACGGAGTTCCGACAAATTGGGCCTCGATTCGGGCGGTGCAGAGGGGCGTTCCCCCGACGGCGCTGCCTTTTTGGCCTTTTTGGCCTTGGGCCGACCCCATGGGGGTGGGCTTTGAGCCCAACATGAGGCCCAACAACAGGGGACCGGGCGGCGTTAAGCCTCGGTCCCGGCCTTTCCCCGGCGGGCGAGACTCACGCCATAGGGTAGGGGATGCGAAACGCGCCGCGGCCGGCGCGTGGTTTGGAGACGAAAGACATGCCGACCAAAACCGTGGCGACCAAACCCGTGGCAACCAAGAGCGTGGCGGCCAAGACTGTGGCGACCAAGACTGTGGCGACCAAGACTGTGGCGGCCAAGACTGTGGCGGCCAAGACTGTGGCGACCAAGAGCGAGGCCGCCAAGAGCGAGGCCGCCAAGACCGTGATCGCCAGGACCGTCGCCAACAAGGCCAAGCTGTTGCGACCGAACGGGTCGGCGCCGCCGAAGGACCCCGACGCTCCGGAGAAGGAAACCCCGGACAGCCCCGACGCCCCGCTGCCGCTGCTCGATCTGTCCGACGCCGCCGTCAAGAAGATGATCAAGTCGGCCAAGAAGCGCGGCTACGTCACCTATGAGCAGCTCAACGCCGTCATGCCGTCCGAGGAGGTCACCTCCGAGAAGATCGAGGACATCCTGGCGATGATGAACGAAATGGGCATCAACGTCGTGGAGACCGAGGAAGCCGAAGCCGAGGGCGAGGACGCCCACGAGGAGGCTGAGGAGGAAGAGGCCGAGTCCGGCGAGATCGTCGAAGTCACGCCGAAAGCTCCGGCCAAATCCGAAGCCAAGGAGCCAGCCGAGCGCACCGACGATCCGGTGCGGATGTATCTGCGGGAGATGGGTTCCGTCGAGCTCTTGTCGCGCGAAGGCGAAATCGCCATTGCCAAGCGCATCGAGGCCGGCCGCGAGGCCATGATCGCCGGCCTGTGCGAGAGCCCGCTGTCGTTCCAGGCCGTCATCATCTGGCGCGACGAATTGAACGAGGGCAAAGTCTTTCTCCGCGACATCATCGATCTCGAAGCGACCTATGCCGGGCCCGACGCCAAGCAGGTGGCGCCCGCGGTGGTGCCCGGCGCCGATCCGGCGGCGGTGGCGGCCGCGATCGGACCCAACGGCCTGCCCGTGGCCGCGCCGGGTTTTGTGCCGACGCCGGTGCAGACCGTGGCGCCGCCTTCGGCGCCGCCGGGCGCCACGCCGTTCAAGCCGCAACCGGTCGGCGCGCCGGGGGCCGACGGCGAGGAACCGAGCGAGGAAGCCCAGCTCGCGGATTCCGACATCGACGAGGACGATCTGGAAAACTCGATGTCGCTTGCCGCCATCGAAGCCGAGCTGAAGCCGAAGGTGCTGGAGACTTTCGACAACATCGCCGACGCGTTCAAGCGGCTGCGCCGGTTGCAGGACCAGGACATCGAGAAGCGGCTCTCCAACGAAAAGCTCTCGCCGGGCCAGGAGCGCAAATACAAGAAGCTCAAGGACGACATCATCCAGGAGGTCAAATCGCTGCGGCTTAATCAGGCCCGCATCGACGCGCTGGTCGAGCAGCTCTACGACATCAACAAAAGGCTGGTCAGCCACGAAGGCCGGCTGATGCGGCTCGCCGAAAGCCACGGCGTGATCCGCGAGGATTTTTTGCGCAATTACCAGGGCTCCGAGCTCGACCCGCGCTGGCTCAACCGCGTCTCGAAACTCTCCGCCAAGGGCTGGAAGAATTTCGTCGCCCGCGACAAGGACCGCATCAAGGATCTGCGCACCCAAATCCACGTGCTCGCCACCGAGACCGGGCTCGAAATCGGCGAGTTCCGCAAGATCGTGCACATGGTACAGAAGGGCGAGCGCGAGGCGCGCCAGGCCAAGAAAGAGATGGTCGAAGCCAACCTGCGGCTCGTCATCTCCATCGCCAAGAAATACACCAACCGCGGCCTGCAATTCCTCGATCTCATTCAGGAAGGCAATATCGGGCTGATGAAGGCGGTCGATAAATTCGAATACCGCCGCGGTTACAAATTCTCGACCTATGCGACCTGGTGGATCAGGCAGGCGATCACCCGCTCGATCGCCGATCAGGCGCGCACCATCCGTATCCCGGTGCACATGATCGAGACCATCAACAAGATCGTGCGCACCTCGCGCCAGATGCTCAACGAGATCGGCCGCGAACCGACGCCGGAAGAGCTCGCCGAAAAGCTCGGCATGCCGCTCGAAAAAGTGCGCAAGGTTTTGAAAATCGCCAAGGAGCCGCTGTCGCTGGAGACGCCGATCGGCGACGAGGAGGACAGCCATCTCGGCGATTTCATCGAGGACAAGAACGCGATTCTCCCGATCGACGCCGCGATCCAGTCGAACCTGCGCGAGACCACCACGCGCGTGCTCGCCTCGCTCACCCCGCGCGAAGAGCGCGTGTTGCGCATGCGCTTCGGCATCGGCATGAACACCGACCATACGCTCGAAGAAGTCGGCCAGCAGTTCTCGGTCACCCGCGAGCGCATTAGGCAGATCGAGGCCAAGGCGCTAAGGAAGTTGAAGCACCCGTCGCGATCGCGCAAACTGCGCTCGTTCCTGGATAATTAGCCTGAGCCGCTCGTCCCCGCGCAAGCGGGGACCCAGGCGAGGAGAAACTGGATTCCCGCTTGCGCGGGAATGAGCGGTGCATGTAACTTGCCAACGAGGTGCACGATGACAGCCAGCAAGCGCACCATCGAAGTGGACGGCAAAACGGCGGCGGCGCTTGAGTTGCGCGCCGCCGAAGTGGGTCTGTCGGTGCCCGAGCTGCTGGCGGAAATGGTCGCTCTTGAAGGCACATCCGCCAGGTTATCGCGCGCGGAAATGACCGAGCTTGATCGGCAATGGGCCGCGATCAAAAACGGCGAGCCGACGATTGCGCACGACGCGGTTGTCCGCTGGCTCGACACCTGGGGAACCCCCCGCTTTAGGCACTGGAAAAGCCAATAAAGCTTGAGTGGTCGCCGGCCGCGCTGGCTGACCTCAACCGCTTTGCCGCCTTTCTTCACGACCGGCATCCGAACCTTGCAAAAATCATTGCCGCGGAAATCAAGGGCAAGACACCCATACTTTTGGAACATCCCCTGATCGGTCGCCAGGTTGAGGGACGTTCGGAATATCGTGAGCTCGTACTCGAAGTAGCGAACGCAAAATAAGTCTTTCGCTACGCCTTTGACGGCGAACGTCTCGTCATGCTGCGTGTCTTCCACAGCCGCGAGCGGCGGGAGTAAGGAGCGAGCCAGTCACCGTCACCGTGAGGGGCGCCCGCCCCCTGCCCCGGCCCGCCGCGCGCCTTGGTGCAACCGGCCGCGCTTTCTTCGGACCGGGAGACAAGGCAGGTGAAGTGCGCCGCGCCTGTGCTAAGCTTCTGCTAAACTTTGCTGCGGCTTGGACGTTGCTTGCCATGGAGGTCGGCATGGTCGGGACACGACTTGTTGCGCATGCTGCGGCGCTCGGCCTTGCCGCGCTGGCGCTCGGCGCGAGCGCGTCTGGCGCATTGGCCTTTTCCGCGAGCTTCGCCTGGTGCCGGGGCTCCTCGCCGAACTTTGCACTTGTCGACGTGCCGGCCGGCACGGTGAATTTGCAATTCGCCATGACGGATCTCGACAAGCCGGGATTCCATCATGGCGGCGGCACGGTCGGTTATCGCGGCCAAAGCGAAGTGCCGTGCGGCGCGTTCGCCTCGGGCTTCGTCGGCCCGTCGCCGCCGCCGGGCGAAGTCCACACCTACGAATTCACCATCAAAGCGCTCGGGCCGGACGGCGCGGTGCTGGCGACGACCGTGGCGCGGCGGAAGTATCCGGAGTGATTCCTATGCGAATAGCGAAATGGCAAATGGCGAATAGGGAAGCCGGGTGTCTTGCGCTATTCGCCATTCGCTATTCGCCCACTTCCCTCACCAGCTCATTTCCAGCTCTTTGCCGACGTCGAGCGTATTGTGCAGCGCGCCGTTGACGACGTTGAAGACGCGGCGCGCGCTCGACATGCGGATGGCCTCGCCCTGTTCGAGGCGGTAGATCGACGAAATGCTCGGTTTCGCGCCAGGGAGCCGGCTCAAAATGTCGACGATTTCCCATCCCAGCTGTTCTTGCCTGATCTGCCGCAGGCGGGGAAATCGCGCCTTTAACAGGCGGGCTCTTGGGCGTTTGGCCATGCGCCGTCGCGTCGCATCGTTAGGGCGGGGACCGCTTGCGGATGAATCGATCGCCGCTCTCGGCTTGGTGGTCGAGCATGATCGGTGCGCAACACCGGCTCCCACCCTCGGATCGAGTCCGAAAGCAGGCTTTTCCGGATCATGCCCGTGGCTAAGTGAAATGGCAGCTAAATGCAAGTTATTGATTTTCTTTGTATTATTTAAGTTGCAAACGAGTTCCATTGACAATCAATGATAATCATCGAGTATGCTTTGGGTTGCGCGTGCTACTTCTACGTGCCGGCGCGCGCCACCGGGGAACGCCATGAGAATGCGATGAGTCGGGCCCATCGTCCGCGACTGCCAGCCAATGCGCCGCGCGCCGCGGCCAAGCCGGCGCCGATCGACAGCGCGCAAATCGCCGAGGACATCGGCCTTGCCGCGCTCGATTTGGCGCAGCAGGCGCACGCTGCCGGCTTGACCTCGATCGGCTTTCTTCTGGAATCGGTCGCGCTGGAAGCCGGCTCCGTCGCGGCCGCGGTGCGCTGGCCGGCCAACCGCTCCAGCGGCTAAGCCGTGGCGTTACAACGCGGCGACCGCGCTCACTTCGATCAGAAATTCCTCGCGCACCAGCCGATCGATCATCAAGAGCGTGTTCGGCGGATAGGCGCCGGATTTGAACAGCTTCGGGAATTCGCGGCTGCGAAACGCCATGAATTTCGGGATGTCCTGGGAATGCACCAGATAGGTCGTGAACTCGACCAGATTGGCGAAGCTCGCGTCCTGCGAGGCCAGCGCCGCGCCGATATTGGCGAAGACGAGGCCGCATTGCGCGTCGAAATCGGCCGGCGCCTTGCCGTCCTTGCCGGCGCCGACTTGCCCGGCGATGAACAGAAATTCCGCCGCCTTGACACGGGTCAATTGCGAATATTGCCCGAGCGGCTTGCCGAGAGCTTCCGGATTGAGAATTTGAATTTGGGGCATGACGGACTCCGCTGCCTTCGATGTGAACCACATCGAAGGTTAGCGCAGGCGCGGCCGCAACGACATCACCCCGCGCGCGCCCATGACAGGTCGCGCGCTTTCTTCTTGGCGCCCGAGCGGGCGATGCTCTTGATCTTCGCCGGCGGCCTGCCGGACTTTGCGGCGATGTCGCGGTCCTGCTCGATCAGGAAGCCGTGCGCCGGCTTGTCGCCGTCGAAGCCGCCCGTGAGCGCGCGCGGCACCTTGCGGTTCGAGCGTTGCGTGCCGTCCTCATAGACGACGTCGAACATGACGAATTCGGAATTCAGTCCCGGTTTTCTCGGCATTGTTCTTCTCGTTATTTGTGGGCATGTGGTCCTGAATGAAAACGCCGGCACCATTATGGCGCCGGCGCCATATTTAAGCCGTCGGTTACGCCGCTTGCAGATTGGTCGCGGCGGACTTGCCGCTGCGCCGGTCGGCTTCGATGTCGAACGAGAGCTTCTGGCCTTCGACCAGATTGCTCATGCCGGCGCGCTCGACGGCGGAGATGTGAACGAACACATCCGGGCCGCCGGCGTCCTGCACGATGAAGCCGTAACCCTTCTGGGCGTTGAAAAACTTGACAGTACCTTGAGCCATCATGGCCCTCCTTTGGAAAACGCATCATGCGTTTTGTGGCCGTGCGAACCATTCGCGCGGTCTTCAATCCGGATTTTGCGTGTGCTTGGGAAAGGCCCTCTAAAGCGCGGGGCGAGACGGCAAGGCAGGCCAAATCGCGAATGCCGCGTATATAGGCGCGGTTTTCCGATTTTGCAACCGCACGCCCGGTCCGGCGGAATTATGGTTACTCCAGTCCCTCGACGATGCGGATGTCGCGCACCGCGCCGTTGCCGAGCGCCTTGAGCGCGTCCTGGTAGGCCGGGCTCCGGTACGCGGCGATCGCCTGTTCGACGCTCGGAAATTCCGACATCACGATGCGCTCCTTCTGGCCGGCTTCGAATGCGGCCGCCGCCGTGCCGCGCGCCAGGTAGCGGCCGCCGAACGGCGCGACCGCGAGCGGAGCGAGCTTGGCATAGGCCGCGAGCTTTTGCGGGTCGGAAATCGAGCGATAGCAGGTCACCCAATAGCCCTTTGGCATCGGAACAACTCCCTAAAACAGATGCACGACATGCGCCTTTAGGAGTAACATTTTCCGGCCACCGGGCAATAGCCGCAACGCCGCGGAAAATGGGAGGCCGGTCATGTCGTTTTTCAGCGCGCTGTTCGGCCGCGGCGGCGCCGCAACGGCCAAGCTGTCCGATCCGGTCGAATACAAGGGCTACGTCATCCGCGCCGCGCCATACAAGAACAACGGCCATTACCAGACCGCCGGCGTGATCGCGCGCGAGATCGGCGGCGTGCGCAAGGAGCACCGCTTCATCCGCGCCGACACTTACGCCTCCTACGACGACGCGGTGAATTTCACGCTGAACAAGGCGCGCCAGATCATCGACCTGCAGGGCGACCGGATGTTCGAGTAGAGCACGATCCCGGAAAGTGGATAGCGGTTTGCCGCCTTCGCAAGCCCGCTTCGGCGGGCGAAGCAAGGTCGGATAAGATCGTCAAACAAATCCCGCGTTAGGAACGCCTTCGACGATGCGCAGGTCCCGTTCGACGGCGTTGCCGAGCACTTTGAGTGCGGCCTGGTAGCCGGGACTGTCATGCGCGGCGACGGCCTTATCGATGCTGTCGAATTCGATCAGCACGATGCGCTGCTTGACGCCTTTCTCGTAAGCCTTGGCGGCGGTGCCGCGCGCCAGAAAGCGGCCGCCGGCGGCGGCGATCGCCGGCCCGGCAAGCTTGGCGTATTCGGCAAGCGCATCCGGATTGGAAATCGAGAAAGTAAGTCGCAATCCAATAGGCCTTGGCCATGATCGATCTCCCGGTTCGGCCGGGGCAGATTATCAGGCCGGCGGCGGCGAAAGCGAGGGTGAATTAGGCGGCGGCCTCGTCGCCGGCCTCGCCCTTTGCGACCTTGAGCCGCTTTAAGATCGTGCGCAGCGAGGCGATTTCGGCTTCCAGCATAGCGACGCGCTGGACGATTTCGGCGGCCTTCGGCATGGCCGTCGGCGGCGCGCTCGGCTTCGGTGAAGGCGAGGCCGATTTCGTCGTTGCGGCGCCACTGCACCCGCGCGCGCAGCGTCTGCTCGCGCTGCGGGATGTAGAGCTCCACCACGTCGGGCAGCGTCACGGTGTCGGAAAAGACGATGCGGGCGCCCTTCGTCGGACAGGTCGCGAATAAGGCAGGCCAGCGCGCCGCGCTTGCGGCTGACATAGACAAAGCCGCGCAGAAAGCTCTTGCTGCGTCTCGATCCGCGGCGTTCGCCCATTTTCCCCTCGCCGGCGCCTAGTCTCGGCGCGCACGATTACGCCCGCGCCGATTAATGCCGCCTTACCGGGCAAGGGCTGTGGCGATCGTCCGGAATGTCGTGTTTTCTCAGAGACCTAAGACGCCGCACCGGGCGGGAAATCGCAGCCGAAAATCACCACAGATCGAAACATCCGGGCAACGTCATAGGCAAGGCGCCGAGCGCGCAAACCGCAAGTCCGCCGCCGATCAGGCCGAGCATGATGGCCGAATTCACGCGGCCAAGCGTGTGCTTGTCGAAATGGGCCTTTTCGCAATAGGCTTTGGCGAGATGGGCCATGGTGTTGTCCCTTGGCAGTCTAGGCTGCCCCCGCTTCGACGCCCCTCCCTTACCTATTAAACAACCGACTCAAAGTTTCGCCACCGTGCGCTCCGGCAGGCCAGCATTGCAAGGCCCGCGTGGCTTAGCCTGGAACCGCGCAATAAACGATCGGTCGTGACCGCAGCCGATTTGGCCTAACGCCCGGCACCTGTCATGATACTCATTGTCGATCCTCGTTATACAAAAATCGTGCCGCGCAGGAGAGACGCGATGCAGGTTTTCAGCTTGGTGCATGAGGCCGAGTTCGACCCCAACAAACACGTCGAGAAAATCCTCGGCCAAAGTCGAGGCGGGCGACGTCACCGTGGCCTGCTGGGAGCCGGGCCAGATCAGCCCCACTCATTGCCACCCGCATGCGACCGAAATCTATTTCTGCTTCGAAGGCGGCGGCACCATGCGCACGCCGGAGCTGAACGATCGCGGTGGTCCCCGGCGCCTTCGTCGTCCATCCGCCCGGCGAGGTCCACGAATACGCCAACGGGCCGGCGCGCACGCTATTGTTCCGCGTCCGCTATGGCAGCGACATGGCCGCGCGGCATCTGCGAATGGTGCGGCCGGCAAGGCTGGACGCAGAGCGCCGAGGACGCCGATTATTATCGCCGCCATCCGGTGGCTTTCAGTGGGGCGTGATCAATTCGGAAATCCGGCGACGTTCCGGTAGGGAGGATGAATGTTCAAGAAACCGCATTGTCCCGTGATCGCACTTGAAGAGCATTATTGGGACGAGGAGCTGGCGAAGACCTATACCGGCGGCGAGGCCGGCCGGCCGGGCGAGCAGATGACGCGGCTCGCACGATCTCGGCGCGCTGCGCATCAAGGAGATGGACGAGGCCGCAATCGACATTCAGGTGATCTCCCACGGCGCGCCGTCGGCGCAAAAGCTGCCCGCCGAAACCGCCGCCGCCTTGACCCGGCGCGTCAACGACCGGCTGCACGCCGCCGTCGCCGGCAATGCACGCTTCGCCGCCTTCGCCGCGCTGCCGACCGCGGTTCCGGAAGCGGCCGCCGACGAGCTCGAACGCACCGTCAAGCTCGGCTTCAAGGGCGCCATGCTGCACGGTCTCGCCAACGGCACGTTTCTCGACCACAAGCGGTTCTGGCCGATCTACGCGCGCGCCGAACAGCTCGACGTACCGATTTATCTGCATCCGTCGCTGCCGCAGCCCGACGTGCTGCGCATCTATTACGACGATTACGCCAAGGATTTCCCGTCGGTGACGCGCGCCGCCTGGGGCTACACTGTCGAAACCGCGACGCTCGCCATCCGGCTTGTCCTGTCCGGGGTGTTCGAGCGCCATCCCAAGCTGAAAATCATCCTCGGCCATCTCGGCGAAACGCTGCCGTTTCTGGTTTGGCGCATCGATCAGGCGCTGGCGCGTCCGGGCCAGAAGGCGATGAGCTTCCGCGACGTTTTCTGCAACAATTTCTACGTCACCACCAGCGGCAATTTCTCCAATCCGGCGCTACTGTGCTGCGTCATGGAAATGGGCGTCGATCATATCCTGTTCGCCGTCGACTGGCCGTTCGTGCAAAATCCGCCGGCGACCGCATGGATGAGCGGCGTGCCGCTGTGCGACGCGGACAAGGCCAAGATCCTGTCCGGCAACGCCAAGCGGCTGTTGCGGATGTAAACGCGGCTTGAAACGGAGCGGCGCCGGAGTTGACGATGTCCGATCTTGCCAGCACCATGGTCCAGCGGGTCGCGCCGCAAGTCTACGATCACATCCGCGCGCTGCTGCGGGCCGGCAAAAACGACGAGGCGATCGTCAAATCCTGCGCCGTCGTCGTCATCCGGCCGGACGATCTGGTTGCCAAGGAATTGCTGTTCGACGGGTTTTTCCAGAAGCGCGATTGGCTGCCGGCGCTGGCGCTCGCCGAGGAGCTGGTCCGCCGCCAGCCCGACGTCGCCCGCCTGCAAAAGGCGCTGATCGCGACGCTGTCGAATTTGAAGCGCTACGACGAGACGATCGCGCAGGCCTCCCGCTACATCGTGCGTCATGGCGAGGATCTCACCATGCTCGACGCGCTCAAGGTGGCGTATTTCTATACCGGCAAGACCGACGACGCCATCCGCTACGGCCAACGCGCGCTGGAATTGCGCGACGCCGAGGCTTGCGCCGATCCGCCGCCGGTCGCCGTCGCCGAGCCGAGCGGCGATCCGGCGGGAGACAATGTGATTTCGTTTTCGTTGTGGGGCACCGCGCCGTTCTACGCCTACGGCGCCATGATCAATCTTAAGCTCGCCCGCACCGTCTATCCGGGCTGGACCTGCCGCGTCTATGTCGCCGCCGACGTGCCGCGGCCGTGCGTCGCGTTTTTGCGCGACAACGGCGCCGACCTGCGCAACATCGAGGACGAATATCCCGGTGTCGGCCTGTTCCAGCGCTTTCTGGTGATGAACGATCGCAGCGTCGGGCGCTTTCTCGTGCGCGATTGCGACGCGCGGCTGTCCGCGGCGGAAGCCGACCTGGTCCGGCAATGGATCGGTTCAGGCTTGCCGTTCCATGTGGTGCGCGACCATGTGCTGCACAACGAATTGATGATCGGCTGCCTGTGGGCCGGACGCACCGATTGCGGCATCGACATCGTCGATCTGATGCGGCGCTATTTCACCGCCGGGCCGACGGCGAAATACGGCCACGACCAGCGTATGCTCGGCCGCATGCTGTGGCCGCTCATTCGCGACCGCTGCCTGGTGCAGGACAAATATTATCGCCTCGACGGCGTGCACGAGGCCGCGCTGCCCGATCCGCAAAGCCACTTCGGCGCCGGCCACCAGAACGTCGCCGCCGTGCGCGCGGAGGCCGAGCGGCTGGGGATTCCGCGGGTGCTTTAGGCAGATCGCGAATGGCGAATAGCGAGTAGCGAATAGTCTGAGTGTGCTATTTGCCATTCGCCACTCGCCACTCGCTATTCGCCCTTAATGCAGCAGCATGTGGCCGGCGTGGATGGCGTGCTGGATTTGCGCCGACACCGCGCCGTTCGGCGCCAGGATATCGTTGTGCATCAGATCAAACACCGCCTCGCTATGCGGGTCGGGATGCACGAGCGCCGAAAGTTCCTGCGCCAATTGCGCGCTCGGATGGCTGGCGGCGAGCTCGCCGCCGTCGAGATGCGGCGTGTGGAGTTCGGTCTCGGCGCCGAGGCTCGGATGGAACACGAAATTATCGTGGGCCGGATTGTCGAGCACCATCGCGTTGTGGCCGTCGTCCAAGCCGTTCGCTTCGTGCGTCGAGAAGTGGGCGTCGAAATCGATCTTGTCGTCGGCAAACTTCATGCCCCAGTCGTCCGCCGGCGCATTGCTGCCCGCCGCGTCGGTCGCGCCGGTCGCGCCCGCCGCCGGCGGATCGGTGACGAGCGTGCCGCCGTCGCCGTCGGAGGCGAAGTCGAGCGTGGCGTTGAAATCGTCGAAACTGATGTGCGCGATATTGGTGCCGTCGGATACCGTGAGCAGCCCGGTCGTGGAATTGTAGGAGTCCGAGAAGCTCGACAAATCGTAATTGATGCCGACGAGATCGATGGTGTCGGAATGCGCCGCATCGGGAGCGGTGCCGGTGAAGCCGACGATCTGGCCGGTAAAGCCATCCGGATCGTTGAGCACGAGCGCGCCGGTGTCGCCCGTGAATGTCACGGTTTCGCTGGATGGCGCGGCGATGGCGAGGCTGGCGCCGGCGGCGATCACGGCAGCAGCCGTCACCGGGTCGAAAATATCGATGCCGCCGTGGCCGTCGCTCGTCACATTGAAGGTGATGTTGAATGTCGACGAATAGTCATCGATCAGGGTAAGTGAAAAACTGGTGTGGCCGGGATCGTCCACCGTCAAAGTAGTGGTACCGTTGGCCTGGTAGGTGGCGGTGACCGTGGTGTTGGTGTCGAGCCCGGCGAGATCGAGCACGTCGCCGGATCCCGCCATTCCGGCAATTTCGCCGGTGAAAGCCGAGGGATCCGCGATGTCGAGCGTGCCGCTCGAGCCGGCAAACAGTACCATCTGCGATCCCGAGGCCGCAGCGACGGCGCCGTCGGCAACGGTGACATCCGGATCAACTACGATCGTGCCGCCGTATTCCCAGCCCAAGACGGCCCAGTTGGTGTCATAACCGCTGCCCTCGACAACGATGTCGGCGGTGTGCGTTCCGTCGGTAATCGCCAGTTCATCGGAATTGGGACCGTCGATGCCGGGGTCGATGTCGGTGACGGTCGTCGTCCCGACCGAGAAACTGATGTCGTGGAGATCGAACACCGCCGCATCGGAATAGCCGGAAACAGTACCGTCGTATTTCTGCGAATTGTCGAGCTCGAGAATCCCGGCGCCCAAGAACATGGCGTTTAGATCGAGCGTCTCGGTCGCGGAGCCTTGGAAATCGACCAAGCCTCCATCGGTAATCGTGACCGAGGCGGTGCCCGTGATCGCGACACCACTACCGATAGAGACCACGCCGCCATTCGCTTCAATCGTACCGTCGTTAGCGACGTCATCCCTGATTACCAGCGTACCATAGCCGGTCGCTTCCATGAGGCCGTAATTGGTAACGGTGTTGCCGGTGTCGAGCGTCAGCGTGCCGCCCGCCGCTTCGAGCCAGGCATCGTCGCCGTTGATGACATTGCCGTCGATCGCGGCCGACGCACCCGAAACGGTGGTTTCGAAAGTGCCGTAATTGTCCAGATCGCCGCCGATGACGATGAAGGAATCGGTATTGATAAAGATGTCGCCGGAATTGATGACGGCGCCGCCGACGTTGAGCCCGGGACACGTGACCACATTGGTGCCGATATTGAGCGTGGAGTCGCTGCCGACGACCAACCCGGCAACAGTGTCGATCCCGTCATTGCCGTCACCGTTCAACAACGTCACGTCCGCCCCATTGCGGATGGCGACGTAGTCGGTCGACACCGGCTCCGCGCCCGTGGCCCAGTTCGCCGCGTCGGTCCAGAGGCCGTCGCCGCCGGCGCCGGTCCAGGTGTTGTCGATGACGCTGACCTCGGTGTCGCCGTTGGCATCTTCATAGTAGAAGAAGTCCGACGACTGGTAATTGCCGTCGACCGCGATGCTGGCGCTGTCGGTGCCGTCACCGACGGTGAGTGTGCTGTCGAGGCTGTCATAGCTCACCGTCATGTCGCCGGCGACAAAGGCAATGGTGGTGAAATCAATCGCCGCCTGATCGTCGATGAAGTCGGTGACCTGGCCCGAGAACTGGCCCGGATCGGCGACCACCAGCGTGCCGTCGGTATCGATCGCCGACGCCATCGAGATTGTGAAACCGTCGCCGGTGCCGCCGTTGTCGTAATAATAGCCGGCGATCAGGCCCTGATCGTTGATGCCGGTCAGGTAAGTGTTGTCCGCACCGGGGACGTTGACCAGAAAGATCATGCCGTCGAAGTCAAGGAAACCCTGCGCCGCTCCGCCGTAACCGTTGCCACCGACATAGCCGACGATGTCGTCGGCGTCGTTGATGCCGGTGATGGTGGAGTCGAACGGCAGGTTGATTGTCTGATATGTACCGCCGCTCTGGCCTTCATCGGTCCACGTGAAATACTGCGCGTTCTGCGGCGTGAACGTGGCCGAGTAGGTCGACGGGTCGGTCACCCATGCGTCGATGACGCCGGCCACGACGCCGTCATTATTGATCGCGTCGACCTGCGTCAACGTCGCGCCGGAGACGCCGATCAACTCATAGTCGCCGGAGTTGGTGTCCCACAGATAGGAATAGACGGCCGGACCATTTGCCGACCCGTCCGCGTAATCGTTGAACTCTCCGATGACGATGCCGAAATCGTTGATCCCCACGGCGTCGGCGCTGGGCACGTTGTCGGTGAAATTGGTGGTGAATTGGTCGACAACGGACGACGGCGGATCGATCGTCGTGAACGTGTCGTCGGTCATGATATAGGCGTGCCCGGCCTGGCCGCCGATATAATAGCCGCCGATGATATCGCCATTATCGTCGATGCCGGTGACGCCGACATAGGGTGTACCCGCCGCACCGACAACGTCGTAGGTCGTCAGCGTCGATCCGTCCGGCGTCGAGAAGATTTCCGAGCCGGCGGTGCCGACTACGACGCCGTCATCGTTGATGCCGGCGAGAGTGGACGAGTAAACGCCTGGAGGAAGGTTGAAATTGTTGAACTGGAAGTCCGGCGACTGCGGATAAGGATTGCCGACGAAATCGACGTTCGCGCTTGAGGATTCGCTCGAGATCGGCAGTGCCGCCTTCGATGACGACGGTGCCGCCGGTGATCGGCGCGGCGACATCGATGGTGGCGCCGATTTCCGCCCACAGGGCGCCGCCGGTATTGTCGACGGCCGCATCGAGGTCGAGCGTAGCGTCATGGACGTAGATGGCGCCGGAATTGTCCAGCGCGACGCCGATGGTGCTGGTGCCACCACCGTAAAGGCCAATGGTCACGGTGCCCTGGTTGTCGAAAGTCTGGTCGATGGTGGCCGGCAGGTCGAGCTGCGCCACATCGATGTCGCCGGTCGCGGCATTGACGAACGTGCCGCCGATCGGGCCGTCGATCGAGAAGGTGCCGAAGTTCACCTCTATGCTGCCGGCATTGTCGAAATCGCCGCCGATCGAAGCCAGCGAGAGATTGCCGTCGTCGGCTTCCAGGCGGGCATTTGTCGAAATGGAGAAGCTTTCCGCAATGGCGCCGATCGTGGCGCCACCGTCTGCTTCGACGCTAGCATCGTTGCTGTCGTCGGCGGAAATCGCGAAGCTGCCGCCGATATTGCCGATGGTCAGGTCGTTGCCCGCAAAGATAGAGCTGGCGCCGCCGTCCGTGGCGGACACGGCAAAATTACCGCCGATCGTGCCGATCGTCAGGTTGTCGCCCGAGCTAAGTTCGGCCGAGCCGAAATTGTCGGCGGTTACGCTCAGACTGCCGCCGATATTGCCGGTCTCGATGCCGCCTTCGCCGCTGTCCAAGGAGGCGACACCGTAATCGCTTGCCGACAACGCGAGATTGTCGCCGATGCCGCCGATCGTCAGGTTTCCATACGGGTCGAGATAGGCTTGACTAAAAGTGTCGTCGCCGCTGCCGGCGGCGTGCACGATGAGGCTGCCGCCGATCGCAGGCGAATCCGGGCCGGAATTGAACGTCACCGACTGGTCGCCATAGATTTCCGCATAGCCGTCGGTGCCGGTCGCCGAAACCTTAACGTCGCCGGTCACCGGGCCGATGGCGACGGTGCCGTTGCCGTCGTCATCGGTAAACGCATAAATCCAGGCCGCGCCGCCTAAGTCATCGTCACTGTCGGTGACGTTGAGGCTGCCGCCGATCGGGCCGATCAACAGGTTGCCGTCGTCGGCCTGAACCAGAGCGAAGCCGCCACCAGACGCCTGCACCGATAAATCGCCGGTGGTCGAGTTCGACCGACACGTTCTGCGCGGCATAGATCAGCGCCGTGCTGCCGGCATCGGCCAATACCGTGAGCGCGCCGGTGATCGCGCCGATCTCGATGCTGCCGGTGACGGCGCCCTCGCTGTCGCCGCTGAAAGCGTACAGCGCCGCGCCGCCGCTGCCGGTGTAAATGATGTCGCCTAACGAGAGATCGTTGCCGCCGTCACCGGCGTCATAAGCGACAGAATTGTCGCCGTCGTCGCCGCTGTCGCTGACCGTCAGCCCGCCGTCGATCGGGCCGATGCTGACGTTGCCGTCGGCGCTGCCGGCATAGACCAGGCCGTCGTCGCTCGCCGTCAGCGACAGGGCGCCGCCCATCGCGCCGAGGAGGAGATCGCCACCGACGGTCGTCGAATAATTTCCGCCGGCCTCGATATCGCTGATGCCGCCCGCGCCGGTGGCCGACAGGGAAACGCCGAGGCCGATCGTGTCGGTCGAGAAATCGGCCGAGCCGATCGTGATGTTGGTGTCGGCGTAAATGGCAGGACCGCTTTCTACGCCGCCTCCGCTGCCGGTGGCCGAGAGCGTGACGCTATCGAGGACCGAGGCAATGCTCACGCCGCCGCCGTTCGCATAAATCACCGCGCCGTATTCGCTGGGATCAGGGTCGTTGCTATCGGTGAGCGTGAGATTGCCCGCGATCGCGCCGATGGTCACGTTGCCGTCGTCGGCGCCGAAATAGGCCAAAGCGCCGTCGGTCGCCGTGAACGTCAAATCGCCGCCGACCGCGCCGACTGTGAGACTGGTTCCAGCTTCAATGCCGAACTGGCCTTCGGCCTGCGTCCCCGACACCGCAATGGCGCCGTCGATCGCGCCGGTGACGGCGATGGCGCCGGTCGAGGCCCAGATCAGCGCATTGTCAAGCGTCAGGCCGGTGGTGATTAAAGTCGACGGACCGAGCAAAATCACGGCGTCCGTGACCGTGGTGGTGTCGAGCGCCAGCGTCGCACCCTGCCCGACCTGCAGCGTGCCGCCGCTCAGGGTCGAACCATCGTCAAACGTCAGGCTGCCGCCCAACTCGACGGTGATCGTGCCGGCATTGGTCACGCCGACGTCGTGGAGCGTGACGCCCGGCCCGCTCTCGACCGTGGCGGAGTCGTCGGCACCGATGGTCAGCGTGCCGCCGCTGATCGTTGCGCCGCCGGCAAGCTCGAGCGACGCCAGCACACCGGCGGTGTAGGCAATCTGACCCGCGCCGTTGTCGATGAAATAGTTGCCGAGTATCTCATCGGAATCGTCGATGGCGTAGGCAAACGACGCGACGGCGGACGGAAACTCGGAGAGGTCGATATTGTAGTAGACGCCGTTCTCATAGACGAAGGTCTGCGCATGTTCCTCGGCGTCGACGTAATAGCCGACGACGACGCCGGCGTCGTTCAGACCCAGGGCGAAAGTGCCATATACCGCCGAGGGATCGGTCAGCGTGGTGTAGGTGCCGTTGCTGCCGCCGCTGTAAATAAAGCCGTGCGGCGCTCCGGCAGCGTCGTAATAATAGCCGACCACCTCGCCGGAATTGTTGATGCCATTGATGGTGCTGCCGTAAGTCGGGCTCGAATCCGTCGAACGTCAGATTAAAGTCGGCATTCGGGTCGTCGACATTGATATAGGCGCCATTGTCGTAGATGAATCCATGGTCATTGCCATTGGCGTCTTTGTAGATACCGGCAACCTCGCCCGAATTGTTGACGAAAATTCCTTGTGTCGTGCCGGCGACGGCCTGCGGATTCGGATCGTCGAGCGTCGTAAAATTGCCGCCGTCGTCGATGAAGCCGTGGGATAGACCGCTGCCATCCACATAGAAGCCGGCAACCTCGCCGGAGTTGTTGACGCTGATGGCGATGGTGCCCTGGCCGGCGGCCGTACCCGCCGACGAATCGTCGATCGTCGTGAAATTGCCGCCGCTATAGAGGAAGCCGTGATTGACGCCGGCGGCATCGACGTAAAAGCCGGAAATCGTGCCGGCAGCGTTGATGTCGTACGGAGTCGTACCCTCGCCGCCGCTGTAGCCGGCCGCCGAATCGTTGATCGCCGTGTAAACGCCGTTATCGTAGAGGAAGCCGTAAGAATTGCCGGCGGCATCGAGATAATTGCCGACGATCTCGCCGGAAGCGTTGATCGCCTCGCCGTAGACTTGCGGCGCCGACGGCGGCGTCGGCGGACTGGCCGATGGGTCGTTCACAGTGGTGATTAAGGTCGACGGACCGACCAAAATCGCGGTGTCGGTGACCGCGGCGTCGTCGAGCGACAGCGTCGCACCCGGCCCAACCTGGAGCGTACCGCCGCTCGCTGTCGAACCGTCGTCGAGCGTCAGGCTGCCGCCCGAGGCGACGGTGATGGTGCCGCCGTTTTGCAGGGCGATGAAATCGAGCTCAATGCTGGAAACGATCTGCGGGCTGTCGCCGCTTGGGATAACGGCCTCCTGCCCCGGGCTTGGCGGGGAGTTGGCGCTCCAATTGCCGGCGGTCGACCAGTTCGAATCGCCCGCCGCGCCGTTCCAGGTGTCGAGCGGTAGCGCGACGAAACCGTGGACGCCGTTGGCATCGTCGTAATAGCCGACAATCTGGCCGCTGTCGTTGATGCCGAAGATATAAGTGCCGGCCGTCGCCGCGGGCTCGTCGATGGTGGTGAAGACGCCGCCGATGTCGACGAAGCCGTGGGTGCCGCTGCCGTCGGTGTAATAGCCGACGATCTCGCCCGCATCGTTGATGCCGGTGGCAACGGTGGCGCCGGTGGCCGAGGGATCGACGATCGTGGTGTAACCAGTGCCGGGATTATAGAGGAAACCCGCGTTGCCGTTGGCGCCGACGATCTCGCCTGCATCGTTGATGCCGTAGGCGATGGTGCCGGACAGCGTGGTGAAGGTGCCGCCGTTGTCGGCGAAGGCGTAGCTGACGCCGCCTTCGGTATAGGTGCCGACGATCTCGCCGGAGTCGTTGATGCCGTAGGCGTCGGTCGCCGTAGCCCCGGCAACGTTGAGCTTGGCGTACGGCGTCGCGCTGCCGGGATCGTAGAGGAAGCCGTGGTTCTGGTAGTCGCCGTCGACGTTGACGGTGAAGTTGCCGACCACCTCGCCGCTGCCGTTGATGCCGAAGGCGAAGGTGCCGCCGCCGCTGAACTCCGAGCCCGGATAAGCGATGGTCGTCGGGAAGCTGCCGTCGCTATAGAGGAAGCCGTAAACGCTGCCGTCAGTGCCACTGTTGTAAGAGCCCACGACGAGGCCGTTGCCGTTGATGCCGTAGGCCGCCGTTCCATAAGGCTGCACCGCCGACGCATCGTCGATCGTGGTGTAGGCGTAGGCGGGCAGCGGCAGCACGGCGCCGGTCACCGCGCTCGTCGCCGTCGTCGCTAGATTGTCGCTGTCGTTGGTGGTGGCGACGACGCGGATATAGTTGCCGATATCGGATTCCTGCACCGTATAGGTCGAGCTGTCGGTGCCGATGTCGGTGAACGTCGTGGGCGACGAACTGGTCGATTCTTCCCATTGGTAATTGATGGCGGTGGCGTCGGGATCGTTGGTGGTGGCGCTCGCCGTCAGCACCTGACCTTCATGCGGGGAAACTCCGCCGCCGATGTTGAGGCCCACGCCGGGGGAAATGCCGGCATAGACGTTGGCCCGCGTCGAGGTCACGTCGCCGGTGAAGATGGTGCCCGTCGTCGCGAAGGTCGTGGCCGTCGTCGGATCTGCAACACCGTTGTCCAGAAGCTCGAATGAACCGGTAATCGCCGTCGAGCCGGCGGTGTGCGCCAGCGAAAATTCGATCTGATCGTCGCTCGCGAGCTGCGCCGAGGTCAGCGTCTGGCTCGCGAGTATCGTGGTCGTGTCGGCCGGTTCGGCAGTATTCGCGGTGCTGTCGCTGTTATTTTGCTGCAACAGCTCGACGACGACGCTGCCGCCGACGTTGGTGACAACGAGGCTGACGATTTGATCGGAAACCTGCGTCGAGGTTCCGTCGTTGAGCTGCACGCCGTAATTGCCGTGTAACGCGCTCGCGCTGGTCGGCAGGTCGAAGGTCGCGCTGACGGTGAAGGTGCCGTCTTCCTTAAGCCCGCTGTTGCTCTCGCCCGTACCGGTGCCTTGCGGTGCGGTATTGGTGTTCAGGAACGCATCGACGGCGGCGTTGGCATTATTCGCCCCGGCGGGCGCAACCGCGGTCGACGACAGGATCGCGGCCGCCTGGCCGCTGCGGCCGGTGCCTTCGCTCCAGAAGCTGCCCTGGGTGAGGAATTCGACCGAGGCTGCCGTTTGCCTCTGACGATCCCGGCGGCGGCGCGGTGAACGTGTCGTTGTAAATCTGGAGCTGCGAGCCGCTCACCGTCTTCTCGATCGAGAGATCATCCAGCGCATAAGTGAACGGCGCCGTGATTTCCGGCGTAACGTCGGTCACTGCCGTCGCCGCTGCGGCTGTCGCCGTGACCAATTGACCGGAACCGTTAGTGAAGGACGCCACGGCGCGGACCAGGTCGCCCTGGTCGGCGGCGGTGAGCTGGAGGAACGAAGCCAGCGTGCCGTTGCTGTAATCGCCCGTCGTCGTCGCGGATACATCGGTCCATGATGCGCCGCCGTTACTCGAAATCTGCCACTGATAATCGACGGTGGCGTCGTCGGTGTTTTCGATCGCCTGCGCCGCCAGCATCTGGCCGACCTGGTCGCCGAGATCGCCGGCCGTGGTGGTCACGCCGACGGTGAGCACGGTCGGCGCGAGCACGAGCTCGTCGCCGTTGTTGCCGTCGCTTTGGATGACAAAGCTGTTGCCGGACAGCGCGCCCGCGACCTGGTAGGTCAGCGTTTGGCCGCTGGCTTCGGTCACCGTCAGCGTCGAACCGTTGATCGCCGTCGAGGTGATCGTAGTATTCGCGAAATCGATGATATCGCCGACGGCAAGCCCGTCGATCGCGCCGGTGAGGTTAGCGCCTTGATTGATCTGCAGCGTGCCGACGCCGTCGAACGTGACCGCCTGTTGGTCGAACGCGCCGATCTCGACCGTGCCGCCGGCGTCGATGACCGTCGAGCCGGTGCCGCTCGTGTCGCTGACTGCACCGGCGAGATTCAAAATTGCGCCGCTGTCGGCCGTCATCGTGCCGGCATTATCGACGCTGGCGAGAATCTTCAGCGTGCCGCCTTCGGCGGTGATGTTACCGTCGGCATCGTTTTGCACCGTCAGATCGCCGTTGCCGTTGCCGATCTGGCCGGTGCCCGAAATCGTGTTGGCGTCGTTCTGCAGTATCTCGCCGGAAGTGACCGCTTCTATCGTCGCGCCATTGAGCGCCACCGTACCGGTGCCCTCGCTGCCGTCGTTGTTGAGCGCCAGCGTGAACGGCCCGCCGCTCAAGGTCAGCGTGGTCCCAAGCGTGATCGTGCCGGAATTATCGGCATTCGCAGTGCCGCCACTGCCGCCGACGACCGTCACGTCGTTGAGCGTCAGCGTGTCATTGGCGTCGACATTGATGGTGTTGTTGCCGGTCTGGGCGCCGGTGAGGATGCCGCCGTTGACGGTGTCGTCATCGAGCGTGAAGGTGCCGCCGGTCACGAGCTCGCCGGAATTATTGATGATGGCGTTTTCGATCTCGGCAACGCCATCCCCGCCATTGCCCGGGCTGATGCCTTCCAGCGACCCGCCGGTGTCGATGGTGATCGTACCGCCGCTGCCGGCCGCGCTCGTGCCGATCGTTGCGTCCGAAAGCAGGACTTCCGAGCTCGCGGCAGCGCTAACAGCACCGCCGGTATCGTCGACGATCGTGGTGTCTCCGGCGACGGTGCTCTCGATCTCCAGCGTGGCGCCGTTGGTCGCCTCGAACGTGCCGGCATTGGTGGCGGTGTTGCCGGTGTCGATGGTGAACGCCACGGCGCTAACGTCGGCGTCGATGGTGCCGGCGTCGTTCTCCAGCGTCGTCCATCCGGCGGTCCCATTGCCGAAACCGCCGTAACCGTCGAACGTATTGCCCTCGTTGATGAGGGTGTTGGCTATCGATGAGCTATTTCCGCCGTTCTCGGTGATCGTGCCGGACCCTTCGAAAATGCTGGTCGAGAAGCCAACCGCAAGCGTGCCGGTATGCAGGATTTGGCCGTTGTTATCGATGACGATAGTACCGGAATCGCCAGGACCGCCGAACGCGCTGGCGCCGGCCCAGATCAGCGTGTTGCCGGAGTCGATCTTGATGCTCGGCGTCGTGCCGTCGCTGGCGATGGTGACGGCGACGTTGTCGAGCGTGACGCCGTCGAGCGTCAGCGTCACCCCGCTCGCGACCGTCAGCGCACCGCCGGTCATCATCGACCCGCTGAGCGTGCTCGCGCCGGCGATCGCGACCGTGCCGTTGTTCGCGACCGTCGTGTCTTCGACGGCGGCGCCGTCGAGCGTCAACGTGACGCTGTTGGCGATCGTCGCTGTGCCGCCGCTCAGCGTGGCGTCCGAGATCGACGCATTGGCGGTGACGTCGAGCACACCGTCATTGTCGGCTTGAGCAATGAAGGTGTCCTTGTCGCCTTCGTTATCGCCGTAGAGACCGGCAATCTGGCCCGAGTCGTTGATGGCGAGGGCGCCGCTGCCGGGCACGGCCGCGGGATCGTCGAGGTCGCTAAAGACGCCGTCGCTATAGAGGAAGGCGTGGTAGCCGCCGCTGCCGTCGACGTAAAAGCCAACGACCTGGCCGAAATCGTTGACACCCTCGGCAAAGGTTCCGCCCACGCCGGACGGATCGTCGATCGTCGTGACCGTCCCGTGGCTGAAGAAGAAGGCATTATCCTTGCCGGAGGCATCGACATAATCACCGGCAAAAAACTGACCGTTCTCGGAAATCGCCGTGACCGTGCTGCCGCCCACCGCCAGCGGAATGTTGAGTGTCGAATAGGTTTGGGTGCTGACGTTGTAGGCGAAGGCATGCGACTGGTGCTGGGCGTCGTAATAGTTGCCGACGACCAGATCGGTATTGCTGATCGCCACCACCGAAGTGCCGTACTCCGTCGAGGCGTAGGGATCCTGCAAAATTGTGTAGACGCCGCCACTGAGAACAAAACCTTCGGTGTCGGTTGGGCTCAAAAAGATTTCGCCCGCAATTACGCCGGAGTCGTTGATGGCGAAGGGTGCCGTGCTTGCCGGATACGATGGATCGCTGAGCGTGGTGTAAACGCCGTTATTGTACAGAAATCCTTCGAAGGCGCTGTTTGCGGCCGAATAGTAGCCGACCACCTCGCCGGAGCTATTGATGCCCATGGCTTGAGTGCCGGCAAAGCCATACAAGGTTCCGCTCGTGGCGGCTTGCGGATCCTGCAGCAGCGTGAAAGAGCCGTTGCTGTAAATGTAACCGGTGTTGTTATTGTTATTGCTGTCGCTGAACTGGCCCAGGACCTGACCGGCGGAATTGATCGCGACTACATTGTCCGAAAACGGAGCCACGCCGGTGAGCGTGGGAATGACCGGCGAATTGCTGAACGTGTAGCCGGTCGCGGCCTCGATCGCGCCGCCGGTGATGCTGCCGCCGGCAAGCGTCAACGTCGTGCTGCCGTCGATCTGGATAACGGCGTCAGTGTCGAGATCGAGCGTGGCGTCGGTCAGCGTGTCGTTGTCGAGCGTCAGCGTCACCCCGCTCGCAACCGTCACATCGCCATCGGTGATCCCGGCGCCGCTGATGCTGCTGTCCCCGGTCACGTCGATGTCGCTGGCAACAATGCCGCCGGAGCTATTGGTGCTGTAGTCGTCGATGATGCCGCCGGACACTGTGGCGCCGTCGAGCGTCTCGGTGCCCTGAGCCACCAGCGTGCCGGAGTTGACGAAGTCGGCGCCGACCAGCGTCACGCCATCGAGCGTGTCGCCGGCGAGCGTCAGGGTGCCGGCGCTGGCGGTGAGATTGCCGCCGTTGACGGTGGCGCTTTCGATCTCGCCGCCATTGCCGGTGACCACGATCGAGCCGGAGTCGGTGATGATGCCGCCGGACACTGTGGCGCCGTCGAGCGTCTCGGTGCCCTGAGCCACCAGCGTGCCGGAGTTGACGAAGCCGGCGCCGACCAGCGTCACGCCATCGAGCGTGTCGCCGGCGAGCGTCAGGGTGCCGGCGCTGGCGGTGAGATTGCCGCCGTTGACGGTGGCGCTTTCGATCTCGCCGCCATTGCCGGTGACCACGATCGAGCCGGAGTCGGTGATGATGCCGCCGGACACTGTGGCGCCGTCGAGCGTCTCGGTGCCCTGAGCCACCAGCGTGCCGGAGTTGACGAAGCCGGCGCCGACCAGCGTCACGCCATCGAGCGTGTCGCCGGCGAGCGTCAGGGTGCCGGCGCTGGCGGTGAGATTGCCGCCGTTGATGGTGGCGCTTTCGATCTCGCCGCCATTGCCGGTGACCACGATCGAGCCGGAGTCGGTGATGATGCCGCCGGAAATGGTGGCGCCGTCGAGCGTCTCGTGCCCTGAGCCACCAGCGTGCCGGAGTTGACGAAGTCGGCGCCGACCAGGGTCACGCCATCGAGCGTGTCGCCGGCGAGCGTCAGGGTGCCGGCGCTGGCGGTGAGATTGCCGCCGTTGATGGTGGCGTTTTCGATCTCGCCGCCGTGCGGTGACCACGATCGAGCCGGAGTCGGTGATGATGCCGCCGGAAATGGTGGCGCCGTCGAGCGTCTCGGTGCCCTCGAGCCACCAGCGTGCCGGAGTTGACGAAGTCGGCGCCGACCAGCGTCACGCCATCGAGCGTGTCGCCGGCGAGCGTCAGGGTGCCGGCGCTGGCGGTGAGATTGCCGCCGTTGATGGTGGCGTTCTCGATCTCGCTGTCGGCGCTGACCACGATCGAGCCGGAGTCGGTGATGATGCCGCCGGAAATGGTGGCGCCGTCGAGCGTCTCGGTGCCCTGAGCGACCAGCGTGCCGGAGTTGACGAAGTCGGCGCCGACCAGCGTCACGCCATCGAGCGTGTCGCCGGCGAGCGTCAGGGTGCCGGCGCTGGCGGTGAGATTGCCGCCGTTGATGGTGGCGTTCTCGATCTCGCTGTCGGCGCTGACCACGATCGAGCCGGAGTCGGTGATGATGCCGCCGGAAATGGTGGCGCCGTCGAGCGTCTCGGTGCCCTGAGCCACCAGCGTGCCGGAGTTGACGAAGTCGGCGCCGACCAGCGTCACGCCATCGAGCGTGTCGCCGGCGAGCGTCAGGGTGCCGGCGCTGGCGGTGAGATTGCCGCCGTTGATGGTGGCGTTCTCGATCTCGCTGTCGGCGCTGACCACGATCGAGCCGGAGTCGGTGATGATGCCGCCGGAAATGGTGGCGCCGTCGAGCGTCTCGGTGCCCTGAGCCACCAGCGTGCCGGAGTTGACGAAGTCGGCGCCGACCAGCGTCACGCCATCGAGCGTGTCGCCGGCGAGCGTCAGGGTGCCGGCGCTGGCGGTGAGATTGCCGCCGTTGATGGTGGCGTTGTCGATCTCGCTGCCATCGGCGGTGACCACGATCGAGCCGGAGTCGGTGATGATGCCGCCGGAAATGGTGGCGCCGTCGAGCGTCTCGGTGCCCTGAGCCACCAGCGTGCCGGAGTTGACGAAGTCGGCGCCGACCAGCGTCACGCCATCGAGCGTGTCGCCGGCGAGCGTCAGGGTGCCGGCGCTGGCGGTGAGATTGCCGCCGTTGATGGTGGCGTTCTCGATCTCGCTGTCGGCGCTGACCACGATCGAGCCGGAGTCGGTGATGATGCCGCCGGAAATGGTGGCGCCGTCGAGCGTCTCGGTGCCCTGAGCCACCAGCGTGCCGGAGTTGACGAAGTCGGCGCCGACCAGCGTCACGCCATCGAGCGTGTCGCCGGCGAGCGTCAGGGTGCCGGCGCTGGCGGTGAGATTGCCGCCGTTGATGGTGGCGTTCTCGATCTCGCTGTCGGCGCTGACCACGATCGAGCCGGAGTCGGTGATGATGCCGCCGGAAATGGTGGCGCCGTCGAGGGTCTCGTGACCGTCGAGCGACCAGCGTGCCGGAGTTGACGAAGTCGGCGCCGACCAGCGTCACGCCATCGAGCGTGTCGCCGGCGAGCGTCAGGGTGCCGGCGCTGGCGGTGAGATTGCCGCCGTTGATGGTGGCGTTCTCGATCTCGCTGTCGGCGCTGACCACGATCGAGCCGGAGTCGGTGATGATGCCGCCGGAAATGGTGGCGCCGTCGAGGGTCTCCTGACCGTCGGCGACCAGCGTGCCGGAGTTGACGAAGTCGGCGCCGACCAGCGTCACGCCATCGAGCGTGTCGCCGGCGAGCGTCAGGGTGCCGGCGCTGGCGGTGAGATTGCCGCCGTTGATGGTGGCGTTCTCGATCTCGCTGTCGGCGCTGACCACGATCGAGCCGGAGTCGGTGATGATGCCGCCGGAAATGGTGGCGCCGTCGAGCGTCTCGGTGCCCTGAGCCACCAGCGTGCCGGAGTTGACGAAGTCGGCGCCGACCAGGGTCACGCCATCGAGCGTGTCGCCGGCGAGCGTCAGGGTGCCGGCGCTGGCGGTGAGATTGCCGCCGTTGATGGTGGCGCTGGCGATCTCGCCGCCATTGGCGGTGACCACGATCGAGCCGGAGTCGGTGATGATGCCGCCGGAAATGGTGGCGCCGTCGAGCGTCTCGGTGCCCTGAGCCACCAGCGTGCCGGAGTTGACGAAGTCGGCGCCGACCAGCGTCACGCCATCGAGCGTGTCGCCGGCGAGCGTCAGGGTGCCGGCGCTGGCGGTGAGATTGCCGCCGTTGATGGTGGCGTTCTCGATCTCGCTGTCGGCGCTGACCACGATCGAGCCGGAGTCGGTGATGATGCCGCCGGAAATGGTGGCGCCGTCGAGCGTCTCGTGCCGTCGAGCGACCAGCGTGCCGGAGTTGACGAAGTCGGCGCCGACCAGGGTCACGCCATCGAGCGTGTCGCCGGCGAGCGTCAGGGTGCCGGCGCTGGCGGTGAGATTGCCGCCGTTGATGGTGGCGCTGGCGATCTCGCCGCCATTGGCGGTGACCACGATCGAGCCGGAGTCGGTGATGATGCCGCCGGAAATGGTGGCGCCGTCGAGGGTCTCCTGACCGTCGGCGACCAGCGTGCCGGAGTTGACGAAGTTGGCGCCGACCAGGGTCACGCCATCGAGCGTGTCGCCGGCGAGCGTCAGGGTGCCGGCGCTGGCGGTGAGATTGCCGCCGTTGATGGTGGCGCTTTCGATCTCGCCGCCATTGGCGGTGACCACGATCGAGCCGGAGTCGGTGATGATGCCGCCGGAAATGGTGGCGCCGTTGAGCGTCTCCTGACCGTCGGCGACCAGCGTGCCGGAGTTGACGAAGCCGGCGCCGACCAGCGTCACGCCATCGAGCGTGTCGCCGGCGAGCGTCAGGGTGCCGGCGCTGGCGGTGAGATTGCCGCCGTTGATGGTGGCGTTCTCGATCTCGCTGTCGGCGCTGACCACGATCGAGCCGGAGTCGGTGATGATGCCGCCGGAAATGGTGGCGCCGTCGAGGGTCTCCTGACCGTCGGCGACCAGCGTGCCGGAGTTGACGAAGTTGGCGCCGACCAGGGTCACGCCATCGAGCGTGTCGCCGGCGAGCGTCAGGGTGCCGGCGCTGGCGGTGAGATTGCCGCCGTTGATGGTGGCGCTGGCGATCTCGCCGCCATTGGCGGTGACCACGATCGAGCCGGAGTCGGTGATGATGCCGCCGGACACTGTGGCGCCGTCGAGCGTCTCGGTGCCCTGAGCCACCAGCGTGCCGGAGTTGACGAAGTCGGCGCCGACCAGCGTCACGCCATCGAGCGTGTCGCCGGCGAGCGTCAGGGTGCCGGCGCTGGCGGTGAGATTGCCGCCGTTGATGGTGGCGTTCTCGATCTCGCTGTCGGCACTGACCACGATCGAGCCGGAGTCGGTGATGATGCCGCCGGAAATGGTGGCGCCGTCGAGCGTCTCGGTGCCCTGAGCCACCAGCGTGCCGGAGTTGACGAAGTCGGCGCCGACCAGCGTCACGCCATCGAGCGTGTCGCCGGCGAGCGTCAGGGTGCCGGCGCTGGCGGTGAGATTGCCGCCGTTGATGGTGGCGTTCTCGATCTCGCTGTCGGCGCTGACCACGATCGAGCCGGAGTCGGTGATGATGCCGCCGGAAATGGCGCTGTCGTCAAGCGTCAGTTGTGAGTTGCCCTCGACCAGCACCGTGCCGGAATTCGCCACGTCGGCAACACCGTCGAACTCGCCGGCGCCGTTGATGGTGAAGGCGTCGGTCGCGCCGATGGTCACTGAACCATCGGTTACCGTTCCCTCAAGCTCGATATTCGAGTCAGTGCCAGAAGCCGCGATCGTGCCGTGATCGTTATCCACTGTCGGAGGAACAACGTCGTCGCTGCTGCCAATCGCCAGCGCGCCGCCGTTGGTCGCTTCGATCGTGCCGGTATTGGTGATGGTCGGGCTGGAAAGAACAAGAGAGGGACCGGTGGGGCTATCGGGATCGGTATTGGTGATATTGGCGTCGATGGTGCCTTCGTTGACGAGAATCAGGTTGTTGTAACCGATCTCGCCGGCGCCGGAGATGGTGTTGTTGAGGTTGGTGAGCTGATCGCCGCTCGTCGCGGCGGCGATGACATTATTATAGCGATCCGACATGGTGATCTGGCCGCCGCCGTCGAGGACGGCGAACGGCTGATCGATATAAAGAACGGCCGCGTTGGTAGCTGTGGTCGCGTCCAGCGAAATCGTGCCGTAGTTCTCGATATTGTACGGGCTCGCCAGAGCGAGCGAGGAGTCGTCGTTGACGACGATGGTGCCGGAATTGGTCAGCGTCGGCGTCGACAGGCTGTCCTGGCCGTTCGCCGTATTGATTTCGTTGCTGATGAGCGCCGTTGTGCCGGTAACGGTATAGAGTTCGCCGCCCCTCGCGATGTTCACGCTGCCGGCGAGAATGTCGGCGTTGTCGAGCGCGATGAATGCGCCGGAGGCGACGGTGACCTGCCCGGTATTGTCCGTCCCGCTGGTCGAGTTCTCGATCGTGGAGTTCTCGATCTCGAGCGTGCCGCCGTTGAACGCCGTCAGCGTGCCGAGATTGGTGAACGTGTTGCCGGTATCGATCGTCAGCGTGCCGGTGATGTCGGTGCCATTGACGGCGCCGGCGCTCGCCTCGACGCTGCCGCCCGCTTCGTTGACCACCGTGAGGCTGCCGTCGCCCTGCCCGATCTGACCGGCGCCGTAGATCCTATCGTAATTGTCCAGCACGGCTCCGGCGGACGCGGCGATGATGTCGACGGGCTGGTTCGTCGCGCCCCACAGGCTGATCTGGCCGCCGCCGTCGAGCGAGTCGAGCGTCACCGTGCCGTCGATGACCAGGTTGCCGCCGGCGTTGCCCGGTTGCCCGATTTGAATCTGGCCGTTGTCGCCGTCATCGATGTTGCCATCGACATGGATGGTGCCGACGAGTTCGAGATTCGAACCAAAGTCGGCCACATCGCCTTGGATCGTCAGTGGCCCCTCGGTCGAACCATCCAACACAGTCGTATTCGCGCCGCCCCCCGCTCGCACGGCGATGGTATTGCCGCTGCCGTCCGTGATGACGGGGCCGGTGGTGAGCGTGCCGCCCTCGATGGTCGCGTCGGTAAGCTGCACGATCGAGTTGGCGCCGAGCGCTTCGATCGTGCCGCCAAAATTGTGGACCGTAACATCATAGATGTTGACGTCGCCGCCGGCGCCCGCTTCGACCAAGTCGGAATTGTCGAACCCGGCGCCGGTGATGTTGACGGTGCCGTCGTCGACGGCCTCGACCGTGCCGGCATTGCCGCCGCCGCCGCTGCCGCCGCTTGGGACCGTGATGTTGATCGTGCCGGCGTCGGCCTCGATCGTGCCGAAATTGGTGCCGCCCGACGGGTTGAGATCGATCGTGCCGCCGTCGAGCGCCTTGATCAGGCCGCCGCTCTGATTGGTCAAATCCCCGGTCAGGGTGAGCATGCCGCCGGCTGTCGCCTCGACCACGCCGGTGCTCTCATTGGTCGCGGTCGCGGTAATCGAGCCCGAGCCGCCGTCGGCCTCGACGAGGCCGCTATTGTCGACAGTGTCGTCGATCTGAAGGATGCCGCCGCTCGCCGCTTCCAGGGTCGCGCCATCGGCATTGGTCACGGCGTTGCCGGTCTCGATCGTCAGCGTGCCGCCTGCGCCCAGCGCCTCGATGGTCCCGGCGTTGTTGTCGAGCGTTAGATTTTTGTCGGTACCGTCGCCGATCCAGCCGGCGCCCGAGATGGTGTTGCCGTTGTTCTCCAGCGTCTCGCCGGCACCGGTTGCCGATATCGTCGCGCCGTTGAGCGCCACAGTTCCGCTGCCGTCGAGCAAGAGCGTGAAGGCCGGATTGGTGGCGCCGGGCGGCGGACTGAGCGTCAGCGAACTCTCAAGCGTGACGGCGCCGGCATTATTGAGCGTGGCGTCGACGCCGTTGTCGGCCTCGACGGTGACGCCGTTAAGCGTGAGATCGCTGCCGGAGTCGAGATTGAAACTTGCGCCGGGCGCGTCACCAGTGAGGACGCCGCCGTTGACCGTATCGTTATCGAGGCTGAACGTGCCGCCGGTGACGAGCGAGCCGGAATTATTGATTGTCGCATTCTCGATTTCGCTCGCGCCGCTGCCGACGATCAGTCCGCCCGCGGTCTGGCCGCTCCCCGCCGCGGTCGTGACCGTGCCGCCGTCGATCGTCGCATTCGACAGCGACACTTCAGAGCCGGCGTTTGCTTCGACGTTGCCATCGGCCGTGGTCTGGCCGCTGACGACGAAATTGGTGACGGTCGAACCGCTGAGCACCAGCGTGCTGCCGCCGGTCGCCAACAGCTCGCCGGTGTTGGTCACCGGCGTCGAGTCGATCGTCAGCGTGCTGCCGTCCGCCTCCAGGAGTCCGGAATTGTTGATGGAGCCTGTATCGACCGTCAGCGCGCCGGTCGTCGCCTCGAGCGCGCCGGTGCCGGTAATGGTGATATCCGCGCCGTTGATCGAACTGTTGCCGGCCACCGTGATGATGCCGGCGTCGGTGACGTTGCCGCCCGCGATCGTGACGCCGCTCAGCGTGGCACTATACGTGTTGTCGACCTGCAGCGTGCCGAAATTGGTCACCTTGCCGGTCACAAACGCATCGTCAAGCGACAGTGTTTCGCCGCTATCGACTGTGGTCTGACCGCTGAACACGCTGGCGAAGCTGTCGACCGTGCTGGAGCCGATGATGTTGATGGTGCCGAGATCCGACAGCGAAACATCGCTGATCCGCGAATTGATCAGATTCAGGATCGCGCCGCTGGCGACATCGAGCGTGCCGCCGGTGACGGTAACGTCGTCGAGCGTCAGCGTGTCGCCGCTATCCACCGAGAGGACGGCGCCGCTGGCAGCGTCGGTGAACGTAGTGCCGGTGACGGTGTCGTTATCCAGCGTCAACGTCACGCCGCTTGCCAGCGTCACGTTGCCATTATTCAAGTTGGCGCTGTCTATCGCGCTGTTGGCGGCGACCTCGATATCGCCGGGCAGGATCGCGCCCGACGCATTCGTGCCGTAGTCATTGATGATGCCGCCGGTAATCGTGATGCCCAAGAGTTCGATCGTCGAGCCGCCGGATGCCGCGATCGTGCCATTGGTATTGCCGCTGCTGTTGGTGACGCTGGTCTCGAGCTCCAGCGTGCCGCCGGCGGTGGCTTCGAGCGTGCCGGTATTGGTCAGCGATTTGGGATCTCGGATCAGCGGGGTGAAATCGTCGGCATCGATGGTGCCGCTGTTGACCAGCGCCAAGCCGCCGGCGCCGATGGTGCCGGCGCCGGAAATGGTGTTGTCGAAATTGGTGAGCTGCTCGCCGCTGACGGTCGCGGCGATGACGTTGGCGGCGCTGTTGGTCAGCACGATCTGGCCGCCGCCATCGATGCCGGCGATCGGCTGAGCGATATAGAGCACCGTCGCGTCGCCGGTCGAGTTCAGCTGGATCGTGCCGGAATTGAAAATCGTATCGGGACTGACCAAGCTCAGCGCGCTGTTGTCGGTCACGGCCATCGTGCCGGCATTGCTCAACGTCACCGTCGTCAGGTTGTCCTGGCCATTGGCGGTGTCGATCTCGTCGCTGGTGCCGGACAAAGTCGCCAGTTCGCCGCCCGTCTGAATGGTCACGCTGCCGTAGAGGATCGTTGCGCTATCCAGCACGATCTCACCGCCGCTCAAAGCTTCGACAACACCGGTATTCGCGGTGCCGCTCGCATTGGCCAGCGTCGCGTTAATGAAATAGACCGTGCCGCCGGCGCTGCCTTCAACGGTGCCGGTATTATCGAAGGTCCCGGTGCCGCTGTCGGCGAGCGTGACCGTGCCGTTGCTCTGCGCCAGGATGATTCCCGCATTTTGCAGCTGCGTCGCGTCGATGATGACACCGCCGCCATTCTGCGCCGTGACCGATCCGTCGTTGATAAGCGATGACAATTCAAATTCGACTGTGCCGCCGGAGGTCGCGCCGATGGCGGCGCCAGTCTCGTTCAACGCGCCGACTTCGAACAGAATCACGCCGCCGTTGTGCGCGGCGGTCACGCTGCCATAATTGAAAATTTCGCCGCCGGCCTCGCTGAGCGTGGCGCCGGTGCCGGTGGCTTCGAGAAGGCCGGAATTGCTGATGCCATTGTTCTGAAGGTTCAGCGTCTCCCCGGCGGCCGCCTCGATAGTGCCGCCGCTTTGGTTCTCAATTGCAAGATTTACGATCGTGCCGCTGCCGGAAATGACATTTCCGGCATTGACGAGGGTGTTCGTTACGCCGGTGGCGCCGAGAATAAGCGCGCCGCCGCCGGCGAGAACCACCGCGCCGGTGCCGTCGAGCGTGACCGTGCCGTCGATGACCAGTTCGGCGCCGGTGACCGCGCCGACCGCAATCGTGCCGGTGCTGTCGAACGTGCCAAGCAGCGCAAGTTCGGCGCCGTCATCCACTTGCACATAGCCGTTGACGGTGACCGCGTTCGCCGAGCCGTCGAAAATGCTGATATCCGCACCCGTCGCCGCGACAATTTCGATCTCGCCGCTCGAAGCCGACGTAAGACTGCCGGTTTCGAGCGTACCGCCGGCGACATAAGTGTCCGCCAGCTGTATATCGGCGCCGGCGCCGGTCGCCTCGATGGTGCCGAAATAGGTCGTGCTGGTCGCAGGAATGGCGGGGGTGGTCGAGGTCGCCTGGATAGCGAGGGTGGTGATCGTGACGACGTTGTCGATAATCGCGTCCGTGAACAAGATGACGCCGCCATTGCTGGCGACGACGAGCCCGCCATTGTCGATGACCGGCTGGATCGTCTCGGTCGTCGTGCCGGTCGGGCTGGTCGTGCTCGGAACGATCGCGGATACCGGCGAAAACGTGATCAGGCCGCCATTGCTGGAGGCGATGGTTCCGAGGTTCTGAACGGCGTCGCCCTGGAAATAGATGACCGCTGCGCCGCCGATCGTCTCGATTTCACCGGTCGCTGCGACATTGACCGGGCCGCTGAGTGTCAGCGACGGATCGGCGATAGTGGAATTGACCACGATCAGCCCGGCAACGTTGACCGTGCCGGTAATGACAAGCGAGCTCACGATCGACGGCGTCGTGGAGGAACTGGTGTTGTTTAAATTATTGACGATCTGCAGCGTGTCCTGGACGCCGAGCGTCAGACCGGCGGCATATTCGGGGGAGTCGACGGTCACAGTCACCGGCAGCGGCGTGTCGACGGTCGGAAAGGCGTCGGCGCCGGGAATGAAACCGTTGTCGTTCCAGTCGCCCGGTTGGTTCCAATTGCCGCTGACGGCTGAAATCCACGCAGGGAAGGTCAACGGCCCCGGCGGCGGTGGCGGCACGATGTCCGCTGTCGTGGGAACGGTAACGGCGGTCAACGTCGTCGTCGTGGTGCTTATCGGGATGACGGGCGGCGGCGGCGGCGGCGGCGGACCTTTGGGCGCGGAATTATTGAGCAAATTCGGCAACGTCGAGCTGCCACCGCTTGGATTGGATTGCGGATTGGTTTGGTTCGGGTTGGCCGGCGGCGTCGCTGTGAGCGTCTGGAAGACTTGCCCAATGACTTGCTGCTCGAATTGCGTCTGCTGCGTCGTTGCCGGCGTGACCGTGACCAGCGGCGCCAAGCCGACGCCTTGCGGGCTCAGCGTGGTTACGAAGCCGGCCTGCGATACGGTGGCAAGCGACGTTGCCGGTTGGGGATCGATCAGATCATACATGCCGCTCTGGTTGGTGCCGTAATCGGGCACGACCGCGAAGAGTGTAGGTGTTGCCGACCGTCGCTGTGACGGTGGCACCTCCGCCACCCAGCCGGTGGTGCCGCGAATGCCCATCGTCGCCACCGGCGTATCGATCTTCATGTCGCCGGTATGCGCCACCTTGCCGGCGACGAAGGAGAACGAGCCCTCGACCAGCGAGAGCAGCGCGCCGTTGCCGGAGTTGGCGTTCGCATCGAAGTTGAAATCGTTGAGCGCCATCCGCGTATTGGCGACCAGATTGAGCGCGGTGCCGTCGGGGAAGCTGATGCCGACCTGCAAATCGGCGCCGGTCTGGATGATGTCGCTCTTGTAGACCTTGTCGCCGACATTGAGCGCAACCGCGACGCCGTTGCGCATGACGGTGACATCGCCGACGACCTTTTCCACCTCGCCGATCGGATTGGGCGGCGTCACGGGCCCGGCCTGCGCGTATTCGTTGGGCGCAGGCGATCCGGCCAACAGATCGACCAGGTCGGGCGACAGACTCGCGCCGTTCGGCGCGGCCAGAGGCTGCCGATGCTCGGTCGCGAAATAACCGGGAATAATGTGGTGCCGGCCGTCTTGGCCGATCAGAACGAGATCGGGTCCGGCGCGGTGGAAATCCGCCGTGAACAACAGCTGCGCATCGGGGACGACGATGGCGTGATCGGGATGCGAGGAATCGATGTGGATTACGGAAGCCGGAGCCCCATAACCGCCTTCCCTCGCGAACGCAGCCGCCATTCCCCGCTCCCCGTAGAGCGTGATTAAAGGGTCCCCGATCGTGCCAGCAGTCCGCAGCTACCCGATCGCCGTCCCCAGCGGCTGCGAACAGTCGATAGAATGCGCTCATCTCGCGCGGCGCGGGCAAGAATAATGTAAATGAAAGGTGAACTCGTCCCCCGCCGAAATTTACGATGGAACTCAGTGGTTTGTCGTACGAGCGCCGGTCCAGGTTCACGGCCGCGGAGGTGTCCTGGGCCGCCGCGGAGCCCCTGCCTACCTGCGGCGGCTTTCGCCAGGGCGCTGGCGGTCGCAGCCATTAAGGTCGGGTCACCCCTTAATCCAGGCATTTTCCGCCGCAAGAACGGCGCCGGGGCGGCTCATTTTGACGCTCGTCCCGGTCCCGGGTCCGCTACATATATTGCCGGCTAATCTCGGCAAACTTCGCGCAGGCCGCCGCAATGGAAGACATCAGTCCGCTGCTGACGGACCTTTATCAGATCAACATGATCCAGGCGTACCTGGAGCATGGCGATACCAAGCCGGCGGTGTTCGAATTTTTCGCCCGCACCTTGCCGGCGCGGCGCGGATTTTTGCTTGCCGCCGGCCTGGCGCAAGCGCTCGATTTTCTGGAGAACTTGCGGTTCTCGGCGGCCGACATCGCCTGGCTGCAAAGCACCGGCCGGTTCGGCGGCAAGCTCATCGATTATCTCGGCGACTTTCGTTTTACCGGCGACGTCCATGCCATGGCCGAAGGCACGGCATTCTTCGCCGACGAACCGATCCTGCGCGTCACCGCGCCGTTGCCGCAGGCGCAATTCGTCGAATCGCGGCTCATCAATATCCTGCACTTTCAGTCGCTGGTCGCCGCCAAAGCGGCGCGGATGCGGCTTGCCGCGCCGGACAAATTGCTGGTCGATTTCGGCATGCGGCGCGCGCACGGCGCCGAAGCCGGATTGATGGCGGCGCGGTCAAGCTACATCGCCGGCTTTGCCGGCACCGCCACCGTCTTGGCCGGAGAAAAATTCGGTATCCCGCTCTACGGCACGATGGCGCATTCCTTCATCGAGGCATTCGACGACGAGGCGGCGGCGTTCGAAAGTTTTGCGCGCGCGCGGCCGGACAACGTCGTATTGCTGCTCGACACTTACGACACCGAAGCCGCCGCGCGCAAAGTCGTCGCGCTGGCGCCGCGGCTTAAGGCGGCCGGCATCGTAATCCGCGGCGTTCGCCTCAACTCCGGCGATCTCGTCGCGTTGTCGCGGAGCGTGCGCGCCATTCTCGATCGCGGCGGGCTGCGTGACGTGACGATCTTTGTCAGCGGCGGGCTCGACGAGGATTCGCTTCTCGCCTTCGCCGGCGCCGCTGCGCCGATCGACGGCATCGGCATCGGCACCAGCCTGACCACCTCGTCGGACGTGCCGGCGATGGATTGCGTTTACAAATTGCAGGAATATGCCGGCGTGCCGCGGCGCAAACGTTCGGAGCGCAAGGCGACTTGGCCCGGGCGCAAACAGGTGTGGCGGCGCTACGACGGCAACGGCGGCATGGCCGGCGACCTGCTCTCATCGGAGGATCATGAGCAAGCGGGCGAGCCGCTCATTCATCCGGTCATGAAGAACGGCCGGCGCATCGCGCCGTCGCCGTCGCTCGATGCGATCAGGCTTCACGCCAAGCGCGAGCTGGAGCGTTTGCCGGAAGCGTTGCGGCGGCTCACGCCGGGTGCCGGCTATGCGGTCGAGATTGCCGACGATCTTGTCGCACTGGCCGCGGCGGTCGATAGCCGTCTGCGAAATCGCGCGGCGCCGGAAACGGACTAGAAGACGCAGGTGACGACATGACCGCAACCGCGACGATCGGCAATAACGACGTCCTCATCGTCATCGACGTGCAGAACGACTTTTGTCCGGGCGGTGCACTGGCGGTGCCGCGCGGCGATGAAGTCGTCGCCACGATCAATCGCCTCGCCGGAAAGTTCCGCAACGTCGTGCTGACGCAGGACTGGCATCCGCGCGGGCATCTGTCGTTCGCCTCGGCCCATCCCGGCAAGCGTCCGTTCGAAACCATCGCCGCGCCGTACGGTTCGCAAGTGCTGTGGCCCGACCATTGCGTGCAAGGCACGCCGGGCGCCGCGTTTCATCAAGGCTTGCGGATTCCCCATGCCGGGTTGGTGCTGCGCAAGGGCACCGACCGCGCGATCAATTCCTATTCGGCGTTCTACGAGAACGACCGCGAGACGCCGACCGGGCTGGTCGGCTATCTGCGCGAGCGCGCGATTGCGCGCGTCTTCCTCGCCGGCTTGGCGTTGGATTTTTGCGTGCGCTACTCGGCCGAGGATGCGCGCCGTGAAAACTTCGCCGTGTTCGTCGTCGAGGACGCCTGCCGCGGCATCGACGTCGACGGTTCGGTCGCGGCGACCCGGATGAGCCTCGCCGCACTCGACATTCCGTGTCTCGTGGCGGACGAGGTCGGTCGCCCGGGAACGGGCTGACTGATCGGGCTCGGAACAAAGTCAAGGTCCGGACATTGGCCCGACGGAGTTTTGCCAAGGCGCGGAAGGAGTTATCCCCGATGCCAACATACCGCACCGCAGCGTGTCTGTGTGCAATGCACAATTTTTCTTGACTCCGTCGCAAAAGCGGCGAGTAATTCACAAAATGGTCATCCTGGGGTCAGACCCCAGCCTTGGTAAGCGAAATGCGCCATCAAGCGGCTGTTCCTGCGTCAAGTTTGCCCTCTTTGATGATGCCCTGCCCGGTTTGTGCCGGCCGGATGGTGTTTCACGGCCGCCGCCCGATCTCGACCGAACTCGAAGACAGCGTCTATGCCTGCCGGCGCTGCGGCGCCGAATTGATCCGCACCTCGGTGCGCAAGACGGCGGCTGCCGAAAAAGCGTCCGAAGCGGCGTAACCCGTCCTTGTCATTCGCCGGCCGCGCGCCTGGCAATGACGCTAACTCAATCCCATCTGCGCCAATCCCATCTGCGCCAAGACCGCGCGGCCGAGCAGGCCGTAAGGGTTGGCCTGCGTCTCCAGCATTTCGAAATGGTTGTAGCCCTCGCCGACGATGAGCTCGACCGGCTTGCCGGCGGCGCTCACGGCGGCGGCGAAATCGCGGGTCTGGCGCTTGAATTCCGGCGTCTCGTAGCTGCCGTGCGAAACGACGAGCGGCGTGTGCAGGCCGTCGAGATGGCGCAGTGAGCTGAGCTTTTCCACCGTCGCGTCGGTGAAATTGACATAGGACGAGCGCTTCGACAGCCGCACCGGCGCGAGATCGTACATGCCGCTGGCAAGGAGCGCGCCTTTGCAGAAATTCTCCGGCAAGCCGTGTTCGCGCCAGCCGACGGTGAGCATGCAGCCGGAAAGATGCGAGCCCGAGGAATGCCCCGAAACGTAGAACCGCTCGCGGTCGCCGCCGAAGCTTTCCGCATTGCGCCAGGTCCAGGCGATGGCGCGGCAGACCTGCTCGTACATCGGATTAAGATCGCCGCCGGCCTGATCGACATTGATGAAATCGACGATGACGCAATGCGCGCCGGCGCGGTTAAGCGGCTCGGCCAACAGCGAATAGTCTGATGCCTTGTTGCGGCGCCAGGCGCCGCCATGGATGAAGATATTGACCGGTGCGTTCGCTGCGGAGCTGCGAAAAATGTCGAGCCGTTCGTATTCGCTTTCGCCGTAAGCGAGCCGCTGCGGCGGCCCGAGAATAGCCCGCGTCCGCTCGCTCGCCGCGATCCGCCGCGCAACGACCCGATCGCGGTTCGGCGCATAGACGAGCTGATCATAGGCGTCGTCGAGCTCCTGCTGATCCATATCGAGCCAGACCAACGGACCTTTGACCCTCGCCGGCGTGGTCGCGGTTAGTGCGTCCATAGTGTCGCGTCCTCAGTGATCTCGGCAGGCGGCTCCCTCTCCCCGCGTGCGGGGAGAGGGTGGGGTGAGGGGGCGGTCCCGCTGGGCTGAGATGAGCCTGACTGTTTGCAGCGCTGCCGCTCGGCCACATGACTCAAAATCGCGGAGAGGCCCCCTCACCCTCGCTGCGCTCGACCTCTCCCCGCACGCGGGGAGAGGTAAACTATCCCAGATTCAATTCCTTGAAAAAGTCGTTGCCCTTGTCGTCGATGACGATGAAGGCGGGGAAATCGACCACTTCGACGCGCCAGATCGCTTCCATGCCGAGCTCGGGATACTCGATGCATTCGACTTTCTTGATGCAATGCTCGGCGAGGTTGGCAGCCGCGCCACCGATCGAGGCGAGATAAAAGCCGCCGTGCTTCTTGCAGGCGTCGCGCACAATAGAAGCACGATTGCCCTTCGCCAGCATCACCATCGAGCCGCCGGCTGACTGGAACTCGTCGACGAAGCTGTCCATGCGGCCGGCCGTGGTCGGCCCGAACGCGCCCGAGGCATAGCCTTGCGGGGTTTTCGCCGGTCCCGCGTAATAGACCGGATGGTTCTTGAAGTAATCGGGCAGCCCCTGCCCTTTTTCCAGCCGCTCGCGCAATTTGGCGTGCGCCATATCCCGCGCCACGATCATCGGGCCGGACAGCGACAGCCGCGTCTTGATCGGATGCTTGGCGAGCTGCGCCAGGATCGCCGGCATCGGCCGCGTCAGGTCGATCTGCACCACCTCACCGCCGAGCTTTTGCGCATCAACGTCGGGGAGATATTTCGCCGGATTGTGCTCGAGCTCCTCCAGGAAGGTGCCGTCGCGCGTGATCTTGCCGAGCGCCTGGCGGTCGGCCGAGCACGACACGCCAAGTCCTATGGGAAGCGAGGCGCCGTGACGCGGCAGCCGGATCACCCGCACGTCGTGGCAGAAATATTTGCCGCCGAATTGCGCGCCAACTCCGAGCGACTGCGTCATTTTCTGGATCTCGCGCTCCATGTCGTGGTCGCGAAAGGCGTGGCCGTCCTCGGAGCCGTGGTCGGGCAGCGCGTCGTAATATTTGCAGGATGCGAGCTTGACCGTCTTCATGGTCAATTCGGCCGATGTGCCGCCGATGACGATCGCGAGATGGTAGGGCGGGCAGGCCGCGGTGCCGAGCGTGAGCACTTTCTCCTTGAGGAACGCCAGCATCCGCTCTCGCGTAAGGATCGACGGCGTCGCCTGGAATAAAAACGCCTTGTTGGCCGAGCCGCCGCCCTTGGCGATGAACAGAAACTTATAGGCCGCGTCGGCGTCGGCATGACCGGCACTTTGGCTTTCGGCATAAATCTCGACCTGCGCCGGCATGTTGGAGCGGGTGTTCTTCTCCTCGAACATGGAGAGCGGCGCGAGCTGCGAATAGCGCAAATTGCGTTTCAGATAGGCATCGCGCGCGCCTTCGGCGAGCGCCGCCTCGTCGTCGCCGTCGCTCCAAATGAGCCGGCCCTTCTTGCCCATGACGATCGCGGTGCCGGTGTCCTGGCACATCGGCAGCACGCCGCCGGCGGCGATATTGGCGTTCTTGAGAAACTCGTAGGCGACGAACTTGTCGTTATCCGACGCTTCCGGGTCCTCGACGATGTGTTTCAGCGATGCCAGATGCGCGGGGCGCAGCAGATGATTGATGTCGGTGAAGGCGGCTTCCGCGAGCGCGCGCAGTGCCTCGCGCGGGACGACCAGCACCTCTTCGCCCATCACCTTTTCCATGCGCACGCCTTCGGTCGCGATCTTCCGATACGGCGTGTCGTCCTTGCCGAGCGGGAACAGCGGGGTGTGCTTGTAGGGCGGCGTCGGGTGGCTAGAGAGGGGGGCGTTCATGGGCTTTCAGCGCTTTGCAATCGCCATCGGAAACGACACCTATATCCCATATCGGGATTTTCCGCGTGCCCGCCGTTCCGCCTTGGCATCCACAGCACCCGGATCATGTGCCGATCAGGCATGCGAGGCTGACCTCCTCCTGCCCCACGCCGCGGCTCGGCGAGCACACCGCCGAGGTTTTTGCGCCAGATCGAGGAAAGGTGAAAACGAAATCGTTGTCGCGCTCCGTAGGGGCGCCCCTCGTGGGCGCCCGTGGTGTGGCGGCACGCCCGCCAGTGGGCGGCCACAAGGGCCGCCCCTACGCGGCATGCGCGCACCGGTCCGTTCTCGCGGCGCGGGCTCGCGCGAGCTTGCAAGCCGACGATGTCAAACAGCGACGAACGAAGCGTCATTGCGAGCGACAGCGAAGCAATCCAGTGCAGCGGGTCGGTTCTGGATTGCTTCGTCGCTGCCGCTCCTCGCAATGACGAAGTAAGAATATAAAGCAAGGAAGCGGAACGCCGGCAGACGCAGGAGTGCAAGACGCCGTGCCAGCGGGCACGGCGGCGCGCCACGGAGAGGGCGGCTTGCGCCGCCCCTTCCGCTGTCGGGCGCGCTCGCCTGCCGGCGTTCCACCACGGCTCTTCCCAAGGGGTGTGTGGTCCCTTGGTGCGATCCGGGCCAGGCTTCGTGGGAAAGACCGTCCAAGGGGCGGGGGTCACTCCGCCGACGGCTTGCCCACATCCAGCGACGCACCTCGCATGCCGGTCGTAATGCCGGCAGGCATGATGCCCGGACCGCCCGGGAGCGGGTTGCAAATCCGCCCGCAGGCACCGTCCTCGCCCCACCCTACCGGTATGCCTCCGGCAAAGCGTCCTTCACGGGCGAGAATGACTCGTCCCCACATATATCAAGAACGGGGACCAGTGTCAAGAGGGGGTCTCTAGAATAGAGACGCGCCGTAGGATGGGTTGAGCCCTTGCGAAACCCATCGTTGCTCATTTTTCGATTGGCCCGTGGTGGGTTTCGCTTCCGCCTTCGCGCTCCGCGCTGCGGCGGACAGGTCGCTCAACCCACCCTACAATTTAAACAGCTTTTCCGCATTGCCGTGGGCGATGCGCTCGCGGTCGGCGGCGGAGACCGGAAGCTGCTCCAGAAAGGCGCGCGCCTGCGCCATCGACTGATACGGATGATCGGCCGAGAACAGGATGCGGCCGGCGCCGACTTCGAGCAGGAGGTCGAGGAAGGCGACAGGAAAATTAAAGCCGCTGATGCTGTAATGCACGTTCTCACGCAGATAGGAGGTGATCGGGCGTTGCAGCTTGGTCATCGCCGGCGTCATGTTGTCGAGGCGGGGAAACATCGACATCAGGCCCTCGCCGAGATGGCCGATGAGCAGCTGCAAATTCGGGAAGCGGTCGAAGACGCCGCCGAGGATGAGGCGAACGGTGTGCACCGCGGTCTCGATGTGCCAGCCCCAGCCCGGGCTGCCGAACATGTCGTTCACCAGCGGCGAGAAGCCCGAATAATAGGCCTCCATCACCGGCTGCGGCGGCCGCGTCGGATGGATGTGGACCGGCACGTTGAGTTTTTCGGCGCATTCCAGGATCGGCCAGTAGAATTTATCGTCGAGGTAGCGGCCGCGATTGTGGCCGTTGATGGCCACCCCGCGAAAGCCGCCGGCGCGCACGCGGCGCTCCAGCTCGGCCGCCGCCTTGTCCGGCGCCGCGGTCGGCAGCGTGACGAAGGCGGCGAACCGCGCCGGATTTTTCTTAACCGCCGCGGCGGCGAAGTCGTTGACTTCGCGGGAAAGCGCGACGGCGTCGTCGGCCGCCAGTTGCTCGGTGCCGGGCGAAGTCAGCGACACCACTTGCATGTCGATGCCGGCGGCATCCATGGCGGCGATCCGCTTGTCGCCGATCTCGGTCAGCGCCGCGATCAAGCGCTGCGCGCGGCCCTCGAATTTCAGCGCCGCGTTTTTCAAGTCCTGTCCGGGGCCGTCGAGAAATCCCGGCGTGGCGAAGTGCTCTTCAACGGTGATGGTTCGCATCGTCGTGCTGTCTCCAGGCCGCCCGCAACAAGTATAGCCGTCACTTACCGCATCACCAGCGACATTGCACCCTGCGGCTTACGCGTCGGCTTCACGGTGATCTCAACGTCTTGGCCGAGCGCCGTGAGGAACTCCATCAGCCGACCGACCGAGAAATTCCCGGCACGATTGCGCATCAGCGCCGACACATGCGGCTGCTTGATGCCGAGGATTTCGCCCGCCCGGGCCTGGGTCAGGCCGCGCTCCTTGACGATCTTGTAGATTTGCAGCGTCAGACGCGCCTTGAGCAGTTCCTGCTCGGGATTTGGCAGACCAAGATCGGCGAATATGTTGCCGCTCCCCTTGGTCGCTCTGACCCTTGGCTTGCGCATATCAGTTTTGTCCTTTCCGGTAATGGCGTTCCGCTTCGGCAAAGCGCCTGCGTATCAACTCAATCTCGTGTCGCGGCGTGGCGATGCCGGACTTCGACTTTTTCTGGAACGCATGCAATACGTACACCGCGTTCTCGAAGTGAGCGGTGTAGACGGCACGATAAGCATCCTTGCGATACCGCTCGACGATCTCCATGACCCGCACGCCGCCGAAGCCTTTCAACGGCTTTGCCGCCGGATCGGTTATGCCCTGTTGCGCGGTGTACAGCGCCTGACCGATATCGCGGCGAACTTGCTTCGGCATCGCACGCAGGTCCCGCCGGCTCGATGCGATCCACACAACGGGCCTGACCCGATCAGCCATATCAATATACCAATATACGTATATAAGTCAAGCCGATCGGGAGCGCGGACGCATGATAGACGTCACGCCAGCTGCGTGGTCCTGAGCTGCCGGCGGCGGCTCCAGTCGAAGTCTTTGGCGCGGCCTTCGGCGATGGCATAGGCGCGTTCGGTGGTGCCGTTCAATCCCGTTTCGACGAGACGCCGCGCCTCTTCGACCGCCGCCTCGTCGGCGCCGGCGGCGACGCGAACCGGCTCGCCGACCGCGATGGCGAAACGGCCGAACGGCAGGTTGAACACCGAGCGGTCCCAGCTCTTCAGCTCGATATAGCGGCTGGTCGCCACCGCGACCGGATAGATCGGCCGCCCCGAGACGCGCGCCAATTGCACGATGCCGCGCCCGGCGACGCGCGAGATTTTCGGGATGTCGGCGGTCAGCGCGACGTTATAGCCGCGTGCCAGCGCTTCCAGCATCTGCTTGAAACCGGCGACCCCGCCTTTTTTCAGGAAATCGCGGCCGCTGGTGCCGGAGCCGCGGATCGGCTCGACGCCGAGGCGGCTCGCGGCGATGGCGTTGATCTCGCCGTCGCGGTGGCGCGAAATCAGCACCTTGACCAGGTGCTCGCTGCGCTTGAAGAACGGCATCATGAAATGCTGGCCGTGCCACATCGCCACGATCGCCGGCAGGTCGGGGCGCACGCGCGCGTAAAAGTCCGCCGGATCGATGCCGAAGGAACTGGTGTTCCAGACGAAACGCAGATATTCCGCGGCCGCTACGCCGATCGACTTCTGCACCCACGGAAAATCGATGAAACGCCTGAGCGACATTGACTGACCGCCGGATTGCCCGATTGACTCCGGACCGAACATCGGATTGGAACCGGCGCCCGGCCGGCTGCGACCGGAAACGATATTGGCGGCTTTTCCGGACCGCCGCAAGCCGGCGTGCGGTAACAGATTTAACGTCATTCCACTTTGATGTACGCCGCAGCGATCGGCTCGCGCCATTTCCGCTCCTCGGTGCGGATGCGCGCGCGCAAGTCGTCGGGCGAGCCGGCGATCGATTGATAATATTGCGCGTCGAGGAAGCTCTTCTGCACGTTCGGGTCGGCACACTCCGAGCAAGCTACTTATGCATCTCGTCGGTCGGCATGACGCCCCAGAGATTGGAAGCCGAGGGGTCCTTGGCCCACACTTTCGGCCGCTGCGGATTATCGCGGTGCCACGGCCGCGGCTCGAAATAGCCGAGCTCCTCGTTCATGCGGTCGAGCTCGGCGAAGGTCTCGGTAATGAGCCCGTTCGGCGCGCGGTGATAAGCGAACAGATTGTGGCCGATGCCGTGCCGGCCCGGTCCCCAGATCAGCTTGTAGCCTTTGACCGACAGGAAATCGCACGCGGTCTGCATGTGGCCCCAATCGCGCAGCTCGAAGGCGGTGTGGAAGTGCCGGTTCGAGCCGGTCTGCATCAGGTTGATGGTGTGATGATCGGGACCGCAGCGCAGGAACGAGAAGAAGTCGCCCATCCAGTCGGATTCGCGAAAACCCAGCACGTCGCAATAGAACTTGGTGACGCCCTTGACGTCGGTGACATGGAAGGCGACGTGGCCGAGCTTGTGCGGCACGATGCCGTTGTGCTGGAATTTCTGGTGCGAGAAGTCGCCGCGCTTGAACACTTCGATCGCGGTGCCCTTGGGGTCGGCGAACACCAGCATGTCGGCGATCGACGGCTCGGGATCCTTGCGGCGCTCGGTCTTGAGGCCGTGGCCTGAAACCTGCTTCTCGAAATCGCCGAGCTCGGCATCGGGCGGAATTTGAAAGCCGACGCGCACGCACTGCGGCTGCGGGCCCTCGCGCAGCACGATCGCATGATGGTCGACGGTCGAGGCGAGAAAGACGGTGTCCTTCTCCTTGGCGGCGAGCGTCAATCCCAGAATCTCGGTGTAATATTCGGTCTGCTTGTCGAGATCGGGCGTCTCGTAACTGGCGTGCGCGATCTTGCTGACGCGGATCATGCGAACTCTCCTGTCGTGCGTTCCCCTCCCCCTTGTGGGGAGGGGTTAGGGGTGGGGGTCGAGAGGTCTTGCGCGATCGTCGACGCTCTCACGTCACCTCCCGACCCCCCACCCTTCCCTCCCCCACAAGGGGGGAGGGATATTATTTCGCGCGCGGCAGCGCGCCGATGACGTCGACCATGCGAGCGACGTCGTCGCCGCCGAAGCCCATCGCCATGAATCTCTCGTACAGCGGCACCACGCAATCGAACAGCGGCGTCGCGACGCCGACGCCGGCGGCGAAGTCCTCGATCATGTCGAAATAGTGCTGCAAGCCCGGCACCGCGCCCTGCACCGGCTGGAACCGGCGGTCCGCCATCCAGGGCGCGCGGATGCCGAACTGGGTCGAGCCGCCCGCTGCCGGTGGCGATCGCCTTGATCATCAGCGGCACGTCGACGCCGGCCTTGAGCCCGAGCGCCATCGCCTCCGCGGTCGCCGCGATATTGATCGCGACCAGAAGATTGTTGACGAGCTTGACGCGGCTTGCGGCGCCGAACTCGCCGAAATAGAGGCAGGAATCGGCAAAGCCCGCGACCACCGCCTCGATTTTCTTGCAGGCCGCGGCGTCGCCGGCGAGATAAACGACGCCCTTCTTCGCCGCCACCATGCCCGGCGTGCCGGACACTTCGCCGTCGATGAAAACAGCGCCCTTTTGCGCCAATGGCGCGATCTGGCGCGTTTTATCCGGCACCGGATGCGAGCCGAGCTCGACCACGATCTGCCCCGGCCGCGCCGAATGGATGAGGCCGCGCGGCCCGCCCACGACGTCGTCGAGCGCCTCGGTCGACGGCAGGCACGACAAGCACGATGTCGGCCTGCGCGCCGACGTCGGCCGCCGAGCGCGCCGGCACGCCGCCGATCTTCTCGAATTCGGCAAGCGAGGAGCGGCGATAGCCGACCACGCGCTGGCCGCTCTTGATCAGATTCTGCGAGATCGGCAGGCCGATCTTGCCGACGCCGACAAAGCCGATGGTCTCCATGATCCTGTCTCGAGTTTCCGCCCTTGTGCGCTTTTCTTGATCGGACTCTCGGCCGTCCCGGCGCACCGAGTCAACAGCGGCGGCGCGCTCAAATAAGCCGCGAGTTCGCCGGCAGGCCGAGGAAGTGCCGGCCGATCACCTCGAAAATCGCGAATTGCGACTGCGCCTGCTGCGACACCGCATGCATGTCGCGGAACCGGCGCTCGAACGGATTCTTCTCCAAGACCGCGAGTGTCCCGGCGGCAAGATAGGCGGTCTCGACCACCTGGCGGGCCTGCTGGCTGGCGTTAATCGACGCCATGCGCAGCCGCACCCGCTGGTCGAGCGACAACGGTCCCGATTGCGCCGCCTGCCAAATCTCCTCCCAGGTGGCGAAGAAGAACACCCGCGCGGCGGCGAGCTGCGACTGGGCGACGCCGACCTGCGATTGCACCACCGCGTTGTCGCGCAGCGGCGCGGTGCTTGCCCACTGGCGATCTTGGTTTGCGCCATGGCGCAGAAGTCATCCAGCATGGTGCGCGCAATGCCGAGCGCGACCGCGGGAAAGCTCGAGCCGAACAGCTGGTAGATCGTGAACGAGTAGAGCGCGCCGCGTTCGCGCCGCTCGGCGGGGTTTAGCGCATGGTAGCCGATGGCGTAATCCTCCGGCACGAAGACATCGGTCAAGGCATAGGTGTCGCTGCCGGTGCCTTTGAGCCCGATCACGTGCCAGACGTCGCTGATCGTCGCGCGTTCGCGCGGCACGACGAGCGTCTTCTGCACCGGATTGCCGTTGGCGTCGCGGCGCGGCTCGCCGTCCGGCTCGTAAATGAGGCAATGCGCGGCAAGCCAAGTGGCGTGCCGGCTGCCGCTGGCGAACGGCCACACCCCGGTGACGCGAAAGCCGCCCTTTTCCGCAACCGCCTTGGCGTTGCTGGTGGGGCCCCAGGCCAAGCACGCCGCGCGGATTGCTCTGGAAAATCTCCGCGGCGATGTCGCGGCTTCATGGCATTTGGCGATGGTCGAGCAGACCGAGGTCTGCGCGATGCACCACGCGGTCGAAGCGTCGGCCTTGGCGATTTCCTCGATCGCCTGCATGAAGGCGACCGGCGAGATTTCCTCGCCGCCGAGCGAGCGCGGCACCAGCATGCGGAACAGCCGCGCCTCATGCAGCGCGTCGACGTAGATCGGGCGGCAATTCGCGGCCGGCCTCGATCCGTGGCGCCGCAGCCGCGATGACGCCGGGCCAGCGCCCGCGCATTGGCGACGCAATCCACCGTTGTCCGCTCATCCATCGCGGCGTACTTTCCCGATCTGCCGATGCAGCATTTCTACCCGGCGCGGCAAATGCGGTCTATCGGGGGTCGCGCGCGACCGACCCCCGGGGCGAACGGCCGCCGCACCATGGGCGACCGATAACGGATAATAATATATGGCCGCACCGCGCCGGGCTCGCGGCGCGCCTTACTGGCACTGAAACTGCTCGCCCGTGCGGCCGAAGCAGAATTTCTTGCCGACGTTGATGAGCTGAACGCGCCGGTTGACACCCAACGTCGGGTGCGCCGGATCGCGCAACTGTTCCTCGCCCATGCCTACCGGCTGGAGCACCGCGGGATTGACGCCAAACGGATTCACCAGCGCCGCGACGATGGCGTCCGCGCGCCGTTGGCTCAAGCCTACATTATAGATGCGGCCGCCGACCGAGTCGGTGTGGCCGATGACTAGAAATCCATAACCGAGCAGAATCGGATTATGCAGCGCGTCGGCGATCGCACCGACGTTGCGGTATGACTCCGGCCGGATTGCCGCGGAATCGAAATCGAAATTAATCTCGACGGTGAACTGAGCCAGGTTTGCGAGCTGCGGAAAAGTCAGCGCGCGGGGCGGAATCGATCCCGGATAATTGCGGATATTGTCGAGGACCGCCTGCCGCATCTGGGCGGCCGTGAGGTCGAGTTTGCCGGTGTTGCTGACGGCAGCCAAGCTGGTGGCAATTTGCGCCGAGTCGAGCCGCGTATCGGCGACGGCGACCGTCAGCGCGGCTGCCAAGATTACAGCGGCGACGGCGTAGATTTGCTGCCTGATCATTGCTGAGCCCTTTCCGTCCGCCAGCCGGTGTCGGTGAATGCCTGGTTGCATGCCGGGCTGATCGCCGCGGGAGATGCGCTCAGCAGGCATTCCACAAGGTGCGCATCGGCGTGCGAGGTGCCGCACAGTCGTTCGATATCCGCATCGCAGATGTCGCCGATGTTTCGCTGGGCCGCGGCGCGCCGCGCGATCGAAGCATAGACCGCGACGCGAGTCTGCTGGCACTGGGGCGCCATTCTGGACTGGTTCGCGTCCAGACACGCTCTCAGGCGGCCGCCGCCGAGTTCGACCCCTTTGCAGTATTTTAGCACGCCGGCACCGCAGGCGGCAGCGAGCTGGTCGATGGCGTCGGCGTAGCTCATGGTCTGCGCGATCGCGACGACCGGAAACGACAATGCGAAGATAACGCACGCGAGCTTGGTCGCGGTCCTGTTCATCGAGGCCTCCCGCCCGCCGGTCTTGGCGCGCGGTCTTGGCGCGCCGGTTGCTAAGGCAGGCGCTATTCTAGCGGTGCTTTGACCGATTGCACAGGAGGGTCATGTCGCTTGCGCCGCGCCTTATTCCGCGCCGATCGGGGCGACACCACGCTTGCCGAACCGCCGGCGTTTCCGGCCGTCACGGCTTAATCGACAAGAGCGGCGGATAATACCTGCCGAGCACAAGGTTCTTTGCCGGCCCGTAAAAGCGATAGGTCAGATTGTAATTTCGGCCCTCGGGCGTCGGCAGCCAATTGGATTGCGGGATGTTGTCGGGCGGTTTCGGCGCAAAGACCAGCGTCAGCGAGCCGTCCGGATTGAGTTTCAAGTCGGACTGCTGGTCGAGCAGATATCGATTGAGCGGATTGGCAATGACGCGGCGATCCTTGGCATCGACGCCGTGACGGACCAGAAGTAACGCGCCTGCGACGCCGGCAGCGCGTCTTTGGGAAAGGTCTGGATGTAGGTCGCGCTGCCGTCATAGCCCGGTGCCGTCGAAATAGACCATCTCCCGCGCGCTGTTGGCCCAGAGATCGGTGTAGTCGACGATCGATCGCATCAGATAGTCGCTGCCGTAGTATCCGACGATGCGCGGATGCGCCCAGCCGTTCGCCGCCTCGCGCAATTTAGGAATTGCGGCCAAAAAAGCCGGGATGGCTTGATTTCGGATCACTTCGTCGATACGAGCGCGCTCTTGCGGATCGGCCGCGGCCGCGGCGACCGCGCGGGCCTTGCGCTGCGGCTCGGCCATGTTTTTATTGATGTCCGCTTCGCTGGCGAGAATCTCGGTCGGTCGTGTCGAACGCTTCGACACCCGGCAGCTTGTCGTTGGCGAAATCGGGCGCCGCGACGGCAGCTTCGATCTTGGGCGAGCCGGTCGTCGTCATCGTGATCTGCTTCTGCAACGCCACCGCTTCGGCCGGATCGGCGCCAAGCTCGATTTGGATGAGGATGCGCGATTTTTTGCCGGCGACTTCGACACGCTGCGTGCCCGCGGCAAGGGTGACCTGCGCCTTGTCGAGGCAGAGTGCGAATGTGCCGAACGGATGGTTTGGATAAGTGCGCTGGTTGATGTTGTCGATGACCTCGCCCCAGCCGTTGACGATCTGCACAGTGTAATAGCGGCCTTCGATCTCCGGCAATGCGATGAGCGTGCAACTGTTGTCATCAACGGCGATCCACGCCTCGCTGGAGGCAACGTCAAGGTTCGGATTGGCCCGGATTCACACCGCCCGGCTCGCGCTCGATCAGCCACATTCCATTGAAACCGTCATTGAGGTCGAGCGCCTCCTGCCGCAGCACCAGCCAGCGCGCCAGCATGTAGTCGTAAGCCTCGACGATGTCGCTGTCGGAGACCTGCGGCGCTTGGCCGGCGCCGATGTCGTCGCGAGAGCGAGCGCAACTGCCGCAAGAATTGCTCTTTTCATGGTTCACCGCCTCGCCGTTGCCGTCCGCTCCGTCTTGAACGGAAGTCTGCGCTCGGCGGAGGACTTGGCCGCCCGACATCCGCCGTTCCTCACCGCCGCCTATGCCGACCGAAGCGCCGCCGCACGCGTCTAGCTCTCGCCGACCAGATCGCGGCGGCGGCCTTCCAGCGCCGCCGCATAGCGGCGCAGCACGTAAGCTTCGGTCAGCAGCCCGACGACGCGCCGGTCGAGGAAGGAATCGACGACCGCCAGTGCTTCCGCCTCGGCGCGGTCGAAGGCGAGCACCGCTTCCTTGACCGCCATGCCCGGGAAGCAGCATTTCGTCGCGGTAATGGAACAATTCTTTGATCGAACTTGTCCGGCGCGGCTTCGGCGGCGTGCGCGTCCGCCACCAGAACCATGCCCGACATAGCGATCGACCTCGTCGACCGCGATCACATAGGCCGTCGAGCTGAGCGGGAAGGTCTCGCGAAACGCCGCGATGGTCGTCGTCCGCGTTCACGGTCTGCACGTCCTGGCGCATCATTTTCTCGACGGTGAGTTCGCGCATCCAGCCGACATCGGCAGCGCTGCGGATCGTCTCGCCGCGCAGATGGAAGCGCCAGGTCGCGAACGAATAGCCGAAAACTTCGCGCGTCATCTGCGCCGAAATGATCACGGCAATGAGCACCGCCGTCGTCAGCCAGAGGTCGCCGGTCGTTTCCAATGCGATGAAGATCATCGTCAGCGGCCCGCCGATGACGGAAGCCGCCAGCGCGCTCATGCCGATCACGGCATAGGCGTTCGGATCGAAATAGACCGTCGGCCAGATCATCGTCAGCGCGACGGCTAACAGATGGCCGCCGAGCGCTCCGATCAACAGCGAGGAGAAGAACATGCCGCCGCGGAATCCGGAGCCGAGCGAGGCAATCGAAGCCACGATCTTGAGCACGAAAAAGCAGCGCGACGGTGCGAACGACAAATCGAGCATGCCGGCGACGCGCAGAGCGCCGTGCCCCGACGACATGACTTGCGGCGACACGATCGCCAACAGCCCGACGACGATGCCGCCGGCCATGGTGCGCAGCGTCGGCCGCAGCCGTAACCGCGCGAACATGTTCTCGCAGATCGCGACGCCGCGCATCAGAACGATGCCCAGCACCGCCGAGAACAGGCCGAGCGTGGCGGCGAGCACGAGATCGTGCGCCATGATGGTTGATTTTCTCCGGCGCGACGATGCCGAGCTCGGCCGGCGACGAGCGGCCGCGCAACCAGAAAGCCGAGCAGCGCCGAAATCGCGACCGGGGCAAGGCCACTCGGCGAATAACTGCCGATGATCAGCTCAAAGCCGTAAAAAGCGCCGGCGAGCGGCGCGCCGAACGCGCCGGCAATGCCGGCGGCGGCGCCGCAACCGACCAAAATGCGCAGGTCGCCGCGGCGCAGGCGGAACGATTGCCGATGCGCGAGGCGATGCCGCTGGCGAATTGCGTATAGCCGGCCTCGAGCCCGACCGAAGCGCCGACCCCGCTCGACCACACCGTTTGCGCCGCGACGATAATACTGCCGAGCAGCGACATGCGTCCGCCATGCAGCGCGTTGGCTTCGATCGGATCGATTTCCCGTTCCGGCCGCCAGCGCTGGATGATTTCGCTCGCCACGCCGAACAGCAGGCCGCCGAGCGAGCGGCACCGACAAGTGCCAAGATACGGATTGAGCATCAGCCGCGCCGAAAGGCGCTCGCCATGCTGCCAAATTGAAGAAAAGTCTCGTGCAGCAGATCGACCGAGGCGCCCATGGCGGCAACGACCAAGCCCGCGATCACGCCGACCAGCGCGGCCAGCACGATAAGGCTCAATTCCCGCGCCCGCACGACGGCGCGGAGGCGCCGCGGGATTTCGAGCTTCGTCGCAATTTGAGCGATCAAGACGCGTCACCGGCCGAACAATAGAATGTAGAATGGGCGCGGCGCCGGATGAGAACACTCGGACCGCAAGGTTAATTCCAAGGCGGGACGCCATGTCCCAGCTGGGTCCGTAAATTCGGACCGTGGCGCCGCCGCCAGCGGTCCCTGCGATCGCGATCCGGGCCGGGGATCGGCGCAACGGACCGCGGAACTGCGCCGGACCCGGTTTGTTCGTTATTATTATTGCGGCTTTGCCAGGAGCACCCATGCGCCGCCCTATCCATGCAATCATCGCAACCACCGTTGCCGGAATAGTCTTCACTCACCGTCATCCCGCTGTTCGCGCAGACGGGCGCCGGTCTTGTCGAAGGCACGGCCGCATTTGGCGACTGGCGCGCCGACCGCCCGGGGACGCGGCGGCTGATCGGGCCGCAAGATTTGCCGGCGCCCGATCTTGCCCAGTCAGTACGGAATGTCGTCAGAATAGTGCACCGCACCGATCAAAAGCCAATCGTCCCAAACGGCTTTGAAGTCAATCTTTTTGCTTCCGGTCTAGCGGGCCCGCGCATCATCCGCACCGCGCCGAACGGCGATGTGTTCGTCGCCGAGAGCGGGGCGGGCCGCATCCGCGTGTTGCGCGGCAGCGGCGGCGAAACGGCGCAGGCTTCGGAGTTCGCCTCCGGGCTGACTTATCCGTTCGGCATTGCGTTTTATCCGCCCGGCCCCGATCCGCAATGGGTCTATGTCGGCGACACCGATGCCGTGCTTCGCTTTCCCTACCGCAGCGGCGATTTGACTGCGCGCGGCGCCGCCCGAGACCGTCGTTGCGAATTTACCGGTGGGCGGCCATCACACCCGCGATGTCGTGTTCTCGCCGGACGGCAAGCATAATGTATGTGTCGGTCGGCTCCGGCCCGAACGACGCCGAGGATATGGGCCAACTCGGCGAGCAGCGCGTTGCAAAGCGTCGGCGTCCAGTCATCCGCTCGGCGCGACGTGGGGCCGACGAAGCCGGCCGCGCCGATGTGTTGGCGTTCGATCCGCAAGGCAGGCACGAACGCATTTTCGCGACCGGACATCCGCAATTGCGTCGGCATGGCGATCGCGCCGGCAGACGGCGCCGTGTGGTGCTCGACCAACGAGCGCGACGGGCTCGGCGATAACGTGCCGCCGGATTACATCACGCGCGTGCGCGACGGCGCGTTCTACGGCTGGCCTTGGTATTATATCGGCGCCAACGAAGATCCGCACCATCGCGGCGAGCGGCCTGAGCTTAAGGACAAGAGTTACCGTTCCCGACGTGCTGATCGAGGCCCACTCGGCGTCGCTCGGCATGACATTTTATGACGGCAACCAATTCCCGGCCGAGTATCGCGGCGACGTTTTCGCCGCCGAGCACGGTTCGTGGAATCGTTCCAAGCGCACCGGCTATAAGATCGTCCGCGTCATCGTAAAGGACGGAGTGCCGACCGGCGAATATGACGATTTCGCCACCGGCTTCGTGATCGACGATTCCGATGTCTGGGGCCGGCCGGTCGGCGTGACCGTCGACAAGGATGGAGCGCTGCTTGGTCTCCGAGGACGCCAGCGGCACGATCTGGCGGATTTCTTATGCCGGCACGGCGGCGCAAGCACGCTAGGGCCCTATCCGTTCTGATTGAATCAGAGCCGGGCTCTAGCATTTTGTTTGAGCATGATCTTTTCGGAAAACCGGTTCCCACTTTTCCGGATCATGCTCTAGTTGTGGAACCTCAAGACGTTATTCCCGGTCAGGCCGAGTCTGCTGACGGGTGTTTTATCATCAATTCCGGCATGCGGCCTGTGCCAATTGTACTGGTGTAGCCAGGTTGGCAGCTGATCCTTGCGCTGGTGCGAGTTCTCGTAGGCCTTGGCATAGGCCCATTCGCGCAAGCTGGTCTGGATGAAGCGCTCGGCCTTGCCGTTGGTTTTAGGTGTGTAGGGTTTGGTGCGGATGTGGCGGAGGCCGAGGCGTTTGCAAGCGCGCCGGAAGGCGAAGGACTTAAAACAGGAGCCGTTGTCGGTCATGACGCGCTCGACCGTGATGCCGAGGCTTGCGTAATAGGCGAGCGCGGCTTTGAGGAAGGCGACAGCGCTGCGCTTTTTCTCATTGGCCATGATCTTGGCAAAGGCGACTCGCGAGTGATCGTCAATGCAGACGTAGACATACTCCCAGCCGACACCGCGGCTGTTGCTCTGGCCGCTGCGATCGCCGGTGATGCGATGGCCGATCTGATTGAATTTGCCGAGCTTTTTGATGTCGATATGGATCAGTTCGCCGGGACGCTCGCGCTCGTAGCGGCGCGGCGGCTCTGCCGGCTCCAGCGCGCTGAGCTTGTTGAGCCCGCGGCGCCGCAGGATGCGGCTGACGCTGGCGGGCGAGACCCCGAGTTGGTGGGCAATCTGGGTGCCGGTGTAGCGCTGTCGGCGCAAAGCCTCGACGGCATCGCATGTGGCTCGCGGAGTTTGGCTTGGCGATGAAATGCGCGGCGAAACGACCTATAAGATGTGGCACGCCGAACCGGCCTACCTGGCGCCCTACTCCACCAACCCGGCAAATCAGCCCATTATTGTCACGCGCAAGCGCGATCTTAACGTCATCGGCCGAGTCCGGCGCACGGTGTTGGATTTGTAAAATATGAGATTTGCAATAGCCTTTTTGTTGCTGTTGACCGCGACTCCGGCGGTTGCCGACGAATGCGCGATGCGGGCGGCGGATTTAATTCGGGAAACCGGCGCGACGTTCGATCGCAAACTCAATTCGCCTCGCGGCGATGGGCAAGGCGATATCAATCTCAAGCTCTCGGGCTTCAGCGATCTGACAGTAACCTGCTGGCAGCAGCCGGGGCTTGATGTGACCGTCGCGCTGGGCTTTCCGCCCGACGCTTTTTTTACGTTCGTCGGTGCGGCCGGACATATTGTCATCGGCCTGCCGGCGGCGGCGCTCAAAGTCGGCGCGATCGAATGCCAGCGCGCCGCAGTGCGCGCCGGCCACGGTGCGGAAACCGAGATTGATCGCGCGGGCGCCAATTTTGCCTGCAACTCTTACGTCGCCCGCGACGGCACCGGGAGCACCACGATATCAGTCCTAAAGATCAGTCCCAAGGTGCCGCCACCGGCGTGGCGCCCGTAAGCCGCTAGAGGTTTTGAAGAGCGGTCGCGCAATCCCTCCACGCCTTCTTTGCGGAAGCGCTCAACCCATTTGGCAACCGTCTTTGACGTGGTGTGATAGCGGCGCGCAGCCTCAGCCTTGCTCAGCCCGCAATCCACCACGGCGCGCACCATTTCCTCTCGACCTTTCGGGGTCAGGCGGGCATTCTTGTGGATGTCCATTCGGTCCTCCGCAAATCGCTCTGTTTGGCGACATCAGCGTTCCCGGTCTGGACCGAATGGACAACCTCCTGAAAGTTCACATCTAGTTACCCCGAAAGCGCACATCGCCGAACACCGTCGCGATGTCCGCGGCCAAAAGCGGACGTGAGCAAGCGCAGCAAAAATTTGCCGGATCACGTCAATGGTGTCGCCCAAACCGTGCGCGTTAATGCAACCGAGATTTCAACAACCCGGTGATCCGACGAAACAAGCACTAATAATTTCCGGAACCTTGCCATTATAGCTGTCGACTTCCACGGATCCGTTGGCTGGAACCTGTTCTGGCGCGGTGGAAACCTTGTTCGAGACGTCAGCCGTCTTTAATTGCACTTTCACTTCACGCGTCCTGCACGCATTGGTCACCGGATAACGGCCAAGTTTCGCTCTTTCCGTATTGATGACGACGGCGACGTAAAAGGAAGCCCCTTGGGGGCAATTTTGCACGTCCAGCGGCGGCTGCTGGGGCGGCGGGGATTTCGGCGTTCCTGGTCCGGTCGTCGGGGCTGTTGGAGTCGCGGGAGCCGGCGCCGGGTTTGTTGTTGTTGCCGTGCCGGTGCCCGTCCCGGTCGAGACCGAAGGCGAGGTTGCCGTAGGTGGCGGCTGGATATTCGGCAGATATATTTCTCCCGAGCGTTTTTCGAGTTGCTCGAGCGGGCCGGGCTCTTCGTTTGTTGAGGTAGCAGTTTCCGTCCTCTGTGAAGGTGCCTTGCCATTGGCGCTGCCGGGGAATTGCGGTGCAGCCGGAGGCTGTCCGCATCCCTGTCCCGTGGCAGAGTTGCAAACCACGCCAACCGATGTGTTTCCAGGCCTCTGTCCTGCTGTGGGAGCAGGAACAGTCGGCGGTACGGGCAATGCCTTGCCCGTCCCCGGCGTGCCCGGCGATCCATTCGGAGTCCCAGGCTGCTGCGGTTGCGGCGCCGGCGTGCAGCCGTTCGAGGTGTCACCGCTACAGGGTGTATTGTTCGCCGATCCTGTACCGGCCTTCGGTGTCTTGGAATTGGACGTGTTGCCGGGATTGCTCGGCGGCAAATTCCCCACCTGACCCGCGGTCCGATTGGCGATCTTCAGGGCGGTTTCCAGCGTCTGCGCCTGCGCCGCCGCGGCCGCCGCTTGTGCCGCAGCGCCGGCGGCCTGGAAGGTGGCGGCGGCTTTGCGGTACTGCGCTGCCGCGGTTGACCAGCCATTATAAGTCGGATCGCTCTGCTGCACGGTTTGCGCCGCCTGCATATAGGACTGCGCTTGCGTCATCTGCTGTTGGATATTTGCCGGCACTCCGGACGACGGCGCGCAATTACCCGGGCCGCCGCCACCGCCTGTGCCGGTGATGTCGCTGCATGAACCCGATTGCTGATTGGGAACTGCCGAAGGCTGTGGCTGCGCTGCCGCTTGCGCAGGCTGCTGCGGCTGTTGAGTTTCCAGCGTTTGTTTTTGCTTGGCGGGCGCCTCCTTTGCGCCATGCTTGGCGTAGTAAGCGGCCATCAGTGCTTGTAGCGCGCGCGCAGGCGAACCGCAGCGTTGTTGGATCAAAGGCGTGCCGGGCGGCTGGCACCAGGTGTAAGCTTGTCCACCGCAGTCATCGACAACTCCGGGTATCGCCCGCACTTTCCCCCAGGTCGCTTTGTTGCAAAAAAGGCCCCCCGTTCCGCGGCTAGTCCAATATGCGGCGGCGTACGCCTCGGTCGTGCTGATTGAAAACAGAACCACTACAGATGCTGCAACACCCCATTTCATGTTCATGATGCGCTCCTCCCGCCGGCGGCATCAGGCTGCCGATCGATGGCAGTGAGGGTACGCCGCCCCCGCGGAAAGACTGCCACACCCACCGAAAAAGGAACAAGTCGTATTTCAGCGCTTTGCAAGAAAAATTTGTTCAAAGAGGCCGGCGGCGCGTCCGCTTGCGCTCGTTAGCAAGCAAATCGCGACGATGCGGCACTGATGCCGGGGGCCTGATGAGCATCGACCCGAAGCCGAACCCAAACCCGATGCAAAGATAAAGCGAAAGTTCAGCTGTGGCGTTCCGCTTCCCAGTGTCCGGAGCATTGCGTCGTCAGCGAGCTTCCGCTCCACGATCCTTCGCCATCATCCCTGGACAAGCGGCCGGTCCCTACTGCCTGCTGTTGGCCGTGCCTGATGGTGACGCTGACCTGCCCGCGTGCGTCGACCTGCCCGGAAATGTCGAAACTTAAATCGTCGTAATAAACCTTGCCGGCCACGATCTCGAATTCGTAACGGTAGGCGCGATCGCAATCCCCGGAATCGGTGACGACCGAAATGATCCACGCGCCGTCGAATGGCGTCCGTGCGCTCGCGACAGGCGCGGCCGACAGCGGCGATCCCGGCAAAATAACCATAAGCAGAACCGGAATGACGGCCAGCTTTTCCATAGCCACAGTGAGCATTCGCGTCTCTTGAACTCTTGCGAGCCGGCGATAAAGGCCCTGCAATCCTAAACATCTTGATCTGGTTAATTGGCCGAGCAGACGAGACGATCGAGTAACTGAACCGGCATACACAAATCGGAATGGCTACACGCCGCCTGTGGTGCGTCGCGGCGAAATCTCACAGCCCGAAATCTCACAACCGAAATCTCACGGCCCGAAATCTCACGGCCAATGTCGCAGTGGGGTCATTTTCGGCCAATCCGGCCGGTTCTGCCTGCCGGATCATGTCCGCTTCGCCCTGAAATCGACTTTGCCGGCGAGGGCCGGCACCTGCGCGAACTGTCATGGGTTCGATGCCAAGGGCTTTCCTCCATACACGCCGGCGCTCGCCGGCAATCCTATCGTGCTCGACAACGATCCGTCGTCGCTCATCAATCTGGTGTTGAACGGTTCGAATCCGCTGGTCGTCAAAGGGACTCCGGATCCCTATCGCATGCCGCAATTCCGGCTGCAGTACTCCGACCAGGAAATCGCCGACGTTGTCAGCTTCATCCGCAACGGCTGGGGCAACCAAGCGCCGGCGGTAACGGCCGAGCAAGTCGCCAAACTGCGCCAGACGACCGACCCGACCAGCGATCGGGTCATCATCCTCAAAATGCGCTAGCCGTTCGACGAAACGGCCGCCTCGCCCCTTACCTCGGCTGGTTTTGCTCACGCGGGCTGGAACCGCGGCCTGGAACACTCGACCGATCAAGGCGTTAACGGGGAGGAGACTGGGCTTGGTGGCATTCCGATATGGATTCATACGCGCCCGCCGTATTGCCGCGTTGCATTGCCTGTCTTGACACCATCCCGCCTCCGCCGCCCCGGAACCGGGCATCGCAAGCCGTTACCACCGAGGCGTTGGGGCAAAGCGAAATGCAATCCGGCGGCATTGTCGAGACGGATATCCCGGCGCGGCTCGACGCGCTGCCGTTCGGGCGATTCCACCTTTTGGTCATTGTCGCGCTCGGCATCACCTGGATTCTCGACGGCCTCGAAGTGACGCTGGCAGGCGCGCTGGCCGGCGAACTCAAGCAAAGCTCGGCGCTAGGCCTGAGCAACGCGCAAGTCGGCCTTGCAGGAAGCAGCTACCTCGCCGGCGCGGTGCTTGGTGCCTGCTTTTTCGGTTGGCTGACCGACCGGCTCGGCCGCAAGAAGCTGTTCACGATCACGCTTATGGTGTATCTCGCGGCCACCGCCGCCACCGGATTGTCATGGGATGCGTCAAGTTTCGCCGTGTTCCGTTTTCTCACCGGGGCCGGCATCGGCGGCGAGTACACTGCCATCAATTCGACAATCCAGGAGCTTATCCCGGCACGGTTCCGCGGCTGGACCGACCTTCTGATCAACGGCAGTTTCTGGGTCGGCGCGGCGATCGGGGCGGGCGGATCGCTCGTTCTGCTCGACCCCGCCTTCATCAATCCGGCGCTCGGCTGGCGGTTGGCTTTCCTGATCGGGGCTACAATCGGACTTATGATTCTCGCGATGCGATTTTGGATTCCGGAAAGTCCGCGCTGGCTCATCACCCACGGCGCCCCGCATGCGGCCGAGACGGTGGTGCGCGGCATCGAAGCGCAATTTGACCGCAGCGCGCATCCGGCGCCGGGCGACAAAATCCGCCTGCGCATGCGCAAGCACACGCCGCTTGCCGAAGTCGCGCGCACGCTGTTCGCGACCTATCGCCGCCGCACGCTGGTGGCTTTAAGCCTGATGGCGGCGCAAGCTTTCTTTTATAACGCGATCTTCTTCACCTATGCGCTGGTGCTGACCGATTTCTACGGCACGCCGGCGGATCGCGTCGGCTGGTATATCCTGCCGTTCGCGGCTGGCAACGTGCTGGGACCGATCCTGCTCGGCCGCCTGTTCGACACCGTCGGCCGCAAGCCGATGATCGCCTCGACCTACGCGCTGTCCGGCGTACTGCTGGCGGTCACCGCCGGGCTGTTCAGCCGCGGGCTACTTTCGGCGCAGACCCTGACGGTGGCCTGGATGACGGTGTTTTTCTTCGCCTCGGCGGCGGCGAGCTCGGCCTATCTCACGGTGAGCGAAATCTTTCCGCTGGAAATTCGCGCGCTGGCGATTGCGTTCTTCTACGCTATCGGCACCGGCGTCGGCGGCATCGCCGGCCCGCTGTTGTTCGGCATGCTGATCAATACCGGATCGCGCGGCGCGGTTGCCGCCGGTTATGTCATCGGCTCGGCCTTGATGATCGGCGCCGCGGCGGTCGAGGCGCGTTGGGGCGTCGCCGCCGAGCGCAAGTCGCTCGAAACGGTCGCGCGGCCGCTCGCATTCGTCGATTGAGAAACGGACAACGGACTTGACGCAAATGGAACTGGAAATCTCGGACCTCGATATGGAGCAGGCGCAAACCTCGCTCGTTCCCGATTTGCGTCAATGCGCGATCCTGCTCGACATCGACGGCACCATTCTCGATCTCGCCCCCTCGCCGCAGCAGGTCCGGGTGCCGGCCGGGTTGCGGGCGACCTTGACGCGGCTCGACCGCTTGACCGGCGGTGCCCTGGCGCTGGTCTCCGGCCGCTCGCTCAAGGACATCGATATTATTTTCTCGCCGCTGCAACTTGCCGCAATCGGCGGCCACGGCGCGGAGCTGCGCGCCGTTGCCGGCGCCGCCCCCTCGCTGCGCGCCAAGCCGCTGCCGGCCGCGCTGAAACGTAAACTCGCCGGTATCGGCGAACTCGGCCCCGGCATCCTCGCCGAGGATAAGGGCTATTCGCTTGCCTTGCATTACCGGCTGGCGCCCGAGAAGGGCGACGCGGTGCGCGCGGCGGTCGACAAGATTTGCGCCAAGCTTCCCCCCGGCGCGGTCGAGCTGCTGCCCGGGAAACTGGTCGTGGAAATCAAGCCGGCCGGCGTCAACAAAGCCACGGCGGTCCGCGACTTGATGGGCTGCGCGCCGTTCGCCGAGCGGCGGCCGATTTTTATCGGCGATGACACGACGGACGAGCCGGTATTCGGTATTATCAATGAGTTCGGCGGCATGGGTTTCTCCGTCGGCCGGGTCGTGCCCAACGTCAACGGGTATTTCGAAAAGCCCGAATCGGTTCGCGCCTGGCTTGCGCGCATTGCCAATCAAGGCCAAGGCTTGACGTAGAAAGGCTTGACGTAAGGCGACTTGATTTAACAAGGCACGGCTTGATGACTGAACACGGACTCGATCTCGCGGTGCTTGGCCAAAACCGGGCGGCCGCCGCACAACGCGATCCGCCGCCGGAGTCCCACGGCACGATCGATCACGGGCTCGATCTGGCGGTCATCGGCAATGGCCGCACCGCCGCATTGGTCGATCCGGGCTCGCGGATCGTATGGTGGTGCTTTCCGCGCTTCGACGGCGACCCGATCTTCTGCCGGCTTGTGTCCGGACGCGAAGAGAAAGGGTTCTCCGACGTCGTGCTCGACGACATGGCGGCGTTCAAGTCCGAATACGTCCGCAACACCGCGATCGTCGCCACCGAACTGACCGACCGCCAAGGCGGCAAAGTGCGCATCACCGATTTCGCGCCGCGCTTCCGCCAATTCGGCCGGGTGTTCCGGCCGCCGCAGCTTTATCGGGTCATCGAGCCGGTCGCCGGATTGCCGCGGATCACCATCCGGATGCGGCCGACCTGCGATTACGGCAAGCCGCTGCCGCATCGTTCGCTGGGCAGCAACCACATCCGCTATTCCGACGATTCGACGGTGATCCGGCTTACCACCGACGCGCCGCTGTCGTTGATCGACGGCGAGTCGCCGTTCGTGCTGACCCGGCCGTTGCATCTGGTGTTCGGTCCCGACGAGCCGTTCACCGGCGATTTGCAGAAAACCTGCCGCGACTTTGTCGAGCGCACCCACGACTATTGGATCGATTGGGTGCGCCGGCTGTCGATCTCCTACGATTGGCAGGAAGCCATCATCCGCGCCGCGATCACGCTCAAACTTTCCAATTTCGACGAAACCGGCGCCGTGGTCGCCGCGCATACCACCTCGATTCCGGAATCGCCGTCGTCCGGCCGCACCTGGGATTACCGCTATTGCTGGTTGCGCGACGCCTATTTCGTGGTCCAGGCGCTCAACCGCATCGGCGCCACCCGCACCATGGAGGAATTCATCTCCTTCACGCTGTCGATCGCGGCGCGGCCGGACCAGGAACTGCGCCCACTCTACAGCGTGGTGCCGACGACCGCGATCGAAGAGCGCATCGCGCCGGCGCTTGAAGGCTATCGCGGCGACGGGCCGGTGCGCATCGGCAATGCCGCGGTCGGCCAGGTGCAGCACGACGCCTATGGCAGCGTGATCCTCGCCGCCATGCCGATGTTCTTCGACCGCCGGCTGCCGCGGCCGGGCGACGAGGGTCTGTTTCATCTGCTCGAATCGCTCGGCAACCGCGCCGCAGCCAAGGCGTTCGAGCCCGACGCCGGCATCTGGGAATATCGCGGCCGCCAGCGCATCCACACCCATTCGGCGGCGATGTGCTGGGCCGGCTGCCAGCGGCTCGCCGCGATCGCCATGCGGCTCGGCTTGGAGTCGCGCGCCAAGCATTGGAATTCGATCGCCGATCCGCTGCATGCCACGCTGGTCGAGCAGGCCTGGAGCGAGAAGCGCGGCGCGTTCACCGCGGCGTTCGGCTCCGACGATCTCGACGCCAGCGTGCTCTTGCTCGCCGATCTCGGCGTCGTCGAAGTCGACGATCCGCGCTTTGTCTCCACAGTCGCCGCGATGGAGCGCGAACTGGTGCGGGAAAAGCACGTCATGCGTTATGCCAGCGCCGACGATTTCGGCATGCCGGTCACCGCGTTCCTGATCTGCCGGTTTTGGCTGATCGACGCATTGTGGTCGCTCGGCCGGCGCGAGGCGGCGCGCGACCTGTTCACCGACGCGCTGCAACACCGCAACCGCTATGGGCTGCTATCCGAGGACGTCGATCCGCAGACCGGCGCGCTGTGGGGCAATTTCCCGCAGACCTATTCGATGGCGGGCTTGATCCTTTCGGCGATGCGGCTGTCGCGCAGCTGGGAAGACCGCTACTGGCGCGGGTGAGCGGCGGTCGCCAATACGCCCGACACAAACGAAGATTTATGGCGCATACTCATTCCACTGCCGGCCGCGATTATTAGAGTGCCATGAGCTGAAACCATGCCGGCAAGATCATACCGGGAGGCCACTATGTGCGAACATTGTATCGACGGGGCGATAATGCAGACCCGCTTCGCCCGGCGAAGCGTTTTCAAACTCGCTGCTGCCGCGGGCGCGGCGCTTGCGACAGTGCCGCACGCGCTTGCCGCCGGCCCCAAGGCGCCGCCGAAGCCGGAAAACGTCGTCTCTCCCGATGCCGCGTTGCACCGGCTGATGCAGGGCAACGCCCGCTATGTCGAGGGCGTCAGCCGCCGGCACGATTTCCGCCACGAGCGCGAGGCGCTGAGCAAGGGACAGAATCCGTTCGCCGCCGTTCTCAGTTGCGCCGACTTCCGCATTGCTCCCGAATATTGCTTCGACACCGCCCGCGGCGACCTGTTCGTCTGCCGCATCGCCGGCAATTTCGGCAGCGACGAGATGATCGCCAGTCTGGAATATGCCGTGCAGGTGCTCAATACGCCGCTGATCATGGTGCTCGGGCATGAGGCCTGCGGCGCGGTCGATGCCACCATCAAATCGGTCAAGGACGGCACCACGCTGCCCGGTCACCTACCGTCGCTGGTTGCCGCCATCCGGCCGGCGGTCGAGGCGGTACAAGGTCAAGGCGGCGACGTGCTCGCGAACGCGATCCGCCGCAACGTCGCGCTCAATGTCGAAAAGCTGAAAAGCGCCGCGCCGATCCTCAGTGCATTCGTCGGCGACAAAAAAATCCAGGTGGTCGGCGGCATTTACGAGCTTAAGACCGGCCGGGTGGAGCTGCTCGGCTGAACCAGATCCGGCGTCATTGCGCCGGCGCCCGCACCGCTGCCGGCGGCGCGTGCTCGTCCTGGGCGCGGCGGTGCACCGGCTTGCGTATTCGGGTCAGATTATAGGCGCTGTTGACCAGCGCCAGATGCGAGAACGCCTGCGGGAAATTGCCGACCAGCCGCTTCGCGTGCGGATCGTATTCTTCGCTCAACAGGCCGACGTCGTTGCGTAGCTCGACCAGCCGCCGGAACAGGTTTTCGGAATCGTCATAGCGTTTTTGCAGTATATAGACGTCGACCAGCCAGAAACTGCAGGCAAGGAAGGCACCCTCGCCCGGCGGTAGCGCATCTCCGGCGTCCTCGGTGCCATAGCGCATGACCAAACCGTCCCGGACGAGGCGCCGCTCGATCGCCGCCACGGTATTTTTTATGCGCGGATCGCCGACCGGCAGAAAGCCGACGCACGGCAGCAGCAACAGGTTGGCGTCGAGTTGGCCCGATCCGTAGGCCTGCACGAAGGTGCCGAGCTTTTTGTCGAAGCCGCGCTCGCAGACTTCGTCGTAAATCGCCTCGCGCAGCTTGCGCCAGTCGTCGAGCGGGCCTTCGAGCCCGAACGTCTCCGCGCTCTTGATCGCGCGGTCGAACGCGACCCAGGCCATGGCCTTGGAATAAGTGAAATGCTGCGGAGGTCCGCGCATTTCCCAAATGCCCTGATCCGGCTCGTGCCAGATTTCCTTCAGGTGTTCGAGAAACTTGATCTGCGCGTCCCAGCCGGATTTGTTGGTCGAAAGTCCGCAGCGCCGCGCCTGGTGGTGCACGTCCATGATCTCGCCGAACACGTCGAGCTGCAATTGGGTGTGCGCGGCGTTGCCGATGCGCACCGGCGCGGATTTCTCGTAGCCGGGCAGCCAGTCCGCGACCCATTCGGTGAGCCGGCGCTCGCCGCCGATGCCGTACATGATTTGCAGCTGATCCGGGCTGCCGGCCACCGCGCGAAGCAGCCATTCGCGCCAGGCCCGCGCCTCTTCGTAATAGCCGGCATGCATGGCGCCCAGCAGCGTCAGCGTGGCGTCGCGCAGCCAGCAGAACCGGTAATCCCAATTGCGCTCGCCGCCGAGCCGCTCCGGCAATGAGGTCGTCGGCGCGGCGACGATGCCGCCGGTCGGCGCATAGGTCAGAGCCTTGAGCGTGATGATCGATCGTTTCACCGCCTCCGACCACTCGCCGGCCGGCCGGCACTTTGCCGACCATTGTTTCCAGAATTTTTCAGTCGCTTCCAGCGACGCCGTCGGATCGACGGCTTCCGGCAGCGTCCGGTGCGAGCGCGCATAGGTCAGCACCAGCGGAATGGTCTCGCCGCGGCCGATGGTGAACTCGCCGACCGTCGTCATGTCCTTGCCTTTGACATGCACCGGCGTGCGCAGCACCGCCATGTCCGGCCCCGCGATGGCGCGCAGCGTGCCGTCCTCGAGCTCGGTGACCCACGGCACGACGGCGCCGTATCCGAAGCGCAGGATCAGTTCGGTATGCATTTTCAACTTGCCGCGCGTGCCGATGGACGATCCGCACGACCTCGGAATGATCCTTGTGGAACGGCATGAAATCGACCAGCGTGGCGGCGCCGTCATCGGTTTCGAAACGCGTCTCCAGAATCAGCGTATCCGGCCGGTAGCGGCGCGTGACGCGGGCCTCCTCGCGCGGCGCCACCAGCCAGCGGCCATGATCGGGCGTGCCGAGGAGCGCGGCAAAACAGGCCTCGGAATCGAAGCGCGGCCAGCACAGCCAGTCGATCGAGCCGTCGCGCGAGATGAGCGCCGCGCTCTTGCAATCGCCGATCAGCGCATAATCTTCGATCCGGGTGGACATGGTTATCTCGGCGGGTGAATAATCTGCCGGCGCTAGGAAAAATCAACAACGACTTTGATATCATCGGCCTGTTGCTCGAGCGACTGCGTCCATTGTTCGACCGGCACGCGCCGGGTGATCAGCCGGGCGAGCCAATTCTTGTCGGCGCGCCGCAAGGTCGCCACCGCGTCCTCGTAGTGCTTGCGGTTGGCATTGACGGTGCCGAATACGGTGTCGTTGTCGAGCACCATGGTGCGATTGAGCAGGCCTACGTCGACCTCGAAATCGTGGCCGGGCGCCGACACCCCGACCAGACAGACGATGCCGCCGGAGGCGGTGCGACCGAAGCAATCCCGCACTACGCTCGGCGCGCCGGTGCACTCCATCAAGATGTCGGGCTTGAGATTGTCCAGATCGGCAAGACTGCCGAGATGGAACGTGCCGCCCAGTTCCTCCACGATCCGCCGCTTGGCCAGGCTTTGGCGATGATCGAGCACATGCACGTCGAGCCCGCGCTCGGCGCCGATCAATGCGGCTAAGAGCCCGATCGGCCCGGCGCCGACGACCAGGAGCGTCTTCGGCGCCCACGCGCGCGAGCGGGCGCCGATGCGCTCGGTATGATCCCAGGCCTTGGCGACGACGCTGGTCGGTTCGACCAACACGCCGTTGTTGCCGAGCGCCGGATCGAGCTTGACCAGAAAATCCGGCTCGACGCGGAAAAAGTCCGAGCCATAGCCGTTGCGCTCCTTGATGCCGCGTTCGGTGTAGCGGCCGTTCCGGCACATGTCCCATTCGCCGATGGCGCAGCACGGGCATGGTACCGGGTCGGGCCGGCGCACGATGCCGACGACGAGATCGCCGGCGGCAAAGCCGCAGCCCGCGGGGGCTTCGTGCACTTTGCCCAAAGATTCATGCCCGATCACCAACCGCCTCTGCCCCGGCGGCGCCCAGCCATAGGAGCCGGAGACGATTTCACGGTCGGTGCCGCAGACGCCGAGCGCGACCGTGCGCACCAGAACGGCGCCGTCGCTCGACGGCGGCTCGGCTACGTCCTCGACTTTTGCCGAATTGGCAATACCGGGCGCAACGGTGAGAGCCCGCATGGTTTTGGTCCGCGATCGTTTGCTGCGCAATAAATTAGCGGCTGCGCCGGCCGCACGCCCTTGGGAAAAACGCCGATGGCCGGGAAAAAGTTCCCCTCAATGGAACCAAACGGCTAGCTGCGCCGTTGAGACCTATTGCGCTTGCGGCGAACCTAGATTCGATCCGGCAAACCTGCCAGGGACGCGTTTCATGGACGCTCTCGGCCACACCCGCTGGGCCATTGCCGAAGGATGGATTCCTTCGCAAAGCTCGTTCTCCGATCCGGCTTTGGTATCGCATGAAACGGCCTGCATTCTCAACGCCGGCGACCGGGCCGCGCATGTACGAATCACCGTGTTCTACGCCGACCGCGAGCCGGTGGTTTATCAGGCCACGGTGCCGGCGCGGCGCACGCTGCATCAGCGTTTTAACGATCTCAAAGACCCCGAAGCGATCCCGCGCGATACCGCCTATTCGTCGGTGTTCGAATCCGACGTGCCGATCGTGGTGCAGCACACCCGGCTCGATTCGCGGCGCGCCGAGTTAAGCCTGTTATCGACGATTGCCTATGCGGAAGCTTGAAACCGGCGAATGGCGAATAGCGGGTGGCGAATAGGGATATTGCGTTCGAACAGGGCCTTTCTATTCGCTACTCGCTGCTCACCACTCGCTACTCACCATTCGCTATTCGCCGATCGGCAGAATCCTCATGAAAAACCTCACTAATTCAAAATGGTCGGGATGCCCTCGCGGCGGGCAAGCGCGCGCAGCGCCGGCTCATAAAGCCGGATCACAAAATGGAACAAAGCGCGTCCACGACAGTTAGTGCGACACTGGACCGGAGCTCTTCCATGAACGTCGTCGTCGTTTCCAACCGCGTTGCGCGGGCCAAAGCCGATGAGCCGGTCGCCGGCGGGCTGGCGGCGGCGCTGTTGCCGATGGTGCGCGATTCCGGCGCCATCTGGGTCGGTTCCAGCGGGCAGGCCGGCGATGCGGCGCCGGGATTCCTTCGCCAAGATCGAGGCGCTCGGCACCGGGGCGCTGGCGACCGTCGACATGCCGGCGAAACACTATCGCGGCTATTACGAGGGCTTTGCCAATTCGGCGCTGTGGCCGGCATTGCATTCGCGCCCCGATCTGATCCGCGTCACTGCCGACGACTACGCCTCTTATCGCGAGGTCAACGCGTTCATGGCGCGCGAATTGCTGCGCTTCAACGGACCGGAAGCGGTGTTCTGGATCCAGGACTATCATTTCTTGACTCTGGGCGCGGATTTGCGCCGGCTCGGCATCGAGCGGCCGCTCGGTTTCTTCTTGCACACGCCATGGCCGGATCGCCGGACCATGACCGCGGTGCCGCATCACCTCGATCTCGCCGACGCCATGCTCGCCTACGACCTGATCGGCTTCCAGACCGTCGAGGACCGGCAGAATTTCGAGGACTTCCTGCGCGCCGAGTTGGGCCTCAACGTGGTCGACGGCACCGTCGCGTCGGATTGGGGATTGACCCAGCTCGCAACTTTCCCGATCGGCATCGACGTCGACGAGTTCTCGGCCCGCGCCACCAAGGCGGCCGGCCGGGTCGAAGTCGCGCGGCTGCGCGACAGCCTGCACGGCGCCCGGCTCGTGCTCGGCGTCGACCGGCTGGATTATTCCAAAGGCCTCGTCAACCGGATGCGCGCCTTCGAGCGCATGCTGGAGATCGACCCGGGCTTAAAGCGCGAAGTGTCGCTGCTTCAACTCGCGGTGCCGTCGCGCGGTAACATCAAGGCGTACCGGGAGCTGAAAGCCGAGCTTGCGGCGGTAGTCGGCGAAATCAACGGCCGGCAGGGCGAAGTCGACTGGATGCCGATCCGCTATCTCAACAAGGGCTTTTCGCAAGCGACGCTGGCCGGCTTTTACCGCGTGGCGCGCGTCGGCCTGGTCACGCCGCTGCACGACGGCATGAACCTGGTCGCCAAGGAATATGTCGCCGCGCAGTATCCGTTCGATCCGGGCGTGCTGGTGCTCTCCTCGTTCGCCGGCGCGGCCAGGGAGCTGGACGCGGCGCTCTTGGTCAATCCGCACGACATCGACGGCATGGCGCGGCAGATCGCGGCGGCGCTGGCGATGAGCGTCGAGGAGCGGCGCGAGCGCTGGCAATCCATGGTGCGCAAGCTCAAGGCCGCGTCGGTGCAGAACTGGTTCACCGACTTCCTGCATACGCTGGCCGACGTGCGGCGCACCCCGCTGCGCGCCGCCACCCGGCCGATCGTGCTCGAACTGGCCAGCCGCCGCGCGGCGAATAGCTGACGGCGGGCCGGCGCCGCAACCGGGGGCAAGCCGCCACAAGGAAATTTTTACCCAGTTTCGCCATAGTCCTCGCCATTATGTGCGTGGCGTAGCGTGGAGCTAACGATGTCGGACAGCGGTCGATTCGAGGTCAAAGCCGCCGGTCGGCGGCGCTCCGGCCGGAGCCGGCTCGCCGCCGCCGCAATCCTGGCCGGGCTGGTGTTGCTGCCGGCCGGCGCGCACAGCGCGACCAGGGCGGGAGCAAAAATCGCCGCGCGCGAGGCCGGGTCTCGGCCGCACGTTTATCTGATGCGCGGGCTCCTCAATATCTTCTCGCTGGGCATGGACCAGCTCGCCGTGCGGATCGAGGCCCACGGCATCGACGCCAGCGTCTATAATCACACCTTCGCCGACTTTATCGTCGACCGGATCGTGCAGATGTACCGCGGCGGCGACCGCGGACCGTATATGCTGGTCGGCCATTCGCTCGGCGCGGACGCCGTGATGTGGATGGCGCAGCAGTTGAATGCCCAAGGCGTGCCGGTTGCGCTCGTCGTGCCGGTCGACGGCACCGGCTCCTATACGGCGCCGCGCAACGTCGCCTGCGTCGTCAACCTGACCCAGCGCAAATACGCCTATATGCGGCCCGGCGCCGGTTTTCACGGCATGCTCAGCAATGTCGATTTCTCCGGCGATCCCTCGATCGATCATCTCACCATCGACAAATCGCCGCGCGTGCAGGCCGATGCGCTGCGCTACGTGCTGGAAACGGCGCATGACGAGGCGTGCCGGCCCGGCATCGCCGGCCCGATCGTGGCGCGGCCGAAACAAGCGCCGACGCGAACCATCGCGGCGCCGGCGAAAAGCATTTCGCCGGCGTTGCGCCCCGGCCTCGCCGGCTGAACGCGCGGCGCGTTTGCTAGGAAAGCCGGCGCAATTTCGTCGTCTTCGCCCGGACCGAATGAATCCTGTCCAATCCGGCCTCGCGCGCGGCGTCTTGCAAGGCATGGCGGATTTCGTCGCGCTTTTCGTGGATCGAGGCGATCACCGGCCCGGCCGGCACGCCGAGCCCGACCAGCGCGGCTTCGGATAGCTGGAGACTGGCCTCGACAGTCTCGGGCACCGCGTCGGTCGCGCCGAGCGAATAAAGATGCCGCGCGTGATCGGCGTCGCGCGCCCGCGCGACGATGAGAATATCGGAGCGCATCGCGCGCACGTGCTCGACGACGTCATCGATCAAGTCGTGGGTGTGGATGGTGACGATGACGCCGGCGGCGTCGGCCAGCCCGCAGCTTTCGAGAAATTTCGGATCGGCGGCATCGCCATAGTAGACGTCGTGGCCGTCGCGACGGTCGCGCGTCACCGTCGCGGCGTCGGAATCGGCGGCGATATAAGGAATGCCGTGCTGTTTGAGCAGCGCGCAGACCACTTTGCCGACCCGGCCGTAGCCGACGACAATTGCGTGCTTGCGTCCGCCGCCTGGCCGCGCCGCAAGTTCCGGCGGGGTGGCGCCGGCCGCCCGCAGCCGCGCCGCAAACCGCCGCCCCGCGAACGACAAGGCCGGCGTGAGCGCCATCGTCACCGAGGTGACGGCGAGCACGAAAGTCGCCACACGCGCATCGATCAGGCGCAATTCCGTCGCCGTCCCGATGCCGACAAAGGCGAATTCACCGCCGGGCCCAAGCAGCAGGCCCATCTCGACCGCGACCGGCCAGGACAAGCGGAACAGCTTGGCAAGACCGACGATCAACAGCGATTTGACCGCGATCAGACCGACGACCGCGGCGGCGAGCAGAAGCGGCTCGCGCGCCAATTCGCGCACGTCGATGTCCATGCCGACGGTGAAGAAGAAAATGCCGAGCAGCAGCGCCTTGAACGGCTCGATGGTCGCTTCGATCGCCTTGCGGTACTCGGTTTCGGCCAAAAGCAGTCCGGCGACGAAGGCGCCGAGCGCCATGGAGAGGCCGGCCTGGCTGGCGACCACACCCGCGGCGATAATGACGAACAGCGCGGTGGCGATGAACAGATCGCGCGAGCGCGTCGTCGCCACCAGCCGGAACAGCGGCCGCAGCAGCACGCGGCCGAACACGACGATGACGGCAAGCGCGATCGCCGCCTGCAACAGCGCCCGGCCGAGGCTCGTCAGCACCGAACCGCCCGGACCCGCCGCCAACAGCGAGACGAACATCAGGATCGGGATGACGGCGAGGTCTTGCAGCAGCAGCACGGCGAAGCTTGAGCGGCCGACATTGGTGGTCAGCCGCTCCTGCTTCGACAACAGCTCCAGCACGATCGCGGTCGACGACAACGACAGGCAGGCGCCGAGAATGATCGCCTGCGACGGAATTTTGTCGAAATAGGCGGCGACTCCGGCCAACAGCGCGGTGGTGATGAGCACCTGCGATCCGCCAAGGCCGAACACCAGCCGCCGCATGGTGAGAAGCCGGTGCAGCGACAGTTCGAGCCCGATCAGGAACAACAGGAACACGACGCCGAGCTCGGCGATACCGGCGACGTCCTTGGCGTCGCCGACGGTAAACCAGTACAGCACCGGGAACGAAGGAATGAGCGAGCCCAGCCCCAGCGGGCCCAATAGCGCACCGGCGGCCAGATAACCGAGCACCGGCGAAAAGCCGAGCCGGCTGACGATCGGCACCACGATGCCCGCCGTGCCGAGCACGACCAAGGCGTCGCTGTAGGCGGCAATGTTGATGGTCGCGGCCACATCATGCTCCGGCGCGGCTGCACCGGCGCAGACTACGCCGAGTCCGCCGCGCTTGGAATGAAGCCCGCGCCGCTAGAGCCTAATCGGTTTTGATGGAATCAAAACCGATTAGGCTCTAGCTTTTTGATTGAGCATGATCTTTTCCGAAAACCGGTATCCACTTTTCGGGATCATGCTCTAAACGCCGAGATGGCGGTGCAGCACGTCGGGCCGGTCGCGCAACGCCGCTACCGACAGCGATTCGACGATGTGGCCGTTATTGATGATGTAAATCCGATCGGCGAGCGTCATCGCGGCGGAGATGTTCTGCTCGACGACCAGGATCGTCTGCCCGGCGTCGGCGAGCGCGCGGCAGGTAGCCAGGAGATCGCGCACGATGATCGGCGCCAGCCCCTCGAACGGCTCGTCGAGCAAAAGGATTTTCGGCTCGCGAATGAGCGCGCGGGCGATCGCCAGCATCTGTTGTTCGCCGCCGGAGAGGTCGGTGCCGCGGCTGCCGCGGCGCTCCTTGAGCCGGGGGAACATGGCGTAGACGCGTTCGAGCGGCCAGCGGCCCGGCGCCGTCAGTCCGGCGAGAATGAGATTGTCCTCGACGTTGAGGCTGCCGAATATGCGGCGGTCTTCGTGGACGAGCTGCATGCCGGCCTGGGCAATGGCGTAGCTCCTTTTTCCGGCGATCTCGGCACCGTCGAATATGATCGAGCCGGCGCGCGGCGTCACCACCCCCATCAGGCTTTTCAGCGTCGTGCTCTTGCCGGCGCCGTTGCGGCCGAGCAACGCCACCACCTCGTTGCGCTCGACGTTAAGCGAGACGTCGAACAGGATGTGGGAATCCCCGTAATAGCTGTTCAGTCCCTTGACCTCGAGCAAGCTCATATCATGAGCACTCCGCCGAGATAAGCTTCCTGCACCGCCGCGTTGCCCTTGATCTCTTCCGGCGTGCCTTCGACCAGGACGCGCCCTTCCTGCAGCACGGTGACGCTTTCCACCAGTTCGAACAACGCATCCATATCGTGGTCGACGATGATCATGGTGCGGCCCTGGCCGATCGATTTGAGGAGTTTCACCATATCGATCCGCTCCGCGGGGCTCATGCCGGCGAGCGGCTCGTCGAGCAGCAACAGGCTCGGCGCGCTGGCCAGCGCCAGCCCGACCTCCAGGCGCCGCTTCTCGCCGTAAGCGAGCGCCGACACCGTGATCTCGGCGCGCCCCGTGAGATCGACCAGCGCCAGCGTGCCGTCGACCCGCTTGGTCATGCCGGGAATCTTCGCCAGCCCGCGCAGCAGGTCGAGCCGGAATTTTCCGCGCAGCGCGGCGAGCGTCGCGATGGTGATGTTCTCGCGCACGGTGAGCCGGTTGAATAGCTGGTTGACCTGATAGGACTTGGTCAGGCCGAGCTGGCAGACATCGGTGACGTTTTTGCCGGTTATGTCGCGGCCCTCGAACACGATTTTTCCGGACGTGGGGCGTACTTCGCAGGTCAACATCTTGAAGAATGTGGTCTTGCCGGCGCCGTTCGGCCCGATGATGCCGCGGCGTTCGCCGCGCTTGACTGAAAAATCGATGCCGTCATTGGCAATGAGGCCGCCATAGCGCTTGGTCAGCCCGTCCGCCTGCAAAATGATTTCTCCGGTTCCGCCGGCGCGCGCCGCGACAAGCACGGCCGGCGGGTCGGCGTCGCCCGCGGCGGCCAACGCCGGCGCGACCCCGCTCGGCGCGCTCGGCGCGGATTCGGCGGTCCCGCGCTGCTTGCCGCTCCCGGCGACGAGCCGCGCCAAATCGACGAGCCCGCCGACGATGCCGCGGCGCAGGAAGCAGACCAGCAGCACGAAAACCAGGCCCAGCACCAGCTTCCAGGTGGCACCGAGATGCAGCGTGGTCTGGAAGAAGTCGCTGAGATAAAGCCAGACCGTGGCGCCGACGAGCGGCCCGAACAAGGTGCCGGCGCCTCCGATCGCGGTCTGCATCACCAGTTGCCCCGAGGTGTCGAACATGAAGGCGTCGGGCGGCATGAAGGCCTGCAGCACGCCGAGCAGGCCGCCGGCAAAGCCGGCATAGGCGGCGGCGACGACGAAAGCGGTGAGCTTGTAACCGTGGATGTTATGGCCGACGGCGGCGGCGCGCAGCGGATTGTCGCGGATCGCGCTCAGGATGGCGCCGACCGGCGAGCGCACGATGCGCAGCGCGATGACAATGCCGGCGAAATACCAGAACGCGAGAAACGCATAGAGCGACCAGTCGGTGTTGAACTGGATGGTGGTGAAGCCGAGATAGAGGCTCGGCGTCGGAACGCCGGGCAATCCGTTCTCGCCGCCGGTATAGGCCGACAGCGGATTGAACTCGACGAAAAAGAACACTTCCGCGATCGCCACCGTGATCATGGCGAAGTAGATGCCGGTGCGACGGAGCGCGATCAGTCCGACCAGGTAGCCGACGATCGCCGCCGCGATCATGCCGATGAACAGCGCGCCGATGACGTTCGGAAAGCCCACGACGGTGAGCAGATAGGCGGCGACAAAGCCGCCGGTGCCGTAAAACGCCGACTGGCCGAACGACAGCAGTCCGGTAAAGCCGAACAGGATGTCGAAGCCGATGCCGAACAAGCCCCAGACCAGGATGCGGTTGATCGTGGTTGCCGGAAACCCGAGATGGGGCAGCACGAACGGCGCAGCGATCAGCCCGGCCGCCGTCAGCGCCTCGATGATGAAGGGACGTTGCTTGAGCATCGGACGACCGCGTTCACTCGCGGCCGGCGGTGCCGAGCAGGCCGTAGGGACGAAGCACCAGCACCAGCGTCATCGCCACGAAAAGCATCACGTAAGAGTAGCCCGGGTTGAACATCGACGTGATGCTGATGATCTCGCCTGCAACGAGGCCGCCGAGCACGGCGCCCGGAAACGAGCCGACCCCGCCGATGACCACGACGACGAAGGTCTGCACCAAGACCGCCTCGCCGACATCGGGCGAGACCGAAACCACCGGCGCGTTGACGATGCCGGCAAAGCCCGCCGCCATGGCGCCGATGCCGAACACCAGCATGAACACCTTGTCGACATCGATGCCGAGCGACCCGACCATCACCGAATCCTCGATGCCGGCGCGCACGATCATGCCGATCCGGGTGCGATAGAGCACGATATAGAGAACCAAGAGCGCCACGGCGACGATCGCGAGCAGCGCCAACCGGTAGGTCGGATAGAACATGAAGCCGAGCGGCGTAATCCCCCCCAATGCCGGCGGAGCGGGCACCAGTTTGGACAGGCTGCCGAAGAAGAACCGGACGGTCTCGACGTAGACGATGCCAAGGCCGAAGGTGACGAGCAGCTGGTCCTCAGGCGGCCTGGAATAAAAATAGCGGATGACCAGGCGCTCCATCGCCACGCCAACCAGCATGACGAACAGCGCGCCGGCAAAGACCGCGACGATGAAGGAGCCGGTGTAGCTATAGGCGACCCAGCCGGCATAACCGCCGAGCATGAACATGGCGCCGTGCGCGAGATTGAGAACGCCGAGCGTGCCATAGATGATCGTCAGCCCGGACGAGATCAGCGCCAGAAGGGCGCCGAGCACCAAGCCGTTGAACATCTGCGAGACAAAATTGGCCCAGTTGATCACGCTGTCGTCCGCAAGTTCTGTCTCGCTGCAGCTTCGTCAGGTGATGCCCGGCTTTACACCGCGCGTCCACAGGTTTCTTGAAAAACACGCAAGCCCTGGACGCGCTTTGCGCCCCGCCCTAGCGGATTGAAATCGCCTTCTCCGCATCGTCGATGCGGAGAAGGCGGCGTTCCTCGGTCGCGGTCAGACGTAGTCGCCGAGACTGCAGCCGAAGGCGTCGGGCTTTTGCATCAGCGGCCCGCCCGGCACGACATCCAGGACCTCCCAGTAGTCGTCTTTGCTCTTCATGTCCTTCGGCGCCTTGCCGCGGACGATGATGACGGGACGGACCAGCTGATGGTCTTCGGGACGGAAATGCACCTCGCCGACGGTAGAGTCGAACGTCTCGCCCTTCTCATAGGTCTTGATGACGTCCGGTGGATAGAAGCTGCCGGCCTCCGAGACCATGCGCGCCCAGATGGCGAATTGCATGTAGGCGTTATTGGCGCCCCACTCCGGCTTGTAGCCGTACTTCTTGTCGAAGGCCTCGACGAACATCTTGGCCAGCGGGTACTTGTCCTCGAGCGTCCACCAGAAGTCGGTGGCGGCAAAGACGCCTTCGGTCAGTTCCGGTCCCGTTTCCTTGGCGAGGAACGGGATCTGGTAGGGGATCACCATCTTCATCTTCGGCGTCAGGCCGAACTGCTTGGCCTGCTGGATCGACAGCACCGCGTCGCGGCCCCAGTTCACGTTGATGATGAACTCGGCGCCGGAATTGGCGATGTTGGTCAGATACTGGCTGAAGTCCGTCGTGCCGAGCGGGGAGACCTGGTCGGTAACCTGGGTCCAGCCGCCATTCGCGGTTAGATAGTCGTTCATCGACTTGGTCACGGTATGACCGTAGGTGTAGTCCGGCGTCATGAACGCCGCCTTGCGGTTCTTGCCGAAGTTTTTGAGCAGCACCGGGCCGATCGCGTTGGCGGCCGTTTCGCCATAGAAGCACTGGCGGAATGAGTAACGCACGCAATCCTTGCCGGTGGTGTCGTTGGAGCCGGAGATCGCCACGAGGTAGAGGATCTTCTCGCGCTCGGCGAACTTGTTGAGCGCGACGGCGACCGCCGACGAGGTCGAGCCGGTCATGGCGACGATCTTGTTGTCGTTGATGAAGGTCTGCTGTTCCTGCACCGCGTCGTTCGGCTTGGCGCCGGAGTCGGCGACGACCAGCTTCACTTCTTTGCCGAGCACGCCCTTGCTGACCTTGGGCGCGATCTTCTTGATCAGCGGATGGCCCTCATTGATATGCTCGACGGCAAGCTGCATGCCCTTGAGCTCGTCTTCGCCCTGCACCGCATAGGCGCCGGTGCGCGGCACGGTGGCGCCGATGGTGACCGAGGAGCCCGACGAACCGTCCGGCCAGGTTCCCATCGGCGGACGGTCGTCGGCCCAGGCGCGGCCCATGACGTTAAGCCGCGGGCCGCCGACCGAAAGGGCGCCGAAGCCCGCGCCGGTTGCCATCGCAGTCCCGAGCAGGCGGCGCCGCGAAAGTAGTGCAGAAAACGGCTTGTTGACGTTGATCACATCGTCCTCCCGTTGATTGTTGCAGAATATGCGGCCACTTTGCGTGGCCGGTGTCGTCCTCGCATCCTCATCGCTCTAGGTTACAAGTTTGCCCCAGCTCGCGCTTCGCATCGGCGGCAAATAACGCGGCGTTCCCTGCGAGATTTTGCCGCAATACGAAAGAAGCAATACGAAAGAACTAGTCCGAGTGAGAGGGAGGCATAGCCATGACCGACATGACCATCAAAGCCATCCGCACGGCCACGTTGCGCGTGCCATGGCCCGATACGCCGTGGCTTAAGGGCCATGCCTTCGGCGAGGCCCGCAACATTTTGGTGCTCGAGGTCGAGACCGCAGGCGGCGTTACCGGCATGGGCTATCTGCTCCTGTTCCGCGCCGGTATGAAGACGATCGCGGCGTGTCTCGACGAGTGCATCGTCCCCCGCGTCATCGGCCGGGACGCGAGCGCCGTCGAAGCGATCTGGCAGGATCTGTGGCGCACCACCGTCACCTATGGCCGCGGCGGCATCGTCACCATGGCGATGTCGGCGCTCGACATCGCGCTATGGGATGCGCTCGGCAAGGCGGCCAAGCTGCCGCTGCACCGGCTGTGGGGACATTATCGCAGCGACTTGCCGGCCTACGGCTCCGGCTGCTTCCGCGGCTCGGGCGGCGACGGCATGATCGCCAAGGCGCTGCATTATAAGGAGCGCGGCTACAAGGCGATCAAAATGCAGGTCGCCCATACCGCGGACCTCTTAACCGATCTCGACAATGTCAAACGCATGCGCGAGGCGCTCGGGCCGGGCATCGACATCATGATCGACGTGAATATGGGCTGGACCGCCGACACGGCCATCCTGATGGGTCGGAAATTCCAGGACTATGACGTGTACTGGCTCGAAGAGCCGGTGGTGCCGGACGATTTCGCCGGCTACTTGCGCATCGCCGAAGCGCTCGACCTGCGCGTTGTCGGCGGCGAAACGCATTTCACGCGCTTCGACTTAAAGCCGTTCTTCGAAAATCCGCGGCTGCCCATTCTGCAGCCCGATCCGATGCGCGGGGGCTTGACCGAGTTGCGCAAGATCGCGACCGTCGCCGATACCTGGGGTATGACGATCGCGCCACATCTGTTTCCGGAATTGAACGTGCAGCTTCTCGCTTCAATCCCGAACGGGCTGTGGATCGAGGACATGGGCCTGTCGGATGATCTCTGGGTCGACCCAGTACCGGTCAAGAACGGCATGATCGCTGCGCCGGAACGGCCGGGCCATGGGCTTGCCTTCAAGCCGGAGATTTTGCGCGATTGTGCGGTGAGGGATTAAGCGGCGCCCGCCTGTTGCGGATCGTGTGGAAAATCGTCGACAATCGCCCCAGGCCCGGCAAGGGCGGGAGGATCGCGAGGGCGCCGTGAAAGTCTGCATGTTCCATCTGATGCCCTATCGCGACCTGCCGGCGGATTTCGACCGGCGCTACAATTCGGCCTTCATCGATCCGGTGTGGTTCGACGTCGCCGATGCCGAAAAGGTCGGAGAATACTACAACGCGACGCTCGATGAGCTGCTCTGTGCCGCGAAGGCGGGGCTGCATGGGCTGTGCACCAACCAGCATCACCAGAATGTCTACGGCTTCATGGCTAACCCCAGCATCATGGGGGCGGTGCTGGCGAAGCAGACCAACGGCCAGAACGTCGCCATCGTCCAACTCGGCTCGACGCTGCCGTCCACCACGCCGCCGACCCGCATCGCCGAGGAATACGCCATGCTCGATTGCATCAGCGGCGGGCGGCTGGTTGCCGGATTTCCGACCGGGCTGCCGTCGGATGCCACGATCTCCAACGGGGTCGTTCCGGTCGAGCAGCGCGAACGCTTCCGCGAGGCCCTGGCGCTGGTGATCAAGGCCTGGTCGGCGCGCGAGGTTTTCGCCTGGAACGGCAAACATTATCAGCTCGGCATGGTGAACCTGTGGCCGCGGCCGATGCAGCAGCCGCATCCGCCGATCTGGATTCCCGGCTCCGGGATTTCCTCAACCGCCGAATACGTCGTCGCCCAGGATCATTGCTTCTGCCACCTGAGCTATTACGGCGCCAAAAACGCCAAGACCGTCAGCGAGCGTTATTGGGAGCTGGTGGCGCGCCAAGGCCGCGACGACAATCCCTATCGCTTCAGCTTCCTGCAACTTATCGGCGTCGCGGCGACCGACGCCGAGGCCGAGGCGCTTTACGCCGAGCACGCCGAATATTTCTTCCACAAGCTCTTGTATACGCCGCCCTATTACCAGGCGATCCCGGGTTGCCTCGAATACGACGCGCTGGTGCAGGCGCTGCATCATAATCCGCGCGCCGAGATCAAGCCGCACGAGCTCAAGGCCAAGGATTTCTACGATCGCGGCTTCGTCATCGTCGGCAGCCCAAAGACGGTGCGCGAGCAACTGCTCGACGGCGTCAAGCAATTGCGCATGGGCCACCTGCTCGCGCTGTTGCACTTCGGCTCGATGCCGACCGAGCTGTGCAAGAGCAACATCGATCTGTTCGCGCGCGAGGTGTTGCCTTATCTCGCCGACCAGTGGGACGACAAATACGAGGACCGCTGGTGGCCGCAGCGCCTGAGGGGAAAGCGCTCCGCTGCCGCCATCGACGCCGCTATGGCCGCCGCGTCCTGAACGCCGGGAGGGCGGCATGGCTTCCCCGCAAGGGCGGAGATTGAAGCTCTGGCAGGACCGGATCGAGACCGAGGTCGAGAGCGGCGGCCGCGGCGCGCCGCTGGTCTATCTGCACGGACCGTGGGGTCTTGCGCCCGATCGCGACTTCATCGCGCGGCTCGCCGATCGCCATACGGTCCATGCGCCGAAATTTCCCGGCACCAGCGGGCAGGATGCCGAGGCCATCCATCGGATCGACGGTTGGCTCGACCTCATCGTCTATCACGGCGAGCTGTTCGACCGGCTTGCGCTCGAGCCGGTGGTTCTCGCCGGTCATTCGTTCGGCGGCATGCTTGCTTGCGAGATCGCCGCCGCCATGCCGGATCGCGTGCGCCGGCTCATTCTGATCGATCCGGTCGGACTGTGGCGCGACGATCTGCCGGTGAAGAACTGGATGATCCTGCCGCCCGCCGATCTGCGCGCGGCGCTGTTCGCCGATCCCGACGGCAGTCCCGCGCAAAAATTCTTCGGCCTGCCCGAGGAAACCGCGGCGCGGATCGAGATGCAGGCCGGCCGCATCTGGTCGCAGGCGTGCACCGGCAAATTCGTCTGGCCGATTCCGGACAAGGGCCTCGACAACCGCATCCATCGCATCGCGGCGCCGACCTTGATCGTCTGGGGCAAAGCCGACGGGATCGTCGCGGCCGCCTATGCCGACGAATTCGCCCGACGCATCGCCAAGTCCCGCGTCGAGATCGTCGAGCGCGCCGGCCACCTGCCGCATCTGGAACAGGCCGAGCGCGTCGCGCGCGCGATCGGCGATTTTCTCGGACGCTGATTGGGAATGTGCAGCCTGAGACATAGGTGACAGACCGTACCGGACACATGGGTAACACTTTTCGCCTTTGGGCGGGAGGTGTCGATGCCGTGGAAGGAGTGTTCGGTCATGGACGAACGTCTGCGATTTGTCGGACGGCTTCTGGATGGCGAGGCGATGACGGAGGTCTGTCGCGAGTTCGGCATTTCGCGCAAAACCGGCTACAAAATCTTCGACCGCTATAGGGAGCATGGGCTCGAGGCGCTCACCGACCGGTCGCGGCGGCCGGTCCGCTATGCCAACCAGCTGCCGGCCCAGATCGAGAGCCTCATCGTCGGGCTCAAACGCAATAAGCCGCATTGGGGCGCGCGCAAGATCCGCGAGCTCCTGGTGCGGCGGCTGGCCGGCGATGTGCGCGTGCCGGCCAGGAGCACCATCCACGCCGTGCTCGATCGCCACGGCTTGGTCAAACGCATCGGCAGGCCGCGCCGGCACGCCACCGGAACGCCGCTGTCGGCCGGCGCCAATCCCAACGATCTGTGGTGCGCCGACTTCAAGGGCGAGTTCAAGCTCGGCAACGGCCGCTACTGTTATCCGCTCACCGTCACCGACCACGCCTCGCGTTTCCTCTTGTTGTGCGAGGCCCTGGAATCGACCCGCGAAGAGCTGGCTTTCACCGCCTTCCAGCGGCTGTTCGGCGAGCGCGGCCTGCCGCTCGCCATCCGCTCCGATAACGGCGTCCCGTTCGCCAGTCCCAATGCCCTGTTCAATCTCTCCAAGCTCTCGGTGTGGTGGCTGCGCCTCGGCATCGCCATCGAACGCATCAAGCCCGGCAAGCCGCAGCAGAACGGCCGCCATGAGCGCATGCACCTCACCCTCAAGAAGGAAGCCACGCGGCCGCCAGGCATGAACAGCCTTCAGCAACAGGCCCGCTTCGATGCCTTCCTGAACGAGTTCAACGCCGAACGGCCGCATGAGGCGCTGGCCATGAAGTGTCCCGTCGAGCTCTATGCGGCTTCAACGCGGCGCTACGACGGTCTGCCCGACCTCGCCTACCCGCTGCATGACCGCGACATCCTCGTCACCGCCTGCGGCCGCATCTGCCTGCATCGCAAGAAGATCAACATCTCCTCCGTGCTGGCCGGTCAGCGCCTCGGAATCAAAGAAGTCGACGACGGCATCTGGCTCGTCAGCTTCATGCACTACGATCTCGGCTATATCGATCTGGAGCAGAAAACCTTGCAACCCCTCGACAACCCGTTCGGCTCGAGGTTGTCACCTATGTCTTAGGTACGCTCCGTTACCTATGTCTCCGGGCTGGACAGAATTAAGTTTGGTAGCGGAGGACGGATTTGAACCGCCGACACACGGATTATGATTCCGCTGCTCTAACCAGCTGAGCTACTCCGCCGCCGCAGACATTTATCTATCCGCCCCGGGGCTTAGGATAGTCCTAAATTCGGGGGCCGGAACCGCTCGCTTCTGCGCGGATGGCGCACATTTATGACAGGAAAGCCACATTTCCAAGAGTAGATCTCGGCTTCCTCATCCGGTCTTGTCCCCGGACTAAAACTCGCTTTTATGCTATTGATGTTCCGGGCTAATAGCTGCCGAACGCGTTAATTTCCACGAGGCGGGCAGGTGCAATTTTATCGCGTTTCCGGGCTTGCGGTTGCGAGCGAGATCGCGCTTGCCGGGGTTGATCGCGGGCAGTCCCGAGCGCGCCCCGCAGGTGACGATCCGGCGCGGCCCGGTGCCGGAGAGCCTGCCGCAGCCGAGCGCGTCCGGGCCGACCTGGCAGATCGCCGGCAAGCAGTTCCTGCTCCGCATCCCGGACATCGCCCGCTTCCTCCTCAATGACGGCAGCGAGATCGTGGTGGCGCCGGAATCGGAGGCGGGCGACGCCGATATCCCGATCTTCATTCTCGGCACCGTGTTCGGCATCCTGCTACATCAGCGCGAGCAGATCGTGCTGCATGCCAGCGCGGTGCGGGTGAACGGGCAAGGCGGTGCTGTTCTGCCGGCTCCTCGGGCGCGGGGAAATCGACGCTGGCCGCGGCGCTGGCGCAGCGCGGCTATCCGCTGGTGACCGACGATTTCTGCACGCTCACCGCCGACGGCCGCGGGCGCGCCGATGGTGCATCCCGACGGCCGGCAGCTCAAGCTCTGGGCGCAAGCCATCGACCGGCTCGATCTGGCGCAGCGCCGCGGCGAGCGCGTGCGCAAGACCATGGAGAAATTCTACGTCGAGCCGAGCGAAGCGTTCACCGAGCCGCTCGCGCTCGGTGCGGTCTATGCGTTGCGCGAGGCGCGGCCGCCGCACGCGCCGGGGATCGAACGGCCGAACGTGGTCGACGCGGCGCTCTTGCTGCGCCGCAATGCCTACCGGCCGCTTCTGGTGCGGCGCCTCGGGCAACGGGCGAATTATTTTCACGCCGCAACCGCGATCGCCAATGTCGCCGGGATTTTCTATCTGACCCGGGCGCTCGATTTCGCCAAAATGCCGGAAGCGATCGCATGGCTGGAGCAGCATTGGCTGGACTTGCGGCTGATGGAGAAGGCGGCGTGACCCGCACCATCTGGCTCGCCTCCTATCCGAAATCCGGCAACACCTGGTTCCGGATGCTGGTGGCGAACCTGTCGGCCAAAGACGGCAAGCCGGTCGACATCAACGATCTGCCGGAACGCGGCGGCATCGCCAGCGCGCGCGGCCCGTTCGATTATCTGACCCTGATCGATTCCGGGCTGCTGACCCATGACGAGATCGATTGCCTGCGCCCGCGCGTCTATGAGGAGCTGGCGCGCGGGCGCGGACGACGACGAATACGACAAGCCGCAGGACACCCCGCCGGTGCGCTTCGTCAAGGTGCACGACGCCTATACGCGACGCCGAAAGGCGAGCCGCTGCTCGCCGGCCGGCGCGGCGCCGACGGCGCCATCGTCATCGTGCGCGATCCGCGCGACGTGGCGCCGTCATTCGCCAATCACAATCGCGTCGACATCGACGATGCGATCGTGCTGATGAACAACCGGGAAGCGGCCTACTGCGCCAAACCGGGGCGCTTGGACACAGCAGCTTCGCCAACAGCTGCCCGGCTGGAGCGGCCATATCGCGAGCTGGCTCGATCAGACCGACATTCCCGTGCATCTGGTCCGCTACGAGGATTTGCAGGCCGACACGGCCGGCACGTTCCGCCGCGGCGCTCGAATTCGCCGGACGCGCGTGCGACCGACGAGGACATCGCCCGCGCAGTGCGCTACGCCGATTTTGCCGAATTGCGGCGGCAGGAAGCAGGACAAGGGCTTCAGCGAGACGCCGCGGCCGCACGTCGGCGGGCTGTTCTTCCGCCGCGGCGAGGTCGGGCGCCTGGCGCGACGAGCTGACGCCGAGCAGGTGGCGCGGATCGAGGCCGCGCATGCGCCGATGATGCTGCGGCTGGGCTATGGGCTCGCCGGCGAGGCGCCGCGGGCAAGCACGTTGGGCGAATGGCGAATGGCGAGTGGCGAATAGCGAATGGATGTTCAACTCTACTCGCCATTCGCTACTCGCTATTCGCGGGGCATGATAAAATCGCAGCGGTTAACAGGAGCAACCATGATGGTCCGCAAGCAAGGCGACTGGCTGGCGGCGAAAGTCGGCGACGAACTCGTGATGATGAGCGCCGAAAAGGGCAATTATATCGGCTTGAGCGAAGTCGGCGCCCGCATCTGGGAACTGATCGAGACGCCGCAGGAGGTCGACGCCGTCTGCGCGCGATTGCTGGACGAGTTCGAGGTCACGCCCGAGGTCTGCCGCGCCGAGGTCGAGACCTTTCTCAACGAACTGGTGAAGCATGGCGCGATTGCGCTTGATCCGCCGCCGGCTGCATAGGGGCGACCCGTGCGATCGCCCGCGTCGGGCAGGCAGATGGGCAGGCACGAGGCCCGCCCCTACGGAGACGGTCAATGAACACCGGCTTGATCCGGCGGTTGTTGCGTAGGTTCGGCCAGGTCGACAACCGCCGGCGCGCGCTGTTGGCCGAGGCGGTGGCGTATCTGTTTGCGGCGCGGCTTGCCTTGATCTTCATTCCGTTTCCGCGCCTGGCGCGGCTCCTCGGCACTTTCGTGCCGCCGACCGATCCGCGCGCCGCGCAAGCGGAAACCGGGGCCGCGCCGGATCAGGCAGAGCTCGCCGCGGATATCGGCTGGGCGGTGACGCGTTCGGCGCGCTACGTGCCGTTCAAGGCGGTGTGCCTGCCGCAGGCCATGGCCGCGCGCGTCATGCTCAAGCGCCGCGGCGTGCAAAGCGTCATGCATTTCGGCGCCGCCAAGGGAACGGACAAGCCGCTCGACGCCCATGCCTGGCTCGATGCCGCGGGCGTGGAGGTGACGGGCTATCCGGTGGCGGAGAATTTCGCCGAGATCGCGTGTTTTGTTTAGTATGGCTGTCAACGCAAAGAGCAAAATGAGCGTCGGAACTGAAACCTTGGACCGCCCGTCCGTCCCTGCTGCGGAAGCCTTCCGCCGGCAGGGCTATCTCGTCGTTCCGCAATTGATCGAGCCGGCGCTGGCGGAATTTTTCTGGTCTTACGTGCACACCAAATTCGCGTGCCGGCTGTTGTCCCCGGGCGGGCCACTGCTGCCGAATACTCTTGGCGGCTATGGCGACCCGGCGTTCGACAGTCTTCTCGAATATCTGCGCCCACGCATTGAGGAACGCTTGGGGCTGGCGCTTCACCCCACGTATTCCTACTTTCGGCTTTACAAGCGCGGGGATGTTTTGAAACGCCATCGCGATCGCGTGGCGTGTGAGATTGGCATCACCCTAAATATTGGCCAGGCTCCGCAGCAGCCTTGGCCGATCTACGTGGAAGGTGGTTCAGGGCCGTACCAAGCGCTGCTGATGCCGGGAGACGCTTTGCTTTATCGAGGCATCGATCTTTTCCACTGGCGCGATGCATATGCGGGAAACCAGCTTGTTCAGGTTTTCCTGTTCTATGTCGACCGCAACGGTCCATACGCCGGTGAAAAATTCGATAAGCGTAAAACATTGATGCGGCCACCGGAGCGCAGCCATGACAGTGGACATAATGCGCCCGATGCGTAATTCCCGCCCGGCGGAACAAGGCTAGCGGTCCGCCTGATGCGGCTCGTTCGGATCGGTACCGCCGCTTATTCTAGGCGTTGCCGCCTTCGACCCAGCGGATGAAACGGCCGACGTGGATGCCGCGGGTGAGCGCCAGCATGTAGTCGAATTCGCGAAGCTGCGCGGCATGCTCGTCCGCCGGCCATTGGTCGAGCAGGCGTTTCAGCCGCGGCAGGTCGATCAGCCGCCGCGCGGTCGCGGAATTTTCCAATCGCTCGATTTCGGCCGCGATCGCCGAACGCCTTGCGGTGAGGCGGCGGAACCAGGCGCCGCCGCCGGCACCGCGCCGCTGCTCGGTCAGAATCTCGCGCGGCAGCCGGTCGGCGAATACGGCGCGGGCAAAGGACCGCGGCACGCCGTTGCGGCGGTACAGGGGCTCGGGGACCGACAAGGCAAACTCGAGGCAGGCGGCGGTCGGCAAACGGAGCGCGCATATCGACATTCTCGAGCCAGTAAATGCTGTCGCGGTGGGCATGATGGGAGTTCGAACATGCGCCTGGCGCGGTGCCGCGCCGGTTCCCAGCCGTTGAACATGTACCAGCCGTCGAAGCCCTCCTCCTGCCATCGCCCCACTAGGCCGTGTTCCGCGATGAACCCGGGATTGAGCGCGCTGTAGCGCGAGATGCCGACGGGGTCGCGGCCGCGGAGACGATGGCCGAAGCGGCGCAAGGAGGCCGGCGCGCCCGGCCACAGAATGTCGGAAACAAAAGTTCGCGCCAGTCCGCGTTTGTTAATGCGCGCGACCGCACCGAATTCGCGCGCGAACGTCGCCCATTGGCGGCGGTGCAGCAGGGCCAGAAGCGAACATTTTCCGGTCCAGGTCAAACCGGAATTGCCGCGAGCGCCGACCAGCAGCACCGGATGACCCGCGGCGATCACGGCGTCGTTCAGAAAAGCGGTCCAGCCTAATGCGGTGGGCCCGAACGTCGGCAGGCTCGCTCTGACGAAGTGCCTTGTGTCGTCCTCTTCGATGGGGTGCAGGCCGTCGGGCGCGAGCAGCCGCAGTTCCAGCGCCGGATACATGCGCGCCAGCGCCTCGACCTTATCCTGCTCGCTGGCATATTCGTCGGGGCCGACCTCGACTTGTAAATCTGCTGGCGGCAACAGGGTGTAACAGGTAATCCGTTTGACCGTCCCAAGCCGCGCCACCGTGGCGGCGAGGGCGCTCGAATCCAGGCCGCCGCTGGTCGCGATAGCGGCGTCGGCGACGTCGGCGGTTACCGCGGCGACAGCCTGATCGAACAGCTCGCGCGCACGTTCGACATAATCCTGGTCGCGCTGGTATGGCGGCGACGCGTCGAAATTCGGCGCCCAATAATACCTGCGGTGAATGCCGGTGCGATCGACCGTGACCAGAGTTCGGCTGGGCACGCGCTCGATGCCGAGGTAGAGGGTGCGGGTTGGATGTCTGGGGTTGACAGCCAGGAAATTTGCCAACGCGAACTCGTCGATCCGGCGTGGAACGTCCGGCAGCGCGAGCAAGGTCGCGAGCATGTTGGAGAAGACCAAGGCGCGGCCGGTATGATGGAACAGAAGGGTATGGTTGCCGAGGCAATCGCGGCCCAGCGTCAGGCGCCGTTCGGCCGGCTCCCAGCGCGCGAAAGCGAAAGCGCCGAGGCACTGGGCGACCCCCGCGTCGTCCCAGCGCTCCAGCATCTTCATCAGCAGAATGGGATCGGTCGTATTTGCGAGCTCAGGTCGCCTGAGACCGAGCGCGGCGCCGAGTTCGTCGCGGTTGTCGAGGCGCGCGTAGGCAGCGAACAAAACCCGGCCGTCATCGACCACGGCGACACGCCGGTCGGCCGCCGGGAAGGGCGCACCTGCCATCACCTTCCGGACGAATAGGGCGCCGCCCGCACGGCAGATCTCGCTCTGCCCCTCTGGGCTCCCAGGAATTGCCCTGATCAGCTGTTGTTCGAAATTACAATCGGTGGGGCCGTCGTTGAATCGCACCACCCCAGCGAAAACGGGCATTGGCGCCTTCAGCGACCTAGGACTTGCTGCTGCCGTTAAAAGGGGTGTGGTCCTCTGCCGCGGCGCTACCAGTGCCAGTTTGCTGCACCATTTCCGATTCAATCACCCGAGGCGTGCTCCATGGATGCTTCAGTTTGGACGGAAACGCGCCACCTTCGGTGCGAGCGGAATGTCCGCTACTTTGTTCGATCATCGTGGCCCCCACTACCCCTGACAGGACAAAGCCGCCCCCAACATGAGGCTCAACCTGAACGTTAGCGCATTGGCCTACAACTGCCAAGCGATTGGACGAGGAGGTCCACAATCAAACAATAGCGTCACAACAACGTCAACACGCAGTTGTGCAATGAAAGACATGCTGCTATAAGTAGCAGAATTCATCAGGGAGGGGATAAAGCGATGACCCAACCATTTCTCGGCCAGCTTCAGGCATTTGGCTTCGGCTTTGCGCCCAGAGGCTGGGCGCAATGCAACGGCCAAATCTTGTCGATCGCGCAGAGTTCCGCGTTGTTCGCACTGCTCGGCACCATGTACGGCGGCAACGGCACGACCACATTCGGGCTGCCCAATCTGCAAAGCCGCGTGCCGATGCACTTCGGGACCTCGCCCGGCGGCAACACCTATTTTCAGGGGGCAATCGGCCGGCGAAGAGAACGTGACTTTGACCCTCAACATGCTGCCGATTCACAGCCACGCCTTTGTCGGCGCCTCGCAGAACGGTAACTCTCTTGCTCCGCAGGCGGGCGCAGCGCTCGCAAATGTCGGAAACGAAAGCGGAGGAACCGGAAATCCGTACTATGGGCCCAGCGCCGCGCCGCAACCGTTGAACCCATCCTCGCTCGGTCCCAGCGGCGGCAATCAGCCGCACAGCAACATCCAGCCGTACCTGGCGATCAATTGGTGCATCGCTCAGAGCGGCATCTTTCCGACGCGCGGCTAGTCGCCGCCGGCAACGTCACAGGGTGGGAGGGTTACTTCGATGACGCCTTATCTCGGACAGATTTCCATGTTCGGCGGCAACTACGCGCCGCAGGGCTGGGCTTTCTGCAACGGCCAGCTTCTGGCGATCAATCAGTATCAAGCGCTGTTTTCACTGCTCGGCACAACTTACGGCGGCAACGGCACCCAGAACTTCGCGCTGCCCAATCTGGTCTCGCGCTTACCGGTGCATGTCGGTCAAGGCTTGGGCCTTTCGTCCTATGCGCTCGGCCAGGTCGGCGGCGCGGACCCCGTGACGATCACCGCGCAAACCATGCCGGGCCACACCCATACGCTCAATGCCACGCAGACGCAGGCCAACGCCACCGCCATCGGCACTTCGGTCCTGCCGGGCAAGCCTACCGCCGGGTCGGATCCGCGATTCTACGCCTTTCAGCCGTCAGGCCAGCCGGCGCTGACCATGATTGCCTTGGCCGGAGGCGCCGTCGGCAATAGCGGCGGCAGCCAACCGCATACCAACTTGATGCCGTCGCTCTGCATCACGTTCATCATCGCCCTCCAGGGCGTCTACCCGTCGCGCAGTTGAGGAGGGCACCATGTCTCAGGCCTATATCGGCGAAATCCGCTGTTTCGGCTTCAACTTCGCCCCGTACGAATGGGCGCTGTGCAACGGGCAGCCCACGGCGATCTCGCAGAATGCCGCGCTGTTCTCGGTTATCGGCACCAATTTCGGCGGCAACGGCACGACCACGTTCAATCTTCCCAATCTGCAAGGCCAAATTCCGATGCATTGGGGCACCACGTCGGGCTTGCCACCGACCTCGATCGGTCAGGTGCAGGGTGTGCCGAACGTGACGTTGACCACCACGCAAATTCCGAGCCACACCCATGCCCCGAGCGCGGCGACATCGACCGAGGCAGCGGAACGGACCAATACTCCAAACGCCACATGCTTCTCATCCGGCGTCACAAAGCCTGACCTTCCCTGGCAGACGGCTCCAACCTTGTCGCCGCAATTCGCCCCCAACGCCATTTCGCCGACCGGCACCTCGCTGCCGCACGACAACACGCAGCCTTATCTGGTGCTCAATTTCTGCATCTCGCTCTACGGCATTTTCCCGACAAGAGGCTGAGAACCGGTTTCGTGAACTTGCATTCCTCGCCGCCGGCATTCACCCTGCCGGCGGCGTTGCTGTCGCGAGGCTTTGCGCTGCGACCGGAGACCGACGCCGACATCCCGTTCCTCGTTCGGCTTTACGCTTCGACGCGCGAGGAGGAAATGGCGCCCCTGCCCTGGAGCGCCGAGCAGAAACAGGCGTTCCTGGCGAGCCAGTTCCAGGCGCAGCGGCACCATTACCGCAAATATTTCGGCGACTGCGCCTTCGACGTGATCGAGCAGCGCGGCACACCGGCCGGGCGGCTTTATCTGCAAACGCGGCAGACGCAACTGCACATCATCGACATCGCGCTGTTGCCGGCCTGGCGCCGCCGCGGCATCGGCACCGCCATCCTGCAAGCCCTGCAGGCGGCCGGACGCGCGGCCGACAAGGGCGTCGGCGTCATGGTGGAGAAATTCAATCCGGCGCTGCGGCTGTACCAGCGGCTCGGCTTTGCCGATCTCGCCGACCACGGCGTCTACCTGGAATTGGAATGGCTGCCGGAAGGCGGTCAATTGAACGTCGCACAATAGGTAACGCCGCTCGCATCCTTGGTGGCGGGAACCAAAAAGATTGTGACGGCGCCAAGCGCCTCGTGTTCCATGCAATATAGGCGTTGCGGCAGCACGCGCTGATCCTCGGCGAGGAACAACAACGAAAACGGCGGGCGGATGCCGCGCGGCGCCCATGCCGGGTTCAATGGCGTGGCTTCTTTCAACGTCAGCGCAATAGGGGGCACGCCCTGCTCGCTGATGGCGAACACCTCGCCGACCTTGTCGGCAAAATCCTCGAATACGAGCGGCCTGTCGATCATCGTGACGTCCCGCAGCCATTGCCTGCGGCAACGATCCCGGTAACATACAATTACGTGTTATATCGTCAATATACACTCTTAACGTGCAGACGATGAAAAGCTTCGCGGCGCTGGTCATGGCCGATGATGCCTTGGCCGCCAGCCTTGCGGCGGTCGAGGACGGCGCCGTTTTCATCGGCCAAGCCATTCGCCACGCGCAAGCGCGCGGCGTCATGCTGACCGAAGGCAGCCTGCTTGCGGCGACGGAGCCCGATTTGCTCGGGCTTGCCCGCTGGTCGCAGCCGCCGCTCGGGGCTCGGAGCTGCCGCCACGGCATTGGCTGCCGATTGCGGTTGCGGCGGATTCCGGTGCGGCCGCCGTCGACTGGGCGCGGATGGGAGCCGAGCCGCTGCGCGCGCCGTTCTACGAGGAGGAAATCCGCCGCGCCTTGCGGCTGCCGTTCAATCGCGCGTTCCGCTACCGCACCGGGCTTGACGACCTCATCGCGCAGGCCGAAGCGATGGACAGCCTGGCGCCTTCGGGCTTCATCTTTCACATGTCGCGCTGCGGCTCGACGCTCGCCGCGCAGATGCTGGCGGCGCTGCCCGACAGCATCGTGATTTCGGAAGCCGCCCCGCTCGATGCCGTGGTGCAGCTTGCGCGCGGCCTGCCGGAAGACGACGCGGCGCGGGCGCTACGCGCGATGGTCGGCGCCTTCGGCCGCAAGCGCTCAGGCCGCGAGCGGCGCTACGTCGTCAAGCTCGATTGCTGGCACACGCTCGCTTTGCCGCTGTTCCGGCGCGCTTTTCCCGAGGTGCCCTGGGTGTTTCTCTATCGCGACCCGGTCGAGGTTTTGGTATCGCAGATGCGCGAGCGCGGCATGCAAATGGTGCCGCAATTCCTGCCGCCCGCATTTTTCGGCATCGACACCGAGGGCGTGCCGGACGAAGACTATTGCGCCCGCGTGCTCGCCGCCGTCTGCCGCGCCGTCATCGACGCCGGCACCAGCGGCGGGCTTATTCTCAACTACCGGGAGCTTCCCGACGCCGTCGGCACGGCGATCCTGCCGCATTTCGCTATTTCGTGCGGCGAGGAGGAACACGAACGCATGCGGCACGTCGCGCAGCAGGACGCCAAATCGCCGGGCCTGCCGTTTGCCGGCGACAGCGACGCCAAGCAGCGCGACGCGACGGAAACCGTCCGCCGCGCCGCCGATCGCCACCTCGGCGAGATTTACGCGCGCCTTGAGGCCCGGCGCGGCAAGCTCACCGCGCCTGCAGGATTTTCGGATTGACCTTGAATACGCTGGTCATGATGTGGCTGGTGTTGATGTTCTTGGGCGGATAGCTGCTGCCGCCGGTGGTTTCGTGGCAGGTGAAGCAGTTTTCACCCACGTTCTGCTCGAATGTCTCCATCGTCGCATTGTCGAGATCGATCGAGCCGATGGCGTCCTGGGCCATGTCGCCGTCGCCGGGCTTGAGCGAATTGGGCAACAGCCAGACGCTGCCGTTGAGCCGGTAATTGGCGAACACCGGATCGATCACCTTGGGCGAGCCGGTTTTGATATGGTTCTGGAAGTTGGCGTTGATCGACGTGATATCGGCGACGCGGCTTGCCGGCGTCGCCCCGCCATATTCGAATTGCTGGAACACATTGGTGATCGGCGCGATCGCCTGCGTAGCGGCATCGATAGTCTCGGTCTCGGGCAGGAAATTGCTGGCATCGGCCGGCGTGCCGCCCTTGTAGAAGGTATAGCTCTGCGCGCTCACCGGATCGGGCGAATGCGGATCTATGCCGGCGGGCAGAAACGGCGCATTGCCGAGATGTTCGAAAGTCGCCCAGACGAATTCCGGGTGATCCTTGACGACGCCGACGACATGGACGCCGACCAGCGCCACCTTGACGCCGGATTGCATCTTGCCGCTGACCCGCAACTTGTCGGGGTTCTCGGGATCTTCTCGAGAAGCGCGATGGTCGCGGTGGTGGTGTAGGCGTTGCCGACATCCTCGCCCGGCTGCACGATGCGCCAGGAGCTTTTCAGCACGGTGGCGCCGACCGGGTAGTTCAGCGTTGGCGAAGCCTTTTTGTAATTATTGGGGCCGAAATATTTCTGCGTGAAAGCAAAATAGATCGGGTCCATGTGGGTGATGTAGTAGACGGAGCGGCCGTTCTGGTCGACCAGCACGCCTTTCGAGCCGGCCTGTTGGAACGAGCCGAGCGACTGCGGTTGGTTGTCTCGGGGTTCCAGCACCAGTTCGCGCGGATGAACCAGCGCCTGCGCCTGCAGCAGGGTCATCGGCGGCTTGTCCGGCACCAGATCGTCATAGGTCGGCAAATTCAGGAACAGCGGCACCCCGCCGTTCTTGGGATTGGGATCGGGCTGCATGAAGTGTGCAAACGCGGTCCACGACCAGGTCTGGAAATCGCAATCGGTCGTCTGCTCCGGCGGCACATCGGGGAACACCGGCGGCAGCTGTGGCTGTTCCCACCAGCCCAAGTGGACGTTGCAGTCCGCTCGCGCCGGGGTGGCCGCGGCAAGACCGAGCAGCACGGCGGCCGTGGCGAGCGCGCGGCGCAGCGGCGCGGGTGTGACGGCGAGACCGGATTGGCACTGTGGCATTGCATTCTCCCTGATCGGTCGTGAGGTTTCACCCGGCGCCGGACCCGGCGGCAAAGCCGAGCGCGAATGCGCCGATCGGAAAATGGCGTCGGTTGAAGCTGGGCGGGACGTGAATGGTCACGGAATCGAACCCGTCGATCGAAGCCGACGGGCTCCATGGCTGGAAGCGCCGGAGAACACGTATTAGTAGAGCTGGCAATAAATACTATTATAACTTGCGTATGGGCGCAATACGATTGTTGTGCAAAAACTGTCCCGATGAGCCAGGTCGAGCCCGCAATCGCGAGCGCCGGTTTTGCCAAGCAAGCGGAGGCGTTCGCGCGCGACTTCGCCGGCTTTGCCGGCCCCGGCGGGGTATGGGCCGCGGCGCTTGCCGTCATGGCCGCCGCGTTCGAGGGCGTCGGGCTCGTGCTGCTGGTGCCGCTGTTGTCGATCGTGACCGCGACCGGCGGCTCCCGCGGCACCGGCGGCTGGCTGCACATAATTCGGTCGTGCGCGCGCTCAGCCTTGCCGGCGCTGAGACGCGCACCGCTCGGCTGTCGCTCTTGCTCGGCGTTTTCGCCGTGCTTTTGGTGGTGCGGGCGGTCGCCGCCGCGCGCCGCGACACGACGCTGGCTCAGCTGCAGATGGGATTTGTCGAATACGTGCGCGGCAGCGTCGCCCAAAAACTCGCCGCAGCGCCATGGCCGGCGGTGTCGCGATTGCAGCACGCGCGCGTCACGCATCTGATGAGTGGCGACGTCCAGCGCATCGGCAGCGCCGCCAATTTCATGGTGCAATTTCTCGCCGCGTTGGTTCTGACGGCGGTTCAGGTGGCCATTGCGCTGGTGCTGGCGCCGGCGCTGGCCGGCATCGCGCTCGCCCTGGTCGCGATCGGCGCCTTCGTCAGCTTCGTGATGCTCGGCCGCGCGCATAACCTCGGCGCCCAACTAAGCCGCACCGGTATCACGTTGATGCACGAGACGACCCAATTCCTCGGCGGCCTGAAACTCGCTGCCGGCCAGAACCGGCAGGCGGATTTCGTCAACGAATTCGAAGCCAGCCTGGCCGCGCTCAAGCGCCAGCAATTCGCCTTCATCGAGAGCCAAAGCCGCAACCGGCTTGCCGCCACGATGCATTTCCGGCCTGGTCGGCGCGCTCATCGCCTTTGTCGGCCTGACCGTATTCGACACGCCGCCGGCGATTCTGATTGCCATGCTTCTTAGTGTTCGCGCGGATCTCGGGGCCGGCGATGCAGATGAGCCAGGCGGTGCAGCAGTTCGCGCAACGCGCTGCCCGCCTATGCCGAAGTCTGCCGGCTCGAACTCGACCTCGCCGCGGCGGAGGATGCGCGGCCGCCCAGGCCGCGACGCGCGATTCGCGCCCGGCGCCATCGTCTTTCGCGACGTCAGCTTTCGCTACGATGAGGCGCGGCAATCGGCCGGCGCGGTCGTCGGCCTCAACCTGGCCATCGCGCCGGGAAGCTTCGTCGGCGTGAGCGGACCGACCGGCGCCGGCAAGACCACCTTCGCCGACCTTCTGATCGGGCTGTTGAACCGCAACGCCGGCGAGATCACGGTCGGCGGCACGCCGCTGCGCGGAGCGGCGGCCGTCGAGTGGCGCGACCATGTCAGCTACGTGGTCCAGGATCCTTATCTGTTCCGCGATACGATCCGGCGCAATCTGTTATGGGCGAATCCGCAAGCCGAGCGAGACCGAACTATGGGAGGCGCTTGCCATCGCCGGGGCGGACGAGCTGGTGTCCGGCATGGCGGCCGGCCTCGATACGCTCGCTCGGCGAGCGCGGCATGCTTGATTTCCGGCGGCGAGCGGCAGCGGCTGTGCCTGGCCCGCGCGGTGCTGCGGCGGCCCTGGCTGTTCGTGCTCGACGAGGCGACCAGCGCCATCGACGTGCCGGCCGAGCGCAAAATCCTCAAGGCGATTGTCGGCCTCAAGCCGCGTCCCACCGTCGTGATGATCGCCCATCGCGACGAAAGCCTGGCGTCCTGCGACCGTATTCTCCGCTTCCAAAACGGCAGGATTCTGGCCGATGCGCCGGCGCTGGCAGGGTCGGCATCATAGCCATATATTCAGCGACCAAGGCAGAGCGGCGGCATGAAATCGGGAGTTCACTCCTAACCGGGTGGCGGATTGCGATTCGCGGCATTTGACATGGCCAGGTTGCCATCGCCATGAAAAAGCGCAGCGTTATTCTCGGCGGTTTGGCGGCCTTATTGCTGGGAGGCGCGCTGTGGACGGCGCCGGCCGACGCGGCGCGCACGTCGTTTGACGGCAAATGGAGCGTGTTGATCGTGACCGATGCCGGCACGTGCGACCGCGCCTACCGCTATGCGCTCCATATCGTCAACGGCAGGATTTTCTACCCGAACCAGTCCTTCGATATTTCCGGACGCGTCGACCGGCGCGGCCACGTCAACGTCACCGTCAGCGCCGGCGGCGAGCATGCCAGCGGCACTGGCCAGCTCTCCGGCGATTACGGCCAAGGCTCATGGCGCGGCAGTTCGTCAACCTCGCGATGCTCCGGATACTGGCAAGCCGAACGCCGCGGCTGAGCTTCGCGACTACAGCTTCACAAAGCGGATCAGCGAAAAATGCCCGAGCGGCGGCATCGGCCGGCGCTCGACCAGCCGCACGCCGCCGTGGCGGCCGGCCCATTGCGCGAGCCGCTCCCAGCGGAATTCCGGCCGCCAGCCGAGCCGGCGGGCGAGCGGCGCGAAGCCGCGCTCGCACGCCGCGCGCAAGCCCCGCTCGGCGCCGAGATGGTTCACCAACACGATCTCGCCGCCGGATTTGACGACGCGCGACGAATTCGTCGAGCGTCGTCTCCGGGTCCGGCACCGTGGTAATGACGTATTGCGCGACGACCACGTCGAAGGCCGCGTCGGCAAAACCGAGATGCTGCGCATCCATCACGGCGAGCCCGTCGACATTGCTCAGCTTATGCGCAAGCACGCGCGCCTTGGCCTTGCGCAGCATCGGCGCCGAAAGATCGACGCCGACCAGCCGGTTCGACCGGGAATAATCCGGCAGCGACAGGCCGGTGCCGACGCCGACTTCGAGAATGCGGCCGCCGATGCGCTCGGCCGCCGCTATCGACGCCCGGCGGCCGCGCGCGAACATCGCGCCGAACACGAAATCGTAAATTGGCGCCCAGCGCGCATAGGCTTTGGCGACGACGTCGTTATCGAGTTCGTCCGGCATCGCGTCAGAGCATGACCCGGAACAAGCCTGACCTGGATTTGATCCAGGACGGGCACCGGTTTTCCGACTTCGCGAAGCCCGCTTCTTTCTCGCCTTCGCGAGACCCATTCGCTTCGGCGGGCGAAGCAAGGTCCGAATAGTTCATGCGCCACTCAATATCAAGGCGCGCCAACCATGGCGGCGCCGACCGCGCGCTTTGCCGCCGCGGCGGCAATGGTGCCGGCGATGATGCCGCCGCCAAGCACGCGGGCCTGGCCTTCGGCGGCGGCGTAGAACGCACAGGCCTGGCCGGGCGACACGCCGTCTTCGCCGCCGATCAGCTCGACTTCGAGCCCGCCGGGTCCGGCGCGCAGCCAGCCGGGTTGCGGCGGCCGCGTCGAGCGAACTTTGACGAAAATTTCCGGCCGACGCTCCAGCGCCTCGGCGATCGTGCCGTCGCCCAGCCAGTTGAGATCGCGCAAGCGGATGCGGCTCGTGCGCAGCGCTTCGCGCGGGCCGACCACGACGCGGCGCGACGCGGCGTCGAGCTCGAGAACATAGAGCGGCGAGCCGGTCGACGATGCCGAGCCCGCGCCGCTGGCCGACGGTGAAATGGATGATGCCGTCATGGCGGCCGAGCACGCGGCCGTCGATGTCGACGATGTCGCCCGGCCCGGCGGCGCCCGGTCGAGCCGCTCGATGACGTCCGCGTAATGCCCGGTCGGCACGAAGCAGATGTCCTGGCTGTCCTGCTTGTCGGCGACCGAAAGCCCGAAGCGGCGCGCCAGTTCGCGGGTTTCCGCCTTGGTGCGGTCGCCGAGCGGAAAGCGAAGCAGATCGAGCTGGGCGCGGGTGGTGCCGAACAGGAAATAACTCTGGTCGCGCTCGGCCTCGCGGGCCCGATAGAGCGCGCGGCCGCCGTCCGGCAACGGCCGCGACGCGACATAATGGCCGGTCGCCAGCACCGCGGCGCCGAGCTCCCGCGCGGTCTGCAGCAGATCGCGAAACTTGATCGACTGATTGCATTCCACGCACGGCACCGGCGTCTCGCCGGCGACATAGCTCTCGGCGAAACGGTCGATCACCGCTTCCTTGAAGCGGTCCTCATAGTCGAGGACGTAATGCGCAATGCCGATGCGTTCGGCGACCGCGCGGGCGTCATGGATGTCGCGGCCGGCGCAGCAGGCGCCTTTGCGGTGGATTGCCGCGCCGTGATCGTAGAGCTGCAGCGTGATGCCGACCACGTCGTAGCCGGCGTCGGCCAATAGCGCCGCGGTGACCGAGGAATCGACGCCGCCCGACATGGCGACGACGACGCGCGTCGCCGACGGCCGCCCTTCGATATCGAGTGAGTTCAACGCCATGGCCTCTACTATAAACGCCGCCCCATGGCTCCGCCATGGTCGAGAGTTCGGCAAAATTTGCCGGGCCACAGCAACCGCTGCCGCATCCGCCGCCCGCGGTGTGCGCTTAACACATTGAATTTACGCGCTTTGTTTTCGCCGCCGCGCTGGCCCGCCGGTTGCAGGTAGAAGAGAGGTTTATGTCGCTTCCAGGAGTGCGCCAGTGCCGAGTATGCCGGGTATAGCGTCAGATTTTTCCGCCGCGGTTTCGCTCACCTCGTCGTCGCGCATGCAGACCGCCACTCCCAACCAGGATAGCGACGCGCAGCCCTTCGCGGCCTTGCTCGACGCCGGCGCGTCGGCGCCGCCGAGCACCCCCGCTCCGCCCGCAGCCGTCAGTCCGCCGCAAGCCACCCAACAGACCAGCGCAGCGCCGCCCGTCAGTCCACCGCAAGCCACCCAACAGACCGGCGCAGCGGCGCCCGTCAATTCGCCGCAGACCGGGCAACAGCCGGCTGAGCCGCGCCCATCGGTCCGCCGCAGACCGGGCAACAGACCACCGCGCCGACGACCAACGCCGCCAGGAACAGCGGCCACTCCTCCGTCCGGTCGCGATACGCCGCGAATTCGTCCGCCGCCGTGAATTCCGGCACCAGTCCGCAGGGCGCCACGAGCGGCAACAGTCCAAGCATCGCCCAACGGACCGACACCATCACCGCGATCGCGACGCCGGCCGCCAAGCTCGCCGATGCGCTCGGCCAGCGATTCGGCCGCGCTTCCGGCGAACGCGAACGAGGCCGCCGCTGCGGAACTCGGCACGGCGGCGACAACGCCGGCGGCGAGCGCTGCGACAACGCCAAGCGCGACCGCAACCACGCCCGGCACACCCGCATCCGGCACGAAACGGCGAGCGGACGATGGCGATGGCGACGACGCCGGCAATGTCGGAACGGCCGCGAGCGTTGCGACCACCGCGACCGGGCCAGCGGCAACGGCCGATCCAACGCCGGTCGCGGCGGTGATCGCGAACGGCGCGCTTGAGGCCATACCGGCCGCGGGCGGCGCGACAACGCCAAGCGTGGCGATCGGCGAGCAGACGCGCGCGCGGGTCAGTCCTTCCCGCCTCGCCGGTCAAGATTCCGCGCCTGATTCCGCATCTGGCGGGACCGCGCCGGCAACGACGCAGCCGACACCGGACGCCAAAAGCGCGACGGCGGACGCGGGGGCGGCAAAGCCGGCTGCGCCGGCCGGCGCTACCGCCGCGCAGCCGCAAGGCAATTCGCCCGCGCAGCAGCCGCAGGCGGACACTGCCGCGTCGCCGCAAGCCAACCCGGGGGCTCCGGCGAGCGCCGATCTCGCCGCGGCGCGCGCGATCGCGACGGCCGCGGCTGCGCCCGCCGATACCTCCGGGTCGTCAAGCGCGCCAACCGCGGTGGCAAAATCCGTCACCGTGGACCTGCCGAATTTCGGCATCGTCGCGGCGAATACCCCGGCAGCCCAGGCGGCAACGGCGGCAGCCGGCGCCGCGCCGGGCGCAACCGTTGCGATTTCCGGTCTTCCCATCGCCATCGCCGCCCGCGCGCTCGCCGGCTCCAATCAGTTCGACATCAGGCTCGACCCGCCGGAACTGGGCCGCATCGACGTGCGGCTCGACGTCGACGGCAACGGTCAGGTGACCTCGCACGTCACCGTCGACCGGCCGGAGACGCTGACGCTCTTACAAAGCCAGCAGCCGCAGCTCGAACGCGCGCTCGAACAAGCCGGATTGAAGACCGCCGAAAACGGCCTGCAATTCTCGCTGCGCGACCAATCGTTCGCCGACGGCAACAGCGGCGGCGGCGCGCAACCGAGCCCGGCGCGGCAACTTGTCATTCCCGACGCCAGTCTGGCGCCGGTCGAAACGACGCAAATCTATGCGCGCTGGGGCCTCGGCACCGGCATCGACATTCGCGTGTAACGCATCCGTCTTGAGGACCGACCATGACGACCACCGCCCCGACCGCCGCCGCAGCCACGACCGCCGCGACCAGCTCCACCGCGTCGACCGCCGGGGCCGCCGGCCTCGCCGGATCGCAACAGCTGGCCGGGAATTTCGACACGTTCCTGACAGCTCCTGACCACGCAGCTGCAGAACCAGGATCCGCTCGATCCGATCGACACCGACGAGTTCACCCAGCAGCTCGTCGAATTCGCTTCGGTCGAGCAGCAGGTCAATATGAACACCAACCTGCAGACGCTGATCTCGTTGCAGCAGACCACCGAAGCGACCGCGGCGATGCAATTCCTCGGCGCCAACGTCACCGTCAGCGGCTCGACCGCGACACTGTCCAATGCGACCGGCACTCAGGCGACCTGGTCGTTGAATTCGCCGTCACCGGCGACCGGCACCGTCACGATCACCAGTTCGACCGGCCAGACCGTCTATAGCGGAACGGTGTCGCTCAACGCCGGCAGCCAGACCTATAGCTGGAACGGTCAAGGCACGAACGGCGTCACCTGGCCCGACGGCCAGTACACTTTGTCGATCGGCGCGACCGGCGCCAACGGCCAGCCGGTCACCGTCTCCACGCAAGTCCAGGGCACGGTCACCGGCGTCAATCTCAGCCAGAACCCGCCGCAGCTCACCGTGGGCGGACAGAGCTACCCGATCAGCTCGATCCAATCGATCAATAGCGGCACTGCCAGCACCTTGGGCAATCTCAACGGCAGCATTAGCAATCTCAACACTACTCTTAACACTCTGACCCAGCTTCTCTAGCCATTAGCACGTATCGCCGCGGCGCCGGCCGATCCACCCCGCCGCGACGGCTTGCCGGTTTAGGCGCCGGATTTGCAAAACGGCGGCTTTCCGCGCCCCGCTCGCGGCCAATTACGCCCAATTGTGGCCGCCGCTTAGGCAAATTTTAAGTGGCGGTGCGTAAGGTCGGCCCTCAGTTGTCGAGTTGGTGAGAGTTGCTATGACAGAACCCCATCGCCCGAGGGTTAAATACGTCATCGGGCCGGACGGTTCCCCCCTGACCATCGCCGATTTGCCGGCGCCGGGGACGAAACGGTGGGTCATCCGCCGCAAGGCGGAAGTTGTTGCGGCTGTGCGCGGCGGATTGCTGTCGCTCGAAGAGGCCTGCAGCCGCTATACATTGACGGTCGAGGAATTCCTGTCCTGGCAATACTCGATCGACCAGCACGGCCTCGCCGGCTTGCGCACCACCCGCATCCAGCAATATCGCCAGTAACGGCCGCTTAATCGACCTTACCAAATCGCCAACGCCGGCCGCACAGGTTGGCGAGTGGCGAGTAGCGATTGGCGAATAGGGAATCACCTCCGCCATTCTCCATTCGCTATTCGCCATTCGCTCGTCCAATCGTTGGACGGGCGGTTTTGTTTGCGAAAAATGTCAATATTAACCGGGTGCTAACCATCCACCGGGCAAATCTTGCCGGGTGCGACGCAGACGCGTCGCTCGGCTGGGGGAAAGCGCGGTGCAAGGTCTGGTGGAGTTCGCCAAAACGCTCGGCGCCCCGCGCATCGCGGCGATGGCCGCCGTCGCCATCGCCCTGATCGGCTTCTTCGCCTTCGTCATTCTGCGCGTGACCGCGCCGCAGATGACGCCGCTGTTCACCGACCTGTCGTTGGAAGATTCCGCCACCATCGCCAAGGAACTCGACCGCGAGGGCGTGTCTTACGAACTGCGCAACGACGGCAATATCATCATGGTGCCGAGCGACCGGGTCGGGCGGCTGCGCATGACGCTGGCCGAGAGCGGCCTGCCCAAGGGCGGCGGCGTGGGCTACGAGATTTTCGACAAGTCGGACGCGCTCGGCACCACGAGCTTCGTGCAGAACATCAACAATCTGCGGGCGCTCGAAGGCGAGCTGGCGCGCACCATCCGCTCGCTGGATCAAGTCGAAGACGCCCGCGTGCACCTGGTGCTGCCGGACCGGCCGCTATTTTCGCGCGACAAGATCGATCCGTCCGCCTCGATCGTGCTCAAGCTGCGCGGCACGCTGGAGCCCTCGCAAGTGCGCGCCATCCGCCATCTCGTCGCCACCGCGGTCAGCGGCCTCAAGCCGGACCGAATCTCGATCGTCGACGAGCAGGGACAATTATTGGCCGACGGCGCCGGCGACGACTCGGCGGGCAACGACGTCGGCGCCGACGAGCGGCAGGCCACGTTCGAGAAACATTTGCGCGAACAGGTGGAATTGATCGTCTCCTCGGTCGTCGGCCCCGGTCATTCGCGCGTCCAAGTCACCGCCGACTTCGACTTCAACCGCATCACCCAGACGTTCGGACAAATACGATCCCGACGGCCGCGTGGTCCGCTCCAGCCAGACCCGCGAGGAAACCTCCGCATCGAACGACGGCGCCAACAACCAAGTCACGGTCGGCAACGAATTGCCCGGCGCCAATCAGCGCCCGCAGGGCGACGCCAATGCCACCCCGCGCGACGAAAGCCGTAAGTCGGAGGAAGTCGTCAACTACGAGATTTCGAAGACCACCAAGACCGAAGTGATCGAAGGCGGCCGCCTCAAGCGGCTTTCGGTCGCGGTGCTGGTCGACGGCAGTTACGCCAAGGACGACAAGGGCAACATGACCTACCAGCCGCGCAGCAAAGAAGAACTCGATCAGATTTCGGCGCTGGTGCGCTCGGCGATCGGGTTCGATCAAAAGCGCGGCGATCAGGTCAACGTCGTCAATTTGCGCTTCGCCGAGACTCCGGCCAATCCGATCATCCAGCCGACCGGCTGGCTGTCGGCGTTGCAATTCAGCAAGGACGACATCATGCGCGCCATCGAAATGTTGGTGATGGGCGTGCTCGGCCTGGTCGTGCTGTTGCTAGTGGTGCGGCCGCTAGTGCGCCGCATCATCACCCCGGATGAGCAGCGCAGCTTCGCCGCCTTGCCGCCCAGCGCTCCGCTCGGCGACGGCTTGCCGGCGGCGGCGGCGCCCGCGGTCGCGATCGCCGCGGAAGGCGTCGACCCGGCGAAGGCAGCCGCAAGAGCGGCAGAGCTGAGCCAGACTTCCAAGATGATCGACATTGCCCAAATCCAGGGCCAGGTCCACGCCCAATCGGTGCAAAAGGTCGGCGAGCTCGCCGATAAGAATCCGCGCGAGACCGTTTCCATCATCCGTCAATGGTTAAACGACAGCAACGTCACCGCCTGATCGACAACCGCCCATGGCCGCATCTCCCGCAAGAGACGACGCCGCGCAACGAGAGATCGCCAACGCCTTGGCGAGCCTCGCCGGCAAGTCCGCCGCCGCGCCGGTCAAGCGCCAACTCAAGGGGCCCGAGCGCGCCGCGGTGCTCATGCTGGCGCTCGGCGAGCAGCACGGCGCCAAAATCTGGGGCATGCTCGACGACGACGAATTGCGCCAGATTTCCGTAGTGATGTCGACCATCGGCAACATCGATCCCGAATTGGTCGAGAACCTGCTGCTCGAATTCGTCTCGCGCATGTCGGCGTCGGGCGCGATCATGGGCACCTTCGACGCCACCGAGCGCCTGCTGCAGTCCTACCTGCCGCCGGAGCGGGTCGGCAACATCATGGAAGAAATCCGCGGCCCGGCCGGCCGCAATATGTGGGAGAAGCTCTCCAACGTGCAGGAGGAGATGCTCGCCAACTATCTCAAGAACGAATACCCGCAGACCGTCGCCGTGGTGCTGTCGAAGATCGGCCCGGAACACGCCGCGCGGGTGCTCGCCATCCTGCCGGAGGACTTGGCGCTCGACGTGGTCAACCGCATGCTGCGCATGGAAGCGGTGCAGAAAGAGGTGCTGGAGCGCGTCGAGCAGACGTTGCGCACCGAATTCATGTCGAACCTGTCGCAGACGCGCCGGCGCGACGCGCACGAGGTCATGGCGGAAATCTTCAACAATTTCGACCGACAGACCGAGACCCGGTTCTTGACCGCGCTGGAAGAGGACAACCGCGAGAGCGCCGAGCGCATCAAGACGCTGATGTTCACCTTCGACGATCTGACCAAGCTCGACGTCGCTTCGGCGCAGACGCTGATGCGCCACGTCGAGAAGGACAAGCTCGGCATCGCGCTCAAGGGCGCCGCCGAGCCGGTGCGCCAGTTCTTCCTGTCCAATATGTCGACGCGCGCCGCCAAGATGCTGATGGACGACATGCAGGCGATGGGGCCGGTGCGGCTGCGCGAAGTCGATGAAGCCCAGGCGCTGCTTGTCAATCTCGCCAAGGATCTGGCCGCCAAGGGCGAGATCGTGATCTCCAAGACCCGCGGCGAAGAGGAACTGATCTATTGAGGCGCATGGCGATGAGCGGACCGACCAAGTTCCTGTTCGACACCGACTTCGCCGACGCCGACGGCGACGGCGCCGATTCGGCCGTCCCGCTCGCCGAATTCGCGGTGCAGCTCGCCGAGGCGGAAACCGCGGCGCACCGCCGCGGTTATGCCGAAGCGCAGAGCGACGCCCGCGTCGAAGCCGACCGCCGCATCGCCGCCGCGCTCGAACGCATCGCCGACGGCCTCGTGGTGGCGAATTCCGGGCTGCACGCCATCGAGACGCGGCTCGAATGCGAAGCGGTCGACGTGGCCGTGGCGGTGGCGCGCAAGCTGGCGCCGGCGCTGATCGCCGCCGAGCCGTTCGCCGAAATCGCGGCGCTGGCGAGCGAATGCTTCCGTCAGTTGATCGCCGCGCCGCATATCGCCGTGCGCGTCAACGACGCGCTCTATGCCGCCGCGAAAGAAAAGCTCGACGATATCGTGCGCGCCAAGAGCTTCCAGGGCCGGCTGGTGGTGCTTGCCGAGCCCGATATCGCGGTCGGCGACTGCCGCATCGAATGGGCCGACGGCGGCATCAACCGCGACAGCGCCACGGCCGACGCCGCGATCGGCGCGGCGGTGGCCGGCTATGTCAGTGCCCGCCGCAACGCCGCGGCGGCACCCGAAATGCTGAGGAGAACCGAGCATGAGTGAGGACGGCAAAATCCCGCTACCCAACCTCGAAGCCGGGGCGGCGCCGGTCGCCGCGCCGCCGCTCGCCACGGAGCCGGATGGCCCGACGACGCGCGTCGCCGCCGATCTTGAAGCGGTGTTCGACGTGCCGGTGCAGGTCTCCGCGGTGCTCGGCCGCGCCCGGATGGACATCGGCAACCTGTTGAAACTCGGTCCCGGCACCGTGCTCGAACTCGACCGCAAGGTCGGCGAGGCGATCGACATCTACGTCAATAACCGCCTGGTGGCCCGCGGCGAAGTCGTTCTGGTGGAAGAAAAGCTCGGCGTGACCATGACGGAAATCATTAAAGCGGACAGGGCGTGATGCGCGGCGAAGGGCAAATTGCGAATAGCGAATGGCGAATGGCGAATGGGGATGAGCGCATTCGTCATTCCGCTCATTTCCCTACTCGCCATTCGCCATTCGCCATTCGCCGCCTGCCCGGCCTTAGCGAAGAAGGAATTTCACCATGCGTCTCTTGATCGTCGGCACGCTCAACGGCCAGCTCACCACCGCGACCAAGCTCGCCATGGACAAGGGCGCGATGGTGACCCACGCCGCCGACGCCGCCCAGGCGCTCGCAGTGCTGCGCTCCGGGCGCGGCGCCGACCTGTTGATGGTCGACGTCGCCATCAATATTCGCGAGCTCGTCGCCGGGCTCGAAGCCGAGCACATCCACGCCCCGATCGTCGCCTGCGGCACCGCCACTGATGCGCGGGCCGCGGTCGCGGCGATCCATGCCGGCGCCAAGGAATACATCCCGCTGCCGCCCGACGCCGAATTGATCGCCGCGGTGCTGGCCGCGGTCGCCGACGACCGGCGCGAATTGATCTACCGCGACGACGCCATGGCGCGGGTCGTCAAGCTGGCGCAGCAGGTCGCCATGAGCGATGCGTCGGTGCTGATCACCGGCGATTCCGGCACCGGCAAGGAAGTTCTGGCGCGTCACGTCCACGCCCGCTCGGGCCGCGCCAAGAAGCCGCTGATCTGCGTCAATTGCGCGGCGATCCCGGAATCGCTTCTGGAATCCGAATTGTTCGGCCACGAGAAGGGCTCGTTTACCGGCGCGGTGGCGCGCCGCGTCGGCAAGTTCGAGGAGGCCAACGGCGGCACGCTCTTGCTCGACGAGATTTCCGAAATCGACGTGCGGCTGCAGGCGAAGCTCTTGCGCGCCATCCAGGAGCGGGTCATCGACCGCGTCGGCGGCACCCGGCCGGTGCCGATCGACATCCGCATCATCGCCACCTCGAACCGCAATCTCGGCGAAGCGGTGCGCGACGGCACGTTCCGCGAGGACCTGCTGTTCCGGCTCAATGTCGTGAACTTGAAAATCCCGCCGTTGCGCGAGCGGCCGGCGGACGTGATCGAACTCGCCGATTATTTCGTCAAGAAATATGCCGCCGCCAACGGCGTGCCGGCGCGGCCGCTGTCGGCCGAGGCACGGCGCACGCTGACGCTGAACTACTGGCCCGGCAATGTGCGCGAATTGGAAAACACCATGCACCGCGCGGTGCTGATGGCGCGCGGTGAGGAAATCGGCCCCGAAGCCATCCTCACGCCCGACGGCATGCGGCTTGACCGGCAGGACGGCGCGCCGGCGGTGGCGCATGCCGCGTTCGCCGCCGAGCAGGTATCGCGTTCGCTGGTCGGCCGTACCGTCGCCGAGGTCGAGCGCGATCTGATCCTGGAAACGCTCAAGCATTGTCTGGGCAACCGCACCCACGCCGCCAACGTGCTCGGCATTTCGATCCGCACATTGCGTAACAAGCTCAACGAATATGCCGCCGACGGCTTGCCGGTGCCGCCGCCGGGCGGCGGCGCCGGCGGCGAGTCGCGCGCCGCGGCGTAGGGGCGGCCCTTGTGGCCGCCCTGCGATCCGGCGGGCACCCACAAGGGGTGCCCCTCCGCGCCGCGATGACGGTTATTTCATCGCATCGCCGCCATCGACCATGATGGTCTCGACCTCGCCCTCGCCGATTGCCACAGAGCGCCCGGAACGCCCAGCGTCGCTCATGGACCGCAGGAACGGGCGTGAAGGGGAAGTGGCAAACCGGCGCCGCGAGGTTTGCAGAATATAATCGCATTTAGAGAAATTTTCACCGATGCTCAACTAACAGTTGAGAATGGAACATTGGGGCCTGCGTCTTCAACAAGCTTTGCAGGAGCGCAAAGTTCGCAAGCTCTATGCCTTGGCCGTGGAGATCGGAATCGATCAGAGCGCGCTCAGCCGCTGGCGCAACGGAATGCCGATCTCGCTGCGGAACGCCGTGGCGCTCTGCCGTGCGCTCGATGTCTCGTTGGATTGGCTTGTGATGGGGCGTGGCACGATCGACACCCATCGCATTGCCGCATTGACGCCCGCCGATCTCGCCGCCCATGTCCTTTTCGGCAACCTGACCGCGAGCGAAGCCACCGCGGTTCGGCAGGCCCTTATCATGCTGTCCGAGGCCGCCGGCCGCCGTGCGACGCCCTCGGATTCCTGATGCCCGCCCGATTTGCGCCCTGCGCAAATTCCGATGCCGCAATTTGCGTGCCGCGCAAGCAAATTCACAACCGGTGAGAGCAATTTAGACATTTACTCGTTTCGCGAAAGTCCGGCCAGCGTCGCTCCCGACAGCAACGGCTTCGCGGTCACGCGGCGGTCCGCTTGCAGCGGCGCCTCGGGGCCAGTCGCAACCTTCAAGCACAAGCGAGTACAGACATGGCTACGCAGTACGAAATCGACATCATGATGTCGTCCGATACCATCACCCAGCTGAAAGGCAATGGCTTCAGCCTTTACGCCTTCAAATCCATCCAGACTTCGAACACCGGCGCGGCGCCGACGGTATGGTTCCAATCCCAGGACTTCCTGCAGACGACCCAGGTGATTTGGACGGAGCAGTACCAAGCCTACATCTCGACCAGCCAGATCATCCCGAACGGCACGATCGAAGCCAACACGGCGATCGACATCGATCTCGCCCAGACGGCCGATGCCGACAGTGACGGCAATCTGACCGTAGAAGAGCAAGGGACTCAATCCGCAATCTCGATCGCCAACCAATCTTCGACGCAGTGGACCGCCGGCATCTCCGAGGTGGTCAACGGAACCGCCAATCCGCTGTGCGCCATGCCGTTGTTCGGCAACATGCTCGACGTGATTGCGCCGATCGAGAAGGTGCTGCTGATGTTCGCGACGGCCACCGTCAACACCGGGACGGTGATCTATCAATCCTACTCGGCGGGCGTGCTGGTGGACCTTACATCGGCACAGCAGCGCTCGGTCAACTTCGACATCAACAACGGCTGGAACTGGGGCGGCGCCAGCTGGGGAACGGCGGTGCCGGCGCAAGAAAACCTGGTGCCGATCCTGATCACCAGCGGTTCGCCCGCGGCCTTATCGTTCGCGGCGCCGCAATTGCCGGGCAGCAGGAGGCAAGCCGTAGCGTCCGGCGCGCCGCAGGTCCCCTACCAGGAGCTCCGGCTTGGAGCCGGCCAGCAACACACCTTTGCCAATGCCACATGGCCGCACGGCGTTGAACTGGACAATCTGCACAATGTGGCCGGTCAGGTGCGATACCGGCTTAGAGTCGCCGGCGGCGCGTGGCGTGCATGGATCGTTGTGCCAATGGCCCCCAATGGTCCAGACGTGAACATTCCCAATCAGCCCGGTCAGGACCTGGAAGTGGACAACCAGCTGCCGAACAGCATCGTTTGCCGCTACTGAGCATAAAGGCATGAAGCGAACGGGCGCCACGGCGTCCGTTCGCCGTTTTCGGCATGACGGACCGGACTCTCTCGATCACCCTCGACGCGGCGACCTCGAGTGCGTTGCAGGCGGAGGGATTCCAACTCTACGCCTTCCGCCTGGTCACGAGTTCGAACCAGAGCGGCGTTCCTCTGGTCTGGACCCGATTGGACAGCTACCTCGAGAGCATCAGCATCGACTACACATCGACTTCGCTGACCGCCTACATTTCGACCGACACGATCGCGGTTAATCAAGCCGTCCAGATCGGTGCGAGCACGGCGGCGGTCACCGGACAGACCGTTACGGTGTCAACCGGCGGCGCGCTGTCCGTGGCAAACACCGCGCCGGCAGGCGATATCTACATCCTCAACACCGCGGACACCGCATATACCTGCGGGCTGGCGGCAGAAGTCGATACTCAACCCGTCACGCCATTCTGCGCCTTCAACCTCTACTCCCAGACCGAAGTGACGATGCAGCCAGTGGACGCAATCTTCGTCATGTGGGCCACCTCCACCTACGATACGGCGGTCTACATGGAGCAAAGCCTGGGACCGGGCTTATTGGTCGCGTTCGATGGCGCGACGCTACGCTCGGTCGGCTATGACATCAATCAAGGCTGGCAAACCGACGGCGCTGCCTGGGCCGTATCGGTTCCTCCTGGCGCGGATCTCGTGAGCACGCTGATCCTCACTCCCGGCCCCAACCAGCCGTTGCTGGCAACCCCCCATTGATGCAGGTGCTGTTCGGTGTCGCCGGCACTGCGCGCAAACCGATCTGCCGCGTGCCGCGGCGTAGGGGCGGCCCTTGTGGCCGCCCTGCGATCCGTGGGCACCCACAAGGGGTGCCCCTACGCGCTGCGATGATGGTTATTTCGTCGCCTCGCCGCCATCGACCATGATGGTCTCGACCTCGCCCACGCCGTTGCGGCGGCGGAACGCGGCCGCCTCGTCGTAGTCCTTGGAGGTGAAGCAGGCGACGCCCTGCTCGAAGGTCGGAAACTCGATGACGACGAAGCGAGCAAACTTGTGCGGTCCCTCCATGATCTGGAAGCGGCCGCCGCGGGCCAAGACCTTGCCGCCGTATTCGGCGACGATGGCCGGGACGCGGTCGGTATATTTCTTGTACTCGACCGGATCGTTGATCTTGGCGCGCGCGACCCAATAGGCTGGCATGGGTGCTCCTCCGCGGTTGACGCGGAGGAATTACATGGCGCGCCGCCGCGCGCAACGCCGATCAGGTCTCGGCGAACAACCCGCGCAGCAATTTGACCGGCCTCGAGCGGGCCGGCGCGGCGGCGCGCGCCCCGCCGACCATGCGGCGGCCGAGCGCGCCGACGAAGTCGGCCTTGGCCATCGGCTTGGCGAACAGATAGCCCTGCCCGATATCGCAGCCGATGCCTTGCATTTTGTGGCTCTCGTGCACGGTTTCGATACCCTCGGCGACGGTTTTCAGCCCGAACCGTTTGGACAATTCGACGATGGTCTCGCACAATCCGGCATTGACCTTGTCGAGATGGCAATCGGTGACGTAGCTCTTGTCGATCTTCAGCTCGGAGAACGGCAGTTGCCGCAGCCGCGCCAGCGACGAATAGCCGGCGCCGAAATCGTCGAGCGCCAGCGTGCAATGCAGTTCGCGCAACTGGTCGGCGATGTCGTTGGCGATTTTCAAGTCGTTCATCGCCTCGTCCTCGGTGACTTCGAGAATAAGCCCGGGCCAGGTTTCCGTGGCGGGCCGCTGTTCGCGCAGCATCTGCGCGATCGGCAGCTTGACGAAGGCCGATACCGGCACGTTGACCGAGAGCTTGACCGAGGCGCCGAGCGCCGCGCAATCCTCGAAGTCGCGCAGCGCCGTGAGAATCACCCGCTCGGTCAGGGCGAGCATGTCGTCTTCTTTGGCGCCGGGCAGGAACGCGCCGGGGCTGATCAGGCTGCCGTCGGGCCGGCGCGCGCGCACCAACCCCTCGGCGCCGACCAGACGCTTGGAGCGCAACTCGATCTTGGGCTGGTACCACAGTTCGAACCAGCCGCGCCGCAGCACGTCGGCGAGCGTCACCTTGCCGTCGGCCGGTTCGGGCTCGGCCGGCTTCGCCGCGAACAGCGTGCGCAATCCATCGAACATTGCGGGTCTTCCTCGTCGTGGCCGAGTTTGCCAGACGACCGCCGCAGGCGCCGTTAATAATCCGGATAAGCTGCGGACTATGCTTTGCGGAAAGTAACCGTTTTGGGTGACATTCGCCGCACGCGTGTCATTGCGGGCCGAACCAAGCGACAAAGCTGAATTTCACAATCGCTATCCGTGAATAGCTTGTCATGCTCCACGACGGCCGAGCACTCAATCATCGCCGTCGGTACAATTTCTGCGTGCTTCTACAGTCAGAATCGACCCGGATTGCCGGATCGCCCGCCGGAGCTTGTCATCGCGCCGGCCATTTCGGGCCGGACCCGTTGGCGGACGATGACAAGCCAGACCTCATTCGGCGGCGCGACGCGCGGCGATGATCTGGTCGGCGGTGCGGCCGGTGAGTTCCGCCATGTGGTCGAATTTGAAGGTGAAGGTGCCGGCGCCGGCGGTGGCTGAGCGGATTTCGACGATCAGATCGCCGACCTCGGCCTCCGGCATTTTGGCGCGCACCATGTCCCAGCCGTCCCAGCCTTCGCGGGTATCGAAGCCGAGGATTTGGCCGCGCCGTCCGGACATCAGCGCGTTGATCTTGGCGGTGGCCTCGGACGGACAGACGATCTCCACCAGATGAATCGGCTCGAGCAGCACCGGCTGACATTGCGGCAGGCCTTCGACGATGCCGATGCGGCCCGCGGTGCGGAACGCCATGTCGGAGGAATCGACGGTGTGATACGAGCCGTCGACCAGCGACACATGCAGATCGACCACCGGGAAACCGAGCGGGCCGTGCGTGAGCGCGTCGATCACGCCCTCCTCGACCGAGGGGATGTAATTGCGCGGCACCACGCCGCCCGTGATCTTGTCCTCAAAGCTGAAGCCGGAGCCGCGCGGCATCGGCTTGATGTCGAGCACCACGTCGCCGTACTGGCCGTGGCCGCCTGACTGCTTCTTATGCCGGCCGCGCTGGACGATGCCCTTGCGGATCGTCTCGCGGTAACCGACGCTCGGCGCGCGCCGCTCGATGGCGACGCCATAGCGGTCGCTCAACCGCTCGGTGGCGACGCGCAGATGCATTTCGCCCTGGCCCCACAGCACCACTTCGTGGGTCTCGGCATTGTGCACGATGGTGATCGAGGGATCTTCCTCGACCAGCTTGCCGAGCGCCAGGCCGAGCTTGACGTCGTCCTTGCGCTCCTTCGCCGAGATCGCGATCGCCAGCACCGGCGGATAGGGCGCGATCTTGGCGAGCGCGGGATGGGCTTGCTTGCCCGCGGTCAGCGTGTCGCCGGTCCTGGCCTTTTCCAGTTTGGCGAAGGCGACGGTTTCGCCGACCGCCGCCGGCCCGCGCTTCTCGGTGGTCGGGCCGGCGAGCTTGAACACGCCGGCGACGCGGCCGGCCTCCTCGTCGCCCGCGAGGAAGGTGGTGCCGTCGCCGGCCTGCCCGGCGAGCATCCGCACGATCGACATTCTGCCGCCATGGGCGGTGTTGAGCGTTTTGAGCACAGAAGCGACGGCGTCGTAGCCGGCTTTGACGTCGAGGCGCTTGGCGGTCTCAGCGATGCCCGGCGATTCGTGGCGCAGCGCCTTCAGCAGCCGCAATATGCCGTTGCCGCGCGCGGCGGTGCCCATCAGCACCGGACAAACCAAGCCGTCGCGCAATTCGCGCGTCAGATCGTCGAACACCTTGTCGCGCGGCGGCTGGATGTCTTCGAGCAATTGCTCCATCAGCTCGTCGTCGTGGTCGGCCAGCGTCTCCAGCATCGAGAAGCGCGCGGTCTTTTCCCGATCGGCGGCGTCGCCTTCGAGCGGCACGATTTCGGACGGCGCATGCTCCTTGTAGACGAAGGCGCGCTCCAGCGCGAGGTCGACGAAGCCCGAAATGATGTCGCCGGCGAAGGTTGGGATTTGCCTTAAGATCAGCTTGGTGCGCGAGGCGCCTTGCAGCATTTTGAGCACGTCGTGGACGCCGACATCGGCCTTGTCGATCTTGTTGACGAACAGCACGCGGGGAATTTTGCGGTCTTCCAGCTCGCGCAGGATGAGCTGAAGCTGCGGCACTTTCTTCTCGTCCAATTCGCACACCACCACCGCGGCGTCGATTGCCGGCAGCACCGCGCGCATGTCGTGGACGAATTCGACCGAGCCGGGGCAGTCCAGGAAGGTGTAGGCGTCACCCATGAAATTGGCGGTCGCGACCGTCAATTCGACGCTCATCTTATGATGGCGCGCTTCTTTGCTGGCGTCGCCGACGGTATTGCCGGCTTCGACGGTACCCTGGCGCGCGATCGCGCCCGTGCGGGCGAGGATCGCCTCCAGGAGCGTGGTCTTGCCGCTCTGGAACGGCCCGACCAGCGCGACGCAGCGCGGACCGCTCGCGCGCGTGCCGTTGCCGTTTGCTGCCATGAGCGCCTCCCGAGAGCCGACCCGCCGTTGCCCGCCCCACCCCGCCGCGCCGGCGGCAGGGTATTGGGCAATCATCGTTTCAGGCGTCGCCGGGGCCGGTCAAGGGGCGCGACATTACGCCCGAAATCATTGCGCGAGATGCAGTTCCAGCGAGCCGATGCCGGCGGCGACATTGAGCCCGACTTGGCCTTGCACCGACAGCGGCTGCAGCGCAACCGAACGGCCCGAGCCGCCGATCAGGACATTGGCGCCGACGCCGGCACCGACGGTGGCTTCCGCCTGCGCTCCGGTATAGGTGCCGGCGAGCATGCCGGTATAGCGATTGGTGCCGGCAAGCACCGTCCAGACGATGGCGCTGCCGCTGGTCACGCCGACATCGAGGCCGACCTTGGTCATGGTCCCGGTATAGGCTTCCGGCGGCCCGTTATCGGGCTGGAACGTGCAATTCACGTTGCGCTGCGATCCGACGATCAGGCCGATGCCCGACGACAGCGAGCATGTGAGCTGGCCCACTTGCACGCGGCTCGGCTGCGCCTGGAGCGGCGTAACGAGCAACGCCGCGAGCGCCGCCGTCCCGGCGAAGGTCGACAGAAAAACCTTAGAAACCATAGGCTTACTCCCCTCACTCGGCCCGCATCTGGGCCGCTATTGCGGGCGATTGTAGAGAACATTAATGCCCGCGTCTGCATTCCTTTCGCGCATCGTTAAGGCGTTTTTCCGGCCCGCGTGAAGCGCGGCGGATGCAATCCAAAACCGTTTTCGCGGCGCGCCCGCTTCATCCTCTTTCGTGTAAACGGTGGCGGATGTCGTAAGCAAACGTAGGGTGGGCAAAATCGTCGCGCTTGCGCAACCGCGTGGGCACCGCGTTCGAACGGTTTTGCCCACGCGGCTTGGCTCCCACGCCGCGGTGCCCACCCTACAAGACGTCAGAAGAATCCCAGCGACTCGCAGCCGGTTCCGGCCTGGAAGCTTGCCTTGTGGCGCTTGCCCGGAATGTCGATGACGTGCACCGAGCCGTCGCCCTGGCAGGCGACGAACAATTCGTCGCCGCGGAACGCCATGTCCATCGGCTGCGAGCCGACCTTGATCGCGGTCTGGTCGCGGAACGACGGATCGATCAGGCTTATCGTGTCGCTGTGGACGCTGGTGACGCCGAGGAGGCTATTGTCCGGCGCGTAGCGCGCGATCTGCGCCGGCTTCGGCACGTCCTTGAGCACGATCTCCTCGCGCAGCTTGCCGGCCTGCGCGTCGATCAGAAACAGCGTCGGCTCTGCGTCGTCGACCGCGACCAGAGTGCGGCCGTCGGGCGCAATCGCGATGCCGGCGAGCGGGCGCGGGGTTGCGATCTTGCCGAGGAGCTTGCGGTGCGGCAGGTCGATGACCGAAACGGTCGCGTCCTCCTCGTTCTCGGTGTAGAGGCGCTCTCCGTCCGGCGCGATGATCAGGCGGTGGCCGTTGGTCGAGCCGGATTCGATCGCTTCGACCACCTTGTTCCGGTCGCGGTCGATGACCACGACCTTGGCCGAGTTTTCGCAGGTCAAATAGATCAAGCCGTCCGGTCCGAGCTTGAGCGTATGCGGGGCGATATAGGGGCGTAGATCGATGGTCGTGACCAGCGCGCGCTTATGCAGATCGAATACGCACAGATGATGCTGCGGATTGGGATTGCGGCCGTGAATGCCGTCGCCGAAGATCGGCACATAGGCCATGCCGGTCTCCGGCACCACCAGCAATTCATGCACGGTTTTCAGAAAACCGTCGATAACGACCTCCGTCGCATAGGTCGAGGGATTGAGGAACAGGACTTTCGTTCCCATCTTGTCGACCGAGATCATGCCATGTTCGACGTTAGCCATGGTTGCTTTCCTCGTCGCCTGTAGGATGGGTTGAGCACTTGCGAAACCCATCATCGATCCAAAAGGCTGCATGATGGGTTTCGCGGAGCTTGTCATCGGGCGGCGCCTCGCGCCGACCCGTTGGCTCAACCCATCCTACATTATTGCCCTCACACCCCGAGATAGCGGTTCATCACGTCGGGCGCATCGCGCAACTGCTCGGAGGTGCCCTCGAATACGATGTGGCCGTTGTTGAGCACATAGGTGCGGCCGGCGAGACTCAGCGCGGCGCGGACGTTCTGTTCGACGATGACGATAGTCTGGCCGGCCTCAACCAGCGCCCGGCATACTTCGAGCAGATTCTGCACGATATTGACGGCGAGGCCCTCGAACGGCTCGTCGAGCAGGATGAGGCGCGGGCGGCGGACGAGCGCGCGCGCGATCGCCAGCATCTGCTGCTCGCCGCCGGACAGCGTGCGGCCGTAGCTGCCGCGCCGCTCGCGCAGCCGCGGAAAGATCGCGAACATCGCGTCAAGCGGCAACGGTTCTTCCGCCGACAGCGCGGCGAGATCGAGATTTTCCGCTACTGTGAGCCCGCCGAAAATGCGCCGCTCCTCCGGCACCAGTTGCAGGCCGAGCCGGGCGATGCCGTGGCTCGGCATCGCCTCGATCGCGGTGCCGTCGAAGCGGATCGAGCCGGAGCGCGGATGCAGCACGCCGGCGAGCGTCTTGAGCGTGGTGCTTTTGCCGGCGCCGTTGCGGCCAAGCAGCGCCACCACTTCGCGCTCGCGCACCGCGAGCGAGACGTCGAACAAGACGTGGGAATCGCCGTAAAAGGCGTTGATGCGATCGGCCTCGATCATGGTCGCGCCGCCGGTCATTGCGTCACCCCGCCGAGATAGGCCTGCCGCACCTGCGGGTCGTTGGAGATTTCCTTTGGCGTGCCTTCGGCAAGCTTGCGGCCTTCGTGCAGAACGGTGATCCGCTCGGCCAGCTCGAAGACCGCGTCCATGTCGTGCTCGACCAGAAGGATGGTGCGGCCCCTGCCGAGCTTGCGGATGAGCTGCTTGACGCCTTCGCGCTCGCCCGGGCCCAAGCCGGCGAGCGGCTCGTCGAGCAGCAGGACCGACGGCTGCGACGCCAAGGCCAGACCGAGTTCGAGCCGGCGCTTCTCGCCATAGGGCAGCGTATTGACCACCAGGTCCGCACAGGCGGTGAGCGCCAGTTCGTCGAGCAGTGCGGCGACCACCGCTTCGACTTTGGCAAAGCCGTCGGCGGAGCGGAACACGTCGAGCCGCAAGCGGCCGCGTTGCCGGCCGAGCGCGCCGATGCGCAGGTTCGCCCGCACGGTGAGCTGCGGGAACAGCTGGTTGATCTGATAGCTCTTGGCCAAGCCGTATTGGTAGGCGGCGGTGACGTCGGCGGTGGTGATATCGGTCCCGCGCAGCAGGATTTTTCCGGAGTCGACGGTTTCTTCGCGTTTAAGAAGCCGTAGAAACGTGCTTTTGCCGGCGCCGTTGGGGCCGATGATGGCGTGAAACGCGCCTTCCGGCAGCGCCAGCGAAACGCCGTCGACGGCCTGGATGCCGCCATAGGCCTTCCGGATGTCGCGGGCTTCGAGCGCGAATTTGGCCGGCGCGGCGCCTTGGGCTTTGACCGCCGGCAACGGAGCCAGCAGCGCGTCGCTCGCTGTGGCGTAGTCGGCGCGGCCGGCGGCGGTTGCCACGGCGGGGCGGCCGCTCGGGCGGACATACGACCACCAGCGCATGACGGTACCAACGATGCCGTTGGGCAGGAAGGTGACCAAGACGACGAAGACGAAGCCGAGGATGAATTTCCACAGATCGCCGACCGCCGGGATCTGTTGCAAGAGGTCGCGCAGCGACAGCCAGACCGCGGCGCCCACCGTCGGGCCGATCAGCGTTCCGGCGCCGCCGATCACGGTCTGGATGACCAGTTGTCCCGACGTGTCCAGGTCGAAGGCCGACGGCGGCATATAGCTCTGGAAAATGCCGATCAGCACGCCGGCGCAGCCGGAGAAAATTGCGGCGAGAATAAACACGGCTAGCTTGTAGGCGGCAACGTCGTGGCCAAGCGCGGCGGTGCGTTGCGGATTCTGGCGGATCGCGGTCAGCACCGCGCCGACCGGCGACAGTACGACGAAGCGCGCAAACACAAAACCGACGAAGAAGAAACCAGCGACCAGCTGATAGCTCGGCCAGGAGCCGCCAAAATTGTAGTCGAAGGTGCCGAGCTGAATGCTCGGCGCCGGCACGCCGGGCAGGCCGTTTTCGCCGCCGGTCCAGTTGGCAAGCGGCGAATTCTCCAGAAAATACGACAGTTCGCCGAACGCCAGTGTGATCATCGCGAAATAAATACCGATACGGCGCAGCGCCAAAATCCCGACGAAGACGCTGAACACGGCGGCGACCGCGACGCCGATCGCCATGGCAAGCCAGACATTATCCAGCGTGCCGCTGGTCAGCAGGTAGGCGGTGACGAACCCCCCGGTGCCGTAGAACGCGGCCTGGCCGAACGAGAGTAGGCCGGCGGAGCCGAACAACAAATCGAAGCCGAGCCCAAAGATGCCCCAGATCAGAATGCGGGTAAGCAGGTCGGCGGAACCGAACCAGGCGTTAAAGCCGAACGGCAGGACGACCAAGGCGACCGCCATAGCAAGTTCGGGCCACCAGCGCGTCAGGGCCCGCCCGTTTGGTCCGCCCATCAGGCACGCCCCATGGTGCCGAACAGGCCGCGCGGCCGCACGATCAGAACCAGCGTCATCACCGCGTAGATCGCGGCCTGCGCATAAGCCGGATCGAACAGCGTGGTCAGAGAAAGAATCTCGCCGACGACGATGCCGCCGACCACCGCGCCGGGAAACGAGCCGAGCCCGCCGATCACCACCACGACGAAACACTCCACCAAAAACGGCTCGCCCATATTGGGGATGACGGCAGCCAGCGGCGCATAGATGACGCCGGCGATCCCCGCCGCCATGGCGCCCAGGCAGAACACCACCAGGAAAGCCCGCCGCACATGGGTGCCCAAAAGCTCGACCATCAGCGGATCCTCGATGCCACCGCGCACGACGAGGCCGATTTTTGTGCGGTAGAGCAGCAGATAGAAGGCGAACAGCAGCACCGCGACGATGCCGATCGCCTCGACGCGATAGAGCGGATAGAAGAAAAAGTGAAAATCGACGATGCCCTGGCCCCAGCTCGGCAGCGGCACCCGCTGAGCCTGGCCGCCGAACACGTAGTGAACGGCCTCGACCATCATGATGCCGAGCCCGAACGTGACCAGGATCTGATCCTCCGGCGGCCGGCTGTAATAGAAGCGGATCAGGCCGCGCTCGACGGCCCAGCCGAAGACAAGCAGCGCAAACGCGCCGAACGCCAGCGCGGCCGCGAAAGAATCGACGTGATTAAGGACGACGAAGGCGGCATAGGCGCCGAGCATGAACATGGCGCCGTGCGCGAAATTCAGCACGCCCAGCGTGCCGAGAACGATGGAGAGTCCGCTGGCGATCAGCGCCAACAGGCTGCCGAGCGCTATGCCGTTGAAGGCCTGCGAGAGGAATTGACCGAGCGTAGGCATCGGGGGAGCATATACCGTAGGGGCGGGTTTAAAACCCGCTCCTACAATCTACAATCCGCCTGCGTCAAAGAGTTTATACCATAGTGTGGAGGGGCGGGTTTTAAACCCGCCCCTCCACACCGCTTATGCATTCGCTTATGCATTCAGGCGCCGATATCCGGCATTTTGCAGCCGGTCTCGGCGAGCGGCGGCAGCGTATCTTCGCCCGGCACCAGTTCGACGATCCGATAGAAGTCCTCCGGCCCCTTCATCTCGTCCGGCTTCTTGCCGACCACCACCGGCACCGGCCGCACCATCTGGTGGTCGCCGGCGCGGTAATAGACCTCGCCGTAGATCGAGTTAACCTTGTGCCCGCTCTCCAGCGCCTTGATGACGTCGATCGGATAGAACGAGCCGGCGCGCTCGACGGCGTCGGCCCAGACCAGCATCTGGACATAGACCTCGCTGGCGCCCCAGCGTGGCTTGTAGTTGTTCTTCTTCTCGAACTCCTCGACAAAGAACTTGGCCAGCGGATAGGTGTCCTCCTCGGTCCACCACCAGGCCTGGGTGCCGTAGGTGCCGCCCATGATCGCGGCGCCCAGCTCCTTGGCCTGGAACTGCGAAATGTTCGGCACCACGTATTTCATCTTCGAGAGCATGCCGAACTGCTCAGCCTGCTTGGTCGAGGACACCGCATCGGCGCCGAAGGCGATGTTGACGAACACGTCGGCGCCGCTGTTGGCGATATTGAGCAGATAGGACGAGAAGTCGGTGGTGCCGAGCGGCGCCAGTTGATTGGTAGTGACCGTCCAGCCTTCCTTGCCGGCGAACTCCTTCATCGAGTTGAACACGCTGTGACCGTAAGTGTAGTCGGGCGTCAAATATCCGACTTTCTTGTTCTTGCCGAGTTCCTTGGCCAGCACGGGAGCGAGCGCCTTGCAGGCCATGTAGGCGGAGGGCTGGGCACGGAAGCCGTAACGCTGGCAGTCCTTGCCGGTGGTGTCGTTGGAGCCGGAATTGCCGACCATGAAGACGACGTGCTCGCGCTGGCCGAGCTTTTCCAGCGCGATCGACACCGCGCTGTTGACGCCGCCGGTCAGCATGATCGCTTTGTTGTCGCGGATGTAGCGGGTCGCCGCCTCGACCGCCGGGTCGGGCTTAGTCTCGCTATCGGCGACCTGGAATTCGATCTTCTTGCCCAGCACGCCCTTGTGCTTTTTCAGGCTCGGAATCGCTTCGGTGATCGGGCTGCCGTTGTTGAGGTGCTCCATGGCGAGCTCGAAGCCGAGCTGCATGTCCTTGCCGGACGACGAATACGGCCCGGTGAGCGGCGTGATCAGGCCGATGAAGATGGTGTGGCCGCTGGTGCCGGCCGGAAAGTTGCCGAGCGCCGGATGCTCCGCGGCGAACGCCGGCAGCGTGCCTTTACGCAGCAAATAACCGGCCGCGGTGACGCCGAGGCCGGCTTGCATCAGGCTGCGCCGCGACAATGTTTTGTGGGACATGACGTTTACTCCTTGTTTGATCGTGCTTGTTTGACCGTGCTTTGGTCACAAGTTGGCGATGATTAAAATTCCGCGGCGGTCGCGTTGCAATAGCGCCGCGTCATAGCCTTGCTTAGCACGCCGCGCCGGCATTTGCTGCACCGGGCCGGCCTCCGGCGCGGCGATATTGTCGCAGCAAAGGTTCCAGATCGCCCGGGCCTGCCGGCGCATTGTTTGGTGTATTGTGAAACAGGTGAATGAACGCAGAGGACCGATCCATGACCGCCGTTGCCAGCCGCAACATCAAATTCCTCGGCCATACCGACCAGGGCGGCCGCGGCGACGGCGTGCAAGTCATGGTCAATCGCGGCTTCGCCTATATCGGCCACGGCTTTTCCAACGGCATCACCGTGATCGACGTGCGCGATCCGAAACGGCCGAAGCCGGTCGATTTCATCGCCTGCCCGCCGAATACGCGGGCGCATCATTTGCAGACCGCCACCCATGAAGGATTTGGCGACCTCTTGGTGGCGGTCAACGGGCCGAGCGTGTGGACCATGCAGGTGAGCCAGGAGGCGTATTTCGCCGGAACCTCGGGCAACGCGCTGGCCGGCAGGAATTTCACGACCGGGCTTCGCATCTACGATCTGGCGAAGCCGCAAGCGCCGCGCGAAATCGCTTTCCTGCCGCTCGGTGGGTTGGGGCCGCACCGTATCTGGTATGTCGGCGCCCGCTACGCCTATGTGTCGGTTCACCTGCCGGAGTTTTCCGACCACATCCTGGTCATCGTCGACATGGCGGAGCCGACCAAGCCGGAAGTGGTCGGCAAATTCTGGCTGCCGGGCATGTGGACCGGCGGCGGCGAGACGCCCACCTGGCCCAAGGGCCGGCGCTACGCGCTGCATCATGGACTGGTGGCCGGAAACCTCATCTACAGCGCCTGGCGCGACGGCGGCATGGCGATCGTCGACATCGGCGACCCGCAGCGGCCGACACTGATCGCGCATCGCAACTGGGATCCGCCGTTCGGCGGCGGCACCCATTCGCCGCTGCCGCTGCCGGACCGCAATCTCTTGGTCGTCGCCGACGAGGCGAACTTCGCCGATTGCAAGCTCGGGCTGCGCTACATCTGGATTTTCAACGTCCGGGTGCCGGCCAATCCGGTGAGCATCGCCACGCTGCCCATTCCGGACGAGGCCGATTATTGCAAGAAGGGCGGCAATTTCGGCCCGCATAATCTGTGGGAGAACCGGCCCGGCGCGTTCGTCAGCTCGCGCTATATTTTCGCCACGCTGCACAATGCCGGGGTACGCGCCTACGACATCGCCAATCCGTTCGCGCCGCGCGAGGTTGGATATTTCGTTCCGCCGGGCCCGGAGAGAATGTTCGATCCGCGGCCGAACCGGCCGCAGGTGATTCAGTCCTGCGACTGTTTCGTCGACGCGCAGGGGGTGATGTACGTCACCAATTCCAATGCCGGGCTGTCTATTTTGCAGTTCGAGGGCGGGTGAAGACAAAAACGTAGGGTGGGTTGAGCGACCTGTCCGCCGAAGCGCGCAGCGCGAAGGCGGAAGCGAAACCCACCGTGCAGCCTCGCGGCCTGCGGTGGGTTACGCCGCTAACGCGGCTAACCCACCCTACACGTGGCCGCATTGACAGTGGGCGGCGGCCCTTCCACACTCGCCCGATCGAGAACCGCTTCAGGCGGCCAACGGGGCGTTAAAGGGGAGGATCACATGGCGGCGACAGTCACCGCAGCGCAAATGGGCGGCGGCGCCCAGACCATCGAAGGCTTCGTCGGCAGGGCGCTGGACGATGCGAAGATATCGCCACTCCATATCAAGATAATCTCGCTCATTGCCGCCGGCTATTTCTTCGATGTCATCGATTATATCGTGCAGGGCTCGCTGTTCCCGGACATGATCAAGTCCGGCTTTACAACTCCCGGCGGCGCCGCCGCCATCGTCAGCGCTACGACGCTCGGATTGTTCATCGGGACCGCCGCCCAAGGCGAGTTCACCGACCGGTTCGGGCGCCAATTCGTCTATCAGTTCAATCTTCTCCTGTTCGGCGTCTTCACCATCCTCGGCGCATTTTGCCCGAACCTCACGCTGCTGCTGATTTGCCGCTTTATCGCCGGCCTCGGGCTCGGCGCCGAACAACCGCTCTGCTTCGTCTATGCCGGCGAATACTCGCCCAAGCGTATCCGCGGCCGCATCCTGGCGATCATTCATTTCGTCGGCGGCGCCTGCGTGTGGCCGATCGGCACGCTGTTCGTACTCGCTTTCCGCGATAGAATTCACTGGCAAGGCGTGTGGATCTGCTTCGGCGTCGGCGCACTGATCGTCTGGGTGCTCCGCTTCACGCTGCCGGAATCGCCGCGCTATCTGTCGACCCACGGCCGCGGCAAGGAAGCCCTCGACATTCTCGGCCGGCTCGGCATTGCCGGGCCGACCGGTCCGCTGTCGACCGATGCCGCCAGCAACACCAAGAGCGATCCGTTCGCCGTGGTGTTCAAGCAATTCCCGGTCCGCGTCATCGCCGGCATGATCTGCTTCTCGGCGTTCTTCGGCGTCGCCATCGGGCTCGGCGGCTGGTTGCCCAGCATCATGGTCGACAAGGGCTTCACCATCACCAAGTCGCTCCAGTACACGCTCGGCATGAACTTCGCGGTGCCGTGCGCCAGCATCTGCATGATGTACACGCTGGATAAATACGGCCGCAAGATCACCTCGATCGTCCGCGTTTATCGGTGCCGGCATCATGGCCGTCGTGTTCGCCCATGCGCAAACTGATATGGAGCTTCTGGTCGCCGGCTTCGTCATGGTGTTCTTCATTCAGGTCGCCGGCAACGCGATGCAGATTTTCGCGTCGGAGGTGTTCCCGACCAACGCGCGGACATCCGGCTTCGGCTGGGCCGCGGGCGTCGGCCGGCTCGCCACCGCCGGCATTTTCCCGGCGATATTGTGGGTCAAGAACGGCTTCGGGCTGAACGCCGTGTTCGTATCGCTCGGTATAGTCTTGTTTATCGCTGCGGTCGCCGTGATCTTCCTCGGCCCGGAGGCCAAGCAACGCAGCCTCGACGACATCGCCCCGCCGACAGGGTAGCTACACCATCATTGCGAGGAGCGAAAGCGACGAAGCAATCCAGTCCCTACTGGATTGCTTCGCTTTGCTCGCAATGATGGTGTGGACGGCTCCCGACGGCATCAGTTGTGCCAGACTGGTGATGTAAATCGGCCAGACAAGGGAGCCGTCCATGGCAGAGACTATCATGATTGGGTTGGATTTGACGAAGAACGTTTTCCAGGTTCACGGTGTCGATGAAGCCGGCCAGGTGGTGATCCGCCGACAAATTCGACGGGCGCAGATGGAGAAGTTTTTTACCGGACTGCGCCCGGCGGTGATCGGCATGGAGGCGTGCGGCGGGGCGCATTACTGGGCGCGGCTGGCGCAACGGCATGGCCATGAGGTGCGGCTGATGCCGCCGAGCTACGTGAAGCCTTATGTGAAGCGCAACAAGACAGACGGCCGCGATGCGGAGGCGAGCTGCGAGGCGATGCAGCGGCCGACGATGCGGTTTGTGGCGGTAAAGAGCGAGCACCAGCAGGCGATGCTGGTCCTGCACCGGACGCGGACGCTGCTGGTGCGCCAGCGCACGATGCTGGCCAATGCGTTGCGCGGTCATCTTGCGGAGTTCGGGATCGTAGCGGCGCAGGGTGTGAAGGGGCTGCGCGGCTTGATCGAACGGATGCAGACAGCCTGTGATGCCGGAGTACCAGCTCTGGCGCGGGATGGCTTGCTGGCGCTCGCCGGACAATGGCAAGCGCTCGATGTGCAGATCCGCGCGCTCGAACTTAAGATAGTGCAAAGCGTGCGCGAGAGCGCGGCGGCGCGCCGGCTGGTGGCGGTGCCTTGCGTGGGGCCGATCATCGCCAGTGCCATGGTGGCCAGCGTCGGCGACGCGCGAGCGTTCCGCAGCGCCCGCGGCTTTGCGGCTTGGCTCGGTCTGACACCACGGCAGAGAGGAACGGGCGGCAAGCAACGTTCGGGCTCGATCTCTCGGCAAGGCGATCGGACATTGCGCACCTTGTTAATCGTCGGCGCCAGCGCCAAGCTGCGCCAGGAGGTGGCACGCGGGGTCAGCGATCCGTGGCTGCGCGATCTTCTGGCGCGCCGCCCCAAGAAGGTCGCCACTGTGGCGCTTGCCGCCAAGACCGCGCGTATCATTTGGGCCGTGTTGGCCAAAGGAGAAGACTATCGCGATCGCGCGAGTGTGCCAGCCGCTGCCTAGCGCAGACAGCAACTGATCGCTCGCGCTCAACCGTCGGAAAGGGCAACTATGGCGTGACGGCAAACGGTCAGGAACCGGGATCGAGACACTCCGACCCGTCATCGCGCATCACAGCGCGTCGCAATGATTGGAACTCGATCCGCGAATCCCATCAGGGCCAGCGGTCAGCGACCGCATCCAAAGGCCGCATACATGACCGCTCCCGATCAGTCTGCCGAACCGCCAAAAAGCTCTTGCCGACAGGGGGCCGTCCATACATGACGATTACTGCAAATTGCCGCAAAAGCGCTGGATGCGGGTGCAGGCTTCTTCCAGCGCGCTGGTCGCCGTCGCATATGAGATGCGGAACGCCGGCCCGACGCCGAACGGCGTGCCCTGCACCACCGCGACGCCTTCGGCTTCCAAGAGCTCGGTGACGAAATCCTCGTCGGTCGCGAGCTTTTTGCCGGTCGGCGCGGTCTTGCCCATGGTGCCGGCGCAGGACGGATAGACATAGAACGCGCCCTCGGGCTTCGGACACTGCAAGCCGTTGGCTTGGTTGAGCATCGACACGCACAGATCCCGGCGCTCCTTGAATATCTTGTTGTGCTTGGGGATGAAATCCTGCGGGCCGTCGAGCGCCTCGACCGCGGCCCATTGCGCCACCGCGGTCGGGTTCGAGGTCGATTGCGACTGGATCATCGCCATCGCCTTGATCAGGTTTTCCGGACCGCCGCCATAGCCGATGCGCCAGCCGGTCATGCAATAGGCCTTCGAGCAGCCATTGACCGTCAGCGTGCGTTCATAGAGCCGCGGCTCGAGCTGCGCCGCCGAGTAGAACTCGAAGTCGTCGTAGACCAGGTGCTCGTACATGTCGTCGGCCATGACGTGAACGTGCGGATGGCGAACCAGCACGTCCGTCACCGCCTTGAGCTCGGCCTTGGTATAGGCGGCGCCGGTCGGGTTCGACGGCGAGTTGAAGATGATCCACTTGGTGTTCGGCGTGATCGCCTTTTCCAACTGCTCGGGCTTCATCTTGTAGCCCGACGCCATGGAGGTCACGACCGGCATCGGCTCGCCGCCGGCCAGCAGCACCATTTCCGGATAGCTCACCCAATACGGCGCCGGGATGATCACCTGGTCGCCCGGATTGAGCGTGGCCACCAGCGCGTTGTACAACACCTGCTTGCCGCCGGTGCCGACGATGATCTGCGACGGCCTGTAGTCGAGCCCGTTCTCGCGCTTGAACTTGCGCGACACGGCGGCTTTGAGTTCCGCGATGCCGTCCACGGCGGTGTATTTCGACGACTTACCGTCGCGGATCGCCTTGATCGCCGCTTCCTTGATGTTGTCGGGCGTGTCGAAGTCAGGCTCGCCGGCGCCGAGCCCGATGACGTCGCGGCCAGCCGCTTTGAGCGCACGCGCTTTGTCCGTCACGGCGATGGTCGCCGACGGCTTGATGCGCATGATCTGGTCCGCGAGGAAGGCCATTTCCAGTCTCCGATTCTCCGCGTTTTGGAGCGGGTGCTTGGTATAGCCGCCGCCGCGCGCAGGCAAGCGCAAAAGCCTCAAATGCCGCTCACATCTGTGGCATTTCCGGTGGGGCGTGCGCACGGCGCAACACTCCGTTAAGCCGCCACTGGCCTAATGCCCGGCGAAAGCCGGCAGGGAACCGCCATGACATCGGCAATGGACCGGGCGCGCGCGATGTTGCGGAGCGGCGACTGGCTCACGCGCGCACGCATCCGCTTCTTTGCCACGGTGCTGTTGATCGCGTCGGCGGCCGGGTTTATGTTTCTGGTCGCGACCTCGCACGGCGCCGTCGACATCAAAGGCCGGCCGCTCGGCACCGATTTCTCCAACGTCTATGCCGCCGGCAGCTATGTGTTGGACGGCAACCCCGATGCGGCGTTCGATCCGCCGCAGCAATTCGCCCGCGAGCAGGCGATTTTCGGCCCGACGACGCAATTCTACGGCTGGCACTATCCGCCGTACTTTCTGTTCGTCGCCACGGCGCTGGCCTGGATGCCATACGGGCTCGCGCTCTTGCTCTGGCAGGCGGTGACATTCGGATTTTATCTGTTGACGATCCGAGCGATCGTCCAATCGTCATTCCGGGGCGCGCCAACGGATCCGGCCTCCGGAATGACGGCGGATTGGCTTCTGCTCGCGCTCGCCTTCCCGTCGGTGCTGATCAATATCGGCCACGGCCAGAACGGGTTTCTCACCGCGGCACTGCTGGGCGGCGCGCTGGTCGTGCTCGACCGCCGGCCGTTCGCCGCCGGCATGCTGTTCGGGCTGCTGGTCTATAAGCCGCAATATGGGCTGCTGCTGCCGCTGGTGCTGGCGGTGAGCGGCCGCTGGAAATGCTTTGCCGCCGCGGCAATAACTGTCGCGCTCCTGACCGTCGCGACCACGCTGACTTTTGGCCCGTCGGTATGGCACGCCTTTCTGTTGTCGACGCAATTCACGCGCACCGTCGTGCTCGAACAGGGCAATACCGGCTGGTACAAGATCCAGAGCATGTTTGCCTGGGCGCGCATGTGGGGCGCGCCAATTGCGCTGGCCTATGCGCTGCAAGGCGCGGCGATCGTCGCGATCGGCGTTGCGCTCGGCTGGCTGTGGCGCGGCGACGCGTCTTATCCGCTCAAGGCGGCGGCGCTCTGCCTCGCCACCATCCTCGCCACGCCCTACAGCTTCGATTACGACATGATGGTGCTGGCGCCCGCCATCGCCTTCCTCGCCGTCGACTGCTTTGCCCGCGGCTTCGGCCCATGGGAGAAAACGACGCTGGCTGCGCTGTGGCTCGTGCCGCTGGTCGCCCGCAGCGTCGCGCAGATCAGCCTTATTCCGCTCGGCGTGCCGGCCATGATGGCGGTGTTCGTGCTGATCTTGCGGCGCAGCGGGATTTTCGCGCTGCCGCATCGCGCCGCGGCCGGCGCCACAATCGACGGCCAAATGAAGAGCCAATTGAAAAGCCACGACATCGCCGCGTTGAAGTCGTAAGACCGCAACACTCGCGCGATTACTGCCGCACGAGAATTTCGGGAAGCGGCGATGTTCACGCTCTATTCGATGCAGCGTTCGGGGAACAGCTACAAGGCGCGGCTCGCCTTGGCGCAGCTCGGCATCCCCTACCGGCTGATCGAGATCGACATCCTCAAGGGCGAGAGCCACACCCCCGAATTCCTCGCCAAGAATCCGAACGGCCAGGTGCCGCTTCTGGAAGTCGCGCCGGGCCGCTATCTCGCCGAATCCAACGCCATCCTGTGGTACATCGCCGGCGGCACGGCGCTTGCGCCCGAGGACCGCATCGACCGCGCCGAGATCTTGCAGTGGATGTTCTTCGAGCAGCACAGTCTGGAGCCCAATCTCGGCGCCGCCTATTTCTGGCTCACCCTGGTCAAGGGCGGCCGCGATTTGCAGCAGCATGCGTTCGAGGACTGGATGGAAGAAGGCAATCGCGCGCTCGGCGTGATGGAAAAGCATCTGGCGCTGCACGACTTCTTCGCCGCCGACCGTTACACCATCGCCGACATCGCGCTCTACGCCTATACCCACGTCGCGCATCAATGCGACTACGATCTCGCGCCGTTTCCGGCGATCCGCGCCTGGCTCGATCGCGTCGCCAACGAGCCCGGCCATGTGCCGATGGAGTTCCGGCCGGCCGCCGCCATGCCGGCGCTGTGAGCGTGGCAGGTATCAGGGGTCAGGGGTCAGGGGTCAGGGGTCAGGGGTCAGGGGTCAGGGGTCAGGGGTCAGGTATCAGGGATCAAGATCCTGACCCCTGATACCCGACCCCTGATACCTGAAAACCACGCCGCCGGTTTATCGCCGGCGGCGGCTCCGGCGTTAACCCTTCATTAACCAAAACCACCAAATCGCCTTTATTCTTCAACGGCTTTGCCCAAGTCCGGCAGCGACATTGCGACCAACGCAAACTGATTCGCCGAGAAATGCGACAAGGACGAAGCGCCATGACCGACCTGATGGGAAACGTGGGTTTTGCGTCCCCGATGACCGAACGGAGATTTCTCAGGCGGCGCAACGTCGCCGTCGAATTGCTCGCCACCCTGGCGCTTGCCGTTTCGCTGATCGTTGCCGCAACCGCGGTGTCGATCGGCATGGCGCGCGCGCAAGCGCTGCACGCGATGAGCTTTTCAGTCTCGACGCCGGCGGCTTTGCCGATCGGCCGCTACGTCCCGATAGCGGCATTCCGATAGCTCGTGGTCAGTTGTTCGCCTTGATGCCGGCCGCCTTGATGATCGGCCACCACTTGTCGATCTCGGCCTTGCTGATAGGCCGCGAGCGCCGCGGATTCTGCTGATCGGCGCGGGAAAATGACCTGGCCGAGCGTTTCGAGCCGCTGCCGCACGGCCGGATCGGCCAACGCGGCCATGACGGCGTGATCGAGGCGATCGACGACGTCCTTGGGCGTGCCCTTGGGCGCCCACAGCCCGTGCCAGAACGTGATGCTCAGTCCCGGTACGCCGGACTCGATCATCGTCGGCGTGTCCGGCGATTTCGGCCAACGCTGTTCGCTCATGACGGCATAGGCCTTGTATCTGCCGGCCTGCACGTTCGGCAGCGTCGCCGACGCTTCGAGGCAGGCCAGATCGATTTGGCCGCCGATCAAATCCTGCATCGCCGGCGCGGCGCCGCGATACGGCACATATTGAAAATGCGCGCCGGTCTTCTGCTCGAAATCGAGGCCGCACAGATGCGCGGCGCTGCCGGCGCCCACGGTGCCGAACGTGATCGGCTTGGGGTTCGACTTCACCCAGGCGATCAGCTCGGCCGCGGTGTTCGGCGGCAGCGGCGTTTTTGCCGAGGATCCACAGCGGCGAGCTGGCCAACAGCGAGATCGGCTGCAAATCCTTGATGACATCGAAATCGAGCGCGTAGATCGCCGGCGAGCCGACATGGCTCGACCAGTTGCCGATGCCGATCGTATAGCCGTCCGGGGTGGCGTGGGCGACGCGGCCCGTCCGCAATCGTGCCGCTGGCGCCGCTGACCGTCTCGATGACGACGGTCTGGCCGAGCGTGCGTCTGCATCGCCTTCGCCGAGGATGCGCGCCAGCGTGTCGGTCGGGCCGCCGGGCGGAAAGCCGACGATCATGGTGATCGGACGCGACGGATAGTTGTCGGCCAGCGCCACGGCGGCGGCTGGCCGCAAGCGCGACGAGCGCGCCGACGAAACGGGCTCGTTTCATGGCATTTCCCCTTGGTGTTTCCCCGCCGCAACGATGGCATGCGCGCGTCTGCCGCTAAAAGGTCAGAAGCACTGTCGTGACGCCGGCCGGGTCGCCGCCGCCGCTTGATCGGCGCGGCGATTGACGCCATCTACCGCGGGCCTGTAACCATCCGCAAATGTTCGCACTTTTCGAACGATTCTTGACGCCGACGGCGGCGCCGGAACATCCCGAGCCGCCGGCCGGACTGATCGCCTTCCTGTGGCACTTTGCCCGCCAGGCGAAATGGCTGTTCGCGGCCTTGTTCGTGGTCGAACTGTTCGTCGCGCTGACCGACAGCGCGGTGCCGTGGTTCATGGGCCGCGTCGTCACCATGGTGACCAAGACGCCGCCCGACCGCTTCCTCGCCGACGGCTGGCCGTGGCTCCTCGGCATGGCGGTCGTGGTGCTGATCGTGCGCCCGGCGGTGACGCTGACGCGCTATCTCATCACCAATCAGGCCATCGCCGCGCCGTTCACCGGCCTCATTCGCTGGCAGTCGCATTGGCACGTGGTGCGCCAGAGCTGGGCGTTCTTTCAGAACGATTTCGCCGGCCGGATTTCCAACCGCGTGATGCAGACCGGGCCGTCGGTGCGCTCGACGCTGACCGCGACGATCACCACCGTCTGGTACATTTTGGTCTATGGCGCTTCCGCCATCGCGCTGACGGCCGCGGCGGACCGCTGGCTCGCGGTGCCGATCCTGCTGTGGTTCTCCGGCTATGCCGCGCTGCTGCTTTTATTTCGTGCCGCGCATGCGCGAGCGCTCGAAATGTCGTCCGATAGCGCGCTCGACGCTGATGGGGCGCATCGTCGACAGCTACACCAACATCCTCACCGTGAAGCTGTTCGCCCGCGCCAGCGAAGAGGACCAATATGTGCGCAACGCGGTCGACCGCCACGTCGATCTGTTTCCCGCTTCGCAGCGCCTGCTCACCGTCTTCGGCGCGATGCTCGACGTGCTCAACGCGCTGCTGATCGCCGGATCGGGCGCGCTGGCGCTGGTGCTGTGGCGCTACGGCGCGGTCGAGGTCGGCGCCATCGCCATGGTGCTGCCGCTGACGCTGCAGCTCACCAACATGTCGCGCCAGATCGCCATGCGCATCACCGAGATTTTCGAGGATCTCGGCGTGGTGCAGGAAGGCATGCTGACGATCGCGCAGCCGCTGCAACTGCCCGATCCGGCCGGCGCCCGGCCGCTGACGGTGCGCGCCGGCCGCATCGATTTCAAGAACGTGCAGTTTCGGCTACGGCCGCGAGGTCGGCGTGCTGCAGAATTTCAACCTGACCATCCATCCCGGCGAGAAGATCGGACTGGTCGGCCGCTCCGGCGCCGGCAAATCGACCGTGGTCAATCTGTTGCTGCGCTTCTTCCATCTCGAAGGCGGCTCGATCCTCATCGACGGCCAGGATATTTCCGACCTGACGCAGGAATCGCTGCGCGCGCAAATCTCCGTGGTGACGCAGGACACCTCGCTGCTGCATCGCTCGATCCGCGACAATATCCGCTACGGCCGGCCGACGGCGAGCGACGAGGAGATCGTGCGCGCGGCGCAAGCTCGCCCATGCCCACGATTTCATCCTCGACCTCGAAGACTGGCACGGCCGGCGCGGCTATGACGCCCATGTCGGCGAGCGCGGCGTGAAACTGTCCGGCGGCCAGCGCCAGCGCGTCGCCATCGCGCGCGTGATCCTCAAGGACGCGCCGATCCTGGTGTTCGACGAGGCGACCTCGGCGCTCGACAGCGAGGTCGAAGCCGCGATCCAGTCGAGCCTCGGCACGCTGATGGCGGGCAAGACCGTGATCGCCATCGCGCACCGGCTCTCCACCATCGCGCAGATGGACCGCCTGGTCGTGCTCGAGCACGGCCGCATCGTCGAGCAGGGCACCCACCGCGAACTGCTCGCGCATGGCGGCCACTACGCGGCGCTGTGGCGGCGCCAGGCCGGCGGCTTCATCGATGCGGACGGCATGCAGGCGGCGGAGTAATGTTGACTCCCTCTCCCCGGAGGGGAGAGGTGACGTGAATATCTGCGCCACCTTGGCTGATTTAGCGCGTAAGATGGGTGGAACGGAGCGAAACCCCTCATCTTCCGGCAAGCCACGGTGGGTTTCGCTGCGCTCAACCCACCCTACAACGGGAGACGGCCATGAGCGAAGCCGACCTGTTGCGGCAACGGGCCGAAATTTTGCTGGCGATGGCGATCAAAGCCCGCGAGCAGGGCCAGTTCGATTATGCCGAGAGACTTGTTGCCGAGGCGGCGCAATTCAGCAACGACGCCGAGGCGCTGAAGACGCAGCAACAGCCCTTGGATAGTCCCGATAAAAACAAATAGACCGGGAGCCGCGGCCATCGACTTCGCTCTTTCCGAACTCCAGCAATCGGTGCGCGGCGCGGTGGAGAAAATCTGCGCGCGCTTTGACGACACCTATTGGCTCAAGCGCGACCGCGATGGCGAATTTCCCGAGGAGTTTTATCGCGCGCTGGCCGACGACGGCTGGCTCGGCGTCTGCATCCCGGAAGCCTATGGCGGATCGGGGCTGGGTGTCAGCGAGGCCGCGATCATGATGCAGGCCATCACCGCCTCGGGCGCCGGGCTGTCCGGCGCGTCAGCCGTGCATATGAATATTTTCGGGCTCAATCCGGTCGTCCGTTACGGCACCGAGGACCAGAAGCGCCGCATGTTGCCGCCGGTTGCGGCCGGCAGGGAAAAAGCCTGCTTTGCGGTCACCGAGCCGAATGCCGGGCTTGAAACCGCGAAGCTGCAAACTCGCGCCGATCGCCGCGGCGACGCTTACGTCATCACCGGCGCCAAAATCTGGATTTCCACGGCGCAGGTCGCCGACAAAATGCTCATTCTCGCCCGCACCGCGCCGATCGAAGCCGGGCGCAAGCCGACCGACGGTTTGAGCCTGTTCTACACCGCACTCGACCGCCGCTTTGTCGAAGTGCGCGAGATCGAGAAAATGGGGCGCAAGGCGGTCGACTCAAACCAGGTCTTCATCGACGGCTTGCAGGTGCCCGCCGAAGACCGCATCGGCGAGGACGGCCGCGGCTTTGAATACATTCTTCATGGCTTTAATCCGGAGCGCATCCTGGTCGCCGCCGAAGCGATCGGGCTCGGCCGCGCTGCGCTCGCCCGCGCCACCGCTTATGCCAAGGAGCGCGTCGTGTTCGGCCGGCCGATCGGGCAGAACCAGGCGATCCAGCATCCGCTGGCCCAATCCTGGATGGAGCTGGAGGCGGCCGACCTGATGATGCTCAAGGCGGCCTGGCAATACGACCACGGCGTGCCGTGCGCACCGGCCGCCAATGCCGCGAAATATCTCGCCGCCGAGGCCGGCTTTAACGCCTGCCAGACCGCGGTGATGACCCACGGCGGCTACGGCTATGCTAAGGAGTATCACGTCGAGCGCTATTTCCGCGAAATCATGATTCCCAGGATCGCGCCGGTCACGCCGCAGCTCATTCTCTGCTTCATCGCCGAGAAGGTCTTGGGCCTGCCGAAGTCATATTGAAGCTTTGCAAACTCACAGACACGCCGCGCGAACGGCTTACGGGAGTCCGCTCCGCCCCAAAAGCGAACGTCGGGCCAGAGCGTTGGCACGGGTCGCGAAGGGCCAAAATCTGCCTCACGCACCGCAACAAAACTGTAGAGATTTAGGGGGCAAACCGGCCAGGCGGCGCGTTCGACCCGTGTGTCGATCTCGCTGCGAAGCGACCCGAAATCGACTGGCTTGGCAGACGGTGGTGCAGTGGTCGCTCCTCTGGCTGTTCTATTTCGAGGAATGGTTGCTTTCGGAAGATTTGTAGGAGATATCCGGGGAAGGTGAAGCGGTGCGTAGGTTTGCCGCTGCCGGCGGCGGCCCCGATCCGATAATGCGAGCGCTGCGTTTTTCATGCCAACTTATGGCGCTTAGAAATGCCTTCACGGCCCAGAACGAGGAACTGTGGGAGCTCAGTATCCCCGCCTGCATTGATTGAGACATTGCAATGAGTAAAGGCAGTCTGCCGCTATACAAGGAGGTCCGGAACCACCTAGTCGCGCGGCTGGCGGAAGGTCTCTGGCGTCCAGGTGATCTAATGCCAAGCGAACCGAGGCTTGCCGAGATGTTTGGCGTAGGCATCTCGACGATTAGACAGGCTATTCGTGATCTGGAATCCGACGATGTCCTCATACGACGGCAGGGAAAAGGGACCTTCGTTGCTCTCCATTCCAATCCACAACGCGCGGGCCAGTTTCATAGCCTCGTTGCCGAGGACGGCTCAAAGGAAATCCCGTTCAGATTGCTGTTATCCGCCAAGCGTGCCGTGGCGTCGCACCAGGTTGCTGAAAGATTGGCCATTAGGCCCCGGTCCGGGCGCGCTCTCGTCCATCGGTTCAAATTCCTCTCCTCGCTATCGTCGCAACCGATAATCGTCACCGAGGTGACGCTTCCGACATCGCTATTCCCGAGGTTGTCACGAGAATCATTTCCTGACGGCTCGGAGCTGCTCTACAGCATCTACCAGACAAAATTTCACGTGAACGTCATACGCATTGAGGAGGAACTGGCTGCGGTTTCAGCTGATGCCGGATGCGCGAAGCTACTCCAAGTTCCTTGCAACAGCCCAATACTCAAAATCGAGAGGGTTGCTTACACCTTCGGCGGAGTTGCCGTCGAGTTTCGTAAATCTTGGGTGAAAACAAGCCACATCCGCTATCACCGCCAGCAGGGTACGGCTTACTAGCCGTCGAACGAACCGCTTCGGTGAGGGTCCTCAATTGCGATATAGCGGCCTCCCTTGACTCCATCTTTCGCCAGTCATATCATTCGACTCATTCGAATGAGTTGTCAAGGCGGCAAATGGAAAAGCGTCATCTGCCCAATACGGTAATTGTCCGCGAATGCGCGATCAGGGATGGCTTTCAGTCCAAGGAGAAATTCATCCCCACGGCCGCGAAGATATTCTTGGCAAACGCAATCGTCGACGCAGGCTTTCGTTTCGTTGATACGACCGACTATTCGACCCCAGAGCGAGTTCCTCAATTTCGAGATCGCGATGAGCTGTTTCGCCGCATGAAGCGCGATCCGGCGGTCGAATATGTTGGCATAGCGCATAAGCTTGATTCTGCAGAGCGCGCCCTGGAAGCCAAACTCGCCGGCCACGGTCCGGACATGCTCGAGATGTGCATCGCCACGAGCGAGCCGCGCAACGAGGCTTATTTCGGACTAACGCACGATGAGACCTGGCGAACCTTCGAAAGAGCCATCAAGCTCACTGCCGACGCCGGGATGAAATTCCAGATCTGTCTCATTACGATCTGGTCGTGTCCATTCAAGGGACGGATGGACCCAACACTTGCCGTCGAATTTGCTGATCGCGCGGTTGAGATGGGATGCACGTCGCTGTGTCATAGCGATCCCTATGGGGATGCAACTCCGGCGCAAACCTTCGAGTATTTCAGCACAATCACCGACAGGCATCCTGACGTTGAGCATTATTTTCACAATCATGACTGGCGCGGCTTTGGCATCGCAAATTATGTGGCGGCGATGCAAGCCGGCGTACGCCGTTTCGACACAGAGTCTCGGCGGCATCGGGGGCTGGTTTTCGAGCTTCGTGGATGGCATCCCCGTGAGTGGTGCAGTCGAGCCGCGCGAACGCCCCGGCAGGACTGGTCTAGTGAGCACCGAGGATTTCGTTCTGATGTGCGATGCCATGGGCATCGAGACCGGTATCGACATCAATAAGATGCTGACGGCCGGGCATTGGGTCGAGAAGATAGTTGGACGGCGGCTGAACTCGAATGGCTTACCTTGGGGACCGGTGACCAAGGCGCCACGACCGGGTCGCTGGCCGGCATCGCATGGAAAGAGCTTGCACGGCTAGCCGGCAGGCGCGGCTGATAGTTGGGAGGGTCTGGTGAGCGTCCTCAGAAAATCGACGACGGCGGGCTTCGCATTGTTTGCTATCGCTGCTGCTGTCCTTACCGTCTCAAAATCGCTTGCGGCGGCTTATCCAGACAGACCAATTCACATCATCCATCCGTTTGCGGCCGGCGGCGGAAGCAACTCCGTTCTTCGGATCGTCGTGCAGGAATTGTCGCAAAGCACCGGAAAGGCATTCGTCATCGAGAACAAGACCGGCGCAGGCGGTCGCATCGGCTACGATGCGGGCGCCAAAGCCGTTCCCGATGGTTACACTTTAGTGAACGTCGGAAACCACCTATTCGATGCTCCCCGGACTTTTCGGCGCATCGCTAAGCTGGAATCCAAATACCGATCTCATCCCGATCACCACGTTCGCGCGTGTGCCGATGGTTATTGTGGTCAGCCCAAGGCTTCAGGTTAAGACGTTGCAGGAATTCATTGCACTCGCGAAGACGGAGCCCGGCAAGCTCAACTACGGATCGTCAGGCATCGGCAGCATCAATCACATCGCTGTCGAGCTGTTCAAGCGTGAAGCCCAAGTTGATCTCACGCACGTACCCTTCAAAGGCGGCGCTGAGATGGTCACAGGATTACTCAACGGAACGGTTGACCTGATCGTCCAAAGCCCGATTGCGGTGGCACCCTACATAAAAGACGGAACGATGGTGGCGCTGGCCGTCGCATCGACGAAAAGGATAGCGGCGTTGAGCGATGTCCCGACCGTGATCGAAGCTGGGCTCCCAACGTTCGTCGTTGGCAATTGGTTCGGGCTGATGGCGCCGAGGGGGACTCCGCAGGAGCGTATCGATTGGCTCTATCGGGAAGTCTCCAAAGTCGTCAAAGCCCCAGAGAGCGAGCATCGGTTCGCCGCGATCGGGGCTGAACCCTACAGCATCTCTCCAAGCGAGCTCGGGGCGCTGATACAGAATGAGACACATCGATGGACCGAGGTGATTAAGTCTGCACACATACATGCTCAATAAATAACGGGCCTGACGGACCGAGTGCGTTTGCAAGAACATAAAACCGGACTTTTCCCGAGCAGTAACCGATGCGCGCACGAATATCCTTCGTCGACATCATTGGAGTCGCGCTAGCGCGTGCGGTCGCGCGTTCGGTGCGAGTGCTGACAGTTTCCCCGGGCGGCGTCGACATCGATTTCGTGCCTGACCGCGACCGGGCAATGCGCGAGAAGATCGGGGCGCTGACCCCGCTCAGCCCGTATCCCTCGGGGCGCTCCATCGAATTATAGGGCTGCATCCCCCCAAAGCAGAAAGGAATACAATATGCTGCAAAGAAAAATCGTCAGCTCTGGCTACGAGCGTATCCTCGTCGCAAAGAAGCAAAAGGAAATGCTCGGCATCGTTACGCTGAGCTATCCTCCACACAACCGCCTTACCATGCAGATGATGAATGAGGTGATGGATGCGGTCGCCAAGTTCGATAACGACCCGGACATCCGCCTGATCATGATCAAGGGGGAGGGCGAACATTTCGGGCTCGGCGGCGATGTGGCTGAGATCAACAGCAAGGAGGGCTGGGAAGCAAATCAGTTCTTCATGACGGTAGTCAAAGTCGCCAAGGCATTGCGCGAGGCGGCCAAGCCGACCATGGCCGTCGTGCATGGCCTAACTACGTCGGGAAATATGGTCGTCGCAATGAACTGCGATCTGGTTATCGCGGCCGACAACACGGTCATGGGCTCGACCGCGATCGACTTCGGCCTGTTCTGCCCCTGGGGCCCGATGTCCATCATGCCGCGCATTGTGGGCACCAAGAGGTCGTTCGAGCTAGGCGCGACAGGCGAGTTGGTTCCTGCCGACCACCTGCTTCAGCATGGCGTGATCAATCGAATGGTGCCACTCGCGGACCTTGACGATGCGGCAATGAAGTTTGCGGCCGAAATTACCAGCAAGTCGCCGACGGCAATGATGCTGCACAAGAAGACATTCTACGCGGCGCAGGACATGGAGTATAATAAGGCACTCGATTTTGGCGCCGCCGCGATGGTGCAGTATCACCACACGCCGGAAGCACGCGAAGGCATGAAGGCGTTTCTTGAGAAACGCGCGCCGAACTGGGAGATCACCGGCTACACCGGTGACTGGAGCGTCCGGCGAAAAAGCGGCGCGTAACGTCCTCCCGAGAGCTCGCCGGGCAGTCCTGCCGACTGGGTTTGCCCGGAGAGACCAGCAACGAGACAATAAATTCCCCGATCGGCCTTTCCGACGACCGACCCGTGGCAAAACCCTCCGTTCTCGGCCAGGAGACTTTGCATGAGTCCAACCTGGAAGGACTTCGGTCATCATCACCGACGGCCCAAGCTGTCAATCGGCGTTGAAGTTTGCCGCGTGTATCCCATTGCCTTTGATCGGTCGCGCCGACGAGGTGATCGAATAAGCCTTTCGCAATGCGGCAATTGATGGTCGCAAAGCGCCGCTTCGGGTCATTCGCTACGGATTTGGTGCGCGCTGAAAATCGCTCCATGTCTGAAATGCTCCGAAAGCAGACGTAAGCCGGCTGGGCGCGCAGCTCACAGCGGCGCGCGGAAGACGAAGAAGGCGCCGGCGGCGATCAGCGCGAAGCCGATCGCCTGATTCCAGGTGATTGCCTGCTGCAAATAGACCACCGAGAACACGCCGAAAATCGACAGTGTGATCACTTCCTGGATCGTCTTGAGCTGGGCGGCGCTGTAGACGGCGTTGCCGTAACGGTTCGCCGGCACCGACAAACAATATTCGAAGAAGGCGAGGCCCCAGCTGATCAGGATGACTTGCCAGATCGGCACTTCCTTGTAGCGCAAGTACCAGTACCAGGCCGTGGTCATGAAGGCGTTGGAGCCGATCAACAGCACGATGGGAAGCAGATAGGGGGAGATCGTCGGCGCTGGCATGAGAACCTGCTTGGCTAATGGATTGAAACAACAGAGCGGATGCACACGATACTACCTCCGGCCAACGGCTCAGGTTTTTTGCCGTTCCCTTAAACCCGATATGCGCGGTGCCGAGCTTGCCGCGTCACCGGCTTTGACAGCGGTCGAGTTTATCGGCGGCTGCGACCGCCCGCCGCAGGGCGGTCGCAATCTGCTATTATCGCTGGGCTATTGCGCTGCTAGCCTGGAGATCTGCCGATGCGCCGCCCCTCGATCGCCGCCGCTTTGCGCCTTGTCGCCCTCCTCGCCATGGCGCTCACCGCGACGCCTGGCTTTGCCCAGCAAGGATTGAATCTCCCCGGCGGCGGGCTGAAGCCGCCGCCGCCCGCCCCGGTCAAGCCCTATCAGCAAGTCACGGTGACGCCGCCGGCGCCGTACAACGATCCGAGCTTCGTCGCCTTTCGCAAAGAGCTCGCCGGCGTCGTCGCCGCCAAGGACCGCGCCGGGCTCGCCAAGCTGATCGTGGCGCAAAGGTTTTTCTGGGTCCAAGACAAAAATCTCGCCGACAGCCATAAATCCGGCATCGACAATCTCGCCAAGGCGATCGATCTCGACGCCACGGACGGCTCGGGCTGGGACACGCTCGCCGGCTATGCCAAGGAGCCGACCGCCGCGCCCTTGCCTCAGCAGAAGAATATCCTCTGCGCACCGGCCAATCCGATCATCGATGCCAAAGCGATGGAGGCGCTCGGCAAGTCGACCGGGACCGATCCTTCCGAATGGGGCTATCCGACCAACGGCAGCATCGAGGTCCACGCGGCGGCGCAGCCGGGCTCGCCGGTGACCGAGAAGCTCGGCATGATTCTGATCCGCGTGCTGCCGGATTCGAGCCAGCCGGGCAATCCCGACCAGCCGTATTTCCTGCACGTCGCGACGCCGTCCGGCAGGACCGGCTATGTCGACGCCCAGGCGCTGTCGCCGCTCGGCGGCGACGAGATGTGCTACGCCAAGGATGCGAGCGGCTGGAAAATCGCCGGTTATATCGGCGGCGTCTCGGAATGATTCCCACCGGCTCCGACAGGGCGGCCACGAGGGCCGCCCCTACGGATGATTGATTAACGCCCCGCCGCCGCGGCGGCCACCGACTGCGCGGTCTGGCCGAACAGGATGGCGCGTTCTTCCGCGGTGCGGATGCCGCCCTGGTTGGGATTGATCTTCGGCGTCCATTCGTAGGCCTTGATCACCGCCGGCCGCGCCTTGATGGCCTCGAACCAGCGTTGCAGGTTCGGGAAATCGGCGATGTTCTGGCCCTGGCGCTGCCACGGCACGATCCACGGATAGCTCGCCATGTCGGCGATCGAATAGTCGCCGGCGAGGAACGCCCGGTCGGCCAGCCGTTTGTTCATCACGCCGTACAGCCGGTTCACTTCGTTGCGATAGCGGTCGATCGCATATTGCAGCTTCTCGACCGCGTAGTTGCCGAAATGATTGTACTGGCCGGCCATCGGGCCGAGACCGCCCATCTGCCAGAACAGCCACTGCACGGTCTCAGTGCGGCTGCGGATGTCCTTGCCGACGAACTTGCCGGTCTTGTCGGCGAGATAGAGCAGGATGGCGCCGGACTCGAATATCGAGATCGGCTTGCCGCCGCCGGGCGGATCGTGGTCGACAATGGCGGGGATGCGGTTGTTCGGCGCGACCGCCAGAAACTCCGCCTTGAACTGCTCGCCCTTGCCGATATTGATCGGGATGATTTTGTATTGCAGGCCGGCCTCTTCGAGAAAAATCGTGATTTTGTGGCCGTTCGGCGTGGTCCAGTAATGTACGTCGATCATGACAAACCTTTGGCTGGGTGATGCTGGGGCGCCAAATTAGCGCGGCGGGTACGCCCGATGGTAGCGCAGCGCGCGCAGCGCTGCCATCCGGCTTCGCGGCGGCTCGATCCTGCCCGCCGCAACCGGCGGCACCGCTGCATTGTCGCGACGAGGGCTTTATTCCGCCGGAGCGAGCCGGGCGGCTTGCCGCGGCGCAAGCCCGCGCCGCACGGCGAGAACGAACAGCGGCAGGATGAACAGCGGAGCGAGTTCGAGCCCGGTCAGGTGCGCCAGCGACGCCGCGAACAGCGGAATAAGCAGGAACGCGGCGCTGGCGAGAAACAGCGGCAGGTCGCGGCTGGCATCGACGCCGTCGTCGTACATCAGCCAGGCCACGACCAGCGCGCCGAACACCAGATCGTAATCCTGCAGATAGGGCGTCGCCAGACAGGTGCCGAGGATCAGCGTCGCGTTGCGCACGCCGGATGAGGCATCGCGCCACCACACCGCCGCCACGGCGCCCGCGGCGCATCCGGCGGCGACCGCCTGCACGGCATAGGCCGTCGCCACGTCGGCGCCGAGCCGGCGCGCCGCGACGAACACCAACGTCATGCGGTGCCACACCCCGGTGCCGTCTTCCAGAATGACATGCCGCAGCACCGTGACCTGGCGCAGATAGTCGGCAAAAATGTCGGGGCCGAGCCATAGCGCGGCGATGACGACGAGGCCGCCGGCGGTCGCGGCCGCCGCGGCGACGGCCTGCCAGCGCCGTCCCGCCAGCAGCGCCACCGGAATGAGAATGCCGAGCTGCGGCTTGTAGATCAGCAGACCGAGGCAACCGCCGGCGAGGAGCGGCTGGCGGTCGAGCAGGCCGAGCCCGGCGCCGAACAAGGCTGCGGTCCAGGTGCCGTTCTGGCCGCCGACGGCATTGACGAAGACCGCCGGCGTCGCGAGCGCGAACAGCAGCGCGCGGCCTTGCGGCAGCGCCAAACGCAGCGCGCGATAAAACGCGTACCAGCCGCCGGCAACCCACAGCGCCAGTCCGGGAACATAGGGCACCAGCGCCAGCGGCGCCGTCAGCACCAGCAGCATCGGCGGATAACTGTAGTGATAGCCTTAAATCGGCCCACCCAGCACGTGCTGTTCGAAAACATGGAAGGCGCCGAAATTGTAGATTTCGGCGGCGCGGTGATGCCATGCCAGAAACGGGCCCGACCAGAAATTGATGAAATCGTCGCCGAACGGCCGTGTCACGCCGTCGGTCAGGCCGTCGCGGGTCTGCCGCAACAGATCGGCGACATAGACAATGAGCGTGACCGCGACATAGCAGCGGGCAATCGTCACGATCAGCTGCGGCGACGGTACGCGCGCACCGGGTCGATCCGCATCCGCCGGGGTTTGCAGCAGCGCCATGGCGCGCCATCAGACCCGATTACCCTTGCCATTCGGTAAATCCATCGCGCTCCTTTGGCGCTGCTTTGCGCCGCCGCCTGTGCTAGACTGCGGTGCTATTGCAGGGAGCAGTCATGATTACCGAAATCGCGCAAATCGAGGTCAAGCCCGGGATGGAAGCGGAATTCGAGGCCGGGGTGAAAACCGCCGCGCCGATCTTCAAGCGCGCCAAGGGCTGCCGCGCCATGGAGCTGCGGCGCTCGCTGGAAAAGCCGGCCCGCTATCGCTTGTTCGTCGCCTGGGAGAAGATCGAGAATCACACCGAGGATTTTCGCGGCTCGCCCGATTTCCAGGAATGGCGCAAGCTGGTCGGCCATTGCTTCGCGTCGCCGCCCGAGGTCGAGCACGTCGCGCAGGTGTTGCGCGGGTTTTGAAACGTAGGGGCGGCCCTCGTGGCCGCCCTCGCCTCGTCGTCGGGCGCCCACAAGGGGCGCCCCTACGGATTTACGCCCTCGCCCGCTCCACATTGGCGATCCGGTTCGGCACGCCGAATTCACGCCGGCACACTTCGGCGAGCGTAGCGACGCCCTGTCGAATGTCCTCGTGCGACGGGTTGGCGAAGCACAGCCGGGTGCGGCTTTTGCCGTAAGCTTTGTCGGTCGACCATTCCGGGCCGGGATTGATGGCGACGCCGGCGGCGAGCGCGGGCTGATACAGCTTCAACGTATCGACCTCGTCCGGCAGCTTGACCCAGAGGAAAATGCCGCCCTTGGGCTCCTCGAACTCGGCCGCGGTGCCGAACTGCTCGTTGAGCGCGTCCATCAGCGTTTCCAGTTTCGCCCGCAGGCCGCGGGTCAGCTCCGGCACATGCGCGGCGAAATGTTGCGGGCAAAATTCGCCGAGTACCATCTGCTCGAGCGCGCCGGAGCCGGCATCGGTCTTGATCGCCAGCATCCGCGAAACGAGGCTCCAGTCGGCGACGATATAGCCGACCCGCAAGGCCGGCGCGATCGATTTGGAAAACGAGCCGATATGGATGACGTTGCGGCTGTTGCTCAGCGCGTGGAGCGCCGGCGGCCGTTTGCCGTCCCAGATCAGGTCGGCGTAGCAGTCGTCCTCGAAGACCGGCACGCCGTGCCGCTCGGCAAGCTGCAACAGTTCGAGCCGGCGGGCTTCGCTCAAAATCGTGCCGGTGGGGTTTTGCACGGTCGGGATGGTATAAATGTATTTCGGCCGCACGCCGCGGCGCGCAAGCTCGTCGAGCGCGGCGGCGAGTGCGTCCATGCGCATGCCGTCGCGGTCGAGCGCAACGCCGACGGCGTTGACGCCGAGCCGGGTCCAGCGATTGAGCGAGCCCTGATAGGTCGCGGCTTCGGTGATGACGGTGTCGCCACGGCGAAGCAAAATGCCGTTGACCAGATCGAGCGCCTGCAAGGAGCCGGACGTGACGAGGATTTCGTCCGCGGCGCAGGACATGCCGGCGCTGCGCTTGAGCTTCTGCGCCAGGAATTCGCGCAACGGCCGATAACCCTGCGGCCCGCTTTCCAGGCCATAGGTCGCCAGCGTCCGCCCCTCGCGCGTCAGGACGTCGGTGGCGGCGCGGACCAGCGCGTCGAGCGGAAGCTGCTCGGCGTCGTTATGGCCGCCGACGAAGTTGTATTTGGCAAAGCCGGTCCATTTGGCGGCCGGCGGCGGCAGGCCGGGAGCCAACAGCGGCGCGAAGTCGAACGCGGTCATGGACGCTTCCCCATCGTCGATCGCCGGAATGCTAGAACAGCCCCGCTTTTCCCGCCACCTGACTCGACCCATATTGCGGATCATGGTCAAGCAGCCCGGAAACCACAAAAAGCCGAAAGACCCAGCCAAGCCGACCCGCGCCAAGGCAGCGCGGCCGGATGTGCCGGCGCTCGACGATTCGCTGGCGGATCTGCTCAATCCCGCCATCGGCCAGGGCACCGCCGGGCTCGGCTCACAGACCGGACTAAAGCCGCCGCCCGACAATTCCTTCGACCGCCGCGCCGATTTTGCCAATGCGCATAAGGCACGCGCGTCGGTCGCACGCGGCTTTGGCGAGGCGCCGCAGCAGGGTTATGTCGGCAAATCGCCCCAGACGGCTTCAATTCCGCCCGGCGAACTCGATCCCGATCTCGCCAAAGCGCTGGGGATCGAAGAAGACGATGACGAAGGTGACGCTGCCACTTCACCCTCCCCTGCAGGGGGAGGGTCGCGCGCCGAGAGCGCGCGGGGTGGGGTGATCAAATACGGCGACACCCCCACCCGATCGCGCCCGGCCCCGCATGAAGGTGGCGTCGCCGCGTTCGGCAGTGCCGCCAGCCAGCAGTCACTCGATCGCTTGCTGCGCGAGGGTCGCGCCGAATTTCGCGAAACGCCGTGGACGCCGCACCGGCCGCCGCGGCCGGATAAATCCGAAGGCGGCCGCCGCTTCGGCGTCAAATCCGACTTCGATCCGCAGGGCGATCAGCCGCAGGCGATCCGCGAATTGGTCGAAGGTGTCGGCCGCAGCGACCGCACCCAGGTGCTGCTCGGCGTCACCGGCTCCGGCAAGACTTTCACCATGGCCAAGGTGATCGAAGAGACGCAGCGCCCGGCGCTGATCCTGGCACCGAACAAGACGCTGGCGGCGCAGCTTTACGGCGAGTTCAAGAGCTTCTTTCCCGACAACGCGGTGGAATATTTCGTCAGCTATTACGACTATTACCAGCCGGAAGCCTATATCCCGCGCACCGATACCTATATCGAGAAGGATTCCTCGATCAACGAGCAGATCGACCGCATGCGCCATGCGGCGACCCGCGCGCTGCTGGAGCGCGACAACGTCATCATCGTCGCCTCGGTGTCGTGCATCTACGGCATCGGCTCGGTCGAGACCTATTCGGCGATGACGTTTACCGTCAAACGCGGCGAAAAGCTGAACCAGCGGCAATTGCTCGCCGACCTGGTGGCGCTGCAATACAAACGCACCGCTGGCGATTTTTATCGCGGCTCGTTCCGGGTGCGCGGCGACGTCGTCGAGATTTTCCCGGCGCATTACGAGGATCGCGCGTGGCGGGTGTCGCTGTTCGGCGACGAGGTCGAAATCGATCCACGAATTCGATCCGCTCACCGGACAAAAGACCGACGAGCTGGACTTCGTCAAGATCTACGCCAATTCGCACTATGTGACGCCGCGGCCGACGCTGTTGCAGGCGATTTCCGGCATCAAGCTGGAATTGCGGGCGCGGCTCGACCAGCTCAACGCCGCCGGGCGGCTCCTCGAAGCGCAACGGCTCGAGCAGCGCACGCTGTACGACCTGGAAATGATGGAGGCGACCGGCGCCTGCGCCGGCATCGAGAATTATTCGCGCTATCTCACCGGCCGCAAGCCGGGCGAGCCGCCGCCGACTTTGTTCGAATACGTCCCCGACAATGCGCTGGTCTTCGTCGACGAGAGCCATGTCACCATCCCGCAGCTCGGCGGCATGTATCGCGGCGACTTCCGGCGAAAAGCCACGCTCGCCGAATACGGCTTCCGCCTGCCGTCCTGCATGGACAACCGGCCGCTGCGCTTCGAGGAATGGGACGCGATGCGGCCGCCGACTTTATGCGTCTCCGCGACGCCCGGGCCGTGGGAACTCAACGAATCCGGCGGCGTGTTCACCGAGCAGGTGATCCGCCCGACCGGGTTGATCGATCCGCCGGTCGATGTGCGCCCGGCGCGCACCCAGGTCGACGACCTGGTCGGCGAGGTGCGGCAGGTCGCGCTGGCCGGCTACCGCGCGCTGGTCACCGTGCTGACCAAGCGCATGGCCGAGGATTTGACCGAATACCTGCACGAGCAGGGCATCCGGGTGCGCTACATGCATTCCGACATCGACACCATCGAGCGCATCGAGATCATCCGCGATCTGCGGCTGGGCGCCTTCGACGCGCTGGTCGGCATCAACCTGTTGCGTGAGGGCCTCGATATTCCGGAATGCGCGCTGGTCGCCATCCTCGACGCCGACAAGGAAGGATTTTTACGGAGCGAGACCAGCCTCGTGCAAACCATCGGGCGCGCGGCGCGCAATATCGACGGCCGCGTCATTCTCTATGCCGACGGCGTCACCGGCTCGATGCAGCGCGCCATGGCGGAGACCAGCCGGCGCCGCGACAAGCAGGCCGCCTTCAATGCCGAGAACGGCATCACGCCGGAAAGCATCCGCAAAGGCATCGGCGACATTCTCAACAGCGTTTACGAGCGCGACCACGTGCTGATCGCGACCGGCGCGGGCGAAGGCGGCGGATTCGAGGAGGCCGCCACCATCGGCCATAATTTCGAGGCGGTGATCGCCGACCTCGAAACCCGCATGCGCGCCGCCGCCGCCGATCTCGATTTCGAGGAAGCCGCCCGCCTGCGCGACGAGATCAAGCGGCTGCGCTCGACCGAGCTCGCCGTGACCGACGACCCGACCGCGAAATTCATCTCACCCTCCCCTGCAGGGGGAGGGTCCGCGCGCAACGCGCGCGGGGGTGGGGTGAGCAAAATCCACAAGCCCGCGCTCGACGAAATGGGCATCGCGCTTACGCACGAAGTCGCGCCCCACCGCCCGGAAACGGATACGCCCGACCGCGGCGGCCCGCGCTCGACGCTCGGCCGCCCCGGCATGCGCGGCGGCTTCAAGCCGCGACGGCGGTGAGTTAGATTGCGCCGTTCACCGACGAATCGCTGAATCGAGAATCCGGAGGTTGCCATGGCGAAGGGTCAGATGCGAAGCAACAGGGAAAAGAAAAAGCCGAAGCAGGACAAAAACAAAAAGAAAGGCGCCGCAGCAGCGCCCTCGCCGTTTGCCGGCATGCACAGCCAAGCCGCGCCGGGCGCCTCGTACGCGAGCCAGTACGGCAAGAAGCATTAGGGTAACCGCCCGCGCGGCGGGCGCCGGCAGAATTCTTCTATTCCCTGCCCCACCCGGGCCGCGCTCGCGCGCGCCCGCGTGCAAGCTTGGGGGATGGGAGGAAGGTCGGGAGGCTAATTCCAAAGAGCAAACGCCCGCACCCCTTGCGGATCACCTTTCGACCCCCACCCCTACCCCTCCCCACAAGGGGGAGGGGAATAAGAATAATGCGGCCCGTCAGCCGGTAATGACCTCGGCGATCTTGCGGTTGTGCGGATTGACGATCAGCAGCTTGCCTTGGATCTTGGCGAAGTCATAGGACCGCAGCGCCGGCACCGCGCGCGCGGTCTTGGACGGAACCGCCTCGATTTTCAGCGTGCTCGGCACCGCTACGCCGGCCATGGCGTCGAAGCCCGCCGGCGCCTTTTGCTCGGATGCCTTGATGTCGTTCCACGCGGTCTTTTGCTGCGCGCTCGACAGGCTGAGCGAGTCGCTGAGCGGCTTGGTCATGCCGGAATGCGACGACGCGGCATCGGCCGCCGACGCCGCGGTGGCGCCGGACAGCAGCGCCGCCGCCGCCAATGCGATGATGGTTCGGGCTTTCATGAAAGTTCCTCCTGTTTTGTCGTTCGGGACGATCGCCCTCGAACGACAAACGCTGAGCGCAGGAGCGTGTTTCGTTACATCGCGTTCATGTTCCGCGGCGGGGAGTCGCGGGGACGGCATGACGGTCTCGCTTCTACGTCATTGCCGGGCTTGACCCGGCAATCCATGCAGCGATCCAGCCCGTGCATGCCGACCAGATAACCTTTTCCGCGTGCGACAATTTTGGTATCAGACGGCATGAGCAAGCGCGCATTCGACAAGATCAAGCAGGGCCTCGATGAAGCTCGGGCGTTTCTTGAGGGCACGGCGGACAAGAACCGTTATCGCGTGCATTATGTGCCACGCCGAACCAAAACGAAGCGTTTCGATCCCATTCCGCCCGGCGAAATTCCGGTCGAGAAATTCATGAAGCCGAAGGGCAGAGTGGGCGGTCGCGCAAATCGACGTTAATCCCGCGCGTATCGGCGATATCGTGCAGGGCCGCTCGGCAATCGCCGTCGAGATCGCGCTCCGGCTGAGAAATTATTTCGGCACAACGTCAGTGCCATGGATGAATTTGCAAGCGTCCTACGAACTCCAACTCGCGCACGCGATGTCAAAGCAGCATGGGTGGAGGCGAAGAAATCGGGTGAGGTGGACAAGAGTACGATTATGGTGGGGGTCGATCCAGGAACAATGGCAGATCAGCTGCCGCTTTCTCATCCTTCGCGGAGGTCTTTTTCTCCTCTGATCGAATACGAAGGTAAGTCTCAACAAACTTATCCGTTTCCAACCGCAATTCGATATCAGTTAGCAGGCCGAAGTCACTACGGCCAAGCACTTTTACAGAGCGGTGCTTTGAACCGTCCTCCGCGGAAAGGTCAACGAACGCGAGCGGCATGTCTTTGTAGTCGGCGAGTCTAAAAAACGATCGCTCAAGGATTGAACCAAAAATTGATCGTGTCAGTTCGTCGAACTTATCCTGTTTCCAAAAGCTCGGCCAGAATAGCTTTGGACCAGCGCTGTCAACTATAACCCCGGGCGGATTGACGGGGACGTGCAGGCCACGCCCAATTGGATAATAGCGCTTATCGACAGCAAGAAGTTTCTCTGGTCGAAAGTCCCGAAGATAATCAGCGAAAGCGCGAACCGCCTCCAAGTTGCTCTTGCGATTTAGCTCCCCATGAAGCAATTCGCAGGCCTTTTCAATGAGGGCAACTGGAACACCGAACCGGATCAGATCAATAATCCATTGTTCTCGGAGTCGCATATAGCTGACAGGCGGGAGATTTGATAATCCTCGAATGCGCCTTTCGATCTGAGCCGTAGTTTGAGGTGGTCTCGGTTATCTGAACAGATTTTCCGCTTCGATAAGTGGAGTCCCGGCCGAGGTTAGGCTGCCAAGCGGAGCGGCAGCGGTGGTGGGCAGTAGGCTTGATCGGGTGTCATGCCGTCAAGGCTCGAATGTGGTCTGCGGCTGTTGTAGAAGTCGAAGTAGCGGCCGATCGAAGCACGCGCCTCGCTGACGCCGTCGTAGGCTCGCAGATAAACCTCCTCGTATTTGACGCTGCGCCACAGCCGTTCGACGAACACGTTATCGCGCCAGGCGCCTTTGCCGTCCATGCTGATGGCAATGCCGTTGCCAGCGAGCACACCGATGAAGGCCGTGCCGGTGAACTGCGAACCTTGGTCAGTGTTGAAGATGTCAGGTTTGCCGTGACGAGCCAAAGCATCCTCCAGCGTTTCAACGCAGAACGCCGCCTCCATCGTGATTGACAGCCGCCACGACAGCACGCGCCGGCTGAACCAGTCGAGCACCACAGCCAGATAGACGAAGCCGCGCGCCATCGGGATGTAGGTGATGTCCATCGCCCACACCTGGTTCGGTCGCGTGATCGAAAGCCCGCGCAGCAGATATGGGTAGACCTTGTGACCGGGCTCCGGTTTGGTCGTGCGTGGGCGCCGATAAAGTGCCTCTATCCCCATTCGCTGCATCAGCGTCTTCACATGCCGGCGTCCGATCTTGCACCCCTCGGCCACCAGCAGGCCGCGCAACATCCGCGAGCCGGCGAAGGGAAACTCCAGATGCAGCCGGTCGAGACACCGCATGATCGCAAGGTCGGCCTCCGGCACCGGCCGCGGCAGGTAGTAGACGCTGCCGCGGCTGATGCGCAGAACCTCGGCCTGCTTGGCGATCGGCAGATCGTGCCCGCGGTCGATCATCGCTTTGCGCTCAGCAACCCCGCCTTGGTGAGCGCGCCCTCTAAAAAATCGTTCTCCAGCGCCAGTTCGCCGATCTTGGCGTGCAGCGACTTCACGTCGACCGCAGGCGCCGCCGCCTGGCCGCCGCCAGGACCGAACACATCGGCAGCTCCATTCTCAAGCTGCGCCTTCCACGAGGTAATCTGGTTGGGGTGAACGTCGAACTGCTCGGCAAGCTGCGCCAATGTCCGATCGCCCTTGATGGCGGCAAGAGCCACCTTCGCCTTGAAAGCCGGTATGTGGTTCCGGCGCGCTCGTCTCTGCATAGTCGCTCCTGATTCGCAGGCCATAGCGTGCCCGCTGTCAGGCAGAAACTCCACTTATCGACTTGTGCAGATTTCCGGGGCCGGCTCTATCCAGTTCAACCCACTCTATTCGGCCGCCACGAGTCCTGCCCTTGAATGATGCGCATACGTCTTCCATGTCGGCCGATACTGGTCGTCGGCCTGGTTGCCCCAGGTTATCCAGCCCTTGCGAGTGCCGCGTGCAAATAATTCCAAAAATGGCCCCGCACTGCACCCTTCAATAATCTTGTACTGTTCGTCAGGCTTGCGAGAGTGCTCGCGTTTACGCGTCGCCAATAGATTTACTTGGCGTCGCCCGGGCGCGAGCGTGCGCGCGTTCTTTCCGCGCACACCGAATAAGATCAGTTCGGTCACATTGCGAAAGTAAAAGCCAACCCCGCGTCCATCGGAGCCGCCGTCCTTTCGCACTTTGTGCCAGACAATGTTGGACTTGTAGTTGAACCCCCAAGCCTTCATCACCGCGAGGCCTTCGGGCAGCATTGCATTCGGGCACCAGAGATAAAGATGCGCGGTCGGTGCCGCGAGGCCCGCGACCGGCAGCGCCATGATCTCGTCGAGCTTCATGGTGCCGTAACGAGCGAGCCGTTTGTGCTCGGGCGCAACCTTGCCGGTTTTGTTGGTGAATTGCCAAGGCGGATCGACGAGGATGGTGCCAAAATGACGGCCGTGTGCGAAGCGCAGAAGATCGGCGCTCGCGTTTGGGATTTCCTCCGCGTCATGGCCGGGCTTGTCCCGGCCATCCACGTCTTTCTCCACAGCGGCAAGACGTGGATCACCGGGTCTCGCCGCTTCGCGGCGGCCCGGTGATGACGAACGAACATGTCCGTTAGTCTTCGACATACGCGGCTCCGCGAATGCCGAAAACGACGACTGGGCATCCTCCTCCACCACCGCCTTCAAGCCGCGGGAGAAGTTTCGCCATGTGAGTCGTTGAGTTCCCAAAGCTTGGTCCTCTGCCGAGTTTGTTGAAGATTTGTTGCAATTCGGTGCACCGGGTAACGATCACGCCCGCATCGATCGCGCGAAGCTCGAACAGCAGGCGAAAATTGTTGAGATCGCGGTCGTAGAACGGATCCTTGTTGTTCCATTCCACTTCGAGCGCCACCCGGTTCTTGTAGCAATCGACTTTGTGCGTGGGAGCGACATGCTCGGCCTTGTCCACTACAATCTTGGTGTCGAACTTCTTCTCTGCCCAACCCAACTTGGTGAAATGGGAATCCAGTTTGCTCGAAATCAACCCCTTGGAGCCACCCGGTCGCAGCACATCGCTTCGCAGGAGCGTAAATCCGCGCAATACCTCGACGATGTTGCGCCACTCCTTCGGATGTGCAGTTGACAAAATGGCGAGGCCGTTGCGCCATTCGTGAACCTCAAAGCGTGCGGCGATGTCGGCAGGGACAATCGATTGATTCGCCATAGCACCATTGTCCCTTAACTGGCGCGGTCGGCACGTTCTTTTACTACGTTCTTGTTATGTTCACAATGCCTTCAGCCTAACCTGTTGAAAACGAAGCCCTTAAGGGGAGCGCTTCAACTTCGCCGTAAAACTCATCCCGCCCGCCCCGCAGCAGGGGCAACTCATGGCGATGAGGATCGATTGCTTCTGCTCCTCGGACAGGTCGGCGCGGTCGAGCATGGCGCGGGTCTGCTGCTGGAACAGGTCGTGCAGCGTCAGATTGCCGGCGAGGATTTGGTCGTCGCCCGGTGGGGCGGCGTCTGACGAGGGCTTGTCCGTGCTTTTCGCCATGCGGCGAGGCTCCAATCGTCATGTATGGACGGCCCCCTGTCGGCAAGAGCTTTTTGGCGGTTCGGCAGACTGATCGGGAGCGGTCATGTATGCGGCCTTTGGATGCGGTCGCTGACCGCTGGCCCTGATGGGATTCGCGGATCGAGTTCCAATCATTGCGACGCGCTGTGATGCGCGATGACGGGTCGGAGTGTCTCGATCCCGGTTCCTGACCGTTTGCCGTCACGCCATAGTTGCCCTTTCCGACGGTTGAGCGCGAGCGATCAGTTGCTGTCTGCGCTAGGCAGCGGCTGGCACACTCGCGCGATCGCGATAGTCTTCTCCTTTGGCCAACACGGCCCAAATGATACGCGCGGTCTTGGCGGCAAGCGCCACAGTGGCGACCTTCTTGGGGCGGCGCGCCAGAAGATCGCGCAGCCACGGATCGCTGACCCCGCGTGCCACCTCCTGGCGCAGCTTGGCGCTGGCGCCGACGATTAACAAGGTGCGCAATGTCCGATCGCCTTGCCGAGAGATCGAGCCCGAACGTTGCTTGCCGCCCGTTCCTCTCTGCCGTGGTGTCAGACCGAGCCAAGCCGCAAAGCCGCGGGCGCTGCGGAACGCTCGCGCGTCGCCGACGCTGGCCACCATGGCACTGGCGATGATCGGCCCCACGCAAGGCACCGCCACCAGCCGGCGCGCCGCCGCGCTCTCGCGCACGCTTTGCACTATCTTAAGTTCGAGCGCGCGGATCTGCACATCGAGCGCTTGCCATTGTCCGGCGAGCGCCAGCAAGCCATCCCGCGCCAGAGCTGGTACTCCGGCATCACAGGCTGTCTGCATCCGTTCGATCAAGCCGCGCAGCCCCTTCACACCCTGCGCCGCTACGATCCCGAACTCCGCAAGATGACCGCGCAACGCATTGGCCAGCATCGTGCGCTGGCGCACCAGCAGCGTCCGCGTCCGGTGCAGGACCAGCATCGCCTGCTGGTGCTCGCTCTTTACCGCCACAAACCGCATCGTCGGCCGCTGCATCGCCTCGCAGCTCGCCTCCGCATCGCGGCCGTCTGTCTTGTTGCGCTTCACATAAGGCTTCACGTAGCTCGGCGGCATCAGCCGCACCTCATGGCCATGCCGTTGCGCCAGCCGCGCCCAGTAATGCGCCCCGCCGCACGCCTCCATGCCGATCACCGCCGGGCGCAGTCCGGTAAAAAACTTCTCCATCTGCGCCCGTCGAATTTGTCGGCGGATCACCACCTGGCCGGCTTCATCGACACCGTGAACCTGGAAAACGTTCTTCGCCAAATCCAACCCAATCATGATAGTCTCTGCCATGGACGGCTCCCTTGTCTGGCCGATTCACATCACCAGTCTGGCACAACTGATGCCGTCGGGAGCCGTCCACACCATCATTGCGAGCCAACGGGTCCGGCCCGAAGTGGCCGGCCCGATGACAGGCTCCGCGAAGCAATCCAGCCTTGTGACGCCGCCCTGGATTGCTTCGTCGCGGAGCCTGTCATCGGGCCGCGCGACTTCGCGCGGGCCCGTTGGCTCCTCGCAATGACGTAATCACATCCCCGATTTCGCCAGCACGTCGGCGCCGGCCTTGGCGACCTGATCGTCCTGCGCGGACAGCGCGCCGGAGACGCCGATGGCGCCGATGATCTTGCCGTCGACCTCGACCAGCACGCCGCCCTGCAGCGGGGTGATGTTTTTCAGCGCCAACAGCCGCATGCCGGCGCCGCCGGCGGCGATGGCGTCGTCGAGCGCCTTCGACGGCAACTTGAATTCGAGCGCGGTGCGCGCCTTGCCCTCGGACGTGGTGATGGCGGACAGTTGCGCGTTGTCGATCTTGTGGAACATCACCATGTTGCCGCCGCTGTCGAGAATGGTGATCGCCACCTGCCAGGAATTCTTCACCGCCTCGAGCTCCGCCCCGGCCATCACCCGCTTGGCCTGATCGAGCGTGATCGGCGGTCCATAGGGCGGCGTCGCGCCGGTCGGCACCGGCTGCGGCTGTTGCGCCGACGCCGGTCCGGCGGCAACGGCGAGCGCGCCGGCCAGGGCGCAGGCGAGTGCAAACATGCGAAACATCGGGGCCTCCAACGCGATCGCACCGAATCCGGCGGCATCCGGCGACGCGGCCGGCACCATAAGCGGCAAAAGCGGCAGGGGAAAGCCGGGGATCGGGGGTCAGGGATCGGGGGTCAGGGATCAGGGATCGGGGATCAGGTATGCCTGCTGCCTGCTGCCTGATTCCTGATACCCGATGCCCGATGCCCGATTCCTGAAATCGTGATCGCGGCGCCCGGTGCGGTGGCGCCGCGCCGGGTCTATATTTGCGCCGTGATTTGCAGCGACGGTCGGGCCGCACCGTCGAATCAGGAGACACCCATGTTCTCATTCCGCAAAAAGCTTGAAATGCCGGCCGCCGGCGAGGCGCTGCCGGGGCGCGCGACGCCGATCGCTACCGCGCGGCAGCATTTCGTGCTCGGCCGCGCGCTCAAAGGTCCCTACCCCGAGGGGCTGGAAACGGCGATGTTCGGGCTCGGCTGTTTCTGGGGAGCGGAGCGCAAATTCTGGGAGCTCGGCAACGGCATTCACGTCACCGCGGTCGGCTATGCCGGCGGGCTCACCCCGAACCCGACTTACGAAGAGGTCTGCTCCGGCCGCACCGGGCACAACGAGGTCGTGTTCGTGGTCTACGATCCGAAGAAAATCTCCTACGAGCGGCTGCTCAAGACGTTCTGGGAGGACCACGATCCGACCCAGGGCATGCGCCAGGGCAACGACGTCGGCACCCAATACCGCTCCGGCATTTACACGTTCTCGCCGGCGCAGCGCGCCGCCGCGGAGGCCTCGAAGGCGGCCTATGCCAAGGCGCTGGAGGCGCGACGCATGGGCCCGATCACCACAGAAATCCTCGACGCGCCGCCGTTCTATTTCGCCGAGGATTATCATCAGCAATATCTCGCCAAGAATCCGCACGGCTATTGCGGCCTCGGCGGCACCGGCGTGAGCTGCCCGATCGGCACCGGCGTGGCGGCGTGAGATTGCGAGGGCCGCGAAGAGCGAGTAGCGAGTAGCGCGAGTAGCGAATGGGGCGAGTAGCGAATGGGGCGAGTAATCTTCCTTATTCGCTATTCGCCACTCGCCATTCGCGCATCGAAACCACCGCTGGAGTCCTTCATGCCCTGGCCCGACGGCCGCTACATCCAGGCGTCGATTTTCTTGAGCCGCTGGCTGTTGGCGCCTTTCCTGCTCGGGCTGCTGCTCTGCCTGTTTCTGCTGATCTACCGTTTCTTCGGCGATCTGTTTGAACTGGCGCGCGGAATGGCAGACTCCACCTGGCACGACACGGTGACCGGCGTGCTGAATCTGATCGACATGGCGCTCACCGCCAATCTCATCCTGATCGTCATTTTCTCCAGCTATGAGAACTTCATCCGCCGCATCGACGCCGCCGACCATCCCGATTGGCCCGAGGGCCTCACTCAGGTCGATTTCGGCGCGCTGAAACAGAAGCTGCTCGGCTCGATCGTCGCCATCGCCGCGGTCGATACGTTGGCCTGGTATTTCGATCTCGACAAAACCCCGGATACCCCGAAGCTGCTTTGGGTGCTGGCCTTCCCGCTGACGCTGGCTTTGGTCATGCTGATTCTCGCGATCGCCGACTGGTTCAGCGATCTGCGCAAAAGAGGCCCGCATTAACCGGCGGCCGCCGTCCACCCCCTCCGGTGAGGGTTTGTTAACCATACCGGGCGTTAATCGGACCCTTAGTTTCGGGCTCGAACGGGGTCGGATTGCGCCTATGCGGGTCACCCGCCCTCTCATGCTGTTTTGCGCGTTGGCAATCGCGGCGGGGGGATGCGCACGGCGACCCGGTGATGCGCGTCCAGATGGCGGCCGCGCCGGCGCCTTACGGCATCGACAATGTGGTCTATGGCGCGGCGCCGGCCGGCTATGCGATGGCGGCGGCGCCCGGCTATGCCACCGCCGCGGCGCCGGCCTATGGCATGGCGCAGCCCGGGCTATGCCGCGTCGCGGCGCCCGGCTATGCGACGGTGGCTGCGCCGTCCTACGCGCCGGTTGCGGCGCCGGCTTACGGCACCGTTGCCGCGCCCGGCGCGATGGCAGTCGGCTATGGCTATGCCGGCGGCGGCGCGGCCTCGCCGGTCGCCTACGCGCCGCCGGCGCAGCAATGGCCGTATACGCTGGATTCCGGCGACCGGCTGCGCATCGTCGTGTTCGGCCAGGACGGACTGACCAACTCCTATGTGGTGGACGCCAGCGGCGACATCGCCATGCCGCTGATCGGCTCGGTGGCGGTGCGCGGCTTGACCACCGACCAGCTTTCGGCGCGGATCGCCGACCTGTTGCGCCAGGGCTTTGTTCGCGAGCCGCATGTCGCGGTCGAGATCGAAGCCTACCGGCCGTTCTTCATCCTCGGCGAAGTCACCCAGCCCGGCCAATATCCCTACATCGCCAACATGACGGTGGAAACCGCGGTGGCGATCGCCGGCGGCTTCGGGCCGCGCGGCGACCGCAAGTCCGTCATCATCAGCCGCAATTTCGGCGGCCAAGACGTTCGCTTCCGCACGCCGATCACCGCCCAGGTCCAGCCCGGCGACACGATCCAGGTGCAGGAACGCTGGTTCTGAGATCAGGCATCAGGTAATCAGGGCATCAGGTATCAGGCAAAATCCCGCATACTGATCCGCAATTTCCTGATCCCTGATTTCCTGATCCCTGATTACTGAATACTGAAATACCGTCCGCGATAAGTGTGCTCGTCGACGCTTGGCGCGAGCGCCCAGTCGGCCAGTTCCTCGTGGCGCGCGAACCAGACATCCGGCGATTTGCCGAAATATTTGCAGAATCTCCTGCACCACCGCCGTCATCAGCGGCCGGCCGCCGAACTGGCAATGGATGACCAGCACGAGGAGCGACATCGGCTCGTTTTCGGACAGATAATCGAACGTGCCCTTGTAGGCGTCGAAAAGATCGCGCGGGCTCGCCCGCATGACGCGGTTGTCGGAAAAATCCGTGGTCGGCACGCCGGCAATGACGCCATGCGGCGTGTGAATGCGGATCGGCAGGTCGGCATAGGTCACGTCGCAGGTCCATTTCAGGCCGGCCTGCGCCAAAAAACCGGCGGTCTCCGGAGTGAACGCGACCACCGGGCTGCCCCAGCCGGTGACTTTCTTGCCGCCGCAGGATTCCAGAAGATCGACGCTGTTGCGGATGGTCTTCTGCTGCTCTTCGAGCGACATGTAGGCGAGCAGCTGATCCTGCACATAGGCGTGGCCGCCGATATCGTGGCCCGATTTCGCGATCTGCCTTCACCGCGTCGGGATAGTCCTCGGCGCAGCGCGCCGTTGGTGAAAAAGGTGCCGGGAATCTGCAAGCGGTCGAGCATGCGGATCAGGCGCCAGACGCCGACGCGGCCGCCATAGGTCGACCACGCCTTGCTGGCGTGATCGACGGTGCCGGATTTCAGATGCGTGGTCTGCACCGAATAATTCGGCGCGGCGCCGTGCGACCAGGTCTCGAACATCACGGTCACCGACACCGCGATTTTCTTGCCGTTCGGCCAGGCAGGTTTGCTCGCCATTGCCAATGAGTCCTTCAGTCGATCTGCGGAATGCCGAGCGCGGGAATGAGTTTTTGCCATTTCTTCAAGTCGGCGGCGATATAGGCGGCGAATCGGCCGTGCGGCAGATAAGCCGGCGCGCAGCCGATCTTGGCGAGGCTGTCGCGGAAGCTCTGCTGCTGCTCGACCGCCGCGGTGGCGGCATCGAGCCGATCGACGATGGCGTCCGGCGTCTTCGGCGGCGCCACCAGCCCGAACCAGGTATCCATGCGCACGTCGGGCAGCCCGTATTCGGCGGTGGTCGGCACGTCGGGAAACAGCGGATGCCGGCTCGGACCGGTCTGCGCCAGGATGCGCAACTTGCCGCCGGCGGCGACGCGGGCGCTGGCGAGGCCCATCGACACCATCTCGATCTGCCCGGACATGGCGTCGGTCGCCGCCTGCTCGCCGCCGCGATACGGCACGTGGATGAGATCGATGCCGGTCTTGAGCTTGAGCATCTCGACCGCGATATGCAGCGCGCCGCCGACGCCGTCGCTGCCATAACGCAGCTTGCCCGGCCTGGCCTTGGCGTAGGCGATGAATTCCGGCAGCGTCTGCGGCGGCAATTCCGGATAGATCGCGAATACCGTCCACGAGGTCGTGATCAGCGAAACCGGAGTGACGTCGCGGGTCGGATCGTAGGGATAGTTCTTCTTCTCGAACGGCAGCATCGTCAGTTCGGACGGGCCGATCATCAGCGTGTAGCCGTCCGGATCGGCGTGAACCAGCACGTCGGTGCCGAGCTCGGTCATGCCGCCGGGGCGGTTATCGACCACGACCGGCTGGCCGAGGCGCGCGCTCATTTCCTGCGCGAAGAGCCGGCCGAGCACGTCGACCAGCGAGCCCGCCGGCGTGGTGACGATCAGGTGAATCGGCCGCGACGGATAATCGTCGGCGTGCGCCCGCAGCGGAGCGAAGAGACACAGCGCCGCAAGACACAGATATGCGATCAGCCCACGGCGCTGCATTCCCTGATTTCCCGATCCCCGATCCCTGATTCCGGCCTCTGCTACTTCAGGTGCTTGGCCAGGAACTCCCGCGCGCGCTGCCGTCCGAGCATGGCGGCGGCTTCGTTGTAGCTGCCGCGCTCTTCGCAATTAAAGCCGTGCTGGGCGTCGGGATAGACGTAGATTTCGCAATCGCCGCCGCGCTTCTGCTTGATCATCTCGACGTCGCTCATCGGGATCGAGGCGTCTTTTTCGCCGAAATGCATCTGCGTCGGGACTTTCGGCTTCTCGTCGGCATTCTTGGCGATATTGCCGCCGTAAAACGCCACGGCGCAGGACAGACCGTTGAGCTTGCAGGCCGACAAGAATGCGATGCTGCCGCCCATGCAGAAGCCGACGATCGCGACCGGCCCCTCTTTCTTGAGCTCGTCGATCGAGGCCTGCACGTCGCGCAGCATCGCGCCCCAATCGGGATTGGCGACGAATTTGCGCGCATTGGCGATCTCGTCGGGCGTGTAGCCGCACTCGAAGTTCGGCTGCTGGCGGTCGAACACCGCGGGCGCCACCGCGGCATAGCCTTGAGCGGCGAGCCGGTCGCACACCGCGCGGATGTGATGATTGACGCCGAAAATCTCCTGAATGACGACGATGCCGCCCTTGGCTTTTCCGGCCGGATCGGCGCGATAGGCGCCGAGCTTGAAATTGTCCGATGATGTCAACGCAAAATGCTTACCCAAGGCGATCCTCCTTTGAGATTGACGGCCGGCGTCACCCGGCGCCGGCCCGGTGTAACCCGGCTACAGCCTATCGGCGGGTTTCGCCGCGCTCAACCCACCTGCGGCATCATCATGCGCACGACGACGATGAAATCCGTGCCGTCGCCGGTTTCCTCGCCGAGACCCTGGTCGGACACGATCAGCGACGAGCCGGGAACGATCAATTGGGAAATGTCGTCGATCGCCTCCTGGGGATGGCGATGCGGGCGAGCGCCGCGGCGGGCGTCTGCGGCGGCGGCAGATCGCCGGACGGTTTTCGCCCGGTTCGCCGCGGCGTCTGCCGTGGCGTATCTGCCGTATCGCTTCTCGTCTCGTCGCGTTGCGCGCCGCCTTCGCGGCGGCTCGCCGGGAAGCGAGACGACGTTCCAGCGCAATGTCGTATGGTCGTCGCCGATAAATTCCAGCGCGGTAAAGACGTGCGTGCCGAGCGGCAGGTCCGGATCGGCGATGGTGACCGCGGCGTCGAACAGCGGCGCAAAATCCTGCCGCACGTAAATCTTCTTCTCCTTGCGGCTGATGAAAATCGCAATCGGCGCCTGCTTTGCGGCGCGGCGTTGCGAGGTCCGCCGGCTCGGCAGGCCGTATCGAACGCTGGCGTCCGTGCGGCGGCTGCGGCGTGGTCGAGACCGGCGCCGCGACCGCGGGCGCAGCTGCCGGCCGCGGTCGGTTCGGCCTTTCGATCGGGTCGGAGCGGCCTGCTCGCTTCGGCGGTCGGCAGCGCGACGGCGGCCTGCCGCGGCGGCTGCGTCGCTTGTGCACGAACAGATGCGGGTCGGCGAACTCGACCGGTTTCAATTCGGGCGGGCGATGATCACGGGCACGCCGAGCTTGGTGAGACGATAAAGCCGCACCGCAAAATCGTGCGGCATGCGGATGCAGCCGTGCGACGCCGGATGGCCGATGCTTTCGCCCTCGTGCATCGCCACGCCCGACCAGGTAATGCGCTGCATGAACGGCATCGGCGCGTTGCTGTAGATATTGGAGCGGTGGAAAACCTGCTTTTGGATGACGCTGAACACGCCCAACGGGGTCGGCAGGCTGGGCACGCCGGTCGCGACCGGGGTGTCGGCAACGTGCACGCCGTCGCTGTAAAGGTGCAGCTTCTGCTGATCGATGGAAATGAAGATTTGCAGCGGACCCTTCGCAATGTCGCCGAACGGTTTGTTGTCGCGCGCGTTCGGTTGCCTTGTGCTCGGGCTGGTGCCTGACCTTGTATCTTGCCGCCGCCGGCGCGGCGCTCCATGCAAGGCTCAATGCTGCGGCGCAACCGAGCGCAAAGGCACCGCCGAAAAGCGCGCTCGCCTTCCGGCATGGCGTGCGGTCGCGCAACGCGTTTGGCCTGCTCACTTGCGCCCCCTACGCCACAAAAACATCTCAGCCGGGCCGCCAAGCCGAGTGGACACGATCTTCTCGGTGGCCGCAAGTTAATCCGCCGCAATGTGCGCCGGCCTATTCTAGCAGTCTGCGGAAAAACGCTCGCCACGGCGAGAGTTTGCTGATTTAGTTTTGTATCGCGAATTAGCGGAGGCATGTATGCGCGGGGCATTTGAGGATCAAGGCGGGCTGTTTTCGTACATCTCGGCCGAGGCGCGGTTGCCGAAGAACCATCCACTGCGAAGGATTTGGGAGCTTGTGCGCGCTGTGCTGAGCGAGCTGACCGGTAGCCTTGGGAGGCTCTACGCAAGCGAAGGCCGTCCTTCGATACCTCCTGAGCAATTGCTGAGCGCCCTGCTGCTGCAAGTGTTCTACGGCATCCGGTCGGAACGGCAGTTGATGGAGCAATTGGACTACAATCTGTTGTACCGCTGGTTTGTGGGAAATTTGCTCGACGACCCGGTCTGGGACCCAACCGTGTTTACCAAGAACCGCGCCCGGCTTCAGAACGGCGAGATGTTTGCCAAGTTCATGAGCAAGCTTCTGAACCATCCGCAGGTCAGGCCGCAGTTGTCGGACGAGCATTTTTCGGTCGACGGCACGCTAATTGAGGCCTGGGCCTCGCAGAAGAGCTTTCGCCCCAAGGACGGCAGCGGTGACGAAGACGGCGGCGCGAACTTCCATGGCCAGAAGCGCAAGAACGACACGGACGCGAGCACCACCGACTGACAGCCGGCTTTACCGCAAGGCCGCCGGGCGGGAGGCGAAGCTCTGCTATATGGGCCATGCCACCATGGAGAACAGGCATGGCCTGGCGGTGGCCGGCTTGGTCACGCACGCCACCGGCACCGCCGAGCGCCGGGCTTCGGAGATCATGCTCAAGGCCAGGAGCAAGGCCGCCTGTGGCCGCATCACGGCCGGTGAAGTTAAGGCCTAGGACACGGCCGAGCAGTCGCCAATCCCCGCGCCATCGACGTGACTCCGCAGCGGCGCAGTACAACATGCCAGCATCAAGGGACGGCAGAGGGTTAATCTAACACGCACCACGCGGTCACGACGCCGATGCCAGTCAATCGCGCAGCGTCCATGATTAAATGCTTATTTGGCTGGGGCAAGCAGCACGGCACCATGCGCAAGACCAAGCATCGCGGCATCGCTCGCGTCGCCGCCGACTTCATGCTCAACCTGATCGCCTACAATCTGATCCGCATCCCCAAACTGATCGCGGCTTAGCCAAGCGCCCGGCGAGATCAATCGCTCTCAAAGAAATCGAACCCATCAAAGACCAACCGAGCAAAAGCCCGATGCCTCGATTTCCCAGTTTTTCCGCAGACTGCTAGAGCCTTATCGGTTTTGATGGAATCAAAACCGATAAGGCTCTAGCTTTTTGTTTGAGCATGATCTTTTCGGAAAACCGGTTCCCACTTTTCCGGATCATGCGCTAGCGCGCCGGCGCAAGCGCAAATGCCGCCGCCAGCAGCTCGTAGGAATGCCGGCGCGCCGCATGATCGTAAACCATGGTTGTGACCATAACTTCATCGGCACCGGTCGCTTCGACCAGGCCGCGCAATCGATCCGTCACGCGATCGATGCCGCCGACAACCAGCCGCGCGCGGTGGCGCGCCATGCGTTCGCGGTCGATCGGCGTATAGGGGTAGGCGGCGGCCTCCTCCGGCGACGCGAGCGGCAGATATTCGCCTTTGGCGCGGCGCGCGTAATGCAGGTCGGCACTCAAGGCGAGACGCTCGGCTTCGGCGTCACTGTCGGCGGCGATCACCGCGGTGCCGAGGATGGCATAGGGCTCGGCCAGCGCCGCCGAAGGCTTGAAACGGTCGCGGTAACTGCGCATCGCGCTCGCCGCATCGTATTCGGCGAAATGGTGCGCGAAGGCGAAGCCCATGCCGACCGCGGCGGCAAGCTCGGCGCTGTATCCGCTGGAACCGAGCAGCCACATCGGCGGCAGCGCGACGTCGGACGGCACGGCGCGGACGTTACGGAATGGATGGCCTTCGGGAAAGCCGCCGCGCTCGAATAGCAGCAATTCCTGGAAGCGTTCCAGGAAATCGTCGCCTTGGCGCGGGTCTTGGCGGGCGCGCAACGCATAGGATGTGACCGGGTCGGTGCCCGGGGCGCGGCCGAGGCCGAGATCGATCCGGCCGGGGAATAGCGCTTCCAGCACCTTGAAGCGTTCGGCCACCATCAACGGCGCGTGGTTCGGCAACATCACGCCGCCGGAGCCGACCCGGATCTGCGAGGTCGCCGCCGCAATCTGACCGATCATGATTTCGGGCGACGAACTGGCGATGTTTGCCAGATTATGGTGCTCGGCGACCCAATAACGCCGAAAGCCGAGCCGGTCGGCGAGCCGCGCCAGATCGAGCGAATTGTGCAAGGCCGCCGCGCCCGGCGTTGCCGTGGTCACGGGCGATAAATCGAGGACGGAAAGCGGGATCACGGACGCTTAAGAGCGAAAACGGCGCCCGGCGTCAACGCGTCAGCGGCACCGGCGGAATTGGCGGAGCGTCCGAGGATTGCGGCGCCGCCGGGATTTGCGGCGTTGCCGAGGTTTGCGGCGCATCCGACGACGCGGTATCCGGCATGGTCGCCGGCAATACGACGACGCGCGTGCCGACATTGACCCGGTCGTAGAGGTCCTCGATGTCGTCGTTGGTCAGCCTGATGCAGCCCGACGATACGAATGTGCCGATGGTCGATGGCTGATTGGTGCCGTGAATCCGGTACAGCGTGTTGCCAAGATAAAGCGCGCGGGCGCCGAGCGGATTGCTCTCGCCGCCGGCCATAAACCGCGGCAGATAAGGCTGGCGGTCGATCATTTCCTTCGGCGGAAACCAGTCGGGCCATTGCTTCATCCGGCTGATGCGTTCGCTGCCCGACCAGGTGAAACCTTCGCGCCCGACACCGATGCCGTAGCGCAAGGCCTTGCCGTGGCCCACCACCAGATAGAGGTAGGTGTTCGGCGTATCGATGATGATGGTGCCGGCGGGCTCGGTGGTGGGAAAATCGACGAGCTGGCGGCGGAACTGCGGCGGCAATTCCTTGGGCGGGCCCTGCTCGGGCTGATCTTCCGGCGGCAGTGCTGCGACCACGGCCGGGGCAGCCGGTGGCGGCGCGGCAGCCGGAGCCGCGGGCGCAGCCATTGCCGGACTGCGGATCGAGCCGGTTACATCGGCCGCAGGAGCGCCGGCGACATCGGCCGGCGGGCGTTGCATGGCCCCGCCATCGACGGTCGGCAATGGTTGCGGCGCGAAATAGGGCGGACTGGCCGGCTGATTGGCTGGGCTGGCTACGCCGGGAGCCGGTTGGACGACGCCTGGACCATAGGCCACGCCGTTGGCGTCGCGGTAGACCGGCGGCGCGGGTTGCGGCGGATAGCCCGGAGGCGGCGTATAAGATTGCGCGTCCGCGTTGCCGAGCGAGCCGACAAGTACGAAAGCAACCGCGACAAGACCAATGCTGACACGCAAGACGAAACCCCCCGCCGACGCCAAATTCCCGGCTAGTTTTGCAGCCAACATTGGGCGGGAACAAGGCACAAAACCGCACACCGGCCACCGGCTTTGCCGTGTAACCCGTCGTTTATCCGGCATGGTGAACAATCCGGTAAGGGCTAGCGCCCGCCCCGGCGCTGTGCTATGGCTGGCCGGGGACTTCGGCGGTGTCGTTCGGGGGACGGAATATGACGCGGATCGGCGTACGGACGGTATTGGGAGCTGTCTCTTTGCTGGCGGTGGGGACGCTCGCGGCCGCCGTGAATTTTGCGACGCCGCTGCGCGCCCAGACCCCCGCCATGGACGACCTCAGGGGCAAGATTTTCGACGCCAAAATGGCGCAGCAGGCCTTCGCCGGCGGCTTGCGCCATTGCAGCGAGCTCGACGGCACGAATTTCTATCTCGAGCCGCGCGATCGCGTTCTCAATCTCGAAGATTATCACCGGTCGCTGGATAGCCTGGCGGCGGCAGAGGCGTTCAACCCCGAGACCAAAAAGCCGTGGAGTCAGGCCGACGCCGATGCGCGCTGGGCGGAAGTCAAGCAGCAGGCGACCAAGGACCGGGCCAATTGCGCGCTGGTGGCGAGCCTGCCCGATCTTGAGAAAAAGCTCGCGGAGTTGCAGCACGCGGCCGCGGCGCAAAGCAACCCGTCGCCGAACGCAAAGACCAAGTAAGACGCGGATCGCGCCGCCGGCACCGCGACGCCTTGGCGACCGGCTTACGCGCAGCTTGCAAACCGGACGGCAACCGGGCTTGCATCCGCCCCAACTCGGCTACAAATTCCAGCTTTACGTTCGCCGCCGCGAGCGAAGGGATATCCGATGCCATCGTTAAGCGACTGGAAGGTGCCGTCTGCCGCGCAACCGAAGCCGGAGGATTACGGCTTCGATCTGGAACAGGCTTTGTCCTGCGTGGTCGGCCTGCGCACGACCGTGCCGGCGGACGCGTTTACCGCGGAGACGCTCGGCACCGAACGCGCCGGCAACGGCGTTTTCATTCGCGGCAACGGCCTCATCCTCACCATCGGCTACCTGATTACCGAGGCGGATACCTTGTGGATTACGCTCAACGACGGCCGCTCGGTGCCGGGCCATGTGCTCGGCTACGACCAGGAAACCGGCTTCGGCCTGGTGCAGGCGCTCGCCAAGCTCGACGCGCCGGCACTGGAAATCGGTCAATCCGCCGCGGCGGCGATCGGCGAGCGCGTCGTGGTCGGCGGTTTCGGCGGGCGGCAGCGCTCGGTCGCCGCGCGCATCGTCGCCAAGCAGGAATTCGCCGGCTATTGGGAATACGTGCTCGACGAGGCGATCTTCACGGCGCCGGCGCATCCGAACTGGGGCGGCACCGCGCTGATCGGACCGGGCGGCGAGCTGCTCGGCATCGGCTCGCTGCAATTGCAGCAGGCCGTCGAGAAAGGCCAGCCCCAGAATATCAACATGATCGTGCCGATCGATCTGTTAAAGCCGGTCGTCGACGACCTGATGAAATTCGGCCGGCGCAACTCACCGCCGCGGCCGTGGCTCGGCCTTTACGCCACCGAAGTCGAGAACCGGCTGGTGATCGTCGGACTGGCCGACCGCGGCCCGGCGCGCAAGGCGGATTTGCGCACCGGCGATATCGTGCTGTCGGTCGCCGGCAAGGACGTACGCGACCTCGCCAGCTTCTTCCGCCGCATCTGGGCGCAAGGCGAGGCCGGCGTCGAAGTGCCGATCTCCATCTATCGCGACGGCGAGACCCTGGAGCTGCGGGTCAAATCGAGCGAGCGCAACAAGTTTCTCAAGGGGCCGAGCTTGCATTGAGCATTCGCGTCCTCGGATACGGTGTACCGCTTATTCTGGGAACTTTGCAGATTTAAAGTAACATTCCGCAAGGAATGAAATTCGCCGCCCCAACGACGTTGAGGCTATGCGGAATTATGGCGCACAACCGCGTATTGATTGAGTATAGCCGGAGGATTACGATTTGAGTCGTAAGCAGCCCAAATGGTCGACTGATGGTTGCGGTTAACCCTCGCAGGATTATCGGAAAATGGCGTACGGGGATTGCTCTCGACGTGCATACAACCAGCAGCACTTATCTTGGCGTCAACGAATTCGGTCACGAAGTGTATGACACGACGCGATCGGAAATCGGTGAATTACTGTATCGCCTGAAGTACAAGAGCGATGCGACCGCCGCGAAGGAGATTATCGATACTGCCTCCATATATCTTATGCCGCGCAAAGCCGAGTTTGACTTAATTATTCCTGTTCCGCCGTCTGGCGCACGCGCCCTTCAACCGGTTATCACTATCGCAAGAGGCATTGGCGAGGTGCTCGGGGTCCCTGTGCTGGACTGTATCACGACGACACGCACCACTGCGCAGCTTAAGGGAGTAATTGATCCGGAGCGGCGCAAGGCGCTGCTCAATGGACTTATATTGTTGATGAAACTTATACAAAGGGCAAGCATGTCCTACTGATCGATGATCTTTTTCGCTCCGGCTCAACAATGAACGCAATTACCGATGTGCTGTTGGGACTTGGCAAAGCCGCGAGTGTTCGAGCTTTCACAATCACCCGAACACGGATCAATCAATGAATACGATTTTCGTAGGCGGGTCACGTCGGGTCTCTCGCTTATCTGCACAGGCGCGAGAGAGGCTGAAAAACGTCACGAATAGCGGAGCTCATATTATTGTTGGCGATGCGAATGGCGCCGACAAGGCGGTCCAGAAATTCCTTCACGATGCTTCATATGGCAACGTCACTGTATTTTGTTCTGGCAACGTTTGTCGGAATAATATTGGTGAGTGGCACACACACCATGTCAATGCACCAAAAGATTTGAAAGGCTTTGATTTCTATGCGGCAAAGGACCGTGAAATGGCGCGCGAAGCCGATTTTGGTTTGATGATTTGGGACGGAATCAGTCTCGGCACTCTCCTCAATATCCTGCGTTTGATTTAACAGGTAAGAAGGCCGTTTTGCTCAATCTGCGTCACAAGGAAGCCAGAACATTCAAGACATCCGCCGATTGGGTCGACTTTATTTCTCTCTTTGATTCCGACTTTCGCAAGGATTTGCACAGACGCGCGACACCCGACGAATGGCTACCCTTAGAAGCGCCTCGGCAGACTAGTTTTCTGGCTAGTCCCTGAGCAAACCGCGACTCGTTCAAGAATATCGCGTTTCAAACAATGCGCGCAGCCCCTCGCGGTAAGTCGGATAGCGCAGCGTAACGCCGAGCTCGCGCTTGAGCTTGTCGTTACGCACCCGCCGGCACTCCTGCCAGAAACTGAGCGCCATTGGCGACATTGCCGGTGCGGCTTGCGCGAACGGAATTTCCGGCGGCGGCTCCACTCCCATGAGCTGCGCGGCGAAGCTCAGCGGATCGCCGGGCGGCGACGGCTCGTCGTCGGCGACGTTGCAGATGCCGGGCGCTTGGCGCGTCAACGCGGCGTCGATCGCCTGAGCGATGTCGGCGACATGAATGCGGTTGAAAATCTGTCCGGGTTTGACGATGCGGCGCGCCTTGCCGCGGGCGATCTGGATGAGCGCATTCTGTCCGGGCCCGTAGATGCCGGCAAGCCGCAACACCGCGACGGCGACGCCGGATCGCGCGCCGAAATCCTGCCAGGCTCGCTCGGCGGCGAGCCGCTCGCGGCCGCGCGCCGAGCCGGGATTCGCCGGTGTCGCTTCGTCCACCCAGCCGCCGCCATGATCGCCATAGACGCCGACCGTCGACAGATAGACGACCGAGCGCAGCCGCTTCGCCGCGGCCAGACTGTCCGCCAGGGCGGCAAGCACCGGATCGCCGCTTTCACCGGGCGGGATCGAGACCAGGGCATGATCGGCGCCGGCGATGGCGCCGTTTAATTCGGCCGTCGCGCGGCCGCCGTCGAACACGATCGCCTGCGCCGCCCGATAGGCATTCAGGATGGCGGCGCGTTCGACCCCGCGCACGGTGCCGACAATGCGGTCGAAATTGCCGCCGAAATCGGCAACAAAATGTTCGGCGCAGTAGCCGAAGCCGAAGCAGACGAGCGTTGTCATGCGAAGCTCAATGCGCTGTTGCCGCCGCCCATTCCGCGACGACCTCGGGATCGGACTCCGGCGCCGCGCGCGTTGTCGCGCAGCGCTCCAGCCGCGCGCCGTCGAGCCGCCCGAGCGCCCAGACCGCGGCGCCGCGAATGAGCGGGGAAGCGTCGTCAAGCAAGCGTTCGGCTTCGCCGGCAAGCGACGGATCGGACGAATTGCCGATCGCGATCAGCACATTGCGGACAAAGCGCGCGCGGCCGATGCGCTTGACCGCGCTCTCCTCGAAACAGCGCGCGGAATGCGGCGTCGTCGAGCCGGGCGAGATCGGCCAGCCGCGGCGCGCGCAACGCCTCGCGCGCGGCAAGCTTCGTTTCGCGACCGGTTTGGGCGAATTTGTTCCACGGGCAGACCGCAAGACAATCGTCGCAACCGTAAATGCGATTGCCGATCGGCTCCCGCAGCTCGCGCGGGATCGCGCCTTTATGCTCGATGGTCAGGTAGGAAATGCAGCGCCGCGCGTCGAGCTGGTACGGCGCCGGAAACGCCGCCGTCGGACAGACGTCAAGGCAGGCGCGGCAATGGCCGCAATGGTCGGCCTCCGGCGCGTCCGCCGGCAGATCGAGCGTGGTGAAAATGGCGCCGAGGAACAGCCAGGAGCCGAGCTGCCGCGACACCAGATTGGTGTGCTTGCCCTGCCAGCCGAGGCCGGCCGCGGCGGCCAGCGGCTTTTCCATCACCGCCGCGGTATCGACAAACACCTTGATGTCGCCGCCGCCACGATCGATCAGCCAGCGCCCCAGCGTTTTCAGCCGTGGCTTGATCAGCTCGTGGTAATCGTCGCCGCGGGCATAGACCGAAATATCGCCGCGCGAGCGGTCGCGCAGAATCGCCAGCGGATCCTCGTCCGGCCCGTAATTGACGCCGAGCATGACGACCGAACGCGCCGCGGGCCACATGGCGCGCGGATCGCCGCGGCGGTCGGCGTTCGCCGCCATCCACGCCATGTCGCCATGCGCGCCGGCGGCCAGGAATTCGCGCAAGCGGTCCGCGGCCAGCGGAATCGCGTCCGGCCGCGTTACGCCGACGGCATCGAAGCCGAGCGCGCGGGCCGCTGCGATGAGCGCCGCCTTGAGCGCGGCCGGCGTCAGAAATCGAGATTGGCGTAATTCGGCGACGGCGGCAGGCCCGGCAGCGCGTCGAGCAGCAGCGTGCGGAACGACGGCCGCGACTTGATCCTCGCGTACCAGTTCTTGGCGGTCTCGTCTTCGTCCCACGGCACATCGCCCAGATAATCGGCGGCGGACAAATGCGCCGCCGCGGCCAGATCGGCATAGGTCAGGTTATCGCCGGCGAGCCAGTCGCGCGTGCGGACTGAGCCAGCCGATATAGGCTAAATGGTACCTGATGTTGCTTCTCGCAGCACGCAGCGTTTCGGTATCGGGGGCGCCGCCGCCGCTGCCGGCCGGAATGTAGCGCTTATAGACGCGCTCCATCACCAGCGCGCCGGAGACTTCCTCGAAAAACTTGTCGTTGAACCAGCTCATCAGCCGGCGCACCTCGATGCGGCCGCCGAGCTCGCGCGGCATCAGCCGGAACTCGCCGAGAGTGAGCCCGCGGGTCTCGTCGAGATATTCGGCGATGACGCCCGCGCCCGGCACCGGCGGCACGCCCTCCTCGACCAGGACCGGCGTCGTGCCCGCCGGATTGAGCGTAAGAAATTCCTCGCGGCGTTCCCAGACCCGCTCTTCGACAAGCCGCGGCGGCAGGCCGTATTCTTCGAGCACCAGCCGCACGAAGCGGGAATGCGGGCAGATCGGATGATGAAATAGCGTCAGCATGCCGTCCCGAGCCTGGCCCGAATCCCACCGAGCCTTGCCCTAATCTTAGCCTTGCGTCAAAAGTCTGACGCAACGATTCTGCGAATTCCCACATCATTCGGGCGCTGGCCGCGCCCGTTCCCGCCGCGGAGCTCATGATGACGCTCGACGTGATCAAGGCGGTTATTCTCGGCATCGTCGAGGGCATAACCGAGTTTCTTCCGGTGTCCTCGACCGGGCATCTCCTCTTGGTCGGCCATTTCCTCGGCTTCGACGACGAGTCGTTCGGCAAGTCGTTCGACGTGCTGATCCAGCTCGGCGCCATCCTGGCGCTGCTGTCGATTTATTTTTCCCGGCTGTGGAAGCTGTTCCTCGGCATGTTCGGCGATGCCGAGGCGCAGCGCTTCATCGTCGGCGTGCTGCTCGCGTTTTTCCCGGCCATGGTGATCGGGGCGCTGGCCTACGGCATCATCAAGAGCGTGCTGTTCAACGTCTGGATCGTCTGCACCATGTTCGTGCTCGGCGGTTTCGTGCTGTTATGGATCGACCGCCTCGATCTCAAGCCGCGCTATCACGACGTCGCCAAATTCTCGATGCCGATGTATTTCGGCATCGGCGTCATCCAATGCCTGTCCATGGTGCCGGGCGTGTCGCGCTCCGGCGCCACCATCGTCGGCGCCATGCTGTTCGGCGCCGACAAGCGCGCCGCCACGGAATTCTCGTTCTGGCTGGCGATGCCGACCATGGTCGGCGCCTTCGCGTTCGAAGCCTTCAAGAACCGGCACGAATTCGCCTCCGGCGGCAACACGTTGCTCATTGCCATCGGCTTTGCCGTGTCGTTCGTGTGCGGCTGGTTCGTGGTCAAGCGCTGCTCGGCTACGTCGTCGCCCACGGCTTCGCGCTGTTCGCCTGGTGGCGGATCGTGCTCGGCGCGCTCGGCTTGATCGCGCTGGCGCTGGGGCTGTGAATGCAGCATCGATCTGCGCTAACATGCATCGCGCGCGAGCGCGGTGGGGTGACCCGAAAGGATCGGTACAATGGCGAAAAAGAAGCAGTCGGAAAGCGTATACCGGATCGTCGACGTCGTCGGCGTCAGCGACAAATCGTGGGAGGAAGCCGGCCGGCGTGCGGTGGAAACGGCCGCAAATTCGCTGCGCGACCTCCGCGTCGCCGAAGTCACGGAAATGGACATGAAGGTGGAAAACGGCAAGGTCACGGCGTTTCGCACGCGCGTCGCGCTGTCGTTCAAATACGAGAGTTGATCCGGGCTTTCGAACGCTTGCCCGCGTTCAGCGTCGCGACGTCTCCGCCGTGCGCGGATCGAACTGGCCGGTCTTGCGGAAGCGCCACAGATAAGTCGGCACGATGGCGTCGATCGATTCCGGCACGATGCCGAGACCTTCGAGCGTGCGGCCGTCGCGCTTGGCGTCCGCGGCGACGACGTTGTCGCGCTTAAGGAGCTCGACCTGATCGGGCGTGATCGGCGGCTTGGGCAGGAATTGCAGCACCATGGCCTGCAATTTCATGAGCGCGAACGGCACCGGAACCAGCAAGCGGCGGCGCTGGATGATGGCGAGGACGAATTGCATCAATTCCTTGAACGTGCGCACGTCCGGGCCGCCAAGCTCGTAGATCGTGCCGGGCTTGAGTTCGCCGTCGACAGCTTTGGCGATGGCTTCGCCGACGTCGCCGGCGAACACCGGCTGCATGCGGATTAGGCCGCCGCCCGGCAGCGGCAGCGCCGGCGCGATCCGGGCGAGCGCCGCGAAGCGGTTGAAGAAATCGTCCTCCGGACCGAACACGATCGACGGCCGTGCCACGATTGCACCGTTATGCGCGGCCAGCACCAGCCGCTCGCCTTGGCCCTTGGCGCGCGCATAATGCGACGGCGAATTCGCATCGGCGCCGATAGCCGAGACGTGAATAAGCGGCGCGCCGGCCGCGACGGCGGCGCGCGCCACCGTTTCCGCGCCCGCCGTCATCACCGCGTCGAAGCGCTGCTTGCCGCGCTCGTAAAGGATGCCGACCAGATTGACGACGATATCGGCGTCGCGCACCGCCGCCGCAACCGAATCCGGATAGCGCAGATTGGCCTGCACCGCGTGGATCTGGCCGACCCGGCCCATCGGCCGCAGATGGCCGCAGAGTTCCGGCCGGCGCACCGCGACGCGGATGCGGTAGCCCCGGCTGGCGAGCGCGCGCACCACATGGCGGCCGAGAAATCCCGAGCCGCCGAACACGGTGACGAGCGTTTCAAGCTTGTTCTTAAGCGCCATGCGCCGCGCAATACCCGATCGTTTGTGCGCTGTATAGGGGAATGCGCCGTTCGATTGACAAGGGGATGACCGCTTTCGTACCTATCGCCGCACGGCCATGCCCAGGTGGCGGAATTGGTAGACGCACTAGTTTCAGGTACTAGCGCTGCAAGGCGTGGAGGTTCGAGTCCTCTCCTGGGCACCAGGCGCATGGCCGGCGCGCCCTAATTCCCGGCTTTTGTAACACCACCGTTGCTTTCGGGCCTTACCGTCGATCCGTCGATCCGTCGATCCATTGTTCAACGGAACTTGATGGGGATTCCGGGGATTGCGTAAGAAATCGCCAAGGATATGTCTCAATCGCGGCTGACAATCGGCCCGAGTTGTGGTTTTCAGTCGCCGATCAGTCGCCAAGGAGCCGGTGAGAAGGCATGGAGAGCGCCATGACGAGCGCCGTGACGTCTGTTGAAGCCGTGACTGCTCTTGAACTGGAGCGGAGCGTTTTCGACTCCGCCGAAACGCAGATTCTCAGCGCCGCGTTCGCGAAAGCCTGGGCCTATGTCGAATTCGACCCGGCGCTGGAAATTTTGGACGTAGCGGAGCGGCGATCCGAGCTGGCCCGGTGCCTGATGGCGATCCTGAAATTCGGCGAGACCAATCCGGTCACGCTGGCAAATTCGGGGATCGCGCTGTTGCGCAGAAGCCAGCGCAGCCGAATCCACGGCTGAGGCCGGCGCCGCGGCGTTTACCCTAAAAATATGCCTTGGAATTCAACGTAACGCGCGCGATAACACGCGCGCATGACCATCCGCCTGCATCGCGGCGATCTGCCGGACATATCGCGCTACATCGGTGCCAGTTCGGGCGCGGTCGCGATCGATACCGAAACCATGGGCCTCGATCTTGCCCGCGACCGGCTGTGCGTGGTCCAGCTTTCGCCCGGCGACGGCTCGGCCGACGTGGTGCAAATCGCCCCGCATCCGACCGCTGCGCCAAACCTAAAGCGGCTCCTTGCCGACGCCAGCCTCCTGAAAATCTTCCATTTCGCGCGGTTCGATCTGGCAATGTTGTACAAGACCTTCGGCATGATGCCGGAGCCGGTCTACTGCACCAAGATCGCCTCGCGGCTGACCCGGACCTATACCGACAAGCACGGGCTCAAGGACCTGGTGCGCGAGGTTTTGGGCCAGGATCTTTCCAAGCAGCAGCAATCGTCCGATTGGGGCGCCGCCGAGCTGACCGAGGCGCAGGTCTCCTACGCCGCCGCCGACGTGACCCATCTGCATGCGCTCAAGGACAGGCTCGACGCCATGCTGGCGCGCGAGGGCCGCGAGCAGCTGGCCGCGGCCTGTTTCCGATTCCTGCCGGACCGGGTGCGGCTCGACCTTGCCGGCTTTGCCGCCGAGGATATTTTCGCCCATTCCTGAGCGGGGATGCGCGTCTCGGCCTCAGCCGGCGGCCCTCGCCGGGCCACATTCGCCGGCGATTTTTGCGCCGGCGATTTTTGCGCCGGCGATTTTTGCCGGGACAAAACCGCGCAAAGCATGGTCTAAGGTCGGATTTGGGGCGACGCCGTGAAGGGATGATTGGCTTGGCTACCGTCTACCCCGAAAACGCCGCGCAAGCCTTTTCGGCCGAACCCCGCGGCAATTTCGATCGCACCTACCGGGCGGCGCTGCGGCACAGCCGGCGCGTGCGGCTGGCTGCGCATCGGCGTGCCGGTCGCCATCGCCGCGGTGCTGTTCACCGTCGTCGTCATCAATTACATGCCGCCGATCGGCGGCTTCCGGCTGCCGGGCGAGCTCGGCAAGCTCGTCATCCACGGCACCAAGATCACCATGCAGCAGCCGCGGCTGACCGGCTTCACCGCCGATTCCCGCGCCTACGAGTTTTCCGCCGACGCCGCCGCGCAGGACATCACCAAGCCCAATCTCGTCGAGTTGCAGCAGCTCCACGCCAAGATGGAAATGGCGGACAAGAGCACGGTGGAAATGTCGGCCGCCACCGGCATCTACGACGTGAAGTCGGAAATGCTGACGCTCAAGGACAATATCTACCTGGCCTCGTCGACCGGCTACGAGGGGCGCTTGAGCGAGGCCGTGATCGACGTGCGCAAGGGCAACGTGGTTTCGGACAAGCCGGTCTGGGTGAAAATGCTCAATGGTTTCCTCAACGCCAAGCGGCTCGATATCGTCGAAAACGGCAGCGTGGTCCGATTCACCGGCGTGGCGATGACGCTGCAGCCGAACAAGACGGCGGCAAACGAGCCGGCCAAGACCGACGAGGCTGCCGGCGACAAAACAAAAGCGACGACGGGTAAGCAATGATGCGCCGGCTGCCAATCTGCGCCGTGCTGGCGGCACTGGTTACGGCGCTCGTCACGGCGCTGGTCACGGCGCTGGTCATGGTGCTGGTCATGGCGGCGCCGGCCGTCGCGCAGGCGCCGGCGCCGGCGGCTCCATTCGCGGGCGTCAGCCAGAACCAGGATCAGCCGGTCCAGATCGAGGCCGCGACGCTTGAAGTCCGCGACAAGAACAAGGAGGCGACGTTTTCCGGCAATGTCGAAGTGGTGCAGGGCGACACCACGATGAAATGCCAGAGCCTCGTCGTTTTTTATGGCCAGGAAGTCGGGCTCGGCACCGACGGCGCCCCCGTTGCGAACGCCAAATCGACGCCCGGCATGCCGCAAGGCGCGCAGAATATTCGCCGCATCGAAGCGCGCGGCGGCGTCACCGTGATCACCAAGGATCAGAACGCCAGCGGCGATCTCGGCATCTACGATCTCAAGACCAAGACGATCACGTTGAGCGGCAATGTCGTGGTCAGCCAGGGCCAGAACGTCATTCACGGCGAACGGGTCGTGGTCGATATGACGACGGGCAATGCGCGCGTCGAATCTGGCAGCTCAAACGGCGGCGCCGGCGCTGGCGCGCCGGGTCCGAGCCGCGTTCGCGCGCTGATCCAGCCGGGCAAGGGCCAGAACGGCGGTCCGACGAATTTCATGACCATCGGCCCGGGGCGGGCGAACTGATCCGCGACCCCGCCCCCAAGCCGCGGAAAATCGGCTAAAGTCCGCGACATAGACCTATTCATCGGCAATTCGTCAGGCGAGCTTTTCGGGTGCGTGCAGATATTTTCTCATATTTTCGCCGTCGTGCTCCGGCGCGCCGCGCGGCGCCTGCCGGCGACGAGGCGATCGACCTCGAAACCATCGGCGGCGTCATCAGTACCGTCTATCTCGACATCGCGAGCGCGCCGGCGCCAGCGCCGGCGGCGAGGCCGCGCGGCAAAGCACCACCTCCGGCTGCGCCATCGCCTAACCCGCCCCCCATCCCGCCGACAATTTCGCCACCGATACCGTCGCGGCCGCAACGCCCGCCCGCATCGCAGAACGGGCCGCGTCCGATCGCCCGGCCGCGCCGCCGGCCCGACGGCAATGGCGCAGCGCAAAGCGAGCGCAAGGGCCTGCTTGCCGTCCATGGCGTGGAAAAGAGCTTCGTCGGACGCAAGGTGGTCAAGGGCGTGAGCCTGTATGTGCGCAAGGGCGAGGCGGTCGGGCTGCTCGGGTCCCAACGGCGCCGGCAAGACCACCGTGTTCTACATGATCACCGGCCTGATCAAGGCCGACCAGGGACGGCATCGAGCTCGACGGCTGCGACGTGACGCGTTTGCCGATGTATCAGCGCGCCCGGCTCGGCATCGGCTATCTGCCGCAGGAAGCCTCGATTTTCCGCGGCCTGAACGTCGAGGAGAATATCCGCGCCGTGCTCGAAGTGGTCGAGCCCGAGCGCCAAGCGGCGCGAGCACGATCTCGATGCGCTGCTCGAAGAGTTCAACATCGCGCGCTGCGCAAGACGCCGGCGATCGCGCTGTCCGGCGGCGAGCGCCGCCGCGTCGAGATCGCCCGCTCGCTCGCCACCCGGCCGAGCTACATGCTGCTCGACGAGCCGTTCGCCGGCATCGACCCGATCGCCGTCGGCGACATCCAGGCGCTGGTGCGCCACCTCACCAATCGCGGCATCGGCGTGCTGATCACCGACCACAATGTGCGCGAGACGCTCGGCCTGACCGATCGCGCCTACATCATCTATTCCGGCGAAGTGCTGATGGAGGGCCGCGCCGACGACATCGTCAACAATCCCGACGTGCGCCGGCTCTATCTCGGGGAGGAATTCCGGCTTTAAGCGGTCTGACTCGCAAATCGGTTGACGACAGGGCGGCCGAACTGCTGTACAACACAAACAAGCAAGAATCGGACCAATTCGGCTCCCAGCTCATGGCCCTTACCCAAAGACTCCAGATCCGGCAGAGCCAAGCGCTGGTGATGACGCCGCAGCTGATGCAGGCCATCAAGCTGCTGCAGCTCTCCAATCTCGATCTGGTCGCCTATGTCGAAGCCGAGCTGGAGCGCAATCCCCTGCTCGACCGCGGCGCCGAGACCGAGCCGGCGCCGGGCGAGCCGACGGCGCGGCAGCGGCGGACAAGCCGGCCGCCGACGGCGAAGCGGCCGAACGGCCAGCGATGCCGAAGCGGCCAGTCGCCACCGGCGACGGACCGGGTCGACAAGCGGCTCGACGATACCTCCCCCGACGACTGCGAGCCGATCCGGCCGCGCACCTCCGACACGCCGGCGGGCTATTCGGAATGGGCCGGCGCTCGGCGCCGGCGGCCGCGACGACGGCGACTACAATCTCGAAGCCTTCGTTTCCGCCGAGACCACGCTGGCGGACTGGCTGCGCGAGCAGCTCACGCTCGCCATCACCGACCCGGTCGCGGCGCATGATCGGTCAATATCTGATCGATCTGGTCGACGAGGCCGGCTATCTGAGCGGCGATCTGGCTGCCGCGGCGGAAAAGCTCGGCACCGACCGTCGCCGAGGTCGAGGCGGTGCTCGCCATCCTGCAAACATTCGATCCGCCCGGCATTTGCGCGCGCGATCTCGCCGAATGCCTGGCGATCCAGCTCAAGGAGCACGACCGCTACGATCCGGCGATGCAGGCGCTGATCACGCGGCTCGATCTCCTGGCCCGGCGCGATTTTGCCGCACTGAAGAAAATCTGCGGCGTCGGCGACGAGGATCTCGCCGACATGATCGCCGAGATCCGCCGGCTCAATCCGAAGCCCGGCCTCGCCTTCGGCTCGGCGATCGTGCAGCCGATCGTGCCGGACGTTTTCGTGCGGCCGGCGCCCGACGGCGCCTGGCTCGTCGAGCTCAACTCCGACACGCTGCCGAAGGTTCTGGTCAATCAGAGCTATTATGCCGAGGTCTCGGCCACCGCGCGCCGCGACACCGAGAAATCCTATCTCGCCGAATGCCTGCAGAGCGCCACCTGGCTGGTTCGCGCGCTCGACCAGCGCGCCCGCACCATCCTCAAGGTCTCGAACGAAATCGTCCGCCAGCAGGATGCGTTCTTCGCCCACGGCGTCGAGCATCTGCGCCCGCTCAATCTCAAGACCGTCGCCGAAGCCATCGGCATGCACGAATCGACGGTGTCGCGCGTCACCGCCAACAAATACATGGCGACCAGCCGCGGCATATTCGAGCTGAAATATTTCTTCACCTCGGCGATCGCGGCCGCGCACGGCGGCGAGGCGCATTCCGCCGAGGCGGTGCGCCACCGCATCAAGCAATTGATCGACGCCGAAAGCGCAGCCGATGTCTTGTCCGACGACACCATCGTCGAGAAGCTGCGCGAGGCCGGCATCGACATCGCGCGGCGCACGGTGGCGAAATACCGCGAGGCCATGCGCATCCCGTCCTCGGTGCAGCGGCGGCGCGAGAAGCAGACTGCGGCCGCAGATTGACCGTTCCGCGCGCCGCGTTGACTCCGCGCCGGCCAATGCCTAGCTCGAGTGAAGCGGCTAAATCCGGCTTTTCGGCAAGCGAGGCTGCCATGTCATTTCGCGTGTCAGGCAAAAATCTCGACATCGGCGAGGCGTTGCGCGAGCGCATCAGCGACCGGATCGCCGAAACCCTGGATAAGTATTTCGACGGCGGCTATTCCGGGCACGTCACGCTGGCCAAGGACGGCTTCGGCTTCCGCACCGAATGCGCCATCCATCTCGATTCCAAGGTCACGCTGCATGCCGAGGGCGAGGCGGCCGATGCCTATCTCAGCGCCGATCAGGCGGTGACGCGGATCGAAAAGCAGCTGCGCCGCTATCATCGCCGGCTCAAGGATCACCGCGCGGATGCCCATTGACGCGGTTGCGGGCTCTCCCTATGGTCCGCCGCCCTTGAGCACGATCCACAAATCTTGGTTCCGGTTTTCGCAAGCGATCATGCTCAAACGACATCACGCTCAGACGACAGTATCCAATAGACAATAAGCGTCAGGCAACAAGCCCGCTCTTCAGGTTCCATTCATGCCGCTCACCGATCTGGTCGCGCCAAACGCGATTCTCCCGGCGCTGAAGGTCAACAGCAAGAAGCAGGTGCTGCACGAGCTCGCCGAGCGCGCGGCCGTGCTCAGCGGCCAGAACGAGCGGGCGATTTTCGACATTCTGATGCAGCGCGAAAAGCTCGGCTCGACCGCCGTCGGCAACGGCATCGCCATTCCGCACGGCAAAATGCCGGGATTGACCCGGTTGTTCGGATTGTTCGCCCGGCTCGACCGGCCGATCGATTTCGAGGCGCTCGACAATCAGCCGGTCGATCTGGTGTTCCTGCTGCTCGCGCCCGAAGGCGCCGGCGCCGATCACCTCAAGGCGCTCGCCCGCATCGCGCGGCTGTTGCGCGATCCCGCCGTCGCGCACAAATTGCGCGCCTCGCACGACGCCGAGTCGCTGTACGCGGTGCTGGCGATGCCGTCTGCTTCTGCTGCGTAGCAGAAGCAGGGAATCAGGCATCAGTAATCAGAAGCAAAAGGGGTGCGATGTTTGTCCCGACCCTTCTGATGACTGACTCCTGATTACTGATCCCTGTCAGTGCACGCTCACCGTCTCGAGTTCCTGGCTCCAGGCATTGGCGATGGCGGCCTCGCGGCTGTCGGTGAGCATGATCGGCGTGCCGTCGGCGGCATGCAGCGCGAACAGCGTCTGGCCGGGCGGCATCTGCGGCATCTGGGCCTGCGGGAACAGCGCGCGCACGTCCTCGGAGCGGACGTCTTCACATAGGCGATGCGGCCGTCGCCGAGATGGGCGAGCGCTTCGGGAGATATCGCCGGTTTGGTTTCGGTATGGTTCATATCGTTCATGGCCCTCGACTCCTTTCTATGCGCGGTCGAGTCCTTATGGTTTCGTTAATCGCACTCTTTGATTGAAATCGACTTAACGATGCGCTCCGGCTGCGGGCGCGCCAGATCGATCGACAGCAATCCGTTCTTCAAGTCCGCACCCTGCACTTGCATCCCGTCGGCCAGCACGAAAGTGCGCTGGAATTGGCGCGCGGCGATGCCGCGATGGATGTATTGCCGGGTCTTGTCGTCCTGCTGGCGACCGCGGATGACGAGCTGGCTCTCCTCTACGCTGACATCGAGCTGGTCGCGGGTGAACCCCGCCACCGCAAGGGTAATGCGCAGGCGCTCGGGAGCGTTCCCGTCGCGCGGAACCCGCTCGATATTGTAGGGGGGATAGCCGTCCGCGGCTTTGCCGACCCGATCGAGCACGCGCTCGATCTCGTCGAAGCCAAGCAAGAAGGGGACTCGAAAGCGACGAAACCCTGGACATGGTCTCAAAGCCCTTTTCAAGCGACTTTGCGGGGCCCTTGCGGCGCCCCGGCCGTGCGGAATGCCTCCGCGCGGCCTCGCGCTAATATGGCGATGCAAAATTAAGGGTTCAAGAAGCACGCTTGGTGCCGTCGCGCCGGCCGCGGCGTCAAGACCGCGCGTGACGTTTAATGTCGCGCTTCACGCCGATGTGCCGGTATCGCGCGCAGCGACGCCCGCAACCGCTCGGTGGCGGCAACATCGACCGCGAACGTCTCGGCATCGAGCACGACGCCGTAGAAAGTCCTCGGCCGCGCCGAGCGAGATATAGCCCTGCCTGGCGTCTGCGGCGACGTCGGCGACCGGCCGGTCGAGCGGCGAGCCATAACCGCCGCCGCCGCCCGAGCGCAGCCGGAAGGCATCGCCCGTTTTGAGCATCGCCACCAGCACCTTGGCGTTGGGAAAATCGGTCTTCCAGCTGCCGTCGAGGCGCAGCGCCACTTCGTTGCCGGTCGCCTCGCCGCCGCCGGCGAAGCCCCACGGCTTGCAATGCGCGCGCTCGACCTGGGTGTTGAACGTCATCGGCGCGCGCGCACGCACCACGCGCTCGACGCCGAGCCCGCCGCGATGGCGCCCGGCGCCGCCGGAATCCGGCACCAGCGCGTAGCGCTCGACCACGATCGGGAATTTCGACCTCGGACTGCTCGCTCGGAGCTGTTGTGGGTGTCGCCGTCATTGATGCAGACCGTCGCGGAGACGCCGTCCTCGCTGCGCTTGGCGCCCCAGCCGCCGCCGAGCGGCCCGAAATTGGCGAGGAAGAATTCCGACGTCTTCGGATTGATGCCGTGGAGCGCCGCGATCAGCAGATCGGCGTGATGGCCGGCGATGACGCGATCCGGGATCGCCGGCGCCAGCGCCTTGAACACGGTATCGACGATGGTCATCGGATAGGTCATCCACCAGCGCATCGGCGCCGGCCGCACCGCGCTGATGATGCGGCCGGGCGGCACGATCGTCTTGAGGCTGCGGAACGAGCCGTCGTTGATCGGATAGTCGGTCGGCGAGGTCAGGCATTTGTAGGCGACCTGCGCGCAGGCATAGCCGGTGGTGATGCCGGAATTGTAGAAGCCGCGCACCTGGCGCGACACGTCGGACAGATCGACCGTCATCTCGTCGCCCTTGACGATGACGCGCACCTTGATCGGCACCTTCTTGCCGACGTCGATGCCGTCGTCGTCCATGAAGGACTCCGCCTCGTAGACGCCGTCGGGGATCGAGCGCGTGCGCGCGCGCGCCATCGCCTCGGAATGGTCCATGATCGCCTGCGATCGCGCCCAGGACCTCGTCGCGGCCGTAGCGGTCGACCAGTTCGAGGAAACGCCGCTCGCCGGTCTTCACCGCGGTGATCTGCGCGCGCAGATCGCCCATCGCGCGGCTCGGCAGCCGCACGTTCTGCGGATGACGTCGACGCAGCGTCCGCGTTGACCTTGCCGCGGTCGTGCAGCTTCAGGATCGGGATTTGCAGGCCTTCGGAAAAGATGTCGGTGGTCATGCCGCCGAGCGTGCCGCCGATGTCGAGCCAATGCGCCATGCAGCAGGAAAAGCCGACCAGCACGCCCTTGTGGAAGATCGGCAGCGTCAGCGTGACGTGATTGAGATGGCTGCCGGTGAGATAGGCGTCGTTGGTGACGTAGATGTCGCCGGGCCGAATATTGCTCGCGGCCGAAATGCCTGATCTTCGCCTTCACCGTCTCCGCCATGCCGCGGATGAACATCGGCAGGCCGATGCCGATCGAGACCGTCTCGCCCGCCGCGCGTGAACAGGCCGGCGGTGAAATCGAGCGCCTCGTAGATGATGATGTTGTAGGCGGTGCGCATGAGGTTGGTCTTCATCTCCTCGGTCACCGCGATGACGCCGTTGCGCACGATCTCGGTGACGACCGGATCGGACTTGGCATTGCGTCTGCGACTTTGTCTTTTTCGCCATCCTCAACGGCCTCCCACTGCGATAGCCAGATTGCCGAAGGCATCGACCTCGATCACGTCGCCCGGCATCAGCACCGTGGTCGAGGCGTATTCCTCGATCAGCGCCGGTCCGTCGATCCGGTTGCCGGCGAGCGAGCGCGTCGCGCCGATAGGTCGGCGTCGTACGGAAGCCGCGCCGCGCGAAATAGACCGGTGCGCTTGCCGGCGAACGCCGCCTTCGGCGGCGTCGTTCTGCCCGCGCGCGATCTTGCGCAGCGGCGGCTTGCGCATGAGCCGGTGACGGTCGCGCGCAGGCTGACGATCTCGGCGCGCTCGTCGGGCGCCGAGGTGCCGTAGCGCTGCGCGTGCATGGCATCGAAATGGCGCTTGATCGCCGTGCGGTCCTCGCGCGTAAAGACGCTCATCGGCAGGTCGACCGTGACGGCGTGCTCCTGCCCGACATAGCGCATGTCGGCGGCGCGCTTGACGGCGATCCGCCGCGGCTTGATCGAGGTCGCGGCGATCGCCGTCGCGGCCTTGCGTCTTCGAGCTCGCGCATAGACCTGTTCGATGTCGGTCGAACGGCGCGTCGTCGAGCGGCGTGAACCAGGTGCGCACGAAATCGTAGCGCAGATCGGAGAACAGCATGCCGAAGGCGGAAAACACGCCCGGCGCGCGCGGGCACGATGACCTTGCGCATGCCGATCTCGCGCGCCACCTCGACGGCGTGCAGCGGACCGGCGCCGCCATAGGCGACCAGCACGAAATCGCCGGCATCGAGGCCGCGCTCGGTGGTGACGCCCTTGACGGCATAGGACATCGCGGTCGCGGCAATGCGCAGGATGCCGTCGGCGGCTGCACGCGCGCTCATGCCGAGCGGCTCGCCGATCCGCATTTCGAGCGCGCGCTCGGCGGCGGCGGCATCGAGCTTCATCTCGCCGCCGAGGAAGCGATCGGCGCCGAGCCGGCCGAGCACCAGATTGGCGTCGGTCACCGTCGGCTCGGTGCCGCCGAGGCCGTAGCAGGCCGGGCCCGGCGCCGCGCCGGCGCTCTGCGGGCCGACGCGCAGCGCGCCGTCGTCGACGCGGGCGATCGAGCCGCCGCCGGTGCCGACCTCGAAAATATCCATCATCGCGATCTGCACCGGCAGCGCCCGCTCGTAGCCGCCGATCAGCGCCGCGCCGGTGGTCAGCGCCTCGCCGTCGGTGGATGACGCCGGCCTTGGCGGTGGTGCCGCCCATGTCGAAGGCGATGGCGTTGTCGATGCCGAGCGCGCGGCACAGCGCCTGCGTGCCGATGACGCCGGCGGCCGGGCCGGATTCCAGCATGCGCACGCATTGGCTCTGCGCCTGGTCGGCCTCGTAGAGCCCGCCGGTCGATTGCACGACCAGGAACGAGCCGGCAAAGCCGGCCGCGCGCATATGGGCGTCGATCTCGCCGATATAGCGGCGCACCTTCGGGCCGATATAGGCGTTGGCGGCGACCGTCGAGCAGCGCTCGAACTCGCGGTATTCCTGCGACAATTCGTGCGAGGCGGAGACGAACAGCTTCGGGATGGTTTTGCTCCAGGATCGCCTTGGCGCGCCGCTCATGCTCGGCATTGCGATAGCAATTGAGGAACAGGATGGCGACCGCCTCGACGCCGAGCCGTTGCAGCTTGTCGCCGAGCGCCGCGATCTCGGCGTCGTCGAGCGGCATGTCGATCTCGCCGTCGGCCAGCATGCGCTCGCTGCACTTCGAAACGCAGCGCCCGCTCGACCAGCGGCACGTGCTTCGGAAGAACAGGTTGTAGGCATCCGGCCGGTTGATGCGGCCGATCTCGTAGATGTCGCGAAAGCCCTCGGTGATGAGCAGCGCCGTCGCGGCGCCGGTGCGCTCGAGGATGGTGTTGATGGCGATGGTCGAGCCGTGCAGAAACAGCGCCGCGCGAGCGATAAGTCGCTGCCGGCTTTGGCGACGCCCGCGGCGATGCCCTCGACCAGATGCGCCGGCGTCGACAGCGCCTTGCCGAAGCTGAGCGCGCCGGTCTTGTCGTCGAACGCCGCGATATCGGTGAAGGTGCCGCCGATATCGGCCGCGAGCCGCAATTGTCCCTGCATGATGGCCATTATCGGCGAGGCCGCTCTGTTAAGGCAACTTGAGCGGCCCCGGCATGGCGCGTTCGGCCTCCGCCGTGAGCTGCGCCTCGTGGCGCTTTACAAATACGCCGCCGACGATGACGCCGATCACGGTGACAAGCAGCAGGAAGATCACCAGGGGGCCTTCCATGCGCTCGAACTGCCGTCCTAGCGCATAGGCGCCATAGCCGTAGGATCATCGCCCAGATCATCGAGCCGGTGGCATTGGCGACCAGAAAGCCGCGCCACGGCATGACATTGGCGCCGGCAAAAATTCCGGCGAAGGTGCGCAGCACCGGCACGAATTGGGCGAAGAAGACGATCTTGCCGCCATGGCGCAGGAACAGATATTGGCCGAGTTTGATCCGGCTTTTGGTCATGCGCACGTAATTGCCGTAGTGCAGCAGCAGCCGATAGCCGAAGCCGCGGCCGATCGCATAGCCGATCATGCGGCCGACGATGGCCGCGACGGCCGCCGTCAAGACCACCGAAACGATGTTGAGATCGTGCTTGGTGCCCGGCATAGATCGCCGCGGCGAGCAGCGCGGTTTCGCCCGGCATCGGCATGCCGATGCATTCCAGGCCGACGATGGCGGCGACCGTTAAGAGGCCGTAGACGTGAATGAGGTGGACGATAAGGTGCATGAAAGCCGTGTACCGGAACTCCGTTCACTTATACATATTCCGACGCAAAGATAATGCCTTGACTTTGCCGCGTCGGCGGCTAGCGCAGGGGCGGGTCGCATGGACAAAGACTTGCCATGTAAATGCGACCTGCTAGTGGGTCGCATGGACAAAGACTTGCCATGTAAATGCGACCTGCTAGTGGGTCGCATGGACAAAGACTTGCCATGTACAAAGACTTGCCATGTACAAAGACTTGCGGGAATTCATCGGCCTTGTCGACAAGCTCGGCGCGCTGCGGCGCATCGCCGGCGCCGATCCGCGCTTCGAGATCGGCGGCATCACCGAAGTCGCCGCCGGCCTGGCGGAATGCCCCGCGCTGTTGTTCGACAACATCAAGGGACATCGGCGCGGCTTCCGCGTATTCACCAATGCGACCACGAACGTGCCACGTGCCGCATTGGCCTTGGGGCTCGATCCGGCGCTGCGGCCGCTCGACGCGCTCAAGGCCTGGATGGACAAACGCAAGGGCTTAGTCCGCGGCCGCCGGTTACCGTCGCTGGCGCGGCGTTCCTGGAGAATTCCTGCGCCGGCTCGGACGTCGACATCGCTCGGTTTCCGGCACCGGTCTGGCACCGCCATGACGGCGGGCCGTTCATCGGCTCCGGCTCGCTCGTCGTCATGCGCGATCCCGACTCCGGCTGGATCAATGCCTCAATCTATCGCATTCAGGTGCACGGGCCGAACAAGGTCACGGTGCAGTTCGATCACGGCGGCCGCCACGGCGCGATCATCGCCAGAAAATATTGGGATCGCGGCGAAAGCTGTCCGGTCGCGGTCGTGCATGGCGAAGATCCGGCCTTGTTCATCGCCGGCTTCGAATATCTGCCCGACGGCCACTCCGAATATGAGTTCGCCGGCTCGATCAAGGGGGCGCCGATCGAAGTTTTCGCCGGGCCGCAGACCGGCCTGCCGATCCCCGCCCATGCGGAAATCGTGTTCGAAGGCCGGCTCCTGCCGATCAGCGAAACGAGCCTGCCGGAAGGGCCCTTTGGCGAGTTTACCGGCTATTACGCAGGCAACGCGCGTCCCGGCCCGGTCATGGAAGTCACCGCGATGCATCACCGCAACGATCCGATTCTGCTCGGCTCGCCGCCAATGAAACCGCCGCGCTTTCATTTCGGCCTGCCGTTCCGCGCCGCGACGATCTGGAGCGATCTCGAAGCCGCCGGCGTCACCGAGTGGCCGGGGTCTGGCAGCATGTGTCGCAACTGATGACGGTGGTCGCCGTGCAAGCAGCGTTACGATGGCCACGCCAAGCGCGCCGCGCTTATCGCGGCGGCGCACAGCTATATGGCGCGCATTCGTCGTGGTCGTGGACGAGGATATCGATCCGTCGAATCTCGCCGACGTGATGTGGGCGGTGGCGACGCGCTGCGAGCCCGCCGACGGCATCGACATTCTGCGCAATGCCTGGAGCTCGGCGCTCGATCCGCGCATTCGCCGGACGACAAGGAGCGCGGCGTCACCTCGCATTCGAAAGCGATCATCGACGCCTGCCGGCCGTTCGCCTGGATCGACAAATTCCCGCAAACCTCGGCGCTGTCAGCGGACGAGGCGCGGGAGATTGAGAAGAAGTGGGGAAAGTTTTTAGTGTAGGATGGGTTGAGCGCAGCGAAACCCATCAACCACCCTCTCCGCCTTATAGTGGGTTTCGCTGGCTGAACCACCCTACAGTTCACTCCACCGCATTCGCCGCATTCAGGCTGTCGATCAGCGAGGAGCGGTAGAGAAATTTCTTGTGCAACGCGACGTCCTCGGACGTGCGCCGCAGCTCGTCCAAATGCCGGCGGCGGATGGCCGGGTCCTTTTCTTCCAGCGATTTCTTGTTCTGGATGGTCTGCGCCTGCACGTAATCGACCTGCGCCGTGCGGCGTTGCCGCGTGTAGCGGTCGAGCACGGCTCGCCTCGGCGCGGCCGAACCAGACGTCGGCAAGTTTTTCGGCGAGATTGACGGCGTCGTGGATGCCGCCGTTCATGCCCATGCCGCCGATCGGATTGTTGACGTGGGCGCAGTCGCCGGCGAGCAGCACGCGGCCCTTGTTGAAGGTGGCGGCGACGCGCTGATGCACGGCATAGAGCGCGTAATAGGGAATTTCGTAATCGCCGCTCTTTGTCATGGATGCCATGCAGGCGGCGCTGGATGCCCGCCATGCTCAGCGCCGCTTCGTCGGTCTCGGTCTCGGGCACCGGAAACACGCCGCGCCAGATGCCCGGCGGGCCATAGCCTTTGACCTTGAACAGATTGATCCACTCGTCGGGATCGGAGAAGTAATTGCGCGTGCAATAGCCGCGTCCGGTCGAGCCGAAATCGAAGCCGGTGGCGATCTTGATGAAGCGTTCTGGCCAGGTGAAGCCTCGAAGGCGATCCCGGCCAGCGGCCGCACCGTGCTGCTCCCGCCGTCGGCGCCGATCAGATATTTGCCGCGCAGTTTCTCGGTCTCGCCGGCGGCATTGATGACCGTGGCCTCGACGTGGTCGGCGGTCTGCGCAAGATCGACGAGCTTGGTGGAGAAGCGGACCTCGCCGCAGGCCGCTCGCCTCGATATGGGGCAGCGCGGCGTGCACGAGCTTGTATTGCTCCCACTGCACGACATAGGGATAAGCCACTTCGCCTTTGAGCAGGCTGATATCGAACACCGCGATCAGCTCGCCGCTGCCGCGGTCGCGAAAATGAAACAGCGGCGCCGGCATGCCGCCCGACGGGCTTGTCGAAAACATCTCGCTTTCGAGACCGAGCGCGACCAGCATTTCCACCGTCGGCGGATGGATGGTGGCGGCGCGCTGGTCCTCCGCGGCGTCCGGCAATTGCTCGATCAGCGTGACCGGAATGCCTTTCCTGATCAAAGCCAGCGCCATCACCGCGCCCACCGGCCCGCAGCCGGAAACGATCACGCGGTTGTCGCTCTCTGCCATCTTGCGCACTTATATTTTCGAAATCTCGAATGTCGAGGGATGGAACAATTCCTCGACCTTGACTTTGCGGTCGGCGAGACCCTGCTCGTGGACATACTGGGTCAGAGCTTCGATCTCCGGCAAGGTTTCCCGGCAATGCCGTATTTCCAGAAATCCTCGCCCATGATGGCGCTGGTCTCGTTGGTCTCGGCTTCGAGCCACGGCAGCGTCACCGTCAGCGCATTGACGTCGCGCAGATCGATCATCGCCAGCGCTTTGGCTTCGCAGAACGCCTTATAGACGCCGGTCGCCAGCCACGGATATTTTTCGGCGAGCGTTTTGCGGATACCGACGAGATGCATGATCGGGAACAGCCCGGTTTTCTCGTAATAGGCGCGCTCCGCTTGCCTGGTATCGGCGAACAGCCGCGCGATATGGGCTTCGCCATTGAGGAACGATGACGGCGCCCGCGCCGTGAACAGCGCGTCGAGCTCGCCGTCTCTAAGCATGCCGACAAGCGTCTTGTCGTCGCCGATCGGCTGAAGGTCGATGCCCTCGATCGGCTTGAGCGGCGTGCGCTCGTGGCGGCCCGGCTGTTCCTGGCCGCCGCTGCGCCAATGGATTTCCGACGGCATGACGCCGTATTCGTGCTGCATCAAGCCCCGCATCCAGACCACGGCGGTGATTTGATATTCCGGCACGCCGACGCGCTTGCCGCGCAGGTCTTGCGGCTTGGCGATGCCGGCGCCGTTGCGGATATAGATGCCGGAATGGCGGAAAATCCGCGACACAAAAGCCGGGATGCCGATATAGGCCGCAGTCCCCGCCGCCACCGTGCGGATATAGCTCGAGAACGACAGTTCCGAGATATCGAATTCCTGGAATTTGAAGGCGCGGTGGAAAATCTCTTCCGGATAGAGCGGCAGATAGGTAACCGCGCAGCCTTCGACCTTCACCGTCCCGTCCTTGATCGCGCGGGTGCGGTCGTAATTGCCGCAGGCGATCGTCACCGGCACGTCGGTCATCGTTCTCCCTTCCGTCATCCTGAGGCGGCCGCCGCAGGCGGCCCTCGAAGGATGCGACCGGGGCACTCGGGCCGTCGCCCTTCGAGGCTCGCTACGCTCGCACCTCAGGGTGACGGCGAACTGGGTGTCTTGCATAGTAGCCCCCACGGGCAGTTGTGACGACAAGCCGCCTCGCGCTTGTTGTTCCTCCCCGCCCGCGATAGTTTTGCGGCAAAGGAGACCGACCATGATGTCGACCGTGATCGGCGGCGCCATGCTGCCGCATGCGCCGCAGTTCTTCACCATGCCGGACACCGAGGACAAGGCGCTGGTCGCCCATGTGCGCGAAGTCGCCGCCGACGTCGGACGCAGGCTGCGCGCGCTCGACCCCGATCTCTGGATCATCTTCTCCAACGACCACGCCGAGCAGTTTTTTCACACCACCGCGCCGCCGTTCACCGTGCATGTCGGCGGCGAGGCGACCGGCGAATTCGCCGGGCGGAAATTCCACTGGAAGATTCCGAGCGAGATCGCGTTCGAGCTGGTGCGCCAGCTCTATCGGCAGAATTTCGATCCGGCCTTCACCTCGACGGCGAAGATCGATTACGCCATCGGCATTCCGCTCACCCATCTCGGCCATACCGGGCCGGTGCTGCCGATCTACGTCAACGCCTATCTGCCGCCGCAGCCGACCATGGAGCGCTGCTACGAGTTCGGCCAGGCGGTGGCGCGCACCGTGACCGCGCTGGGGTTGAAGACGGTGATCCTGTCGTGCGGCGGCATGTCGCATTTTCCCGGCACCGACCGCTATTCCAATCCGGAACTGGCCTGGGACAGGCGCGTGCTGGAAAAGCTCGCGGCCGGCAATCTGAAATCGCTGATCGGCTTCGACGAGGCCGAGCTCGACGATACCGGCAATATCGAATTGCGCTGCTGGGCCTGCGCCGCCGGCGCGCTCGGCGAGCGCAAGCCCGACGTGGTCTCGATGGACCCGAGCTGGCATCACAATTACGCGTCGCTGGCCTGGATTGGCGGCGACGGCGAGCGGCACCATGCCGCGCATTATCCCTCGATCAAGCCGGAACTGGTGGAGCTCACTTCCGCGCTGCATGGCCTCGCCCACGACGCCGAGATGCGCGCGCAATACATGGCCGACGCCGGCGCCTTCGCCGACCGTTTCCGGCTGCCGCCGGATCAGCGCGAGGCGCTGATCAAGCTCGACATGCCGTCGATCGTGAAAATGGGCGCGCATCCGCTGGTGCCGTTTTTGGCGGAACTGCAAATTCAGCGGCTGCGGCCGCAGCGCTGAACTAACGAAAAAGCCGCCGTCATTGCGATCGGGGAGGAAACACAAATGAGCACGCTGCCCTTGACCGAGCAGACCATCGCCGCGCGGCTCGAACGCCTGCCGAATTCGCGCTGGCACGTCACGGTCACGGTCATCCTGGGCGTCGCCATCTTTTTCGATTCGTTCAATTCGCTGGCCATCGCCTACGTGCTGCCGGCGATCATTCCGGCCTGGCATATTGCGCCGGAAAAGATCGGCGGCCTGATCAGCATCGCCAATTTCGGTCAGGCGCTCGGCGCATTGACCTTCGGTTGGGCCGCCGAGCGCTTCGGCCGCGTCACCGTGGCGCGCATCGCCATCGCGTTGTTCGCGGTCATGAGCTTTGCCTGCGCATTCACGCACAGCTACGAACAGCTCTTTGTCTTCCGCTTCGTCGAGGGCATCGGCCTCGGCGGCGAAATTCCGGTCGCTTCGACTTACATCAGCGAAATTTTGCGTGCCGAGCGGACGCGGCGGGCGTTTTCTTGCCTATCAGATGATATTTCCGTTCGGGCTTCTGGGGGCGGGAATCGCAGGTGCAGTGGTGGTGCCGCGCTTCGGTTGGCAATGGATGTTCATTATTGGCGCAGTGCCGGCTTTGGTCGCTCTATTCCTGCAGCGCTATTGCCCGGAATCGCCGCGCTGGCTGGCGTCAAAGGGCCGGCTCGATGAAGCCGATGCGATCGTCACCGAGATCGAACGCATCGTGTCGCGCGACGGCGCCAGACCGTTGCCGCCGGTGCCGACGCTTGTGGTCCAACCGCTCGGCAGCGAAACCCGCTGGCAGGAACTGTTCCAGGGCCGCTACCTGTCGCGCACCTTCCTGGTCTGGATCCTGTGGGCGTCGTCCTACATCATTTCCTACGGCCTGCAGGGCTGGATTCCGACGCTGTACCGCCAAGTTTATCACCTGCCGCTGCAGCAGGCGCTCAATTATGCGATCGCCGGCCCCGCCGGCAGCCTGGTCGTCGGATCGGTGATCTGCGCCGGCCTGATCGACGTGACGGGCCGGCGATACTGGTTCACCGGCGCGTTCTTCCTCGCCGCGGCGGGCCTGCATCGAACTGTGGGCGTTCGGCGCGGCCACGGCGTTCGGCATGTTGCTCGGCTTCGGCTTCTGCGCGATCTGGCTCGGCTCGATGAATATGAGCATCTTCCTCTACACTGCGGAAATCTATCCGACGCGCATGCGCGCGCTTGGCGTAAGCTGGGCGAGCTTCTGGCTGCGCATGGCGGCGACCGTCGGCCCGCTGATCGTCGGTTTCGTCCTGCCGCGTTACGGCATCAGCGGCGTGTTCCTGACCTTCTCGATATTCGCGATCATCGGCTGCGTTGCGGCGACGTTCATGATCGAAACGCGCCGCCGCGTGCTCGAAGAGGTCTCGCCGTAGGCTTGCGATGTTGATTAGGCCCGCCCGCGCGACTAGATTCCGGCATTGGAACGGCAACGCCGTTCGGAGACGACAACAATGAAGAAGCTCGTTCTCGAAACCACGGCGCCGTTCCAGGGACTGCCGGAGCTGGTCGCCTATGACGAAGGGCTGTTCGCCAAGGAAGGCCTCGACATCGAATGGGCCGACCGCGAAGCCGGCGTCGAGAAGAAAGTCGAGGCCAAAGTCACGACGCCGAAGGGCGTCGATCCGTTCGCCAGCCACGGCAAGCTCCTCGAACAGGGCAAGGCCGACATGTACAACGCCTGCGAATGGGGCAATTACTGTCGAGTCCAGGACACCGGCCAAGGCAGCCGGCAGCTCGGCCGCCGCGCCATCGTCGCTTACGCGGCGATCGCGGTGCGGCCCGATTCGCCGGTCTATACGCCGCAGCAGCTCGCCAACCGCACCGTCGGCGTGCCGTTTTATTTCGGCACCCATTACATCGCGCTGCACATGCTGGAAGGTTTTATGCCGCGGCCGGCGATCAAGCTGTGCCGTGCGCCGAATGGCTCGCGCTACCGCCTCGACGCGCTGATGAAGGGCGAGGTCGAAGCCACCACGCTCACCGAGCCGCATATCACGCTGGCCGAGAAGAAGGGCTGCCGCATTATTTGCTCGGCTTTCTTCCACGGCACCGAAGTCGCCTCCGACCGGGTCGATGCCGAAACCTATGCCGCATTCAATCGCGCCGTGCGCGAGGCGGTGCGCCGCATCAATGCCGACAAAAAGGCCTATATGCACTATTTCATCGACTATTACGCCAACAAGGACCCCGAGATCGCCGCGCTGAAAGTCGAGGATTTGCGCGAGAGCCGGCTCGTCGTTTGCGATCCGGCGCCGATCCCGCTCGACGAATTGCAACGCACCTACGACTGGCTCAAGAGCTGGGACATGCTCGAACAGACCGCCTCGCCGCTCGAGCTCGTCAACATGCAGGTGCAGATCCACGCTCATGAGGCGGCGGAGTAAATCGCCTCGTCCCGCCGCGCCGGGAGAGGGGGAAGGCGAGTGAGCATACCGAGAAACGGCCATGCGGCGCAGCGCGCAAGCCTCTTTCTTGCGGTCGCGCTTGTGCTCGGCGCCTGCGGACACCAGCGGCCCGCGGCCGAAAGTGCCGGTGACGACGGCGACCAATGAATATCCGACAAATTACAAGGGCGACATTCTCGCCGCCATGCACGTCTATCTGAACGATCCGACCGGGATTCGCGACGCCGCGATAACCGAACCGGCGCTGAAAGACGCCGGCGGTCCGACGCGCTACATGGTCTGTCTGAAATTCAATCCGAAAAAGAACGCCATCGACTATGCCGGCGTGAAGGAAGTTGCGGCGGTTTACCTCGCCGGCCGCTTCGATCACTTCATCGAGACGCCGAAAGAACTATGCGCCGGCGCGGCCTATGCGCCGTTTCCGGAATTGCAAAACCTGCCGCCGTGACGGAACTCAGGATAATCGTTTGCGCGAATTAAGTTGAAAGCCGGCGCCGTTTTTGCGTTAGATCGGCGCGGGAGCGCCGCGAAGCCAATGAGGTCGACAATGAAATTCGCGCAGATCGCAGGAAGTGCGGCGGCGATTTTCGTGCTGGCGGCGCAATCGGCCGCGGCACAGCCCGCTCCGCCGCAGCCCACCCCCGATCAGCCCGCGCCGGCTCAGGCCGCGCCGCCGCCCCCGCCGGCTCAGCCGGCCCCGCCCGCCCCGGATCAGCCTCCGCCGCCGCCGCCGCCACCCCCACCCGGCGCGGCGCAAGGTCCGCCGCCGCCCGCGGTCGCAGCCACCAATGTCAATCTGCGGCAGGGACCGGGCACTAATTACACCATCCTCACCACCATCCCGGCCGGCAGCCGGCTCGATGTCAGCGGCTGCAGCGGTCAGTGGTGCCAGGTCACGTTCCGGGGGCAGAACGGCTATGTGATCGCCTCCAGCCTCGGCCAAGCCGGCCCGCCCGGCGGTCCCCCGCCGGGCTATGTGCCGCCGCCCCCGCCGATCTATCCGCCGCCCTATTACGGCCCGTACTACGGCTACGGTCCCTATTACGGGCCTGGACCGTGTTGTTACGGCGGCCACTGGCACCGGCGCTGGTAGCAAAGGCTCGCCGGCGTCAGCGTTCCTCGGCGCCGAAATGCACTGCCGCGCCCGATGCCGCGAGGCTCAGCGCAATGATCGCGAAAATGCCGCCGACCCCGGTGGCGACGGCGATCAGGCTCGCCGCGAACGGCAGCGCCATCTGACCGATCCGGTTGCCGGTATTGCGCAGCGACATAACGGTGCCCATCGCCGCCGGCGAGGCAAGGTCCACCACATTGGTGAGGCTCAACGTCGTCGCGATGCCGAGCGCAAAGCCGGTCAGCGTCATCGCAGCGAACATCGGCGGCAGCGCGATCGGCAGCGCGAGGCAGCCAAAGCCGATTGCCGAACCCAGTATACTCGCCAGCGTCAACCGACGCCGTCCGATGAGGCGGATGATCCGCACATAGCCGATACGCGAGACTAACGCGGCGGCCGAGCGAACCGTCAGCAGACCGCCGATGTCGCGCACGTCGATATTCTTTTCAGCGCCGAGCAGCGGCAAATAGATCGTGACCAGATCCTGCGCCGCCATGGTGATGACGCTGGCGACGAGATAGGCCATCAAGCCGCGCTGACGCAGCAATGCCCGCAGCGGCACGACCTCCTTGCTGTTCTCCCGCATCAGATGCGCCGGCGCCGGCTGGATCACCGCGGCGCTCGCGAGCGACGCCAAGGCGACGATGAGGCCGATCGTGAACAGCCGGCCGGTCGGCGGCAAGGTCGCCGAGCCGCCTACCCAGGCGACCAGATAAGGGCCGAGACCCTGACCGACCGCGCTGGCGATGACGTAATTGCCGAAAGCGGCATCGCGACCGCGCGGCCCGGCGCATCGCACGCACAACATCTGCTGGCTCGCCATGATAAGAATGTGCGAAATGCCGAGCAGCGCCGTGAGCAGAAGAAGCCCGATCAGCGAGCCGGCGGCGAAGCGAAAGCCGGCGCAGGCGATGACCAGCAGAGCCGCGCCGATCCGGCACGTCTGCGCATCTTTGCCGCGATCGAGATAACGGCCGATCTGGACGGCAAAGATGATGGGCAGGATCGCGAACGTCGCCGAGATGACGCCGAGCCAGACCACCGACAGGTTGAGCTCGATCGCGCGGTAGGAGGTCGTCACCCGCACGATGGCATAGGCCGCCTGGATGATCGCGACATTGAAGCTAAGCGGCACCAGCAGCCGATAATCGATGTCGCCGCCGCGCGCGCCGGCGGTGCCCGGCGCCGCGGGCTGAGGTTTTTCCCAAAAGCTCGACACCGCGCCCGCCAGCCTTGTCTTTCGCCGAATTCGGCTTCGCTCAAACCTTCGTAGTCTCGGCGCGATAGCGATGCAATATGCGCAGCCTATTCCGGCGCCGGGGGCAGTTGAGCGTCCCTCGGCCCGCGCCTAGTATCCGGCAAGGAAGGAAGACCGCCATGGAAAAACACTACGACCGCGCCGCTCAGGATATCGGCAATATCGTCGGCATCGGCCACGTCAATGTCTGCATCGACGACCAGCACAAGGCGACGCATTTCTACATCACCGGGCTCGGCTATACGCGCGATCCTTTCCTTAATACCGGCGCCCGCAATATGTGGGTCAACGTCGGCATGAGCCAATTCCACCTGCCGATGGGCAGGCCCGACGTGCTGCGCGGGACCACCGGCCTGGTGATGCCGGACCGCGAGGCGCTGCTGGAGCGGCTGACCAAGGTGAAAAGGGCGCTCGACGGCACCAAGTTCCAGTTCCGCGAGAGCAACGACGGCGTCGAGACCGTGTGTCCGTGGGGCAACCGCATCACCGTGCACGAGCCCGATGTCGCGCGTTTCGGCCGCATCCAGCTCGGCATGCCCTATATCCGCTTCGACGTCCGCCCCGGCACCGCCGAGCGCATCGCCCGCTTCTACCGCGAGGTGATGGATGCGCCGGCCGAGGTGAAGAAGAACGGTGCAGGGCCGGAGGCAAAAGTCCAGGTCGGCGAGAACCAATATTTCTATTTCCGTGAGACCGACGCGCCGGAGGCGCCGTACGACCGCCACCACGTCCAAATCTATCTGGTGAATTTCTCGCGGCCGTACCGCAAGCTGCTTGATCGCGGCCTGATCACGGTAGAGGACAACGATTACCAATACCGCTTCAAGGACGTGATCGATCTCGACACCAGGGAAGTGCTGTTCACGGTCGAGCACGAGACCCGCAGCCAGACCAATCCGATGTACGGCCGGCCGCTGATCAACCGCAATCCGGCAGCGACCAACATGGATTACAAGCCGGGCCACGACAGCATGTCCTGGGCGCTGCCGTGAGGAATTGTACGGCGTACGTCTCCCTCCCCCCTTGTGGGGGAGGGTGGGGAGGGGGGTCGGGAGGCGACGCGAAGGCGTGGACGCGCGAGCAAAATTCGCCAATGCAAGCGTCAACATTGGAGCGTCGCCTCACGACCCCCACCCCTAACCCCTCCCCACAAGGGGGAGGGGAATAGTGCGTGCGTTGGTGATCGGCGGCTCGCTCGGCGGGCTGATGGTCGCGCAGCTGCTGCGCAGCATCGGCTGGGATGTGGCGGTGTTCGAGCGCAACGACGAAGAGCTGGCGAGCCGCGGCGTCGGGCTCGGCACGCATCCGCAGCTCATTGCCATCCTGCGCCGCGCCGGCGTCGCCTTCGACGAGACCATGGGCATCACGCCGCCCCGCGGCGTCTGCCTCGATCGCCGCGGCAACATCGTCATCGAACAACCGATGACCCGCACGCTGAGCGGCTGGTCGCGGCTCTACCGGGCCTTGCTCGATGCGCTGCCGGCGCAGGGTTATCGGCTTGGCAAGAAGCTCACGCGCGTCGTGCAGGATGCGCAGACCGTCACCGCGATCTTTGCCGACGGCACCAGCGAGCGCGGCGATCTGTTGGTCGGCGCCGACGGCATCCGCTCCACCGTGCGCGCGCAATTCCTGCCGGACGTCCAGCCGGACTATGCCGGCTATGTCGCCTGGCGCGCGGTGCTCGACGAAGCCGACGTGCCGCGCGATCTTTGGCGCGAGATGGTCGAGTTTTACGCATTCTGCCTGCCGGAGGGCGAGCAATGCATCAGTTATGCGGTCCCGGGACGGGACAATGAAACCGCAATCGGCCGTCGCGGCTACAATATCGTCTGGTATCGGCCGGTCGACCGCGCCACGCTCGCCGATATTTGCACCGACGCCGACGGTCGCCATCATGCCGGCGGCATCCCGCCGCCGCTGATCCGGCCCGAGGTGATCGCGCGCGTCAAAGCCCACGCCAAGGCCGTCATCGCGCCGCAGATCGCCGAGATTTTTGCGCGAACGGCGCCGTTCTTTCAGCCGATCTACGATCTGGTTTCGCCGCGGCTGGTGTTCGGACGGGTCGTGCTTGCCGGCGACGCGGCGTTCGTGGCGCGCCCGCATGCCGGCGCCGGCACCACCAAGGCGGCGCTCGACGCCGCCTGCCTTGCCGACAGCATCCGCAACGCGGGCGACGACCTCGACGACGGACTTAAGCGCTATGAGGGCATGCAGCAGCCCTTCGGCAGGGCCATGGTCGAGCTCAATCGGGTGGAAGGCGCCTATCTCAGCGCTCAAATCAAGCCCGCAGCGGAGCGCAGCGCCGCGGAACTGCACCGCGACATCGGCGCGGTGCTGCATGCCCATGTCGCCCGCAGCGATCAGGTCGGCGATATCGTCGCCGCATACGGGCTGGCCGCACTGGCCTGAGCCTTTGCTCAACGGCCGGTGCGGGCTGTATACTCCCGCCAAAGCAATAAATTCCCCGGAGAGGCCCAATGAGCGCCGCCAAAAAGACCCTGGTGATCCGCAACGGCACGCTGATCGACGGTTCGGGCAAGCCATCGGCGCGCAATGACGCGATCGTCATCGCGGGCAGCCGAATCAAGAGCGTCGGCGCGCTGCCGCCCGACGTTCATATCGAGGACCGCAACACCGTCGAGGTGATCGATGCCGCCGGCAAATGGATCATGCCGGGGCTGATCGACGCGCATTGCCACATGTCCTACGGCTATCCGCTGATCAAAGGCGAGGGCAAGGGCAAGGGCACCACGCGGCCGGAATTCTCCACGCTCAAATCCGCGCGCAGCGCCCAGAAAGTGCTGCGCTCGGGCGTCACCGGCATTGCGGTGCCCGGCGGCACCTGGTTCACCGATGTCGGCGTGCGCGACGCGATCCGGCTCGGCCTGATGGAAGGGCCGCGGATGTTCGTCGCCGGCCGCATGATCGTCACCTATGGCTGCATCGAGGACGACGAGCCGTCCTGGGAAGGCACGCCGGATCATTCGATCGGGAAATTGTGCAACACCGCCGACGAAATGGTCACCGAGGTGCGCCGCCAGGGCAAGCACGGCGTCAACTTCATCAAGATGGCCGACAGCCGCTCCGGCGAATCGCAGATGCTGGCAAAAGAGGAAATCGCCGCCGTGGTCGGCGAGGCGCATCGCCGTAATTTGAAGGTCGCCATCCATTCGCGCGGCGCCGGCTCGACCCGCGCGGCGGCCGAGGCCGGCGTCGACTGGATCGTCCACGCCGATCTCGCCACCGACCGCGACCTCGATGCGGTCGCCAAGGCCGGCATGCCGATCCTGCCGACCGCGACCTTCCTCGCCGTCGTCGTCGAGCTCGGCCAGAGGGTCGGGCAGGAGCAAGTGCAGCTCGACATCAGTCGCATGAAGCGGCACTACGATCTGCTCGGCGAACTGATGCACAAGGCGCGCAAGCTCGGCATCAAGCTTCTGGTCGGCACCGACACCGGCAATAATGCGTTCACCCGCCACGGCGAGCTGCACGCCAAGGAGCTGGAAATTTTCGTCAAACATGGCGGCTACACGCCGATGGAGGCGATCGTGGCGGCGACCCGCGGCAATGCCATGGCCATCGGGCTCGACGGCGAGGTCGGCGAAGTCGCACCCGGCAAGCTCGCCGACATTACCGTATGGGACAGGGATCCGATCGTCGATATCGCGATCTTGCAGGACGGCAAAAACCTCGCCTGCGTCGTCAAGGACGGCAGGATCGTCGATCTTGATCCGCGCGACGACATGCTGACGTTCCGCGAGGCCGCGGAATGACGGCACCGCCGCCGCCGGGCGACATCGCACGGCTTTCCGTCGCGATCGACGACGTGACGCCGCGCGTCGTGCGCTGCGTCGAAGTTCCGCTCGACATCCGCCTCGACGATCTGCACTTCGTGCTGCAAATCGCCATCGGCTGGCAGAACGGCCATCCGTTCGAGTTCCGTATCGGCGAACAGGCGTGGGGCTTGCGGGATCGCGACGCCGAAACCAATCCGGCACCGGCCGATGCGGCGACGCTGGCCGATCTCCTGACGCTGGGCGACAGCTTCAAATACGACTACGTGTTCGGCGAGGACTGGCAGCATACCATCCAGCTATTGTCGCGCGGTCCGGCGCGACCCGGCCTGCGCTATCCGAACCTGGTCAGCGCCGAGGGCCGCTGCCCGCCCGCGGATATCGGCGGGCCGGTCGGCTACGAAACCTATCTGCGCACCATCGCCGATCCGGCGAGCATCAATCACGCCGAAATGCGCGACTTCGACGCGCCCGATTTCGATCCGAACGCGGTCGACGAAGCGGCGCTGCGTGCGAACCTGGCAAGTCTTAGCCGCCATATCGGCCGCAAGCCCACGGCCGCGCACGAGGCGGCGCGGAGCTAAGCCCTATGCAGTTCGGCGTTCAGTTTTTTCCCTGCGTGTCGCCCGAGGACAAAAGCGCGCAGAGCTATTTCGAGCAGTGCCTCGCCATCGCCGAGGAGGCCGAGACGCTGGGTTACAGCCATGCGCGCACGGTCGAGCATTATTTCCGCCGCTATGGCGGCTATAGCCCGAATCCGCTGGTGTTTCTGTCGGCTGCCTCGCAGCGCACGAAGAAAATGCGGCTCGTCACCGGCGCGGTGGTGCCGGCGTTCAACAATCCGCTGAAACTCGCCGGCGAGATCGCGATGCTCGATGCCATCTCGCACGGCCGCCTCGACGTCGGCTTTGCCCGCGCGTTCCTGCCGCACGAATTCCGCCGATTTGCCATTTCGCCCGACGAATCGATCGCCCGGTTCCGCGAGGGCATTGAGCAGATCGAGCTGTTGCTGACGCAGGAGCACGCGACGCATCGCGGCCAATTCCACGCGTTCGAGGACTGCACCTCGCTGCCGCGGCCGACCCAGAAACCGCGGCCGAAATTCTACGTCGCCTCGACGCGCACGCCGGATTCCTTCGCATTCGCAGGCGAGAAGGGATATTCGCTGATGGCTATACCGATCGGGCCGCTCAAGCCGCTGCTCGACGCCTATCGCAAGGCCTGGCGCGACGCCGGCCATCCCGGCGACGGCGAGGTGATGATCGCGTTCCACATGTTTTGCCACCAGGACGCCAACCGCGCGCGTGAAATCCCGCGCCCCGCGTTCGACCAATATTTCGAGGCGCTTGTCGAATCCGCCGGCGAGTGGACGCAGGGCACCTCGTCCAAGGACTATCAAGGCTACGACAAATCGATCGGCCGCCTGAAGGGATTTTCGCTCGAAGGTCAGATCGAATCCGGCAATGCCTTTATCGGCACGCCGGACGAAATCAAAGCCATCATCCGGCGCTTTCGCGACGCGGTCGGGAAATTCGAGCATGCTTCGCTGCAAATCAATTTCGGCACGCTCGATTTCGCCGAGGCGCAGAAATCGCTGCGGCTGTTCGCCCGCGAGGTGATGCCGGAATTCGCCGAACCGTGGCAACCGCAATGACCGGGCCGCTGGCGGGCATCCGCGTTCTCGATCTGACGTCGGTGGTGGCCGGGCCGCTCGCCACTCAAACGCTCGGCGACATGGGCGCCGACGTCGTCAAGATCGAGAGCCCGGACGGCGACACCACCCGCTATACCGGCCCGGCGCGCTCGCCCGACATGGCGGCGTTGTTCATGGGGTTGAACCGCGGCAAGCGCTCGCTGGTGCTCGATCTCAAAGAGCCCGGCGGCCGGGTGGCGCTGTGGCGGCTGATCGAGCGCGCCGATGTGCTGGTTCATTCGATGCGGCCGCAGAAAATGGAAAAGCACGGCTTCGGCAGCGAAGCGGTCTGCGCCCGCAATCCGCGCATCGTCTATGCCGCCATTCACGGCTACCGCGACGGCGGCCCGTATAGCCGCCAGCCGGCTTACGACGACGTGATCCAGGGCCAATCCGGCTTTGCGTCGTTGATGTCGGAGATCGCCGGCGAACCGCGTTACGCGCCGACCATCATCGCCGACAAGACCACGGCGCTGTCGCTCGTCGGCGCTATTTCGGCCGCGCTCTATTCGCCCGCGAAAAAACCGGCCGCGGCCAGTTCGTCGAAGTGCCGATGTTCGAATCCATGGTGTCGTTTGTTCTCGCCGAGCATCTGTTCGGCCATTGCTTCGCGCCGCCGCTCGGCAAGCTCGGCTATACCCGCGTACTCGGCTCGTGGCGGCGGCCGTACCGGACCAAGGACGGCTATCTCTGCATGATGGCCTATACCCAGGCGCAGTGGCGAAAATTCTGGACCATGGTCGGCAAGCCGGATATCTGCGACGATCCGCGCTTCCGCGATATCGCGGCGCGCAGCCACAACGTCGTCGCGCTCTACCAATTGGCCGGCGCCTGTCTCGCCGACAAGACGACGGATGAATGGCTGGTGTTGCTGCGCCAGCTCGAAATTCCCGCAGCGCGAGTCTCAAGCCTCGACGATGTCATGGCCGATCCGCAGCTTAAGGCGGGCGGCTTCTTCAAGCGCGCGACGCATCCGAGCGAGGGCGAAATTCTTTACACCGATCTGCCGGTCCGCTTCAGCGACGGCACAACATCCAGCGACCGCCTGCAGCCGCGGCTCGGCGAGCACAGCATCGAAGTATTGCGCGAGGCGGGGCTGATGGAGAGCGAGATCGAAGCGCTGATTGCGTCCGGCGCCACCGTGGAAGGCCCGCCGAAAAAACAAGCCGCGGAGTGACCGTTTGTCATGCCCCGCGAAGGCGGGGCATCCAGTATTCACCGTCCAAATCGGCGGTTACTGGATCATCCGCCTTCGCGGATGATGACACTGAAGAAGCCCTTACGTGTCCATCGCATTCGGGGCGTAAAGCTCCTCGACCTTGATGAGCCGCGGCGTCAATCCCTGCTCCAGCGAATATTGCGCGATGGTCTCGATCACCTTGCGGTTGGCTTTAACGCCGTGATGGATTAACGGCGTCTTGGCATCACCGGACAAAAGTCCGGCGGCGAGGTGATCGGCCACATGTTCGACGCGCTGCGCATCGGCGATGGCGTTGGCCTTGTTGAACGCCTTGATCAGATTGAGCACTACCCAGGGCGCTCTCTCGAACACGTCGCGCCGCACCACGGTTTGATGATTGATCGGCAATAGGCCGGTCTTCTTGTAGAAGCGGATGCCCTCCGCGACCGGATCGGGGAACAGGTATTTGCAATCGGGGTGGTTGGCGAGATCGGCCCGGCTGCGGTCGACCAAATTGCGGCCTGAGAGATAGTGCAGCACGGCGTCGAGCTCGCCGTTTAGCATCATGGAGCCGATGCTCTTGTCGGCGGGGATCTGGTTGACGGTGACGCCGGGCGGCGGCGAAAAACCGGTGGCGCCGCCGTGACTCTTGTCCGGCGTGCGCTCCATCCAGAATTCCATGTCTTTGGGAAGAACGCCGAATTCGTGCTGCAACACGCCGCGCGCCCATAGCGCCGCGGTCTGCTGATATTCCGGCACGCCGACGCGTTTTCCCTTCAAATCCGCCGGCGTTGCGATGCCGGCGGCACGTCGCACCAGAATGCCGGTGTGAAAAAACCGCCGCGTGGTAAAAATCGGCAAGCCGACGAAGCGGGTGTCGCCCTGCCCGGTAATGATCAAAAATGACGAGCACGACATTTCCGACACGGCAAATTCGGCGAAGCGCAATTGCCGCCAGAACAGCTCGGACGGATGCAGCACCGTCGGAACCAGATCGATGCCGTCCGGCTTCACCGTGCCGTCGATGATCGGCCAGGTGCGCGGATTGGACGTGATGCCGATGCTGAGCTGAAGGTTCATGAAAGTTTCCGAAATCGTCATTGCGAGCCAACGGGTCCGGCCCGAAGTGGCCGGCCCGACGACAAGCTCCGCGAAGCAATCCAGGCGTGATGCACGATTGCGGGATTGCTTCGTCGCCATAGCCCGTCGAAGACGGGCGTGAACGCCCTTTCGCCTCGCAATGACGTCGATTAATACCGGTACGGCGCGATTTCCAAGAGCGGGAAGGCCGACAATACATGCGGCGCGATTGGTCGGCGCCGTCGGCGTGCAAATAGGACGCGTCGAGCTTGCCGAAACTGGTCACGCCAAGCAGACCGAGCGCGCGGGTGACTTCGTCCTCCAGGATTTCGAGCATGCGCACGATGCCGGCCTGCCCGGCGGCGGCAAGGCCATAGCATTGCATGCGGCCGAGCCCGACCAGATTGGCGCCGAGCGCCAGCGCCTTGACGATGTCGGTGCCGCGATTAAAGCCGCCGTCGACGACGATCATCGCGCGGCCGGCAACGGCCTCGACCACTTCCGGCAAGACCTCGATCGAGCCGCGGCCGTGGTCGAGCTGGCGGCCGCCGTGGTTGGAGACGTAGATCGATGTCGACGCCGTGATCGAGCGCAATTTTGGCGTCTTCGGCGGTGCCGATGCCCTTGATGGCGAGCGGAATCTTGTACTTCTACTTGATGCGCTCGACGGTCTTCCAATCGAGCGCCGCCTGGAAATCGCGGCCCTGCACGCGGCGGCGTCCCGGCGGTGACGTGGCGCTTGGCGAGATCGCGCTCGCGCCGGCTGTAATGGGCGGTGTCGACGGTGAGGCAAAACGCGGCATAGCCGTGCTCGATCGCGCGCTCGACGTGATCGTCGGCCCAGGCGGCGTCGCCGCGCACATAGAGCTGGAACATGCGCAAGCCGTCGGGCGCGGCCTTGGCGACGTCTTCGAGGCCGGGGTCGCAGACCGAGCTCAACATATGGGCGACAGCCGAATTCGGCCGCCGCCTTGACCACCGGCTCGGCGCCGCCGGGATGGAAGCTTTCCAGCGAGCCGACCGGGCAAAGCATGACCGGCAGCTTGAGCTTGCGGCCGAAGATTTCGGCCGAAGGATCGACCTTGCCGACGTCGCGCAGCACGCGCGGCCGGAACCCGATGGAGTCCAGCCCCATGCGGTTTCGCCGCAGCGTCGTCTCGGTCTCGGTGCCGCCGACGATATAGTCCCAATCGTTCTGATTGAGATTTTGCCGCGCCTTGGCGACGATTTCGTGCAGGTTCATGAATTGCGGCGCCGACGAGGCGTTGCGCAGCGCGCCGGCTTCATCGATGAGCGAGACGGTTTTGTTCATTGGGCTAGGCACTGATGGTTGCAGGTGGCGGGACCCGAGGACTGTAGCCCGCGGCCGCCGCTTTAAGAAGGCCCCGGCGAAGGGCCGGCAATGGCCTGATGGCGGTCCCGGGAAGACTCGAACTTCCGACCTTCGGTTTAGGAATTAGAATTTCGCGGTTTCGCCGTACATCATAGCTCGTCATTTGATGCAAGAAGTCCCTGTATTTCGGGCACTTCTTATGCTATGCGGGTTCTCTGTTTAACACGGCTACCCGCACCTCGGAAGAGCCTATAGAGAGCCTAATGCTGCTGACCGACATCGCCGTGCGCGCGCTAAAGCCGACCGATCGGCAGCGCACCTATTTCGACGACAGCATTGGCGGCTTCGGCATGCGCGTGTCGCCGGGCGGCACCAAAACCTTCGTACTCATTCACGGCAAAAGTCGTACACGCACGACGCTTGGGCGCCTCGGCATTGTCACCCTGGCCGAAGCGCGCGGCGCCGCGAAGCGCATCCTTGCGCAGAAGACGCTTGGACAGCACCAGCCGAAGACCAAGAAATTCGCCGAAGCATACGAACTCTTCAAAACTGAACACGTCGCTAAGAAGAAGGCGCGCACCCAATACGATTACCAGCGCGCCATCGAACTCTACTTCCTCAAAAAGCTAGGCTCCGAGCGGCTGCAGGACGTGATGTACGAGACCGTTACCGATATCACGGACAAGCTGGCCGACAGACCCTCGGAGCAGGCGCATGCTCTGGCTGTGGCCCGCACATTCCTTCGGTGGTGCGCCCGCCCGCCGCGCCGCTATATCGCCCACTCCCCTCTCGAAGGCCTGCAGCTCCAGATCGGCACGGCACGCAAGCGCGTTCTGGAAGACTGGGAGCTTGCGGAGGTCTGGCAATCTACCCAGGACCAAGGCTACCCGCACGGACCGATTGTTCAGCTCCTCATCCTCAGCGGCCAGCGCCGCGGCGAAATCGCCGGCCTGCGGCGCCCCTGGATCAATCAGAAGGACCGGACCATTACCCTGCCCGACTGGCTGACCAAGAATGGCGTAGAGCACGTGTTCCCCTACGGCGACATGGTGGCATCAATCCTTGAAGCGCTGCCCCGGCGAAACAGCACCGACCTGCTGTTCCCTTCTTTCGTCTCAGACGACCGGCCCATCTCAGGATGGAGCAAGTACAAGAAGGAAATGGAGGCCGACATCGAGCATTGGGTGTTGCACGATCTGCGCCGCACATTTGGTACGAAATTGGCCGGACTGAAAGTCCCGCCGCACATCGTCGAGCGCCTTCTGAACCACAAATTCGGAAGCATCACGAACCAAACGAGCGGCATGGTTAGTGCGGTGGCCGAGGTCTACAACCGCCATCACTACATGCCGGAAATGCGAGAGGCCGTGCAGACGTGGGAGTTGCATCTCGCTGCGATCATTTCGCAAAATAAGGCGCTCCCTAAAGTCGCCTGACCATTCGCGCGATTATTCTTTGATCAAGTCGGGGATATACGCGCGGGCAACGCACACGGTCAGCTGCTCGCCGCGCAGGCTCAAGCGGTTGATCCACTCGCTTGGCATGGCATTGAAATTGGTCGGGTATGTGTGGGCTTCCTCCCTTCGCACCAGGTTTGCAGGAGGGTTAGGCAGTTCGCGATCCAACTGGCCCAAGTAGGGCAAGATAAACGCCTTTATTTTTCCAGATCGCTTCGACTTATGCAGCCGATGAATTGCGGCGTTCTGAGCGCGGTCGAACGTCGTGCTAAAGACGCTGAGCATACGGGCAAAGATGAACTGCGAAGGAGGGTCCTGGCGCAGGCCGTAGCCGGCGGAGCAGCAGATGATCGTGTCAACCGGAATGACGTTCAGGCTTATGTCGGGCGAACGATCCGGCCAAAGGCAGCCCAAGCCCAGGTTGTCGTAAATGCCGCCGTCAGTCAGAACCACCCGGCTGCTTCTCAGCGCCCCGTCCTTCTCAAAGGTAAGAGTCTCGTCGAACGCAGGAAGAAAGAGCGGATACGCGGCCGAAGCGGCGACCGCGTGCGCCACAGAGGCGTCATTGCGATGGAGCCTTCCCCACCGCCAAGAGCCTGACTCAAGCGTGCCAAAGCGAAAAGCTGAGCCGGTTCGCAGCTCTGTTGCATTGATGACCAGATGAGGCTGCACCCTCAGTGCACCGAGGGAGGCCCCTTCGAACAAGAGGTCGTCGAGAGTTGCCTCCAGCAGTGTCGTGCGACTGGCGAACCGGTGTAAGGGAGACCTGATCTTTAGCTGCTCAAACTTATCCGAAAGCGATGTCGGCGAGATGAGGCGCGCGATAGTCACCAACAGCTTGAGCGCCGCGGCACACAGCGCAACCAGCCCAATGGTGATGAAGGCGGCAATAATCTTGATGCCGAGCAGGCTAAACAGCCTGCGGGCCATCGGCTTTGCAAAGCCGCGAGACAGCACGTCGCGAATTTTGGCCTCAAACGCGGCGAAATCGCCCTGGTGTGCCACGTAATAGGCGCCGATGACGCTGCCTCCCGACACGGTCGAGAGCACGCTGACGCGCTCAAGCAGACCGAGTTGGTTGAGCGCACGCAGGCAACCTAGATGAAAGGCAATCGCCCGAGACCCTCCGCCGGACAACGCCAAACCGATCTTGCGCTCGGCCGTCTCGTTCATGCTGGGCCGTTGCGCATCGTTGATCCAATCAGAGTGATCGATAAGACGGCCGGGGCGTATACAGCTGACGGATTGTGTCAGCGTTGTACGACAGCAGCAGCTTCTTCTTGGCCTCAAAGTCACATTCAGACGAAATCTCGGTGGAGTTCGCCTTGAGATTTATCGCGCGGAACGCACCGGTATGGTCGCCAATCGACTTGACGATGATGTCGCCAGTTTTGGTCGTCATGAGCCGAACGCCCTGCTCGTACAGAAGCTCACGAATCTCGTCCCGGGGATGGTCATGCTGATTGTCAAAGTCAGACGAGCAGATCGCCAAACTCGGCTCGATGCGCTCCAGGAAGGATTTATTCGTGAAACCGTTGTCGGCGCCATGATGCGCTAGGATCATCACGTCAGTTTCGCGGCTCAGATATTTATCCCTGCGCAGTCTTGCTGAGATGTCCGCACTCTCGACGTCGCCCAGGCTCAGCAGATTGAAGCTGCCGCGCCGGAAGAACTTTACGGTCGAATTGTTGTTCAAACACCATTCATCGATCCAGCGCGGATGGTACAGCACGTCCCGAAAAGCGAGCGCTTCGCTTTGCGTGAGGCTGCTGATGTATTCGGGCGTAATAGCCTGAAGGTGAGATGGCCGATTTGAGTTACGCTGCCGTTCTGAGTATGCCTGGATCAGCGCCAAGCATTCCTCGGCTCGGTCCGAATGCGGTTCATATCCCGGATACTCAATCTTCTCCGGTCTGGTAAGCACCAACAGGTCGGCCAGCTCGCTGGCTGAACAGTGATCCGAATCCCAACTGGTGATATGCAGCGTGTTCGCGGTCTCGATGCCGCAGTTCGTCATCTCCCGTATGAGGTGTGGTCTGCTCACTTCGGTCAGACGACCTTCCAGAACAGTGAAGTGCCCATCGGCGAAATACGAGAAGCTCGATCCAGCGGACCCGAGCTGATAGGCGCGAAACCGCGTAATAATGCTTTTCAAGTTACCCTCCTGCCCCGGCAATTGACTGAAGAATCACTGTGTGTAACGGTGGATGCCATGTAATACAGCATGAGTCGGCGCACCGGTCAACCAGCGTATTACACTTCAACCAGACCAATGGGGATATAGTCCTAATGCCGCTCGAAGACATGGGCAGGCTAATCTTAGACAAACGCACCAAACTCGGCCTCGGCATTCGGGCCGCCGCGAGAGAAGTAGGCATCAGCCACGCAACGTTCGCGCGCGTTGAAAAAGGCTTCCTACCCGACCTGGAGAATTATGAAAAACTCCGCCGATGGCTCGGCATACTTCAGGGAAATGTCGTCGTGCAGACCAACAACGCGAGCGTCCCGCAGGTTCACTTCCGCCGCGAGAAGACGGCGACGCCGGCTACTGCTGCGGCGTTGGCACGCATGATTCTTGCGGCGCAGGCTGCATGGCCGAAGAGCAACACATGAGACAGCAGAGTGGTTGCTCTCCGGCGCGGTTTTAAAACTTGGTGTGAGAATGCAGCCCGCGGCTATCGACGCGAGCTAAAACTGTCGCCCGTTGCACCTCTCGACCCACGCGTTTTGGCGAAACACCTCGGCGTCACTATATGGACCCCGGCCGAGATACCCAACATCAATACCAAAGATGTTCATCACTTGACCGTCACCGCCGCGGAAAGTTGGTCGGCCGCGACCCTGCGGATTGGCAATGCGAGTTTGATTATCATCAACAATGGTCATGCACTAACCCGCCAAAATAATTCCTTAGCCCATGAAATCGGACACGTCGTCCTGAAGCATGAGCCGGCAAAAATGTACGTCACCCCGGACGGCCTGATGATGATGAGTGAGTACGACCCGACACATGAGGAAGAAGCCACGTGGTTCGCCGGTGCCATCCTCCTACCGCGCGACGCGCTACTCGATGCCGCAGCACGTGGCCTGACAGATCGCGCCGCCGCCGATTATTTTGGTGTTAGCAGCGCAGTCTTTCAAATGAGGCGGAATCGCACGGGCGTTGATATTCAACTTCGTCGGCGAGGCACGTGGGCGCCCTAAGTCTCGCTTAGTCTCATCGAGAATTGTCTCTGCGGCTCCGGCCAAGCGGCCGGTCACGCCCTATCGCGCCGAAACGCGACCGAGCCCCGCATCCGGGTCTCGGCCCATTCGGGTGACGGTCGTTGCCGCCAGATTTCGGTGCAGTGAAGTAACGGTTTTAGCCGTTGTAAAAGTGTGCCCGCAGTTCAGCCTGCGGAACGTAGCGGGATGCTTGCTTGAATATTGCACGTAACGTACCCCGAGCTACAGGAGAGTGGTCAGGTATTATCAACGTCTCGTTTCCATAGTCTCCGCTGCGCCGAAGTTTCATGTGAGTGCTATTGCGGCTGTGGATGGTAAAGCCGAACCTCGCGAGAATATCTGCAACCTCTTCTCCGGAGAGAACCTTAAGGCCTCCCCTCATGAAGCAATGGGGCGACCTCGTAATTTGTAAGGATGGACGGAGAGGGTCCAAAGCCGAGCAATGCGGGATTATCCCCTTCGAAATATAGAGCCACCGCGTTCTGAATGTTGACCTTCAGCTCTTCAAACGTAGCGCCTTCGGTCACGATCGGGACATTCAAACCCTCGGCAGTGTAAGTGCCGTTCTCCTCCGATACGGCGAATTGGATAATGTTTTTCATGCGAGCAATTATATCATTTTGCCGATTTTGAGCACGTACTGGGGATAACCCTCCTGCCGCGCTGACGCAGGGGTTATCATCAACAGTAATGAGCCCCGAACAGCCGCGAACGGACGCGACCAGTCGCGAACGTTCGCCGGACCACCAATATACCCTCTCCATCGAGCAAACGGCCGAGCTTTACGCCAAGGCCGGCCATCCGCGCACCGCCGCGCGCCATCCAGAAATACTGTGCTCTTTCAAAGCTCGATTGCCACAAGGTTGAGACCGAGACCGGCGAAAAATACCTTGTCGCGCCTTACTCCGTGGACCGCCACATCGCCTACATCAACGAGGTGCGAACAGTCGCGAATGGTCGCGACCAGACGCGAACGGACGCGAACGTTCGCACTATGGAAAATAAGGACGTCAGAGGGCGACGAACAGCCACGAACAGCCGCGAACGGACGCGGCCGTTCGCGGCCCCGGAAGATCGCTATGTCGACCGCCTCGAAAGGGAGAATGAATTTCTTGCGCGGCCAAGTTTCCGTGAAGGACGACCAGATCGAGGCGTTGCTTGAGCGCGACAAGGAAACCAACACCCTCATTCATCGGCTGCAAGCCATGCTCGCCCCGCTTCTGGTCGCGCCGAACCACAAAGGAGCCCGACTGAGCAGGCGACCCCCGCCGACGAAACATCTGCAATAGCAGTAGCGTCGCTGTGCATAGCGCTCGGCGGCACTTCGAACTTAGCGGGCTATAATACCCAGACGTATGACGGCAACCGCTAGGGCAGCGGAGACGAGCGAACCTGTCCAACAGACAGAAAAGCTCTACATGGAAAACACGCTGCTACGCGTTGCCGGCGCGCTGTTCTGCCACGACGCCAAGCGGGCGCCGACCCACACCGAGCAAATCGAACTCAACAGGGGAGTGGCGGAAAAGAATATTGTCATTCGTCCCGATCCCAAGCTCGGACAGCCTGGCCCGCTTGGCGCACAAGATTTTCGTTGCGCTCATCAAGAAGCATTCCGGCTACGGGCGTCCGACCCAAGCAGACGTATCGTTCACCAAGCGCGAACTCATGCGCCTCATCGGCCGCGCCGAGTGGGGAGGCAGCGCCAGCGAGCAGCTCGCGCGCGCCCTCGAAGAAATTCACTACACCTTCGTCCGAACGCGCTTCAAATCCGCCGAGAAGTTTGTGGAGCACTCGTTCAATATCTTTCCGGAGATTTATCTAGAGCGGCGCGAACACGCCACCGATCCGATCGAGGCGTGCACCGTGACGCTCGCGCGGCCCATCATGGCCTCGCTGCAAGATGGACACTTCACCTGCCTCAATCACGGATTGATGCAGCAGCTCGGCACGATCGGGCAAGCGTTCTACATGCGGCTCTTTTTTCACTTCGCCAATTTGTACGACGGGCACCATCGCAAGCCGCCTGTCGTTTTCCAAACGCTATGACGACATCTGTGCCGAATGGCTCGGTGGGCTTGCGGTTCGTCCATATCAATCCCTCATCGAGCGGGAGCAGTTGGGACCGCACCTGCGCCAGCTCGTGAAGGCCGAGTTTCTCGCTTCCTACACCATCACCGAAGCCAAAGGCCGAACCGGCTTCGTCATTACCTTCCGGCCCGGCGCGGCATTCTTCGCCGACTACGACCGATTTTATCGACGCCAGCAGCAGGGAAGCGTCCAGTTCGATTTTCACGCCGACCGGCAGCAAATCGCGGAGCCGCTCAAGGTCGCCTATCTCTTTGTCGAAAAGCGCGACGGCCGACGCGAACGCCGGCATCCCATACGTGCCGTCCAAGGACGTGGAGACAGCCAAGTACCTTCTGACCCACGTCCCGTTCGCGGACATTCCGGATTTTCTCGATTACGCGCTCGCCGAGGCTAAGAAGACCCACTTCGACGTGCAGACCTTGGGCGGGCTCAAGCAATACCTGTCCCGCTACCAGGACCGCGGCGCCCAGCGAGCCGCGGCAAAGGCAAGCCGAGCCCGCCGTGAGGCCGAGGACAAGGCAACCCAGCGGCGCATGGATTACGACCGTTTCCGACGAGCGGCGGCTGACCGATTGTTCTCAAGCCTGCCGGCCAAGGAGCGGGCGGCGATCGAGGCTGCCGCACACGCCAAGGCACCCCGCTTTGGGCAGGGAAGTGGGTCGCTCGCTCAGACCATGTTCGAGATCGAACGCGCCCGCATTACAGCTCAGCGACATCCGGGAAGATCCCGTCGTTTGAGGAGTGGCAGCGCCGCAGTCGCTTAACGCTTCACTCGCGCACAAAAATACCTCATCGCCACATGCTCATAGGGTGGGGCTTTTGACACAAGCCGCCGGGGCTTCCCACACAAGTAAGTGGGGCTTTTGACACAAGACGATTTACTGAAAATTCTGATCAAACGTTTGGGGGCAACGTCATTCCGAAACGTCCGGTGCGCCTTATATACTCCGATACATATTTACACAGAACCCGTGTGGTTTCTTGAAGGGGAAAAAGGAAACAATCACATTCAACCCTCCGGACGCCGATCAGGAGTCGGTGGGCATGATTGACACTGACTAAACCATTTTGGCTCTTCAGTGGGCTAGGGTCTTTAGGGTTTAAATTTTTTCCTTCAATGCAAGGGAATCCCCATAAGGCGACGCCATTCCATCTCATCATTGTCGTGCAAATCCTTTTGCTTCAGAAGGAGATAAATTCGACCTCTCACCTCGTAAGCACGAGCATCATTTTGGTCGACTTCTATTGCCTTCGTACATTCTGTTACAGCGGCATCCAACTCCTTTTTCAACTGCAAAGCCAAACATTTACCAACATACCATCTCGGGTCCTTTGCATTCTCCGAAATACCTTCCGCGAAAACGGCGAGCGCTTGATCGTACTTGCCTTGAAACAAGCGCAAGTTTCCAAGTGCATTTAATACGCCGCTGATTTCATCGAGCGACAGCGTGGCCTCGAATTTTAGCGCTCGAAGGCAATATGGTTCAGCTGTCGCTGCGTCCTTGTCGACAATCCCGACCTGCGGTGGGGGGAAGACCCGATTGATGCACTCGCGGGCATCAGTGCTTGCTCCCGCTTGGGCGCAAGCTTGCCCCCCAAACGCAAGCAAGATGCATGTCAGAACGCTCGCTCGTGCCGCGTAGATTGGGCTCATCGCACCGTTGCCTCAATCATGTGAGGTGAAAAGAATAGCAACCAAAGTAATCAGCATGGTTGCCGCCGGGGTGGGCTTCGCGCACTTACTGTCGCACAATATCTATTTCGCGACACATAAATCTCGTTTGGTCAAGATTATCTTGGAAACGTAAGTGGAATAACACGAGCCGCACAATATCTTTTGCGACACGCAAATCTCGTTTGGTCAAGATTGCTGAATTTTCATAAGCTGGTACACTGGGGCCAGGTTAAGGGTGACCTGAGCCGTTGCGGCGAAGGTGGTTGTTATTATTAGTTTTAGTAATCTCTAGGCATGTATAAGCAACAAAAGGCATTCGCGTTCGCAATGCTCGTTTTCGTTTCCGCGTGTCTCCTGCCAGCAGTTGCATCGGCGCAGTACGGCGGCGGGGGTCTGATCACCGGCCCGTTTTCTGTTGGGTTTGTAGCAACACCCCCGCCTTCAGGCAATTCTGGTGGCAGCGGCACTGGCAGCGTCCTCGGCGCGGCTGCATATAACTTCACCGTAAATCTCCACTACGGCGATACTGGTGCCGCCGTTACTGCGCTCCAGGCAATTCTCATTGCCGACGGCTATCTGGACATCTCCGCTCCGACCGGTTGGTTCGGTCCGCTTACCTTCGCCGCAGTGAAAGAATATCAGACCGCAAACGGCATCCCTGACACCGGCTTTGTCGGCGCACTTACTCGCGCGTCGCTCAACAAAGGCACGGTGTCGCTAAACCCAACGAACAACCATCAGGGTGTAGTAAGCGACGTAGTCGGGGCGGTCGCGAATCTCTGGGGTGCTTGGGAAGCCACCAAAGCACAATAATAACTTCTAAAGCCGTTATCCCACCTTCACTTCAGCGTCCTGATTTCCACCATGAGCGTCGAACAAGATTACAAACGAGATTACAGCGAGTTTGGCGGATCGCTGCAAGATTATCGTTCGATGCTGACTAGCGGACGAGCCATCATTGGGTGCGCAATTCTCGGGGTCATACTCGCGTTACTAATTGTCTCGCACCTATAGACACGACATCTCCACATCGACCCAACTGAAAGGTTATGGACCCGGCTGCACTCAATAAATATCTCTACATAGAGAGGACTCCAACCTGGCTTGTGCAGGGGTTGTACATATTCGGGATTATCTCCTGGCTACTCGTGGTTCATGGGTTTTGGTACGCAATAATTCTCGATCCATTTTATCGCTATTTTGTCGGGCCAATTCTTCTGTTCCTCACGGTGTATTATGTTTCCAGTTTCGGCTTGAATCTTTTCTATCGCCGCTTCGATTTGGAGAAGCATTTCTCGCTTGTGAAAAGATACTGGAGCGGCATTGAAGAGCTTCCTTCCCTGGACATATTTTTACCCATTTGCGGAGAAGATGACGCGATTCTCCGTAAGACATGGGATAGCGTTTCTCGTTTGAACTACGCCAATAAAAAAATCTACGTCCTCGACGATTCCAAGGAGCGTTGTGACGAGCACGCCTTAATGGCGAAGGAATACGGCTTTTCCTACCTGTCTCGTCCGAATAAGGGGGAGATGAAGAAAGCGGGCAATCTCAAATATGGTTTCGAGCGCAGCACCGGCGAATTTATTGCTATCTTTGACGCCGATTTTGCGCCCCATCCCGATTTTATACATGAGCTATTGCCATACATGAGCGATCCTAAAGTGGGCATCGTGCAATCCCCACAGTATTTCGAGGCGACTGACCGGGTCCACAAACGCTCTCTCTTGGAATACGGCGCAGCATATGTGCAGGAGGATTTTTATCGCGTCATACAGGTGGCGCGAGACCGTCTTGGCGGAGCTCTCTGTTGCGGATCAAACGCAATCTATCGACGCTCTGCGCTCGATACGATCGGTGGACCACTACAGGTGCGGTATAGCGAGGATTCCCGCACGGGTGTCGCGCTCGTCGGTAAAGGGTGGCTGATGCGCTACGTTCCCATAATTCTCGCTGTAGGCCTCTGTCCCGACAGTGCGTATTCCTACTTTCACCAACAACACCGTTGGTGCAGCGGAAGTATGGAATTATTGACGACCAAAAAGGAGTTTTGGACCGCGCCCATGCCTCTTAAAGCAAGGATCTGTTACATCTCTGGTTTTCTGTACTATCTGCAATACCCGCTTGCGATCCTCATGTCGTTTCAACTTTTTTACACGCTCTTTTTCTATAACGCGTACATTTCCCTCTCGGGGGTTGTGCAGTTTTTACCGTTTATGATTTTTTCGTTCATTCTCCTGCCTCTATATCACATCAGCCGTTTTCGCATCGGGTCATTATCTACGGCAATGATGCAGACCTATGCCTATACACACGCAGTCGCTACGGTTGTCTTTTTGCGTAAGTCCGTTGGCTGGGTGCCTGCAAATGTAAAATATTCAGCGTACTCCGCTGCCTTCGCACAAGGGACATTTCTGGTTGCCACATATTTATTTATCTATAGCGCGGGTGTAGCACTCGCTGTTCGCATGGGGTATCTCCACATATTTGAATACAGGTATTATTCCGTACAATTTTGGATTTTCTGGAACATATTTTTCTCATCGGTTGTTTTGTGGCAACTCTAGAACCATGATAGAGGCAAGAGGCCGACAGGTGTCGAGTGGCTCCCTAACTCGAAATTCTTTTAGAATGTGGCAACTAAAAACAGCCGGGATATACATTGCGTTGGCGGCGGGGATTTTTCTCTTTCTTGTGTATTCGTAGAGCCGCATCATTAGAGTGATGTGGAGCTAACCTTCGAGGCAGATATTTTCTTGCTATCATATCTGCATGGCATCAAAGTCTAGAAAGAGGCGCCCAAAGCGCTCCATACGCAGCATCTTTCTCCCGCACACCGACAACGACAGGCACCCGCATCTTCTTAGATACGGAGCTATCAGCGTTGTATTGCTCTTAATTCTGGGCGTCGAATTTGCCAGCGTATTGCAGTCCTCAAACCTTGCCAGCTCCCCCACTCAGCTAGGGGCTGTGTTGCCCGCCGTCGTCGTTGATTTGACCAACCAGGAGCGCTCAGCAGACAACCTTTCAACACTCACTCCGAACGCTCGTCTTACCGAAGCGGCGCAGGATGTTGCCAACGACATGGTGACGCAGGAATACTTTGCTCACGTAAATCCCGAGGGCAAGACCCCCTGGGACTGGCTCGATCAAGTTGGCTACCAGTACCAATACGCGGGACAGAACTTAGCGGTCAACTTCGAGGACTCCCAACAGCTCATGACCGCTTGGATGAACTCCCCGGAGCACAAAGCTAATATCCTCCGTGACAATTTCACGCAAATAGGAGTCGCTTTGGCAACCGGCACCTATCAGGGACAACAAGCGGTGTTTGTCGTGCAGTATTTTGCTTCGCCAGTGCAACTCGCTTCCACACAAGTGTCCGCTCCGGCAGCTGCGCCCCCAGCAAGTCCAGCGGTGGCCGTACAAACTCCAGTGCCGACAACTCCTACCGTTGCAGCAGCTGAGACTTCAAACTCCCACTACTCCAGCGCCACCCCAAACTCCTCCATCGCTCTGGACGCTTATCATGTCTTCTCCTCGCACATACGCGACCGATGCTCTGCTTGCCATCGCGGCAGTCTTTGCGCTCGTGCTCATCCTCGGACTCATTCCGCGCTCGCGGCATCTCCTACACCCGCGAGCGACAATCAACGGCGTAGCGCTCGTCGCGGTTATCATAGGTATCCTCATTCTCAACCAAAGCGTTCTTTTCAAGGGAGTGTCGCTTCCACCGAATAACGCGCAGAGCGCAGCTGTGGACCTGGCAACACAGAACTTGACCAGATAACTTCTGCCACGCTGCCGATAGGAGTTCTGCCGGCGTCCGCCGTACCGGCGCCGGGCTTATATGAACGGAGGCTTGTCAAGCCACCAACTGCCCACCAAAGCTATCGCTCACCCCCATTTTTGCCGATTTGCGATGTCCGCTCTTGGCAATTGCGGACATTCCATTAGCGGATTCTCGCAGCCGTCATTTACCGCGCTGCAAAAGGTGTCTGTTCGCTCCGGATGAGCATCGCGCTTTTAGAACGGCCAGTTCGCCCGCGCGTTCGCCGACCAGATGTCGTAGCCAGCGCCGAGGCCGCCGAGTTCGCCGCCAAGCGAGAGCGACGGTCCATTGCGATCTTTTGTGACCGTCACGCCGGACGTTACGCGCTCCGACCAGCCGTCCTTGATGCCGACGAACGGCACGCCGACCGGCAGCGCGGTGGTGGTCGAAAAGCGGAAGTCGGTGTAGAGGCCGAGATAGGGCGCGACGCTAAGTTGCCCGTCGCCGGCCATGGATAGCTGATCTTGTCGCCGGCGCTTAACCGGCTTGCCGAGAAATTGTTCGCCGGCTGTGCCGTGCCGAGCGAGTCGGTAAAGGCGTCATCGCGCTCCCACAGCGTGTAGATGCGCGCCGAGGGTTCGTTGACAAAACCAGCCCAGCGATAGGTGCCGGTAAAGCCGCCGGAACCGAGCCAACGCGAGCCGGTGAACGAGCCCGAGGCGGTGCCGGCAGCGCCGTTGTAGAACATGTCGGTCCAGCCGAGCATGGCGTCGGCGCGCCAATGCTCGGAGAACGCGCGTCGCTGCGTAAGCGCCGATGGTGCCGCCGTCGCCGGTCATCTTGCCGGCAATCGATTCGCATAGTGAAGCTGAAATTCTCGTAGCCGGTGAACAGCCCGACCAGAAGATCGGGCGAGAGCTTGCGGCTAAGGCCGCCGGTGACGTTGATCTGTTCCTCGTGGGTGCTGGCACTGCTCTGGTCGAAGCCGGTGCCACGCACGTCGGCCCAGGCGCTCCAGTCGCTGGCGATCGACGGGGCGGGCGGCGGCGTCTTGTAGACCATGCCGCCTGTGCCGGCATAGGCCAGTGCGTCGAGCACCTCTTGCGTCGCGGCATCGCGCTGCGGCTCGGCGGCGAAGTTCAGGAACAACCCGTTCGGGCCGGGCGTGAACGGCGCCACGCTGTTGTTGAACGCGTCATCGATGGCGTTTTCGACCGCACCGGAGATGACCTGGCCGGAGATCGTCGCTACGGTCTGCGTCGCGGCGATCTCAAGTGAGTGTAGGTTCTGGCTGTCGGTGCTACCCGAACCGAGGGAAGTGCAGGTCGCTGTGCCTGTGCCGGTGGAGAAGTTGTCAAATATCCATCGATCGTTGATCGGAGCCTGCGGAGCGGGGTAAGTGAAAGTAACCGTGAAGGGGGGGCGCATTCTCACTGGCAAATATAGACGGGCGTCGTCCAACATATCACCGAACCCAATACCCCCAGGAATGGTGAACGATACGGTGTCGCCGGGGGCGAAGATGCCAAAGGCTGAAACTCCGGATGACAGGGGTGCGACGGGGCCGACCGCATTGACCGCGTCACAACCGGCTGACGCGCGGGCCTCCCGATCGGCGCTGGCGATCAGCGCCACGAACGCCGCCGCGAACGCGGCGCCCGTGCGCATAGCCATGCACCAGCGAAATTCCGCAACCAGGCCGTTGGCAGACAATGGCTCCCCCGGAGGTACCCGAGGTTCAGCGCACGCGGACGAAAACCGTAGCCACAACGTAGAGATTTCGATCGGCTGCCGCGGTCCGGTTCTCGCGCGTCGCGTATGGAACACCCGTATTACCATCCCCAGGTATCACGCTATGTGTGTCAACGATTGCCGTCAACGCCGACTGTGGACCACCGGAGCCATTGCCTGACTCTCAAGCGGTGAGGCCAAATAAACCCAGCCCCCGCTTGTGCTCATAAAGCCGAGACGCGTTCTCGATGAAACTTGCAATCGCCTGCTTGATTGCCGCAGTGCATGAGTCCGCTTATGGCCCGTTTCGACGTTTGCGCCAGTTAGGTCACTTCCGCTTCGGAGGGAAGCGGACATTGGTCAGCCGATCGGGTTGAGTTTTCGGCAAACGCGGCTGGGGCCGCCCCGCCGACGAGGCGGGTCGCGCTCTATCTCGCGGCCAAGCAACCGCTCGACCAAGCCCGCAAGCGGTCTCGGCCCATTCGGGTCACGATCGCTCCGCCAAAAACATCGGCGGGCATAGGCACGCCTGCTTCCGTTACGCAAACAATCAGGACTGGAGCCACCATATCGCCTGCATGCTGCACCGTAGCAGCCGCATCAACTTATATCCGGTCGAGCGCTAATGGCTCGAACCAAAATCCTGCATACTCGTGGCAGCTCGGCTCCAAGATGGATGGGAACTCGTCTCTCGTACGGCTGATAAGGCCAACCCGGCATCCTCAGTCACACACCCGTCCCGGCTTTGGCCCGGAAGCGTGGGCCAAATTCAATCAACCCGTTAAGCAGTGACGATTGCGCCGGTCGGCACCTTGCCGGTCTCGACATATCGCCAGAGAGCGATCACCAGCTTGCGTGCGAGCGCGATGATCATGATACGCCGGACCCGACCCTTCAGATCGCCGACGCGCCGGTAATACCAGAGCGATAACTCGCTCTTCGATTGGTACCTGAGCCAAAGCCAAGCCATTTGCACGGCGATCACGCGCGCCCGCGTGTTGCCGGCCTTGTTGATACCCTGGTCGTGTTTGGTGTCTCCGCTATCGTACGGTGCCGGCGTTAAGCCGACGTAGCTGGCGACTTGCCGGCGGTTCTGGAACGGTCGATAGAAGACTTCGCGCGTAAGCACCGTTGCAAACTCGGCGCCGATACCGTGCAGCTTAACCAGCCGCCGCATCTTATCGGTGCATATATCGCCAGTCGGTTCGCTCCCTTTGACCAGTTTGTCGCGTTCGGCTTCGACCTCCCGCACCTGCTCAGCGACCACCTTGAGCCGCTTCCATTCGCGTTCAATCTCGATCTTTAGCCGCACCGGAATCTGCCGACCATCGCCAGTTCGCATCCGATCAAGACGCTCGCACCACTTCGCATCTGTGATCCGCAGCGCCCGAATGCCATGCGCTATCAATAGGGCCTTGATTCGGTTCGAATGGCCGGTGCGCTCACGCACCAGTCTTTGCCGCTCACGATGGAGCCGACGTGCATCCTCTTCCTCGGGCGTCGGTGCACGAACCACGCGACAACTTTGTGGATCGCCTTGCACCAGCCCTACAATCGCCCTGAGTAGCCGTTTGGCGTCAATGTTGTCGGTCTTGATATGCTTGGCGCGGCGATCGATCGGGAAACTCGCTGGATCGAGGACGTGGTTTTCGATACCGTGGTTGACAAGCACCCTGTGCAACCAGAATCCGTCATAGCCCGCCTCATAGCAGCATACCGTCCGAAGGCGGCACGCGCCTTTGCTTCGAAGCTTGGCTTGCAGGCGGCCGATGAGCTCAAGCAACCGCCTTGTGTCCCCGCCAGGTATCGCATGCACGCCGATCTTGTCGCCCAGCCGCGGTGCGAACGTCGCCACAAGCCACGTCGCGCGACTCAACTCCATGGCCAGAAAGAGCGTATTCTTGAAATCGTCAGGCTCTGCTTTCACGGTGAAATCGGCTTCGCCGCTCATATCCACCTCCTATGTCAGCGAATCAGAAGCACCAATTGGAGCACTCCTACCTGCTGCATAGGATCTCTCGTGAACGGAGTCCCTACGCGTCTCCGCCATTCGGCTTCGATCCCTGACGCAATCCCTTCACTTCCCTTTTAGTCCGCGTATGGCACCACGCCGTTCCAAATGGTGCACCATGACGCGCTATGTGCATCTTGAATTTTTTGCCGACCCTCGTATCCTTGGGCATGTCGGCTGACTTCACACCAGCCGTTGCAACGGCTCCTTCACAGGAGTTGAAGCAATGACTGGCAAGGAAGTGGTCAACTTTCGCGGTATCAAGGCGCTCGGAATTCCGTACTCACGTGCGCACATTTGGAGGCTGATGGCTGCGGCCGAGTTTCCCAGAGCTTTCAAACTCGGGCCTCACCGCAGCTCACCGCCGGTGTGGTGGTTACGCGACATCATCGAGTGGCTGGAAGCGAAGGCCAAAAACTAGCCGCCGCTCCTCACGGGAGCGGGAGCCGCCGGGGGTGCACTCTCCGGCGGCTCCCTTTCTTTCCGCTGTAGACGCGCGGCGTAGACGCAGCGATAGAAACTGTTTCTATCTTCCGCATATACGGCTGAAGCTGCACAAAGCCCGCTAATGCGGCATTTCCGCACTTTGTACGCCGGGCTTATCAGCCACGACCAATCCCCCTCACTTGTCTTCAGCTTTTGTTGCCATGAATCACAACAAAAGACTTCAGCCAACCGACCCTACCGGGCGGCACGCTCGGCGGATTGGTCGTGGCTTAGGCCACAGACGTACAAAGATGCGGACATTACTCACCCTCCCTGCATTGCAGGGCATATGGCCGACACTCAGACCAATCCGGGAAATTTTCGAAGGTGCTTCTTTTACAAATTTCATTTTTTAATTTGGAATGTTTGTTTTCGACGAAAATACCCCCGGAGGGGGTAAAATTAAAAAAAGAGGGCGGTTCTTTCGTTTACACGCAGGGGCGCCGCACCGAAGTAAGCACTGACACAGCGCGGGGCGACCTCACGGCCCGCGTCCCTGCGTATGCACGAAATGATCATCGGCCGCAGCGGCTTTGGGAAGTCCACCTATCTTGAACATCAAATTCTGGCCACCTCCACTGGCTGGATTTTTATTGATCCGCATGGAAAGAGCGCCGAGCGGATTGCCAACACCTACCCCGACCGCGCGCTCATCTACTGGGACGTGTCCGACACATCCTCGCGGCACATCAAGTTCAACCCGCTCCATAACATTCCCACGGAGCAACACCCGCTGGTCGCCGCCCAGGTTCTCTACGCCTTCAAATCAATCTTCGGGCGAGAGAGCTGGGGTCCCCGGCTCAACAATATCCTCTACAACACCATCCGCCTGATCCTCGACGACAATCGCAACCTCAACGACATCACCAGAATTCTTACCGACAAAAAATATCGATCAGCCCGCCTTCCACTCTCTTCTTATTTGGCTTTCTGGAATCGTTTCGAAGCCTGGGACGACCGATTCCGCAACGAAGCAATTGAGCCGGTGCTCAACAAAGTTTCCCAGCTCGACGCCAACCCGATCATCCACGGCATTCTTGAAGGCAATACGATCAATCTCAAACGTATCCTAGACAAGGGACAGCACTTGGTCGTGAACCTCGCGAAGGGCAAGATTGGAGAAGAGCCGGCCCACTTACTTGGGGCGCTCTTGCTCTCCGCGTTATACAGCGCGGCACAGACGCGCCCCTTCGACCCGCCACCCGTTCGCATATTTGCCGACGAGTTTCAGAATTTCGTGACGCAAAGTTTTGCCGATATCCTAAGCGAGGCGCGCAAAAGTGGACTTCACTTGACCCTCAGCCACCAGTACCTCGATCAGGCGCCGAATGACATCTTGCCCGCCGTGTTCGCCAACGTCGGCCAAATCACGGCCTTTAATGTCAGTGCCGAGGACGCCGAGAAACTGGGGCCCGAAATGAACCTGAACCCGAGCATGCTCACCGATCTCACCAAGTACGAAGCCTGGCAAAAGACTGGGCTCTATACCGGGCTCATAAAGACCCTTCCGCCCGCCGAGCCGTTGGGTAGACTGAGCCCCGCCCGCCGCAACACCCACGCCCGCTACACATGACCCCCCTTCCTCCCGTCTTCGATCCATCCGCTGCAATTGCTGCTTGGGCCTTCTTGTGCCTAATCTGGGTGTGTTTCAAACTCTATCACTACATTCATTGGAACATTGCACGAAAGTATAATCCTGACGCGCTGCCAAAACATTTCCGAACAATGGATCAAGATTTTTTTTCACTTGCTGTTCGGGGGACGATATTTCTTGCACTAGCGACCGCAGTTCTTGCCTACTACAACAACTCCATTGCAGATGGCATTCTCGTTTTTTCGCTTTGCGTTGTTGTTTTCTATTCGGCCATATTTATCGTCCGCTCACTGCAAAAACATTATCCCATTTTCATTCCCGATCCCCCTCCGCTCCCGTCACCTGCCCCGCCGCAACCCGGCGAAATTTCAGAGACCGCCAGGAAGATCATTGACGAACTGAGTAAGCGACCTTGAACTACGCCCAATTCATCGTTGACCTCCACGGGGCGTATCGCGCCACCAATAAGAAGCGTCTCCGAAAAGAATTCCTCACCGATCTGATTACCCAATTCACGCAACTGTACGTCCAGGCAGAACTGACCCCGGAAGGAGAGGAAATCTATCTGCGCGCGTGCGTCGTCGCTCTCAGTGACTTCACCGCCAAAATTCATCCGTACTGCTTGGAGCCCGAACCCACCCAAAGCATCTTCACCGAAACGCACAATCTATATTTTTGCGTTTTCGAACCCACCAAAAACGGGGACACGTTTGTCTCTGGCATGAGGGACGCCTACGACGCTCTTGCCGCCCCGTTCAAACAGGACGACATCAAGTCGCTCTTTCCCAATGTGCGGACCTATCCCTTCTATATACGCGATGACCGAAGTTTCCCCGAAGACCCCCTCCCATTCGGTTCAAGTGATAGCGCCAAACGTGCCTACGATCGGAGGTGGGATGCGTTCTATGAAAAGCGGCGAAAGCACGATGACAAGGCCTTGGATGACGCGCTGGAAAAGATGCAGTGCTACGAGTCGCCATTCCTTGGAACTCCGCTGTTCCAGTACGCGCATCGGCTGATACCCAATCTCACAGTCAAAATTCCCTTCTCCATTCCCTATGAGGAACGTTTTTCTGGCATGTGGTGTGTCGCCCCGCCGAAGCGCGGCAAGACCACCCTCCTATCCTCGATGTTTGTCCAAGACCTCGATCTGGTCGCCAAAGATCGGGCCAGCATTGTCATCCTCGACAGCAAGGGCGTCTTTGCGAACTACGTCAAAGGTCTTCAGCTCTTCGCTCCAGGTGAATTGCTCCACGGAAAACTGCTTCTCATCGAACCCGACCCCAACCACCCCGTCGCCCTCAATCCGCTTCACCTAGATTTTTCGCGGGGCGACCGAAAGCAGCTCATCAATCGAACCCTCACGCTGCTGGACTACCTTTTTGCCGTATTGATCCCTGGGGAAATATCCGGTCCGCAGATGCGCTACCTGCGGGCCGTGACCAGAGCCGTGCTTGAAGTATTCCCCCGGCCGACCATTCGAGATATCTATCGGCTACTTATCGACGGCTACGAAAACTACGAAGAATATATCTCCAGGCTCGACGACCGATCTTTCTTCTCCAAGGAACAATTCTATTCGCCAAACTTCAAAGCCACCCGCGACAGCCTGATCGGCCGCCTCGGCCTGTTGCTCGACAACTATGCGCTGGCGCCCATGTTCGAGGCCCGCGAAACCCGCCTCGACTTTCCGGCCGAACTGGATAGGGCCAAAGTTATCGTCATCAACAACAGCTGGGATGCGCTTGAGGACGATGGTTGCGAATTTTTTGGCCGCTTCTTTATCTATCTCCTGCGCAAGGCAGCGGAGCGTCGCGTCAACCTTCCCCAAGACCGCAAGATGCCCGTCTTCGTCTACATGGACGAAGCCCATGCCGTCATCAAAAGGGACGAAAATGTACAGAGAATTGTGCAGCAATGCCGCGACCAGATGATTGCAATGATCTTTGCCCACCAAAGCTTGCGCGGCCAGATCCAAAACGAGGGCGTCATCGCCGCGCTGTCAGACTGCGCCATACGCTTTTTCAATTCAGACGAGGAAAAGGAGATTTTCGCGCGCAAGTCCAGAGCCGAAAAGAACCCCGAGCTTCTTGAGCAGCCGCCCGGTCACTTCGTTACCTTTGTCCGCGACCATCCTCCAAACCCGCGAGTCGTCTACGTTGAGCGCGCGCCAAACCTTCCGCGGATGACGCCGACGCAGGAAGCCGCGATCCGCGAGGAAATCCACAGCGCATACTGCGTCCCGGTCGAGCCGGGGCCTCGCCCATATGCCGCCCGTCAACCAGCATCTCCACCGGCCTCCCCGCCTGCGGAAGTGCGGCAAGAACCCGAAGCCCATGACGATCCTCATCGGCCAAAGAAGCACTGGTAGAATGCTATAATTCTGTTGCACGGCGCCCCCTCGTGAACGGGTGAGTATGTTCAACTTTTCTTTTTTCCAGGCCGAATTATTCCACATGTATGCATCGTGGCCTCAACACCTTCGAGATCGGTCTTCTTAAGGCGCTCGCGCGCTACCGCTACCTCGACACCAAGCACCTCATGGTGCTCACGGGCCAATCAAACAAAAACCTCTACAAACGTCTCTCCCGGCTACGTGCCGCGGACCTCATCGCTTATCTGGAAAATAGCAACTTCAAGCGCGACCGCCTCAAAGACCCGCAAGTCTACGAAATCACCCAACGCGGCCTCGCCTACCTTTCAGAGTCCGGCATTGCGGTGAAGAGGACGACCTGGCTGCGGGCCGGGTCATACAAGAACCCGGTGCACAATCTTACCCTCTGCTTGTCATTGGCCAGCATCGAGGTTGCTTGCCGAGAAAGCCGGTTCGCCTTTTTCGCATGGGACGACATTTTGGAGCGCGCTCCGAAGACCACGCGTGATCTCGACAAGCCCTATGTGCTGACGGGCATCGTTCCCGATGCCCTCTTCGCCGTCGAATTTCCCGGCGACTTCGCCTTCTTCGCACTTGAACTCGACCTCACCAACCACGGCAAGGCCGAATACCAGGACAAGTACGCGCGTTATGCCGAGATCATCTTCAAGGGCGACTACAAGCGCCACTTCCAGATGCAGCAGCGCATGTACGTGTTGACCGTCTGCACCAACGCCAAGCATCTCACCGACACATTGTTGCCGGTCATGCCGGAGCGAAAACCGTCCCCCTTCCTGTTCAAGGTACATCCGCCCTACGGGAGCTTCGCTGCCGCTCCCTCCCCCGCACCGCAACTCTTCACCGAAGAGTGGCATCGTGCAAACCAACCACCCACCAACCTAGGAGACTTGAGTGGACACACAAAAATTACGTGAACTCTGCGACCAACGTGATGCTATCGATGCCGAAATAGCTCAACTCGTAACCGGCACGAAGAGAGAGCGAAAAACTCTCACCTGTAGCAAATGCGGCAGTCCCGATCACACCGCCCGCACCTGTCCCCAGAAGGAAACCACGCTGTAAAAAAGGCCCCGCACCGAAAGGTGCGGGGTTTCTGCTTTATTCCTCCGGCGGGTCTTTGACCTCGCCGTTTTCGAGCGGCGGCAACAGCACGAAACGTCCGTCGAATCCGATCGGGATCGACGTCAGCTTGATGCTCAATCCATCTTCGCCGGATCGAAGCAACCACGCCGCTCCAATGCTGGTCCAGCCGTTGCCGACCTTGGCGCGGGCAATGTACTTCGGTTGTGGCCGCTCCGTCCGTTGCGGACGACGCGCCGTCGTTCTTTCACTGACGCTGCTCATACGCAGCTCCCTTGTTCGAGGTACTTACATGCCCAATTGTACCGCGTGGTAGAATTAGTCACGGAAAGTTCTCCCCAACACAGGAGGCATCCGTGGGCTTTATCGACTACGCCGAACTGAAGACGCGCGTGAGCATTCACGATGCTATTCAGAAACTGGGACTGGAGCTGAAACCGGCAGGACATCAGCTCAGAGGCTTTTGTCCCCAGTGCAAAGCCGGTGGCGACCGCGCACTGGTCATCACTCCCGACAAGAGCCTGTTCTATTGCTTCAACGCAAAAACAGGTGGCGATCAAATCGCACTCGTCGCACACCTGAAGGAAATGAAGACCAACGAAGCCGCTAATTGGCTCGCCGGAACTGTTCCACAAAACAACAAAACAAAAGCTCCTTCGACCACAGTTCCCCCAGCCCCACCTGTCAAGGCAGGGTTCGACCCGGAGAAGTACGCGGAACGCCTCGACCCCTCGCATGCGGCTCTGGAACCCCTGGAAATCGCCCCAGACACGCTGAGGGCGCTGAAAGCCGGCTACGCCTCAACCGGCCTCAACCGCGGGCGCTTGGCTCTGCCGCTCTACGACAGCAAGGGTAACCTCGCCGCCTATTGCGGCAGAGCGATACGGGAGGAGAGCCCCAAGCTCATCTTCCCGAACGGCACCAGGCCCGATGATTTCATCTTCAACGCTAACCAGGTGGCTGAAGGTGAGCTCTACCTCATGCGCGACCCGCTGGAAGTGCTTCGGGCCGTCGAGAGCGGCGTCAGTAACGCGGTCTGCTTCCTGACTGATACGGTCAGTGGCCACCAGCTCGAAATGCTGGTTGCCCTGCTCGATACCAAGCATTGTGATTTGGTGCTTTAGCCGCGAGTCGGCGAGCGCAAAGCAGTTGTTATCTTGAGCCACCGCCGGCCACGGTGGCTTTTTTCTTTGTAGTGTTAAACCGCTCGATCTCCGCATCGACGGTGTCCTGACTCAGCCGCATCATAAAAGCGATTTCAGCGGCTGGAAGACCCTCGCCGATGAGTTTGTGCAACTGCGCAAGGATGTGTTTCGGCAGCTCGGTCATTTGCTCAGTGTACCCTTTTGGAGGATGAATTGCACGGCGCGCTCGACTTCCCTCTTCGCATGACTCAGTGCAGCTTTCCGACTGCCTGCCCGGCTCAGCCATACCTGAAAGTATTTCGCGTGCCGTTGCGGATAACCAATATCGATCCCGAAGTAGCGCATGAGCGTTGTGGCGCCAAGCTCCGCGACGAGCTCCTCCCGTGCGTAGGGCACTTCGTCGAAGCCCTGCTTGCGTTGCACTCGTCTTGCTGTCCAATGGATCAGCTCATGGAATAGGACGATGTAGTAAGCAGCAGTGGCGCTCTGGCCGCTCTTGTTCATAAAGCAGCGCCCCGGCGGGATATTTACCTCATCGGTCGAAGGCCGGTAGTACGCCCCTGTAGTGTTATGAGTCCATCGCACTTCGAGCGAGCGCAAAACCCTTTCGACTCTTTCATTCTTCTCGACAAAATCGTCACCCTCGCGATTGCTTTCCCAATGGTGCTCCCAATCCTCGGCACGCTCACCCGTGAGGACTGCTAACGAACCCTCCACATCGATCCCCGCGGCGATCGGTGTCGGCGGTTTCTCCTTGGTCTGAACGCGTCCCCCGCCCGCCACGGGTCCGATGTAATGGCTCAGCGTGCGGACGCGCTTCCCTTCCCGCCACGTTTTTTGACGGTAGTAGTAGCGCCGGCCATTGATTGTCTTGATGACGACGTACCAATCCATGCGGCCGTAGTGCTAGTCGCACGAATTGAATCCGTAACCGGACGCCATACGGCACCGCGCCCATTGATGACACACGATGTGTCACCTTGGTGCTAGTTCACGTTCGTGTGCGTTCGCGGTGTGTAGTGTTAAAATAACTGGAGTCTCTTCCGTGATCTTCCGCGCCCCAACCTCTGGGACTCGGAAGACATATGGAGGAGTAAATGTCAGTTCTTCAAAGTACCAAGACCGACCGCATACGTTCGCTTAATGACAGTGCGCGGCGCACCTTCGCCGGCTGCACTGTCGTAATCACGCCGGCCGTCCAGGAGCTCGGCGACGAAGAAAAGGCCAAGCTGCTCAGTGCGGTTCGTGAGTTCAATGAATTTGACGCCGACAGCGACCCTCATCATGAGCACGATTTCGGCGCGATCGACCTGCACGACCAGAAATGGTTTTGGAAGTTCGATTACTATTCGCCGGACATGCGCATGGGATCGGAAAATCCCGATGACGCTGACAAGACGCGCAGAGTGCTCACCATCATGCACGCCAGCGAGTATTGAGCATGCGCACCATCGTCATCGAGGGCAAGCAGTACGACTGGAAGGAAATCCGCCGGCTGCGGCGCGAGCAACTCCAAGCGGCGCGAAAGCCGCAATTGACGCTCTTTGAACTGAAGGAGGACGCTCGACCTGCCTCACAAAGGAGTGTCGAGGGTCGCTATACCGAACCCCTTCTTTTCAAAGACTAACTCTCGGCGCGGACGGTGAGGGGGTAGTGCACACGCACATTGAGGTGATGCATCCCAGGGACCCGTTTATGTGCCGAAGCTGCCCCGCGTTACTGCGGGGCTTTAATTTCCGTCATGAGGATTTTAACTTTGCCCGCGCAACGAAGGAGCTGACAGTGGACGCCCTTTTCTGGCTTGTTTTTAAACAGCCGAAAGAAGTGGCCGTAATTATTCAACGGGCCGACCATATAATCACTGCCCGCATGAGAGCCATGCTTGCGGGGATCACGGGGGAATTTCAAGAAGGACACGAACTGGACGCTAAGATGGCAAAGAAGGTGCCGAAGGCGCAGATCGGTAAGATACTTTCGCGTGCGCAAGCGACGGCGCTTTTGAAAAAACTAGACAAGTAGAGCCAACGGCTCGATTAACTCCCAGCCCTTATTCTTCACGTTCCCAACCATCTTATCAACCGGCCAGATTTTCAACGTCTCATCCGGACACGGCGCGAGCAGTGCCAGCAGCTCATCTTCCGTTGCCGGCTCCTCGCCCAACCATTTCGGCCAATCACTCTCAGCCAGGATGACCGGCATGCGGTTATGCAACTCCCCCACTACGCTGTTCGGGCCACAGGTCAAAATCGTGCAGCTTAGAATTTCTTCGCCGCCAGGCGACTTCCATTTCGCCCAGAGCCCGGCCATGACCATCTGCGCATCGCCCGTCATCGCGATCGCGTAGGGCTGCTTCTCTTTTCCTTTCGGATCGAGCTTTTTCCACTCATAAAATCCGTCTGTGACGACGAGGCACCGCTGACCCCACTTCCACGGCTCGCGGAATGAGGGTTTGGTCCTGAAATCTTCCGATCGGGCGTTGAAGGTCGAATACTGAAGCTTGTCGTCTTTCGACCAGTGAGGAATGAGGCCCCACTTCATCATCTTCGGGATTCGCTTGCCGTCCTCGGAGCGGATCGCGACGAGCATAGGCATCGTCGGAGGTTTGTTCCAGTCGGCCTCAAAGTTCGGCGCCACCAAATCCGGCGCAAACTTCAACTTGATTTTGATCTCGGAATAATCGGAGGACAGACGAACACGGCCACACATCGCTTAGGTCACCCGCAAGTAGATGAGGAGTGCCGCCAATATGGCGACCAAAAGTACGAGCACGACTACTTTGAACCCCGATCGAATGAGGAACGCATGCACTGACAGCTCGCACAGGCACGCGCCGAACTCCCGGTTTCCTCCGTATCTCATCCGGCTCATCAGCTCTTCGCTGTCTTTCGCCGGCATTTCGGAGAGCCACTGGTTGATAAGGGATCTGAACTCGTTGTAGCCCGCGCTGCCACAGCTATCGTAAAAATCAAAAAGGCCCTCTCCGCGTCGGAGAGGTTCCATGCGATCCCTTTTGCAATCATCGAAAAGCATCGAACACTCACCTGCCGGTTAGCCGCGGAGTATTTCCGCTATTGAGAGTCGGCTACTTTGCAGAATAGATTGAGAAGCCGCATCTCATGAATTGAACCAGCATTCGCGCTGGCAATTCGAGGATCGGCAATAACGATTGCCAGGCATTGGGCCCGGGAGATCGCCACGTTGATGCGATTGCGATCTAGAATAAACGCGAGCCCGCGCGAGCCGTATTCCCCGAAGCTGGAGCAAAGGGAAAGGATACAGACCGGAGCCTCCTGTCCCTGAAATTTATCCACGCTGCCAACTCGGGCGCCATCCGGTAACGCAGCTTGCAGGGCTCGTACTTGGGCGTTGTATGGGGCGATAAAGAGAAAGTGCTCCAGCGACAACGGCTTTGTTGTGCCCTCCGAGGCGGTGTAGGGCCGTCCCAGCATCTCGTTATAAATCGCCTTTACCTGCTCAACCTCCTCGTCGCTTTGCTGGATGTTCCCGTCGTGTTCAACACCAATGAAGAGAACACCGCTTTCCTTTGTGACAATATCGGTTGCGTTTTGTGTCACAGATATTTTTTGTTTGGTGCAGTCGGGATGGGAGCCAAGCCGCCCCTCATAAACAATCTCCGATATGAAGCGGCACACGGACGGATGCATTCTTCGTGATTGGCCGAGAAAAAGGCCATAGTCCTTTGAAACTACCGCTTGGAAAACCGGAGAGTCGGGCCTGCTGGCGGCTAGGTCTTTCAGCGCATACTGCAAGGATGAGAGGCCTGCATCGCCCGGATGAGTGCCTTGAATTGGCTGTTCAAGTTGCATCTGATCGCCGAGCAAAACGATATTCTTCGCGCATCTGGCCATAGCAATTGCATTTGCAAGCGATACTTGGCCTGCTTCATCAATAAAAAGAAAATCGAGAACGCCTGCCCACTCCGGCAAGGTGAAAAGCCATGCCGTGCCCCCGACCACACCATCCGCATAAGCGGTGCGCGCATCCTTGTTGCCTTCAACGTGCTGAAAGGAGGGGTTGTCAGAAAACAGGGGGCCTTTTGCTTCGCCGCCTACCTTTATCCCACGCAAACGCCCACCATTTTTCCTGACCGCCTCGCCGCAGGAGATGAGCAAGTTAACAATTGCCTTGTGGCTATTGGATGCAACCCCGACTTTCTTGCCGGCGGCCAGGAGTGCTGTAATGACTTCCGCTGCCGTGTAAGTCTTTCCGGTTCCCGGCGGCCCTTGCACGACGAGGCAGCCGCCTGCCATGGACTTTGCAACGCGAATTCCAGCATCGATGGTGGTTTCTTCGGTATCTTGCAAAACGGCGGCGGGCGCCGACCGGTTCAACAGAGCAGAAATTGCCGCAGGGAGATTCTTTGCTAAGTGGCAATTGCCGACTTCGGTGAGGGCAGCTTGGATTGCTGCAGCAGGAACGTATTCGTACTGAATGAGCGATCCTCTTTGGGGAAATGACCCGCCCAATTTCTCGCTCAATGATTTTTTCCCGATCTTTAGCTGGAGTGTACCTTCGTCGGTATTGAGTGCCTTCAGCGTGAGCTTCGGCTCTATGTTGTGTGCAAACATGACCGTTGTTCTCCCGTCGGCAGCGAGTTTGCATTCCTGCGAGGGATCAAATCGGTACGTTTGCACGAGAGACTGCTTTTCAGGGGTTGGAGCGCCCACAGCCTCGACACCTTGAATGCAGCCCGAGTCATCACGGAGTTCTTCAGATGTGGCCTCCGCTCGATCAAACATCCGCCACCACATTGGCTTTTCTTCTCTGCGATGAAAATCTATCAAATCCGCGAGAGAGCCTGAAAGGGCGTCAGCTTGCTTTCGTAAGTTTGCTACGGCCTCTTGTCTGGCGATTACTGCCGGTGACAATTCCTTCGTGGTTGAGCCACCGGAGCTGTTAGAAGTTGCCGGCTGCGTGAACGATATATTGTTGTCTGCCGCGAGCTTTCTCAGCCACCCGGTCAGTTCCATAGTGGACTTGCAGTCGTCCTCGTTATAATCGCGGATACCTTTGAGGGTCACACTTTCGTTCCACCCTGGAGGCTGCTTGCTTCCCAACCAGTGCGCATATTGAACTATAGAATCGACGGCAGTCGCTACGTTCGCGGAGCGCTTGGGCCGGTATAGGTGCTCAATCGATTTGAGCGAGTAGCTATCTTCGCCGATACGCAGTCCATGACGTACAGTCTTGTGTAAATCAACAAACACGTTGGCGCGAAGGAGATCATCTACTTCGTCCTGCCGAGTATCGTGCTGAGTGCTTAAGCGACTTACGGTCGCAACTTCGTAGTTGGCATAATGGTAGATGTGCATTCCGGAATTTTGCTTCCATCGCTGATACGCCCAATCAATGAAGCCTTCGAAGGCGAGCTTTTCCTGCTCACGGTTGTGCGCCCACCAATCGTGAAAGATGGGAAAGCCCGTTTTGGGATCGATAGAGACCGCTCCGAAAAGATACTCCAGCCCCCCAGCGGCCAGCGGATACCCTTCCATATCGAAAAAGACATCTGCCGGATGGGCAGGTGGAAGCGTCGCCAAGCCCACTGGTTCGCCATTGGAACCGCGGTGCCCGAGGATATCATATCGTGCGGCCGCATCAGCGGCTTTCACTCTATCCTCGCGCGTCGCACATTGGAGGCGCGCCTGGCCAACAAGTTTTTCAAGCGAGTCGGTGGCAAGTTTAGGAATTTGAGCGCCCGAGGCGGATGCGAGGGCCGCCATTGTCGAGATGCCAGCGCCTTTGAGTTTTTTGATCTGTCCGACCGTAATTCCCGCGACCCTCACTAGATGATCGCAGTTATCAAAATATTCTTCCGCATGTGAAGTCCAACGGCCGTGATCCGCTCCGGGCATCGGTTCCGGGCAATCTGCGATGTTGCCGGTAAAACCGTCCTGCATAGCGAGAAATCTCGCTTTGAGCCGACGATAGTAATGAATGAAATCCTCGACGCGAAATTCAATCTTCTCCTTGCTTCCGAGTATGATTCCAAATTTCTCCGGCATGGCTCCGCTGGTTACCGCGGCGAGCATCTCTGAATAACAGCAGAGTTGGATCAAGTAATACGGTTTGGGAGAGCGCGCGAGCTTCGTGTCCCATATTTGGTACCTATTCGACGCGTCGAGAAGAAGAAAATCCGCGAAACCAGAAAATCGCTCGTTCTCCAAAGCTGCTTGATAGATGATGAGTGCTTTTTTCTCGATGGCCAAACGCGTTTCCGCAAGGGCGGCGGCGGTGTCATCCTTAGAAATCTCTAGAACGGTCGCGCCGGAAGCCTTTAACTCTTCGAGAATTAGGCGTTCATGCTCATCGCCGGTTCTCGCGATGAGCTTCTGATCTTCGGTTTCCTCATCCGGCGTGACTGCTTTCGGATTTTCCAGGTAATAGCGATCCATCCATGACGCGAAGGGCGACGCCACATAGCGTACGAGATCGCTGGGAGAATAAATTATCCGGCCGGAAAGTTTTCTCATGGTGCCATAAGCATACAACCAACCCGTGCGATGACGCCATTCCACTTCGCGCACTGCGAAGTTCGATCTTCCCCAGCCTTCGCCCCTTAACTCCGGCGAAGGATGTTCTCATTTTGTTCTCATGGGTATCCGACCGCCCGAAGAGGACGGCCAGCTGCATACGCTCGGCCTCATCGAAGAATTGCGCTCCGAGTGCAAGCGCATGTGGGGCACGTCGTCGGAGCTGTATTTCCGGATCGACGAATTACTGCGCGAGCTGGCCAATCCGAACCTGCATGAGATTTTCTCCACTAGCGCATTCCAGGTGGAACTATGGGATCAGCGCACCGAGCGCATCCGGTGGGTCGTCGCCGCCACAGCCTCAATTACGATCGGTCACGCGGCGTTTGACGCCGCAGTGAGCCAATATCCCGGCCAGCGCTTAGCGCTGCGCAAAGGAGTGATGCTCATTCGCGAGTATCCGCCGAACAAGGGCGGCACATAGAAGGATCGCAGAGGAGGCAGGAATGTCCGTCACCTACTACGTCGCGCTACCGTTTATGAGGACGGAAGACGGTGTGACGCCCGGCGAAGCGCAAGAGATGCCTAACGAAGGTGCCGCGATCCGCCGAGCCGAGGCGATGTCGAGAGATACGGCGAATGCGGGTGCACTTGCATTCAAGCGCAGCGGCGATCCGAACACCGGAAGCTTTGCGGCCGCAACGATTTTGAAAGCGTTCGGTGAAGTGCCGGCAAACTTGGATGAGTTATGACAAAAACTTAGCCTGCTTCACTTTCCGCCGTTGAAGGACGATTCTGAACCCAGCTTATTCCGAAGCGTTGCAGTCATGGCGACGCACGCCGTCAGACTGGACGCAGGTACCCTTATCAGTTCTTTCAGAACAAACTTGTCTATCTCGGCACGCACCGCGTCGTTGGCAAGCTGGTGTGCGGGAAGCAGGGCTTTCCCCTTGATCGCCGTGTAGAACTTGGACGCCGCTTTCAAAATCGTAGCGGTCAATTTGCGTGGATCGATGATGAAGAACTTTGGGATCTGAGTGGTTGTAATCGACCCGCGCCCATCTTGCGCTTTATTGGCACTCCACCAATACGTCAGCAGCCCGAAGGTGGAATTGGCCCAAAGTGAAGCCACAAAATCATGGGCTGAGTTTTTCATCTTGAAAGTTGGCCACGCGCGACCTCCTATCGAAGGCTCAGGAGTAAGGCTAAAGGTGAGACTTTGGGAATTGAAACGAAAGTCTGTGTTGACGTGCAGACGTGACCGAGTATCCCAGATTTTTTCTCTTCGCTTTTTTAGAACCTCAATTTCTTCCGTGGTTTTTCCTACTCTCGGAACTCCCTCACGGTCGTTGGCTATCTCCAACGTCCGTTCTTTTTCAGAGTCGTGGCTAGACAGTACCGGATACGTTGCAGTGTGCCCCTTCGGAATATCCTTGATCTTAAATGGACCGCGTGCCGCTCCGCCTGAAATGCCAGAACCATCGATATCCAGATGATATGGGCCGATCTCCCCAAGCTCTTCAAGTTTGCAGAGATTGACGGCTTGTATGTCTTTCGTCGCCATCCCGGGTAACCAGACTTTTTTCATTGAAACAAGCTGATAAGCTACCTGTGCCACTGTATGATCCGAAATGCGGAAAAGCGGCCATTGCTCATTCGCGTTCAAAGGACCCGATAGCATCTCACCTATATGCACGGAGCCTAGGGCAAGAGCAGTGCCGCCAAGCGGTCCAGCTTCAAGTGTTGCTATGTGCCCTTTTTCAACGGCCTCGCGGATCAATCGTGCGATTTCCGTCCCCTCGAAGGGCGCTGCGGGCTTGGTAGTGAGGCTTACGCTGTTTACGCGGGTTGCAGGGGGCGTCAAATCTTCCGCTGTTGCTGGTTTATCGGCCCGTCGCGCAATGAGTAGGCATTCTCCAACGTCCGTGTCGGCGGAGAATGCGAAACTCCCAGATTTTGAGCTTGCGATCGTAGCAATGATAATATCTCGGTAATTTTTTCGGATCAGTTCTCGGCAGTCTTCCCAGGCAGCGCCTGATAAGAATGTGAGGGGCAGCACCAGCGCGAGCTGACCGCCGTGTCGCACTTTATTGTGGCTAACTTGGACGAAAATGCTCGCTTCCCCTGCATTCCCATGCGCGCAGGTGCCAACCGTCAGCCTTTTAGTACGCGCCGACATCAGCTCTTGTTCGTCTTTTTCATTTCCGAACGCAGCAAACATCGGGAGCGGAACTTCACTCGTTTTTCCACCCCCGCCTGTGAGGCGCGTGAATGGAGGGTTCATGATGACCAAATCAAAGCTACCGTCGGCGATCCCCGTTCCACCAATAACTGCCCATGGATCAGCGTCAGCTTCCCCACTCGCCCCGACCCCTAATGCACCCGTATCGATAATTGACAGCGCTCCCTGGGTTGAAAGAAATTCGATCGCACCCAAGCTTACCGAGCCATCCGCCTGTCTTCCAAACGGTAAGGTTAAAATGTTCGTATGTGTGTAGCGCTCTTCAGGGAATGCTGAAGAAAGCATGGAAGCAGTAATGTGCGTCGCAGACGGCATCACATCACAGCCGACCAAGCTATTCTCAATAAAGGAGGTGTGCAGTTTGCGAGCTGAAACACCACTGATCTCAAGATGTCGGCGGACCTCATTGTATGCTCCACACAAAAGAGAGCCGGTGCCGCAGGCAAAATCTGCAATGCGCAGCTTAGTAATCGAGGGGTCTGACCACGGCTTTCCATTGAGCGTCACCCCGCTGAACACCAGCCCGTTAAGAAGTGCGGCCGATGCAGGTGTTGTGTAGAACGTCGCTAGAAAGCGCCGATCGGTAATTAGGCGTTGAAAAATGACGCCCGAAAGGTCGGAACTTTTCCCGAGATCAAGCGTAAGCAGGACCGAAGCAGTGTGGTGCATTCTCGATAGGATGCCAGCAGCTACGTTCGTTGGAATCGCTTGTAATAGGCTCCTCGCGATGCCGAATATTGGCCAGTAATTTATTTTTAAAATTGCGGTCCATTCGGCGATAACTTCCATTTTCGTCATGCCACTGACGCTGACCAACTCTTCAAGGCTCTTTACATTTTCCAGACCTCCGGAACGCCCGGCTAAGTTTTCTTGAAACACGAAAGCGTTTATCAAAATCGTCGCTGCCATTCTGAATGTTTGAAGATTGCCTTCCTGTTTCAGCGCAGCGGAGATTTTCGTTATCAAACCCGGATGAGAAATCTTCATGGAGTCGATGATCGCGGCAATCTCTGATGCACCACTTTCCAGCGCGTCAGCCCCTCTTTGAATTGCGCTTTGTGGCGTGGCGGCACCTTGTAGGGCAACAAACAGATTTTCCAGTGATCCTTGAACATATCCGCTCTCCGGCCAGCGCACGTAGTTCGTCGGGGATGACCCTGAGAGCACGCAGTATTCGAAGTCTTGCGCCTTGCGTAACTCTGCGAGCAGCTTCGGCGCTGCGATTGTTTTGAACCGTTTGGGAATCTTGATCGCGAAAGCTGCCTGAATCATACCCCCGGACTTAACCGCGATTTCTCCCAGACGGCTGGCAGCATCGGCCTCAACCGACATGCCTGGCTCGTACTCAGTCTCGACGCAGATAGGAGGGACACCTGGCTCAATGATGAGGATGTCCGGGCGCAGTGCTTTTTTCTTTTCGAGGCCGTGGGTGTTTTCGCTTGAAACCTGATCGTACAAACGCCAGTCGGTATTGATCGCTCGGAATACGTCGGCAATTTTGTCATTGATCGAGATTTCGGAATTGGCCATTGCCCGCCCTCGAATCGCCCCGCCCGGTTGTATCCCCCCTTGACCAGCCAGGGGAAGGTTCTCTATTTGTTCTAATGGACGACGCGATTCGCCCTGGTGGGCGACAAATTTTTCCCAATCTCACTGAATGGCGCGTGGCATCGCTGCCCGCGTCGGATAAAACAAATCATGGCGTCCGACCCAAGAAGCATCGCCAATTTGATGCTCGATGAAGCCGACCGATGCGGCCATCGCATCACCAATCTAGCGCTCCAGAAGCTCCTCTACTTCGCCCATGCCATCTTCCTCATTGAGGAAAAGTGCCCCCTGGTTTCTGGATACTTTGAAGCTTGGGAATACGGCCCCGTAAACCCGACCGCTTACCAGGCCTTCAAGTCCGCCGGCACCCAGCCCATTACTTTTCGGGCGACCCGCGTCGAGGTTGCGACCGGAGCACGTGCCGATATTACGCCGCCTGACGACCTCGCAGTCCGACAGCACGTCGCGCGGATAATGCAGTCCTACGGCCGAATGACGCCTGGCCGGTTGGTCGACATCTCCCACGCCAAGGGGGCGCCCTGGGACTTCATCGCAAACAAAGGGAGAACATCGCTAGCATTTGGCTTGCGAATCTCCGATGATGTCATCGTTGAGAGGTTCAAGCACCACAAGGTTTCAGTAGGACATTTTCCGACCATTGGAGAACCCAGTGAAGATACCCCCCTTATCTGAAATTGATCTCGCGCGCGTGTGCCCACTTCCCATCGATCAGAGGCGCAACGCGCTTGAGCAAATACGTTACGGTCACCCGCCGTATTCGTATGCGCCCGTGAGGGGAAACGTCTCAGACCTCCTCAATGTGCAGGCCGGAATGATGGGCGTGCTGCCGCGCACGCCGTGGAACAAGATAAAGCAGAACATCCGCAGGCGCTCTCGGAGCGACGCGGAAGAAGAAGCCAACTTAAGGGTCGGCCGGGGTCTCTTCAATTATGCGGATGAGCAAAATCTCTCCGGTCGCCATCACGAAATTTTTCCATTGGCTCTCGGCGTCACGAGGAAGGTCGTGTTCTGGCATCCCGTCGTGCTGTCGATTGACAGACGGCCACTCATTCCGTTCTTCGATCCACGTCGTACCAAAGCACTGACCGTCCAAGGTCGGCGGTTTGCGTTCTCCGTGATGCACGAACGCATCAGGGTGGCGGACCCTGACTTCGCCGAAGTCGTATTGGGTATTTACCAGTTCTCACTCTCGGATAAAGGGCTCCGCGTTCCAATCCTGCATACTGACGCGGGAGTAATGCTCTTCACCTTCGACGAGTTGGATCAGATGGTCCGTGAGACATACGAGATGTGGCAGGAGGTATGTGAGCAGCGGGCCGCCGAGACACGTCGCAAAGCGGGCGGCGGGAGCGGTGGGCTCGTGTAGCACTCGGGCGCGCGCATTGTTGGCGTAGAAATTGAACGCCGAGCGACGCGGTCAAAAAATTCAGCTTCGAACAGATGAGCCTATAGAGAGCCTAATTCGTTTTGTTCTCTGCGGCGAGCTTCATAAGCATTTGAAATTATTGGCGGTCCCGGGAAGACTCGAACTTCCGACCTTCGGTTTAGGAAACCGCTGCTCTATCCTGCTGAGCTACGGGACCCGCTCAATTCGCTTCGCGCAAATGCTCATTCGTGGACATATCCTCTATAGCACGGCGCTCTTGCTCATCACATGCGCATGCTATGCCGCGCTGGCGCAGCAGCAGCATAACTCGGCGCCGGCCTGCGGCGGCGAGGAGATCGCGCGCGCCACAGTCGGCCGCGTCAGCGACGGCCGCACTTTCACGCTTGCCGACGGCCGCGAAGTCCGCCTCGCCGGCATCGAAGTGCCGCCGCTGTCGCTGCCGCACGACCCGGCCGCGCCGCCGGGCGGGGTGGCGGCGTGGGACGCGCTCGACGCGCTCGCCGGCGGCGACGAGGTGGTGCTGCGGCGCGCGGCGGCCGCCGCGGACCGCTATGGCCGCCTCGTGGCCTATGCCTATACCGAACGCGACGGCGATGAGTTCTTCGTGCAGGGCGAACTGATCGGCGCGGGCTTCGCGCTCGTCGGCGACCGGGTCGGCAGCCGGGCCTGCGCCGCGGAACTCTTGCGGCGCGAGCGGGCCGCCCGGGCGGCCAAGCTTGGCCTATGGGCCGATCCGTATTATGCCGTGCTCGACGCCGGAAGCCCCGCGGAAGTACTGTCGCATAAGGGCCGATTTGCCCTGGTCGAGGGCAGAGTGGATTCGGTGCGGGAAAGCGGGGCCACGATCTACGTGAATTTCGGGCGCCACTGGTCGCGGGATTTCACGGTTACGGTCCTGAAACGAAACCAGCGCAATTTCGCGGCGGCGGGGCTCGATTTGAAGAGTCTCGCCGGCAGGCGTATCCGGGTCCGCGGCTTTGTCGAGGAGCGTGCTGGCGGCAGCCCGTGGATCGCGGCCGAGCGTCCGGAGCAGATCGAGACCACGGACGGCGACTGATTGGCGGCAATGACTTCGGGTGACGCGGTGAGACGGGGACGATCGGGCATCGCACACTGCCGGCGCGGCCGGCGATTTGGCCAATCGGCCGGCGCGGCCGCGGCGCTCATGCTTGCGGCAATCGTGCTGGCATCGTGCACCGCGTCGCCGCCCACCGTCGCGCCGCAAGCCGCGCTGACGGCACCGGCCAAGCCGGCCGATGCCGCGATGCCGCCGGCGGTGCTGCGCGAGCATCAGCGCATCCTCGCGACCTATGGCGGCGTCTACACCGATCCGCGGCTGCAAAGCATGATCGAGCAGATGGTCGATCGGATGGTGGCGGCGTCGGAAAAGCCCGACCTGCATTACAAGGTCACCATGCTCAATTCGCAGTCGATCAACGCCTTCGCGCTGCCGACCGGCCAGATTTACGTGACGCGCGGGTTGATTGCACTCGCCGACGACGAATCCGAGCTTGCTTCCGTGCTGGCGCATGAAATGGGTCATGTGATCGCGCGACACGCCGAACTGCGGGAAAAGGAGCAGCAGCAGGTCGACCTGGTAAGCCGAGTCGTCACCGACGTAGTCAGCGACCCGGAAGCCGGCGCGCTGGCGCTTGCCAAGTCGAAGCTTGAACTCGCCAAGTTCTCGCAGGCGCAGGAGTTCCAAGCGGACGCCATCGGCATCGGCATCGCCGCCCACGCCGGTTACGATCCCTACGGCGCGGCGCGGTTTCTCACCGTGATGGAGCGCAATTCGGCGCTCAAGCCGGAGCAAAGCGGCGCCATCAATCCGGCGGCGCCCGATTTTCTATCGTCGCATCCGTCGACGCCAGAACGCGTCACCAAGGCAATCGCCCTTGCCGGCCAATATAAGCCTCCGGCGGGCGACAACTCCGAGCAACGCGAACAAGCCAAGGACGCCTATTTCGACAATATCGACGGCATGGTGTTCGGCGAGGATCCGAGCGAAGGCTTCGTGCGCGGGCGGCGCTTTCTGCACCCGAAGCTCGGCTTCACCTTCACCGCGCCGGAGGGTTTTTCCCTCGACAACACCGCCCAGGCGGTGCTCGGCATCAAGCATGGCGGCGGCGAGGCGCTCCGCCTCGACGTGGTGCGGGTGCCGGCCGAGCAGACGCTGTCCGACTATCTGACCTCCGGCTGGATCGAGAACATCGACCCGGCGAGCGTCAAAGACCTCGCCGTCAACGGTTTTCCCGGCGCCGCCGCGTCCGCCAAAGGCGATCAATGGAACTTCCGGCTTTACGCCATCCGCTTCGGCAGCGACGTTTATCGCTTCATCTTCGCCGCCAAACACAGCACTCCCGAAACCGATCGCGCGTTTCGCGAATCGGTCGGCACATTCCGCCGCATGAGCCTCGCCGAAATCGAGCAGTCAAAGCCGCTTCGCCTGCGGATCGTGACCGTCGCCCCGGGCGACACCGTGGAAAAGCTGGCGAGCCGGATGGCGCTCAGCGACCGCGCCGCCGAGCGCTTCCGCATTCTCAACGGCATCGAGCCCGGGGACCGGCTAAAACCGGGCAGCAAGGTCAAGATCGTGGTCGAGTGACCCCGCTTGGCACCATCGCTTTTTCCCTATTTTCTCCGCGTTCCATGGGTTATGATTGGAAAAATGGCCGCCAAGGCCGGGATGCGTTGCGTTGGGGGGGGTCATGCGGATCGTGAAGGCGGCGGTGTCCGTCGCCGTGACGCTGGCGATCGTATTTCTCGTCACTGCAATTCTCTGGCTGGTTAGGCAGCAGGCCGCCGGTCCGCAGCATCTGGTGTTTTTCTATTTGATGCCGACGGCATTGGTGGCCGTGCTCTACGGCAGCCGGCCGGCGATGTTGGGCGCCGTCGCGGCGACGATCTGCGCCGCCTATTTCCTTTATGCCCCGCTGTACAGCTTTTCGGTCGCGAACCCGGTCGAACTGGGGGAGATCTTTTGCTTCGCCGCCTTGGCCCTGATCGGCGCCAAATGCACGGCCGACGTGTTGCGGCCGACGACGAGAGTTTCCTCCGCAAACGAGCGCGATCCGGTTTCGGGTTAATGCCCGGCCGCGCTAAAATTGCGCGGCGAGCTGGTCTAGAGCGGAATCGATTTGACCGTATAACCGCGGTTGGAGAAGTAGTTGGCGCATTCTGTGGGGGTGAAGTGACTGAGGAAACGACCGATGGCGCTCCACAGGGCTTCGACGGATCGCGCCGCTTCCTTGCGTAATAAGCTTTTGAGCTTGGCGAAGGCTTGCTCGATCGGATTGAGGTCGGGCGAATAGGCCGGCAGATAGATCAAGCTTGCGCCGCAGGCCTCGATCGCCTCGCGCACGCCAGCAACCTTGTGACTGCCGAGATTGTCCATGATGACGAGATCGCCGGGCTTGAGTGTCGGTGCCAGAACCTGCTCGACATAGGCACGGAAGATCGTTCCGTTCATCGCACCATCGATGACGCAGGGAGCGGTGATGCCGTCATGGCGCAGAGCGGCGACGAAGGTGGAAGTCTTCCAGTGGCCGTGCGGCACTGCGGCAACGAGGCGCTTACCGCGCGGGCTGCGGCCGTAGCGACGCGTCATGTTGGTGGTGGCCCAGGTCTCGTCGATGAACACCAGCCGTGCTGGCTTCATGCCAGGCTGACGCTCGCGCCAGGCCGCCCGCGCGGCGGCGATGTCCGGCCGATCCTGCTCGGCTGCGTGCTGCGTCTTTTTTTAAGCGTCAGACCCAGCCGGTCGAGCGCGATCCACATCACCGAATGGCTCGCCGACACGCCATGTTTCGCCTTAAGCCAAGCCCGCAGCTCGCCAATCGTCACATCCGGGTGAGCGCCAACCTCGGCGCCGATCGCCTCGTAGTAGCCGGCAAGTTTGGGTTCCAGATGACAGCGCTGTGGTCGTGCCGTCGTCTCTCCGGTCAACCGGCGACGGATACGAGCTTTGTAGATAAACGCGATGCTGACCCGGAACAGCGGCGCTGCCTCGCGTACCGCCATCCCGCCATCCACCGACGCCAAAACGCGCTCCCGCAAATCCTGCGAATAAGCCTGACCTTGTCGCCAGCTCATCGTCGCCTCCGGTCTCGATTCACCGGAAGTCTATGAATCACACATCCAGCGCCACGGGAATCCCCTTTCGATTCCAGTCACAGAGATTTTGCTCTAGCCCCATGACGTGGGCGAGGCTGCGCACTTCGTCCTTTTGCTCGTCGTTAAAACTCATGATCAAGGGCGCCGCGGCGGATTTCAGACCCGCAACGGCCTCGGAATCGGGTGCGCTGGCCCGCTCACCGGGCCGATTCGCGTCTTGCCTCTGGGCATAGGCCATATTGCGCAACGCGACCTCGACCGCCGGCCACATTTGCTCCTGATCCGGCGTCAGATGCAGCCGCTCCTTGATGCTCGCGATCTGCGCGTCGTCGAGCAGGTAACCGGACCGTTGCGCCGGCGGGCGCCGCACCGCGAGCGCGGCGACCTTGGCCGTGCTCGCCGGCCGTATCGCCGCCGCCGGCAACGCCTGCGGCGCCCCGCTCGCGTCGGGTGCCGGCAAGGAGCCGGTCGCCTCGGCGGCGGCCGTCGGCGCGCCCGGTTCGGCGCCGGCTTCCGATGTCACTTGGGACGTCACTTGGGACGGGGATTGCCCATTCGCCTGCGGAACCATGGGCTCGGGGCTGAGCAATGCGAGCTGCCTATCGCCCAGCACATTCGCCGCCATTGCCGTCGCCGCAGACGGTGCATGGAGTATTCCCGCTGCCGGCGAAACCTCGCTGGCGGCGGCCACCGGCCAAACCGGGTTCCATTGTTGCGGAAAACGCAGCGCGACCGATCGGGCGGCCGACAAGTCATCCGTGGCGCGCAACTGGGCCGGATGGGAGCCGCCGATCAGGTATCCGATCGCGCCGGCAGCTAAAATCGGCAACATTCCGCCGCGCTTGAACGCCTTTTTCCGCCGCATTCCGAGCGCCCCTCCATGCCACCGGCTTGTGCTTCTATCTCCTTTCAAATGAAGCTTAATTTATGCCTAACCCGAGCCGCTCGCGGGCGCAGCGCACTGCACGACAAAAAGGCCCGGCAGTTCTGCCGGGCCTTTGCATGACTTGGAACGGATGCGAGTTACGCCGCCTCTTCCTCGACAACGGACTCTTCGTCCGCATCGGGTTTCGGACCGCGCCGCGGCCCCTTGGCGAGCGCCGCCTCGATCTCCTTGATCGCTTCGGTCTCGGTGATCCGCTGCACCGCGGCCACCTCGCGCGACAACCGGTCGAGCGCGGCCTCGTAAAGCTGACGCTCGGAATAGGACTGTTCCGGTTGCGTATCGGAGCGGTAGAGATCGCGAACGACCTCGGCGATGGCGACGATATCGCCGGAATTGATCTTGGCCTCGTATTCCTGGGCGCGCCGCGACCACATGGTGCGCTTGATGCGCGCCCGGCCCTTGAGCGTCTCGAGCGCCCGCTTGACCATCGGCGTCTCGGCAAGCTTGCGCATGCCGACCGACGCCACCTTCGAGGTCGGGACCCGCAGCGTCATCTTGTCCTTGACGAAATTGATGACGAACAGTTCAAGCCGCGCGCCGGCGACCTCCTGCTCTTCGATGGCCACGATCTGGCCGACGCCGTGCGCCGGATAGACGATCAATTCGTGAGTCTTGAAGCCTTGTCGTTGCGTAGTCTTCTTCGCATTCATTCCCACAGTCGCTCCTTCCGGCTCCGGCTTGCGCCGATGCGCGTGCTTCGCCGCGCTGACTCGGCTCCGGGCCGCAGTCCGCGTGGCAGGTGAGGACCTCCGGCTCGCGCGGGAGGAGGTTTTGGTTGCCTTCCGGCGCATGCCGGCCGTACTTCTCTTCGAACGACGACGAGTTTTCTCTGCCACTGCTCTCGCGTGGAATTCACGCCTCTCCTGACGGATCCTCGAAAACGCCCCGAAAAAATATGCCCCCGGTCGGGAGCAGCGTCTCGGGGGTGTTTTTCATTATGTGGCGGCTTTATAACACATTTTCAGCCAAAATCAAAGCGTTATCGCGTCGCAAAGCGTCGTTGCCGGGCGTTGCGTGGCAAAATCGTTAATAACGGTTAATTTCCACAACTAAAAAGTGTACTTAATCGCCGCTGCCCGGAGCGGCGGAAAAATGCTCGTCGAACTTATTGGCCACGCCCTCCCATTGCTTGGCGTCGGCCGGCGGGGCCTTCTTGGCCGTGATATTGGGCCATAGCTTGGCGTATTCGGCGTTGATGCCGAGCCACTTATCGACGCCAGGCTCGGTATCCGGCTTAATCGCATCGACCGGGCATTCCGGCTCGCAGACACCGCAGTCGATGCATTCGTCCGGGTGAATGACCAACATGTTCTCGCCCTCGTAAAAGCAATCCACGGGGCAGACTTCGACGCAGTCCATGTATTTGCATTTGACGCAATTGTCGTTGACGATATAGGTCATCTGCACACTCTAAACGGGCTTTTTTGCAGCCTTGCTCCTATCGCATGGGTCAGATGCGCGCAAGGCTCGCCGCCCGGGCGGCACCGGCGCTATTCGAGATTCTCATATAGCAATGCCGCGGTACCGGCGGGACCCCGTCGTTCGGCGAATCTTCTCACTTTCAAGACGCGCACACGGCGGTCGAGCGCGACCGTGATCACGTCGCCGGCGCGCACCATGCGCCCCGGTGCCTCGATGCGTGCGCCGTTGATCCGGACATAGCCTGCGGCCGCGAGTGCTGCCGCCGCACCGCGGGTGCGGACGAGCCGGGCGTGCCACAGCCACCGGTCGACGCGCTGGCGCTCCTCGGGCTCAGCCGGCACTCAACGGCGCTCCTTGGCGTCGGCCTCAAGCTGCGCTTTCAACGCCGCAAGCTTGGCGAAGGGCGAATTTGGATCGGGCGGCTTGTCGCGCCGCTCGAACCGCTTGAGCTGCGGCCGCTCGCGTTCGCGCTGCGGGCGGTCGGAGCGATGCTCGTCGGGGCGACGGCGGCGGTGGTGCGGATGGCGCGTCGGCGGGGCTGCAGCCGCGGTAGCCGGCGATTGCTCAGGCGATTGTGGCGCAACCGCTCCGGCGGCGACCGCCGGACCGGCCGCTTCGGCGGGCTGCGCTGCCGGCGCGTCCTTGCGCGCCGGACCGCGCATTTGCCGATGCCGCGGCCGCGATCCGCGCCGTCCTTCCGGCCGGCCCGGCCGCCAGACCTCGATCATTTCCGGCTCCGCCGTTGCGGCGACAGGGATTGGGTGAGGCGGCGTTGCTGCCGGTTCGGAAGTCGGTGCCGGTTCGGGATTTGCGGTTACAAGTTCCGGCACCGGCTGCAACGCGTTTTCGACGCCGGTTGCGTTGATGACTGCGATCTCCTTCTCCCTCTCACCGCTGGCGGGGAGAGGGTCGGGGTGAAGGGGCGCATCCGTAGCCTCAGACTGGGTTAGCGCCCCCTCACCCGGCTCGCCCTGCTCGCCGACCACTGCCCGCTCGCCGGGAGAGGTGATTGTCGCGTCTTGCGGCTTCGGCCGCCGCTCCAGGCGATAACCGAGCGAGCGCAGGATCGAGGCAAAATCCTCGCCCGACGCACCGGTCAGCGAGGTCATGCCGTTGACCACCGTGAAACCGCCGCCGGCAACCGCGCCCGGCGGCTTCGGACCGGCGCCGTCGCGCCAGGCCAATGCCGGGCGGATCAGATCGGCGAGCCGTTCCAGAATATCGACGCGCACGGCGCGCTCGCCGCAGACGCGATAGCCGCCGGTGCGATAGAGCGCGGCATCGATTTCGCGATCGACCGGGATCGAGGTGCGGCCGGAGCCGGCGAGCTGCAATAAATCGTCGAGGCCCTTAATTTGCGGCCCGTCATGGCGCAGCGCCCACAGTTGCACGGCGAGCGAGCGCGGCGCCGGTTTGAGCAGAACCGGCAGATAGATGTGATAGGCGCCGAAGCGCACGCCATATTTGCGCAACGTGGCACGCGCCGGCTGCTCCAGGCCCTTCACTTCCTCGGCAACGCGTTGCCGGTCGAGCACGCCAAGTGCCTCGACCAATTGAAACGCGACGCCGCGGGCGATGCCGGTCACGTCGGCGGCCGCGGCAAGTTCGGCTAACGGGCCGAGCAGCTTTTCGATATGGGATTTGACGAAAGCATCAAGCCGCGCCTCGACCGCCTCGCGCGGCGCGCCGGTCAGGTGCTCGTCGGCAATCAGCCGCAGGCGCGGGCGCAAAACCTCCTCGCCGGCGTGGAGCTTGCCGACCGCGGCGCCGGTCCAGCGCAGCGTGCCGTCGGCGGCAAGCACGAATTGGCCGTCCGGCGCCTCGGCGAGCCGTGTCGCGCGTGCGGCGATTTCGCTCGCCAGCGCCTTCTGCGCGGCATTTTGCAGCGTTTTCGCCTCCGAGCCGCCCGATGCCGCATCGGGAATGAATACGAAGCCGTCCAGCCGGCCGATGACGTGACCTTCGACGACGACCTCCCCGGTCTTGTTGAATTCCGGCTCGAACGCCGCGTTCTCGCGCAGCCGCCGCATCAAGACGCTGGTGCGGCGATCGACGAAACCGCTCGGTCAGCCGCTCATGCAAGGCGTCGGACAGCCGGTCTTCGACGCCGCGCGTGACGCCTTGCCAGTGCTCGGGATCGGCGAGCCAATCCGGGCGGTTGGCGGCAAAGGTCCAGGTCCGGATATGAGCGATGCGGGCGGACAGCGTATCGATATCGCCATCGGTGCGATCGGCCTGCGCGACCTGATGCGCGAACCAGTCGGTCTTGATCGTGCCATCGCGCTGCAGAAAGCCATAGAGCGTGACCACCAGCTCGGCATGATTGGCCGGCGCGATCTTGCGGTAATCGGGCAGCTGGCAGACGTCCCACAGCCGCTCGACATCGGCGCGCGTTCGCGTCATGGCGCGCACGTCGTCGTCGCGCGCGGCATGGTCGAGCACCAGGATGTCTTCGGCGACCGGCGCGCGCGCCAGCGCGCTCTCGGTCGGGGCGGCGGCGAGCGTCGCCTGCAAGGCGCCGACCGAGGAGAAGTCGAGATCGCTGTTGCGCCATTGCACGAGCTTGACCGACTCGAACGTGTGCGATTCGAGCGCCTGTACCAGTTCGGTCTCGAACGGCGGACAGCGACCGCTGGTGCCGAACGTGCCGTCGCGCATGGCGCGGCCGGCGCGGCCGGCGATCTGGGCGAGCTCGGAGGGGCTGAGCTTGCGGAACTGATAGCCGTCGAATTTGCGGTCGGAGGCAAACGCGATGTGATCGACGTCGAGATTGAGCCCCATGCCGATGGCGTCGGTCGCCACCAGGTAGTCGACCTGGCCGGACTGATAGAGCTCGACCTGGGCATTGCGGGTGCGCGGCGACAGCGCGCCGAGCACGACCGCGGCGCCGCCGCGCTGGCGGCGGATCAATTCGGCGATGGCGTAAACTTCCTCGGCGGAAAACGCGACGATGGCGGAGCGGCGCGGCAGCCGCGTCAGCTTTTTCTCGCCGGAGAAGGTAAGCTGCGACAGCCGCGGCCGGCTGACGATGCTGGCGCCGGGCAAGGAGCCGCTCGACGATCGGCCGCATGGTGGCGGCGCCGAGCACCAGCGTTTCCTCGCGCCCGCGCCGGTGCAGCATGCGATCGGTGAAGACGTGGCCGCGCTCGAAATCGGCGGCGAGCTGGATTTCGTCGATGGCAAGGAAATGCGACGTCGAGATCGCGCGGCATCGCCTCGACGGTGGCGACCCAGAAGCGCGGATTCGGCGGCTTGATCTTCTCCTCGCCGGTGATGAGCGCCACCGCGTCGGCGCCGACCCGCTCCACGGCGCGGTTATAGACCTCGCGCGCCAACAGCCGCAGCGGCAGGCCGATCAGCCCGGACGAATGCGCCAGCATCCGCTCGATGGCGAGATGGGTCTTGCCGGTATTGGTCGGGCCCAGCACGGCGGTGACGCCGGCGCCACGGGCACGCAAATCACGATTGGCGGGAGGCGAGAACGAAATCGGCATCAAGGGCCCGGCATTGGTGCACGCTTGGCGCAACAAGCAGCAGCCTTCTGTATCACAACGCGACGCTGGAAAGGCCTGTGCTTAAGATGTGGAACGAGTCTGGAACAAATCGCGGCCGAATCGGCGACTCGACGCCTGTTCGAGTTCGTTCACCGCGATATATGGCGCTGTCAGCAGGGCTCTCAATACCAGATCGGGTGGAATCGCCGGACTTGGGGCCGTCGCTTTGGCGCCAAAATCGTTAACGGATCGCGCGATCACAATTTCACGCCGAGTCAAGAGCCTTCCGGCCTGTGGATAGCGGGGAAGCCGCAGGCCGGCAACGGGCGCGCGTCGGCGCCGACGCCGGCGGCAATCACTGGGTCTTGGCGATCGGATGCGGCGGTGCGGCGGTTGCATGACCGAGACGAATTCCGTCGCCTGCAACAGGCCGGTGCCGAGCGGCGTCGGCATCGAGAAGCGGAACGGCACCAGCACGCGCGTGCCGGAGATCGGTGCCAGCCACACTTCGGCGTCGCGCAGCGTCGACCAGATACTTGATCGCGGGCCGGTTCGGCACGTAGCCAGAAATCGGCGTGAAATAGACGGCGCAGACCACGACCGGCCCGGCATAGCCGCGATCCGCCTTGACCGTTTCCATGCGCTTGAATTCGCTGTGCAGGTCGTAGCGCACGCGGCCGTCGAACACCGCGACTTTGCGATTGCAGGCCTCGGGCGCGACCGGGTCGCCGTTGCCGGCGACGCGATTGAGCATGGACGTCATCGGATCGAGCACGCCGCGGCGATCGGCATCGGTCACCGGGATGCGGTCGGGACGCGGCGGCAGCGGCGGCTCGACCGCGTAATCCGTCACATTGCCGCCGGCGAGCGCCATGCGCACGTCATCGATCTTGCGGTCATAATTGATGGTCGCCGCATAGCTCGTCGGCACCGGCTGCCCGCCGTTGAGCATGCCATGCGCGGCGCTGGTGCCGTGCGCGCCGGTGAAGAAGCGCACCAGGCCGGTCGTCGTGCCGCTCGCCGCGGCGGTGTATTGGTCGTCGGACAATCTCGATGATCCAGTTGCCGCGGCCGATCGGAATGCCGGCGATGCTGGCGGTATATTCGGCCTCGAGCCGGGCCTGCGCGGCGGCTGGATGGTTCGGCATCGGCCGCCACCGCGGCGGCGATGGCCAGGGCGCCATGGCGAAACCGCGGGGATGACGACGAAAAACGCCGCGGCGCACGGCGGCGAAGCCGCCAATCCGCGGACAATCGGCTTTGGCGACAATTCAGCGGCGACGCAATCGGTATTCCTCAAATCCCCGACGCGGAACCCGCTATTGTCTTGTCGGAGAATGCGTCGTTTCTGTGGTTTCACGCCGCCGTCCGGCGCAAGGCATTCGCGCACCGACGGTCTTGGCGGCGCTTGACGCTCCGGAACGCCCCGCACTATAGGTCCGCGCCATCTCCCCATATCGTCGGCGACGGCCGCGGGAATGACGAGGCATCCGGATTTCGAAGGATTTTGCACCATGGCATGGCGTTGCGAACTCACCGGCAAGACCCGCCAGATCGGGCACCGGGTGAGCCATTCCAACCGCAAGACCAAGCGGCGGTTTCTGCCCAATCTGCTCAATGTCACGCTGTTGTCGGACGCGCTCGGCCGCTCGATCCGGCTGCGGATGTCGGCCAATGCGCTGAAGACCGTCGATCATCGCGGCGGGCTCGACGCCTTCCTGCTCAAGGCCAAGGACGCCGAACTGTCGCCGCGCGTGCTCGAGCTCAAGCGCCAAGTCGTCAAGAAGCGCGCGGGCGACGGCATAGGTCGCCATCCTCCCGGCCGGATCGGATCACACCGCCCGCGCCGTCCGCTCGATAATTCCCCGCAGCTCCGGCAGGCAGGAGCCGCAATTGGTGCCGGCGCGCAGCGTCCGGCCGATATCGGCGACGCTCGCGGCTCTGCCGCCGGCCAGGGCCTCGCGGATCGCCGCAAGTCCGACGCCAAAACAGGCGCAGATCACCGGCCCGGTCTCGGCCATTCCGTCGCCGCTGCGTCCCGAAAGCAGAATGCGCCGCTCGCGCTCGGCCAAAACTCCCGATTCGAACAGCGAGCGCACCACGTCCCATTGCGGCGGCGCGTGCGCCGGCCCGACGAAAATACAGCCATCGAGGCGGCCGGAGCGGAAGGCGGCGATGCGGATCAGGCCGCGCGGCCGATCGATGTATTCGGCGAGCTCGGCGTGCTTCGGGCATCAGCCGCGCGTGCAAGATCGTGCCAGCGATCGGGCGGCTCGTTCGTTGCAAACAGAAGCCCCTCGCCGCCAGCAACAGCCAGCGCGCGCAAACCACGTCCCTGCCGGCAGCGCGATCGGGCGGCGCGTCAGGGCAAAGCCGCGATAGGCGAACTCGACCGGTTCGATGCGCGCGGGCGTGGCTTTCAGCTCGGGCTGGCCGGAAAACGGATCGTTTGCCGCGCGTCACCATGTCGCCGACGCGCGCATCGCGCCGCCGTGGCGTCGCTCCAATGAATCGGCGCAAAGATCGAGCCCCGCCGCTGGCCGGCCGCAACGCAAACTTTCAGGATCGCGCTGCCGTATTGCGTCGTGACTTTGGCGGTGCCGCCATCGGCGAGCTTTGCCGCCTCTGCATCGGCCGGGTGCATCTCGATGAACGGCTCGGGCGAATGGGCGCACAGCCGCGGACTTGATCCGGTCCGCGTCATCGTATGCCACTGGTCGCGCACGCGCCCGGTGTTGAGGCGCAACGGAAAGGCCGCGCTGGTTGCGGCGTGCGGCCGACGGCGGTTCCGGCGCGACGAAGCGAGCGCGACCATCGCCGGTGAAAAATCCGCCGGCGGCGAAGAAGCGCCGCTCGCTCGGCGTCTGCGCCCGTGCGCGCCGGCCACATCACCGGATCGAGCGCCGTCATAGGCCTCGATCCGACAGTGTCGCCAGCGCGCCGATGTCGAAGTCGCGCTCGCCGTCATTCTCGAACGCGGACAGCGCGGCATGCTCGCGAAAAACATCGGCCGGCCCGCGGTAATCGAACGCGGCGCCGAAACCCAGCCGCCGCGCCACTTCGCTGACGATCCACCAGTCGGGTCGCGCCTCGCCCGGCAGCGGCAGGAACGCGCGCTGCCGCGAGATGCGCCGCTCCGAATTGGTGACGGTGCCGTCCTTCTCGCCCCAGGCCGCCGCCGGCAGCAGCACCTGCGCGCCGGCCTCGATCGTGTCGTTGCTGAGAACGTTCTCGGAGACGACGAACAGTTCGAGCTTCGTCCGAGCGCGGCGCGCATCGCGCCCGCGCGCGGCAACGAGACGGCCGGATTGGTCGCCATGACCCACAGCGCCTTGATCGTCCCGCGCTCGATGGCTTCGAACATGATCGACGGCCTTGAGACCCTTCAGCCGCCGCCATGCGCGGCGCGCTCCAGAAGCGGCGGACGCGATCGCGGTCGGCGGCGGAAAAGCCCATATGCGCGGCAAGCTGGTTGGCGAGCCCGCCAACCTCGCGTCCGCCCATGGCATTGGGCTGGCCGGTGAGCGAGAACGGCCCCATGCCGGGGCGGCCGATGCGGCCGGTCGCGAGGTGAACGTTGATGATGGCGTTCACCTTGTCGGTGCCTTGCGCGGACTGATTGACGCCCTGCGAGAAACAGGTGACGACGCGCTCGGTGTTGCGGAACAGCGCGAAGAAGCGCGCCACGTCGGCCTGCTCGAGTGCCGTGGCGCGGGCGGTCGCTGCCGCGTCTGCGGCGATTTCGCGGGCGCGCGCCAGCGCCTCGACGAAGCCCGTCGTGTGCGCGATCGATGTAGGCGTGATCGAGCGCAAGCGTGTCGGCGAGATGCGCGAGCAGGCCGCAGAACAGCGCGGTATCCATGCCGGGCGCGATCGGCAGGAACAGGTCGGCGTCTTCGGCGGTCGCGGTGCGCCGCGGATCGATGACGATCAGTTTGGCGCCGCGCTCGCGTTTCGCGGCAATCATCCGCTGATAGAGGACCGGATGACACCACGCCGCGTTCGAGCCGACCAGCACGATGAGGTCGGCTTCGTCGATGTCCCGGTAGATGCCGGGCACGGTGTCGGCGCCGAAAGCGCGGCGATGGCCGGCAACCGAGGAGGCCATGCACAGGCGCGAATTGGTGTCGACATTGGACGAGCCGAGGAAGCCCTTCATCAGCTTGTTGGCGACGTAATAGTCCTCGGTGAGCAATTGCCCGGAGAGATAGAACGCGACCGCGCCCGGGCCGTCGCGATCGATGATCGCGCGCAATCCGCTCGCAACCTTGTCGAGCGCGCGTGTCCCAATCGACGCGCAGCGAGCGAACCGTCCGCCTGCCGCAGCATCGGGTGCAGCAGGCGCCGATCGAGCGACAGCGTCTCGCCGAGCGCGGAGCCCTTCGAGCACAGCCGGCCGAAATTCGCCGGATGCGCGGGATCGCCGGAAATCGCTCGCGCCGCCTTCGCCGTCCGGTGCCGCAAGCACCCCGCAGCCGACGCCGCAATACGGGCACGTGGTGCGCACGGCGGGCGGATGCGCGGCACGGCGTTCATGCCGGCTTCCGGACGCTCGGTTGATCGTCTGGCGGACATCGGCATCACGCCGCCTGCCGCTCGGCCAGCGCTCGACCGAAGACGAGATCCTCGCGGAAGGATTCGATCGCGGCGCCGGAGCGAATGAGATCGAGATACCAGAGCGCATCCGTGGTATCGCCGTACAGCACGGCGCCGACCAGGCGGCCGCCGGCGATCACGAGTTTTCTGTAGGTGCCGAGGCCGGCATCGGCGAGCACGATCGAATTCGGTGCCCGGCGCGCCGAGAAAATCGCCGGCGGAAAACACGTGGACGCCGGAGACCTTGAGATTGGTGGCGTTCACGCTGCCGCCGTAGCGGACATTGCGTCCGGCAAGCCGCGTCGGCGAGCACGCGCGCCTGCTCGTTGGCGGGCTCGACCAGTCCGTAGCAGACGCCGCGATGCTCGGCGCATTCGCCGATCGCGAAAACATCGGCCGCGTTGGTCGAGAGATGATCGTCGACGACGATCCCGCGGTTGACGGCGAGACCGGCCGCGGCCGCGATCTCGCGCATTCGGCTTGATGCCGACCGCGACCACCACCATATCGGCGGCAATGATGCGGCCGTCCTTGAGCTCGACCGCCTCGACGTGGCCGTCGCCGATGAAGCGCGCCGTCGCGGCTTCGAGCAGCACTTCGATGCCCTTCGCCTCGACGGCGCGCTTGAGCATCGACGCGGCGCGGGCGTCGAGCTGGCGTTCCATCAAGCGATCCATGAGGTGGACCAGCGTGACCTTGGCGCCGGCTTTGGCGAGGCCGTAGGCGGCCTCGATGCCCAGCAGCCCGCCGCCGATGACGACGACGCGCGTGCCGCGGCGCGCCGCCCGCGAAATCGACGCCACGTCGGCCATGTCGCGGAAGGTGAGCACGCCGCGCAGATCGGCGCCGGCAATGGGCAAGCGGATCGGCCGCGAGCCGGTGGCGAAGACGAGCTTGGCAAACGCCAGCGTCTTGCCGTCGGCGAGCGTCACGGTGCGCGCCGCGATATCGGCCGCGGTCGCCGCGGCGCCGTAGCACAAGGTCACGCCGCGATCGCGCCACCAGCTTGCCGGCTTCAGCAAGATCTCGCTTGCCGGCACATCGCCGGCGAGCACCGAAGAGAGCAGGATGCGATTGTAGGCAAGCTGCGGCTCTTCGCCGATCACCGCGATGGCATAGCGGCCGAGCGCGCGCTGCGCGAGTTCTTCGCACAGCCGCGCCGCCGCCATGCCGTTGCCGATGATGACCAGCGGCTCGCTCATGTCCGCGCTCTCATTCGGCCGCGGCGCTGCGGCCGTAGGCCTCGCCGATCATGAATTCGGACAGGACCGCGTAGGCGGCGCCCCAGGCCGCCGCGAGTTCCGGCGTCCACTGCGCGCCAAGACCGCGTTCCAGCGTCCACAGCAGCGCCGCGCCGACCGGCTCGTAATCGGCGGGCTTCACGCCGTAATCGACGTGACGCTTGGCAAGCGCGCTCGCCGCGGGCAGTACGGCCTCGAGATTGCTCGAGCCCGTTGACGACGACCGCGAGCGTCGCCATCAGCTTGCGGCCCTGCTCCGTCATGTCGCCGCGAAACAGCGGCTTGACCGCGGGCGCGATCTCGAACAGCCGCCCGTAGAACAGCGCGGCGGCCTGCTCGGAGATCGGCGCGACTTTCGTGAAACTCTCCTGGATCGCCTTCACCTGATCCGGTGTCATCGATGTTCTCCTCGTCGACCCGTGCTCATTGCCGCAGCGCGATTCGCGATTGCGACAACAGCTGCGGCTGCGTCGGATGCGGCATTTGCCGCACGGCACGGCACGGCGTGCGCGATCTGCGCAGGTTGACAATTCAAGCTTCATGCCAGCGCCGGCGCATCGCTTAGAATGCGATAGTGGCGCAATGACTTACTGCGATCACGCTCGCATTCGGACGAGCGATCCGATTGCTCATCGGAGCCGCAGCATGCAGAAATTCTGTGCAGCGCAGCACGATCGAGGCATGCGGCCTGCTGAGCCGCTGGATCGGCTTTTCGACCGATGCGCGTTTTCGATCCGCGCAACTTCCATACGGTGCATTTCGCGCAGCCCGGAAATTTCACCGACGGACGCATTGTGCGCGATCAGGCGCGGCCAGCTTGCAGATCAAAATGCGCGAAGCCTTGAGCATCGCGCCTTGCGCCATGGCGCATGCGCATCTGCGCAGCGACTGAAGCCGCTGAGATGAAAATGGGCGCACCGCGAGCAATTTCGCGCCTAGCGAACGCGTTGGCACACGCTTTGCTCGCAAGCAGCAATTCTAGAGGAGCGACAGCCATGCACGGCCAAAAGGTGGAACAGCTCGTGATAGCGACCGTCGGCTTTTTTTGGTGCTTCCTGATGTGGTTCTCGACGGCCGCGTTCAGCCCGAGCATCGCGGCGACGTATCACCTCAGCATCAAGGATCTCGGCCTGCTGGCGAGTTCCGCGATCTGGATGGCGCCGGTCGGCCGCATCGTTGCGGGCTGGGCGTCCGATCGCTTCGGCGCGCCGCGGACATTCGCCGTCGATCCTGGCCGGCTGCGGGCTGGTATCGATCGCTTCGGCGTACACGACAAGCTACGAATGGCTGTTCGCCGAGACGAGTCATCGTGGCGATTGCGGGCGTCTCGTTCGTGGTCGGCATCCAGCATGTCGCGCAATGGTTCGATTCCCATGAGATCGGCACCGCCGAGGGGCTTTACGCGGGCACCGGCAATGTCGGAGCCGGCGTCGGCGCATTGCTGCTGCCGCGCATCTTCGGCACCGACTATCACAGCGCCTTTCTCTGGCTGGGCGTGATCGCGCTTGTCGTCGCGGCCTGGTATCTCTTGCGCGGCAACGCCGCCAAAACGACGGAACGGCGCGACGCCGCGCGCCGCGGCAGCGACATGCGCGGCACGGTCTTCGTTTGGAGCCGCTATATCGCGATCGCGCTTGATGCTCGCTTACGCGATGTCGTTCGGCCTCGAAATCGCAATGAACGCCTGGCTGCCGGGCTATTTCACGCGCGGCTTTCATAATGAGCTTCTTGCGCCTCGGCTTCACCAGCGTGGCCGGGCGTGCAGATCGCGGCCGGCACATTCGCGGCGGTGGAATCGTTCAATGCGTCGCTGTTCCGGCCGTTCGCCGGATTCATGTCCGATCTGTTCCAGCGCAAGGGTTGGACGCCGCTGCCCTTCATCGCCAAGGAGCTGCCTTATGCGCCGCGCCTGCATTGGCTCGGCATCGCGCTGATCCTGATCACGCTGGCGATGATCGGGCTGACGGTCGCGGGCCTTTACGGCTCGCTGCACTTGGTCGGTCGCGGTGCTGGTGGCCTTCGGCATTTTCCTGTCGTTCGGCACCGGCGGCACTTTCGCCCTCGTTCCGCTGCTGTTTCCGGACCGTCCCGGCATCGCGGCCGGATTCATCGGCGGCGTCTCGACCGCCGGCGGCATCGTCTATCCGCTGATCTTCGCCGGCAGCGCCAACATCCACATGGGATATCTCTACGTCGCGCTCTACATGTTCGTGCCGTTCGTCCTGTTCTACTTCTGGGCGGCGCGCTACGAGCGACATCCCGAGGAGCATGGCTTGTTCGGCCGCGGCCTCGCCGGCCAGCAGTGAAGCCTGACAACGCGGTCGTCCGATCGACCCCAGGATGCCGTCGATCAGAACTCGAAGCCAGGAGCTGCAATATGAACCCGGTCGAGATCCGCGTCGTGCCGCACGAGCCCTGGTACAAATACGGCGTTGCGTGTCCTGTGCTCGAAATGGCGATCGCAATCGCGGTCAGCGCCTATTCGCTCTACATGACGTTCAACGGCCTGGGCGGTTTTCCGGGAAAGCATTGACGGCCGGTTATTTACCCGCCGACGGGCGCTAACGGCGCTACGCGTTCAAGCGGCGCTGCGGACGGGCGGCCGGACGCACGCGGTCTTCGACCGGGTGCTCGTCGAACAGTTCGGCGAGCTTTTCGGTCATGGCGCCGCCCAGCTCTTCGGCGTCGACGATGGTCACCGCGCGCCGGTAGTAGCGCGTCACGTCGTGGCCGATGCCGATGGCGATCAGTTCGACCGGCGAGCGGGTTTCGATGTCCTCGATCACCTAGCGCAAATGCCGCTCGAGATAATTGCCGGGATTGACCGACAGCGTGGAATCGTCGACCGGCGCGCCGTCGGAGATCATCATCAGGATCTTGCGCGTCTCCGACCGCGCCAAGCAGCCGCTTATGCGCCCAGTCGAGCGCCTCGCCGTCGATGTTTTCCTTGAGCAGGCCCTCGCGCATCATCAGGCCGAGATTCTTGCGCGCCCGCCGCCACGGCGCGTCGGCGGATTTGTAGATGATGTGGCGCAGATCGTTGAGCCGGCCGGGATTGGCCGGCTTGCCGGCGGCAAGCCAGGCTTCGCGCGACTGGCCGCCCTTCCAGGCCCGCGTGGTGAAGCCGAGAATCTCCACCTTGACGCCGCAGCGTTCCAGCGTGCGCGCCAGAATGTCGGCGCAGGTCGCCGCCACCGTGATCGGCCGGCCGCGCATCGAGCCGGAATTGTCGAGCAGCAGCGTCACCACGGTGTCGCGGAAATCGGTGTCCTTCTCGTGCTTGAACGACAGCGGATGCAGCGGATCGACGATCACGCGCGACAGCCGCGCCGGATCGAGCAGGCCTTCCTCCAGATCGAACTCCCAGGCGCGGTTCTGCTGCGCCATCAGCAGCCGCTGCAGCCGGTTGGCCAGCCGCGCGACCACGCCCTGCAGATGCGCAAGCTGCTTGTCGAGATAGCCGCGCAGCCGGTCGAGCTCTTCCGGCTCGCACAGGTCCTCGGCGCCGACGATCTCGTCGAATTTCGCGGTGAAGGGGCGATAGTCCGGGCCGCGCGGCTCGTTGCGCTGCGTTGCGCGGCCGCCACGGCTCGGCGGCGGTCTCCGAATCGCCCATCTCGGCGTCGTCGGCCATTTCGGCGGCCGGCGCGTCGACCGCTTCCGAGGCGCTGTCCGGCAGTTCGTCGGCCGAGGCCTCGGCCTCGGCGCTCATCGCTCGGTGTCGGCGGAGTCGGAGGCCTCGCCGTCCTGGCCGGTCTCGTCTTTTTGGTTCTGCTCGTCGCCCTCCTCGCCGTCCTCGTCGTCGGAATCGCTCGAGCGATCCTCGCCCATGTCGAGGCAATCGAGCAGATCGTGCACGACGTCGCCGAACCGGCGTTGATCGTTGAGCACGCGCTCCAGCCGGTCGAGATCGCGCCCGGCGCGTTCCTCGATCAGCGGGCGCCACAGATCGACGAGTTTGCGCGCGGTGGCCGGCGGCGCCTCGCCGGTCAGCCGTTCGCGCACCATCATGGCGAGCGCGTCCTCGATCGGCGCGTCGGCGCGGTCGGTGATCTCGTCGAACTTGCCGCGGTGAAAACGGTCGTCGAGCATGGCGGCGAGATTTTTCGCCACCCCGCCCATGCGCCGCGCGCCGATCGCCTCGACGCGGGCCTGCTCGACCGCCTCGAACACTGCGCGCGCCTGCTGGCCGCCGGGGGCCAGCTTGCGATGCACCGTCGGATCGTGACAGGCGAGCCGCAGCGCGATCGAGTCGGCATGGCCGCGCACGATCGCGGCTTCGCGCTCGTTGAGCCGGCGCGGCGGCTCCGGCAGCCGCGCCTTGCCGCCGGCCAGACCGGGACGCTCGGCCGCGAAGGTGACTTCAAGATCGCCCTTGCCGGCGATCGCGCGCAGACAGACGCCGACGGCGCGCTTGAACGGTTCGGTCGGCGCTTCCTTGGCCGTGCTTTGGGCTTGATGTTCGAGGTCATAAGGCCTGCATTTACATACTTTATTCCGCCATGGATGGAGCTTATCTTAGGGCTTACGAGCGAGGAAGGCGTTCATGGCCGATCCTGATAATCGAAACTCTTCACCTGCTCCGCGAGTTTCGCCAAGAGTTCAAAGAATTTCGCAAGGACTTTGGTGATTTTCGTGCGAGCACAGACGAGCGCTTTGACGAGCTTGCCCGGTTGTTTGCCGGCGAGACTGTGCTCGGACGTTACGCTGCCGCCGACGTCGACAAGAGAATTTAAGCTCTCGAAAAACGCCTTACGAAACTGGAACGCGCCCGATAGCAGTCAAAGTCCTTCTCAGCTCAACGCCACGTTCACCGCGCTCTCCGGCAATTCCTGGCCGAAGCAGCGCTGATAGAATTCGGCGACCAGCGGCCGCTCCAATTCGTCGCATTTGTTGACGAAGGTGAGCCGGAACGCGAAGCCGATATCGCCGAAGATTTCGGCGTTCTCCGCCCAGATGATCACCGTGCGCGGGCTCATCACCGTCGAGATGTCGCCGTTCATGAACGCGTTGCGGGTGAGATCGGCGACGCGCACCATCTTGTTGACGATGTCGCGGCCCTCGGCCTTGCGGTAGTGCTTCGCCTTGGCGAGCACGATCTCGACCTCGTTGTCGTGCGGCAGATAATTCAGCGTGGTGACGATCGACCAGCGGTCCATCTGGCCCTGATTGATCTGCTGGGTGCCGTGATAGAGGCCGGACGTGTCGCCGAGGCCGACCGTATTGGCGGTCGCGAACAGGCGGAACGACGGATGCGGCTTGATCACCTTGTTCTGGTCGAGCAGCGTCAGCCGGCCGGAAGATTCCAGCACGCGCTGGATCACGAACATCACGTCGGGGCGGCCGGCGTCGTATTCGTCGAAGCACAGCGCAACGTTGTTCTGCAGCGCCCACGGCAGAATGCCGTCGCGGAACTCGGTCACCTGCATGCCCTCGCGGATCACGATGGCGTCCTTGCCGATGAGATCGACGCGGCTGATGTGGCTGTCGAGATTGACGCGCACGCAGGGCCAATTGAGCCGCGCCGCCACCTGCTCGATATGGGTCGATTTGCCGGTGCCGTGATAGCCGGTGACGATGACGCGGCGGTTCCGGGCAAAGCCGGCGAGAATGGCGAGCGTGGTCGGCTTGTCGAACCGGTAGTCCGGATCGATATCCGGCACGTGCTCGTCCGGCTCCGAATAGGCCGGCACTTCCAGGTCGCTGTCGATGCCGAACAACTGCCGGATCGACACTTTCATGTCCGGCAAGCCCGGATTCGACTGTCAGTTGCGAGAGTCATTGCTCCTCCGTGACCTCGGCAAGTAAGTCGGAGGAACCTGGCAAGTCCGAGGCGCAGTCGGCTGTCACCGGCGGTCGGATGTCGCGGTACATCTAGCAGAAAGGCCGCAAGCGCCGCGAAAGCCACCCGGGCAGCGGGGTCAGCAAAAACCCGCCGACTTCAGGTAATTATAGGCCTGGAATGATCTCCCGCAGCCGCGTCTTCGGACCCGCGGTCACCGCCATTGGCGTCGGGATGATGCCGCTTCACCAACATCTTGAATCTGGCCTTGATATCGGCCCGTTTGGCGTCGGCTTCAAGGCCGAGCACGTCGAGCGCCCGGCGCTGCGCATTGAGAATCTTGCGGCCCTCGGGCGCGCGGCCGCGCATGGCCGGCGCGGCGGGCGCCGGTCTCGCCGAACAGCGCGAACGGATCGTCGGCCGCCCAGCCGGAGCCGCGAAACTCGCTCGCGGCCGCGCGGCGCGGCCGCGCGATGCCGCCGAGCGAGCCCATTTTCCAGGTCGGGCGGTGGCCGGTGATGTCGTCCTTCTGGTACTTCGCGACCGCTTCGTCGCTCATACCGGCGAAGAAATTGTACGAATTGTTGTATTCGCGCACGTGTTCGAGGCAGAACTGCCAATATTCGCTGGCGCGCAGCCGGCCTTTCGGCGCGCGATGGGTGGCCGGCGCGTTGCAGCTTCGGCCATTGGCAGGCCGGTAGTTCCGCGCGCAGCCTGCGGTCCTGGTCGGGCTTGACCCGGATGCGATCGAACAGCGGCGAATTCGTGCTCATCGGTTTCGATTATGCGGGCGCGCCGCCGACACCGTTCAAGACTTGACAGACGGCAAAATCGCGCGGTCGCGCCTGTTGACGTTAACACGCTCGACTGATCCCGTCGCTGCGCCAGCCGGGCTACAATGCGGCATGCAGACGCGCGATCTGATCACGGAAAAGTTGCGCAAGGCTTTCGCGCCCGAGAGCCTGCAGCGTCGAGGACGAATCCCATCCGCCATCGAAGGCCATGCCGGACACCGGCCGGGCGGCGAAACCCATTTCCGGCTGTATATCGTGTCGGAAGCCTTCCGCGGAAAGAGCCGGCTCGAACGCCACCGCATGATCAACGCGGCGCTTGCCGACGAGCTTTCAGGCGGCGTGCACGCGCTCGCGATTCATGCCGCAGGCGCCGGGCGAGAGGTGTAACATAGAACAAAGCGGCACCCGCGCCGCCCTACTTCAGGCAGACGCGGGCCGCTCGATGCCTCAGTCGTGCGAGACAAATTTCAGAACGGGGAATACTGCGGCTCGGTGCAACCGCCGCAGACCCAAGGATAGTCCCAATCCGCGACCTTGCCCTTATCCGACGGCAAATAGGGATTCCAGGGATGCGGCTCCAGCACGGTCTTGCTTTGGTAGACAATGGCGAACTGACCGTTAGGCTGGATCTCGCCGATCATCAGCGGCTTCGTGAGATGGTGACTGGGTTGCATCACCTCGGTGAGGCCGGCCAAATCCTTCATTTTCTGGCCGATCATCGCCTGACGGACCGCATCGACATCGGTGGTGCCGGCCTGCTCGACGGCATGGACCCACATATGAAACAGCAGATATTCAGCCTGCATGGGGTCGGTGGTGACCGCCTTTGGGTTTCCGATATAGGCATGCCAGTTGGCAATGAAGGCCTTGTTCTCCGGCGTGTTGACCGATTCGAAATAGGCCCAGGCCGCGAGGTGTCCGACCAGCGGCTTGGTATCGATGCCCGCCAGTTCCTCTTCGCCGACCGAGAAGGCGATCACCGGAATGTCGGTCGCCTTGACGCCCTGGTTGGCGAGCTCCTTGTAGAACGGCACATTGGCGTCGCCGTTGATGGTGGAGATGACCGCCGTCTTCTTGCCGGCGGAGCCGAACGCCTTGATCCGCGCCACCTCGGTCTGCCAGTCCGAGAAGCTGAACGGCGTATAATTCTCCAGGATGTCCTCGTCCTTCACGCCCTTCGCCTGCGAGAAAGGCGCGGATGATTTTGTTGCTGGTGCGCGGATAGACATAGTCGGTGCCTTCGAGCACCCAGCGCTTCACCGAGCCGCCGTCCTCGCTCATCAGATATTCGATGGAAGGGATCGCCTTGTTGCTTGGCACCGAGCCGCCATAGAAGACATTGTACGAGGACTCCTCGCCCTCATATTCGAGCGGATAGAACAGCAGGCCGTTGAGCTCCTCGAACACCGGCAGCACCGACTTGCGCGATACCGAAGTCCAGCAGCCGAACACGGCCGCGACCTTATCCTTGCTGATGAGTTCGCGCGCCTTTTCGGCGAACAGCGGCCAGTTGGAGGCCGGATCGACGACGACCGGCTCGACTTTCTTGCCCAGCAGGCCGCCATGGGCGTTGAGTTCGGATATCTGCCACAGCATCAGGTTCTTCAGGATGGTTTCGCTGATTGCCATCGTGCCCGATAAGGAATGCAGGATGCCGACCTTGATCGTGTCTTCGGCGGCCGCCCGCGCGACGGTCGCCATCAGAAATACCGACGCAACCAAAGCATGAAGCCAAGTCGGTCGTGTCGTTCTCATGTTCCTTCTCCATTGAAGACGGAACGGCGCTGGGATCGTGCAGCGCGTTCGCGATTGCTCCGGCTGCACAAAGTCATGCCCGGCCGGGGCCGTCGCATCGAGAGCCACAACTGAAAAAAGCGATGGCACCGGAACGCGCGCCGCCCGACGCCGATCCGTCGCTCGAATCTGCCTAGCGGACGATCCGAGTTCTCACCTTTCGTTCAGTCGCTTGCCTGTCGCTTAGGCAAACGGCCGAAGCAAAGCGGTGCAATGGGTCCAGTTGACTTCGAAATGAGGGGGCCAGTTGCGCCGCGATTTGAAAGCTGGACCCATGCCGTCTAAAATCTACGACCGAGTTCACGTCGTCGACCGGGCACCGACGCAATCGCCGCAGCACGAATGGCGGCGCTTGGGCGCATTATTCGGGCGGATGCAGATACCCGTTCTTTTGGACCGGTCGCGACGCGAGCCGCTGACGAGCCAGCTGATCGATCAGCTTCGCGACGCCATCCGCCATGCGCGCATCCGTCCCGGCACCCGCCTGCCGTCGTCGCGCCGGTTGTCGGATCAGCTCTGCGTGTCGCGGAACACCGTGGTCCGCGCTTATGACGCATTGATTGTCGAGGGTTACGTCGAATCCCGTCCAGCGTCGGGAATGTTCGTTTCCGATTGCCTGCCGGGCGCCCCGGTCGAGCCCGCAGCGGCGCCGCTGATGGGCCTTGAGGCGCTGTCGCACATGCCGATGCCGCCGTTGCCGCTGCACGTGCCGAACACGGCCGCCCAAAATCGCAACCGGCTGTCGTTCGATTTCTTTCCCGGCCGGCCGAGCGCGGCCTTGTTTCCGGTCAAAACCTGGCGCCGATTGTTGCAGAGCAACCTGTCCCACGGCGGCAGCATCGGCCTGTCGCAATACAGCGATCCCGCCGGACTGCCGGCCTTGCGTTCGGCGATCGCCGATCGTCTGGCGACGACGCGCGGCATCGCCGCCGATCCGGGCCGCATTATCGTGGTGACCGGCGCCCAGGAAGGCATCAGTATCGCGGCGCGGCTTTTTCTCAATCACGGCACCCCGAGCGCCATCGAAGACCCGTGCTATCAAGGCGCGGCGTACGCTTTCGAAGCGACCGGCTCCGAAATCGTCAGCGTGGCCGTTGATTTCGAAGGTCTTATTCCTGAACAATTGCCGCGACGGCCGACGGCTCTGCTTTATCTCACGCCGTCGCACCAATATCCGACCGGACACACGTTGTCGCTCGATCGCCGCCACGCCATCGTGGCGTGGGCGCGACGCTATGGTTGTTACATTCTCGAAGACGACCGCGACGGCGATTTTCGCTACGACGGCTCGCCGGTGCAGGCCATCGCGGCCGCGGCCCCGGATTGCACCATCTATCTCGGGACGTTTTCGCGCACCCTCGGCGCCGGGCTGCGGCTCGGCTATATGGTCGTTCCAGAGCAGCTCGCCGGCGTCACCACCGCCGCTAAGGGACTGCTCAATCATGGCAATCCATGGCTCGACCAGGCGACCTTGGCCGAGATGATGCGCGGCAACTCCTATGTGGCCCACCTTTTGCGCGCCCGCGCGCATTACAAGGAGAGCCGCGATATTCTCCTCGCCGCGTTACGCCGCAATTTCGGCGACGTGAGCGTGAGCGGCGAAGCCGGCGGCCTGCATCTCGTCTGGTATCTGCCACCGGGCGTACCCAGTGCGGCGGTCGTCGAAAATCTGGCGCGGCGGGCGCGCATCGGCGTCTACGCGTTCTCCTCCGCGGGCGCCTATGTTGCGCATCCTTCGACATTGACCCATCGCGGATTGATCCTCGGTTACGCCGCGTCGACGCGAAAGCAAATCGAACAAGGCATTTCGCGCCTGTCGGACGCCATCGACGACGCGGTGGACGATCCGAGCGCCGACGTAAGCGAGCTTTTGGTTCGAGCCAGCGGGCCAGCGCCGGCACTGCCGAAGACAGCCCGCAAGGCGCGTCATCTGGACTCCCGCTTTCTTCGGCAACCGGCTCTACCGGCGCGGCGCCGCCGCCGCCAAAGTTTCGCGCTCGCTTTGGCGAGGCAACCGGGCCACCCGATGATCGCAGTCAGCAAGCTTTACCGCTATCCGATCAAGGGATTGAGCGCCGAGCCACTGTCCCGCGTCGCGCTCGAGGCGGACAAGCCGTTCCCCCATGACCGCATATTCGCGCTGGCGCGGCCGGGCGCCCCCATCGACCGCGACGATCCCAAATGGGCCAAGAAGGGACTGTTCGTCATGCTGATGCTGGATGAGAATCTGGCGCGGGTGAATACCAGCCTCGATCTCGAGTCGCTGCAGCTGACGGTGAAGGAAGGCAATCAGCAGGTTGCCTCGGCCCAGCTCTCCGACGAAGCCGACCGGACCAAGCTCGAGAGCTTCTTCTGGCAATTGCTGCCGACATTGCCGGCGCCTCCGGCGCTGGTTCGCTCGCGCGGCGGACATTTCATGGACAAGCCGGACAACGTGATCTCCTTGATCAATCTCGCAACCGTCAAGAGCCTCGAACAACAATGGGGCGTCGACATCGATCCGCTGCGGTTTCGCGCCAACATCTACATCGACGGAGCCCGGCCGTGGGAGGAATTCGACTGGGTCGGAAAGGAGATCAGCATCGGCGGCGCGGTGTTCGCGGTGGATCGCAAGAACGGCCGCTGCGGGGCGACCAACGTCAATCCAAGGACCGGACGCCGTGATCTCGATATTCCAAGCTCGCTGCGGGCGGCCTTCGGCCACAAGAATCTGGGCGTTTACCTCATTGTGCGTGACGGCGGCGAGGTCGTGGTCGGCGATTCGGTGCTGACGCCGCGTTCCGCGCCGGCGACACAGGTCCTTCAATCCACCCCAGCGCGGACCGACGGCTCCCAGCGCCGTTTTATTTGCCGCGGCTGTTATTTCGTCTACGAGGAGGCAACCGGGCTGCCGCAGCAATCGATCAGGCCGGGAACACCGTTTGCCGCCATTCCATCCACATGGCGTTGCCCCGACTGTGGAACGGAAAAGACAACCTTCCGTCCCTTTGTCGAGAAAGTCGCGACGGGCTGAGCGCACCGCGCCGAGCTATCTCAAAGTCCGTCCATCCTATCGCAGTTGCGGCAATCAGGCGCGCACCGGCTGTGCCGCCGCTTCCGCGATCTTCGGCTCGGCGGTGTCGGCTTTCTCGCGCAGCAAATCCATCAGATCGAGCCGCTCGGTGACCATGGCGAGCCTGCCTTCGGCGCTGCGCGGCCATTGTTGCTTCGGCCGGTCCCAATAAAGCTCAACGCCGTTATCGTCGGGGTCGCGCAGATAGAGCGCCTCGCTCACCCCGTGGTCGGAGGCGCCTTCAAGCGGAATATTCGCTTCGATCAGCCGGCGCAGCGCGTCGGCAAGCTGCGGCCGCGTCGGATAAAGGATGGCAATATGGTAGAGGCCGGTTGTGCCAAGCGGCGGCGGCGAGCCGCCGTAGCTCTCCCAGGTGTTGAGCCCGATGTGATGATGATAGCCGCCTGCGGAAATGAAGGCCGCGCCCTGCCGCCGCTGAGTCACTTCGAAGCCGAGCACGCCGCAATAGAACGCCAATGCGCGCTCGAGATCGGCGACTTTGAGGTGGACGTGGCCGATACGCACGCCCGGATTGATCGGGAACTGGTCATATCAGCTTGCCTTTGCGGTGAGTTTGCGCGTCAGCGGCGCGACGCGCAAGGCGGTGATGCGGTTGCGGGTCTTGCGCAACACCTGGAAGCGGAAGCCGTGAAAGGTAAAGCTCTGTCCCGGTTCCGGGATCGAGCGCGCCTCGTGGATGACGACGCCGGCGATGGTGGTCGCTTCGGCGTCGGGGATATTCCAGTCCATCGCCCGGTTGAGATCGCGCACCGGCACCGCGCCGTCGACGTTGACCGAGCCGTCCGGCAGCGTGCGCACGCCGGGCACCGCGATGTCGTGCTCGTCGCTGATGTCGCCGACGATTTCCTCGACGATGTCTTCGAGCGTCACCAGGCCCTCGAGCTCGCCGTATTCGTCGACCACCAGCGCAAACGGCGTCTTGCGATGGCGAAATGCCTTGAGCTGTTCGTAAAGCGGGGTGGTGTCGGGCACGTACCAGGGCGGATTGGCCAGCGCCGCGATGTCGATCCTGGCAGCGTCGCCGTCGGCCGCATGCAGGGCGTGCCAGACGTTCTTTGGCGTGGAGCACGCCGACGACGTTGTCCGGCGAGCCGCGCCACAGCGGGATTCTCGTCACGCCGGCGGCCAGCACGGCGTCGATCAACTCGCGCGGCGTCTGGTCGGCGTCCAGCATGACCATCTTGGTGCGATGGATCATCACGTCGGAGACCGCGAGTTCGCGCAGATCGAGCAAGCCCCCCATCATGTCGCGGTCGAGCTTTTCGACCACGCCGGCGCGATGCATCAGATCCACAGTGCCGCGCAATTCCTCGCGCGGCGACAGAATGGACTGGATTTTGCCGACCGGCATGCCGACGCCGCGCAAGATGAGCCGCACCAGCCACTCGACCGCCCGCAACAACGGCGAAAACCAGCGCACCGTGCGCTCGACCGGCTGCGCCACCGCGAGCGCCATGCGGTCGGGCGCGTTGAAGGCGGCGGTCTTCGGCAATACTTCGGCGAAAACGAAGATCAGAACGGTCATGACCACGGTGGCGTAGATCACCCCGGATTTGCCGAACAGAGCGAGCAATAAGCCGGTCGCCAAGGTCGAGGCGGCGATGTTGGTCAGGTTGTTGGCGAACAGGATCGCGCCGAGGAGTCGCTCGCGGGTGGCCAACAGCCGGTTGACGATGCCGGCGTCGCGGTTGCCCTGCTTTTCCAGCCGCGCCATGGCGGCGCGCGACGACGCCGTGAGCGCCGTCTCGCTGCCCGAGTAGAACGCCGACACAAGAAGGCAGATCGCAATAGCCGCGACCGTGAGCCAATCTATCCAAGTCATCGCTCGGCAAGCTTCTCGCTGAGAAAGTCACGCACTTCGCGCGCATCGACGGCGGGCTCGACGAAGGCCGCACCGATGCCGCGCACCAGGATGAATGTAAGCATTCCGCGCTTCACTTTCTTGTCCTGGGCGATCAAATCCATCAATTGGTCAACGGCAGGCGGCGGTCCCGGAATGTCGCCGATCCCGGTCGGCAGGCCGACGCCGGCAAGATGGCGAATGACGCGCACGGCGTCGGCCTTCGGCACTAGCCCCTGCCGGCGCGCGGAAAATTCGAATGCCAGCGCCATGCCGACGGCGATGGCTTCGCCGTGGAGCAGCCGGTCGGAGTAGCCGCAAGCCGCCTCCAGCGCATGGCCGAAAGTATGGCCGAGATTAAGCAGCGCCCGCTCGGCGGTTTCGCGTTCGTCGCGCTCGACAATCGCGGCCTTGGCGCGGCAGCTCACCGCGACGGCGTGTTCGCGCGCCGGTCCTCCGGAAAAGATTTCGCGCCAGTTGGTCTCGAGCCAGGAGAAGAAGGCCGCATCGCCGATCAAGCCGTATTTGGCGACTTCGGCATAGCCGGCGCGGAATTCGCGCTCCGGCAGGGTGTCGAGCAGCGCGGTGTCGGCCAGCACCAGGATCGGTTGATGAAAAGCGCCGATCAGATTCTTGCCGCGGGCGGAATTGATCGCGGTCTTGCCGCCGACCGAGGAATCGACCTGCGCCAATAGCGTCGTCGGAACTTGCACATAGTCGAGGCCGCGCCGCACCACCGCGGCTGCGAAACCGGCAAGATCGCCGATGACGCCGCCGCCCAGCGCGATGACAACATCGCCACGCTCGATATGCGACGCGATGATCGCCTCGCAAATTTGCTCGAACACGCGATAGCTCTTCGAGGCTTCGCCGGCCGGCACGGTGGCGCGGCTCGCCGCCACCCCGGCGTGAGCCAGCGCGGCTTCGGCGCTCGATAAAACATAACGCGCCACATTGTCGTCGGTGACGATGAAGGCCTTGGCGCCCGGCCGCAGCGCGGCAATCCGCGCGCCAAGCGAGGCGACAAGGCCGCGCCCGATGACGATGTCATAGCTGCGCTCGCCGAGCGAGACTTTAACCAGCGTGGGGTCGGCGCGGACGGTTGCGGTCATGCGCCGGCCTTTCCCGGCGGCGCCGCAGCAGCATTCAGAAAGCCGGCGAGTGCCCCCATGATTTCGGCGACGATGGCGTCGTGCGGCACTTCGCGCGACCGTACGGTGAGATCGGATTGCGCGTAGACCGGCTCGCGCTCGGCCAGCAACGCCTGCAACGTCGCGGCCGGATCGGCGGTCTGCAGCATCGGCCGGTCGTTCTTGCGCTTGGCTATCCGCCGCATCAGCACGTCGAATTCGGCGGACAGCCAGATCGAGACGCCTTTCGCCTTGATGGCGCCGCGGGTATCGGCGTTCATGACGGCGCCGCCGCCCGTCGCCAGAACTTGCGGACCGCCCTCAAGCAGCCGCGCGATCACGCGGGCCTCGCCGCTGCGGAAATCGGCCTCGCCATGGCGGGCGAAAATGTCCGCAATGCTCATGCCGGCGGCCTTCTCGATCTCGCTATCGGCGTCGACGAAGGGGATGCCGAGCCGGGCGCCAAGCCGCCGTCCGATCGACGACTTGCCGACGCCCATCATGCCGACCAGCACGATCGAACGCCGCCCCAAACCGGCCAGGATCGCGGCCGCCGGCAGCGTCGCCATGCCGTTATTTTGTACTGCAATATCAGTCATTTAACCTAGTCACGATAATCCGGAGCGACGGCGCGAACGGCGCCGCGGCAAGGCCCCAAGGGGCGGCCAAGGACCGGTCGAGTTCACTTGCCAGTCCGGGCCGAACATGATCGTACTCGGTTGCGTTCGCCGGCACCAATGGGATGAGCGCGGGCACCTACCGATGCCGAGCCTGCTGCGATTACTTGCGGTCATCGCTCTAATCTGCGCGGCCGTTTACGGCGGCCTCTATGCGCTTGCCCATTTTGTGCAACCGAAGTCACGCGAAATGTCGGTAACGATTCCACCCGACAAGTTCTTCAAGGAGCGCTGAGGGCCGGCCATGGTTCGCGCAGCCGCCCGTGCAATGGGTCGCGCCAACGCCGCCGCGGCGCGGCGTTCCGACCGGCGGCTGATTACGCTCTATCTCGATATGCTGGCGGCGGAACGCGGCGCCGGGAAGAACACGCTCGCCGCCTACGGCCGCGACCTTGACGATCTTTCCGACTTCCTCGAAGCCGCCGGCCGTTCCGTCGCCAACGCCAACACCGCCGACCTGCGCTCGTATCTCGGGGAATTGTCGCGGCGCGGCTTGCGGGTAACCACGGCGGCGCGGCGGCTTTCCGCGATCCGCCAGCTCTACCGGTTTCTTTATGCCGAAGGCTGGCGTAGCGACGATCCCGCCGCGGTGCTCGAAGGTCCCAAACGCGAGCGCGCGCTGCCGAAGACGCTTTCGCTCGCCGAAGTCGATTTCCTGCTTTCCGTTGCCGGCCAAAGCGATGCAGCGGCGCCGTTGCCGGCGCGGTTGCGGGCGGCGCGGCTCGCTTGCCTAATCGAACTGCTGTACGCGACCGGGCTGCGCGTTTCCGAACTCGTGGCCTTGCCGGCGGCCGCGGCGCGCCAGGACGCGCGCGTCATCGTGGTGCGCGGCAAGGGCAATAAGGAACGACTGGTGCCGCTCAACGACGCGGCCAAACGGGCGATGCTCGCTTATCGCAATCTCGTTGCCGAAGCCGAGCGCGACGCCCCCACCCCGGGGTCCCCGCGACGCGAGCGTCGCGGGGTGCCCCGTACCCTCCCCCGCAAGCGGGGGAGGGATGGGAGGGAATGGCTGTTTCCGTCATTCGGCGAGGCCGGCCATCTCACCCGCCAGCATTTTGCCCGCGAGCTGAAGGCGCTCGCCGCCGCCGCGGGGCTGCGCCCGGCGCAGCTGAGCCCGCATGTGTTGCGTCACGCCTTCGCCAGTCATCTGCTGCACAACGGCGCCGATTTGCGCGTGGTGCAGACGCTGCTCGGCCATGCCGACATTTCGACCACCCAGATTTACACCCATGTGCTGGAAGAGCGCCTGAAAAGCCTGGTGCGCGACTTGCACCCGCTGGCGGAGGAGGGCTAAAAAAGCGCATTATGAATAAACAGGACGCAATCGACGTTCTTGTCAGCCACCAAGCCGAATTGCGCGCGCGAGGCGTGCACCACGCCGCATTGTTCGGCTCGGTCGCCCGCGGGGAAGCGGGTCCGCGGAGCGATCTCGATATCTTGATCGAACTAGCCCCCGATACCTCGCTCGATATTTTTGCCTATGTCGAACTGAAGAATTTCATTGCCGGGCTGTTTCCCGGACCGGTAGACGTTGTGAATAAGGACGCGCTCAAACCTTATCTGCGGCAGCCGGCGACTGGAGATTCGATTTATGCCTTCTGACTCCGTCCTCGGCGCGCTGGTCGATATTCGAGAAAATATCGGCTTGGCATTCTCGTTCATCGGACCGGCATCGATCGATCAATTCCTCATCGATCGCCGCACGGTTTATGCCGTGACACGTTGCCTTGAAATCATATCCGAGGCTTCGCGACGATTGCCGCCCGAACTGAAAGCCCGTCACCAGCATATTCGATGGCTGGGCATGGCCGGCGCCGGGAACGTGTACCGTCACGATTATGAGCTTGTACTCGACCGGGCCGTTTGGGACACCGTACACGGCAGTCTCGCACCCCTGCTCATCGTCGTTGAGGAGGAACTCCGCCGATTGGAAGGCGGCTAGGATTGCCGGCTAACTAATTTCTTCGTCACGACTTTCCTTGACTTAAGCGTGTTCCACGGGCGAATTTGCGGCCCGCTTCCGCAGGAGCCGTTCGTGCTCTTGGTGCGAGATTGGTTGGAACGAGTTACCGGGCGATGCGCAGCTATCTCGACTTTGAAAAGCCGGTGGCCGAGCTTGAGGCCAAGGTCGAGGAATTGCGCGCGCTGCAGACCGAGGGCGACGCCATTGCGATCGGCGATGAGATCAGCCGCATCGAGAGCAAGGCGGCCCAGGCGCTTGTGGAACTCTATGCCGGCTTGACGCCGTGGCAGAAGACGCAAGTGGCGCGGCATCCGCAACGGCCGCATTGCCTCGATTACGTCGCCACGCTGATCGCCGATTTCGTGCCGCTCGCCGGCGACCGCAAGTACGGCGAGGACCCGGCGATCGTCGGCGGCTTCGGCCGGTTCCACGGCGAGGCCGTTTGCGTCATCGGCCACGAAAAAGGCTCCGACACCGACAGCCGGCTCAAGCACAATTTCGGCATGGCGCGGCCGGAGGGCTACCGCAAGGCGGCGCGGTTGATGGCCATGGCCGATCACTTCGACGTGCCGGTCGTCGCGCTGGTCGACACCGCGGGGGCCTATCCCGGTATCGGCGCGGAGGAACGCGGCCAGGCCGAGGCCATCGCGCGCTCGACCGAAGCCTGCCTCGAAATCGGCGTTCCCAACGTCGCGGCGATCATCGGCGAGGGCGGCTCCGGCGGCGCCATCGCAATAGCAACGGCAAACCACGTGATCATGCTGGAACACGCGATCTACAGCGTGATTTCGCCCGAGGGCGCGGCATCGATCCTGTGGCACGACACCACCAAGGCGCAAGAAGCGGCGTCGAGCATGAAAATCACCGCCCAGGATCTGATGCGGTTCGGCGTCGTCGACACGATCGTCACCGAACCGACCGGCGGCGCCCACCGCGAGCCCGCCGCGGCGATCGCGGCGACCGGCGCGGCGATCGCCGACGCGCTCGCCGAGCTGCGCGCTCTCGACCGCGCCACCATCGTGCGGCTGCGGCGGGAAAAGTTTTCCGCGCTCGGGCGGACGCTCGGCTGACGGCGCGGCTGCCGGCGCAGCTCTTGCCGGCTGCCGCGTGCGGCAAAATCGTCTCGCCACAATGTCGCCCGGATTGTTCCCCGGGCCACGTTACGGCGTTTAATTCCTTATTTAATTCCTTGGATTTGCCGGTCAAATTCGCGGATAATTTACCATTCATTTATCCGGCGCATGCTCAACCGAAGTGCCAACCGCCGGCTGCCTTGCGAAAGCCACCTCTTATGGATAACGATTGGCAAGTGATGGCACGGGGATGGTCCATCTGTCGGGGAATCTTGCCGTGATCCGCGCCCGCGTTGTCCACGCGCTTAAGTCCTGCGCGCCGAGCTTGCGTATGCTCATGACATCGGCGGCAATCGTGGCCGGTGCGTTGACGCTTGCCGGCTGCTACGGCGACGACGGCTACGAGCTGCCGACCCGGGCGATGAAGCAACTGTCGCCGGAAATGCTGACGCTGCTGCAACAGAAAAATATGCCCGAGGATTCGCCGATCCTCATTCGCATTTTCAAGGAGGAATCGGAACTCGAAGTCTGGAAACAGGACATCAACGGCCAATTCCAGCTCTTGAAAGTCTATCCGATCTGCCGCTGGTCCGGCGAACTCGGGCCGAAGAAGATCGAAGGCGACCGCCAGGCGCCGGAAGGCTTCTATTCGATCACGCCCGGATTGATGAATCCGAATTCCGAATACTATCTCGCCATCAATATCGGCTTTCCCAACACATACGACAGGGCGAACAGCTACCGTGGCGCGTTCCTGATGATCCACGGCGATTGCTCGTCGCGCGGCTGCTACGCCATGACCGACGAGCAGATTGGCGAAATCTATTCGCTGGCCCGCGAATCCTTCCTGGGCGGGCAAAAGGAATTTCAGATTCAGGCCTATCCGTTCCGCCTGACGCCGGCCAACATCGCGCGGCATCGCAACAACCCGAACATGCCGTTCTGGATGATGCTCAAGGAGGGCAACGACCATTTCGAGGTGACGCATCTCGAGCCCAAGGTCGATGTCTGCGACCGCCATTACGTGTTCGATGCCGAGCCGCCGGACAATTCGACGAAGCCGCTCGTGTTCAATCCGGTCGGCCGCTGCCCGGTCTATCAGGTGGCGCCGGAAATCGCCGGGCCGGCGCTGGAGAAAAAGCGCAACGACGACTATCAGATCGCCCAATTGGTCAAAGAGGATGTGCCGGTCGCCGCGGTGACGATGGGCACCGACGGCGGCATGAACCGCGTTTTCGTCGCCAAGCTCCAAGAGACCGCGCCGGTCTACGACAACGACGGTCGGCTGCACGCGCCGCCGATCCATCCCGGCATGCCGCCGCCCTCGCTGAGCGGGCCGCGGGAGGATCCCGAGGCGGGGATGGTTCCGACAGTATCGGAATCCAACGTCGCCAAAGCCGGTGTGTTCGGCAGCCTGTTCGGCGCCAACAGTGCCGCGCAGCCGAGCCAGGTTGCCGCGACGGACGGCACGCCGACCGACGCAGGCGCGCCGAAGCATTCGAACTTCTTCGCTAGCCTGTTCGAGCCGAAGAGTGCGCAGCCGACGCCGCCGGCCCCCGCTGCGCAGGGCGTCGCGCTTGCCGGGCTGAACCCCGCTCCGGAGCCGCGCCGCACCGAGCCGCCGCAAGCCGAACCGCAAAGGCCGGCGCCTCAGGTCGCGGACGCCGTCAAGCCGAAGGCCAAATCGCAAGACAAGCCGGCGCAAGCCAGCGCCCCGGCGCCGGCGGCCAACACTGCCGGCGGTTCCGGCTTGATCAAGGGCGCGCAGCCCGTCGTGCCGGCAGGCACCTTCGACAGCCGCTGGGCACTCCAGTAATCAGGGATCAGGGATCAGGCGGCGCCGCAGCGCTCCCTGATCCCTGATCCCTGTCAGACGTATCGTCCGTGACAATGCTTGAACTTCTTGCCTGAGCCGCACGGGCACGGCTCATTGCGGCCGACTTTGCCCCAGCTTTGCGGATCATTCGGATTGCGCGCCGGCGCCGCGCCGCCAAGCAGCGCGGCGGTTGCGGGCCCGGTGCCGATGCCGTGGCGCGCCAGCGTTTCCGCGCCGGCCAAAGCCAGCGCCATCTCGTCCTCGCCGGTGGTCGGATCGAGCTTGTGCGCCGCCATCACCGGCAGCGGCGCAGGTTGCGGCTCCGCCGGCGGCGCCGCCTGAATCTCGACGCGCATCAACTGCGCGGTTACCGCCTCGCGCAGGCTCTGGCTCATCGCTTCGAACAGGCTGAAGGATTCCGCCTTGTATTCGTTGAGCGGATCGCGCTGGCCGTAGCCGCGCAGCCCGATCACCTGGCGCAGATGATCGAGCATGACGAGGTGCTCGCGCCACAAATGGTCGAGCGTCTGCAACAGGATCGACTTCTCGATGTAGCGGATGACGTCGGGACCCCATTGCGCGACCTTCGCCGCCATGTGCTCGTCGGCGCGGCGCTCGACGCGAGTGAAGATTTCCTCGTCCGCGATGCCCTCTTCCTTGGCCCATTCATCGACCGGCAGATCGATTCCCAGCACGCGCTTGAGCTCTTCGCGCAGGCCGGCGGCGTCCCACTGCTCCGGATAGGCGTTTTCCGGCACATGCTTGGCGACGAGATCGTCGATCACGGTATGCCGCATGTCGGCGATCACCTCGCCGACCGCCTGATCCTGCATCCATTCGACGCGCTGATCGAAGATGACCTTGCGCTGATCGTTCATCACATTGTCGAACTTCAGGATGTTCTTGCGGATGTCGAAGTTGCGCGCCTCGACCTTCTGCTGCGCCTTTTCCAGCGCCTTGTTGATCCACGGATGGATGATCGCCTCGTTCTCCTTCAGCCCGAGCTTTTGCAGCATGCCGTCGAGCTTGTCGGTGCCGAAAATGCGCATCAGGTCGTCTTCGAGCGATAGAAAGAACTTGGAGTGGCCCGGGTCGCCTTGCCGTCCGGAACGGCCGCGCAACTGATTGTCGATGCGGCGGCTCTCGTGCCGCTCGGTGCCGAGCACGTAAAGCCCGCCAGCGGCGAGCGCCTTTTCCTTCAACCGGCAACCTGGGCGCGGATGTCGGCGGCGCGCGGGCTTTTCTCGCGCTCGCGCGAATCCTCGATGTCGGCCAATTCCTGGCGAATGCGCATGTCGGCATTGCCGCCGAGCTGGATATCGGTGCCGCGGCCGGCCATGTTGGTCGCAATCGTAATCGCGCCCGGCACGCCGGCTTGCGCGATGATTTGCGCTTCCTGCTCGTGATAGCGGGCATTGAGCACCGCGAACACTTTGGCCTTCGACGAATTGTCGCCGGAATAAAGCGCGGCGAACGCGTTGGGATCGGAAAAGTCGTGCTGATCCCAACCTTGCTTGCGCAGCATTTCCGCGAGCTGCTCGGATTTCTCGATCGAGGTGGTGCCGACCAGCACCGGCTGGCCGCGTTTCTTGCAGTCTTCGATCAGCGCCAGAATGGCGCGGAATTTTTCCGCCGCCGTGCGATAGACCTCGTCGTCGTCGTCGAGGCGGATCATCGGCATGTTGGTCGGGATTTCCAGGACTTCGAGATTATAGATGTCCTGGAACTCCTCGGCCTCGGTCACCGCGGTGCCGGTCATGCCGGCGAGCTTCTCGTACATGCGGAAGTAATTCTGGAACGTGATCGAGGCGAGCGTCTGGTTTTCCGGCTGGATCGCCTGATGCTCCTTGGCCTCGAGCGCCTGGTGCAGCCCCTCCGAATAGCGCCGGCCCGGCATCATGCGGCCGGTGAACTCGTCGATGATGACGACCTCGCCGTTGCGCACGATGTAGTCCTTGTCGCGCTGAAACAGCTTGTGCGCGCGCAGCGCCTGGTTGACGTGGTGGACGACCGAGACGTTCTCGACGTCGTAGAGCGAGTCCGACTTGAGGAGGCCGGCCTCCTGCAGCAACTTCTCCATCTTTCTCATGCCGACTTCGCGTAAGATTGACGGTGCGTTGTTTCTCGTCGAGCTCGTAGTCGGCCTTGTCGAGCTTCGGGATATACGCGTCGATGGTGTTGTAGAACTCGGAGCGGTCGTCGAGCGGGCCGGAAATGATCAGCGGCGTGCGCGCCTCGTCGATCAGGATCGAATCGACTTCGTCGACGATGGCGTAGATGTGGCCGCGCTGCACCATGTCCTCGAGCCGGTATTTCATGTTATCGCGCAGATAATCGAAGCCGAGCTCGTTATTGGTGCCGTAGGTGACGTCGCAGTCGTATTGCTTCTTGCGCTGCTCGTCGTCGAGCCCATGGACGATGACGCCGACGGTGAGTCCGAGGAATTTGTAGATCTGGCCCATCCATTCGGCGTCGCGCTTGGCGAGATAATCGTTGACGGTGACGACGTGGACGCCGCGGCCGGCAAGCGCGTTGAGATAAACCGGCAGCGTCGCGACCAGCGTCTTGCCTTCGCCGGTCTTCATTTCGGCAATCTTGCCTTCATGCAGCACCATGCCGCCGATCAGCTGCACGTCGAAATGGCGCTGGCCGAGCGTGCGCTTACTTGCTTCGCGGACGGTGGCGAAGGCCGGCACCAGGATATCGTCCAGCGTCTTGCCGCCGGCCAGTTGCTTCTTGAATTCGTCGGTGCGCGCGCGCAACGCCTCGTCGGAGAGCGCTTCCAGTTCCCGCTCCAGCGCGTTGATCTCGTCGACGCGGGGCGATAGGAACGGATGCGGCGGTCGTTGGAGGAGCCGAACAGCTTGCGGGCGACAGCGCCGATCATCGCATCATCCTTCTAGATTTCGGGCTGGCCCACCGGGCGATCCGCGAGCGGCTTGATTGCGCACGATATTGGCCGAAAACCGGTTCCCAATGCTCGGGATCATGCTGTCTCTGTCTTGTCTTTCCGGCGCGTGTCCAACCGGCGGAAAATGCGGCGCTATTCGGGCTTCTGCAAGGCGACTGAACGTCCCAGCGGATCTGGCCGAGAGATAGGAGGGGGTCGATTTTTTGTCAATGCGAGCCGCGCATTCACGCCGGCGTTAATGCTGCCGGCCAATTCTGCCATTGCCAAGGGCAGGCAATTCGGCGACTGTCCGCGCCGACCCCGGACCGCAAGCTTATCCGTCCGATACCCCGGCGATCGCCGTCTGCCAAAGGATCGCGTTTAATGGCTTCCACCCGCCCGCTCGCCCGCGCGCTCGGCGCATTCGCGCTCGCCGCGTTCCTGTTCGCACCCGCCGTCGTCAAGGCGCAGGATTCCGACCCGGTGGTCGCCCGCGTCAACGGCGTCGATATCCGCCAGAGCGACCTCGCGCTCGCCGAGGATGAGGTCGGCGCCAGCATGCCGCAAATGACGCCGGATCAGAAGCGCGAATACCTCATCACTTATCTCGCCGACGTCATCATACTGGCGCAGGCCGCCGAGCAGCAGAAGCTCGGCGACCGCGACGACGTCAAGCACCGCATCGAATTCGAGCGCAACAAAGTGCTGATGGAGGCGCTGCTGCAGGACGCCGGTCAGGCCGCGACTGACCGACGAGGCAATGCACAAGGTCTACGACGAGGCGGTCAAGCAGATGCCGCCCGAGGAAGAAGTGCACGCGCGCCACATCCTGGTTCCGACCGAGGACGAAGCCAAGGCGATCGAAGCCGAACTGAAGAAGGGCGCGGATTTCGCCACGCTCGCCAAGGAAAAATCCAAAGACCCCGGCGCGGCCGACGGCGGCGATCTCGGTTATTTCACCAAGGACCAGATGGTGCCCGAATTCGCCGACGCCGCATTCAAGCTCGACAAGGGACAGATTTCCGATCCGGTGAAGACCCAGTTCGGCTGGCACATCATCAAGGTCGAGGACAAGCGCATCAAGCCGACGCCGACCTTCGACGAGGTCAAGGGCCAGATCGAGAATTACGTCGCCCACCGGGCGCAGGCCGAGCTGGTGGAGAATTTGCGCAAGTCGGCGAACATCGAGCGCCTCGACCAGCCGCCGGCCGACGCCCGACCCCTCGACGCTCAATCCGGCCGCGCCGGCGAAGAAGTAGCACGAGCGTGTCCCGGACTCGTCATGCGCTGCGGGCACCTTGTGCCGGGCATCCACGCTCTTCAACATATGTGACGATCCAAGACGTGGATGGCCGGACAAGCTCGCTTGGCTGCACTGACGAACGAGAGACATTGCCGAAGTTGTCCTCCGCCATTTCTCCCCTCGCCCCGAAAACCATCCCGCACATGCCGGCGATCGCCGGCGTGCGGCTGGCGACGGCCGCGGCCGGCATCCGCTACCGGGACCGCACCGACGTCATGCTCGCGGTGTTCGACGAGGGCACCAGCGTCGCCGGCGTATTCACGCGTTCCAAATGCCCGTCGGCGCCGGTCGAATGGTGCCGCGCCCGGCTCAAGGGTGCGCGCGCCCGCGCGCTCGTGGTCAATTCCGGCAATGCCAATGCCTTCACCGGCAAAAGCGGGCGCGCGGCCTGCGCGTTCACCGCGAAACTCGCCGCCGCCGCGGTCGGCTGCAAGATCGCCGAGGTCTTTCTGGCTTCGACCGGCGTGATCGGCGAGCCGCTGCCGGCGCAGGCCTTTGACGGCGTTTTGGACAAGCTCGTCGCCGCGGCCGCGCCCGAGCGCCTACGCGCGAAGCCGCCGGCGCGATCATGACCACCGACACGTTTCCCAAGCTCGCGACCGCGACGCGCGCGCCTTGCCGGGACGACCGTCACCATCAACGGCTTCGCCAAGGGCGCCGGCATGATCGCGCCCGACATGGCGACAATGCTCGCCTTCGTCTTCACCGATGCGCCGATCGCGGCGCCGGTCTTGCAGACGCTGCTGCGCGAGGGCGTCGTCGACACGTTCAACGCCGTCACCATCGACGGCGACACCTCGACCTCGGACACCGTGCTCGCTTTCGCCACCGGCGCGGCGCGCGACGCGCCGCGCATCGCCCGCGCCCACGATCCGCGTCTGGTGCCGTTCCGCAAGGCGTTCGACGCCGTGCTCGCCGATCTCGCCGAGCAGGTGGCGCGCGACGGCGAAGGCGCGCGCAAACTGGTCGAGATCGTGGTCGAGGGCGCGGTGTCGAAAGCCTCGGCGCGCCGCATCGCGCTGTCGATCGCCAATTCGCCGCTGGTCAAGACCGCGATCGGCGGCGAGGACGCCAATTGGGGCCGCGTCGTCATGGCGGTCGGCAAGGCCGGCGAGCCCGCCGACCGCGACCGGCTGTCGATCTGGTTTAACGGCATCCGCGTCGCGCACAAGGGCGCGCGCGATCCGGGCTATGACGAGGCCGCCGTGTCGGCGGCGATGAAGCAAGCCGGAGATCGCGCTCAAGGTCGCGCTCGGCCTCGGCAACGGCCGCGACCGCGTGCTGACCTGCGACCTGACCAAGGAATATGTCGCGATCAACGGCGATTACCGCAGTTGAGAACGCCGCGATGACTGCCGCGATCAAACACATTCGCACCTCCACGCTCGACGTCGCCTACGAGGAGAGCGGCGCCGCGGACGGCGTGCCGGTTATTCTGCTGCACGGCTGGCCGTACGATCCGCGCTGACTACGATGAGGTCGTGCCGCCGCTCGCCGCGCCGGCTGCCGCGTCATCGTGCCTTATCTGCGCGGCTTCGGCGCGACGCGATTTCTCTCCGCCGCAAACGCCGCGCTCGGGCCAGCAGGCGGCGCTCGGCAACGATTTGCGCGAATTGATGGATGCGCTCGCCATCGAGCGCGCCGTGCTCGCCGGTTACGACTGGGGCGGCCGCGCCGCCTGCATCGTCGCCGCGCTGTGGCCGGAGCGCGTGCGCGGGCTCGTCAGCGGCAACGGCTACAACCTCCAGAACATCCCCGCCTCGGGCAAGCCGGCTGCGCCGGCGCAGGAACATCGCCTCTGGTATCAGTATTATTTCCACAGCGAGCGCGGCCGCGCCGGGCTCGAGGCCAACCGCCGCGAGTTTTGCCGCTTGCTGTGGAGATTATGGTCGCCGCATTGGGCGTTCGACGACGCCACTTTCGCGCGCAGCGCGGCGTCGTTCGACAATCCCGATTTCGTCGCGGTGACGATCCAGTCCTATCGCCATCGTTTCGGTTATGCGCCCGGCGATCCGGCGCTGGAACCGATCGAGCGGCGGCTTGCCGCGCAGCCCAAAATCGCGGTGCCGACGATCGCGTTGCAGGGCGAGGCCGACGGCGTCCATCCGCCGGAAGCGTCGGAGAAGCACGCGGCGTTCTTTACCGGCCCTTTCAGCGCCGCGTGCTGCCGCGGATCGGTCACAATCCGCCGCAGGAGGCGCCGCAAGCGGTCGCCGATGCGATTTTGAATTGAGCGGGCTAGGCCTGTTACCCTTCCATTAACCAATGCGGCGAATGCAGCAATGTCAGTCGATCGGATTGAACATGCCTTTACCCTCCGCTTCTTAGACTGAGGCCAGGCCGTGAGCGTCAGACTTGTTCTTGTCGCCGCCTGCGCGCTGATCGATCCCGATGGCCGCGTGCTGATCGCGCAGCGCCCGCCGGGCAAGTCGATGGCGGGACTGTGGGAGTTTCCCGGCGGCAAGGTCGAGCCCGGCGAGCGGCCGGAACAAAGCTTGATCCGCGAGCTGAAGGAGGAACTGGGAATCGTCGTCAAGGAGGAGTGCCTCGCGCCGCTGACCTTCGCGAGCCACCTCTATCCCGACTTCTACCTGCTCATGCCGCTCTATGTCTGCCGGCGCTGGGAAGGGTTCGTCGAGGCGCGGGAGGCGCAGCAGCTCAAATGGGTGCGGCCGCATGAGCTGCGAAACTATCCGATGCCGCCTGCCGACGAACCGCTGATCTCGCACCTCGCGACGCTGTTATGATCCGAACGCCAGAAGGCCCAACGACCATGTCCAAGCTCGAAGAATACCTCGATCGTCACCGCTCGTTCTGCGCTTCCTGCGCGACGACGGCGGCGCCACGGCAATCGAATATGCGATGATCGCCTCGGGCATCGCGGTCGCCATCGCCGCGACGATCGTGACGCTCGGCTCGATCGGTCAACGGCCTCTACACCAGCGTCGCCACGGCGATGAAGTAACGCGCTACCTAACCGCCGGCCTTCTCGCCCGCCGAAATCTCCCGCGTGCCGAGCGCATCGGCAAGCCGCGCTTTCGCCGAGCCCGGCTTGAGCGGCTGCTGCTGGCTCGGATGCGGCGCCCAGCCCGACAGCCAGACGATCTCGAACGTCGCGCGCACGCGCCCGTCGGCGTCGGCAAAGCGCTCGCGCATAGATTTCGGCCATGCGATGGAGCGTCGCGCGCTTGAGCGGCGTGCGGCGGCGGGCGATGAAGCGCATTGGTCGCGCCCATGCGCCGCAGATCGTGCATCAGGCCGAAGGCGGAATTCGTAGCGCACGCAGAGGCGGTCGACGTCGGTCACCGGCAAGGCAAATCCGGCGCGTTGCAACAACGCGCCGAGCTCGCGCAGATCGGCGAACGGCGCGACGCGCGGCGAGACGCCGCCTTCGACCTCGCTCTCGGCCGCGGCAAACGACTGGCGCAGCTCGGTCAGCGTCTCGCCGCCAAGGAGCGCGGCGAGAAACAATCCGTCGGGTTTCAGCGCGCGGCGGATTTGCACCAGCGCGCCCGGCAGATCGTTGACGAATTGCAGCGCCAGCGCCGATACGACGAGATCGAGCGCGCCGTCGCGAAACGGCAGCGCCTCCTCGTCGGCGGCGACGAGTCTTGCCGCGCGCCGCCGCGCCGCAATCGGCAACGCATCGGCCTTGCACGATCGTGCCGATCGAGCCGAGGCGCGGCAAGCGCCGCCCGCACCGCTTCGCCGGGCGTGCCGAGATCGAGCGCAAGGTCGAACCGGCGCAGCACCGCCGCCGAGCCGCTCGGCAAGATCGCCGGCCACGCGATCGAGCAGAAACGTCGCCGGCCCCAGCGCCGCCGCGCGGCGCGCGGCGCCGCCGGATCAGCGCGCGGTCGAAAATCATCGGGCTTGGCGCTATCGGCGTTTTCATGCCATGATCCGACGTGTCCCACGCCTGCGCGGCGGCACGTCGGCGTTCGCGTCGGCGATGACATTTTCCTCGTAGAGCGGTAGCGTTGCGTCATGGCACTGTCGGTCGGCATCGCTTTGCCCGCGCAGATCAAACGCGCCGCGGACGCGGCTGCGCGCGGTGTTGCGCACGACGCTCGATCTCGCTTTGCCGCCGCTCTGCCCGGCCTGCCGCGAGCCGGTCGAGGGCCGCGGCCTGTGTCCGGCGTGCTGGTCGAAACTCTCCTTCATCACCCGCCCCTATTGCGAGCGGCTCGGCATTCCGTTCGTGTATGACCCGGGTCCGGGCATCCTGTCCATGGAAGCGATCGCCGATCCGCCGGCCTATCACCGCGCCCGCGCCGCCGTGCGTTTCGACGAGATTTCGCGCGCGCTGGTGCATGCCCTCAAATATGGCGACCGGCTCGACCTCGCGCCGATGATGGGGCGCTGGATCAGCCATGCCGGGCGCGAACTCCTGGCCGAGGCCGATGCGCTCGTTCCGGTGCCGCTGCACTGGCGCCGCCTGTGGGCGCGCCGCTTCAACCAATCGGCCATGCTCGCCGCCGCGATCTCGGCCGAAAGCGGCGTGCCGATCGCCGCCGCGCGCTCAAGCGCGTCAAGCCGACCGCGCAGCAGGTCGGGCTGTCGCGATCCGAGCGCGCCGCCAACGTCCAAGGCGCGTTCCGCGTGCCGGAGGAGGGCCAAGCCGCGGTCGCCGGCCGCCGCCTCGTTCTGGTCGACGACGTGCTCACCTCCGGCGCCACCGTCGACGGCTGCGCGCGGGCGCTGCTGCGCGCCGGCGCCGCCAATGTCGACGTGCTGATCTTCGCCAGGGTTGCCGAGCCGGTGCGAACGTCCATATAAGCAATTTGATAAAAATTACGCCGCAATGCACAAATCTACCTGAACATGGCCGCAATCGACATCTATACCATTCGCTATTGCCCCTATTGCCAGGAGGCGAAGGAACTGCTCTCCCGTAAGGGCGTAAGCTTCCATGAGATCGACGTCACCGGGAACCGGGACATACGCAAAGCGATGATCGCAACGCGCCAACGGACGGGCCACCTATCCGCAGATTTTCATCGGCACGACCCATGTCGGCGGCTGCGACGATCTCTATGCGCTCGACGAGGCCGGCAAGCTCGATCCGCTTGCTTGCCGACGAGCCAAGGAACCGCCGGCATGAGCGCGGCAAAAACTTCCGCCTTCAAGGTCGGCCTCATGCAGATGCGCTCGGGGCTCGATCCGCAGGCCAATCTCGCGGCGGTGTTGGCGGCGATCGACGAGGCCAAGCGCGGCGGCGCCGATTACGTGCTGACGCCGGAAATGACCAACATCCTGGCGCTCAAGCGCGACCAGCTGTTTGCCAAGATCGTCGCCGACGAACACGATCCGACGCTGGCGACGTTGCGCGAGGTCGCGCGCAAGCTTGGCGATCTACATCCATATCGGCTCGCTCGCGATCAAGGCGTCGCCGGAAAAAGCCGCGAACCGCTCGTTCCTGATCGACCGCAAGGGCGACGTCGTCGCGCGCTACGACAAGATCCATATGTTCGACGTCGATCTCGCCGGCGGCGAAAGCTATCGCGAATCCAACAATTACCGCGCCGGCGAGCTCGCCGTCGTCGCCGACCTGCCATGGGGCCGGCTCGGCCTGACGGTCTGTTACGATCTGCGTTTCCCGGCGCTCTATCGCGCGCTGGCCGAGGCCGGCGCCTCGTTCCTCGCCATACCGTCGGCTTTCACCAAGCAGACCGGCGAGGCGCATTGGCACGTGCTGCTGCGCGCGCGCGCCATCGAAAACGGCTGCTTCGTGTTCGCCGCCGCGCAAGGCGGCAAGCACGAAAGCGGCCGCGAGACCTTCGGCCATTCGCTGGTCGTCGATCCGTGGGGCCGCATCCTCGCCGAGGGCGGCACCGAGCCGGGCGTGCTGATCGCGGAGATCGATCCGGCCGAGGTCGCGGCGGCGCGGGCAAAGATTCCCTCGCTGCATCATGGCCGGCGCTTCGAATTGGTCGAGCCGATGGCCGAGCCGACCTACCTGCACGCCGTGCGGGAGCCGCTATGATCCGCTACGCGCTCAGCTGCGATCAGCGGCCACGCTTTCGAGAGCTGGTTCCAGAATTCGGCCGCCTACGACAAGCAGGCGAAGCGCGTCGCTGGTGACCTGTCCGGTCTGCGGCTCGGCGAAAGTGGAAAAGGCGATCATGGCGCCGCGGCTGGCGCAAGTCGCCCACGGCGTCTCGGTCAGCCGATGCCGCTGCGCCGCAGCCGCCAGGCCCGTCGCCACCCGCCGAACCCGACCCGCCGCCGCCGCTGCACGCCGGCGCCGCATGCCGCCGATCCCGCCGAAGAATCCGGTCGCGATGATGTCGCCGCCGGAGCGCGAGCTGCGGCAAAAGCTGAAGGAACTGCGCGACCACATCACCAAGAACGCAAGCTATGTCGGCCCGCGTTTCCCGAAGAGGCGCGCAAAATCCATTACGGCGAGACCGAGCACCGCTCGATCTACGGCGAAGCCTCGCCGGACGAGGCCAAGGAATTGCACGAAGAGGGCATCGAATTTCATCCGCTGCCGATTCTGCCGGACGATAAGAATTGAATTTCTTCCTCCCCGCTGCGCGGGGAGGAAAACATCAATACGCCAATATCAGCAGCACCACGCCGGCGACGACGAGCACCATGCCGACGGCTTCGCGCGCGGTGGTGCGCTGGCCGAACGCAAAGCGCGCGACCAGTTGCGCGAACAGGACCTCGACCAAAGCGAGCGTGCGCACGCTTGCGGCGGTGGCGAGCGCGAAGGCGAGAAACCAGAATTGCGAGGCGAGCGCGCCCATGAAGCCGGCGAACAGCGACGGCTTCCAGGCGCGCATGAGCGCGAACATCACGGCCGGCTGGCGCAGCCACAGATAAAGCGACAGCGTGACGGCCTGCATGGCGAGCCCGACCACCAGCGTGAAGGTCGCGGCCATCACGAAATTGGGCAGGTGCAGAGTCGAGAATCGCGCCGCGAAAGCCGATCGCCGACAGCGCGAACATGCCGCCCGAGGCAAGGCCGATCAGCGTCGGCCGCATCCGCCTTTGCCGCCGACCATGCCGCCCGGGCTTGATCGACATGACGATGACGCCGGCCGTGGCGACCAGGATCGCAATCATCATCGGCCACGTCACCGCATCGCCGAGAAAGACCAGGCCGAAGATCGCGACCTGGATCGGCTCGGTCTTGATATAGGCGATGGTGACGACGAACGAGCGCTCGCCCATGGCGAGCGAGCATCAGCGCGGTGGCGGCGATCTGCGTGAAGGCGCCGGCGATCACCCAGGGCCAGAAGGTCAGTCCCGGCCGCGGCAGCGGCGCGCCGGTCGCCAGCAGCAAGACCGGCGAGAAAGACAGACGCGAACGGAAAGCCGAACAAAAACCGCACATGGGTCGCGCCGACGGTGCCGAGGCTGCCGGTCAGCTCGCGCTGCATCGCATTGCGCACGGTCTGGGCGAACGCGGCGATGACGGTGAAGACGGCCCAGAGCCAGGGACGGAGTCACGTGAGCATCACGCCGCCTTCTCCGCGACGACCATGTAATTCACGTCCATGTCGGCGGAAAGCTGCCAGCGGTCGGCGAAGCAGATTGTAGATCACGCCGGTCTCGCCGGTGATGTGCAGGCCGCTTTGCTCGATGGCGATTTCAAGCTCGTTGGGCGTGACGAACTTGTCCCATTGATGGGTGCCGCGCGGCAGCCAGCGCAAAATATATTCGGCGCCGACGATCGCCAGCGCGAAGCTTTTCACCGTGCGGTTGAGCGTCGCGACGAACATCAGCCCGCCGGGCTTGACCATCTCGGCCGCGACCTCGACGAACAGGCCGACATCGGCGACGTGCTCGACCACTTCCATGGCGAGCACGACGTCGAAGCTTTCGCCGGCCTCCGCCAGCGCCTCGGCGGTGGTGTTGCGGTAATCGATCGCAAGCCCGGACTGCGCCGCGTGACGCTGCGCGACCGCGATATTGCTCTCGCGAGGGATCGGCGCCGACGACCGACGCGCCGAGCCGCGCCAGCGGCTCGGACAGAATGCCGCCGCCGCAGCCGATGTCGAGCATGCGCAGGCCGGCGAGGCTGTCGAGCCGCTTCGGATCGCGGCCGAAATGCGCCGCGGCGCGGTCGCGGATATAGGCGAGGCGGACCGGGTTGAACTTGTGCAGCGCCGCCATCGGCCCGCGCGCGTCCCACCATTGCCCGCGAGACGCGCGAAAATCGCGCGACCTCGTCCTGGTCGATCGTGCCCGATGCCTGCTGTCGGTTCATCGCTCCATCCCGGTAATTTAGCTTTCCGGTCCATCGTGCCGGCCAGCTCGATCATTCAGGACCAGCGGCGCGGTCGACTGGCCATGGTCAGAGCCGGCGATCACGCCATAAACACGCGTTGCACTCTCGCTCGACCTGAACGAGGATAGGCATTCCAGAACGGTCGAACGACAAGAACTGGGAGGAAACAATGCGAAAATTCTTCATGCGGTGTTGGCTTTGCGTCGTGGCAAGCCTGCTGCTGGCGGCGCTCGGCTCGTGCGGCCGGCGCACAGGACGCGTCAAGATCGGCCTCATCATGTGCTATTCCGGCCAATTCGCCGACACCGCCACGCAGATGGACAACGGCATCAAGCTCTATCATCAAGCAGCACGGCGACAAGCGTCGCCGGCAAGAAGATCGAGATCATCCGCAAGGACACCGGCGGCATCGCCCCCGACGTCGCCAAGCGGCTGGCGCAGGAACTGGCGATCGTGCGCGACACGCCGATATCCTCGGCCGGATTATGTCTGACGCCCAACGCGCTCGCCGCCGCCGACGTTTCCGCGGAAGCCAAGAAATTCATGGTGGTCATGAACGCGGCCACCTCGATCATCACCACCAAGTCGCCCTACATGGCGCGCACCTCGCTCGACCACGCCGCAACTCAACTACACGCTCGGCACCTGGGCGGCCAAGCACGGGCATCAAGACGCGTCTATACGATGGTCTCCGACTACGGTCCCGGCATCGACGCCGAAGCCTGGTTCCAGAAGGGCTTTAAGGACGCCGGCGGCAAGATCGTCGGCTCGGTCCGCTTCCCGGTGGCCAATCCGGATTTCTCCGCCTTCGTCCAGCGCGCCAAGGACACGAACCCGGACGCCATTTACATCTGGATCCCCGGCGGCGCGCAGCCGGCCGCGGTCGGCAAGGCGCTGGCCGAGCGCGGCATCGACACCTCGAAGACCAAGATTCTGGGACAGGACGCGCTTACCGAGCGAGAGCGCGCTCAAGAGCATGGGCGACGCGGCATCGGCATCATCACGGTCGCGCGACTACGACTACAATCACCAGTCGCCGATGAACCAGGCCTTCGTCAAGGCCTATAACGACGAATTCCATCGCAATCCCGACTTCTTCTCGATCGGCGGTTACGACGGCATGCACCTGATCTACGCGGCGCTGAAAAAGACCGGCGGCAAGACCGACGGCGAAGCGCTGATCGCCGCCGCCAAGGGCATGAGCTGGGAAAGCCCGCGCGGGCCGATCAGGATCGATCCGGAAACCCGCGACATCATGCAGACCGTCTACATCCGCCGCGTCGAGAAGGTCGGCGGCGAGCTGCGCAACGTCGAGTTCGACAGCATCCCGAACGTCAAGGATCCGGGGCCGACATGATGAAGTGACGCGGCACCGGCGCCCGTAGGCTGCCGGCCATGCCTCCTGTCTTCGGCGTGCTGTTCGACGGCGTCGCCTACGGGATGCTGCTGTTCCTGATGTCGGTCGGGCTGTCGGTGACGCTCGGCATGATGAATTTCGTCAACCTGGCGCATTGCAGCTTCGCCATGCTCGGCGGCTACGTCACCGTGACGCTGATGAACGCATTCGGCTGGCCGTTCTTCGCCACGCTGCCGGTTGCATTCATCGCCGCCGCCGCAGTGAGCGTCGTACTCGAGCGCGTGTTCTTCCGGCGATTCTACAACGCCAGCGAACTCGATCAGTGCCTGCTCACCATCGGCATCGTCTTCGTCTCGATCGCGGCGGCGGCCTATATCTACGGAACCGACCAGCAGCCGATGCAATTGCCGTCTTATCTGCGTCGGCTCGATCGCCTTCGGCGGGCTCGATTTCGCCGTCTACCGGCTGTTCCTCATCGCCATCGCGTTCGCGATCACGATCGTGCTGTTCGTCACGCTGGAAACCACGCGCTTCGGCGCGCAGGTGCGCGCCGCGGTGAACAATCAGCGCATGGCGCGCGGGCTCGGCATCAACGTCGACAGCCTGTTCGCCGTCACCTTCGCGCTCGGCAGCGGGCTTGCCGGGCTTGGCGGCGCGCTCGCCATCGCCATGCTCGGGCTCGATCCCTCGTTCGCCTTGACCTACCTCATCTACGTGCTGATCGTCGTGTCGGTGGGCGGTCTCGGCTCGATCGCCGGCATCGTTCGCCGCCGCCATGCTGCTCGGCGATCAGCGACATCGCCGGCAAATATTACGTTCCCGCCATCGGCTCGTTCCTGATCTATCTGGTGATGATGGTGATGATCATGTGGCGGCCGACCGGCCTGTTCGGGAGACGTTAGGCGTGACCAACGCGACCATCGCCGGCCCGCACCATTATCTGCAGGCGCAGCTGCGCTGGCGGCTGGAGCGAGATCGCGTTTTGGCTCGCGACGCTTGCTGCCGTTCGTGCTGACGCCGGACTATCTGGTGCTGGCGAGCCAGGTCGCGATCGCGGCTCTGTTCGCACTCTCGCTCGATCTCATCCTCGGCTTTTCCGGCATCATCTCGCTCGGCCACGCCGCCTATTTCGGCGTCGGCGCCTATACGGCCGGCTTGCTCTCCACCTGGGGCTGGGGCGAGCCGCTGACCGGGCTTTTGATTGCCGGCGGCCGCCGCCGGGCTGTTCGGCTATGCCACGAGCTTCATCATCGCGCGGTTTCGCCACCTCGCTCTGATCATGATCACGCTCGGCATCGGCTTGCTGCTGGTCAGGAGGCGGCGAACAGCGCGAGCTGGCTGACCGGCGGCTTCGACGGCCTGCAAGGCATCCATACCTGGCCGATCTTGGCGGAAATTCCATTTCGATCTCTATGGCTACACCGCCTACAGCTACGCGCTCGCCGTGCTGTTTGTCGTCTTCCTGGTCGCGCGGCGGATCATCCATTCGCCGTTCGGTCTGGCGCTGCGCGGCATTCGCGAGAACGGCCAGCGCATGCCGGCGATCGGCGCGCCGACGCATTCCCATATCCGCACCATCTATACCATCGCCGCCATCATCGCCGGCATCGCCGGCGCCTTGCTGGCGCAGACCACCGAAACGGTGTCGCTCGAAGCGCTCGGCTTTCAGCGTTCCGCCGACGTTCTGGTCATGCTCATCATCGGCGGCACCGGGCGGCTTTATGGCGGCCTCGATCGGCGCCATCGTCTACATGGTCGCGCGCGACCAGTTCTCCGGGTTGAATCCGCAATATTGGTATTTCTGGATCGGGCTTCTGCTCATCGCCGTGGTGATGCTGCTGCCGAACGGCATTCTCGGCGGCCTCGATGCTGCTGGCGCGGCGGCTAAGGGCCAAGTCGTGAGTGCGAGCGCCCTTGCCGCGCGCGGCGTCAACAAGAACTTCGGCTCGCTCGTCGTCGCCTCCGACGTCGATCTCGACCTGCCGGCAGGGCGTGCGCTACGCGCTGATCGGCCCCAACGGCGCCGGCAAGACCACGCTGATCAATCTGATGACCGGCATGCTGCGGCCGGATTCCGGCCGCATCTTTCTCGGCGACGAGGACATCACCGCGCTGCCGCCGGAGCAGCGCGTGCGGCGCGGGCTGGTTCGCACCTTCCAGATCAATTCGCTGTTTCCCGCATCTCACCGCGCTCGAATCGGTGACGCTCGCGGTGTGCGAGCGCCGCCGCGTCGCCCGCACCTGGTGGCGCCGGCTCACCGCCTATCGCCGCGAAATCGACGAGGCCTACGACATCCTCTCCGCGCTGACGCTCGGGCCCGTCTGCCATCGCCTGACCCGCGAACTCGCCTACGGCCAGCAGCGGCTGCTCGAGATCGCGCTGGCGCTGGCGACCCGCCCGAAGGTCCTGTTGCTCGACGAGCCGGCGGCCGGCGTGCCGCGCGAGGAAAGCAAGGAGCTGTTCGCCGCCATCGCCGGCCTGTCGCGCGACATTACCGTTCTGTTCATCGAGCACGACATGGAACTGGTGTTTCGCTTCGCCTCGCGCGTGATCGTGATGGTCGGCGGCAGCGTTCTGGTCGAAGGCACGCCGGCCGAGATCGCCTCGGACGAACGCGTGCGCGCGGTCTATCTCGGCAAGACCGTCGGCAGGAATCTGCAAAGTCGCGCCATGGCTGAGCCGCTGCTTGCGCTTGCCGACATCCGCGCCGGCTACGGCTCCGCCGTGGTGCTCGACGGCGTCTCGTTCGAGCTGCCGGAACGCGGCGGGCTCGCCGTGCTCGGCCGCAACGGCGTCGGCAAATCGACGCTGCTGCTCACCATCATGGGCTACACCCAGGTCGGCCGCGGCCGCATCCTGTGGCGCGGCGAAGACATCACGCGGCGAGCCGCCGCACCGCCGCGCCCGCGCCGGCATCGGCTGGGTGGCGCAGGAGCGCGAGATTTTTTCCACCCTGACGGTGGAGGAAAACCTCACCGTCGCCGCGCGCGCCGGGCGCTGGAATTTGCCGGCCGTGTACGATCTGTTTCCCCGGCTCGCCGAGCGCCGGCGCAATCTCGGCAATCAGCTCTCCGGCGGCGAGCAGCAGATGCTGGCGATCGCGCGCGCGCTGATGACCAATCCGGCGCTGTTGTTGCTCGACGAGCCGCTCGAAGGCCTCGCCCCCATCGTCGTCGAGGAACTCGCCGCCGCGATCCGCCGCATGACCGAGCGAAGGCGCCAACGCCTTCATCCTGGTCGAGCAACATGTCGAGGTCGCGCTGCCGCTGACCCAGCAGGCGCTGGTCCTCGAACGCGGCCGCATCGTCCATAGCGGCGCCTCGGCCGAGCTTGCTCGCCGATCACGCCGCGCTCGACCGTCTGATTGGGCTCAAGCTCGCGGAAGGTTGATTCGTTACGCATCGACATGCTCGCAGTGCGTCGCATTGTAGGGGCGCCCCTCGTGGGCGCCCGTGTTGCGGCGGCACGCAAGCGGGCGGGCGGCCACAAGGGCCGCCCCTACGCGGCGTGTGCGCACCAATCCGTTCTCGCGGGCGCAATGCGCGCGAGGTTGTCAAACAGCGACGAACGAAGCGTCATTGCGAGCGACAGCGAAACAATCCAGTGCAGCGGATCGGTTCTGGATTGCTTCGTCGCTGCCGCTCCTCGCAATGACGAAGTAAGAAAATAAAATAAGGAAGCGGAACGCCGGCAGACGCAGTAGTCCAAGACGCCGTGCCAGCGGGCACGGCGGCGCGCCACGGAGAGGGCGGCTTGCGCCGCCCTTCCGCTGTCGGGCGCGCTCGCCTGCCGGCGTTCCACCACGGCACTTGCGGCAGCGACCGAACGCCACCGCTCAGCTCCAGTTACGCACTTCCTGGGACGGGACTAGGTAGGGACGGGTGTTACCCGCCCCCGGCCGTCCTGCAGTGCAGCGGGTTTGATCCCGCAGGCCGGTCATCATGCCGGCCGGGCGTTTCTACCCAGAGCCGCCCGGGAGCGGGGGTGACAGCCCCGCCCGCGGGAACCGCACTCGCCCCTGTCCGCCGGCGTCACCCGGCGGCGTCCTTTTGGGCGAGTTTGCCTAATGTGACGAGACCGGGGACCGTTATCAAGGGCTGTGTCTCGACAAATGCGACGAAGAGGGAGGCCACCGCGATTGCTTGGTAGGGGCGGGTTTGAAACCCGCCCCTACGCAACAGGCGCGCACCAATCCGTTTTCGCGGCGCGACGCTTCGGTGCGGGCGGAGCGCTCGCCGGGCGGCAGGATTTCGTCGAAGCCCGCCTGCCGCGGTCAGCCCCCACCAGGCGCAGTGAACGGCAGGTTGACTAACGCAGCCGGAACAGCGCGTGCCGCCGGTTGCGGGTGAACGGGCGCACCTCGCCCGGCCAGCGTCCGGCTTCCACGGCCGCGGCCCATTCGCGGCTCACGAGCACATGCGGGCCGTCGATCTCGTAGAGCGCGCTGTGGCGCGGGCCGTCATGGGCGATATGCCGTTCCGCGCCGCCGATCGACATGGCGAACGGCTCGCCCTGCATGCGCGCCACCGCGTGCACGCCCGGCACTTTGAGCAGATTGGGCACGTGCTCGGTGTCGTAGACTTCGTTGAACAGCGCCTCCTTGTCGGCATCAACGTCCATCGAGGCGACGAACAGATATTTGGATTTGATGGGCATAAGGACCTTCGCTTCCCTAGAATTCTATCCGTCCTAATTTTAGTCCGAAAACCGTTGCGACGGCGATGCGATTTCGGCGCCGGGATCGCAAAAATGTTTTTTGTGGGGCAACGTCGACCGGATCGGAACGAGCAACTCCTTACGACTGACACTGCGCCGCCAATTTACAGCCATTTAACATTCGCACTGCATTGTCGGCCGCAGGGGTCACGGATGGTGAGGGTGGTCATGACAACGAACAAGCCGGGTTCCACAGCCGCCGGGCAAGCCGAGCCGGGCGACGCGCCGGAGCGCACGCGGCCCGCCGCGGTTTCGATCTAAGCAATCCCCGTTCCCGTACCGCGTACCATGCCGCGTCAGGCCGCGACGTTCCCCCGCGTCAACGCATTCGACCGTCGTGCGGCGGCCGCCGCCGGTTGCCGGCGGGCGGTTTGCGCCAGCGTCGGCATCGGCCTCGGCACGGTCACCACGGCCGGGCTGATGGCCGGCTCCGCCGCCGTGGCCGCCGCCTGGCTGGTCTCGACCGCGCTCGGCGGCATTCCCCAGATCAGGGCGCCGCTCGTGCTGGACACCGCCTCGTTCTCCGGGCGGTACGACGCCTTCGCTGCCGCGCCGCATGTGGCGGCGGCGAAGCCGGCATTGCCGCAGGTCGCCGCAGCGGCGCCGCCCTCGGGCCGGCTCGCCGCATCGTTCGATCTGTTCGATCCGGAGACCAGCGCCAACTTGCCGGGTGCCGCCGCGGCCGCGCGCGCGCCGCAGCCGCGCCTTGCCGAACGCAACACCGATGTGCCGTTGCCGCTGCCGCGCCGGCGTGACGATCGGCCAATTCAGCCGCCGCGCGACATTGCCGGTCCGCCGCCAAAGCCGGCAGCACCGCAGCTCGCAACCGCCGCGCCGGCGGCGTCGGCGGGTTCGGCGGGTTCGGCGGCCCCGTTGCTGGCGCTGCTCGAACAGCCGCCCGCCCCGCGGCCGCAAACCGATGCGATGGCGTTGCCCGGCGCCGACGGCCACACCGCGATCTATGACATCGTCGCGCACACCGTCTATATGCCGAACGGGTTGCGGCTCGAGGCACATTCCGGGCTTGGCGACCGGTTGGACGATCCGCGTTACGTCGACGAAAGGGGCCGCGGCCCGACGCCGCCGAATGTCTACAATCTGGCGCTGCGCGGCGCGCCGTTCCACGGCGTCGAGGCGATCCGCCTCAATCCGGTCGACGACGACAGGATGTTCGGCCGCGCCGGCATCCTGGCGCATCCCTATATGCTCGGCCCAAGCGGCCAGTCGTTCGGCTGCGTCTCGTTCAAGGACTATTCGGAATTCCTCGCCGCATTCGAGCGCGGCAACGTCGACCGCCTGGTCGTCGTGCGGCATCTCGACACCAGAATTTCGGGCAACGCGCCGGCGCGTCACGGCTACGCGCGCTATGCCGTCAACGATCGATGATCGGCGCGCGACGCTGTCTCACGGATCTTCCGGCGCGGCGGGGAGAGGCGAATTGGAAAACCGCTCGCTCGGCGGGGCGATCTCGGTGACGAGATCGCGAATGAGCGCCTTGTTGGGCAACGGGGTGAGCGTCATTTGGCGCCGCTCGAGCCGCGCGGTGCAGGCATAGACCGTCGCGCCGTCGAGCTGGATCATGCACTCCTTGCAGGCATTGGCGTTGATGCAGGAAAACCGCAGCGCCAGCGACGGATCCTTGTTGATCCGGATCCAGCGCAGGCCGTCGAGCACGGATTGACCGTCTTCGAACGGCACTTCAAAGCTCTGCCAGTGTCCGGCGTCGCCCTCCGCTCCGCGCCGGATTTTCAGCGTGGCGATGGCGCTCATGATGCCAGCGCCTCGGCCGGCGCGCCGGAAATTTGCAGCTCGCCGCCATGCATAGTCACGCGTTGATGCAGCCGCCACTGCGGCAGCGTTTGCGGGCAATCCTCGCGCTGATGCGCGCCGCGGCTTTCGGTGCGAACAAGCGCCGCCTCGGCGACCGCGCGCGCCACGGTGAGCATGTTGCGCAGGTCGAACCATTCCAGCCGGCGCAGGTCGAAGGCCGCGCCGGTCCCCGCCGGGCGGGCGCCGAGCTCGGCGGCGAGCGCTTCGATACCGGCGAGCGCGCGGCGCAGTTTGGCGCCGGTCCGCAACGGGCCAACGTCGTCTGACATGATGGCTTGCAGGCGCGCGATCATCGCCGCGGTGTTCGGGCCGTCGCGATCGCTCGCACCGGCACCGGCCAATTCGAGCGCGGCGCGGCTATCCTGCGGCCGCAGGCGCGGCGTCGCGGCTTTGGCGCGCTCGGCGGCGCTATTGCCGGCGCGGCGGCCGAATACCACAGCCTCGGTGATGGCATTGCCCGACAGCCGGTTGGCGCCATGGGCGCCGCCGACCACTTCGCCGGCGACGTATAAGCCGGGCACGTTCGTGCCCAAAGTCGTCGCCTCGGCCTGGACGCCGCCCATGTGATAATGCGCGATCGGCGCCACCTCGACCGGCATTTTAGTGAGGTCGATGGCATTGGCCGCCAGCCGGTCGATCACCGGCCCGAACGCGTCGCGTAAAGCCGTCTCGCTGCAGTGTTGGAAGGAGAGATACGCGCCGCCATGCGGGGTGCCGCGGCCGGCCTCGACTTCCTTGACGATGGCATAGGTCGCCAGATCCCGTGCCAGCACGTATTTGCCGTCCTCGTCGGAGCCGTATTTCGAAGTGAATTCTTCCATCGACCCGTTGAGCAGCCGGCCGCCGAGCTTGTAGCGGAACGGGTCCCACATGATCGGATCCATGCCAACGAGCCGCGGCGCCAGATGCCCGATCGGGAAGAACTGCACGAATTCCATGTCGATCAGCGCGCATCCGGCGCGCAACGCCAGCGCGTAGCCGTCGCCGCCCATATTGGCCGACGCGCTGTTGCGGCGATAAAGCCGGGTGAGCCCGCCGGTCGCCAGCACCGTCGCTCTCGCCGCAATGACGACCGGGGTGCCGTTGCCGAGATGCCAGCCGACCGCGCCGGTGACTTCGCCGCCGCTCACCACGAGATCGACAATGCACAGGTCGCCCGCCTTGCGGATCGCGTCCTTGCGCGCGATCTGGGTGCGCAACGTCTTCGATACCGCCGGCCCGGTATTGATAAAATCGACATAGACGCAGCGCGGCCGGTCGTGGCCCGGCGCCGTGGTCGCGGCGATGTGGCCGTTTTTGCGCGCCCAGCCGACGCCCCAGGCATCGAGCGCACGGATGCAGGCCGGCGCGTCCTCGCAAAGGAGCTGCGCCAGTTTCTCCTCGCACAAGCCGCGGCCGGCGGCGAGGGTGTCGTCGTAGTGATGGCGCGGATCGTCGGGCACCTCCTCACCGAGCGCCACCGCGACCGTCATCTGCGCCATCACGGTGGCGCCGCCGCGGCCGATCAGGGTGCGATCGGCAACGAGCACGCGCGCGCCGCCGCGCGCCGCCTCGATCGCGGCATAGAGGCCCGCGGCGCCGGAGCCGATGACCAGCACATCGGTGTCGACGGTCGTGGGTTCGGCGGTCATGCGGCTACACTAAGACATCAGGGCCGGATTTCGTAGGGGCGGGTTTGAAACCCGCCCCTACTTCATTCGCAAATGATGCCGCCAGCCGCGCGGCGAATTGCCGTTCCATCTCCTTCGCCTTGGCGCGCAGCACCGGCTGGCCGAGGCTGCCGAGCTTGCCGGTCAAGGCGGCGTCGACATCGTAGGCGATTTTGGTCCCGTCGCCCGCCTCGGTGAGGCGGGTGACCGAAGTCGCGGAGAGCCGGCCGACGATGCCGAGCGGGGCGCCCTCGACCTTGGCCTCGATCTCGTGCGGCGGCTCGGCGCGCACCACTTCGACGGTGACTTTGAAGCTGAACTTCATATAGGCGACCTTGGTCTCGAACACGGCTGCGTATTTATCGGGAGCGATTTCGCTAAGCTCGCGCACGCCCTCGACGCAGGCCGCAAAAGCCCGCGCGTCGCGCAGCGCGTTATAGACCTCGGCGCGCGGCGCCTTGACCGTCAGCTCTCCGGAAAATTTCATCTTGATTCCATCGTCTCCGCTCGCTCCTCCCTCTCCCCGCGTGCGGGGAGAGGGTTGGGGTGAGGGGGCCTCTCCGCTGGGCTCAGGCTTTCAGTTAAAACCTTGCCGCTCAGAATCGCGGCAACGCCCCCTCACCCTCGTTCGCTTCGCTCACTCGACCTCTCCCCACGCGGCGGGGAGAGGTGAATTTCACGCGCGCAAGGCCGTCAGCATGTCCTTGATATATTCGTCGGCGCTCGAAATCACGAGCATCATCGCATGCGGCCGCAATTGTGCCAGCATTTTCGACAGCGTCTCGTCGCTGGACGACGCACCGCCCAGGATCAGCGCGGTGGTCATCACATGCTTGACATGGCAGGCCTCGCCGATCAGCGCCGCCGCGGCGGCGTTTTCGCCGGCGCTGGCCACCATCACCACCAGATCGGCCGCATCCACCTCGTCGACCAGATTCTTGGTGCGGCCGGCGAGATCGGCAAGCCAGCCGTGCATCGAAAAGCGCCCGCCCTTGTCCGGCGTGCCGGAAAACGCCGAAGCGGTCAGGAAACTCGCGCGCTGCCAGGACGCGGCCGCCAAGTCCTTGACGATGCGCTCGCTCCGGGCATCGAGCGCGATGACCTTGACGGCGCGCGGCAGCGAGTTCGGCCGATCGATGCGGAATTTGGCCTCCGCCGCCGAACTCATGCGGGCCGATTCGCTTTGCATCCTGCGCTCTCCTGACGCCTGCTCATCAATATAGTGAAAAACCGGGAATATTTCATTATGACAGACGGCCATGACCGCCGAACCAAAACGTCTCGAACTGTGCAGCACGGCCGACGTGGCGCCCGGCACCGCGCTCAAGGTCGAGACCGGCGAGCTCACGCTCGCGGTGTTCAACATCGGCGGCCAGTTCTACGTCACCGACGACGCCTGCACCCACGGGCCCGGTTCGCTGTCGGAGGGCTATATCGAGGACAACGTCGTCGAATGCAACTTCCATAACGGGCAATTCAACATCCGCAGCGGGCAAGTGGTGTCGCCGCCCTGCATGGTGGCGATCAGGACCTATCCGGCGCTGGTGATCGACGGCAAGGTCACCATTGAAGTGTGAAACACTTCAATGGTCATGGCCGGACTTGATCCGGCCATCCATGACTTTCCGCCATGCCGAAAGACGTGGATGGCTCGGGCATAGGCGAGCGAAGCGACGCCATTCTTTGAACGGCTATGCCCGGCCAGGACGGCTGTTGGGCAAAGGCCCACCATCTTCCTGCTTTGCCATTGACGAAGCGCGCGGACCCGGCTTGTTACCGAGCCAAGAAAATTTACGGAGGATCGCCCCCATGCCGAGAACCAAGCCGCCGTTCCGCGCCGACGTGGTCGGCAGCATATTGCGCACCGCGCCGCTCAAGGAAGCCCGCGCCAAGCGCGAGAACGGCGCGATCGGCGCGGCGCAGCTCGCCGAGGTCGAGGACCGCGAGATCGAAAAGATCGTGCGCAAGCAGGAAGAGGTCGGGCTCAAATGCGCGACCGACGGCGAATTCCGCCGCTCGTGGTGGCATTTCGATTTCTACGGCATGCTCGACGGCGTCGAGATCGTCGAGCTCGACCACGGCATCCAGTTTCAGGGCGTGCAGACCCGGCCGCGCACGCCGCGCATCACCGGCAAGCTCGGCTTTTCCCATCATCCGATGCTGGAGCATTTCAAGTTCCTCAAGGCGCATAGCCGCGTCATGCCGAAAATGTGCATCCCGAGCCCGGCGACGCTGCATTTCCGGCTGGAGCCGAGCGCGGTGACGACCAAGGACTATGCCGACCGCGACGCCATCTTCGACGATTTGGCGAAAACCTATCGGCAGGCGATCCGCGGCTTTTACGACGCCGGCTGCCGCTATCTGCAATTCGACGACACCGCCTGGGCCTATCTGTGCTCGCAGGCCGAGCTGAAAAAAGCGCGCGACCGCGGGCTCAATGCCGACCGGCTGCAGCAGGATTATGCCCGCGTCATCAATGGCGCACTCGCCGGCAAGCCGGCCGACATGACAGTCACGACGCATGTCTGCCGCGGCAATTTCCGCTCGACCTGGATTTCCGAAGGCGGCTATGAGCCGGTCGCCGAGACGCTGCTCGGCCAATTGAACTACGACGGCTATTTCCTCGAATACGACACCGCGCGCGCCGGCGGCTTCGAGCCGCTGCGCTTTTTGCCCAAGGGCGGCAAGATCGTGGTGCTCGGGCTCGTCACCACCAAATCCGGCAAGCTGGAAAGGAAGGACGACATCAAGCGGCGCATCGAGGAAGCGACCAAATATGCCGCGCTCGATCAGCTTTGCCTGTCGCCGCAATGCGGCTTCGCCTCGACCGAGGAAGGCAACGTGCTCGCCGAAGACGAGCAATGGGCGAAGCTGCGCATGATCGTCGAGCTGGCGGACGAGGTGTGGGGCTGATCTCGGGCCTTCATTGCGGGTTCGCGCGCGTTGCGTGCGCCCCGCCTGACGCAACGTCAGGCGGCCATCGCTTCGGCATCGTCGCGCGCGGCCTGCGGCACCAGCGAAATTTCCATCGCCTCGGCGGCGCGCGACAGATCGGCCCATTGCAGCGCCTTGTAGTCGAAGCCGCTGGCGATGGTCGGCTTGACCACGTTGAAATACGGCGAAATGTCGAAGTCGCGCGGGCAATACAGCGAGGAATGGCGGATTTCCAGGATTTGCTCGCGAGCCTGGCGGCTGCGGGTCAGCCTGATCTTGGGCAGGATCGGATAACGCACGGCGCGGAACGCGTCGGCGATCAGCGCCGAGCAAATCAGCCGCGACGGATCGCCCGAGCCGAGCGCGATCATGCGCCGGCGCCAGCGTTGCGGCACCGGCAGCGGGCACAGAAAGCGCATCAGGTCGATGATGTTTTTCAGATCGTAGGCGAAGCCGATGCGCTCGACCGCGTAGGCGCAGACGATGGCGCAATCGGCATCGGTCAATCCGACCGGCCGGCAAATCCGGGTGTGAAAGCGGAGGTATTTCGACAGCGGCGCCGACACGACGCCTTCGCCGACATTGGCTTCGATCAAAACGTGTGGCTCGCCGTCGGCGGTCGCGCGGCCGGGCAGCGGCCCGACATAGAGCGCCGAATGCGACCAGGTCGATTGGGTCAGGTACTTGATGACGCCGGAAACGCGGTTGTTGCCCTCGACCAGGAGCACGTCGCCGGGCTGCAGCGACTGGCGCAGCGCGTCGGGATCGCTCGGCGTAAACGGCTCATAGCCGTGCACCGGCTTGTGCAAATAGCGGGCGATCAACCGCCCGATGCCGTCGAGCATCCTGCTCATGGGGCCTCCCAGCCGCCGCGCGGTTTTGCCGCGTCATTGTTGGTAGGTAGTTTAGGGGGCGTCCGTTGCGATTTGGTTCACGCCGCAACCGCGGCATTGACCGAATGTAAACCGTACGGTTTGCGCGCGCCGCGCGGTTCGGGCAATCTGCGCGGAAACCGAAAGTCCCCGGAAACCATGCCGCGCAAGCGATGCCGCCATTAAGCCGCCGTACGTTCCTCGCCGCCGCCGCCGCGCTGGCGGGTCGGCCGGCATTGGCCGCGACCGCCCCGGCGTCCGGCGAGTTCGACGTGGTCATTATCGGCGCCGGCGCCGCCGGCATCGCCGCCGCGCGCCGGATCGCCGCCGCCGGCCGGCGCTACCTGTTGATCGAGGCCACCAATCATATCGGCGGGCGTTGCGTCACCGATACCAGGAGCTTCGGCGTGCCTTTCGATCGCGGCGCGCACTGGATTTATCTCCCCGACTTCAATCCGCTGACCAAGCTCACGCCGCGGCGCGGCATCGACATCTATCCGGCGCCGCAAAGCCAGAAAGTGCGCATCGGCCGGCGCTATGCGCGCGAGGGGGAACTGGAGGATTTTCTCACCGCCCAGGTCCGCACCGTGCGCGCCATCGACGATATCGCGCGCAAGGCCGACATTCCCTGCGAACAGGCGGTGCCGGGCGATCTCGGCGACTGGCGCGGAACGGTCGAATTCGTGCTCGGCCCGTACACTTGCGCCAAGGATTTGGCGGAGGTGTCGTCGTTCGACTTCGCCCGCGCGGCCGAGCGCAATGCCGCGGCGTTTTGCAAGCAGGGCTTCGGCGGCTTGCTCGCCGCGCTCGGCCAGGGTCTCAATGTCCAACTGGCGACGCCGGCGAAAACGGTCGACACCCGCGGCGGCCCCAGGGTGGAAACGCCGAGAGGCGCGATCGTCGCCCGCACCGCGATCGTCACCGTGCCGACCAACGTCGTCGCCTCCGGCGGGCTGCGCTTCGATCCGGAACTCGGCCACCACGAGATCGACGCGTTCGGCCGCATGTCGCTCGGCAGCTACGACCACATCGCGCTCGAACTTATCGGCAATCCGCTCGGCCTGGAGAGCGACGACCTGGTTTTTGAGAAATCGAAGGATACCCACACCGCCGTGCTGCTCGCCAACCTGTCCGGCACCCGGCTCTGCACGGTCGACGTCGCCGGCGGCTTCGGACACGATCTTTCGGCGCAGGGCGAAGCCGCGATGATCGACTTCGCTGCGGAATGGCTGGCGGGGCTCTACGGCTCGGAAGTCAAGAAGGCGATCGGCCGCAAACATGCCACGCGTTGGAACAACGAGCCCTACGCGCTCGGCGCCTGGTCGGCCGCGGTGCCGGGCAGCCAGTTCGCGCGGCGTCAATTGCTGGAACCGATCGCCGACGACGTTCGGTATGCCGGCGAAGCGGCGCACGAAACCTTATGGGGCACCGTCGGCGGCGCCTGGGAATCCGGCGAGCGTGCCGCCGACGCGGTGTTGCGCCGGCTCGGACCGACCAAGGAATTGCCGCGGGCCGAGGCCAGACCGAAGCGCGAGCCCAGACGCGCGCGCGCCGAGCGCCATGAGCCGCGCCAGGAAGCGACCAGCCCGCAATATCAGTATTTCGGCACGCCGAACATTATGCGCGAGGAACGCTGACTGTCACGCCCGCAGCACGCCGCCGGTGCGCTTGCCGACCTCGGCGACGATCTTTTGCGCGAGCGCCTCGATCTCGGCGTCGGTCATGGTGCGCTCGCACGGCTGGATCGTCACCGCGATGGCGATCGACTTCTTGCCCGGTTCGATGCCCTTGCCCTCGTAGAGGTCGAACACGCCGATATTGGCGATGAGCTTGCGATCGGCGGAGGCCGCCGCGCGCACGACGTCGGCGGACTTGACATTACGCTCGACCACAAAAGCGAAATCGCGCTCGACCGGCTGGAACGGCGAAAGCTCCAGCGCCGGCTTGGCGCGGGTCGGTTTCGCTTTCGGCTCCGGAATGCGTTCCAGAATGACTTCGAACGCGACCAGCGGACCTTCGGCATCGAGCGCTTCGAGCACGCTCGGATGCAGCTCGCCGAAATAGCCGAGCACGTTCTGCGGCCCGATCTGGATCGTCCCCGAGCGGCCGGGATGAAACCAGGCCGGGCCGCCGGGCACGACTTGCATCGCCTGCCAAGACGCGCCGGCTGCCGCCAGCACCGCGAGCACGTCGGCTTTGGCGTCGAACGCGTCGACTTCGCCGTCGCGTTTTTGCCAATGCCGGCCGATGCCGGAGGGCTTCGCCAGCGCGCGGCGGATACCGGCGGCGGCGGTGAATTGATCCTCCGGCCGGTCGCCGCGAAACACCTGGCCGACCTCGAACAGGCCGGTGTCGGGAATGCCGCGGTCGGCGTTGTTCTGCGCGGCGGCAACCAGACCCGGAATGAGGCTCGGCCGCATGTCGGAAAGCTCCGCCGCGATCGGATTGGCGAGTGCAAGCTCGGGCTGGCCGCCGCCGAACAATTCGGCGGATTTTTTGGCGATGAACGACCAGGTCACCGCCTCGGTGAGGTTGCGCGCGGCCAGCGCGCGCTTGGCCTTGCGGGTGCGCAGCTGGATCGCGGTGAGCACCGGCTTGCGCTGAGCCTCGCCGCGCGGAAACGGCGTCGGTGGCACGCGATCGACGCCGAGAATGCGCACCACCTCCTCGACGATGTCGGCCTTGCCTTGCACGTCGGCCCGCCACGACGGCACCGCCACTTTCACCCGCTCGCCCTGCCCGGTGACGAAAAAGCCGAGATGCTCGAGCACGCGGCGCATCTCGGTGAGCGGGACGGTCATTCCGGCCAGGCGCTTGAGTTCGGCGAGCGGAAAATCGATGACCAGCTCAGGCGCCTCAGCGCTGCCCGCGACGACGACTTGCGACGGCGTGCCGCCGCACAACTCCATGATCATGCGGGTGGCCAGTTCCAGGCCCGGCAGCATGAACGCCGGATCGACGCCGCGCTCGAAACGATAGCGGGCGTCGGAATTGATGCCGAGAGTGCGGCCGGTGTGCGCGATATTTTGGGGTTCCCAGAGCGCGGACTTAATGAGTACGTCCGCGGTCGCTGCCGAGCAGCCGGTTTTTTCGCCGCCCATGATGCCCGACAGCGATTCGACGCCGTCGTCGTCGGCAATGACGCACATCGCCTCGTCGAGCGCGTAGGTCTTGCCGTCGAGCGCCAACACGGTTTCGCCCGGCCGCGCGCGGCGTACGTTGAGATTGCCGCGCACTTTGCCGGCATCGAACACATGCAGCGGCCGGCCGCGGTCGTAGGTGATGAAGTTGGTGATATCGACCAGCGCGTTGATCGGGCGCAAGCCGATCGCGGCGAGCCGCTTTTGCAGCCAGTCCGGCGACGGGCCGTTATGCACGCCGCGAACCAGACGCAGCGCAAAACCCGGGCACAGCGAGGCGGTCGCGCCGAAGTCCAGCGTCACTTGCACCGGGCACGGGAATTCGCCTTTGACCGGCTTGATCGCCGGGTCCTTGAACGTGCCCATCTCGGCGGCGGCAAGATCGCGGGCGATGCCGTGCACGCCGGTGCCGTCGCCGCGGTTCGGCGTCAGGTTGATTTCCAGCACCGGGTCGTCGAGCCCGGCATATTTGGCGTAAGGCTCGCCGACCGGCGCGTCGTCGGGGAGTTCGATGATGCCCTCGTGATTGTCGGAGATTTGCAGCTCGAACTCGGAGACCAGCATGCCGCGGCTCTCGACGTCGCGGATTTTGCCGACGCCGAGCGTGATGTTCTTGCCGGGAATGAAGGCGCCGACCGGCGCGAACACGCCCTTCATGCCAGCGCGCGCATTCGGCGCACCGCACACGACCTGGATCGGATCGCCCGCGCCGGTGTCGACCATGCAGACCTGGAGACGATCCGCATTGGGATGTCGCTTGGCTTCGACGACACGGGCGACGACAAACGGCGCGAACAGTTTTGCCTTGTCCTCGATGCGCTCGACCTCGAGCCCGATCATGGTGAGTTTCTCGGCGAGCTCGCCGAGCGGCCGATCGGTGTCGAGATGTTCCTTGAGCCAGGCAAATGTGAATTTCATCATCGGCGCACATCTCCGCGCGCGGGCGATGTTTCCCCTCCCCCGCTTGCGGGGGAGGGTAGGGAGGGGGCCACGGCCGCGCCGACCGTCGCAGCGATCACGTCCCAAACACCTTCCCGATTCGTCATCACTTCGTAATTGCTAAATCGCAGCACGCGAAATCCCTTAGACCGCAGAAATTTGTCGCGCCGCGCATCTCGCGCCTCGTGCGCGTTTTCGTAGTGCTGACCGCCGTCTATCTCAATGATTACCTTTGCCGCGTGTGAAATAAAATCGACGATGTAGGGTCCGATCGGCGTCTGACGCCGAAAACTGACGCCGTCGAGTTGATGGGCCCGAACCATGCGCCAGACGATTTTTTCGGCATCGGTCGCGTTTGTGCGCAAGGCACGCGCTCGTCTGCGCGTCACCGGGTTTACGCGCCATATCGGCCTTTTTGGAACTTCGTCGGTCACGAGTTGCGACGAGGCCGCAGGCCCCCTCCCTACCCTCCCCCGCAAGCGGGGGAGGGAATTGAATTAAGGACTCAATCCTCCCGCCAGCGTCGGAAAATCCAGCGGACGAAAGCCGTAATGGGAAAGCCAGCGCATGTCGGCCTCGAAGAAGGCGCGCAGGTCCGACATGCCGTATTTGAGCATGGCGATACGGTCGATCCCCATGCCCCAGGCAAAGCCCTGATATTCGTCCGGGTCGAGCCCGCAATTGCGCAGCACGTTCGGATGCACCATGCCGCAGCCGAGAATCTCCATCCAGTCGTCGCCCTCGCCGAAGCGGATTTCGCCCTTGTCGCGGCGGCACTGGATGTCGACCTCCAACGACGGTTCGGTGAACGGAAAAAACGACGGGCGAAACCGCATGCCGACGCGATCGACCTCGAAGAACGCCTTGAAGAATTCCTCAAGAATCCATTTCAGGTGGCCGAGATGCGAGGTCTTGTCGATGACCAGGCCCTCGACCTGATGAAACATCGGCGTGTGCGTCTGGTCCGAATCGCAGCGATAGGTGCGGCCGGGAATGATGACGCGGATCGGCGGCTTTTGCGTCAGCATGGTGCGCACCTGCACCGGCGAAGTGTGGGTGCGGAGCAACAGCCGCGTGCCGTCCGGCTTCGGATTGAAGAAGAAGGTGTCGTGCATTAACCGCGCCGGATGGTCTTCCGGAAAATTGAGCTTGGTGAAATTGTAGTCGTCGGTCTCGATGTCGGGGCCTTCGGCGACGGCGAAGCCCATATCGGCGAAGATCGCGGTGAGCTCGTCGATCACTTGCGTGATCGGATGGACGCGGCCGATCTCGGCCGGCGCCTCGCGCACCGGCAGCGTGACGTCGACGCTCTCGGTATTGAGCCGCGCCGCCAGCGCCAAATCCTTGAACGCCTCGCGGCGCGCGGCCAGCGCGGCATTGACTTTATCCTTGAGCCCGTTGACCAGCGGACCCTGGCTTTTGCGCGCCTCGGGCGGCAGCGTGCCGAGCGACTTCAACAGCGCGGTGATCGAGCCGTTCTTGCCCAAAGCCGCCACGCGGACCGCTTCGAGCGCGGCTTCGTCGCCGGCGGCGGCGACCGCGGCGAGGATTTCCGTTTCGAGCTGCGCAATCTCGGGCATCGGTCTATAGTCTCGTCATTCAATCCGGCATCACGGTCAGATCGGTATCGGACGGCCTGCCGCCGGCCTGGGTCAACATGGCATGCACCTGGCCGCGATGGTGGGTCTGGTGATTGAACATATGGCTGACCAGGACCCAGCGCGGGTGCGTCCATTCCCGCTGTGTCGCGCCGGAATAGAACGTTTGATCGGCGGCAAGCCAGTCGTCGTCGATTGTATCGGCCCAATCGAGAATTTTCCTGTCGAACGTCGCGCGTTCGGACTTCAAGTTCTCCCAGTCCGGATAAAGCGACACCGATTCCGGAATGCCGACCGTCGGCCGCGGCAGGTCGGTGAAACGGCCCATCCAGCTACGGTCGCCCCACAAGATATGGCTCAACGTCTTGTGGATGGAGCCGAACCAAGCGCCGCGTTCCTGCCGGCGGTCGGCGTCGGACAGCCGGTCGGCGACGCCGTAGAGGTTCTCGTTCTGCCAGCGATTGTAGCGCGCCATGCGCTGTACGTAGGCTCTATCGATCATGGCTCCGGTTCCTCCAGCCGTCATGGCCGGGCTTGTCCCGGCCATCCACGTCTTACATGCCGCGAAGGAAGACGTGGATGCCCGGCACGAGGCCGGGCATGACGCATGCGTAACTACGCCAGCGCCGATTTGGCCTGGCCGACGATCGCCTCGAACGCCGCCGGCTCGGCGATGGCAAGGTCCGAGAGCACCTTGCGGTCGACGATGATGCCGGCCTTGGCGAGGCCTGCGATGAAGCGGCTGTAATTGAGCCCGAACGGCCGCACCGCCGCGTTGATGCGCTGGATCCACAGCGCGCGGAAAGTACGCTTTCTGCGCTTGCGGTCGCGATAGGCGTATTGGTTCGCCTTCTCGACCGCCTGCTTGGCGATGCGGATCGTGTTCTTGCGCCTGCCGTAATAGCCCTTGGCGGCTTTGAGCACCTTCTTGTGCTTGGCATGGGATGTAACGCCGCGCTTGACGCGTGCCATGACGCTCTCCTGGTGATGATGACAAAACGCAACCGGATGGCCGCGGCGGCAGCCGGCCGTCAGCCGTTCGGTAAAAAGTATTTCTTGATGTTATCGCCGTCGGTCTTGAACAGCACGTTGGTGCCGCGCAACTGGCGGATCTGCTTTTTGCTGCGCTTGATCATGCCGTGGCGCTTGCGCGACTGCTGATAGAGGACTTTGCCGCGGCCGGTGACCTTGAAGCGCTTTTTGGCGCCCGACTTGGTCTTGATCTTGGGCATTTGGCTCTCCTTGGCCGCGGGCATGAATGCTCAGCGGGCCGAAAAATGCTCGTCAAAGAGCGTTGTGTGCTTGGCGCACTTCGCCGCCGCCACGGCAGCCCTTGATCAGCCGGGCGGCGGGCGGGCGCCTTATGGCAGAGGCGGCCCGGATTGGCAAATTCGCCCGTCCCGCGCGGCTTAGCGGCGGGCGGGTGGACCGGCGGAGGACCGCCGGACTTGGTCGCTCTTCTACGGCAGCTCGGAAACCAGCTTGACGTATTCGGCCTCGGACCAGGCGCGCGCGGTGCGGGTGCGAACGTTCCCTTGAGCGCCCAGGACCATGGCAAATTTGGCAATGTTGTCGCCACTGGCGGCGTCGACAATCGCCAGCAGATCCGAATCGCCGGAGGTGAGAAACAGCTGCTTGAGGTCGACGCCCATCTTCTTGCCGAGCTCGCGCGCGGCGGCGGCCCGTTTCGGCAAATCCTTGACGTTATGGATGCCCTGGTCGGTCCAGTTAATCGTAATGATGAATGTCGGCATGTCGATATCCTCCAATTGACAGTTGCGAACGTAACCGGGCGCGCGCCGACGCACCCGTCTGGCTGAGCCCCGATTCCCTCGAATGAGTCCTTGCGGTCGACGCGGCCGAATACAATTTAGCGCGGCGCCAAAACCATCACGACCTGGCGGCCCTCGAAGCGCGGCTCCTGTTCGATCTTGGCGATTTTCGCGGTGTCGGCCTTGACCCGGTCGAGCAGCCTATAGCCGAGCTCCTGGTGCGCCATTTCGCGGCCGCGGAACCGCAATGTCACCTTGACCTTGTCGCCTTCTTCGAAAAACCGCTGCACCGAGCGCATTTTCACTTCGTAATCGTGATCGTCGATCATCGGACGCAGCTTGATCTCCTTGATCTCGACGACCTTCTGCTTCTTGCGCGCCTCGGCGGCCTTTTTCTGCGCCTGATATTTGTATTTGCCGTAATCGAGAATTTTGCAGACCGGCGGCACCGAGTTCGGCGCGATCTCGACCAGGTCGAGCCCGGCCTCCACGGCGAGCGCAAGCGCTGCGTCTATTTCGGTGACGCCCTTGTTGGCGCCGTCTTTGTCGATGAGCTGGACCTCGCGAACGCGGATCTCCTCGTTGATGCGCGGACCTTCCTTGGGAGCGGGCTGCGCGGTTCTGATCGGGCGACGAATGGGTTTTATCTCCTTCTGCCGTTGCTACGCTAATCGCAGAGGATCGGGAGTTTTTCGTTTCAAGTCAACGACAATGCGCGTTCGGTGCTTGGCGTTGGGGCCGACATCATGATTTATGGTCGGTCACCGCAAGCCGCGAGCGAACGCCGGCAATGAACGATAACGGCCTGAAATTCCTGCATATTGGCGAGGGGAGCGAGCGCCGCGCCATCGCGGTGCGGGCGCAGGGCGGGGCCGCGCCCGGCCTGTTCTGGCTCGGCGGCTATAAGTCCGACATGACCGGCACCAAGGCGGCCGCGCTCGCCGATTGGGCGCAAGCGGCCCACCGCGCGTGCGTGCGGTTCGACTATTCCGGCCACGGCGCCTCGGCGGGCGCGTTCACCGACGGCACGATCGGCCGCTGGCTCGCCGAAAGCCTCGCGGTGTTCGATGCCTTTTGCCGCGGGCCGCAGATTCTGGTGGGCTCGTCGATGGGGGGCTGGCTCGGCCTGCTCTTGGTCCGCGCCTTGCGGCAGCGCCCCCTCCCCGCTCTGCCCCGCTTGCCGGGGAGGGAACCGGAGGGGGTGCCGGCAAGCGTCGCCGGCCTGGTGCTGATCGCGCCGGCGGTCGATTTCACCGAAGCGCTGATGTGGAATAGGTTCACCCCGCAGATCAAGCGCGAGCTTGAGGAGAACGGCGTGTGGGCGCGGCCGTCGCAATACTCGCCGGAGCCTTATCTCGTCACCCGGCAATTGATCGAGGAAGGCCGCAATCACCTGCTGCTCGGCGGCATGATCGAAACCGGCTGCCCGGTGCGCATCCTGCAAGGCGTCGCGGACCCCGACGTACCCTGGCAGCATGCCAAGGCGCTGGTCGCGCGGCTCGCCTGCGACGACGTGGTGCTCACCCTGGTCAAGGACGGCGATCACCGGCTATCGCGGCCCGAAGACATCGAACGGCTGATCGGCGCGGTGGCGGAGTTTTAAGACGACAACTCAGTCGCGTCAGGCTTTGCCGGTATCCGCCGGTCGGCGCGCCGGCACCGGCGCGGCATTGTCGTTCGCCGCGGCCGCACTTTTGCGCCGACCGGCCGCTGCCGCGGGAACGAGCGGCGGGCCGGCCCGGTCGGCAGGCGGCGCCGTGTCCGCCTCCGCCGCCACCTCCTCGCCCTGGAACGCCACGCCGAGTTTGTCATGAGTGCGCCAGGCCACGCGGCAGGCGCGCCGGGTGCGGCCGCATTCGAAGGTGAGATCGAAATTCTCCGGCACGCCGTAGGTATTCGCCAGCTTCAGGCAGGCGCCGCCCGAGGTGATGTTCTGCACCGTGCAGTGAATGACCGGCGAGCGCCGCGGCACGATGATCTTGGCGCTGCGCTTGACGCGCGTGCGCTGCACGGCTCTGCGCTCTTTATTGTTATTCTCGTCAGCCATGGCACCGCCTGCATTGCCTCGGAGCCGAACTCCGACGCCATGCGCTATAGCGGGCAAACGTTACGGATCGTCGAATGGTCAACCGGCCAGAAAGTTAATGCCGGCAAACAAGCCTCGGATTGCCGCCGCGCGCTAACGCTTTGTTGATCGTAAAGCGCGCGCAGCGCCGCGCTCTACTACAAAGCATAATCGGGTTCCGTCCGGTCGAGGATGCGCTTCAAAGCATCGAAATGCCGCTGCGCCGGCGACGGTCCCTCGTAGTAGTTCGCCCCGCCGATATCGCGCTTGGTCTTCTCGATCACCGCCGGCGGAAGCTGCTTCAACGGCTGGCCGGTCCACATCGCGTAAATCTGCACCTGCGCCGCGCGTTCCAGATAATAGAGCCGGTCATAAGCGTCGGCGATCGTATCGCCGAGCGTGGCGACGCCGTGGTTGGCCATGAACAGCACAGTCTTGTCGCCGATCACCTTGGCGAGGCGCTCGCCTTCCTCCAGCTCAAACGCGGGACCGGTATATTGATCGTCGTAGGCAATCCTGCCCATCAGGCCAACCTCGGTTTGGCCGATCTCCTTGATGCGCGGATCTTCGAGCCGCGTGAGCGCGCTGGCAAACGGCATATGGGTGTGAAACATCGCCTTGGCTTGCGGCAGCGCCTTATGGATCGGCGCGTGGATGCAATAGCACGAGCGTTCGACCTCGCCGGAGCCGCGCTTGACCTTGCCGTCGTCGATCCCGACCTCCATGAACGAGGACGCCGTGACCTCGGACCAATGCATGCCGAACGGGATTTGATAGTAGCGGTCGGCGCTGCCCGGTACGGTGAAAGTCAGGTGGTTGAAGATGCCCTCGCTGAAGCCCTGCATGTGGGCAAGGCGATGCGCGGCCGCGAGATCGACGCGGGCCTGCCATTCCTCGGCGGTGTCGTTTTTGAGATCGCTCGGCATGACCCTGATCTGCATCGCGTCCTCGCAGCGGCTACCGGGATGGTACTCCGAAAGCATCGGGCTGGACACGTGTGCAGCCTGAGACATAGGTGACAGACCGTACCGGACACATGGGTAACACTTTTCGCCTTTGGGCGGGAGGTGTCGATGCCGTGGAAGGAGTGTTCGGTCATGGACGAACGTCTGCGATTTGTCGGACGGCTTCTGGATGGCGAGGCGATGACGGAGGTCTGTCGCGAGTTCGGCATTTCGCGCAAAACCGGCTACAAAATCTTCGACCGCTATAGGGAGCATGGGCTCGAGGCGCTCACCGACCGGTCGCGGCGGCCGGTCCGCTATGCCAACCAGCTGCCGGCCCAGATCGAGAGCCTCATCGTCGGGCTCAAACGCAATAAGCCGCATTGGGGCGCGCGCAAGATCCGCGAGCTCCTGGTGCGGCGGCTGGCCGGCGATGTGCGCGTGCCGGCCAGGAGCACCATCCACGCCGTGCTCGATCGCCACGGCTTGGTCAAACGCATCGGCAGGCCGCGCCGGCACGCCACCGGAACGCCGCTGTCGGCCGGCGCCAATCCCAACGATCTGTGGTGCGCCGACTTCAAGGGCGAGTTCAAGCTCGGCAACGGCCGCTACTGTTATCCGCTCACCGTCACCGACCACGCCTCGCGTTTCCTCTTGTTGTGCGAGGCCCTGGAATCGACCCGCGAAGAGCTGGCTTTCACCGCCTTCCAGCGGCTGTTCGGCGAGCGCGGCCTGCCGCTCGCCATCCGCTCCGATAACGGCGTCCCGTTCGCCAGTCCCAATGCCCTGTTCAATCTCTCCAAGCTCTCGGTGTGGTGGCTGCGCCTCGGCATCGCCATCGAACGCATCAAGCCCGGCAAGCCGCAGCAGAACGGCCGCCATGAGCGCATGCACCTCACCCTCAAGAAGGAAGCCACGCGGCCGCCAGGCATGAACAGCCTTCAGCAACAGGCCCGCTTCGATGCCTTCCTGAACGAGTTCAACGCCGAACGGCCGCATGAGGCGCTGGCCATGAAGTGTCCCGTCGAGCTCTATGCGGCTTCAACGCGGCGCTACGACGGTCTGCCCGACCTCGCCTACCCGCTGCATGACCGCGACATCCTCGTCACCGCCTGCGGCCGCATCTGCCTGCATCGCAAGAAGATCAACATCTCCTCCGTGCTGGCCGGTCAGCGCCTCGGAATCAAAGAAGTCGACGACGGCATCTGGCTCGTCAGCTTCATGCACTACGATCTCGGCTATATCGATCTGGAGCAGAAAACCTTGCAACCCCTCGACAACCCGTTCGGCTCGAGGTTGTCACCTATGTCTTAGGTACGCTCCGTTACCTATGTCTCCGGGCTGGACAACGGATTTAATGGCGCGCCCGAAGGGATTCGAACCCCTGACCTCTGCCTTCGGAGGGCGACCCGCCCGAGCGAAAACAATCACTTAGAGCGGGTGTTGGTCGCATTGGTGACCGGCAGTGGTGACACCCTGTTAGCCATCCCGAGCGGTTGCGCCGCGTAAGGCGGCGCGGCGCGCTATATTAGCTGCACTCCAAACACCGCACCACCGGGTCTGGCGATAACGCCACCTACCGGGGCCAAGGAAACTTAGGCCCCGAACATGAGTGCACGTCCCGCATTCCAGCGGCGGCATTTCAAAGCCGTCGCTGAAATCATCCGCAAGGCGCGTCTGCGCCCGAACGACGACATCGCCGAAGCAATCGACGACATCGAACAGGACCTTGCGGACCTGTTCCGCGCCGACAATCCCCGCTTTGAAGCGCCACGCTTCTATGCGGCGTGCGACCCGACCTATCCGGGGCGGGCGCTATGAACCAGCAACAAAAAGACGACATCGAAGTCTTTGCCCGCTGGCAACGACTCGGGCTGATCGAGGATGCCGAGCTTATCGCCCGCAAAGCTCGATACGCTCGGCAGGCCGTGGACGTGCTGATCGAGTGCATGGCCGACGCCACGCGCCGCAGTCAAGAGACGCGGGGGCAGTCATGATGTGGCTCGCCCTCATATCGCTCGGCTTGTGGCTCGCGCATCGCTACGCGAAGGATCATCCAGCCGTCGCCGAGTGGTTCAAGTGGTCGCTGCGCTTTGCCATCGGCTCTTGCGTCGGCGCACTCGTTACGCTGGCGATCTACAACAATGTGGTGCCGTCATGAGCGGGCTGGAATTGCTCGTTGCGGTCGGCATCTTCTTCCGCTTCCTGTTTGCGTACATGGGCGAGCGGTTCGAGGCGGCGGCACATCGGCCGCCCGAGCAAGGCTTGGACTACCGGCCGCCGCTCATTCGCAATCGGGACCTGCCGCCGCCGTCTGGCAAGGCCGTGTACGATGTACGCGCCTTGGAGATACTGCGGCAAGTCGAGGAACACGGCCGTAAGCCGCACGTCGATAACGGCCAGCGCCGGAGGAAAAGCGACGGTCGCTGAAATGAGTTGACGAGCGAAAACGCATCCATTCGGGAAGTCAGAAAGTTACGCGAGCCGTAAGCCAGCGTGACCCGCCAAACCCGAACCTAGCAAAATCGAGTAGTGACCCGGCCGGACCTGAAACGTCCGGCCGTTTTCTTTTTCTGTTGAGTCGCTTGCGGTGAAAATTGCACCGGGCGTTAAGACGGGTTGCCCGCCGAGTCAATCGGCAGTATGTGTTGCGGTAGACGGGCGCGCATGGTCGCGCCGCGCGGCATGGGCCGCAACGTCGAAACGAAAACCCCCTCACCGATCTAAAACGGAGGCCGATATGGGCCGCCCGCGCACGACCACGTTTGCAACGGTCGCAATGTCAATCGACGCCGCTGCGCTCGCCATCAAGGTGCCGCGCCGTGTCGTGGTTGAGGCGATCAAGTCCGCCGAGCTTCCCGCATATCAGGGACCCGGCAAACGAATTCAAGTCACCGTCGCCGATCTAGTCGCATGGGTTGAGACGTGGCCGCGCGTGCAAATCAAACGGAGAATGTCATGAGCCTGTCCCCCGAGCTTATCAAAAAGTTGCAAGCCAACGGCATGAGAATGTCGGCGATCCTAACCGACGCGGCCGAAGCATGGGAAAACGGCAAGTTCATTGAAGCGACCTTGCCGAAGTGGATTGCCGATCAAAAAGTGCAGCGCCCGCATTGCTTCATTGACGGCGAACAATTCGACAGTGAGCAAGCCGCATTCGGCAACGCCAACATGACGGCGCGCTCGCGCCTAATCAAAACGCTCGGCTACGCGGAAGCGGAAAGCCGCGCGAAGGAATGGGGATTGAAGTCCCTCACCGATACGTCGCACGGCGAGCGGCCGGGCGGCAAAGAGAACCACGACAAGCCGAAGGGCGACAACCCATGGTCCGCCGAAGGCTGGAACGTGACCAAACAAGGGAGCGTCGCCCGCGCCGACTTTGCGCTCGCCACGCAACTCGCCAAGGCCGCCGGAAGCTATGTCGGCGCAACACGCCCGAGGGCAGCATGACCAAATTTCGCACCAACACGCCCGACGCGGCCGTGCCGCGCGCACCGAAGCAAACAAAGCCGGGCCGCGTCGCTGACGGCAAGCTCGGCGTGTATGACAGCAAAGGCCGAATGCGCGGCATCGTTGGCCCCAAGGCGACGGCGGCCACGGCCGCGCGGTTTCACGGCCAACACGGATCAAAGATCGGCACCGGCCCGGATGGCAAGCCCGCGTGGCTCGCCCCGACGCTCGGCGTTGTATCGGCACAAGGTAGCGCAACCCCCGGCGCGACTGGCGACACACTCGCGGACGTTTCATCGCGTGGCGTGACCGCGACACAAGTCAAAACGGGAGGCTCCAATGGCTGACGACATTCGCAAACTACTCGGGCACGACTCGCACGGGCTTGGCCCGGTGCGCGAAGGCCATCACGTCCCGGGCAACCTCGCCCGCGACGGCGCGCCCAAGCGCGTGCACACTGTCGCCGTTCACGGCGGCATGAGCAAACAAACAAAGTCGGGCGCGCTCGCGCTCGGCGGCCATCATGCCAGCGCACTCGACTCGCTTAGCGGCAACGTCGTGGTGCCCGGCGCAATTCAAGATTGGCCTTACAGCGGCAAGGTAACGTCAAACGGCCATCCGCTCGCCAAGGCTCCCGCGTCGAAAAATCTGAAAGCCGTCGCGCCGTCATTCGGCCAACGGTCGCGGACGCGCCCGCACTCCGCCGAGCTTGGCGAGGCGATCATGCAACAGGCGTTTGCCGGATCATGTTCCGACGATTGCCAAGCGCACGGCCGCAAGACTGACGGGAGCAAATAATGGCAAACCCGAACCACGACCAGCGCGGACGCTTTTCGAGCGGTAGCGCGGCGGCAGCGAGCGGCGATCATTTGGCCGCCATGCCTCACGACACAAGCAAGCGCAGCGTGCCCGGGCACGGCACCGTTGACCGTAGCGTGCCCGTCGTTCCCGGGCCGCGACTCAGCCAAGCGGCACGCGACGCCGTGATCCGTGGCAAGGGCATTGACCAAAGAGCTTATCCGAACCGGACCACGGTCCCGACCGATCTAATCGGCTCGCGCATCGCGCCCGGCAAACTAGACCCGCGTCTAAGCACTCTCGTTTCGGGCGGCCCCGGTAAGCCGCGCGTCAGAGCGCGGGCGAGCTAACAAAGGGAGGCCATCATGGCTTACAGAACGCACGACAAGTCAAGACCGCAGCGAAGGGCGACGCGCCCGGACCAAAGCTCGGGCCGACGCCCGCGCCGGTCAAAAGGTACGTCAACCCCGTGCTAGTCGAGCGCGAGGAACCGACCGGCTACGGCATGGCGAAAAATCTCGGGCCGTCATCGGTCGAGCCGGGGACCGCGAACACGTCGCCGCTCGCCGACGAACTGAAACGCGTCAACGCCATGGGCGACGGCGGCGACCATCTGCAAGACATTATCGAGCACGGCACGGCCCGCGACACGATGGTGGACTTGGCGTCGCTGCAAACGCGTCCCTATGACGACGTGCAAGACGTGCCGACTTCGCACGGAATGCGCAACCGCAGCAATGAGGGCGGAAAGGTTCCTAACAAGCTCGGCGAAGTCGGCCAGCGCCGGACCCGAACGACCCGAATGCGTAAGCAATGGTCACCGATGGCATCGGTGACCATACCCACTCCCCAAACCGGAGACGAAAAAATCTGGCGGCTGTATTCGCTTTGTTTGGTCTGCAATCGGCACGTCGCCGATTTTATGGACGATGACGACGTAAGCGAAGCACTAAACAAAATGCGCGCCCGACTTCCGCTCCCCTACGGATTTGACTTTGACCGATGGAGTCCCCGATGACACTTCCCCGACTGTTCACCGACAAGGGCGTGCTGATCGACGTTGACACGTCCCGCATCGACGCGCCGACGCTCGCGCGACTCGAAACACTCCGCAACGCCTATCGAGCAAACAAACAAGCCGAGCAAACACTCGCCGACGCGCAAGCCGAAGTGAGTGCGGCGCTTGAAGCCGTCGCCAATACGGAAGCGTATTTCGACGCGAACTATCCCGCCAACAGTTTCACGACTTGTGGAAAGAAAACTTTGGAGGCGGCCCGCGCAACCGGATGACCGGCCGCGCTCGGATGTAATTCGGAAAGTCGGCGCGGCTTCCTTCCCGCCGCCGACCTACGGCCCGAGCGTTGTTTTCGGTGGGGGACTATCCGGCGACGCTCGGGCCAATAATTCGGGAAAGTCGGCGCGCCGGGCAGACGAACGCCGCTCGGCTCGGCGCATCGACCTGCGGCCGGGCGTTTGACCGGGGAGACTCGGGACGCCCGGCCGAACCACTCAATAGGTCGGACAAGCGCGCGTCCGATTTTAGACCCGGGCGAATTGGCTTTGACTGGCACAATTCGCCCGGGCCGCAACTAACCGCTCGGAGTCCGAGCGATCAAGGTGACGCATGTCTGACGATGTTTTTGGTGAAGCACCCGACGCCGAGCGCGTGCCGCGAGTCAAAGTCGTTTGGCCGCTCCGCCCCGTCAACGTGATCGAGGGCGAGCTACGCGGCGCGATGGTGGAGGCCATGTCGCTAGAGGAATATCGCGCGCCCATGATCTTTATCGAGGATGACGAATGGAGCAACGCGGGCGACTACGCGGACCTGTACGGCGAGCTAACGCTACATGAGGCCATCGGAATGCAAAGCGTGATCTATGGCGACGTGATCGAACGCTATCGCCGACAACTTATCATCGCGCGTGAGTGCGGCGAGTCCGCAACGCGCACCGACTACGTGGCCGCATGTGCGGCCGAAGATGTAAGCCCCCTCTTGTAAAAAGGAACATACCATGACGACAGGAAACCCCGAGCGCGACGCCCGCCTTGTGCGAGCAATCCGAGAGTGCGTTGCGCTCCGCGAAAATCCGCAGCAAATCGGTTTTGTATCCGACAAGCTCCCGGCCGACTTCGATCTATCGGACGCCGAGCTTGCCGACGCTTTGCGCGAACTGAAACTAAGCGACCCCGAGTCACTGGCGGCCCCTGAACTGCCAGCGGCGGACGGGGACGCGCCCGCCGATGATGTAACGCTACCAGACCCGTCATCGCCGCAAGCCGTCCCCGACGCGCCCATTATGTCGCAAGCGGAAGCTCGCGCCCGAGTCGAAAAAGCTCACAAGCGACTCGGCGAGGCGCGCGTTGCCGTGCTCACCGCGCGCAACAAGTTGCAAGACACTAAGGGCGCGCTCGCGCTGGCAATCACCGGATGGCAGACGCATTCGGACCCGATGTCGCCCGAGCAACGCCGACAACAGGAAGTCCGCAACCATCTGGCAAGCGAAGCGGCGAAGCGGCAACGCCTCGCCGACGCCGGGCTTGCAACGTCGCGGATGGATACGCGGAAATTCCCCGCGCAAAACATGGTGACGGGCCAAATGGGCGCGAAGGGAAATAATCGCGGCGCATTCCCGCGCGAGTATCAGCACCGGACCATCAAACAACCGGGCGCTAAGGCATGAGGCTACTACGCTTGATCTATCGAATTTGGTGGCTCGAACATCGGCGGCCCGAATGCAGAACGCGGAACAAGCACGGCAGTTTTGGCTAAGGCGCGCCGAGTATTTCGACAGCGAGGCGAAGATTGCGCTTGTGCACTGTGACGACGCCAAGGTGTTTCAGATTTACAGCGACGGCGCGGACGACGCTCGGGAAATCGCGGATCACTGGAAACGACTAATCATCGGCGGGAAGTGACATGAAGCTAACGACAGAGAACCTAATCAAAGTGCTCAATGCTTGCGTGGTCACTCCGCACTGGCGCAAAGCCATGGCGACCATTCGCGCGAGCGAGGCGCTTGCGTTTGTATGGCGTGCGCAAAGCATCAAGGCGAAGGAAGCTAACGACACGTCGTCCGTTTTCTGGATTGAGTTTAGGGGCGTGTATGACTTTTGGCACTGCCACGCCGGACGCGCCCGAGTCGAAAACGTGCAAGTGATCGAGTCCGCCATTCGTGACCGCGTTTTGAACGGCACAACCGAACCGATCTTTGGTCCCGATCAAAAACCTATCTGGAAAGAGGACCCGCGTTTTATCGGCCGCTCTGACGACTACGTGCGCGAAGTGCTGGACATGGCAGACTTTGAGGACGTGACGCCGTGGCATCGGCTGTTGCACGATGAAAACGGCAACGCCATTCAAGCGACCAAACAAGTGTTGCCGCCCGCGCCCGTTCAATTGCGTGTACTCGAACAAGATCGCCGATATGTGGAACGCAAAGAAGTTGACGCGCATGTGACCGGCGAAATTACTGTAGCGAAGCCACTCCAAAGATTGCCGTCCGAACCTCGCCCCGACGTTGCCAAGCTCCGCGCGCTCGCATCATTGCCGCCGGAAACGCGGCGCGAGCAAATCGGCGCGAGCAAGGTGCCGCTTGACGTGCACGGCAACCGAACCATTCCGCGCGTGCTCCCGCCCGGGCACCGCGACGATGACTTGCCAAAGATCGAACCGCTACCGTTGCAACCGACTCGCCCAAGCTACGCGCGCCCGGCGCGTTCTCTCGACAATGCTGGAACGGGACACGGCGAACCGCCGCCCGGCGGCTTCCGCGTGCGGTGAGTGCTATGGCGAAGCGCAAACCCGTCCCCGAACCGATCCGCCTCGAACACGCGCCCGGCTACAAGCCGGACGGCGTTTCGACGTTCTCTCATAAACTGGCGCACGGCAGTCTAGGCATGGTGACCGACTTCCGCGACCGCGCACCCGTAACAACGGCGTTGCGGCAAAGCACGGTCACCGAATTGATTTTGAAGCAACGGCGCTTGTTGGCGAACCTAGTGGAACGGCTAGAGGGCGAGCTAACGCCCGACAAGCGCGCGAAGCTCGAAAGCAACCGCGACATAAAAATCCGTTTCCTCGAAAAGCTCACCGCCGAGTATCAGGAACTAATCCGCAAAGGGGCGTGCGATGTCTGACGACACGCTCGGCGCTTCCGGCGCGCGACTGATCGAACCATGGAACGAGCGCAAGGCGCGCAAGGCGGCCGAACGCGCGGCGAGTATCGAGCGCGCGGCGGCCAAGCTCCGCGCGACATATGCCGCCATCGGATTGCCTTTGCCGCCGTCGCTGGCACCGCTCGAACCGCCGCCCGTCAAAGTGCGCGAGTCAAAGAAGCTCGGCGCGGGGCGCAATCCGAAAGCGAACATGGCGCGCCTCGCCGCTATCGAAGCCGGGCAAAATATCTACAAGGGCAAGCCGTGCCCGCGCGGTCACAGCGGCTTGCGCTATGTGCGCGGCTCGGATTGTGTGCTGTGCTCGCGGACGCGCAACCTACGCGGCACGGACAAGCGAAAGCGCGTCCGGGGCGTTTGGCAGTCTGTCGAGATAGCGGACACGGCTCGAACGGCGGACGGCTTCCGTTGTGTTGTATGCCGCAAGCCGTTCGCACCAAACACGCGGCCGGGCGAGTCCGAACCGCGCCGCGCTCCGCTGTATTGCTCGCACACATGCAATCAAAGAGCGCACCGCATCCGGCGCGCCAATGGTTAACGGAGTCCAAATGCGAATTTGTTTGTAGTTGCTCGCCGCAAGGTGTATCTAAAAATGAAGTGGCCCCGGTGCGGCGAGCACCGAGGCCACTGATTAAACTGACAACGGAATGGAGGTTCCGGTGACCCTTGATAGCAAAACGCTACTGCCAGCGCAAGAGGCAGAAATCACGGCGCGACTGGCGACCGCTTCGCGCCTCTCATTCCCCGCATTCTGTAAGGCCGCGTTGAAACACCCGCATTTCCCGGGATGGTTTGAGCGTCGGTTTCACGACATCCCCACTTTGGAGAAAATCACGCCCGACATCCGCGCGGCGTTCATGGTTGATTGGAAACGGACCTTGCGCGACATCGCCGCACGCGAGAACGAGCAAGCCGAACTTGACGCGGCCGAAGATGACGAAGCCGACGCGGACGCCGACGCCGAACCACAACCCGACTTTGACGCCGACATTTATGCGTCGCCGCAACCAAGCGCGCCGCCCACCGCGCCGGATCAAGAATTCGGCCCCGAGGATGCAGCGGCCGAAGCGGAAGCGGTCAAGCGGCTTCATGAGCGATGGGGCGATGTCACGCCCGAGTTTGAAGGCACCACGCTTGCCGACGATGACGGCGACGACGACTCGCCCGACTATTTGGTTGACAAAATGATCCCGCTCGGGCCGTCGCTGACAATCCTTTGGGGATTGCCGGACGCTGGCAAATCCATGATCGCACAAAAGACGGCCGTGGTTGTCGGCGCACCGTCCGGCGACCTTGACGGCCGCGCCACGTTGCACGGCCCGGTTTTGTATGTGTCGCTAGACCTTGGCGCGCGGCAAAAACGCGTTAAGCGCCGAATGCGGCAGATTGCCGACAAGCTCGGCTTGCCCTACAGCGCCCAAGTAGTTTTGGTGCACGATGTCGTCAACCTGCTAGACCCTAGATCGGTTTCCGCGTTGCTCGAACGCTGGCCCGGACCTTGGGCCATGATCGTACTAGACCCGCTCAATAAAATGATCGGCAACGGCGACCCGTCGCAACCGGGCGTGATCTTGCCCGCGTTCGCTGGCGCGCATCGCATGGCGACAGAGACCGGCGCGGCCGTTGTCGTGGTGACGCATTCCGACAAAAAGGACTCGGACATCTATGGCAACGTGTTTCAGGCGGGCAACGCCGACGCGATCTTGCACATGCAGCGCCACCACCAAAAGGACGGGCAAGCCCGTGACGGCGACCGCGTGACGATGACTTGGGGCAGACTGCGGAACGACAGCCCGCCGGACAAGCCCGCCGAGTATGTCATTGACGAAGCCTATCTAGCGCCCGTTGGCGAGTCCGCTGGTAAGCGTGCGGCGGACCCGGGTACAATCAAGCGCCGGGACGTGCTGGACTCACTGGCGACCGAATGGACCATGCTCAAGGGGTTGCGCGCCGCGATCAATGCCAAGCTCCCGGACTACGCCAAGCCGCTTGACGAAAAGCAGTGGTTTCGGCTCCGCGAAGATTGGCAGGCGGCCGGGCTAATCGAGCAAGACGGCAACCGCATTCGCCGCGTGTCTTAATCGTCCCGAGTGGGAACCACTAAGACCCGCTCGGCATAAGGCATTCGGGTACGCCTTGTTGCCGCCGTCCGAAACTGTCCGGGCGAAGATCACGCATGAAGCGGGACGCCTCGCCCCGGTGGAATTCACGATGTCAAACAGCGCGGCCGGATTGCCGCCGGGCGACGCCGAACGACGCGATACGCCCGAGCGGCGGCTAGTGAATTCGCACGCGGCGGTTAATCCCCGACAACGCGAACCGGACATCTAAGCGCGCCCTAAAGGGGCGCGCAAATGTCGTCCGGTTGTCCGGTAATGTCCGGTTGTCCGGTTGCCTTCTTAAGTGATTGCCGAATATGTGGAATTTATGCGGACATGATGCAGGGTTAAAAATGTCCGGTTGTCCGGTTGTCCGGTTGAATGTCCGGTTCCTTTTTAGTGAATTCGCATTTTTCGATCCTAACGGTTTGGAAACGAGGGCGACGCCGACTGCCGATCCTCGCCGAAGGGCCGAAATTAACCATATCGCTTAACTTTCTGTTAACCACGCGCCCCCGAGCCATGACCTCGATCATCAAGCTTAATTCTTCACGTTGACGATTTCACTAAAACGGAACGCCACGCGAACAGTTCACCATGCGACCCTCCGCGCACCCCCGATCTTAATGAAAGGATCGCGGTTCACTCCTAGCGCGGAATTCGTTTACCGTAGATGTGCCGATGGAATGCGGAGAACAAATGCGAACGGGCATCGAGCGCGTAATACGGATTATGGAACAGGTTAACGGACTCGAACACGGTAACGATCAGGCAGGGTGAAAAATCAATCTTAATGGTCGAGGCCATGGCGCGGTGCGGGTGTGCGCCGTGCGGCGGGCGAGGCTAGGACCTGCCGCCGGGGCGAGGCTCTTAAGGACGGTGACTGCCGTGCGACCCTGCGCCAGCGGGCCGCGAGCGCGTGAGCCGGGAGGCTCATAAGGACGGTGACCATGCAAGCATCCGAGCGCGGCCCCGTGACCATGCGACCCGGCCGCGCCATGGTGACCGGCGTGCGAGCTACGGGGTAGGTTCCCAAAGCGCCCCCAAAATCGCAAAGGGGCATGTGACCCTATCACGTCGCGCACTCCGCTCCCCGGCATCCCGGTTTTTAACTAAAAAGAAAACCGACTAACCGGCCCCCGTCATCTTGAAGTCTGTTCGAGGCGAGCGGTAAGCGCCGACACAAGCCCGCCGGACGCAAAGCCCGGTAACCACGTCCGCGAAAGTACAGGGTGCGGCGAGGGCTTGCTGCCGAGTCCGCGTCGCGCGATCTAAATGGGCGACGGCCGCATGAACGCGGCCCCTAACCCAAGGTGACGACGACGATGACGAACAGTGAGATAGAGGACGCGGCCTTTGCCAGTTTGAAGGCCACCACGGTTGTAGACGCGACGGCCACGGCAATCGAGGAAGGTTTGGTCCGCAGCATCCAAAGCGCCTATGACGCGCTGCGGGCGCTCGGCTACACCGACGAGCACGCCGAGCGCGAGCTTGTGCACACTTGCCGCGACGGCATTGTCGAACTGGAACGGCAACCATGAGCCGAGCCGATGATTTGACGTTCCTAAAAGAATTCTGCCCGCATGGCGGGCGGTGTGACGACTGCGTTGAGCAGGGCACTTGCACCTCGCTCGACTACATCTTAACGGAAGCTCGCAAGCCGCGCGTCCCCCCTGATCCATGGGGCGAGCGCATCGCCGCGCACCGTACCGCCATCCTCGCCGCTTGCGGGCGACTCGGGGTAAACCCATGGTTGGGTTGATCGCAATCGCGCTTGTCTGTTTGCTGGTCTATCTCGGCGGCCGACGCGAGGCGCGGATTTTCAACGAGCGCGACAAGTCGGGCGACTATCGCGGCAACTACCAGCGCCGTGCGCCGTGGTGATGACGACTCAGTAATTACCAAACGCCAACGCCGATCCGCTTCACAAGGTCTGCGCTGATCCGCGCTTGGCTGTCGCGCATCGCGCATTGGCGCTTCACGCGCCGCGCTGACATGCTACGCTTGGACCATGGACGACAAGCCCGAGCCGGTGCGATTTCCCGTCGTGGTCGAAGTGAACCGCGTCAAGGTCGAAGTCGTTTTGTTGCTCAAGCCCGGCACTGCGGTGAGCGTCGCGGAAACAAAAACCACCACCACCGAGCCGGAGCCGCCGGACGCGGCGCGCTAACGCGGGCAAGCTCGCCGTCATGGCGGACACTCTCAGTCCCGAAGCGCGAAGCGAGCGCATGTCCCGCATCCGGGGCAAGAACACGGGACCGGAACGGATCGTGCGCCGGATCGTGCACGGACTTGGCTACCGCTATCGGCTTCATGACAAGCGCCTTCCGGGGCGGCCGGACCTTGTGTTCCCAAGCCGTCGCAAGGTGATTTTCGTGCACGGCTGTTTTTTCCATCGTCATCCCGATCCGCAGTGCCGACTTGCCCGGCTCCCGAAATCGCGCTTGGATTTTTGGCTTCCCAAGCTCACCGGCAATCGCAAGCGAGATATGCGCAACGAGGCTGAGCTTAGCGGGGACGGTTGGAAAGTTCTCGTTGTGTGGGAGTGCGAATTGATTCATACAAAGCGATTAGTATCCCGAATCACTCGGTTCCTTGGGGAGCGTGGGACCGATGAAGGGCGACATGCGTCCGCAAAAGTCAGCCGCAAAAAGCAAACCCGAGCGCCGCGCCGTTGAGTTGTTCGCGGGCGCTGGCGGACTCGGCATGGGCATGTCACGCGCGGGCTTCAAACCCGAAATCGTGGTGGAGCTTGATCGCTATTGCTGCGACACGATCCGCGAGAACAAGAGCGCGGGGCATCCGATCATAAAGCCATGGCCGCTTCGCGAAAGCGACGTGCGTCTAATCGACTTCAAGACGTATGAGGGGCGGATTGATCTAGTGTCGGGCGGGCCGCCCTGTCAGCCGTTCTCGTTGGGCGGCAAGCATCGCGCCTTCCGGGACTCCCGTGACCTTTGGTCCGAAGCGGTGCGATCCGTCCGCGAGGCGCGGCCAAAGGCATTTCTATTCGAGAACGTGAAGGGACTCACGCGGCAGGCGTTCGCGAACTATTACGAGTACATCTATTTGCAACTTACCTATCCCGAAGTCACGCGCAAGCGCGACGAACCTTGGTCCGACCATCTGGCCCGCCTTGAACGGCATCACACTAGCCGCCGATCAACGCGCGGCCTCTCATACAAGGTCGTCCGGCGCGTCTTGAACGCGGCTAACTATGGCGTGCCTCAGAGGCGCGAACGCGTTTTCTTTATCGGCTTCCGCAGCGATCTAAACCTTGAATGGTCGTTCCCGGAGGAAACGCATTCGTTCGACGCCTTGCTTTGGGAGCAAGTCATCACGGGCGAGTATTGGGAGCGGCACAAGGTCCGCAGCAAAGATCGCATCGTTTCCGACCGCGCTCGCGCTCGCGCGAAGCGACTCACACAACGCCCGAATGCGCAACCATGGAAAACCACGCGCGACGCGCTGGTCGGACTTCCCGAACCGACCGTGCAAGGCTCGCATCATGTGCTTAATCATCGGCTGCAACTTGGGGCGCGTTCCTACACCGGACATACGGGAAGCCCTTTGGATGAACCGGCCAAGACGCTCAAGGCGGGCGTGCATGGCGTGCCGGGCGGCGAGAACACGATTGCGCTTCCGAATGGCGACGTGCGCTATCTGACAGTGCGCGAGAGCGCACGCCTTCAAACCTTCCCGGACGATTTCAAGTTTCACGGCTCATGGACTGAGACCATGCGGCAACTTGGAAACGCCGTGCCAGTCGAATTAGCCGAGTGTGTTGCGTGTAGCATCGTTGAGCAACTAAGTGCCATCGAAGCTCACGCCGATGCCCTGCTATAATCCGCTCGACCAACTCAATCTCGCAAAGAACGTGGGGAAAGCCTTGCTCGATAGGGAGCCGGGCCATGCCTGACGATCCGCATCATTTTGATTTTGATCTGGACCGTGGCATCCGTGCTCAGGTCGTCGAGCAATTAGATGCCAGCCCGCTTCTGCCCTTGACGAAAGGCGCAGGCCCGCAAGAAAGCGGAATTTACGCGCTCTATTACAAGGGCGAGTTAGTTTACATCGGCAAAGCCTCCAAGGGGATGACCAAGAGCAAACGGACGTTGCGTGACCGCCTCAATGAACATGTCGGTAAAATTGGCAGTCGGCAGAATATCTCGCTGGCCGACATGAAATGCCGTTACCTGACCTTCGTTAGCGAGTGGTGGGTATTCGCCGCCGAATTTGCCCTCATGGTCCATTACAAACCGGAATGGAACGAGAGCGGCTTTGGCAGCAAGACGCCCGGCGCTGGTCGTCCCGGCGCTGATCGGATCAGTCGATGGAATGAGAAGTTTCCGCCGAAAAAGCCCTAAGCGAAACTGTTACTCGACGAGCTTGTCAGAAACCGATCTTGTCGATCCGCTTCTTAAACTGTGGCACTGAGAAGCCTTCGGCCACGCGTCGCAAGCCCTGCCAGCGTCGAGATTGTGAAGCGATCAAGCGGACCGTCCAACCGGCGACGCGAACCTCTCCATCGCCGCCTCCGCCCGCTCGATCTTCTGTTCTTCGTCGCCGGGATCATCAGCAGTCGCAAACTCGGCATCGAAGCGAGGCAGCGGCATTCTCAGCCGACAGATTCCCACTAGGCCCCTCAAGTGTCGCAACGGTAATTCGGCGGGCTGGTCGGCCGCGAGTTGGTCAATGTATTGTTCTGTCGTTTCATCACAATCGGCTTTGCAGAGCACCGCCACTGCAATCAATTCTCTAACTGAATAACCGTCAAAACCGCCAAGCGGCTTCATTTCCTCGATAACCTCAGCGACGATCCGGCGTTCGTCCTTTGAAAATAAGTAAAATCTATCCTTCCGAAGCTGACAGTCCGCCCAATCGAGAAACGATTGAGGCAAATAACGTTGCATCCATGGATCAGCGAGTAACCTCTCAATTTCTTCTCGATGGTCGTGTGCGCGATTGAGCGCGCGTTGACCTTTGCCGATGCGTGCCAAGGGGGCGCTCCCGTCGATTTGATTCGTGCTCCATTTTATCCCCGCAATCATGGCCATGCTATGCCGTTCGCCGGGACGTTGGGGATTGCCTATAAAAAACATGCAGGATTTCAAGGGGCCAAACACTCTGGACTGGTCGCGACCCGCTAAATCTTGTACGCTACGAATTATTCCCACAGGCTTTCCACAGTTTGTCCACTTGCGTTGCGTCGCGACTTAATGCAACGGACGACCCATGACCTCCGATGATTTTTCAAACTTCCAATCGGCGATTGAGTGGCCGGATTTGCATCCGCCGACCAAATACGCGACGGACGAGCTAAAGCCCCTGTACTCTTTCTTGCCTGCCCTTTTTGATAAGTGGGCGCTCGAAGGGGGCATCGCAGACGTTTGCGAGTCGCCAATTGAGGTAGAGCTTGGCGTGCAGTTTTTAATTGCTTTCCGTGCAATCGGCGATGATGATTTTAAGCTAGTTCCGCAGCAGGTGCTTGGGTCATTCAGATACGATTTTGCGATCACTCGCCAAGGGAAACTGATTGGTCTCATTGAGTGTGATGGAAGGGAGTTTCATTCCACCACGGAGCAGATCGCCAATGACCGTGCGAAGGATAAGCTGGCTGCGCAAATGGGGATTCGGATGTTCAGATTTTCCGGCTCCGATATTTGGCGCGACCCGAAAGGATGCGCTCGCGAGGTCCTACATACGATCATTTTCAAAGTTCATCTGACTCCCGACCAGTGGGACGCTTTAAACTTGGCGCTCGCGCCACGCCCCACCGCACCTGACGAATTTTTGTACGCCGCTGCTTAGGGCGCGATCCGAGCCACATAGGGCGCGCTCACGCGACGCGGTTAAAATCCGATTGTGTCGATTGCCTTTTTGAGCACTGACAGCGGATAGCCCGCCCCGTGCTTGTTGCCGTACTTGCGCGATGTCTTTTTCTTCTTGCCATTGGCCCAACCGCCAACGGCTTCGCGCACATCCTCCGGCACGCCAGCCGCGCGCATCCGTTGCGCAGCGCGGTGGCGGAAGCTGTGCATCGGAGCTTTATCAGGATCAGTGATCCCGATGTCAGTCAGCCATTCGCGCAGCCGCTTGCCTGCCGCGTCCATGCGGCCCGGTATCAGTTGGCCCGTGATCTTCTTTGGCAGGTACGGCAACAGGTCGGCCGGAAAAGGGACTCGGCGGAGCGATTGCGGCGTCTTGGTCCCGATGGTCACGAACCGGATGCCATTTTCTCTTTGCTCCCGGTCGATTTCAAACGCCTCGCCGCGCCTCATGCCCGTGGTCGCCAACAGCCGGACGAGAAGCTGATCGCTCTTGTCGAGTCGGTGCAGGTTTTTGCGGATCAGCTTCATATCGTCGTCGCTGAATGCCTCGCGCTCGTCCTCGTCGTCACGATCAGGCACCACGCCGCTGAATGGATTGAACGTTAGCTTGCCCTCGTCGATGGCGAGATTGACCGTCGCGACCAGCGGCACCATGCGCCGCCTTAGAGTGGCGCTCTTGATTTCCCCGCCCGCTTCCAAATGCGCGATGATGGCTCGCCCGTCGTCGCGGGTGCATTCCTTGATCGGCTTGTTCACGACCGTGCGGAAGATGTGCCAAATGTCGCGGGCCTGCCTCTCGCGGAGTCCGTCGATACCGTTGTGTTGCAGATACGTTTCAAGCAAGGCGTCGTCGCTGGTCTTTGTCGCGACGGTCGGCCGCGCTACCGGGCCGAACGGCTCGCCTTCGGCGTTGAGCAAGGCTTGCACCACGCCATATGCGGTCAACGGATCACGACTTACCAAGCGGTGCGCGATCCCGCCGTTCGGCTCAGTCTTGGTCACCGCGCCATTATGGCCGATGTGGATAAGCTCTTTTTCCGTGGCGATGATTTCCCCGCCGTCCTCGCCGACGTGCTTGCGGCCCGGCTCCATTTGGTGTTGCCATACCGTTTCGACGCGCGGGCGAGCGGCGAACAAGCGCGCCTTGTGCTCGGTGATTAGCGGCCCGGCTTTGACTTCGGCTTCGCGCCGGTCATTGGTGCCGAGCGATTGAACGAAGCGGCGGCCCTGGTCGTCGCGCAGGCGCACATAGAAGTTCTGCGACTGCGGCCGTTGGAAAATCCAGTCTTGTTTGCGTGCCATGCCCACATTGTAAGTGGTGACAGGCTTTGGTGACAGCGGATTGGTGACAGTAATTGGTGACAGGGTTAAAATTCAAGAAACGCCTGTACCGCATGAGCTTTAGTGGCGCGCCCGACAGGATTTCGAACCTGTGACCTCTGCCTTCGGAGGGCAGCGCTCTATCCAGCTGAGCTACGGGCGCGCAAAATCGATGTAGTCCACCCGTAGATACTCCGTTTCCGGCCGACTTGAAAATGCTTTAAGCTTGGTGCCGGACTAGAGCCCTATCCGTTCTGATGGAATCAGAACCGGGCTCTAGCATTTTTTGAGCATGATCTTTTCGGAAAACCGGTTCCCACTTTTCCGGATCATGCTCTAGGAGAGACGCCATGTCGCAAGTTGCGGAAAAGACCGAGACGCACGCGCCGAAAAGCGCCCAGATCAAGGACGCCGCGTTCAAATGGGACGATCCGCTCGACCTGGAAAGCGAGCTGACCGAGGACGAGCGCATGGTGCGCGACACCGCGCGCGACTATGCGCAGGAGAAACTGTTCCCGCGCGTGCTCGCCGCCAATCGCGAGGAGCGCTACGACCCGGCGATCGCGCGTGAAATGGGCGCATTGGGGCTGCTTGGCTCGACCATCCCGCAAGAGTATGGCGGCGCCGGGCTCAACTATGTCTGCTACGGGCTGATCGCGCGCGAACTCGAACGCGTCGATTCCGGCTTCCGCTCGGCGATGTCGGTGCAATCCTCGCTCGCCATGCAGGCGATCTATGCCTATGGCAGCGAGCCGCAGCGCCGCAAATATCTGCCGAAAATGGCGACCGCCGAGCTGCTCGGCTGTTTCGGCCTCACCGAGCCCGATCACGGCTCCGATCCCGGCTCGATGGCAACGCGCGCCGAGAAAGTGCCCGGCGGGTTCAAGCTCACCGGCGCCAAGACCTGGATCACCAATGCGCCGGTCGCCCACCTCGCCGTGGTCTGGGCCAAGCTCGACGGCAAAATCCGCGGCTTTGTGGTCGAGCGCGATACCAAGGGATTTTCCACGCCGAAGATCGAGGGCAAGCTCTCCTTGCGCGCCTCGATCACCGGCGAGATCGTGCTCGACGGCGCGGTGGTGCCGGAGGACAATCTGCTGCCGAACGTCTCCGGGCTTGCCGGCCCGTTCGGTTGCCTCAACGTGGCGCGCGCCGGCATCGCCTGGGGCGCCATGGGGGCAGCGGAATTCTGCTGGCACCGCGCCCGCGACTATGTGCTCAACCGCAAGCAGTTCGGCCGGCCGCTCGCCGCCAATCAGTTGATCCAGAAAAAGCTCGCCGACATGCAGACCGAAATCACGCTCGGCCTGCACGCGGCGCTTCGGCTGAGCCGGCTGATCGACCAGGGCAAGGCCTCGCCGCCCGCCATCTCGCTCCTTAAGCGCAACAATTGCGGCAAGGCGCTGGAAATCGCCCGTCTCGCCCGCGACATGCATGGCGGCAACGGCATCGCCGAGGAATTCCACGTCATGCGGGTGCTGTGCAATCTGGAAACCGTCAACACCTACGAAGGCACCCACGACATCCACGCGCTCGTGCTCGGCCGCGCCCAGACCGGGATTCAGGCGTTTTTCTGATTCGGTATTGGATGGGTTGAGCGAATAGCGAAACCCATCATCGATCCGAGAGACCGCATGATGGGTTTTGCAAGTGCTCAACCCATCCTACATGGCCTACTACATGGCCTACTGCCCCTTGAGCGACGAGATCGCCACGCTCACCGAGCCGGTGGCGTTGGCGACGATGCGCAGCGTGTTCGAGTCGTAGGCGATGCCGGTGAGGCGCAGCTCGTCGATGGTGGCATTGGCGGAAAGCCCCGGCGCCTGCTGCGCCAATTGGCCGACCGCGGCGGCGAGGCGGGTCTTGGCGTCGGCGGTGAACGGCTTGAGATCGATCACCGCCTTGTCGGCCAGCATGGTTTGCAAATACGGCACCGCGGCGTGCGCCGCCTCGCCCAACAGCCCGAACGCGGCTTGCGATTGCACGTCGAGCGCAACGTCGTTAAAGCGCAGGATCTGCCGGTCCTGATCGAGCGCCGGGTGCCCCCATACATAGACCGTGGCGTCGGCGCCGATGCCGAACAGGCCGCGCTTCTTGACGTGGACCAGAAGCGAGATCAACAGCCGGTCGCCAGATGCCGCGATATTGGCCCCCTTGACGGTGACCGCGAACGCGCCGCTGCCGTCTTCCGGAAAGGTCTTGCCGGCGAATTGCGTTTCCAGAAGCCGGCTCAGTTCGGTGAACGGAATGTCGATCGGCACCGCGATGTCGACGCCGCCGCCGCTCGACTGCGGCAACAGATCGAGTTGCTGCGGAAACGGACAATCCGGATGGGTCTCATTCGGCACGACGCGGGTGAATGCCTGCACGCCGACGAGAAGCGTGACGGCGCTGCCATCGATCTGCGGCTGCGCCGCGATGGCGTGAACGGGATGGATTTCGAGCCACAGATTCGGCATGCCCTGGCCGGCCGCGCCAAGCGGAATCGAATTGCACAATTTTGCCCATTCGGCGCGCGCGGCGTTTTCGATGAACGGGTCGTTGCGCAGATAGGTTTCCAGCGCGCGCATCTGGTCGCGCACCGCCCCGTCGAGCACCGGCTTGACCTCGCTGGCCACGGAAAGCTTCAGCCCGCCGATCGGCAGCACCACGTCGACGACATTGACCTGGCCTGAGAGATTGGGCTCGAGCCGCCAGTTCGGCGCGATGATCGGCCGCGACGTGGTCGTCACCGTGCCCTGGATGTCGGTGTGCTCGTTGAACGCCTTGCCGGCGAGATTCTGCACCTCTTGTCCCGTGCTACCGCCGATCAGGTTGCCGATGGCGCCGCCGACCGCGTTGACGCCGCTGCCGACCGCGCCGGTGAGCGTGCCGAGCGCCTCGAACGTGCCGGCAAGCGGCGTGGTGACGACGAGCACGCCGGGCTGGCCGGACACCGCGAGCGGCCCGCGCGTCATCGTGAAGGTGAGTTGCGCGCTGGAGAGCAGCTTCGACACCGGATTTTGCGGCTTGCCGGAGAGGTTGCGCGGCGCTTGGGCGTCGAGCGCGTCGCGGATCGCCGATAGCGCAATGGCGGTGGGCGCCAACACGCTCGATGCGCCGGTCAAGGGCTGCAGCGGTGGCATCGCTTGCAGCGCCGGCCGGTTGGCCTGCGGCGCCGGCGCCGTCGGCCACAGCACATCCATGAGCAGCATCGCCCCGATAAAGGCGACGACCACGACCAGGGCGCCAAGGATAACCGTGCGGATGCGCATTTCGGGTTCCCGGATGCGCGATGCTAACCCGACATGCCGCGCTTGTCCCGCCTCGCCGGCCGTGGCGAGAACATGTTCCGGCACGCTCGGCTTGCGGCGAGCCCGGACCCGCGGTTCAGCCGACCCGATGCACTGGCGGGGGATGCCCGAAACCTCTACATAAGGGACTCACCCCATAAAGGAGCCACGCATGGCCTCGCGCCAGATCAAGATGCCGGTGAAGGACGATTCCGAGAAAGACCAACAAGCCGATGAGGTGTTCTCGCAACGCAAGCGGCCGGAGCGCGGCCGGTATTTGCTTCAGGTCGACCGGCAGACTAAGGGCTCCTACACGACATCGGAAGCCGCGCAATCGGCGGCGCTGGTCATCAAGACCGCTTATCCGATCGTCCAGGTCTCGGTCTATGACAGCGTCGATAATTCGAACACCATCGTGGAAGTGGCGGCCGCCGCGGCATCGTGACCGATCGTTTCCCGCGTGCCGCCGGCCGGCTACGGGTGCAGCACCGTCAGCACCAGCATGGCGACAAAGATCAGCGCCGCCGCGGCCATGACGACATAGCCGGCTTTGATGGCAAAGCCGGCAGTACTGGAGCCTGTTGTCACGATAGGCCTCTGGGTTTTTGGTGAATTCTCCGATTTTGAGGACATACCCTATATTGTGGCTTCAAGATACCGAACAACGCGGATTTCGGGCTTTATTTTCCAAGAACCCGTTTTCTTCGCGAATCGCGCGGTATTGTGTGATAACGTGCCGATCCCATGATTGATCATGAAGACTTTTCAGTTGTCGTGAAGCACCGGGCACCGCCGCCGAAATCGTGGCGTTGGGAGATTTATCGCGCCGGCCGGACCAGCGCGATCGACCATTCCGAGGTCTATTTCGAGTCGATGACGGAGGCCAACCGGGCGGGAAAGGCGGCGCTGCAGCGGATGTTGAGCGAATATCCCGACGCGAACTGACGGGCTCGTGCCCGGCCGTCGCCTTTGACAAATCGCCGCATATCTCTATAGGCAAGCATTGCAATACCGAGAGCGGCCCAAAAAGCGGTGACCTACCGAAGTCACCGTTTCGACCAATCGGCAGCCGCGGTGCCCATCGGCGGGCACGCTTTCACAAAGCGACTTGGTTGCCGACCGCGGGCGCCGCCGGCGCCCGAGACGTGCGTGGCCGCGCGACAGGGACCCGAGCGCCCTGGCCGGCGGGTTGATTGACCGCTCGAAGCGAAAAGGAACACCGCGTGCAGGTTCTCGTCCGCGACAACAATGTCGACCAGGCCCTCAAAATCCTGAAAAAGAAGATGCAGCGCGAAGGTCTCTTTCGCGAAATGAAGCTGCGCGGCCATTACGAAAAACCCTCCGAGCGGCGGGTCCGGGAGCGCGCGGAGGCGATTCGCCGCGCCCGCAAGCTCGCCCGCAAGAAGTTGCAGCGCGAGGGCCTGTTGCCGATGAAGCCGCGGCTGGTGCCGGGCGCCGCGCCCGGACGAGGCGGCCCGGGACGAAGCGGCCCGCCGCGTCCGCCGCAGCGGTTTTGATCGCCGAGCAATTGCAACCGACGTCGGCGCTAAGAATCTAAGAATATTGAGACGTACGGCAGGCTGGCGCTGGATTTTGCCGCGACTCAATCCGGGTCACGCTTACTCATTAATTTGCAGACACCGCGCCCATCCGCACCGCGCTGGGTCCGTTTGAATACGTATAGGAAAATAGGGCTGCCTTCGTTAAGGGTTGCCGCGCGAAACCGTGCAAGCACCGCGACGACGCGGGCCAAATTCAGCGGAACAAAAAAGAGGCTCCTGTCTCAATCGCCGACCGTTGATTTCGGCAGCAATGACCGCGTCCGGCGGTCCGACATCTGCATTAAGTAGTATTGCATATACGCGTCGCATGTCGCGCAGGCTTTGGCACCGTTGTCTTGAAACGGGTCGATGAGAGGGACAACGCGATGAATGAAGCCGCCGGCGATTTCGGTTTCTTGCGCGAACTGACATGGCATCACATTCTTAGCGTTCTCATCGTTTTGGTTGCTTGCGGTGTGCTCGTCCTGGCGGTGCGCTGGATCGTGCGCCGCGCTGCCGAGAGTGCGGCCTCGCACCGGCGGCTGTTGATCTTGCGGGTCGCGCCCGTCGCCCGGCTGGTGATCTGGATCGCGGCCGTCGCGATCATCGTCCCGCTTCTGATCGAGCCCAGCTTCGAGAATGTCGTAGCGCTCGCCGCAACCCTGGGCTTGGCGCTCGCCTTCGCGATCAAGGATTACGTCAGTTGCCTGATCGCGGGAGTCGTGACAGTCATCGAGAACACCTACCAGCCGGGCGACTGGATCGAGTTGGACGGCAGCTATGGCGAGGTCACCTCCATCGGCGCCAGGGCGGTGCACATGGTGACGGCCGACGACACCGCGGTGATCATTCCGCACTCTCGGCTGTGGTCGTCCAGCGTGCACAATGCCAGCAGCGGCCAGCGCAGCCTGCTCTGCGTGACGAATTTCTATCTGCGCGCCGATCACGACGGCGCCGCGGTGCGCCGGGTTCTCTGCGAAGCTGCCGAAACCAGCGGCTTTCGCAAACCGGACACGCCGGTAAAGGTCATGGCGGCGGAGCTGCCCTGGGGTACGCGCTACAAGATAAAATCATACGTGGCCGAAAGCCGTGAGCAGTTTGCCATGATCACCGATTTGACGATCCGCGGCAAAGAGCGACTGCGCGCCATGGGCATCGCCTTCGCCGAGACGCCATACGCAGAGAGCGGAAGCGGGTAACCCAACGGACCCGCGCGATGCGCTGCGCGATGGAAGTGATATAGCGACTCCCCTCAGCCAATTCCCCGCATAAGCGAAATCACATGCGTGATCGCGTAGTGAGACTAAACGCCGGATTTTGTCTTCGCCCAATCCGCGCTATGCTCGCTGGCCGGGCATGACGAATAGGCAAGTGGCGTCAGGAAAGACGATGGCCAGCGACAACAAAGAAACCAAAGCAACTCCAAAAAAGGCCGAAGCCGCTCCAAAACAGGATGCTGCCGCGAAGGTCGAGAGCCCTGCGGCCAAGGACGCGCCTAAGGACACACCGAAAGACGCAGCCAAGCCCGAGGGCGGCGAGACCGCCGCCGCCGCGCCTGCCAATTACAGCCGGGGCGAAGGCCAGAAACCGGTCACCGCGGCCTACAAGGAAAACTGGAACGCGATTTTCGCGAAGAAGGGCACAAAAAAGAAAAAGCGATAGCAAGCGTGTAGGATGGGTGGAGCGAAGCGATACCCATCATTGATTTGACACGCCGCATGATGGGTTTCGCAAGTGCTCAACCCATCCTACGCGCTTGTCCGCCGAAGCGCGCGCAGGCGGAAGCGACACTCATCATTGATTTGACAGGCCGCACGATGGGTTTCGCAAGCGCTCAACCCGTCCTACACGCTCAGGCCACGCACGCCCTTACAAAAAACTCTGCGGATCGACGTTGATGTCGAGCTTGATCGAACCGTGCTTCTTCGGCGCGGCGGCGAGCCATTCGCGCAAATAAGCCGAGAGATCGAACCCGCGCGGCGCCTTGATCAACAAACGTAGCCGGTGGCGGCCGCGCACCAAAGACAGCGGCGCCTCGGCGGGACCGAGCACGCGCACGTCTTCGGCATGCGGCGCGGCGCGGGCGAGCGCGCGGGCGTGGGCAGCGGTGTCGTTATTGTCGGGGCCGGAGACCACGATCGAGGCGAGCCTTCCGAACGGCGGATAGCCGGCCTGTTCGCGCGCGGCGATCTCGGCGGAATAGAATGCCTCGCGATCGCCCGCGACGAGCGCGCGCATCACCGGATGCTCGGGCTGGTGGGTTTGCAGAAAGCCGCGGCCGACGCCGGCGTCGCGGCCGGCGCGGCCGATCACCTGATGCAACAGCTGGAAGGTGCGCTCGGCGGCGCGCGGATCGCCGTTGGCGAGGCCGAGATCGGCATCGATGACGCCAACGAGATTGAGCATCGGGAAGTGATGGCCTTTGGCGACGAGCTGCGTGCCGATGACGATGTCGAATTCTCCGGCGGCGATAGCGGCGAATTCCTCGCGCATCCGCTCCACCGAGGCGACCAGATCGGACGACAGCACGAGAACGCGCGCGGCCGGGAATAACTCCCGCACTTCCTCTTCCAGCCGCTCGACGCCCGGCCCGACGGCGACGAACGACGCCGCGGCCTGGCATTTCGGGCAGGCCGGCGGATGCGGCATGGCGAAGCCGCAATGATGGCAGACCAGCTGGCGGCGGAAGCGGTGATCGACCAGCCAGGCGTCGCAGTTCGGGCAGGAGAAGCGGAAGCCGCAGGCGCGGCACAGCGTCAACGGCGCATAGCCGCGGCGATTGAGAAACAGCAACGCCTGCTCGCGCCGCTCGAGCGCAGTCCGCACCGCCTCGGCCAGCACCGGCGAGATGAACCGGCCGCGCGGCGGCGGCGCGACGCGCAGGTCGACCGCCTCGACCGACGGCAAGAGCTGGCCGCCGAACCGCTCGGGCAGAGAGAGCCGCGCATAGCGGCCGCGCCGCGCGTTCACTTCGGTCTCGATCGACGGCGTCGCCGAAGCGAGCACCACCGGGATTTTGGCGATGTGGCCGCGCACCACCGCCATGTCGCGGGCGTGATAATGCACGCCGTCTTCCTGCTTGTAGGCCGGATCGTGCTCCTCATCGACCACGATCAGGCCGAGATCGGCATAGGGCAGAAACAGCGCCGAGCGCGCGCCGACCACGACGGCGACCTCGCCTTTGGCGACGGCGGACCAGGTGCGCGCGCGCTTGCGCGGAGTGAGCTGCGAATGCCATTCCGCCGGGCGGGTGCCGAAGCGCGCGGCGAAGCGGTCGAGGAAGGCCGCAGTGAGCGCGATCTCCGGCATCAGAATGAGGCTCTGCTGGCCGGCGCGGACGGTGTCGGCGATCGCCTCGAAATACACTTCGGTCTTGCCCGAGCCGGTGACGCCGTCGATCAGCGTCACCGCGTAGCCGCCCGTGGCGACGGTCGCTTGCAGCGCGGCGGCGGCGGCGCTTTGATCGGCGGTGAAGTCGGATTGCGCAAAACCGGGATCGGGCATTGCCGCGACCGGCTCGGGCGGCAGCACCACGGCTTGCAGCGTGCCTTCGTCGATCAAGCCGTCGATCACGCCCAAGCTGACGCCCGCCTCGCGCGCGGCGTCGGCCTTGCCGCGCAGCAAGCCGTCGACGAGGCGTTCGAGCACACGCGCCCGCGCGCCGGTCATGCGCGCTGGCGGCGGTCCGCCAAGCCGCACCCCGACGCGCTCGCGCCCCGGGCCGAGATGCTCACCCATGCGCAGGCACATGCGCAGCACCATGCCGCGCGAAGCGACCGTATAATTCGCCACCCAATCGACGAAGCTGCGCAATTCGGGGCGCAGCGGCGGCACATCGAGCTTGTCCTCGACGTCTTTGAGCCGGTTGTCGAGCCGCGGATTGGGCTTCGGATTGTCCGCCCACACCACCGCGGTCGCCTCGCGGCTGCCGAGCGGCACGCAGACAACGTCGCCCGGGGCGAGGTTCAGCGCCTCGGGCACCCGGTACGAATAGGCCCGGTCGAGCGCGACCGGGACCAGCACATCGACGACGCGTCTGGCCATGCTACGATTCTCCGCCGATTCTCGGCAGTTTAGGAAGAGGAAAGGCCGCAGCCGGTAATGTGGGGATGATGACGAGCGAAGCGCATAATCACCCTCCCCTGAAGGGGGAGGGTCGGCGTGCGAAGCACGCCGGGGTGGGGTCGACTTCCCACAATAGTTCGGCCCCCACCCGGCGGTCTTCGACCGCCGACCTCCCCCCTGCAGGGGGAGGTGAAAACGCGCCTCCTGCTTTCGTCGCGCCAAAAGTCGCCGCCGAAATCGAGCATTGGCTGCATCATCTCGCCACCGAGCGGCGGCTGTCGCCGAAGACGCTCGAAGCCTATCGGCGCGACGTGCGGCAATTCCTGAGCTTCCTCGCCGGCCATCTGGGCGGCGCGCCGTCGCTTGCCGCGCTCGCCACGCTCGAACCGGCCGACGTGCGCGCCTTCCTTTCGGCGCGGCGCAGCGAAAATATCGGCAGTCGGTCGCTGATGCGGGCGCTCGCCGGGTTGCGCGCGTTCGCCCGTTTTCTCGAACGCGGCGGCAAAGGCAAGGTCGGCGCGCTCGCCGCGGTGCGGGCGCCAAAGGTAGCAAAAACCTTGCCGCGGCCGCTTCCTGTCGCCGCGGCCAAGCATTTCGCCGATCCCGATCTCGCCGCCGGCGACGGCCGCTCGCCGTGGATTCACGCCCGCGACGCCGCGGTGCTGGCTTTGCTCTATGGCTGCGGCTTGCGCATTTCCGAGGCGCTCGGGCTTAAACGCGGCAATGTCGGCGGGCGCGACGCGCTCACGGTCACGGGAAAGGGTCGCAAAGAGCGCATGGTGCCGCTCATTGCGCCGGTGCAAAAGCTCGTCACGAGCTACCTCGCGCTATGCCCGTTCGACTTGCCCGAGCACGGCCCGCTGTTCGTCGGCGCCAAAGGCGGGCCGCTGTCGCCGCGGCTCGTGCAGCTCGTCATGGCGCGGCTGCGCGGCGCGCTCGGCCTGCCGGAAACCGCGACGCCGCACGCGTTGCGGCACTCCTTCGCCACGCATTTGCTCGCCCGCGGCGGCGACCTGCGCTCGATCCAGGAATTGCTCGGCCACGCCTCGCTGTCGACCACGCAGATTTACACCGAAGTCGATGCCGACCGGCTGATCGCCGCCTATCGCAGCGCCCACCCGCGCGCTTGACGGTCATTGCGAGCGAAGCGAAGCAATCCAGTGCGGCGGCGCGGTTCTGGATTGCTTCGTCGCTTGTGCTCCTCGCAATGACGGGCAATATGCGCCCCTATGATAGCGGAGGGGGCCATCATGTCGGAAATCCACGAAGCGATCGAAAAGGCGCACGAGGGCGAGCACGGCGAGTATTTCAATAGAAGGATCGCGCTGGTCATTGCCATCCTGGCGCTGTTTCTGTCGTTCTCGGAGACGCTCGGCAAGAGCGCGCAGACCGCGGCCATCGACGCCAATGTCAAATCGTCCGACACCTGGGCCTTCTTCCAGGCCAAGGACATCCGCAGGACGGTGCTCAACACCGCGGCGGATCAGACGACGCTACTCGCCGCGGGCCTGACCGACCCCGCCGCCAAGGCGGCGATAGATAAGCAGGTCGAGGCGTGGCGCAAGACCGCCGCGCGCTACGAACTCGGACCCAAAAACCGGCGAGGGCCGCAAGGAACTCGCGGCGAAGGCGGCGGCCGAGGAGGAGGAACGCGATCTGTCGATGGCGAAATATCACCACTACGAATTGGCGTCCGCCGCGTTTCAGGTCGGCATCGTGCTCGCCTCGGCGGCGGTGATCACCGGCATGGTGGCGCTGGCCTGGTTCGCCGGCGCGCTCGGCGCGGTGGGTGTCGTGCTCACCGTGCTCGGGCTCTACGCGCCGCATGCGGTGCCGTTCATCGCGGCGCTGTAGATTCTCGTCATTGCGAGCGCAGCGAAGCAATCCAGTGCGGCTCGGCTGTCCTGGATTGCTTCGTCGCTTCGCTCCTCGCAATGACGGGTGAATCAAAAATTAATCGCCCGCTTGGCGACCGCGAGCGCCGCCTCCTTGATCGCTTCGCTCAAGGTCGGGTGGGCATGGCAGGTGCGGGCGATGTCTTCCGACGAGGCGCCGAATTCCATCGCGATGGCGGCTTCGCCGATCATGTTGCCGGCGTCCGGGCCGAGGATATGCACGCCGAGCACGCGGTCGGTCTTGGCGTCGGCGAGGATTTTGACGAAGCCGTCCGGCGTCAAGTTGACCTTGGCGCGCGGATTGGCGGTGAAGGGAAATTTTCCGACAGCGTAGGCGACGCCGGCGGCCTGCAATTCTTCCTCGGTTTTGCCGACGCTGGCGATTTCCGGGCTGGTGTAGACGACGTTGGGAATGACCTCGTAATTCACATGGCCGGCCTGGCCGGCGAGTATTTCGGCGACCGCGACGCCTTCCTCTTCCGCCTTGTGCGCCAGCATCGGCCCGGCGATCACGTCGCCGATGGCATAGATGCCGGCGACGTTGGTGCGGAAATGCGGATCGACGATAACACGGCCGCGATTGTCCTTTTTGACGCCGAGCGCTTCGAGGCCGAGGCCTTCGGTGTAGGGCACGCGGCCGACGGCGACCAACACGATATCGGCCTCGACCGTTTCCGCCGCACCGCCCGCGACTGGCTCGACCTTGACTTTGAGCGTCTTGCCGGAGGCGTCGACCGCGGCGACTTTCGACGACAATTTGAAAGCGAGTCCCTGCTTTTGCAACATGCGGTGGAATTGCTTGCCGACTTCGCCGTCGATGCCGGGCAAGATGTGATCCAGAAATTCGACGATCGTGACTTCGGCGCCGAGACGGCGCCACACCGAGCCGAGTTCGAGCCCGATGATGCCGGCGCCGACGATCAGCAGCTTGTTCGGCACCGTGGAAAATTCCAGCGCGCCGGTCGAGGACACAATTCGCTTTTCGTCGATATCGATGCCGTTTAATCGCGCCACGTCGGAGCCGGTGGCGATGACGATGGCCTTGGTCTCCAGCACCTGGGTCTTGCCGTCGGCGCTTTTCACCTCGACCTTGCCGGGCGCCGCAATGCGCGCGGTGCCGCGAAACGCCTCGATCTTGTTCTTCCTGAGCAGGAATTCGACGCCCTTGACGTTGCCGTCGACGCCTTTGTCCTTGTATTTGAGCATCGCCGCGAGATCGACCGCGGGCTTGCCGACTTTGATGCCCATGTCGGCAAATTTATGCGCGGCCTCCTCGTACAGTTCCGACGCATTGAGCATCGCCTTCGACGGGATGCAGCCGATATTGAGGCAGGTGCCGCCGAAGGTGGCCCACTTCTCGACCACCGCGGTCTTCATCCCGAGTTGCGCGGCGCGAATGGCGCAGACATAGCCGCCGGGGCCGGTGCCGATGACAATGAGGTCGTAGGGCATAACCTATTCGCGCTCATTCGAAACAGCGTCGCGAAGCTTCGCCCGATCAATGTACTTCGGGAGAATTGTATCATCGTCGATAATGGCCTCGGAAAGTTGCTCAATTGTGAGATTCTTTGCGCCTGTCAGGTCAGCCCCGCGCAATACTGTTCCTCGGAGGACCGCACCTTCAAAATCGACGCCTCGAAAAATCGCGTTGGTTGCATCCGCACCACTCATGTTCGCATCGCGGAGCGAAGCTCCACTAAGATCAGTACGCCGCACGAAGGCGCCGTGAATATCTAGTGTGGGAGTGGCGACATCAACTCGGATCTTACGCATCAGAAATCTCCAATCTGTTCCGCAGGAGCTTTATGATCGCCTGGATGTCGATTGGTGGCTCCTCGTCACCGTAATCGATCTCCCCGGACCTTAGATAGGCTTGCAGGAGCTCAAAAATAGGGTCCGAGAAATCCGGAAATTCCCTTGCTACCTCACGAAGGACATAAATCGCTGCCAACCGAACCTCGAGCTTCGGATCGCGAAGTTGCCCTACGGCTCGATTGAATAGTTCGGTTACGTGCGTCCGCCGGGCAAGTTCAGCTTGCGAACTTGCTGACCTTGCCTGTGAAGCTGCAGGCGATAGTTGACGCCAAGCCAAAAATGCACCGACAAAGGCCGCAACCGCTAGGGCGGCATTACGCACGATCTCTGACACCGCGACCCAATTGCCCATTTAAATCCCGAATGGCGGGTTCATTGCCTCACAAAACCAGCACCAGCCGCGCCGGCTTCTCCAGGCATACCTTCACCCGCACCAGAAACGTCACTGCCTCGCGGCCTGCCGCACGCTGGGCAAACGATCACAGCTCGCAATTGCTCACTCCGCAGCGGACCGGCTCAGCCGATAACGCTCGGCCAACTCCTCGACCTTCTGCGTTTCGATGCGAATGCGAGTCGCGTCGGGACAGAAGTCAATCTCATGCCCAAGATCGTCTAAATTCCATCCGAAAGTGTGGCCATGCTCGCCGACCGAGACCTTGTTGAAATACGCCTTATCCTTCAGCGGCGCAAAAGCCGGCCCTTTGGCGATCAGATCGCTCAGATCGTATTCGCCGGAAAGGCCGTCATCAAACGTGACGCGCAGAACCGGATAGCGCACAACTTCGACCCTTTTGATTCGATAGTTCATTCCTCGATCATGCCTCCCTGATACCGTAGATCACGAATTTCGCGCCATATATACGCCACTTGCTCACGGTGCCTCGTCAGCCACTCCTGGACTGCCCTGAGCTTCGCGCGCGGGAGCGATCCTTCCAAAACATCGCCGGTCGCGATGGAGATCATGGCTTCATGCTCGGCAAATTTCGCGTGCAGATGCGGCGGCAAATGATCCTTGGGATAGACGATGATCCGAACACCAAAGACAATAGCAATTGTCGGCATGTTCAACAATCGGAGCGAGGAATAGCCAGTATTACGGCCTTCATGATCACAAATCCAGCACCAGCCGCGCCGGCTCCTCCAGGCATTCCTTGACGCGGACCAGAAACGTCACCGCCTCGCGGCCGTCGACCAGGCGGTGGTCGTAGGACAAGGCCAGATACATCATCGGCCGCGCCTCGACCTTGCCGGCGACCGCGATTGGCCGCTCCTGGATCTTGTGCATGCCGAGGATGCCGGATTGCGGCGCGTTGAGGATCGGCGTCGACATCAACGAGCCGTAGATGCCGCCGTTGGTGATGGTGAAGGTGCCGCCCTGCAATTCCTCGATCTTGAGCGCGCCGTCGCGGGCGCGGCGGCCGAAATCGGCGATGGCCTTTTCGATCTCGGCGAGCGACTTGGCGTCGCAATCGCGCACCACCGGCACGACCAGGCCGCGCTCGGTGCCGACCGCGATGCCGATGTGGTAGTAGTTCTTGTAGACGATATCGGTGCCGTCGATCTCGGCGTTGACGGTGGGGATTTCCTTGAGCGCCTGGACGCAGGCGCGCACGAAGAAACCCATGAAGCCGAGCTTGACGCCGTGCTTCTTCTCGAACAGGTCGCGGTATTGCGACCGCAGCGCCATCACCTCGCTCATGTCGACCTCGTTGAAGGTCGTCAGCATGGCCGCGGTGTTCTGCGCGTCCTTGAGCCGCCGCGCGATGGTCGTCCGCAGCCGGGTCATGCGCACGCGCTCCTCGCGCGCGGCATCGTCAGCCGGCGACGGCGCGCGGGCCTGGAGCGACGCGGCGGTCGCCGCCACCGGCGTCGGGGCCGCCGCGGCGCGCTCGATGGCCGCCAGCATGTCGCCCTTGGTGACGCGGCCGTCCTTGCCGGTGCCGGCCACGGTCGCGGCAGCGACGCCGGATTCGGCTGAGAGCTTGCGTACCGACGGTGCAAGCGGGGTGTCGGCCGCCGTTGCGGCGGCGGGCGGGCTTGCGGGTTTAGCAGCTTGCGGCGGCGGGGCCGCGGGCGTCGGCGCCTTGACCGCAGCCGGCGCTTTGGCCGGCGCCGCGGATTCTTTGGCTGCGCCCTCCTTGATTTGACCGAGCAGCGCGCCGACCGCGACGGTCTCGCCGTCCTTGGCCGCGATTTCGCTCAACACGCCGGCGGCCGGCGCCGGCACTTCGATGGTCACCTTGTCGGTCTCGAGCTCGACCAACGGCTCGTCGACCGCGACCGCCTCGCCGGCTTGCTTGAACCATTTGCCGATGGTCGCCTCGGTCACCGATTCGCCGAGCGTCGGCACGCGGATCTCGGTCATGGCTTCAATTCCTCCGTCCTCCGCTATCCCAGCGCCTCATCGAGAAAATGCTTGAGTTGCGCGAGATGCAGCGACATCTGCCCGACCGCGGTCGACGCCGAGGCCGGCCGCCCCGCATAGCGGGCGCGGCGGTGCTTGGCGCCGATCTGGTTGAGTACCCATTCCAGGAAAATATCGACGAACACCCAGCCGCCCATATTGCGCGGCTCTTCCTGGCACCACACGATTTCGGCCTCTTTGAAGCGCGACAATTCCAGCATCAGCGCCTTGGTCGGGAACGGATAAAGCTGCTCGATGCGCAACAGATAAATGTCGTCGATGCCGCGCTTCTCGCGTTCCTCGAACAGATCGTAATAGACCTTGCCGGAAGAGACCACGACGCGGCGGATATTGTCGTCGGGAACGAGCTTGATTTTCTCGTCCGGCCGCAACTGCGCGTCGTCCCATAGCAGCCGGTGGAACGAGGTGTCCGGGCCCATCTCGTCGAGCCGCGACACCGCGCGCCGGTGGCGCAACAACGACTTCGGCGTCATCAGGATCAGCGGCTTGCGAAAGTCGCGCGCGAGCTGGCGGCGCAGGATGTGGAAATAATTCGCCGGCGTCGTGCAGTTCGCCACCTGCATATTGTCCTCGGCGCACATCTGCAAAAAGCGTTCGAGCCGCGCCGAGGAATGCTCCGGGCCCTGCCCTTCGTAGCCGTGCGGCAGAAGGCAGACCAATCCCGACATGCGCAGCCATTTGCGCTCGCCGGACGAGATGAACTGGTCGAACAGGACCTGGGCGTCGTTGGCGAAATCGCCGAATTGCGCTTCCCACAGCGTCAGCGCGTTCGGCTCGGCGAGCGAATAGCCGTATTCGAAGCCGAGCACGGCTTCTTCCGACAGCATCGAATTGATGACCTCGAAGCGCGCCTGGCCGTCGCCGAGATTGTTGAACGGCGTGTAGCGCCGCTCGGTTTCCTGATCGAGCAGCACGGAATGGCGTTGCGAGAAGGTGCCGCGCTCGGAGTCCTGGCCGGACAGCCGCACGCGATGGCCGTCGAGCAGCAACGAGCAGAACGCCAGCGCCTCGGCCGTCGACCAATCGATGCCGGCGCCGCTGTCGATCGCCTGGCGCCGATGCTCGAAGAATCGCGTCAGCGTCTTATGCAGATGAAAGTCCGGCGCGAGGGTCGTGATCTTGCCGCCGATCTCCTTGAGCTTGGCGATCTCGACGCCGGTTTTGCCGCGGCGCGGATCGTCGGCATCGCCCGCGGTCTTGAACCCGGCCCAGCGGCCGTCGAGCCAGTCGGCCTTGTTGGCGCGGTAGCCGAGCGCCGCTTCAAGCTCGATATCGAGGCGGCTGCGCCAATCCGCCTTCATCTTGTCGACTTCGGCCGCGGTCACGACGCCGTCGCCGACCAGCTTATTGCCGTAGATTTCGAGCGTCGTCGGATGGGTGCCGATCGCCTTGTACATCAACGGCTGGGTGAACGACGGCTCGTCGCCTTCGTTGTGGCCGTGGCGGCGATAGCAGAACATGTCGATGACGACCGGTTTCTGGAATTTCTGCCGGAACTCGGTCGCAATCTTGGCCGCGAACACCACGGCTTCGGGATCGTCGCCATTGCAGTGGAAAATCGGCGCCTCGATCATCTTGGCGACGTCGGACGGATAGGGCGAGGAGCGCGAATAGCGCGGATTGGTGGTAAAGCCGATCTGGTTGTTGACGATGAAATGCAGCGAGCCGCCGGTGCGGTGACCGCGCAGTCCCGAAAGCCCGAAGCATTCGGCGATGACGCCCTGCCCGGCGAACGACGCGTCGCCGTGAATGAGGAGCGGCAGCACCATGGTGCGGTCGTCGGGCGTGGCGCCGAGCTGGTCCTGCTTGGCACGCACCTTGCCGAGCACCACGGGATCGACGATTTCCAGATGCGACGGATTGGCGGTGAGCGACAGATGGACCTTGTTCTGGTCGAATTCACGGTCGGACGAGGCGCCGAGATGGTATTTCACGTCGCCCGAGCCCTCGACCGCGTCCGGGGTCGATGAACCGCCCTTAAATTCATGGAAGATGGCGCGGTGCGGCTTGGCCATGACCTGGGCCAAGACGTTGAGCCGGCCGCGGTGCGGCATGCCGATGACGATCTCGCGCACGCCGAGCGCGCCGCCGCGCTTGATGATCTGCTCCAGCGCCGGAATCATCAATTCGCCGCCGTCGAGGCCGAACCGCTTGGTGCCGGTGAATTTCACGTCGCAGAATTTTTCAAAGCCTTCGGCCTCAACCAGCTTGTTGAGGATGGCGCGCTTGCCCTCGCGCGTGAAGGTGATTTCCTTGTCCGGGCCTTCGATGCGCTCCTGGATCCAGCCCTTTTGCGCGCCGCTGGAAATGTGCAGGAATTCGATGCCGAGCGTCTGGCAATAGGTGCGGCGCAGGATGCCGACGATTTCGCGCACCGTGCCGAATTCGAGCCCGAGCACCTTGTCGAGGAAAATCGGCCGGTCCAGATCGCCGCCGGAAAAGCCGTAAGTGCCCGGATCGAGCTCCTCCGGGTTCTTCGGCGCTTCCAGACCGAGCGGATCGAGGTTGGCGTGAAATGTGCCGCGGGCGCGATAGGCGCGAATCAGCATGAGCGCGCGGATCGAGTCGCGGGTGGCGCGCTCCACGTCGGGCGAGGCTATGTCCACCCCGCGCGCCTGCGCCTGCGCCGTGATTTTGCCGCCGATGGTCTTGCCGGCCTCGGCCCAATCGCCGTCGAGCGCGGCCGTGAGCTCGGTACGCCCGGCCGGCGGCCAATCCGGCCGTCCCCACGAGGCGCCGCGCGCATTGTTGGTTACATCGCGGGCGTCGTCTTTGAGGCTTTGAAAGAACGACTGCCACTCGGCGTCGACCGTCTTCGGGTCGGTCTCATAGCGCGCGTACAGATCCTCGATATAGGCGGCATTGCCGCCGTAGAGGAACGAGGTCAGGGCAAAGGCGGCATTGGCGTCCTGGCGAGACATGGGGCGACCTTTGGGCGACCTTTCCGCAAATCCCGAGCTGGCAGACGGCAAACGAGGCGCAATCGCTGGAAACCGAATGCGTGGGGACGACACGAATCAGCCCAGCCCGGCGGCAGGGATTTATCTTTTACCCTATTTAATGATGCGATGCGGCAGGCGAAAGACGATAGAAATGAATTTTTATTTCCATGCTTCCGCAAGCGTCTTGCCGAGCCGCGCCGGTGACGGCGAGACCTTGATCCCGGCCGCCGCCATGGCAGCGATCTTGGATTCGGCGCCGCCCTTGCCGCCGGCGATGATGGCGCCGGCGTGCCCCATTCGCCGCCCCGGCGGAGCCGTCCGTCCGGCGATGAAGCCGACCATGGGCTTCATCCGGCCGCGTTTGGCCTCGTCCTTGATAAATTGCGCGGCGTCTTCTTCCGACGAGCCGCCGATCTCGCCGATCATGACGATCGCTTCGGTCGCCCGGTCGGCCAGAAACATTTCCAGGATTTCGATGAAATCGGTGCCCTTGACCGGATCGCCGCCGATGCCGACCGCGGTGGACTGGCCGAGACCTTCCTGGGTGGTCTGGAATACCGCCTCGTAAGTCAGCGTGCCGGAGCGCGACACGATGCCGACCTTGCCGGGCTTGAAAATGTTGCCGGGCATGATGCCGATCTTGCATTGGCCGGCGGTCATCACGCCCGGACAATTCGGCCCGATCAGCCGAGATTTCGAGCCGCACAGCGCGCGCTTGACCTTCACCATGTGGCTCACCGGAATGCCTTCGGTGATGCAAACGATGAGCGGAATTTCCGCCGCGATCGCTTCGGCGATGGCGTCGGCGGCGCCGGCCGGCGGCACATAGATGACACTGGCGTCGGCGCCGGTTTTTTGCCGCGCTTCGGCGACGGTGTCGAATACCGGCAGGCCGAGATGCGTCGCCCCGCCTTTGCCGGGCGATACGCCGCCGACCATTTTGGTGCCGTAGGCGATCGCCTGCTCGGAATGAAACGTGCCGTTCTTGCCGGTAAAGCCCTGGCAGATCACCTTGGTGTCGTTGCCGATCAGGATGGACATCAGGCCGCCCTCACCGCCTTGACGATCTTCTGCGCGGCGTCGTCGAGGTCGTCGGCCGAGGTGACGTTGAGGTTCGACCTGGCGATGATGTCCTTGCCGCGTTCGACATTGGTGCCTTCCAGCCGCACCACCAGCGGCACCCGCAAGCCGACCTCCTTGACCGCCGCGACCACGCCTTCGGCGATGATGTCGCAACGCATGATGCCGCCGAAAATATTGACCAGGATGCCCTTCACATTGTGGTCGGAGGTGATGATCTTGAACGCCGCCGTCACCTTCTCCTTGGTGGCGCCGCCGCCGACGTCGAGGAAGTTCGCCGGCATCTCGCCATAGAGCTTGATGATGTCCATGGTCGCCATGGCGAGGCCTGCGCCGTTGACCATGCAGCCGATCGAGCCGTCGAGCGCGATATAATTGAGATCGAACTTCGAAGCTTCGATCTCCTTGGCGTCTTCCTCGGCCATCGTCGCGCAACGCCACGATATTCGGATGAGGATACAGCGCGTTGTCGTCGAAATCGATCTTGGCGTCGAGGCAGACGAGCTTGTTCGTCCTTGGTGACGACCAGCGGATTGATCTCGAGGAGGCTCATGTCGTTGTCGATAAACGCCCGGTAGAGATTGGTCAGCAGCGGATGCGATCTGCTTGGCAGATCGGCGTCGAGCCGCAAGGCGTGCGCGACGCCGCGGGCGTGATGCGGGCATAACGCCGGTCGACGGGATCGACCGAGATGGTCGCGATCTTGTCCGGGGTGTTGCGCGCCACGTCTTCGATGTTCATGCCGCCTTCGGTCGAGACGACGATGGCGACGCGCGAGGTCTCGCGATCGATCAGCATCGACAGATAGAATTCCCGCTCGATCGCCGAGCCTTCCTCGATATAGAGCCGGCGCACTTCTTTGCCGTGCGGCCCGGTCTGGTGGGTGACGAGCGTGGAGCCGAAGAGCCGCTCGGCTTCGCGCTTCACATCGGCGACCGATCTGCACCACTTTCACGCCGCCGGCTTTGCCGCGGCCGCCGGCATGGATCTGCGCTTTCACCACCCAGACCGGCCCGCCGAGCTCGTTGGCGGCTTTTTCCGCTTCGGCAACGGAAAACGCCGGAATGCCGCGCGGCACCGGCACGCCGAATTCGCGCAACACCGCTTTGGCCTGGTATTCGTGGATGTTCATCGGCGGCCCTTGTCATTGCCCGCGAAGGCGGAAAACCCGGTAACCACAAGCGTCAAACCCGGGCGCATCATTTTTGATCGGGAGCGGCTACTGGATGCTCCGCCTTCGCGGAGCATGACAGGATTGTTTATTTTCCCAAATCCGGCGCGATCTTTTTGCAGGCATCGACCAGGCCTTTTACGGCCTCCGCCGATTTCTCGAACATGGCGCGCTCGGTGCCGTTGAGCTCGATCTCGACGATGCGCTCGACGCCCTTCGCCCCGATCACCACCGGCACGCCGACATAGAGATCCTTCACGGCGTATTCGCCGTTGAGCCAGGCGGCGGCCGGCAGCACCCGCTTCTTGTCGCGCAGATAGCTTTCCGCCATGGCGATCGCCGACGCCGCCGGCGCGTAGAAGGCGGAGCCGGTGCGCAGCAGGGCCACGATCTCGCCGCCGCCGTTGCGGGTGCGCTCGACGATTTCGTCGATCCGCGCCGGCGTGGTCCAGCCCATTTTGACGAGATCGGGCAGCGGAATGCCGGCGACCGCCGAATAGCGCACCAATGGCACCATGCTGTCGCCGTGGCCGCCGAGCACGAAGGCGGTGACATCTTCCACCGAGACGTTGAACTCGTCGGCCAGGAAATAGCGAAAGCGCGAGGAGTCGAGCACGCCGGCCATGCCGACCACCATGGTTTTCGGCAGCCCGCAGCATTTTTGCAGCGCCCAGACCATGGCGTCGAGCGGATTGGTGATGCAGATGACGAAGGCGTTCGGCGCGTATTTCTTGATGCCGGCGCCGACCTGCTCCATCACCTTGAGGTTGATGCCGAGCAGATCGTCGCGGCTCATGCCGGGCTTGCGCGGCACGCCGGCGGTGACGATGCATACCGCGGCGCCCTCGATCGCCTCATAGGAATTGGTGCCGGAAAAGCGGGCGTCGAAGCCGTCGACCGGCGACGATTGGACGAGGTCGAGCGCCTTGCCCTGCGGGATGCCTTCGGCGATGTCGAACATGACCACGTCGCCAAGCTCTTTGAGCCCGATCAGATGCGCCAGCGTGCCGCCGATTTGCCCCGAGCCTATCAATGCGATCTTGCTTCGCGCCATCACGACAAAAGTCCTTGATTGGGGAAAGGCCCGGCTGCGGGCGTCATTAGCCCTTTCGGATGGCGCGTTCAAGCCGGGCTGTCGATTGCGTCACCCCGCCGCCGTCCGACGCGCCGGAAACCGCATGCGCGGCGCCGTGCGGCCGCGCCAGATAGGCTTGCGAGCGCATTTCAACCAGCCGCGAGGCGGTGCGTTTGAATTCGGCCGCCTCGAAACCTTGCTCGGCGCGATAGAGCGCATCGGGCTCCGCGGCGGCCGAAGCGATCAGCTTCACGTTCAGGTCGTAGAGCGTATCGATCAGGATGATGAAACGCTTGGCGGCGTCGCGGTTGTCATAGGTCATGACCGGGATGCGGTCGAGCATGACGGTGTGGTATTCGCGCGCGATGCGCAGATAGTCGGCCGCGGCGAGCGGCTGTTCGCAAAGATCGTGGAAGGAAAAGCGCGCCACGCCCATGAAGGCGCGCGGCACGTGCACGCTGCGGCCCTTGAGCGCGAGATATTGCCGCCGTCCCGTCATGTCCGCCGGTGAGCCGCCGCCAGGCATCGTCGAGTGCGGCATCGGCCGCCGCATCGGCCGGCACGTACCAGACCGGCAGACCGGCGAGCTTCTCCAGGCGGAAGTCGGTGCGCGCGTTAAGCCGCACGACATCCATGCGCTGTTCCAGCATGTGGATGAAACGGCACGAACAGGACGCGGTTCAAGCCGTCCTTATAGAGCTCGTCCGGCGCCACATTCGAGGTCGCGACCACCACGACGCCGCGCTCGAACAGTTGCGTGAACAGCCGGCCGAGAATCATGGCGTCGGCAATGTCGGTGACGTGAAACTCATCGAAGCAGAGCAGCCAGGCCTGTTCGGCCAAGCTCTTCGGCGACGAGCCGGATCGGATCCTCGCCGTCGTGTTCGCCGAGCTTCATTTTCTGCCGGACGGCGTGGACGCGCTCGTGCACGTCGAGCATGAATTCGTGAAAATGCGTGCGGCGCTTGCGCACGACCGGGCTCGCCGCGAAGAAAAAATCCATCAGCATGGTCTTGCCGCGCCCGACGTCGCCGTAGATGTAGAGACCCTTGATCGGCGGCAGCGCGCGTTCGCGGCCGGCGAACAGCCAGCCGAGCGACGACGATTTTCGCGCCAGGCGGTATTCCGCGATCCGCGCCTCGAGCCGCGCCATCAGTCGAGCACGGCAAGTTGCGCGTCGTCGCTCTCGACGCTGCCCGCGGCGACACCGGCGGCATATTGCGCTGTGACGGAATTCGTCATCGGGAATTTCAGTCGATCGACTTTTGCGAATTAACCGTTGTGGAGGAAACGTGACGATGGCGTCAAACCCTCGCGAACGCGCGGCGAGCCATGCGTATACGGAATGCGGGCATGTTGCTCAATCCTTCGCCTTGCCAAATTTCCATGGCACACGACATGATGATTTGATTCGGCGACTACGCGAAGCGCGTTTGCAAACCCGCAGGTGCCGCGCCAGCGCTTTCCGGGAGGAAGCGAGAAGGAGGGTCTTAGCGACGACAACGTCAGGAGACCCGATGCAGGAAGTCCTTCCCGAAGGCGGCGTGATCCGCAAATTGTGGATCGGCGAGACGGAAAAATACCGCGAGCATATACTGCGTCTCGACCCCGAGAGCCGGCGCAACCGGTTCGCCGGCGGCGTATCCGACGAGTTCGTCCGCAATTACGTCGATCTGACCGCGAGCCTCGACGCCATCGTGCACGGCTTTTTCGTCGGCGGCGTGATGCGCGGCGCCGCGGAGCTGCGCCCGCTCGGCTTGCGCTTGCCGCGCCAGGCCGAGGCCGCGATCAGCGTGGAGAAGCCTTGGCAGAGCCACGGCGTCGGCTCGGCGCTGCTGCGGCGCACGCTGCTTGGCCGCGCGCAATCGCGGCTTCCGGCTTCTGCACATGGCGTGCCTTGCCGAGAACCAGCGCATGCAGCAGCTGGCGCGCAAATTCGACGCCGAACTGTCGTTCGATTTCGGCGGCGTGATCGGCGAGGTCGAATCGTCGTGGCCGACGCCGCTGTCGCTGATGCGCGAATTGATGTCCGACAGCCACGGCTTCGCCACGGCGATGCTCGACCTGCAATCGAGGATGCTGCGGGCGTAGCGTGCCGTGCCGGGAGTACTATGCCGGGAGTAACCTACCCCGCCTGCTGCACGCGCCGCAGCTCGGCCTCGGCGAGCGGATAGGCTTCCTCGACGATATAGGGACCGCCGCCGACCGAGGCGCGCGAGGAGAACAGCACGAAGCGCGACACTGCGAACGACGGCGAGCGGTAATGGCCGCGCGCCGCGAGATAATCGGCGACCTGGTGGCTTGAAGAATCGCGCAAGCGCGCCAGCGTGACATGCGGGCGTATATTTGCGCCCCTCGGGCTCGAGCCCGAGCCGTTGCAGCAATCGCTCCTGCTCCGCCTGCAGCTCCATCAGCGGCGCGACCGGCGCCACGGCGGCGACCACGGCGCGCGGCTTTGCGCCCGCCGAACGAGGACAGCCCGTCGAAACGAAGTTCGAACGCGCCGCGACGCACGCGCCCGAGCATGCTGGCGATCTCGTGCGCCAGCGCGTCGTCGATGTCGCCGATGAACCGCAGCGTGAGGTGATAATTCTCAGGCGTGATCCAGCGCGCCCCCGGCAATCCGCCGCGCATGATGCGCGAGCGATTGGGCGACCGACGGCGGAATTTCGAGACCGGTGAACAAGCGGGGCATGACCAACTCCGGCTCGTGCGATTCGTCGCCGCCGCAGCATGCGGCGATCGCGACCGGCGCGCAACCCTTACGACGGTTTTTGCGCCCGGACCTTGGCGACGAGCTCCTCGCACTTTGGGCAAAATCCGCTGCGACGATGACGCCGACGCCCGCGGCGTTCGGGTGCAGGCCGTCCTGCTGCGTCAGGCTCAGATCGGCGGCGACGCCGTCGAGGAAGAACGGATAGAGCAGGACGCCATATTTGGCCGCCAGCTCCGGATAGATGCGCTCGAACGCCGCGACCATAGTCGGCGCCGAGATTCGGCGCCGCGCGCATGCCGCACAACAGCACCGCAATGTGACGCTGCGTCAGCCGGCGCAAGATTGCCTCGAGCGCGGCGCGCGTCACTTCGGGCTTGATCCCGCGCAGCATGTCGTTGGCGCCGAGCTCGACGATGACCGCATCGGTGCCCTGCGGCACCGACCAATCGAGCCGGGCAAGCCCGTCGGAGGCGGTATCGCCGGAGACGCCGGCATTGGCGATCGTCGCGCGGCGATGCCGTTGGCCGCGAGCGCCGCTTGCAGGCGCGGCACAAAGCCGTCCTTATCGGCAAGACCGTATCCGGCGGTCAGCGAATCGCCGAGCGCGACGATATGGACCGGCGGTCTGCGCTGCGCGCGGCAGGCGTCACTGTCGCGGCAGCGAGCGCCACGCTGCAAATCGCGGCGATTTGGACGAACAGCGCGCCGCGCCCCATATGAGCGGGCACGACGCGACGGCGAGGATCGCCGGTCGGTTCCGAAGCATGAACGACATTTCGGGCCATCCTTCCGCCGGCGACGCCATCGTGCTCGGCGGCGTCAACCTGTCGCTCGGCCGCGGCGCCGCCCGCGTCCATATCCTGCGCGACATCGGCCTCAATATAGGCCGCGGCGAGGCGGTCGGCCTGCTCGGCCCGTCGGGCTCCGGCAAGTCGACGCTGCTCATGGTGATGACCGGGCTGGAGCGGCCCGATTCCGGCTCCGTCATGGTCGCCGGCGAAGACCTGCGCCGGCTCGACGAAGACCGGCTTGCCCGCTTCCGCGGCCGCACCATCGGCATCGTCTTTCAGGCCTTTCATCTGATCCCGACCATGACGGCGCTGGAAAATGTCGCGGTCCCGCTCGAACTCGCCGGCGTGCCCGACGCGCTGTCGCGCGCCGCAACGCGAGCTTGCCGCCGTCGGGCTAGCGCGACCGCCTCCATCACTATCCGGCCGAGCTTTCCGGCGGCGAGCAGCAGCGCGTCGCGCTCGCCCGCGCGCTCGCGCCCAATCCCGCCATCGTCGTTGCCGACGAGCCGACCGGCAATCTCGACGAGACGACCGGACGCGATATCATCGAGCTTATTGTTCCGCGGCCACAGCGAGCGCGGCACGACGCTCGTTCTGGTCACCCACGACACCGCGCTCGCGGCGCGCTGCGACCGCGTGCTGCACATGCATTCCGGCCGGATCGAGCACGCCGCCGTCCAGCGGCAGGCAGAGCATCATGACGCAATCCGCAGCGCGCGTGCCGCTTGGCGTCAAGCTCGCCTATACCGCATTCGTGGCGGTGCTGGTTCCGGTCTATTGGCATTATTACGGGCCGACGAACTTTCTGTATTTCTGCGACGTCGCGCTGATTCTGACATTGATTGCGATCTGGCCCGAGAACGCTCTGCTGATCTCGATGTGCTGCCGTCGGCATTCTCGTGCCGCAGGCGGTGTGGGTGATCGATTTTGTCGGTCAATCGCCGCGGGCATCTCGCTCACCGGCATGACCGACTACATGTTCGATCCGACCCATTCGCTGTTCTTGCGGCTGCTTTCGCTGTTTCACGGCTGGCTGCCGTTCCTTCTGGTCTATCTGGTCTGGAAGATCGGCTATGACCGGCGCGCGTTGTGGGCGTGGACCGGCTGTCCTGGGTGCTGCTGCTGGTCTGTTTCTTCCTGATGCCGCCGCCGACGCCGCATCCGGGGCTCACTCCGGTCAACATCAATTATGTCTGGGGCATGCGCGACACCGCCGCCCAGACTTGGGTGCCGCCTTACGTCTGGCTCGCCGGATTGTTGATCGGATTGCCGCTCGTCGTGTTCGCGCCGACGCATTTCGTGTTGGCGCGCGTCATGCCGGAGCGCAGCGCTGATGCTGGCGCGGACGCCGAAGCCAAGCCGGCTCTGTCGCATTGCGCTTGGCATTGCGCTTTGCCTGGCGCGATTTGCGCGGCGGCTTGCGCGGCTTTGGCGTCTTTATCGCCTGCATCGCGCTCGGCGTCATGGCGATCGCCGGCGTCGGCTCGGTGGCCGCCAGCCTGCAACGACGGCATCGCCGGCGCCGGCCGCGTGATCCTCGGCGGCGACCTCGCCTTTTCGCTCATTCAGCGGCAAGCCGAGCGATGCCGAGCGCGCGTTTCTCGACGCGCATGGCAAAGTGTCCGTCGCCGCGACCTTGCGGGCGATGGCAAGAACGCACGACGAAAGCTGCAGCCGACGGCAGCTCGACGCTGGTCGAGGTCAAGGCGGTCGATGCCGCCTATCCGCTGTTCGGCGCGGTCGCGACCGATCCGGCGATGCCGCTTGCCGCATTGTTCGCGCCAGCGCGGCGGCGCCTTCGGCGCGGCGGTCGATCCGGCGCTGCTGGCGCGGCTCGATCTGAAAATCGGCGACCGCATCACCATCGGCAAGTGCCACGGTCGAGCTGCGCGCGGCGCTGACCAACGAGCCGGACAAGCTCGCCGGCGGCATCGGCCTTGGACCGCGCGTGCTGATGAGCGAGGCGGCGCTGCGCGCCACCGGGCTCCTGCAACCCGGCAGCCTGGTGCGCTGGCAATACCGGCTGCGTTTGCCGCAAGCCAATGCGAGCGACGGCGCGGTGGCGGCGGTCGAAGAACAGGCGCAGGCGCAATTTCCGCAAGCCGGCTGGGAAATCCGCACCCGCAGCAAGGCTTCCCCGCAGCTCGAACGCAATGTCGAGCGTTTCACCCAATTCCTCACGCTGGTCGGCTTGACCACGCTTCTGGTCGGCGGCGTCGGCGTCGCCAACGCGGTCGCCAGCCATCTGGCGCGCAAGCGCGACGCGATCGCGACGATGAAGGCGCTCGGCGCCACCGGCGGCGGCGTGTTCGCCGTCTATTGCGCCGAAATCATCCTGGTCGCGCTGTTCGCCGCAGCGATCGGCGCGGCGCTCGGCGCGGCGCTGCCGTTCGCGATTGCTCATGCTTTCGGCGCGATCGTTCCGCTGCCGGTCGCGCCGGCGATTGCATCCCGCATGTGCTGGCGCTGGCGATCGCCTATGGGCTGCTCACCGCGCTGGCTTTCGCGCTGTGGCCGCTCGGCCGCGCCCACGACATTTCCGTGGCGATGCTGTTCCGCGACCAGATCGCCGCGGAGCGGCGCTGGCCGCGGCCGCGCTATGTCGTCGCGACGGCGGCGATCGTCGCGCTGCTCGCCGCGCTGGCGATCCTCACCAGCTACGACCGCCGCGTCGCCGCGTATTTCGTCGCCGCCGCCGCCGTCGTTTTCCTGCTGCTGCGGCTGATCGCGCTCGCGACCATGTGGCTCGCCCGCCGCCTGCCGCGCCCGCGCTCGACGATCCTGCGGCTGGCCATCGCCAATATCCACCGCCCGGGGGCGCTGACGCCGAGCGTCATGCTGTCGCTCGGGCTGGGTCTTGCCTGCTGGTCACCGTGGTCGAAATCGACGGCAACCTGCATCGCGAATTCGCCGACGGCGCTGCCGGACCGGGCGCCGTCGTTCTTCTTCCTCGATATTCCGGCCGCGGACGCCGCCCGCTTCGACGCCTTCGCGCGCCAAGCAGGCGCCGGGCTCGACGCTCGAGCGCGTGCCGATGCTGCGCGGCCGCATCGTCGCGGCCAACGGCGTGCCGGCCGACGATCTCAAACCGGCGGCCGGATCGCGCTGGGTGCTGCGCGGCGACCGCGGCATCACCTACGCCGACCGCCGTGCCCGGCCGGCTCGCGCATCGTCGCCGGGCCAATGGTGGAGCGCCGACTATTCCGGCGCGCCGCTGGTCTCGCTCGAGAGCCGCACGGCGCAGGATTTGAACCTCAAGATCGGCGATACCGTCACCGTCAACGTGCTCGGCCGCAACGTCACCGCGCGGATCGCCAATCTTCGCGCCGTCGATTGGGACAATCTCGGCATCAATTTCGTCCTGGTGTTTTCGCCCGGCACGTTCGCCGGCGCGCCGCATACCGATATCGCCACGCTGACCTTCGCCGACGGCGGCACCACGGCCGAGGAAACCGCGTTCATCAAGGCGCTCGCCGACGCTTTTCCCACGGTGACCGCGGTGCGCGTCAAGGACGCGCTCGACGCGGTCGGCGCCATCGTCGGCAAGTTGGTGTTGGCGTTGCGCGGCGCGAGTTCGATCACGCTCATCGCCGCGGCGCTGGTGCTCGGCGGCGCGCTCGCCGCGGGCCAGCGCTTGCGGGTCTATGACGCGGTCGTGCTGAAGACCTTGGGCGCGACGCGCGCGCGGCTCACCGCCGCCTACGCGCTGGAATATCTCCTGATCGGGCTGCCGACGGTCGTGTTCGGCGTCGCGGCGGGCTCGCTTGCCGCCGATCTCGTCGTCACGCGGGTGATGGAATTTCCTTTCGTCTGGGCGGCGGGGCAGGCCGCCGGCGCCGCCGTCGCTGCGCTTTTTGTCACAGTGGCCTTGGGCCTTGCCGGCACGTTCTCGGCGCTCGGCCGCAAGCCCGCGGACGGTGCTTGCGGGACCACTTCTGCTGCGCCGCATTCGGGCGACGCCGTTAAACAGCATGAACAGTTGGTAACACACGGAAAATATGGCGTCGCACCCATCTGGCGCCTGCGACGCCTTTCGCACTAGATTTGCGGCACGTGCATTCGGCGTTCGCCGAATGCCAAGCCCGGCAACAGCGCCGGGACAACCCAGGGGTATTTTCCATGTCCGACTTCGATCGGAATCTACGCGGCCGCCAGGACCGGCTATCGCACGGACCAGGTGACGATCGATGCGGGTCTGCGCGCGCACATGATCCGCGTCTACAACTACATGGCCGCCGGCGTGGCGCTGACCGGGGTGGTGGCATGGCTCACTTTCTCGGCCGCCGTCACGCAGGTCGGCGGCTCAGCTCGAACTGACGCAGTTCGGCCACGTCATCTTCCAGGGCCCGCTGATGTGGGTGTCTGGTGCTGGCGCCGCTCGGGCTCGTTTTCGCGCTGAGCTTCGGCATCAACCGGCTGTCGGCGGGAACGGCGCTGATGCTGTTCTTCCTCTATGCCGGCTTGCTCGGCCTGTCGCTGGCGTCGATCTTCCTCGTCTACACCGGAGAATCGATCACGCGGGTGTTCTTCATCTCGGCGGCGACGTTCGGCGCGATGAGCCTGTAGGGCTACACCACGCAAGCGCGATCTCACCGGCGTCGGCTCGTTCATGTTCATGGGCCTGATCGGCATCATCATCGCCAGCCTGGTCAACATGTTCCTGCAGTCGAGCCCGCTCGGCTGGGCGATCTCGGTGATCGGCGTGCTGGTCTTCGTCGGGCTTACCGCCTACGACACGCAGCGGATCAAGGAGATGTACAGCCCGATGGACGACGGCACCGTCGCCGGCCGCAAGGCGGTGATGGGCGCGCTGTCGCTCTATCTCGACTTCATCAACCTGTTCCTGATGCTGCTGCGCATCTTCGGCGACCGCCGCTAGGGCAGCGGCAATATGCTAAGCGAAACGCCCCGGGCCAAATCCGGGGCGTTTTCTTTTCCGGCATTGCATTTTCTGCCAAGCTTCCCGGCAGCCATGAGCAGCGTCAGCATCCGGCCGGCCGATAGCGCCGATATCGCGGCCATCACGCGCGATCTATGCCGACGCCGTCACGCACGGCACGGCCTCGTTCGAAATCGAGCCGCCGGACGAAACCGAAATGGCGCGCCGCATGCAGGCGCTCTTGGCCAACGGCTATCCTTATCTCGTTGCCGAGCGGCAACGGCGCGGTGGCGGGATATGCCTATGCCGGGCCGTACCGCGCCCGGCCGGCTTATGAATGGAGCGTCGAGGATTCGATCTATATCGCGCCGGAATTCCACCGCCAGGGCATCGGCGCGCGTATTGCTGGCGCGGCTGATCGCCGAAGCGGAGGCCTGCGGTTTCCGTCAGATGATCGCGGTGATCGGCGATTCGGCGCAACATCGCTCGATCGCGGTGCATGCCGCGGCCGGCTTTGCGCTGATCGGCACGATCCGCTCGGTCGGCTTCAAGCACGGCAAATGGCTCGACACCGTGCTGATGCAGCGCGCGCTCGGAAAGGGCGACACTCGCCGCCCTAAAGCGGGATGACGATTGAAGAAAAGTCATCGCGCCCTGGTATTCCGTCAGGATGACGGTTAACCCGCCACCACGCGGAGCGAGCGATCGAGCGCGCCGAGCACGCGGTCGAGCTCCTGACCGCGGCGAACGATGTGCCCGGTCGCCGAAATCACGCTGAAGGCGCCCTGGCGGCGGCCGAGCTTTGGGTTCTTCTCGATCCGGTAGATCGGGATTTCCGAGGCGCGGCGGAACACCGAAAACACCGCGCGGTCTTTGAGGAAATCGATTGCGTAATCACGCCACTCGCCGGCGGCGACTTTGCGGCCATAGAGCCCCAGAATGCGGTCGAGCTCGCGCCGGCTGAAGGTCACTTCGCTTGCGGGGGCGTGCGCACGATGCTCGCCCCCGCGCCACGCGCTTGGATCGATTTCGCCGAAGTCCATGCGGCGCCTCCTTGTGTCATCCTTGAAGCTTCATGATCGCGCCGGAACCGACCGCGCGGCAAGGGCCTATTGGCGCGGCAAAATCGTAGGCGCGGCCGGCCGTACCGGCGCTGGTCCAAACGCATGGCGCAACATGCGCCCGGCTGCGGCGCTTGAGCTGCGGCATTTTTGACCGCCGGAATCACGCATTCGTTAAACGAATCATAATGCGGCCCTATTTCGGCCAAGCACGCGCCAAGCTGGGCTGCGAGACAGTGCGCTGTTGCCTCAAGGCCCGGTTCGGATCGCGTTCCGGATTCCTCAGCCCCCCAGCCCCCCGGGGCGCGAACGGATCGGGCCAGAGGGCAACAGAGTTCACTGTGTGGTTCATTCCCCAAATTCCTTAAGGCCGGCTCGTTGCCGGCCTTTTTTATTGCGGGGCGACAGAGCGACTCGCGGACGGACGAATAGAGGAACCATCGCCGATTGCTGCTCGCTATCCTACTCTCTGCTCGCCGTCCTCTGTCTCCCGTTGATTACTGGAGCGGAGCGATAAGCCGCGCCGAGAACGATGCCCGGCTTGTCGCGCGTGCCTTCTTGCACGCATGACGGCGGCGGCATCGATGCCGTCGGCTTTGATCTGCGACATCGGAACGGTCCAGGTCGACTCCGACGCCGGTCCAATCGCCGAGCTTGATCCAGCCGCGCACCACATTGTGGTAGGTGATGGTGCGGCCGCGATTCTCGCCGCGGCCGATGGCGACCGGCACCGCCTTGGCGAGCGGGCACAGCCAGACTTCGCCGGCGATGGTGCTCGTTCTGCCGCCGACTGGACTTTCACGTTCAGGCCGGTGCCGCCCAAACGACATCAGCACCGGCACCGACATCACGCCTGGTTTTTGATCGGTCTGCGCGATCGTGCGTTCGATGGCGGCGCGGTCGCTGCCGAGCACATGCATCGCGCCGTTGACCACGATTTGCGGGGTATAGACTTGGCGATCGCCGCGCACGCGCGCATAGTCGCGCTGCCGCGCCGAGTCCGCCGGACTGGCGAGCGTGTCTTTCCAGCCGAGATAATCCCAATAATCGATCGGCACGCTCAGCGCGATGAGCGACGGATCGGTCGTCAATTCGCCAAGCAGCTTGTCGGCGGCGGGACAGGACGAGCAGCCCTGACTGGTGAACAGCTCAAGCAGCGCCCGCGGCTCGGCGGCGCGCGCAACGGCGAAAGTCGCGATCAGGAGGCCCGCGATGAGGGGTGCCGACGCGAGGCGGCGACGCAGCATTCCAACCTCCACCCCCGCGCGAGATCGCCCTCGGTGACGGTTTCGATGACGGCGCCATCTCTAACGCCGGCGCCAGTCACCTGCCACTCACTTCGCGGTGAGGATGTCCAGCGCTGCACTTTATGGAGCATGCTCATGTTTACGCCGCAAGGTGGCGCAGCACGTACTGCAAGATGCCGCCGTTGCGGTAGTAGTCGAGCTCGTCGGCGGTATCGATGCGGCAGATCAGCGGCACGCGCTTGAGGCCGCCGTCGGATGGCGACGATCTCGGCCAGCAGGCGCTGATGCGGCTTGAGATCGCCGTGCAGGCCGCGGATGGTGACCTGCTCGTCGCCCTTCAAGCCCAGCGTCTGCCAGGACGTGCCTTCTTCGAACACCAGCGGCACCACGCCCATGCCGACCAGGTTGGAGCGGTGAATGCGTTCGAACGACTGCGCGATCACGGCGCGCACGCCGAGCAGGATCGTGCCTTTGGCCGCCCAATCGCGCGACGAGCCGGTGCCGTATTCCTTGCCGGCGAACACGACCAGCGGCACGTTCTCCGCTCTTGTAGCGCATCGCCGCGTCGTAGATCGTCATGCGCTGCTTCGACGGATAGTGGATCGTGAAGCCGCCCTCGACGCCGGGCACCATCTGATTCTTGATGCGGATATTGGCGAAGGTGCCGCGCATCATCACCTGGTGATTGCCGCGCCGCGTGCCGTACTGGTTGAAGTCCCTCGGGCGGACCTGATGATCGCGCAGATATTCGCCGGCCGGGCTTTCCTCCTTGATCGAGCCTGCCGGCGAGATGTGGTCGGTCGTGATCGAGTCGAGGAACAGGCCGAGGATGCGCGCGTCGACGATGTCCTCGATCGGCTGGCTGCGCTTCTGCATGCCTTCGAAATAGGGCGGGTTCTGCACGTAGGTGGAACGATCGTCCCACTTGTAAGTCAGGCCGCCCTTGACCGCGATCTTGCGCCAGTTGGCGTCGCCCTTGAACACGTCGCCATATTTGCGCGTGAACATCTGCTTGTTGATGCTCTTGTTGATGACCGACGCGATCTCGCGGCTCGACGGCCAGATGTCGCGCAAATAGACCTTGCGGCCCTTCTGGTCGGTGCCGAGCGGCGCTTGGCGACATCGATCTGCATCGAGCCGGCGATCGCATAGGCGACGACCAGCGGCGGCGACGCGAGATAGTTGGCGCGCACGTCGGCATTGACGCGGCCTTCGAAGTTGCGATTGCCGGAGAGCACCGCGGCCGCCACCAGGTCGTTCTTGTTGATCGCCTCGGAAATCTCCTCCGGCAGCGGGCCCGAATTGCCGATGCAGGTGGTGCAGCCGAAGCCGACGAGATTGAAGCCGAGCGCGTCGAGCGACTTCTGCAGCCCCGACTTCTCGATAGTATTCCTCCACCACCTGCGAGCCGGGCGCGAGCGACGTCTTGACCCACGGCTTGACCGTGAGGCCCTTCGCCACCGCCTTCTGGGCGAGCAAGCCGGCCGCGATCATCACGCTCGGGTTCGAGGTGTTGGTGCAGGACGTGATCGCCGCGATCACCACGTCGCCGTGGCCGAGCGTGTGCTTGCGGCCTTCGACCGGCACGCGCTTGTCCATCTCGGCGGCCTTGTTGAATTCCTTGTCCATCGCCTGAGGCAAAGCCGTTTTTGACCTCTTTGAGCGCGATGCGGTCCTGCGGCCGCTTCGGCCCGGCGAGCGACGGCTCGATCGAGGACAGTTCGAGCTTGAGCACGTCGGTGAAGACCGGGTCCGGCGTGTTCTTGGTGCGGTACATGCCCTGCGCCTTGGCATAGGCGATGACGAGCGCGATCAGCTCCGCCGGGCGGCCGGTGTCGCGCAGATAGCGGATGGTGTCGTCGTCGATCGGAAAGAAGCCGCAGGTCGCGCCGTATTCGGGCGACATATTGCCGATCGTGGCGCGGTCGGCGATCGTCAGATTCGCCAGGCCCGGACCGAAAAATTCGACGAATTTGCCGACCACGCCGCGCTTGCGCAGCATCTGCGTCACGGTGAGCACGAGATCGGTCGCGGTGACGCCTTCCTTGAGCTTGCCGTTGAGCCGCACGCCGATCACTTCCGGCAGCAGCATCGAATAGGGCTGGCCGAGCATGGCCGCTTCCGCTTCGATGCCGCCGACGCCCCAGCCGAGCACGCGAAAGCCCGTTGACCATGGTGGTGTGCGAATCGGTGCCGACGAGCGTGTCCGGATAGGCCAGCTCGGTTGCGACCGACTTGTCGGGCAAGTTGATCTTGGCCTTCGCGCTCCACACCACGTGGGACAGATATTCGAGATTGACCTGGTGGCAGATGCCGGTGCCGGGCGGCACCACGCGGAAATCCTCGAACGAGCGCTGCGCCCATTTCAGGAAGCGATAGCGCTCCTGGTTCTGCTTGTATTCGTCCTCGACGTTTTGCTTGAACGCGAAATTAGTGCCGAAATGATTGACCGCGACCGAATGGTCGATGACCAGATCAACCGGCACCAGCGGATTGATCTTCTTCGCATCGCCGCCGAGATGCTCCATGGCGTCGCGCATGGCGGCGAGATCGACCACCGCCGGCACGCCGGTGAAATCCTGCATCAGCACGCGCGCCGGCCGAAACGCGATTTCGCGCTCCGAGGTCTTGGTCTTGAGCCATTGCGCGACGGCCTGGATGTCCGGCTTGGTGACGGCGCGGCCGTCCTCGTTGCGCAGCAGATTTTCCAGCAGCACCTTGAGCGAAAACGGCAGCCGCGAAATCCCCTTCAAGCCGTTCTTCTCCGCCGCCGGCAGGCTGTAGATAGGCGTAGGTCTTGGCGCCGACCTTGAGCGGCCGCAGGCATTTGAAGCTATCGAGCGAATCCATGACTTTTTTCCTATGCCGCCGGCCGGGCGCCGGCGCAATTCGGAGGCAATTTATTGCCGAAACGGGCCCCGACGCAGCGTCGGCGATGGGACCGTGGCAAGCGTCACCGGCGCGCCGCTGACCGACTTGCGGCTTATAAGGTCTTTTCTGCGACTTGTGCCAGTTCGGCAAGGAATAGTCCGATATCATGCCGCGCATGGCCCATTTGCCTGGAAAATCAAGGCCGGCCGCGCCTGCACCGGCGGCGTTTGAGGACCTTTCTGATGCGGCTTAGCGCTGTCGAACTGGCCTGTCACCGCGGCGGACGCGATGTCTTTGCCGGCGTCAGTTTTGCGGTTGCCTCCGGCGAGGCTTTGACCGTTACCGGCCGCAACGGCGCGGGAAAATCCTCGCTTTTGCGCCTGATCGTCGGGCTCCTTCGCGCCGCGGCGGGCCGGCTTAGCCTGGAAGACGGCGACCCGGAATTGAGCATCGCCGAACAGGCCCATTATCTCGGTCACCAGGATGCGTTGAAGGCCTCGCTCTCTGTCGCCGAGAACTTGCGCTTTTGGGCGGGATTTTTTGGCGCGCCATCGGGCGATATCGGCAACGCGCTCGAGACGGTCGGGCTCGGCGCGGTCGCCGGCCTGCCGGCGGCCTATCTCTCGGCCGGGCAACAACGACGGCTGTCGATTGCGCGGCTGATCGCGGTCGCGCGTCCGATCTGGCTCCTCGACGAGCCGGCCACCACGCTCGATGCCGCGGCGGCCGGCCGGCTTGCCGAATTCATGCGGACGCATCTGTCGGGCGGCGGTCTCATCGTCGCGGCAAGCCACGGGCCGCTCGGACTGACCGGCGCGCAGGAATTGCGATTGGGGGATGCGCAGTGACGTTTAGCCAAGTCACTTCACCCTCCCCTGGAGGGGGAGGGTCGGCGCGCAAAGCGCGCCGGGGTGGGATGATGTTTGTGCGACGGAGTTATTCACCCCCTCCCGGTCGGCTTCGCCGACCGGCCTCCCCCCTCCAGGGGGAAGTGGAAAGATGACGCCGCTTGCCGCCTTGCTTGTCCGGGACATGCGCATCGCCGTGCGGGTCGGTGGCGGCGCGCTGATGGGGGTCTTGTTCTTTTTGGTCGTCGTGACGCTCACCCCGTTCGCCATCGGGCCGGACCTTGCGCTGTTAAAGCGCATCGGGCCGGCGATCCTGTGGCTTGCGGCGCTATTGGCAAGCCTGTTGGCGCTCGACCGGCTGTTCGCCGGCGATCACGACGACGGCTCGCTCGATCTCATTTTGATGGGCCGCGCGCCGTTGGAGCTCGTGGTCGCGGTGAAAGGCTTGGCCCATTGGCTGACCACCGGCTTGCCGCTTGTGATCTGCGCGCCTCTTGTCGGACTGTTGCTCAATCTCGACCTGCCGGCCGAGGCGGCGCTGGCGCTGACCCTTGCCGTCGGCACGCCGGCGCTGACCTTCATCGGGCTCATCGGCGCCGCCATTGCCGTGACGCTGCGGCGCGGCGGCCTCTTGCTCGCCGTCATCATATTGCCGCTGACGGTGCCGATCCTGATCTTCGGCGTGGCCGCCGCCGACGCCGCGGTGGCCGGGTCGGCGCCGTTCGGCACGCCGTTCACGATTCTCTGCGCGCTGACGCTGTCGAGCCTCGTAGTCGGACCATTTGCCGCCGCCGCGGCGCTGCGGCAAGAAATCGAATAGTGCAATGGAATGGCAATCATCCTCATGCAAAAGTGACAGGAAGCCCGGCGCCGCCGCATTGTGCCGGCGGCCGCAACCGCACTAAGAACCGGCTTTGATGGAAGACTATCGATGGCCCTGATCGATCTCGCCAATCCGTCGCGGTTTCTCAAATTCGCCAATAGCATCATTGCCTGGCTCGGCGGGCTGACCGTGCTCGCTTTCGGCTTCGGCATCGCGCAGGCGATGACCGCGCCAGACGATTATCAGCAAGGCGCCACGGTCAAGATCATGTACCTGCACGTGCCGTCGGCCTGGCTCGGCATGTTGTGCTGGGGACTGATGAGCGCCGCCGCGCTCGGCACTTTGGTGTGGCGTCACCCGCTCGCCGACGTCGCCGCTAAGGCGGCGGCGCCGATCGGCGCGGCATTCACCCTGCTCTGTCTGGTCACCGGCGCGCTTTGGGGACGGCCGGAATGGGGCACCTATTGGGTCTGGGACGCGCGGCTCACCTCGGAATTGGTGCTGTTCTTGCTTTATCTCGCCGTCATCGCGCTGTGGCGCACGGTCGAGGATCCGTCGCGCGCGGCGCGCGCGGTGGCGGTGCTCACTTTGGTCGGCGCCATCGATCTGCCGATCATCAAATTCTCGGTCGACTGGTGGAACACGCTGCACCAGGGCGACTCGGTGTTTCGCCTCGGCGGCTCGACGATCTATCCGACCATCCTGATGCCGCTGTTCGCGATGCTGGCGGCGTTCACCCTGCTGTTCGCGACGCTCGTTCTTGCCGCGATGCGTAACGAGATCCTGCGCCGCCGGGTGCGCACATTGCAACTCATGCAGGCGAGCGCGACGAGCTGACGATGGCAACGACGGCGCATTTCGAATTCATCGCGGCGTCCTACGCCGCCGCGGTCGTCGTCATCGGCGTCCTGATCGCCTGGGTGACGCTCGATTATCGCGCGCAACGGCGCAAGCTCGCCGAGCTTGAGACGCAAGGGATGAGCCGCCGCTCCGCGCCGGCCCGTTCCGGGCGGGCGATGGAACGGGCGAAGGAGCAGGCGTGAGCGCCGCGGCGAACGATAATCCTTCCCTGCGCCGGCGCCGCATCGCGGTGCTGCTTCCGCTTGCGATCTTTTTCGGCATCGTCGCTTTGTTCCTGATCCAGCTCAATGCCGGCGATCCCTCGCTCATTCCCTCGGCGCTGATCGGGCATCGGGCGCCGGCGACCGCGCTGCCGCCGATTGCGGGGCTTGAGCGGGACGGCGTGCCGGTTCCCGGCCTCGATCCGGCCGACTTCAAGGGCGCCGTGACCGTGGTCAATGTGTGGGCGTCGTGGTGCGTGCCGTGTCACGACGAGGCGCCGCTGCTTCTGCAACTGGCGCAGGACAAGCGGTTCCGCCTGGTCGGCATCAATTACAAGGACGCCACCGACAATGCGCGGCGCTTTCTCGGCCGGTACGGCGATCCCTACGTGGCGGCAGGCGTCGATGCCAGCGGCCGCGCCGCCATCGATTGGGGCGTCTACGGCGTGCCGGAGACTTTCGTGGTCGGCCGCGACGCCCGCATTGCCTATAAGCTGGTCGGGCCGATCACCGGCGACAATTATCAATCCGTCCTGCTGCCGCAGATCGTGAAGGCGCTGGCGGCGGGGTCGTCGTAGGGGCGGGTTTCAAACCCGCCCCTACGGATTCGTCTCTTCGGCCGCGTATTTCTTCAACAGCGGCAATTGCAGCGCGCCGAAGATAAACGTCAGCGGCATCACGCCGAACACCTTGAAATCGACCCAGACATTGGTCGAGGTGTTGCGCCAGACGATCTCGTTGAGCACGGCGAGCGCGAAGAAAAAGATCGCCCAGCGCAGCGTCAGCTTGCGCCAGCCCTCTTCGGTGAGCTGGAACAGCGAATCGAAGATGACGCCGAGCAGCGGCTTGTTGAAGAGAAGCCCGCCGATCAGCACGACGCCGAACAGCGCGTAAATGATGGTCGGCTTGACCTTGATGAAAGTCGCGTCGTGCAAAAACAGCGTCAGGCCGCCGAAGATGACGACGATGATCGCGGTGACCACCGGCATGATCGCGATGTGCCGCGTCAGCACATAGGAAATCGCCAGCGCCGCCACGATGGCGACCATGAACGTGGCGGTGGCGACGAAAATCCCGGAATGCGAATTGGCGAGAAAGAACAGGATGAGCGGCCCGAGATCGAGCACGAGCTTGAGGATCGGATTGATCTGCTGTTTGGTTGTCGTTGTCATGGTGTGGCCGGGTGTCTAGCGTAAGCGATCGAATTTGTCATTCAGGTCGTGATGCAACTTCTCCCTCTCCCTGGAGGGGAGAGGTTAATGATCGAGCCCGGCAATGGCGCGGCCGAAATCGCGCGCCGAAAACGGCGCCAGGTCGTCGATGCTCTCGCCGACGCCGACGAAGTGGACGGGAAGCTTGAATTTGGTGGCGATGGCGACCAGGATGCCGCCGCGCGCGGTGCCGTCGAGCTTGGTCATGGCAAGCCCGGTGACGCCGATCAGTTTCTGGAAAATCTCGACCTGCGACAGCGCGTTCTGCCCGACGGTGGCGTCGAGCACCAAGAGCACCGCATGCGGCGCCGCGGCGTCGACTTTCTTGATCACGCGGACGATTTTTTGCAGCTCGTCCATCAGTTCGGTGCGGTTCTGCAACCGGCCGGCGGTATCGACCAGCAGGATATCGATGCCGCGCCGCCTTCGCCGCGGCAACGGCGTCGAAGACGAGGCCTGCGGCGTCGGCACCCGGCTCGCGCGCGATAAACTCGGCGCCGCTGCGCGTCGCCCAGATTTCGAGCTGATCGATCGCCGCGGCACGGAACGTGTCGCCGGCGGCCAGCATGACGGAGCGCCCTTCGGCGCGGAATTTTGCCGCCAGCTTGCCGATGGTCGTGGTCTTGCCGGAGCCGTTGACGCCGATGACCAGGATGACGAACGGCTTCTTCGCCGCATCGACGACCAGCGGCTGCGCGACGCCGGCGAGCGCTTTCTCGACCTCCGTCGCCACCACGGCTTTGACTTCATCGGGCGAGGCGCCGGTCCGAAAGCGGGCAAAGCGCAGCGCGGTGGCGATCTCGCCCGCGGTGTTGACGCCGAGATCGGCGCGAATGAGCACGTCCTCGATCTGGTCGACCGCCGCCGCATCGAGCTGGCGTTTGAGCACGACTTCCGCGATGGCTTCGCCAAGCGCCGAGGAGCTGCGCTTGAGCCCGCCGGACAGGCGCCGCCACCAATTTTCCGGCGTTGCGGCCGTGCCGTCTGTCGTACTGTCTTGCATGCCGCGCCCGTGATAGCGGTTTCGCCAAGGTAGGCAAATATGACCTCTGAAGAGATGGTGTCGCGGCTAATTTACCGCGATGGGCTGATGCTGGTGATCGACAAGCCGGCCGGCCTTGCCGTGCATCGCGGGCACCCGAACAGCAAGGACAGGAATAAGGAATCCCTGGAGGACCATTTCGACGCCTTGCGCTTCGGCCTGCCGCGCGCGCCGGCGCTGGCGCACCGGCTCGACCGCGACACTTCGGGATGCCTCGTCCTCGGCCGGCACCGCAAGGCGCTGGCGCAGCTCGGCAAGCTGTTCAAGAGCGGCGCCATTGAAAAAACCTATTGGGCGGTGGTCGAAGGCGGACCCGACGCCGACGAGGGCGAAATCGCGCTGCCGCTCGGCCGGCTCGATGCCACCCGCGGCTGGTGGATGAAGCACGATCCCGCGGGCCAACCGGCGGTGACGCGATGGCGGGTGATGGGCACATGTTCCCCTCCCCCACCCGGGCCGCGCTTGCGCGCGCCCGAGTGCAAGCTTGTCGGGGAGGGGTTAGGGGTGGGGGTCGGGAGGTCACACGCGCGCGTCGACGCTTCCCATCACCTCACGACCCCCCTCCCTACCCTCCCCCACAAGGGGGGAGGGAAAATGACTTGGCTCGCGCTCGAACCCCTGACCGGCCGCACCCATCAGCTTCGGGTGCATTGCGCGGCAATGGGCTGGCCGATCTTAGGCGACGGCATCTACGGCACGGCGCCGCGCCAGGGCGGGCCTGTTCTGCATCTGCACGCCCGCGACGTGACCGTGCCGCTTTACAAGAACCGTGAGCCGATCCGCGCCGTGGCGCCGGTGCCGGAGCACATGCGCGAGCGGCTGGCGGCGTGTGGGTGGAACGGTGAAGATGGAAATGTCCGCGAGCAAAGCAGCAACGAACCGTCATTGCGAGCGAACCGAAGCAATCCAGTATCGTGACTCAAGAAACTGGATTGCTTCGTCGCTCCGCTCCTCGCAATGACGGATCAATAAATCGTCTCTTTGATGCGCTCGGGCGCGAGCCGATCATGCTCCGGTCCGCCCATCTTGCCGTCGGTCAATTCGGCGAGGATCGCACCCGGGGTCGGCAGGGTCTTGCGATCGACGACGCTGTTCGGGTCCCACAGTTTAGAGCGGATGATCGCCTTGGTGCACTGGAAGTAGGCCTTCTCGACCGTCACGATCAGCACGCATTTCGGCTGCTTGCCGTTGACGACGAACGTTTCGGTCAATTTCGGATCGGTGGAGATCGCGGCTCGGCCGATGACCCGCATGGTCTCGCCGACGCCGGGAATGAGAAACAACAGCGCGACCCGCGGGTCGTGCACCAGGTTGCGCAAGGAATCGATGCGGTTGTTGCCGCGGCGGTCGGGAATGACGAGCGTGCGCTCGTCGACCACGCGCACGAAACCGGGCGGATCGCCGCGCGGCGAGCAGTCGAGTCCCTCGGGGCCGGCGGTCGCCAGCACCGCGAACGGGGCGGCTTCGATCAATTTGCGATATTGCGGCGTAATGCGGTCGGTTTCCTTGAAGACCGCAGGGCCATACGGCGCTTCGTCATACAGGCGCTCGAGCTGTTCGGCCGTCGTAATCGTGTAGTCTTTGCCGCTGCCGTCCATGTTGCGGTCTCCTTTGCCGCGAGTTTAGTCACGCCGCCAGCAATTGTCTGCCGTCATGGGCCGCGATTTAGAGATCGGCCATCGTGCCCGGCTCGCCCGGCGTCGCCAGCACGACCCTGGTGAACTGCTCGGTACGCGCGATCTGTCGCGATTCCGTTAAAACGCGGCGCGTGCGCCCGACCTCGCCGTCGAGGTGGCGGCGGAGCGCCAGCGCGCCCCGCTCGCGCAGCCGCCGCGCCCGCGCTTTGACGAGGCCGCCGGAAAGCTGCGGCATGCGCGCCGCCGGCGTGCCCGGCCGCGGCGAGAACGGAAACACGTGCAGATGCGTCAATCCGCATTCGTCCACGAGGTCGAGCGTGCGCTCGAACATGGCCTCGGTCTCGGTCGGAAAGCCGGCGATCAGATCGGCGCCGAACACGGTATCCGGCCGCAGGCGGCGTACCCGTTCGCAGAACGCGATGGCGTCGGCGCGCAGATGCCGCCGCTTCATGCGCTTGAGGATGAGATCGTCGCCGGATTGCAGCGACAGGTGCAGATGCGGCATCAGCCGCGGCTCGTTCGCCAAAGCGTCGAGCAGATCGCGGTCGGCCTCCACCGAATCGATCGAGGACAGCCGCAGCCGCTTGAGCTCCGGCACGTGCTTGAGGATTTGCTTTACCAGCACGCCGAGCCTCGGCGAGCCCGGCAGGTCGGCGCCGTAGCTCGTGATGTCGACGCCGGTGAGCACGATCTCGCAATAACCATTGGCGACGAGGCGGCGCACGTCCTCGACCACCGCGCCCATCGGCACCGAGCGCGAATTGCCGCGGCCGAACGGAATGATGCAGAAGGTGCAGCGGTGATCGCAGCCGTTCTGCACCTGAACGAACGCGCGCGAACGGCCGGCAAACGCGCCGATGAGATGCGGCGCGGTTTCGGTCACCGCCATGATGTCGTTGACGATCGCCTTCGGCGCGCCGGCGAGCGCGAATGCGGCGCGCGCTTGCGCCCATCCCGCGGCGGAAAGCTTCTCCGCATTGCCGATGACGCGATCGGTCTCGGCCATGGCGGCAAAGGTCGCCGGCTCGGTCTGCGCCGCGCAGCCGGTGACGACGATCTTGGCCCGCGGGCGGTCGCGGCGCAGCGCGCGGATCGCTTGGCGCGCCTGGCGCACCGCCTCCGCAGTCACCGCGCAGGTATTGACGACGACGGTATCGGTGAAGCCGGCGCGTTCGGCCTCGCGGCGGATCACTTCCGATTCGGCGGCATTGAGCCGGCAGCCAAAGGTGACGACGTCGACGCTCATTGTTACGCCGCTCCCGCGCCCGCGGCGACAAACAGCGCGGCATCGAACCGGCCGTTGCGCTCGAAAGCGACCGGGCCGGTCATCAGCACGTGGTCGTCGCTCTCGCGCCATTCGATCGCTAAGCTCGCCGCCGGGCGGCGCCGCCGTGACCTTGCGGCCGGTGCGCTTGAGCCGCGCCGCGGCGACCGCGGCGGCGCAGGCCGCCGAGCCGCAAGCCTTGGTGAGGCCGGCGCCGCGCTCCCAGGTGCGGATCGCGATGCGGCTGCGCGACGGCGTCGCCGCGAGCGTGATATTGGCGCGCTCCGGGAACATCGGATCGTGTTCGAGCAGCGGCCCGATCTTCGCCAGATCGTAGGCCGCCGGATCATCCACCCAGAAGATGGCGTGCGGATTGCCCATGCTCACCGCGGAGGGGGAATGCAGGATCGGCGCGCCGCGCGGCCCGATTTCGAGCTCGATCGCGCGCGTATCGGCGAATTCCTGCGCCAACGGAATCTCGTCCCAGCGCAAGCGCGGCCGGCCCATATCTACGGTGACCATCCCGTCGTTTTCCCGCCGGCAGGTAATCAATCCGGCGGCAGTTGCAAATTTCAGCTCGGCGCGGCCGGTTTCCTCGCCGATCAGCGCCGCCACGCAGCGCATGCCGTTGCCGCAGGCGCCGGCCTCGGAACCGTCATTGTTGAAGATGCGGATCGACGCGTCCTCGACCCCGCGCGCCGGATAGAGCGCCATGAACTGGTCGTAGGGCTCCTGGCGGGCCGCGGCGCGCGCGTCCGCCGCGCCGATTTGACCGCCCGGCGCGCGGCGCAGATCGACGATGACGATCTCGTTGCCGAGGCCGTTCATCTTGACGAAGTCGCGGTTGGCCAACGCGCTCATGATAAAGCCCGAAATGCGGGTGACTTATATGAGAATTCCTGCGTCATGCGCCAGAGTTCAGATTCCCGAAGACGATGGAGCGTGACGGTAATTTGGGCAGCGCGGGAGAGGGCGGAACGTGCTAGATTCGTCGCGGGGACGAATGGATGACCTCATGCAGGATGCGGCGATGGCGCGGCCGCGGGCGCCGGATCGCCCATTCGAGGAGACCCCCGAGGTGAGCTCAATGTCGTTCCGTTCGGCGCTGCGTGCGGGTCTCGTGGTCGCGGCTATCGCCATGACCGTCGCGCTCGGCGCCCCGCAATCGCTATCGGCACAAACCCCGGCACCGGAGCCGGCGCAAGCCCCGCCGGCGTCCACTGCCGCACCGGCGGCACCGGCTGCGCCATCCGCGCCGGAGCAAATCGCTCCGCCGACCACGCCCGGCGAGCCAGGCGATGTGTTCGGCGAGACCACGGCGCTGACCGCAAAGACCATCGTCTATGTCAAAGGCAGCGGCAGCTGGGACAAGGCGTTCGCGACCATCACCGGGTCGCTGAAGAAGGTCCGAACCTATCTCGACAAGGAGGGCATCAAGCCCGACGGCCTGCCGATGACGATTTTCACCGCGACCGACGATACCGGCTTCGACTACGAGGCCGCGATTCCGATCGCCGCGCCGCCGAAAAATCCGCCGCACGGCGATATCGCGCTCGGCCAATCGCCGGACGGCCAGGCGCTCAAATTCGTCCATCGCGGCTCGTATGACGATCTCGACAATACCTACGAGGCGATCACCAATTATCTCGACGACAAGCGGCTCGAAGCCAAGGACATGTTCATCGAGGAATATGTCACCGACCCGGTCAGTGCTGACGTCAACAAGCTCGTCGTCAACGTCTATGTCTTGATCAAGCCGCCGGGAACCTCGCCGGGCTGAGCCCGCGATTAGAGCTGCCACACTTGTCCGGGCCGCAAGGTGCAAAACCGCTCGGGCGGAATTCCGGCGGCACGCAAGGCCTCGGCAAGCGCGATGAGCGGCGCATCGATCGCCTCGTCGGTGAGCTGGAACGTGCCGTAATGGTGGCCGAGCGCAAGCTCGGCGCCGCATTCGACGAAGGCCTGCACCGCTTCGGCCGGATTCATGTGCTGCTCGCGCATGAACCAGCGCGGCTCGTAGGCGCCGATCGGCAGGATGGCGAGCCGGAACGGCCCGTGGCGCTGGCGCGCGCTGCGGAAATGGCGGCCGTCGCCGTAACCGGAATCGGCAACGAAATAGATGCGGCCGCCCGGCGTATCGATCACGAACGACGCCCATAGCGACATGTTGCGGTCGGACAGATTGCGCGCCGACCAATGCCGCGTGGCGACCGGCGTCACTGTCACTCCCGCGCCGATCTCGACCCGCTGCTCCCAGTCGTAGCCTTCGGCCGCGATGGCGGGATCGCGATGGCGCATGATGGCGTCGTTGCCGAGCGGGGTGATGACGCGGGGGCGGTGCGCGGCGGCAAGCCGCGACAGCGTGGCGAGATCGAGATGATCGTAGTGGCCGTGCGACACCAGCACGGTATCGATCGCCGGCAGGTCGGCAAAGCCAATGCCCGGATCGTTGACCCGCTTCGGCCCGATGAAACGGAACGGCGAGGCGCGTTTCGACCAGACCGGATCGAGCAGGATATTGCGGCCGGCGGTCTGAATGAGAAAGCTGGCATGGCCGACATAGCAAATACGCCAAGGCGCGCCTTCGACACGCGGCGGCGGACGGTCGGCATAAGGCGACGGCGCGGAGATCGGCCACTTCGCCCGCGTGCCGCGCCATTTACGATCGATCATCCACCGCAACAGCTCGCGACGGCCTCGCGGCGGCACGCCGTCGGGGTCGAAAAACCGCTCGCCGTCGAAATGATCGGAGATCGGGCCGTGGTAATAGCGCGACATCGGGCCGTACCATACAGCCTGGCCGCCGCGGCGGCCCGGCGATAACGCCACGGTTGACGGGGGGATGGGCGGCCCCTATTTTCCGCCCGCTCTCGCAAGAGAACGAAATCAAGCCGCCGACCGGCCCCGGAGGCCGGCGGCAACCGCCCGACAGCGCAATGCGCCCTCGGGCGTTAATCGTCATGCCCGGGCTTGACCCGGGCATCCATGCGGCCTGATCGCTGCATGGATTGCCGGGTCGAGCCCGGCAATGACGAATGGAAAAGGATCCGATGTTCGACAGTCTGTCCGAACGGCTAAACGGCATCCTCGACGGCCTGACCCGGCGCGGCGCGCTGTCGGAAGCCGATGTCGAGGCGGCGCTGCGCGAAGTGCGCCGCGCGCTCCTTGAAGCCGACGTGGCGCTCGATGTGGCGCGGAGCTTCACCGAGCATGTGAAAGAGCGCGCGGTCGGCGTCGAGGTGATCAAGTCGGTGACGCCCGGCCAGATGGTCGTCAAGATCGTGCACGACCAGTTGATGGAGACGTTGGGCTCGAGCGCGCAGCCGATCGATCTGGACGCGCCGGCGCCGGTCGTCATCATGATGGTGGGATTGCAGGGCTCGGGCAAAACCACCACCACCGCCAAAATCGCCAAGCGCCTTGCCGAAGTGCAAAAGCGAAAAGTGCTGATGGCCTCGCTCGACACCCGCCGCCCGGCCGCCATGGAGCAGCTCGCCGTGCTCGGCCGGCAAATCGCCGTCGAGACGCTGCCGGTCGTCGCCGGCCAGACGCCGGTGCAGATCGCCACGCGCGCGCAGCAGGCGGCAAAACTCGGCGGCTACGATGTCGTGCTGCTCGACACCGCCGGCCGACTCACTCTCGACGAGGCGCTGATGAACGAAGCGGCGGAGGTACGCCGCGTCTCCGCTCCGCATGAGGTGCTGCTGGTCGCCGATGCGCTGACCGGCCAGGACGCCGTCAATCTGGCGAAAAGCTTCGACCAGCGGCTCGGGCTCACCGGCATCGTGCTCACCCGGGTCGACGGCGACGGCCGCGGCGGCGCCGCGCTGTCGATGCGCGCGGTCACCGGCAAGCCGATCAAGCTCATCGGCACCGGCGAGAAGCTCGACGCGCTGGAGGATTTTTATCCGCAGCGCATCGCCGACCGCATTCTCGGCATGGGCGACATCATTTCGCTCGTGGAGAAAGCCGCCACGACCATCGACGCCGAGAAGGCGGCGCGCGTCGCCGCAAAAATGCGCAAGGGCGCGTTCGATCTCGCCGATCTGCGCGAGCAATTGGCGCAGATGCAGACCATGGGCGGCATGACCGGGCTGATGGCGATGCTGCCGGGCATCGCCAAAATGAAAAACCAGCTCGCCGAGCGCAATCTCGATGAAAAAGTGCTCAAGCGGCAAATGGCGATCATCGATTCGATGACGCCGGCCGAACGGCGCAATCCGGATGTGCTCAAGGCGAGCCGCAAGCGCCGCATCGCCGCCGGTTCCGGCACCAGGCCCGAGGACATCAACAAGCTTCTGAAAATGCATCGCACCATGGCCGACGTGATGAAGGCCATGGGCGGCGCCAAGCGCGGGCCGATGGCAGGCCTTGCCAATATGCTCGGCTTCGGCGGCGGCATGCCGAGCGCCGAGGAGATGGCGAAATTGGCGGAAAAAATGCCGGGCGGGCTGCCCAAAGGATTGCCCGCCGGACTGCCCGGCGCTCCGGGCCTCCCTGGTCTGCCGCCGAATTTTCCGGGCTTGCCGGGCGGACTCCCGGGCCTGGGTCCGAGATTTCCGGGCGGGCTGCCCGGCTTGGGGAAGAAGAAGTGATGTTAGCGCCACAGTACTCCCCTCACCCTGAGGTGCGAGCGAAGCGAGCCTCGAAGGGCGACGGCCCGAACGCTTCAGCTGGCATCCTTCGAGGCTCGCGCTGCGCGCGAGCGCCTCAGGATGAGGGTTCACCAATTCAACCAGCGAAAGGAAACTGAATGTCTCTCGTCATCCGTATGGCCCGCGCCGGCACCAAGAAACGGCCGGTTTATCATATCGTCGTCGCCGACAGCCGCAGCCCCCGCGACGGGCGCTTTATCGAGCGGTTGGGTTATTTCAATCCGCTGTTGCCGAAGGAACGCACGGATCGGCTGAAATTCGATGTGGAAAAAGCCAAGGCCTGGATGGCCAAGGGCGCGCAGCCGTCGGACCGGGTGATGCGTTTTCTCGACGCCGCCGGCGTCTTAAAGCGCCCCAAGCGCAACAATCCGGAACGCGCGATCCCGCGCAAAGAGCGCAAGGCCAAGGAAGAAGCCGCCAAGGCCGCCGCAACACCGGGCGCTCCCGGCGCGGCTCCGGCGGCAGCAGCGGCACCGGCTGCGCCGGCAGCGCCAGCGAGTTAACCCGCAATGGCCGGCGGCCGCATTTGTCTCGGCCAGATCGGCGCCGCCCATGGCGTGCGCGGCGAAGTCCGGCTGCGCTCGTTCACCGCCGAACCGGGCGCCATCGCCAGTTACGGCCCGCTCGAAACCGAGGACGGCCGCGTGTTCGAGATCACGGCGCTGCGCCCGGCCAAAAGTCCGGAAAAGCATCACTTTGTCGCGACATTGTCGGGCATCGCCGACCGCGACGCCGCCGCGCGGCTCGCCAATGTCAAGCTCTATGTGCCGCGTGACCGGCTGCCGGAGCCGAACGAGCCAGGCGAGTTCTATCACGCCGATCTGATCGGGCTTTCAGTTGTCGACCGCGCCGGCCGGCAGTTCGGCACCGTCGTCGCCATCCACAATTTCGGCGCCGGCGATCTGGTCGAGGTGCGGCAAGCGGACGGCGCACCGACGCAGCTGCTGCCGTTCGATGCGACGACCGTCCCCGAGATCGATATTGCAGCCGGACGGATGGTCGTCGAGCCGTCGGCCGGGCGAGATTGACATGTGGCGGGCGAGCGTCCTCACCATTTTCCCGGAGATGTTTCCGGGGCCGTTGGGCTTAAGCTTGGCCGGCAAGGGCTTAGCCGCGGGCGCCTGGGCACTCGACGTCGTCGATATCCGCGATTTCGCCGCCGATCGGCACCGCTCGGTCGACGACACGCCGGCCGGCGGCGGCCCCGGCATGGTGATGAAGCCCGACGTGCTTGGCCGCGCCATCGACGCCAGCGCGCCGGACGATCGCCCGCGGCTCCTATTGTCACCGCGCGGGGCGCCGCTGACGCAGACGCGCGTCGAAGCGCTTTGCCGCGCCGCCGGCGTCGTCCTGGTCTGCGGCCGGTTCGAGGGCGTCGACGAGCGCGTCATTGCGGCGCGCGGCCTGGAAGAGATTTCGGTCGGCGATTATGTGCTGTCCGGCGGCGAGATCGCCGCCATGGCGCTCATCGACGCCTGCGTGCGGCTTATTCCCGGCGTCATGGGCGCGGCGGCCTCGGGCGCCGAAGAGAGCTTTGCCGACGGGCTATTGGAATATCCGCAATATACCCGGCCGCAGCTTTGGGAGGGCCGGGCCATCCCGGAGGTTCTTATCTCGGGCGACCACGGCAAGGTCGCCGCCTGGCGGCGCGCCGAGGCCGAGCGGCTGACCAGGGAGCGCCGCCCCGATCTCTGGGCCCGTCATTCCGGGGCCGGAGCGAAGCGAGGGAACCCGGAATGACGACAAATGACCATCGTGACCATAAGGTGACAAAGCCCGCGCACTGTCGTAGAAGCTCGCCGCAACCCGTGTAGCCCCGGTCGGAACGGCGCGAGACCAGCGCAGCCGATGGAGATTTCGCCATGAACCTGCTCAAAGAGATCGAAAACGAACAGGTGGCGAAGCTATCCGCCGGCAAGAACATCCCCGATTTCCAGCCGGGCGATACGGTGATCGTCAACGTCAAGATCGTCGAGGGCGAGCGCAGCCGCGTGCAGGCCTATGAAGGCGTCTGCATCGGCCGCGCCGGTTCCGGGCTGAACGAGAATTTCACCGTGCGCAAGATCTCCTACGGCGAGGGCGTCGAGCGCGTCTTTCCGCTCTACTCGCCGATGATCGACTCGATCACGGTGGTGCGCCGCGGCAAGGTGCGCCGCGCCAAGCTCTATTATCTGCGCGGCCGGCGCGGCAAGTCCGCCCGCATTTTCGAGCGGCAGGAGCATGGCGGCGGAGAGGCCGGCGCCGAGGACAAGGCGGCGAAGTGATTGCTCGCCGCCACGTCGCATGATGAGTTCGTGATATGGCAAAGCCCCGCACGCTGTACGACAAAATCTGGGACGATCATCTGATCGAGGAGGATCCCGACGGGGCCTCGCTCATTTATATCGACCGCCATATCGTCCACGAAGTCACGAGCCCGCAGGCGTTCGAGGGCCTGCGGCTATCCGGCCGCAAAGTGCGCGCGCCGGACAAGACGCTGCTGGTCGTCGATCACAACGTCCCGACCACCGACCGTAAGCTGCCCAATCCGGATCCGGAAAGCACGGCGCAGATCAAATACCTCGCCGAGAACGCGAAATTCTTCAATCTCGAATATTACGACGAGTTCGATCCGCGCCAGGGCATCGTCCACATCATCGGGCCGGAACAGGGCTTTACGCTGCCCGGCGTGACGCTGGTCTGCGGCGACAGCCACACCGCGACCAATGGCGCGTTCGGCGCGCTCGCCTACGGCATCGGAACTTCGGAAGTCGAGCATGTGTTGGCGACGCAGACGCTGATCCAGTCGAAGTCGAAGAACATGCGCGCGGTTGTCGACGGCAAGCTGCCGCCGGGCGTCACCGCGAAGGACATCATCCTCGCCATCATCGGCGAGATCGGCACCGCCGGCGGCACCGGCTATGCGCTGGAATATGCCGGCGAGGCGATCCGCGCGCTGTCGATGGAAGGCCGCATGACGGTGTGCAACATGTCGGTCGAGGCCGGCGCCAAAGCCGGCTTCATCGCGTCGGACGAGAAGACCTATGCCTATCTGAAAGACCGTCCCAAGGCGCCGAAAGGCGCGAACTGGGACGCCGCGCTGCGCTATTGGCAGACGCTACCGTCCGACGACGGCGCCCAGTTCGACCGCGAAATTCGGCTCGACGCCGCGAAATTGCCGCCGCTCGTCACTTGGGGCACCAATCCGGAACAGGTGGTTTCGATCGGCGGCCGGGTGCCGCGGCTCGACGAGGCGACCGACGAGAAAAAGCGCGAGATGATCGAGCGGGCGCTCAAATATATGGGCCTCCAAGGCGGCGAGAAGATTTCCGACATCGCCATCGACCGCGTTTTCATCGGCTCCTGCACCAATGCGCGGATCGAGGATTTGCGCGCGGTCGCCAAGGTCGTCGACGGCAAGACGGTCAACGCCAAGGTCAACGCCATGATCGTGCCGGGCTCGGGCTTGGTCAAAGAGCAGGCCGAATCGGAAGGTCTCGACAAGATTTTTGTCCAAGCCGGCTTTGAATGGCGCGAGCCCGGTTGTTCGATGTGCCTTGCCATGAATCCCGACAAGCTCAAGCCCGGCGAGCGCTGCGCCTCGACCTCGAACCGCAATTTCGAGGGCCGCCAAGGCTACAAGGGCCGCACTCATCTCGTGTCGCCGGCCATGGCCGCCGCCGCCGCCATCGCCGGACATTTCGTCGACATCAGAGAGTGGAATTGACTCGAGCCTAATCGGTTTTGATGGAATCAAAACCGGGCTCTAGCTTTTCGATTGAGCATGATCTTTTCCGAAAACCGGTATCCACTTTTCGGGATCATGCTCAAATTTCCCCTCCCCCTTGTGGGGAAGGGTTGGGGGTGGGGGTCGCGAGGCGGGCCGATAACGTCAACGCTTGCGCGTCACCTCTCGACCCCCATCCCCAACCCTTCCCCACAAGGGGGAAGGGAGGCGCTACCCCCGCACCCACCAGCAGCGCATTTGCGGATAAAGCACCGTGCCGCTCGGCCGGTGCTGCAGCTCGTACCAGTCGGTGCAACGACGGTAGAGTAATGGCCGCGGATGGATTTCGATGCGGCGGCGCACATGACGCGGCGGCAAGGCGACGCCCGGCGAGGTCTGCGCTACGGCCCGCGGCGACGCGGCAAGGCCGAGCAGCGCGGCGACAATCAGAAACGCAATCAATTGTTTCAGCGGCATCGTCGCCTCTAGCTTAGACGGTCCAACTGTCATTGCGAGCGGAGCGAAGCAATCCAGCCTGAGCGACCGGACTGGATTGCTTCGTCGCGGAGCCTGTCATCGGGCCGCGCGACTTCGCGCGGGCCCGTTGGCTCCTCGCAATGACAGTGTACACTCCGATTATGGCCGATCTTGCATCCGATCCGCTCGACTGGCGTCCGGTCAAAGCGCCGTCGCTGGCCGAACTGGAAGCGCTGGCCGGCGAGGTGTTCCGCGGCCTGCCGAAACAGTTTCGCGATCTCGCCACGGGCGTCGTCATCCAGGTCGACGATTTTCCGAGCGACGAAGTGCTCGACGCCATGGGCGCCGAGACCGAGTTCGACCTGCTCGGCCTGTTCCAGGGCATCGGCCTGCCGTTTCGTTCCGAGAGCGCGCCGGTGCAGATGCCCAACATGATCTGGCTCTACCGCCGGCCGATTCTCGATTACTGGGCCGAGCACGAGGAAACGCTGGGCGCCATCGTCAAGCATGTGCTCATTCACGAAATCGGCCATCATTTCGGGCTAAGCGACGCCGACATGCAGGCGATCGAGTACGCGGCGGGCTGATATCGGCTTCCCCTGACGCCGGCGCCTCGGCGAAGGCTTGACCGGCGGCCGTCGAGTCGCCATTAACCCGGCTCGGATACGATCCGTCCGCCCGCTTGCAGGATTGAAAATGCAAAAGTTCACCGTTCTCGAAGGCGTCGCGGCGCCGCTGCACATGATCAATGTCGACACCGACATGGTCATCCCCAAGCAATATCTGAAAACCATCAAGCGCACCGGGCTCGGCAAGGGCCTGTTCGCCGAGAAGCGCTATCGCGACGACGGCAGCGAAAATCCCGATTTCGTGCTCAACAAGCCGGCTTACCGCAAGGCCAAGATTCTAGTGGCCGGCGACAATTTCGGCTGCGGCTCCTCGCGCGAGCACGCGCCGTGGGCGCTGCTCGATTTCGGCATCACCTGCGTGATCTCGACCTCGTTCGGCGACATTTTCTACAACAACTGCTTCAAGAACGGCGTGCTGCCGGTCAAGGTCTCCCCGGAAGACCTGGAGAAGCTGTTCGACGACGCCGATCGCGGCGCCAATGCGACGCTGACCGTCGATCTCAACAAGCAGGAAATCCGCGGCCCCGACGGCGGCGTGGTGCGATTCGACATCGAGCCGCATCGCAAGCACGCGCTGCTCAACGGCCTCGACGACATCGGGCGCACGATGGCGAAGAATGCCAAGATCGACGGCTTCGAGGCCAAAGCCAAGGCGTCGCGGCCCTGGGTGTAGCCGTCATTCCGGGGCCGAGCGAAGCGAGGAGCCCGGAATCCATATCCGCGAGCACCGGGGTTATGGATTCCGGGCTCGCCGCTGCGCGGCGCCCCGGAATGACCTCACCCATGCCCTCCGCCATCGCCGTCTCGCATCTCGACAAGACCTACGCCTCCGGCTTTCAGGCGCTCAAAGACATCAACCTGGAGATCCGCCACGGCGAGATTTTCGCGCTGCTCGGCCCCAACGGCGCCGGCAAGACGACGCTGATCGGCATTATCTGCGGCATCGTCAAACCGTCGGCGGGCACCGTCACCGTGGCCGGGCATGACATTATCACGGACTACCGCGCCGCGCGCTCGCTGATTGGGCTGGTGCCGCAGGAATTGACCACCGACGCCTTCGAAACGCCGCCGGCGACCATGCGGTTTTCCCGCGGGCTGTTCGGCAAGCGCCCCGATCCCGGCCACATCGAGAAAGTGCTCAAGGCGCTGTCGCTGTGGGATAAGAAAGACGCCAAGATCAGGATGCTCTCGGGCGGCATGAAGCGCCGGTTGATGATCGCCAAGGCGCTGGCGCATGAGCCGCAAATCCTGTTCCTCGACGAGCCGACCGCCGGCGTCAACGTCGAATTGCGCAAGGACATGTGGCAGCTGGTTCGCGAGCTGCGCGCCTCGGGCGTCACCATCATCCTCACCACCCATTACATCGAGGAAGCCGAGGACATGGCCGACCGGGTCGGCGTCATCAACAAGGGCGAGATCATCCTGGTCGAGGACAAGGCCGAGCTGATGCGCAAGCTCGGCAAGAAGCAATTGACGCTGGAACTGCGCGAGCCGATCGACACGGTGCCGGCGGCGCTCGCGGCGTACAACCTGACCTTGGCCGCCGGCGGCCGCGAGCTGACCTACAATTACGACACCAAAAGCGAGCGTACCGGGATCACCGCCTTGCTCGACGATCTGCATCGCGCCGGCATCACGTTTGCGGACCTGCAGACCACGCAAAGCTCGCTCGAAGACATTTTCGTCGGCCTGGTGAGGGAACGGCGATGAACCTTTACGGCATGCGCGCGATCTATGTCTACGAAATGGCGCGGACCGGGCGGACGATCTTCCAGAGCGTCGTTGCGCCGGTGATCTCGACCTCGCTGTATTTCATCGTGTTCGGCGCCGCGATCGGCTCGCGCATTACCCGGATCGACGGCGTGTCCTACGGTGCCTTCATCGTGCCGGGGCTGATCATGCTGATGCTGCTCACACAAAGCGTGACCAATGCCGCATTCGGCATCTATTTTCCGCGCTTTGTCGGCACCATTTACGAAATCCTCTCGGCGCCCATATCGTCGTTCGAGATCGTGCTCGGCTATGTCGGCGCGGCGGCGACCAAATCGATCGCGCTCGGCCTCATTATCCTTCTGACATCCTTCCTGTTCGTGCCGCTGCACATCGCGCATCCGTTCTGGATGTTGGCCTTCCTCGTTCTGACCGCGGTGAGCTTCAGCCTGCTCGGCTTCATTCTCGGCATCTGGGCCGAGGGCTTCGAGAAATTGCAGATCGTGCCGCTTCTGATCATCACGCCGCTGACGTTTCTCGGCGGCACGTTCTATTCGACCAGCGTGTTGCCGCCGTTCTGGCGCACGGTGACGCTGTTCAATCCGCTGGTCTATCTGATCTCGGGCTTCCGCTGGAGCTTTTTCGGCATCGCCAACGTCAATGTCAAAGTCAGTCTGGCGATGACGCTGTTGTTCCTCGCGGTCTGCCTGGGCATCGTGTGGTGGTTCTTCAAGACCGGATACCGGTTGAAGAATTAGATTACATATTGACGAACGGAAATCGCCGACCGGATAGTTCGCAATATCGGCCTTACGTTACTTCTTGAGCAGCGCGTCCCGTTGCTTGATCAGCCTTTCCAGCTCTTCATTTTGTTGCGCAATCCGGTCCGCGTTGCGATCCTCATCCTCGGCGCCCGACAGCGCGGCGGCTTGTTCGATGAGCCGCCGGATATTGTCGCGGACGATGGCGATACGATCTTCGAGCTCAGGGAGCGAAAGCGAACTGCCGTTGCTCATCGTGTTTTCTCCAGGTCTTTGGCCGGCGATCCGATTTCCGCTTTTGCGATCGCATCCGCGATCGCCACCGTGCGCCGCGCCATTTCGGCGTGCAGGCGCTCGACCATGCGACCTTCGACCTGGATCACGCCTTTATCCTTGTTCTCGGGCTGATCGAACGCCGCGATCATCTTGCGCGCCAGTTTCACTTCTTCGTCTGACGGCGAAAACGCCTCGTTGCACGGCTCGATCTGGCGCGGATGAATGAGCGTCTTGCCGTCGAAGCCTAAGTCGCGCGCCTGCCGGCACTCCTCGACGAAGCCTTCGGCATTGCCGAGATCGTTGTAGACGCCGTCGAGGATGTCGAGGCCGTAGGCGCGCGCGGCGGCCACGCAGGTCATCAGCCACGGCAGCATCGGCGCCCGGCCGGGAACGAGCCGGGCGCGGGTATCCTTGGCGAGATCGTTGGTGCCCATGACGAAGCCGGCAAGCCGGGTCTCGGAATCCAGCGCCGAGGCGGCGATCTCGCCGACATTGAGCATGGCGAGCGGCGTCTCCATCATCGCCCAGACCCGCACATGCGGATCGGTGCCCATGTCGACGATCCGCGCCGCCAGATCCTGCAACTGCCGCGGCGTCGAGACTTTCGGCACCAAGATCGCATCGGGTGTCGCCGAAGCCGCGGCGTCGATGTCCTCGACCCACCACCGCGTATCGAGCCCGTTGATCCGCACCAGCACTTCGCGGTCGCCGAAGCCGCCGTTTTTGAGAGCTTTGACGATCGCCTCGCGCGCCTGGCCCTTGGCTTCCGGCGCCACCGCGTCTTCGAGATCGAGGATGAGGCCGTCAGCCGGCAATTCGCGGGCCTTTTCCAGCGCGCGCGCGTTCGATCCGGGCATGTAAAGCACGCTGCGCCGCGGGCGGACGGTCATCGCTGAGGTCCCATTATCACTGCCACAAGTTAGCCGCCTTGCACGGGGCGCGCCACGAATTAGGGTAACCAAACGGAAAGAGCAACGGAATGCCGGGAAAACCACGCATTGCCATCATCGGCGGCGGTATCGGCGGCCTGACTGTCGCCGTGGCGCTGCAGCAACGGGGCATCGAGGCCGCCGTCTTCGAGCAATCGGTCAGGATCGGCGAAATCGGCGCGGGGGTGGCGCTCACGCCCAATGCGATGAAGGCCTATCGGGCACTCGGACTGGAAGCCGAGGTCGCAGCCGTCGGCTTTGAATCGGACTATCAGGTCGTACGCAACTGGAACAATGGCGGCATCATCTCACGGGTGCCCCGCAAGGGAGCCTATCTCAGGGAGTTCGGCGCACCCTATCTGACGATGCATCGCGCGGATCTTGTCGAGGTGCTGCGCCGGCAGCTGCCCGAGCGGACTTTCCATCTCGGTGCACGCTGCATCGCGGTCGAGACCGGCGACAAATACGCTCGGGCTCGTTTTGCCGACGGCAGCGAGATTGAGGCTGACATCGTCGTCGGCGCGGACGGCATACATTCGATCGTCCGCAAGAGCCTGTTCGGCCCGCAAGCGCCGCGCTTCACCGGCTGCGCCTGCTGGCGCGGACTGGTGCCGCTCGATGCATTCCCGCCCGGCGTGGTCAGCAGCGACGGCACGATGTATATGGGGCCGCGCAGCCACGTGATTTATTACCTCGTTCGCGGAGGAAAACTCGTTAATTTCGTCGCGCATATCGAGAGCGACGGCTGGACCGAGGAGTCGTGGACCCAAGAATGCGATCGATCCGAGGTGGTGGAAACTTATGCGGGCTGGCACGAGCCGCTGCTCCGCCTCCTCGGCTCGGCCGATCGCTATTACAAATGGGCGCTCTATGACCGCGATCCACTTGACCGTTGGAGCAAGGGACGGGCGACGCTACTGGGCGATTCGGCGCATGCCATGCTGCCCTATATCGGCCAAGGCGCTTGTATGGCGATCGAGGACGGCTACACTCTTGCGGCCGCGATCGCGCAGCTGCCGGACGAGCCCGGCGAAGCGCTGCGGCATTACGAGCGGCTTCGGCTGCCGCGGACGCGCCGCGCCGTATTGGCGGCGCGTGCGCGCGGCGAGGAAATGCATCTGACCTCGCCATGGGCGCAGCTCAAGCGGAACGTCAAAATGGCGCTGCACCACCGGCTGGGCGGCGATAAGACCGGCATTCAGCTCGGCTGGTTTTACCATTACGACGTCGCGGACGAGACGCGCCTTCCCGTCAACGCGTGACGGATACGCCGGCATGCTCTTGAACCGGTGCCAAGCTTAAGCCTACGCCGCTTTCCGCTTGGCGGTGATGAGCTTGCGGTTGATCAGGCATTCGGCAATCTGGATGGCGTTAAGCGCCGCGCCCTTGCGCAGATTGTCGGACACCACCCACATCGACAGCCCGTTCTCGACGGTGGCGTCCTCGCGGATGCGGCTGATATAGGTGGCGTCCTCGCCGGCCGCCTCGTAGGGCGTCACGTAACCGCCCGGCTCGCGCGAGTCGATGACCAGGCAGCCCGGCGCGCTGCGCAAGATATCGCGCGCCTCGTCGGCCGTGATCGGCTCCTCGAACTCGATATTGACAGCTTCGGAATGGCTGATGAAGACCGGCACCCGCACGCAGGTCGCGGTCAGCTTGATCTTGGGATCGAGGATCTTCTTGATCTCCACCACCATTTTCCACTCTTCGCGGGTGTAGCCGTCCTCCATGAACGAGTCGCACTGCGGAATGACATTGAAGGCGATGCGCTTGGGAAATTTCTTGGCTTCGACCTCGTTGAGCTGAAACACCGCCTTGGTCTGCGAAAACAATTCGTCCATCGCCTCCTTGCCGGCGCCGGAGACCGACTGATAGGTGGCGACCACGACGCGCTTGATCTTGGCGCGGTCGTGCAGCGGCTTGAGCGCGACGACGAGCTGCATCGTCGAGCAATTCGGATTGGCGATGATGCCGCGCTTGCGGAAGCCCACGACCGCGTCGGCGTTGACCTCCGGCACGATCAGCGGGATATCGCTGTCGTAGCGCCAGGCCGACGAATTATCGATCACCACCGCGCCGGCGGCGGCGATCTTCGGCGAGAATTCCTTGGACACCGCGGCGCCCGCCGACATCAGGCAAATGTCGACGCCGGAGAAGTCGAAGTGCTCCAGCGCTTTGACCTTCAGCGTGCGGTCGCCGAAAGACACCTCCACGCCCAGGCTCCGCCGCGACGCCAGCGCCACCACGTCGTCGGCGGGGAACGACCGCTCGGCGAGGATATCGAGCATTTGCCGGCCTACATTGCCGGTCGCGCCAACCACGGCGACGTTGTAACCCATCGTTAACTCTCCACCGAAAATTCCCATCCCCGCCGGCGGCGCGGGAACCGGAGCGGAAGCGCTTCTAGGCGAGAAACAGCGCAAACACAACGTCGATCGGAGCGGCCGTGGAGCCGGTCTCGTGCACCGTCCCTGGCGACATTCGCGCCACCATCGTGCGCATGCTCGCCTATATGGGCGGCTTGGCGATCCTTGCCATCGCGGCGGCGAGCTTTTTTCGCGCGCCCGCCGGCGTCGCAGCGCCGCCGCCGGTGCCGGCGCCGGAATGGGTCCATGTCGAGCGCCCACACCCGGCGTTCGAGCTGCAAATGCCCGAGCTTGCGGCGGACGGTTTCGGCTACGCCATTTTCCGCCGCAACGCCGATGGCGCACGCAAGGACGTGCTGAGCTGGGGCGAACCGGCCGCGGCCGGCCCCTATGTCATGGTAGAAATCTACCGGCCCGGCGCGCAAAGCGAGCGCTTCATCGATGCGCCGAGCGAAATCGCCGCGCGCATCGTCGGCTTCACCGTGACCGATGACGTCAAGCCGGCCGGCACGATCGACAGCAAATTCGGCGCCGTGCCGCTTGTTGATTTCGCCATTGCCGTGCCGGGAACCTATAACGGCAAGCAACGCCGCTGCCTCGGCTTTGCACAATCCTTCGACGAGCCGGCGATGCAGATCGCCGGGTGGTATTGCAGCCCCGGCGAGCAAGCGGTCGATCGCGCGACGCTCGCCTGCGCGCTCGACCGGCTCACCATCCTCTCCGCCGGAGGCGACGCCAAGCTCGCCGGCCTGTTCGCGCGCGCCGAGCTCAAGCGCAACTTTTGCGGGGCGCGCAATCCGATCCTGGCGGCAACGCCGGAACGCGACGTGGCGGTCCCAATTCCGCACAGCATCACGCTGACGCGCGGCGACAAGCTACGCGGCCGCGCGCCGGCACCGCATTAATTACGTTCCGTAGTTCTTGGTCAGATAATCGACGATGGCCTTGGCGTCGTCGTCGTTGATCGGCGCGCCCATGGCCTTGCGCATCTTGGTGACCTCGGCGGTCCATCCGGCGGCATTGAGGAACGGCGAGTTCATCGGGATATAGGCAAGGCTATGACAGGCCCCACAGTTGCCCTCGACCTTATCGAGGCCGGGCCCGGGTTTGAGCTTGATCTGTTGCTCCTGCGCCAGTGCCGGGACGGCGATAAGGACGGCGACGAATGCCAACACGAATCTCCGCATAGTCCCCTCCCCTAGCTCGCGTCGAGCGTGATGTTCTGCATCACGTTGTTGTGGTAGCCGGCCGGATTCCAGATCAATACGGCGGTCTGGGTCTGGCCGATAGTGTTGATGGCGTTGGCCATCACCGTATTCTTGCCGCGCCGGGCGTGCAGCTCGAAGCTCCACGGCCGGAATGCGTAGCGACCGAGATCCGGGCCGAGCGTGGCGTCCGACCAGGTCTTGCCGCCGTCGGTGGAGACTTCGACGGCCCGGATGCCATAGCCGGCGTCCCAAGCGAGCCCGCTCACCGCGACTTTGCCGGCTTTCACTTTGGCCCCCTCGCGGTGGCTGGTGATCAGCGAATTGACGACCATTTCGGTGATCGGCGTGTTGGGCGCGTATTCCTGCGAGGTGAAGCGCGCCACCACCGGGAATTTGCCGATCGGGATTCGATAGGCCGGGTTCATCCAGAACCCGCCCTGCGGCTTGGTCAGCGCCGTGACGCTGATCAGGTGCTTCATCCAATAAGTGCCGGTCCAGCCCGGCACGATGAGCCGGGCGGGAAAGCCGTTGAAATGCGGCAGAGGCGCGCCGTTCATCTCGTAAGCGATGAGGGTGTCGTCATCCATCGCCTTCCAAACCGGCAGGCTTTTGATGAAGTCCGGCGTCTTGTCGTAGTCCGGGCCGTCGGCGCCATTGAACGCAATCTCGATCGCCTCCGGTTTCAGTCCGACGATATTGACGACGTCCTTGAGCCGGGCGCCCTTCCAGCGCGCGCAGCCCATGGCGCCATAGCCCCATTCGACGCCGGCGACGTGCGGATTGGACAGGCCGCGCCGGTTGCCCGAGCATTGATTGACCGCGACCATCTCATAGGCCGGCAATTTCTTGAGATCGTCGAAAGTGATTTCGGTCTGGCCGTTGGCGCCGTCGCCGCCGACCTCGATCTTGTAGGTCTTGGCGTCGACCTCGGGGATGACGGAGAGATGATAGCGGACGAAGAATTCGTCGTTCGGCGTGATCGGCGTGCGGAAATATTCCAGCGGAGCTTCGTAATTCGGGCCACGGTCGGACAACCTGATCAGCGGCTTTTTGCCGGGCAGCGTCGCCATGGTGGCGTAGCTCTCGATCCCGGCGGGCACGCCAGGCGAAAGCTCGGCGGCGGCGCTCTGCGCTTGCGCAAATTCCGGCCAAGTCAGCGCTCCCGGCAAGCGCGAAGCCCGCGCCGGCGGTACTCAATAAATCTCGTCGCGTGAGCATGGCATATCCTCCCCTCGCTTATGGCTTCGCACACCCTCCGGTGCGCCAAGCTTTGCCTTTGTTTTAGATCAAGGCCTGACCCGGAAATAATGTGACATAAACGCCACGAATCAAAGCATATTATTCTGCACCGGCTGTCATGACCTTGAAAACGGGGTATGTGGTGCCGGGACCGGCGGGAACCCGCTGGTCCGCCGGAGGTTGCAACTGCGCTATTGCGGCCTGGCGAAAGCAGGCTACATTGGCCGAGAATAGGAGCCAGTCATGCGTTCATTAGCCGTCATTGCCGCTACAATTGCCGGGCTTGCGGCTTGGGCCGTTTGGACCGTCCCGGCCGGTGCGGCCACCAAGAAGCCGCCGCAGCCACAGCGGCCCGTGGTGGAACGGTCGGTGAACGGAACGATCATCCAGCCGACCATGACCATCATTCCCGACGGCAACGGCCACCGCACCATCATCATCATTCCCCGGCAGCGCTCCTATCTCGACACCGGGACCGAAGTCTCGGTGGGCGACCGCGGCTACCGGGACTACATGCTGCCGCCGGGCGGCGATCCCGGCCGGCCGAATTGGTTCGCGGGCCCCGACGTGCAAGGGGCCGGCAGGTATCCGCTGCCGAGCGCGTTTGACGGCACCGGAATCAATCCGAACACGCCATTCTGAACGGGTCTTTGGGTGGCCGCCTCGGGCTTGCCGGCGGTGGGTGGCAGAAGATGGGTTTCGCGTTGCGCTGGCGGAACAGGCTGCGTCGCCGCTTCTATAGTCCGTTCAACAAAATCGTCCATCGCGGCCGTTATTTCGTTTGCAGCTATTATGGCGCCGAATTCCTGGTGCGCTCGGCCAATGTCGGCGGGCTCGAAATCTCCGCCAAGATCGCCGAATACCCGGAGCTGAAGAACTTCGTGCGCGCCTGCACCGAGCTGAAGCCGGATGTGTTCATCGATATCGGCGCCAATCTCGGACTTTACACCTGCATCGTGATGAAGAACCGCCTCGCGCCGCGCGCCATCGCCTTCGAGCCGGACCGCCGCAACCGCGCGCACCTGCGCGCCAATCTCCTGATTAACGGCCTCCTCGACGCCGATATCGAGATCCACGACGTGGCGCTCGGCGCCGAGCGCGGCAAATTCCGCCTGGTGCCGGGCCCCGAACGCGATATCGGCTTGTCGCAGATCGTGGCGAACGCTTCCGCCGGCCAGGGCTATGACGTCGACGTCGTGCGCTTCGACGATCTCGTGGCGCTATCCGGCCTCAAGCTCGCCATCAAAATCGACATCGAGCGCTACGAGCGCAAGGCGCTCGCCGGCATGGCGCGGACGCTCCATGACAACCGCGGCATCGTGCAGATCGAGGCGCTCGAAGCGCGCGAGGAGACGATCGGGATCATGGCCGCGGCCGGCTACGCGCTGGCGCAGGAATATCCGCCGAATTTGGTGTTCAGGAAGATGTAGCCCGCGCCAACTCGCCGACGATCGCCTCGCCCATTTCGGCGGTGCTGACGATCTTTGCGCCTTCGGATTTGATGTCGGCGGTGCGCAGGCCCTTGCCGAGCGCGGCTGAGATCGCGGCATCGAGCCGGTCGGCCTCTTGCCCATATTGAACGAATAGCGCAGCGCCATGCCGAACGACGCCAGCATGGCGATCGGGTTCGCCATGCCTTTGCCGGCGATGTCGGGCGCCGAGCCGTGCACCGGCTCGTACATCGCCTTGCGTCGCTTGGTCTTGGCGTCGAGCTCGCCAAGCGAAGCCGACGGCAGCATGCCGAGCGAGCCGGTGAGCATCGCCGCGACGTCGGACAGCATGTCGCCAAACAGATTGTCGGTGACGATGACGTCGAACTGCTTCGGCCAGCGCACCAGCTGCATGCCGCCGGCGTCAGCCAGCATATGTTCGAGCTGTCACGTCGTTGTATTCGCGCGCGTGCAAATCCCCGACCACCTCGTGCCACAGCACGCCGGTCTTCATGACATTGCGCTTTTCCATCGAGGTGACTTTGTTGCGCCGCTTGCGCGCCAGCTCGAAGCCGACGCGAGCGATGCGCTCGATCTCGTAGGTGTCGTAGACCTGGGTATCGACGGCGCGCTTCTGGCCGTTGCCGAGATCGGTGATGGTTTTGGGCTCGCCGAAATAGACGCCGCCGGTGAGTTCGCGCAGGATGACGATGTCGAGGCCGTCGACCGCCTCGCGCTTGAGACTCGAAGAATCGGCGAGCGCCGGATAGACGATCGCCGGGCGGATATTGGCGAACAGTGCCGAGGTCCTTGCGCAGGCGCAGCAGCCCCGCTTCCGGCCGCACCTCGTAAGGCACCTTGTCCCATTTCGGCCCGCCGACGGCGCCGAAGATCACGGCATCGGCGGCATGCGCCTTGGCCATGGTCGCTTCGGTGATGGCGACCTTGTGGGCGTCGTAGCAGCAGCCGCCGACCAGCCCTTCCTCGGTCTGGAAGTCGGCAATGCCGTTCTTGGCATAGAAGCCGAGCAGCCGTTTGACCTCGGCCATGACTTCCGGGCCGATGCCGTCGCCGGCGAGCAGGAGGAGATTGAAGCTGGGCATTGCGGCGCCTTGAATTGAGGACAGCGAAGGTGCGGCCGCACAGCTAGCGCATGATCCGGAAAAGTGGGAACCGGTTTTCCGAAAAGATCATGCGCAAACAAAATGCCAGAGCCGCGCTCTGATTCAAACAGAACGCATACGGCTCTAAAGCCAGCCAGCAGGAATGGCAACTGGATGCGCAAAGCCGGTTGGGGCGGGTCTTGCCTCGCAATACAGACTAGTTATATAACTAGTCATTAGGGGCAAACGAGACCATGAAAACCTGGCCTGTTCAAGATGCGAAAGCGCGATTTAGCGAAATGCTGGAGACATGCGTGCGGGAGGGTCCGCAGCTCGTCACCCGTCGCGGCGAAAAAGCCGCGGTTCTGGTTCCGATCGTGCAATGGCAACGGCTGGCGGAGTCGAACAAGCCGAATTTGAAAGAGCTACTGTTAACCGACTTCGCTCGCACGGACGATCTCGTTCCCCCGCGCCGCAAATGGCGACGGCGGATGACGGAACTCGAATGAAGACGGATGTATGTACTCGACACCAACGTTATCTCCGAGCTGAGAAAAATCCGACCGCACGGCGGCGTGGTAGCGTGGCTGCGAAGCGTCGAGGATCGTCACCTCCATTTGAGCGCAGTGTCGTTCGGTGAAATCCAGGCCGGCATCGAGCGAACCCGCGAATGCGATCCTGCAAAGGCGGCGGAAATCGAGGCATGGGCCGATCAACTTGCCGAAACCTGGAACGTGCTGCCGATCGACCAGTCGATATTTCGGCTCTGGGCCAAACTCGTGCACCGGCGGTCCGACGATTTATTCGAGGACGCAATGATCGCCGCAACAGCGCGCATCCACGGCTTTAAGGTCGCCACCCGCAACACCAAGGACTTCAAGCATTTTGGCGTCGAGCTCGTTAATCCCTACGAGCCGCTTTGATGCCGCCGGCCCGGCGAGCGCTTCGGGCTCACAAGCCGCTGAACCAGTCGTAGCCCTGATTTTCCCAATAGCCGCCGGCGTCGTTGTTCTGCACGTACATGGCGGTAACGTATTTCGGATTTTTGAAACCGAGCTTGGTGGGAATGCGGATTTTGACCGGAAAGCCGTAGGCCTGCGGCAAGGTTTGGTGATCGAATTTGAGCGTCAGCTGGGTCTGCGGATGCAGCGCGCTCGGCATGTCGATGGTGTTGGAATAGCCCTCGGCGCACTGAAACCAGACATATTTGGCCGTGGTGTCGGCGCCGATCAGTTTCAGGAAATCGGAAAGCCGCACCCCCTGCCAGGAGCCGATCGCGCTCCAGCCCTCGACGCAAACCAGCCGCGTGATCTGCGACACTTCCGGCAGCTTGTTCAACTCGGCCAGCGTCCACGGATTTTTATTGTCGACCAGCCCGCCGATTTCGAGCCGATAACGCTCCGGATCGATGTCCGGCGCCTCGTCCTCGGCATAATAGGCGTTGTACGGGAACGGCCGGGTGATGGCGCTTTCGGGAAATTCCGGCGCCAGCGTCGTTTTGCTGAACAGCCGCGCCTGGACCCAGTCGTTGAAATTGGAAATGAATCGCAGCGCATGTTCCGAAGTCGGGCCGTCGACGATGTTGCAGCCGGTCAGCAGCGCCAGCGCGCCGACACTGGTCGCGCCGCGCAGGAACAGCCGGCGCGACGGCGCCGGCAACAGCTTCGCGGCGTCCTTGATCAGGAGCTCTCGATCGACGCCCGATATCGGTTGGCGCGGACGGCGCATCGTCTTCTTCCCTTCAGCGGCCGACGATCATGGCGCGCAGGCTTTTCGGCACGATGAACGACAGCGCCACATGCACGGTCAGGAAACCGACAATCGCGGCCATCGCGAAAAAATGCACGTAACGCGCAACGTCGTAGCCGCCGAAAAACGCCGTGAGATACTTGACCTGCACCGGCTTCCAGATCGACAGGCCTGACAGCACGACGACGACGCCGGCGACAAGCACGCCGAGATAGAGCAGCCGCTGCGCCGCGTTATAGACCGCAAGATCGTCATGCGCGAGCCTGCCGTGCAGGGCGGCGGCAAAATCGCTAATCACTTCGCGCGGCCGGATCGGCAACAGCTTGCGCCGGAAGCGTCCGGTGACCAGGCCCAGCGCGACATAGACGATGCCGTTGACGACCAGGAGCCACATGGCGGCGAAATGCCACAACAGCGCGCCGGCGAGCCAACCGCCGAGCGCAAGGTGCTGAGGGAAATGGATGAAGCGGAACAGCGGCGACGCATCGTAGATCTGCCAGCCCGAGCCGATCATGATAAACATGGCCAGCGCGTTGATCCAATGCGTCAGGCGCACCCATAGCGGATGAATGAGCGGCCCGGTTCTGCTATCCGGCACAATCGGCGAATGGCTTGCGGCTTCGAGCGTCATTGGCACCGTGGAACGACCGCGTGATTGCGACTATCTATAGCAAACTATAGCAAATGCCGGCAGAGGACCGTCTCACATTCGCGTCACGGCTTGGGCAAAGCGTTAACACAGGCGTGTGATCCGTTAACGGCCGCGATCGCCTTCCGCACGCACCGGACGCAACAGCAAGCGATGAATGCACGGCTTTGCGAGCGGCATATGGTAGGCTAAATAAGCGCGGGCGGATGCCTGGTCCGCCGCGCGAGTTCATTGCCCAGGGTTTGTTGCTCAAGGTTTGTTGCCTCAAGTCGCGTTCACCGAGGTTTGGTCGATGTCGAAAAACAGTCCCGGCAATTTTTTCGAGGATTTTCGTATCGGCCAGGTGATCCGGCACGCCACGCCGCGCACCGTCACCACCGGCGACGTCGCGCTCTATACCGGGCTGTTCGGCCCGCGCTTTGCGGTGCAGTCCTCGGACGCCTTCGCCAAGGCGATCGGTTATCCACGCTCGCCGATCGACGACCTTCTGGTCTTCCACATCGTGTTCGGCAAGACCGTGCCGGACGTTTCGCTCAATGCGGTGGCCAATCTCGGTTATGCCAATTGCTGCTTCCGCAGCCCCGTCTATCCGGGCGATACGCTGTCCGCGCAATCGGAGGTCATCGGGCTCAAGGAAAACTCCAGCCGGAAGACCGGCATCGTCTATGTGCGCACCACCGGCTACAACCAGGATGCAAAACCGGTGCTCGAATATGTGCGCTGGGTCATGGTGCGCAAACGCGATGAGGTAGCACCAGCGCCCGGCGATCACGTGCCGCGGCTGCCGACCGCGCTCGAGCCCAAAGTCTTGGGCGAGGCCTGTCCGAAGATCGACGCCGGAGCTTACGATGTCGCGCTCGCCGGCAGCAAGTTCCGCTACGGCGATTACCAGGTCGGCGAAAAGATCGACCACCTCGACGGCGTGACCGTCGAGGAATCCGACCATATGACGGCGACGCGGCTCTACCAGAACACCGCGCGCATTCATTTCGATTTGTTCGGCGCCAAGCAAGGCCGCTTCGGCCACCGGCTGATTTACGGCGGCCATGTCATTTCGCTCGCCCGCGCGCTGTCGTTCAACGGCCTCGCTAACGCCTTCCACGTCGCCGCCATCAATGGCGGCCGCCACGTCGCGCCGCTCTTCGCCGGCGGCACCGTGTTCGCCTGGTCGGAAGTGCTGGCCAAGGCCGACCTGCCCGGCCGTGTCGACGTCGGCGCGCTGCGGCTGCGCAGCATCGCCACCTGCGACAAGCCTTGTGCGGATTTTCCGTTCAAGAGCGGCGAGGATTACGACCCCGCGGTGCTGCTCGATCTCGACTATTGGGTGCTGATGGTCAGGTGACCAGGTATCTGGGATCAGGCATCGGGGGTCAGGCATTAGAGATCAGAACAGTTGGTCTATCCTGATTCCTGATCCCTGATTCCTGATGCCTGCCTGGCCCGCAAATGCTCTACGAGCTGCCGCGCATAGCTCGGCAACTCGTCGCGGCTTTTCACGCAGATCGTCAGGTCGCGCACCGCCCAGGGATCGGACAGCGCGATCGCCTTGATCGCCATGGTTTTCGCTACCCGCCGCGCGGTGGTTTCCGGCACGATGCCGATGCCGACCTTGCATTCGACGAGGCGGCAGACCGCATCGAAACTGCGCAATTGCACGCGCAACCGCAACGGCCGGCCGATGCGCACCGCCTTCGAGGCCAGGAAGCGCTGGATGGCGCTGGCGCGATCGAGCCCGACGAAATCCTGATCGAGCACGTCTTCGAACCCAATCTTGGCGCGTTTGGCGAACGGATGATCCTGCGCCACCACGAGCACGAAACGGTCGCGGCGGAACGGATCGGTTTCGAGCCCGCCAAAATCGACCGTGCCGGCGACGACGCCGATGTCGGCGACGCCCTCGGCGATCAGCCCGACGATTTCGTCGCTCAACCGCTCTTCCAGATCGATACTGACATTGGGATGCGCGGCAAGAAACGACGACAGCGCTTCCGGCAAGAATTCGGTCAGCGCATTGGTGTTCGACAGCACCCGGATCTGGCCGGCGATCCCGCCGCTATAGGCGCCGAGGTCTTCGTGCAGGCGCTCGGCCTGGCGCAGGATGGCGCGCGCGTGTTGCAAGAGCGTGCGGCCCGCCGGCGTCGGCGCCACGCCTTGGCGGCCGCGGGTGAGCAGCGGCACGCCGAGCACGTCCTCCATGGCGCGGATGCGGGTCGAGGCGGCGGCGAGCGCCAGATGCGCGCGCTCGGCGCCATGGGTAATGCTGCCGGCTTCGACGACATGGCGGAACAGGCTGAGATCGGCGAGATCGAAGCGCATGCGGCGAGCCTACCTTCGGATTTGACGAAGTCTGACTTCATATATTGCCCATTGTGCTTGGGTCGTTCAACGCTATTCTTTCGCGTTGCACGAATGTTGCCCCAATAACGCCTGCGCTGTTGCATTGCGGCACGGGCGCGGATTGGATAGGAACGATCCCCAAGCTTGGCGCACCGCCGTCGAGCGAATTCGGATGATGCCAATGGCCGAGACACGCGCTCCCGCGGAGCGGCCGCTTTCTCCGCACCTGCAAATTTACCGGCCGATGCTGACGATGATGATGTCGATCGTGCATCGCATCACCGGCTTCGGCCTGTATTTCGGAACCTTGCTGCTGGCCTGGTGGCTGATTGCCGCGTCGGGGCCGAACTCCTATGCGCGGTTCGAGTGGTTTGCCGGATCTTTCATCGGCCGGCTCATTCTATTCGGCTACACCTGGGCGCTCATTCATCACATGCTCGGCGGCGTCCGCCATCTGATCTGGGATACCGGCCGCGGCTTCGGCGCCGCCGAGCGCGAATGGATGGCGGCGGCCAACTTGATCGGCTCGATCGCCATCACGCTTATTCTGTGGATCGTCGGATTCCTCGCCATGGGAGGCTCGCGATGAGCACGCCGCGCCATATCCGCACCCCGCTCGCCCGCGTGCTCGGCCGCGGCGCCGCGAAATCCGGCACCGGCCATTTCTGGCATCAGCGCGTCACCGCGGTCGCCAATATCCCGCTGACCATCGCGGCGGTGATCATTCTGATTACGCTTCTGGGCCGCAACCAGGCCGCCGCGGCGCAGATTTTGGGTGCGCCCGCCGTCGCCATCATCATGCTCTTGTTCATCGCCTCGACCGTCACCCATATGCGCATCGGCATGCAGGTGATCATCGAGGATTACGTGCAGGACGAGTCGGCCAAGCTCACGCTGCTGATGGCCAATACGTTCTTCACCGTCGCCGTCGGGCTCTCCGCGGCCTACGGCATCTTCAAACTGTCGTTCGGAGTCTGAGCATGGCCGCAGGCGGAGCGAACGGAGGAGGCGCGGCGCCCGCCGTCAACGGCCGCGCTTATCCGATCGAGGACCATGCCTATGACGTGGTCGTGATCGGCGCCGGCGGCGCCGGCTTGCGCGCGGTGGTGGGCTGCAGCGAAGCGGGCCTCCGCACCGCCTGCATCACCAAAGTGTTCCCAACCCGCTCGCATACCGTGGCGGCGCAAGGCGGCATCGCCGCCGCGCTCGGCAATATGGGCGAGGACGACTGGCGCTGGCACATGTACGACACCGTGAAGGGCTCGGACTGGCTCGGCGACCAGGATGCCATCGAATATATGTGTCGGAGCGCACCGGACGCGGTTTACGAATTGGAGCATTGGGGTTTGCCGTTTTCGCGCCGGGAGGACGGCAAAATCTATCAGCGGCCGTTCGGCGGCATGACCACCCATTACGGCAAGGGCACCGCGCAGCGCACCTGCGCCGCCGCCGACCGCACCGGCCACGCCATGCTGCACACCATGTACGGCCAGGCGCTGCGTCACAAGACCGAGTTCTTCATCGAATATTTCGCCATCGATCTCATCATGGACGACGACGGCCGCTGCCGCGGCGTGGTCGCCATCAATCTCGACGACGGCGCGATTCACCGTTTTTCCGCGCAGATGACGATTCTCGCCACCGGCGGCTATGGCCGCGCCTATTGGTCGTGCACCGGCGCGCATACCCAGACCGGCGACGGCAATGCCATGGTGTTGCGCGCCGGCCTGCCGCTGCAAGACATGGAATTCGTGCAATTCCATCCGACCGGCATCTACGGCGCCGGTGTGCTGATCACCGAGGGCGCGCGCGGCGAAGGCGCTTATCTGGTCAATTCAGCGGGCGAGCGGTTCATGGAGCGTTATGCGCCGTCGGCCAAGGACCTCGCTTCGCGCGACGTGGTCTCGCGCGCCATGACCATCGAAATCCGCGAAGGCCGCGGGGTGGGGCCGAAGAAGGATCACATTTTTCTCCATCTCGACCATCTCGATCCGGCGATCCTCGCCGAGCGGTTGCCCGGCATCACCGAATCGGCGCGCATTTTCTCCGGCGTCGATCTGACCCGCGAGCCGGTGCCGATCGTGCCGACGGTGCATTACAATATGGGCGGCATCGCCACCAATTATCACGGCGAGGCCTTGATCAAGAAAAACGGCAATCCCGACTATGTCGTGCCCGGCATGATGGCGCTCGGCGAGGCGGCCTGCGTATCGGTGCACGGCGCCAACCGGCTCGGCTCGAATTCGCTGATCGATCTCGTGGTGTTCGGCCGCGCCGCGGCGAAGCGCTGCGCCGAAATTCTCACGGCGAACGACAAGCATCCCGAACTGCCGAAGGACAGCGCCGAGCGCTCGCTGTCGCGGCTCGACAAGTTCCGCAACGCCGCGGGCGGAACGCCGACCGCGCAGCTGCGGACGAAAATGCAGCATGTCATGCAGTCAAATTGCGCGGTGTTCCGCACCGGCGAGGTGCTGGAAGAAGGCTCCAAGCTCATTCACGAGGTCTATGACGGCATCGACGACGTGCACGTCTCCGACCGTTCGCTGATCTGGAACTCCGACCTGATCGAGACGCTGGAATTCGTCAATCTGATCGAGCAGGCCGTGGTCACCATGGATTCCGCGGTCAACCGCACCGAAAGCCGCGGCGCCCATGCGCGCGAGGACTTTCCCGACCGCGACGACCACAATTGGATGAAGCACACGCAGTGTTGGCTCGATTCCGCAACCGGCAAGGTCAGCATCGACTACCGGCCGGTGCACGCCTATACGCTGACCAACGAAGTCTCCTATATCGAGCCGAAGAAGCGGGTGTATTAAGCGGGAATATTGAGGTTCGCATGGTTCAATTCACGCTGCCGAAGAATTCCAAGGTCGAGCAAGGCAAGGCTTGGCCGCATCCGGTCAACGCCAAAGCCGAGCGCGAATACCGCATCTACCGCTGGAATCCGGAGGACGGGCGCAATCCGCGCATCGACACCTATTACATCGACACCGGCGACTGCGCGCCGATGGTGCTCGACGCGCTCATTTGGCTGAAGAACAACGTCGACGCCACGCTGACCTTTCGCCGCTCCTGCCGCGAGGGCATTTGCGGCTCCTGCGCCATGAATATCGACGGCACCAACACGCTCGCCTGCACCAAGGCGATGAGCGAGATCAACGGCGCGGTGCGGCTTTATCCATTGCCGCATCAGCCGGTGGTCAAGGACCTCGTCCCCGACCTCACCAATTTCTACGCCCAGCACGCCTCGATCGAGCCGTGGCTGCAAACCGTCTCGCCGACGCCGCGTCAGGAATGGAAGCAGAGCCACGACGACAGGGTCAAGCTCGACGGGCTCTACGAGTGCATCCTGTGCGCCTGCTGCTCGACGTCGTGCCCGAGCTATTGGTGGAATTCCGACCGCTTTCTCGGGCCGGCCGCGCTGTTGCAGGCGAACCGCTGGATCGTAGACTCGCGCGACGAAGCGACCGGCGAGCGGCTCGACAAGCTGGAAGACCCGTTTCGCCTTTATCGCTGCCACACCATCATGAATTGCGCCAAGGCCTGCCCGAAGCACCTCAATCCGGCGAAAGCGATCGCCGAGATCAAGCGCATGATGGTCGAGCGGCAGGTGTGACGATTACCCAATTGCTTATCGTCTGCACCTGTCAACATTCGCTTATACTTGTCATCATCCGCAAAGGCGGATGATCCAGTAACCACCGCTTTTGCCGCGATTACTGGATCGCCCGGTCAAACCGGGCGATGACAATGAAATAACGCGGCATGCTGTTCACAATTTCAGCTTCCGCTTGCGCTGCCCCAGCGTGCGCAGCCGCAATGCGTTGAGCCGGATGAATCCTTCGGCGTCGCGCTGGTCGTAAGCGACCTTGCCGTCTTCGAACGTCACCAAGTCCTGGTCGTAGAGCGAATATTGGCTCTCCCGGCCGACCACGCCGACATTGCCCTTGTAGAGCTTGAGCCGCACGGACCCGGTGACGAACTCCTGGCTCTTGTCGATCGCCGCTTGCAGCATGTCGCGCTCCGGCGCGAACCAGAAGCCGTAATAGATCAGCTCGGCGTATTTCGGCATCAGCTCGTCTTTGAGATGGGCCGCGCCGCGATCGAGCGTGATCGTTTCGATGCCGCGATGCGCGGCGAGCAAAATCGTGCCGCCCGGTGTCTCGTATAGGCCGCGCGATTTCATGCCGACGAAGCGGTTCTCGACCAGATCGAGCCGGCCGATGCCGTGCTTCTTGCCGAGCGCGTTGAGCTCTGTCAGCAACGCAGCCGGCGTGAGCTTTTTGCCGTCGACCGCGACCGCATCGCCGCGCTCGAAATCCACCGTGGCATAAGCCGGCTTATCCGGCGCGTTCTCGGGATCGCCGGTGCGCGAATAGACGTAATCCGGCACCTCGCCGGCCGGGTCTTCCAGCACTTTGCCCTCGGACGAAGCGTGCAACAGATTGGCGTCGACCGAGAACGGCGCCTCGCCGCGCTTATCCTTTGCGATCGGGATTTGGTTCTGCTCGGCGAAGGCGATCAGCGCTTCGCGCGATTTGAATTCCCATTCGCGCCACGGCGCGATCACCGTCACGTCGGGCTTGAGCGCGTAATAAGCCAGCTCGAAGCGCACCTGGTCGTTGCCCTTCCCGGTGGCGCCGTGCGCCACGGCGTCGGCGCCGACCTTTTCGGCAATCTCGATCTGCTTCTTGGCAATGAGCGGCCGCGCGATCGCGGTGCCGAGCAGATACTGGCCTTCGTAGAGCGCGTTCGCCCGGAACATCGGAAACACATAGTCGCGGACGAATTCCTCGCGCAAATCCTCGATGAAGATATTGCCCGGCTTGATGCCGAGCGCGAGCGCCTTCTTCCGCGCCGGCTCAAGCTCCTCGCCCTGGCCGAGATCGGCAGTGAAAGTCACGACCTCGGCGCCATAGGTCGTTTGCAGCCATTTGAGAATGATCGAGGTATCCAGCCCGCCGGAATAGGCCAGCACGACTTTCTTGATGTCTTTCTTGCCGGGCGCGGGCATGGCGCAAAACCTTAAAGCTTAGGCGGCGCTGCCCGCCCGAAATGCGCGCGGACTATAGGGGGGTACGGGGCCGAAGCAAGCACCCGGCAAAGCCAAGCCTAGGGCCCCTTGCCGCCGCGGGCGGCAAGCTGCCGGGCCAGCGCCGCCAAAGCGTCGCGCATCGCCTGCCCTGCCCGGATCAAATAGTCCTCGATCGTCGTCTCGCTGATGCTGGTCATCGGCCACCGGTAAATTAAGCGGTACACCGCCCAGATCACGAGATACGTGAACACGCCGGCGAACACGACGTTGGAGAAAAAATGCGCGCCGGCGGCGATGCGTAGCGCGGCGATGCCGGCGCCGAAGGCGAGCGCCGCGCCGTAGGCGATGGCGCGCAATTCCGGCGGCGCCAGCGCGGCCGGCGCCAGCGTCCAGAACGCGCCGGCCGGCTCGCCGGCGACAAACGAGCAATTGTCCGGACAATCGCCGCGCGGGTCCCACCACGGCGAAAAATGCTCGGCGCCGCCGAATTGCTGGACGTTGATCGGCCGCGCCCGGCCCCAATGATCCTTGAGGATGACATTGGTGAGAAGGCCGGGGCCGAGCGCCAATGTCGCGATCAGGAAGATCGCGGCGCGGCCCTCGATCAACATGCGCCGCCGCGGCCAGATCACCTTGCCGAGGATGGCGAGGAACGCCGGCAGCACCAGGAGCGCAATGATCAGGCGCGCGGCTTCGCGGCTGTGCTGCACCCATAGTTGCGCGTTGACGTTGAACAAATGCCGCGCCGGATTGAAGAACGCGCCGGCAAGATCGAGATCGAGCTGCGGATCGACCGCGCAGATCAGACCCAGCACGAAAGCGGCGGCAAGCGCGACAGTGAGCCCGGTCCGGTTCATGTCAGGCCCTTGCGCTCACTTCCAGACGCCAGCGCTGCGCCCGGCGAACAGCCAATAGACCAGGCCGCCGGCAATCCCGGCGGCGGCGAACACTTCGCGCTCGCGCGCAAGATCGCCGCCCGGCACCGCGGCGTGACCGAAAAAATCCAGACCGTAGGCGGCCGACAGCGCCAAGGCGCCGCCAATCACGCCGTAGACCACGATCGAGCGTAAGGCAAAACCCTCGGTAATGACGATGACGAGAAGCGTCGGCAAAAAGCCAATGACGAAAATGATAAATGCGCCGAACCCGACGACGATCCATTCGGCCGCCGATTGCGCTTCGCGCGATTGCATCCCAAACGCGGCAAACAGATCGTTCCATTCCGGCGCAAACGTGCCGAGCGCAAGCACCAGCGAAGCGGCGATGCAGGCGCAGATATAACCGATGAACATCGCCGCGATGCGGATGAGGGCGGTCATGCTGCTCGATCCGCCCGCATTCAGTCCGTCATCGCCATGGCGCGCAGCGCCAGCCGCTCGCGGGCGGAGAGCTTTTCGGTGGCGCTCTTGAGCTGACCGCAGGCGGCGAGGATGTCGCGGCCGCGCGGCGTGCGCACCGGCGAGGCATAGCCGGCGTCGAAAACGATTTCCGAGAATTTCTCGATTTGCGCCCAGTCGGAGCATTCGTAGATCGTCCCCGGCCAGGGATTGAACGGGATCAGGTTGATCTTGGCCGGGATGCCCTTGACCAGCCGAATGAGCGCCTTGGCGTCGGCCAGCGAATCGTTGACGCCCTTGAGCATGACGTATTCGAAGGTGATGCGCCGGGCATTGGAGACACCGGGATAATTGCGGCAGGCATCGAGCAGTTCGCTCAAGGGATATTTGCGGTTGAGCGGCACCAGCTCGTCGCGCAGCTCGTCGGTGACGGCGTGCAGCGACACCGCGAGCATCGTCCCGATCTCCGCGCCGGCGCGCGCGATATTGGGGACGACGCCGGACGTCGACAGCGTGATCCGCCGCTTGGAAATGCTCAATCCCTCGCCGTCGGCGACGATGGCGAGGCCGTCGCGTACCGCCTCGAAATTGTACAGCGGCTCGCCCATTCCCATCATGACGATGTTGGAGACCAGACGCTTTTCCGGCTCCCCGCCCGCGCCCGCCGTACGCTGCCAATCGCCGAGCCGGTCGCGCGCCAGCACGACCTGGCCGACGATCTCGCCCGCGGTAAGATTGCGCACCAGCCGCTGCGTGCCGGTATGACAGAACGTGCAGTTGAGCGTGCAGCCGACCTGGCTCGACAGGCACAGCGTGCCGCGGTCGGTTTCCGGAATGTAGACGCATTCGACCTCATGCGCGGCGCCGCCGATCTCGCCCGGCAGGCGTAACAGCCACTTGCGCGTGCCGTCGGCGGAAATCTGCTCGGCGGCGATGTCCGGCCGCGCGAGCGTGAAGCGTTCCGCCAGCCCGGCGCGTAAGTCCTTCGACAGCGTCGTCATCGCGTCGAAACTTTGCGCGCCGCGAACATAAAGCCAGTGCCAGATCTGCTGCACCCGCATCCGGCGCTGCGGCTCCGGCACGCCGAGCGCGGCGAGCGCGGCAGAAAGCGCATCGCGCGAGAGGCCAATAAGCGACGGCTGCGCCGGCGCCGCATAGCGCTCCAGCGGCCGCTTTTCGACGAAAGCGGCTGCGGCGGCGGTATCGGTCGCGGCAAGCGGAGCGGTCATGGAATGCTCATGCGGCGCTATCGCGCGCCAGGGCATAAATCAGGGCATAAATAATTCCTCCCCCTTTTAGGGGGAGAGCCGATGCATTGCTACATGCATTCCTAGGCTACTGCATTCCTAGCTTGCATCTAGGCTGCTTGCATTCCTAGGCTGCTTGCATTCCTAGGCTGCTTGCATTCCTAGGCTGCTTGCATTCCTGGGCTACTTGCATTCCTGGGCGACGCGGTCGAGCGCCTGCGAGACGCCCTTGAGCGTATAGGTGTCCGTCGTTTGCGTGCCCTTCGCCGAGGTTCCCTTGATCACCGCGGTGTCGCCCGACCGCATGGCGTCGAGCATCTGCGTTTCCTCGGCGGCGTTCTTGATCCAGGCGCCGTCCTCCTGGGTGTAGAGCGCAAAGCTCGTCGAGCCGATCTGCGCGCTCGCCTCAGAGCCGGGCTTGAACGGATAGCCGATAATGATCGAGACCTCGTTGGTCACCTTGTCCGCCGGCCGGGTGGTGATGAACATGTAAATGGGATTGCGCGGCCGGTTCGGTGGATCGGTCACCTCCGAGGTCGGCTTGGCGATCGCGAAGCAGATTTTCTTGCCGCCCGGCGCAGCGGTATAGGCGCCCCAGTCGCCATATTGGCCAAGCAACTTCGGCTGGGCGGCGGTTGCCAGCGCCGCGGCGGTGGGCTTGGGTGCCGGTTTGGGTTTGGGTTTGGGCTTCGGCGCAGCCGCCGGGGTAGCGGCCGGCGGCGCGGCCGGCTGTTGGGCGACCGCCGGAACGGCAAATGCCGCCGCAATGAACGGCAGTAGAATGAGCCCCCAGCGTCGATGGCTGCGCATCATGGCCTCGCGGATACCGCCTCGTCTCTCATAGCGTTCCGCTGGAGTTTAACCCAATTCGGCCGAAGATGGAATGAGATAGGCGGTAGGCCCTGCGGGCTTACGGCCGCACGGAAAGGCGCTTCCAATAGCCGCCTGTTTTGCGATGATGGCCGGCAAGAAAGCGATCCTGTGAAAGCGATCCCATGAAAGCGATCCTGTGCACCCGTTTCGGCACGCCCGACGAGCTTGAGCTTGCCGACATTGCCGAGCCGCCAGCCGGACCCGGCGAGGCAGTGGTGCGGGTCGCCGCCGTGGCGCTCAACTTCTTCGACACGCTGATCATCGCCGGCAAATACCAGCAAAAGCCGCCGTTTCCGTTCTCCCCGGGAGCGGAATTTGCCGGCACGGTCGAGCGCATCGGCAGCGGCGTGACCGGGCTCGCGCCCGGCGACCGGGTGATGACCTTTATGGGCTGGGGCGCGGCGCGCGAAGCCGTCGCGGTCCCGGCACGGCAGCTCGTCAAGCTTCCCGACCAGCTCGATTTCGAGCGCGCCGCCGGCCTCTGCATCACCTACGGCACCTCGCTCTATGCGCTGCGCGAACGGGCAGAGCTCAAGCCGAGCGAGACGCTTGCCGTGCTCGGCGCCTCCGGCGGCGCCGGCATCGCCACGGTCGAGCTTGGCAAGCTCATGGGCGCGCGCGTTATTGCCTGTGCATCGTCCAGCGAAAAGCTCGCCTTTGCCCGCGCCCACGGCGCCGACGAGACCGTGAACTATGCCGCCGAGGATTTGCGCGGCGCGCTGAAAAGGCTCGGCGGCGAGCACGGCATCGATGTGGTCTACGACCCGGTCGGCGGGCCCTATGCCGAGCCGGCGGTGCGCTCGCTGGCCTGGCAGGGCCGTTACCTCGTGGTCGGCTTCACCGCCGGAGATATTCCGAAACTGCCGCTCAATCTGGTCTTGCTCAAAGGTTGCGACATCCGCGGCGTGTTCTGGGGTTCCTGGAGCAAGCGCGAGCCTTTGGCCCAGCATGCGCTCCTGACCAACGTCGCGCACTGGTGCGCGCAAGGCAAGCTCAGCGCGCCCGTGCACGCGGTCTATCCGCTGGCGGATATCGCCGCCGCGCTCAAAGTCATCGCCGATCGCAAGGTGATGGGCAAAATCGTGCTGCGGCCGTAAGCCATCTAGGCGCGCAGCCGCGCCAGCATGCGCTGCGCCGCCTGGCGATGCTCCGGCTTGATATGCGAGGAGACGACCTTGAAGGCCGCGGCCAGTACCGCGGCTTCGTCGGCAAAGCCGATCAGCGGAAGTGTCGGGGATCAAATCGTCGGGTACGACGAAATAGGCGATGGCGCCAATAAGCACGGCTTTGACATAGAGCGGCGTATGGCGGTCGAAGGCGCAGTAATGGGCGGTGAGCGCGTCCTCGGCGAACGGCATGCTGGCCGCCTCGCGCTTGAGCTTGCGCCAGAATTTGCGCCCTAGCTCCGCCTCGTCGCCGGCCAGACCGCGCGTCAGCGCGGCGAAATCAGGCCAAGAATCCGGCCAAGAAAAGCCCGGCCAGGCGGCGGCTGCGTTCCAGAACCGCATGTGCTCCTCCCGCGAAAATCGGCAGCTGCGCCAAACAAACATGGTCGCGAAAGGCGGCAGCCGCAAGGCGGGGATCAGCCCGCCAGCTTATCCATCGCCTCGGCGAGCGCGATATCGCGCTCGGTCAGCCCTCCGGCGTCGTGGGTCGATAACGTCACCTCGACGGTCTTATAGACGTTGAACCATTCGGGATGATGGTCGAGCTTTTCCGCGACCAGCGCCGCGCGGGTCATGAAGCCGAAGGCGGCGTTGAAATCGGCAAACACGAATTTCTTGGCGATGGCGTCGCGGCCGGATACTTCGCTCCATCCCTTGAGCCGGCCGAGCGCGGTCTTGCGCGCTTCGCCGGAAAGCTTTTGCGCCGAAAGTTTTTGCGCCGAAAGTTTTTGCGCCATGGGAAAAACTCCGTCTTGGCAACCGCCTCGGTCGAGGCGATATCGCCCGCCGCCGCTCTCGAAATCAAGCGGCAAAGTTCCTCACTAGCAAACAATGGCGCACGGCGCGAGGTTCCCGAACGGCTGCCGTGAGGAGGCGGTCACGCGTTGGTCTTTGAACGGAACGTCGGCTCCGTCGCCGGCACGAATCGGGCGATGCCGTCCGGCTTCCGGTTCGGTCCATGGAGCCGCCCGGCCGGGGCGTGACCGGAAAACGGCCGCTGCGCGGTAGCGGCGGAGCGCCGTCACGAGGTCGCGCCATTATCGCGACACACCCCCTTGATTAACCAACACCCGTTTGACCCTTGCACGCCCGGTTGCGCCACGGAGTCAAAACCGGTAGGATTAACCATGCCGCCCGGATTACCGCACGGTCCGCCTCTCGCCATGAAGCTTTGGCTGTCACGGAGTTTCGGCCGGGGCGGAGGTAAGGGCTTTGGGTCAGCCGCATCCGGGCACTCATCGGGTACGACCATGAGTATCGAGTCGCTCGAACATATGGTGCGAAACCGGGTACGGATGTTCCTGCGCCATACCTGGCTCGTCACCGTGCTCGGAACTCTCGTGCTGATCGGCGCGCTGTGGGCGGGTTTCCACTACACCACCCAAGCGGACCACATGCGCATCGCCGCCGGGCCGCGCGACGCCAAATTCGTCCAGGCGCTGGCCGATCAAGTCGCCAAGAGCCACCGTGATCTGCAACTGCAACTCGTGGCCACCACCGGCGCCAAGGCAACGGTGGAGGCGATGGCCAAGGGTCAGACCGATCTCGCCATCCTGCCGAGCCCCGCCGATAATTCGCTCGACTGGCCGGTGGTCGCCATTTTGCGGCAGAACGTGATGGCGCTGATCGTTCCGGCGCCCGCCGCGCCCGCCGCGCCGGCCAAGGCCAAGAGCACCGAGCCTGCCGCAGCGGCTGCCAAAGGCGGCAAGGGCGCCAAGAGTGCAAAGAGCGCGACGGGCACCAAGGGCGCCAAAGCCGCCAAGAGTGCAAAGGCCGCCAAGACCGCCGACAGCGACGATTCCGACGACAGCGACGACAGCGGCGACAGCGATAAATTCGGCAAGGTTTCGCAGCTCGCCGGCAAGCGCGTCGGCATCGTCACCGGCAACGAGGCGACCGCCGCTCTGCTCGATCTCGTGCTCGACCATTACGGCGTGCCGCTCGCCAAGGTTACGGTGTTGCAGATCGATCCGGACAACCTTGCCGGCGCGATCAAGAACAATCAGGTCGACGTGCTGTTCGTCGCCGGCGCAGCGAGCGGCGATGCGATCTCCAGCACGATCGCGGCCGCCACCCTGACCGGCGTCGCTCCGACCTTCATCGAAATCGATCAGGCCGACGGCATCGCCAAGCGCAATCCGGCGTTCGATTCCGTCGATATCGACGCCGGCACGTTCGGCGGCAACCCGCCGACGCCGGACGACAGCCTGAAGAGTCTGAGCTTCGCCGAATATCTGGTGGCGCCGAAATCCTATAGCGCATCGGCCATGGCGACGCTTGCCAAGATCATCTATTCGTCGCGGCAGGCGCTCGCCGCGGCAATGCCGGGCGAAATAAAGATCGCGGCGCCGTCGACCGACAAGGATGCCGACGTCGTCGTCCAACCCGGCGCGCTTGCCTATCTTTCCGACAACCAGCAGTCGTTCTTCGACAAATACGGCGACGATATTTTCTACGGCATGCTGATCTTCCCGGTGTTCGGATCGGCAATCGCCGCGCTGGCCGGTTTTCTGCACAGCGACGGCCGCACCCGCCGGCTGCGGCTCCTGCAACGCGTGCTCGATCTGGTGCGCAAGGCGCATGCGGCACAGACCCTGGAAGCCATCGAGCATCTTCAGGTCGAAGCCGACAACCTCGTGATCGCGATCATTCATCAGAGCGAGCATGAGGAATTCGACGAGACGGTGCGCATGTCGTTTGCCTTCGCGCTCGACCAGCTGCGCTTCGCCGTCGCCGCGCGCCGCACCGCGATCCTCGACCACGCCGGCGCCGCCGCCGCGGGCGCCAAAGCCGCCGCGGCGTAATTTTCCGGCGTTTGCTTCCAGGCCGATACTGCCTATATACCGCTCGCGAATCGCGGGCCCCTTGCGGGCCCGTAACGGTTTGACGGGCAACGCATGAATCTGCGCAACATCGCCATCATCGCCCATGTCGACCACGGCAAAACCACGCTGGTCGACCGGCTCTTGCAACAGTCGGGCGCGTTCCGCGACAACCAGCGCGTCGCCGAGCGCGCGATGGATTCCAACGAGCTGGAACGCGAGCGCGGCATCACCATCCTGTCCAAGGTGACCTCGCTGGTCTGGCGCGACACCCGCATCAATATCGTCGACACGCCCGGCCACGCCGATTTCGGCGGCGAGGTCGAGCGCATCCTCAACATGGTGGACGGCGCGCTGGTGCTGGTCGACGCCGCCGAAGGGCCGCTGCCGCAGACCAAGTTCGTGGTGTCGAAGGCGCTCAAGGTCGGACTGAAGCCGATCGTGGTCATCAACAAGGTCGACCGTTCGGACGCCCGCCCGACCGAAGTCGCCAACGAGGTGTTCGACTTGTTCGCCGCGCTCGATGCCAGCGAAGAGCAGCTCGATTTTCCCATCCTCTACGGCTCGGCCAAGCAGGGCTGGATGGCGTCCGCCGCGGCCGGGCCCAAGGACCGCGGCATGGCGCCGCTGTTCGATCTCGTCATCCGCCACGTCGCGCCGCCGCGGGTCGAGGACGGGCCGTTCCGCATGCTGGGCACCATCCTCGAAGCCAATCCCTATCTCGGCCGCATCGTCACCGGCCGCATTTTCTCCGGCTCGGTGAAGCCGAGCCAGCCGGTCAAGGTGCTCGACCGCAACGGCGAACCGATCGAGGACGGCCGGGTCACCAAGGTGCTGGCCTTCCGCGGCTTGGAGCGGGTGCCGATCGACGAAGGCTTCGCCGGCGACATCGTCGCCATCGCCGGGCTGCCGGAGGCGTTCGTGTCGCATACGCTGTGCGCTCCCGAGCTGACCGAGCCGCTGCCGGCGCAGCCGATCGATCCGCCGACGCTGACCATGACCTTCCACATCAACGATTCCCCGCTTGCCGGCACCGAAGGCGACAAGGTGCAAAGCCGGGTGATCCGCGACCGCCTGTTGCGCGAGGCCGAAGGCAACGTCACGCTGCGGATTTCCGAATCCATGGAGAAGGATTCCATGGAAGTCGCCGGGCGCGGCGAATTGCAGCTCGGCATTTTGATCGAGACCATGCGGCGCGAGGGTTTCGAGCTTTCGGTGTCGCGGCCGAAGGTCCTGTTCCGGCACGATCCGTCGGGCGAACTCTTCGAACCGATCGAGGAAGTGGTCATCGACGTCGACGAGGCGCACGCCGGCGTGGTCGTGCAAAAGCTCGCCGAGCGCAAGGGCGAGATGGTCGAGATGCGCCCGTCCGGCGGCGGCCGGGTGCGGCTCATCTTCTATGCGCCGACGCGGGGGTTGATCGGCTATCACGGCGAGCTATTGACCGACACCCGCGGCACCGCGGTGATGAACCGGCTGTTTCACGCCTATGGCCCGCATCGCGGCGAGATCGCGGGCCGGCGCAACGGCGTGTTGATCTCGACCGACCAGGGCGACGCCGTCGCCTATGCCATGTGGAACCTGGAAGACCGCGGCCCGATGATGATCGAGCCGGGCTGCAAGGTTTACCGCGGCATGATCGTCGGCGAGCACAGCCGCGGCAATGATCTCGAAGTCAACGTGCTCAAGGCCAAGAAGCTGACCAATATCCGCACCCATTCCAAGGACGAGGCGATCCGGCTCACCCCACCGATCCGCATGACGCTGGAAAAGGCGCTCGCCTATATCGACGACGATGAGCTGGTCGAGGTGACGCCGAAATCGATCCGGCTGCGCAAGAAGCTGCTCGATCCGATCGACCGCAAGCGCGATGAGCGGCGCAAAGAGGCCGCGCGCGCTTAACCGCGCCCGGGCGCGCGCTGCGTCGCCGCCCGAACGAGGCGCTATCTTGTCACAATTTGGCACGCCGGTGCGGGCGCGGCTTAAAAAACTGCCGAACCGTGTCGCCGTTGCAACAGCACACGGAGATTGCGTGCTGGCGCGCATTTTCTTGTGCGCAAATGTGGCGGGACCGGCATATTTTCCCCTATACTCGGTATCGTTAACCGAAGCTGAATCTAAAGCCTTGAAGGCTGTGGAATTGCTTGCTTTGATCGCATCGTAAATCGCACCGGGAATCGCGCCGCCAATCGCCCACCGAGCATCGCATGAGCACTATCCTCATCGAAATCCGCCGCGCCAAGGCCTGCGATGCCGGCTCGGTTGCCGACGTTCACGATGAGGCATGGCGAACGGCCTATCAGGGCATTATTCCCGGGTCGGAGCTTGAAAAGCTGATCAACCGCCGCGGCCCGGCATGGTGGGACTCGGCCATCCGCAAAGGCAGCCGCATCGCGCTCTTGCAATTCGGCGACAAGATCGCGGGCTATGCCAATTACGGGCGCAACCGGGCGCGCAGCCTGCATTACGACGGCGAAATCTACGAGCTTTATCTGCGGCCGGAATTCCAAGGCCTCGGCTTTGGCCGCCGGCTGTTCACCGCCGCGCGCCGCGATTTGGCGCAGAGCGCGCTCAAATCGCTGATCGTGTGGGCGCTGTCGGAGAACGAAAACGCCGTCGAGTTCTATCGCGCGCTCGGCGGCAAGGCGGTGGCGCGCAGTTCCGAAAAATTCGGCGCGCGCGTGCTCGATAAGGTCGCGTTCGGCTGGAATAACTGACGCGCACTTGCGCGTCATTCCCGAAACCGCAAAGCGGTTATCGGGAATCCATAACCACTGCCGGCGCAGACTTGCGCCAATCGTGATTATGGATTCCGGGCTCGCGCTACGCGCGCCCCGGAATGACGAATGCCTACACCGCCGGCGCCGGCAGCCCGGCTTGCGCGCAGGCCGCGCGTAGCGTGTTGACCAATAGACACACGATGGTCATCGGCCCGACGCCGCCGGGCACCGGGGTAATGGCGCCGGCCACTTCGCGGGCTTCGGCAAAATTGACGTCGCCGACGATATGGGATTTGCCGGTGGCGTCGGTCACGCGGTTGATGCCGACGTCGATCACCGTCGCGCCCGGCTTGATCCAGTCGCCGCGAATGAATTCGGCGCAACCGATGGCGACGCAGAGCAGCTCGGCCTGCCGGCAGTAATCGGGCAGATGGCGCGTGAAGGTATGCGCGACGGTGACGGTCGCGTTCTCGTTGAGCAGGACTTGCGACAGCGGGTTGCCGACGATGTGCGAGCGGCCGATCATCAGCGTGTCGAGGCCGACCAGCGAGGAATGCACCGTCTTGATCAGCTTGAGGCAGGCGACCGGCGTGCACGGGATGAGCGCCGGCAGGCCGGTCATCAGCCGCCCGGCATTGAGCGGGTGAAAGCCGTCGACGTCCTTGTTCGGATCGATGCTGCCGAAAATGCGCGACGGATTGATTTGCGGCGGCAGCGGCAATTGCACCAGGATGCCGCTCACCGCCGGGTCGGCATTGAGCGCCTGCACCAGCGCCAGCAGCTCGGCTTCCCCGGTGGCGGCGGGCAAATGATAATCGAGCGGTCGCATGCCGACCTCGACCACCGCGCGCGATTTCGAGGCGACGTAGGTTTTGCTCGCCGGATTGTCGCCGATCAGCACCACAGCGAGGCCCGGTACGATGCCGTGCGCCGCGATCAGGCGATGGGTCTCCGCCGCCACGGCGGCGCGCAAGTCGGCGGCGATCGCCTTGCCGTCGATGATACGGGCGGTCATGGACCTGTTCTGCGCAGTTTCTGTGCCGTGCATCAGATGAGGAGTTTGGCGATATTCGGAATGATAACCGATTGAATGAAGATGATGATGAGAAACAGAATGACCGGCGAAATATCGATGCCTCCCAGGTTGGGCAGCATGCTGCGAATGGGGCGCAACGCCGGCTCGGTAACCCGGTACAAAAGTTCCGCAATCATGTGGACGACCTGATTGCGCGTATTCACCACGTTGAACGCGATCAGCCAGCTCAGAATCGCCATGGCGATGACGACATAGAGGTAAAGCGTAAGGACGTACGAGATGAACCCGAGAAACTCTAGCATTCCCTTGCCCCCAACTGGCGCGCCGCTGGCGCAGGTTTAGCGATCTTGCCGCCCGCGAACAAGCTGAAGCTTGTCCCACTTTTCGGGCGTGGGCAGCCTTCCTTGACAGCATGGGGCGGCGGTCCTAAATGGCGCCTGCTCGCCAAAACCGGCGTGGTTTCGGCCGGTTCATGCCTCGGCGGGGCCGTAGCTCAGTTGGGAGAGCGCCTCGTTCGCAATGAGGAGGTCAGGGGTTCAACTCCCCTCGGCTCCACCAGCCTTCGCTCGCTGCGCGAGCTTCGGCTTGGCAAGCCACGCTGAACCGTAGGGGCGCAGCGAGCGAAGGCTGCCGCGCCGAAGTTGCGAAGCAACGTAGGCGGGCCAGAGAGTGTATGAAATACGTTTACATCCTCCAAAGCATTGCTTTTCCCAATCGTCATTACACGGGTATTACAGATGATTTGAAAGTGCGATTGGCTAAGCACAATTCCGGTGAAGTTCCGCACACCTCTAAATACAAACCATGGCGGCTTCAGACTTACATTGCATTCTCGGATGATACGAAGGCATTTGCATTCGAGAAGTATTTGAAGTCCGCCTCTGGACGTGCATTTGCGAAGAAAACGCTATAGCCCCGGAATGGACGAACCCTCCCCGTCGATGTCGCTGTTGCGTCATCCCGCCTTCCTGCGCTTCCTCTATGTGCGGGTCGCCGCGTCGGTCGCGCTGCAAATGCAAGTCGTCGCGGTCGGCTGGCAGATGTACGAATTGACATCGAGCCCGTTCGATCTCGGGCTGATCGGGCTCGTGCAATTCGTCCCCGCCGTCAGTTTCTTCGTGCTGACCGGCCACGCGGCGGATCGCTACGACCGGCGGCTGGTCACTTTCGCCGGCGAGTTCATCGAGGCGCTGGCGGCCGCCATCCTGGCGCTGGCGGCCGCCGACGGACGGCTTACTTCGGGGCTGCTCCTCGCCATGGCGTTTGCCGTCGGCACCGGTCGCGCCTTCGAGCAGCCGAGCCTGCAATCGACGCTGCCGAACATCGTGCCGGACGACGTGCTGCCGCGCGCCATCGCCGCGTCGACCTCGGCATCGCAAACCGCGGTCGTCGCCGGGCCGGCGCTCGGCGGCATCCTGATCGCGATCAGCCCGACCTTGGTGTTCGGCGGCTGCGCGCTCTTATGGCTGTCCGCCGGACTGGTCATGCTTGGCATTGCCATGGAGCGCAAAAGGCCGGCGCGCGCGCCGGTCGATTTCAAGACGTTGTTCAGCGGATTGACCTTTCTCGCCCGGCAAAAGGTGGTGCTCGGCGCCGTGCTGCTCGACCTGTTCGCCGTGGTGCTCGGCAATCCCACCGCGGTGCTGCCGATCTTCGCGCGCGATATTTTCCTCGCCGGGCCGCTCGGCTTCGGCATATTGCGCGCGGCGCCCGCCGCCGGCGCCATCGTCACCGCGCTCGTCCTGGCGCACCGGCCGATTTCCGGCCGCCTCGGCCGCATCATGTTCGCGACCGTGACGCTCTACGGCGTCGGCACGATTGTTCTGGCGCTGACGCCGAGCTTCGCGCTTGCCATGGCCGCGCTGATCGTGATCGGCGCCTCCGACACGGTCAGCGTGGTGATCCGCCAGACCATGGTGCAATTGCGCACGCCGGACGCCATGCGCGGCCGTGTCTACGCGGTGAATTCGATGGTCACGATGACTTCGAATCAGCTCGGCGTGTTCCGCGCCGGCACGACGGCCGCCGTGTTCGGCACCATACCTTCGGTGCTGATCGGCGGCCTCTCCACCCTCGCCGTCGTCCTGATTTCGACCAAGATTTTCCGCAAACTCTATGACGCCGACCGCTATCGCGATGCGCGGCAGTGACCCAAGAGCATGATCCGGAAAAGTGGGAACCGGTTTTCCGAAAAGATCATGCTCAAACAAAAGGCCAGAGCCCTGCTTTGATTCAATCGGACTGGATAGGGCTCTGGCGGCGCCCGTGGCGCTGCGGCATCATGGCCGCGGTCGTTGCATTTCGCGGCGGCAAAGGACGGCGCATGCGACCGCTGACAGTCCGCGCGATTGGCCTCCTCGTCGCGCTCGGCCCGATGGCCGTGCCGGCGCAGGCCGACGCGCCCTGCGGCGGCGACTTCGGCGCCTGGCTCGCCGGCGTCAAAGCCGAGGCCGCGGCCGACGGCATTTCGCAGCGCGCGATCCAGTCCGCGCTCGCCGGCGTCACTTTCGATCCGACCGTCGTGGCGCGCGATCACGCCCAGGGCGTATTCCGGCAGAGCTTTGCGGAATTTTCCGGCCGCATGGTGCCGCCGCGGCTGCAGCGCGCGCGGCGGCTCTACGCACAATACGGCCCGATCTTGAACCGCATCGAGCGGCAATATGGCGTGCCCGGCGCGGTGATCGTCGCAATCTGGGGACTGGAAACCGACTTCGGCGCCGATAACGGCCGCTTTTCCACCATCCGCTCGCTGGCGACGCTGGCTTACGATTGTCGCCGGCCGGACAAGTTCCGCGGCGAGCTCATCGCCGCGCTGCGCATTGTCGATCGCGGCGACATGGCGCCGTCCGACATGCGCGGCGCCTGGGCCGGCGAGATCGGCCAAACCCAGTTCCTGCCGTCGTCTTATCTGAAATTCGCCGTCGACTACGACGGCACCGGCCGGCGCGATCTCATCCACAGCGTCCCCGACGTGCTAGCCTCGACCGCCAATTATCTCAAGGGCTACGGCTGGCAAGCCGGCCAGCCCTGGAACCAAGGCACCGCCAATTTCCAGGTGCTGCTGCAATGGAATGCCTCGGAAGTCTATACCGAGACGGTGGCCTATTTCGCGCAGTTGCTTGCCGGCGGGCAGTAATCTCGTACCGCGCGTGTAGATTTGTCGCCGACGGTCAAATCGCGATCTTTGTCTCGATCACATCGTAATCGGCCTGCAGACCGCTGTCCGTCAAATCGATGAGGCCGGCAGCCGTCAGACTCTGTACGTCGGCGTGAACGTTGCTGTAGTCGCGCTGCAATGCTTTGGCCAGCGCCCGCACGCTTGTCACTTTATGCCGACGCACGTAGCGCAACAGCTCCATCCGCTTAGCGGTGAGAACGCGTGCCAGCGCGTCCCAGCTCTCGAACGCCAAATGACGCTCATGAAAGGACTTTCCACGTTCGGCACGGTGCCACGCATCGACAAAGCGGCGCCCCGCGTCGGCTTCAAAGTTGCCGCCAATCGTAATTTTCGCTTTGCTCACTTTCTGCCTCGTAACGTCATGACATCGGACCAGAAATCGTCCATCAATTGCTCAACGCTTCTGAACCTATAAGCCGTTTCCACATTCCGAAAATGTCTGTGATCGCCTTTGCCGCGCTCGTTATCGTATCCGATCTCGCGAATACCGGGACGACCGTAGAACAACGAATATTTCAAGCCATGCGTTGACGGCGCCACAGGTGACGGAACACGCCAAAGCACCATTTCCACGATCGCGCCATCGTCGTAGTCGATGCGCTCATGAAAGAGCAGCCTAGCTCTTACTTTTGGCATTATGTCTTATAACACCATATGGTGTCAAGAGCCATAGACATCGGACTTTGTCGACTTCAGCCCCCGATCCACCGTTCCAGGAAAACGCCGAGCCACGCGCGGGCCGAGTAATCGTACACCGCGCGGTCGGCAAAATGCGTCTCGCGCGGCTTCGCGCCGGGCAGTTGCATGCGGTCGTGGCCGCGCGTAGTCCATTTGTGCATCATGGCGTGGGTCACATCGGGGTGAAATTGCAGCGCGAACGCCCGCCCAGCGCGGATCGCCTGCACTTCGAAGGTGTCGCCTTCGGCCAAAAGCTCGGCGCCCGGCGGTAGATCGAAGCCTTCGCGGTGCCACTGATAGACGCATTCCGGCCAGGTCTCGACCACGGCGAGGCCGGCCGCGGTCGGCCGGATCGGGTAATAGCCGATCTCGGCTTGGCCGCGCGGATGGCGAAACACCTTGCCGCCGAGCCGCCGCGCGCACATCTGGGCGCCGAGGCAGATGCCGAGAAACGGCTTGTCTTCTTTGAGCGGCACGCCGATCCAATCGATCTCGCGGCGAATGAAATCGTCGTCGTCATTGGCGCTCATCGGCCCGCCGAAGACGATGGCGCCGCTATGCTCCGCCATGCTCGCCGGCAGCGGATCGCCGAAGCGCGGCCGGCGCAAGTCGAGCGGATAGCCCAGTTGCGCCAACGCATTGCCGACGCGGCCGGGCGTGGAATGCTCCGAGTGCAGGACGATCAGGACCGGCTGTGGCATGACGCGGGCGATTCGCGAACGCTGTGTTCCAGTCGAAGATAACTTATTCCGCTTTAGGATATGCGCCGGCGGATGGCGCGGTCGACGATCGGCAGCAGCACGGCGTGGGGAATAATCCGCAATAGCGCGACCACGATCCTGTTGCCGGTGCCGGCGATCACCACGCGCTCGCCGCGCATCAGGCCGCGGTAGCCGATTTCCGCCACGCGCCGCGCCGGCAAGGTCAAAAGATCGGGCGAGCCCTCGTCCGGCAGCCCGGCGCGGGCCTGAAATTCGGTCGGCACAGGCCCGGGGCAAAGCGCGGTCACTTTGATGCCGCGCGGCGCCAATTCGCGGTGCAGGGCCTCGGTGAACGACAGCACATAGGCCTTGCTGGCGTAATAGACCGCCATGCCGGGGCCGGGCAGAAACGCCGCGACCGAAGCGACGTTGAGAATGCCGCCGCGATGCCGCGCGAGGCTGTCGATAAAGGCGAGCGACAGTTCGGTGAGCGCGCGGACGTTCAGATCGATCATGTCGAGCTGCTCGGCGCGGCTTTCTGCCGCGGCGGCGCCGCTTAATCCGAAACCGGCATTGTTGACCACGATCGCGGGCTCAAGATCGCGCGCCGACAGCTCGCTTGCGAGCATCGCCGTGGCATCGCGCCGTTGCAGATCGAGCGCGAGCACCGTCGGCCGCTTGCCGCCCGCGGCCGCGATCTCGTCGGCGAGCGCGGCGAGCCGGTCCCCCCGCCGCGCCACCAGCACCAGATCGTGGCCGTGCGCGGCAAAAACCCGCGCCAATTCAGCGCCGATACCGGCCGAGGCGCCGGTGACCAGCGCGACCGGCGTCATGTCTTGCGTCATGGCTTGCGTCATGGCTTGCCGCCCGGGCCGCCCGGCTCGCCGTCCTCGCCCGCGACCCGGCGCCGCAATTCGATGCGCTCGCGCGGCGACACGCCGAGCAGATCGGCGGCGCGCCACAACAGATTGTCCTCGAGCTCGTCGCGGGTGCCGTCGGCATAGACGATCTGCCACATCATTTCGACGATGCGGACGCGGCCCGGCTCGTCGAGCGCGCGATTGAGCAGATGAGTGAAATGATAAAGGTCGACGGATTCGTGCTCGGCCGCCGTCGCTTTCTCGATCAGTTCGTCGGTCGTGCTATCGTCGAGCGCGAAGCTCCGCTTGAGCACGGCATGGAGCTTGGCGCGCTCGCTCGGCGACATTTCGCCGTCGATCGCGGCGGCGTGCACCAACAGCGCCGCGGCGGCGAGCCGGTAATCGTCATCGGCGAACTGGCTCGGATGCTTTTGCCCGGCGGCGAAATCGGAGATGAAACTCTTAAACAATTCGAACATGAAGCCTTCCCTGGGCGGCTGATTGCAATTCCACGTTCATATCGCGAGCCAAATCGCCCCGGTCAAGCTATCGGCCGCGACGGCGCGCTCCCTCTCCCCGCCGCGCGGTGGGGAAGGACGCGAAGAATTATTCGTCGTCAATGCGACCGTAGGGGCGCCCCTCGTGGGCGCCCGCGGTGCACGGATGCGCGTACCGCCGTGGGGCGGCCACAAGGGCCGCCCCTACAAATGCAAAATTGGCTACTGCACGGCCTTGCGGTCTTGGACGCTGTCGGCGAGCAATTGCAGATTGGCGGCGATGTAGGGATTGGCGGGATCCTTGGCGCGCGCCGCTTCGAGCGTTTTGCGGGCGCGCGCATAGTCGCCGCGCAGCATGTAGGAGAAGCCCTGGTCGTTGAGCACCGCCGCCGTCGGGCCGATCAGGCGGATGACTTCGGCGTAAGCGCGGTCGGCGAGATCGAAGCGGCGCAGCCGGTCGTAGGACGCCGCCAGCCCGATCCAGGCCTCGGCGTCGTTGGGATGGTGCTCGACCGCGCTCTGGAACTTCTGCTCGGCGAGGCCGAAATTGTTGCTGCGGAAATACTTCTTGCCCAGCGTCAGGTCGTCATTGGGATCGTCGCCAAGGAGCCCGGGCTGCGAGAGCGGCGCCACCGGCTCGCCGTTCGGTCCCGGCTCGGCCGGCTGGGTGACGATCGAGCCGGTGGTGTCGGGCGCCGCGTTGTCGCTCGCCGCCGCCGTGCTGTCGGGCGGGGCGGCCGCGTTATCGCCGAGCTTGGTCGATGTCGAGCAGCCGGCAAGGACGGTCAGGCCCGCCGCCAAGCCTGTCACGACCAGGATCAGGACCCGCGCGCTACCGATACTCATAACCCGCTCCGCCGCCGGGCGGACCCCACCGGAACAGCCAAGCTAGGCGAGGTTGGTTAAGGAATGCTTCGCCGGGGGGTCCGTAGGGGGCGGGTTTTAAACCCGCCCCTACGCCTCGCCGATGCCGGTAAAACCTACCAATTCCCGGTCGCCAGGCGCACGATGACCGGACCGAGAATGACGACGAACAGCACCGGAAAGATGCACACGATCATCGGCACCGACATTTTGGCCGGCAGGCTGTAGGCCTTCTCCTCGGCCCGCGACAGCCGCTTGTGGCGCATGTCGTCCGAATAGACCCGCAGCGCGTCGCCGATCGAGGAGCCGAGCTCGTCGGACTGCGCAATGAGGGTAGCGAACGAGCGCGCCTCTTCGAGGCCAAGCCGGTCGCCGAGATGCTCCAGCGCCTCGGTCATGCTGCGGCCGGCGCGGATTTCGAGATTGCACATATGGATATTGGCGGCGAGCGACGGATAGGAATCGCCGAGCTCCCGCCCGACCCGGTCGAGCGCCGCCTCCATGCTCAAGCCGGCATCGGCGCAGATCACCAGCAGATCCATGAAATCGGGAAAGCCGGACTGGTGCTCGAGCCGTTTCGCCGCGACGCGGCGGTCGAGATAAAAACTCGGCGCCAGATAGCCCAACACCCCGCCGCATATCAAAAACAGCCAGAACGACATTTTGCCGTCGAGCCCGACCATCGGCAGGCCGAAGAACGCGGCGACGCCGAAACCGACGGCCATCACGGCGCGGGCGAGAAGAAATAAGCCGCGGCGTGCGGATCGTAGATACCGGCCGCCGTCAGCCGGCGGCGCAATACCTTCATGTCGGTCGAGTCGACCGCGGCGTAATGCTTGGTGGCATAGTCGACCAGCTTTTGCGCGGCCTTCAATCCGGAAAAGCGCAGCGCGCGCCGGCCGCCGGGCGACCCGTCGTCGAGCCCGATGCGCACCGCGCGGCGGCGCACCGCCTCGCGGGCGCGCACGCCGATCATCACCGCAAAGGCGAGCGTGCCGGCGGCAAGAAACACCAGCACGCTCAGCATCAGCGGAGCGTTGTCGCCGAAGGCGGTAATCGTGTGAGCAGGGTTCATTGTAGAGACTCCCCATCCGTCATTGCGAGCGAAGCGAAGCAATCCAGGCGGATGGCCATGACTGGATTGCTTCGTCGCTTCGCTCCTCGCAATGACGGGGATGATGTCTGGTGCACAATCGTCATCATCAGATCTTGAAGTTCACCATCTTGAACATGATCACGTTGCCGATCGCCATCCAGGCGGCGGCGCCGAACAACAGCTCCTTGGTCAGGGGCTCGTGCCAGACCGAAGCGTAAAAATCCGGCACGATGAAGTTGATGACCATAAACATGCCGATCGGCAGCGCGGACAGGATCATCGCCGAGGCGCGGCCCTCGGCCGCCAGCGCGTAAATCTTGCGCCGCATCTTGAAGCGCTGGCGGATCACGCTGGAAAGGTTCTGCAGGATTTCGCCGAGATTACCGCCGGTCGAGCCCTGGATGGCGACCGCGGTGACGAACAGCGGCAGATCGGCGGAACCGAGCCGGCAATACAGGTTGCGCATCGCGGTTTCCAGCTCCGCGCCGTAGGTGATCTCGTCGGACACCACGCCGAACTCGCTGCCGATCGGATCGGTCATTTCGCGCCCGACCATGGTGATGGCGATCGGCACCGGATGGCCGGCGCGGAGGCTGCGCACGATGATGTCGAGCGCGTCGGGAAACTGGGCGCCGAATTTACTCTGGCGGCGGGCGCGCAGCAGTCTGAGCACGAGATAGGGCAGTGCCGTGGCGCTTGCGAGCGCGGCGGCGGCGGCTTCGACGAGGCTGCCGCGAAACAGCATGGTCGCGGCGAACGCGAACAGGCTCGCGACGACGATGGCGACAACGAGCCGCGTCAGCCCAACGGTCAAGCCGGATTGCAGCACCAGCCGGTTGAGCGCGGTAAGCCCGATGCGGTAATCGCCGCCCGCGGTCAGGCCGCGTTCGCGCCGCAGCTCGACCAACACACTCTCGCGGTCGGTGCGGTCCTTCGACAGCATCAGCCGCCGGTTGATCCGGCTGCGATACGACGCCACCGAGAAGCACATCAGATAGATCGCCTCGACGGTGAGCCCCGTCGCCAGCGCCACGAACAGCCAGACCAGGTAGATCGGATTGAAATCGAACAACAACATGGCGGTTCAGCAACTCATACCGTCATTGCGAGCGAAGCGAAGCAATCCAGGCTGGATTGCGTCGTCGCTTCGCTCCTCGCAATGACGAATTCATATTCATCGTCTTCCCTCTACAGCGGCTGCGAGGGATCGAAATGGGAACCGGGGATCTTGATCCCCATGGCGACCAGATCGCCGAGGAAGCGTGGCCGCACGCCGGTAGCCTGGAAATGGCCCTGGACCGCGCCGTCCGCCGCCGTGCCGGTGCGCACGAATTTGAAGATTTCCTGCATCTGGATGATGTCGCCCTCGAGCCCGGTGATCTCGGCGATGCTCATCACCCGGCGCTTGCCGTCGGACAGCCGCGACAGCTGCACGATCACCCGGATGGCGGCGGCGATCTGGCCGCGGATCGAGGCGACCGTCATCGGCAGGCCGGCCATGCCGATCATCTGCTCGAGGCGCGAAATGGCGTCGCGCGGCGTGTTGGCGTGGATGGTCGCCATCGAGCCTTCGTGGCCGGTATTCATCGCCTGCAGCATGTCGAAGGCTTCCTCGCCGCGGCACTCGCCGAGGATGACGCGGTCGGGCCGCATGCGCAGCGCGTTCTTGACCAGGTCGCGCTGGCGGATTTCGCCCTTGCCCTCGATCGACGGCGGGCGGGTCTCCATGCGGCCGACATGCGGCTGCTGCAATTGCAGCTCGGCGGCGTCTTCGATGGTGAGGAGCCGCTCTTTCTCGGAGATGAAAGCCGACAAGGCGTTGAGCATGGTGGTCTTGCCCGAACCGGTGCCGCCGGAAATGATCAGCGTGACGCGCGCCTTGACCGCCGCCGCGAGCAGTTCGGCCATCTGCGGGCGAAGCGCGCCGACCTCGATCAGCTTGTTGAGGTTGAACGGCTTCTTGGAGAATTTGCGGATCGACATCAGCGGCCCGTCGATCGCCACCGGCCGCACCGCGACGTTGACGCGCGATCCGTCCAATAGCCGCGCGTCGCACATCGGATGCGATTCGTCGACGCGGCGGCCGACCGCGGAGACGATCTTGTTGATGATGCGCAACAGATGCGCCTCGTCCTTGAACCGCACGCCGGTCGGCTCGAGCATGCCCATGCGCTCGACATAGACGCATTCGTGGCCGTTGATCAGGATATCGTTGACGGTCGGATCCTTGAGCAGCGGCTCGAGCGGGCCTAAGCCCGTCATCTCGTCGAGAATCTCGGAAACGAAGTCGTGCAGCTCCTGGGTATTGAGCGCCAGCCGCTCGACCAGCACGTATTGCGAAACCAGCTGCTGGATGTGATTGCGGATTTCGTCTTCCGGCAGCTTTTCCAGCGCCGACAGATTGATCTCCTCGATCAAGCGGCGATGCAGCCGCACCTTGGCGTCGAGCAGCTTGTCGGTCAGCAGCGGATTGGCGGCGGCGGACGCGGGCGAATCCGGCGCGGCTTCCGGGAACACCGTCCAGGACACCCCGTCGAGCACGCTCTCTTCGACCGCCGGAACCAGCTCCGGAGCGGCGACGCGGCGCGTTGAGAACCGACCGGCCATCTTACCCTTCCCTGGAGGGGGAGGTCGAAGGGGCCGTTTGCTGGCGAACAAACGGCGCGTATTTGCAGCACTCCGTCATGTTCGCACCTACGACCGCGCCGCCCACGACAGCTTGAATTTGCCTCCCGCGCCGGCGGCCTCCTTCGCCGCCTTGGCGCCGCCTTGCGGCAGGATCAGCTTTTTGAGCTGCAGCGTGATCTTGTTGCCCGGCTTGATCTCGTCGAGCGGCACGCCGCGGTCGATGGCTTCGCGGACCAGGCCGTAGTGGTTGGGAATGCAGGCGGCGAAGGCGTCGCCGAGCGCCGCCACCACGTCGGCGCGGCGCAGGCCGGGCGAGAACAGCTTCTGCTCGAAGCGGTTGATGATGACCTGTGGCTTCAGGCCCTCGCCCAGCCGCTCGCGCACGGCGTCGACCAGCTGCTTGGCGTGGCGCAGCCCCGGCACCGTGGTCTCGCTGACGATGAACAGCTTGTTGGAGCCCAACAGCACGCTGTCGGTCCAGGAGAACCAGGTGCGTGGCATGTCGAACACGACGTAATCGAAATTCGACGACACCAGGTCGAGCAACCGCGTCACCACGTCGGGATCGAACGAGCGCATTTCCGCCGGCCGGTTCGGCGCCGCGATCACCGCGAGGCCGGACGGATGTTGCGACAGCATGACTTCGAGCAATTGCCGGTCGAGCCGCTCCGGACGCGGTTCGATCTCGCTCAAATTGAGCCGCGGCTCGATGTCGAGATAATCGGCGCAGGCGCCGTGCTGGAAGTCGAGATCGACCAGGCAGGTCGCGGTCTTGCCGCGGGCGCCGCTGTTCAAGAGCAGCATCGCCGTCTGCACCGCGAGCGTGCTCACGCCGGCGCCGCCGACCGCGGGCAGGAAGGTGAAAATCTGCGCTTCCGTGGTCTCTGCGCCGGCCGGCGAATTGCTTGCCGATTTGGCGACCCGCGCGCAGGTCTGCACCAGCTCGACCGCAGGCACCGGCTTGACCAGAAAATCGGCAACCCGCATCTGCATGAGCCGGCGCGCCACCGTCTCGTCGAAGCTTTGCGTGATGGCGACCACCGGCGGCCGCGTGCCGATCCGCAGCATCAGCCGTTCCAGCGCCGTGAGCTCGGATTCCTCGGCGGCGTCGAGGTCGGCGACCACGACGCTGGCGCCGGCAACGTCGATCTGGCCGTCGCGCTCGGCGAGCCGGCCCTTGACGACGTCGAGCCCGATTTGCGGGCTGGCGCCGAAGGTTGCGCGCACGGAATCCTCAAACGCCGCGTCGGTGGTGATGACCACCACTCGGGCCTGGATCGCCGGGGTTACCGATCGGGTGATGCGCATGACTTCAAGCTCGCATTGCGGCCGCGGGCGTCATTGCCCCGGCGTGCCCGCCGCCGCCGGCGCCGACCCGCCGGTATTGACCGTGGTCTGGTTGATGCTCTGGCCGGACTGGTTGGTCGACATGAAGTTGTCCGGATCGGCCGGCGGAATGACCTTGCCGGTGCGGTAACGTTCGACCGCGGTCTGCATCTTCTGGCCGTTAAACGCGATGTCCTTGTCGCCGCTGTAAGGCGGCCACGGATCGACCGTCTGGACAACCGTGTCGGCCGCGACCGCATCGCCGCCGGAGGGCGCAATGGTGTCGCGGCGAGCCAAATAAGAGTCGTCCTCGCGGCGCACGAAGAGGTCGGAGCAGCCGGCAAGCCAGGTGCCGAGCGCGACGGCGGCGAACGCGGCCGCGAGCAATCGCACGGCGCTATGACTGCCGTGTTCAGTCTTTGGCCGTGACATAGACGCCTCCAATTTTCGGCAGGTCGAGGATGTGGCCGACATAGGGCCGGGTCACTGCGCCGGCGGCCAGCCGCGCCAGTTCGGGACTGACCTCGGACTCGCCCATCAGGAACAGGTCGGCGTCGTTCGGCGGTAGCGTGCTATCGAACGGCGTGTGGATCGAATCGGTGGGCGTCAGCGGATGCACGATGTGCGGCGTCACCAGAATGACCAGATCGGTCTCGTTCTTCTGGTAGTCGGTCGAGCGGAACAAGGCGCCGAGCACCGGCATGTCGCCGAGCCAGGGCAGCTGGTTGATGGTGTTGCCGCCGTCGGTCTGCAACAGCCCGCCGAGCATGAAGCTCTGGCCGTCGCGCAGCTCCAGCGTGGTCGAGGCTTTGCGCGTGGTGAGCGCGGGCACCGTGGTGCCGGCAACGGTCACCGCGTGCGCGGTATCGATCTCGCTCACTTCCGGCTTGACGACAAGATTGATCACGCCGTTGCGCAGCACGGTCGGCGTAAACGACAGGCCGACGCCGTAGGGCTGGAAGCCGAACGACGGCGTGCCGGTGGCGCCGACCTCCGGGATCGGAATTTGCCCGCCGGCGAGGAAGCTCGCGCTTTCGCCGGACAGCGTCACCAGGTTCGGCTCCGCCAACAGACGCGCGGCGCCTTTGGTTTCAAGCGCGTTGACCTCGATCTGCAACCGGTTCGAGATTTGGCCGACCAGAAATCCAAACGGCGCCGCGCCCGACAGCACGCCCGCGGCAGAGATCGGCGACAGCGGCGGCGAGGTCGGATTGACGGCGTTGGAGCCGCCGATGCCGGCGCCGGAGAATATCGGCTGCTGGAAGGAGCCGTTCGGCTGGGTGATGGGCAGCGACGACGCCGGCAGCCCGGAGCCGACATTGGCGAGCGCCGAATTACCGAACGCGTTCCATTGTACGCCGAGATCCCGGCCGGCGTTGCGGTCCACTTCGATGAAACGCACCTCCAGCTCGATCTGCTGCGGCTGCGACACCTGGACCGTATTGATCGGATCGGGCCCGAACTGGCGCGCGATCTCGACCGCCTTGTCGAGCGTGACGGCGTCGGGCGACGTGCCGCTGAGCATGATGCGGCCGTTGATCGAGGAGACCTTGATGCCGCCGCCGGTGAAGCGGTTGATCTCGGTCGCCAGCCGCGAAATGTCGTAGGCGACTTCAACGTCGAAAATGCCGACCGGCTTCTTGTCGGCGTCATAGACGGTGACGCGCGTGGTGCCGATCTTCTTGCCGAGAATCGACAGCGAGTGATCGGTCAGCGGGCTCACATCGGCGATGTCCGGATCGCCGACCGTGATACTGGAGAGGTTCTGGTCGGTACGGATGTCGTCGGTCTTGCCGACCGTCACCGTGACCGTCGCGGTGCGCACCGGGCTCGCCAAAGCGACCCGCTGTTGCGCATGCACGGCCGGCGCCAGCGCCAGCATGACCGCCGCCGCAAGCAACGCCCTGACCCAGCCGCGCCGCAACAGCGCGCCGACCCTGAGGCCCGCGGTGTTAGTGATCCTGTCCCGATGTCGCCGGCATTCGCCCGCGACGCAATCTTGGTTGTTGTACTGGCTTGTCACGTCGGCCTCCCCGCCGCTCACTTGGTCGTCCCCAAACTGAAAACTTCACTCCGCTCCGTTTGGCTCCGTTTGGCTCCGTTTGCCGCCCAACTCATTCGCCCACCGGCGCCGGCTGCGCCGACGCGGCGGATCGCGCCGCGCTGCGTTCGACCGGCACGGTGTATTCGACCCGCTCGTTCTTGGACGGCCGCACCACCGAGACGGTGACGAACCGCGAATTCGATCTCGGCGCCGTCGCTTGGCCGAGGTCAGCGGACGTCACCCGCCGCGCATCGGCGGCGGCGACGTCGCCGGCCTTGCGCAGCAACAGCGACAACGTGCCGACCGTGGACGCCAACGCCACCTTCTCGCCGTCGGTGACGCCGACTTCCAGCGTGACCGCCTTGACCACGGACGGCTTTTCGGTCTTCTCGTCGGCAAGCTGGTCGATGGCGAGCACGCGCGCATCCTCGATCACCACGTCGGTCGCCGCGGAGTTCTTTTCGCCCTGCCGCGTCAACAGCACGTCGACGTGGTCGCCGGGCAGCACGAAGCCGGCAACGCCCTGGACGTCGTTGACCCGGACGGTGACCGCCTCCATGCCCGGGTCGAGCACCGCCGACAGCGTGGCGCGCTCGCCCGGCCCGGTGATCTGCGACGCCAGGACCGCCTCGTTGGTTTCGATCGGGATCAGCACGACGCGCTTGGTCGCGGTCAGATCGGCGATCTTGCCGAACGCGCCGGCCGGCAGCGCATCCTGCGGCCACGGCAATTCGCGCAGTGCCGCGGCGTTGAGTTGCTCGCCGAACCGCAACGGGCGGCCCGCAACCACGATGGTGCGCTCGGGCGGCGGCGCTTTGTGCTGCGCTTCGAGGCTCTTCATGCGCGCGTCTTCCTGGTTGTTGAGCCAGGTCTGCGCCAGGAAGACCGCGAGCAATCCGAACAGGACCGCAAAGCCGATCATGACGATGGTACTGGTACGCACGTCCGACCCCTGATGACGCCAAAAACCGCTGTTGGTTTTCTTCGTTGTTCGCCGCGATTATTGAGCGTCCGGTGGTATGGAATTGGTGAAGTTACGTAGGGTTCTCCCCCTATGCTGAAGATTGCTTGAAGCCGTATTCTTTACGGCGCGTGTATCGGTTTATTTGAATCGAACGGATATCCTTTACGAAAGTTGAGCCGCCGCATTCGCCGCGATCGCGCGAATGCAAATAATCGCGTTGCGGCGGGCCGATTTGCGCCCTCACCCGGCGGCGGCAAACGCGGTAAATCGATCGTGCAGCTTTTGCGCAAATGCGGTAGTACAGTATTAAGGACGCGCCGCGCTTGCCGGCGCGGCGTTTGGTGACTTGGTTCGCAATTCCCGCTTTGCGCGCCGCCTGAACCGGCGGTCCGACGCGGCGATGTCATGCTTGCAGGAGAACCGGGATCATGCCGTCGAGCCTGATCGATTCCGCGGTGTTCCGCGACATTTTCTCGACCGAGGCGATGCGGCGGGTTTTTTCCGACGAGAACCGCGTCCAGAAATATCTCGACTTCGAGGCGGCGCTGGCGCGGGCGCAAGCCCGCCTCGGCATCGTCCCGCAACACGCCGCCGACGAAATCTGCCGGCATTGCCACGTCGCCGAGATCGATTTCGCAAAGCTGAAAACGCAAACCGAGCGCATCGGCTATCCGGTGCTCCCGGTGGTGCAGCAGCTCGTGGCGTTGTGCAAGGACGGGCTCGGCGAATGGTGCCATTGGGGCGCCACCACGCAAGACATCACCGACTCGGCCACCGTGCTGCAGCTGCGCGAGGCGCTCCTGCTGATCGAGGCGCAGCTTGACGCCATTGCCGGAGCCTTGGCCGGCCTCGCCCGCAACTACCGCGACACGCCGATGGCGGGGCGGAGCAATCTGCAACAGGCGGTGCCGATCACCTTCGGCTACAAAATGGCGACCTTGCTCGCCGCCTTCGAGCGCCACAAAGAGCGGCTCAACGAATTGCGCCCGCGGCTCTTGGTCGGCGAGTTCGGCGGCGCCGCCGGCACGCTGTCCTCGCTCGGTGGACGCGGCCTCGAAACCCAAGCCGAACTGATGAAGGAATTAAAGCTCGGCCAACCGGCGATCGCCTGGCACACCGTGCGCGACACGATCGCCGAGGCCGGCTGCTTCCTCGGCCTGGTTACCGGAACTTGCGGCAAGATCGCCCTCGACGTGAAGCTGTTGATGCAGACCGAGGTGGAGGAAGTGTACGAGCCGTTCCACCAAGGCCGCGGCTCGTCCTCGACCATGCCGCAGAAGCGCAATCCGATCTCCTCGGTCTATATCACCGCGATCGTGTCGGTTGTGCGCCAGCAGGTGGCCGCGCTGCTCGACGCCATGATCGAGGATCACGAGCGCTCGACCGGCCCGTGGGAAATCGAATGGCTCGTGCTGCCGGAAATCTTCTGCCTCGCCTCCGGCGCATTGGCGCAGACCGCGTTCATGCTCACGGGCTTGCAGGTCGACGACAAGAAAATGCGCGCCAATCTCGACCTGACCAAGGGGCTGATCGTGTCGGAGGCGGTGATGATGGGACTGGCGCCCTATCTCGGCCGCCAAATTGCGCACGATCTCGTTTATGACATTTGCCGCCAGGTGGTCGCCACCGGCCGGCCGCTGGTCGAGCTCTTGGCGGAGAATGCGGACATCGCCAAGCACCTCGACCGCGCCGCCTTGGCGAAACTGTGCGATCCGGCAAACTATCTCGGCGAAGCCGGCGCCATGGTCGATCGGGTGTTGGCGATGCGCGAAGGGCGGCGTGCCTGTTAAGCCGCGACCGGATATTCCAATAGTCCCAGATGCCGGGTCATGGGACGGAAATCGCCGTCGTTGTGAAGCAATGGAGTGCGATTCTCAATGCACCACGTGCCGATCAGCAGGTCGATGGTCTTGCGAACAGTGACGCCCCTACCACGCAGATATCGGAAATTACGCGCTGCCGCGATAGCGATTGTCTCTCCGGCCATCGATACGATCGCAAAAGGGCGCAGACGAGCTTCTACCTCTTGAGCCTTTCGCTCGCTTTCCAGTCCTTGTAACACTTCGCACAATATGAGATCGCCCACGATAATCTCACCGGCGCCGAGGATGGCGTCCAACCGCCGCACATGGGGCGCATCATGCCCATTGAGGAAGTCGATCCAGACGCTTGAGTCGACGACGATCACCCCGTCCCTCGCCCTTTACGACTTTCAGCGAGGTTGCCGCGCCAGCGGTATTTGCCATACGCCGTGCGAAACTCTCCCTGGCGCCGCAGCCGAATCATCAAACGCAGCGCTTCTTCCACCGTCTGCTTTTTTGTGCCGTGCCCGGAAGCCTTTTGGGCTTCCGCCATCAAGGCGTCGTCGATCTCGATATTGGTGCGCATCGGCGGGGATCCTATCTTATGTGTATAATACTACACCACTATACACATTAGCGCAACATCTTGACCGCGCCGCTCTGGCCACGCGGCGCGACCGGGCGAATTATCTCGGCGAAGCCGGCGCTAGGGTCGACCGCGTGCTGGCGATGCGGGAGAAGTAGCGCAATTCATCTCTCCCCGCTGCGCAGGGAGAGGGAGTCGCTACGCGATCGGCTCTTTGCTGTCGCCCGACAGCAGCAGTTGCGGCACCTGCGCGAAATCCCAGCCGGTTCCAACCGCTTTGCGGTCGAGCACCCAGACCATGTCGAATCGCGAGCCCGGCCATTTTTGCGGGCACGTCGTTGTGTTGCCGACGATGGCGTTGACGATGTCGGGGATCGCCTCATGCTCCCAGGCGATGAGCACCGGCCCCGCCGCGGGCACCGCGCCTTTGACGAGGCCGGCTTCGTCACCCTTACGAAAGCTTAGGTTCAGCGGCAGTTTCAGGTCATTCGCCAGTTCGAGCACGGTGTGCTGCGGCCGCAGGCTCTTGCTGTGCTTGCCGACAGCCGAGGCGAAAATAGTCTTCGGCTGCGCCAAGCGGGGATCGATGAACTTGCCGTTGCGCGGCGCAAACAGACGGACCAGCGCGCCGCTGCGCTGCCAACCGCGCACCGTAAGTTCCTCGGCGTCTTTCGCTCCGGCTGCAGTCACGCCGTCAGCGTCGTCATCCGGCTTTTCGGCGTGCCGGATCACCATGATCTTGCTGGCTGGCATCGCAGGCGCCTTGGCGGAGCCGGAGGAAATGTCGACGGGTTGCAACGATAATTATCTCGCGCAGGCGCTGTGCCGTCAAATGCGTCGGCAACGCCGGCGCCGAAGCGACCGGCAGGCCAAGTTCGGGCCAAGTTCACGCCAAGTTCGGCCGAGTGCTATTCCGCCGCCGCTGCCTTCGCCGCCGCCTGTTCGCGGACGAATTTTTGCAAGCTGAGATTATCGACCTTGCCGGAGCCGAGCAGCGGCAGCTTGTCGAGCACGACGACTTCGGCCGGCAGCATCAGTTCGGAGGCGTGCTTTGCCCGCGCGTAAGCCATGAACTCGCCGCGCGTGGCGCCGTGCTTGTCGGTGACCATGATCAGGCGCTCGCCCTTGCGCGCATCGGGCACCGCGGCCACAGCGGTCATGTTGTCCGGCCACAGCTCGCCCGCCAGCATTTCGACCGCGGCGAGCGAAACCATCTCGCCGCCGACCTTGGCGAAGCGCTTGGCGCGGCCCTTGATGCTGATAAAGCCTTGCGCGTCGATGGTGACGATGTCGCCGGAGTCATGCCAGCCTTGCGGCGGCGCTTCGAGCACGCCCGGATTGTCGGCGCGCAGATAGCCGAGCATCACGTTCGGCCCGCTGACATATAGCCGGCCGCCCTCCTCGACGCCCTCGACCTTCTCCAGCTTCGCCGTCATGCCGGGCAACAGCCGCCCGACGCTGCCGAACTTGTTGTACATCGGGGTGTTGAGCGCCAGCACCGGCGAGGTTTCGGTCAGGCCGTAGCCTTCGAGAATGCGCAGGCCGAATTTTTCCAGATAAATCCGGCGCGTCGATTCGCGCACCGGCTCGGCGCCAGCCAGCACGTAGCGCAGCGAGCGGAAATCGTAAGGGTTGCCCATGCGCGCATAGCCGTTGAGGAACGTATCGGTGCCGAACAGCACGGTAGCGCAGACGCCGTATACCAGTTCCGGCACGGTCCGGTAATGCAGCGGCGACGGATACAGATAGATCGGCACGCCGGAAATCAGCGGCAGCACCACGCCGCCGGTGAAACCGAACGAGTGGAATATCGGCAGCGCGTTGAACAGCTTGTCCTCGCGCCCGAAATCGATGCGGGCGGCGCATTGCGCGACATTGGTCAGCATGTTGCGGTGCGACAGCACGACGCCCTTGGGCAGCCCTTCGGTGCCGGAGGTGAACAGAATCACCGCCCAATCGTCGGGCTTGCGCGGAACAAGCGGCTTCTTCCATGTCAACAGGCCGCGCAGCTTGTCGGCGGCGCCGATCATGGTGCGAATGTCTTCCAGATAGATGACGCGCAATTGCGCCGCCAGATGCGCGACCAGATTTTCCAGCCGAGCCTTGTCCACGAATGCGCGCGAGGTGAGGATGGTGTCGACTTCCGCGGCGCGGCAGGCGGCGAGAATATTGGCGGCGCCGGAGGAAAAATTGATCATCGCCGGCACGCGGCCAGCCGCCATCACCGCGAAGGTCGTGACCACGCCGCCGTTGGAGGTCGGCAGCATGACGCCGAGCGCGCGACCCTCGCCCGCGAGCGGCATCAGCTTGCGGCCGAGGATCGCCATCGCCTGCAGAAGCCGCCGATAAGTGAGCCGGCCGCTGATCGGATCCTCGATCGCCAGCCAGCTTTTGCCGTGGATTTCCGCCGCCTCGATCAGCGCTTCGACAATGGTGCGGTCGGTCGGCGTCGAGCGGTAGATCAGGTCGGACATGATCTCGTAGAGCGCGGCGCCCGCGGCCTGCCGCCGGCGGCGGCCTTTCAGCTCGGCATCGAGCTTGAGCAAAACCGGTTCGAGGATCGTCACCGTGATCTTCGGGAACAGCCGGCGGCGCACCTGCGAGCGCTTGAGCCGGCTGAAAATCGTCGCTTCCGGCCCGCTGATGCGCACCGGAACCACCATCGCTTCCGACTTTTCGGCGATCATCGCCGCGCCGTCGTAGATCTTCATCAGGCTGCCGGTGACGGTGATGCGCCCCTCCGGGAAGATCACCAGCATGTTGCCGTCGCGCACCGCGTTGATGATGGTGCGCATCGAAAACGGCTTGAGCGGATCGAGCGCCATGGTGCGCACGAATTTGAGGAACGGCTGGATCCACCAGTGCCTCGACATCGCCACGTCGATGGCGAACACCGGCCGCTTCGGCAGGATCGACATCGCCAGCGGCGGATCGAGGAAGCTGACATGGTTGAGCGCAATGATGGCGTTGTCGCCGGCTTTGGCGACGTTCTCCAGACCCTTCACTTCGAGGCGGTAGAAGGCGCGGAAGACGATCGACAGAAAGTCGTTCACCCAGGTTGCCGGCATGGTGCGGCCGACGGCGACGGCGACCGCGAGGTTGACGGCGCCGATCAGCGCGAACAAAGTCGGCGTGCCGAGCCCGAGCTTTTGCAGCAGCGCCAGCGCCAGCGCGCCGATCACCATGAAGGCGGCGTTGAGCACGTTGACCGCCGCGATGACGCGGGCGCGCCGGTCGGTGCCGGCCCAGACCTGTATGGCGGTGAATACCGGCACGATGAACAACCCGCCGGCGATCGCCAGCCCGGAGAGATCGACGGCGATGCGGATCGAGTAGGGCGAGGCGAAATAGGCCGCGACGCCGAGCGGGCTCGTCGCCGGGGCAATCGCCGACGCGGTCCAGCCGAGGTCGAGCGAAAACAGCCCGAGCAGCACCGTGGCGATAACCGTCGGCAACAGCACGATGCGTCCGGCCGCGAGCCAAGCGGCAAGCCCGGAGCCGACCGCGACCGACACCGAGAAGATGGTCAGAAACAGCGTGACCACCTGCTCGCTGCCGCCGATGGTGAACGAAACCAACGGCGGCAATAGCGACAGAACCAGCGCGCCGGTGAGCCAGAACCAGCTCGCCACGATCGCGCCCCACCACAGCCGCGGATCGGCGCGCACTTGCTTGAGCAGCGATCCGGTGGAGACGAGAATATTGCGATTGATGGCGAGTTGCGGCGCGCCCTCGTGGGTTTTTGGAATGAGCAGGCCCGACAGCCAGCTCGCCAGCGCGGTCAACAGCATCAGCCAGGCGAAATGGATCGGATTGCTTTTGCCGTTGGCGGCGATGCCGGCAACGATGGTGCCGAGCAGGATCGCAAGGAAAGTGCCGCCTTCGATCAGCGCGTTGCCGGACGGCAGCTCGCGGCGGGGCAATAGATCGGGCAGGATGCCGTATTTGATCGGCCCGAATAGCGACGCCAGCGTTCCGAACAGCAGCACGGCTACGAACAACAGCACCAGGGAATGGAAGGCAAACCCGGTAACCGCGACCGCCGCGGCGCCCATTTCGGTGAGCTTGATGCGTTGCGCGACAAAGGCCTTGTCGTAGCGGTCGGCAAGTTCGCCGCCGAGCCCGGACAGAAAGAAGAACGGCGCGATCAGCGCCGCACCGGCGAGCGTAATCAGCACCGCCGAATTGGCGCCCAACGTCTCGAACAAAATCACGAAGACGAGCGAGGTCTTGAGAAAATTGTCGCCGAACGCGGCGAAGAACTGACACCAGAACAGAGGCGCGAAACGGCGCGCCGTCATCAAGGACGTAGACATCGTTCTCCCGCCGTTTGCCGCGCGCCGGCCGGTTGCAGCCCGCCGCGCCCACCCAAGCCCTTAAGTCGCACTCCCGAGCGCCAGTTTAGACGCTGGCGCGCGACTTGGCGACGCGGCCGGAGGGCGCCATATAGCCCATTGTAAATGTTACCAAAATCAATTTATAGAGGGGCCGAAGGTGTCCAATGCCGAGACATCCAAAAAGCGCACCGACGCTCGTTGACCTGATGATAAGGACGGTCGGCGCAGACCCGCTGGGTTTCGCCGACGTGCTTGGGCTTGCGCCTTGGGCCAATGATGAACGTGCCCTCGGCAGCGATTTCGACGAAATTGACGAACCCCCGCCGGCTCGCTTCGCTCGCCACCACCCCCGCAAGCGGGGGAGGAAAAGCGATTAAAACCCCGGCGCCCGCTCGACCTGATCGTACCAGTCAAAGCCCATGTCTTTGACGATGCGGTTCGACATCACGATGATACGGCATTCTTCGCCGGGCTTGGCGAAGTGCTGGTGCATCGTGAACGGGGGAATGTAGACGTAATCGCCGCGCGTCCACTCATACTTCTTCGGCGCGTCGGCCCATTGCCATTCGAAGGCGTCCAGGCAATCCCATTGCAAATCCCAGTGCAAGTCGTAGCCGGAGCCTTCGACCACGAAAAACAATTCCTCCCACATGTGGCGATGCTTGCCGGAGCGCTCGCCGTCGTTGAGGAATTGCATATAGGCTTCGATGCAGCACTCGCGGGTGTGCATCTTTTTGTTGACGAGATGCTTGATCAGGCCGTCGGGCGAGCGTTCCCACGGCATGTCCTTGGCCTTGATGACGTTGGGCAGGGTCGCGTAATCGGCGCGGAATTTCTCCGATTCGGTCATCGCCTCCGCCAGAAAATCGGCGGTGTTTGAGCCCGATAGCGCGGCCTGTTTGTCCTCGAACAGCGTCATGACGCGCTCCGCGCTCAAAGCTCGGCCGGCGGATGGAATTCCTCGACGCCCGGCGGCAGCTTGTCGGTCGGCCATTCGACCATCTTCTGGAACAACAGGTGCATGAACAGAAACAACGGCTTGGCCTTGAACACGAGCAGGATGCAGGATTCCTTGTCGTCGTCGTTGAAGTGCTGGTGCACGCTCGCGTTCTCGACCAGCATGACGTCGCCGGCCTCCCACTCCATGGTGCGGCCATCGTGGACGTCGTGGCCGTGGCCTTTGAGCACGTAGAACACCGCGCTGTTGAGGTGGCCGTGCTTCTGGCCGGCATTGAGCGGCGCATAGCATTCGATGTGGGATTCGATCGACTGCACGATATTGACCGATTGCGGCGAGATGACATGTTTGCCGTACATCGCCGGACCGCCCTTCCACGGGTGATCCTTCGACGAATAGACCCGCGGCTCCTCGAGCAGCTTCTTGTAAAGGTGACTGTAAGTGCCTTCGAGCGCGCGCACGAAGGTGCGCTTCTTGGACCAACGCTCCCAATTGCCGTGCCTGATCGCGTCGGCGTCTTCGGGGGACGGCTTGTTGTGGCCGAGCCCGGGAATTTCGTGTTCCAGCATCCCCGTCATGTCGCGCTCCTTGAATTTCTTCGCGGCGCCACGGACCGCGCGCGGCGGGCCGTCGGCATAACGCGCCAGCTTGACGCTTCGTGCCGGTCGTTTAAGGGATTTCCAACTGGCGCGCAATGTCGCGGCGGCGCGGCCCGGCGTTGGTCGCGCGCGGCCGGCGCGGTAGAATGGCGGCCAAGCTCAAGCGGGAGGAGACGTCCATGACGCCGAAGGCAACGCCGACGCCGCTCCGCTTCGCGGCCATTATCGTGGCGTTGGCGGCGCTGCATATCCCGGCGGCAAATGCGCAAAGTCCGGCCGAATTCTATCGGGGCAAATCGATCGATCTGGAGATCGGCTATAGCGTCGGCGGCGGCTACGACCTTTATGCGCAACTCGTCGCGCGTTATCTCGGTGGGCATATTCCCGGCAATCCGACCGTCGTAGCGAAGAACATGGAAGGCGCCGGCAGCCTGCGCCTTGCCAACTATCTTTATGCAGCGGCGCCGCGCGACGGCACCGTGATCGGGGCGATCAGCCGCGGCGCAGCCTTCGATCCGCTGCTCAACCAGCCGGGCGCGCAGTTCGACGCCTCGAAATTCTCCTGGATCGGCAGCGCCAATAACGAGGTCAGCGTCTGCGTCGCGCTGCAAACCTCCGGGATCGCCAGTTTTGACGACGTGTTGACCAAGCCCTTGACCATCGGCTCGACCGGCGTCGGCGACGACACCTACCAGTTTCCGGCCGTCATGAACGCGGTGCTCGGCACCAAGTTCAAGATGGTCACCGGCTATCCGGGCGGCAACGACATCAGCCTGGCGCTGGAGCGCGGCGAGGTGCAAGGCCGCTGCGGCTGGTCGTGGTCGAGCATCGTGGCGACGCGGATGAACTGGGTCACCAGCAAGAAGATCGTCGTCTTGGTGCAAATGTCGCTGTCGAAGCATCCCGACCTGCCGGAGGTGCCGTTGGTCATGGATTTGGCGAAAACCGCCGAGCAACGCCAGATCTTCAAGCTCATTTTCGCGCGCCAGGTCATGGGCCGGCCGTTCGTGGCGCCGCCCGGGGTGCCCGCCGACCGGCTGGCGGCGCTGCGCCAGGCGTTCGACGAGACGATGCAGGACAAGGCGTTTCTCGCCGACGCCGCGGCCGCCAAATTCGAGATCAATCTGGTCGGCGGCGAACAGATCGATGCGCTGGTCAAGGACGTTTACGGCACGCCGCCGGACGTGACGAAAAAAACCGCCACGATTTTGGGGCAGTAAAATCTCCTCCCTCTCCCCGCAAGCGGGGAGAGGGAGGATTCAAATCAAGCGACTGTATGCCCGTAACGCCGGGAACAGATCGCCCAACAGCGACGGCGGCCACGCCACCTGCAGCGCCCAGTGGAACACGACATAACAAACGAGCGTCGTCGCGGCGGCATAACCGAGCGAGGACGGCCACGGTTCGCCGAAGCCGAAGCGCATATAGGCGAACACGAACAGCGCGATCGCCGGAATGAAGCCGATCAGCGCGACCAAGCCGATGAACCCCGCCATCCAGACGAAGAAGACGACCGCGCGGCGGCGCACCACCTCGTCGGCGATGCCGAGGTCGGCGACATGTGCGCTTACCTTTACGCCGGAATCCGCGGCTGCGTGAACCGGCACGCCGGAATCGGCATAGACCGGCACGCTCTGCTCGCGCCCGAACAGCTCATTAACGAGATTGAGAACGGCGGCGACCAGCGCCATGCCGCAGGCGGTGAGCGGCACCAGCTTGGCGTCGTGCGGCCAGCCCGTCGACGAGGCGATCGCCGCGACGATCAGCGCAATGACGGCGGTCGAGAATGCCGGCGCGGCGCCGAATCGCGGGCGGCGGCCCTGCACGTCGCGGAATTGGCCAACCAGGGTTCTGACGATCTGCGATAACGGCCGGTACAGCACCCAGGCGACGCAAGCCAGGATCGCCAGGACCGGCCAGCGTAACAGCCAAGCCCAGCCGTAAAGCTGCGTCGAAATAAACAGGTAACGCTCGAAAATCGCGCCGACCACGATGCCGAGCACCATCGGCGGCCGCGGCCAGCCGAGCCGTTTCATGATCCAGCCGATGACGCCGAAGAACACCAGCGAATAAAGGTCGCCCCAATCGTGCTCGCCCTCGAACGCGGCGACGAACACCAGCGCGACGATGATCGGCAGCAGGATTTCCGGCCGGATGCGCGAAATTTGCGCGAGCCAGCGGCTGCAGGCGAGACAAATAATCGCGCCCATGACATGCGCCAGCGTCAGGCTCCAGACGATCAGGTAAGTCAGATCGAGATGCGTGGTCAGCATGTCGGGACCCGGGGTGAGCCCGTGCATCAGGAAGGCGCCGAGCAGAATCGCCATCGACGCGCCGGACGGCACGCCGAACGCGATGGTCGGCACCAGATGGCCGCCTTCCTTGGAGTTATTGGAGCTTTCCGGCGCGATCACGCCGCGCACGTCGCCCGAGCCGAATGTTTCCGCGTTCTTCTCGGTGCGCTGGGCATAGCCATAGGCGATCCAGTCGATCACCGCCGAGCCGATGCCGGGAATGGCGCCCAAGCCCACGCCGAGCACGCCGCAGCGCAGAACCAGCCACCAGTTTCGCGCCACGTCGCGCACGCCTTCCCATTGGCTGGAGAGATTAATGTTCGGCGCGTTGTCGCCGGCGATGCGCTTGCGCGATACCGCGAGCTCCGCCAGTTCCGGCAGCGCGAAAATCCCGAGCGTCGCCGGAATGAGCGGCACGCCGTCCCACAGATAAAGCCAGCCGAAGGTCCAGCGCAGCGTGCCGCTTTGCGCGCGCGAGCCGACCATGGCGATCATCAGGCCGAGCCCGGCGGCGGTTAAGCCCTTGAGCGGGGCGCGGCCGGACAGCGTCGCCACCATCGACATGCCGAACAGCGTGAAGGCGAGGAGTTCCGGCGAGCCGATCGCGAGCATGATCGGGCGCAGGATCGGAATGCTCACCGCCAGCACGATGGCGCCGACGATGCCGCCGGCGAGCGAGGCGGCAAAGCCGGCACCGAAGGCGCGGCCGGCCTCGCCGTTCTTCGCCATGGCATGGCCGTCGATCACGGTCGCGGCGGCACCGACATGGCCGGGCACGCCGAACAGCACCGCGGTGATGAAATCCGACGAAGTGATCACCGCCGCCATGCCGAGGAGCAGTGCGAAGGCGGTGTATTCGTCGAGGTTATAGGTAAACGGGATCAGCATCGCCATGCCGACGATGCCGTTTAAGCCCGGCAATACGCCGATGGCGAGCCCAATGAGAACGCCGAGGAACAGGATCGCAAGCCGCGCCGGCTCGAGCAGAAGATGCAGCGCGTGCACGGCGCTGGCGATCATGTCCGGCTGCATCGAGGCTCCCCGCTTCCGCCGCCATCGCGCCCGAAAGCTGCAATGCCGTCAAGCCCATGATAAAGTGGCACGGCACCCGGGGACCGGCATGAGGAACGGCAAGTTCGTCCGCATCATGATCGCCGTGCTCTTGTCGATGCTGGCGCCGGCTGCGATCGTCTTCGCGCCAGAGCGCCGCCGACTTCTACAAAGGCCGCGACATCAACCTCTATATCGGCTATTCGCCCGGCGGCGCCTATGACCTTTACGCGCGGGTGATCGGCCGCCACATGGGCGCGCATATTCCGGGCAATCCGACTTTCGTGCCGCAAAACATGGAAGGCGCCGGCAGCCTGCGCCTTGCCAACTATCTTTATCGCGTGGCGCCGCAGGACGGCACCGCGATTGCCACTTTCGGCCGTGGCATCGCCTTCGATCCGCTGTTGATCGGCCAGGGCGACGCGTTCGACGCGCAAAAATTCAATTGGCTCGGCAGCGCCAATAACGAGGTCGGCGTCTGCGTGGCGATGAAGGGTGCCGGCATCGCCAATTTCCAAGACCTGTTCACCAAGGAGCTCGTCGTCGGCGGCACCGGCGCCAGTTCCGACACCGATCAGTTTCCGCGCGTGCTCAACGCCGTGCTCGGCACCCATTTCAAGATCGTGCAAGGCTACCCCGGCGGCAACGACGTGGTGCTGGCGATGGAGCGCGGCGAAGTCCAGGGCCGCTGCGGCTGGTCGTGGTCGAGCGTGCTGGCGACGCACAAATCCTGGATCGCCGACAAACTCATGATCGTGCTGGTCCAGCTGTCGCTTGCCAAGCATCCCGACCTGCCCGACGTGCCGCTGGTCATGGATTTCGCCAAGACCGCCGAACAGCGGGCGATCCTGAAATTAATGTTCGCCCGCAACGTCATGGGCCGGCCTTACGTGGCGCCGCCCAATCTGCCGGCGGACCGCGTCGCAACCTTGCGCCAGGCGTTCATGGACACCATGGCGGATAAGAGCTTTTTGGCCGAAGCCGCCAAGATGCAGCTTGAAATCAATCCGGTGTCCGGCGCGGATGTCCAGAAACTCGTTGCCGAGGTCTACGCCACGCCGCCCGCCATCGTTGCCGAGGCGAAGCAAGCGGCCGCGGCGAATTGATTGCTCAATTCAGCAGGATTTTCCTGGGACCGGCACCCAAATAAGCGGATTCGCGAACGGGGTTTGCTTCAATGACGGCGGCACCCCTGCGGCGGCACCGACATAGACATTGCTCACCCCGCCGCCCAGATCCTTGGTTTCCCAGGCATGACCTGGATGTGTCTTGGATGCGCATTTCGCGGGCGGCATCTGCGTATCGCCCGCCTCGCCCTTCCAGAACCAGTCCACCCTGCCGAGCACATGCCGGTTCGGCTTGTTGGCCGGCGTCGGTGGTTTGTTGTTGTCTGTCACCTCCCAGATGAGCCAAGTGCGGAACATATCCGCTGGCTCGACCATCAGCGTTTCGTATGGCCTTAGGATGTCCTCGGCCGGTACGCCGGGATCGTCACTCAGTTCGGCGGCGGTCGTGCCTTGGGCGCAATCGAACCATTTGTTCAGGTAAGGGTATTGATCGTCGAGATCCCAATTGGGCGAACTGGCTCGATCCCAATTCGTGTTTGGCGTGGATGAGGGCGATCGGCAGTGCTTGAAATGGGTCAGTTGAAGAAACCCCAGCCTGCCGAAATAACCGGGCTGCGTTCCCGGCACGGATGCAAGCGTGACGTTGGCAACAATATGGATGCCGCCGGACAGTTCGAGGGTGCAAGCGTGGTGGTTCCACGCAATGCCGACGGTGAGCTGCGCCTTGTTCGGAAGTTTCACATTGTTGATGGTGAATTCGACTGCGGCGACCCGGATGTTGCCGGCCTTCGGCAGGATCAAAAGCTTTGGCGGTGTTTGCGCGGCGGCCTTGCCGATGCGATGCGCGATGCCCCCGCCCATCAGGCCAATGCCGCATAACCCGATGAAATACCGCCGCGAAAGCCGGGCAGATAATTCCGGACCACGCATGACGCCCCCGTGCACGCGTTTTGAGGTCTGATCGTGAATTACAACCTTAGCCGTTGGCGGCGATGCCGGCAACCTGTTTCCAGTCCGCAATTGACCGCTAAAGCTCGACCGTTCCCCGCATCACGATCACGCAGCGGCCGCCGATCGAAAGTTCGGTGAGCTTGCCGTCGCGTTTTTCGGCCGCAGCTTGCAACAAGCTCGGCCGCCCCATGTCGACGCCTTGGGCGATGCGCAGCCGCAATGTCAGGTCGCGCTCGGGACGCAAGCCGGCCAACAGCCCGACCAGCGCGACATTGGCGCTGCCGGTCGCCGGGTCTTCGGGCACGCCAAAAAGCGGCGCGAACATCCGCGCCTGAATATCGAAACCGCCGCTGTTGTCACGGACGTAGAGCAGCACTCCGGTGGCGCGGTCCGCCGGCAGATGCTCGGAGAATATTTCCGCACGCGGCCGCGCCCTCGCCAGCGCCGAGCGGGTCTTCAGTTCCGCGAAGACGAGCGGCAGGCCGCAGGAGGCGATGCAGGGTGCATGATTGGCGGTCTCGATATCGGTGGGATCGAGCGAGCAAGCCGCCGCCGCGATATCGGGTGCGATGTTGTCGCCGCGCGTCAGCGGCTGAGGCGCCGTAAGGCGGGCGCCGCTGACCGAGTTTCCATCTCTGAGCAAATCGAGGCGCACCAATCCGGCTTTCTCCTCGAAGACGAGCGGATCGCCGACGACGCGGCCGTAGCTGTTGCCTTGTTTGGCAAGAACATAGGCGGTGCCGACATTGGGATGGCCGGCGAACGGCAATTCGGCGCGCGGCGTGAAAATCCGCACCTCGGCGGTATGCGACGGATTTTGCGGCGGCAAGACGAAGGTCGTCTCCGCCAGATTGAACTCGGCGGCAATCGCCTGCATCTGCTCGGTCGCCAGACCCTGTGCATTGGTCACGACCGCCAGCGGATTGCCGCCGAACCGCCGTTCGGTGAAGACGTCGACCGTGATGAATTCGAGCTGCATGGTGCGATGCGCCTTCACGATAACTCTACACGGCGCGACTGCCTAGGCAATCATGGCAATTGTGCTAGCATCCGGCAGAAACACGGCGGCCGTTTCTCGTTGGAGGCGCAGATGGCGAAGATCGTGCTCGGGCTCGGCAGTTCCCACACGCCGATGCTGCTCGCCTCGGACGAAACGTTGCCTCGCTTTGAAGAAACCGACCAAAAGATCAGGCATCGCGACAAAGAGGGCCGGCCCGCGACCTATGCCGAGCTGTTGGAAAAGGCCGATCCCAAGATGGCGGCGATGGTCGCGCCCGCCGAACTGGTGGCGCGGCAAAACAAGGTGCGCGCCGCGATGGCCCATGTCGGCAAGACGCTCAACGGCGTCAGGCTCGACGCGCTGATCGTGCTGAGCGACGATCAGGACGAAGCCTATCTGGAAGACGCGCGGCCCACTTTCGCGATCTATTACGGCGAGACCATTCTCAACAGCAACGAGCAGCATGAGCAGTACCACCGGCGTTTCCCGGAATGGTACGTCAAGAACCGACAGGGTTTCTTCGAAGCCGACAAGCCGCGCGCCTATCCGGTCGATGCCAAGCTTGCCTTGCATCTCATCGATGACCTGATGGACGACGGCTTCGATCCGGCGTCGTCGAAACGCATGCGCGAGGGCGAGGGCGAAGGCCACGGCATGGCCTATGTGCACCGCCGGCTGATGGACCCCGACAAGCCTGTTCCGATCGTGCCGGTGCTTCTCAACACCTACTTCCCGCCGAACCAGCCGCGGCCGCGACGCTGCTACGAGCTCGGCCAGGCCATCCGCAAGGCGGTCGAGACTTATGCCGGAGATGCCCGCGTCGGCATCATCGCCTCGGGCGGTCTGAGCCACTTTCTGGTGGACGAGGACTTCGACCGCGCCATTCTCAAGGCCTGCGCCGACAAGGATGCCGGCTTTCTGCAAAATCTGCCGCGCAACAAGCTGCATGCCGGCAGCTCCGAAATCCTCAATTGGGTCGGCGTCGCCGCGGCTTGCGAGCATCTCGATCTCGACTGGTTCGAATACGTGCCCGGCTACCGCACGCCGGCCGGGACCGGCACGGGATTGAGTTTTGCCAGCTGGGCGTGACAATCCGGCGCGTCGAAGACCCGCACCTGAACGGCCGGTCTTCGCTTGCGCCATTTCCGGCTTTCGCCCTAGTATCCGCGATTGCAAAATCAGTACCGAATGCGACGGAGTCGCAGAAATCTGGGAGGGATTGTGATGTTGAAACGAATCATCGGCGCTCTCGCCGTGCTTGCCATCTCCGCCGGCGGGGCTATGGCACAGGAAATCAAGGTCGGCGTCGTGCTGCCCTATACCAGCGTTAACGCCGAAACCGCCCAGCAAATGGACCACGGCATGGAGATGTATCTCAAGCTCAATGCCAATGCGGTCAAACCATATACGATCAAGCTCATTAAGCGCGACGCCAAGAACCCGGCCGGCGCCGACGCCAAGCTTGCGGTCCAGGAACTGCTCACCCAGGACAAGGTGGATGCGGTCGTCGGCTGGATCTATTCGCCGAACGCCATCGCTTCGGCGCCGTTGATGACGGCTGCCAATAAGCTCGGGATCGTCATGAACGCCGGCACCGCCTGGATCACCAACCTTTCGGACGACTACGTGCGCACCTCGTTCAGCATGTGGTCGGCCGGCTACACGCTCGGAGTCGCGGCCGCGAAGACGCTGCACGCCAAAACCGCGGTCGTGGCCTATACCGACTACCCGCCCGGCAAGGACAGCCTGGACGCGTTCAAAGCCGGATTCGAGGCCAATGGCGGCAAGGTGATCGACGCCATTCCGGCCGGCGGTCCCGCCGCCGTCCCCGACTTCACGCCGTTCTTCCAGCGCGCCAAGGACGAGCATCCGGACGTGCTGTTCGTATTCGTGCCGGCCGGCGATCACGCCGTTGCGGTGGTCAAGACTTACGCCGCGCTCGGCATGCGCGCCGCGGGCATCAAGCTGATCGGCCCGGGCGACATCACCCAGGACATCAAGCTGCAGCAAATGGGCGACGCCGCGGTCGGCACCATCACCATGCACCATTACAATGCCGACCTCGATAATCCGCAGAACAAGCGCTTCGTCGCCGCCTGGAAGAAGGCCTACGGCCCCGATTCGACGCCGGACTTCACCGCCGCCGGCGCCTATGACGGCATGGCCGCCCTGGTTCACGCCGTTCAGGCCACCAAGGGCCACATCGACAACGGCACCGCAGCCGTGAAAACCCTGCTCGGCTGGAAATTCGACAGCCCGCAGGGACCGATCGAGATCGATCCGCAAACCCGCGACATCATCATGAACGAGTATCTGTGCGAGGTGGTAAAGGGCGCGGACGGCAAGCTGCACCAGAAGGTGCTTGCGACCTACGACCACGTCAAAGACGAGTGCAAAGTTCTCGCGCTCGGCAAGTGCGCGATGCCGAAGTGACCTCAAGACAGGGCGAATAGCGAAATGGCGAGGTGGCGAATAGGGATGATGTCACTATTCGCCATTCGCTACTCGTCATTCGCCCGCGGGCTCGCCCGTGGATTCTGCCGCTGACTTAGCCAGCATCGTTTTGGGCGGTTTGTCCGCCGGCACGGTATTGTTCATCGTGTCGGTGGGCCTGTCGGTGACCATGGGACTGATGGGCTTCGTCAACCTCGCCCACGGTGCGTTTGCGATGTTCGGCGGCTACGTCATCGTGCTGGCGATGAACCGCGCGCATTTCGGCTTCGCCACGGCGCTGGCGCTCGGCTTTGTCGCCACCGCCGCGCTCAGCGTGGTGCTGGAGCAGTTTCTCTACCGCCGGCTCTACCGCGCCGGCGAGCTCGACCAGGTGCTGTTCACCATCGGTCTCATCTTCATCTTCATCGCCGGCAGCACGCTTTTGGTCGGCCCGTCGGGCGAGACCCTGCAATTGCCCGCCGCGCTCAGCGGCCAGCTCAATCTCGGCTTCATTCGCTACCGCACCTACAGCATCTTTCTGATCGCGGTCGGCATTGCGATCGTGCTGGGCATCTGGCTCGCGTTCGAGCGCACCCGGATCGGCGCCCAGATCCGCGCCACCGTCGACAACCGCCGCATGGCGGAATCGCTCGGCATCAACGTCGACCGGCTGTTCACCATCACTTTTGCGTTCGGCAGCGGCATGGCGGCCATCGGCGGCGGGCTGGGCGCGGAATTTCTGGGGCTGGATCCGCAATACCCGCTCAAATACCTGGTGTATTTCTTGATTGCGGTGTCGGTCGGCGGGCTCGGCAGCGTGCTCGGGGTGTATTACGCCTCGCTGATCCTCGGCGTGCTGAACTTCGTGCTCACATTCTATCTGCCGAAGGGCGGCACGATTTTCATCTACGCGCTCACCATCCTGATCCTGCTGGCGCGGCCGCAGGGACTTCTTGGAAGGAAGGAGCTGTGAACGCCGCGCTCTCGCCCGCCGACCAGGCTGCCGTCGCCGCGCGGCGTGGAAATCCGGCGGTCCGCGGCCTCGCGCAACGGCACCATTTTCGCTGGTGGGAGGCGCTGCCCTGGATCATCGCCATCGGCTACTATTTCGCCTTTCCCGACTATCTCAGCTTCGGCGCCGACGTCCTGATCGCCATTCTTTTCGCGCTGTCGCTCGATCTTGCCCTCGGCTACGCCGGCATCGTCACGCTGGGCCACGCGGCGTTCTTCGGCGCCGGCGCTTATACCGTCGGCATGCTCGCCTCCTACGGCGTCTGGAACGAGCCGATCACGAGCCTGGTGCTGGGCGCGGTTGCGGCGGCAACGGTCGGCTTGCTGTCGGGCCTCGTTCTGCTGCGCACCACGGGGCTGACGCTGCTCATGCTGACGCTGTGCACCATGGCGCTGCTCGAAGAAAGCGCCAACATGGCGCACGCCTACACCGGCGGCTTCGACGGCTTGCCGAGTCTCAACATCGCGCCGGTGTTCGGAATATTCGAATTTAATCCGCTTTACGGCAATACCCAGTTCCTGTTCAGCCTGGGCGTGCTCTTTATATGTTTTCTGTTTGTGCGCACGCTGGTCTATTCGCCGTTCGGCGAGAGCCTGACCGGCATCCGCGAGAATGTGCTGCGCATGCATGCCGTAGGCTCGCCGGTGCGGTGGCGGCTCGTCGTCTGTTACACGATCTCGGCGGCGCTTGCCGGCATTGCCGGCGGGCTGTGGGCGCAGGCCAACGCCTACGTCAACTTAAGCGCGCTCGATCTCGACCGCGCCGCTACCGTGCTGATCGTGCTCATTCTCGGCGGCTACGGGCGGCTGTACGGCGCGTTCATCGGCGCCGTGATCTATCTGGCGCTGGAGCATTTTCTCGCCGAGCTCTATCCGACCGCCTGGCAGCTCGGGCTCGGCTTGTTGCTCGTGCTTATCGCGCTGTTCGCGCGCAACGGAATTCTGGGTCTCGGCGACACGCTGTGGCGGCGCGTTGCCGCAAGGCGGGCGAAGCCATGAGCGAAGCGCGACTGAAAATGAGCGAAGCGCGACCGAAAATGAGCGAAGCGCGACTGGAAACGCGCTCTCTCAGCCGGCATTTCGGCGCGCTCATGGCCGTGCAGGATATCGATTTCAGGCTCGATGCCGGCGCGCGCCATGCCCTGATCGGCCCCAACGGCGCCGGCAAGACGACCTTCATCAATCTGCTCACCGGCGTGCTGCCGCCGACCAGCGGCCGCGTGCTCCTCGCCGGCAACGACATCACCGACAAGGCGCAGGCCGAGCGGGTCAAGCTCGGCATCGCGCGGACTTTTCAGATCAACCGGCTGTTCCGCGGCCTCTCCGTTCTGGAGAATGTCTATATCGCCGTCGCCGAGCGCGTCGGCGCGGCGTCGGGCATGTTATATGCGGCCGGCAGGCGCACCGACGTCATCGACGAATCGATGCAGCTTTTGGAGATGCTGAGGCTGGCGGACCATGCGCGCAATCGCGTCTCCGAACTGCCCTATGGCCGCCAGCGCCTGATCGAGCTTGCGATCGCGCTCGGGCTGAACCCCGAAGTGCTGCTGCTCGACGAGCCTGCCGCCGGCGTGCCGAGCGCCGAAAACCATATCATTCTCGACGCCATCGAACGGCTGCCGAAGGACATCGCGGTGCTCATCATCGAGCATGACATGGACGTGGTGTTCCGCTTTGCCGAGCGCGTTACCGTGATGGTGGGCGGCACGATATTCGCCGAGGGAACGCCGCGGGAGATCGAAGCGAACCCGCAGGTGCGCGCGGTCTATCTTGGTCAGGCCGCGCAAAGGACCGGCCAAGGGTCCGAACATGCCTAGCGCGCTCGAATTGCGGGGTGTTTCGGCGGGCTACGGCGAGACCGTGGTGATCGAGGATATCGATCTCGCGCTCGCGCCCGGCGAGTGCATCAGCGTGATCGGCCGCAATGGTGTCGGCAAGACCACGCTGTTGGCGACCGTGATGGGCCACACCACGCTGCACGCCGGCGAGGTCACGCTGGACAGGCGGCGCCTCGACGGCGTGCCGTGCTACCTCCGGGCGCTGGCCGGCATCGGCTTCGTGCCGCAGGAGCGCGAGATTTTTCCCTCGCTGACGGTGCGCGAGAACCTCGACGTCGCGGCCCGGCCGGGACCTTGGACGCCGCAGCGCGTGTTCGAGCTGTTCCCAAAACTCAAGGAACGGCTCGACAACATGGGCAATCAGCTTTCGGGCGGCGAGCAGCAGATGCTGTCGATCGCGCGCGCGCTTCTCACCAATCCCACAATCCTGCTGATGGACGAGCCGACCGAGGGCCTGGCGCCGGTGCTGGTCGAGACCTTGACCGAGGTGTTGACGCGGCTGCGCGCCGAAAGCGCGCTCTCGATCGTCCTCGTCGAGCAGAACAGCCGGGTGGCGCTGACGTTCTCTCCGCGCACGGCGATCCTCGACAAGGGCCGCATCGTCTACGACGGCGCATCGGAACCGCTCGCCGCCGATCCGGACCGCCTCGCCAAGTTTATCGGAATTGCGGAGTGATTTGTAGAAGACCTGTCATGCCCGGTGGCGCTGTTATAGATATGGGACGACCGAATATTAGTTCCACCCATCGTTTTTGGACTTGCAGTTGCGAGTATGACAGTGTCATACTAACGTATAGGTCTCTCAGTGAAAGAAGGTGAGATGCGCACAAGCAAACCGATCAGCGTTACGCTGGGATCGCAAAAGGTCGCCCTGGAACGGCGGCTAAAATCCGGCCGATATGACAACGCCAGCGAGGTATTGCGTCATGCTCTGCGGGCGCTCGATCGCGAGGACGCGATGCTGGACGAGATGCTCCGGGAAAAGGTCAGGGCGTCCATGGCCGATCGTCGGTCCAGCGTGCCGGCCGCTGCTGTGTTCAAGCGCCTGCGTGCGCACCACGGCCGACGGGTGAAGGCAACCGGCCGTGGCGCTTAAGGTATACTTCAGACCGCATGCCGAGGCCGACCTGCTGGCGTTGTACGAATACATCGCCGGCAAGGCCGGCGAGACCATTGCCGGCAATTACATCAACCGCATCGAGGCGGCCTGCTTGGCGCTGGCAAACTTTCCCGAGCGCGGCACGCGCCGCGACGATATCTTGCCCGGTTTGCGCACGGTCGGTTTTGAGCGCCGGGTTACAATCGCGTTTCGAGTGCTGAAAACCCGGGTCGAGATCGTGACTGTCGCTTATGGCGGCAGGGATTTCGAGAGCGATCTGCGAGAGGGTAAATAAGCACGTCAACACCGAGCTCGTCGGGATTGCGAAGTAACGGCCTCATCCACCCCCGCTTCGCTGGGCAGGAAATATCAGTGCGCGTCCGCGAACTTCGCCCACCACGCCATTTCGTTGCTGAAACCGAATTGGGCTTGCTGGAACGACGCCGGCGCCGGCTTCTCGCCGCGCACGCCGCTCAATGCCGCGATCAGAACCAGGTCCTTATCCGTCCAATAAACCTCGGCAATGTCGCCGTGAAAGTAATCGAACAGGTAGCCTTTGTCCGCGGGCAGCAGGTAGACGTGGCGGATGTCGTCGGTGGCGGCGTCCACCGCGCCGAAAGCGCGACAGGAAATCGTCTGATTGTCTTGCGTCAGCCCGACGATATCCGTGATGATGGCACTGATCGCAACCTCCCTGCCCTGTTGCGCGATCAAGTCGTCGATCTTTTTCAGCTGGACCTCGGACAGCGGCCGGTCCGCGGCGGCGGCCGGGCCCGCAAGGATATTCGGCACGGCGGCGAGACAGATACCGATCAGCGCGGCGAAGATCGGGAACGAGAACGGGCCTTTCCGGCGGTGTCTCATTTCATTGTCCGCGGACCGGTCTAGGCGTGGGCCTTGCGCTGCGGATCGACGATCTTTTCCAACTTGCCGAGCACGCGCATGCACGGCAAGAGCTGGGCGAGGCTCGCATTCGGTTCGCGCTTTTGCTCGATCGCAGCGATGAATTCGCGGTCCTCGAGCTCGATGCCGTCCATCGACACGTCGACCTTGGAGACGTTGATCTTGTTGTCCTTGCCGTCGGTCAGATCGTCGTAGAACGCCTTGTAAGTACCGTTGTCGCAGATATAGCGGAAGAACGAGCCGAGCGGCCCGTCATTATTGAACGACAGCGACAGCGTCAGCAGCGCGCCCGACGGCGTCTTCGCCACGATCCCCATGTCCATGGCGATGCCGAGTTGCGGATGGATCGGGCCCTGCACGGCGTAGCAGTCGGAAATGGTTTCGCCGGCCTGATACTGGAACAGATCGACGGTATGGGCGGCATGATGCCAGAGCAGATGATCGGTCCAGCTGCGCGGCTGGCCGGCGGCGTTCATGTTCTTTCGCCGGAAGAAATACGTCTGCACGTCCATCTGCTGGATTTTCAGCTCGCCCTTCGCGATCTTCTTGTGAACGTATTGATGGCTGGGATTGAAGCGCCGCACATGGCCGCCCATGGCGGTGACGCCGGTTTCTCTGGCGATTCTTCACCAGGTTTTCGGCGTCCTCGACGCTGTCGGTGATCGGGATTTCGACCAGCACGTGCTTGCCGGCGCGCATCGCCTGCTCGCCCTGGCGGAAATGCATCTTGGTCGGCGTGGTCAGGATCACCGCGTCGGCGCGCTTGATGCCTTCGGACAATTCGCCGCTGAAATGCGGGATGCCGTATTTTCTGGCGACCTGGGCGGTGGAGTCCTGGTTGCCGCCGACCAGCGAAGTGACTTCGACTTCGGGAATGCGCTTGAGCGCGTCGAGATGCTTTTGCCCGAACGCGCCCTGTCCCGCTACGCAGATTTTCATCATGTACCTCTTCGATTATTGCGCCGTCATTGCGAGGAGCGAAGCGACGAAGCAATCCAGATCCCGGCGCTGCACTGGATTGCTTCGCTTCGCTCGCAATGACGATCAACTGCGTCTGCGATCGACCTTCGCCCGCGCGGCAGCACGCTTGTGCTTGGCGGCCGGCTTGCGCCTGCCCGCCCTCGCTCTGTTTTCCAGAATGATGTGGCCGACCGCGGTATTCGACGCCGGCACGGTGTAGAAGCGATAGACCTCGTCGACCTTGTCGTCGAGCGCGCCGCGCATGACGAGCCACATCACCATCTCGATGCCCTCGGCGCCGGCTTCGCGCATGTAGTCGATGTGCGGGACCTTGGCGAGCTTTTGCGGCGCCTTGGACAGATTGTCGAGGAAATTCTTGTCCCACTTGCTGTTGATGAGCCCGGCGCGCGGCCCGGAAATCTGATGCGACAATCCGCCGGTGCCGAAGATCACCACGCGCAAGTCTTCCGGATAGGATTCCACCGCCTTCTTCAGCGCGCGGCCGAGCATGTAGCAGCGATGCCCGGTCGGCGGCGGATACATCACCACGTTGACCGCGAGCGGGATCACCGGGCACGGCCAATGCGAATTCTTGTCGATCTTGCCGAACAACAGGTTCATCGGCACCGTCATGCCGTGATCGACTTCCATCTTGTTGCAGATGGTGAGATCGAATTCGTCGAGGATGACCGACTGCGCAATATGCGAGGCGAGCGCCGGATAGCCCTCGACCACCGGCACCGGGCGCGGCCCCCAGCCTTCGTCGGCCGGTGGGAATTCCGCCGCGCAGCCGAGCGCGAAAGTCGGGATCATCTCGACCGAGAACGCCGAGGCGTGATCGTTATAGACCACGATGGCGACGTCGGGCTTTAATTCGCGCATCCAGGCTTGCGATTTCTCGAAGCCGGAAAACACCCGCTTCCAATACGGCTCCTCGGTCTTGTTGTTGTCGAGCGCCGCGCCGATGGCGGGCACGTGCGATGCACCTACTCCTGCAACGATCCTGGCCACGGCATCACTTCCGTTTTGCTGATTTTGATTTGGATTTCGATTTGGGCTTCAACTTTGCGGCGGCGCGTTTTTTCGCCGCGGCGGCCGCGATAAACTTGGACGGCGCGCTCTTGCCCGAGCGCGAGCGGTTGCCCTCGACCGAGCGGCCGCCGCCGAGCATCATCTTGGCGTAGTCGTCCTGGGTATTGCCGGTCATCACCGCGGCGAGATGCTGGAACGAGTGGCCGTCGGCGGCGCCGAGCTTGGCGGTGAAATAGATGTTGCCGCCAAGCTCCAACATGCGGTTGTAATCGCGCTTGAGCACGGCCTCGGTCTGCGCCGGCGTCAGCTTGAACTTCTTGAGGTATTCCGCCTCGTTCGCCTTGAACGCCTTGCGGTTGTCGTCCTTCATCAGCGACATGCAGAACATATTGATGCCGAAGCCCTGGCGGGAGCGTTCGGCGTCGAACACGAACGTGCCCGGGATATCGTCATAATCGTGCTGTTCGCGGGCCATCGATCACTCCAATTTGGGCGTCACTCCCGTTTGCCCTGACATATATAGCGCAGGCACGCTTGGCAACGTAAGCCAGGGTTTCCTCACCCTGAGGTGCTCGGCACGCAGTGCCGAGCCTCGAAGGGCGAGGCCACAGCGCCCCGGCCAGCATCCTTCGAGGCTCGCTTCGCTGGCGCCTCAGGATGAGGTAAATATTACCAATAAAGCCGCATTGGATTGTCGACCAAGAGCGCCTGCTGCGCGGCCGCGGATGGGGCGACCTTGGGAACGTAATCGACCAATACCCCGTCGTCGGGCGCGACCCGCTTCATATTCGGATGCGGCCAGTCGGTGCCCCAGATCACGCGGTCGGGGAAACGCTCGATCAGCGCGCGGCCGAACGGTACCACGTCGTCATAGGGCGGCCCGGCGACCGACATGCGTTCCGGGCAGGTCACTTTCACCCAGAAGTTCTTGTGCCGGTCCATGAGCTTGTGGAAGCGCTGGTTCTCCGGATGATCGACGCCTTTGGCCACATCAGGCGTGCCCATGTGATCGACCACGACGTTGGTCAGCAGCGACGTGAAAAACCCTTCCAGCTCGGGCAAATCCGGCATTTCGAAATAGACCACGATGTGCCAGCCAAGCTTGTGCACCCGCGCGGCGATGCGTTGGAGCACGTCGCGCGGGGTGAAATCGACCAGCCGTTTGATGAAATTGAAGCGCACGCCGCGCACACCGGCACGGTCCATCCATTTCAGCTCGTCGTCGGTGACCTCCTCGCCGACAAAGGCGACGCCCTTGGCCTTGCCGGCCGATGCATCGAGCGCGTCGACCATGGCGCGATTGTCCTTACTGTGACACGACGCCTGCACGATGACGTTCTTATCGAAGCCAAGAAAATCCCGCAGCGCGAACAGCTTTTCCTTCGGCGCATCGCAGGGCGTGTATTTGCGCTCGGGCGCATAGGGAAATTTGTTCTCCGGGCCGAACACATGGCAATGCGCGTCGACCGCGCCGGGCGGCGGCTTGAACTTCGGCTTCGAGGGATTGGGATGGAAGGGGACGTAGCCAGGACTCATTGGCACGAAAATTTCTCCTCCTCATAACGTCATGCCCCGCCAACGGGTCCGGCCCGAAGTGGCCGGCCCGATGACAAGCTCCGGCGGGGCACCCAGTAATCACGGCCGTTTCATTGTGTACTGGATCGCCCGCTTTCGCGGACGATGACAGCGCAATCAAACTCTCTCCAGCGCCAGCGACACGCCCTGGCCGACGCCGACGCACATGGTCGCGAGGGCGCGGCTGCCGCCGCGCTTCTCCAATCCATGCACCGCAGTCAGCGCGAGCCGCGCGCCGGACATGCCGAGTGGATGGCCGAGCGCGATGGCGCCGCCATGCGGATTGACGTGCTCGGCATCGTCGGCGACGCCGAGCTGGCGCAGGCAGGCAAGCCCTTGCGAGGCAAAGGCTTCGTTGAGCTCGATCAGATCGAAATCGGATATTTTCAGGCCGAGCCGCGCCATCAGTTTGCGCGTCGACGGCACCGGCCCGATGCCCATGATGCGCGGCGGCACCGCGGCTGAGGCCATGCCGAGTATTTTTGCGCGCGGCGTGAGGCCGTGCGCTTTCACCGCTTCCTCACTCGCGACAATCATCGCCGCCGAGCCGTCATTGATGCCGGACGCATTGCCGGCGGTGATGGTGCCGGGGTTGCGCACGATGGGTTTGAGTTTCGCCAAAGCTTCGAGCGTGGTGTCGGGGCGCGGATGTTCGTCCTTGTCGACGGTCACCGGCCCGGCTTTGCCGCCTGGTACCGCGACCGGCACGATCTCCTCGGCGAAATAGCCGGCGGCTTGCGCCGCCGCGGCGCGCTGCTGCGAGCGCAGCGCGAAGGCGTCCTGGTCGGCGCGGGTGACCTGGAATTCTTCCGCCACGTTCTCGCCGGTCTCGGCCATGGAATCGACGCCGTATTGGGCTTTGAGCACCGGATTGATGAAGCGCCAGCCGAGCGTGGTGTCGTAGATTTCCGCCGTACGCGAAAACGCTTCGCCGGCCTTGGCCATCACGAACGGCGCGCGCGTCATCGATTCGACGCCGCCGGCGATGGCGAAATCCATTTCCCCGGTCCGGATGGCGCGCGCCGCGTCGCCCACGGCATTGAGCCCCGAGGCGCACAGCCGGTTGACAGTGACGCCCGGAACGGAGGCGGGGAGCCCGGCGAGAAGCAGCGCCATGCGCGCGACATTGCGGTTGTCCTCGCCGGCCTGGTTGGCGCAGCCGAACAACACTTCGTCGAGCCGCGCCCAGTCGGCCGTCTTATTGCGGCTGACCAGCGCCTTGAGCGGAACCGCGGCGAGATCGTCGGTACGCACTTTGGCGAGCGCGCCGCCGAACCGGCCGATCGCGCTGCGTACGGCATCGCAGATGAAGACCTCGCGCATCGGTCGCTCCGTTTTGCCTTCCGCAGAGGCTATTTACGGGCCGCGGCGGAACGGGTCAAATGGCCCGCATGACCGCTCCGGCCGTCGAATTTCCCGACCTGCCGCCGACGCTTACCGTCGAGCGGCACGGCGCCGTGGCCGTGCTCAAGCTCAATCGCGCCAAAAAGCGCAACGCGCTCGACGATCCCATGGTGGCCGGCATCGAGACGTTGTTTTCGTCGCTGCCCGACGACATCCGCGCCGTGGTCATTGCCGGCGAGGGCGATCATTTCAGCGCCGGTCTCGATCTCGCCGAGCTGGTCGAGCGCGACACCTTCGCCGGGGTCGCGCATTCGCGCTCCTGGCATCGCGCCTTCGAGCGCATCGAGTTCGGCTCGGTGCCGGCGATCGCGGTGCTGCACGGCGCGGTGGTCGGCGGTGGGCTGGAACTGGCGGCGGCCGCGCATGTGCGGGTCGCCGAGCGCAGCGCGTTTTACGCGCTGCCGGAAGCCAGCCGCGGCATTTATGCCGGCGGCGGCGGCTCGGTGCGGCTGCCGCCGCTCATTGGCACGGCGCGGGTGATGGACATGATGCTGACCGGACGCACATTGAGCGCCGAGGAAGGCCAGCTGATCGGGATCAGCCAATATCTGGTCGACGAAGGCGAGGGCCTCGCCAAGGGGATCGAGCTGGCGCATCGCATCGCCGGTAATGCGCCGTTCACCAATTTTGCCGTGATGCATCTGTTGCCGCGCATCGCCAACAGCGATCCCGCGGCCGGCTATGTCACCGAGGCGCTGGCGGCGGCGATCGCGCAGGGCGACGAGGAAGCCAAAGCGCGGCTCAGGGCGTTCCTGGAAAAGCGCGGTCCCAAAGTGGCGCGAAGCTGAGGCGAAGCCCACGATGTCGAGCGCGCCGCTAACGAAGCTTGCCATGCAGAATCGCCCGCCGCTGCGGCCGGTGAAGCTCGGCCCGGCCGAGGTCGTCGTCGAGCGGCGGAGCGACGGCGCCATTGTGCTGCGCTCGCCGCATCCATTGCCGGGCCATCCGCAAAAACTCACCGCGCGGCTCGTGCATTGGGCCAACGCCGCGCCCGAGCGCGTATTCCTGGCGCAGCGCGATGGGGCGGGCGGCTGGCGCACGCTCACTTATGCGCAGACGCTCGCCGCGGTGCGCGCGATCGCCGCGGCGCTGCTGCAACGCGAACTGTCGGCCGAGCGTCCGATCGCCATCCTGTCCGGCAACGATATCGAGCACGCGCTGATCGGCCTCGCCGCCATGCATGTCGGCATTCCCTATGCGCCGATCTCGGTGCCCTATTCGCTGCTGTCGGCCGATTTCGGCAAGCTCAAAGCGATCATGGCGCTGTTGTCGCCCGGCCTGGTTTTTGCCGCGAGCGGGGTGACGTTCGCGTGCGCCATCGCCGCGGCGGTGCCGGCCGATACCGAGGTTGTCGTCGCCGCCAATCCTGCGACGGAGCGGCGCGCCACCTCGTTCGCCGACCTCACCGCGGCGGCCCCGACGCCCGCGGTGGATGCAGCCCATGCGCAAGTCGGCCCGCACACCATCGCGAAAATCCTGTTCACCTCCGGCTCGACCGGCGAGCCGAAAGGCGTCGTCAACACCCAGCTCATGCTGTGCGCCAACCAGGCGATGATCGCCGCCGGCTTTGCCTTTCTGCGCGACGAGCCGCCCGTCGTCGTCGACTGGCTGCCGTGGAACCATACCTTCGGCAGCAATCACAATTTCGGTCTGGTGCTCGACAATGGCGGCTCGCTTTATATCGACGAGGGCCGACCGCTGCCGGGCGGCATCGCCGCGACGGTGCGCAACCTGCGCGAGGTGGCGCCAACCGTCTATTTCAACGTGCCGAAGGGTTTCGAAATGCTGCTGCCGCATCTGCAAGCCGACCGCGGCTTGCGCGAAAAATTCTTCAGCCGGCTGAAAGTGCTGTTCTATGCCGGCGCCGGCCTGTCGCAGCACGTGCTCGACGGCTGGCAGGAGCTTGCGGTCAAGACCGCCGGCGAGCGCATCATTTTCCTCTCCAGCCTCGGCTCGACGGAAACCGCGCCGGCCGCGCTCGCCTGCACCTTCGAAAGCGAGCGCGCCGGCAATATCGGCCTGCCGCTGCCCGGCGTGACGCTCAAGCTCGTGCCGCGCGAGGGCAAGCTCGAGGCGCGGCTCAAAGGCGCCAATATCACTCCGGGCTATTGGCGCGCGCCGGCTTTGACCGCGGCGGCCTTCGACGACGAAGGATTCTACAAGATCGGCGATGCGCTCAAATTCGCCGATTCGGCCGATCCGGCCAAGGGTTTGCTGTTCGACGGCCGGCTCGCCGAGGACTTCAAGCTCTCGACCGGCAGCTGGGTCAGCGTCGGGCCGTTGCGCGCGGCCTTTATCGCGCACTTTGCCCCGCTGGTGCGCGACGTCGTCCTGGCGGGGCCCGACCGCGACGAGGTCACCGCGCTGGTCTTTCCCGATCTCGATGCCTGCCGCACCTTTGCGCCCGGCTTGACGGCGGATGTTCCAGCCGGAATGTTGCTCGCCGACCCGCGGATCGTGGCGGAGTTCGCGCGGCGGCTCGATTCGTTTGCCGCCGCGGCGAGCGGCACGTCGAGCCGCATCACCCGCGCCGTGCTGTTGGCCGAGCCGCCCTCGCTCGATGTCGGCGAGATGACCGATAAAGGCTCGATCAACCAGCGCGCGGTGCTGGCCAATCGCGCCACCTTGGTCGAGGACCTTTACGCCGAGACGCCGCCGTTCTACGTCCTCATTGCCGGCGCGAGGCAGACAGCAAGGGTGAATTGACCTTGGACATTCGGGGACACTCCGCGATCGTCACCGGCGGCGCTTCCGGCCTCGGCGCCGCCACCGCGCGGATGCTGGCGGAAGCCGGCGCCAAGGTCGCGATCGTCAACGTCAACGGCAAGGCCGCCGCCGAAGTGGCGATCGACATCAACGGCATCGCGCTGGAATGCGACGTGACCGATAGTGCGGCGACCGAAAAAGCGCTCGCCAAAGCCAGCGCCGATCACGGCATTGCGCGCATCCTGATCAACTGCGCCGGGGTCGGACCGGCCAGGCGCATTGTCGGCCGCGACGGGCCGATGCCGCTTGCCGACTTCGCGCGCGTCGTCGAGATCAACCTGATCGGCACGTTCAATGCGATGCGGCTTGCCGCCGCCGCGATGGCGACGCTCGAACCGCTCGCCGACGGCGAGCGCGGCATCATCGTCTGCACCGCGTCGGTCGCCGCCTATGAGGGCCAGATCGGCCAGGCCGCCTATGCGGCGTCGAAAGGCGGCGTGGTCGGGCTGGTGCTGCCGGCGGCGCGCGAATTCGCCCAGTTCGGCATCCGCGTCAACGCCATCGCCCCGGGAATTTTTTCCACCCCGATGCTGCATGCCCTGCCGGAGGCGGCGCAGCAGAGCCTCGCCGCGGCGGTGCCGTTCCCGAAACTGCTCGGCACCCCGCCGCAATACGCCTCGCTGGTTCGCCACATGGTCGAGAACCGCTATCTCAACGGCGAAGTCGTGCGGCTGGACGGCGCGCTGCGCATGGCGCCGCGGTAGCGGCCGTCGTCCCGTCTCATGCTGACCAACATCCGCCAAACGCGCATCGAATGGGGCGACTGCGACCCGGCCGGCATCATTTTCTATCCGCGCTATTTCGAGATTTTCGATACCTCGACCACGGTGCTGCTCGAACGCGCGCTGGGCATGAAGAAGATCGAGTACCTCAAGGCCTATGCCTTCTCCGGCCATCCGCTGGTGGAGACCCGGGCGCGCTTTCGCGCGCCGACGCGGTTCGGCGACGTGGTCGCGATCGAGACCGCGCTCACCGCCTGCGGCCGCTCCAGCTTCAAGGTCGAGCACCGGCTGAGCCATGCCGGCGCGCTCGCGGTCGAGGGTTGCGAGACGCGCGTCTGGGTGGTGCGCAATCCCGACGATCCGCGGCGGATGAAGTCGCAAGCGATCCCCGCTGAGGTCGTCGCGCGGCTGACGCAAACCCCGGTTCCGTCATCGTGAGCCGTTTGTTCGTCATTGCGAGGAGCGAAGCGACGAAGCAATCCAGCTCTGTGCCGCCGCCTGGATTGCTTCGCTTCGCTCGCAATGACGATGGGGTGACGGCGCATCACCGACGGTGCTAGAAGCCTGTCGCCACAAGGAGAGAAACGCCCATGCGCGTCGATGCGTATACCCACTTTTTTCCGCAGAAATTCTTCGACAAGCTCAACAACGTCGCCGGCGACTATAAAGACATGGGCAAGCGCGTCCGCTCGCTGCCGGCGCTGTTCGACATCGACGTGCGCAAAAAGATCGTCGACGGCCACAAGGACTATCAGCAGATTCTTTCCTACCCGCAGCCGCCGGTCGAGCGCTTTGCCAAGACGCCGCAGCACTGCGACGAATTCTGCCGCATCATCAACGACGGCTTCGCCGAGCTCATCGCCAAGGAGAAGGATCACTTCCCCGGCTGGGTGGCGCAAGTGTCGCTCGCCGCGCCCGATGCCGGCGTCGGCGAGGCCGAACGCGCGCTCAAAAACGGCGCGCTCGGCGTGCAGATCTATACCAATGTCGCCGGCAAGCCGCTCGACCGCCCGGAATACGCCCCGTTCTGGAAAAGAATGAACGAGCTCGGCGCGCCGATCTGGCTGCATCCGGCGCGCGGCGCCGAGACGCCGGACTATATGGACGAGAAGAAATCGCTCTACGAAATCTGGTGGACGATCGGCTGGTCGTACGAAACCACCTGCACCATGTTGCGGTTGGTGTATTCCAAGATCATGGACACCCATCCCAACCTGAAGATCATCACCCATCATTTCGCCGGCCTGGTGCCGATGCTCGAAGGCCGGCTCGGGCCGGGCAACGATGTGATGGGCAACCGCACCAGCGACGAGGATTACGTCGCGCTGCGCAAGAGCCTGAAGAAGCGGCCGCTCGATTATTTCAAGAACGATTTTTGGGCCGATACCGCGGCCTTCACCGCGGAGCCGGCGACCAAAGCCGGCATGGAATTCTTCCCGATCGACAAGCTCGTGTTCGCCTCCGACTGCCCGTTCGATCCGGAAGGCGGCACGATGTTTCCGCGCGAGACGTTGCGGATCCTCGACAAGCTCAAGATGGACAAGGCGACGAGCGACAAGGTGTTCTGGAAAAATCTCGAAGCCGTCACCGGCAAGAAGATCGCGAAGTAAGCTAACCTCTCCCCGCCGCGCGGGGAGAGGTCGAGCGAAGCGAGGGTGAGGGGGCCTTACCGCGATTCTGAGCTTCGCAGTCTGAGCCCAGCGGCGAGGCCCCCTCACCCCAACCCTCTCCCCGCAAGCGGGGAGAGGGAGTTTGTTTCGTCAGTTCAGGCGACGACCAGATCGGGCACCATGATCGTGCCCTTGGTCTCCGGCCCCCAGAAAGCCGCCCCGGCCCAAGCCAGGCAGCCGAGCCAGGTGCCGAAGATCATCATGATGGCCAAGCTCGTTCCGAAATGCGCCGCGAGGAGCGTCAACACCAGCGGCACGAAGCCGCCCCAGATCGCCGCCTGATGATAGCAGAAGGCGGTCGCGGTCGCCCGGATCTCGGTCGGGAAGCGTTCGTTCAGGTAGGGCACCATCTGTCCCTGCATGCCGCCGCCGGCGCACATGCCCTGCAGGATGAAGCCAGCTATGATCCATAACAAGTTGCTGGTGAGCAGGTAGAACGGTGCGAGCGGCAGCGCGATCAGCGCCGGGAGGATGATCGCCCAGCGCCGGCCGACACGGTCGGCCCACCAGCCCCAGCCGCACGACGAAATGAACAAGCCGAGGTTGGCGAAGAAGATCGGCGTCGCGACCAGGCCCGGCGACAGGCCGAGATCCTTTTGCAGATGCGTCGCGAACAGCGCGTTGACCGAGTAATAGGCGACAAAGCCGCCGCCCATCCACAGGCAGGCACTCAGAGTGTTGCCGAGCACGCGCGGCTTGAAGATGGCAAGCAGCGGGGCACGAACCTCGCGATTCTCGACGCGCTGGCGTCGCCGGTTCTCCAGCCATACCGGCGGCTCCTTCACGAACTTGCGGACGTAAAGCACGGACAGCGCCGGCAGAACGCCGACCCACAGCATGCCGCGCCAACCGATATAGGCGTAGAACAGGCCGTAGATGCCGCTCGACAGCATGAATCCGATGCCCCAAGAGCCTTGCAACACGCCGCCCATGAAGCCGCGCGAACGCATCGGCCAAGTCTCCATCGCCAGCGCCGCGCCGGCAGGCCATTCGGCGCCCATGCCGAGGCCGAGCAGCGCGCGGAACAGGAACAGATAGGCGAAAGTCGGAGAGAACCCGGCGCAGAAATTGGCGAGCGAATACCACAGGATCGAGATCATCAGCGGGATCTTGCGGCCGATCCGGTCGGCGAGCCACCCCGAGCCCACGGCACCAACTAGCCGCAGCCACAAGGTCACCGACAGCACGAATGCGACCTCGGTCAGCGGAACGTGAAATTCCTGCGAGATCGGCACCATGATGAGCAGGAACATGGTGAAGTCGAAGGCATCGAGCGTCCAGCCCAGCCAGGCCGCCCACCAGGCCAACCATTGATCCTTGGTCGGCTCTTTCCACCACGGTATCGGCTGCAACGCGTCTTGTGCCGCGCTCATTGTCGTTCCCTCCGCTGATGTTGTTAAGTTTCGATTGCATTCCCCTTTCAAGCGCCGCCTATGCGGCTTGCATCGCCGTCTGTGCGGCGTTGACGGGCAATCATTCCACCATCGCTTGACCTTGCCAAGGTGGCAGAATGGCCTATCCCCCCGCCCGGCAAGGGGCCGCCGGCGGGCCGATGAAACCGCGTAAGCCATCTGCTCGTGGCTCGATGCCGACGCTTCGCAGCCGCGATTGTGTCGGCATCGAACCACAAAGCGTTGACTCGGCTAGTGGTCCGGGCCGACGCTTGGCTATTAAGCGTCGGAGTCGGACCGCTAGCGTCGCCGCGTCATGGACGCCGCGCGCCGCTTGCAAGACCTGATCGACGAAACGGAGAAGCGGCGATGACGAAGATTTCCGCGGCCAAAGACCCGACCCGCAATGTCTGGCTGCAGCTTGGGCTGCCCGATGCCGAAGCGCACTATTTGAAGGCCGGGCTCGTATTACGCCTCGATAAGGCGATCAAGGCGCTTGCTCTCACCCAGCATGCAGCGGCGCGGCGGATCGGAACCACCCAACCCGAACTGTCGAAGATTTTGCGCGGCGAATTTTCCGAGGTTTCGTTGGAGCGACTGATGCGTTTCCTGACGGCACTTGGCTACCACATCGAGATCAAGATCGCCGCGGCGAAGCCGAACAAGGCCGGCGAAGTGACCATCCGGGACGCCCGCCGCAGGGCTGCATAATCGGGCGCGCGCCCTCGCGGCGGAAAGGGGAACGGTCGGCCGGTAATTAATGCACTGTCACCGTAATTCAATAGCAAGCTATCGAAGAAAAGACGACGGGAGAATGCACGCAAAGCGGCGAAAGCTCGGTGGGCGAAATAGGAGCGGAACGGAAGGGAGTCTATACGATGAGGCACATCATCAAAATGATCGCTGGGGCGGTGGTGATGGTGGCAATCCACGAGAGTTCGGTACTAGCGGCCGACCCGTGGTCTACTTGGGTCGCTCAGATCAACGCTATAATGGACCACACCAAGGTCGAGATTGACACTGTTACGAATAAAATTCGTGATGTCCGATGTCCGCAACAACCGTCACAGCCTGCACGTGATGCATGTGTCGCAGCTTATAATGTGATTATTGCTCGCATCGAAACCGAGCGCGCGGAGATGAAGCTGAAAGTCACCGCCGTCTCGCTTCCTGCGGCTCAGCGAGATCAGATTCTACAAAAAATCCTTAACGGATACGAAACCTTCAACAAGGAAACCGTGGCGATGGGAAATCAATTCGACTTGCTCTTCCCAATTCCACAGAAATGAGTTGAACATAAGCCCGTAGGATGGGTAGAGCGCAGCGAAACCCATCATCTCCAGACATAGCAACGCGACCGAGGCGATGGGTTTCACTCCGTTCAACCCATCCTACGGGCCACCTTCCGTCACCCTGAGGTGCGAGCGAAGCGAGCCTCGAAGGGCGACGGCCCGGGCGCCTCGGCCGTGCATCCTTCGAGGGCCGCTTCGCGGCCACCTCAGGATGACGGTTATAATCGCTTCGCCTTTTCCGGCACGGGATCACCGTCGAAAGGGGTTCACGCGGACGGATGAAACCAGGCAAGCCATCTGCTAGCGTCACCGCATCATGGACGCCGCGCGCCCCATCGTGACCGACAGATCGGAGCTTACGCCCGAGCCGGCCGGCCGCGTCACGCCCAAAGCGAGCGACAACGTCGCTCGCGTAACCCCGATGATGGAGCAGTATATCGAGATCAAGACGGCCAATCCGGATTGCCTGTTGTTCTACCGGATGGGCGACTTCTACGAAATGTTCTTCGACGACGCCGAAACCGCCTCGCGCGCGCTCGGCATCATGCTGACCAAGCGCGGCAAGCATCTTGGCCGCGACATTCCGATGTGCGGCGTGCCGATCGAGCGCGCCGACGAATATCTGCACCGGCTGATCGCGCTCGGTCACCGCGTCGCCGTCTGCGAGCAGCTCGAAGACCCCGCCGAAGCAAGGAAGCGCGGCGCCAAGAGCGTGGTGCGCCGCAACGTCATCCGCCTGGTAACGCCCGGCACCTTGACCGAGGATTCGCTGCTCGATGCCAGGCGCAACAATTATCTGCTCGCGCTCGCTCGCAGCCGCGCCTCGGCGGGCGACGACCGCTTCGCGCTCTCCTGGATCGATATATCGACCGGCGAATTCCGCGTCGCCGAATGCGACCGCGCCTCGCTTGCCGCCGAGATCGCGCGTATCGAGCCCGGCGAGATCATCGTCTCCGACGCGCTCTATGCCGACACCGAGCTGGCGCCGTTTTTGCGTTCGCTGCCGGCGCTCACCCCGCTGACCCGCGACGTGTTCGACGGCGCCACGGCGGAGCGGCGGCTGGCGTCGTTCTTCGCCGTGGCGACAACCGCGTCGTTCGGCGCTTTGTCGCGCATCGAGCTCACTGCCGCCGCGGCCGCGGTCACCTATGTCGAGCGCACCCAGATCGGCAAGCGCCCGCCGCTTTCGGTGCCGGCGCGCGAGTCCGCCGGCGCGACGCTTGCCATCGACCAGGCGACGCGCGGCAATCTCGAACTCGTTCGCACGCTGGCCGGCGAGCGGCGCGGCTCGCTCCTGGCCGCGATCGATCGCTCGGTGACGGCGGCCGGCGCGCGGCTTTTGGCGCAGCGGCTTGCGGCGCCGTTGACCGATCCGGCCGAGATCGCGCATCGGCTCGATGCCGTCGCCGTCTTTGTCGACGATGCCGCGGCGCGCAACGATTTGCGCACGCGGCTCAAAGCGGCGCCCGACCTGGCGCGGGCGCTGTCGCGCATCGTCGTCGGCCGCGGCGGGCCGCGCGACCTTGCCGCGATCCGCGACGGCATTGTCGCGGCGGCGGAATTCTCAGCGCGACTTTCGAATCTCGCGGCGTTGCCGCGCGACATCGCGCAAGCCGCCGCGGCTCTGCGCCGGCCCGATCCGGCCATCGCCGCCGCGCTGCAAGGCGCGCTGGCCGAGGAATTGCCAGTGTCGCGCCGCGACGGCGGCTTCGTCCGCCCCGGCTGCGAGCCGGCGCTCGACGAGGCGCGCGCGCTGCGCGACGAATCGCGCCGCGTCATCGCCGCGCTGCAAGTGCGCTACGCCGAGACCGCCGGCATCCGGGCCTTGAAAATCCGCCACAACAACGTGCTCGGCTATTTCGTCGATGTCTCGGCGCAGCACGGCGAAAGGCTCATGGCCGCACCGCTTAACGCGACCTTCATCCATCGCCAGACCACGGCCGGGCAGGTCCGCTTCACCACCACCGAGCTCGGCGAGCTCGAAGCCAAGATCGCCACCGCCGCCGAGCGCGCGCTGGCGCTCGAACTCGAAATCTTCGACCGCCTTGCCGAAACGGTCGCCAAGGCGGGCGCCGCGATCGCCGAGGCGGCCAACGCGATCGCGCTGATCGACGTCGGCTGCGCGCTCGCCGCGCTCGCGGTCGAGCGCGACTATCGGCGCCCCGAAGTCGACGGCAGTCTCGCCTTCGCCATTGCCGGCGGCCGTCACCCGGTGGTCGAGCAGGCGCTCATCGCCGGCGGCGGCCCGTTCGTCGCCAACGATTGCGACCTCTCCCCTCCGCCCCCTCCCTTCCCTCCCCCGCATGCGGGGGAGGGAAGGGAGGGGGAAGCCGGCCGCATCTGGCTGGTCACCGGGCCGAACATGGCCGGCAAGTCGACCTTTCTGCGCCAGAACGCGCTCATTGCCGTGCTGGCGCAGATGGGCAGTTTCGTGCCGGCGCGCTCCGCCCATATCGGCGTCGTCGACCGGCTGTTCTCGCGCGTCGGCGCCGCCGACGATCTCGCCCGCGGCCATTCCACCTTCATGGTCGAGATGGTCGAGACCGCGGCGATCCTCAACCAGGCCGGGGCGCGGGCACTGGTTATTCTCGACGAGATCGGCCGCGGCACCGCAACCTTCGACGGGCTGTCGATCGCCTGGGCGACCATCGAGCATCTGCACGAGGCCAATCGCTGCCGCACGCTGTTCGCCACCCATTTCCACGAAATGACCGCGCTGGCGGCGAAGCTGCCGCGCCTGCACAACGCCACCATGCGGGTGAAGGAATGGCAGGGCGACGTCGTGTTCCTGCACGAAGTCGTGCCCGGCGCGGCGGATCGCTCCTACGGCATCCAGGTGGCGAAACTCGCCGGCCTGCCGGAAAGCGTGATCGAGCGCGCCAAAGTCGTGCTGGCGCAGATCGAAGCCGAGGACCGCACCTCGCCGGCCCGCGCACTGATCGACGACCTGCCGCTGTTTTCCGCCGCGCGTCCGGCGCCGACGCCGCAGCGCGACAGCGCGCTCGCCGCCGTGATCGAGGCGCTCAATGCGCTTCATCCGGACGAAATGTCGCCGCGCGAGGCGATGGAGGCGCTGTACGCGCTCAAGGCGCGGCTGGCGAAGAAGAATTCGTAGCCTTGGCGCGGATCAACCAGAGCAATCCGCTCCAGGCGATCGAGATCGACAGTCCCAGCCCAAGCGCTCCCCATACGCCGACCGGCGCCACCAGGCCATGCATGGCGAGAAAGCCGAGCCACAACCCGATCAGCGCGATTTGCGAATGCGCGAACATGCTGGCCGCCGCCTTGCCGCCGACCCGGGGATGCAGAATGACGATCGAGCTCGCCATCACGATCGGGAATACCGCGAAGATGCCGGAGACGAACGAACCGATGCTATAGCTCGCCGTGGTCACGATCGCGACCACGACGGCGGCGGCGAGCGCGCGCAGCGGAATGTCGAACGCGGTGCGCAGGAATTTCGGCGGCGGCCCCGAGGTCCGATAGCGCCAGCTCAACGGAATGGTGACGCCGAACACCGCCACATCGAGCGCGAGCGCGGTCAACGGCGTCCAGTCGACGGCACGCAGCGCCGCCGCGCCGGCAAACCAGATCGCGATGGCGATACCGAGGCTGAGGAGAAGTCCGCGGCGCTGGGCCAGCACCGTATAAGCGAACGCGAAGATCGAAACCGCGGCGGTTGCCGCGGCGCTGCCGACCGCGCTCGCGGCGATAAAACCCGGCGGATGCTCGATGGCGAGGATGACATAGGCCGCGCCGGCGGCGGTCGGCAGCGCGGCGATGAGCGCGCCGATGAACGGCCCCGCGCGCTCGACCACCACCGAGATGACGACGACAACGGCCGCCGTCATCGCCATTTTCAGCACGAGCTCGAACCAGAACAGGAGTGCGGGGAAAAACACTGAATTCACATCTTCGGACGAATTGTAATTGTCATGGCCCGCGAAGGCGGGCCATCCAGTAACCACCGCAGCTGAAATCGATCGACAGCGCCTTGGATACTGGATCATCCGCCGGAGCCTGTCATCGGGCCGGCCACTTCGGGCCGGACCCGTTGGCGGATGATGACAAAAGGAGTCGTTAGCGGTGAAGACTGATGATCAGGCGCTATATTCATTCTTTAGGAAACCTCCGGGCGACCGTCAATTAGGAATAAATCCTCCATCTTGAGGCACGAGAGAATAAATGCACTCGACGATCGGGCCGGCCTTTGCGGCCGGTCTGGCGCCGGACCCCGGTAAGCCGGCATGACACTGCGCGGCCGCTCCGCTATGGGATGCGGCCATGCTCGACATCCAACGATCCCACCGCGCCGCCGTCGAACTGATCGATTCAGCCGCGATCGCCGGCGATCTCAAGGCGCTCGCCCGGAGCCATGCCGGGCGCGAGCGCGAGCTGCGCGCGGCGATGGCGCAACGCCTCAAAACAGCGCTGACGCAGGCGCGGGCACACGCCGAGGATTTGCTGCTCAAGGACCGCCACGGCCGGCGCTGCGCCGAGCGGCTGTGCCGGATGCAGGATGAGATCATCCGCGTCCTGTTCGAATTCGCACGTCTCGAGCTTTATCCGCCGCGGGTGCCGTCCGAAACCGAACGCATGGCGGTGATCGCGACCGGCGGCTACGGCCGCGGCCTGCTGGCGCCCGGCTCCGACATCGATCTGTTGTTTCTCTTGCCGTACAAGCAGACCGCCTGGGGCGAACAGGTCGCCGAGGCGCTGCTCTATTGCCTGTGGGACATGGGGCTGAAGGTCGGGCACGCGACGCGTTCGGTCGACGAATGCATCCGCCAGGCCAAGGCCGACATGACCATCCGCACCGCGCTTTTGGAATCGCGCTATCTGTTCGGCGACGCCAAGCTCTATCGCGAGCTGACGACGCGGTTCGACAAGGAGGTGGCGCGGGGCACAGCGCCCGAATTCGTCGCCGCCAAGCTCGCCGAGCGCGAGGAGCGCCACCGCCGCGCCGGGCAGTCGCGCTATCTGGTCGAGCCCAACGTCAAGGACGGCAAGGGCGGCTTGCGCGACCTGCATACGCTGTTCTGGATCGCCAAATACGTCTATCGCGTGCACGAGCCGGAGCAGTTGATCGAGCGCGGCGTATTCGACCGCGACGAATACCGATTGTTCCGCCGCTGCGAGGACTTTCTCTGGTCGGTCCGCTGCAACATGCATTTCCTCGCAGGCCGTGCCGAGGAACGCCTGTCGTTCGACATTCAGCGCGATATCGCGGTGCGGCTCGGCTACACCGCGCATCCCGGCTTGCGCGACGTCGAGCGCTTCATGAAGCATTATTTTCTCACCGCCAAGCATGTCGGCGACCTCACCGCCATCCTGTGCGCGCGCCTCGAGGAGCGGCAGGCCAAGCCGGCGCCGGTCTTAAGCCGGGTGATCGCGCATCTGCGGCCGGGATCGAGCCGCAAGAAACTGCTGGGCAACGACGATTTCGTCATCGACAACAATCGCATCAACATCGCGCGCGCCGATGCGTTCAAGCGCGATCCGGTCAACCTGATCCGGCTGTTTCATCTGGCGCAACGGCACAATGTCGCGTTGCATCCCGAAGTCATGCGCATCGCAGCCCGTTCGCTCAAGCTGATCGACAAGCGCGTGCGCGAGGACAAGGAGGCGAACCGGCTGTTCCTCGACATCCTGACCTCGCGGCACGACGCCGAAACCGTGCTGCGGCGCATGAACGAGGCCGGCGTGCTCGGCGCCTTCGTGCATTCGTTCGGCCGCATCGTGGCGATGATGCAGTTCAACATGTACCACCACTACACGGTGGACGAGCATCTGGTGCGCTGCATCGGCGTGCTCAACGAAATCGCGCACGGCGGCAAGCCCGAATTCGGCCTGGCCAACGAACTGATCAACACCATCCAGCCGCAGCACCGCGCCGTGCTCTGCGTCGCGCTGTTCCTGCACGATATCGCCAAGGGCCGCGTCGAGGATCACTCGCTCGCCGGCGCGCGCATCGCGCGGCGGCTGTGTCCCCGGCTGGGGCTCAATGCCGCCGAAACCGAACTGGTCGCCTGGCTGGTCGAGGTGCACCTGGTGATGTCGACGGTGGCGCAATCGCGCGATTTGTCCGACCGCAGGACCATCGAGAATTTCGCCGCGGTGGTGCAGTCGTTGGAGCGGTTGAAGCTTCTGACCATTCTCACCACCGCCGACATCCGCGCCGTCGGCCCCGGCGTGTGGAACGGTTGGAAGGCGCAGCTCATCCGCACGCTGTATTACGAGACCGAGCCGGTGCTCACCGGCGGCTTCTCCGAGGTCAACCGTGCCCAACGCGTCGCCGTGGCGCAGGCCGAATTCCGCGCCGAGCTCGCGGATTGGCCGGCGCCGACGTTACGGGCCTATGTCGAGCGGCTTTATCCGGCGTATTGGCTCAAGGTCGATCTGCCGCACAAGCTCGCCCATGCGCGCTTCGTGCGTGCGACCGAGGACGCCGGCAAGACGCTGGCGACCGCCGTCGGCTTCGACGCGGCGCGCGGCGTCACCGAGCTCACGGTGTTCGCGCCCGACCATCCGTGGCTGCTCTCGATCATCGCCGGCGCCTGCGCGCTGGCCGGCGCCAATATCGTCGATGCCCAGATCTACACCACGACCGACGGGGCCGCGCTCGACACCATCGCGGTGTCGCGCGAGTTCGAGCACGACGAAGACGAGGCGCGCCGCGCCGCGCGGATCGGCGACGCCATCGAAAAGGCGCTGCGCGGGCAAATCAAATTGCCCGAAATCGTGGCCAAACGCGCGCCGCCGAAAGGCCGGCTCAAGGCGTTTGCCATCGAGCCGGAGGTCACCATCAATAACCAATGGTCGAGCCGCTATACCGTGGTCGAGGTCACCGGCCTCGACCGGCCGGGCCTGCTCTATGAGCTGACCACCACGCTGTCGAAGCTCGATCTCAACATCGCCTCGGCCCATGTCGCGACTTTCGGCGAGCGCGTCGTCGACGTGTTCTACGTCACTGACCTCCTGAGCGCGCAAATCGTGACGCCGGCCCGCCAGGCCGCGATCAAGCGGCCGCTGTTGGCGCTGTTCACCGTACCCGGCGCCGAAGCCAAGCCGGCGAAGGAAGCCGCGGCGGGATAGCTTTTTCCCTCCCCCACCCGGGCCGCGCTTGCGCGCGCCCGAGTGCAAGCTTGTGGGGAGGGGTCAGGGGTGGGGGTCGTGAGGCGACGCGCGCATGAAGACGATTTCTGCAGCCGTCTTCGCTGAGAGCTACCTCCCGACCCCCCTCCCTACCCTCCCCCACAAGGGGGGAGGGATTATGCCGAGTAACCGCCCCTTAAAGCGCGCTCGCTACCGTGATTTCAGCGCGTTTTCCGCGCTCAGGGACGGGACATGGCGTGGCGTGAGCGGGGCAAGCGGGCCGGCGGCGAAGGTCTCGATCTGCGCCTGCGCCCGGACGACCGCATCGGCGGGCCATTCCGCTCCGCGAGCCGCGGCCCCCGGCGCGAGCGCGCGCCGCGGCCATCGCGCCGACGGCGCCGCGGCAAGAGCCGCTCCGCGATCGGCCGGCTCGTTTATTGGGGTACGGTGGCCTCGCTGTGGGCCGTGATCGCCGGCATCGGCGCGATGGTCTGGATCGGCATCCATCTGCCGCCGATCCAGTCGCTGGAAATTCCCAAGCGGCCGCCTTCGGTGCTCATCCTAGGCGCCAATGGCGCAACGCTTGCCACCCGCGGCGACATGGGCGGCGCGGCCGTGCCGCTTGCCGAATTGCCGGATTACGTGCCGAACGCGTTTATCGCCGTCGAGGACCGCCGCTTCTATTCACATTTCGGCATCGACCCGTGGGGAATTCTCCGTGCCGGCGTCGCCGACGTGCTGCATCGCGGCGTTGCCGAAGGCGGCTCGACCATCACCCAGCAGCTCGCCAAGAACCTGTTCCTCACCCAGGAGCGCACCGTCACCCGCAAGCTGCAGGAAATCGTGCTCGCGCTCTGGCTCGAGCATAAGTACAGCAAGGCGCAAATTCTCGACCTCTACCTCAACCGGGTCTATTTCGGCTCCGGCGCCTACGGCGTGGAAGCCGCCGCGCAGCGTTATTTCGGCATATCGGCGCGGCAATTGACGCTGCCGGAAGCGGCGATGCTGGCCGGCCTCGTGCAGTCGCCGTCGCGGCTGGCGCCGAACCACAATCCGGACGGCGCGGTGCGCCGCGCCGCGGTGGTGATCGCCGACATGGCGGAGCAGAACATGATCGGCGCTGACGCCGCCAAGCTGGCGCTGGCGCATCCGGCGCAGGCGATCGCGCCCGCCGGCGGCGCCGGCACGGTCAATTACGTCGCCGACTGGGTGATGGACGCGGTCGACGACCTGATCGGCAATATCGATCAGGACATCGTCGTGCAAACCACGATCGATCCGGCGCTGCAAAGCGCCGCCGAAGCGGCGCTGGTCGACGCGCTCGACCGCAACGGCGACAAGCTTCATATCGGCGAGGGTGCGCTGGTCGCGATGACGCCGGACGGCGTGGTGCGCGCGCTGGTCGGCGGCAAGAATTACGGCGACAGCCAGTTCAACCGCGCCATCGACGCCAAGCGCCAGCCCGGCTCGGCGTTCAAGCCGTTCGTCTATCTCACCGCGCTGGAAAACGGGCTCACCCCCGATACCGTGCGCGAGGACGCGCCGATCGCGGTCAAAGGCTGGAAGCCGGAGAATTTCGAGCACCAATATTGGGGGCCGGTGACACTGACCCAGGCTCTCGCCAATTCGCTCAACACCGTGTCGGTGCGGCTGACGCTGGAATTCGGCCCCGATGCCGTGGTGCGCACCGCCTACCGGCTCGGCATCGATTCGCGGCTCGAACCCAATGCCTCGATCGCGCTCGGCACCTCCGAAGTCTCGCCGTTCGAGCTGGTCGCGGCCTATGCGACCTTCGCCAATGGCGGGCTCGCTGTCTCGCCGCACGTCATCGAGCGGATCGAGACCGCCGACGGCAAGACGCTCTACGACCGCTCGGCGCAACAGCTCGGCCGCATCGTCGACGCCCGTTACATCGCCATGATGAACGCGATGATGCACCAGACGCTCGTCAACGGCACCGCGCGCTCGGCTAGTCTTCCCGGCTGGCAGGCCGCCGGCAAGACCGGCACCAGCCAGGATTATCGCGACGCCTGGTTCATCGGCTATACCTCGCACCTGGTCGCCGGCGTGTGGCTCGGCAACGATGACAATTCGCCGACCCGAAAAGCGGTCGGCGGCGGACTGCCGGTCGAGATCTGGAGCCGGTTCATGAAAGCCGCGCATGCCGGCGTCACACCGGCGCCGCTCCCGGGATTGGCGGACGGCTCATGGCTCAACGCGCCGCCGCCGCCCGCGCCCGTTGCCGCAGCCGGCGCAGGACAACAGAGTATTCAACAGAACAATCAAGGTAACAATGGCGGCAGCCTCGATTCCTGGCTGCTCGATAAATTGTTCGGCAGGCGGTGAGCCGGAACGTCATTCCGGGGCCGAGCACAGCGAGGAGCCCGGAATCCATATCCACGGTTCGTGGTTATGGATTCCGGACTTGCCGCTTCGCGGCAATCCGGAATGACTGGCTTTCACCTCCTCCGATAAAATCCGGTAAAGCTCACGTCGACGCCGCCGCAGCGGCCGTTGTCCTCGACGACAAGCAGCGTCTCGATGCGCTGCATGCGGACGAGGCAGCGGCCCTTGTCGTCGCTTGCTTGATCGAACCGGATGCGGCCGTCATCGGCAAATTCAAGAGACCATGCGCGGGCTTGGCCGTGGCGTCGATGACGCCGGTGTGGACGTTCTGGGCGGCGGCGTAGAATGCCTCGCCGCGAATGACGAGGCGGCCGTTCTTGCCGTTACTGATTACGATGTGGCCGGCGGCATGGACCCAATCGCCGAGCCAATCCGCGCGCGAGCGCGCTGACGCCGGCAGCACCGGCGTCATGCCGGCGGACGGCAGCCAGCCGTTGGTCCATTGCACCTTGCGCGCCTGCGCCGATTCGTAGGAGACGCAGGTATAGGCCCCAAACGTCTTGCCGATCAGCGCCAGACCGCCGGGCACCAGGTAGGCGGCTTCCAAACAGGCGTCCGCCGCCGCCGGGCAGGCGGCATCGTCGGCGGCGTTTTTCACGAAATAGACCCGCGGCCGGTTGGCGATGATCTTGGCGATCGTGACCGGGTTGTGCAGGTCGAAATCGATGCCGAGGCAATCGCCCGGACTTTCGTCGGCGGCGGAAAGCGCCGGCAATACGAAGAAATTGGCCGCGGCCAAGAGCACCAAGAGCACAACGCGATGCCCGCGGCGGCGGTCAGATCGCATGCGCAGATCGTGGTTCTTCAGCGGCAGCGAGCGGATGCGCTTGCCGGTGGCGGCGAAGATGGCGTTGCAGAGCGCCGGCGCCAGCGGCGGCACCGGCGGCTCGCCGACGCCGCCCCAGAAATCGCCGCTCGGCACGATCACCGTCTCGACCTTGCGGCGCGTCGGCGATGCGCAGCATCTCGTAGGTATCGAAGTTCGCTTGCTCGGCGGCGCCGTCCTTGACCGTGATCTCGCCGTTCAGCGCCGCGGTCAGCGCATAGACGACGGCGCCTTGGGTCTGCATTTCGATCGACAGCGGATTGACCACGTGGCCGCGATCGATCGCGGAGACGACGCGGTGCACGCGCACGCGCGCCGTCGGCGACCGAAGCTTCGACCACTTGCGCGCAATAGCTGCCGCAGGCCGCGTTGAGCGCGATGCCGCGGTGGACGCCGGGCGGCAGCGGGCCGCCCCAACCGGCTTTGCTCGCCGCGGCGTCGAGCACGGCGAGATTTTTCGGGCTGTTGGCGAGAAGCTTGCGCCGGAAGAGATAGGGATCGATGCCCGCCGCATGCGCCATCTCGTCGACGAAGCATTCCTTGTAGAAGGCGTTCTGCGTGTAGTTGATCGCGCGCCAGACGCCGAGCGGCACCGGCGTCGGGCAGATGACATAATCGACCATATAGTTCGGCACGTCGTAGGGCATTTCGTCGGCGAGCCCGCTGACGAAACTGCGGTCGACGATATTGGCGCCGAATTCCGGCACCAGCGCCGCCACGAACGACGGTCCGGCGAGCCGGATGGTCCAGGCGACCGGCATGCCGTCGGCATCGAGCCCGGCGGCGAGCCGCGCCATGCCGCACGGCCGGTACAGATCGTGGGCGATATCCTGTTCGCGCGACCAGACGAGCTTGACCGGCTCCTTGAACTCCTTGGCGATGACGACGGCCTGGCGGACATATTCCTGGATCGGCCCGCGCCGGCCGAAGCCGCCGCCGAGCATCATCCGGTGCACCGTGACTTTCTCGTTCGGCACGCCGGCGGCGACGCGGCGGTCACCAGCGCGGTCGCCGGATCCTGGCTCGGCGCCCAGATTTCGACGCCGTCGGGCCGCACATGCGCGGTGCAGGTCTGCGGCTCCATGGTCGCGTGCGCCAAGAAACGGCACCGCGTAATCGGCGGCGATCCGCCGCGCCGCGCCGCGAGAGCGCCGCCGCGGGATCGCCGTCGGCGCGCCCGACCTGCGCCGCCGGCGCATCGAGGCCGGCGCGCACGATTGCGCGATGGCGGCGCTGGAAACCGCGTCATTGCCGCGGTCGTCCCAAGTCACGCGCAACGCATCGGCCGCGGCGCGGTCGGCCCGCCACCACGAATCGGCCACCACCGCGACCGCATCCGGCATGCGCACCACGCCGCGCACGCCAGGCCGCGCCGCGATCGAATTCTCGTCGACCGATTTGAGCGCGCCGCCGAACACCGGGCACTGCACGATGGCCGCGTACAGCATGTCCGGCAGCCGCACGTCGATGGCATAGACCGGCTTGCGCCGTGATCTTGTCGAAAACGTCGAGGCGCTTGCGCGGCGTGCCGGCGAGCGTCCAGTCGCGCGGCTGCTTCACCTTGACGTCGGCGGGTGGCTCGATCTTCGCCGCGGCTTCGGCGACGGCGCCGAACTCACGGTGCGGCCGCTCGGCGCATGCGCGATGGTGCCGTTACGCGCCATGCATTGCGCCGCCGGCACGTTCCAGCGCGCCGCCGCCGCGGCGATCAGCATGTCGCGCGCGGTGGCGCCGGCCCGGCGCAGATAATTCTGCGAGGACGCGATCGAGCGGCTGGCGCCGGTCGAGGTGTCGCCCCAGACCTCGGTTGCGGCGCAAATTCTCGTCCGGCGAAACGAATTCGGTGCGGACTTTCGCCCAGTCGCATTCGAGCTCCTCGGCCACCAGCATGGCGAGGCCGGTCAAGGCGCCCTGCCCCATTTCGGCGTGCGCGACGCGGATCGTCACCGTGTCGTCGGGCGCGATCGTCACCCAGCAGGTGATTTCGGGCGCGCGCATCGGCACGCGGCGCGCCGCCGGCATCGCCGCCGGGCGGCGGCCAAACGGAATGGCAAAGCCCAGCGCCAAGCCGCCGCCCGCGGCGCTCGCGCCAACGAGCAATGAACGGCGATCGGATTCGCCGCCGGACGCCATGAATTTCCCCCTGATTTCGTGGCGCAATAATGCCAAGATTCCGAACGCCAAGCCCCGGCGTCGCCTGCAGCGCAAAATCGCCCTAAGCCGATGATAATATGCTCGATAATGCGCTGTGAACCACAATTCGGGGATCAGCTCATGGCCAAACAACAAATAAGTCTCGAACGGCGTATCCGCGCCATCGAGGACCGGCTTGAAATCTACAATCTGATCGCCGGCCATCCGCCGAGCGCCGATACCGGCGCCGCCGCCTATGCCGAAGCGGTCTATACCGAGGACGGCGTGTTCGACCGCGGCGCCGGGCTCGCCGGCGCCACCGGCAACAAGGCGCTGGGCGCGCTCCTGAAAAGCGACGCCCACCGGGCGGCGATCGCCGGCGGGCTCGCGCACTTTACCGGCCTGCCGCACGTCGCGCTCGACGGCGACGCCGCCGTCGTCATCTCCTACCTGCAAATCCTGACGCCGAAAAAATCCGGCGAGGCGGTCGAAGTGCCCAATCACGGCGCCTCGCGCGGCTATCACATCCACCGCGTGGTAACCAACCGCTGGGAGCTCGTGCGCACGCCGTCCGGCTGGAAGATCAAGCGGCGCATCATCCGGCTGGTCGACGGAACGGATGGTTCGCGCGAAATCTTGCGCGGCGCGCTGGGAGCTTATGCGTAAAGCATGATCCCGAAAATGCCTGCCCTCGGACTTGATCCGAGGGTGGATACCGGTTTTCGGAAAAGCATGGCCTCGGGCTCGACCCGAGGGATCATGCTCAAGCAAAAAACTAGGGCGCGGACTCATAGGTCCGCAGCCAGATGCGGTTAGCTGCCCGCTTGATGAAGGCGGCCATATGCTCTCAACTCACTTCGGCTTTTGGCGCATAGCGGCCATAGTCAGACTGGCTGCTGCCTCGACCCGGTCGCGAATGACCCAAGCCGACCTTGGCTGTGAGGCTATGTCGCAATGCAGCACGGGCAAGGAACCAAATTCATTCGCAACCGGCGGCGCACTCATGCGTGAACGGTTCATTGGCACCGCGCCGGGTAAGGAAAGCGGCGTGCGCGAAGCCAAGGGGCTTTTTATTGTCGAATCAGAATGTCCACAATTCTTGCGCACCGTTCCAGTGCTGCCGCGCGATCCTCGTTATCCCGACAAAATATCGGACGCTGCCGAAAATCATTTGGCTGATGCCTGTAGGTATGGACTGCGCTTCGATTTGACGCCGGCATTCTCAACACGGCGTCGCTGGGTTGCCTAACACAGCGTGGCTGTGCGCGTTAAGCTTCGCGCTCAATGTCCAACACATCCAACACGGGGCAGTCAGGTGCCGTCTTGCCAGAGCAACGTGCAACGGTACTCGATAAGAGACGTTCCAGCTTTTTTAGATCGGTGATTTTAGCTCGAATGTCGTCGAGATGATGCGCGGCGATTTCGCGGACTTCGCGACAACTCGCCTTCTCAGGTCCGCCGAGGCGTAGCAGGGCGCGGATTTGGTCGAGCGAAAAGCCAAGCTCGCGCGCTCGCCTTATGAAAACGAGAATGCGTAGGTCGGTCATGTCATAGACGCGACGGCCGCTCGCGGTACGCGGCGGCGGGGCCAGCATGTTGGCCCGCTCGTAGTAGCGAATGGTTTCGATTTTGACGCCGCTGCGCTTGGAAAGCTGGCCAATGGGGAACCTTTCCGCTCGCGAACCTGTGATCGCCCGCATGAAATTTTCCTTGATCCTGTAGTAGCTACAGGATGCATTCTACCGCCATGGAAAAGCGCGGGCAAACTATGTTGGCAGCGGGCGGCATTTTAGCCGCAGTGGCCGCGGCGTCGTGTTGCGTGGTGCCCTTTGCCCTATTCACGCTAGGTATCAGTGGAGCGTGGATCGGCAACTTGACCGCGCTTGAACCCTATCAGCCGGTCTTTGTTGTGATCGCAGCTGCCTGCCTCGGCTATGGCTTCTATCTCGTCTATCGCAAGCCGAAAGTCGCTTGCGCCGAAGGCTCGTACTGCGCCAGTCCTTCTTCAAATCGCGTGGCGAAAATCGGTCTGTGGACGGCGACGGTGCTCGTCATCATCGCCATTGGATTCCCGAGAATCGCCGCTGTGTTTCTGTGAACCAAGGAGGAATTTAATGCGCAAGCCTCTCTCTGTCGCAACTGTCGTGGTTGCCGCCGTCCTGTCGTCCTGGTCGGCTCAGGCAGCGGACAAGACCGTCGTTCTCGATGTGAAAAACGCAGACTGCGTCCTGTGTCCGCCCATCGTCCAGCAATCCTTGATGCGAGTTCCTGGCGTCAAGAATGTGAAAATGAGTCAAGCCAATAAAATGGCGGACTTCATGGCGACGATCACATTCGACAATTCGTTGACCAATGAAGCCGCTCTAATCGCCGCAACGACCAACGCTGGCTATCCTGCCCACGTCGCGAACGCGAATTGAGATACCTTGATGAGCGACCGCAATCTCATCGCTGCGGGAGCGGTTGGCGCGGTGCTTGCAGCACTCTGTTGTGCGACCCCCCTTCTTGCGGTCGCGCTCGGAACCATCGGGCTGACGGCGTGGTTTTCAAAGACTGACTACGTCGTGATCGCGGCGCTTCTGATCTGTCTTGTGCTGATCGGTATCTGGCTTTATCGCCGCCGGGGGGCAGCAAATGCCTGTTGCAATGCAGATTCTTCCAACCATGGTGCTAAGTCATGAGTGACTGTTGCGCTCCAAAGCAAGGCGGCCGTTACGACCTTGCGGTCATCGGCGCGGGTTCGGCCGGATTTTCGGCCGCGATCACAGCGGCGGAACAGGGCGCGCAAGTGGCTCTGATCGGTCATGGCACCATCGGCGGCACATGCGTCAACATTGGTTGCGTGCCGTCGAAGACACTGATCCGTGCTGCCGAAACGCTGCACCAGACCGGTGCCGCCGCCCGCTTTGCGGGCATCAGCGCCAAGGCGTATGCGGAGGATTGGGCAGCGACAGTTCGCCAGAAGGACGAGCTTGTGGCCGGATTGCGCCAGTCGAAATACGCCGATCTGCTTCCCATCTATAACAACATCTCTTACCTTGAAGGCCCGGCGCGACTCGCGGACGGCGGCGTTGTCGTCAACGGCGATCTAATCAAGGCTCAACATCTTGTTGTCGCTACGGGTGCGCGTCCTTCGGTGCCTTCGATCCCCGGCATCGAGAGCATTGACTATCTGACCAGTACATCCGCGCTATCGCTTGACGCCTTGCCGAAGTCGCTACTGGTGATCGGTGGCGGCTACATTGGCGCAGAACTAGCGCAGATGTTTGCGCGCATGGGCGTGAAGGTCACGATAGTTTGCCGCAGCCATCTCTTACCAGCGGCAGAACCTGAAATCGCAGAAGCCCTCTCGGGGTACTTCCGCGACGAAGGCATCCAATTGAAGTGCGGTGTTGCATACAAGATGGCCAGAAAAACTGATTCTGGCGCGGCTCTTATCGTTACGCGGGACGGTCATGACGAGCCGTTAACCGCCGAATGTCTATTGGTCGCTACTGGTCGTTCGCCCAATGTCGAGCAGCTTGGCCTTAAGGAAGCCAGAGTTGCGCAAGAGACAAACGGTAGTATTAGAGTAGATGATCGAATGCGAACGACGCGCCCAAGCGTCTACGCGGCGGGCGATGTTACCGGCCACGACCAGTTCGTTTATATGGCGGCCTATGGTGCGAAGCTTGCGGCCCGAAACGCGCTAAACGGCGATAGCCTGCGTTACGACAACGCCGCTATGCCGGCGGTCGTATTCACTGACCCGCAAGTGGCGAGTGTTGGTCTGACTGAGGCGGCGGCCCGAGCCGCCGGACATGAGGTGCGGGTATCTGTTTTGCCTCTCAGCGTCGTGCCGCGTGCACTTGCGGCGCGCGACACACGGGGACTCATCAAGCTCATTGCGGAGGCGAGGACCCGCAAACTGCTGGGCGCGCACATTCTCGCGCCAGAAGGAAGCGACAGCATCCAGACCGCCGCACTCGCGATCCGGCACAGTCTCACCATTGACGATCTTGCCGAGGCGATCTTCCCTTACCTCACGACAGTTGAGGGTCTAAAGCTCGCCGCGCTCGCGTTCGAGAAGGATGTAACGAAGTTGTCATGTTGCGCGGGATAGAAAACGATGAGTAGCATTAGTAAAACTTCGACCGATTGGGTCGGCAACGCGCACACAAACATTGTGGCGTGGTGGATTCCGCACGCGGCGATGCTTGCCGGGTTGCTTGTCCCGATACCGCTTCGTGTACTTATCTGGACCGTGGCCCTGCTTTGGATGGGCGCGGCGTGCATTTTTAACGGCAGGCGTTGCGGACGCACGCACTGCCGCTACACCGGGCCTTATTATCTTGCGATGATTGTGCCGGTGCTCGCCCTTGGCTTCATTTCGTCGGGTATTTACGAGTGGGTTGCGTTAGGCGTCGTCATCATGGGCGGAAGTAAGTTGATTTGGTGGGTGACCGAGCGCGCATGGGGCAAATTCTCCTAAAGCGGTGCCGGGGAATGTCAGTGGTTGCGACGCGAGCGCGGCACGACATGCGCACGGCGTCCAAACACAAGCGGCGCGTGATCGGTTTTCAGCGGCAACGCCTCATAGTAGGCTTTGAGCGACGCCACATCGACAAGCGTTCTCACGCCATCCTTGCGGGCGGCGATCTTCCGGCGACCGATCAAGCGCGACAGAGTGCGCTTGCTAATCGTAAGGGAATTGCGCGGCGTCGCGCGGCGAGAGTGCAATCGGTTTCAAGGGCGACCATGGTACATCGGCGGATACGAAAAGGCTCTCTGTTCTTCCGCAGCGCAAAATGCACTCATTGGCCCGTCACGACATTTTGCTGCGCTACAGAACTCGGTCACTATCAGGGCATAGCGGACATCGAGTGAGCGGCACCAATCAAGCTCGATTTATAAGTACGCCCTAGATTATAAGTACGCCCAAGAGCCCGGCTCTGATTCCATCAAAACCGCTCAGGCTCTAGCCCCGGCGGTCACGACGACGCCGGCTCCTCGAACTTGAAGCCGACCTTCTGCAGGCCCTCCAGCGCGCTTTTGCCGTACTCGCTCTCGATTTCCCTGGCGAGCGACGGCGCATAGGAGATCGGATCGGCCTGCTCGGCGGTCTCCGGCACGATCATGACGAGGAGACGGCCGGTTTCGCCCGAGACGTTGCGGAAGCTGCGGTTCTCGCCGCGCGGCACCGAAATCATGTCGAGCGGATCGAGGATGAGCGTGTGCTCGCCGCGATCGCCCCAGGCGATCTCGAAGCGGCCGGACAGGCACATGAAATTCTCCACCGTGTTGAGATGGCGGTGCAGCCCGGGCCCGTTGCCCGGCTCGCATTCGGCGATGCTGACGATGAGCCCACGCGGTCCCTTGACCGGCGCGCCGGCGCTGCGGCCCTGATAATCCGCCGGCGCCATCACCGGGTAGACTTTCCGCGCCGTGATCTTCTCCATTGCGCCGGGCGGAATGCCCTGCGCGGCGAGATTTTGCGTTTGATAGGTTTGCAGCTTGCGAAACCGCGCTACGCGCGATTCCATCCGTACCGGATCGAGTGATTGGCTTGCCACGGCGATTCCTCCCTTGGCGACCGCACCGTCGCCCTGATGCAGCCGACTGTAGCGCGCGCGATGGCACCCGACAATTTCGTCGCGGTTGCCGGGGGACCGATCCATCGTGCAGGATGCGGCCGGAAAGGGTCCTCACGCGGCACAAAATCGCGAACCACAGACATGCCGATGCCAAGCTTCGATCTCACCGTGAACGGCAAGCCGGTCAGCCTCGCCGTTGACGAGGCAACGCCATTGCTCGACGTGCTGCGCAACCGGCTCGATTTGAAGGGCACGCGGTTCGGCTGCGGCCTCGAGCAGTGCGGCTGCTGCCTGGTGCTGATCGACGGCGCACCGGAGAAATCCTGCACCAAACCGATCTGGAGCGTGGCGGGCAAAACCGTGGTCACCGTCGAGGGCCTCGGCACGCCGGCCAAGCCGCATCCGTTGCAGCAGGCGTTTCTCGACGAGCAGGCCGGGCAGTGCGGCTATTGCCTGGCCGGCATTCTGATCGCCGCCAGCGCGCTCCTTGCCCGCAACACCTCGCCGAGCCGCGCCGACATCGCCACCGCGCTCCATGGCAATATCTGCCGTTGCGGCACCCATAACCGGATCATCCGTGCGGTTGAGCGCGCCGCGGCGCATATGCGAAAGAGGCGGCCATGACCGCGCCAACCCTGCCGCCGGTGCTTCTCGACAATCCCCGGCTCGACCAGTGGGTGTCGTTCCGCGCCGACGGCAAGGCGGTGGTATCCACCGGCCGGGTCGAGATCGGCCAGGGCGTGCTGACCGCGATGATCCAGATCGCCGCCGACGAGCTCGACCTGCGGCCGGACCGGATCGTGCTGCAATCGGGCGATACCGCGCTGACGCCGAACGAGGGCTTCACGGCGGGAAGCCAGTCGATTCAATTCGGCGGCGTCGCGCTGCGGCTGGTTTGCGCGGAAATCAGGCTCTTGCATGTAGAGGCCGTCGCCGCGTTGCGTCGGCTGCCGCTCGCCGATCTGGCGATGAACGACGGCGCGATCACCTGCCGCGGCACCCCGACCGGCGACGATTACTGGACACTCGCCGGCACGGTCGATCTGACGGCGCGCACCAGCGGCCGGGCCCGCAGCAAGACCGCGGCCGATTACGCCATCGTCGGCCGCAGCGCCCCGCGCGTCGATCTCGCCGCCAAAGTATTCGGGGAGGAAATCTTTATCCACGACATGACGCTCGACGGCATGGTGCATGCGCGGGTGGTGCGGCAGCCGGGACGCGGCGCCACGATCGCCGCGGTCGACGAGGCCGCGATCCACGCCAGCGCCAAACAGCCAATCGAGATCCTGCGCAGCGGCAATTTCCTCGCCATCGTCGGTGGCGACGAGACCGCGGTCGAAGCGGTTGCCGCGAAAGCGCCGGCGTTTGTGAAGTGGGACGGCATCGAGCCGGTTGCTACTTTCCAGGAGGAGCCGCGCTCGCTGTTGCAGCAGCCGTCGATCGACCGGGTGATCGGCAGCCCGCTGCCCGACGCGCCGCCGGGTGGGCGCGCCTACGAGGCGACTTTCACCCGGCCCTATCTGGCGCATGCGTCGATCGCGCCGTCCTGCGCGCTGGCGCTCTCTCGCGACGGACGGCTCCAGGTCTGGACCCATTCGCAGGGCGTTTTTCCGCTGCGCAAAGCGCTGGCGCAGACGCTGAAGCTCGACCCCGCCGCGATTACCGTCACCCATGTGCAGGGCGCCGGCTGCTACGGCCACAACGGCGCCGACGACGCCGCGGCGGACGCGGCCGTCATTGCCTCATTGAAGCCGGGCACGCCGATCCGCGTGCGCTGGCGGCGCGAGGAGGAATTCGCCTTCGAGCCGGTCAGTCCGGCCATGGTGGTGACGGTGCGCGCGACGCTCGACGATACCGGCCGTCCGGCGGATTGGACGACGGAAATCTGGAGCGGCACCCACAATGCCCGGCCGGGGCTCGGCAATCTTCTCGCCGCGCAAGCGCTGCCCGATCCGCCGCCGCCGCCCGAACCCGCCGACGTGCCGGAAGCTTCCGGCGGTGGCGCCACGCGCAACGGCGAGCCGCTTTACGCAATTCCGTCGAAGCGGATCGTGCATCATCTCATCCCGCAGGTTCCGCTGCGCACCTCGGCGCTGCGCGGGCTCGGCGCGATGCCGAACGTCTTTGCCATCGAATCCTTCATCGACGAGCTTGCCGGCCGCGCCGGCGAAGACCCGGTGGCGTATCGGCTGTCGCTCCTTGCCGACGCGCGGGCCCGCGGCGTCATCGCCCATGTCGCGCAAATGTGCGACTGGCAGCGCCGCAGCGCCGCCGAGCGGGCGCTCGGCATCGGCTTTGCGCGCTACAAGAACCGCGCCGCCTATGCCGCAGTGGTTGCGCAAGTGGACGTGGCGGAGGAAATCCGGGTGACGCGGGTGTGGTGCGCCGCCGACGCCGGCCTCGTCGTCAATCCCGACGGCGCGATCAATCAGCTCGAAGGCGGCATTCTGCAAGCGACAAGCTGGGTGCTGAAGGAGCAGGTCCGGCTCGATCATTCCGGCGTGGCCGGGCGCGACTGGGACAATTACCCGGTGCTGCGGTTTGCCGACGCGCCTGAAGTGACGGTCGAGCTGGTCGAACCGGCGTCGGACAACCCGCCGCTCGGCGTCGGCGAGGCGACCGTCGGGCCGACCGCCGCCGCCATCGGCAATGCGGTGGCGCGCGCGCTCGGCGCGCGGCTGCGCGATCTGCCGCTGACCCGCGACCGCGTCATGGCGGCGTTGCTGGTGGACTCAAAATCCTGACGGCCAGCGCGCGGCGCGCTCAGACATAGACGCTCTTCATCTGACCTTCCGGATAGCGCAAGCCGGCGACGGCACCGATCGGGATCGCGCCTTCGATCTGCGCCAGATCGTCGTCGGTCAACTCGATCGCCAGCGCGCCGATATTTTCAATAAGCCGCGCTTTGTGCTTGGTACCCGGGATCGGCACGATGTCGTCGCCCTGCGCCAGGAGCCAAGCCAGCGCCAATTGGCTAGGTGTGCATTTTTTCCGGCGCGATATCTCGGCGATCTTCTGCACCAGGCTCAGATTGTGGCCGATATTTTCCGGCGCGAAGCGCGGATGCCGGCGCCGTGCATCGTTATCGGCCATCGTCTTGGGGTCCTCGACCGCGCCGGTAAGAAGCCCGCGGCCGAGCGGCGAATAAGCGACAAAGGCGATGCCGAGCTGGCGCGTCGTGCGCAGCGTCTCTTCGCCCTCGCTGCGGTACAGCAGCGAGTATTCGTTCTGCACCGCCGCGAGCTTGTGCACGGCGTGGCCACGGCGGACGGTTTGCGGGCTCGCTTCGCTCAAGCCGAGCGCGCGGACCTTGCCCTGCGCCACGAGCTTGGCCATGGCGCCGACGGTGTCCTCGGTCGGCACCGTGGGGTCGATGCGGTGCTGGTAATAAAGATCGATGTTCTCGACGCCGAGCCGTTTAAGGCTCGCCTCGCACGACGCGATGACAAATTCCGGCCGGCCGTCGGCGGTCTTGCCGCCGCGGCCGCCGAGATTGCCGAACTTGGTCGCCAGCACCACTTCGGAGCGGCGCCCCTTGATCGCCTTGCCGACCAGTTCCTCGTTATGGCCGGCGCCATAGGCGTCCGAGGTGTCGAGCATGGTGATGCCGCGATCGAGCGCCTCGCGGATGACGGCGATACCCTCGTCGTCGCTCGACGCGCCATAGACGCCGGAGAGCGACATGCAGCCTAAGCCGATCGCCGAGGTGACGATGCCGGAGGAACCGAGCGTGCGGGTGGGAAGGGTCTTGCCGGTCGTCATGTCGTTGCTCTCCTGATCGCTGTCCTGTGCCGCGCCTAACGCATCCACTGGGATATAAAGCGTGCCGGCGTCAATTACGAGAACGCTTCCCGCTCAAAATCGCCGCCGCATGGCCGCCGAGAATGGTGTCGCGGTCGGCGGCGGCGATGTCGAGCGCGCGGACGTGGCGCACGCAATCCATCATGCCCATGTCGTAAGGGTAATCGCTGCCGAGGAAGACGCGGTCGGCGCCGACCGAGGACACCAGGAACTCGCAGGCCGCTTTGCCATGGGTGATGGTGTCGTAGCGGAAACGGTCGAGATATTTCTGCGGCGAATGGTCGAGGTGCAGTTTCGGCTCCGGCCGCACCTGCCAGCCATGCACCCAGCGCCCGCCCTGATAGGGGATGAAGCCGCCGGCGTGCACCATCACCGGCCGCAGCGCCGGGTGGCGCGCCAGCACGCCGCCGAAAATCAGGCAGGCCGCCGCGATCGTGGTATCGAGCGGATTGCCGATCAGGTTGCCGAGATAATACGAGCGCAGCCGGTCGGCGCCGGCGACATTGCCGGGATGGATCATCAAAAAGGCGTCGAGCTCGGCGGCGGCTGCCCACAGCGGCTCGAAGCTCGGATCGTCGAGATTCTTGCCGTTGACGTTCGACGCGATCATCGCGCCGTGCAGGCCGAGTTTGGTCATGGCGCGGCGCAATTCGTCGGCGGCCATCTGCGGCGCCTGCATCGGGAGCGTGGCGATGCCGGCGAAACGATCCGGATGCTCCTTGCAATGCCGCGCGATCTCCTCGTTTTGCAGCGCCGCGGCGGCGGCGCCGACCGCCGGCTCCTGACTGTAGAGCCAGGTCTGCGGCGACACCGACAGCACATGCATGTCGACTTCGGTCGCGTCCATGTCGGCAAGCCGCCGCGCGATATCGTGGCCGCCGCGCGGGAATGGCTTGTACGGCACGCCGGCGACCTCGATCGTCGCATTGTCGGCGTCATACGGCGCGAGCTTCAGCCCGAGCTTCGGAATCTCCTTTTGCAGGAGTTTTATGGTCGCGTCGGCGAGAACGTGAGTATGGGTGTCGATGGTGCGAAGCTTTGGCGTCGATGGCATTTTTCTTCCCCGGATGGTGCGGCGTGTTGTGCGCATAATGGGTCGGGCCACGCAAGGCATGGACGACATGCGCCGATGAGCTTGCTCCAATCCCTCACCCTGAGGTGATCGGCGCGCAGCGCCGAGCCTCGAAGGGCGACGGCTCGGACACCTCGGCCACATCCTTCGAGGGCCGCTTCGCGGCCACCTCAGGATGAGGACTTTGGTTTCCCGGCTCGTCGCCTCGCGAGCAGCTTGATCTCGGTCCAGTCGCCTCTGATCAATGCTTCCTTTTTCGCGCGACTCCAGCCTTTAATTTTTCGCTCCGCCGCAATCGCGTCCGTGATCCGATCAAACCGTTCAGACCATACCAATCGAACCGGACGGCGTGTGTATGTGTAGCCCCGGTACGCACCGGTTTGATGTTCAGCCACACGTTGCCCGAGGTCATCGCTCCTCGCGCTTCCGACGTAGTATGAGTTGTCTGCGCACTGAAGCATGTAAACGAATGCCCCCATCTCATTTCTTCGCCCCAATCGCTCATGCTCAGCGGTTGCTCCAAACACCTCACCCTGAGGTGCTCGGCGCGCAGCGCCGAGCCTCGAAGGGCGACGCTCCAGGCCTCGGCCGCATCCTTCGAGGGCCGCTTCGCGGCCACCTCAGGATGAGGCCAATATAAAGCGTCGCTGACGTATGTTCTTGTCCCTTTAGCAATCGCCACTTTCGGCTATAAAGGGCCGCCAAAATCCTTGACCAACATTCCCGGAACCCAGCATGGACGCCACCACCGACGCAACCACCCACGCCTTCCACGGCCGCGTCGAGGACGAGCCGCTCGTCCGCGGCCGCGGCCGCTATATCGCCGACGCGCCGGAGCCGAACCAGGCTTTCGCCTATTTCGTGCGCTCGCCGCATGCCTTCGCGCGGATCAAGAGCATCGACGCCGCAGCAGCCGCCAAGGCGCCGGGCGTCGTCGCGGTCTTGACCGGCAAGGATATCGAGGGCGTCGGCAATATTTCGCGGCATCCGCCGCTGCCCGGCCGCGACGGTGCAAAACTCGTCGTCGCCAACCGCCCGGCGCTCGCCAAGGACCGCGTCATGCATATCGGCGAGGCGGTGGCCATGGTGATCGCCGAGCGCGCGCTCGCCGCGCAAGACGCCGCCGAATTCGTCACCGTCGACTACGAGCCGCTCACGCCTGTGACCGACGCCCGCGACGCGCTGAAAGCCGGCGCGCCGCAGCTGTGGCCGGAAGCGCCGGGCAACCTCGCCGTCGACTGGCCGGGCCCGGCGGCCGATCCCGCCGCCAATGCCGCCGAGGTCGAGCGCATCTTCGCCTCCGCCAAGCATGTCGCGCGCATCGCCGAAATGAATCAGCGTTTGATCGTCGCCTCGATGGAGCCGCGCGGTGCCACCGCGAGCTACGACGCCGTCCGCGACGCCTATACGCTGCGCACCTGCTCGCAAAGCGCCGGCGCCATGCGCGACAACGTGCTCGCCATCATGAACTGGCCGAAGGAGAAGCTGCGCGTCGTCACCGAGGACGTCGGCGGCGCGTTTGGGCTCAAGACCTCGGCCTATCCGGAATATATCGCGCTTCTGGTCGCGGCGAAAAAGCTGAACCGGCCGGTGCACTGGATGTCCGGCCGCTCCGAAGCGTTCCTGTCCGACAACCAGGCGCGCGATACTTTTTCGCAAGTGGAGCTGGCGCTCGACGACAAGGGGAAATTTCTGGCGCTGCGCATCCGCAGCGTCGGCAATATGGGCGCCTATCTCGGCGCCATCGGCGCCAATATCCCGACGCTCTCCTTCACCCGCTGCCTGCCCGGCATGTACGACATTTCCAGGATCGATGTCGGCGTCAAATGCGTCTACACCAACACGCTGCCGACCGCGCCCTATCGCGGCGCCGGCCGCCCGGAATCGAGCTATGCGCTGGAGCGCGTGGTCGACGAAGCCGCGCGCGTCACCGGCATCGATCCGGTCAAATTGCGGCGGCGCAATCTGATCAAGAAGTCGGCGTTTCCGTATAAAACGCAAGTCGGCACCACGATCGACTCCGGCGATTTCGAGCCGATCCTCGACCAGGCGCTCAAGCTTGCCGATTACGACGGCTTTAAGCACCGCCGCCGCGAGGCGCAAAAGCGCGGCGTTTATCGCGGGCTCGGCATTTGCTGCATGCTGGAGCATTCCGGCGGCTCGCCGACCGAAAGCGCTTTATTGGAATTTCCCGGCGACGGCACCTTGCAGCTGCGGCTCAACGTGCAGAACACCGGCCAGGGCCATGCCACGGTGTTTGCGCGGCTCGTCGGCGAGCGGCTCGGCATTGCGCCGGAAAAAATTCCGCATCGCCACGGCGACTCGTCGAACGAGCTGCCGGGCTATGCCTCGGTCGGCTCGCGCTCGGCGATGACCGTCGGCCACTCAGTGGTCAAGGCGATCGAAGCGATTCTCGCCAAGGGCAAGCCGATTGCCGCCGCCATGCTGGAAGCCGGCGAAGCCGATATCGCCTACAAAGACGGCGCCTTCGCAGTCGTCGGCACCGACCGCCGCGTGTCGCTGTTCGAGGTCGCATCTCACGCTGCCGCGCTGAAAAAGCGCGGCGAGATTGCCGAGGACCTCGACACCAAGACGGTCAGCGAAACGCCGCAGACTTTTCCGAACGGCGTGCATATCGCCGAGGTCGAGATCGATCCGAATACCGGCGCCATGCATATCGCCGGCTATGCCGCGGTCGACGATTGCGGCAACGCGCTCGATACCACCATCGTCGCCGGCCAGCTGCACGGCGCCATCGCCTCCGGGCTCGGCCAGGCGCTGATGGAGCGCACGGTCTACGATGCCGATTCCGGCCAACTCGTCACCGGCTCGTTCATGGATTACGCCATGCCGCGCGCCGAGGACATGCCGGCCTTGCGCGAAGCCATGCACAATGTGCCCGCCACCACCAATCCGCTCGGCGTCAAGGGCGTCGGCGAGGCCGGCACCACGGCCGCCATCGCCGCGGTGATGAACGCGGTGGCCGACGCCATCCCGAACGGCGCCGGCGCGCATCTGGAAATGCCGGCCACGCCGCCGAGCTTGTGGGAAGCCTGCCGGCGGGCGAGGAGCGATTGACCCTCATCCTGAGGCGGCCGCGAAGCGGCCCTCGAAGGATGCGGCCGAGGCGCCAACCGAAATCGGACTTTCCGATTTCGGAATGTTTGATTGTTCAAGTCGGCCATAGCCGACTTGATTGCCGTCGCCCTTCGAGGCTCGCGGAGCTTGTCATCGGGCCGGCCACTTCGGGCCGGACCCGTTGGCTCGCGCCTCAGGGTGAGGGAACACACGCGGAGGATTCCCCATGACCGAAGCCAGGCTGCGGGAGGAGCGCGCGCTGCCGGCATCGATGCCGGCGCTGTTGAGCTTCGTCGCCGGCTATGTCGACAGCTACACATTTCTGGCACTGTTCGGGCTGTTCGCCGCGCAGGTGACCGGCAGCTTTGTCATCGCCGGCGCCGAGCTTGTCACCCACGATTACGGCATCGCCGGCAAGCTCCTGGCCATCGTCGCCTTTCTGATCGCGGCGGCGCTGACCACGGCGCTGATCCACGCAGCGCGCCAGCGTGGCCGCGCGACGCTGCCGCTGATGCTGGCGCTGGAAGCGGCGCTGCTTGCGATGTTCGCCGCGACGGTTCTGTTCGGCCCGCAGATCGCAGGCGCCGCCGACTGGTATGGCATCGTCGCCGGCCTGTTCGCCGCCGGCGCCATGGGCACGCAAAGCGTGCTGGTGCGCCTTTTGATGAAAGGCATTCCGCAGACCAACGTCATGACCGGCAATATGACGCAACTCGGCATCGCCACCACCGAGCTGATCCTGGCGTGGCGGCGGTTCGCCCGCAGCCGGCACGGCGCCGCCGCGATGCGCGAATTCCAGGCGGTCCGCGCGCAACTTCTCACCGTGCTGACGATCACCGTCGGCTTTTTGATCGGCGCCGCAGCCGGGGCCACGGCCTTCGCGATCACCGGCCTGCGCGGCACGCTCCTTGCCGTCGCCATCGTCGCCGCGCTGGCGCTGTGGGCGCTTTATCGGGAGGGGAGCAGTGATCCGATCCCTCCCCCCTTGTGGGGGAGGGGTGGGTGGGGGGTAGTGAGGTGACGCGCTAACGTCCACGCTTGCGCAAGACCTCCCGACCCCCACCCCTCCCCCTCCCCACAAGGGGGAGGGGAAATTCGAAAATGGAGCACTCCGATGCCCGACCACCCCGAAGACATCGTCGCCGGCAAACGACGCCCGTTCACCGGAGCGGAATTCCTGGAATCGCTGCGCGACGGCCGCGAGGTCTATATTTACGGCGAGCGGGTCAAGGACGTGACCGCGCATCCGGCGTTCCGCAATTCCGCGGCCTCGGTGGCGCTGCTCTACGACGCGCTGCACGATAAGAAATTAAAGGACGTGCTGACCGCGCCGACCGATACCGGCTCCGGCGGCTATACCCACAAATTCTTCAAGGCGGCGCGGTCGCGCGAGGATGTGATCGCGCAGCGCGACGCCATCGCCGCCTGGGCCCGGCTGAGCTACGGCTGGATGGGGCGCAGCCCCGATTACAAGGCCTCTTTCCTCAACACGCTCGGCGCCAATGCCGAATTCTACGGCAAGTTCGCCGGCCATGCCCGGGCCTGGCACAAGCGCGCACAGGAGGCGGTACTTTATCTCAACCACGCCATCGTCAATCCGCCGATCGACCGCAACAAGCCGGTCGAACAGGTCAAAGACGTCTACATCACCATCCAGAAAGAGACCGACGCCGGGATTTTCGTCTCCGGCGCCAAAGTGGTCGCCACCAATTCGGTGCTGACACATTACAATTTTCTCGGCCAGAACATGGGCCAGGAGATCAACGATCCGGCGATGGTGGTGATGTTCATCGCGCCGATGAACACGCCCGGCATCAAGCTGATCTGCCGGACCTCCTACGAGTTCGCCGCCGCGGCTTCGGGATCGCCCTGGGACTATCCGCTCAGCTCGCGCTATGACGAGAACGACGCCATCTTCGTGTTCGACAACGCCTTCATCCCCTGGGAGAACGTGTTCATCCACCGCGATGTCGAGCGGCTGAAGAATTTCTATCCGAAATCCGGCTTCTTCAACGGCTTCACCATGCAGGGCTGCACCCGGCTTGCGGTCAAGCTCGATTTCATCATCGGGCTGTTGTGGAAGGCGGCGCGCTGCACCGGCGTCGAGGGCTTCCGCGGCGTGCAGGCGCAGATCGGCGAAGTGGTCGGCTGGAGGAATCTTTTTTGGTCGCTGACGGATGCCATGGCCTGCAATCCCGAGCCGTGGGTCGACGGCGCGGTGCTGCCGAATTCGCGTGCGTCGAGCACCTACCGGCTGTTCATGACCGAGGCTTATCCCGCGGTGCGCAACATCGTCGAAAAGGTGATCGCGTCCGGGCTGATTTATCTGCCCTCGCATGCGCGCGATTTCAAGAATCCCGAGATCGACAAATATCTCGCCAAATACGTGCGCGGCTCAAACGACATCGATTACAAACAGCGCATCAAGATCATGAAGCTGTTGTGGGACGCCATCGGCACCGAATTCGGCGCCCGCCACGAGCTTTACGAAATGAACTATTCCGGCAGCCACGAGCTCGTCCGCATCTTCCCGCTGCAACAGGCGCAATTCACCGGGCAGCTTGCGAAAATGGAAGCGCTGGTCGAGCAATGCATGGCCGACTACGACGAGGACGGCTGGAAGAATCCGGCGTATCGGGATGGCGGGGATATTTCGGTGGTGGGGAAGGGGTGAGCTTCGCTCACATTCCGCCACCAGTGCTGATCGTCGGAGTCAGCGGCGGCGTCGTTGACGGCACCGCCATCATGGTCATGAACAGCGAGATCAGGTCGAAGTTCTTCTGCGAAATTTCGTCATTGCCGGCAATCGAGTACCACTGCCCGTGATAGAAATGCGAGACATAGGCGTCAGGCGCTGGATTGCCGCTGACAATGATCAGGATATAACGTCTGAGGCGGCCCAATCTGTCGTTGCCACGGACGAAATTGTCGCTGGTTAGATTTTTTTGCGTTGGCATATAGACATACGGCTTCATTGGATCGTCACGCGAGGTGTTACGTAGCCACGCGACTACTTCATCTGATATTGTGCTGTTTTGCTCTTGATCGTTCGGCGGCACGTCGCCGGGGTGACCGTTGCTGCTCGGATTCTCGTCCTCGGGCAACAACGTATAGAACGTCAAATTTGGATTTTGAGCGTATCTGTTCCAGGGGCGATGGCGGATTCGTCCATAGGTCTCGGGAGTCACAAAGGCGATTCTAGGATACGGCGGTTCGACCGAGTTTTTGAGAATTCCGAGCGCCGAATAGGTCTTCATTAACGGTGCGCCGCTGGATAGATGCTCACTCAGTACTTTTTCGCTCATCACCGGCATAGTTCGCAATTCGATTGACGGACAATCCGGCGGGTTCTTTCCTAGATTAATAAAGTCCGAGTTTGTCGGACATCCGGACTTTGTCGATTGCGTCTTCGCGTAAAGCCGAAGAAGGATATTCCATAATCCTGTTTCCCACCTCTGGTCATCGCGATCGCTCTTCGGCGCGTGCGGATGAAACGGGAGAAAGTAAATGACCAGAGAGTCGCTTCCAGTGCTGGTCGTCGACTTGTTGGTCACCTCGAGCGTCACGTTTGCTCCTTTGATTTTGCCGAAAGTGCCGCTCGTCGTCGAAATCTTTCGATTTGGTCAAATCGGATTTCTCCCCCACCATTTCGATGCGGTTCTCGCTGTCGAGCGCTGCGAGGATGTTGAGGGCGGCAAAGGACTCGTCAAAGTCGAGCGTCAGATGGTTCGACGCTAAATCGAGTACCGGCGCAATGCCCCAGTATGATCCGTATAAGGCGGCCAGCTGGTCCGGCCCGACCGGCGTCGCCAGTTGCGCCACCAGCGATTGGCCGAGCAGCGGCTGGTAGCGGATCAGCGGTGACTCGGAGTAGGTCACGCCGCCGGCAACGGCCTCGGTCTGACCGGCCAGCGTACCGCCCGATAATCCCGGCTTGGCGCCGATGCCGGCTGCGCCGCCGGTCGCCGTACCGGCGAAGGTCGTCGTGGCGTCCACTTCGGTCACGTCCATGAACAACGTCGGCTCATGGTAGTAGACGCGAAGGATATTCGCGAACGTCATCTCCTTCGAAGTGGATTGGATGACGTTGTTGTAGCTACCGCGGCCCTGATCGATTGCGACCGGGCCGACCATCTGACAGCCGCCGAGAAGCGTCAGCATCCCGATAACGCGCAGGAACGTGCTGATACGCCCACTCAACACAACGGCTTCCCCCAAGATCGCCGCTCGATAACGAATGCATCAACTTTGCGCCGATTCCCCGTCTCATTCGGCGCTTCTTCGCCAGGATGCGTGCATCCCGGCTCCGCTCGGCGCTCGCTCAGGACTCACAATATCCGCGGATTTCTCGCCTACGTTGCATATACAAGAGCGGATGCAATTGCGAGTCAAGCAAGCACAGCTCGGATTGAGCCGCAGGCTTGTCACTGACATGGAGATTGCATCTTGACACGCGTCCCCGTTTTCGTTATATATGGGGACGAGTCATTCTCGCCCGTGAAGGACGCCTTGCCGGAGGCATATCGGCAGGGTGGGGCGAGGACGGTGCCTGCGGGCGGATTTGCACTCCGCTCCCGGGCGGTCCGGGCATCATGCCTGCCGGCATTACGACCGGCATGCGAGGTGCGTCGCTGGATGTGGGCTTAGCTGCCGGCGGAGTGACCCCCGCCCCTTGGATGGCCTCGCCCACGAAGCCTGGCCCGGATCGCACCAAGGGACCACACCCCCCTTGGGAAGAACCGTGGTGGAACGCCGGCAGGCGAGCGCGCCCGACAGCGGAAGGGGCGGCGCAAGCCGCCCTCTCCGTGGCGCGCCCCGCACCCGCTGGTGCGGGATTGTTACAATGCGTTTGCCGGCGCTCCGCTTCCTTGCTTTTCTTGTAGAAGGCGAATGGCGAAATCGGGAGTGGCGAATAGGGAAGACCGCTTTTCTCCATTCGCTACTCGCCATTCGCTACTCGCTCTCTCCACTCTCCACCGCTTCGCCGGGGAGGGGAGAAAATGCGTCGCTGTTTGACATCGCCGGCTTGCAAGCTCGCGGGCATCGCGCCGCGAGAACGGATCGTCCTGCGCATGCCGCGTAGGGGCGGCCCTGGTGGCCGCCCTCTGGCGGGCGTGCGGGCGCCCACGAGGGGCGCCGCTGCGGTGCGCCGCGACAGCCTCAATGCACCACAATCGTGGTATTGCTCATGCCCTCGCCTGCGACGAGCTCGAACAGGATGGCGGCGTTGCCCGGATCGAGCCGCACGCAGCCATGCGACACCGGCCGGCCCAGCCCGGAAATCTCGTAGGTGCCGTGGATGGCGTAGCCGCGGTGAAAGAAGATCGAGTGCGGCATCGGCGAATTATCGTATTTGCGCGAGAACCAGCGCCGCGCCAGCATTTCCGGATGATAGGTGCCGGGCGGGGTGATGTAGCCGCGCCGGGCGGTGGAGACCCGCCAGCGATAGCGCGGCACGCCGTCGACCACGACTTGCATTTTCTGACTGGAGCGGTCGACGTGAACGAGGATGGCGGCCGCGGCCGGCTTGCCGGTGGCAAGTAACATCGATACCAGCGCGGCCATAACGCAACACAGGCGACGCATGCCAACCCCCCAACGGCGTCATGCAAGCAGGACCGATGGAACTTGTAAAGCGGGCGTGCGGGCAATGCGTGGGACGCGGCGATGACGGCATTCGATTTTTTCAGCATCGGCCATTCCAACATCGCGGCGGATCGCTTTGTCGCGATGTTGCACGCGGCGGGCGCGAGCGCCGTTGCCGACCTGCGCTCGACCCCGGTGTCGCGGTTCTGCCCGTGGTTCTCGGCCAAAAATCTCGCACCGTTGTTGGCGCACGACGGCATCGGCTATCTGCCCTACGGCGACGCGCTCGGCGGCCGCCCGCGCGAGGCGAGCCTTTATTGCGACGGCATCGCCGATTACGAGGCGATGGCGCGGCAGAGCGAATTCCAAGCGGGACTTGAGCGCCTGATCGCCGACGCGGCGCACAATCGCGCAACCGGTCGCCTCTGCCTGATGTGCGCGGAGCGCGAGCCGCTCGATTGCCACCGCTGCCTGTTGGTCGGCCGCGCGCTTGCCGCGCGGGGTTTCGCCGTCGGCCACATCCGGCACGACGGCGCAATCGAGCCGCATATTGCGACCGAGCGGCGGCTGTTGGAACTTGCCGGCGACGGCGGCGACGACGGCGACCTGTTCGCGCCTGGACAGGACGAAGGATTGGCGGCAGCGTATCGCCGCCGGGCGCGCGGCGTCGCGTACCGTAAAGCAAAAAGCTGACAGGTCTCGGATGCTCGCCTCGCTGCGCCGCATTGCCGTGCTGCTTCTGATCGCCAGCGCTCCCGCCGCCGCGCAGGACGCTCCCGCGCCGGGGTCGGCCGCACAAAATCCGGCCGACATGATCAACGTCACTCCGCCCGGCACGCTCAATCCGCAGCCGCTGCCGCCGCTCGCCAATCCGAATTCGCCGTCGACGCCGGCCAAGGAATTGTTCGGCCGCAAGCTCACCCCGTATCCCGGTCCGCCGCGCCCGATCGGCTCCTATGCCGACGGCTGCCTCGCCGGCGCCGTGCAATTGCCGATCACCGGCCCGAGCTGGCAAGTCATGCGGCTGTCGCGCAACCGCAACTGGGGCACGCCGCGGCTGGTTTCCTTCATCGAGCGGCTCGGCGACAACGCCAAAAAGGCCGGCTGGAACGGACTTTTGGTCGGCGACATGTCGCAGCCGCGCGGCGGCCCGATGATCACCGGCCATTCCAGCCATCAGATCGGCCTCAACGTCGATATCTGGTTCACGCCGATGCCCGATCACGTGCTTGACGCGCGCGGAACGCGAGCTCGACGGCGCCGTCACCATGGTGGCGCCCGACCTGACCGAGGTCGATGCCAAAGCGTGGAATCCGGCGCATATGGCCGTGGTGCGCGCCGCCGCGCAGGACCCGATGGTCACCCGCATTTTCGTCAACGCGGCGATCAAAAAAGAGATGTGCAGCGAGGCCGGCACGGACCGCGGCTGGCTTGAGAAAGTGCGGCCGTGGTGGGGCCACGCCGAGCATTTCCACATCCGCATCAGTTGTCCGCCGGACGACCGCGACTGCAAGGCGCAACCGCCGGTGCCGGAAGGGGACGGCTGCGGCGCCGCGCTCGATTACTGGTTCAAGCCGTCGACGCTGCATCCGGCGCCGCCGAAAGTGCCGCCGAAGCCGCTCACGCTTGCCGGCCTGCCGGCGGCCTGCAAACGGATCGTGCGGGCGCCGTAACCGTCAAGCCCGGCCGGGACAAAGTCAGAGTCCCGGCGTATCGAACATCGTGCGTTGCGCGATGGCGGCGATATAGGCGAGCGCGAAGGCGCAAACGACGATGACCGTGGTGAAGCTCAAGGATTTTTGCGCGGGTGATTTCGCGAGCCGCGGCAGGCCGAGCCAGAGGATATAGGCGCCGTAACCGCCGGTCAGCTCAAGAAAACGCAACCCCGGCAGGATGAGAAAAATTCCGGCGAGCCACACCGGTGTGAACGAATAGACCGCAAGCTTGAACGCGCCGTCGAAATCGCGGCGGCCGCCGAACGCCGGCGCCAGCAGATTGATGAGGAGCCCGAGCAAGAGCACCGTGATGCAAGTCGTCGCGTAACCGAAGATGGCGCCGAACAGCCCGTCGAACACCGGCGCGCGCACCGTGCCGGCGCCTGGAACGTCAACGCCGATGACGCAGCTGCCGACGAAGCTCGACAGCGCGGGAACGAGCGCAAGTGGCGCGACGTAACGGCCGAGCAGATAGGCCGGATCGCCGGACTCCTTTTCGATGATGGCCCACTCGACCAACGGATCGACCAGCATCGCTTTCGCACGCAGCGCCGGATTCATGCCGGCAAATCTTTCGTAAAGATTCCGCCCTTGGCGTCTTCGCGCAGCATGGCGGCGCCTTTTTCCGCGATCATCATGGTCGGCGCGTTGGTGTTGCCCGACGTGATCGTCGGCATTACCGAGGCATCGATCACGCGCAGCCGCTCGATGCCGATAACGCGCAGCCGCTCGTCGACCACCGTCATCGGATCGCTGTTAAGCCCCATCTTCGCGGTGCCGACGGGATGGAAGATCGTGGTGCCGATGTCGCCGGCGGCTTTGACCAGCGCCGCGTCGTCGTCGTCGCGCACCGCGGGGCCGGGCAGATATTCGTGCGGATGATAGGGCGCCAACGCCGGCTGCGCGGCGATGCGGCGCGTGAGCCGGATCGCGGCGACCGCGACGCGGCGGTCCTGCATCGGTCGACAGATAATTCGGCTTGATGACCGGCGCGTCGGCGGCATCGCCCGAGCGCAGCCGCACCGCGCCGCGGCTGGTCGGTTGCAGATTGCAGACGCTGGCGGTGAAAGCGGGGAATTTGTGCAGCGGCTCGCCGAACCGGTCGAGCGACAGCGGCTGAACGTGATATTGCAGGTTGGCGCGTTCCCGGTCGCGGTCGGAGCGGGTGAACAGGCCGAGCTGCGACGGCGCCATGGTCAGCGGGCCGCGGCGGAACAGCGCATATTCGGCGAACATGCCGGCAAAGCCGAAGCGGGAGTGATACCGCTCGTTGAGCGTGACGATGCCGTCGACCTTGTAGATGAGCCGCAGCTGCAAGTGATCCTGCAGATTGGCGCCGACGCCGGGCCGGTCGAGCACCACCTCGATGCCATGCTCGCGCAATTGCGCGGCCGGTCCGATGCCGGAGAGCAGCAGGATTTGCGTCGAGCCGATCGAGCCGGCGGCGAGAATGACTTCACCGCGGCAGCGCGCACTGCGCGTCGTGCCGCTTTGCCGCCAGCGCACCCCCGCCGCGCGCCGGCCGTCGAAGGTCACGCCCTCGACCAGGCACCCGGTTTCGAGCCGCAGATTGGAACGATGCAGCGCCGGTTTGAGGAAGGCGCGCGCCGTCGAGACGCGCCGGCCGCGCTTCTGGTTGAGGTGAAAGGCGCAGATGCCTTCGTTGTCGCCGCAATTAAAGTCGGCAATGGATTTGATGCCGGCCTGTTCGGCGGCGGCGCGGAAGGCGTCCAGCAGATCCCAGCGCATCCGCGGCGCCGAGACGTGCCATTCGCCGCCGACGGCGTGGGCGGAACTCGCGCCGAGGAAGTGATTTTCGTGGCGCTTGAAAAACGGCAGCACGTCGTCCCAGCCCCAGCCGGCAAGCCCGAGCTGGCGCCAATGATCGTAATCGGCGGCCTGGCCGCGCATATAGATCATGGCGTTGATCGACGACGAGCCGCCGATCACCTTGCCGCGCGGATAGTTGAGGCTACGCCCGTTCAGCCCTGGCTCCGGCTCGGTCTTGAACATCCAGTCCGCGCGCGGATTGCCGATCGCGAACAGATAACCGACCGGGATATGAAACCAGATCCAGTTGTCGCGGCCGCCGGCTTCGAGAATGAGCACGCGCTTGCCGGCGTCGGCCGACAACCGGTTGGCGAGCAGGCAGCCGGCCGAGCCGGCGCCTACGATGATGTAGTCGTATTCGCCCGCGATCGCCTCGGCCATGTCGCACTCCCGGATTGCCATCGGCGAAGATAGCAGCGTGATCCAGCGTGAGAAGGGGTCGGAGCCGATGCTTTGGCGCGGTCGCGACTTCGCATGCGGCGAAGCCTGACACGACTATTGACGTGTTGTCCCGGCAAACCGCGCCGGACTATGATTCGCGATGGCCGTTTCCGAACCTTGGGCGAGCAAAAGCGCAACGGCCCGCGGCATTGCCTGCGGCGCCGGCGCGGCGCTGTTCTGGGCGCTCGGCTTCGTCGCCGCGCGGCAGGGTGTCACCGCGGGCCTGTCGCCGCTCGTTATCGCGCTCGACCGCTTTGCCTGGCCGGGATTGGCGCTTATTCCCATGCTCGCCGCCGATCGGTTCGGCGATTTGCGCCGCCTCGGCTGGCGCCGCAGCGCCGCGCTGGCGCTGTCCGGCGGACTGCCGCTCGCGCTGTTCAGCTATATCGGCTACCTGTTCGTGCCGCTCGGCCACGGCGCCATCATCCAGCCGGCCTGCGCCGCCGTCGGCGGCATGCTCCTGGCGCGGCTCGTGTTGAAGGAAGCCTTGCCGGCGCGCCGCATCGTCGGCGCGCTGGCGATCGTCGCCGGCCTCGCCGTGATCGGCGCCGAGGCCTTGGGCACGATGGGCGCGCAGGGCGTCCTCGGCGACCTGTTGTTCGTCGCCGCCGGCAGCTGTTTTGCGGTTTTCGGCATGCTGCTGCGGCTGTGGCAAATTCCGGCGCTGCCGGCGGTCGCGGTGACCAGCGTGCTGTCGCTCGCCGGCCTGCCGATTTTGCTGTTCAGCTACGCCAATTTTCTCGCCGCGGGATTTTTCGAGAATCTGCTGCAAGCCGTCGTCCAGGGCGCCTTTGCCGGCGCCGGCGCAATCTATCTGTTCACCCGCGCCGTAATCCTGCTCGGCGTCGGACGGGCGGCGTTGTATCCGTCGCTGGTGCCGCCGTTTACGCTGGTGATCGGCGCGCTCGCGCTCGGCGAAATTCCGAGCGTCTGGCAGCTCATTGGGCTTGTGATGGTCGTCGTCGGTTTCCGCCTGACGCAGCGAGGGTGACGAGAAAGCAGGTCACGCCGCCTTGCGGCTTCTCAGGAACTCGCCCATGCGGTCGAGCGCCTTGAGGATATTCTCGGTCGAATTGGCGTAGGACACGCGCATATAGCCTTCGCCGAGGATGCCGAAATCCGGGCCGCCGATCAGCGCCACGCCGGCATCTTCGAGCAAAGCCGAGGCGAGCGCTTTGGCTTTCCAGCCGCTGCGCTTGATATTGGGAAAGGCATAGAAGGCGCCCTTCGGCGTGGCGCAGGACATGCCGGGCAGCTTGTTCAAGCCGGCGACCACGATTTTGCGGCGCCGGTCGAATTCGGCGACCATCTTGGCCGGTTCGTCCTGCGGGCCGGTCAGCGCGGCAAGCCCGGCATATTGCGCCGAGGCGTTGACGCAGGAATGCAGGTTCACCGCGAGCTTGCGGGCGTAATCGTAGAGTTTCCCCGGCCACACCGCATAGCCGAGCCGCCAGCCGGTCATGGCGTAGGTTTTCGACCAGCCGTTGAGCAAAATGAGACGGTCGCGGAGCGACGGGTAGGACAGAAGGCACACATGGGTCTCGCCGTCATAGACCATGTGGTCGTAGATCTCGTCGGACATCACCGCAACGTCGGGATGCCGCTCCAGCCCGGCCACGAGCTTGTCGACCTCCGCCTTGGGAGTGACGCCGCCGGTCGGGTTGGCCGGCGAATTGACGATCAGGAGCCGGGTCTGCGGCGTGATCAGTTTGAGCGTCTCCTCGGCCGAGAACGCGAAATTGTTTTCCTCGCGGATCGGCACCGGAATCGGTCGCGCGCCGGTATATTCGATCATCGAGCGATAGATCGGAAAGCCGGGATCGGGATAGAGAATATCGGCGCCGGGCTCGCCGAACATCAGGATCGACATGAACATGGTCGGCTTGCCGCCCGGCATGATCATCACCGCGTCGGGCGACACGTTGACCTTGAAGCGCTTGCCAAGGTCGGCGGCCACCGCTTCGCGCAGCGGTAAAATGCCGACCGCCGGCGTGTAGCCGTGATGGCCATCGCGTAAGGCCTTGATCGCCGCCTCGACGATGAAATCCGGCGTGCGGAAATCGGGCTGGCCGATGCCGAGATTGACGATGTCGCGGCCGGCCGCCGCGAGCTGCATCGCCCGCGCCAGCACCGCGAAGGCATTCTCCTCGCCGATGCGGTCGAAGGCGGCGACGGTCCTCAGCATGGCGTTTCCCCGGCAACCCGTTACGGCGCCGGAGTTCAACTCAATCTGGAGCGAAAAGCAAACCCGGTCGGCTGCGAAAAAAGCAAGAGGCCCCGAACGAGGTCCGGGGCTTCTGCTCCACTTACTGCGGGCCGGGCAGCTTAATAGCCGAGGTTGAATTCGGCGCCCGATTGAACCGATTGGGCGGTTCCGCTGGGGGCTGTCCCATTGGGATAATGCAGCGACGGATCGTTGGGAATGATCGCGGGGTCGTTGGGCATGACTGCGCTGCCCACGTAGTCCTGCAACTGGCCCTTATGGTGGTTCCAGGTCTGACGCTGCGGCCGTTGCGCCAGAGCCGGCGTCGCCAACATCGCGGCGGCGACCGCCACCAAAGCGAATTTCATGTTCATAGAGCTCATTTCGAGTTCTCCATTTCGGCATCGCCCGCGACCGCTCACCTAGTGAAAATACGGCGTCGCACAATGGCAACGATCTTCACAAAAACGTTACATAAATCATGGTGTTAATGTGAAATCTATGGCTGTTTTTATATCGCTATATTGCGACGCAATATAGATCTGTGTCGGGAGCCTAAATGGTGCCAAAGGATGCAAAAAGGGTGGCAAGAGTTGCGCACGGCGGGGCGCTGCGCGACTGTTATTTCCTCCTCTCTCGCGCCGTTGCGGTATTGCCGCTCGCGGGAGCGTTAAATCGACATATCTACGCCTGACGCGCCGGTGGCTTGCGGAAATCGCATTGCAGTGACCGGAATAAATTTCGGAGCCGGGAATGACCAAGATCGAGAACGCGAAACAGGACGGGCAGCGCCGTCTGCGCTCGCAATTGTGGTTCGATAATCCGGATAATCCGGGCATGACCGCGCTCTATCTCGAGCGCTACCTCAATTACGGCCTGACCCGCGCCGAGCTGACATCCGGCAAGCCGATCATCGGCATTGCCCAGACCGGCTCCGACTTGAGCCCGTGCAATCGCCATCACCTCGAGCTCGCCGACCGCGTGCGCGAAGGCATCCGCACCGCCGGCGGCATCGCGTTTGAGTTTCCGGTGCATCCAATTCAGGAGACCGGCAAGCGGCCGACCGCGGCGCTCGACCGCAATCTCGCTTATCTCGGCCTGGTCGAGGTGCTCTACGGCTATCCGCTCGACGGCGTGGTGCTGACGGTGGGCTGCGACAAAACCGTTCCCGCCTGCATCATGGCCGCGGCCACCGTCAACACGCCGGCCATCGTGCTGTCCGGCGGGCCGATGCTCGACGCCTACCACAACGGCAAGCTTGCCGGTTCCGGCACTGTGCTGTGGCAGGCCCGCCAGGAACGTCGCGGCCGGTCGGATCGACTACAAGGAATTCATCGATATCGCCGCCTCGTCGGCGCCGTCGATCGGCCACTGCAACACCATGGGCACCGCTTCGACCATGAATGCGATGGCCGAGGCGCTCGGCCTGTCGCTGCCCGGTTGCGCTGCGATCCCGGCGCCCTATCGCGAGCGCGCCCGCATCGCCTATGAGACCGGTCTGCGCGCGGTCGAGATCGTGCGCGAGGACCTCAAGCCGTCCGACATTCTCACGCGGGCCGCGTTCGAAAACGCCATCGTCGCCTGCTCGGCGATCGGCGGCTCGACCAATGCGCCGATCCATCTCAACGCCATCGCCCGGCATATCGGCGTCAAGCTCGCGATCGAGGACTGGGAAACCATCGGCTACGACGTGCCGCTCCTGGTCAATATGCAGCCGGCCGGCGCCTATCTCGGCGAGGATTATTACCGCGCCGGCGGCCTGCCGGCGGTGATGCACGAACTGCATGCGGCGAGGAGGCTGCATGGCGATGCGCTCACCGTCAACGGCAAGACCATGGCCGAGAACGTCGCGCGGGCGAAAAGCAGCAATGCCGAGGTGATCCGGCCCTACGCCAAGCCGCTGAAGGCCAAAGCCGGATTTAAGGTGTTGCGCGGCAACCTGTTCGATTCCGCGATCATGAAGACGAGCGTGATCTCCGACGAATTCCGCAAACGCTATCTGTCCGATCCGAAGCACCCGGATGCGTTCGAAGGCCGCGCCGTGGTGTTCGACGGGCCGGAAGACTATCACCGCCGCATCGAGGACCCCGCCCTCGGCATCGACGAGCATTCGATCCTGTTCATGCGCGGCACCGGGCCGATCGGTTATCCCGGCTCGGCCGAGGTGGTGAACATGCAGCCGCCCGCGGCGCTGATCAAACGCGGCGTGACCTCGCTTGCCTGCGTCGGCGACGGCCGGCAATCCGGCACCTCGGGCTCGCCGTCCATTCTCAACGCATCGCCGGAAGCGGCCGCCGGCGGCGGTCTGGCGCTGTTGCAGACCGGCGACCGCGTGCGCATCGATCTCAACAAAGGCAGCGCCGATATCCTGATCTCGGATGCGGAACTGACGGCGCGGCGCGGGGCGCTCGCCAAGAACGGCGGTTACCATTATCCGCCGAGCCAGACGCCATGGCAGGAAATCCAGCGCGCCATGGTCGATCAACTCGGCGCCGGCATGGTGCTCGCGCCGGCGGTGAAATATCAACGCGTTGCACAACACTCTGTGCCGCGCGATAACCACTGACCGTTGGCGCCGATCCAAACGAGTTTTTCCCATGCCCCGTCCTTCGACCGCCGAAAAGCGGAAGAGCTTCCGCGAGCTGCATAAGAGCGGCTGCTTCGTCATCCCCAATCCGTGGAACGTCGGCAGCGCGCGCTATCTGCAAGGGCTCGGCTTTGCGGCGCTGGCGACGACAAGCTCCGGCTATGCCCATGCGCAGGGCTACGCCGACGGCGCGCAGAACCGCGACCAGGTGCTGGCGCATTTTAGCGAAATCGCGGCGGCGACCGATGTGCCGCTCAACGCCGATTTCGAGGACGGCTTTGGCGGCGATCTCGAAAGCCTGGCGGACAATGTGACGCGCTGCGTCGCCACCGGCGTCGCCGGCCTGTCGATCGAGGATTCGCCGAACGACGGCAAGACCGCGCTCTACGATCTCGACACGGCGGTGGCGCGGGTCAAAACGGCGCGCGCGGCGATCGACCGTGCCGGCGGCGATGTCGTTTTCACCGCGCGAGCGGAAGGGTTCATTCGCGGCGTGCCCGATCTCGACAACGTCATCCGCCGGCTCAAGGCCTATGCCGCCGCCGGCGCCGATTGCCTTTACGCGCCGGGCATCAAGACCCGCGAACAGATCGAGGCGGTAGTCAGAGCCGTGGCGCCGAAGCCGGTGAATTTCCTCAACGGCGGTGCCTTCGGCTTCACTGTCGCCGACATCGCGGCGATGGGCGTGCGCCGGATCAGCGTCGGCGGCTCGCTCGCGCGCGTCGCCATGCACGCCTTCATCCGCACCGCCACCGAGATCGCCAAGGACGGCAAGTTCGATGGCTTCGCCGGGCTTATCTCCAATCCCGAGCTGAACAAGTTCTTCAGCGAGGATCGCAAAAAGCTCTCTTCATGACCGACTCAGAACCGCATCCGCAAACCGGCCAGCCGGTCGGCCTGCCGGTGGCCGATCCGACGCCGGCACCGCGTCCCGGTCCGGTGACGCTGAAGGGGCGCTACGGGCGCATCGAAAAGCTCACGGCAGAGCATGCGACCGACCTGTGGAAGGTATTCGCCGGGCAGGATCAGGTCTGGACTTATATTGCGACCAGCGGTCCTTTCGCGAACTTTACCGACTTTTCTGCGTTTATTGCCAAGCGCGCGGCGGCGGATGACCCCTATGCCTATGCCATCGTCGATACCGCCGGGCGCACTGTTGGCTATTTCACGCTGCTGCGCATCGTACCGGAGCATCGCGTCATTGAGGTCGGTCACGTGCTGTATTCCCCCGCGCTCCAGCGCACGCCGCTCGGAACCGAAGCGCAATATCTGCTGGCGCGCTACATCTTCGAGGCGCTCGGTTACCGGCGCTACGAATGGAAATGCGATGCGCTCAACGCCGCGTCGCGCCGCGCGGCGTTGCGCTACGGCTTCGTTTACGAAGGGACATTCCGCCAATACATGATCGCCAAAACCCGCAACCGCGATAACGCCTGGTTCTCCATGCTCGACGGCGAATGGCCGGCGCGCAAAGTCAATTTCGAGCGTTGGCTCGATCCGCGCAATTTCGACGGCGAAGGCCGGCAGAAAATCAGCCTCGCGGCGTTGAACGGCGTCGGGGGCGCGGCATGAGCGACAGGCTCAAGGGCAAGGTCGCGCTCATCACCGCCGCGGGGCAGGGCATCGGCCGCGCCATCGCCGAGGCCTTCATCGCCGAAGGCGCGAGCGTCATCGCCACCGATGTCGCCGAGGACAAGCTTGCAGGCTTGCGGGCAGAGCGGCGGCAAAAACTCGACGTGCGCGCACCGGACGATATCGACGCGCTGGCGAAAGCGGTCGCGCGCGAATTCGGCGCGCTCGACAGTCTGGTCAATTGCGCCGGCTATGTGGCGAACGGCTCGGTACTGGATTGCACCGACAAGGATTGGGATTTTTCCTTCGATCTGAATGTCAAATCCATGCACCGCATGATCAAGGCCTTCCTGCCGGCCATGCTGGAGAGGAAATCCGGCTCCATCGTCAATATTTCCTCGGCGGTGTCGTCGATCCGCGGCGTGCCCGACCGCTATGCTTACGGCGCCACCAAGGCCGCGGTGATCGGGCTCACCAAGGCGGTCGCCGCCGATTTCATCCGGGACGGCATCCGCTGCAACGCGATCTGCCCGGGCACCATCAAATCGCCTTCGCTGGAGGAGCGCATCGCTACGGCGTCGAAGGCGACCGGCAAATCGGTGGAGGGAGTGCGGCAGGATTTCATCGCCCGCCAGCCGATGGGCCGGCTCGGCACGGCGGCCGAAGTCGCCGCGCTTGCCCTCTTCCTCGCCAGCGACGAGGCAAGCTACATTACCGGCCAGACCCATCTCGTCGATGGCGGGATGGCGTTGTAACGCGTGTCATCATCCGCGAAAGCGGATGATCCAGTACTCCCTGAGTATTGGATAAGGCAGCGATTACTGGATGCTCCGCCTTCGCGGAGCATGACAGAGCGGGTGAATGTTCCCATGCACATCCTGATCACCGGCGCGGCGGGAATGATCGGGCGCAAGCTTGTGGCGCGCCTGGTCGCCGACGGCGCGCTGAACGGTCGCGCAGTCGAGCAGCTCACGCTGATCAACGTCGTCGCGCCGCCAAAGCCGGAGCAATTCTCCGGCAAAGTCGTCGCCGCCGCCGCGGACATCGCCGATCCGGCGGCGGTGCGCGCGGCAGTCGCCGGCCGGCCGGACGCGATCTTTCATCTTGCCGGCGTGGTGTCGGGCGAGGCGGAGCTTGATTTCGAAAAGGGCATGCGGGTCAATCTCGACGGCTCGCGCGCGCTGTTCGACGCCATCCGCGCGATCGGCGACGGATACCGGCCGCGGCTGGTTTTCACCTCGTCGATCGCGGTGTTCGGCGCGCCGTTTCCGCCGGCGATCGCCGACGATTTTCACTTAACGCCGCTGACCTCCTACGGCACGCAGAAGGCCGCGGTCGAATTCCTGCTCGCCGATTACACCCGCCGCGGCTTCCTCGACGGCGTCGGCATCCGGCTGCCGTCGATCGTGGTGCGGCCGGGCCGGCCGAACAAGGCGGCGTCCGGCTTCTTCTCCTCGATCATCCGCGAGCCGCTTAACGGCGAGGAAGCCGTGCTGCCGGTCGCCGACACCGTTCTGCATTGGCATGCCAGCCCGCGCGCCGCCGTCGGCTTTCTCGTTCACGCCGCCGGCCTCGATGCGTCGAAGCTCGGGCCGCGCGTCAACCTCACCATGCCCGGCGTCTGTTGCACCGTCGCCGAGCAGATCGCGGCCTTGCGCCGGATCGCCGGCGACAGGGTCGCCGCCCGCATCCGGCGCGCGCCGGACCCGCTGGTCGCCCGCATCGTCGCCGGCTGGCCGAGCCGGTTCGATCCGGCCCGCGCGTTGGCGCTCGGTTTTCGCGCCGAAGCCTCGTTCGACGACATCATCCGCACCCATATCGCGGACGAGTTGGGCGGCAAGATCGCCGCCTGATGGATTTTTTGCGCATGATCTTATCCGACCTTCCTTCGCCCGCCGAAGCGGGCTTCGCGAAGGCGGGAAACCGGCGTCCACCCTCGGATCAAGTCCGAGGGCAGGCTTTTTCGGGATCATGCGCGGCTTGCTTGCGTTGCCGCCGCCTATGCTTACATTGCTGGCAGAAACGCCACGACATTCCAGCTCCCTTAGACCATGACCTATGTCGACGCGGCCTACGCGCCGCTGCGCAAGACCGGACAGATCAAGCTTCACGGCCCCGCCGCCTTCGACGGCATGCGCAGGGCGGGCCGGCTCGCCGCCGAATGCCTCGACATGCTGGGCGGCGAGATCAAGCCCGGCGTCGCCACCGAGCGCATCGACCGGCTGGTCTTCGAGTTCGGCCTCGATCACAACGCCATGCCGGCGACGCTGATGTATCGCGGCTACCGCAAGGCGACCTGCACCTCGGTCAATCACGTGGTCTGTCACGGCATCCCGGCGGACAAGCCGTTGCGCGAGGGCGACATCGTCAATGTCGACGTGACGCTGATCCTCGACGGCTGGCACGGCAATTCCAGCCGCATGTATACCATCGGCGAAATTCCGCGCCGCGCCGAGCGGCTGATCGAAGTCACCTATGAGGGCATGATGCGGGGCATCGCCGCGATCAAGCCCGGCGGCACCACCGGCGACATCGGCCATGCCATCCAGAGCTATGTCGAGGGCCAGCACATGAGCGTGGTGCGCGACTTCTGCGGCCATGGCGTCGGCCGCTTGTTCCACGACGAGCCGAATATCGTGCATGTCGGCCGGCCCGGCGAGGGCATCGTGCTCAAGCCCGGCATGTTCTTCACCGTCGAGCCGATGATCAATCTCGGCCGCGCCCACGTCAAAGTGCTGTCCGACGGCTGGACCGCGGTGACCCGCGACCGCTCGCTGTCCGCGCAGTTCGAGCACTCGGTCGGCGTCACCGAGGACGGGGTCGAAATCTTCACGCTGTCGCCGCGCGGCTTTGACAAGCCGCCTTACCCGGCGTCTAGCTAATCCGCCGCCCGCAAGGCGATTGCAAATTGGCGTAATCCGGTCATCCTTGGCGGCGCCGGCTGCGGCCGCGCGCGGGGTGCGGCCTGGGCGAAGTTGCGTGCGAAAACCGATGCCGGAAAAGAAGCGCGACAGCGAACGCGGCCTGGCCGAGGCGACGCCGCATTATTTGGGCCATCGCGGCCGCCTGCGCGACCGCTTCCGCGAGGCCGGATCGGAGGCGCTGTCGGATTACGAACTTCTCGAACTCCTGCTGTTTCGCGCGTTGCCGCGGCGCGACGTCAAGCCGCTGGCCAAGACGCTCTTGGAAAAATTCGGCTCGTTCGCCGAGGTGATCGCGGCGCCGGAGGTGCGGCTCGCCGAGGTCAAGGGGCTGGGCGATGCCGGCATCACCGAGTTCAAGATCGTGCAGGCGGCGGCAAGCCGGCTGCTTCGCGGCGCGGTGAAGAAGCGTCCCGTGCTGTCGTCATGGTCGACCGTGCTCGATTATTGCCGCACCGCGCAGGCGTTCGCCGACCGCGAGCAGTTCCGCGTGCTGTTCCTCGACAAGCGCAATCAGCTCATCGTCGACGAATTGCAGCAGGTCGGCACCATCGACCACACGCCGGTCTATCCGCGCGAAGTGGTCAAGCGCGCGCTGGAACTCTCGGCCACCGCCATCATCCTGGTGCATAATCATCCCTCGGGCGACCCGACGCCGTCGCGCGCGGACATCCAGATGACGCAGCAGATCATCGCGGTGGCTTCCCCGCTCGGTATTTCCGTGCACGATCACATCATCGTCGGCAAGGAAGGCCACGCCAGCTTGAAGGGGTTGAAGCTGATTTGACGCCACGCGCTACGCCCGCCCGACAACTTTGCAAATAATCGCGCCCGCATCGGCGGGTGCGCCGTCGCCGGTCCAGGCGATATAGCGGTCGGGACGGACCAGGATCAGCTTGGCTTCATAAGCCGTGCGGCCGTCGGCATAGTTGTCGCGCACGATCTTGAGCGGCACGCGCAGCTTGCGCGCCGCTTTGTCGAATGCCGTCACCGTCCGGTTGTCGGCGTCGAACGCGAGCAAGGTGAAACCCGCGCCAAGCTCCTCGAACACGTTGCGCCCGGAGGACAAAAGCTGGGGCGGCAAATGATGGCCGGCGCGCGCCGTAAACGTGTGCGTGCCGCTGGCGCTGCTTAAGCCGCCCGGCGGCCCGAATATAATCGGTGAGCCCTCGTAATGCGGCTCGTAAGTGAGCACGCGCGGCGCCGCGGCATTGGCGTGCTCCTTCCAGGCCCGTTCGAACTCGGCGGGATCGCGCTCCGGGCTGTGGCGTTGCAAGAATTCCTTGTCGCGCGCGATGCCGGCTTCGATGAAATCCTCCGCCGTCTCCTTGAAGATCGGCCGCCGCTCCTCGGTGTATGTCCGCAGCAGCGCGTCGCTGCCGAAGCCTTTCAGCTTTGCGGCGAGCTTCCAGCCGAGATTGACCGCGTCGTCGAGGCCGTTGTTGAGCCCATAGGCGCCGTAAGGCGGATGCGAATGCGCGGCGTCGCCGGCAATGAAGACGCGGCCGACCTGATATTTTTCGGCGACCGCGATGCGCAAATCCCAGAAGCCGACGTAATCGAAGTCGCAGGCGAAGGGAAAGCCGGCGACCTTCTGCAACAGGCCGTGAAAGTCGTAATTGTCGCGCGTGGTGTCGGCCGGCACCGGCGAATGAAAAAACCAGCTCTCGCCGACGTCGACGCGGCCGAAGAACTGCCAATAGCCCTGAAGATCGGGATGAATGACCCGATAGGTCGAGCGCGGCGGAAAGCGCTTGAGCTTGTCGTGCAGTTCGCGCGAGCGGAACAGGGCAAGCACCATGAGCTGATTGAAATCGGCGCCGCCGCGCTCGATGCCGATCTGCCGGCGCACCATGGAATGGCCGCCGTCGCAGCCGACCGCATAATCGGCCTCGACGATTTCGCGTCCGGCGCCGCCGTCTTGGACGTTTTCATGCACGCTTTCTTGCGCGTCATCTTGGGCGACGGCGACGCGCACGCCGGTCTTGTCTTGCTCGACGGTATCCGCCGCCCAGCCGAACCGGGCCTCGACATTCGGCAGCTGCGCCATGCGCGCGCGCAGCACGTATTCGCTTTGGTATTGCGGCAGTCTTTCATTGTCCTGGAAGTAATAGGAATTGACGATTTCTCGTAACGGAGGCGCGTACCAATGGTCGCTGTTAAGATCGCGATAGGCGACAATCCCGCTCATCGGATAGTCGGGCGGCAGCATGCGCGCGGCGCGCAATTGTTCGGCGACGCCCCAGAAATAGAAATGCTCCACCGAGCGCTGCGTCAGGTTCTGGCCCTTGGGGATGCGCTGCGGCTTAAGCCGGCGCTCGACCAGCGCACAGGATATGCCGCGCTGGCCGAGCTCGACCGCAAGCGCCGTGCCGACCGGCCCTCCGCCGATAATGACGACCTGATGCCGTTTGTTCATTTCGGTGCCGTCATTGCGAGAAGCCGACGGGTCCGGCCCGAAGTGGCCGGCCCGATGACAAGCTCCGCGACGAAGCAATCCAGAATCCCACCCCTGGATTGCTTCGCTGCGCTCGCAATGACGATTCCCTCACTGCCGCACCAGCAGGATCGTGTCGGCCAATTCCGGCACGCGTTGCCAGGTATTGGCGTCGTTCTCCTCGAACTGCCAAGTCTGCCCGCGCGCCGAGAGCAAAACCAGCGCGCCTTGGTCCATGCGCCAGGCACTCGGCGCAAAGCGCATGACGGAAGCGTCGCAGCCGGGCTTGATCGTGAGCGCCAAAGCATCGCCGGCGGGGCTGTTCGCCAGCGTCAGCGTGCAGATCGGCTTGCCGGTGCCGTGGCTGACCGCCCAGTCGCCGGCCATGTCGTCGGCGGAGCGCATCGGCGCCGCGGCGGCCGTCTGCAAAATGTAGCGGCCCTCTTCCGGCGTGAAGCCGTCATACATGCCGCCCTCGACTTCGCTGAGCTCGACCACCGCATTGCCGCCGGCATCGAGCAGGCGCAGATCGCCGTAATCGTCCAGCGCCCAGGCGACCATGGTCCCGGTCGAGGGAAACAGGTTCGGACAGTTTTTGTCGATGTCGAGTCTATAACCGCCGGCCACGACATCGCTGCGGAAATTGAAATGGCAGATCTTGTCGTGGTCGGCATTGGAGAATTCCCAGGCGCCGATCATGGTGCTGGCCGCGTCGCTCAAGCCGTTTTGCGGTTGCGTCGCCGGTTGCTCGCCTTGCGCGGGAGCATTTTGCGGCGCGGACTGCGGCGGCAGGAATTGCGGCGGAACGTCTTGCGGCGGAACGTCTTGCGGCGGCGCGGGCTGCGGCTGCGCGCTCGGCTGCGTCTGTGGCTGCGTGTCGGCCGGCGTATTTTGTGCGAACGCGCCGCCGCCGCAAAGGCTCGCTGCGATGGCAATCCCGATGATAACGCCGCGACCCATGTGGAATTCTTTGCCGGCCGTCAAGCGCAAACGCTACCACGCTCGTCCCGCGGCGTCATGCAACCCTCAGCTCGGGTTCCATGACCGCCACGGCGTTTCCGGCACCGGCGTCAGCGGCGGCTTGCCGGCGGCCCAAGCGGCGATGTTGTCGACCATGAGCCGATCCATCTTGTTGCGGGTATCGACCGAGGCCGAGCCGAGATGGGGAAACAGCACGACGTTGTCCATCGCGATCAGCTCGGCAGGCACGTTCGGCTCCCTGACATAAACGTCAAGCCCGGCCGCCATGATCCGCTTGTCCTTGAGCGCCGCGATCAAAGCCGGCTCGTCGACCACCGAACCGCGCGCCATGTTGATCAAAATGCCGTTTTCGCCCAGCGCGTCGAGCACTCCGGCATCGACCATGTTCGCGGTCGCCGGCCCGCCCGGCACGATGACCAGGAGCGTATCGACGTCGCGCGCCATGTCGATGAGCGTCGGATAATGCCGATAGGCAACTTCGCGGCGCGGCCTCCGCGTGTGATAGACGACCGGCACGCCGAAGCCGTCAAGCCGACGCGCGATCGCCTGGCCGATCGCGCCCATGCCGACCATGCCGACTGTTCTATTGCGCAATGTCGCCTGGCTCAGCGGATAGTCGTTGCGCGCCCAGTTGCCGGCACGCAAGAAGCGCTCGGCCTGGGGAAATTCGCGCACCGTGCACAACAGCAATCCGATCGCGGTGTCGGCGACTTCCTCGGCGAGCACTTCGGGCGTGTTGGTCACGATAATGCCGTGCGCACCGGCCCATTTGGCGTCGACATGGTCGTAGCCGACGCCGAAGCTCGACACGATTTGCAGCTTGGGAAAGCCGGCCATGAAAGGCCCGGTAATACGCTCGGTCGTGGCGCTGCAGGCGATCGCCCGCGCGCCGGAATGGGCGGCAAAAAACGCCGCGCGGTCGTCCGCCGCCGCGGCCTGGTGCACCGTGCAGACCGCTTCGAGGCCGCTGACGACCAGCGGCTTGAGCGGTCCGAGCAGCACGATCTCGGGCTTAGTGGCGGGCATTGGGCAACCTCACACCAGCATGCTCACCGGCGATTCGAGCAGCATCTTGATCGCGGCCAACAGCTCGGCGCCGAGCGCACCGTCGACGACGCGATGATCGCAGCCCAGCGTCGCGCTCAGCATGCTGACGAAAGCGACGCCGCCGTCGTCCTTTTCGACCGCCTGGCGGCGCGCGGCGCCGACCGCGAGAATAGTCGCATGCGGCGGATTGATGACGGCGGTGAATGCGCGCACGCCGTGCATACCGAGATTGGAAATTGCCGACGCGCCGCCCTGGTACTCCGCGGGTTTCAGCTTTCGCTCCCGCGCGCGCGCCGAAAGCTCCTTCATCTCCGCCGAGATCGCAGTCAGCGATTTCGCTTCGGCGCCGCGAATGACCGGCGTGATCAATCCGCCGTCGAGCGCCACCGCGACGCCGATATCGGATTGCTTGAATCGTAAGATTCTATCGCCGGCCCAGACCGCGTTCGCCGACGGCACGCGCTGCAAGGCGAGCGCCAACGCGCGAATGACAAAATCGTTGAGCGAAAGCTTGAACGCCGGATTGCCGTCCTTGTCCTTTCCTGCCGCCGCATTGGCTTCCTCGCGCAACGCGAGCAGCCGGTCGATGGCGACGTCGGCGGTGAGATAGAACTGCGGAACGGTCGCCGCCTGCGTCAGCCGCGCCGCGATGGTGCGGCGCATGCCGTCGAGCGGCACTTCCTCGTAGCTGCCAGACGGATAAAGCGCCTTGACCTGCGCCGCGCTTGGAGCTTCCGCAGCCGGTGCACGCGACGGCCGCGGCGCCTCCTCGATATCGCGCGCGAGGATGCGGCCATGCGGCCCGGAGCCGCGCAGCCGCGACAGCTCGATACCGGCCTCGCCGGCAAGCCGCCGCGCCAGCGGCGTCACGGTTATGCCGCCGCCTAAACGCGCCGGACCGAAATTGCGCTCCGGCGTGCGCACTTCGAAGAACGGATCGAGCTTGACAGGAGCCTGCTGCCGCGCCGGCGCGATCGTCGCCGCGCGAGACGCTGCCGTCGGGGCTGCCGGCTTTACCGCCGCTGCGGCAGGGGCCGGCGGACTCGCCGCCGCGCCCGCTCCATCCGCGATCACGCCGACAATGGCACCGACCGGCGCCACTTCGCCCGCCGGCACGCGGATTTCCTCAAGCACGCCCGCCGTGGTCGACGGCACTTCCATCGAGACCTTGTCGGTCTCGATCTCGAACAGGTTATCGCCCGGCTTGACCGCCGCGCCGGCAGCGACGAACCATTTGGTGATCTTGCCTTCGGCGACCGTTTCGCCGAGCTGCGGCATCAGCACGTCCATGGGGTTATTTCCGATGCCATCTCACTTGATACGTTCCCACACCACTTCGGTCCTGGTGCCGAGTGGGCGCAGGATCAACCGGTCGCCCGAGAACTCGTAGCCGCGCACGAGGTCGCCTTGATCGCCGGGCTGCACGCTGGCTTGACGATGGTGCGTGACGGTGCGCGCCCGCTCGTCGACCGAATATTTGCCGAAATAGGCGATATGCCCGTCAAGCGCCGCCTTGGCCTCATCGCCGGTCGGCTTCTCGCCGGCCTTGGTCACTTCGCGATCCGGCGCGACCTGACAGGCCATATAGCCGTGGGCATCGTAGATGATGATGCCCTTCGGATTCGCGCCCTGTCCCGGCCGCGGTTTGCCGTCCACGCTGGTGCCGATATGGCGCCACGAGCCGATCAGGCGTTGTGCATCGGCTTGCCCGCTCACCACATCACCGAAATGTATTGCGTCTCCAAAAACTCCATCAGGCCTTCATGCGCGCCCTCGCGGCCGAGGCCGGACTGCTTGACGCCGCCGAACGGCGCCGCCGGATCGGAGACGATGCCGCGGTTAAGCCCGATCATGCCGAAGTCGAGTTTCTCGGAAACACGCATGCCGCGGCTTAAGTCCTTGGTGTAGAGATAAGCGACCAAGCCGTATTCGGTGTCGTTGGCGCGCGTGATCACTTCGTCGTCGGATTTGAACGGCTGGATCGAGGCCACGGGGCCGAAGATTTCCTCGTTCAGCATTTTGGCATCGTTGGACACGTTGGCGAGCACCGTGGCCGGATAGAAGAAGCCGGGGCCGCCCGGCGTCTTGCCGCCGGTGAGCACCTTGGCGCCTTTCTTCACCGCGTCGTCGACCAGCTCGATCACCTTGTCGCGGCCGTCCTTGTTGACGAGCGGGCCGAGCGCGACGCCGTCGTCAAGCCCGTTGCCCATTTTCAGGCCCGCCATCTTAGCGGTCAATTTCTTGGCAAATTCGTCATGCACCTTCTCGTGCACATAGAAGCGGTTGGCGGCGGTGCAGGCTTCGCCCATGTTGCGCATTTTGGCGATCATGGCGCCGTCGATGGCGGCGTCGAGATCGGCATCGTCGAACACGATGAACGGCGCGTTGCCGCCAAGCTCCATGGCCGGCTTGACGATCGAGTCGGCGGCTTCGTGCAGGAGCTTGCGGCCGACCTCGGTCGAGCCGGTGAAGGAAACGACCCGAACGCGAGAATCATGCAGCATCGCGCTCACGACTTTGCCCGACGAGCGCGACGGAATGACATTGACCACGCCGGCCGGCACGCCGGCTTCCTCCAGGATCGGCATCAGAGCGAGCATGGTGAGCGGCGTGTCGGAGGCTGGCTTGAGCACCACCGGGCAGCCGGCGGCGAGCGCCGGGCCGATCTTGCGCGTCGCCATCGCGGCGGGAAAATTCCACGGCGTGACCAGCACGGCGATGCCGGCGGGCTTGTGATGCACGAGGATGCGCGCGCCGGTCGCCGGCGCGATCGAGTTCTGGCCGATATTGCGCACCGCTTCCTCGGCATACCAGCGGAAGAACTCCGCGGCATAGGCGACTTCGCCGCGCGAGTCCGACAGCGCCTTGCCGTTCTCGATGGTGATGAGCTTGGCGAGCCGCTCGGCGTCGCGCATGATCAATTCGAACGATTTGCGCAGGATTTCGCCGCGTTCGCGCGGCTTCTTGGCGGCCCAGCCGGGAAACGCGGCTTGCGCTGCGTCGAGCGCGGCCTTGGCGTCCTCGACCGTCGCGCTGGCGACCGAGGCGACCTTGTTCTCGGTCGCCGGATCGATCACGTCGAACCGGCCGCCGTCGGAAGATTTCTTCCACTTGCCGCCGATCCACAAATCGGTCGGGACGTTGGCGAGGAGATTGTCGTACATGGCCATGGCACTGATCCTGTTGAGCCGCCGCCCCTCATTATTGCATTAACTATCAGGCGGGAACCAGGGTGCGGGGTGTCTTGCGTGAGGCCCGGAGCGACAAGTCGAGCACCACATCAGTGTATGGCGTGCGCGGCTTCAGCGTGCGGCCCTTGCCCTTCTCCAGGCTCACGAGGTCGTAGCGTTCCAGAGTCTTGAGCGTGCGCGACAGGTTGGATTTGGCGCGCCCGGTTTTTTTCGCCAACTCATTGAGCGATTGCGGTTTGGTCTCTGCAATCACGCGCAGCAGCTCGCGGTTGTGCTCCGACAGCACCTTGGCGAAGCTCTCGATGGACGAGAACCACACTTTGGGTTCATCGGGCTTGCGCTTGTGTTCGCCGCGGACGATCGCCATCGTGTACGCTTTGAATTGCTCGTAGGAGGCGATCCCTACTTTCAGTGTCGTCATGGCAATGCTCCTCGTTCTCTGAGAACGGCATCAACTTCGGCCCAGAAATCCGCCAGCAGTGTCGCCGCATCGCGGTACTGATAAGGCCGGGTCGTTTGCAATCGGTGGCGGTGATCATGCGCCACGGGTTTGGTGCGTCCGGTCCTGGAGGGCGTCAAATGCGCGTTATCAAAGCCGACAATGCGTGCGCCGGTCGCATTGTGCAGCGTTAGACTGTAGCTCAGTCCGTGCGGTCGCTCCGGGCTTGGCGGCACTCGCCTCACGATGAATCTGACTGTGTACTCGCCGGCCGCGTCAATCGCGAATGATATACGATCGAGGTCAAGCAGGATTGCGAGGCCGGGATCGCGGTCATCCATCGCTGATAAATTATCACCGAATGATAACACATTCAAGGACGATCAGCCGCAGTCAAAGGATAAGCGGCATTTGAGATCTGCAAATAGTTCGGATTGGGCAACGCAAAAGCCGGGACGGTTGGCAAGGCTGATCCGGATTTCGTTTCACGCAACCCGGGCGGCGCTTGCCGCCGTACTACTTGCCGTTTTTCAGCTCGACGAGAACGTTGCGGTAGGGCTGGTCGGTGAGATTGCGTAATTCATGCTTCTCGCCGGCATCTTTCCAGATCACGCCGCCGGGCTTGTCGTCGGCGATGTAGGACTTGCCTTCGACGTTCTCGATCTCGGCCTTGCCGCCGGTCAGATTGATGATGACGTAATCCATGGTGTGATGGTGCCACGGCTTCTTGCCGCGCGCGGCAACGCGCATGTCCCACACCCGCACCTGGTCGTTCTCGAAGATGACTTCGGTGCCGATCGGCCCGTTCGGATTTTCGCGGCTCGGTTCGTTGGCCATGGTCAACTCCCTACGTAGCGGCACACGTTGCCACTGGCCGCTCCGCTGTCAATATTCCCGCCGATATGGCTTGACCGCACTACGGATAATCAGTAGTATTATGAACGACGGCGAGTTCGCATGGGACGACGACAAGGCCGCGCAGAACTACGCCGACCACGGCGTGAGCTTCGAGGCGGCCAGACAGGTTTTCAAAGACCCATTCGCCACCGAGCGCCTCGATGACCGCAGGGACTACGGCGAGGACCGTTACGTAATCATAGGCATGGTCGACGATCGCGTTCTCTGCGTTGCCTACACGCTGCGTAACGGCACCATTCGCATCATCTCCGCACGCGGAGCCGAGCCACATGAAAGACGCCGATACCACGAAGACAACGCGTAAGGCGGCGAAATCCTCCAACGTGGATTGGAACCGCTTGGACGCCATGACGGATGCGCAGCGTCATCGCGCGGCAGTCAACGATCCCGACGCGCAGCCGCTGAGCGAAGCAGACCTCACCCGCATGAAGCGGACCCCGCAGGCGAAGATCATCCGGCGCGCGCTCGGATTGAGCCAGGAAGATTTCGCTGCGCGCTACCACATTGCGCTCGGAACGTTGCGCGACTGGGAGCAGGGCCGTGTCGAGCCCGACCAAGCCGCGCGCGCCTACCTCAAGGTTATCGCGCGGGAGCCTGAGACGGTGCGCGATGCGTTGAAGCCGCCGCGGGAGCGGAGTTCATGAGGAGCGGGTCGCAAACGGCCACGCAACCAATCCATGAATTAAATGCACTGTCACCGTAATTTCCGAGGGCAGCGTGATCAAGCCGCGCTAAACGATCCTGACGCGCGACCGCTGCCAGTGCGATTCGCGTCAAAGTCTTTCCGCACCGACCGATCTCTGCGGACGGACCTAAAAATCAGGTCAGGATTTGAATGGCGTGATCTCAGCCATTGCACAGCCGTCATGAACGCGACAAATCCGCACGTACCGCAGCGCAGCGCGGTATGCCCACGCCCGATTCACCGACGGATCACTGGCCAGTTTTTTGTAGCGAGCCTTGGCCAGCCGCTCAAGGTGCCGGATGCGCAACACGTACGACGCTTCTTTGATCTGCATCTCTCGATCTCCCGAATTGAGAATCGAGTTGATGTTAGCCGGTGCTCGGCCGTCCGGATACTATGGGAGCCCCGCGGGAACTCCCGTTATGTGCGCCATTGCGCAACCGGTTCCCGGGCGGTAGCGTATTTGGAATTTGGCTGCTGACCGTTACTATCTTAGTGTCAAAGGTTCGCCGATGTCCGCTTTCAAAGCGAGTTTTGTTTGTATCTTATGGACCATTTCTGTCACGGTCGCCCTTGCCCAAGATCAGGACTTGCTAGGCCGCGCGAAAGAGAAGCTTGGCGCAGGACTGCGAGAACAAGCAGCCAAGACGCCGACAATTGAATTGATGACCAGCGCCGACCGCAATTATATCCTTGCCTTTGATGCTTCAATCTGTGGCCTACGTAGCGATGCGTGGTTCGGAGTCATGAAAGAAGGATGGGACAACTATTTGCAGCAACTCATCAAGGAGTCCGGTATCTCGTACAAGGAAGCGAATAATCTTTTGCAAAAAGTGCGAGGCGACGTAGGCGCCGAGTTTGGGGAACCGCCAGCGATTTGCGCCAAGCTTGTGAATAGCCGGATAATGGGTATTCTGGACGACGTTGAATATAAGCTTACCGGCGGCTATCATTGAGAGAACAGATAGCATCCCAAATTACGGTGATAGTGTACTTAAAATTACGGTGACAGTGCACTTAATTGATCCATTCGGCGGTTTTGATCGCTTCGAGATTGCGCTCGATCACTTTGCCGCCACCGGCGTCAACTCGAACACGCGGCCGTGCTTCGCCGCTTCGACGATATCGCCGCGACGGAGCGCGAGCCGCACGGTATCGAGCTTGCACACCTCTTCCGGTGACAGGTAAGGCGACCAAGCGGTATCATCCTCGATCAATTCGACCGGGACTCCGGCGGCGCACTTGCCCTCGCGAATGAGCTTTGTTCTTTTCCGCGTCGCGGTCATTTTCGTTTCCTGAACTCGGTATCCCATAATTGCTCAGCCTGACAGTATATACCTACGCTTCCATCGCCCGCTTTACCCGATGCACGATCCGCTCGACGCTCGGCAGCGCCAAGTCTTCTAAAATATCCGCCGCCGGCAGCGGGATATGCGGCGTGGTGATCCGTACCGGCGGGCCATCGAGATCGTAGAACGCCTCGTCGGCCACGATCGAGACGATTTCGGCACCCCAGCCGCACAGCCGTGGATTTTCCTCCACCGTGAACAGCCGGTGCGTGCGCGCGACCGAGCCGAGGATGGTTTGCGTATCGAGCGGCACCAGCGAGCGCACGTCGACCACTTCGCAGTCGATGCCGTGCTCGGCATTGAGCTTGTCGGCGGCGGCAAGCGCGCGCGACACCATGAGCGCCAGAGCGCAGATGGTGGCGTCCTTGCCCGGCCGCACGATGGCGGCGGTGCCGAGGCGGTCGACGATTTCGCCGTCCGGCACTTCGCCCTTGGTCGGGTAGAGCGATTTATGCTCGAGAAAGATCACCGGATCGGGATCGCGCACCGCCGCGGCCAACAGCCCGATGACGTTGCGCGGGGTCGACGGCGCCACGACTTTCAGTCCCGGGATCATCATGCACCAGTTCTCGACGCTTTGCGAATGCTGGGCGCCGAAGCGGGCGCCGCCACCGTTGCCGGTGCGCACGACCAGCGGACATTTGACTTGGCCGTTCGACATGTAACGGCTCTTCGGAAATTCGTTGGCGATGTAATCGAAGCACACCGCGAAGAAGTCCGAGAACATGATTTCGGCGATCGGTTTTAATCCGGTCATCGCCGCGCCCATGGCGGCGCCGAGGATGGCCTGCTCCGAGATCGGGGTATCGCGCACCCGCAGCGGGCCGAATTGCTCGAAAAGGCCGACCGTCGCCTTGAACACGCCGCCGGCTTTGGCTACGTCCTCGCCGAGGAACACCACGTCGGGATCGCGCGCCATTTCCTGCGCGATACCGCGGATGACGGCGTCGCGATAGGTCAATTCCGCCATGCGAAGCCTCCATCGGCATAAACGTCGGTGGTCAAACTATCGAGCGCCGGCGGCGCCGCCGCCTTGCACTTCTCGGTCGCTTCGTCGACCTCGCGCTTCACCTCGGCGTCAATGCGCGCGATGACGTCTTCACTGACGCCGAATTGCTTGAGCCGCTCGCGATAAATCTTGATCGGGTCGCGCTCTTTCCATTTATCCAGCTCGCCTTCGGGGCGGTATTTGGCCGGGTCGGCGCGCGAATGGCCGCTATAGCGGTAAGTCATGCATTCGATCAACGACGGGCCGCCGCCGGCGCGGGCTTTATCGTAGGCCGCATGCGCGGTGCGATAGACGACGTCGGCGTCGTTGCCGTCGATGACGATGCCCGGCAGTCCGTAAGACGCGGCGCGGTCGGCCGCCGGATGCGGCACCGCGGTGACGTCGCCGATCGGCGTATATTCCATGTAGAGATTGTTCTCGCAAATAAAGATCACCGGCAGCTTCCAGACCGCGGCGAAGTTCAGCGCCTCATGGAAGGCCCCGATATTGGTGGTGCCGTCGCCGAAGAAGCAGACCGAGACGTCCTTTTGGCCCTTGTACTGCGCGCGCCAGGCGGCGCCGCAGGCAATCGGCAGATGCGCGCCGACGATCGCATAGGAGCCCATGACGCCGTGGTCGACCGAGGTCAGATGCATCGAGCCGCCCTTGCCGCGCATCAGCCCGTTGTCGCGCTGCATCAGTTCGCCCAGCACTTTTTCCACAGCGACGCCGCGCGCCAGCGTGTGGGCGTGGCCGCGATAGGTGCAAAACGATAGGTCGCCGGATTGCATGGCGGCGGCGCAGCCGGCGGCAACGGCTTCCTGGCCGAGCGAGAGGTGGCTCGTGCCTTTCACCAGGTTCTGCAGGAACAGATCGAACGCGCGCTGCTCGGCCTCGCGAATCTCGACCTGGATGCGGTACAGCCGCAGCCGGGTTTGCTCGCCGATGTCGTCGTTGAGGCTCGGGTTCGGCGCCAGCGCGCGGTCTTCGGCCTTGGCCATGAAATATCCTCGGAACGCACCCTATCGGGCATGGGGCGGGAGCAACTTAGCGCCAGTTGTGAAGCCGAGGCAATGTCATCGCGACGACGCGCGCGAGCGCAAAATAACCGGCCGTGCCGGGCGGTTCGGTGGGCAAACCGCTTGCGCGGCGGGTCGCAAGTTCCTAATTGACGATAGTGTCCCGATTCCGAAGTTCGCAAGTGCCAGCGGCCCACTCTCATGCGAACTTCGGAATCAAAGGGACACTATTAATATTATGGTACTAGTGCGGTTTTTGGATTTGAAGTTCCTACGCGTGTTCGCGGCTGGATCATCGGAACTTCAAATCCACCGCATTAGCGGGAGACTTCGATGGCTCAAGAAGACATCCATCAACACGTCCCTCAATACGTCCAGCGCTTTTTCGGCGGTCCGCCTTTGGCGGTGATCGGCCGGCTTATTCTCTTGTCGATCCTGGTCGGGGTCATCCTCGCCGCGATCGGCCTCGACCCCTGGAATATCATCGAATCGGTGCGACAGCTCATCGAGCGGGTCTGGAATATGGGCTTTGACGCGGTGCGCTGGCTGTGGCGCTATTTTCTGCTCGGAGCGGTGATCGTGGTGCCGATCTGGCTCCTGGTGCGCCTGGCCAAAGCGCCAAGAGGACATTAGCGGGCGTTATTGCCGGGGCGCCGCGCGGCAAAGCTCGCAACCGTGAAAGATTATTCCTCGGTCGAGTTCGGATCGGCCGGCGGCGGCAGCGGCGGACGGTCGTTGTCGCCGGGCATGGAGTGATCCATGGAATAATCGCGCTGACCGCCGCCGCGATGACGCCGGCGCCGCCGATGCAGCGGATACCGGTCCGGCGATCCGTCATAGCCGTTCGGCCCATTGCCGCCGCCCTGGCCGTAGGGGCCGTTGCCGCCTTGGTTGCCGCCTTGGCCGTGTTGCGGGACATGCTGCGGTTGCGGCTGCCCGCCGGTAATGAATGACGGCAGCCGTTCGACGTCGCCGTCCTGCTCGCCCGGCATCGGCTGCTGCGGGCGCGGCTGGAAGTTTTGCGGCTGCGGCTGATGTTGCGGTTGGTGCGACTGCGGCTGATGCTGCGGCTGGTGTTGGTGGTGCGGCTGATATTGCGGCGGCTGATGCTGCTGCGGCTCGCGCGAATAGAATGGCTGCGATTGCGGCGCATAGGGCTCGCCGCCCATTTGCGGCTGCTCGCCGTCGCCGTCGTCGTCGCCGTCGTCGTCGGGTAGATTGCCGCCCATGCCGCCACCGGGCTGCGGCTGGTAATAGGGCTGGTTCTGGCGCAGCTGTTCCTGGGCGGCGGCGATCAGCCGGAAATAATGCTCGGCGTGCTGATAATAATTTTCGGAGGCAATCGAATCTCCGGAGCTTTGCGCGTCGCGGGCGAGCTGGAGATATTTTTCGGCGATATGGGACGCCGTTCCCCGTATTTTTACGTCTTGCCCGTTGGATTCGTACATTCGCGACAACGGATTTTGGTGATGATGACCACCCTTGCGATTACGACCGCGCATGCGTTTGTTCTGACCGTTTCTCATGGTTCGCTGTTCCACCAACCCATTATGCGGCATTGCCGCCGCTTCTATTCACCGGTTTCTGTTCTTTTCTTTCTGTTCACCGAACGTCACTCAGGTTTCGCCGACTCGGCTTTCTGCCGCCGGCAACCGCCGCTGTGAGTGTCACAAACCCCTCGGCAAAGCCACCCTCACCGGCGGATTCGCCCCGCGGTGCCGCAAACCTCTCGTTATGCGCACGACCGATCCGAATCAAAGCGCACCGGACCGATGAAACTTCTCGGCCTAAACCTTCGCGGTCTGAACTTTCGCGCTTTGAATCTGGCGATCCCGTAATCTGGCGATCCCGTATGCCGTCCAATCCGGCTATTCGCTATCCAGCTATCGCTTATCTGCCTGGCCTGCGCTGCCACTCCAGAACCAAGCGTCGGAGCCAACTCTTGGAGTTATGCTCCCGGGCGTTCAGGGCAGCGCGGCATCCTCATCTTGGGCCGATTCCGTGACCGCAAGCTAGTCGGTTCCGGCCGACATTCCAAGTGCTTTTTTGCGTGCTTTTTTGCCGGGGTCCAATGCTCACGCGTCATGCCCATCGGCTGGTAACCTTCTTGCAACGAGGGCGCGTGGCACACCGTTAAGATCGGGTCGCGGCGGCGACGGCGCAAGGCCGGCGGCGGCGAATAATGCGGCCACGGATCCGGACTGGCCGGCGCCAAGTTCCACAATAAGCACGCCGTCGGGCGCCAGCAGCGCCGGGGCTGTCGCGGCGATCGTCCGGTAGAAATCAAGCCCGTCGCGCCCGCCGTCGAGCGCGCGGCGCGGGTCGAACAGACGCACTTCGGGCGGCAGCGCGGCGAGATCGGCCGAGGCGATATAGGGCGGGTTGCAGACGATGAGGTCGAACCGCCCGGCCAGCGCCGCCGCCAGGTCGCAGGCGACATAGGTTGCGCGCGTTAAGCCTAATCGCCGCGCATTGTCGCGCGCGACGGCAAGCGCGTCGGGGCTCACGTCGCTGCCGATACCGAAGGCATCCGGAAGTTCGGTCAAAAGCGCGAGCAAAATCGCGCCATTGCCGGTGCCGAGGTCGGCGATGCGCAACGGGGGCGAGCGCCATCGGTGCGGCGCGATGGCGGCGAGCGCGGCCTCGACAACCGTTTCGGTTTCCGGCCTTGGCACCAGCGTCGCGGCATTGATGCAAAGTTCGAGGCCCCAAAACTCCTTCATTCCGACGATGCGGGCTACCGGCTCGTGGGCGAGGCGGCGCCGCGCCAAAGCGGCGATCGCGCATTGCTCCGCGGCGCCAAGGCCGCGCGCGGCCGCGGCCGCGAGCCCGGCGTGATCGAGGCCGAGCGCATGACCGACCAGAACCCGGGCGTCGAGATCGGGCGAATCGAGGCCGTCGGCGCGAAATGCGGCGGCCCATGCGCGCCGCGCTTCGGCGATGGTCGGCGCCGCGCCGTGCAGTTGCGCAACGGCAGCGCCGGATTGCGCTTGCGGCGTCATCACGCCGTCTCCTCGGCGGCGAGCAGCTCCGCCTGACGCTCGGTGACCAGCGCATCGATGATTTCGCCTAAGGCTTCGCCTTCGAGAATCTGCGGCAGCTTGTAGAGCGTGAGATTGATGCGGTGATCCGACACCCGGCCTTGCGGATAGTTGTAGGTGCGAATGCGTTCCGAACGGTCGCCGGTACCGACTTGGCCGCGGCGTTCGGCGGCCCGGGCGGCGTCCTGTTTCTGCCGCTCGAAATCGTAGAGCCGCGTTCGCAGCACGGCGAACGCCTTGGCGCGATTGCGATGCTGCGAGCGGTCCTCCTGCATCGTCACCACGATGCCCGACGGCATGTGGGTGATCCGCACCGCCGATTCGGTCTTGTTGACGTGCTGGCCGCCGGCGCCGCTCGAGCGCAGCGTGTCGATTTTGAGGTCGGCGTCGTTGATGGCGACGTCGAGGTCCTGCGCCTCCGGCAGCACCGCGACGGTCGCGGTCGAAGTGTGAATGCGTCCCGACGCTTCGGTATCGGGCACGCGCTGGACGCGGTGCACGCCGGATTCGTATTTGAGCTTGGCAAAGGCGCCGCGGCCGCGGATTTCGGCGATGATTTCCTTGAACCCGCCCATCGCGCCTTCGCTCAAGGCGACGATTTCGACTTTCCAGCCCTGCTTGGCGGCATAGCGCTCGTACATGCGAAACAGGTCGCCGGCGAACAGCGCCGCCTCGTCGCCGCCGGTGCCGGCGCGGATTTCGAGAATGACGTTGCGCTCGTCCATCGCGTCCTTGGGCACGAGCGCCAGCCGCAATTGCTGTTCGAGCGCCACGCGCCGCGCTTCGAGGCCGGGCTTTTCCGCCTCGGCGATGGAGCGCATTTCGGCGTCGGTCGCCGGGTCCGCGATCAGGCCCGTCAGCCCGTCGAGCTCGTGCTGCGCGGCGCGATAGGAGTTGACCGCCTCAACCACCGGCGCCAGTTCGGCGAATTCGCGCGACAGCTTCACATAGGTCTCGGCCGGCAAAGCGGTCGAAAGATCGCGTTCCAGCGCGGCATGGCGGGCGACGAGCGCATTGAGTTTCTGGTCGGGTAGCATCGCAAGTTCCATTGTCATGCCCGCCAACGGGTCCGGCCCGAAGTGGCCGGCCCGATGACAGACTCCGGCGGGCATCCAGTCATCACCGGGATCGACGATCTACGTCGGTGCAGCGGATACGGGATCGTCCGCCTTCGCGGACGATGACAGCAATATAATGCTCAAGCGTAAGCTCATAAGAAAATCACTTCAAATCTGCAACCCGTTGTCGGCGGCGAATTTCTCGAGCTGCGCGCGGATCGGGACGCCGCGGCCTTTCTGCTCGATCAAGGGGCAGAGAAAGGCGGCGGTCTTGCGGCAATTGAGGTCGAGCAGCATTGCCTTGACCGGGCCGACCGCCGACGCGGTGAGCGAGAGCGAGCGGTAGCCGATCCCGACCAAAGCCAGCGCCCCGATCGGCTGCGACGCCAGCTCGCCGCACACGGTGGCGGGCTTGTTATGCGCCTTGGCTTTGTCGGCGATATCCTTGAGCGCGCGCAGCACCGGCGCGGAGAGCGCGTCGAAGCGGCCGGACACCCGCGGATTGCCGCGATCGATGGCGTAGAGAAATTGCACCAGATCGTTGGAGCCGACCGAGAGGAAATCGGCGCGCTCAAGAAGCTCGTCGAGCTGGTACAGCAGCGCCGGCACCTCTACCATGCTGCCGACCTCGACCGCGTCGGGCAGCTTGTGGCCGTGGCGGCGCAGATGCGTCAGCTCGCGTTCGACCAGCTCCTTGGCCTGGTCGAATTCCTCGACCGTCGAGATCATCGGGAACATGATTTTCAGCGCGCGGCTGCCGGCCGCCCGCAATAGCGCGCGCAACTGCGTCCGCAACAGCCCGGGCCGGTCGAGGCCGAGCCGGATCGCGCGCCAGCCGAGCGCGGGATTCTCCTCCTCGACGTTGCGCATATAGGGCAACAGCTTGTCGCCGCCGATGTCGAGGGTGCGGAAGGTCACCGGCTTGTCGCCGGCGGCATCGAGCACGGCGCGGTATAACGCGTATTGCTCGCTGGTACGCGGGAAATTCGGCGCCACCATGAATTGCAGCTCGGTGCGGAACAGGCCGATGCCGCCGGCGCCGGTGTCGGCGATGTGCGGCAGGTCGACGGAAAGCCCGGCATTGAGCAGCAGCGCCACTTCCTCGCCGTCCTTGGTGACGCACGGCTTGTCGCGCAGCGCCTGGTATTGCTGCTGACGGCGTGCCCGCAGCCGGACCCGCTCGGCATAGGCCGCCTCCATGTCGGGCAGCGGCCTGATATGCAAATCGCCCGCCAAACCGTCGACAATGATGGCGTCGCCCGGATCGGCGATGCCGGTGGCATTGTCGATGCCGCCGACCGCGGGGATGCCGAGCGCGCGCGCCACGATGGCAACATGCGAATGCGGGCCGCCTTCCTCCAGAACCAGGCCGCGCAGCCGCTTGCGGTCGTAATCGAGCAGCGCCGCCGGACCCATCGAGCGGGCGACCAGGATTGCGTTCTCCGGCAGGCTGTCGCGCGACGGCGCGTGATCGCGGCCGGTGAGCTGGCGCATCAGGCGATTGGCAAGGTCGTCGAGGTCGTGCAGCCGCTCGCGCAGGAACGGGTCGGTCTGCCGCAACATCCGGGCGCGGGTGTCGGATTGCACGCGTTCCACCGCGGCTTCCGCGGTGAGGCCCGTCATCACCGCTTCTTCGAGCTTGTGCACCCAGCCGCGGTCATGGGCGAACATGCGATAGGCTTCGAGCACGTCGCGATGCTCGCCGCCCTCGACCACGTCGCCGTGTTCGAGCATTTCGTCGAGACTGGACTGCAAGGTCTCGATTGCGGCTTTGAGGTGCGCCAATTCCTTCGGCACGTCGTCGGCGATGAAATTGGTGACGACGACGCGCGGCTCGTGCAGCACGACATGGCCAAGCGCGATGCCTTCGCTCAAGGCCGAACCCTTAAAATGCACCGAGCGGCGGGCGGCGGGTTCGGCGCCAGGCAACGCCAGCGCCGACAGCTCGCCGGAGGCGATCATCTCCGCGAGCACCATGGCGGTGGTCTGCAGCGCCTCGACTTCTTCTTCCGAATAGGTGCGCCGGGCGCGGTTCTGCACCACCAGCACGCCGAGCGTATTGCCGGCGCGCAGCACCGGCACGCCGAGGAAGGAATGGTAGATTTCCTCGCCGGTTTCCGGCCGGTAGGAGAAGGCCGGATGCGCCTGCGCATTCGACAGGTTGATGGCGCTCGCCTGGCTCGCGACCAGTCCGACCAGGCCCTCGTCGGCGCGCATCACCGTGCGGTGCACGGCGTCGCGGTTGAGGCCTTCGGTGGCGTAGAGTTCGAGCGTGGAATCGACGCGCAGCACATAGACGGAGCAGACCTCCGCAACCATGTTGGCGGCGATCAGCACCACGATCTTGTCAAGGCGTTCCTGCGCGCTGACCGGCTCCGCCATCACTTCGCGAAGCCGGCGCAACAGCACGCGCGGACCGCCGAGCGCGCCACGCATGGCGTGTGGTCCTTCGGGCAGGATTCGTGACCGGGGCGGAGCCCGTAGCGCACCGGCCGCAATCAAAGAGGAATTCGCCCGGGCCCGGCCCGCGGCGAATACCCTCAAGGCTATATCGAATGCAACATGCAAACCGCAAGCCAGAGACGAGCGATATGACGCGCGCCGATATTTTGTGCGCCGCAAACGTGAAACGCGAAATCGTTCCCCGCGTGGTGTTACGTGCGGACGGCTCCGCTGAATGCGAAACGGCCGGTCGATAAGTAACATTTCGGCGTCAAGTCGGTTGATCCAGGCCGTACAGCGAATGCAGCGTGCGCACCGCGAGCTCGGTAAAGGCGGCGTCGATCAGCAGGGAAAATTTGATCTCCGACGTGGTGATGGCGCGGATATTGATGGAGCGCTCGGCCAGCGCGCTGAAGGCCTGCGCGGCGACGCCGGCATGGCTGCGCATGCCGATGCCGATCACCGAAATCTTGGCAACGTCGGTGGCGCCATCGAGCCGCGTATAGCCGATCGCGGTTTTGGCCTTGGCGATGACGTCGAGCGAGCGCTGATAGTCCGCCGCCGGAACCGTGAAGGTGAGGTCGGTGGTCTTGCCGTCGGCCGAGACGTTCTGCACGATCATGTCGACATTGATGTTGGCCTCGGCAAGCGGGCCGAAAATCGCCGCCGCGACGCCGGGCTTGTCCTGCACCTGACGGATCGAAATTTGCGCCTCGTCCCTGGAGAAGGCGATGCCGGTGACGGTTTGTTGTTCCATGATTTCCCCCTCGTCGCAGATCAGTGTGCCGGGCGGGTTGCCGTGCGGGTCGATTTTATCCGGCTCGTCGAAGCTCGACCGCACGAAGATGCGCACATTGCGCACCATGCCAAGCTCGACCGAGCGCACCTGGAGGACCTTGGCGCCGAGCGAAGCAAGCTCCAGCATCTCCTCGTAAGCGATCTTGTCGAGCCTGCGCGCGCGCGCCACGACGCGCGGGTCGGTGGTGTAGACGCCGTCAACGTCGGTGTAGATGTCGCAGCGGTCGGCGCGGATGGCGGCGGCGATCGCCACCGCGGAGGTATCCGAGCCGCCGCGGCCGAGCGTGGTGATGCGGCCGCTTTCCTTGTGCATGCCCTGGAAACCGGCGATGACCGCCACTTCCTTGCGTTCCTTGAAACGGCGGACCAGTTCCTCGCCGTTGACGTCGAGGATGCGTGCCGCGCCGTGCGCATCCGAGGTCAGGACCGGCAGCTGCCAGCCCTGCCAGGAGCGCGCATTGACATCGAGGTCCTGCAGGATGATGGCGAGCAGCCCGGCCGATACCTGCTCGCCGGTGGCGACGACGGTATCGTATTCGCGCAATTCGAGCAGATGCCGTTCCTTGGCGGCCGCTTCGCACAGATCGACGAGCCGGTCGGTGGCGCCGGCCATGGCCGAGACCACGACCGCGACTTCATAGCCGGCATCGACCTCGCGCTTGACGTGGCGCGCGACGTTGCGGATGCGGTCGATATCGGCGACCGAGGTGCCGCCGAATTTCATGACGAGACGGGCCATATCGGTATTCGCGTCGTTATTCGCGTCCGCTGTTCGCGCTGCTCAGCTCAAGGGCGCGTATAGATACCGGCGGGGTCAGCCGGCTGCAACCTGACCCATCCCGGATTACGCGGTTTGTCACGTCATGTCGGCTCGTGATAGAGACCGCCGAATAAGGATAAAATAAGCGAGTGCGGCTCAACAGGCCGCCCGGTTGCGTCGCGTGAGGGTTGCGAAATGCCTGCGATCGTCGACCCGGTAAGCGGGCTCGAATACTACGAACTCAGCCACCGCTGGGGCATGTATACGCCCATTTTCCCGGGCTACGAAGAGATCAAGCTCGAACGCATAACCCACCACGCCAAGCAAGGCGTGATGACCCACAAGATCACGACGATCTTTCATACTTCGACGCACGTCAATGCGCCGCTCCATCTCGTTCCCGGCGCGCCGGGCGTCGGCGAGCTTGCACTCGACCGGTTCTTCGGCACCGGCGTCGTCGTCGCGCTGCCGAAACGCAAATGGGCGCTGATCGAGCCGTCCGACCTCGAACGCGCCAAGCCGCCGATAAAGGCCGGCGACATCGTCCTCATCGCTACCGGCTGGCACCGCAAATATTCCGACAGCAAGGAATATTTCGGCCATGCGCCGGGCTTGAGCAAGCGCGCGGCGGAATGGCTGGTGAAAAAACGCGTCAAACTCGTCGGCATCGACACCGCGACGATCGATCATCCGCTGGCGACGTCGCTCGGTCCGCACCGCAACGGCCCGCAGATCAAATATCTCATTCCGGAATACAAGGAAGCGACCGGCCGCGAGGCGATCGGCGATTTTCCGGAATGGAATCCGGCGCACCGCACGCTGCTCGCGGCCGGAATACCGACCATCGAGAACGTCGGCGGAGATCTCGACGAGCTCAAGGGCCGGCGCTGCACCGTCCAGGGCTTTCCCTGGAAATGGCGGGACGGCGATGCCTGCGTGATCCGGCTCGTCGCCATGCTCGACCGCGGCGGCAAATTGCGCCTGGAGCGCGGCACAGCGCGCCAAGCGCCCAAATCGACGCCCGGCGGCCTGCAACTCTTCGATCTCAGCCATCCTTGGGGCCACGGCATGCCGCAATGGCCGTCGCGCGCCAATCTCAATGTGCGCACGCTCGAATTCCACGCCAAGGACGGGCTCCTGGTCCAGCAATTCGAGGGCATCATGCACCGCGGCACCCATATGGACGCCCCGATCCACGTCGCCGAAAACCAGCCGACGCTGACCGGCTATCCGCTATGGCGCTTTTTCGGCACCGGCGTCGTGGTCTCGATCCCGAAGGGCAAATGGGGCGTCGTCACGCCGCGCGACCTTGAACGCGCGCAGCCGAAAATCCAGAAAAACGACATCGTGATGATCAATACCGGCAGTCACAAACTTTACGGCGACAATCCGGATTATTTCGCCTATTCGCCCGGCCTCTACAAGGAAGCGGCGGAATGGCTGGTCGAGCGCGGCGTCAAGCTCGTCGGCATCGACGTGCAGGCGCTCGATCATCCGCTCGGCACGTTCCTGGGCCCGCATGGGCCGGGACCGGCGCAGCCGCATCTCGACGTCGAATACCAGGCCGCAACCGGCCGCCATATCATCGACGATTTTCCGTACTGGGAGCCGGCGCACAAGATCATGATGACCAACGGTATTCCCGGCATCGAAAATATCGGCGGCGACATCGACAAAATCACCGGCCGGCGCTGCACGTTCTTCGCGTTCCCGTGGCGCTGGCCGGAAGGCGAAGGCTGCGCGCTACGCGTCGTCGCCGTGCTCGATCCGAAGCAGGCCTTCCGCTTCGAGACTGGACGGTGAGACGATGATCTCCGAGCCGCTGCGCCATCCGCTCTCCCTGTTCGACGTCAAGAACAAGGTCGCCATAATCACCGGCGCGTCGGGCACTTTCGGCCGCGCCACCGCGCTGGCGCTCACCGCGCTCGGCGGCAAAGTGCTGCTCGCCTCCGGGACCCAGGCCGAGCTTGAGGCGGTCGCCGCCGAGGTGCGCGAACTCGGTGGCGAGCCGGCCACCGTGCTGCGGCGTCCCGACAGCCTCGCCGACGCCGAAGCGATGCTCGACGCCGCGCTCGCCACCTTCGGGCAAGTCGATCAGCTGGTCGTCGCCTCCGGGTTGAACAAGCCCGGCTTCATTCACGAGCTGGACTACGAGGATTGGCAGGCGGTGATGGACGCCAATGTGCGCGGCATCTGGTTCATGGCCAAAGCGGTCGGCGCCTATTGGATCGAGCGCAAAATACGCGGCAAGGTCCTGCTGATGTCGTCGGTGCGCGGCCGCCATGGTAACATTTCCGGCTATACCGGCTATTGCGCGTCGAAGGGCGCCACCGATTCGCTGACCCGCGTGCTTGCCACCGAATGGGCCAAATACGGCATCACCGTGAACGCGATCGCGCCGACGGTTTTCCGCTCCAAACTCACCGCCTGGATGTATGGCGACAACGAACTCGGCCAGCAGACGCGCGCCCGCTCGCTGTCGCGCATTCCGCTCGGCCGTCTCGGCGAAGTCGAAGACCTCGTCGGCATGGCGATTTATCTGTTATCGCCCGCTTCCGATTTTTGCACCGGGCAGGTGATGTATGTCGACGGCGGCTACACCGCGGGATGATCGCGGCCGGCCTTTTCGCGCATTTTGGAGGCTTCAGGCGCATCGGCTTTTGGCGCGTCGCCGAAGCACGCCGCCGAACCCATCATGCACGACCAGAAGGCAACCCACAGAAGAGCGGGCATGACCATGTCTCCTTTGCAGATCGGTCGCTATCGACATGAAATTAACATTTCAGGGACGCCGCCGTTCCGAAAACCGGTATGGGACAAACATGCGTGATCAAGCGGAACAAAAAATCGGAGTCGTGGGCGGCGGCTTGATGGGCCACGGCATCGCCTATCTGTTCGCCGCCGCGGGACATCGGGTCGCCGTGTTCGAGCCGGCGGCGGAGATCCGTGCCTCGCTGCCCCGCCGGTTACAGGCGATCCTCGATTTGCTCGGCGACGATCCGTCGCTCTTGCAACGGATCGAGACGCACGATGCGCTCGCGCCGGCCATGCAAGGCGCGGCATTCGTCTTCGAGGCGGCGCCGGAGAAGCTTAAGCTGAAGCAGCAAATCTTCGCCGATCTTGAGAAGCTGGTCGCGCCGAACACGATTCTCGCCAGCAACAGTTCGGCTATACCGTCGACCGAAATCGGCCGCCATCTCCTTCGCCGCGAACGCGTCATCGGCACCCATTTCTGGAATCCGCCGCATCTGGTGCCGCTGGTCGAGGTGATCCAGAACGAAAGGACCGGCGACGACGTGGTGCGCCGGACCATGGAGCTGTTGCGCCAGGCCGGAAAGGCCCCGGTCCATGTGCGCCGCGACGTTCCGGGTTTTGTCGGCAACCGGCTCCAGCACGCGATGAAGCGTGAAGCCATCGCGCTGGTCGCCGCCGGCGTCTGCGATGCCGACACGATCGACGTTGTGGTCCGCGAGGGATTTGGCGCCCGCACCGCCGTGCTGGGACCGATGGAGCAGTCCGATCTGGTCGGTCTCGATCTCGCGCTCGACATCGCCGAGGTGCTTTATGAGCACCTCGACCGCACCCCGGGCCCGCCTCCGTTGCTGCGCGACAAGGTCAAAGCCGGCAAGCTCGGCATGAAGACCGGGGAGGGTTTGCGCCGCTGGACGCCGCAACAGGCCGATGCAGTGCGCGAACGGCTGTCGCGGTTTCTCGTCGAGCAGGCGAAGGCAAAGAAAGCGAAGTAGGCTCACCCGAGGCAAGCCGTCAGCACTGCGGCGCCATTGCCGATCGAGGCCTGCGAGGCTGCGTTCGACCGATGCCGACCGACTGCCGACCCCGGCCGGCCCGCCGCCTTGCGTCACAGCGTCCCTGCCGGTTTAGCGTCCTTGCGCCCGCCCCGTAATTGATTAGGCTGGGTTCGCAACAACAAGAAATCCGGAAACGCTGCATCGTAGGGCCGCCTAGAGGGGCGTTCCGCAAGCCGTTTGCAACAATTCGGGACGTCATGAAGGCGCTGCGCCTGATCGACAAATGGATCGGCTATGCCAGCGGGATGCTCGCCGTCATCGGGGGGGTGGCGATCGTGGCGCTGATGGTGCACGTCGTCGTCGACGTGACCGGCCGGTATTTTTTCAATCATCCGTTTTCCGGCACGCTCGAAATCTCGACCTATTATTACATGGTCATGGTCACCGCGCTGCCGTTCGCCTACGTGACCCGGACCCAGGGCCAGATCACCGTCGAGATGTTCACGAGCTGGCTGCCGCGACGCTGGATTTGCCTGTTCGACGTGTTCGCCGGCTTGGTCATGCTGCTCTATGTCGGGGTGATCGCCTGGAAGACCGGCCAGGAGGCCGGCACCATGACCGCCATCGGCGAAGTGCATGACGCCGGCGCCAGCGAAATCGTTACCTGGCCGTCGCGATGGATCCCGGCGATAGCGTTCAGCGTCATGGCGTGTGCCGTCGCGCTGCGTCTGGTTCGCGACGTGAAGGGCTTTTTGCAACGATGACACGCGTGCCAGCCGCCGGCCGGGAGCCCTGACATGTCGCAGCTCGATCTCGGCGTCGTTGCGCTGCTCACGGCGATGGTTCTTCTGGCGGCGCGGGTGCCGATCGGTGTGGCGCTGGGCAGCGTCGCGCTTGGCGGCATCTGGTATCTGCGCGGCTTCAACGTCGCGCTTGGCATGCTGCGCTCGGCGCCATACGACTTCCTCGCCAATTGGGAACTGTCCGCCATCCCGATGTTCATCCTGATGGGGTCGGTGGCGCATAACTCGGGCATTTCGGGTTCGCTGTTCAAGGCGGCGCGGCTATGGCTCGGGCGATTGCCGGGCGGTCTGGCGGTGGCCACCAATTTCGCTTGCGCCGGCTTTGCCGCGGCGTCCGGTTCGAGCGTCGCCGCCGCGGCGGCGATGGGCAAAATCGCCATTCCCGAAATGCTGAAGGCGGGCTATGCGCCGAGCCTCGCCACCGGCACCGTGGCAGCGGCGGGCACGCTGGCCGCCCTGATCCCGCCGTCCATCTTGTTCGTGCTCTACGGCATTTTTGCCGAAACCTCGGTCACCAAGCTGTTGATCGCCGGCATCCTGCCCGGACTGCTCACCGCGGCGGTGTATGCCATCATGCTGGTCGGCCGCTGCCTGGTGTTTCCCGAGATCGCGCCGAAGATCGACATCAAGACCACGGCGCGGGAAAAATGGCAGGCGCTGTTCGAGATCTGGCCGGTTACGCTGCTCATCCTCGGCATGATCGGCGGGCTTCTTTCCGGGATCGTCACGCCGACCGAAGCCGGCGCCTATGGCGCGTTCCTCGCTTACCTCATCGCTCTCGCCCAGGGCCGGCTTACCTGGACCGTGTTCCGCACCAGCGTCATGGAGTCGGTCACGGCGACCTCGCGCCTGTTGTTCGTCGCCGTCGGCGCCATCCTCTTGACCAAGTTTCTGGCGCTGTCGGGCCTGCCGTTCTATGTCGCCGATCTCATGGGCAGCTGGGCGCTCGATCCGACTCTGCTCGTCGTCGGCGTCTCCATCGTCTATCTGATCCTCGGCATGTTCCTCGACCCGCTCGGCATCCTCTTGATCACCATTCCGATATTCGTGCCGATGTTCGAAAAGCTCGGTCTCAACCTCGTCTGGTTCGGCGTCCTGGTCGTGAAATACCTCGAGATCGGGCTGTTGACGCCGCCGGTCGGCTTCAACGTCTATGTCATCAAGACGGTGGTGGGCGACGAGATTTCGCTGGAGACCATCTTCAAGGGCGTCGGCTGGTTCCTCGGTTGCGAGGTCATCATCATGACGCTGTTGATCGTATTCCCGCAGATCTCGCTCTATTTGCCGAGTTTCATAAATTGATGCCGGTCAAGGATCGGGGCCAGCGGTCAAAGACGTTACGGGCCCGCGCGGCGGTCACGCGAGCCCGAATTGCATGAAACCTTCCCCGGCTTACAGCTTCGACGGATCGATCTTGTCGTAGATTTCGCTCTTATAGGCGGCGGCCATCGCGTCCATGTTGTTTTTCAGGTTGTTCGCCTTGGCGAGCTTCTCCCATTTGTCGAGGTTCTTTTCGAACGCCGCGAAAATCTGGGCGGCGTTCGTGGCGCCGAGCTCCTTGGCGTCGACTTCCGGAATTTCAGTGCGCTCCTTGTCGCGGAACTTCACCATGAAGTCCGTGAAGTCCTGGCCGCCCTGGAAGAAGGTGATGTGGTGGTCCTTGATCGCCTGTTCCTCAATCTCCTTTTGCGCGACGACGTTGACGAGATAGACCATGCGGGCGAGGTGCATCGGCACGGCGTCGATGGCGACCTTCTTGTCCGCCGGCGACATCGTATCCCAGGTCTTGCGGGCGTAGACCACAGAAGAGATCAGCCGCGGGCTGCCGAGCGGCGTCTGCAGGTCATACTTGGACACGTCCCAGAAGCCGAAGTCCTTCAACCAAGTGGTGACGCCGTGCACGCAATCGATGGTGCCGCGCGCCAGCGCCGTGGTGGCATCGGGCGGGCTCATCACGACGGGAACGCCGCCGAGCGCGGCGATCAGGCGCGTGGTGGCGCCGACCGCGCGGATTTTGAGGCCCTTGACGTCGGCCACCGTTCTGACCGGCTTGCGGCAAATCAGGCCCTTGTCGTTATTGCCGAACGAGGCGATGTAGACCGCGCCGTTGTCGCGGAAGTCCTGCATGCATTCCGGGCAATCGAGCAGCATCGTCTCGTTGGCCGCGCCGGTGATGGCGGCCGGGTCGTCGCCGAACACCTCGGTGTCGTAAAGCACGTTGACGTTCTTGAGCTCCTTGCGGGTAAATGTCGGCACCACGAAGCCGGCGTCGATGGTGCCGTCGCGCAGATTGGCGAGCGTGTTATAGAGGCTGACCACCTGGCCGCCGGCGAGCACTTTCATGGTCAGCGCGCCGTTGGACAGCTTGCCGAGCGACTGGGCGTAACCGTCGACCCCAATCGTGACTTCGTCCGACTTGTCGGGAATTCCGGCGCCGTAGATCAGCTCCTTGGCAGTCAAACGGCCCGTGCCGGCGATAAAAACCACAGCTGCGAACAACCAGAAAACGATCTTCCTGGGCATGGTTACCTCCCAATGCGGAATCGTCCCGGCGACGCATTCCCGCTTCGCAAACTTTTTCGTCAGGCGCGGCTCGCCCCCACTGCGACCGAGACCGCAGCCTATCCGGCCAGGCAACCATATTTGGAACGCCGGTCTATTCCCATGCGACGCATGGCCTCGCCGTCACCGACACGCGGTGCCGAGCCCGCCCTCAAGGGCGCGGCTGGCGCTGCTTCAGTCTTTCTTCAAAAGGTTCAGCCGCTTCGCCAGCCATTTTGCCGTCGGCGCCTGGATCAGGATCGTCATAAGCACGGCGATGAAGGTGACCGATGCGATCATGTGGGCGCCGGGGGCATTCATGCCGACCAACAGGCCGGCCAAGGCGGCCGGAATGACGCCGGTCTCGCGGGTCCAGCACATGAACAGCATTTCGTGGAGAGTCCACTTGGCGCGCCGGTCCGGCAGCGCGCACAGAAAGACAATCGTCGGCCGGACCACCAACATGAAGATGGCGACGACGACGATGCCACGCACGAGGTATTGACCCATCGGTCCAAAGTCGACCTGGGCGCCTAGCAGTATGAAAATGAACAGCCGCATGATGAACGCGGTGGTGGTCACGAACTCCGCGAGTTTTCGCGCCTCGCCCGCCGCCATTTTGAAGCCGAACGAGTTCTGGTTGCCGAGCATGATGCCGAAAACGAACACCGCGGTGAACCCGCTGGCATTCAGGTCGTCGGCCGCCAAATAGGCGCCGACGACGGCAGCGAGCGTCACCACCGGCGCATATTCCGCGAGAAATGCCCAGCGTTCATGCGCGATGAGCAACGCCGCAAGGTAGCCGAAGGCGGCGCCGGCAACGATGCCAATGATCAGTTGGTTGACCAGGCCGAGCAAGGATGAGGCCAACGAGAAATGTCCGGTCCCCATCGCGACCGCCAGCACGGCGAAGGTGACGATCGCTCCCGTGGCGTCGTTGAACGTCGACTCGCTCACCACGGTTTGCGCCACGCGGTCGCGAATTTTGATCTGCTGGAAAATCGGAACGAGCGTTGCCGGATCTGTCGAGGACAACGTCGCACCCAGCAACAGCGCTACGATGGCTGGAATGCCGAAAATATAGTACGCGGCAATGGCGGTCAGGCCGGCCGTCAGCAAGACGCCCGCCGTGGCCAGCGTTACGATCGTGATCCAAACCCGCTTCAAGACGTTGAATTGCAGCGAAGCGCCGCCATCGAAAAGAATGTAACTGGCGCCGAACAAAACGATCATCTGGTTCAGCGCCGAACCCGCCTTAATGTCGATCAGACCGAGCACTTCCGGGCCGATCAATATTCCGACGATTGGAAAGACGGCGACGTCCGGAATCTTGACCTTCTGAGCCAAGAGACCGGTCAGCGTGCCGATCGCCAGTATGAGCCCAAACGAAAGCAGCGTGTGTTTGGCAATTTCAATCGAGGCGGGCACGTCCAGTACCTGTTCTCCCGCCGCGGCAACGGCAAACGGCGTCTTGCTTTCCCTGGGGCGACAACGAGCTGCGCGCGGCCGAGATGTTGCCCAATGAGCTTTGAAATGACAAGCTCGGCGCCTCGCGGTTTGCTAGCGCGGCCGGCTGAAAATAGGGAGGGGCGAGGATGCCGAACATCGCATTGCCGGTACGCCGCCGCGCGCTGCTCCGGGCGGGTCTCGCGCTCGGCGCCAGTCAAGTCATCGGCGCCCCGTTCGTTATCAAGGCGCTCGGCGACGAGCCGGTGAAAATCGGCATGGTCGATCCGCTGACCGGCGCGCTGTCGGCGCTGGCGCAGAGCGAGGTCGACGGCGCCAAATATGCCGCCGCGGAGATCAACAAGAACGGCGGCATTCTCGGCCGCCAAGTCGATCTCCTGGTCGAGGACTCGGCGAATAATATCGGCACGGGCATTCAGAAGACGCGCAAACTGATCGACCGCGATCGGGTCGACGCGATATTCGGCGACGTGAACTCCGGCACCGCCTACGCCATGTCGCAGGTCACCAACGAAAGGAAGGTACTCCACATCGTGCCGGGCGGCCACACCGATCCGATCACCGGCACCGATTGCAAATGGAACGTGTTCCGCGCCTGCAACAGCACGACCATGGGCGTCAATGCCGTTTCACCCGAGTTGGTCGGGCGATTCGGCAAGAAGTGGTTTTTCATCACGCCGGACTATGCCTACGGCAAAACGTTGCAAGATGCCTTCGTCAAGGCTCTGACCAGGCTCGGCGGCACCTACGACGGCGACACGCTGCCGATCGACAACGCCAATTTCTCCGACACCCTGACCAAGGCCAGGGCTTTCAAGCCGAACGTGCTGCTCAACAACATGGGCGGGCTCGCCCGTATCGACTGCATGAGGCAGTTCACCCGGCTTGGCATGCAGCACGAGATGGCGCTCGGCGGCGCCCTGTTCGAGATCGAAAGCATCAGGACATGTCCGCCGGACGCGCAAACCGGCTGGTGGGACATGGAGTGGTGGTGGAATCAGCCCAATGTGCCGGAAGTCGTGAAATTCGTCGGCGAGTACCGCGCCGCGACCGACAAGACGCCCTCGGCGCGCGCCTGGTTCGGTTACGTGTCGGTGCATTCGGTGCGGCTCGCCGCGGAACGGGCGAAGTCGCTCGATGCGGCGAAAATGGCGGCGGCGCTCGAAGACTTTGAACTGCCGCCGGAGGTGGCGCTGCAGCCCGGCAAGGTGCGCTACCGCGCCGGCGATCACCAACTGATGCCGAATATTTTCGTCGGTAATGTTCATCCGCCGAAAGGCAACCCCGACGACGTGTTCGCGGTCGCTCGGCTCGTGCCGGGCGAACAGGCCGCCGGCACGGTCGAAGACACCGGATGCAAGATGGTTGAACCGAGTTAGAGCCCTATCCGTTCTGATTTCGGGATCATGCGCTAATACGGCAGCCCGGCATATTGCTCCGCCAGCGACACCTGGGCGCTCTCGGAGCCGCACAGATAATCGAATTGATTGAGTTGCATCTGCTGCTCGAACGGCGATTCATCGGGAAAGCGGTGCAGCAGCATCGTCAGCCACCACGACATGCGCGCGGCGCCCCACACGCGACGCAACGCGGTGTCGGAATAGCCGTCGAGATAGTGCGTCTTGCGGCTGGCGTAAAATTCGATGAACGCGCGGGACAGATAAAAAACGTCCGAAACCGCGAGATTAAGTCCCTTCGCTCCGGTCGGGGGAACGATGTGGGCGGCGTCGCCGGCGAGGAACAGGGTTCCGAAACGCATCGGCTCGGCGACGAAGCTGCGCAGCGGTGCGATGGATTTTTCGATCGACGGGCCGGTGACGATTTGCTCCGCCATGTCTTTCGGGCATCGCGCTTTGAATTCCCGCCAGAAGCGCTGGTCCGGCCAGTTCTCGATATCGTCGTCGAGATCGCACTGGATGTAGTAGCGGCTGAGCATCGGGTTGCGCATCGACGCCAGCGCAAAACCGCGGCTGTGCTGGCAGTAGACCATGTCCGGGTACGGCGGGGTCTCCGACATGATGCCGAGCCAGCCGAACGGATAACCCTTCTCGTAGGTCTTGAGCACCGACGCCGGGATCGATGTCCGGCTGACGCCGTGAAAACCGTCGCAGCCGGCGATGTAATCGCAGTCGATCCGTGCGGCGGAGCCTTCCTTCTCGTAGGTCACATAAGGCCGGTTCGAAGTGAGCTCGTGAAGCTGCACGTCGGCCGCCTGGTCGATGACCTTGCCGCCGGCCGCCTCGCGCGCCGCATAAAGGTCTTCGGTGAGCGCGGTCTGGCCGTAGGTCATCATGATCTTGCCGGTGAACTTTTTGGTGTCGATGAAAAACCGCTCGCGGCCTTCCCAGGCGATCGCCGAGCCGCGATGCGGATGGCCCTCGCGATCCATGCGCGCGCCGAGCCCGACTTCGCGCAGCAGCGTGACGCTGCCGTTCTCCAGCACGCCGGCGCGGATGCGCTGCATCACATGGGTCCGGCTCTGCCGTTCCAGCACGATGCTGTCGATGCCCTTGCGATCGAGAATATGCGACAGCAGCATGCCGGCCGGGCCGCCGCCGATGATGGCGACCTGCGTGCGCATGACGTTAGACTCCGCCGATCCCCATCGCCTCGACGAAAGCCCGCCGCACCTGCGGCGGCTGGCCGTAATGGTGACGGAATTCCTTCAGCCGCTGGCTCAGGATCGGGTCCTTGTCGAACTCGGCAAGCGTGAGGCCTTCGGTATTGAGCTCGCGCGCCATGTTCGGCAGCGCGATGCAGGCCGCCGCGTTGGCGCTGCGGATGACGCCGGCCGGCTCCCTGCCGGCGGCGATGGCGTCGAGCTCTTCGAAAAAGCGGTTGCGCATCATGGCGACGCCGACGTTGCTCGAGCGCAAATGCTCCTTGGTGCGGTCGGCAATGCGGCCCTGGCCGACCCAGGCGATAATGTCCTGGTTGATGACGTGGCTCGAAATCCAGCGGCCGTTGGCGTCCTTGATCGGGCTCACCCAGGTCGGCACGCGCTCCTGCACGTATGGCTCGCGGTCCTTCGGCACGCGCATGAAGAACCAGGCGACGCTCAGCGTATTCTCGTCGTCGACCGGGACGCGCCACTCGAAATGGCTGCCGAGATAAAAGCCGTTCGGCCAAAGCGCAACCCGCCCGACGGTCCAGTAGCGATCCTGCTCGCTCTGGCCTTCGCGCACCCGCTTGTAGACGAAGCCGTGCTCAAATTCCTCGAATTTCAATTTGAGGTGTTTGGGTGCCGCATTGGCATCGCCGCCGCGCAGCCGGCTTCCCCAATTATCGTGCATCCATTCGAAATGGACCGGATCGATGGAGTTTTCCTGGCATTGAAACCAGTTGCAGGGGATATCGGCCAGCACGATTTCGCGAAAACCGTTGGGCCAGGTGAACGGCTCCCAGACCGGCAATTCCGGGGCCGGCTGCGGTCCGAGATAGGCAAACAATAGACCCGCGCATTCCTTCACCGGATAGGCCTTGGTATCGCAGCCGGCCTTGGAAGGCTTTGGACTGACGGTGTCCTCATAGGGCTGTTCGAGGCAGCGGCCGGTCTCGTTGAGGAGCCAGCCGTGATAGCTGCAACGGATGCCGTTTTGCTCGATCCAACCGTACGACAAGTCGGCGCGGCGGTGCGGGCAGTGCCGGTCGATAAGCCCGTAACGGCCGCTCAAATCCTTGTAAAGAACGAGGTCCTCGCCCAACAGGCGGATCGGCTTGATCGGATTGGCGTCGAATTCGCTGGCGCCGGCGACCGGCTGCCAATAGCGGCGCAACAGCTCGCCCATTGGCGTGCCGGGCCCGACGCGGGTCAGCATTTCGTTGCGGGCGGCGGTGAGCAAAGCTGTCCTCCATATCGATCGTCCGCGACGGCGGATCGCCGATTATTTCATCTCTCAGCGCGGGCGGGGAGAGAAAAAAGACCCGCCGCCGGGCGGCCGATCGCCGGGCTGCCCGCGCGCTGCAACCCGCGGCAATTGCATAAAATCAAAGGCAACTTCTTATCGGCGGGGCAATGGTTCTGGTGTTTTATGGCCCGATGCAGCCAGCCGAAGCAGCGGGCCCGCAGGCGGCCGCCTGGTTCGTCGAGCCTGACCGCGTCGACGTGCGGCCGCGGGCGCGCCGGGTGTTGTGGGCGCCACGCGACGACGACGGCGTGACGTCGATGCGCGCCGTCATCGCGTCCTCGGTTTTTCTCGCGCTCCTGGCCGTGGGTTTGCTGGTCGGCGGGCATGCCGCGGTCGACCCGCTCTTACAATTGGCGATAGCCGCGCGCGATCCCACGGCAACGGGCGATGTCGTCTATACCATGCCCGATGGACGGTATTGCCGTCACATGACATTCGACAATGCCACGGCCGAGATGATCGAGGGCACGGTCGAGCGCTGCCCCGACAACATTGCCGGAGCGCAGTCCCGTAGCTTGCGAAACTTTTCCTGGGGCGGACGCTAGCATCCTCCGCCCGCCTGCCGGCTCGCTCGAGCCTGTCCGCCCGATCGCTCGCCCGGTTCCGCAACGGCGGGCCGTGCTTTATACCGTACTTTCGCCACCTTTGGCCGGGCAGGTGTCGGAGCAGCGCGGATGGGGCGACGTGCAAAGCTTGCGTAACAGCGATCGGCGGCGCCTTGCACCGCGGTCTTCGCCACGCGCGAAACAGATTCATAAAAACTGAAGGGAATGTCCATGCGGATCGTCCGTCTCATCTGCTTACTTGCGCTGTCGGCCGGCGCGCTTGCCTGTCGCCTGGATGGCGCGGCTGCCCAGGGCACGCCCGAAGTGCGCGAAGCCTGCACGCCCGACGCGATGCGGCTGTGCTCCGACTTCATTCCCGACGTAGCCAAAATCACCGCCTGCATGAAGCGGAAGCACCGGGAGCTCAGCAGGGAGTGCCTCACCGCCATGCGCGGCGGCCATCGCGAGGTGCGCCGCCGCCGGCGGGTGGTGCGCGTAAGGACGCGCTGCGATCCGTTCACCCATATGTGCAACTAGCTGCTTATTTTAGCATGTCCTTTTCGCAAAACCGGTTTCCACTTTTGCGGGACATGCTCTGATCAACCGCCGTGCGGCGAGCGCGGTCATTTAACCGGCCAGCACTCGAAAGCCGTCGGCTGAATCGAAAGGTCCTTGCTGTCGCACAAGAATACGTCCTTGTCCTTTTGCAGGACCAACGTGCCGACGACGCCGACTTGGTTGCCGGTCACGGCCTTGATTTCGAAGCCCCGGGCAATGAGCGAGGACAGCGACACCGTCTGCAGCCGCGCCAGCTGCGCGCCGGCCGGCTGGGAAGCCAAAGTCAACGCGCTGGCGAGCGAAATCGCCGCAAGCAGCGCCTTGGCGAATTCCACGAACCTGATGGACAGCGTCGCGCGCATCATCGAGCCCTCCCGTCGCCGCAGCCGATCGGTCGCCGGCCCACGGCCGTCAGTTTTCCAGTCCGGTCGGAACGTTCTTGTTTTCGCTCGCAAGCGTCATGCCGGCGGCGAGCGCCATGGTCTCGGCCAGCGCCGCAAAATCCTTTTGCAGATATTCTTCCGGATTCTTTTGCAAGCTGGCGGCGCCGAAATGGCTTTGCAGCACTTCGCGGGTCGCCGCCGTCACCGGCATCGGCACGTCCATTTCGCGCGCCAGTTCGAGACCGAGATCGAGGTCCTTGCGCAGGAGTTCCGGCGTGAACGTCGTCGTCCAGTCGAGATTGACCAGCGCCGACGATTTGTAGCGCGTGAACATCGAGCCCATGACGCCGTTGTTGAGAAAAGCCAGGAAGGCATGGCGCGGCACGCCCATCTTGTTGGTCAAAAGCGTGATCTCGATCAGGTTCTCGATGACGACGCCGAGCATGACGTTGTGCGCGATCTTGCAGACGCGCGCCAGTTCGCCGTCGCCGACATAGGACGCCCCGCGCGGCGCGAACGCTTCGATCAACGGCATGACGGTCTTGCATGCGGCTTCGGGGCCGGAGACGACGGCGGAGAGTTTGCCGGCCCTGATCACATTGGCATTGCCGCTGACCGGCGCGGCGACGAAGGCGGCGTTGAATTCCTTCAGCCTGCCGCGGATGGCCGCGGATTCCTCGACCGCGATGGAGGAGCAATCGACCACGATCGGCGGCATCTTGCCGGTCTGGCTGGCGACGCCGTTCTTGCCGCACAGTACGTCCTGCACGTCCTGGCCGGTGGCGACGATCGAGAACAATATGTCGACGTCCTTGAGATCGGACGGGCGATCGACCACCTTGCCGCCGATCTCGGCAAGCGGCTCGGCCTTGGCGCGCGTGCGATTCCAGATCGACACGTCATAGCCCGCCTTGATCAGCCGCTCGGCCATTGGAAAGCCCATGCGGCCCATGCCGATCCAGCCGATCTTCTGCGTGCTCTTAGTGGCCATTGCCAACTCCTTTGCCGAATGTCCGTGCGCTCGGCGTGTTCCTAGCACAGGGCGCGGGTCGTGCAACCGCCGCGCCTGCAAGGCTTGTGCTTGAAGGCTTGTGCTTGAGCGACGCCCCGCACTATCCTGAAAATGCAATGTACGATGTCGTCGACAACCCCCCGCCGGTGCGGCTTTCCGTCGATGCCGGACCGTTCCGGCGCTTCGCGCGCAACGCGCTTCCCTTCCTCGTGGTCGGCGCGATCTGGGAGAGCGTCGCGCATCTTGGCGTGTTCCCGGCGCAATTTTTCCCGTCGCTGGAAGCCGTCGCCGCGGTGTTCGTGCGGCTGACGCTTGACGGCGTGCTGCCGCATCACACCCTGGACACGCTTATTCGTCTGAGCGCGGGCTTCGCGCTGGCGGCGCTGGCCGGGGTGTCGATCGGCATCCTGATGGGACGGTCGCGCCGCGCGGAGGATATTTTGCTGCCGCTCGTTAGCATCGGCGCCCCGATCCCCGGGCTCGCCTACGCGCCGCTGTTTTTATTGTGGTTCGGGCCCGGCAACCTTCCCGTCGTCGTGCTGGTCGCATTCGTGTCCGCGTTTCCCATCATCTACAATTCCTGGACCGGCGTCAAAGCCGTCAAGGACATCTGGCTGCGCTCGGCCCAAGCGATGGGCGCCGACGACCGCCGGTTGTTCCGTCACGTCATCCTGCCCGGCGCGCTGCCTTACATCCTGACCGGGCTGCGGCTCGGATTGGCGCAGGCCTGGCGCATTCTGGTCGCCGTCGAAATGCTGGCCGCGGTGCCGTGGGGATTGGGCTGGCTGATTTTCGGCGCGCAGGAATTTCTCAATACCGACGTGATGCTGGCCGGCATCGCCGTGATCGCGCTCATTGGGCTTACGCTGGAGAAGCTGGTGTTCCAGCCGCTGGAGGAATTCACCGTGGTGCGCTGGGGCATGATGACATGACCGGCGATCGCGCCAATGTTGCGCGCTATCGCTCGCTGCGGCGCGGCGCGGTGACGCTGCTGGTCGTGGCCGCGGCCTATGAGGCGATCGCGCGCAGCGGCTATTTCGCGCCCGCCTTGATGCCGTCGCTCGGCACCGTGGCGCGCACGCTCCTCGATTCGATCCTCGACGGCACGATGCTGATGCATGCCGCGGCGACGCTCTATCGCGTCTTGGCCGGCTTTACGCTGGCCGTCGCGGTCGGCTTGCCGCTCGGCGTGGCGATGGGCCGGTTTCGGCCGGTCGAGCAATTCGTCCTGCCGCTGTCCAGCGCGCTGATGCCGATCCCGTCGCTCGCCTGGGTGCCGGTCTTCATCCTGTGGTTTGGCCTCGGCAATACCGTGACGATCCTGATCGTGTTCTACGCCGCGTTGTTTCCGATGCTGCTCAACACCTGGTCCGGCGTGCGTTCGGTCAATCCGATCTGGCTGCGCGCCGCCGGCGCCATGGGCGCCACCGAACGCGCGCTGTTCTGGAAAGTGATCGTGCCCGGCGCTTCGCCGTTCATCATCACGGGATTGCGGCAGTCGTTCCTACGCTCGTGGATCGCCGTCATCGGCGCAGAAATGCTGGCCGGGTCGGATTGGGGCTTGGGCTGGGTGATCTTCGACGCCAAGCAATTCCTCGATACCGACGTCATGCTCGCCGCGCTCGTCGTCATCGGCTGCATCGGATTTGTCGCCGAACGGGTGGTGTTCGGCTCGATCGAGCGCGCCACGATTTATCGCTGGGGCATGGCGCGGTCGGCCAAGGGGTAGGCGGAAGTCGGAGATCAGAAACCAGAAATCGGAAATTTCGCCCTAGCCTCCGACTTCTGACTTCCGATTTCCGAATCATTCCGGCTTCAGATTCGCCGCCTTGATGATGCCTTGGTATCTTTCGATGTCGGCGCGAACGAACGCGCTAAATTGCTCGATCGACAAGGCCGACAGTTCGGCGCCGGTCGCCTGCAGCTTCGCCTTAACGTCGGGCTCGAAGATGACCTTGTTGATCGCGGCATTGAGCCGCGTCGCGATCTCCTTCGGCATGGCGCGCGGGCCGAAGAATCCGGCCCATAAAGTGAAATCGAAATCGGCGATCCCGGTGGCCTCGGCGACCGTCGGCATATCGGGCGCCATCGGCGAGCGCTTGGCCGTCGACACCGCGAGCATCTTGATTCTGCCGCCCTGCATCAACGGCACGGCGCCCGGATAGCCGGGAAAATAGAAATCGACCTGTCCGCCCGCCACGTCGTTCAAGGCCGGGCCGGCGCCCTTATACGGCACGTGGACGAGCTTGCTGTCGAGCTTGAGCTTGAGCAGCTCGCCGGTGAGATGACCGGGTGTGCCGACGCCCGCGGATGCAAAGGTGAGCGCTTGATTGGCGCGCAGCGCACTCACCCATTGCGCCGCGGTCGAGAACGGCGACTGCGGCGGCACGACCAAAGCCAGCGGCACCACCCCGGCAAGCGCGATCGGCTGCAAATCCTTGAGCGGATCGTAGCCGACGTCTTTCATGAAATAGGGATTGATGGCGATCTCGGGCGTCTGGCCGACCGTCAGTGTGTAGCCGTCGGGCGCCGCATTGACGACGTTGCGGGCGCCGATGGTGCCGCCGGCTCCGGAGCGGTTCTCGACCACGATCGATTGGCCGAGCTCGACGGAAAGCTGGTTGGCGATAATGCGGCCGAGAATGTCGCCGGTGCCGCCGGGGGGAAAGTTGACGATCAGACGGATCGGGCGGCTCGGATAGGTCTGCGCGGCGGCCGGCGGCGCCGCGACCGCAACGCCGATCGCAAACGTCGCGAGTCCGGCAACAACGGCAGTGAAAATTCGCGTCATGGCGACGCCCCCTGTTTCCGGCTGGCTGCAATCGACCGCTTCTGGCACAAAGCGAGCCCGCCGCCAGCACTGCGCATGTTAGAGCATGATCTGGAAACGCCAATGCCCCATATCGAGGCGCGCGACATCACGCTGACCTACGACACGCCCGGCGGCGCCGTGCCGGGTGTCCGCGGCGTCAACTTCGGCATGGAGGCTTCCGAATTCCTTTGCATCGTCGGACCGAGCGGGTGCGGCAAGTCGACGCTGCTTAACATCATCGCCGGGTTTCTCACACCGACCGCGGGCGAAATCCGCATCGGCGGCGCGCCGGTCAAGGGCTACGGCATGGATCGCGGCGTGGTGTTTCAGGACTTCGCCCAGCTGTTTCCCTGGCGCACCGCGCTCGGCAATGTCGCGTTCGGGCTTGAAATGAAGGGCCTGCCCAAGGTCGAGCGCGAGGCGATCGCGCTCGACCAGCTGCGTCTGGTCAAGCTCGAAAACTTCGCCCGGTCCTATCCGCACCATCTGTCGGGCGGCATGCAGCAGCGGGTCGCGATCGCCCGCGCGCTGGCCTACAATCCGGCGGTGCTGTTGATGGACGAGCCGTTCGCGGCGTTGGATGCTCTGACCCGCGACGACATGCAGCGGCTGCTTGCCGAGGTGTGGCGGACGACGCGCAAAACGGTGATCTACGTGACCCATAATGTGGCCGAGGCGGTTTATCTTGCCGACCGCGTGGTGGTGATGACGCCGCACCCGGGCACGGTGAAAACGGAGGTGACCATTCGCCTGCCGCGGCCGCGCGATCCGCTCAGCGTCGAGTTTCTCGACTATCAGAAAGAGCTGTTGCGCCTTCTCGGTCACGACAACAGCGCATAACGGCAGCGACCGACCGGGTGTTCAGGAGAATTTCAAGAGTTCGGAGGAAGACCGATGACCAAGCCCACAACACTGTCCCGACGACAATGCCTCGCCACCGCCGGCGCCGGCGCGCTGGCGCTGGGACTGGCCGCGCCGCGTCCGGCCGCGGCGGCCGTCACCATCCGCCAGGGCTACCAGACCAATATCTGGGGCATGCCGACCTATTATTTGATCAAGTCGGGTTATCTCGAGAAGCACGGGCTTACGGTCGAGGAATTCCCCGTGCCCTCCGGCAACATCACGATGCAACAGATGGTGGCGCGCCAGGTCGACCTCGGCACCTATGCCGGTCCGTCTTTTATCATCGGCAACGCCAAGGGCGGGCTGGTCGCGATCGCCGTGATCGAGCATGTCGGCAAGACCGCGCGCATCACCACGCGCAAGGATTTGAACATCACCAAGGTCGAACAGTTGCGTGGCCGCAAGATCGCCAACCAGACCGGCTCCTCGGTCGGCAACGACCTGGTCGATATCGTGTTGCCGCATTACGGGTTGAACAAAGGCGACTACATCGAAGTCCGCATGGACGTGAATAATATGGTGGCTGCGCTCGCCGCCAAGACCGTCGACGCCATGGTCAACGTCGAACCCTATAACGTCATCGCCGTGGCCGACGGCATCGGCTCGGATCTGATGGATTTTTCCGGCTTCGACACCATGCCGGTCTTCATGGCCGCGACGCCGGATTTCGTGGACAAGAACCCCGACATCGTCGTCGCTTACCTGAAAGCGTGGCTCGACGCCGCCAAGGACTTCAAGGACGATCCGAAAAAGGTCGACGACGTCATCTACGCGTTCTATGCCAGCAAGGGATACAAGATGGCGCCGGAGATCTTCGCGACCGCGCTGTCCCGGGTCGAAGTCAATCCCGGTTTTCCCGGCGACCTCAAGCCCTACATGCAGCAACAGGCGGATATCCTGTTAAACAGCAAGATCATCCACGCCATGCCGGATTGGAGCACGGCGCTGCGTCCGGATTTTATGGCAAAGGCCAAAGCGGGCGCGTAATATCGATAGTCGTGAAATCGTAGCAATCGTAAATCGTCGTGGCCGGGCTTGTCCCGGCCATCCGTGTCTTGGATATTGTCCCGTGATCGTAGGAGATTTGTATGGCGACCGATAAAAGCCCGCTCACCAACGGCTATCAGCCCGTGATCTGGAATTTCAAGCTGTTGGCCCACGACATGCTCGGCGGCTTCGGCGGCATGGGCGAGGGCATGTCGGTGCAGATCGCGCCCGACGGGCGGCGCATCATCTGGCTCGCGCACGAGAGCGCGCCGAAAAATTTCACCGCGGTCGACGTGTCCGATCCGCGCCAGCCGAAAGTGGTGTGCCAGACCGACCTGCCGCACGCCAATATGCGGTCGAATTCGCTGGAGACGACCGGCAACCTGATGGCGGTCGCCTATCAGACTTCGAAGAAGAACCTGACGCCGGCCGGCTTCGAGCTGTTCGACATATCCAAGCCGGAAAATCCGAAATCGATTGCGTTCTTCGACTGCTCCGGGCCGCATTCGCGCGGCGTGCATCAGCTGTGGTTCTGCGACGGCGAATACGTCCATTGCGCATCCGGCTCGCGCGATTTTATTCCGACCAACCCGTCCGACGACCAGTTCTACCGCTGCGTCGACGTGCGCAATCCGTCGAAGCCGGTCGAGGTCGGCCGCTGGTGGATGCCCGGCACGCGGACGGGCGACAACGTCATGCCGCCGCCGCGGCATCCCATCGACAAGGGCTTTCGCGCCCATAACACCAATGTCTATCCGCAGCGCGGCGACCGCTGCTATCTCGCCTATATCGACGGCGGCATGTTCGTGCTCGATATTTCCGACAAGGCCAATCCGAAGAAAATCTCGCAGTGGACCAATTCGCCGCCTTATACCGGCTTCATGCACACCGTGGTGCCGCTGTTCGACCGCGGGTTGATGTTGGTCACCGACGAATTGACCGAGAACAATTGCAAGGACTGGCCGAAGCTCATCTGGGTGCTCGACGCGCGCGAGGAGACGAACCTGGTGCCGATCGCAACCTGCCCGCTGCCCGATCACCGGATTTACGCGCAGGCCGGCCGGTTCGGCGCCCACAATATCCACGAGAACGTGCCGCTACCGACGGCGTGGCATTCCGACCAGATCGTGCTCGGCACCTTCTTCAACGGCGGCTTGCGCGCCTACGATATCGCCAATCCGTATCAGCCCAAGGAGGTCGGCATTTTCATGCCGCCCGCGCCGGCCGGCGCGCCGACCGGCACCATCCAGATCAACGACGTGTTCGTCGACGAGCGCGCCGTGGTCTATGCCGTCGACCGCCACGTCGGCGGGCTGTACATCCTGGAGATGGATTTCTGATAACGATGGCCCTCATCCTGAGGTGCGAGCGCAGCGAGCCTCGAAGGATGCTGCTCAAGCGCCGGGGCCCCGCCCTTCGAGGCTCGGCGCTTCGCGCCGAGCACCTCAGGGTGAGGAGCGACGGTAGCTGAAGGCGCCCATGCTCGATCTGTTCCCCTCGCGCGAGGCAAGTCCATTCGGGCGGCGGCTCAAACGCGAGCGCGGCGCGCGCATTCCGGTCACCGTCGTCACCGGATTTCTCGGCGCCGGCAAAACGACGCTGATCCGGCGCTTTCTGAACTCTCCGGAAGGTCGAGGCACCGCGGTGATCGTCAACGAGTTCGGCGCGGTCGGCATCGACGACGCGCTGATTCGCGATAGCGCCGACGAGACCGTGCTGCTCGGCAACGGCTGCCTCTGCTGCATCACCCGCAGCGACTTGCAGGTGGCGCTGCGCCGGCTCATCTTCGACCGCGAGCGCGGCACGGTGCCGCGTTTCGCCCGTGTCGCGATCGAAACCTCAGGCCTCGCCGATCCGGCGCCGATCCTGCAGACGTTCTCCACCGATCGCGCGCTCGGCGGCGAATTTCATATCGACGTGCTGCTCGCCGTGATCGACGCCGTCAACGGCGCGGCGGCGCTTGACGGCGCGCCGGAGGCGCGCAAGCAGGTGATCCTCGCCGACCGGCTGGTCGTCTCCAAAACCGATCTCGCCGCGCCGGCCGCGGTCGAGCGGCTGACGCAACGCCTGCAACGGCTTAATCCGCGCGCGGCGATCGATATCGCCGTTGCCGGCGCGCTCGATCCCGACCGCATGATCGAGCCGGCGACCCGCGAACGCTCGGGCTTCGTCGCCGAAGCCGAACATGGCGACGGCATTGCGAGCTTTGTCATCGAACGGGACCAGCCGGTCGAATGGCCGGTTTTTTCGCGCGCCATGGAGACGCTGATCGCGCTGCGCGGCGGCGACCTCCTTCGCGTCAAAGGCCTGCTCAATGTCACAGGCTGCCGCGGACCGGTCGTGGTGCAATACGTCCAGCATCTCGCCCACCCGCCGGTCGAATTGCAATCCTGGCCGGACGACAATCGCGTAAGCCGCGTCGTGTTCATCGCGCGGAACATTGCCGAACGCGACGTGCGCGACCTGTTCGCCGCCGTGCAGGCGCTGGCGAAAGATTAATTGTGATCGCGATGGTCGATTTGCCACGCCACCCTCTCCCGGCATGCCGCGCGACGGAGTAGCTTGCCGCCATGGCAAACGTCATTCGCTCGCTCGACGAAGCGCTGGCGCCGATCGCCGACGGCGCAATGCTGGCGACCCCGCGCGAGACCTCGGGCGTAGCGATGGCGGCGACCCGCGCGCTCATCCGCCGCGGCGTCAAGCGCCTGCATCTGGTCACGCTGCCGACTTCAGGCTTGCAGGCCGATCTCCTGATCGGCGCCGGCTGTGTCGAAACGCTGGAAACCTCCGCTGTCAGTCTCGGCGAATTCGGCCCGGCGCCGCGTTTTGCCGCGGCGATTCTCGCCGGCACCATCCGCATGCTCGACGCAACCTGCCCGGCGCTGCACGCGCAAATCCAGGCGGCCGAGAAGGGCGTGCCGTTTATGCCGCTGCGCGGGCTTATCGGCTCGGACGTGCTGGCGCACCGGTCGGATTGGAGAGTGATCGACAATCCGTTCGGCAATAACGATCCGATCGTGCTCTTACCTGCGCTCCAGCCCGATGTCGTGCTGTTTCATGCGCCGATGGCGGATCGCCTGGGTAATGTCTTCGTCGGAATCCAGCGCGAGTTGATCGCGCTGGCGCATGCGGCGCACCAGACCATCGTCACGGTCGAGGAAATCCACGACGGCGATCTGTTACGCGATCCCGTTCTGGCGGCCGGCACGCTGCCGGGATTTTATGTCGAGGCCGTCGCGGTCGAACCGCGCGGCGCCTGGCCGCTGCCGTTGCCCGACCGTTACGGCATCGATGGTGCACACTTGGCCGAATATGCCCGGCTTGCCGCCACGCCCGAAGGCTTTGCCGATTATTTGCAGCGCTACGTGCATCGGCGGGCGGCGGTCGTTGCATGAGCGGCGCGCCGCCTGAAGCCTTCCGCGACGAGGAACTGCTCGCCGACGTGATCTGCCGGCTGATCGGCCAAGATCGCCAAACTGTGCGTCACGTCGCGGTCGGCGCGCAATCGCCGATCCCGGCGACCGCGGCGCTGTTGGCGCGCGAGCACGCAAATCTAAACAACAATTCGGGGCGGCTCTACGTCTCGTTGCTTGGCAGCCGGGCGCACACTTTCTTCACCGACGGTGCGCGCGAATTGTTCGACTGTGCCGGGCAGGGCAGGATCGACGTGTTCTTTTTGTCGGGCGGCCAGATCGACGGCGAGGGCAACATCAATCTGGTCAGCGTCGGCGATTACGCCCATCCCACGGCGCGGTTCCCCGGCTCGTTTGGCTCGACTTATCTCTATTACGTGGTGCCGAAGGTCATTCTTTTCCGCGTCGAGCATTCGCGCCGCACGCTGGTGCCGAAAGTCGATTTCGTCAGCGCGCCGGGCGGCAGCGCCGACAACGTCTATCGTCCCGGCGGGCCGATTGCGCTGGTCACCAACCGCTGCCTGTTCGATTTCGACCGCGCGCGCCGGCGTTTCCGTCTTGCCAGCGTGCATCCCGGGCATAGCGTCGACGAAGTGATCGAAAACACCGGCTTCGACTTCGATCGCCCCGACACTGTGCCGACCACGCCGGCGCCGTCCGCGGCGACGCTGCGCCTGATGCGCACGGTGGTCGCGCCGATGCTGGCCGAAGTCTATCCGCAGTTTGCTAAGAGCGTATTCGGCTTTGCCGCCTGACTGTTGCACCTCCCGCCGCGCCATGGTCTTTATGCGGCCGCAGCAAATGAGGAACGCCCGGTGAAAACGGTGGAAGCAGGCGTGATCGGCGTCGGCTGGATCGGCGGCCTGCGCGCCGACACGCTGTCGCGCACGGCGCTGGTCGATAAATTGCATCTGTGCGACATCAAGCCGGACCGGCTCGCCGAAGTGACCGCGCTGTACAAGCCGGCCAGCGCCACGCCCGACTACAACGATCTGATCAACAACGACAATATCCGCGTCGTCTATGTCTCGACCACGCCGGAAGCCAACCATTATCCGATCGCGCGCGACTGCCTCAAAGCCGGCAAGAACGTCATGCTGGAGAAACCGATCGCGCTCGAATTGTGGGAGGCCGATGAGCTGATCCAACTCGCAAAACGCAACAATCTCAAATTCACCATCGGCTATTCGCAGCGCTTCAATCCCAAAGTGGCGTTCGCCAAGAAGAAGATCGCCGACGGCACGCTCGGCAAGGTCGTATCCGTCCTGGTCAGCCGCCACCTCTCGCGCGAGCTCGGCAAGAAAATCGCGAGCCGGGTGCGGCTGTCGCCGGTGGTCATGGAATCGACCCACGATCTCGACTTCGTGTTCTGGTTCCTGGAGCCGGCGAAGCCGGTGCGCGTCTATAGCCAGGGCGCCTACGGCTACATGGCCTCGATCAACGGCTCGCATGACGTGATGTTCACCACCGTGACCATGGACAACGGCGTCGTGGTGATGATCGGTGGCGGCTGGAATTTGCCGCCGAGCTTTCCAAATTACTGCTCAACCTGGATCGAGATCACCGGCACCGACGGCGCTCTCACGCTGGACGACACCCAGCGCGACAATTGGCTCAATACCGCGCAGCGCGGCCAGGAATTTCCGATGTCGACGATGCCCGGCGAATGGGTCGATCACGTCTATGCCGGTGGGCTCGGGCCGGAGACGCTGCATTTCCTCGAAGCCTGTATCCGCGACACCGCGGTGATGGTGACGCCGGAAAGCGCGCGCCGCGTCATGGAGACTTATAGCGCGGCCGATCTATCGGCCGATCGTAACGAACCGGTCGACCTGCCGCTGTCGAACGAGACGATTTCCGGGATCGCCGAGCTCAAGCAAAGAAACCGCGCGGGATTGAACGTATGAAAAAGGGCGCCAAGGGTATCGGCCTGGCCATTATCGGCGCCGGCCGCGTCGGCCTGTTTCGCGGCGAGGTGGCGGCGCGCCATCCCGCGGTGGAATGGATCGGCATCGCCGAGCTTAATCACAATCGCGGCGGCGATGTCGGCGCGCGCATCGGCGCCGATTTCATCACCACCAGCCATCGCGAGCTGTTGGCGCGGCCGGAAGTCAGCGCGGCGATCATCGCCACCGACGAGCATCTGCACGTCGAGCCGATCCTGGCGGCGGTCGAGCGCGGCGTGCCGATGCTGATCGAGAAGCCGCTTGCCACCGACCTCGCCCAATCCGCCCGCGTGCTCAAGGCCATCACCGACGCCAAGCTCGACGCCGTGGTCGGCTACACCCAGCGTTTCCGCCGCAAATGGCTTGCCGGCAAGGAGAAGGTGCGGTCGGGCGCGCTCGGCGACGTGACCATGGTCACTTCGCGCGCGTTCATGAACCGGCTGGTCGCCATCGACAATTACAAGCGCACCGACGATCCGGCGACGATCTCGCCGATGGTGATTTCCGGCACCCACGCGCTCGACATTGTCATGTGGTACCTCGAAGGCAAATCGCCGGTCGAATGCTACGCGCGCTCGATCGACAAGGTGCTGGGGCCGCTCTACAACGGCATCGACGCCACCGCCGGCATGATCATGTGCGCCGACGGCACCGTCTATCACCTCAATATCTCATGGGCGCTGCCGGTGACCTGGCCGGGCGCGGTCTATAGCCTGGAAGTCGGCATCAACGGCACCCACGGCGTGCTCACCATCGACGACACCCATCGCGACATGGTGCTGGCGGTCTCCGCGCCGCAGAGCGAAGGCTACGCGCCCGACCAAAGCCGCTTGGTCGATTTCCTCGGTTCCTATCCGCCCGGCGACATGGCGCTCGGCGAATTGCGCGGCCCGATGCGCGAAGAGACGGACTCGTTCCTCAACCGCGTCTCGCTCGGGCTGCCGACGCAGGCCGCCACCGCCGCCGAAGCGCATAACCGGCTGATGCTGACCAAGGCGCTCGATCTGTCGGCGAAGCTCAAGCAGGCGGTGAAGCTGCCGTTGGAGCCCGAACGCGCCGCGGCATAAGCTGCGGACGCGTCAACCCAAAGCCACCAGCAGGACCGCGATCTCGCTCGCCTGCTCCAGCGCGCCGAGCACGTCGCCGGTCTGGCCCTCGATCTGGCTCGAGCTCAGCCACGCCGTCAGCACCACTACGGCGACGAGAACAATCAGCGCCATAAAGCCGCGCCATGGATGCAGGCCGATGGCGAGGATGACCAGGCCCAATATCGCGGCGACGGCGACGCCGTCGCTCGACGGCCGGCCGGCCTCGTATGCCAGGCCGTCGCTGCGCGCCGGCGGCAACAGCAGCATCAATGCCGGCATGGTCGCGCGCGCGGCGCCATGCGAGGCGATCAGCGCCCAAACCACCGCATGCCCGTTCGGCAGGCTCGCCAGCACGCCGACCCGGAGCAGGAGCGCGATCGCCAAGGCGCAGACGCCGTAAACGCCGATGCGGCTGTCGCGCATGATGTCGAGCTTTTGCTCGCGGCTCTTGCCGCCGCCGAAGCCGTCGACGGTGTCGGCAAGCCCGTCCTCATGCAGGCAGCCGGTGGCAACGAGCGTTGACGCGACGGCGAGCGCCGCCGCCGGCCACGGCGGCAATCCGGCGCGGTGGGCGAGCGCATAGACCACGGCGCCGATCAGGCCGACCACGAGCCCGGCGATCGGAAACGCCCAGGCCGCCTTGGCCAACGCGCCGCCGGCGATCGGCGTGCCGCGCAACAGCGGCAGCCGGGTGCAAAACACGATGCTCGCCTTGATCTCTTCGGCGCGCTCTTCAAGCCAGGTGGCGGAGATCGTCATCATGCGTCAACTCGAGCCGGCGGTTGGCCGCGCCGCCGTGAATTTGCTAAACCTCGGCATGTCCCCGGTATCGCTGCCGGCGCGAGGCAAACCAGCATGACCGACTTTACCTCATTTTCCGCCCTGCGCGCGGCCTGTCTCGACCTGCCGAGCGGGCATCCGGCGTCAAGCGCCGCGGTCGCCCGGCGCGAAGCCACCCTGACCAAGCCGCCGAACAGCCTCGGCCGGCTGGAAGATTCGGTCGCCTGGCTCGCCCATTGGCAGGGCCATGCGCCGCCGCGCCTCGACCGGGTCGAAATCCTGGTGTTCGCCGGCAATCACGGCGTGACCAAGCTCGGCGTGTCGGCCTATCCCGCCGAAGTGACCGCGCAGATGGTGGCGAATTTCACCTCGGGCGGCGCCGCCATCAATCAGCTGGCGCGGACGGCCGGCGCCAAATTACGGGTCATTCCGCTGTCGCTCGACCGACCGACCGCCGACTTCACCCAAGCGCCGGCGCTTTCCGAGCCGGACTTCCTCGCCGCCGCGGCGGCCGGATACGACGCGGTCGCCCCGGACTGCGATCTGGTCTGCCTTGGCGAAATGGGCATCGGCAATACCACCGCGGCGGCGGCAATCGCCGCGGCTCTATTTGGCGGCGGCGGCGCGCGCTGGGCCGGCCGCGGCACCGGCGTCGATGCCGACGGCTTGGCGCGCAAACGCGCCGTCATCGATGCCGCGCTCGCCCGTCATGCCGGCCTGGTGAACGAGCCGCTGGCCGTCGCCGCGGCCTTGGGCGGGCGCGAGCTTGCCGCCATCCTCGGCGCGAGCCTGGCGGCGCGGCGGCTGCGCATTCCGCTGTTGCTCGACGGTTTCGTCTGCACCGCCGCGGTGGCGCCGCTATTCAAGCTGCGCGCCGATACGCTCGCCCATGCGCAAGCGGGCCATGTCTCCGCCGAGGCCGGCCACCGCATGCTGCTCGAAGAGCTTGGGCTTAACCCGCTCGTCGATCTCAATATGCGGCTTGGCGAAGCATCCGGCGCCGCGGTGGCGCTCAACATCCTGCGCGCGGCTTTGGCCTGCCACACCGGCATGGCGACTTTCGCCGAGGCCGGCGTCTCGGATAAGCCGGCCGACGACGCGGCGCCGAAAGCGGTGCGCTGATGCCTGGTAACGGCGGACAAGCGATCTGGTTGGCGGCCGGCCTGCGCACGCCGTTTGTCGCCGTGGACGGCCCATTCGCCGATCGCGATTCGCTCGGCCTGTCGGTGCCCGTGGTTCAGGCGATGGCGCGGCAAGTCAACGGCCCGATCGATTTCGGCGTCTGGGGATCCGTTGTCGGCAATCTCGCTTACGCCAATCTGGCGCGAGAAATCTGGCTCGACAGCAAGCTCGATCCGCACGTGCCGACCTTCACCACCGTGATGCAGTGCTCGACCAGCATGGTCGCCGCTTTCGATGCAGTCGGCATTCTCGGCGAACGCCGTGCGGCGCTGGCGCTGGTCGGTGGCGTCGAAAGCATGACCCGCGTCCAAATCGGACTCGGCATGAATTTGTCGGTGTGGCTCCGCCGCGTCATGCAGGCGCGGGCTGCGCGCGAGCGTTTACGCGTGCTCCGCCATCTGCGGCCATCCGATATCCGGCTCTATGTGCCGGAGGTGAAGAACCGCGTCACCGGCCGCAGCATGGGCGAGCACACCGAGGACATGGCGAAGGATTGGAAGATCACACGCGAGGAAGAGGACCAACTCGCGCTCGACAGTCACCGTCGCGCGGTCGCCGGGCAGGACCGCGGCTTCTTCACCGATCTGATCGTGCCGCTCGACGGCGTTGCCAAGGATCATTTCCCGCGTCGCGACACCTCGCTGGAAAAGCTCGCCAAGCTGAAACCGGTGTTCGACCGCACCAGTGGACGTGGCACGCTGACCGCGGGCAACTCATCGCCGCTGACCGATGGCGCTGCCGCGCTCTGGGTTGCAACGGAGCAAGGCTTGGCCCGCCTGCCGGCGGCAGTCCCGCGCGCGCGTCTGGTCGATTTCGAAATGGCCGCCGTCGATATTTTCCACGAAGGCCTTTTGATGGCGCCGGCCACTGCGATTCCGCGCCTGTTGTCGCGGCACGGGCTGAAATACGAAGATATCGCGCTGTGGGAAATCCACGAGGCGTTCTCGGCGCAGGTCGCCTGCCACATCAAGGCGCTGCAGGATAAGGACTACGTCCGCGCCAAAGCCGGCGTCGAACATACGTTCGGCAGCTTTCCGCGTGACCGCATGAATCCGAACGGCGGTAGCGTCGCGCTCGGCCATCCGTTCGCGGCCACCGGAGCGCGCATTTTAAGTCAGGCGATCAAGGAGCTTGCCGCATTTCCGGCCGGCAGTCGCGCGATCGTCAGCATCTGCGCCGACGGCGGGCTTAGCTCGGTGGCGCTGCTGGAACGCTGAGCGGCCATCACGCCGCGGCGATGGCGTGAAAGAACGTGCCGGTGACACGGCCTCGCCGCCCGCCGGATTTGCCGAGCGCGCGGCCGTCGCCGTCGGTGAGCTCGGCAAAGCCGTCGTCGTCGCCCGCCGCAGTGAGCGAGGCGTAATGAAATTCGTGGCCACGCACGATCGCGCCCTTGGCGCCGAGTACGCTATCGGACAAAAGCCGCGCGCTGCGGTAGCCGAGATGCAATTTGCGCTTGGCGAAGCTCGTCGCGTGGCCGAGCAAGCCGACCATGGCGTGAGACTTGCCCGCGGCGTCTTCGATGCCCTCGCCCAACACCATGTAACCGCCGCACTCGCCATGCACCGGCCGCGTCTCGGCGAAGTGCCGCAGTCCTGAAGAAAATTTTCGCGCCGCGGCGAGCGCGTCGGCATGCAGCTCCGGATAGCCGCCGGGCAGCCAGCAACAATCCGCGCGCTCGGGCGGCGGCTCGTCGGCAAGCGGCGAAAACGGCATGATCTCCGCGCCGGCATCCCGCCAGGCCGCGACGAGATGCGGATAGACAAAGCTGAACGCCCGATCGTGCGCCAGCGCGATGCGCTGGCCCGGCGGCGGCAGCGCCGGTGCCTTGCGCACCGGCGCGGCGATTTTAAGCGGCGCGGCGCTTGCGACGATCGCGTCAAGATCGAACTGGCGCTCCGCCGTCGCCGCGAGCCGGTCGATCAGCGCGGCGAGATCGGCGTGCTCGCCGGCCTGAACCAGGCCGAGATGCCGCTCCGGCAACGCGAACGCAGCCTCGCGCGGCACCGCGCCGAGCACGGCAATCCCGAGCGCGGTGATGGCGCCGGCGACCAGCGCGCGGTGCTTTTCGCTCGCCGCGCGATTGAGGATGACGCCGGCAATCCGTACCGCAGGATCGTGCGATGCGAAACCCCGCACCACGGCTGCCGCCGACTGCGCCTGCCGCGCCACATCGAGCACCAGCACGACCGGAAGGCCGAAATGCGCGGCAAGATCGGCAGTGGCGCCGCTGCGCCCGCGCCCACCGCTTGCGCCGTCGAACAATCCCATGACGCCTTCGATCACGACCAGGTCGGCGCCCTCGGCGGCTTGCGCGGCCAGGCTGTCGAGCAGCGGACCCGGCATGGCCCAGGAATCGAGATTGACGCTGGCGGCGCCGGTTGCGGCGGCATGAAACGCCGGATCGATATAATCCGGCCCGGCCTTGGCGGCGCGCACGATAACGCCACGCCGGGCCAGAGCCGCCAGCAGCGCCAGCGTCACCGTGGTTTTGCCGGCGCCGGACTGCGGCGCGGCGACGATCAGCCCGCGCGCGGTCACTTCGCCTCCGTTTCGGCCGGTGCGCCCGCGCCGAGGAGCTGCGGGCGCATGTCCACGATGTCTCCGATCACCACGATCGCGGGCGGCTCGAATTTCTGTTGGCGCGCGTCAGCGGCAAGGTGTTCCAGCGTCGAGACCAGGATGCGCTGTTTCGGCGTGGTCGCCGAGGCGATGATGGCGGCGGCGGTCGCGCCGTCGAGCCCCGCTTGCATCAAGGCCGCGGCGATGCGCTCCAGATTGTGCATCACCATGTAGAGCACGATCGGCTGCCCGGCGCGGGCAAGCGGGCCCCAGTCGAAATCCTCCTCTGCGCCGTGTCCGGCGGCGAAGATGACCGCGCGATTGACGCCGCGCAGCGTCGCCGGGATGGCGGCCGCCGCGAGCGCGCCAAGCCCGGCGGTGACGCCGGGAATGATCCGGAACGGCACCCCGGCCGCCGCGAGCGTCATCGCTTCCTCGGCGCCGCGCCCGAACACGAAGGGATCGCCGCCCTTGAGCCGGAGCACGCGGTTGCCGGCGCGCGCCAGCGCGACGAGCCGCGGGCTGATATCGGCCTGGCTCGCCGACGGCTTGCCGCCGCGCTTGCCGGCGAATTCGAGCCGCGCCTGCGCGCCGGCCAGCGCCAGCACCCGCGCATCGACCAGCGCGTCGTGCACGACAATGTCGGCCTGGGCGAGGCCGGCGAGCGCGTCGAGCGTGAGCAGCCCGGGATCGCCGGGTCCGGCGCCGGCGAGCCAGACCTGACCCGGCGCGAACACCGGAACGCCGGCGCGTGTCGCCGCCAATGCATCCCATGCGGTCATGACGCGATCCTGTGATGACGCCCGCGGCGCCCGGGACTAAAGGTTGCGGCATGGCGAAACAGGTACGTCCCTTGCGCCGGGGCTGGACCACCGGCACCTGTGCCGCCGCGGCGGCCAAGGCCGCCTTTGCGGCGCTCGTCACCGGCGAATTTCCCGATCCGGTCGAGGTGACGCTGCCGCGCGGCGAGCGGCCGAGCTTTGCGCTCGCCATGACGCGCAGAGATGAACGCGCGGCAACGGCCGGCGTGATCAAGGACGCCGGCGACGATCCCGACGTCACTCATGGCGCGCTGGTCTGCGCCACGGTCCGCTTCGGAACGCCGGGCGCCGGCATCGGTTTTCGCGCCGGCGAAGGCGTCGGCACGGTGACGCGCCCCGGCCTGCCGGTCGCGCCGGGCGAGCCCGCCATCAATCCGGTACCGCGGCGTATGATTGCTGACGCCATTGCCGAGATCGCCGCCGCGAAATTTCGTGCGGCTGACGCTGAGGTGGAAATCTCGATACCCGGCGGGGAGGCGCTGGCGGCGAAGACGCTCAACGGCCGGCTCGGTATCCTCGGCGGCTTGTCGATCCTCGGCACCACCGGCATCGTCGTGCCGTATTCCTGCTCGGCTTGGATCCATGCGATCCATTCCGGCATCGATGTGGCGCGCGCCGCCGGACTTGCGCATATCGCCGGCGCGACCGGGGCGAGTTCGGAAGCCGCCACGCAAAAGCTCTACGATCTGCCGGAGATCGCGCTGATCGACATGGGCGATTTCGTCGGCGGCATGCTGAAATATCTGCGCCGCCATCCGGTGCCGCGCGTCACCATCGCCGGCGGCGTCGCCAAGATGACCAAACTGGCGCAGGGCTTGACCGATCTGCATTCCAAGCGCGGCGAGGTCGATCTGGCGGCGCTTGCCGGGCTTGCCGCAGCGGCCGGCGGCTCCGCGCAACTGCACCAGCGCATCGCGACCGCCAACACCGCCGCTGAAGCCTTTGCGCTGGCGCGCAGCGAAGGCATTCCGCTTGGCGACACGGTCGCGCGCCTGGCGCAAGCGACCGCCTCGGGCGTGGTCGCCGGCAGCGCCATCGCCGTCGAAGTGGTTGTGTTCGACCGCGAGCAAAATCTGGTCGGTCGCGCGCCGTTTAAGAATTAGCGCCGTCATTGCGAGGAGCCCCAACGGGGCGACGAAGCAATCCAGAACTACGCTGCCGCTCTGGATTGCTTCGCGGAGCCTGTCATCGGGCCGGCCACTTCGGGCCGGACCCGTTGGCTCGCAATGACGATGACTATTCACGCGGCCCCTCTACGGAAGCGGCGGCGATAGTCGGCGTCGTAGAGCGCGCTGTCGCGGAAATCCTGCGCGGCGAGTGCGCGGCCGACCAGGATGAGTGCGGTGCGCTCGATGCGTTGCGCGGCGACTTTGGCGGCGATGTCGGCAAGCGTGCCGCGCACTACGCGCTGCGTGGGAGAACTTGCCTGCGCCACGACCGCGGCCGGGCAGTCGGCGCCATAAAATGGCATGAGCTCCTTGACGATCGCATCGACGGCATGGATCGCGAGATGAATGACGAGCGTCGCGCCGCTTGCGGCAAACGTCGCCAGTTTCTCGGCCTCCGGCATGCGCGAGGCGCGGCCGGAGACGCGGGTCAGCACCACGCTCTGCGCCACTTCCGGCACGGTGAGTTCGCACGCAAGCGCCGCCGCCGCCGCGGCGAAGGCCGGCACGCCGGGCGTGAGCGTGTAGGGAATGCCGCGGCGTTCGAGCCGGCGCAGCTGCTCGGCGAGCGCCGAGTAGATCGACAGATCGCCGGAATGCAGCCGCGCCACGTCGAGGCCCTCGGCATGCGCCGCGGCAAACTCGGCGTCGATGTCGTCGAGCGACAGCGGCGCGGTGTCGACGATGCGGGCGCCCGGCGGACAATAGCCGAGCAATTCGCGCGGCACGATCGAGCCGGCATAGAGGCAGACCGGGCAGCGCGCGATCAGATCTCGCCCGCGCACGGTGATGAGGTCGGCCGCGCCCGGTCCGGCGCCGATGAAATGCACAGTCATGGCTTGATTCATGGCTTGGTCCATATCCACTGCGTCACCGGCAATGCGGCGCGCCAGCCGGTTTTGCCGCCGAGCGGTTCGGCGCGCGCAATCGCGATGCGGATGAGTTCGCCGCCGAGCGCGGCGTGACGGGCAAGCAGCAGCGCCTCGGTTTCGAGCGTCACCGCATTGACCGCGAGCCGGCCGCCCGGCCACAGCGCCCGCGCCGCGGCGTCGAGCGTGCCGGCATCGCTGGCGCCGCCGCCGACGAATACGGCGTCGGGCTTCGCAAGGCCGGACAAAGCCGCCAGCGCCGCGCCTTCGACAATGTCGAGCCCCGGCACGCCGAACGCCGCGGCGTTGCGGCGGATGCGCGCCGCGCGGTCGGCGCGCTGCTTCAACGGCAATCGCACGCATTGCCGGGTCGGCCAGCAGCCATTCGATCGCGACCGAACCCGATCCGGCGCCGATGTCCCACAACAGCTCGCCGCGCCGCGGCGCCAGCGACGACAGCGTCACGGCGCGGATTTCGCGCTTGGTGATCTGGCCGTCATGCTCGAACAGATTGTCCGGCAAGACCGGGCGTGCGCGCCAGGACGCGCGCGCCCGGCGCCGCCTCGACCTCGATCGCGAGCGTGTTGAGCGGATCAACCGCGCCGAATGCAAACGCCGCGGCCGTCGGTGCTGCGGATGCGTTCGCGCGGCCCGCCGAGCGCTTCGAGCACGGTCAGGCGCGACGCGCCGAAGCCGGTTTCCGTCAGAAGTTTAGCCAGCGCTCGCCGGCCCGTCGCCGTCGGACGTCAGCACGAGAATATCGCGCGCCGGGCTGCAAATGCGGGCGGATCAGATCGAGCGCGTGGCCGTGCAGCGACAGCAGCACCGTCTGCTGCAGCGACCAGCCGAGCCGCGCCGCAGCGAGACTGAAGGCCGACGGCGCCGGCACGACGATCATTTCGCGGGCATCGATATGCCGCGCCAACACCGCGCCGACGCCGTAGTGGAACGGATCGCCCGAGGCGAGCACGCAGACCTGGCCGGCCGCGATGGCGCACGACTTCTTCGGGCGCGCCGTCGAACGGGCTCGGCCACGGCCGCGCCGCGCCGCGAATGAGCGGCGCCGCGAGCGCCAAGATGCCGCCGGCCGCCGAACACGATCTCGGCGGCTTCGATCAGCCCGCGCGCCACCGGGCTTAAGCCCCCGATGCCGTCCTCGCCGATGCCGACGATGGACAGCCAGCGCGGCGATGCGGCAGTGTCGTGCGGAAGCGGCTCAGGATTTTGCATGCCACGCATCCTCATTCTCGGCGGCACCACGGAAGCGCGCGCTGCTGGGCGAACGCCTCGCCAAGCGCGGCGACCTCGACGTGACGCTGTCGCTCGCCGGCCGCACGGCCACGCCGGTGCCGCACGCGGTGCCGGTCCGCGTCGGCGGCTTCGGCGGCGCCGCTGGCCTTGCCGCTTATCTCGTCAGCGCAGCGCATCGACGCATTGATCGACGCCACGCATCCCTTCGCCACTATCATCTCGGCGAATGCCGTTGCCGCGGCGCGCCAGACCGCGCGTGCGCTTTCATGACGTTGCGCCGGCCGCCCTGGACCGCGGTCGCCGGCGACCGCTGGATCGAAGTCGGACGACACCGCTCGCGGCGGTCAGCGCCATCGGGCAGGAATCCCCGCGGCGTTTTTGTCGCGCTCGGCCGCAACGAACTCGCGCCGTTCGCCGGCGCGCCGCAGCACCGTTATCTCGTCCGCAGCGTCGATCCCGTCGATCCGCCGCTGCCGCTGCCGCACGTGACCTACGTCACCGCGCGCGGGCCGTTCAGCGAGGCCGACGACCGCGCGCTGATGACGGCGCATGAGATCGACGTCGTCATTGCCAAGAACAGCGGCGGCAGCGCGGCCTATGGCAAGATCGCCGCGGCGCGCGCGCTCGGCATCGACGTCATCATGCTGCGCCGGCCGCCGCGCGCCCGACGCGCCCGCGGTCGAAACGCATCGACGATGCGATCGCCTGGCTCGATCATGCGCTCGACCTCCGCCGCGGCGCGCGGCGTATAAACCAGCGGCGAGCGCCCTGGCCGCGCGATCACGCGCGTCTGCGCGCGTGCCGACGATGACCAGCGTCGCCATGTCGGCGCAGCGTCGCGTCGGCATCCGCCAGCGTCATGACATTGATGGTCTCGTCCGGCCGGCCGACGGCGCGGCCGAACACGACCGGCGTTGCCGCGCGGCAGATGCCGGCGCAGCCGCTCGATGGCGTTGCCGAACTGCCACGGCCGCGCCCGCGACACCGGATTGTAAAGCGCGATGACAAAGCCGGCGCTCGCCGCGGCATCGAGCCGGCGCTCGACCAGGTCCCAGGGCTTGAGATTGTCGGACAGCGACAGCGCGCAGAAATCGTGGCCGAGCGGCGCGCCGATCGTCGCCGCGACGGCGAGCATGGCGGTAATGCCGGGAACGAAGACCACATCGAGCGCGCGCCAGCTCGTCCGGTCCGGCTTCGATCTCCTCGCAGATCGCCGCCGCCATGGCGAACACGCCGGGATCGCCGCCGGAGACGACGGCGACACTGCGCGCCTTGCGCGGCGTGAGCGCAGCGCGGCGGCGGCGCGCGCGCTTTCCTCGCGGTTGTCGGACGGATGGCGGCTCTGGCCGGCGCGACGCGGCACGCGGTCGAGATAGGGCCCGTAGCCGTAAAGCGCCTCGGCGGCCGCAAGCGCCGTCGGCGGCTTCCGGCGTGAGATAGCGCGGATCGCCCGGCCCCAATCCGACAACGGCGAGGCGGCCGCTCATGGCTTGCCCCTTTCGTCTCCCGGCCGTCGCTCCCAGCCCGGCACCAGCACGACGGCGAAATAGGGCGCCTCGTCGTCGGACTTGGCGGCGAGCGGGATCATCTTCTCTGTCCGCCATGGTGCCGCGCTCGACATAGATGGCGCGCGGCAGGCGGCCGCTGCGTTGCGAGCGCGCGGCGCAGTTTCGGCAGATGCCGTCCGACCTTCATCACCACCGCGGCGTCGGCGTCGGCGAGCCGGCGCGCCAGCTCGCTTCCGGCAGCGTCGCCGGCAGCACGGTGAACACGTCGTCGCCTTGCGCGATCGGCAGCCCGGCCGCCGACCAGCAGCCCGACATGCCGGTGACGCCGGCGACGATCTCGGTGGCAAAGCGCGGCGCCAGCCGCGCATGCAGATGCATGTAGGAGCCATAGAACAGCGGATCGCCTTCGCAGATCACGGCGACGGTCGTACCGGCGTCGAGATGCGCCGCCATCTGCGCGGCGGCGCCGTCGTAGAAGTCGCGCAGCGCGTCGCGATAGCCGCTGCTGCATGTCGGCAGTTCCGTGGTCACCGGATAATAGCAGCGGCAGTTCGATGACGCCGGCGCGCAATGCCGGTGCGCGACGATAGCGCGCGCATGGCTGGCGTATCCGGCCTTGGCGAAATGCGCGATCACGTCGGCCTCGCCGAGCGCGCGCATCGCTTTGAGCGTCAGCAATTCCGGATCGCCCGGCCCGACGCCGACGCCGATCAGATCTTGCCCGTCGCTCATAGTCCGGGCCTCGCCAGCGCATTGACGGCGGCCGCCGTCATGGCGCTGCCGCCGATGCGCCCGCGCACGATGAGAAACGGCACGCCGCGCGGATCTGCCGCCAGCGCCTGCCTTGGATTCCGCCGCGCCGACAAAGCCGACCGGGATGCCGAGGATCGCCGCCGGCTTCGGCGCGCCGGCATCGATCAGATCGAGCAGCCGGAACAAGGCGGTCGGCGCATTGCCGATGGCGACGACCGCGCCGCCGAGGCGGTCGCGCCACAGATCGAGCGCCGCCGCCGAGCGCGTCGTGCCGCGTTTTTGCGGCGAGCGCCGCGGTGCGCGGATCGTTGAGCGTGCAGATCACTTCGTTGCTTCGCCGGCAGCCGCGCGCGCGTAATGCCGTGCGCCACCATCTCGGCATCGCAGAGGATCGGCGCGCCGGCGGCGAGCGCGCCGCGCGCCGCGGCGACCAGATCGCCGCCGAACACGATGTGCTGCGCCACCTCGACCAGGCCGCAGGCGTGGATCATGCGCACCGCGACATCGGCTTCGTCGGCGGAAAAGCGCGACAGATCGGCCTCGGCGCGGATGATGGCGAACGAGCGCTGCATAGATCGCCGCGCCGTCGCGCAGATAGGCGGCGCGCTCAGACATGGCCGGCCTCTCGCTTTCGCTCGCGCGTAAACTGCGCGATCGGCGGCGGGCAGTTCGTGCGGTCGGAACGACGGCGAACGGCAGCGTCGCGCGCGGAACCGTTGGCGACCAGCGCGCAGCCGTCGGCGGTGCCGACGACGGTCAGCGCGGCGGGCGCGGCATGCGCGCAGCCCTTGGCGCAGCCGGAAATGTGGATCGTGAACGTGCCATTGAGGTACGGCGCAGCGGATGCGGCGATGCGCGGCGCGATTGCGCGCGCGGCGATGTGCGCCGAGGCGCAGATCGGCGCGCCGGCGCAGGCGACGACGTGCCGGCGCGGATCGTCGGCGCGAACGATGAAGCCGAGCTGTTCGGCGGCAGCGACAGAAGCCGGCGCGGTGCCTGGCGTCAAGCCCGATCGCCATCAGCGCGCGGCCGGGCGCGGCGCGAACGCCGCTGGCTCCGGCAGCATTCGCCGGCATCAGCCAATCGTTCGAGCGATCGTCGCATCGGCATGGCCGAAGGCAAGGCCGATGCCGCAGGCGAACGAGCCATCGCGCAGCGCGATGAATTCCGATAGCATCGCTCAGGCTCGGCGCGCGATGGCGCGGCGGACGGCTTCGTCGATGAGCAAGATCGCGCGATAGCCGACGCGAAATACGGCGAAGCGCCTTCCGCCGCGAGAATGTCGCGCGCACGCGCATCGCGGCCGCGCTGTGGCGATGACTTCGAGCAAGCCGATGGCCGCCTCGACGCCATGAGCGAGCGCGACGAGGCCGAGTCGAGCGGCGCTCGCGCCATCGCCGCCGACGCCGACGCGAAGCGCCACGTCGCCGTCGGCCGCTCGCGCGCAGCCGAACGTCGGCGGCAAGCGCGTCGAGATCGAGCGCGCCGCCGCCGTCGATCGCGACGGAGACTTTGGCGCCGAGCTTTGCGGCGCAACGATCGCTGCGCCAGCGCGCGCGCGCAACTCGGCGGCGAGCGCGCCGGCATCGAGAATTTCGTCGGCATCGAATTCCGGCAAGCGGATTGGTGAGGACCGGAACGCCGTCCGCCGCCGCGATGCCGAGCGCGGCGATGTCGGCCGCGAATCGCGGCGCGGAAGCTGCGCTCAAGCCCGCGCACCTGAATGCTGCCGCGCGCGGTGATTTCGATGATGCCGTTGCCGTGCTGCCGCGCGGCCGCGCACAGCGCGGCGAATGCGGCGAGCGGAATGGTGCCGATCGGCATGCAGCCGCACCAGCAAGCCGTCGCCGGTCGGCATCGGCGCCGACAGCCCGGGACAGGCGCCGCGGCGTAGCGGATGCTGTGGCGAGCGCGGTCATGGCGCGCGGCCTCCGCTTCGCAGCAGCGGCAAGGCCGGCATCGACATCGTTGCGGCGCGGATGCCAGAAGCCGCGGCGCCGCGCGGCATCGAGCCGCTCGGCGATCGCGGCCGGCGGCATGCGGATTTTCGCGCAGCAGAAAGTCGCGCACGGCGGCATCGGCGACATAGGCGTCGTGCAACGAGATCGAACAATTCGCTGGCGACCGCGCCGGTGGTTTCGGCGAAACGCGACCAGCCGGTCGACGGTTTCGGCAAGCTCCGCGGCGCCGCGCGGGCCGTGGCGCATCTGGCCGGCGATGAAGCGCGGATTGACCGCGCGCGCCCGCACGATGCGCGCCAGCGCCGCCGACAGCGCCCGCGCGCGCGGCCGCTGCGGATCGGTCATGTCGAGCATGACCAGATCGGCGGCGCGGCCGAGCAGCTTCGCCGCCGCGGCAAAGCCGCCGACGAAGGCGGCATCCTCGGCGCCTTCAAGAAGATCGCGCGCCGGGATCGTCGCTCGAGATGCACCAGCAGTGTCGGCGTCGGCGACGCGCTGCGCGAAAGCGCCGGGCGCCGCGCCGGCTTCGCCGTCGGCGCCGCCATAGGCATGCGAGGCCGCGGCGAGATAGGCCGCGCCGATCGCGTCGGCATCGGCGTCGCGGCCGAGCAAGTCCTCGACGCCGGCGCCATAGACGCCGGGCGCGGTGCCGAAGATGCGGTCGAGCCGCGCGCCGCTGCCGGCAGCGCGGCGCGCCGCCGCCAGCGGGTTTTCGTCGTCGTCTTCCTCGCGCGCCGCGACCGCCTGCACCGCGGCATCGATCAGCGCGATCTGCGCCGGAAACAGATCGCGGAACAGTCCGGAAATGCGCCAGGTGACATCGACGCGCGGCGCGGCCGATCGCGGCGGTCGGCAGCACTTCGACGCCGGTGACGCGGCCGCTGGCGTGGTCCCAGATCGGCCGGCAGCCCATCAGCGCAAAGGCCTTGCGCGATCTCCTCGCCGCCGGTGCGCAGCGTGGCGCTGCCCCACAGATCGATGACCACCGCGCGCGGCATTTCGCCGTGGCTCTGCAGATGCGCGCGCACGACTTCGTCGGCGGCGAGCCGGCCGAGCTCCATCGCGGTCGGCGTCGGCAAGCGTGCGCGGATCGGCGGTGAACAGATTGCGGCCGGTCGGCAGCACGTCGCGCCGCCCGCGCGCCGGCGCGCCGGCCGGACCGGGCGCGATGCGGCGGCCGTCGAGCGCCGCGATCAGCGCGGCGCGCTCGGCTTCGGCGCTGTGCCGCCACGCCGGATCGTCAACACCGGCCGGCAGCGCGGCCGTAGATGTGCTGGCCGTCCTTGACGGCGAGGTCTTTCAGATCGCACAGCCAGGCATCGATGCGGCGCAGCGCCTCGTCGGGCGCGACCGCGCGCGCCGACGCCGGCCATCGCCGCTCGCGCCAAGCCGGTGCGCTGCGCGGTCTCGACGATCAGATCGGCGAGCCGCTCGCGGCGCCGGCGGTCGAGGCCGTCGGCCTGCGCGTATTCGTCGATCAGGCGCTCAAGCTCGCGGGCGTCGCCGCTCAGGCCCGCCGGCGACGAGCGGCGGCGGCAGATGGCCGATGGTCACGCCGGCGATGCGGCGCTTGGCCTGCGCCGCCTCGCCCGGATTGCTGACGATGAACGGATAGATCACCGGCAGCGGCCCGGTGACGATTTCGGGAAAGCATTCCGCGGTCAGCGCCACCGCCTTGCCCGGCAGCCATTCCAGCGTGCCGTGCGCGCCCATGTGCACGAGCGCGTCGACCTTCGCGACGTGTTGCAGCCACAGGCCGAACGCGACCAGCGCATGCCGCGGCGGCAGCGAGCGGATCGTGATAATCGGCGCGCCGCTCCGCCGGCGCGGCCGCGATCGGGCGGCAGCGCGACCAGAAGATTGCCGAAATATTTTGGCGCGGAAACGGAACGCGCCGTCGCGGACATCGGGATCGTCGGCCGGCTCGCCCCATGCCGCGCGCAGCCGCGCGACGGCCGCGCGTCCGGCAATGCGCGCCAGCAAATTTTCGTATTGCGCGAGCGGTGAGCGTCGCGTCGTCGGCGCCGCGCGCCAGCGCATCGAGCAAATCGCGCGGCGTTTGCGGCGCGCCGTCGCACGGCGTAGCCGGCGGCGGCGAGATCGGCGAGCGCCGCGATGCACGCTTGCCGGCACGTCGAGCCCGACCGCATAGCCGGTGCGGCCTGTCGCGCCGGGATAATCCGGCATCAGGATGGCGACGCGGCGCTCGCTGCGCGGCAGCGCCCGCAAGCGCACCAGCGCGGCGATGCGGTCCGCGACCATGGCGATGCGGTCCGGCTCGGGCCGGCTCGCCAGCGCCGTGAAGGCGAGCCCGTCCTGCGGCGGCAGCGGATCCTTGAACGCGACGACGCCGGCGAGCATGCGGCCGTCAAGCTCGGGCAGCACGACATGCATCGCGAGATCGGCGGCGCCAAGCCCGCGCGGGCTGTCGCGCCAGGCGGCGCGCCTGGTGGTGGCGCTGACGACTTGCAGCACCGGCACGCCCGGCCGCGTCGAGCGGCGTCGGCTCGCCGAGTCGTTGCCGCCGGCCGCGAACGCGGTCGTGGTGACGATCAAAGCCGGATCGAGCCGCGCGAAGGCTTGCGCAGGAACGCGGCGGCGTCGCGTCCTTCAGGCTCGGTGACGACCAGCGGCGCCGGCGCCAGGCCGCGCGCCGCGAGCGCCGCGCACAGCGCATCGATCGGCGCGGTATCGGCCGCGAGCAGCATGGCGCGATAGAAGATGATCGGCACGACCGGCCTGCCGGGGCCGAGCGTCGCGATCAAGCGATCGAGCGCGACCGCGCCTTCGCCCGGCAGATAGCCGGCAAAGCGCGGCACCGGCTACGGCGCGCCGCGTTTCGAGATCGCGCCCGGCATGGCGCGCGAGGCGACGCAACAGCGCGCGCAAATTCTCGCGGCCGCCTTCGCGGAAATAGCGCAACAGCGCGTCAAGCTCGGCGGGCGGCAGCGTCGAGGCGGCGTCGAGCCGCGTGTCGTCGCGATCTTCGCCGGGCAGCACGGCCAGCGCGATGCCGCGCTCGCGCGCCAGCGCCGACAGCCGCTCGATGCCGTATTTCCACCAATCGAGGCCGCCGAGCAGGCGAACCACGATCACCTTGGCATGCGCGCCGACGCGCTCGATCCACAGATCGACCGACATCGGATGGCGCAGATCGCGCAAATGCGCGAGCCGCACGCTCGGCAGATCGGCGCGCTCCGCCTCCCAGGCGGCGGCAAGCCCGGAGAGATCGCTGTCGGCGAACGACAGCACCGCGATATCGCCCGGCGGCTGGCCGAGATCGACCGCTTCGACGATCTCGTCGAGGTTGGTCGAACTCGTGGTCGAGCAGATGCATCGCAATCGCTACCCGGTAAGAGCCCGCGCCACGGCGGCGCGATCCAGTCCCTTCAGTCCGATCACCACGAGCTGGCCCTGGCGCGGCTCGGACGCGGCCCATGGCCGGTCGTATTGATGCGTCACGCGCGGGCCCACCGCTTGCACCAGCAGCCGCAGCGGCTTGTCGGCGACGGCGGCAAAACCTTTGACGCGCAGCACGTCGAAATCTTCCGCGAGCGCGGCGACCGCGCGCCGCCAGCGCCGCCGGATCGGCGATCTCGCCAAGCGGCACGACGAAGGAATCGAAATCGTCGTGATCGTGCTCGGCCTCGGCGTCGTGGCGGGTGCGGCGGTTGGCGATGTCGTCCTCGGTGCCGACGCCGAGGCCAAGGAGCAGCGCCTCGTCGACCTTGCCGTCGGTGACGGTCAGCACCTTGACGCTGCGCGGCAGCGCCCGCGCGATTGTCGCCAGCGCGTTCTCGACGCCGGCCGCGTCGAGCAGATCGCGCTTGTTGAGCACGACAAGGTCGGCGCAGGCGATCTGATCCTCGAACACCTCTTCGATCGGATCGTCATGCGCGAGCGCTCTATCGGCGGCGCGTTGCCGTTTGAGCGCGTCGAGGTCGTGCGCGACGCGGCCGTCGGCGAGCGCCGCGCCGTCGACCACGACGACGACGCCGTCGACGGTGACGCGGCTCTTGATCGCCGGCCAATGAAACGCCTGCACCAACGGCTTCGGCAAAGCGAGCCCCGAGGTCTCGATCACGATGTGTTCGACGCCGTCTTTGGCCAGAATGGTGTCGAGCGCCGGCACGAATTCGTCGGCCACCGTGCAGCACAGGCAGCCATTGGCCAATTCGACGATGTTGTCTTCTGGGCAGGCGGCGTTGCCGCAGCCTTTGAGAATTTCGCCATCGATGCCGACGTCGCCGAATTCGTTGACGATGACGGCGAGGCGGCGGCCCTGCGCATTGGCGAGCACGTGGCGGATCAGCGTCGTCTTGCCGGCGCCGAGAAAGCCGGTGACGATGGTGCAGGGCACGCGCGACAGCGAAGCGCTCATAAGTCGACCTCTTTGAAATCGAGCGGCGGAACCCGGGCGATCAAGCCGCGCTTGAGGATTTCCGGCCGGCCGCGCCACGGCAAGATGCCGTCGCCGGCACGGGCGAGGAGCCGCGCGCCTTCGACCAGCGCGCCGGCATCGCGCTCGTCGAGGCCGCCGAACACATAGGTCCAAGAGCCATTGGCCCGCATCGCCGCGCTCGGTCCGCGCGTACAATTGGCGAAACAGCGCATGCGCCGAACCTCGACTTCCGTGCCGGCTGCCGCGCGCTCGACCGCTGTGGCAAGCAGCGCACCGGGCCGCAGCTTTTCGTCCGGCTCGCCATCCTCGTGCCCTTGGCGGCGACAGGTGATGCAGACATAGAGCGTCGGCGCTGTCATCGCTGCACCTATGCGCGCTCGACCGCCGGCCGGGCCGGCCGGTCGAAGCCCTGCCAGCGGTAGATGAGATAGGACACCGCCCAGCTCACCACGAAAATGCCGACCACGAGGTAGCCGAAATTGGCAAGTCCGCCGTTCAATCCTTCGATGACGTTCCAGAAGCCGCCGCCAAGGCCGAGCTTGCCGGCGACGAGGCCGAGCGCCTCGATGCCGCCGATCAACACCGCGACCAGCACCGAAATGGCGGTGATAGTGAGGTTGTACCAGATTTTGCGGATCGGATTGAGAAAGGCCCAGCCATAGGCGCCGACCATCAGCATGCTGTCGCTGGTGTCGATGAGCGTCATGCCGGCGGTGAACAGCGCCGGGAAAATCATCACCGTGGCAAACGTCATGCCGCCGGAGGCTTGGCTCGCGGCGACGGCGAACAGCGAGATTTCGGTCGCGGTATCGAAGCCGAGCCCAAACAGAAAGCCGATCAGGAACATCTGCCAGCTGCGCGACACCATGCGGAACAGCGGCCGGAAGATTCGCGCCAGCACGCCGCGGCCGGAGAGCAGACGATCGAGCTCCTGCTCGGCGACCGGCTCGCCGCGGCGCGCGCGCCGGAAACTGCGCCACACCCCGCGTAAAATGACGAGATTGATCAGCGCGATGGCGAGCAGGAAAAACGCCGAGGCGCCGGTGCCGATCAGGCTGCCGATCGACTTGAATTCGGCAAAGCGGCCTTGCAGCGCGAAAGCCGTCGCCGCGATCCCTGCGACCGCAAGCGCGATCGACAGCGAATGGCCGAGCGAGAAGAACAGGCCGACCGAGACCGGCCGCTTGCCCTCCTGCATCAGCTTGCGCACCACATTGTCGATGGTGGCGATGTGGTCGGCATCGACGGCGTGACGCAGCCCGAGCACGTAAGCGAGCGCCGCGGTGCCAAGGAGCGTCGGCCGGCCGGCAAGCGCAATCGCCGCCCAGGCCCACACCAGGGCATTGGCGGCGAACAGCAGGGCGTAGATCGCGACGATCTTGGGCCGCTGATCGGCCGATGCGTCATCGACCGCCGCTTTCAGGAAACCGAGCACGGACAATCCTCGCCTGGCCTGCCGTCGGCGCGAGCGAGGACCGGAAGACTTTCGTCTTTCGGATCATCCACAGGCACACCCCGACCCGTGTTTGTCGCGTCGACACCGCCGATGGCAGGTCTCCTGGCTCGCGGATCGTCGCCTCGCCCTGCCTTCCCGAAGGCGCGAGCCTTCAGTGGCTCAACCGGACGAGACTACCCGCTCACAGTTGCGGGGGCAGCTGCGGATTTGGCCGGCACCTGCGCGCCGGCCGCACCGCATTCCCTATTCACCCTCAGCGCGAGGGACCATCGATGCGCTAGTGATAGATTTCACCGGGCGGCCCTGTCAATGTGGCCATCCCGGATGCGCGTGCGATGTCAAGCGTGGCAAAACTCACCCTCGTCCTCGGCGGCGCCCGCTCCGGCAAGAGCCGCTATGCCGAGAGCTTGATCGCCGCGCTGCCGGGACCTTGGGCCTATGTGGCGACCGCGGAAGCCGGCGATCCGGAAATGACCGCGCGCATCGCCGCGCATCGCTCGCGGCGCGGCTCGCAGTGGCAAACGGTCGAGGCACCGCGCGCGCTTGCCGCCGCGCTGCAATCGTGCCGGAGCCTGCCGGTGCTGGTCGATTGCCTGACGCTGTGGCTGTCGAATCTGCTGCTGGCGGACGCCGATATCGACGCCGAAGTCGCGCTATTGGAAACTGCGCTGGCGGCGGCCAAGGCGCCGATCGTGCTGGTCGCCAATGAAGTGGGTTCCGGCATCGTGCCGGAGCATCCGCTCGGCCGGCGGTTCCGCGACTTGCAGGGCCACGTCAATCAGCGCATCGCCGCGCGCGCCGATCGCGTCGTCCTGGTCGTCGCCGGATTGCCGCTCGTGCTGAAGGAAACGCCGGAGGTGAGGTCATGACGCCAACTCTCGAAAAGGCCGAAGCCGAACGGCATCGCGCCAAGATGGCCAAACGCAAGGCGGTGCAGGACGCCGAAGTCGCGGAAAAGACCATCGAGAAGGGGCTGCTCATCGTCCATACCGGCACCGGCAAGGGCAAGTCGACGGCGGCATTCGGGCTCGCCTTGCGCATGCTGGGCCGCGGCCACCGCGTCGGCGTGGTGCAATTCATCAAGGGCGCCTGGCATTCGGCGGAGCGCGACGCGCTGGAAAAATTCGGCGACCGGCTGGTCTGGCACACCATGGGCGAGGGTTTTACCTGGGAGACGCAGGACCGCGCGCGCGACATCGCCGCGGCCGAGCGCGCCTGGAGGAAGGCGCAAGAATTGATCGCCGATCCGAGCTTCGCGATGGTCGTGCTCGACGAGCTCAATATCGCGCTGCGCTACGACTATCTCGATCTCGGCACCGTCGTCGCGACACTGACAGCGCGGCGGCCCGGCCTGCATGTCGTCGTCACCGGGCGCAACGCCAAGCCGGAACTGATTGCCTCAGCCGACCTCGTCACCGAAATGACGCTGGTGAAGCACCATTTCGCCGCCGGCGTGAAGGCGCAAGCCGGCATCGAGTTCTGAAAATGCCGGCCCGCGCGCTGATGTTCCAGGGCACCGGCTCCGATGTCGGCAAGTCGCTCATCGTCGCCGGGCTCTGCCGCGCCCTGGCCTTGCGCGGTCTTTCGGTGCGTCCGTTCAAGCCGCAGAACATGTCGAACAATGCCGCGGTGACGGCAGACGGCGGCGAAATCGGCCGCGCGCAGGCGTTGCAGGCCCGCGCGGCGCGGGTCGAGCCGAGCGTGCACATGAATCCGGTGTTGCTCAAGCCGCAGAGCGACATCGGCGCGCAGATCGTGGTGCAGGGCCGCGTGTTCGGCAGCGCCAAGGCCGCCGCCTATCAGCACATCAAGCACGATCTCCTCCCGTTCGTGCTCGACAGTTTTGAGCGGCTGCGCCGCGACGCCGACATCGTGCTGGTCGAGGGCGCCGGCAGCGCCGCCGAAATCAACCTGCGGTCAAACGATATCGCCAATATGGGCTTCGCGCGGGCCGCCGACGTGCCGGTGGTGCTGATCGGCGACATTGACCGCGGCGGCGTGATCGCGAGCCTCATTGGCACCAAGGCGGTGATCGCGCCGGAGGATGCCGCGCTGATCCGCGGCTTCATCGTCAACAAGTTCCGCGGCGATGCGGCGCTGTTCGCCGACGGCATGCAACGCATCGCGGAGCTGACCGGCTGGCAAGCGCTCGGCCTGGTGCCGTTTTTCCCCGATGCGCGCTTATTGCCGGCCGAAGACGCGCTGGCGCTCGAGCAAAGCCGGCCGGCAAAGTCACACGCGAAGCTGCGCATCGCGGTGCCGATCCTGCCGCATATCGCCAATTTCGACGACCTCGATCCGCTCGACGCCGAGCCCGCGGTCGAGCTTCTTCGCGTGCGGCCGGGCGCGGCGCTGCCCGGCGACGCCGATCTGATCGTTTTGCCGGGGTCGAAATCCACCATCGCCGACCTTGCCGCGTTGCGCGCCGCCGGCTTCGATATCGATATCGCCGCGCATTGGCGCCGCGGCGGAGCGATCCTCGGTCTCTGCGGCGGTTATCAGATGCTCGGCCGCAGCGTTGCCGATCCCGAGGGCATCGAAGGTCCTCCCGGCAAAGTTGACGGCCTCGGCCTGCTCGATGTCGAGACCGTGCTCGCGGCCGAGAAGCGCCTGGAGCCGGCGCGCGGCGCCACCGCCGACGGCGCGCCGTTGTCCGGCTACGAGATGCATATGGGCGTGACCGCGGGACCCGATTGCGCGCGGCCGTTTGCCAAGCTCGCCGACGGCTCGTCCGACGGCGCGATTTCGCCGGACGGTCGCGTGAGCGGCACCTATATCCACGGGCTGTTCGCCGACGACCGGCAACGCGCGGCCTGGCTCTCCCGCCTCGGCGCCGCCGAAACGAATATTGCCTACGACGATCTAGTCGAGCGCACGCTCGATGCGCTCGCCGCCCATCTCGCCGCACATCTCAATCTCGATGGTCTCATCGCGCTGGCGCGATGAACAGCGCCGCCAACACGGCCAAGAGTGCGATCAGGATCGCGTCGGCGCGCTGGTAGAGCGCCAGCGCGCGCCGGATATCGGCGGCGGTCGCCTGCCACCGTCCGCCGCCCATCGTCGCATCGTCGACCCGCACGCCGTCATAGACGCGCGGGCCGGCGAGCGACAGGCCCAATGCGCCGGCGATCGCCGCTTCGGGGTACCCGGCATTGGGCGAGCGATGGTGCGCCGCGTCGAACCACACAGTGTGCCAGGCGTCGACCGAAGAGGCATCCTCGCGCAGCGCCGCGGCGCCGATCAAGAAGAGCGCCGCCAGCCGCGACGCCGGCAGGTTGACGAGATCGTCGAGCCGCGCCGCCGCCCAGCCGAATGCCGCGTAGCGCTCGGTGCGGTGGCCGATCATGCTGTCGGCGGTATTGACAGCCTTGTAGAGCGCGGCGCCGGGGAGCCCGGCAATGGCGAGCCACAGCACCGGCGCCACGACCGCATCGGAGAAGTTCTCGGCCAGGCTTTCGATGGCGGCACGGGCGAGCCCGGCCTCGTCGAGCGCTGCGGTATCGCGGCCGACGATGTGCGATACTGCGGCGCGGCCGCCGGCAATGTCGCCCGCCTCGAGCGCGGCGGCGACGGCGGCGACGTGGCGGTGCAGGCTGCGCTGCGCGATAAGCGTACTCGCCACGAGCGCGATGACGAAGCTACCCAATGGCAGGCGCAGGAGCTCGAACTGCACGATGAAAGCGACCGAGCCGACAATGCCGAGGACGATCGCAAGGGCGAGGATGCCGGCGGCGCGGCGCGCGTTTTTACCGTTGAGCGTGCGGTCGAGTGCGCCGATCAGCCCGCCGATCCAGGTCACCGGATGGCCGATGGCGCCGAAGAGCCGCTCCGGATAACCGACGCAGAGCTCGATCAGCATGGCGAGAAGTGCAAGCGCGACCGACATGGTCCCCTTTAGCGGCGCGGACGAGCCGCTCCAGCACGGCGGCGACCTGGCCGCCGCCCGGCGTTTGTTCCCGGATGCCGTGGAACCTTTCCTCGACCTTTCGACCGGGATCAATCCCCATCCCTATGCTTTGCCGCGCCTGCCCGCGGCAATTTTCGCCCGGTTGCCGGACGCGGCGGCATTGCAGCATCTCGCCGCGATTGCGGCAAACGCCTATGGCGCGCCGGCCGGCCACGGCGCCGCTTGTGTCGTGCCGGCGCCGGGGACGCAGATCCTGCTGCCGCTGGTCGGCGGTCTGGTGCGGCCGGGACGCGCCGCCGTCGTGGCACCGACCTATGGCGAACTTGCCCGCGCCGCGGCGCTGGCCGGACACGCCGCCGTCGCGGTCCGCGATCTCGCCGGCATCGGCGATGCCGGCCTGGTTCTTCTGACCAATCCCAACAATCCCGACGGTCGGCTGTTCGCCCGGAACGATCTCGTTGCCGTCGCCGACAAGCTGCGCGGGCGCGGCGGGCTGCTCGTGGTCGACGAGGCCTTCATGGATGTCGGGCCGGCGGGCGCGAGCCTTGTTCCCGACATTGCGCGCGGCAACATTGTCGTGCTGCGCTCGTTCGGCAAATTCTTCGGGCTTGCCGGGCTGCGGCTCGGTTTTGCGCTCGGCGCGCCGCCGCTGGCCGCGCGGCTGAACGCAATGCTCGGCCCATGGGCGGTCTCCGGTGCGGCCATAACGGTCGGCTCGAAGGCGCTGGCGGATCGGGCGTGGATCGGCAACACGCGGCGGCGGCTCGATAAAGCGGCGGCGCGGCTCGATGCGATGTTGCGCGAGGCGGGCCTTGAAGTCATCGGCGGCACGGCGCTGTTCCGGCTCGTACGAACGCGGCGGGCCGGCGAACTGTTCCGGCATCTCGGCCGCGCCGGAATTTTGATGCGCGTCTTCCCCGATCAGGCCATGTGGCTGCGCTTCGGCTTGCCGGGGACCGAACCGGACTGGCGGCGGCTGCAAATCGCAATGGCTGCGTGGCGCGACAACCGCTAGGCTTTGCGTCATGAGCGCGCGAGTAACCCCGCAGATTGAAGACATCCCGGCAGCGGCGCCGCCGGTCGAATTCGATCATGCGTTTCGCGCCCGCTTGCGCGATCTTCTGCTGTGGCGCCGCGACGTGCGCCGCTTCCGGCGCGATCCCTTGCCGGACGGCGCCTTGGCGGCGCTGATCGAGCTTGCGTGCCTCGCGCCCTCGGTCGGCTTGAGCCAGCCGTGGCGTTTCGTCATCGTCGAGAACGCGGCGATACGGGCGGCCATCCGCAACGATTTCGCGGCCTGCAACGCCCAGGCGCTGGCGATCCAGGCGCCGCAGCGCGCCAGTCTCTATGCGCGGCTCAAGCTCGCGGGCCTCGCCGAGGCGCCGGCGCAGTTCGCGGTCTTTGCCGACCGCTCGACCGCGCAGGGCCATGGGCTCGGCCGTAACACCATGCCGGAGATGATCGAATATTCCGCGGTGACGGCGGTGCATACGATCTGGCTCGCCGCGCGCGCCCAGGGCCTCGGCATGGGTTGGGTTTCGATCCTCGATCCCAAGGCGGTGGCGGAGATTCTGGAAGTTCCCGCCGAATGGAAATTCATCGGCTATTTCTGCCTTGGTTACCCGCAGGCCGACGACGCCATCCCGGAACTCGAACAGGCCGGATGGGAGCAACGCCGGCCGGCATCCTCGACCATCGTCCGCCGTTGATAAAGCTTAACCGGCGCACCGCGCCGCTTTGTGCCAAATCAGGGCAGCTCTCCTGGCACTCGCCTTGCTCAGCTCTCAGCCGAGGAATGCGCCTGTTTCGGAACGGGCAAACACGCGCGTGCGAACGCGCCGGTAGGCGAACCGAGCGCCGGCACTGGCGCGAGATCGTGGCGGGCCGAGGGAGAGAGCGGTGTTAACCTTCAACTGTGCCAGAGCGGCTTTGGTGCCGCGCTATGCCGCGCGCCTTGCCGCGGCGAGCGCGTTGGCGGTCGCCGCGCTCGTGGCGATCTGGAGCCCGGCCGATGCCGACGGCATGGCGGTCGGCGGCTGTGTCGGCGGCGGCGGCGCGGTCAATTGCGTCGTGCGCTGGGGCGAGGCCGGCAATCCTTACGTGCGGACCGTGCCGCAGCCGGCCGACGAAGCGGAGCGGGCCCGCGCCGCGGCGCGCGACCGCAAATGGGAAGAGCGCTGCCGCCCGACCATCGCGCAGGACCGCTACGGCGTTCCCCGCTACCACTATTCCGCGCCGGGTTGCGAGTTCGGCATCATCGAGTGAGCGCGCCGGTTATCTAGTGATACCGGTTATTTGACTTCGCGCTCCGCTCCGGGTGCCGCGATGCGAGGAGCGGCGGCTTCACCAGGCCCGGCAGATATCGGGCAACCACGACCGGATCGAGTTGCGCCAGCGCGTTGTCCGGCAGGCGATACCAGGTTTCGTCGCGCCCGAACAAGGCGATGCCGAGATAGCCGCGCACGGTCAGCGTCTGGCCGTCGGGGCTGACGCGCATCATCGCGCTGTAAACATTGCCGTCGCGCGGATCGAGGATATTGCCGTCCTCATAGTAGAGGCCGTTGCGCTTCATGTCCCGGATCAGCGGCAGGCCGAGCAGCGGCTCGTCCTTGCGGTCGTCGCGGCAACTCGAACAAATCGGATTGGCCGGATCGGTCGGCCGCAGGAACAGCTTGGCGATCGCGCCTTGGTACAGGCCGTCCTGCTCGACGAACAGGAACCAGCCGACCGGATTTCCGGTATCCGGGTCGATTTTCTGCCATAGCCCGGCCACCGAAGGTTCCGTCGCCGGGTCGCAATAGGCGACGCCGGCCGTCGCGACCGACGTCGCGATCAGGGCCGCCATAAAAATCTTTGCCGATTGCACCGCCACGTGTCTCTCCATTCGCCGGCGCTAAAGCGAATCAATGTCCCCGCATTGATGGCGAAGAACGATTACTCGTTCCACAATGCGGTGAATTGACGACGGCGCGGTGCCGAGACCGGCCCCGCGGCAAGGCGGCAAAACGTCACTTAAAGCGCCGCTTAATAATGTCACTTAAAACGTCGCTTAAAACGTCGCTTGGCGTATGGCGATCGGTCGCGGTGCGGCGGGCACAAGGGAACCGGCAGAACTTCGGCGCCGTCGCGCGGTTTGGAACTACGGCGCTAAGTCTTTGTCGTTCGCCAATCTTGCCGCTTGCCAGCGTTCGCGCATGTTCCCATGATCGCCCTGGATATTATCGGTTCATTGCTCAAGGCCGGGATTTTAAGTCCGATGCGGCGCTCCGGTTCCAGGCCGTGGTTCCCCTCGCCCACCAGTCTGGCGCTCGCCAATCTGCGCGGCATCGTCATTTTGATCGTGCTCGCCTTCCATTCGATGCTGGCCTACCTGCAATGGATTCCGGTCGCCGGTTCCGGGTTCGACCGGCCGCCCTACGACTGGCGCGCGTTTCCGATCGTCGACAGCCACCGCTTTTTCGGCTTCGACCTGTTTTGCGCCTGGCAGGACGTCTACCTGATGACGCTGATGTTTTTTCTGTCCGGCTTGTTCGTCTGGCCGAGCCTTAAGCGCAAGAAGGATTGGGCGTTTTTGCGCGACCGCATGTTGCGGCTCGGCCTGCCGTTCGCCTTCGGCGTCGCCGTGCTGATCCCGGTCGCCGTCTATCCGGCTTACCGGCTGACCGCGGCCGATCCCGGCGTTCCCGCCTATTGGCATACGCTGTTGGCGCTGCCGTTCTGGCCCAACGGGCCGCTGTGGTTCATCTGGCAGCTGTTGGCGCTGAATTTCATCGCCACGGCGGTGCATCGCTTGGCGCCGGACGCGATCCCGGCGCTCGGCCGGCGGTTGGCCGCCGCCGACAAGAATTTCGGTCGGTCCTTTTGCCGTGCTTCTTGCCGTCTCGGCATTGGCCTATGTGCCCGCGGCGGTCGCATTCACGCCCTGGGCGTGGTCCAATAGCGGGCTGTTCGCGGTGCAATTCTGCCGGCCGCTGCTTTATGCGGTTTACTTCTTCGCCGGCGTCGGCATCGGCGCGGCCGGCATCGAGCGCGGCCTGCTCGCCGCCGACGGCGTTTTGGCGCGGCATTGGGGCTATGCGCTCGCCGCCGCGCTGGTCTCGCTGTTGCCCTGGATGGGCTTGACCGCGCTGACCATGAACGCCGCGCCATCGATCTGGCTCGAAATCGCCGCCGATCTCAGTTTCGTGCCGGCCTGCGCCGCCGGCTGCGTTTTCCTCGTCGCGGCGTGCCTGCGCTTCGCCACCGGGCATTGGCGGATGCTCGACTATCTGTCGGCCAACGCCTACGCGCTTTACCTCGTGCATTATGTCTTTGTGGTCTGGTTGCAATATGCGCTGCTCGACATGCCGCTGTTTGCCGTGGTCAAGGCCGCCATCGTGTTCGCCGGCACGCTCGGCTTGAGCCTGCTGACGATAAGCGCGGCCCGGCGCATTCCGCTTGGCGCCCGCCTGATCGGCGCGGTGCCGCGCGCGGTGGCCACATCGTAGCGCCGCCGGTGCGCCGCCGTTGGGTCGGTCGCTCGGGACGGGGTTGCCGCGAACGGCTATAATGCCTTGAATTACGAGACGATTGCCATGATGCGATTAGGCGCAATTGCGCTTGCAATCATGTTATCCGCGCCGCTCGCGACCCCGGCCGGCGCCGCCGGGCGCGCGCTCGTCCTCGACGTCGACGGCGTCATCGGTCCCGCCATCGCCGATTATGTCGTGCGGGAAATCGACTCGGCCTCGCCGAACGAGGTGGGCCTCATCGTGCTGCGCATGAATACGCCGGGCGGCCTCGATACCTCGATGCGCGAGATCAACACGGCGATTCTGGCCTCGCTCGTTCCGGTCGCCACCTTCGTCGCGCCGAGCGGTGCGCGGGCGGCCAGCGCCGGCACCTATATCGCCTATGCCAGCGCCATCGCCGCCATGGCGCCCGGCACCAATATCGGCGCGGCGACGCCGATTGCAGCTCGGCGGCAATCCGCTGATGCCGGGCGGCGCTTCGCAGCAGAAGCCACAAGCGCAAGACAAGCAAACGCAAGACAAGCAATCGCAAGACAAGCAATCGCAAGACAAGGCGCAAGAGCAAACGCAAGACAAGGCCGGCGAGCCGGAGAGCACCGAGACGCGCAAGATGGTCAACGATGCGGTCGCCTATATCCGCAGCCTCGCCGCGGTGAACGGGCGCAACGCCGACTGGGCCGCCGACGCGGTGCGCTCCGCCGAGAGCCTGCCGGCCGCCGAAGCGCTCAAGCTGCATGTCATCGACGTCATCGCCACCGACGTCCCCGATCTGCTGCGCCAGATCGACGGCCGCGTGGTGACGGTCGACGGCAAGCCGCAGCGGCTCGCCACCGCGGGGCTTGCCGTGGTCAATGTGCCGCCGGACTGGCGCACCAAGCTGCTCGCGCTGATCACCAATCCGAACGTCGCCTTCATCCTGATGCTGATCGGGATTTACGGGCTGATCCTCGAATTCTTCAATCCCGGCGCTGTCGCCCCGGGCCTGGTCGGCGCCATCAGCCTGCTGGTCGCGTTCTATGCGCTGGCGCTCATTCCGATCGATTATGCCGGCGCCGCGCTCGTCATCCTCGCCATCGTGCTGATGGTCGCCGAAGCCCATATCGGCAGCTTTCGGCGCGCTCGGCGTCGGCGGCGTTGCCGCTTTCGTCGTCGGCGCCCTGATGATGTTTCCCTCGCGCGTGCCCGGATTCGCGCTGTCCGGCGCGGTGGTGACCGGCACCGCCGTCGCCAGCGCCGCGCTGTTTCTCTTAGCGCTCGCCGCGCTATTGCGTTCGCGCACGCGGCCGGTGGTGACCGGCAGCGAGGCGCTGATCGGCTCGACCGGCGAGACGGTGTCCTGGCAAGGCAACGAGGGCCGGGTCAGGGTGAGAGGCGAAATCTGGCGCGCGCGGGCCGAGGCTCCGCTGCGCGACGGTTCCCGCGTCAAGGTCGTCGGGCGCGACGGCCTCCTCCTCCTCGTCGTCGAATCGGTCTGACATGCCGCCGCGCACGCTATCCAGGCAAGAGGTGCATCGAGGCAAGACCTGCCGTTCATCCCAAGGAGCCCAGTCATGTTGCTAACAGTCGTCATCGCCGTCGCCGCCGTGGTTCTGATCTTTCTTTACGCCTCCATCCGCATCCTGCGCGAATACGAGCGCGGCGTCGTGTTCACGCTCGGCCGCTATACCGGCACCAAGGGACCCGGCCTGTTCCTGCTGGTGCCGTTCGTGCAGCAGATGGTGCGTGTCGACCTGCGCGTGGTGGTCGACGAAGTGCCGCCGCAGGACGTGATTTCCCGCGACAACGTTTCGGTCAAGGTCAGCGCAGTTCTTTATTTCCGCGTCATCGATGCCGAGCGCGCCATCATCCAGGTCAGCAATTATCTCGCGGCGACCAGCCAACTCGCCCAGACCACTTTGCGCTGGGTCTTGGGCAAGCACGACCTCGACCAGATGCTGAGCGAGCGCGACAAGCTCAATGCCGACATCCAGGAAGTGCTTGACAAGCAGACCGAAGGCTGGGGCATCAAGGTCTCGACCGTCGAGCTCAAGCGTATCGATCTTGACGAGAGCATGGTGCGCGCCATCGCCCGCCAGGCCGAGGCCGAGCGCGAGCGCCGCGCCAAGATCATCAACGCCGAGGGCGAGTTTCAGGCCGCGCAGAAGCTATTGGAGGCCGCCAACGTGCTGGCGCCGGTGCCGCAGGCGATGCAATTGCGCTACCTCAAGGCGCTGTTCGACATCGCCGGCGAGCGCACCTCCACCATCGTGTTCCCGTTCCCGATGGACCTGATGAAGGCGTTCTCGGCCACGGCGGCGCGGACGTAACAAGACCCCGCGCCTTATCCGCCCCCGAGAGGGGGAGGATGAAAAGCGGCCGCAAAAATGCAATTGCGCGCGCACGCTGCGTAGGGGCGGCCCTTGTGGCCGCCCTCTGGCGTACGCACCGCCGCACCGCGGGCGCCCACGAGGGGCGCCGCTGCGGTCGCAATGACGGCGAATAGAGGAAAGGCTGCGCGCCGCAACGGCGAATTCATTGGCGGATGCAAAAAGGTTTGAACGCCGCGCCGCGAATGTTATGGGAGCGCGGCAAGCTCGTGGCCCGGCGTCGTCGCGGTCGCGAATGCACGACAATTCCGTGACAAGCCCGGCGCCAAGAGACGCCAACAGACATGCGCGTGATCGTCCCAATTTCGGTCGGGGGTTGGACCCGCCTGTTCAGCCGATGGGACGTGCTCGCGGTCCTGTTGATTCTCGGCCTGTTGGTGTTCCTGGCGGAAGCGAGCCGGCATCTGTTCGAGCCGTTGGCCGAACTGCGCAGCCAGCCGCTGTCGCTCGATCCGCGCAATTTGCCCGAATATGCCGCGCGCACCACGCTGCGCATGCTGATCGCCATGGTGCTGTCGCTCCTTTTCACCTTCACCTACGCCACGCTTGCCGCCAAGAGCCGGCGCGCCGAGCGATTGCTGGTGCCGCTTCTCGACATTCTGCAATCGGTGCCGATCCTCGGCTTTATCTCGGTCACGGTGGTGTTTTTCATGGCGCTGGCGCCCGGCCGCGTGCTCGGCGCCGAATTCGCCTCGATCTTCGCGATTTTCACCAGCCAAGCCTGGAACATGGCGTTCAGCTTCTATCAGTCCTTGCGCACGGTGCCGACCGAGCTCGAAGAGGCGTCGCGCAATTTCCGGCTGAGCCCGTGGATGAGTTTCTGGCGGCTCGACGTGCCGTTCGCCATGCCGCAGCTGATCTGGAACATGATGATGTCGATGTCGGGAAGCTGGTTCTTCGTCGTCGCGTCCGAAGCCATCAGCGTCGGCAACACGACGGTCACGCTGCCCGGCGTCGGCTCCTACATCGCGCTCGCCATCGAGCACCAGAGACCTTGCGGCGGTGTGCTGGGCGATCGGCGCGATGCTGGTGGTGATCCTGATCTACGATCAGATCCTATTCCGGCCGCTGGTGGCGTGGGCCGACCGCTTCCGCTTCGAGCAGGAAGCCGGCGTCGTGGCGCCGCGATCGTGGGTGTTCGACGTGCTGCGCCGGTCCCGCGTCGTCGAAAGATCGACGCGGCCGTTTGCAGCGCTGTGGCGGCTGACGCTGCGTCCGCGCCGGCCCGACCGGGCCGAGCCGGCCGCAACGCCACGGCGCCGCGGCCAAGGCGGGATCGCGTTGCACCTGGGTCGCGATCGCTGGGCGCACTTGCCGCGGTCGCGTTGTGGCAGATCGCGCGCTTCGCCATGGCGAGGGCATTACGCTCGCCGATGTCGGCACCGCCGTGCTGCTCGGCCTGGCGACGCTCGTCCGCGTCGTCGTGCTGATCGCGGTCGCGAGCGTCATCTGGGTGCCGATCGGGGTGTGGGTCGGCACCCGGCCGCGGGCGGCCAATCTGGTGCAGCCGGTGGCGCAATTCCTCGCCGCCTTTCCGGCCAACCTGCTGTTTCCGATCGTCGTATCGGGCATCGTCGCCTGGAAGCTCGACCCGAATATCTGGCTCAGCCCGCTGATGATCCTCGGCACGCAGTGGTACATTTTGTTCAATGTCATCGCCGGCGCGGTGGCGATCCCGGCCGAGCTGCGCGCGGTCGGCGTAAATTTGCGGGTGCGCGGCTGGCTGTGGTGGCGGCGCATCGCGCTGCCTGCGGTGATGCCGTATTATCGTGACCGGCGCGATTACCGCCTCCGGCGGGTCGTGGAATGCCAGCATCGTCGCCGAGGTCGCGTCCTGGGGCAATGAGCACCTGCAAGCCGCCGGACTCGGCGCCTATATTGCGCAGCAGACCGACGGCCGGCGATTTTCACCGCGTCGTGCTGGGCATTGCCGTGATGAGCCTGTTCGTCGTCGTCATCAATCGCGTGTTCTGGCGTCCGCTCTATCGCTACGCCGAGCGCAAATTCCGGCTGGGATGAGGATTCGACATGACCGCCGCCCTCCTCGACATTCACGCGCTGCGGCAATCCTTTCCGCGCGCCGACGGCGGCGAGCATCTGGTGCTCGACGGCGTCGACCTGGCGCTGACCCAGGGCCAGATCGTCGGCCTGCTCGGCCGCACCGGCTCGGGCAAATCGACCTTGCTGCGGCTGATCGCCGGCCTCGCAGAGCCTTCGGCGGGAACCATCACCTATCTCGGCGAGCCGGTTCATGCGCCGGCGCCGGGCATCGCCATGGTGTTTCAGTCGTTCGCGCTGTTTCCCTGGCTCACCGTGCTGGAAAACGTGCAGCTCGGTCTCGAAGCGCTCGGTCTACCGGAGGCGGAAATCCGCCAAGCGCGCGCTGGCGGCGATCGACCTGATCGGGCTCGACGGCTACGAATCCGCGTATCCGCGCGAGCTATCCGGCGGCATGCGCCAGCGCGTCGGCTTTGCCCGGGCGCTGGTCGTTCATCCCAATATTCTGCTGATGGACGAGCCGTTTTCCGCGCTCGACGTCTCGACGGCGGAGACGCTGCGCACCGACTTCCTGGAACTGTGGGGCGAAGGCAAGCTGCCGATCAAGGGCGTGATCCTGGTCACGCACAATATCGAGGAGGCGGTGCTGATGTGCGACCGCATCCTGTTGTTCTCCACCAATCCGGGCCGCATCATCAGCGAGATCGGCGTCGACCTGAAACAGCCGCGCAACCGCCTCGATCCGCTGTTCCGCGATTTGGTCGAGAAAATCTACGTGGCGATGACCGCGCGCACGCCGACCCCGCCGCAGATCGGCACCGTCACGGATCGGACGCCCGCCATCACCATCAATACCGTGCTGCCGCGGGTCTCGGCCAATCTGTTGTCCGGCCTGATCGAAACGCTGGCCGCGGCGCCCTACAACGGCAAGGCCGATTTGCCGGTGCTGGCCGACGAGCTGCATATGGAAGCCGACGATCTGTTTCCGGTTTCAGACGCGCTGCAGATGCTGCGCCTGGCGGAGGTCGAGGGCGGCGACATCAAGCTTACCGATACGGGCAAGCAGTTCGCCGAATTGGGCACCGACGACCGCAAGAAGCTGTTTCAGCGCCAGCTGTTATCCCACGTGCCTTTAGCAACGCACATCCGCCATGTGCTCCAAGAGCGCGCCAACCACGTGGCGCCGAAAAGCCGCTTCTTCGACGAGCTGGAAGATCACATGACTTCCGAGGACGCCGAGCTCACGCTGCGTGCGGTGATCGCATGGGGACGTTACGCCGAAGCGTTCGCTTATGACGACGATTCCGGCACCTTCAGTCTGGAAAATCCGACTTAAATCCGCCGCATAAAGCCGCTTGCAACGGCTCGTTCCGGCCGACTACCCTTGCAGCAGCATCTTGACGGAGCATGGCGCAAGAAACGGGGGCGAAGATGTCGATAATTCCGGGCACCGAGCGGAGCGGCCATCTGCGCTGGCTGCTATTGGGATCGTTGGCGCTCAACTTGTTCTTCGTCGGCGCGGCGGGCGCGGTGGCGTTCCGCTATTCCAGTCCGGTGCCGCTGCGCGACCGTGGCGCGGATCGACCACAGCCTGGCCGGCCGGCTCGATCGCATTGCGGCGAGCCTGCCGCCGGTCGACGCCGACATATTGCGCGCCGAACTCGCCGACGAAGCGGTAAAGGTCGCCGCCGCGCAGGCCGATCTGCGGCTGTCCCAGGAAGCCGTCCGCAACAGCCTGCGGGCGCAGCCGTTCGATGCCGCCGCGATGCGAACCGCGCATCGCGGCGAATCGCACGGCGCATGCAAACTTCGATCAGTTGCTTCACGACACGCATCGCCGCGGCGGCGGCCAAAATGTCGGTGGTCGGCCGCACCAAGCTCGCGGATTGGCCGGACCGAGCGCGACAGCGCGGAACAGGCTCGTTAAGAACAAACCGGCGGCGTGACAATCACGCCGCGCTGCGCCGGCCCTGTGTCGCGATCGACCAACAGCGCGCGCTCGGCGATGGTGTCGGCGAGCGCCGGCCGGCGCCGCGACGCCAAAGCGGCCTCGGCAAGCTCGGCCATGGCGGCGACGAGCCGCGCGGCGGTCCACGCTTTCAGCGCCGCTTCGACCGGCGCCTTGCGGCGAAAATGCAGCGGCGGCTGCACCGCGTCGAGCGAGAACGGCGCGCCGTCCTCGATCGCGCCGCGCCATTTGTGCAGTTGCGCGAGTTGACGTTGCGCGTTGAACAACAGCGATCCGGCGCCGGCGCCCGCGCTGCGCGCCTTCGCCAGCTGCGCTTCGAGTTCGCCGGGGCGGCCGGCAAAGGCCGCATCGACGATGTCTTCGAGCGCCAGCGCCGAGGCGTCGGACACCACCGCGGTGACGTCCTCGACGCCGACTTGCTTGCCTTCAGGTCGCGACCGCCGGCATAGAGCGCGAGCTTGCGGAGTTCGCTGCGCGAGGCGGCGCGGTCGCCGCCGAGCAAGGGGACCAGCAGCGCGCGCGCCTCGGGCGTCAATTTCAGTCCGGCGGCGCGCATCTCGTCGTCGATGAGCCGGGCCCGCTCTTTTTCGCCGTCGGCATAGCACGGCAGCGCCGCGGCGTTCTTGGCGCGCTCGCACAACGCGCGCAGCGGCGCGTTGCGGCGCAGATCGCCGGCCTCGATGACGACGCGGCATTGCGCCAGCGGCGCGCCGAGAAGCGCCTCGACCGCCGGCGCGATATTGCGGCTGCCGGCTTTCACCCAGACCGCGCGGCGGCCGCCGAACAGCGGCATGGTCTGCGCCTCTTCGACGAGCCGCGATGGATCGGCGGCAATCTCCTCGCCTTCGAGCCGCGCTAGCGCGAACGGATCGGTCACGTCGTCGACCGAGGCCTTGACGACGGCGTTGACGCGCTCGCTCACCAGGCCGGCATCCGGGCCGAACACCAGCACCACCGGCCGCGCCGCGATCGGCACGCGCGACGAAGGCATCGACATCGGCGGGCTTGACGGCAACCATGAGATTATTTTGCTTTGAGCATGATCTTTGCCGAAAACCGGGGACCACTTTTCGGGATCATGCTCGATCATTTGCTTTGAGCATGATCTTTTCCGAAAACCGGGGACCATTTTCGGGATCATGCTCTATGTCCCGGCGACGAAATACGATGCCAGCCGGTTGCGGATCGCCTCGGCGGCCATCTGCACGGCGCGATCCTCGGCGTCGCGCCGGGCGCGTTGCACGGCGAAGCGCTGCTCCGAACCGGGCGCGTCATAATCGACGTTGGCGTAAGTGGTGTCCTTGAACACGACCTTGCCGGTGGCGATTTCGACGAGCTGATAGGTCGCCGCGACGCCGCCGATTTGCGCCGTCGGACGTCCGCTGGCGGTGTCGATGATCACGGTCAATCCCGATTGCCGACACCGTGATATCGAGCCGATGCGTCGGCGCGTTCGCGCCGGCGCCGCCGTTGAGGTCGAATTGCAAGGCATTGTGCATGTCGACGGCAACTCGCGACTGCGGTCGTGCCCTGCCGCGCCGGGATCGGCGCGATCTCGCACCTCGGCGAGCTTGTCGTGGACGCTGTCGCCGTCGGCCGACGGCTTCGGCCATACAGCGGCTGGAAGCAGCCGGCGAGAAGGCTCGCCGCGGCCAGCACGACGGCGAGCCGCGCGAGACGCGAAGCGCTGCGCGCTGCTCACACCACCACATTGACGATCCGTTGCGGCACGATGATCACCTTTTTCGGCGGCTTGCCGTCGAGCGCCTTTTTTACCGCATCGAGCGCCAGAACGGCAGCCTCGATTTCGGCGTTGCCGGCGTCGCGCGCCACGGTCACGTCGGCGCGCTTCTTGCCGTTGATCTGCACCGGCAGCGTCACCGTGTCCTCGATCAGCAAGGCGCGCTCGACCTGCGGCCAGGCCGCTTGCGCGACCAGCGTATCGTGGCCGAGCGCGGCCCAGCATTCCTCGGCGAGATGCGGCATCATCGGATGGAACAGTTGCACAAGAACGTTAACCGCTTCGCGCATCGCCCAGCGCAAATCGGGCGGCGAGGTCGCCAGCGGCCCCATCATGGTCCCCGATATTCGCCAATTACCGCATTGAGGCATTGGCGAATTCGTAGATGTGCGCGACACAAACATTGAAGTGTAGCTTTTCGATGTCATCGGTGACCTGCGTAAGCGCCCGATGGGTTGCCTTGCGCAAGCGCCAGCGGCCGCCGCGCAGAACGTGCGCGGGGCGCGTCGGCCGGCGCTGCTTTGGCGATCTCGGCCGCCTCGCCGATGAGCCGCCACAGCCGCTGCGAAAACCGCCATGCGCCCTGGACGCCGCGCTCGGTCCATTCCACGTCGCGCTCCGGCGGCGAATCCGACAGCATGAACCAGCGCGCCACGTCGGCGCCGTAGCTCGCGATGATGTCGTCGGGATCGACCGTGTTGCGCTTCGACTTCGACATTTTCTCGATGGCGCCGATGGCGACGGCTTCGCCGGTGGCGATCAGCGTGGCGCGGCGGGCATCGCCGTCGGCTTCGATTTTCACTTCCGCCGGCGCCGCCCATTCGCCGTTGGCGCGGCGATAGGTCTCGTGCACCACCATGCCCTGGGTGAACAGGCCGGCGAACGGCTCGTCGATCCGACATGTCCGGTCGCCTTCATCGCGCGGGTGAAGAAGCGGCTGTACAGCAGATGCAGGATCGCGTGCTCGATGCCGCCGATATATTGATCGACCGGCATCCAGGCATCGACCACGGCTAAGTCGGTCGGCGCGGTCTTGATCCACGGATCGGTGAAGCGCTCGAAATACCACGACGAAGTCGACGAAGGTATCCATGGTGTCGGTCTCGCGCCGCGGCTTTGCCGCCGCATTGCGGGCAGGGAACGTGCTTCCAGGTCGGATGATGGTCGAGCGGATTGCCGGGCCGGTCGAAGGTCACGTCTTCCGGCAGCGTCACCGGCAAATCCTTCTCCGGCACCGGCACCACGCCGCATTTTTCGCAATGCATGACCGGGATCGGGCAGCCCCAATAGCGCTGCCGCGAAATGCCCCAATCGCGCAGGCGGAAGTTTACCTGGCGTTGCGCCACGGTTCACCCTCCCCTGTAGGGGGAGGGTCGGCGGGCGTCGCGCGCCGGGGTGGGGCCTTTGACTCTGTGGCTCTACCGCCCCCTACTTGGCGGCCTTCGGCCGCCGGCCTCCCCCCTGCAGGGGGAGGCATAAAAGTGTTCTCCAATCTTCGTGCCACTTCTTCCTTCGCCTGCGGCACGGTCATGCCATCGAGGAAGCGCGAATTGATCATGCGGCCGTCGCCGTCATAAGCCGTGTCGGTGATGACAAAGCTTTGCGGATCCTGGCCCGGCGGACAGACCACTGGCACATTGCCCAGGCGGTATTTGTTGACGAAGTCGAGGTCGCGCTGGTCGTGCGCCGGGCAGCCGAAAATGGCGCCGGTGCCGTAATCCATGACGATGAAATTGGCGACGTAGACCGGCAGCGTCCACGCCGCATCGAACGGATGGAGCGCCTTGATGCCGGTATCGAAGCCGAGTTTTTCGGCGGTGTCGATCTCGGCCTGCGCGGTGCCGCGGCGCCGGCACTCCTCGATGAAAGCCGCGAGCTTTGGATTCTTCGACGCCGCGGCCGTGGCCAGCGGATGATCCGGCGCCAGCGCCATGAACTTGGCGCCGAACAAAGTGTCCGGCCGCGTGGTGAAGACTTCCAATTCGCTTTCGCCGTTCGGCGTCGACTTCGGATCGAGCGCAAAGCGGACCAGCAGCCCTTCGGAGCGGCCGATCCAGTTTTTCTGCATCAGGCGGACATTGTCCGGCCAGCGCCCGAGCGTATCGAGCGCGTCGAGCAATGGTGCGGCAAATTTGGTGATGGCGAAGAACCACTGCGTCAGCTCGCGCTGCTCGACGAGCGCGCCGGAGCGCCAGCCGCGGCCGTCGATGACCTGCTCGTTGGCCAGCACGGTGTTGTCGACCGGGTCCCAGTTCACTTTCGACTGCTTGCGCTCGACCAGGCCGGCGCGCCAAAAATCGAGGAACATTTTCTGCTGGTGCCGGTAATAGGCCGGATCGCAGGTCGCGATCTCGCGGCTCCAGTCGAGCGACAGCCCCATCGATTTGAGCTGCGTCTTCATCGCCGCGATGTTGTCGTAGGTCCATGTCTTGGGATGGACCTTGCGCTCCATGGCGGCGTTTTCGGCGGGCATGCCGAAGGCGTCCCAGCCCATCGGATGCAGCACGTTCATCCCCATCGCGCGCTTGAACCGCGCCACCACGTCGCCCATGGTGTAATTGCGGACGTGGCCCATATGGATGCGGCCGGACGGATAGGGAAACATTTCCAGCACGTAGTATTTCGGCCGCGGATCGGCGTTCTTCGTCGCGAAGATGCCGCGCTCGTCCCAGATTTTCTGCCAGCGCGCCTCGGCGTCGCGGGCGTTGTAGCGGTCGCTTGCCATTGGAATAGCGGTTGTTTCCAGGCTTTTTGGTCGCCGGACGTGACACGAAAGGATAGCGCGGGTCAACGCCGCGCCCGCAGTATAATTGGTTCACCGATTCGTTCCCAAAAGCCCATTCGCATGGGCCGAAAATCCATCCCGATTGCGAGCGATGCCTGCCGAAACCAGGATCAATCTACAAACCGCGGCAAACGGCTGGGCGATACTGCCGTCCTCGCTCAAGCGTCCCGACGGCACGCCGCGCTTTAATCTGACGTTCCCGACGGCGTTGGTCACCGATCCGGGCGCCGTGCATCTGATCGCCAACGAGGCCGCCGCCGGCTACGAGCCTGCCGTGCGCAATCTCATCGAGCGCGTATTGCGGCGCGGCGACGTGTTCGTCGACGTCGGCGCGCATTGGGGCTTTTTCACCCTGCAAGCCGCCACGCATTCCGCCGGCGACATCGACGTCATTGCATTCGAGCCGGAACTGATGAATGCAACCATCCTCTCCGAAAACGTCGCCAACAATGCCAAGAATAAATCTTCGAACGTCACCGTCGTGTGCGCCGCCTGCGGCAGCGCCGGCGCATTGGCGCCGCTGATTACCAACTCCACGATGGGTCACAGCATTCGCGGCGCCGACTCGCGCTTGGACGGCAGACGGCCGTCGAAATGGGTTGCGGTCGTGACGTTGGACGGGGCCTTGGCAAATCTGCAACAGCCGGCCGAACGGCGGCTTATTCTCAAGATCGACACCGAGGGTTTCGAGCCGAACGTCATTGCCGGCGCCAGCTCGCTGCTGCAAAGCGGCCGCGTCGCGTTGATCGTGTGGGAATGCGGCGGCGCTTTCTTCGCGGGACGCCGCCATGCCGCCATGGCGCAAATGGTCGCCTTCCTCAGCGATTGCGGATTTCGGCACTACCGGTCGCAGGAAAACGGCGCCGATCGGCCGGCGACCGAATTCGCCGCCGAAGACGGCTGGTACGGCAACGTCTTCTCGTTCGCGCCGCGGCTCGGCGAAGAACTGCGGATTTGACGCTGCGCTTTCACTCCTCGTGATTTTCGCTCCAACCGTTGCAGTGGGCGCGCTCGTGGCGGACATAGGCGCCTAAATCCTTCACCGGCCCGTTGCGCGGAATGACGAGATAGCATCTGCCGTGCAGCACCCAGGAGCAGGCGTCCGCCCGCGCCCCCATATGCGCGCAAACTGCGCGGGCTTCGCCGAGCGGCAGCACGCGCTCGATCACCGGCCCGGCATAGGGGTGATTGAAGCGGAGCGGTGGTTCGAGAACGTAGAGCGGCATGGCTTAGGTCCCGCGAATAGCGAGTGGCGAATAGCGAGTAGGGAATGACCGCATCTCCTTTTAGTCCATTCGCTACTCGCAATTCGCTATTCGCCGTCAAGCTGATGAGCGATCCAATCTGTCACCGAGCGATATGCCGGCATCCAGCCGAGCGCGGCGGCGGCTTGGCCGCGCACCCGGCTGTTGGAGCCGAGCGAATAGACCGCCGTGGCGCGGCCCCAAAAACCGATCGCTTGCTCGGCGGACCAGCTCTGCGCCGGGCCGAAATGAAGCTTGGCGGCGATGGCTCTGACGATCTCGCCCAGGCTTTCCTCGCCGCTCTCGACATAGATGAATGTGCCGGCCGGCGCCTTGGCGAGCGCCAAGGGATAAAGCGCCGCGACATCGGCGATATGCACGTTGGACCAGCGGTTCAGCCCGCGCCCGATATAGCGCGCGACGCCGGAGGTTTTGGCCTGGCGCGTGAGCGCGGGAATCTGCACGCTCTGCGCCCGCGGCCCCACGGCATGGCCGTAGATCATGGTGTTGCACAGCACCACCGAGCGGACGCCTGGCGCGGCGAGCACCAGCCGGTCGATGGCGACGCGGGCGGCCTTGTCGGCGAGCGGCGCGACGGCGTCGCCCTCGGCAAAGATGCGGTTCGACGGTTCGCCCATGGCGAGATCGGCGACGATGCTCGAGCCGCTGGAATGAATGAAGGCTTTGCCGGAACCGGCAAGCCCGGCGAGCAGCGCCTCGACCGCGCCGCGATGATCGCTCGACGCCGCATTGACGACCGCCTCGGCGGCGCGCGCTTCCTCGCGCAACAGCACAGCGTCGTCGAGCGAGCCGATCACCGCGTCGACGCCGTGTGCCGCGACCGCCTCGGCCTTGGCCTGATCGCGAACCAGGCCGCGGACTTTATGGCCGCCGGCGACGAGCGCCGTCGCCACCGCGCCGCCAATATAGCCGTTCGCACCGGTGAGGAAGATTCGCATTTTGGCTCTCTGGCGTTTTACTCCCTCTCCCCGCGTGCGGGGAGAGGGTGGGGTGAGGGGGCCTCTCCGCTGGGCGCAGAATTGCAGCGCTCAGAATCGCGGAGAGGCCCCCTCACCCTCGCTTCGCTACGCTCGCTCGACCTCTCCCCGCGCGGCGGGGAGAGGTGAATAAGCAATCTCGTTCTCGCGCCGCGATGCGCGCGAGCTTGCAAGCCGGCGATGTCAAACAGCGACGGCCGTAGCCCGGATTGAGCGCAGCGAAAGCCGGGAACGGTCGAGAAGCTTCAATGCCCACCCCGGCTTTCGCTGCGCTCAATCCGGGCTACGAAGGAAGAAAGAAAGAAAGAAAAGCAAGGAAGCGGAACGCCGGCAGACGCAGTAGTGCAAGACGCCGTGCCAGCGGGCACGGCGGCGCGCCACGGATAAGGCGGCTTGCGCCGCCCCTCCGCTGTCGGGCGCGCTCGCCTGCCGGCGTTCCACCGCGGCTCTTCCCAAGGGGTGTGTGGTCCCTTGGTGCGATCCGGGCCAGGCTTCGTGGGAAAGACCGTCCAAGGGGCGGGGGTCACTCCGCCGACAGCCAAGCCCACATCCAGCGACGCACCTCGCATGCCGGTCGTAATGCCGGCAGGCATGATGCCCGGACCGCCCGGGAGCGGAGTGCAAATCCGCCCGCGGGCACCGTCCTCGCCCCGACCGCCGGATATGCCTCCCGGCGGCGTCCTTGCGGGCGAGAATGACTCGGCGCCACATATAACGGAAACAGGGACCGATGTCAAGGGCCAGTCCCGTTCACGGTGACATGATTTCGGACCGGCCAAGCATTACCCATCCACCTTCGGGCGCGGCATCTTCAATCCGGGGAGAGGGGAAGCGCCGATTCCTTGCCCTCGACCGCGTCGACAAGCACCAGCTTGCCGCCATCGGCCGCGCGAAGCTGCTCGTTCGCATTCAGCAGCTCGATGCCATAGACCGAACCGTCGGGCGCGATATCGACGTTAAGCTCGTCACTCACTCGAATCGTTTCGACCTCGCCGCCCTTCGGGCGGAGCCGCAGGTAGGCAATGTTATGGTCTCGATCGTAGGTCAGCTTCATGATGGTATCTTCATGGCGTGGCGCCTTCAAAAGTACTTGGCCATGACCGTGATGACCAGCCAGTGATCCGGCTTCTCGACAGCATAGGCTTCGACTTGCTTTGTAGTCTGTAGCCCGGCTTGAGCAAAGCGAAAGCCGTGGAGCGAACAAAGCGGCTGAATGCCGCTCCCGGGTTTCGCTTCGCTCAACCCGGGCTACAATTCACACATCCACCTTCAGCGCCGCGATAAACGCCTCCTGCGGGATGTCGACCTTGCCGATCCCGGACAGCCGCTGACGCGGCTTCCGAGAGGCGCGTGCGCTTTTTGCCCTCTTTCTACTTTTCCAGGAGCTTACCATCCAGCCGCCGCGGCGAACTTGACGGGCCGCGTTGCGGTCCGCAGCTAATTTCAAGGTGCACCGCGCCCAAGGACCAAACGTCTACGGCCTCAGCAGGCGACTACCGAAAAATCCAATAAGCGCGACGGCGAATGAAATCGTACCGATGGTGCCGACTTTAGGCTTGTTCAGAATATGGAGAATCAGCGAGATGAGAAACAATATAAGGTCGATTATCACCAAAATTATCAATGAAATAATATGGGCAGCTTTGGCGAGCGGAATAGCGGCAAAACCATAGATTCTTGCGGCACAGCGGCCATAATTTTTACGTACGTTCGCCGTACGCAACCCCATTTCAAGACCAATGCTGACCAACGCTACCTTTAGATGATCCATGGTTAGCGTGGTACGCCTGACTAAGACTGTTCGCTCGTTTGTGTTCAAATTTCGCGCGTCAGTTTCCTGATCGAACCGCCAATTATCGTCAACCGGATTCGCGCGCTGAAAGTTGCGGACCAAAAGGGCATCAAGTTTTTTTCTACCTGCACCGATGATTTTTTCAAGTCTTTCGCTGAGACGCATAAAATCAGAAAAGGCCAAAAACATGCCGATGAACTCTATGTAGTCAAAAAATCCAAACTTTTGAAACCAGTACATCGCAAGGGCTCCATCAGCGAGCCTGTAGCCCGGCTTGAGCAAAGCGAAAGCCGGGGAGCGAACAAAGCAGCTTGAATGCCGCTCCCGGGTTTCGCTTCGCTCGACCCGGGCTACAATTCACACATCCACCTTCAGCGCCGCGATAAACGCCTCCTGCGGAATGTCGACCTTGCCGAATTGGCGCATGCGCTTCTTGCCCTCCTTTTGCTTGTCGAGAAGCTTGCGCTTGCGGGTAACGTCGCCGCCGTAGCATTTTGCCGTCACGTCTTTGCGAAACGCGCGCACGGTTTCGCGCGCGATGATCTTGCCGCCGATCGCGGCCTGGATCGGCACCTGGAACATGTGCGGCGGGATCAGCTCTTTCAGCTTCTCCGCCATGGCGCGGCCGCGTTGCTCGGCGCGCGTCTTATGCACCAGCATGGCCAGCGCATCGACCGGCTCGGCATTGACCAGCATTTGCAGCTTGACCAGGTCCGAGGGCCGGAAATCGGCGAGGTGATAGTCGAACGAGGCGTAGCCGCGCGACACCGATTTGAGCCGGTCGTAGAAATCGAACACCACTTCGTTGAGCGGCAGATGGTATTTCACCAAGGCGCGGTTGCCGACGTAAGTCAGTTCCTTCTGCTCGCCGCGGCGGTCCTGGCACAGCTTGAGTACGGCGCCGAGATAATCGTCGGGAGTGAGGATCGTCGCCTCGATCCACGGCTCCTGCATCTCCTCGATGTGGTTGGGCTCCGGCATGTCGACCGGATTGTGGATCTCCAAGTGCTGGCCGTTGCGCAGCTTGATCTTGTAGATCACCGACGGCGCGGTCGCGATCAGATCGAGATTGAATTCGCGGGTGAGCCGCTCCTGGATGATTTCCAGATGCAACAGGCCGAGAAAGCCGCAGCGGAAGCCGAAGCCGAGCGCGGCCGAAGTCTCCATCTCGTAGGAGAAGCTTGCGTCGTTCAAGCGCAGCTTGCCCATGGCGGCGCGCAGGTTCTCGAAATCGGCGGCGTCGACCGGGAACAGCCCGCAGAACACCACCGGAATGGCGGGGCGGAAGCCGGGCAGCGGCGCCTCGACGGGTTTCCGCTCATCGGTAATGGTGTCGCCGACCCGGGTGTCGGCGACTTCCTTGATCGAGGCGGTGAGAAAGCCGATCTCGCCGGGGCCGAGCTGATCGAGTTCCACACGCTTAGGCGTGAACACGCCGACGCGGTCGACTTCGTAGGCGGCATCCGTCCCCATCAGGCGGATGCGCTGGCCCTTTTTCAGAACGCCGTCGACGACGCGGAACAGCACGACGACGCCGAGATAGCTGTCGTACCAGCTGTCGACGAGGAGCGCCTTCAGCGGCGCCGCGGCGTCGCCCTTGGGCGGCGGCAGGCGATGCACGATCGCTTCCAGCACGTTGGGCACATTGTCGCCGGTCTTGGCCGAGATCAGGATCGCGTTCGAAGCGTCGAGCCCGATCACGTCCTCGATCTGCTGGCGCACCTTGTCGGGCTCGGCGGCCGGCAGATCGACCTTGTTGAGCACCGGAACTATTTCATGGTTATTGTCGATCGCCTGATAGACGTTGGCGAGCGTCTGCGCCTCGACGCCCTGGCTGGCGTCGACCACCAACAGCGAGCCCTCGCAGGCGGCGAGCGAGCGGTTGACCTCGTAGGCAAAATCGACATGGCCCGGCGTGTCGATGAGATTGAGCACGTAGTCTTTGCCGTCGCGCGCCCGGTAATTGAGCCGCACCGTCTGCGCCTTGATGGTGATGCCGCGCTCGCGCTCGATATCCATGGAATCGAGCACCTGCTCGACCATTTCGCGCGCTTCGAGCCCGCCGGTGAGCTGAATGAGCCGGTCGGCGAGCGTCGATTTGCCGTGGTCGATATGGGCGATGATCGCGAAATTGCGGATGTTTTGGATTGGAACCGCGCTCATGGCGCGCAGATAACATCGGCGTTCCCAAGCGGCAAGCCGCGGGGTCCGCCCCCGGCCGGCGGCGAGACCAGTACCCACTATCGTTGTTGCGTAATTCACCTCGCCCCGGAGGGGAGAGGTCGACGCGCGCCGAAGGCGCGCGGCGGGTGAGGGGGTTCGGAACTCACCGTCTGGCTCCGAACCCCCTCACCCACCCTCTCCCCTGCGGGGAGAGGGAGTCGCAGGCCGCGATTTGTGACCATCGCGATCGCGGATCGCTCTTCATTGATTCCCGATGCTAGGCGGTTTACCGCCGCCGGCGCCGGGACTAATGTCGGCGCTCGCCGTGACGCCGGCCACGGATTGCCCCTCCCGACATGACAGATTGGCTCAAGCGCTATAGCGGCTGGATCGCGCTCGTCGTCGTTGCCGCGCTGTATTACCGGTCGTTCGGCAAGGGCATCGACAGCGTCGCGCTCTATGCCGCCGCCGGCCGCTGCCTGTGGCACGGCGCGGTGCTATTGTCCTGCGCGCCGATGTTCTCCTACCAGCCGGCGCTCGCGGCGCTGTTCGTTCCCTTTGCCGCGCTGCCGGCGGTGCTGCAAAAGCCGGTCTGGTACGCAATCTGCGTCGGCTCGCTGGTGCTCACGGTGCGGCTCGCGGAAGCGATGGCGGAGCGGCTGTATCCCGGCGCGACGCGCGGGCGAAATCTGCTGTGGCTGCGCGCGGCGACCCTCTTGGTCTGCGCCAAGCAAATTCTCGACGTGCTCAACTACCAGGCTTACGAAGCGCCGGCGCTGGCGGCGATGACGCTCGGCATCTGGGCGCTCACCGCCGGCCGCGACGCCTGGGGCGGGTTCTGGCTGGGCGCGGCGGCGGCGATCCGGGCGACGCCGCTCGTTTATCTGCCTTACCTCGTCGTCAAGCGCCGCGCGCTCGCCTGCCTCGCGTTCGTCGCCGGCTTGGTCGCGCTCAGTCTCGTTCCCGACGCGATCGGCGCGCTTAAAAGCGGCCATGTCGGCTATTTCGGCGACTGGCTGCGGCAGATCGCCGGTCCGGCGCTGGCGCCCGGCAGCGAACCGAAACTGGCATTCTGGAACAACTGGTACGGGCTGCCGCTGAACAATCAATCGCTGCGCGGGCTGGTCGATCGTCTCGCGCCCGGCCAGGTCGACGGTCTCAGCCCGAAAATGATTTTGCTGGGCGTCGATGCCGCATTCGCCGCGGCGGTCGGGGCATTGCTGTTGTCCTCGCCGCGCCGGCGCGACTATGCCGCGATCGACGGCGCGGTGCTGCTGATCGCGCAATTGGCGCTGTCGCCGATGACCAGCCGCTACCATTACGTTTTCATCCTGCCGGGCGTCGTGCTGGCGGTCGCCGCGGCGATCTGCGACCGGCGCATCCGGTTGTTCGGCAGCGTCATCCTGGCGGCAAGCTTTATGCTCTTGACCGGCACGTCCAACGACCTCGCCGGCCAACGCGTCACCGAATTCGCCTATCGCTACGGCTTTATGACCGCGGGCGCGATCCTCTTGCTCCTCGCCTTCGCCGCGATGCTGTGGATTTGGCGCCCGGCCGGCGCCGCGGCAAAACACGACGAGGCGCCGAGCCGGGCGGCGGAGCTGGAAGCGCCAAGCGGTTAGTTCGCGCGCCAGACCAAAGCCGAGCTGACCGCGTAGTTCCACACCGCGCCGACCAGCGCGCCACACAGGCCGGCGAGCCACCACGCGCCGTGCTCGCCGTAAATCGAATTGGCGATGCCGACGTTGGAAACGGCGCCGACGGCGCAGATCAATTCGAAGCGGACGAGCCCGCCGGCAAAGCGCCAGCCTGAAAGCCGCTGGTCGCGATAGGTGAACGCGTTGTTGAGGACGAAATTCCAGGCGATCGCGATCGTGGTGGCGATGGTCTGCTCGATGCTGAACCGGGCGTCGCCCAGGCCGTACAACATCGTCAGCACGCCCATGTGGATGGCGACGCCGGTCGATCCGACCAGGCAGAACAGCACGAAGCGCAGCGACACCGCGTCCCCGGTCAGCTTCCCCAACACGAGCTGAAAGAAGTCGAGCGCGACGCGGCTGTCGAGCTTGCTTTCGCCGTGCAGGCGCTTGCCGAACCGGTACGGCAATTCGACGATGCGCAGGCGGCCGCGCGCCGTCGCGGCGATGTCGAGCAAGATCTTGAAACCTTGAGTCGACAGCGACGGCGCCATCTCGCCGAACGCGTCGCGCCGCATCATGAAGAAGCCGCTCATCGGATCGGTCAGCTCGACCTTGAGCAGGCGGCGGGCGAGCGCGACCGACCAGCGGCTGGCATGCGCCCGCCCCGCGCTAAGCCCCGATTGCGCGCCGCCGTCGCAGTAGCGGCTGGCGACGACGAGATCGACGTCGCCTGAGCGCAACCGCGCCAGCATGACGGCGAGCAAGGCGTCGTCGTGTTGAAGATCGGCATCCATCACCGCGACGTAACGGGCCTGCGACGCCAGCATGCCCTCGATGCAGGCGCCGGCGAGACCGCGGCGGCCGATGCGGCGGATGCAACGGACGTGGCTGTCGGTCTCGGCGATGGCGCGCACCGCCGCGGCGGTGCCGTCGGGCGAATTGTCGTCGACGAATATGACTTCCCAATCGCAGGCGGAAAGCCCGCGGGACAGCCGCTCGACCAGGATCGGCACGTTGTCGCGCTCGTTGAAGGTCGGCACGATGACTGAGAGTTCCGGCGCCGGGCGCTGCGCCGCGACCGGCGCGGAACGCGCGGCGGCGATCGCCAAATTGACCGGTGAGTTGCCGTCCATCGGCGCGCAGCTAACGCGATGTAGCGGGAGATTTCAACGCCGCCGGGCGGGCACGCCTAATACCGGTACTGGTCCGTCTTATACGGCCCGGCGACCGGCACGCCGATATAGCTCGACTGCTTGTCGGACAGCTTCGTCAGCTTCACCCCGATCTTGTCGAGATGCAGCCGCGCCACTTTCTCGTCGAGCGCCTTCGGCAGCGTGTAGACTTTCTTCTGGTACTTGCCGGGATTGGTCCACAATTCGATCTGCGCCAGCGTCTGGTTGGTGAACGACGACGACATCACGAAGCTCGGATGGCCCATGGCGTTGCCGAGGTTAACGAGCCGGCCCTCGGACAACAGGATGATGCGGTGGCGATCGGGAAATTCGATCTCGTCGACCTGCGGCTTGACGTTGACCCATTTCAGATTGCGCAAGGCCGCGACCTGAATCTCGCTGTCGAAGTGGCCGATATTGGCGACGATGGCGCGGTCCTTCATCTTGCGCATGTGCTCGATGGTGATGACGTCGATATTTCCCGTCGCGGTCACGAAAATGTCGGCGCGCGGCGCGGCGTCCTCCATGGTGGTGACCTCGTAGCCTTCCATCGCCGCCTGCAGCGCGCAGATCGGATCGATCTCCGAGACCATCACCCGGCAGCCGGCCTGGCGCAGCGAGGCGGCCGAGCCTTTGCCGACGTCGCCGAAGCCGGCGACCATCGCCACCTTGCCGGCCATCATCACGTCGGTGCCGCGGCGGATGCCGTCGACCAGCGACTCGCGGCAGCCGTAGAGGTTATCGAATTTCGACTTGGTGACGCTGTCGTTGACGTTGATGGCGGGGAACAACAGCCGGCCCTCCTTCTCCATCTGATAGAGCCGATGCACGCCGGTCGTGGTCTCCTCGGTGACGCCTTTGACGCCTTTGGCGAGCGCCGAATACCAGCCCGGCTTTTCCTTGAGGCGCCTGGCAATGGCGGCGAACAGCACCTCCTCTTCTTCGTTGCCGGGCTTGGCGATCAGGCCCGGATTGCTCTCGGCCCGCATGCCGAGATGCAGGAGCAGCGTGGCGTCGCCGCCGTCGTCGAGGATCAGGTTCGGTCCCGCCACCGTCCGGCCATTCGAAAATGCGGTGGGTATAGTTCCAGTATTCGTCCAGGCTTTCGCCCTTGACCGCGAACACCGGCGTGCCGCCGGCGGCGACCGCGGCGGCGGCGTGGTCCTGGGTCGAATAGATGTTGCACGACGCCCAGCGCAGGTCGGCGCCGAGCGCTTTGAGCGTCTCGATCAGCACCGCAGTCTGGATCGTCATGTGCAGCGAGCCGGCGATGCGCGCACCGCGCAACGGCTGGCCCGGGCCGAACTCCTCGCGCGTCGCCATCAAGCCCGGCATTTCGGTCTCGGCGATGGCGATTTCCTTGGCTCCCCATGCGGCGAGCCCGATATCCTTGACGACGTAATCGGCGGGGGCGGCAGGGGCGGCGTGGCGTTTTGGGCTTGGTCGAGGTGTTCATAACGATCCTTCGGCGGCGAGTTAGGGGGGTCGCGCACGGTTCTAGCAGGCCGCCAGCGCGGCGGCAATAAAGACATAAAGATACCTTTATGTCCTCGCTGAAAGCAGCCGCGGCGGAGAAGGATTAGCTCGTCATTGCGAGCGAAGCGAAGCAATCCAGTCTTCCCAGCACGCCGCCCCTGGATTGCTTCGGGCCTAACGGCTCCTCGCAATGACGAGTGAATCAGCCCGTTTTCGGCGCTGCGGCGGGGGCCCGCGATTTCACCACGCCGGCCTGGGTCAGCGCCGCCGCGATCTGCTGCATGCGGTTGATAAGATCCACCGCCGCGGCCGGCGGCAGCACCAGCCGGCAGGCCGGATAGCGCCGGCCGCTGATCGGCGAATTCGGTTTCACGTCGTCGAACCGGGTGACGCCGAATTCGATGCGCAGCGTCTGGCCGTCGAAGATCAGGCCGGTGATCGAATCGGCAAAGGTCTCTTCCATGTCGGCGCGATCGAGGTAGCGGATCGTCGCCGGCTGACGTTCGCCCGGACCGGCCGATGCCGGCGCGGCGGCACCCGCTGCACTACCTTTAGAAGCTGTCGTGTCGGCACTCATCTGATTTGTCTCCTTCGACCCGTCCTTTTGGCGCGATGCACCGCCCTCGTTCCGCTCGACCGCGGTTTCCGACGCCTTCCATGGCCACCGGCGTTTCACCATGAGCCTCACCCAATCTCAATTCGGCGTTCGGATCAATCGGCTTCGCCGAACCTTGAATCGATCAGCGCCGCCAAAGCCGCGACGACTTCGGCGGCTTGCCGGCCGGTCGCTTCGACCGTAATCGACGTGCCGGGCGCCGCGGCGAGCATCATCAGGCCCATGATCGAGGTGCCGCCGACGATATCGCCGTTGCGCTTGACGCGCACTGCGGCGTCGAATTTCTCGACGGTCTGGACGAATTTTGCCGAGGCGCGCGCGTGCAGGCCTTTTTTGTTGCAGATCACGAACGTCCGCGTGACGCCGCCGTCGGGCGCGGGCCGCTCGTGTGGCAGGTAGGCGCTGTGAGCCGGTTCATTCATTTGCCGGTGAGAACCCGGCTGGCGATGGTGACGTATTTGCGTCCCGCCTCCTGGGCGGCGGCGACGGCTTCGGCGAGCGGACATTCGTCGCGCACCTTGGCGAGCTTGACCAGCATCGGCAGATTGATGCCGGCCAGCACTTCGACCTTGGGCCGGCTCATCACCGAGATGGCAAGGTTGGACGGCGTGCCGCCGAACATGTCGGTCAGGATCGCAACTCCGTCGCCGGTATCGACGCGACGCACCGCTTCGATGATGTCCTTGCGGCGCTCCTCGACATCGTCGTCGGGACCGATGGTGACCGCCTCGATCTGGCCTTGCGGTCCGACCACGTGTTCCAAGGCCGCGCGGAATTCAACAGCCAGCCGCCCGTGGGTCACAAGCACAAGACCGATCATGGAACTCCCCGCGGGCGCGTCCCGGGTGCACCGCACGAAAGGGGGCTCATCATGACCATCCGAAGCCCCGGCGCAAGGGGCATTCCGAGCGAATTCGGCGGCTTGCTGCATTGCAGTAGAATAGGTCGTCTGGCCGGTTCCGGGCAATCCGGAGCGCCGCGCCATCGAGCGCCAGTCTTGGACCATGATGGTTAATCAATCGCCAACCGAACGCGGCCGGCGGCGAGTAAAAATCACGGCAATCGAGCGCCGCCGACCGTGCCGGATGACGTGATGAGGGCGAGCACCGCCGGCAAGGCCGCCGCACCCGATGCGACGGCGAGTCGCGGCAGGCTTATGCCGTCGATTTCGGTGCCGGCTTGCTCCGGCAAACGTTCGGCGTCCGCGGCATCGAGATCGACGACCAGCCCGACCACGGCGCAGGGCTCGTAATCCAGCCGCAGGATACCGCTGCCGCGCAGCTCGAGCAGCCCGGCGAGCGCCGCGGCCGGGCGCACCAAAAGCCGGCCGCCGGCGGTTGCAAGCTGCACGCGATCGTCGCCGACCAGCCGGGCAAAACGCAGCGCGCCGGCGCGCGCCGCTTCGATCAGTTCCAGCGCGAGGCGCGATTTACCCGCGCCCGACGGTCCGCGGATCAGCACCGCGCGCGCGCCGACGAGAACCGCGGAGGCGTGGATGGTGGAGTTACCCGTCATCCCGAGCTGGCCGCCAATGAGTCTCGCTGCGCTCGCACCTCGGTTGACGGGAAGATTCATCACAGCGCCGGCAGGCGCACGATGAAGCGCGCGCCGAGCACTGTCGGCTCGCCGTCCGGTCCGGGCGCGCCGGTCCGGTTCTCGACCCAGATGGCGCCGCCATGCGCGTCGACGATCTGCTTGGAGATCGACAGGCCGAGGCCGGAATTCTGGCCGAAACCTTGCTGCGGGCGGTCGGTATAAAACCGCTCGAAAATCTTTTCCAGCGCGTCGGGCCGCACGCCCGGCCCGTCGTCGTCGACGTAAATTTCGATCTGGTTGCGCAGGCGCCGGCAGCTCACGCGCACGCTGCCGCCCGGCGGCGAGAACGAACGCGCATTCTCGATCAGATTGTCGACGACCTGGCCGAGGCGCGAATCGTGACCAGGCAGCTGGAAGGCGCGAGCGCCGCCGCCCTCGAACCGCAGCGTGACCTTGACGCCGTCGTCGCGCTTGACCTCGTTGGCCACGGCGACGAGCGTGCCCAAGAGCTTCGCGAAATCGACCGGCGCGGCCTCCTGGCGCTGCAGCTCGGCGTCGAGCCGGCTGGCATCGGAAATATCCGAGATCAGCCGGTCGAGGCGGAGCACGTCGTGCTTAATGATGCTGAGGAGCCGCGCGCGGCTGTCGTCGGTTTTCGCGACCGGCATGGTCTCGACCGCGGAGCGCAACGAGGTCAGCGGATTTTTCAATTCATGCGCGACGTCGGCGGCGAAGCTTTCGATCGCCTCGATCCTGGAATACAGCGCATTGGTCATGTCGCGCAGCGCGCCGGACAGGTGGCCGATCTCGTCGCGGCGGCGGGTAAAATCCGGAATCTCGACGCGCGAATGGATGCGCCGGCGGACGCTTTCGGCGGCGCCGGCGAGTCGCCGCACCGGCTCGGCGATCGTGCCGGCGAGCAGGATCGAGAGCACGATCATCACGCCGGCGGCGACCAGGAACACTTTCACGATGGCGAGCCGCTCGGCCTCCACCATGTCGTCGATGTCCGCTCCTTGCGTCGAGAGCATCAGCGCGCCGCGCACCGCGCGGAAGCGCTGCACCGGCACCGCGACCGAAACGATGACGTCGCCGCGGTCGTTGATGCGCACCACGCTGGCGTCCTGGCCGTTGAGCGCCTTTGCCACCTCCGAATAGCCCTTGCCGTCGTCGGCGCCGAGCTCGTGATAGAGCGGCAGATCGCCCCGGCCGAGCCACAGCCGCACCGCGTTGAAAGCGCGCTGGAACAAGCCCGGCTTTTCCGTCGTCGGCGACGGCAGATCGAAGCGCAGCACGTCGCCGCGGCCGAACAAGTTGCGGCTGTCGACCAGAAGCACGCCGTCGCGGTCATAGATGCGCGCGCGCGTCTTGGTCGGCGAAACCAGCCGCCTTAAGATCGGCGCCACCCGCTCCGGATTGATCGGAAAATCGATGCCGTAGAGCGCGTCCTCGTTGGGGCCGTAGCTCTGGCCCGGGTGCAGATTTTGCAGCTTGTCGGGATTGAGCGTGATCGAGGAATCGGTCTCCACCGTCGCCGAGGATGCGATCGCGCCGGCGATGATCTGGCCCTGCACCAAGAGGCTCTGGATGCGCGCGTCGATCAGCCCGGCGCGGAATTGCGACAGCGAGAGGATGCCGATGGAGAGCGCGATCAGTCCGGTCAGATTGAGAACGATGATGCGCCGCGTCAGGCTGGAAAAGCTCTGCGTGATGAAGAATTGCCAGGCGCGCTGTAACCAGTCGCCGACGCGGGCCATGCCGTGCGGGCGCGCACGCGCCGCCGCCTCGTCGAGGCCGCCGTCGGCTTGGCCCTCGATTTGGTGGTCGACGCGAGGCTCGGCCTGAGGCTCGGGTTCCGTCGATGCACGTTCTGCGGTTCGATCGAGCACGTCGTCTGCCGGGGTTTCGATCGCGCCCCATTCGGGCACGGACGCCATTACTACCGCACGTCAGCCGCCCAGTCAGGTGTCAAGGTCGGCGGTCCAAAACCGGGCAATCCCTGGCCATTTCGCGCAAACGCGCGGCTTATTCCTTAAAACGATAGCCGACGCCGTACAGCGTCTCAATCATATCGAAATCGTTGTCGCTCGCCTTGAACTTCTTGCGCAGCCGTTTGATGTGGCTGTCGATGGTGCGGTCGTCGACATAGACCTGATCGTCGTAGGCCGCATCCATCAAGGCGTTGCGGCTTTTGACCACGCCCGGACGGCTGGCCAGCGCCTGCAGGATGAGAAATTCGGTGACGGTGAGCGTGACCGCTTCGTTCTTCCAGGTGCAGGTGTGGCGCTCCGGGTCCATGCGCAACAGCCCGCGCTCCAACACCTTGCAGTCGGCTTCCTTGGGCGCGCTGGCGTCCTTGGGCGAGGCGCGGCGCAGCACCGCCTTGACGCGCTCGACCAGAAGCCGCTGCGAAAACGGTTTGCGGATGAAATCGTCGGCGCCCATTTTCAGGCCGAACAATTCGTCGATCTCCTCGTCCTTCGAGGTGAGGAAGATGACCGGCAGGTCGGATTTCTGGCGCAGCCGCCGCAACGTCTCCATGCCGTCCATGCGCGGCATTTTGATATCGAGAATGGCGAGATCCGGCAGCGCGGTCTTGAAACCGTCGAGCGCGGAGGCGCCGTCGGTATAGGTCGTGATGCGATAGCCTTCGGCCTCGAGCGCGATCGACACCGAGGTGAGGATATTGCGGTCGTCGTCGACCAGAGCGATTGTCGGCATGGCGGCCTTCTAGCATGAGTCGGCCGCAGCATCACCAGAGAGCCCGGCCCCACATGCCTTTCAAGCCCCATGTGGGGGCGGAAGTGTGACAAGACAAGGCAAAATCGGGGCAATTACCGAGGCTTCGGTTAAGGCCGGCCGGCTCGGGGCGGCCCGAAAACCGTGGTCAGGAACCGCCATAGGGACCGCGATGGCCGAAGCCGACAGAGCCGCCGCCGCGTTGCCCGGAGCGATGCCGGATCGGCTGCCGGAAAACGCTCCGGCGCCGGATTTCGACCCGAAATCGGTCGCCAAGACCCTGCTGCGGGGCACCCGCGCGGGATCGCTTGCGACCATCGACCGCAATACCGGGCATCCGTTTGCCTCGCTGGTCAATGTCGCGACCGACAGCGACGGTGCGCCGGTGATCCTGATTTCCCGGCTCGCCAGCCATACCGCCAATCTCGAAGCCGACGGCCGCGCCTCGATATTGCTCGCCGCGACCGGCAAGGGCGATCCGCTGGCGCATCCCCGCCTGACGCTGCTCGGCGCGTTTTTCCGCGTGGCGCGCGAGGATGCGCAAGAGCCGCGCCTGCGCCGGCGGTTTCTCGCCCGTCATCCGAAGTCCGGAGCTTTATGCCGGCTTCGGCGATTTCTCGTTCTGGCGGCTTAACGCGGTGTCCGCGCATCTCAACGGCGGCTTTGCGCGCGCCGCCGATCTCAAAGCCGCCGACGTGATGACCGATATCGTCGGACGCAGCGGATTTGATCGATGCCGAGGCAAGCGCGCTTGCGCATATGAACGCGGATCACGCCGATGCGGTGCGGCTCTATGCGACAGGACTGCTCGGCGCCGACGACTGGCCGTGGCGCCTCACCGGCATCGACCCTGACGGCCTCGATCTCGCCTGCGGCGACGCCACATTGCGGCTGCCGTTTGCGGAGCGCGTCACGACCGCCGAGCAGTTGCGCAGAGTGGTGGTCGATTTGGCAAACCAGGCGCGGGCGGGCGAGCCGCGAAAAGGCTAAATTCTTGCTGCACTGCAACGGCGGAACGCGTCCGGTTGTGACTGGTTAGGGATGCGGTGGGCCGCTGTCTTGGCAGCCGTCTTGGCAGATGCCGGGATGCCCGATATAGGGTCGCAAGCCTGCCGGCGGACGTGCGGATGTGGAGGCTTCAGTGCAGGAAACGGGAGTGAGGAACGGCGCGCACGGCGCCGACAAATTCGGCTTCAAAAGCCTTGCCGGCGTGCACTGGAATTTGCCCGACACGATTTTGGTCGAGCATGCGATCCGGAACGGCGAAGGCGCGCTGGTTCAGGGCGGCGCGTTTTGCGCCGAGACCGGCGTGCATACCGGGCGAAGCCCCAAGGACAAGCATACCGTCGTCGACGCGGTGACCGAGAACACGATGTGGTGGGACGGCAACCGCAAGCTCAGCCAGGCCAATTTCCAGCTGCTCTACGACGACATGATCGCGCATGCGCGCGGCAAGACGCTGTACGCGCAGGACCTCTATGGCGGCGCCGATCCCAAATACCGGATCAAAACCCGGGTCTTTACCGAACTCGCCTGGCATTCGCTGTTCATCCGTCAATTGCTGATCCGCCCCAACGTCGTCGAACTTGAAGACTTCATCCCCGAACTCACCATCGTCGACCTGCCGAGCTTCAAGGCCGACCCCGCGCGCCACGGCGTGCGCAGCGACACCGTCATCGCCATCGACTTCACCAAGAAGATCATCCTGATCGGCAATTCGTCCTATGCCGGCGAGATGAAGAAATCGGTGTTCACCACGCTGAATTTCTATCTGCCGGCGCAGGGCGTGATGCCGATGCATTGCTCGGCCAATGTCGGCAAGGACGGCGACGTCGCCTTGTTCTTCGGGCTGTCGGGCACCGGCAAGACCACGCTGTCGGCCGATCCCAACCGCACGCTGATCGGCGACGACGAGCACGGCTGGGGCGAGCACGGGGTGTTCAATTTCGAGGGCGGCTGCTACGCCAAATGCATCAAGCTTTCGCAGGATGCCGAGCCGGAAATCTACGCCGCGACCAATCGCTTCGGCGCCGTGCTGGAGAACGTCATTTTCGATCCCGACACCCGCGTCTGCGATTTCGACAGCGATAAGCGGACCGAAAATACCCGCTCCGCCTATCCGGTCGAATTCATGCCGCTGGCGTCGCCGACCGGCCGCGCCGGGCAGCCGAAGAACATCGTCTTTCTGACCGCCGACGCCTTCGGCGTCATGCCGCCGATCGCGAAACTCACGCCAGCGCAGGCGATGTATCATTTCCTGTCCGGCTATACCGCCAAGGTCGCCGGCACCGAAAAGGGCCTGGTCGGCGTGCAACCGGAATTCTCGACCTGCTTCGCGGCGCCGTTTCTGCCGCGGCATCCGGCGGAATACGGCAATCTGCTGCGCGACCTGATCAGAGAAGCACGATGTCGACTGCTGGCTGGTCAATTCCGGCTGGACCGGCGGCATCTACGGCACCGGCCGGCGCATGCCGATCAAGGCGACGCGCGCCTTGGTCACCGGCGCGCTGGATGGTTCTCTGAAAGACGCGAGCTACCGGACCGATCCCTATTTCGGCTTCGCGGTGCCGACCTCGGTGCCCGGGGTCGAGCCGCATCTGCTCTATCCGATGAAGACCTGGAAGGACAAATCGGCGTTCGACGCGACCGCGCGCAAGCTCGTTCGCATGTTCCAGGAAAATTTCACCAAATATGAAAGGCACGTCGACGCCGACGTCCGCGCCGCCGCGCCGGAAGTGCGGCTGGCGGCGGAGTAAGCGGCGGATTACAAATTCCAGGGATTGATAACGGGAACGCCGGCGTCGGCAATGTCGCGCTCGTTGCGCGTCACCAAGGTCATGCCGCGCACCAACGCGGTTGCCGCGAGCAGGCCATCGACGATTGGAAAGAGGCGCTTTGCGGCGAGGCGCCCCCACGCCTCGGCAATATCGGCATCGACGGCGATGGTCTTGTCTGCGTAGTTCGATCGCACCTGATCAAGCCACCGGTAATAGATCGCCGCCTGCGCGCGATCGTGCGCGGCGCATTGCGCGGCGCCTTTGGCAATTTCGCCCAGCGTCAACACGCTGATGCAAAGTGACGCCGGGTCGGCGCCCCTGAGCCAGGACAATACCCGTGCGTCGGGCCGCTTGCGGCGCACCTCGGAAATGACGTTGGTGTCGAGCAGGAAGGTCACAGATCGATGTCCCGCCCGGTGTCCTTTGAGCGGTCATTGATCACAGCGATCGTTTCGTCGTCCCATTTGGGGCCGCTCATCAGGAATTCGACGAGGCTCGGGCGCGCCGCATTGAGGCGGCGATATTCCTCGATCGAGAGTACGACCGCCGTGTCCGCGCCGCGATACGTCACGAACTGCGGGCCTTCGGATGCCGCCCGCTTCACGACCTCCGCAAATTTCGCCTTCGCCTGCTGCATCTGCCACTTGCGCATTTGAGCTCCTGACCGGTCAGACTGGTCTGATTGTAGTACAATTTGACCTTCCAATCAAGCTGATTGGGGCGGTGTCGTTCGAAGCCGGCAGCAATCAACGTTCAATCAGACCGCTTTTTGTTACGCTTTACCTTGGTGGCCGGCCGCGCCCATTCAGCCACGCAGCGTCCGAGATCTTTGAAGTTGCTGTGCATCTGCTCAAGCGCAAATCCGAGTGCGAAGAAGCATTCGGCCGCGTCGCCGGGAAGAGTTCGCGTCAGGCCCTCGCGGCGGAGCGCGTCGACCTCGGCGGCGTAAGCATCAAGTGCCGATTGCACGGTATCGAGCGCCGGCGGACCGCGGCCGGCCTGCAGTGCGGTGCCGCTCGCGCGCAGATAATCGGCGAAGGCTGCGCCGATCCCCGCCAGCGGCGATTGAAGCCGCGCCCTGAAAGCCTCGGGCAGCGGACTGAGGGCCGCTCGTCCGGTCATCACCAGGTCGTGGCGCAGCCGCAGCAGCGTGCGCAGCAGCGGTCCGGTGTCGGGCCCGACCTGGAGACCCACAGACCGCTCGTGCTCGGCCTCCGCGCCCACCGCGTTCATTTGCGCCAAAGCCTGCCCGATGCCGTCCTGAATGCGATGGAGCGAGTCCATGTCGAGACCTGACGACAAGCCGGCAAGCAATTCGCCAAGCGCCTGCGCCATGCGGTCGAGAGCGCGGGCGGCGGCCGCGACGACCAGGGAATGGGCATTCGACGGCATCACGAAAAACGAAACGATCAGCCCGGTGACGCCGCCGAGCGCAACCTCGATGACGCGATCGAACGCCGAAGCGACCGGACCCGCGCTGGTGAATGTGGGAACCAGCAGCACGATGATGGCGGTGACCGGGGCTACGGAGAATCTGGGGTTGCTCGCCGCGATAAACGCAAGCGGGGCGACGGCAAAGGCGAGAACCGCGAGCAGCGCGATTTCGCCCGAATGCGGAATCGAGACGCCGATGACGCCGCCGTAGATCGCGCCGCCCAGCGTGCCCGCGAGATAATCGAACGTCGCCTTCAACGACCGTCCGACGCTCACCTGCGTCACGATGACGGCCGTCAATACCGCCCATAGCGGCAGGGGAAGGTGCAACAATTGCGCCAGCGCAAGAGCCACGAGCGCCGCAATCGTTACCCGGATCGAAAGCGTCAACTGCACCCCGCCGCGACGGACAAGGGCCCGAAACCCGGTCCACAGCGTTGCGGTGCGCCTCACGATAACGGTTCCCAGCGGCGGTTTCGTAACAGCAATCGATGACGGCTTCCTGCTATGATTGTCAACGCGTGTGCCACACTGACGATCGGAGAATAGCTCATGGAGTGGATCAAGCTCGGCCGTAACGGCCCAAAAGTCTCCGCCTTCGGCCTGGGCTGCATGGGCATGTCGGGCGGCTACGGGCCGGCCGACGACCAGGAATCGATCGCCACCGTTGACGCCGCGCTGGAAGCCGGCATCACCATGATCGACACCGCCGACTTCTACGGCATGGGTCACAACGAAATGCTGATCCGCGAGGCGCTCAAGGGCGGCAAGCGCGAGCGCGCTTTCGTCGCGGTCAAGTTCGGCTCGCTGCGCGGCCCCGACCAGAAGCATTACGGCGACGACGCGCGGCCGCAGGCGGCCAAGACCTTCCTCGCCTATTCGCTGCGCCGGCTCGGCACCGATTATGTCGACCTCTACCAGCCGTCGCGGGTCGATCCCAATGTCCCGATCGAAGACACCATCGGCGCCATCGCGGAGATGGTCAAAGCCGGCTATGTGCGCCACATCGGCATCTCCGAAGCGTCCGCCAAGACGCTGCGGCGCGCGCATGCGGTGCATCCGATCGCGGCTTTGCAGATCGAGTATTCGCTGTTTTCCCGCGGCATCGAGCACGACATATTGCCGGCGGCGCGCGAGCTTGGCATCGCGCTGGTCGCCTATGGCGTATTGTCGGGCGGGCTGATCAGCGACCGCGCCGAGGCGTCGCGGACCGCGGCGAGCGAAATCCGCACCCGCAAGCCGCGCTTTTTCGCCGAGAATTTCGCCAAGAACGTCGCGCTGGTCGAGGCTTTAGGCAAAATCGCCCGCGACAAAGGCGCCACCATTTCGCAGCTTGCTTTCGCCTGGGTCAAGTCGCGCGGCGACGACGTCGTGCCGTTGATCGGCGCCCGACGGCGCGACCAACTCGGCGAGGCGCTCGGCGCGCTCGATTTGAAACTCACGCCAGCCGATGTCGCCCGCATCGAAGCGGCAGTGCCGGCCGCGGCGGTCGCCGGGACGCGCTATCTGCCGGCGGCGCTGGCGCATATGGACAGCGAACACGCGGGATAAAACACGCCGGCGGCGTCGGCTTCCGGGCGGGAAGGCGTATTTCAAGAACCGGCGTCGTTGCTGCAACAAACCACCAAAATACTGACGGTCGGCGCGTTTGGAAGCGACATGGCGCCGCCCGGCAGCGCGTTCGCCGCGGCTTCCAGCGCCGCGTCGGAAACCTCGAAGCTAAGCATGTCCTCGTCGCTTGGTTCGAGAATCGCGTCATTCATGTCGTTAATCCATTCGCTCGTCGGCATGATCGATCGGCGCGCATCATAACGGATCGGCGCTATGCTGTCCGCGCGGTACGGCCGTCAGCACCGGACCCCTTCACTCCACCTTGATGCCCGCGAACTTGACGACCTTGGCCCACTTCGCGGTTTCATCGGCGATGAACTTGCCAAAATCGGCGGGCGAACCGGCGAAAACACTGCACCCCAGATCGGTCAGCCGCGCCTTCAATTTGGCGTCGGCGAGACCGGCATTGATCTGCTTGTTGAGCGTATCGACGACGTCCGCGGGCGTGGCCTTGGGCGCGACGATGCCATACCAGCCATTCGCCTCGTAGCCCGGCAGGAATTCGGCGACGGTCGGGAGATCCGGCAACACCGGCTGACGGGTCGCGGCGGTCACCGCCAGCGCGCGCAGCTTGCCGTCTCTGATGTAGCCGAGCGAGGCGGGCATGACGCCGAACATGACCTGGACCTGTCCGCCGATCAGGTCCGGCAGCGCCAGCCCTTCGCCGCGGTAGGGAACGTGGACCATCCTGGTGCCGGCCATCATGTCGAACAGCTCTGCCGCGACGTGCTGTGGGCTGCCGACGCCGCCCGAGGCCGCATTGATCCTGCCCGGATTGGCCTTGGCATAGGCGATGAACTCGGGAACGGTTTTGGCCGGGAACGCCGGTGTGACTTCCATCACCAGGGGGATAGTGCCGATGCTGGCCACCGGGGCGGTGTCGCGGATGAAATTGAAATTGAGGTTTGTGAACAGCGCCGCGTTGATGGCGTTGCCGGAAAGAGCAAGCAGAAGGGTGTAGCCGTCCGGCGCCGCGCGCACGACGTATTCGGTGCCGATATTGCCGGTGGCGCCGGTCCTGTTCTCGACCACGAACGGCTGGCCGAGCCGCTCCGACAACCATTGCGCCATCAAGCGCGCGATGATGTCCGGCGAGCCTCCAGCCGGAGTCTGGTCAATCAGATGCACCGGCCGGCTCGGATAGGCTTGCGCCGACGCGAGTCGCGGCAACGCCGCCGACGGCGCGACGCCGAGCGCCCATCGCAGGAGGCTGCGTCGAGCAATGTTCATCGCGATGCCTCTGCAGCGGCCTGTTTCTGCATCTGCCGCCCGGCGCGGTGCGCCCAATTTTCCCAAGCGCGGTTGAGCGAATAATCGCTGGTCCGCGCCGCGATCTTGTCGATCTCGCCGGGGCTGAGGAATTTGATGTCGCCCATCGCCATCGCCTGCATTTGCAACTTCGCGCCGAGTTCCAGATAGACCGAGATGTAGACGGCGTGGCGGACCGAGCGCCCGACCACGGTGGCGCCATGGCCGCGCATCAGCGTGGTGGGCCGCGCGCCGAGCAGTTGCGCCAGATCGCGGCCCATCGCCATGTCGCCGACCAACAGCGTGGTGTCGCCGAATTTATCGCGGGAATCCCACACCGGCACTTCGGGGCCGCAGGAGGCGCAGACGTGCAGCAGCGGCCTGAGCTTCGTCCCGGTGACGCCGAACGGAATCACGCTCGGCGAATGGTTGTGCACCACCGCATGCACCTCCGGCCGCGCCTCGTAGATCGCGCCGTGGATGAAGCGCTCCAGATAGGGCGCGCGGCCGCGGTCGTCGATCGCGGTGCCGTCGAGTCGATATTCGACGAGGTCGTCGCGCTCGATCTGTTGCGGCGCCCGGGCGCGCGACAACAGATAATGCTGCGGATTGTCGGGATGCCGCGCGCTGACATGGCCGAACGAATCGACGACCCCCTCGTTGGCCAGGACGCGATTGGCGGTGACCAATTCCTCCAGAATGAAATCGAGCTTGCTCATTGCCGCGCTTCTCCCCGTCGTCGGCCGCCATCGTAACGGCGCAGCGGTGCGGGACTCAACCGCCAATCTGCGCTATGCCGTGACTCGACCGCAGCGATCCGCCCCGCCGGGATCGTGCCGCAATGACACGAGCCGCAACGACGCCAGCCGCAACGACTGCGGGACATCATGATCGCCGAATTGTTCAACGACCGGAATGCGGAATTAGGCGGCAAGATCGCCGGCATCTACGCCGTGCTGGTCGTCGCCAATGTGCTCGTCTGGGTGTGGGCGCTTCTTGCGTTCCACGATTACCCGGTGCTGATCGGCACCGCGTTTCTGGCTTACACCTTCGGCCTGCGCCACGCCGTCGATGCCGATCATATCGCGGCGATCGATAATGTGACGCGCAAGCTGATGCAGGACGGCAAGCGCCCGGTAACCGTCGGCTTTTTCTTCTCGCTCGGCCACTCGACCGTCGTGGTGCTTGCGTCGGCCGCGATCGCGCTGGCCGCCGCGGGCCTGGAAGGCCGTTTTGGCGCGTTCAAGCTCATTGGCGGCACGATCGGCACGCTGGTTTCCGCGGTGTTCCTGTTTGTCGTCGCCGCGGCGAATTTCCTGATCCTCTGCGCGGTCTATCGCACGTTCCGCGCCGTGCGCCGCGGCCAGGACTATGTCGAGGAAGACCTCAACCGTCTGTTGGCGCAACGCGGCCTGCTCGGCCGCCTGTTCCGGCCGATGTTCCGGCTGGTTTCGCGCAGCTGGCACATGTTTCCGCTCGGCTTCCTGTTCGGGCTCGGTTTCGATACCGCGACCGAAATCGGGCTCATCGGCATTGCCGCGGCGGAAGCATCCAAGGGCTTGCCGATCTGGTCGATCATGGTGTTTCCGGCGCTGTTCACCGCGGCAATGTCGCTCGTCGACACCACCGATGGCGTGCTGATGCTGGGCGCCTACGGCTGGGCGTTCCGCCAGCCGATCCGCAAGCTCTATTACAATCTCACCATCACCTTCGTTTCGGTGCTGGTGGCCGTGCTGATCGGCGGCATCGAGGCGCTCGGGCTGGTCGCCGACCGGCTGGCGCTCGCAGGGCCGTTCTGGTCCGTCATCGGCACGCTCAACGGCAATTTCGGCGGCCTCGGCTATCTCATCGTCGCGGTCTTTGTCGGAAGCTGGCTGGTTTCGATCGCCGTCTATCGGCTCGGCCGCTTCGACCGCCTAAAAGCCGCGCCCTAAGCGTGACGCGCGGCGGCGCGTTGTTTTCCCGGCGAGACTCGGTCAATATCCGGCCTGCGAGTCAACGCGCGGGAGCCCGCATGAGCCGCCCGGATCAGGCCGTCAACGATATTTCCGCCCGCTATTTTCTCGTGCTCGGCGCGGCCGCCGCCGATTTGTGGAGCAAACTGCCGCAGAACCTGCAACACATCCTGTTCGAACGCGCCGTCGTGCTCGGTCACCAGGGCGAGCGGGACGAGAGCTTGCGCGAGCAATTGGCGAAATTTCTGCACGACCATCACGCGCGGACGCAGGCGCGCTGACCGCAACGCCGACCGGCGGCAAAGCGCCGCTTGTGACCGCCGTCGCCGGCGTTACATAACCGGTTAGAGCAAGATCGATTGGAGCAGGCGCGAAGCGATCACGTCATGGCGAAAAATCCCAACGAGCCGGAGCGGCCCCGCCTGGAGCCGGAAATCATTCCGCCGGACCGCAGCGGCGGGCCGGGCGACCGCGGCCCGGCCTGGCCGCCGCCGCCCTACGGCTTCACCGGCACGCGCAGCACGCATCGCGTCTATGTCAGCCGCATCGGGCCGCTCGGCTTCGCGCTGATCGTGCTGATCGTCGGCTTGCTTGCCGCGGTCCTGCTGCTCGTTTTGATCGGCGCCGCTTTGATCTGGATCCCGGTGGTCGCGGTGCTCGTCGTCATTGCCGCGATTTCCGGGCTGCTGCGGCGCCTCTGACCGGTTGCGGCGCCGCGTCCGGCGGCGGCATACACCGCCCGTTAACCTTGATGCCTTATGAATTGATTAACCATGCCAGAACCTCTGGACATGGCGGGCCGCATCCACATTGACTGGCGTGTGGCGGGCATTCTGCGCCGAGTCCCAGCTATCGGCCGCCTGGCGCCGTCCCGCCGCAAGATCGGATGACATTCGAGTGCTGAATGTTCGAAGCGCCGCGTCAGATCAGATCGGCAGTCGTCGGCGACGGTAATTTTGCCGCCGGCTTGGCGCCGCTGTCGCAAATCGATTTTAGAAAAATCCGGTCGGTGTTATGGCGCGGCCGCGCCACCATCCTCTATTGCATGGCGGCGGCGCTGGGCTTGGCGGTGCTGTTCGTCGTCCTGGTGCCGCACCAATATACCGCGGTCACGCAAATCCTGATCGATCCGAGCGACTTGCGCGCGGTGGGCACCGAAACCACGCAGCCCGCGCAAATGAGCGATGCCGCGCAGATGCAGGTCGACAGCCAGGTCAACGTGCTGACCTCCGACGCCGTGCTGCGGCGCGTGGTCGTTGCCGAACGGCTCGACCGCGATCCGGAATTCGCCCGCGGACCGTCGATGCTCAGCGTGCTGATGGGCAAGGACGCCATTCCCGGCGGCCGCACGCTCGCCGCGCTCAACGGATTAAAGCAGCGGGTCCACGTCACGCGCGACCCGCGCACCTTCGTCGTCGAGATCGGCGTCACCTGCCGCGATCCGATGAAAGCGGTGCGGCTGGCCAACGCGGTCGTGGCGGCCTATCTCGCCGAACAGACCCAGATGCGGGCCGACGCCGCCCGGCAGGTGTCGCAATCGCTGTCCGCCCGCCTGAAAGAGCTGAAGAACAGCGTGCGCGACTCCGACGAGAAGGTCGAGGCCTTCAGGGTGCGCAACGACCTGCTTGCGGCGAACGGCCAACTGGTGACCGACCAGCAGCTGACCGACATGAACAATCAACTCAGCGCGGCGCGCGCCCGCACCGCCGAGGCCAAGGCGCGTCTCGATCAGGTCGAACAGGTCCAGCGCAGCAAAGATGAGAACGGCGCGTTTCCCGCGGCGCTGCAATCGCCGACCATCGCCGCGCTGCGCGCCCAATATGCCGAGGTCATGCGCCGCGAAGCCGAGCAGACCGCCACGCTCGGCGCGCTCCATCCCGCGGTGATCGACATCCAGGCCCAGGCTGAGCGATTGCACGGCATGATCGACGACGAGATCGAGCGCGCGGCGATCGCGGCGCGCACCGAATACGAGAGCGCCAAATCGAGCGAACAGATGCTGGCCGACAATTTCGCCGCGCTCAAGGCGAACGCCATCAGCGGCAACGCGGCGATGGTCGGATTGCGCGAACTCGAGCACGACGCCCAGGCCAACCGCGACATCTATCAGGCCTTCCTGGTGCGCGCCCGCGAGACCGGCGAGCAGGAACAGGTCGACACCAAGAATATCCGCGTCTTGTCCAGGGCCGACCTGCCGCAACGGCGCAGCTCGCCGCCGCCGAGCCTGGTTCTCGCGCTGGGCGCGATGCTGCTCGGCGCCGCCGCCGGCAGCGGAATCGTGCTGATCCGGCCGGCGGCCGAGACCGCCGCGGCACCCGGCGGCATCGGCGACGGCTTGCGCAACGCGCTGGTGGCATTCGGATTGTGGCCGGCCGGGAGACCGTCCGGCGTGCCGGTTCTTGCGGTGTTGCCGGTCGCCGACGTTGCGTTCGGCTTGAGCGCGGTCGACAACCCCGCGTCGCCGTTCGGCAGGGAAATGCGCAAAGTTTACGACGAGCTGCGGGCGAGCCACCTCCTGCCGGGCAATCCCAGCGTTCTGGTCGTCGCCGCCGACGACGAGGACGACACCGCGACGGTGGCGCTGACGCTCGCGGCGGTCGCGGCGGCGACGCAACGCGTGCTGGTCATCGACGCCGATCTGCAACGCCGGACGCTTGCGGCGATCGACGCCGAACCGGGCGACGCCGGCCTAGTCGACGTCGCGGTCGGCCGGCGGCTATTGTCCGACGTGATCAAGCTCGACCGCGACACCAACATCAATCTTATTGCATTCGTCGCGCCGGCGAGCCGGCGCGATCGCCGTATTTACGACGCCGACATCAAGCGCGCTTTCGACCAGACCAAGCGCTACGACATGGTGATCGTCGCGGCGATGGATCACGGCGATCCGAGCACCCGGTTCTTCGGCGGCCTGGTCGACCACATCGTGCTGGTCGCCGGCGCCGACGCCTATGACGAAGGGGCGGCCGAGCAATTCATTGCGCGGCTCGGGCTCGATGCCGGAAAAGTCCGCGGCGCGGTATTGATCGGCGCCGCCGCGGCATGAGCCCAGCATGAGCCACACGGCGGACCTCGGCTATCGGACTTCGGCGGGCGCCGCCGCGGAGCCGGCGGTCGATCTCGATACGCTCCTCCGCAGCGTTCTGTTCGTGGCGGTATTTCTGGCGGCGTGGATTTCGTTTCACCCGTATCCCGACCTGTCGCTGCCGCCGCAGGCGGTGGTCGAAGGCGGCGACCTGGCCAACCAGATCGGCTTTTCCAGCTTGTTTCTCGCCTTCGTGGCCTGGGCCTATCGCCACGAACCCCGCCGGCTCACGCTGCTGCTGCGTCCGGTTCTGATCGCCCTCATTGCCTGGTGCGTCCTCACCGTCATCACGTCCTGGGAGCCGTCGCTCGCCGCGCGGCGCCTCGACCTTCGCGCTCATTGTCATGAGCATTTCGGCGATGGTGCTGCTGTTGCCGAAGAATCTGCGGCACTTCAGCGATCTGTTGGCGGCGGCGGTGCTGATCGTGCTGGCGGCCTGCTATTTCGGCGTGTTCTTCGTGCCGCAAATACGCGATCCATCAGGCGACCGACTTTCTCGAACCCGAACATGCCGGCGAACTGGCGCGGCGTATTCCCGCACAAGAACAATGCCGGCGCCACCATGGTGCTGTTCATCTTCATCGGCTTGTTACGTGGCGCGGATGCGTAGCCTCGCGCTGGGCGGCGTCGATCGTCGTCCTGTCGGCGATATTTCTCGCCTTCACCCAGTCGAAGACGGCGATCGGCGTGCTGCCGCTGGCGTTCATCCTCTCGGCCATCATCGCACGCAGCCGGCGGCCCGGCGCTCGGCATCGCCCTGGTCGTCGCCATATTGCTTATTTTCAACTGTGTTCCGTCGGCACGGTGATGTTCGAGCCGGTGCGCAAGCTGATGGAAGCGATCATGCCGGACGCGACTTTCACCGGCCGAACCGAAATCTGGCAGCTCGGCCTGCAAGCCGTGAGCCAGCGGCCGCTCACCGGTTACGGCTATTCGACGTTCTGGGGCACCCCGGAAGTCGTCTATGGCTTCGGCGACAAGATCAACTTGGGCCAACGCCGCGACCGACGCCCACAACGCCTATCTTAATCTCGCGCTGACGATCGGCATTCCCGGAATGCTGCTGGTCGTGCTTTGGGTCGTCGTGCTGCCGATCGTGGATTTCTGCCGGCGGCAACCCGACCCCCAGACCGGCGCGCTGCAAATGCTGTTTCTGCGCGTCTGCCTCTACGGCGTCTACGCGTCATGTTTCGAGAGCTCGATTTTCCAGCAAGTCGGCGAAGTCTGGTTTTTCTATCATGACTTCGGCATTCGGCCTGCGTTATCTCTCGCTCACGCGCGCCACCGCGTAAGCCGGGCCGGCGCTCGCCGCTCCACCTCATTCCGCCGGGGCGGCTGAAGCATCCAGATGCAGCGCGCGCATCAGTTCCGGATCGGGAGAGCGGTCGCTCTCGTTGACGTAAAGTCCGAACGGATCGTCGCGCAGCACGTAGACGGTCCAGCCCCAGCCGTGGCTTGCGATGGCGGCCGACGTGTCGCGCAGCCAGCGCGCGCGCGAAGCGCGGTCGATCTGCTTGCCGTCGATGGTCTGCTTCATGGCGCCGAACTCGGTAAAGACGATGCGATCGGAGTCGACGCCCTCGCGCGTTTGCCAATCGGCGACCTTGTTCATCCATTCCTCGATCTGCGCCGGGCCCTGCGCCTGCCTGAAATAATCGCCGATTGCCGCCTCGGCCTGGGCCTCCGCCGCCGCGCGGTCGGCGCTGGCGGCAGCGCCACGGCGCGAAAGCGCGCCCGCGTCAGCGCCAGCGTTTCGGCGAGACTTCCCGCCGACGCCGGATACGGCACGCCGATCGTGCCGGCGAGATAGGGCATCGACCAGGTCGCGCTCTGATGCGTGAACAGGAACGGATAATAGAAATGCACGCTGATGAAATTGCGCCGGTCGCGAACCAGCTCGCCGTCGAGCCCCGCGATGCCCCTCGATGTTCGACCAGCAGCCGCCGGTCAGGAACAGCGGCAGCTGCGCCGCAATGCGGCGGATCCGCTCGACCAGAATTTGCTGATAGGCCGTCCAATCGGTGCCGAAGTGGATGCGGCATTGCGATTGCGGCTCGTTCATCGGCTCGAGCGCCACGGCGCCGGAATCGACCGCGCCGAGCGCGGTCGCGACGCGCTCGACCGTCGCCGCATAGGCGCGGAATTTCGGCCCATCGAGGCCGTCGAGATAGGTCTGCGGCAATTCATGGTGCAGCGACGGCGGAAACAGCGTCACCAGCACGGCAAGGCCGTGACGGTTGATCGCGGAAACGACCGCGACCAGCCGGTCGAGGATGTCGCGTTGCTCCGCCTCGTCGCCCTGCATCAGCGGGCCGACGTCGAGCGGCACGCGCATATGATCGAAACCGATCCGATGCAGCTCGTCGAAATCGAACAGATTCAGCGCCGCCAGCGGATCGGGATAGGCCGGATCGGCGTAGGTCCTGCCGGCGCCGGTACCGACGATCTTGGGAAACTCGAAGAACTCGACCAGCGTCGCGCCGCGCTTGAACGTCGGCGTCGCCGGATCGGCAATGGCGAGATCACGCGCGGATACTGCGGCAAAAAGCAAAACGGCGACCGCAGACGCGGCGAACCGGGCGCCGCGCGTCAAGGCTGGGCCTTTTCCGCCGCCGGCCGCAAGTCGCGAAGCTCCGGCCGCGTCGACCGCCGATGCGCTTCAAACAGGCTGAGATAGCTTTCGATCATGCGCTGCCGCGAATATTTGCGGCGCAAGGCGCGGGCGAACGCGGTGCCGGGCCGCGCCGCAGGCAGCGTTGCGAGCGCGCGGCCGATGGCGGAAATCCAGCCTTCGATGTCGTGCGGCGCGACGAACGCGACCGGCTCGGCGCCGTCGGCGCGCAGCACTTCGCGCAGCACCGGCAATGCCGGCAACCACCATCGGCATGCCGGCCATCGCGGCCTCGACGGCGGCAAGCCCGAACGTTTCCCAGGTCGAGGGAAACACGAACAGGTCGGCTGCGGCGTACAGATCGGCAATGTCGTCGGCCGGCAAGGCCCCGAGCATGTGCAGCCTGTCGTCGACGCCGAGCGTCGCGGCAAGCTCGTCGAATTGTTCGTGCTTCGGACCCGCTCCGGCGAGCACAAGATGCGCTTGCGGCAGGCAGGCCAGCGCGCGAATGAGCAGGTCCTGGTTCTTTTGCGCGGTCAGCCGGCCGACATTGAGCAGGATCGGTTGCGCCGGCGGCAGGCCGAAGCGGCGGCGCGTCTCGGTCGCGGCCGTGCGTCGGCGCCGGCGCATCGAGGCCGTGTTCGATCAGGATCATCGAGCGCCGATAACGCGCCGGATAGCGGGCGAACTCGGCCCAGGTCGCGGCGCTGTTGACGATGTTGGCGGAATAAAGTCCGAGCGTGCCGACCAGCCTGTCCATCAACCGCAGCAGCCGCGGCGTTTCGCCCGGCGTGCAGGTTTGGTGAACGACGCGCAGCCGGCAGCCGGCAAGCCAGCCGACGACGCCGACCAGAATCGACGCGGTCGACTGATAAGCGATCAGCGCATCGAAATCGCCGCGCCAGATGCGCCGCGCCATGCGCAGCGCGTGAACGAGCTTGCCATACGGCGGCAAGCCGGCGCGCGGATACAGATACGCGGTTTCGACGGCGAAGCGGCGCGACGCGAGCCCGGCTTCGATCATGCCGGCAAGTTTTTGCACGCCGCCGCGTTCGTGGTCGTGAATGATTTGCAGAATACGCATCGCAGACTGCACTCGCCCCCGGTTTTTTGTTGCATCGTGCGGACGCAACTTAACGATACCCGGTGAAACCTCTCGTACCCGCTTTTCTTCACACCAACAATGACTTATCACGCGGAATGCTTAACACGTCGGGCCTGCTCTATCTGAGCGCGCGCGCATTGTCGGCGGCCGGGAATCTCCTCGCCGTCGCCATCTTCTCGCGCCTGGCCGGTCCCGCAGAATACGGCCACTACGTGCTGATCTTCGCCTGGTCGCTGATCGTCTACGGCTTCGGCGCGCAGTGGATGCGCTTTGCCTATTTCGGCGTTTACCATCCCGAGCGGTTCGGCGAATACGTCGCCTCGCTGGCGCGACTGCTTGCCGTCGGCATCGCCGTCGTGGCGCTGGTGCTGACGGGGTTGGGACTGTTCGGCTTGTTCGAGCCGAGCTTCCTGGTCGCGGTCTTCGCACTGGTGTGCGGCATCACGGTGTACGAGGCCGCGTTCGAAGTGGCGCGCACGCTGCTCAATGCCCGCGGCGCTTCGCTGTCGATGATCCTCCGCACCGTGCTGACCGTCGGATTCGGCACCGCCAGCCTTTATCTCGGCGGCGGCGCGCGCGGCCTCGCCATCGCCATCGCGGTCGCGCATCTCATCGCCGCCGCGCCGGCGCTGGCGAGCTTCGCCAAGGTGCGGCTGGCGGATTTCTCGCGCGCCGCTTCGCTGCACATCGTCAGCTACGGCTGGCCGCTCTTATTGTCGTTCGGCGTCACCGCGGTCGGCCAGAGCATCGACCGGCTGCTGCTCGCGCATTATCTCGGCCTCGCCACGCTCGGGCCGTATGGCGTCGTCGCCGACGTGCTGCGGCAGAGCTTCACCGTGCTCGGCGAGGCGATCATCCTGTCGCTGGTCACGGTCGCCAAGCCGCAATCCAATCGCGGCAACATCGACGCCGCCAACAAGACGCTGCAAATAGCGTTCAATGCCTGCCTTGCGGCGGCGACCTTCGGCGCGGCGTTCTTCATCGTGTTCGGCAAAGTCGTGCTGCAGGCGGTGCTGCAACCGGAATTCATCGCGCCGACCCGCGATCTCATTCCGATCTTCGCCATCGCCTTCGCCTTTGCCACCATGCGCAATTTCTATTTTGCGCAAGTGATCTATTTCACCAATGCCAGCTATCTCGAACTCGTCGTCGCGCTGTTGTTCCTCGCGGTGTCGACGGTACTGTCGTTCATCCTGGTGCCCGCCTATGGCCCGCACGGCGCGGCCGTCGCGTTGATGGTGGCCTGCATCGTCGCCTGCATCGCCTTCATGGTGCTCGGGCGGCGCTGGTATCGAATGCCGATCGATCTCACCGCGCTCGGCGTCATGCCGTCGCTGGCGATCCTGTTCGTATTCGGCGCGCATACCACGGGCGAGCTTGTACCCGGCCGATCGCTGCCGCTGATCATCGATGCGGGCATTTTCGCCCTGTGCGCCGGTTACGCAATCCGCCACTTCGGGCTTTTAAGCTTGCCGTCGGTCGAAGCCATGGCCGAACCGGTCGCGGTGCGTTAGCGCGATGACCGGAACCGGCGCAGCGGTGCGATGGGACGAATCCGGCGGCGCCGGGTCGCGGCCCCGGCATGCCGAATTCCTCGGCCTGCCGTTTTGCCTGCTGCCGCAAGCCGAGGTGATCCAGCTCATTGCCGAGGGCTGCGGCGCGCCCTATCGCTACGTGGTCACGCCGAACGCCTATCATGTCGTATCGGCGCACGAAGCGCCGGCGCAATTGCTGCCGATCTACCGCGGCGCCTGGCTGTCGCTGTGCGACAGCCGCATTATTCGCGCGCTCGCACGGCTGGAGCGGCGCGCGCTGCCGCTGGTCACCGGCAGCGATCTGGTCGCCGCCTTGCTCGCCAGCCTGAATGGCCATGCCCGCCCGGGCCTGCCGCAACGGATTCTCGTCGTCGGACCGCCGCGCGCCACCGAGACGGCGCTGCGCGCCGCCTATCCCAAGCTCGCATTCGACGTGCTGCCGGCGCCGGCCGCGCTGGCGCGCAACGCCGAATTGCGGCTTGCCGTCGCCCGCGCCTGCGTCAATCGGCATTGGGACATTGCATTACTGTGCGTCGGCTGCCCGGCGCAGGAGCTGATCGCGCAGACGCTCGCCGCGCTCGGCCGCAAATCAGGCGTCGCGTTGTGCGTCGGCGCCGCAATCGATTTCTTGACCGGAGCGCGGGCGCGCGCGCCGCGCGGGTTGCAGCAGCTCGGCCTGGAATGGGCCTATCGCCTGGCGCAGGAGCCGGGACGGCTGTGGCGCCGGTACCTTGTGCAATCACCGAAAGTATTGCGCATCTTCATGACAAACCGATCGATGCGGCGGCGCTGACGCTGCCGGAATATCCGGCTGTTCTCGCGGGTCTAAAGCCTCGTAAACGCGCTATGACAAAGTCCTTCAAAATCGGAATACTTGTCGACGGCAACATGTCGTCCAAATACGTTTTTGAGTTAGTCCGTTGGATTCAATCACAGGAGAATATGCAAGCCGTTTTAATCCTGCATCCGACGAGCCGCGCGGCTTTGAATGGGAGCTTTCGCGATTATTTCAAGAGGCTGATCCAATACCTCCGTAGATTTGGCGTGCTGCCGACAATTTCCAAATTGCTTTCAAGAATGCTTCTTCGCGGAATCGTCGCCCTCGAAGCAATGCGCCTCAGGAAAAATGTCCGGCACATCGATCATTCCAAGCCCTTCGACCTGTTCGCCGTCGCCAGTGAAAATATTTTCATAACGCCGATCGTCTCAAAATCCGGATTTGTCTACAGATTCCGCGAGGCCGACATCCAACGGGTCAAGGACTTGAACTGCGATATCTTGGTGCGCTGCGGCAGCGGCATTCTCAAAGGCGGCATTCTTAACGCGTCGCGTCTCGGCATCCTTTCGTTCCACCACGCCGACAATAGAATTAACCGGGGAATCCCTGCCGCCTTCTGGGAAGTGTATTTGAGGCAAGCCTCGACAGGGTTCACAATCCAAATTCTCACCGAGGAGCTGGACGGTGGCATGGTTCTCATGCGCGGCCACCTGCCGACAAGAAGCTATTTTCAACTCAATGAGGCCTTGGTCTATGAGAAATCGAATTACTACATGAAATCGCTGATTGGCAGAATTGCATCGAGCGGCAAGCTGCCCGATGCGCTGCCCGCAGTGCCGTATTTCGACAAGCTGTTTCACTACCCCAACGCATTGCAGGTCGCGACTTACGCTTTGAACCAGTTGGTCTATCGCGCACGAAACATGGCGCTCATGTTGAGCGGCCGCGAATTGCGGTGGCGCGTCGCCTTTCTGCACTCAAACTGGAGAAACGCGGTGTTGTGGCGCGGCATCGAGATTGAAAATCCGCCGTTACATTTTTTAGCCGACCCGTTCGTGGTGACCAAAGCCGACAAGAGTTATTGCTTTGTAGAGGACTACGATTACGCGCAAGACCGCGGCGAGATCGCAGTTTATGAACTGCGGGAAGATGAAGCGGTTCGCGCCGGCGTGGCATTGAGCGAAACGTTCCATCTGTCATTCCCTTATCTATTCGAATATCAGGGGCAGTTGTTCATGTGCCCGGAATCGCACAAGAACAAAGATATACGAATCTACAAATGCCACGACTTTCCACTCGGTTGGAAGCTGGAAAAGGTGATTATGGGGGACGTGTCCGCGGGCGACACGATGATTTTCGAGCGCGACGGGCGATGGTGGATGTTTACAAACATCGATCCAATGGACGGCGACGACCACTCTTCAGAACTTATGATCTTTCACGCGCCATCCCCATTCGGAGACTGGACGCCCCATTCGGCAAATCCGATTCTTGTGGATTCCTCTCGCGCAAGAAACGCCGGCCTGCTTCGAGAAGACGACAAGATTTTTAGAGTTTCACAAGGACATGGTTTTGATCTGTACGGCCGCCAGTTCCTGATAAACGAAATTGCCGAGCTTACGGAGAGCACTTATCGCGAAATCTGCATCGCCAATGTAACGCCGGACTTCAAAAGCGATATTTGCGGAACGCACCACATGCACAGCAACGGGACGTTTACCGTATTCGATTATCTTGAGCTGTCTTCGATCAAAAAATAAATGCAGTCGAACGCTCTCGAAGGCGAGCGGCCGGCGCGGTGCCGCCTCATAACGCGCTCGCCGCGATGAGCGGTTCGCTTGTCCGGGTCGGCAGCGGTTGCAATTCGGCGACGATTTCAAGAAACCGCTCCGCCGCGCGCGCGGCCGTGTAGTGGAGGCCGCGCGCCATCAACGCGCCGCGATCGGGCGCCGCGGCCATGGCGGCGGCGATCGCTGTCGCCATGGCGGCGGCATCGCCGACCGGCGTCAGCGTGCCGTAGCGGCCGTTCTGCAGAATTTCGGCGGGCCCATAGGGACAATCGGTCGATACCACCGGGGTGCCGCAAGCCAGCGCCTCGATGATGGCGTTGCCGAGCCCTTCATAAACCGAGGCGCAGACCGCCAGCCGCGCCCGCATCATCACGGCAAACGGATCGGCGACCTCGCCGGTAAAGACGACGCGGCCGGCAAGGCCGTGGTCCTGCGCCAAGGCTTCCAGCGCCGGGCGCTCCGGGCCGTCCCCGACAATGGCAAGACGCAACGGCAGCGCCGCCGGCAACAAGCGCAGCGCCCGGATCAGCGTGCCATGATCCTTCTCCGGCGACAGCCGGCCGACGCAGACGATGAGACCGTTATCGCGGCCGGTTACGCCGTCCCACCGCGCGAGCCGGTCCGCCATGGCCGGCGGCACTACGGCATTGGTGAGCATGACCGAGATCGACGCGTCGGGAACGGCAAAATTCGCCGCAAGATCCCGCCGGGCGCCTTCGGTCAGCGTCACGATCCGGTCGGCATAGCGGTAAAGGCGGCGTAAAATTCGATAAGCGATGCGGTTCTGCAGATAGGGATCGCGGGAGAGCGCGATCGAGGGACTGCCGACCTCGCGCAAGATGAGCTTGGGCCTGCTGCGCCGCGGCATCGTGCGCAGTGCAACAAGCGTGCACAGATTGAGGCTTGCCTCCGAACTGACGACCAGATCGGGCGCCATATCGCGGATCAGGCGGCGCAATCCGGGAATTGCGTAGCGCAACTGTCGTCCGGGAACCTCGGCGACGGGAATGGCCGGATCGAGCAGCGGGCGAAGCGGTCCGTCGACGTGCAGCGCCAGCACTGCGAGGCGCGCGCCCTTGGCGGCCAGCGCGTTGCACAGCAGGATCATGTCGCGTTGTGCACCGCCGCCTTGGAAGGCGCGCATGACCACCGCAAGTTCAGGACCAGGATATTCCGACCGCGGTGCCACGAACGCCAGCTTTCCTACTGGGATTGCAGCAGGAATAGCCACGACGCCCGCCGTCCGATCAAGCCCCAAGTGGAAACCGGCGAGGCCCTTGACGTGGCAACGTTAATCCCCGCCGCAGCGCGACCTTAATTAACTTTAATGCGCCGGCCATTGATCCTTTTTTGCGGCCGATATAGTTCGCATCCGGCCTGAACGGCGCCCTGAGCCGGCTGCGCTGGAACCGGCAATCGGGTAAGATTTTGAGGGGTTAAGGAAGCAAGGTATAGCTAGGCCATGAGGGTGTGGATGACCGGGTGGAAATCCCGGCAGGGTAATTTCGCTGATCGCCGGCGATCGCGGTGGCATGTTTGGCCGCCGCGGTCATTTTTTGGCGCCACGAAAGGATGCCAGCGGCCCACCCGACCGTTCGCCGCTAGCGTTCCCGGTCACGATTGCCGAAGCGGCGCAGCAGGACGTGCCGATCTATTACGACGCGCTCGGCACCGTGTCCAGGCGCTCAATACCGTCGCCATCCGCGCCCAGGTCACCGGCCAGATCGTCTCCGTCGACTTTCGCCAGGGCCAGGACGTCCAGCAAGGGCGACGTCCTGGCCAAGATCGACCCGGCGCCGTTCAAGGCCGCGCTCGACCAGGCCGTGGCAAAGAAGAGCGAGGACGAGGCACAGCTCATCGACGACGAAAAAGACTTGGCGCGGTTCAAGACCCTGGTGATCAGGAACGCCGAGACGCAGCAGGACGTCGATTTGCAACAGGCCAAGGTCGACGAAACAAAGGCGACGATCGACGCCGATCAGGCCGCCATCGAGGCGGCGCAGACCCAGCTCAATTACGCCACCATCGTCGCGCCGATCGACGGCGTGGTCGGCTTCCGCCAGGTCGATATCGGCAACATCATCCACACCAACGACATCGGCCCGCTCACGGTGCTGACCCAGATCAAGCCGTGTACGGTGATCTTCACGCTTGCCGCAAAGCGACCTCGGACCGGTGCGCGAGGCGATGCTGCACGGCGACGGTCTAGGTGCTGGCCTTCGATCAGGACGACAAGGAGCAACTGGCCAAAGGCAAGCTCCTCCTCATCAACAATCAGATCGATCAAGCCACCAGCACGATTCAGCTCAAGGCGGAATTTCCCAACGACGACGAGCGACTGTGGCCGGGCGAGTTCGTGCGCATCCGCATCCTGATCACGACCCAGCAAGGACGCGGTGACGATCCCGGCGGTCGCGTTGCAGCGCGGTCCGGACGGCTTCTATGTCTGGGTGATCAAGCCCGACGACACCGCGGAGCAGCGGCCGATCGAGGCGCAGACCGTCAGCGAGGAGATGGTCATCGCGACCAAGGGCCTGAACGCCGGCGAACGCGTCGTGGTCGATGGGCAATCCCGCTTGGACGCCGGAACGCGCGTTGCCATCCGGACCGTCGCAATGCGTCGCCTAGTCCGGCGCGACAGCAGACGGATAAGACCTGATGAACATTTCCGAAGTGTTCATTCGCCGGCCGATCGCCACGTCGCTGTTGATGGCGGCGCTGGCGCTGGTCGGCATCGTGGCGTTTCCATTGCTTCCGGTCGCGCCGCTGCCGCAGGTCGATTTTCCGACCATTCAGGTCACGGCGACGTTGACCGGCGCCAGCCCCGGAGACCATGGGCGCCACCGTCGCGACCCCGCTCGAACGGCAGTTCGGCCAGATCGCCGGCGTAACCCAGATGAGCTCGGTGAGTTCGCTCGGCTCAACCGTGATCACGCTGCAATTCGATCTCAACCGCAGCATCGACGGCGCCGCGCAGGACGTGCAGTCCGCGATCACCGCCGCCGGCCCGTTATCTGCCGAAAAACCTCACCCGCCGCCGACCTATAAGAAGGTAAATCCGGCGGATTCGCCGATCCTGATCGTATCGGCGACCTCGAACACGATTCCGCTGACCAAAGTCGACGATTTTGCCGAGAACGTCGTCGCCACGCAGATTTCGCAGATCAACGGCGTGTCGCTCGTCGCCATCGGCGGCCAGCAGCGGCCGGCGATCCGCGTCCAGGTCGATCCGGCCAAGCTGACGGCGCGCGGGCTGACGCTGGAGGACGTGCGCGCCGCGCTCGCCAGCGCCACGACGGATTCCGCCAAGGGCACCCTGCTCGGCAGGCAGCAGAGCTTCACCATCACCGACAACGATCAATTGACCGAAGCCGGCCCTTACAACGACGTCATCATCGCCTATCGCAACGGCGCGCCGGTTCGCGTGCGCGACGTCGGCCAGGCGATCAATGCGCCGCAGGACGTGACGCTCGGCGCGCTGCACCGCGATCAGACCGCCGTCATGCTGATCGTCTTCAAGCAGCCCGGCGCCAACGTGATCGACACCGTCGACAACATCAAATCCGGCGCTCGCCGGCATGCATTCCCTGATCCCGGCGGGCATCCATCTGGACACGATCCTCGACCGCACGCAGACCATTCGCGCCTCCGTCAAGGACGTCGAGTTCACGCTGCTGTTGTCCTGCGCGCTGGTCGTGCTGGTGATTCTGTTGTTCCTGCGCAGCATGCACGCCACGCTCATTCCGGGCACCGCGGTGCCGCTGTCGCTGCTTGGCGCCACCGCGATCATCTATCTCGGCGGCTTCAGCCTGGACAATCTATCGCTGATGGCTTTGACGATCGCCGTCGGCTTCGTGGTCGATGACGCCATCGTCGTCGTGGAGAATATCTTCCGCCATCTGGAAGCGGGAACCACGCCGCTGCAATCGGCGATCAAGGGCGCGCGCGAGATCGGCTTCACCGTCATATCGATCAGCATTTCGCTGATCGCGGTGTTCATTCCGCTGTTGCTGATGAGCGGCATCGTCGGACGGCTGTTCCATGAATTCGCCATCACCGTCACCGCGGCGATTGTCGTCTCCGTCGTCGTGTCGCTGACATTGACGCCGATGCTGTGCTCGCGCTTCCTGGTGAGCGAGCACGATCGAGAGCATGGCCGCCTCTATCGCGCCATCGAATGGGGCTTCGACGCGGTGCTGGACGCTTATCGCCGCGGCCTCGACGTCGTGTTGCGGCATCAGTTCATGACCTTGCTGGTATTTCTCGCGACGGTGGCCTACGACCGGCGTGCTGTTCGTGATGATGCCGAAGGGCTTTTTCCCGACCCAGGACATCGGCATGATGCTGGGCATTTCGGAAGCCGGCCAGGACGTTTCCCCGGAAAAGATGAAAGCACATCCAGCGGCAGCTGTCCGACGTGATCGCGCAGGACCCCGACGTCGCCGACTTCGGCTCGTTCTTCGGCCCGAGCTACGGCAATACCCAGAATACCGGCCGCTTCATCGTCGGGTTGAAGCTGCGCGACGATCGGACCGCCTCGGCCTCGCAAATCATCGACCGGCTGCGCCCCAAGCTCGCCCAGATCCCGGGCGCCAGGCTGTTCCTGCAGCCGGCGCAGGACATCACCGTCGGCGGCCGCATCTCGCGCGGCCAGTTCCAATACGTCTTGCAGGATCCCGATCTGCATGAGCTGAACGCCTGGGCGCCGCGGCTGATCGCGAAGCTCAAGACGCTGCCGCAACTGGCCGACGTCGCCACCGACGCGCAGAACGAGCGCGCCGTATGCTCAATATCACCATCAATCGCGACGCGGCGGCGCGCTTCGGCATTCTGCCGCAGCTCATCGACGACACGCTCAACGACGCGTTCGGCCAGCGCCAAGTGACGCAATACTTCACCAACAACTCCTACTATGTCGAGCTCGAAGTGCTGCCGCAGCTGCAGGGCAACCTGCAGACGCTCAACGATCTCTACATCAAGGCGCCGACCAACGGCCAGCTTGATTCCGCTGTCGACGCTGGTCAGCGTCGACACCAGACACGTCGGGCCGCTGCTGGTCTGCGCATTCCGGGCAATTTCCGGCGGTGACCTTGACCTTCAATCTGCCGCCGGGCGTGGCGCTCGGCCAGGCGGTCGACGCCATCCAGCAGGCCGCGGACGAAATCGGCATGCCGTCGTCGCTGATCGGCAGCTTCCAGGGCAATGCCCAGGCGTTCCAGGCGGCGCTGTCGAACGAGCCGATCCTGATCGCCGCCTCGCTCGTCGTCGTCTATGTCATTCTCGGCGTGCTCTACGAGAGCTATATCCATCCGCTGACGATCCTGTCGACGCTGCCTTCGGCCGGCGTCGGCGCGCTGCTCGCGCTGTCGGCCGGCGGCTTCGACCTCTCGGTGATCGGCATCATCGGCATCATCCTGCTGATCGGCATCGTCAAGAAGAACGGCATCATTCTGGTCGACTTCGCCATCAGCCGCGAGCGCGCCGGACTGCCGCCGCGCGAGGCGGTGCGGCAGGCCTGCCTGCTGCGCTTCCGCCCGATCGTGATGACGACGATGACGGCGCTGTTGAGCGGCTGCCGTTGATGCTCGGCCACGGCTCCGGATCGGAACTGCGCCAGCCGCTCGGTTATGCCATGGTCGGCGGCTTGGCGCTGAGCCAATTGTTGACGCTGTTCACGACGCCGGTGATCTATCTTTATCTCGACCGGTTCCAGTCGTGGCTGAGCGGCGAAGAAGCCGGAACACGAAGAAGCCGAACCGCTGCCGCTGGCCGCCGAGTAAACGTCCGAATTGTTCCAAAACATTTTCGCGATGGAACTTTGCCGCGGCGCACGCCGCGGCGGGGAACGCACTTTGCCCCTCGCGCGTTTCCTCCTCTGAACCAGAAGCAAGCAATCGACACAGGAGAGCGATATGAAAAAGCTCGCGATCGGAATCGCCGTGGCGGCGGCGATGTTCACCGCGGCGCCGGCTATGGCGTTCGTCAGTGTCCACGTCGGGCCGCTCGGTATCGGCGTCGGCGGGCCGGGGCCGTACTACGGCTGCAACTATTATAACAATTGGTGCAACGGCCCGTATTACGACTATTACGGCGGCCCCAATGTGGTGATCGGCGGCGGTTGGCACGGCCATCCGCACTACTACCACCACCGGTACCACCACTAGAGCCGGCGTGGATGTCTCAAGGGCCCCTCAACGGGGCCCTTTCTTTTTTGTCTTTTTTGCTTTGCATTTATCGCTCGATGTCGTTGTCGCTCGCAATCGCAGCAAAAGCCGCTGCGCCGCACAATACACACTGCCAATACACACCGCATTGTGAACGGAACGCGTGGCGCGGCGCCGCGTTGGTTCGTGCATCGCGCAGCATGGAGTGCCATGATGCGCGACGCGGAGAGCATGAGCCGGGAAGCGCTTTCCGAACAATCATGCTCCCCACATGCCGGGCGCCTTGCGGCCCCGGCCGCAGGCGCGGTCCGGACGGTTTTGAACCTCAGTCGGTTCAGGAGGAGCGCCATGGCCTGCTTCGCACATTCTCGTCGGCGCGAGCACGATCCCCGCGCGACCCGTCATCCGCCGCATCTCGCCGATCCGATCTCTATCAGTCGCTCGCACGCGGCATCGACGATTTCGCCGCAATGCCCAGTCACGCCGTCTTCCTCTGCGTGATCTATCCGTTGCTCGGCATCTTTCTGATCGCGATGACGCTGGGTCACTCGATGCTGCCGCTGGCGTTTCCGATCGCGGCGGGCTTTGCGCTGGTCGGACCGCTCGCCGCCATCGGGCTCTATGAGCTGAGCCGCCGCCGCGAAGCCGGGCTCGACAGTTCGTCGAGCCACGCCTTCGATGTGCTGCATTCGCCTTCGCTTCCCGCCATCGTCGCACTGGGCGTTCTGTTGATGGCGATCTTCCTGATCTGGCTCGCGGTCGCCGAAGCGATCTATATCGCCAATTTCGGTTACCGCGGTCCGGCCTCGATCCGGCAATTCGTCACCGACGTGTTGACCACCGGCGCCGGATGGAATCTCATCGTCGTCGGCACCGGCGTGGGATTTCTGTTCGCCGTGCTGGTGCTCACCATCGGCGCTGTTTCGTTTCCGCTGTTGCTTGACCGCGACGTCGGCGCGGCGGTGGCGCTGCTCACCTCGATCCGCGTGGTTACGGCAAATCCGGTGACCATGGCGTTGTGGGGCTTCATCGTCGCCGCGCTGTTGGTGATCGGCTCGATACCGTTCTTCCTCGGGCTGACGGTGGTGATGCCGGTGCTCGGCCATGCGACCTGGCACCTTTATCGCCGCGCGGTCGAGCCGGATCCCAATCCGCATCCGGATTATCGGCCGCGCCAGCGGGCCCGCCGTTACGCCGCGGATTTCCCGGCCGCTCTGTTCCCGACGCGGGAGTAGCGCATGATCCGGAAAAGTGGATACCGGTTTTCCGATAAGATCAGGCGCCAAACGAGCTGACTATCCGAGCTCGGCGGCGCGGCGCAGGCTCGCGATCATCGACACGCGCAACAGATAATCGCGTGTGCAGCTGCGGGTCGGCCGCCGTCCGCTTCGAGCTCGGCGGCGAAATCGGGATTGGCGCATTCCAGATTGCGCTTGTTCTCGATCGATCTGCCTCTCGATGTGTTCGAGCGTGATCGCGCGGCGCTGCCGCTCGTAGCGGTCGAGCTCGGTTCGGGCGCGCCGCGCCCGATCCAGACGTCGGCAAGCCGCGCGGTCAAATTCATCGCGTCATGAATGCCGCCGTTCATGCCCATGCCGCCGAGCGGATTGTTGAGGTGCGCGGCGTCGCCGGCGAGGAAAACGCGGCCGCGCCGAAAATTCTTCGCCACGCGCTGGTGCACCTTGTAGAGCGTCGTATGGGCGATGTCGTATTTCGCGATGCCCGGCACGACGCCGGCCATCAGCGTGTCGGCAAACGCGCGGCTTAATGCCTCCTCGTCGCTGACGGCCTCGGCAAGCGGAAACATCACGCGCCACAGGCCGGGAATTTCCAGGAGAAAGTGCCAGCGCACCGGATCGGCGACGATAGGTCACCGAAACCAAGTCCGCGATCGCGCCGCGGAAATCGAACGGCGTCGAGACGACGAGAAACCGCTCCGGCCAGGTGAAGCCGGCAAATTCGATGCCGAGCGCGCGGCGCACGTCGCTGCGCGCGCCGTCGGCGCCGATCAGCCAGCGGCCGGAGCGCCGTTCGGCCGCGCCGTTGCGCTCGAGCGTCACGTGAACCGCCGCGTCGTCCTGCTCGACGCCGGCGACGCGGCAGCCGAACTCGATGCGGAATTCGGTGCTTACCGGCAAGCCGCTCGTGCAGGATGCGGGTGAGCTTGAATTGCTCGCCTGGAGGCGGAACGGATGGCGCGTCGCATCGGCGATCGCGCGCGAAATCGAAGGTGGCGATCACGCCGTCGCGCGTCCGATATTGAAATTGCGGCGCGACCAGGCCTTGCGCGATCAGCGGCGCGGCGGCGCCGAACTCGTCCAGCATGTCGAGCGTCGGCGGATGAAAAGTCGAGGCGCGCGATTCCTCGGACAGCGCGGCGCCGGCCTCGAACACCGTCACCGGCACGCCGCGGCGGACGAGATTGGCCGCCGCGACCAGGCCGACCGGGCCGGCGCCGGCGATAAACACGCGCTCCTCAATCGGCATGGGCTTGTAAGCCTTTCGCCGCTCGGCCGCTCGCGCCGGCGGTTTGTCAGCGCGCGGCAAAAGCCTATCATGGCGGCAACGATGAAATGACCGCTCGAACCAATAGCTTTCCGGCATGCTCGATCTCGGCTTAAGCTTTCTCGGCAGCGTCGCCCGCGATCCCAATGCGCTCGCCATCGCCGATGGCGAGCGTGCGCCTGACCTACGCGCAATGGTACGCCGCGCATTTCGGCGCTGGTCGCCGGCTTCGACGCCATCGGGCTCAAGCCGGCGACCACCTCGTCACCGCGCTGCAAAACCGCTGCGAGGCCGCGACCCTGCATTGGGCCTGCCAGTTCGCCGGCATCGTCATCACGCCGGTCAACTGGCGCTCGACCGCAAGCGAGATCGATTTTTACCTCGACGATGCCGAGGCCAAGGCCGTCGCCTATGAGGACGCCTCCGCCGCAGCCGTCGCCGGATCGGCGGCGGCGCAGAAGCTGCCGCGGATCGCGCTCGATGCCGCGCCGCCGCCGGCGATTGCCTTTGACGCGCTGATTGCGGATTCCGCGCCCGATGCCAGCGCCGCGCGCCACGGCCGAAGCCTGGTCGGTGATGCTCTACACCTCCGGCACTACGGCGCGGCCGAAGGGCGTGCCGCGCCGCCAACGCGCCGAGCGCGCCGCCGCGCTCGCCCATGTGGCGCAAAATCTTTACGCGCACGGCGAGCGCACGCTCGGCGTCATGCCGCTCTATCACACCATGGGCGTGCGCTCGCTGCTTGCCATGTCGCTTGATCGGCGGCGCCTTCGTCTGCCTGCGCCGGTTCGACGCCGGCCAAGCGCTGCGACTCGATCGCCGCCGAGCGCGTCAGCAATCTTTATCTGGTGCCGACGCTCTATCACGACCTCGTCCATCATCCGCGTTCGCGGCAAGCGACATAAGCTCGGTGCGCAAGCTCGGCTTTGCCGGCGCGCCGATGACCGACGGGCTGCTTGAAAACATTGCAGGCCGCGTTCAAGCCCGATCTGTTCGTCAATCATTACGGCTCCTCGGAGATCTATACCTTCACCGTCGAGCAGAACGCGCCGGCGAAACCGGGCTCCGCCGGCAAAGCCGGCATCAATCAGATGGTGCGCGTGGTCAAGCTCGGCGCCAAATCGGCGGACGAGATCGCCGGCGTCGGCGAGGAAGGCGAGATCATCGCGCTCTTGGCCGGCGACGAATCCTTCGAAGGCTATTGGCGGCGGCCGGACGCCGACGCCAAGGCGCTGCGCCAGGGCTGGTATTTCACCGGCGATACCGGCTTTGTCGATGCCGACGGCGATATTTTCGTCACCGGCCGCGTCGACGACATGATCATCACCGGCGGCGAGAACGTCTCGCCGGTCGAGATCGAATCCTGCCTGTCGCTGCACGCCGGCGGTGTCGGAGGTCGCGGTGGTCGGCTTGCCGGACGAGCGCTGGGGCAAGATCGTCGCCGCTTTCATCAAGCGCCGCGCCGCGATCGAGCCCGAGGAGCTCGACGCGTTCTGCCGCGCCGTCGGGGCTCGCCGGCTACAAGCGGCCGCGGAGATACGTGTTCGTCAGCGGAAATCCCGAAATCGCCGGTCGGCAAGCTGTTGCGCCGCAAGCTTGTCGCCGGCGAATATACCGACGAGACCCGGCTCGCCCACCCGCAAGGAACGGCCGCATGAGCAATTCTTCCGCGTCGACTTTTTCCGATCCGCGTCTGCACAACGCTCGACGGCTTCCGCGTCGAGATCGATCCGGCGCGCGAACGCGCCGATATCGTGCTCGACCGGCCGCCGCTCAACGTCATCGAGATGGACGAGCGCGATCAGCTTCGCCTCGTGTTCGAGGCGCTCGACGAGGATGCGCGAGGTGCGCGTGATCGTGCTGCGCGCCGCCGGCGAGCATTTTTCCTCGGGCGGCAACATCGCCGGATTCCTGGCGGCCTCGCCCGAGCACGTGTCGAAACTTGCCTGGAACATCGCGGCGCCGGCGCGCTGCGCCAAGCCGGTGATCGCCGCCAATCGCGGCTATTGCTTCGGCGTCGGCTTCGAGATCTCGCTCGCCTGCGATTTCCGCATCGTGTCGGAGACCTGCCTCTATGCGCTGCCGGAGCAGCGGCTCGGCCAGATTCCGGGCTCCGGCGGCTCGGCGCGGCTGCAAAAGATCATCGGCATCACTCGCACCAAGGACATCGTCATGCGCTCAAAGCGCATTCCGGCGCGCCAGGCCTATGAGTGGGGCATCGCCACCGAATGCGTGGCCGACGACAAACTGGAAGCCGCGACCGATGCGCTGGTCGACGAATTGCGCGCGTTCTCGCCGCTGGCGCAGCGCACCGCCAAGACGCTGCTCAACGCCACCGAAGACACCAATCTCGAAGCGGCGATCGAGCTCGAAGGCCAGTGCTACAGCCGGCTTGCGCCAATCCGACGATTTCCGCGAAGGCGTCGAGGCGTTTCACGCCAAGCGCAAGGCGGTATTTCGCGGCACGTGAGGGTACGACAAATGAACGGCACGACCTTTCAAACTTGGCACCTTTGCCAAACCGGGCGGCGGCTCTTTCGCCGCCATCGTGCTCGGCGACGACGTCTTCGAGCTTGGCCCGACGCAGCGCCATCGAAGACCTCCTGGAAGACTGGGATGCCAATTTTTCCAGGCTCCAGGAGATCGTGGCCGCTATCGAGAAGGATGGGCGGCCGGGCGCGCTCAAGCTCGCGAGCCTGCGCGCGCTGCCGCCGGTCAGGCGGCCCGGCAAAATGTTCTACGCCGCGCAAAACTTTCAGGAGCACGTCGACGAAATGCTGCGCGCCGGCATGACGCCGGCCGGCGGTGCCGAAATTCACCGGCGAGAAATCGACGACGCAGCCGTATCTGTTCCTCAAGGCGCCGAGCACGCTTTGCCGGCGCCAATGACGACATCGCAATCCCGCGCGGCATGAGCAAGATCGACTGGGAGGCGGAGATCGCGCTCGCCATCGGCAAAGCCCGGCAAGCGCATCAAGGCCGAGCGCGCGCTCGATCATGTCGCCGGCTTCATGACCACCAACGACGTGTCCTGCCCGCGACTTGCAAATCCGCGCCGACCGTCCGGGCCTGCGCTCGGACTGGCTCAACGGCAAGAGCCACGACAATTTCGCGCCGATGGGGCCGTTTCTGGTGCCGCGCGCCTTCGTGCCCGAACCACATGAATTTGTTCATCCGGCTCGCCGTCAACGGCGAGGTCAAGCAGAACGGCAACACCTCGCAGTTCATTTTCACGCCCGAGGAGCAGATCGCATACGCCTCCAACATTCTCAGCCTCGACAGCGGCGATGTGTTCAGCTGCGGCACCTGCGGCGGCGTCGGCCAGGGCACCAACACGTTTCTCAAAGCCGGCGACGTCATGGAGACCGAGATCGAAGGCTTAGGCAAAATGCGCAACCGCTTCGTCGCGGAAGTGGCGAATAGGCCGCACAAGGCGCGCATTATGCCGCCGTGCCCGCGCCTTGCCGCGCGGGCTTCCAGGAGCTTATCATCGGGCCGACGACGTCGGACCGGACCGTGGTCAAGCCCGGCCATGACGTTCGCTGGACATTATCGGCTACGTTAGTGGCACGATATCAATCGGCTTCGGAAAGCGCCATGCAGCTCTCACCGGGACAACTCAAAGAATTCGACGAGCAAGGTTACCTGTTCTTCCCGAACTGCTTTTCCGAGGAGGAAATCGCGCTGTTGCGCGACGACGCCGAGGCCATCCTCAAGCTCGACCGCAAGGAAGTGTGGCGCGAGAAATCGGGCGCGCCGCGCACCGCCTTTGCCGCCCACACTTTCAACGAGACGTTCCGCCTGCTCGCCTGCCATCCGCGACTTGTAGAACCGCTGCGCCAGCTCTTTGGCGAGGATGTCTACGTGCATCAGTTCAAGCTCAACGCCAAGGCCGCGTTCGAGGGCGACGTCTGGCAGTGGCATCAGGATTACGGCACCTGGGCGCGCGACGACGGCATGCCCGAGCCGCGCGCCATGAACATCGCGGTGTTCCTCGACGAGGTGATGCCGATCAACGGCGCGCTGATGGTGATCCCGAAGAGCCACAAGCAGGGCGTGCTGGCGGCCGGGCACGACACGCTGACCACGTCCTATCCGCTGTGGACGCTCGACAAGGAGACGGTGACGCGGCTCGCCGCCGAGGGCGGCATCGTGGCGCCGACCGGCAAGCCCGGATCGGTGCTGATGTTCCACGGCAATCTGGTGCACGCCTCGCCGCCCAACATCACGCCCTATCCGCGCAAGATCGTGTATCTGACGCTGTGCGCCTGCTCCAACCACATCACCAAGTTCACCCGGCCGGAATGGATCGCGCACCGCGATTTCACGCCGATCGTGCCGGTCGCCGACGACGCGCTCGCCGCTTACGCGCGCGCGCATCGGGTGGCGGCGGAGTAAAGCCATGAATCTGCAATCGCTCCTCGCCGCGCGCGTCGAGGCCGGCAAGCCGGTCCGCGTCGGACTGATCGGCGCCGGCAAATTCGGCTCGATGTTTCTGGCGCAGGTGCCGTCGATCAAGGGGCTCGACGTCGCGCTGATCTGCGATCTCGATCCCGAGCGCGCCAAGGCTGCGTGCAAAACCGTCGGCTGGGATGCGGCCCGCATCGCGCGCACGCGCTTTGCCGACGACGGCCGCGCGGCCTGTGGCGACGAGCGCGTCGATGTCGTCATCGAGGCGACCGGCAATCCGGCGGCCGGCATCGCCCATGCGCTGGCCGCGATCGAGGCGAAGAAACCCATCGTCATGGTCAATGTCGAAGCCGACGCGCTCGCCGGCGCTTATCTCGCCCGCAAGGCGCGCGCCGCCGGCGTGATCTATTCCATGGCCTACGGCGACCAGCCGGCGCTGATCGCCGAGATGGTCGATTGGGCGCGCTCGGCGGGCTTTACCGTCGCCGCGGCCGGCAAGGGCACCAAATATCTGCCGGCCTATCACGCCGTCACGCCGGACGGCGTGTGGGAGCATTACGGGCTCACCGCCGCGGAGGCCAAAGCGCGCCGGCATGAATTCGCAGATGTTCAATTCGTTTCTCGACGGCACCAAATCGGCGATCGAGATGGCGGCGGTGGCCAATGCCTGCGACCTCGACGTGCCGCATGACGGCTTGGGCTTCCCGCCATGCGGCGCCGACGAACTCGCAGCCGTGCTGCGGCCGAAGGCTTTGGGCGGCGTGCTTGCAGGCGACGGCATGGTCGAGGTCGTCTCGTCGCTGCAGCGCGACGGCTCGCCGGTCGCGCGCGATCTGCGCTGGGGCGTCTATGTGGTGTTCAAGGCGCAACAACGATTACGCCGCGGCCTGCTTCAAGCAATACGGCCTGCCGACCGATCCGACCGGCCGCTATGCGGCGATGTACAAGCCGTTCCATCTGATCGGGCTCGAACTGTCGATCTCGGTGCTCAACGTCGCGCTGCGCGGCGAGCCGACCGGAAGCTGCCGCGGCTTGGCGCGGCGACGCCGTTGCGGTCGCCAAGCGCGCGCTTAAGGCCGGCGAGATGCTCGACGGCGAAGGCGGCTATACGGTCTATGCCAAGCTCATTCCGGCCGCGCGCAGCCTCGCGCTTGGCGCGCTGCCGATCGGGCTTGCCCATCATGTCAAGCTTGTGCGCGATGTCGCGGCCGGCGAGATTTTGACCGCCGCCGACGTTGCGCTCGACGACAATGCGCAGGCCGTCCGCATCCGGCGCGAAATGGAGCGGGACGCGCAGCGGGCGCCGGCAATGGCGGCTGCGGAGTAAAGCTACTCCGCCGCCAGCCGCGGCGGCGGGCGCATCGATTCGACGCCGTCCGCCGCCGTCGCCGAGATCGTGGTGCGCACCATGTAGCGCGGCTCGTTGCCGGGCCACGGCCGGCCGCGATGCATGGTGGCGCGGTTGTCCCACATCACGACGTCGCCGCTTCGCCATTTGTGCTCGTAGCTCGTGCCGGGCGCGGTCGCCGCGGCGGTCAATTCCTCGATCAATTTCTCGCCCGCCTTCGGCTCCATGCCTTCGACCGCATAAGTGTGCGAGGCGATATAGAGCGCCTCCGCCCGTTGACCGGATTTGTCCACACCATGCGCCAGCATTGCGGCGGCAGCGCCGTCATTTCCTCCGGCGTGGCGAGGCCGTCGGCGATCTTGCCGCGCGAATGCCCGTAGTTGATGCCAGGCGAAGGAGTTTTCCAGTTTTTGCTGCAGCGCCGGATCGAGCCGCTCGAAGGCAAGCCGGGTCGAGGCAAATTCGGTCTCGCCGCCCTTGGCCGGAATGGTGCGCGCGGAGAGCATCGAGGTCAGCGCCGGCACGGCCTTGAACGATACAGTCGGTATGCCAAAGCTGATTGGCCTTGTTGCGCATGGCATAGCGATGATCCTCCGGCACGACTTTGCCGTCCTCGCCGATCGTGGTGAGGATGACGAAATGGGTGCCGGTGCCGAGCGAGCCGACCTTGGTGATTTCGGGCGGACCGAAGCGGCGCGAGAAGGCGAGCTGGCCTTCGCCGCTGATTTCCTGATTGCGAAGCACCAGGACCGAATGTTGCTCGAATGCCGCGCGCACCGCCTTATAGGCGGCATCGTCGTTGGCGACATCGGCAAGCGTCACGCCGCGCAGTTCGGCGGCAAAGCCTGGGCCGAGAGGGACGATATCCATGGACGTATCCTCCTATTCGGTCATTGCGAGCGAAGCGAAGCAATCTAGTGCTTTGCAGTAAGCTGGGTTGCTTCGTCGCTCCGCTCCTCGCAACGACGGCTTATGGTTTCAATCTTGGGCGCGAATTTCCCTCAAAAACGGCCTGCTGGCAAGAACGCATGGGAGATTCTTGGCGGCCGCCGCGCCGCTGCCGGTACTTTCGCGGGAAAGGCGAAAGCTCATTGTCTTCCATGCGTTGCGACTACCGTGGTCCCGGACTAGAAGGCGGTATATGCCGCGAAAACGTGCGCGATCGCACGGGCGGATTGGGAAACGCCTAATGCTGGAAGACCTGTTGGCCCGCCGTCCGTATAACGCGGTGAGCGATCTGATCGACGCCCAGGTCGCGCGCGGGCTTGACGGCAAAATCGCATTCGCCGATTCCGACCGCACGCTGAGTTACGGCGAATTGCAGGCGCGGAGCTGCGCCTTCGCCCGCGCCTTGGGCGACCTCGGCCTGCGGTCCGAAGAGCGGCTCGCGCTCCTCCTTTACGACAGCGTCGATTTCCCGGTGGCGTTCTGGGGCGGTGTGCGCGCCGGCATCGTGGCGCTGCCGCTCAACACGCTGCTTAACGCCGAGCAATACGCCTACATCCTCGGCGACAGCCGCGCCTCGGCGCTGGTTGCCTCGGCATCGCTCGCCAAGACCGTCGTTGCCGTCCTCGACCGGCTGCCGCGGCTGCGCACCGTCATTCTCATTGGCGCGAGCGCGGACGACAAAGCCGCGTTCGCCGGCCCGGGCTGCGCGGTACACGATTTCGCCGATCTGATCGCGCACCGCCGGCCGGATTTGTTCGTCGCGCCGACGCTGTCCGACGAAGTTGCGTTCTGGATGTATACGTCCGGCTCGACCGGCGAGCCCAAGGGCGTCAAACACGTCCACACCACGCCTTTGGCGGCGGCGCGGCTGATGGGCCAGCGGCATCATCGGCATCCGCGAGGACGACGTGGTGTTCTCGGCGGCGAAACTGTTTTTCTCCTACGGCATGGGCAATGCCATGGCGTTCCCGATGTCGGTCGGCGCGACCGCGGTGCTGCTGCCGCAGCGGCCGACGCCCGAGGCGGTGTTCGCGGCGATGCGGCGCCACCGGCCGACCATCTTTTTCGGCGTGCCGACGCTTTATGCCTCGCTGCTGGCGCACAAAGACATGACGCCGCGGCGCCGGCTCCGACCGCTTGCGGCTGTGCATTTCCGCCGGCGAGGCGCTGCCGGCGGCGCTCGGCGAGCGCTGGCGTGAAGCGGCCGGCGTCGACGTGCTCGACGGCATCGGCTCGACCGAAATGTTCCAGACTTTCCTGTCGAATCGGCCGGGCGACGTGCGCTACGGCACCACCGGCAAGCCGGTGCCCGGCTACGATCTTAAAATCCTCGACGAGCAGGGCCGCGACGTCGCCGACGGCGAGATCGGCGAACTCGCGGTGCGCGGCGCCACCGCCGGCGAGGGCTACTGGAACCAGCGCGCCAGAAGCCGGCGCACTTTTGCCGGCGAATGGATATTCACCGGCGACAAATATTTCCGCGATGCCGACGGCTATTACCATTATTGCGGCCGCACCGACGACATGTTCAAGGTTCGCGGCATGTGGGTGTCGCCGTTCGAGGTCGAGGCGGCGCTGGCGTCGCACGAGGCGGTGCTGGAAGCCGCCGTGATCGGCAAGCAGGATGCCGATGGGCTGATCAAGCCGAAGGCCTTCATCGTGCTGCGCAACGGCTATGCCGCCGACGAACGGCTCCTTGAAAACTTGCGCGTCCACGTCAAGCAATGCGCCGGGCCATGGAAATATCCGCGTTGGATCGATATCCGCCCCGACCTGCCGCGCACCGCGACGGGGAAGATACAGCGGTTCAAATTGCGGGAATTGAAATCGTAGTATTCAGGATGCCATTCTCTTTGTTTAGCCGCCCACGCTCTATTTGATCTTGGCGAATGCCGCTGCTCGTGCATGGAGCGAAATCGCGAAATTTCTTATCTTCAACTCCTGATTTGGCTGCTTGAATTTTCCTCTCAAGCCCTCAGCCCTATTGCTAGTGAAAAAGCAGGCGGCGTCATAAAGCAGTTCACGAACCAGCCGCTGGCAAACTATCTCATATCGCCCGGCATAGCTCAGGTTCTGGAACTTTTCGTCGACCGGAAAGGGCGAAAGGTCAATTCGTCGCGTCGGCCGAAGGCTTGATGAATGCTCCTCTAACATGAACAGATATCCAAGCCAGGGTTTGGCAGTTGGCTTAAAAATGCCCTTCTTGTACGCACTCCAAAAGTCGGTTGCACTTCCGAGTGCCTCTTCGACCCGATTGTTGAAATTATTGCCAAAGCTCCCGACCTGGCTCTTGACTTCGACGACCGCGACTAAATTGCCGTCGCTCAAAATTACCACATCCCATTCCTTACACGGTCGAAAGTAGCCCGGTAGAGTTCGACCTTTCTTGACTGTGGTATGAACAAGAACATCAATGTTAGGAAGTTCTGCGTCTCTCACAATTGAGGCGATGAGGTTTATAAAGCCGTCCGCGTGCTTACTACCTGTAACTGCTGCGCGATTTCCGGCGTCCTTCTGGCCCGTGCCACGTCCTTGTCGCTCGTTCTGACTTCGCGCAAGTCCGCCAAAAATGCTTCACGGCGTCAGAAAGACCCTTCTCAACGTCGATCATGTTTTGTGGTTTCGAATCAAAGCGCCGGAAAATAGCCGACGCGTATCTTTCTCGATGCGAGACTGAGCATAAGCAAAATAATCCGGGTCGACTTCAATGCCAATGCTATTGCGGCCCCATTTGGCAGCCGCCACGCTCGTTGTCCCGGTCCCCAAGAATGGGTCGAGAACTGTATCCCCGACGAAACTGAACATCCGGATCAGCCGTTCTGCCAGTTCAAGTGGGAAGGGCGCCGGATGATCTCTTGTTGAGGCACCAGTTACACCGGCCCATATCTGTTGAAACCATATTTTATGCTTCGCTTCGGGGATCACTGACAAAATTCGAGTAGCCAAAGTCGGGCTGCGATAACCGCCCGGCTTTCGGAACATCAGAATGAATTCAATATCATTCTTGATCACGGCGTTAGGTTCGTAGGGCTTTCCAAGAAAGCCGCCACCGTTACCCGCTGCCTCATACGCCGCATTGGCAATTTTGTGCCAAATAATAGGGGCTAGATTGCTGAAGCCCATTCTTCGGCAATGGTCTTGAATGCTCGCATGGAGCGGCACGACCTTGTGCTCGCCGTTATTTTTTCGACGCGAAAGACAAACGTCTCCAATGACACAAACCAACCTTCCGCCAGGCACGAGCGCTTTGTGACATTTCTGCCAAACTCGATCTAGTTGTCCAATGAATTCGTCGTAATCAACCACGTGCCCAAGTTGCCCATCGCTGGTACGATATTTTTTGAGTGTCCAATAAGGAGGCGACGTGACGACGAGATGGACGCTTTTTGCAGCAAAGCAAGAAGCCCCGCGCGCGTCGGCATTAAACAAGTCATGGATGGTCGGGATTTGCGCCAACTTTGCTTCGATTGCCTTGGTCGCTCTCGTGTCTTTTGCGATCCTCGGTAAATCCGTCTGATGGTTTGTTATCCGTCCAACTTCGGGCGGAAGCCACCCAGCAGGATCGAATGATGATCGATCAAACGAAAGGTTCATGGCGGTCGAGTCGCATACAATTCGAATGATCGTCCTTTATACTGTTTCTGCTATCCGAAAACTCGTCCGTAACGACATGACTGCCAAACTCATCCCCAACTGCAAATCTTTCCAGAATCCGGAGCGCACGAGAGTAGCCTACGGTACGGCTCATTGTGACTTTCCCCGATACGCCGCCGCTGGCGCCCATGTTGTTCTTGCTATGTTCTTTTTGCAACAGGAAAACATTCTTATATAAATCTTATATAAATGCGCAAATATCCGCGCTGGATCGATATCCGCCCCGACCTGCCGCGCACCGCGACGGGGAAGATTCAGCGGTTCAAATTACGGGAATTGAGAATCGTAACCCGTCATGCGTCGAACACCCGCTGCACCAGCCGCCGCGCCAATACGCCGGCGACGCGGCGGCGGTAATGGCCGGGCGTAAAGGTCGTTTTCATCGCCATGATCTGATCGCGCACCAGCGCATCGAGCCCTTCGAGCACGCGCTGATCGAGCGCGCCGCCGCATAATTCTCGGTGCCGGCAAGCCGCACCGGCCGCGGATTGGTGCCGGTGAAGGCGACGCGCAGATCGGCGAGCTTTTCGCCGTCGCGCCGCAACGCCACGGCAATGCCGGCGACCGGATATTCGATCGAGCGGCGGATGCGGATCTTGTCGTAGGCCGAGCGCAGGCCGGGCGTGTTTTTCGCGCGCACGGCGGTGACGAATTCGCCCGGCCGCAGCGACAGAAAATATTTACCGTCGCCGCGCGTTCCCGTGATCGGCTCGTCCTGGCGCGCATAGCCGATATAGAGCTCGGCAAGCGGCATGGTGCGCCGTCCCGCCGGCCCGGCGATGTCGATTTCGGCGTCGAGCGTGAGCAGCGCCGGCGCCAGGTCGCCGGAAAACGTGGCAAAGCAGACGCCGCGGCTTTTCGGCGCGACGTGGCAGATGTGCCGGTGGTTTTCAGGCAATGACGGTTGGCCTCGCGCCACCATTCGCTCTGATTATAGAAAATACAGCGGGTGTCGAGCGCAAGATTGCCGCCGACCGTGCCCATGTTGCGCTGGGTCGGGCCGGCGATATGACCGGCCGCCTCGCCACCACCGGATAGTGCCGCACCACGCCCGGATGCGCGGCGACTTCGGCGAGCGTCGCCGCGGCGCCGATCTCAAGGCAGCGCGCATCGGCCTCGATGCCGCGCAGCTCGGCGACGCCGTTGACGTCGATCAGCACCGGCGGGGCGACGATGCCGCGTCTTATGTTCACCCAAGATCGGTACCGCCGCCGGAGCCGAGCGGATGCGCGGCGCGCGCCTTGACCAGCGCGTCGAGCGTATCCGGGCGCACGAGCTCGAACTGCGGCAGCGCGTCCATTACCGGCCGCTCGCTGTTCCGCGCCGCTCCCGAGGGGGAGGTGAAGAAGCAGCCGCTTCTCCAGCGCCGCGAACACGCGATCGGGCGTCACCGGCAGGTCGTTGAAGCGAACCCCGTGGCATCGGCGATGGCATTGGTGAGCGCCGCAGGAACGCCGCCAGCGAGCCTTCGCCGGCTCTGGCGCCGAACGGCCCGTGCGGATCGATGCTTTCGACGATGCCGACCTCGATCGGCGGCGAATCCTGGATGGTCGGCACGCGGTAATCGAGCATGTTGGCGGTAAGCATCAGGCCGTCGTGGCCTGCCTCTTCGCTCATCGCCTGGCCCATGCCCATCCGCACCGAGCCCTGCACCTGGCCTTCGACAGTCAGACGATTGAGCGCACGCCCGAATCGTGGGCGACCCAGACCTTGTCGACGGTGACGACGCCGGTTTCCTCGTCGACGCTGACTTCGACCACCTGCGCCGAGTAGCTGTAGCCCATGCTGCCGCCGATCGCGGCGCCGCGATATTTCTTGCCGCCGTGCGATTCCGGGATCGTCGAATAGGTGCCGGTGACGGTGATGGTGCCGGTATCTTTGAGTGCCTCGGTAACGACTTCGTTGAAGGTCAGGCCCTTGTCCTGCGCGCCGGCGCGATAAAGCTCGCCGAGGCACTCGATCTCACCCGGCTTGGCCTCGAGTTTTCGCGCCGCCGCGGCGATCAGCACCGCTTTGAGATGCTGCGCCGCGTCCGCGGCATTGCCGACCATGAAGGTGACGCGCGAGGAGTATGAGCCGTTGTCTTTCGGCACCACGTCGCTGTCGCCGGTGATGATGCGGATGCGCGGAGGTAGGCCGAGCACTCGGCGACGCTCTGCACCAACACCGTGGACGAGCCCTGGCCGATTCCGCGGCGCCGGTCAAAGCACGATCGAGCCGTCGAAATCGAGCTTGAGCTTGACGGTCGCATGCGGCTCGCCGGTCCAGTTACCGGCTTCGACGCGCCGGAAATGTAATGCGAGCAGGCCATGCCAAGACCTTTGCGAATATGACCCTTGCCTCGCGGCAGCTTGCTTCGCCGCGCTTTCCAGCCGCTTTCGCGTTCGACCCAGTCGAGGCATTCGGCAGGCCGTAGGAGTTCACCATCAAATCGTTCGGCGTGAACACAGATGCGT
>CAVSNN010000002.1:0-1208219 GCA_963729335.1 uncultured Alphaproteobacteria bacterium
CCTCGGTGTCCTTGAACGACTTCACCAGCCACTCGATGATCTTGTCGTCCCAGTCGTCCCCGCCGAGCTTCGTGTTGCCCGAGGTGGACTTGACCTCGAAGACGCCTTCGCCGATCTCGAGGACGGAGACGTCGAACGTCCCGCCGCCGAGGTCGAAGACGAGAACGGTGCGGTCCGAGCCCTCCTTGTCGAGGCCGTAGGCCAGCGCGGCGGCCGTCGGCTCGTTGATGATGCGAGCACCTCCAGGCCGGCGATCTGGCCCGGCCTCCTTGGTGGCCGTCCGCTGGGCGTCGTCGAAGTACGCGGGCACCGTGATGACCGCTTGGTCACGTTGTCGCCCAGATATGCCTCGGCATCGCCCTTGAGCTTGCCTCAGGATACGGGCTCGAGATCTCCTGGGCCGTGTACTGCTTGCCGTCGATGTCGATGGTCCAGTTCGTCCCCATGTGGCGCTTGACCGATCGGATGGTCCGGTCGGGGTTGGTGATCGCCTGGCGCTTGGCCACCTCGCCGACGAGCACCTCGCCGCTCTTGGAAAAGCCCACACGGACGGGTGGTCCGGCCGCCCTCGGTGTTGGGATCACGACGGGCTCGCCCGCCTCCAACACGCTGACCACCGAGTTGGTGGTTCCCAGGTCGATTCCTACGGCCTTCGCCATTTCTGCAAGTTCCTTCCGCTCGTCGTTTCGTCTGCCGGTTCCAGAATAACGAGAAGGTGCAGGGCGTCATCTTCAACCAGGTCAAGGGGGGCTTTACCGTCGACCTCGACGGCGCGGTGGCCTTTTTGCCGCGCTCTCAGGTCGATATCCGCCCGATTCGCGACGTCTCCCCGCTGATGAACAATCAGCAGCCGTTCCAGATTCTCAAGATGGACCGCCGGCGCGGCAATATCGTCGTCTCGCGCCGCACCGTTCTGGAAGAGACGCGGGCCGAGCAGCGGCAAGAGCTGGTGCAAAACCTCGAAGAAGGCCAGGTCATCGACGGCGTGGTCAAGAACATCACCGACTACGGCGCCTTCGTCGATCTCGGCGGCATCGACGGGCTCCTCCACGTCACCGACATCGCCTGGCGGCGCGTCAATCATCCGTCCGAGGTGCTCAATATCGGCCAGCAGGTCAAGGTCAAGATCATCAAGATCAATCACGAGACCCACCGTATCTCGCTCGGCATGAAGCAATTGCTCGACGATCCGTGGCAGGGCATCGAGGCGAAATACCCGGTCGGCGCGCGGTTCAAGGGCCGCGTCACCAACATCACCGATTACGGCGCCTTCGTCGAACTGGAACCCGGCATCGAGGGCTTGATCCACGTTTCCGAAATGTCGTGGACCAAGAAGAACGTGCATCCCGGCAAGATCGTCTCCACGTCGCAAGAAGTGGAGGTGCAGGTCCTCGAGGTCGATCCGGTGAAGCGCCGCATTTCGCTCGGATTGAAGCAGACCATGCGCAATCCGTGGGAAGTGTTCGTCGAGAAGCATCCCGCCGGGTCGGTCATCGAGGGCGAGGTCAAGAACAAGACCGAATTCGGCCTGTTCCTCGGGCTGGACGGCGACGTCGACGGCATGGTGCACCTGTCGGATCTCGACTGGAAACGGCCCGGCGAGCAGGTCATCGAGGAATACAAGAAGGGCGACAAGGTCAAAGCGCAGGTGCTCGACGTCGACGTCGAGAAGGAGCGCATTTCGCTCGGCATCAAGCAGCTTGCCGGCGGCGCTCCCGCCGCCGAGCCGGCCGCCGGCGAACTCAAGAAGGGCGCCGTGGTCACCTGCGAAGTCACCGAGGTCAAGGAAGGCGGCCTCGACGTGAAGATCGTCGGCACCGAATATTCGTCCTTCATCAAGCGCTCGGAACTGGCGCGCGACCGCTCCGAGCAGCGCCCGGATCGCTTCGCCGTCGGCCAGAAGGTCGACGCCCGGGTGACCCAGTTCGAGCGCCGCAGCCGCCGGGTCTCGGTGTCGATCAAGGCGCTGGAAGTCGCCGAGGAAAAGGAAGCGATCGCGCAATATGGCTCGTCGGATTCCGGCGCGACGCTCGGCGACATTCTCGGCACCGCGCTCAAGCGCAAGGGCGAGGAGAGCGAAACGGACGGAGAAAGAAGATTCCGCGGAGTGACAAAACCGGGGCGGCAAGAGTGAAAGGAACGAACCATGTCGCTTGATGCCGACCTGATCGTCGACCGCCGCCGCATGCGGCGCAAGCTCACGTTCTGGCGCGTTGTTGCCGTCGCCGTGATCGTGGTCGGCATCGCCGGCGCGGCCGGGCTCGCCAGCCGCCGCATCGGCCTCTACGGCGTCAGTCCCTATATCGCGCGCGTCACCATATCGGGCCTGATCCGCGGCGATCAGGAACGGGTGCAGCAGCTCGCCCGGCTCGGCCGCTCGTCGTTGGCGCGCGCCGTCATCGTCCACGTCGACAGCCCGGGCGGCACCACCGCGGGTTCCGAGCAATTGTTCGATTCGCTGTCGCGGCTGCGCGAGAAAAAGCCGCTGGTGGTCGTCGTCGACAGCATGGCGGCGTCCGGCGGCTATATCACCGCGCTTGCCGCCGATCACATCGTTGCGCAACAGACCTCGCTGGTCGGCTCGATCGGCGTGCTGTTCCAATATCCCAACGTCGCCGACCTGCTCAATAAGATCGGGGTCAAGGTGGAATCGGTGAAATCGACGCCGCTCAAGGCGGCTCCGGACGGTTTCGAGCCGACCAGTCCCGAAGCCACCGCCGCGCTCAATTCGATCATTCAGGATTCCTATGCCTGGTTCAAAGGCCTGGTGAAGGACCGCCGCCATCTGACCGACGAAGAGCTTGCGGCGGTGGACGACGGCCGGGTGTTCACCGGGCATCAGGGCATCGACCTCAAGCTGGTCGACGAGCTCGGCGACGAGCGGGCCGCACTAAGCTGGCTCGCCAAGGACAAGCACGTCGATACCAAGCTGCCGGTGCGCGATTACGCACTGCAAAGCCGCTTTAGCGACCTGCCGTTCCTGCACGCCGCGGCGGTGGCGGTCCTCGACGCGGCCGGGCTCGACGTGCTGGCCCGCCGGCTTGACGCCTGGGGCGCCGCCGACGCTATCGAGCCTTTCAATCTTGACGGTCTATTGGCGCTTTGGCACCCTCCCAGCGCAAACTGAGCGGTGGCGCTTTTGCTCCTTCGGCCCGCCGTCCCGACACCCAAAGCAGCGTTCGCGGGCGGCGCGATATTACCCATAATCAGGCGGCGGACATGATCAAGTCGGAATTGGTGCAGCATATTTCCGCGCAGAATCCCCATCTTTACCAGCGCGACGTCGAGAACATCGTCAACGCCATCCTCGGCGAGATCATCGCGGCCATGGCGCGTGGCGACCGCGTCGAATTGCGCGGCTTCGGCGCATTCTCGGTCAAGCAACGGCCGGCGCGCACCGGGCGCAATCCGCGCACCGGCGCCCATGTCGCCGTCGACCAGAAATGCGTGCCGTTCTTCAAGACCGGCAAGGAAATGCGCGAGCGGCTCAATCGCCCGGGCGCCGGTTGACGCCCGCCCCGCGATCGGCCGGAAGCTTGCTGCGCAAGATCGTCGCGGCGCTGATCCTCGTGCCGCTCGCCATCGTCATCGTCGCGTTTGCGATCGCCAACCGGCAGATCGTGACGGTATCGTTCGACCCGTTCAATTCGCAGCATCCCGCCGCCGCGGTGACCTTGCCGTTGTTCGCGCTGATCATTCTGCTTTTGATCGTCGGCGTCGTGATCGGCGGCAGCGCGTCGTGGCTGCGCCACGGCCGGTGGCGGCGCACCGCGCGCCGGCTCGAACGAGAGCTGGGCGATCTGCGCGACGAACTCGATGCACACAAGCGCGCCGCCGGCGCTCCCGCGAGCGTTCCGGAAGCGGCCGAACCGCCCGAGCGGCTTAAGCTCAAGCCGCCTGTGCAGTGACGGCGCGGTCGGCGCGGCCAAGACAAAGCGCCCCGGGCGATGTAGAACGGCGGCAGTTTTGGATAGGCCATTCGCCGACCCGGTAAGATTATGTCGCTCGTCGTCAAAATCTGCGGCCTTTCGACCCTTGAGGCCCTCGATGTTGCGCTCGACGCCGGCGCCGACATGGTCGGCTTCGTGTTTTTCCCGCCGTCGCCGCGCAACCTCTCGTTCAAGGCCGCCGCGGCCTTGGAGGGTCGCGTGCGAGGCAGGGCGAAGAAGGTCGCATTGTCGGTGGATGCCGACGATACGCTGTTGTCCTACATCGTCGACGCGCTGGGACCCGATATCCTGCAACTTCATGGCAGCGAGACGCCGATGCGGGTGGCCGCGATCAAGGCGCAATTCAAGCTGCCGGTGATGAAAGCTATTCCGGTCGAGGCCAAGGGCGACCTCGCAGCGATCGCCCGCTATGCCGCGGTCGCCGACCAGTTGTTGTTCGATGCGCGCGCGCCGCGCGAGGCGACCCGGCCGGGCGGGCTTGGTCGATCGTTCGACTGGCAGCTTCTGCAAAATCTTGCTCCCGGCGTGCCGTTCATGCTGTCGGGCGGGCTCGATGCCGGCAATGTCGCCGAAGCGTTGCGCCTGACGCGCGCGCCCGGCGTCGATGTATCCTCGGGCGTCGAGCGTGCACCGGGCGAGAAGGATGCCGACAAAATCCGCGCCTTCGTGCGCGCCGCGCGCGCGGCGATGCCGAAGCAGGCCAATTCGGCGGCGTGAGAAGGCTTTGCCATGACCGCCCAGCAACTCAATTCCTTCCGCACCGGGCCGGACGAGCACGGCCACTTCGGCATTTACGGCGGCCGCTTTGTCGCCGAGACGCTGATGCCGCTGATCCTGGAGTTGGAGAAGGCCTACGCCAAAGCCAAGGCCGATCCCGCGTTCAAGAAGGAAATGGACGGTTATCTGACGCACTATGTCGGCCGGCCGTCGCCGCTTTATTTCGCCGAACGGCTCACCCAGCACTGTGGCGGCGCGAAAATCTATCTCAAGCGCGAGGAGCTCAATCACACCGGCGCGCACAAGGTCAATAACGTGCTCGGCCAGATACTGTTGGCGCGGCGCATGGGCAAGAAACGCATCATCGCCGAGACCGGCGCCGGCATGCACGGCGTCGCCGCCGCGACGCTGTGCGCGCGCTTCGGCCTCGAATGCATCGTCTATATGGGCTCGGTCAACGTCGAGCGGCAGAAGGCCAACGTGTTCCGCATGAACATGCTCGGCGCCAAGGTCGTTCCCGTCGAATCCGGCGCGAAGACGCTGAAAGACGCCATGAACGAGGCGCTGCGCGACTGGGTGACTAATGTCGAGAGCACGTTCTACTGCATCGGCACCATCGCAGGTCCCCATCCTTATCCCATGATGGTGCGCGACTTCCAATCGATCATCGGCCGCGAAACCCGCGAGCAGATGCTGGCGGCCGAAGGCCGGCTGCCGGATTCGCTCGTCGCCTGCATCGGCGGCGGCTCGAACGCCATGGGCCTGTTCCATCCGTTCCTCGACGATAACGACATCGAGATCTACGGCGTCGAAGCCGCTGGCCACGGGCTCGACAGCGGCCGGCACGCCGCCTCGATCGCCGGCGGACGGCCGGGCGTGCTGCACGGCAACCGCACTTATCTCCTGATGAACGGCGACGGCCAGATCGACGAGGCGCATTCGATCTCGGCCGGGCTCGATTATCCCGGCATCGGGCCGGAACATTCGTGGCTGCACAACGTCGGCCGCATCATGTTTTTGTCGGCGACGGACGACGAGGCGCTGCATGCGTTTCAGCTCCTGTCCAAGCTCGAAGGCATTATCCCCGCGCTTGAACCGGCGCACGCCGTCGCCAAGGTGCTCGAGCTGGCGCCGAAAAAGCCCAGGGACCACCTCATGGTGATCAATCTCTCCGGCCGCGGCGACAAGGACCTCGATACGGTGGCGCGGCATCTGGGAAGTAAAGCCAAATGACCGAACTGTTGGTGACTCGTCATTGCGAGCGCAAGCGAAGCAATCCAGCGGCGGCGGTACGGAGACTGGATTGCTTCGTCGCTCCGCTCCTCGCAATGACGTGAGGTACTTATGACTACCCGTATCGACGCCCGCTTCGCCGCGCTGCGCAAAGACGGCCGCGCCGCGCTGGTGACTTTCACCATGGCCGGCGATCCGGATTACGCAACGTCGGTTGCCATCCTCAAAGCGCTGCCCAAGGCCGGCGCCGACGTGATCGAATTGGGCATGCCGTTCACCGATCCGATGGCCGATGGCCCGGCCATTCAGGCCGCGGGACTGCGCGCGCTCAAGGCCGGCCAGACCATGACAAAGACGCTCGCCGCGGTGCGCGAATTCCGCGCCGGCGAGGATGCCACCCCGCTCGTGCTGATGGGCTACTACAATCCGATCTACGTCTACGGCGTCGAGAAGTTTCTGGCCGATGCCAAGGCCGCCGGCGTCGACGGGCTGATCGTCGTCGATCTGCCGCCCGAGGAAGATGCGGAATTGTGCCTGCCGGCGCTCAAGGCCGGCGTCAATTTCATCCGCCTCGCCACGCCGACCACCGACGACAAGCGGCTGCCGGCGGTACTCAAGAACACCGCGGGCTTCGTCTATTACGTCTCGATCACCGGCATAACCGGCGCCGCCGCGCCTGACCCCGGCAAGGTCACAGCGGCGGTCGCGCGCATCAAGCGGCATACAAAACTTCCGGTCTGCGTCGGCTTCGGCGTGCGCAGCGCCGAGCAGGCGCGCGCCATCGCGCAAGGCGCCGACGGCGTCGTGGTCGGCTCGGCTTTGGTCGAGGCGGTGCGCAACAGTCTTGGGGCCGACCTTGGGCCCGACGCCAAGGCGACTTCGGCAACCGTACCGGCCGTTACCGGCTTGGTGCGTACCCTGGCCGAAGGTGTACGCGCGGCGCGCCGCGCCGGCGCCAAGACCCTCTGACATTGAATTTCGGGCAGCGGCCCCACACATAATCCCTCCGAACTGGAGGGTAACCGAATGTCCCGCGACGTGGCCCGCGATTGGATGTGGTCGGAGGCGTGCGAAATGCTCGCCCGGGCCGAGCGCATGCATCGCGAGATATTCAGGCCCGCGGGCGCCCAGGCGCGGCAGCCGGCGTGGGAGCCGCCGGTCGACATTTTGGAAACCGAATTCGAAGTTCTGGTGCTGGTCGCGCTGCCCGGCGTCGATAGCGAGAACGTGCAGGCCGCGATCGAGGACGGCGATCTCGTGATCGCCGGCACGCGCTTGGTGCCGGAGCAATGGCAGAGCGCGGTCATTCATCGGCTCGAACTGCCGCAGGGGCGGTTTTACCGGCGGCTGCGGCTGCCGGCCGGGCGCTATTCGACGGTGCGGCGCGCCATCGCCGCCGGTTGTCTCGTCATCACGTTGCAGAAAGCGTAGGGAAGCGTGGCTGAAGAAATTCTTGCAAAAAACGGATCTCTCAAGGGACGCAAGGGAGCGGCGGCGGCGGCAGTGCGCTGCCGCCATTGCCGCCCGATGCGCTGATGATCGTGCCGGTGCGCAACACCGTGCTGTTTCCGGGCCTGGTTCTGCCGATCGCGCTCGGCCGGCCGAAGTCGGTCGCGGCCGCGCAACAGGCGGTGCGCGAGCAGCGCCAGGTCGGCATCCTGTTGCAGCGCGAGGCCTCGGTCGACGATCCGGCCGCGATCGACATGCATCGCATGGGCACGCTCGCCAATATTCTGCGCTTTCTCACCGCGCCGGACGGCACCCATCACGTCGTCTGCCAGGGCGAGCAGCGTTTCCAGATCGTCGAATATCTGAGCGGCTGGCCGTTTTTGGTCGCGCGCGTGTTGCGCATTCCCGAACCGGAAGGCCGCACGTCCGAAATCGAGGCGCGCTTCGTCAATCTGAAGGGCCAAGCCCTCGAGGCGATCCAACTGCTGCCGCAGGTGCCGGCCGATCTGCTCGCCGCGATCCAGTCGATCGAGACGCCGGCGGCGCTTGCCGACCTGGCCACCGCCTATATGGACGTAAAACCCGACGAGAAGCAGGAAATCCTGGAAACCGTCGACATTTCCGCGCGCATGGACAAGGTGTCGCGCATGCTGGCGCACCGTATCGAGGTGCTGCGGCTGTCGCAGGAAATCGGCCGGCAGACCAAGACCGCGCTCGACGAGCGCCAGCGCGAAGTGCTGCTGCGCGAGCAGATGGCGGCGATCCAGCGCCAGCTCGGCGAAGGCGAGGAGGGCAAGGCCGCCGAATTGGCCGAGCTCGACAAGGCAATCGCCAATGCCGGCATGCCGAAAGAGGTCGAGGAGGCCGCGCGCAAGGAATTGCGCCGGCTGCAACGCATGCCCGACGCCTCCGGCGAATACGGCATGGTGCGCAGCTATCTCGATTGGCTGATCGAACTGCCGTGGAAGTTGCCTGACGAGAAGCCGATCGACATCGTGCAGGCCCGCCGCATCCTCGACGACGATCACTACGATCTCGACAAGATCAAGCGGCGTATCGTCGAATTCCTCGCCGTGCGCAAGCTTGCCCCGGCTGGCAAGGCGCCGATCCTGTGCTTCGTCGGCCCGCCCGGCGTCGGCAAGACCTCGCTCGGCCAGTCGATCGCGCGCGCCATGGAGCGCAAATTCGTCCGCGTGTCGCTTGGCGGCACCCACGACGAGGCGGAAATCCGCGGCCATCGCCGCACCTATATCGGCGCGTTGCCGGGCAATATCATTCAGGCGATCCGCAAGGCCGGTTCGCGCAATTGCGTGATGATGCTCGACGAGATCGACAAGCTCGGCGCCGGTTTTCATGGCGATCCCGGCGCGGCGCTACTCGAAGTGCTCGATCCGGAGCAGAACAATACCTTCCGCGACAATTATCTCGCGGTGCCGTTCGATCTGTCGCGCGTGGTGTTCATCACCACCGCGAACATGCTCGACACCGTTCCCGGGCCGCTGCGCGACCGCATGGAGATCATCAGCCTCGCCGGCTATACCGCCGACGAGAAGCTCGAGATCGCGCACCGCTATCTGGTGAAGCGCCAGATGGAGGCGAACGGGCTTAAACCCGGCCAGGTCGAGATCGACGACACCGCGCTGCGCGACATCATCCAGAACTATACCCGCGAAGCCGGCGTGCGCGGCCTGGAACGCCAGATCGGCCAGGCGCTGCGTCATGCCGCGGTGCGCATCGCCGAAGGCAATAGCGGGCCGATCCGCATCGCGCGCGAGGATCTCGTTGCCGATCCTCGGCGCGCCGCGGTTCGAGAACGAAGTGGCGATGCGAACGAGCGTGCCGGGCGTGGCGACCGGGCTTGCCTGGACGCCGGTCGGCGGCGACATTCTGTTCATCGAGGCCACTCGCATTCCCGGCTCCGGCAAGCTCATTCTCACCGGCCAGCTTGGCGAGGTGATGAAGGAGAGCGCGCAAGCGGCGCTGTCGATCGTGAAAAACCGCGCCGCCGCGCTCGGCATCGACGCCGCCCGCTTCGAGAAGAGCGACATCCACGTCCACGTGCCGGCCGGCGCCACGCCGAAGGACGGGCCAAGCGCGGGCGTCGCGATGTTCATGGCGCTCACCTCGCTGATGACCGACCGCACCGTGCGCAGCGATACCGCCATGACCGGCGAGATCAGCCTGCGCGGCCTCGTTCTGCCGGTCGGCGGCATCAAGGAGAAAGTCGTCGCCGCGCACGGCGCCGGCATCAAGCGCATCATGCTGCCGGCGCGCAACCGCCGCGACTTCGACGACATTCCCGAAATCGCGCGCAAGGAGGTCGAGTTCGTCTGGCTCGAACGCGTCGAGCAGGCGGTCGAGGCGGCCTTGGAGCCGAAGCCGGCGTCCGACAAGGCTCCGGCGCCCGCGCCGCAGCTCGTCGACGCGGTGGCGTAGCCCGTCATTCCGGGGCGCGCGAAGCGCGAGCCCGGAATCCATAATCGCCGAGTGTGCAGAACTGTCTCTGCAGTAATCCATCGATAATGCCCGGCGCGCTCCTTCTCTCCGCGGGCGGAGCGAGGTGAAAACGACATCGTTGTCGCGCGCGCCGTAGGGGCGCCCCTTGTGGGCGCCCGCCTTGAGGGTATCGAGGCCGGGCGGCCACAAGGGCCGCCCCTACGCAACGTCCGCAACGTCGGCCGGGCGGCCACAAGGGCCGCCCCTACGCAAAAATGCGCGCACAATCCCGTCCTCCGGCTGCGTTTTTTGCGCCGGAGCGTCAGATCGAAACTGTCAAAGTCCGCGCCCCGAACGAATGCGGGGCCTTTTTCGTCGCTTTGCTTCGCCTGGACGCAAAAAGAAGCAAAAGGAAAGCGGAACGCCGACAAACGCTGATTACCATCCGCCGCATCTTGCGATGCGGCGCGCGCCTTGCAAGGCGCGCTCGCCTATCGGCGTTCCACCACGGCTCTCGCCAAGGGGACTCACGTCACCCAAGGCGCGGCTCAGGCCATGCTTCCTGGGACGCGGTCTGACGCATGATCCGGAAAAGTGGAAACCGGTTTTCCGAAAAGATCATGCGCAAGCAAAAAAGCTTGCGGGCGTTACCCACCATCGCCTGTCCCAGTCCAGTGAGCACCTCACGCGCCGGTCGTAATGCCGGCAGGCATGATGCCCGAGCCGGCCGGGGACGGGCCGTATCCTCCCGCCCGCGGCCACCGCACCCGCTCCGCATTCCCCGAATACCTTCGCGAAAGGCGTCCTGAAAATGAGCGGGATGGGGCGCCACGTAACTATGTTGGGGACGGATGTCAAGAGGTGGTCCCTATTTTCGCGACATTTTCTTTCCTCGTCATTGCCGGGCTTGACCCGGCAATCCATGCGGCGTTACCGCGTGTTCGACGGGTCAGCATGGACCACCGGGTCAAGCCCGGTGGTGACAGCCGCGACGAGAGCAGCGACATGGCAAGAGCAAAAAGCTTCGAGGTCTTGGTGGCGCACAACGCCAAAAGCGACAAGAAATTCGCCGAAGCGCTGTTGCGCGAAGGCATCGACGCCATGCTCGGCGGCGACCTCGACACCGGCAAGGCCATCATGCGCGATTATATCAAGTCGACCGTCGGCTTCGAGAAGCTGGGCGCGGCGACCGGCGCGCCGCCCAAGAGCCTGATCCGTATGTTCGGCCCACGCGGCAATCCGCAGGCCAAAAATCTGTTCAGCGTCATCGGCTATCTGCAAAAACGGGCGGGTGTGCGTTTGCACGTGGCGGGGTAGTACGGGTGGCAATGCGAAGCATAACCCGTCTCACGCGCAGATAGGGGAGCGAGATGACCATTTGCAATGTAAAAAGCGTTTTAGAAGTGCTCGCGGCCATTCTGGCGATTAGCGCAGCCGGTTGGTGGTTCTCAGCCGCATGGATTTCACGCGGCGCTCCGACCTGGGAAAATATGAACCGCATTCAACGCCAGCAGGCGATCTTCAACGGTATCGCAGCGACGTGTGCTGGTATCGCCGCTATGCTCCAGCTTGTAACTACCGCTTTCATGCCGGTGTGCCGCGCATTCGGCTGATGCAATTGGGCAGCAGGTGTAGGTTGGGCAAAGGCGCCAACGGGTTCGCGCGAGGCGCGGCCCAATGACAGGGCTCCGCGCCGCGCCCACGTCAGAGTCCACGCAGACAGCAAGTCAGCCGTGGGCACGTTTCGCTTTGGCGGCAATTCAGTCTTAAAAGGAAGGGGAGGGGATGAGCTTATGGATATCGGCCTTACTGATACGCAATTCTATCCTAACTTAATTCTCACGCTTGGCGCTCCAGCGTATCATTTGCTTGGCGGGGCAGGTGGTAGTCGAAAATCAATAGTCGTTCTGGGAATTCTTTTCTTGTGTTGGCTGCTATGGCTTATTGCACTTGGTTTCAATAACCATATTCATTTCAGGGACGCTTGGTTCGCGGTTGTCGCCTATGGCTCAATTCTATTCGTGCTCCTATCAGAAATCTTAGTCGGAGGGGGTGCCGAGTGGCTCACGCGAAAACGCGGCGAAAAATGGACAAAAGAAATAGATTATATATACCTTGCTCTCGGCGCGGTCGGATTAATACTTTCCGTGGGACAATTACAGATCGTGTCCGATAAACCGTCGCTGCTCCCCACGATCGGACCAGGAGTGTTGGTAACTGCGCTTGTCTTAAGACTTATCAAAACGCGGGCTGAGATTGCGGGCTGGAACAAACTCCCTAAACCGATACAAACTTGAACAAGCGTAGGGTGGGCAAAGGTGCGCAACGCCGTGCCTACGTCAGCGTCAACGCAAACTGCAAGTCAACCGTGGGCACGCTTCGCTTTACCCACCCTACACTCTGAATCATTTCCGTCACCCTGAGGCGCGAGCATAGCGAGCCTCGAAGGGCGACGGCCACGGCGCCTTCGCCGCATCCTTCGAGGCGCGCCTGCGGCGCGCACCTCAGGATGAGGGTCAACTGTCAATCCCCGGCAAATTGAGTGCGCGGTCGACCAGCGCGCCGGCGCACCGCTTCCCCCCGCGCAGCGGGGAGAGGTTGTTACCCCCGCTGCGCCTTGATCTCCTCGAACTTGGCCAGCGCCTTTTGAAATTTTTCATGGAAGAGCCACATGGCATCGAGAATTTCGCGAAACGTTGCCGATGTTTTAGCCCGGTCGGCGCGTCCAAAGGCTAAAATGCTGTTGTTGCGTAAGTAGCCCATGATTCGCGGGTCGGAAATTTTGTAGCTTAACAAGCTGCCCGAATTGAGCGCGGCCTTGGTCGGCCCCGGAACGATCTGAACCAGCTCAAAAACCTTCATCTGGTCGATCGGGTTCGGTACGGCCTTCACGATTACGGGTATTTGCCGGAAAAGCTCCGCATGGGCGTTCATCAGGCCGTCTCGCACGGCGGTCCAGTGATTGAACCGGTGGTCGAGATTGCCGGCGCGGGCCTCTTCCGCGGCGTCACGCGCGATCAGCGCGGGATCGAAAGCTGCAATTGCTGTCCTGATCGCCGCCCATTTGCTGCGGCCGTTTCGATCTTCGGATACGCCGGTTTGCAGGCTTCCTTTGTATTTGTCCGACCGCGCATTGCCGACGTTTTGGCGGCCGTTGGTCTCGGCGAAAAAGATGCCCAAGCCGATGCGGCCTGCCACTTCGGCGTTGGCCGCGTCGAGGCCCTCGGCGCGGGCAATGTCGCGCGCCAGGTCGAACACGTCCTTGAATGGCGTAGCCGAGTTTTGTGCGTCGGCGGGCGGCGCTTCCATGATGCGAAAGAGGCTAAGATACTCGTCGATCAGCGGTTCGGTGTCGGCGTCAAAATACGCCGGCGGAATGCCGAACTTGTTGGGTCTGCCGATTCGGGAAGGAATCGCGTCGGTCAGATCCTTGTAGGCGCTCATCATATCGACGCGCGCGAGATAGAGCGCTTGTCCCGGCAAGTGCGGCAAGCCTTGCCGCGAATTGATCTCGGCGCGCCGCTCGCTGAGGATCGCCGCGAAGCGCTTCACCGCGCCGTTGTAGGCATCGACCGCATCCGACTGCGATCGGGTGAGCGCGGCCGGTTGACCGTGCGCGCCGCAAATCTGCGCAACAACGATCGCTATCGCACAGGCGATTGCAAAAATGGTCGATCTTGAAGGCGTTCGAAACGTGTCTGCAGCGGTCTTTCCCGGCACGGAAGATACTCACTCCACTGCCGGCAGATTGAGCGCGTTATCGACCAGCGCCCCGGCGCGTTTGAAATCGAAGTAACGGTAGAGATGCTGCTTGGCCACGAACGACGCGCCGCCGTAGAATTTTTCGTATTGGGCGTGGCGGCTGCCAAATTCGGAGCCGAGGAAATCCCAGACGAGCCGCATCAGTTTGACGCGCGTTTTGGCGTCGGTCGAGGCCGCGCGCATGTAGCGCTCGAGGTCGGCGGCGATCTCGGGATTGGCGAAATCGGCATCGGAGGAGGGCAGCGTGATGAAAGCGGCACCCGCCATTTCGCGAAAGATTTCCAGCATGCGGCCGTTGAATTCCGACTGCATGGCGGAAGCGGCATAATACGTGGTGCGTGACGGCCATAAGACGCCGTCCTCGATTGTGCCCATGGTTTCGTGCGCGTGCAGCATGGACTCGTAGATCGAGACCAATGACGCAAGCTCGCCCATCATGCCGACGACGGCGGGGTTGGCGATGTTGCCGGTCATCTCGTTCATGCGCTGAGCGAGCCCGGCCATGAAGCGCAATTTGACGACGTAGCGCGTCTGCGCCTGATGATTGCCGAGAAGGTGCGACGGCGTCTTGCGCCACTGATCGCGCGAGAGTTCGACATTGCGGTAGATGAAGACGCGCTCCCACGGCACCAACACATTGTCGAAGACGACGTAGGAGTCGCCCTCGTCGAACCGGCTTGAGAGCGGATAATCGGCGGCGCTGCCGGCGCGCGAATAGGGCTTGCGCGGATAAAGCTTGACGCCGTCGGCGGCGACCGGAACGGCGAGGCAATTGGCGTAGTTCTCGTCGCCCGGCGCCAGCGGCTGGATGCAGCTTAAGTGAATGTAATCGGAAATCGCCGCCCCGGTGGCGAGCTGCTGGGCGCCGGTGATGACAATGCCGTCGTCGCGCTCCTTGACCACGCCGGCATAGAGCGTCGGGTCGCTCTGCTTATGCGCGGGCTTTGAGCGGTCGATCTGCGGCGGCACGATGGCGTAAGAGCAATAGATATGGTTGTCGCGCATGAACTCAAAGAACGCGAGCAGATTGTCGGCGAACTTTTGCTCGCCGGCGCTGGCGAAGAAACTCGGCACCGCCGCGTAGCCGGAGAAGAAACCGGCGACGTGATCGGGCGCGCGGCCCATCAGGCCGAAGGTCGCTTCCGCCCAGGTTTCCGAGAACAAACGCCGGGCGCGCAAGTCGGCATGCGTGTGCGGAATCTGCCAAGCGCGGTGCACCGGCGCGGCGGTCTTGGGCGAGGTAAAGGTCATGCGCTCGCGCAGCGCCGGATCGGCGGCGATATCGAAGAGCTTGGCGACCGAGCGCGCGGCTTCCCGGAACGCCGGATGCCCGGTCACGTCGGCGACGCGCTCACCGTCGACAAACACCCGCCGGCCGTCGTTAAGCGAGCGCAGATAGTCGGCCCCGGTGCGCATCGGCGCGTCTCCCTGTGGTTGCCGATGGTTTTAGCTTGAGGGCGCAGAGATCGCCACGGCGATCATCCGCTCCGCCGCGCCGTCCTTACCGGCGCCTTGGCTTGCCGGAAACACCAGCGATTTGATGACCACCGGCACCGCGCCCGAGGTGTCGAGAATGGCGCCGATGTCGATATAGTCGAATTCCTTGAGCTCCAACCCGTCGATCGAGACGATCGGATTTTCGATCCGCAACTCCTCGCAATAGTGGATGCCAAGGAGCCCGCCGACATCGCCGTCGCCGGCGAGCACGATGGGATGGCCGTGCGCCAGCACGGCCGCTAAGCCGTCGGCGATGCCGCGGCAAACATCGTCGAGGCGGCGGAACGTCGCCGAACCGCGCCACGGCACGAACACCGCGACCAGGCTTGCGCCGTCGCCGAGATCGAGCCGTTTGAGTGCCGCCTTGATCGCCGCGGCAATGGCGGCGGGATCGATCTCGTCGGCACCGAGCGGCAGCTCGGGCGCGATCACCGGCACATTGCGCAGCGGCAGTGTTTCCAGCGGCGAGACGAAGATCGTCGAGCCGGAGACCTGCACGGTATATTGCGAAGCGCCGATCACGGTGGCGCGGATGCGGGCGTCGGGCCGCGCCAATTGCGGGCCGTCTTTGAGCCGCGCCCGCAGTTCGATCGCAAGCTCCGGCCCGATATCGCCAAAACCCTTGGCCTCGCCGCCGTAGATGTATTCCGCCACGCCGCCGGAAAAGCTCAGGTCGGAAATCTCGCCGCGATAGGTCAGCGGATCGAGCCGCAACAGATCGGCGCCGCCGGCGCGCGGGGCACCGCCGCGCATGGCGTCGAACAGCGCTTCAGCCATCAGCGCGGCCAGCGCGCGCGCCTGGTCTTCACCGAGCGTCGCGCCCGGTTCGAGCGCGAGCCCCAGCTCGGCGCCGAAGCGGCGGCCGGCCGGTTCGAGCCGAACGATGCGGCGGGCCGCGTCGAGCACGATGAGCCGCGCGCCGACATCGAGCGCGGTCACGTCGATCGCTTTGCCGCCGGCGCAGACCGCGATCTTGGCGGTGCCGCCGCCGACGTCGACATTCATCACCGGGGCGCCGTTGCGGATCGAGCGCGCCGCGGCGCCCGAGCCGTAGGCCGCCATCACTGCTTCCAGGTTGTCGCCGGCCGAGACCGCGACCATGCGGCCGGCCTGGCGGGCGAACAATTCGCCGATGGCGCGGGCATTGCGCCGGCCGACCGCGACGCCGGTCAAAATGAGCGCGCCGGTATCGATCTCGTCGGGATCGATCTTGGCGTCTTTATATTGGCGGTCGATGAAGGCGCCGAGCGCGTGTGCGTCGATTTCGTCTGCGGCCGCATAGGGGGTGAGCAGAATATCGGACTGATAAAAACTCTCGCGCTCGGTAACGACATAGCGGGCATCGAGCCGCTCCAGCACGATGCGCGAAAAAACCAGATGCGAGGTCGACGAACCGATATCGACGCCGACCGAGAGCACGCACAGCTCGTCCTCCTCGCCGAAGGTTCGGCCGGTATTGGAGAAAAAGATGCGGCCGCCGTGGGGAACGTCGGTCATGCGGACACGTCATTGCCGGGCTTGACCCGGCAATCCATGGTGCGTCGCGGCTGCATGGATGCGCGGGTCAAGCCCGCGCATGACGATGGAAAAAGCATCGTCTTTCATTCCTTCGGCAACAGCCCGCGGTAATCGCGTTCGTAATATTCCGGCTGCATCCGGTTTTCGGCGCCTTCGCGCGCCATGCGCTCGGCATATTCCCGGCGCAGGAACGGATCCTCCATGTAATAGGGGATCGCGGTGCCGCCCTCGGGGATATCCATCGCCGTGTAATCGGTGTGCTTCTCGCCGGGCGGGCCCGGCTCGCGGCCGGGATTGTGCGGGCCGAACCAGGCGGTCAGTCGGAACGGCTCCTTCGAGGCGCCGAAATGCTGGTGATACCAGCGCGCGCCGCCGGGCGCCGCCGACACCATGCCGACCGGCTCGTAATCGACGCGCTTGACCTCGGCACCCTTGCCATCTTTCCAGGGCGTCAGACCTAAACTCTCCGGCCAAGTATAAGTGTAGCCCTTGCCCTTGATGCAGATCAGCACCGCGGCCGAGGTGTGGGCGTGCGCCTTGGAATAATGGCCGTTCTCGTGCTGGCCGATCCACAGATAGAACGTGTTGCCGGTCATGAACGGCTCGACGCGGCGCCAGCCGGGCGAGCGGCGGTTGTCGAGCGGCAGATCGCAATTGACGATGTCGGGGATGAAGTTGGTGCGCCGCATGGCGAGCCCGCGCACCGGGTCGGGCTCGATGTCGTCCTTGTATTTGTAAAAATCGTCGGCGCCGGAGAAGCGGTCGCGGAACTGGTACGGGCAATCGAAGATCATTCCGGCGTTGTCGATGAGGTTCATCAGGTTCGGCGCGGTGGTGCCGGCCAACAGCAGCGCCGGCGCCGAGCTGGCATTGACGATACGGTGCATGGCATTGACCGGAATCGAGAACAGCGAGCCCTGCTGCCATTCGAACGCGTGGCGCTTTGCATCGCCGTCGAGCCAGACTTCGGTCGAGCCGCGGCCTTCGACGACGAGATAAATCTCCTCGTAGAGGTGCTTCTCGGCATTGAGCGCGCCGGCGCCCGGCACTTCGACGATGTAGGCGCCCCATTTGCCTTCGGTGCCGTGGAGTTGGATGTAGCTGCCGCGTCCGCCCATTCGCGGCCATGGTGCAAGCGGCAGGTTCTGCACCTTGCTCACGCCGATGTCGCGGTAGATCGGAATGCCGTCGGCTTCCATGAACAGGTCGTACGGCGTCTTCGGCCGGCTGAACCTGCCGAAGCCGGCGCGCTTGAAACCGGACGGCTCGTGCCAGTGAACCTGGCCGGCGATTTCGTGCATGGCATGACTTTCGCTTGATTGCGCAAGCTTTTACCCCATGTACAATGCGACCCAAGCGATTGCAATGTCATTGCAACGGGCGCAGGACGGTGCGCGCGGAAGTCCAGTCATGCCGATGAACAAGCCGCATCTCGAGTTCCACAAAGTCGACTTAGATCGAGGCTGGGCGCCGCCGCCGGGCTATCCGGCCGGCATCCAGCAGAAAATCCTGGCGAGCGATCTCGACGAGGCAAAGAAGATGGGCAGCCGCACCCGGCTCCTGCGCTTTGCGCCCGGCGTCTATACCACCGCGCCGTTCGTCCACGACCATTGGGAGGAAGTGTATCTGTTGTCCGGGGACCTCATCGTCGGCAATGACTCGAACGGCAACGGCGGTGAGCCGTTCGAGGCGCCGACCTATGCCTGCCGTCCGCCCGGCATTCATCACGGGCCGTTCAAGTCCGAGCGCGGCTGCATGCTCTATGAGATTCATTATTATGATGAGGGCAGAAGGTAGGGTGGGCATGGCGCGCTGCGAGGCGCGTCCGCGTGGGCAAAATCGAAGTCGCGCCTTGCCCACGCCGGACTGATTGTGGCGATTTTGCCCACCCTACAATGAAGGGCACGACCATGCCGACAGCGGAGCAAACAAAGCCCGTCCTGCGCTCGTATCTCGCCGCGACGGAAAACTTTGCGTCCGGCAAGGCGACGCCGCGGCAATTCCTCGAACGGTCGCTGGAATTGCTCGAACACTGGGAGCCGCGGATCGGCGCCTTCGTTTGCACCGATCTGGCGGGCGCGCGCGCCGCGGCGGAACGCGCGACCGCGCGCTGGCGCGAAGGCAGACCGCGCTCCCCGATCGACGGCATGCCCGTCGGCATCAAGGACGTGATCGAGACCGTCGATATGCCCACCCAGATGGGCTCGCCGCTTTACGCCGGCTGGCGCTCGGAAAAGGACGCGGCCTCCGTGCGCGCGCTGCGCGATGCCGGCGCGGTGATCCTCGGCAAGACGGTGACGACCGAATTTGCGGCGTCCGAGCCGCGCGGCACGCGCAATCCGTGGAACACCGCGCATACGCCCGGCGGCTCGTCGAGCGGCTCGGCGGCCGCGGTCGGCGCCGGCATCGTGTCCGCCGGGCTCGGCACCCAGGTGATCGGCTCGACCATCCGGCCGGCGAGCTTTTGCGGCTGCGTCGGTTTCAAGCCGAGCGTCAACGCGCTCAACCGGCAAGGCAGCCACGATTATCAGAGCCAGAGCTGCACCGGCATTCTCGGCGCCTCGCTCGGCGACGTCTGGCAGGTCGCGCACGAGATCGTCGCCCGTGTCGGCGGCGACGCCGGCACCCCCGGCCTGCAAGGCCCGAACGCGCCGCCGCCCGCGGCAAAGCCGCGCCGCCTCGCCGTGCTGGAAACCGCCGGCTGGGAGGCCGCCGCGGTCGGCGCCAAGGAGCAGCTGGGGGAGGCCGCGGCGCGGCTGAAATCCGCCGGCATCGAAATCCGCACCCGGCACAACGACGACAAGGTCGCGGCGCTGGAAACCGATCTCGTTCACGCCCAGGAGCTTTCGCATCGCTGCAACGGCTGGGAGACGCGCTGGTTCTTTCGTACCATGGCTGAGCGCGACGCGAGCAAGTTAAGCCGCAACATCATGGAGCGCGCGCAAAAATACGAGGATTTGACGCTCGCCGAGCATCGCGCCGACCTGAAGGAACGGGCGCGCATCCGCGCGGTCCATGCCGAGCTTGCCGCCAATTGCGAGGCCTGCATCGCGCTCGCCGCGCCGGGCGGCGCGCCGGAGGGGCTCGGCTCGACCGGCAATCCGGAATTCGCGGTGCCGGCTTCGCTCCTTGGCGTGCCGGCGCTGTCGCTGCCGCTGTTCGAGGAAGGCGGCATGCCGCTCGGCTTGCAATTGATCGGCTTTTTCGACCGCGACGCCGACGCCTTCGCCATCGCCGCGTGGCTCGTGTCGTGGTTGAAGCAGCGGCGATAAAGGAGCGGTAATATTAGCCGCATTCACCGCTCATAAAAGACCTTGACCCCTAATTGTAGTTTCGTCAAAGATCAACCTGTGGAGGGGGAGGGGAAAATTCAAAATGTCGGTGGATGTTGAGCGGCTGAAAGGTATAGCCGCTGCAAATAATCGATATGAAATCCAAATGTCGCGCCTGATCGAGGCACGCCGACAGGTATCGTGCATCGAAGAGGTCGTCGACAAATCGTTGGAAAATGTGATCACAAAGAGGGAGCGGTCGTTTGTCATCTACGGAGAACCACAAAGCGGCAAAACAGAAATGATGATCTGTCTCACGGCAAAATCGATTGATGCTGGCTTTAACGTTGTCGTCCATTTGCTAAATGACAGCGTGCAGCTCCTTCAACAAAACCTCGAACGATTTCAGCGATCCCGCTTGGCGCCCGCCGCTAAGAATTTTTCGGACGTAATCGACCCGGACATATCGCTTCGTACAGGACAGCATGTCATATTCTGCAAGAAAAACACGCATGATCTGCGACGACTAAATGAGAGACTAGCAGGGATAACGACTAAGGTTATTATCGACGATGAAGCCGATTTTGCCACACCGAATGCAAAAATAAATAAGGGTGAGGTTACCAAAATCAACAATCTTGTGGGCGAACTACTAGGTCCGTCAGGGATTTACATTGGAGTGACAGCGACGCCCGCGCGGCTTGATCTGAACAATACGTTCAATAACAACAACGAAATTTGGGTCAATTTTCCGCCGCACGAGGAATATACGGGCCAAAATATCTTCTTTCCCGTCGACCATTCCCCTGACGGTTACAATCTTAAATTACTGCCAGACACTCACGACGGGCCGAAGTACCTAAGAGAGGCGGTGTATAGATTTTTGGTGAGAGTCTCGTTCATAAATCTGAGCGCCAAAGGAGAGCAGAACTTTGCCATGCTGGTTCATACCAGTGGAAAGAAAATCGATCATAAAGCAGACAGGAAGCCAATCGAGGACGTATTTCAGGCGTTGGCAGACCTCGGTTCAGCTAAATTTTTAAAAGCAGCGACAGAAATAAAGTCTGTTGCTGAAGAGATTTGTGGCATTGCATTGGCCGATCGTATTCTGGAGTACATTATAGCAAATAAAGATCGCTTTAATGTTATTGTTCTGAATAGCGAACGTGACAAAAATACCGATTTCAAAGCGGCAACGAATCCCTCAGCATTATTCACGTTTGTCATTGGCGGAAATATTGTCTCGCGCGGAGTCACGTTCGACAACCTTCTTTCAATGTTCTTTACGCGAGATTCAAAACACAAGCTGCAGCAAGACACATATATACAACGAGCGCGGATGTTCGGTTCGCGGAAGGCTTACCTGGAACACTTCGAACTTACAATTCCGAACCATCTGTATGTCGATTGGCACAAATGTTTTGTATTTCACACACTCGCGCTCGCGGCAATCAAAGAAGGCTTGGGGTCGCCGGTCTGGCTTGGGGACGATCGAATAGCTACGGTCGCCGGCGCTAGTATCGACCAAGCTAACGTCGCGCTGGACCGGGGCGAAATGTCATTTCGACTCTTTGACTACGATGACAGGCTGGTAGATGTGATTAGATCGTCTATGCCGCCGCTTCAGAAATTGCGAGAAATGCAACATCATATTGGTGATAAGGCACTTCCCGACTACGTAATCCGGTATGTTGAAAGTACGAGCCCGGGTTCAAATGCAATTGGTATTCACGAGCCGGTTAGCATAGAAAATTACAAAGACGCTGAGGGCCTTGATAAGAATAAAATCGAGCGCCGACGAGGATTTTTCGGGAAGTCTCAAAGAGAAAAGTTTCCGGATGCCACCCATCATTTTGCGACGTTTCACAATGGAAAAGGGAAGGCTCGCCTAATCTACAAGTTCGAAGGCAACATCACGTTTATTAAGAATCTAAAACATGTCCAATGAATACGAGTTCTATCAAGGCATAGTGCTGCGTCGATTGGTAATCGAATCAGAGCATTCCTTGATGTTGCGGCCGTTCGTCAAGGAAGGACGAATCAGTGCGTTTGTTGTGAATGCCAGATTTGGTGTGTTCATCAAACATTCGACGAAACGAATGTCCCCTTGGCGATTTACATTCAATCTGGAGCAGGCCTCTGACTTGCTCGACTTGGAGGGTAAGTATTTCGACTCCTTTGTGATTTTCGTGTGTGGGGATGATGGATTGGTAACATTAGACGTTGGAAGTCTGCATGAGATTGTGAGTTTCCAAGAAAGTGAAAAAGCATGGGTTCGTATTGATCGAAGTCCGCATTCTCAATACGCAGTTTCTGGAAATCGTGCGGAATTACATCGAAAAGTCGCGCAGGGCATCACGCTGATCCATGAAAAAATTCGTAGCTCTCTGCATGATAGACGCGCATCATGAGGCGAAGAAATAATAATACGATATATGAAGCACTGGGACGAAATCCGGTTCATCCATTTCCGGCTCGGATGGCTCCTGGAATCGCAGTGCACTTTCTTCCTAAAGGAAGCAAGTCACTTCGAGTGCTAGATCCCATGATGGGCTCAGGCACTGTGCTTGCCTTGGCTCGAGCCGCGGGGCACCGAGCGATCGGAGTAGATGTCGATCCACTCGCCGTTCTTATGTCGAAGGTGTGGACTACAGCGATAAGTCGCAGGGAGATTCGGTCAAAGGCGAGCATCGTTTTGGCAAAAGCAAGAAAAACGTTCAAAGAGATTGCTATCAAAGACGCCTACCCGACTAACTCAGATCGCGAAACGCGTAAATTTGTGAGGTATTGGTTTGATAACTATGCACGCCGCCAAATATCAGCGCTAGCGGCCTCCATCCGAGGGGTACGCGATAGTACAACGCGCGATGTATTGTGGTGTGCATTCTCTCGGTTGATCATTACGAAACAGGCTGGCGTATCGCTCGCAAGGGATTTGGCGCACAGCCGTCCACATAAATCGTTCGACCGGGCACCAATCAAGCCGTTTTCGAATTTCCTTAACGCCGTGGAACTGGTCATTGCAAACTGCGTATCACGAAGCTGCCTAAGCCGCGGACCAGCCCCAATAGTCCAATTGGGTGATGCCAGAAAACTTTCTCTCAATGACGGCAGTGTAGACTTGGTTCTGACCTCGCCGCCATACTTGAATGCGATTGATTACATGCGCTGTAGCAAGTTTTCTTTGATTTGGATGGGCTGCACAGCCAAGGAGCTTCGAAACCTGAGAAGTAACAGTGTAGGTTCCGAGGTAGGAGAATACGAGCCTGCGTTCACTTCTATGCAGATTATGAAGAGACTAGGCATTGAGCGGCGTCTCTCGCGACGAGACAGAGCGGTTCTCTATAGGTTTATCGAGGATATGCGAGCGACTCTCATGGAGGTGTCTCGTGTACTCGTGCCTGGTGGGAAGGCGATTTTTGTTCTTGGAGATAATACTGTTAGGGGAACATACATCCGCAATTCAAAGATAATTAGAGCAATAGCGTCTGAGGCGGGATTGAGGCTTCGGCAGACGCACAAAAGAACACTGCCGCCAAACAGACGGTATCTTCCGCCCCCCTCAAGGAGCAACGTCCAGGCTGCACTAGATGCTCGCTTACGCCGAGAGATTATACTTTCATTCGTAAAGCCGAATATCGGACCGCATCGAAAATCGAGCGTCAGCTAATTTTGTGAGTGCTGGTAACCCATGCGCACCATCGACGCCTTCAATCACTTTTTCCCGAAGCGCTATTACGAGGCGCTGTTGGCGACGCCGGCGGCTGCCAAGGACCTCGGCAAGCGCGTGCGCGGCATTCCGGCGCTGTCCGATATCGATCTGCGGCTCGCCATCGTCGAATCGTTCGACGACTACACGCAGCTCCTGTCGCACGGCCTGCCGCCGCTGGAGCGGCTGTGGGGGCCGGACCAAGCGCCGGAGATGGCGAAGATCGGAAACGACGGGCTTGCCGAAGTCGTCGCCCAGCATCCGAAGCATTTCGTCGGCTGGTCGGCATTGCTGCCGATGAATGCGCCGGAAGTCGCCGCGAAAGAGGCCGAGCGCGCGCTCAAAAACGGCGCCAACGCGGTGCAGCTTCCCACCAACGCCAACGGCATCCCGCTCGACGCGCCGCAGTTTCTGCCGGTCTTCGAAGCGATCGCCAAATCCGGCAAGCCGATCCTCCTGCATCCCGCGCGCACCCGCGACATGCCGGATTATCCGACCGAGACATATTCCAAGTATGAAATCTGCAGCGTGCTGGGCTGGCCCTACGAGACCGGCGTGACGCTGGCGCGCCTCGTGTTCTCTGGCATCATGGATCGTTTTCCAGAGCTGAAAGTGATTGCGCATCATCTCGGCGGCGTCATTCCTTATCTCGAAGGCCGCGTCGGCCATTCCTTCGATCAGCTCGGCGCGCGCACCTCCGACGAGGATTACGGCGCGCTTCTGAAATCGCTGAAGAAGCGGCCGTACGATTACTTCAAGGATTTCTACGGCGACACCGCGGTCGAAGGCGCGCGAGCTGCGACCATCTGCGGGCTCGATTTCTTCGGCGCCGATCATGTGCTGTTCGCCTCGGATTGCCCGTTCGACAAGGAAAAAGGGCCGGGCTACATCCGCGACACGATGAAAGTGCTCAACGCGCTGCCGCTGTCGAACGCCGAGCGGGAGAAGATTCACTTTCGCAATGCCGAGAAGCTGTTCGGGTTGGCGGCGTAAATCACCTCTCCCCGCGTGCGGGGAGAGGTCGTCGCGCGAAGCGCGACGGGTGAGGGGGCCTCTCCGCGATTCTGAGCGCCGCAATTCTGCGCCAAGCGGCTAAGCCCCCTCACCCCACCCTCTCCCCGCAAGCGGGGAGAGGGAGATCACCGCTGTTCATCCACCACATGCGCGCGCAAAACGCCGATGCCGGTGATCTCGACTTCGAGCGTGTCGCCCGGCTTCATCCATAGCGGCGGCTTGCGCGAGTGGCCGACGCCTTCGGGCGTACCGGTGGCGATGACGTCGCCGGGCGACAGCGCGGTGAAGTCAGAGCAGAAGGCGATGATTTGGGGAATTGAGTAGATCAGTTGATCGGTGGTGGCGTGCTGTACCTGCGTGCCGTTGAGCCGCGTCGAGAGCGTCAGCCGGCTCGGATGGGGGATCTCGTCGGTGGTGACAAGCCAGGGGCCGAGCGGGCCGGTGCCCGGAAAATTCTTGCCGGAAGTGACCGAGAATTTCTGATAGTCGCGCACCGAGCCGTCGACGAAGCAAGTGTAGCCGGCGACATGGTCGAGCGCCTGCTCGGCCTTAATGTGACGGCCGGCCTTGCCGATCACCACGGCCAGCTCACCCTCGAAATCGAAATTGTCGGAGACCGAGGGCCGCACCAGCTCCCCGTCGTGGCCGGTGAGCGTATCGGCAAAGCGCACAAACATGCTGGGCTGTTTCGGCAGTTCGCGGCCGGTTTCGGCGGCGTGCGAGCGGTAATTGATGCCGGCGCAAAGGATTTTTCCCGGCCGGGGAATCACCGGCAGAAATTTGATGTCGGCGAGCTTGAAATCGGGCGTCGCACCGCTCGCCGCGTTGCGCATGTTCGCCATCGCGCCGGCGGCGAGCGCGGCGCGCAAATCCGGCTGCCCGACTTTATCGTTCAGCGCGATGACGCCGTCGCCGCTCACCGCGCCGAATAATTCCTTGCCGCCGGCGACAAAACTCAAAAGCTTCATGGTGCTGCTCCGTTGGCGCGCTCGCCTGTGATGGTTGCCTGTGATGGGCCGGGCCGGCAGTGTAATGTCCACCCGCTCGACCGCAAGAAGGCTTGCAGGCAACAAGCCTTGGCAGGCAACGAGCCTTGGCAGGCAAGACGCTTTGGGAGGAATGCAATGACCGATCAGCTCCGCGCAACGCTGGCCGACGCCGGGCGCGTGCTCGCGATGGAAGGCCACGGCGATTATGTCGCCGGGCACATTTCGGTCCGGCTGCCCGGAGATTTCGGGCGCTTTCTGATGAAGCCGGCCGGCATCGGCATCGAGGAGATGCGGCCGGACAATATCATCACCGTCGACATCGAGGGCAAAAAAGTGGACGGCGCGATGCCGCGCCACAACGAGGTCTTCATCCATTCCGAGGTGTTACGCGCGCGCAATGACGTGCAATGCGTCATCCACAGTCACCCGATCCATGCCGTCGCCTTCTCCTCGCTCGGCCGGCCGCTCCTTGCCGTCGGCAATTCCAGCAGCCATTTCGCCGACGGCCGGCTGCCGATCTTCTCGGAGACGACCGATCTCATCGTCAGCCAAGAGCGGGGCAGGGCGGTGGCGCACTGCCTCGGCGAACATCCTGCGCTGATCCTGCGCAATCACGGCATCGTCGCCACCGGCGCCGGCATCGAGGAAGCGGTATGGACCGCGATCAAGCTGGAAAAGGCCTGTCAGTTGCAATTGCTCGCGGAATCGGCCGGCGGACCCAAGCTCGTCGCCGCAGGCGAGGACCTCGACCGGAAGCGCGGCCGCGGCGACCGGCCCGACCTGCACGCCAACACGTTCGGCTATCTCATGCGCAAATGGCGCTGCCAATGTTGCGGCGAGATCGTGCCGGCGCCGCAAGTCGCGGCGTTCGAGAACAAGGACGAAACCTGAGCGGCCGGCAAGTCGCCTTAGAACTTGATCATGCCGATCGTGGTCAGCGTGATGTGCGGCGCAATCACCGGCGCGTTGACTAAGTCCCACACCACGTATTGCTCGGCATAGGGGATGTTGGCCGATATGCCATCGACCGCAACGACGACGTTGAATCCCCTTTGCGCCGCCTCGCTCGAGGTGGTGATGATGGCGCCCTGGGCGCTCACGCCCACCGCGATCACGGTCTTGATGCCCTTGTCCTTGAGAATTTTTTCAAGGTCGGTGTTGAGGAACTTGTCGAGAAACGATTGGACGTAAGGTTCGTTTCCGGTTGGAGCGACTTCGGCGTCAACCTCGCTCATCGGGACCTTGGGAATGCCGGTATAGACCACCAGCATCTTGTTCGCCCGCGCCTCGTCGAGCAGCTTTTTGACCGTCGGCAGCGAAGCGACGCAGCGCGGATAGCGCTCCGCATTGCAGATCGGCTTGATGAAATCGAGCATCAAAAGCGCCGTGGTCGCCGGATCGACCGTCACCGGCTTGAGTTCCGGCGGCGGCGGCGCTTTGACGCTCGCCCATTCATCGATGATCGAAGCGTGCAGGTTCGCTACCCCGAAGCCCACCGCCAGCAACAACCCGAAACCGAACGCCCATTTTGCGCGCTTCATGTCTTCCTCCCATATTGGCCCGTCGCTTTTTCGCCGCCGGAAAATCGTGGGCCTGCACGATAAGAACCGGAGACTGCGGCCGTTATTCCAGACCTTTTCGCCGGGCGATGCAATTTCCATTTTGCCGCGGCTAAATCGGGCGGCGCGGCGATGCGGCCGCCGGGATCGAATTCCACATTCGCGGCGCGATAAATTGGTTGCCGCGGCGTCGCACGCCGGAACATAGCCGGGTTGCGGCGGATTATTCCGCGCACGCCGCAATCGATTTATGTCAGACTGACTTTGCACCCTAAGGCGGCCCCCTGACCGCCGCGGGAAAGTTCACAGCAGGGGATGAGGGTGAATACCATGGACATCAAGGTCGGAAAGCAGGCGATCGCCGAGGCAACGGAGAAGCTCAAGAACTGGGGTCGCTGGGGCAAAGACGATCACGTCGGAACGCTCAACCAGGTCGCGCCGGAGCACATTGTCAAAGCCGCAAGTCTCATTCGCACCGGCAAGGTCTTTGCGCTCGGCATTCCGCTCGATACCAACGGGCCGCAGACCGGACTGTTCGGCGGCCGCTTCAATCCGATCCATCAGATGCTGGCGACCGGCACCGACGCCATCGCCGGGCGGCAAGATTGGAACAAGATCCGCTACGCCGACGACACGCTGATGCTATGCGTGCAGGGCGCGACGCATTGGGACGCGCTCGGCCATATCTTCTACGAGGACAAGGCCTATAACGGCCATGACGCCAAGCTGATCGATTCCAAGGGGTTGAACGTGCTCGGCATCGAGCACTCCAAAAACAAGATGGTCGGGCGCGGCGTGCTGTTGGACATCGCGCGCTTTCGCGGCGTGCCGTGGCTGAACGACGGCGAAAGCATCGGCAACGACGAGCTCGACAAATGCGCCAAGGAGGCGAACGTTGCGATCGGCCGCGGCGATTTCGTCATCGTCCGCACCGGGCAGATGGAGCGCTGCCTTGCCGAAAAGAATTGGGGCGGCTATGCCGGCGGCGACGCGCCCGGCGTCAAATTCGAGAATTGCTACTGGTGCCAGGATAAAGAGATCGCCGCGATCTGCACCGACACCTGGGGCGTCGAGGTGCGGCCGAACGAGACCAAGGAGGCAAACCAGCCGTGGCACTGGGTGGTGATCCCGGCCATGGGGCTGTGCATGGGCGAAATCTTCTATCTCAAGGAATTGGCCGAGGATTGCGACGACGACGGCATCTACGAGTTCTTCTTCTGCGGCCCGCCGCTCGTCATCACCGGCGGCACCGGAAGCCCGATCAATCCGCAGGCGATAAAGTGACCGCGAAGCGGTCATCCCGGACGGCGGATAGCGCCGATCCGGGATCGCGCGCCGCTTCCTCATGTTGTCATGCCCCGCGACGGCGGGGCATCCAGTATTCGCGGCATTTCGGGTAAGATCGATCGACAGCGGTTACTGGGTCCCCGCCTTCGCGGGGACGACAGGCTGGCATATGGAGGAACGATGCCCCGCCACCTCAAGCGCGGAATCGACGCCAGCGCGATCAAGGCGGCCGATGCCAAAGTGCGCGAGACCGTCGAGCAAATCCTCGCCGATATCGACGCGCGCAAGGATTTGGCCGTGCGTGAACTGTCGCAAAAGTTCGACAACTGGTCGCCGGCCTCGTTCAAGCTTGCGCCGGACGAGATCGAGCGCGCCATCGGGCAAATGCGCAAGCGCGATCTCGACGACATCAAATTCGCCCAGGCGCAGGTGCGCAATTTCGCGCAAAAGCAGAAGGAGACGCTGCGCGATCTCGAAGTCGAGACGCTGCCCGGCGTGGTGCTCGGCCACACCCACATCCCGGTCAATTCGATCGGCTGCTACGTGCCGGGCGGACGCTACCCGATGGTGGCGTCGGCGCATATGTCGATCGTCACCGCGCGGGTCGCCGGCGTCAAACATATCGTCGCCTGCGCGCCACCGTTTAAGGGCGGGCCGCATCCGGCGATCGTGGCGGCGATGCATTTCGGCGGCGCCGACGAGATTTTCGTGCTCGGCGGCGTGCAGGCGGTCGCCGCGATGGCGCTCGGCACCGAGACCATCGCCGCGGTCGACATGGTGGTCGGCCCGGGTAATGCCTATGTCGCCGAGGCGAAGCGCCAATTGTTCGGCCGCGTCGGCATCGATCTTCTCGCCGGGCCGACCGAAACGCTCGTCATCGCCGACGAGACGGTCGACGGCGAAATCTGCGCCACCGATCTGCTCGGCCAGGCCGAACATGGCCCGACCTCGCCGGCGATATTGATCACCAATTCGGAAAAGCTCGCCCGCGCCACCATGGCCGAAGTCGAGCGGCTCCTGAAAATCCTGCCCAGCGCCGATCTTGCCGGCCAAGCCTGGGCCGATTACGGCGAAGTCATCGTCTGCGCCGACGAGGCCGAGATGGTGCGCGAGGCCGACCGCGTCGCGTCGGAGCACGTCCAGGTGATGACGCGCGATCCGGATTATTTCCTCAACAACATGAAAAATTACGGCTCGCTGTTCCTCGGCCCGCGCACCAACGTCGCCTACGGAGATAAAGTGATCGGCACCAATCACACGCTGCCGACCAAGAAGGCGGCGCGCTATACCGGGGGCTTGTGGGTCGGCAAGTTTCTGAAAACCTGCACCTATCAGAAGGTGCTCACCGACCAGGCCAGCGCCACAATCGGCGAAGTCTGCTCGCGGCTGTGCATGCTCGAAGGCTTTGTCGCGCATGCCGAGCAGGCCAATGTGCGCGTGCGCCGCTATGGCGGGCGCAACGTACCCTACGGCGCGGCAGCGGAGTAATCTCTTCACCTCCCCCTGGAGGGGGGAGGTCGGTCGCGCGTAGCGCGACCGGGTGGGGGTGAACTTCTTAGCCTCGCCAATTGTCACCCCACCCCGGCGCTTCGCGCCGACCCTCCCCCTGCAGGGGAGGGTGAAGATAGGAAGCGTGCTGACACCGTGACTGCGATCGACCTCGCCAAAACGCCCTCGTTCCGCCTCGACGGCCGGCGCGCGCTGGTTACCGGCGGCGGTCGCGGCATCGGGCTTGCGGCGGCATCGGCTTTGGCTTCAGCCGGAGCTCATGTCACGCTCGCCGCGCGCACCAAATCGGAGATCGAGGCGGCGGCAGCCGCAATCCGCGCGCGCGGCGAAGCGGCCGAGGCGCTCAAGCTCGACGTGACCGATATCGAGGCCGCGAGAAAGGCCATCGCTGCGACGGAGCCGTTTCAGATTCTCATCAACAATGCCGGCATGAACCGGCCGGCTTTGCTGCCGGACGTCAAGATCGAGGATTTCGACGCCATCTTTGCGCTTAACGTGCGCGCGGCGTTTTTCATGGCGCAGGCGGTGGCGCGGCGCCTCGTCGAAGCGAGACTCCCCGGCTCGATCATCAACATTTCCTCGCAGATGGGCCATGTCGGCGCCGCGCGGCGCACCGTCTATTGCGCTTCGAAACACGCCATGGAGGGCTTCACCAAGGCCATGGCGATCGAGCTTGCGCCGCACAACATCCGCGTCAATTCGCTCGGCCCGACCTTCCTGGAGACGCCGATGACCAAACCGTTCTTCGAGAACAAGGCGTTCCGCGACGAGGTCTTATCGAAGATCAAGCTCGGGCGGCTCGGCCAGCTCGACGAATTGTCCGGCGCCATCGTGTTCCTCGCCTCCGACGCCTCCTCGCTGATGACCGGCGCGGCGCTCATCCTCGACGGCGGCTGGACCGCGGAGTGACGGGGATGGACGATGCCGAGCTGCGGCGGCGGATTGTCGGCTCCTGGACGCTGGTCTCGGTCGTGTATGAAGATCAGGCGAGCAAACAACGCACGCCGATCTATGGGACGCATCCCAAGGGCGTCCAAATCGCGACGGTGGACGGGCGCTGGCTGGCACTGATGACTGCGGAAAACCGCGCCGTGCCGAAAACCGACGCCGACCGCGCGCAGGCGTTGACATCGATGATCGCCTATACCGGCCGCTACCGGGTCGAGGGCGGCAAGGTCATCACCAAAGTCGAAGCGGCGTGGAACGAGGCCTGGGTCGGCACCGAGCAGGTGCGCACTATCCGCCTCGACGGCGACCGGCTTTATCTCGAAAGCCCGCCGCTGCCGCATCCGAATATTGGCAACAAAACGGTGCGGGTCATCGTGGAGTGGCAGCGGGAGAGCTAAGCGCTGATCGGGTAGATCGCCTTCTCGCCCGACAGCACGCGCGCCACGTCGGTTGCGCATTTGGTCTGCAATTCCTCGAGCGCCTCGACCGAATAGAACGCGGAGTGCGGGGTGAGGATGAGGTTGTCGCGGCCGAGCAGAGGGGAGTCTTTCGCCAGCGGCTCGGCGGTCACGACATCGAGCGCGGCGCCGCCGAGCTTTCCGGAATTGAGCGCGGCGACGAGCGCGATCTCGTCGACCAAGGGGCCGCGCGCGGTGTTGATGAGAAACGCGCCCTGTTTCATCTTGGCGAAAGCCTTGGCGTTCATCAGGCCGCGCGTCGCCGGCTGCAACGGGGCGTGGACGGATATGAAATCCGAGCGCGCCAAGAGTTCGTCGAAGCTTACGCATTCGACGCCGGCGGCCACGGCGGCGTCGCGATTAACGTAGGGATCGTAGGTGAGAACCTTCAGGCCGAAGCCTTTGGCCTTGGGGGCGAGCGCGCGCGGGATATTGCCGAAACCGATGAGGCCGAGGGTCTGGCCTTCGAGGCGGCGCAGCGGCACGATCGGCGGCACTTCCCAGCGGCCGGATTGCACGAGCTTATTGGCCAACGTCACCTTGCGGGCGAGCGCGAGCAACAGCGCCATGGCGTGGTCGGACACTTCGCGCAGGCAATAATCCGGCACGTAGTTGACGGCGATGCCGAGCTCTTTCGCCGCCGGCAGGTCGATATTGTCGACGCCAAGCCCGAAGCGGCCGATCGCCTTGCAGTTCTTGAGCTCGCGCAAGACTTGGCCCGGCAGCCTGGCATAGGTGACGAGCACCGCATCGGCGTCGCGCGCGACCGCGACAATATCTTCGGCCGAGGGGCTCGTCGCCATGCGGTATTCGGGATCAAGCCGCGCCAGCGCCTTCTTCGCCGGGTCGAGCGACGGGAACGGGCTGTCAGTGATGGCGATGGTGGTGCGGGGCATCGACGCACTCCTGTTGTCGTGCGCGAATAGCGAATAGCGAATAGCGAGTAGCGAATAGTTAAATTCGTTGCTTGTTAGTCTCTATTCGCCATTCGCTATTCGCCACTCGCTCTTACAACGCAAACACCTGCGGATTGACGCAATTGGGCAACTTATGCCCTCCCAATAACGCCAGAATATTGTCGACGACGATATTCGCCATGGCCTCGCGCACGTCCGGGGTGGCGCTGCCGAGATGCGGGGTGAGCGCCACATTGGCCATTCTCGTCAACGCCTTATCGACCTTGGGCTCGTGCTCGAACACGTCGAGCCCGGCGCCGGCGATTTGCTTTCTTTGCAGGGCGCGCACCAATGCCGCTTCGTCGACGACGGCGCCGCGCGCGGTGTTGATGAGGAAGGCGGTGTTTTTCATCAGCCGCAATTCGCGCGCGCCGATCTGGTGCCGCGTCGCCTCATTGAGCGGCGAATGGATCGAGACGAAGTCGGATTCCCGCAGCAGCTCGTAGAACGGCATGAAAGTCAGCCCGGCCTCGCGCTCCTCGTGCTCCGGCTTGCGCCGCGGCGCCCAATACAGAACCCGCATGGCAAAGCCGTGCGCCCGGCGCGCCACCGCCTTGCCGATCAAGCCGCCGCCGCCGATAAGCCCGATGGTCTTGCCCCAGACCAGGGAGCCCATCAGATGGGCCGACTGGCCGCCGGGGAATTTTCCAGCGCGCGCCATGCGGTCGCCTTCCAGCATCCGCCGAGCCGCCGCGAGCATCAGGCCGAAGGTGAGGTCGGCGGTCGCTTCGGTGGTGATCGGCGCCGTGACGGTGACCGGAATGCGCCGCGCGGTCGCCGCCGCAACGTCGATATTGGACGGCGTGATCGACTGTGCCGCGATCAGGCGCAGGTTCGGATTGGCCATGACCACGGCGCGGTCGACGGTGTCGTGCAGCAGGCAAAACAGGATATCGGCGTTGCGCAGTTCGGCGATGAGCGTGCGCCTGGGAACGATCCGGCTCGCGTCGGGAAAGATTTTCACGCTTGCCGCCGCGCGCAAGCGCTTGAGCGCCCGCTCGGACACCGGCTGGGTCACGAAGATGCGCGGCCGGGCGGGTTTTCTTGCCATCACGCCAGCCACCGCACCACGCCGGCGACGCCGTCGACCGCGACCTGCGCGCCGTCGGGAATGCGCCGCGTCGCATCGAGCACGCCGAGCACCGCCGGAATGCCGCGCTCGCGGGCGAGCGAAGCCAGATGCGAGGTCGAGCCGCCGAGCTCGGCAACCACGCCGCCGAGGCGCGGCAGGATATGGCTCAAGGCCGGCCCGGCGACGCGCGTCACCAGAATGTCGCCCGGCGCGACACGACTTAACTCGCATTCGCAATTGACCACCACGGCGCGGCCGCTTCCCCAGCCGATGCCGGCGGGATGGCCGTTCAATCCCGGATGTTGCAGCCAGATTTCGTCCGGCAGCTCGGCCGGCGCGACATGCAGCGGCCGCGCCTGAAGAAGCTTAAAGCCGTTATCGTCGAGCGCCCATTCGATCTCGACCGGCATGCCGAGCACGTCCTCCGCTTTGCGCAGCAACCGCCCGAGCGTCGTCGCCTGGCCGGCTTCGAGGCAGGGCGCCCCGATCAGCGCGTCCGGCACCGCCTGCGGCGAGGTCCCGCCATGGCTGCAAGCTTCGCGGTGGGATTTGCGGCCGGCTTCGTTCTTTCGCACGAAGCCGTGGCGGCTTAGCACGATGCGGTCGGGCACCACCTCGCCTTGCGCGATCGTCGAACCGAGCCCCCAGGTGGCGGAAACGAGCATCTGGCCGTCGGCGGTTTCGCTTAACGCGCCGCCCGAAGCGCGCGCGGCGACAAGCGGCTGAACGAGCACCGCCATCGCGGTGCCGGCGGGGTCGAGCCCATGCTGCGCCATGGATCGCCGCGCATTGGTGGTCCACAACGCCGCCCAGCAGGCGCGCAGGCTGGTGAGAAATTCGCTGTCGTCGGTCACGCCGAGAAAGCTCTCGAATTGGCCGGCGAAATTTGCGTCGCTACGGTCCTCGATCAGCGCCGAGGAGCGCACCGCTGCCGGCTTTTCCGCCGCCCACCATGCGGGAAGCACGTCGGCTAACACGTCCGGAGCGAGATCGCTCTGATAAAGCTTGAGCCGGATCTCGACCGCGAGGCGCCGCTGCGTCGGCTGATCCGCCTCCGGATAGGCACGCACCGCATCGCCAAGGTCGAGATGCTGAACCTGCCGCCGATAGGCGTCGGCCGTGATGCAAAATCCGCCCGGCGTCGGCAACCCGGCCCGCGCCAGCGCCGCGAGGTTCGCCGCCTTCGGGCCGACGCGGTCGGGCGCGGTGGCGGCAGGCGAGGAGAGGGGGAGGATGAAATGCGTCATACCGGTCTCGGCGTAATCGGGCTCGCGGCGAACTCCCTCTCCCCGGAGGGGAGAGGGTTGGGGTGAGGGGGTTCGGGCCTTGCGGATCGACCTCACCGCACGAACCCCCTCACCCTCGCTTCCCCCCGATCAAGTCGGGGGTCGCTCGACCTCTCCCCTCCGGGGAGAGGTGAATTTGTCTCGGCGCTTTCGCAATTTACCGCACATGATCGCCATAGCCGGGCAGCGGATCGACCACGGTGATCTGCTTGACCGGGAAGTTGGAGACGATCTCGATGCCCTTTTTGTGCACGATCAGCATTTCCTCGATGCGCACGCCGTAGCGGAATTTCTTGCCGTGCTGGGTTTCGAGCGCAAACGTCATGCCCTCCTTGATGTCGACCGGATGATCGAGCGACCAGATGCGCGAGATCACCGGCGGATCGTATTGGGCAAGGCCGAGCCCGTGGCCCCACAGGTTGGCCGCGGCCTGGTCCTCGTCCTCGTAGCCCCAGGTCTTCATCGCTGACGGCCATTTCAAGGCGATGTCGCGGGTGGTGGCCCCGACCTTGACCGCGCCGATCGAGTTGTAGAGCCATTTCAGCGCGATATCGTAGGTCTCCTTCTGCTCCTTGGTCGGCTCCTTGCCGACGCAATAGGTGCGGTAATAGCAGGACTTGTAGCCGTTCCAGGTCAGCGCCGCCAAATCCATGAACACGATGTCGCCGGGCTGGATGATGCGGTCGGAGAAATTGCGCCAATTCGGCCAGGTGTTCGGCCCCGACGAGACGATGACGTCTTCTACGTCCTCCATGCCGGGAATGTTGTAGAGATATTGCATCAGGTGCGCGGTGACCTGGTTCTCGGTGATGCCGGGGCGCAGGAATTTCATGCATTCCCAATGCGTGGCGTCGCCGATGGCGCCGACGATGCGGAAGCATTCCTGCTCGTCCTCGTTCTTGACCGCGCGCGCGTCCATCATCGCGCTCATGCCGTCGGTCCACTTGATCTTGTTCTGCTTGAAAATCTCGATCATGTTGATGTCGATGAAGTCGACGCCGAGCTTTTGCCCGGCGACGCCGTTCTCCTTCATCGCCGCCAGTACCGCTTTAGTGAATTTGGTCACCTGCTGGGTCGAGGCCGGCCCGGCGGCGCCCTTGATCCAGGCGAACGAGTGGCGAATGTTTTTCTTCGGCAGCCACGGCGAATGCTTTTCGATCTGGAAGCCGAGGTCGCCTTGCTCGAACAGGATCGGGCGACCGTCGCCGCACAGCATGGCGTAGCGTAGCCCGGGCTTGAGCCGGTTCCAGCCGGGAGTGAGCGTGCCGGTGATGTAGCGGACGTTCTCGTCGTACATGCACAAGAGCGCGCCGAGCTTGTGCTTTTTCATCATTTGGCGCGCGCGTTCGATGCGGTATTCGCGCAAGCGGTCCCAGTTGACCCGCTGCTGCCAGTCCATCCCGGCGATGCCGAAATTCGCTCCCATATCGCCCTCCACTGCGGGTTCCACGCCTTGCCCACCTGTGTCCGAAAAAACCTGACGTTGCAAGGTGCTGGCGCTATGCCGCAGTGGAAATGCAACCGCGAGGCAATGTCACGGGTGCGGTCTGTGGATTTGGCCTTGCGGGCCGCTCCCTCTCCCCGCGTAGCGGGGAAAGGTGAATGTTGTTCGTTCGCGGTTGCTGCAAGCCATCGCGCGGGGTAGGTTGCGGATGTGAAAAGCTCAATCGTTTGCCGCGATCCCGAGGTCATGGGAGGTACACCGGTGTTCTCCGGAACGCGTGTGCCGGTGCAGACGCTTATCGAATATTTGGAAGCTGGGGACTCAATTGACGAATTCCTCGAAGGTTTCCCAGCGGTGAGGCGCGAGCAGGTGGTCGCCTTCCTTGAAGAAGCGAAAGACCGGCTGGTCGAATCGGTATCGTGAAAGTTCTTGCTCGACGAATGCGTCGATTGGCGGTTGTCACGCGCCATTGTCGGTCACAACGTCAAGACTGCCCGTCAGATGGGTTGGAACGCGATCAAGAATGGCGAACTGCTCAAATTCGCATCCGAGCAGTTCGATGTGTTCATCACAGTAGACCGCAACCTGTCTTCTCAGCAGAATTTGCGGGGATTGAAGATCGCCGTCATCGTCCTTCACGCGAAAACAAACAGGCTTGCCGAACTGTTACCGATGATCCCGGATTTGCTCGCAGCGATCGTTTCGTTGAAGCAGGGACAAGTTACGACCGTCGAAGCGTGACCTTCAAAACCGCGCCTCAATACTTGCCCCTCACTACCTTCTGCCGCTGCTCGCCCAGGCCGTCGATGCCGAGCGTGACCACGTCACCGGCGTGCAAGAATTTCGGTTCCGGCTTCATGCCTAAGCCCACGCCCGGCGGCGTGCCGGTGATGATGACGTCGCCCGGCTCCATGACGAAATATTGCGAGCAGGCCCACACGATATGCCGGCAGTCGAAGATCATGGTCGAGGTGTTGCCGCGCTGGCGCTTCTCGCCGTTGACGTTGAGCCACATCGCGAGCTTTTGCGGGTCCTTGATCTCGTCCTTGGTGACGAGCCACGGGCCGAGCGGCCCGAACGTCTCGCAACCCTTGCCCTTGGTCCATTGCCCGGCGCGCTCGATCTGAAACACCCGCTCGGACACGTCGTTGGCGAGGCAATAGCCGGCGACCACGTCGAGCGCCTTGTCCTTAGAGAGATAGCGCGCGCGGCGGCCGATGACGATGCCGAGCTCGACTTCCCAGTCGAGCTTGGTGGAATCCTTCGGGATGACGGTGTCGTCGTTCGGCCCGCAAATGCACGACGGCGCCTTGTTGAAAATGATCGGCTCCTTGGGGATCGGCATGCCGGCTTCGGCGGCATGGTCGGAATAATTCAAGCCGATGGCGATGAAATTGCCGACCGCGCCGACGCAAGGGCCGATCCGCGGCTTGCCTTTAACGAGCGGCATCTTGTCGGCTTTGAGCTTGCGCAGCTTGTTCAATCCCGCCGGCGACAGCGCTTCGCCGGCGATATCGGGAACGATTTTCGACAGATCGCGGATTTTGCCTTGGGCATCGATCATGCCGGGCTTTTCGCGACCCGGCGCGCCGTAGCGGACGAGTTTCATGGATTTTCCCCTAAACTGCGGTGCCTGAATGAATTACGGGGATACTATGCGGGCGGCAAAGGCCGGCGGCAAGCGCGCAATCGGCGGAATTTCCTCAATCGATATCCGACAGCACCGCAAGGATGTCGCGTGCGCCGTGGATCACGCGCGAAATCAAGACTTGGTCCCTCAGGTTGCGATAGATGATGACGTAATTGCGATACGGCAGGATACGGGCGTCTTTTCCCAGTTCCGGGAAACTGCGGGCCGATTCCGGAAAGTCGCCAAGCAGCCGGCACCGCTCGCGAAGCTCCTGCACGAACGACTGAGCACGGGTCGGGTTGTCGGCGGCAATGTAATCGGCGATGGCTTCAAGATCGCGAACGGCCTGCGGCCTAAAGACGACCGGCTTCACCTTTTCCGCCCTGCGGCCATCCGGGCATATTTCGTTTCAAGCCGGTCGAATACATCCTCGGCAGGGATGGGAGAACCGCTGTCCTCGCCTTGGCGGAAGGCCTCGCGGAGAGCTGCAATCTTGGCTTGGCGTTCCTCCTCACGATCGAGCAAGAGACGGAGCCCCTCGCGGACAACCTCGCTTTTCGAGTTGTAGCGGCCGTTCTTGACGAGCTTGGCGACGAGGCGCTCGAATTTGTTGCCGAGCGCATAGCTGGCGGGCATGGCAGCGATCCTCCTGCCGGCATCATATAGCGGCATTGATAATTGTTATCAATAGCTAGAACGCGCCGGGGAATCGTTCCGCCATCGATCAGGATATTCTGTCCGGTGATGTAACCGGCCTGCGCCGAGCACAAAAATGCGCAGGTCGCGCCGAACTCCTCGGCCGCGCCAAGCCGGCGCGCCGGCACCGAATCGATGGTCTGCGCCAGCGCGGCGTCGTAGCTGGTGCCTCTCTTCTTCGCGGTCGACTCGACGTTGGAGCGGAAGCGGTCGGTGTCGAAGATCCCGGGCAGCATGAAGTTGATGGTGACGTTGGATGCGGCGACGGAACGCGCAACGCCGGCGAGAAAGGCGGTGAGCCCGGCGCGCGCGCCGGACGACAGATCAAGCCCGACGAGCGGCATTTTCACCGAGCCGGAGGTGATGTTGACGATGCGGCCGAATTTTCTGGCGACCATCGCATCGATCGCCTTTTGGATGAGCTCCACCGCCACGATCATATTGCCGACGACGCCGTCGATCATCTTCGCCCGGTCGAGCTCGCGGAAATCGCGAAACGGCGGGCCAGCATTGTTGTTGACCAGGATGTCGGGCTCCGGGCAGGCGGCGAACAAAGCCTTCTGCCCCTCCGGCGAGGCAACGTCCGCGGCCACCGCGGTAATCCTGGCGCCGGTCGCGGTGCGCAGCTCGGCGGCCGTCGCGGCAAGGCGCTCCTTGTCGAGGCCGTTGATCACCACCTCGCAGCCGGCTTCGGCGAGCGCCTTGGCGCAGCCGCGTCCCAGGCCGCGGCTCGAGGCGCAAACGATCGCCTTGCGGCCGGCGATGCCAAGGTCCATGCAATTCCTCCCGCTATCCTCGCTTGGCGCGTTGTTGTCTTTATCTCGCCCGCACCGGTAAGACGGCCTTTGTTCTCGTAACTGCGCGCGCCTTAGTCAACGGCGAAATCCGCCAACACTGCTTTGCCGATGCCGTTCCTTCCGGACGTCTCCCTTTTCGAGCTTGTGGCGATCGTCGTGCTGGCGGCGTTTTCGGCCATTACCGGCGGGGTCGCCGGCTATGGCACCGGCGCGCTGATGCCGCTTATTCTGGTGCCGATGGTCGGCGCCGCGCCGGTGGTGCCGATCATCGCCATTTCGGCGATGTTCACCAATACCGCGCGGGTCGTCGCGTTCCGCCGCCTGCTCGAGCCGCGCCGCGCCTTGATCGCGCTCGTTTGCGCGCTGCCGGCTTGCGTGCTGGGCGCGTATCTCTATACGCTGTTGACCGGCCGCGGCGCCGCCGTGGTGATCGGATCGGGCCTGATCGCGACGGTGCCGTTGCGGCGGCTCTTGAAACGGCGCGGCCGCAAGCTCGGCGAAAAAGCCTATGCCGTCGCCGCCGCCGGCTGGGGCATCGTGGTCGGCGGCACCACCGGCGCCGGCGTGATCCTGCTGTCGCTCTTGATGGCGACTGGGCTCGAAGGCGCCGCGGTGGTCGCCACCGATGCTGCGGTGTCGATCGGTATGGGCGTCGTCAAGCTTACGGTGTTCGGGGCCGCCGGTGTGCTCACCGACAAGGTGATCGCGATCGGGCTTCTGATCAGCGCCGTCGCCTTTCCCTGCACGTTTTTGGCCAAGCTCATCGTGACGCGCCTGCCGGTGCATGTGCATACCGCCTTGCTCGACGCGGTGGTGATCGTCGGCGGCACGGCGATGATTTTGGGGGCATTCCGTCATTGAGTGCTTTTACGAGCGGCCGCCGGCTATTCGGTTTCATCGTCCGCATCGTCGTCGCCGAACTCACCATAAAGCTTGAGGCCTTCGATCCAGGTGCCGCCGTCCCGCTTGATCACGGTGCGCGGTTTCACATCGCCGCTTTCCGCCAACGCATCGGCCAGGCGTTCGGAATGGGTGACGACCCAGATCTGCGTCCTCCGTGCCGCGCGCGCTATGGTGCGCGCCAGCGGTTCAAGCAGTTCCGGATGCAGGCTCGTTTCGGGTTCATTGAGCGCGATGAACGCAGGCAGGCGATAACCAAGCAGCGCGCCCGCAAGCGCCAGATAGCGCAATGTGCCGTCCGACAACTCGTTCGCCTCGAACACGCGCTTGGGATAATCCGGCATGATCAGGCCGAACGACGCCGTGCGTTCGGGTGGCGGCACGACCAGTCGCGCACCGGGAAAGGCATCGTCGATGGCGCGATCGAGCTCGGTCGTATCCTCGCGAATGTGCGCGAGCGTGGCGAACACCGCCGCAAGATCGGAACCGTCAGATGCCAAGGTCGGTGTCGTAACGGCAAGGCACGGCTGCCGCAGCGGCGACAGCCGGTCGGTGCGGAAGTCGTGATAAAAGCGCCAGTCGAGCATCGTGCGCCGGATCATGTCGATGTCGCCGAACCGGCCGGGATCCTGCAACGAGCCGAGCGCGGTTTCGGTCGGCAGCAAGGGCGGCTCGACGATGTGCTTATGACCGTCGTTGTCGATCGCCGTTGCGCGCGGGCCGCGGCGCTCGAGTACGGAAATCTGGCGCCGGCCGCCGCGATCAATCAGGACTTCCTCCTTGATCTGCGGTTCGAGCGGAAATGACGCGGCAGTCGGCACCCGCAAACCGACTTCGATTTCGTACGAATGAACGACACCAAGCTCGACGCCGTAGTCGAAGCTGTGCTGGCCGGCGGCGCTTGCACCGTCCGCCGCCAAGCCAACCGCCAATTTGATCCGCGCGGGCTTGTTAACAGCGCGCTTGCCGGCCCACAGCGCCGATTCCATGCCGCCTTCCGATGCCAATTCACGTGCGAGCGACCCCGCCGCCGCGGCCTGGATGAGTTGCAGTGCGCGATAAAGGTTCGTTTTGCCGACGCCATTGGCCCCGACAAAAACCGTCAATTGGCCGACCGGAAAGCGAATGGATCGCAGCGAGCGGTAGCCCGCGACTACGATTTCTTTGATCCGGATGGCCATAACGCGCCTTTAAGGCCACTTCACCACCGGCGGCAGCGAGGACAGGATCGCCTCGACATTGCCGCCGGTGCGCAAGCCGAAAATGGTGCCACGGTCGTACAGCAGATTGAACTCGACATAGCGGCCGCGGCGGACGAGCTGCTCCTCGCGCTCGGCTGCGGTCCAGGGCTTGGCAAAATTCCTGCGCACCAGTTCGGGATAGACGCCAAGAAAGGCGCGGCCGACGTCCTGGGTGAAGGCAAATGTCGCGTTCCAATCGGTCTCGAGATAATCGTAGAAAATGCCGCCGATGCCGCGCATCTCGCCGCGGTGCTTCAAATAAAAATACTCGTCGCACCATTTTTTGAATTTGTCGTAGGGCGCGACGGCGGCATGCGCGTCGCTGGCGGCTTTCATTGCGGCATGGAACGCGATGGTGTCGGGATCGTCCTGGCTGCGCCGGCGGTCGAGCAGCGGGGTGAGATCGGCGCCGCCGCCAAACCAGGATTTGGTGGTGACGACATAGCGCGTGTTCATGTGCACGGCGGGCACATGCGGATTGTGCGGATGCGCGATCAGCGAAATGCCGGTGGCGTAAAAGCGCGGGTCGTCGGTCGCGCCGGGAATCTCCTTGCGGAATTCGGGAGCGAATTCACCGAACACGGTCGAGACATGGACGCCGACCTTTTCGAACACGCGGCCCTTCAGCATCGCCATGACGCCGCCGCCGCCATCCGGATCGGCTTTAGCCGATCCGGCATTTACATTGCCGATCTCGGGTAAACCCGAGATCGGTTGGCCGCCGCTGTGATCGGTGCGGCTCCACGGCGTGCGCGTAAATCGGCCGGCCGGGCGGTCGGCCAGCGGCGCGCCGGAGGGCAGCGCGTCCTCGACGGCCTCGAAGGCCGCCACGATGCCGTCGCGCAAACTCGCGAACCAGGTCGTTGCCGTCTCTTTGCGGTCTTCGATATTCATGGCGGCTTTGAAGGCTGGCTCCACCGCTGCGGTGGCGAGAATGTCATGGCAACGCGCATGCGAACGGCAGGCGGCGTTATTCGGCGTCCACTTTTTCCGCCAGCCACACCTTGATCAACGACTGGTAAGGCACGTCACGTCTATTCGCCGCGACCTTGATGCGGTCGAGCAGGCCTTGCGGCAGGCGCAGCGAGATGGCGGTCGTGGACAGCTTCAAGTTTGGAAATCGGACACGCTGCGCTTTACTTAGGTCGAAATAGTCGGCCGTATCATGCGATTCCCAGAATGCGCGTTCTTCCGCCTCATCGCGGAATTTCGGAACTGTCTTAAACTTCTTGTTCATAGCGGGACCTTTCCCTCCGGCTCATGCTTCGGGTCGAGATCACTCGCACCAGTGTCGCATTTCGCCGCATTGTGAAACTGACCTGTAGAAAACGGCCTGCGGCCGTGCAGCCATAAGCGTGATAACGGGTCTCTTCATCGCTGTGCTTCGCATCGATCAACACAAGAAGCTTGGGATCGAGGAAGACTTGTTCCGCTTCCAGTTGGCTTACGTCGTGTTTGTCCAGGCTCTTCCGGCTGTTACCGTCGTCCCAGTCGAATCCGGCGATCTGGCTCAGGTCGGGCATTTCTGTATATTAGTATAATATACATAATTGGCAAGCGGCAATGGCAAGCGGCCGGTGCGCTCACGGCGTTGGCCGACCGATCTCGATCTGCCGCAGCGCTTCGCCGGCGGCCATGGCGGCGGCAAGCGCGACATTGAGCGAGCGCAAGCCCGGCCGCATCGGGATCACCAGGCGGGCGTCGGCGGCGGCATGCACGTCTTGCGGCACGCCCGCGGTTTCGCGGCCGAACAGCAAAATATCGTCGGCCGCAAAGCGGTAATCGAGATAGGATCAGGCTCGCCGCGGTCGTGAACAGGACAGACGATGGCGCTCCTGCCGCCGCCAAGCGTCAAATTCCCGCCATGCCGCATGCCGCACGAGCGCGACGGCATCGAGATAGTCGAGGCCGGCGCGGCGAAAGGCGCGGTCGGAGGTGGCGAACCCGGCCGGCTCGATAATATGGGCTTCGATGCCGAGGCACGCGCACAGCCGCAACACCGTGCCGGTGTTTTGCGGGATATCGGGCTCATAGAGGGCGATGCGTAAGACCATGTCCGGGCGATAGGCGCGGTTTGGCGGCGATCCGTCCTGCCGCGCATAGGGCCGTCGCGCGGGCACGCAAGTTGCATTGTGGGTGTCGTCGAGGCCACACTTGCACTATCCCGGCAAGGGTGCCAATAAAACGCCGCCGGAATGCGTCGCCTTAAGGCCTTCCCAAGGCCGGAGGCGAGCGGTCCTTCCGCCGCCGGCCCCTCCACCGGGCGGGGTAGGGCCGGGGGCGGGCGGTTCGCAGCGCGGACGGGATGACCGGCAAGACGAAAGAGGTTCGAGGCTGTGGCAGCAATCCCAACGGCGGAGCCCACGCGCCGGGACTTCCTTTCATTGCGACTGCGACTGCCGGGGCGGACACGGATCGGCGAAGCATCGCCCAATCAGGCACATAAGGTTCGACTATGAGCGGACATTCGACCTATCAGCCGCAAAGCCCCTTCATGCAATGGTTCGAGCGGCGGCTGCCGATCGCGAGCCTGGTCTATTCGTCGTTCATCGTCTATCCGACGCCGCGCAATTTGAACTATTGGTGGACGTTCGGCGGCATTCTCGCCTTCATGCTTGGCGTGCAAATCGTCACCGGCGTCGTGCTGGCGATGCACTATACGCCGCACGTCGATTACGCCTTCAATTCCGTCGAAGGCATCATGCGCGACGTGAATTACGGTTGGCTCCTGCGCTACATCCATTCGAACGGCGCCTCGTTCTTCTTCCTCGCCGTCTACGTCCACATCGCGCGCGGCATGTATTACGGCTCGTACAAGGAGCCGCGCGAGGTGCTGTGGATCCTCGGCGTCATCCTGTTCCTGCTGATGGTGGCCACCGGCTTCATGGGCTACGTGCTGCCGTGGGGCCAGATGAGCTTCTGGGCGGCGACCGTCATCACCAACCTGTTCTCGGCGCTGCCCGTGGTCGGCCACGGCATCGTCACCTGGCTGTGGGGCGGCTACGCGGTCGGCAATCCGACGCTCAACCGCTTCTATTCGCTGCATTACCTGTTGCCGTTCGTCATCGCCGGCGTGGTCGTGCTGCACGTCTGGGCGCTGCACATGGTCGGACAGAACAATCCGACCGGCGTCGAGCCGAAGACCGAGAAGGACACGGTCGCGTTCACGCCCTATGCGACGATCAAGGATGCCTTCTTCATCGGCTTGTTCTGCATCGTGCTTCGCCTGGTTCATCTTCTACATCCCGAACTATCTCGGCCATTCCGACAATTACATTCCGGCCAATCCGGCCCAGACCCCGACGCACATCGTTCCGGAATGGTACTATCTGCCGTTCTACGCCATTCTGCGCGCGATCCCGAACAAGCTTCTCGGCGTGACCGCGCTGGCGACCTCGATCATCGTTCTTGCCTTCTTGCCGTGGCTCGATACCTCGCGCGTGCGCTCGGCGAATTATCGGCCGCTGTACCGGCAGTTCCTATTGATCTTCTTCGCGGCGTGATCGGCCTCGGCTATCTAGGCTCGCAGGAGCCGGTCGGCGGTTACGTCATTGCCGCCCGCTTCCTGACCGCCTATTACTTCGCCTTCTTCTTCATCATCCTGCCGCTGTTGGGCTTGTTCGAGCAGACCAAGCCGTTGCCGAATTCGATCTCGGAATCGGTGTTGCGCGAAGGCGTTCCGGTCGGCGCAGCGGCGGCGCCGCCACCGGGCGCGCGCGGCTAAGGAGGCCCGGCCCATGAATCTTCACCGCAGCATTTTCGTCGCATGGGCGGTCGCGGCGTCGCTGGTGGGCCTTCACACCGCCGCATCGGCGCAGGAGGCGGATGCGCCGCCGCGGCAGCATTGGTCGTTCTCCGGGCCGTTCGGCACCTACGATCCCGAGCAGTTGCAGCGCGGTTTCAAAATCTATCGCGAGGTCTGCTCGAATTGCCACAGCCTGAAGCTCTTGTCGTTCCGCAATCTCGCCGATCCCGGCGGCCCCGGCTTCACCGAGGCGCAGGCGGCGGCGATCGCGGCCACGTTCCAGGTCACCGACGGTCCGAACGACCAGGGCCAGATGTTTCAGCGGCCGGGCAAGATTGCCGATTACTTCCCGCCACCGTTCCCGAACGAGCAGGCCGCGCGTGCCACGCTCGGCGGCAAACTGCCGCCCGACATGTCCGATCTCGCCAAGGCGCGCAGCTACGAGTGGGGCTTCCCGCAATTCATCTTCGACGCCTTCACGATGTACCAGGAGGACGGCCCCGACTACATCCACGCCATCGTCAACGGCTATACCGATCCGCCGGCCGGTTTCGCGTTGCCGCCGGGCGGCCAATACAATAAATATTTCCCCGGCCACGCTATCGGCATGCCGAAGCCGCTGTCCGACGGCCAGGTCGAATATACCGACGGCACGCCGACGACGGTGGACCAATACGGCCGCGACGTCGCCGCCTTCCTGATGTGGGCGGCGGAGCCGACGCTCGACGCGCGCAAACGGCTCGGCTTCCAGGTGATGATATTCCTGATCGTCTTCACGGGGCTGCTGTACTTCACCAAGAAACGGGTCTGGCATGCCGTGCTGCACGATCCGGACCTGGAAAAGCCGCGCGCGCCGGCGGCATAGCAGCGCCGAGCTTTGCGCGCGGCGGCGGGGGCCGACCATGACCAGCATCGCACTCGAGAACGATCTGAAGGCCGCGATCCGCAGCATCCCGGATTATCCCAAGCCGGGCATCATGTTCCGCGACATCACCACGCTCTTGGGCGATGCACGCGCATTTCGCCGCGCCGTCGACGAATTGGTGCAGCCCTGGGCCGGCGGCAAGATCGACAAGGTGGCCGGCATCGAGGCGCGCGGCTTTATTCTCGGCGGCGCCATCGCGCATCAGGTCTCGTGCGGATTCGTGCCGATCCGCAAGAAGGGCAAGCTGCCGTTCAAGCGCGTGATCATCGGCTATTCGCTCGAATACGGCATCGACGAGATGGAAATGCACGAGGACGCGGTGGTCGAGCGGCGAGCGGGTCATCCTGGTCGACGATCTGGTCGCCACCGGCGGCACCGCGGAGGCCGCGGTCAAGCTTTTGAAGCAGATCGGCGCCAACGGTCGTCGCCGCCTGCTTCGTCATCGATCTGCCGGAGCTCGGCGGCGCCGAAAAAATCAGAAAGCTCGGCGTGCCGGTGCGCACGCTGGTCGGCTTCGAGGGGCATTAGAGCATGTCCCGCAAAAGTGGAAGCCGGTTTTGCGAAAAGGACATGCTAAAATAAATAGATAGAGCGGGATGACGATTCGAAGAAAAGTCATCCCGCTCTAGCCCGTTCTAAGGACTCTCCCGCACCGTTTCCTTCCTGGCGCCGCGTAGCGAGGCTTCCAGCTCGCCGATCAGGAGCCGCAGTTCGAGCTCGCGAAACTGGGCGAAAATGCCGCCGATCCAGCTATGCACTTCGGTCGGTCCGCCGGGCTGCTTGCCCATATAGTCGCCGAACGAAAATCCCGGCCGGTCGATGACGCCGCGCACCAGCGGCGACAGGCGCGGGATGCGGATGATGCCGCATTCCGCGCGGGTCGGCGGAAAATCCTGCGGCACGAACATGAACGCTGCCGCCTCGTTGTGCACCGGCACGAAGGAGGTGTGCCGCAGCCGGCGCCGCAGCTCGGCATAGCTCTTCGCGGTGGTCGGCGCCGAATCGGTGATGAACAGCACGATCGGCTCGATACCGCGCCGGCGCGCCTCCTGTTCGAAGCCGATCTCGGCCATCACCGCGAAGAATTGCTCGAACAGGCCGTAACCGAGATCGATCACGGTGGTGCGCCAACTGTCGGCCACGAGCCGGTCGAACAGCGCCATCTGGCCGCGGGTCTCGGCGATGTCGACGGTCCACGCCAGGTTGGGGAAATAGCCCGCCAGCGTCGGCTCGCGGGGATCGAGGTCGTAGCCGACCAGCGCCTTGCCGCTCAGGCGGAAATACTCGATCAGCAGCCGGGCAATCAGCGTCTTGCCGACCCGCGGGTGCTGCGAGGCGACGATGTAAAGCGGCGTGTGCTGCGGCATCTTCCGCGGAGAATCCAAGGCATATTCGCTGGAGCGGGATGACTTTTCTCCGAATCGTCATCCCGCTCCAGCTGTTTATTTTGCATGTCCTTTTCGCAAAACCGGTCTCCACTTTTGCGGGACATGCTCTAACGCACCGGTTCCCCTGCGCCCCGGCAGGGCTTGAGCATAGTCATTTCCGGGAAGCGGTGTCCACCGTTGGGCGCGTGCGACGGCGCCGGGCGGAAGCCCGCTCGGGCCAAAACGGCTTGCTCTCTGTCTTTATTCGATTAGGAGCGGTTGCCGGCCTGCGATGCGCGCGCCCGAAGCGCCGCCGGCGGAGGTGTCGAATACGTCGAGCAGCTTGACGCGATCGTACTCGCCCCAGACATTGCCGAGCCAGTGCCGCACATAGCCGCGCAGCACGAACGAGTAATTGGCGGTGTCGCCCTTCGGATTCTTGTTGGCGACGAAGGTCAGGAACGGCACCGAGGCGAGCTCCACCTGCTCATAGGCCATTTCGTTGAGCTTCGGGATGGTGATGACCACCGCGTCCGCAGCTTCTTGAAATACGCGGCATGGGTGGCCTGATCCCATTCGAAGAAGCTCGTATTGTTGATGAAGTTCTTGACCAGGAAATATTTGGCGTCGACGGTGAAAGGCGCGGTCTCTTCGATCTCGTTCAACGAGGCGATCGAGGAGCCGAGAATGTGGAACACAACGAAGGTGATCTGACCCTTCTTGACCGCGTCGAGGAAGCCGATATCGCGCAGCGAGCGCAGCGTCGGCGACAGCAGGCCGGCGCGCACGTCGACCACGGTCACCGTCGCGTCGGTGGTCGACAGCGTATCGATGATGCGCATCTGGTCGGCCACCACGGTGGCGTCGACGACGTCGCTGACCTCGGGATGAAAGCGCTTCAACGTGCCTTTCGGCGATTCGGAGTCGAAGGCGCGAGTCGGCACATGATGCGCGGTGAAATAGTCGAGCAAGGTGCGGGCGATGGTGGTTTTGCCCACGCCGCCCTTGTCGGCACCGACCAAGATCAACGTTGGTTTCGCCATGATCGAACCCTCATTGACGCCGCCGAGTGGAGCGCGTCGCGTCCTCCATCCTCAAGTTTTGCTTCTACACAGGCCCGGCGCCGTTTGGAAGCCTGATCGTCCCTCCGGCGGGCGGCGAAGCCGGTTTTGGCCGTATTTGTAATTCGTTAAGGTTAATTCGGCCGGCCCGGTGGGCTAGTTTCCGCGCTGCGGACCCCACGGCCCGGGGCTCGATTCGGATGGCGGGGCGGAATCGGATTGCGGCGCGGATTCGGTTGCGGGTTCCGACCAAGGTCCGGCGGAGCCGTCGACGGTCCCGGCGGGCGACGACAGCGGTGCGGCGGGCGAAAGCCGCATCCGGCGCGTCGTCGGGAGCGCCCCACGGTTCGGCCGCCGCCGCCGCTTGATCGTCGCCGGCTGCGCTGCCGGGCGGCAGCAGCGCGATCGGGCCCGGATCGTGGCCGCCGGCGAATTTCACCAGCGCCGCGATCCGGGCGTCGACGGTCGGGTGGGTATCGAATAATTCGCCGAACCCTTCGCGCGGATTGTCCAGGCACATTTCCATCACCGCCGAAGTCGCGCGCGGAAGCTCGCCGCGGCCTTCGACCTTGCGCAGCGCCGAAATCATGGCGTCGGGATTCTTGGTGAGTTCCACCGAGCCGGCGTCGGCAAGAAACTCGCGCGAGCGTGACAGCGCAAGCCGGATGACGAAAGACAGAATATAGGCGACGACAATGAGCCCGACGGCGATCAGGATCGCGACGCCCGCGCCGCCGCCGCCGCCGCCGCCGCCGCGGCGCTCGGATCGCGAGCCGCCGAACATGCTGTTGTAAAACCACAGCCGGAACACCAGCTCGACGAAGAATGAAATGGCGCCGGCGATGACGACGGCGATGACCATCATGCGGACGTCGCCGTTGCGGATATGGGTCAATTCATGGCCGAGCACGGATTCGAGTTCGGCGTCGTTGAGCCGCTTGAGCAGCCCGGTGGTGACGGTGATCGAATATTGCTTGGGATTCATTCCGGTGGCGAAGGAGTTAAGCTCTTCGCAATCGATCACTTTGAGCTTGGGCGTCGGAATGCCGCGCGAAATGCAGAGGTTCTCCAACAGATCGTAAAGCCGCGGGTCGTCGCTGCGAGCGATCTCGCGGCCGCCGGTCAAGGCATCGATCATGTCCTGATGAAAGTAATAGGCGATGACCACCCACAGCACGGTGCCGGCGGTCGCGTATGGCGCCGCTTGAGAAGATCGCCCCAAGCGAGCCGGAGCATCGTGTCGATGTCGGCGTTGACCGACAGCGCCACGGCCGCCAGCGCGCCGGCGAAAACCATGACATAGACCAGTAAAAACAGGCGCGATCAAGAGGGCGATCGAACGGTAGCGGTTCGACTGAATATGGCTATAGAGACCGTAAGCGGCCATTTTGGGTCGACTATGCTTGCATGACGCTCAGAACTTCACCGCCGGCGCCGCCGTCTCGGCCTGGCGATCGCCGCCGAGGTCGAAATAGTCCTTCTGCGGAAAGCCGAACGCGGAGGCGAACAGCGCCGCGGGGAAGCGTTGAATGCCGGTATTATATTCCTGCACCGCGTTGTTGAAGAAACGGCGGGACGCCGCGATCTTGCTTTCGAGGTCGGTCAGCTCCGCCTGCAATTGTTGGAAGTTCGCGTTGGCTTTCAGGTTGGGATAGTTTTCCGACAGCGCGAACAGCTGGCGCAGCGCGCCGCTGAGCATGTTTTCCGCCGCCGCCTGCTGCGTCGGGCCTTGCGCGGTCACCGCGGCGTTGCGTGCCTTGACAACCTCGTCGAGCGTGCCGCGCTCATGCGCGGCGTAGCCTTTCACCGTCTCGACCAGATTGGGAACCAGATCGTGCCGCTGCCGCAGTTGCACGTCGACGTCGGCAAACGCCTCGTTGACCCGCTGCCGCATGGCGACAAGCCCGTTGAAGACGGTGATCGCCCACACCACGACGACGACGATCACGGCCAGAACGATGATGGTCGAGGTGGACATGGCAGGCTCCTTGGGCGCAGCTCGCGCAAACGGTCTGTTTTATAGCGCAATCAATAGCATAGCGCATTCCGGCAGACCCGCCAGCGGCGGTTTGACGCTCAACGCCGGTCGGCGGGGGAAACAAAGAACAAGGGGCAATATAGGGCAGTTCGCGGCCCTATTAAGGTTAGCCGGCGATCAACATCGCGTGGGTGCGGGCCGTCGTTTAGAAAACTACGCAACAAAAAGCAGGTGCGGGCGATGCCCGAGCAGTCTCCCGATTCTCGTGCCCTCGGATCACTTCAGCGACGGCGCCGTCTCGATCGAACCCCGCAGTTTCGAGCCGCCGCGCCGGCGTGCCACCGACCGGATCGCAGTGGACGCCGGCGCGCTGACCCGGTTCGAGCAAGAGCAGCTTGCGCGCGAATTGGCCGACATCGAGCGCGCCAGCGCCGCGTTGCGGGTCGGCGAGCCGGCGCTGCAATCCTGGAGCAAGCCGCCGGCGCCGGCGCTGCCGAAGTCGCGGCCGCTATGGCTTTTGATCGGCGCGTTATGGCTGTCGACGGCGCTGGTCACCGCGGGCGCGGTCGCCGCCATCGCCAGCTTGGCGGGCTAAGCTCAACCGATACGGTGGGCAAAACTGTCGGCGCGACCGTTGCCGCGTGGGCATCGCACGTGCACGGTTTTGCCCACGCGAACAGCACGCGTGGGCGCGATGCCCGCCCCACAGATCAATAAGCGTTGCGGTAGCCGGCCGACGATAACAGCGTGCGGGCGATGATTTTCAGATCGAGCCACAGCGACCAATTGTCGATATAGAACAGGTCGTATTCGACGCGTTTTCTGATCTTGTCCTCGGTGTCGATCTCGCCGCGATAGCCGTTGATCTGCGCCCAGCCGGTGAGGCCGGGTTTGACGTTGTGGCGGCGCGCATAAAGCGAGATGCGGCCTTGGTAGTCGCGGTCGTGCGACATCGCGTGCGGCCGCGGACCGACCAGCGACATGTCGCCGGCGAGCACGTTGAACAGCTGCGGCAGCTCGTCGATGTTCCAGCGCCGCAACCAGCGGCCGAGTTTGGTCAAGCGCGGGTCGTCGCGCCTGGCCTGCGGAACGACGGCGCCGTCTTCGAGCGCGCGCATGGTGCGGAATTTGATGATGCGGAACGGCTGCTGGTTGAAGCCGTAGCGGCGCTGCACGAAGAAGATCGGGCCCGGACTGTCGAGCTTGATGAGGAGGGCGACGGCGACGAACAGCGGCGTCAAGGCGACAAGGCCGAGCGAGGCGAACAACAGATCGAAAAAGCGCTTGCGCAGGACTTCGGCGCGCGACAGCGGCAACCGCGTCAATTGCAGGCTCGCCAAGGGACCGACTTTGGCCAGCTCGACGTCCTCGAACTTGTGCAGGATCTGCTCCGGGCCAAGGTGAATCTCGACCGGCAGCGCGAGAAAGGTCCTGGCGCAACGATCGATGATCTCGGTCGCCGACCACGGCAGCAGGAGATAAATCGCGTCGGGCTCGAGGCTGCGCACGCTGGCAGCCGCCTCGGCGAGATCGCGGTCGAGCACCGCGTGCCGGGCTTCGGCCGAGGCGGCGGCCGGAACCGGGGTGAGGAAGCGGCAGCCGACGACGTTAAGCCCGAGCGCCCACGGCTCGTAATGCTGGACGAAGGCGCCGATATGGGCGCCGGTGCCGATCAGGCAGATGCGCTGCGCCGAAATCAGCCCCGCGGCGCGCGCCAGCGCGGTGACGCGCACGATGACGAAGCGCAGCACCACGAGCCCGGTGAGCGTGGCGAAATAGAACAGCACGATCCAGCCGCGCGAATAATCGACGCTGATCTGCGCCATAAAGCCCAGCATCAGCAGGCTGATCAGCGTGACGTTCCAGGATTGGACGGTGCGCCGGGCGTGCGGCTTGAAGGCGAAGAAGTTGGGCAGCCGGTATTCGCCGCGGAACAGGTTGGAGACGGTGAATATGCCCGCCGCCAGGAATCCGACTTGGACGCAGGTCGAGATTTCGTCGATGTCGCCATAGGTGAGGCGGTAATAGACGAGGCCGGTGACAAACGACATCGCCACGATCAAGGCGACGTCGATGAAAAAAATCGCGGTGGAGAAGGTGCCGAGCGACAACAGCGCCCAGGCGCGCAGCACCCGGCTCGACAGCGGCGGGGTGGCCAGCGTGTAACTGGGTTGGATATTCATCGGCGCGGCCGCTTCGCTGTTGCATTTCGGCGAACGCATCCGGCCGCCGCCCCGGAATGGGACAGCGCGGAAGCTCGCACTGCGGTCTCGCCAGAACCGTGCCAGCGGTTCGGGCCGGGGCGTGGCTAATGCAGTTGCGCCCGCGGTTGCCGTGTTAAGATTAATTTGCCGGGTAATGGCCGGCGCCGGCCGGAGGAAAAACCATGCAAGGCAAGATCGCACTCGAAGAACATTTCGCCATCCCGGAAACGCTTGAGGATTCCCACGGCTACTTTCCCGACGTGGTGTGGCAGGAGGTCAAAAGCCGCGTGCTCGACATCCATGACCGGCGTTTGCGGGAGATGGACGACAATGGCATCGAGCTGTTTCTTTTCTCGCTCAATGCGCCGGCGGTGCAGGCGATTGCCGACAAAGCCCGCGCCGCCGAAGTGGCGCGCAAGGCCAATGACTACCTCGCCGAGCAGGTGCGCAAGCGGCCGGACCGCTTCCAGGGCCTCGCGGCGCTGGCGATGCAGGATCCCGACGGCGCCACGCGCGAGCTCGAGCGCTGCGTCAAGGAGCTCGGCTTTCGCGGCGCGCTGGTCAACGGCTTTTCAGAGGTCGGCGAGGCCGACAGCGCGGTCTATTACGACTTGCCGCAATACCGGCCGTTCTGGGCGACCGTCGAGCGGCTCGACGTGCCGTTCTATCTGCATCCGCGCAATCCCATACCGCGCGACGCACGCATTTACGACGGCCATCCCTGGCTGTTGGGCCCGATCTGGGCGTTCGGCCAGGAAACCGCCGTGCATGCGTTACGGCTGATGGCTTGCGGCCTGTTCGATAAGCATCCGCGGCTGCAAATCATCGTCGGCCATATGGGCGAAAACCTGCCCTACGGGATGTGGCGGGTCGACAACTCCAACGCCTGGATTCCCAACCGCAACAAGTGGCCGGCGAAAAAACGCCTGGGCGAATATTTCTCCGCCAACTTCCATCTCACCACCTCGGGCAATTTTCGCACCCAGGCGCTGATGAATGCGATGCTGGAAATCGGCGCCGACCGCATCATGTTCTCCGCCGACTGGCCGTTCGAAAATATCGACCACGCCGCGCGCTGGTTCGACGCCTGCCCGATCAGCGAGCCGGACCGGATAAAGATCGGGAGGGAAAATGCGAAGAAGTTGTTCAAGCTATGACGTCATTCCTCAGAGTGGGCTTTCGGGGCGAAGCGGACATGGGCCTGCGGGAAACGCCGGCTGGATCGGTCGAAGATGACCCTTCTCGACCGTTTGCTGCGAAACTTCGGTGCAACGCAGCAAGTGAAGTGTGCAACTAACCATTCGGCGCGTTAGTTGAGCCACAGACCCGGATCAAATCAACAATCCAGTTGAGCAAGGACCGGCCATTGGGGAACATCTGCGGTATATCGGCTGCCGTCCTTCTTCTTGAATTTGCTCAAACTCAAGCGGTCAGGCTTTTTGAGTTGGTGCAGACCCTCAACCTCCCAAAAGAAAAGAAATGGTCCGTCCCCGTCTTTGAGGGCCTCTGTGCTCGGCGGCCGAACAGATGGATCGGGGTGCTTGCCGGAGCGAGGGCCAGTTTTTTGGGCCGGGACAATTGCGTGTAGCACTCCCGTCCAAGAAGCAACGCTGCCACAGAACAGCGGATGTGGCGGCTGTGAGGCATAGATGAACACGGGTAAGCCAATCGGCACATCAACGATCCCATGTTGGCTCGTCCCGAACGCAACACGTTGCGCGAAGATCGGACTTCTCTGCGGCAGATGCCAAGTGGATACACGGCACCGGAGCCAACAGAACTTCCTTACTCATTAGTCTTGAATTTCATCAGTACCACCTAATTCCCGTATAGCTGCTTGCACCATCCAAGCGAGTCATCAACGTCCCCCCATCCCGGATTGTCAATGTCACCCTCCTGAACAGAAGACCCGCTGGTCGGCTCGAAATAGGCGAAGAATGGTAGCTGGCCTGTATACCCACCATAGGAATTTTTTGAATTGACCGTCCCGCACATGAACCAACCAGCATCGCTGTGGGAAAGTGATTTATCACTAGAATGCAGGAAAGCGACCCCACTGATAAGTGGCCGGTATGTGTACTTTGCCGAGTCCGGGTCCTTCAACGTCTGTGCAAAATAAACGACAATCGCTTTGTGGGCCGCGAGTTCGCTGACGGGTTTCCGGGCTTTCTGTGCTTGCGCGAGTTGATCGGCGGTCGGGGCCGCGGCTTCGCTTGTCTGCGGCACGGTCTGCGCGGCTTGCAGCGCGGCATCAACGGCATCAGTGGGCGACTTCTGCGCGCACGCGGCAAGCGTCAACGCGAGTGCACACGCTGCGATGATCCGCACGGCCAAAGCCCTCCCGCTCGTAATGCAGCACTCGCGCAAGGCGCGGTCAATGGCTTTGGCAACCTTGCGAGCGACGGGCGTGGCCGCTAGCGAATGATCGGCGAGCCAATCACGGTCGGAATTTTAAGTTCTTCCGGTAGCGGTTCGCAGTTCTCTCTAATGTAGTCCTCAAGTTCTTTTGTGGGGGTGAACCATTCGTGTCCGGGTGTGTTGTCATTAAAACGTTGCTGCTTTTTGAACCGGACATGCAATTCCTGCTCGCGCCGGTACGCATCACGTGCGGGAAATTCTCCCGCGTCAAAGCGAATGATCCCTAGCAGTCGAATTATATCAGGATTGGCGGATTGTATTTGTCTGTGCCGAAAGCCGATGCTCTTTTTCAGATCACGCTTCGGCTCGATTGTAGTCATGCCGATCTTAATTGCGCGCGCCGGGTCCCCGGCAGCAAAGAAATAGACAACACCCGGACGCCGATCAAAGTCCTTCATACTGCCCTTTGTCATGATGCCCTCCATTGCCCGGCGGCATCCTACGCCTGCCCTAGCAGCCCAAAAATGCGTTTTGAGACGGTCGCGCCGTCGCGCTAGGATTGTGCCCGATGTGGAGAGACACAAACAGCGCCGTCCCGACCTTGGAAACGACAAGTATGATGTTGAATCGCCGCGACCTTTTTTGCAGTGCAGGAGTCCGAAAGTGGCCCATCGCGTCAGTTTGCGGCCACGCAGCAATTCCGTCGCTTTCGGACGATGCTGTCGAAAAAGTCGGCCTATGAGCATCCGACCGGCAGAAATGGGCAATAATAGAATCCGAAATCGAGGGTACTTGAATCAAAATTCTCGATGCTGGCTTGTTTTTGAAATACTCTTCTTCGCTCCGCTGCCAAAAATCCTTTTTCGACAGCATCGGACCGAAGCGGACATAAGCCGGATTTATGAATACGCGTCCTAGCTCGCCTCGCGCAGCTTCACCGCGCCTTCGAGGTCGACGGAAACGAGCTGCGAGATGCCGCGCTCGGCCATGGTGACGCCGTAGAGCCGTTTCATCCGCGCCATGGTGATCGGATTGTGGGTGATGATGACAAAGCGGGTGTCGGTCGAGCGCGTCATCTCGTCGAGCAGGTCGCAGAAGCGTTCGACGTTGTAGTCGTCGAGCGCCGCTTCGGCCTCGTCGAGGATGCAGATCGGCGCCGGATTGGTCAGGAACACGGCGAAGATCAAAGCGAGCGCGGTCAGCGCCTGCTCGCCGCCGGATAATAGCGACAGCGTCGCCGGCTTCTTGCCCGGCGGCTTCGCCATGATTTCCAGGCCGGCTTCGAGCGGGTCCTCGCTCTCGATCAGTTGCAATTCGGCATTGCCGCCGCCGAACAATTCGGCGAACAGTTTCTTGAAATTGGCGTTGACGATCTGAAACGAGGTAAGCAGCCGCTCGCGCGCTTCATGATTGAGGCTGTGGATGCCCTGGCGCAGCCGCCGGATCGCCTCGACCAGATCGTCGCGCTCGCCGGTAAGCTTGACGTGCTGCGCCTCGATGTCGCGCAATTCCTGCTCGGCGAGTAAATTCACCGAGCCGAGCCGCTCGCGCTCGGCCCGAATGCGCTCGATCTTGGCCTCGGCCTCGGCGATCGAGGGCACGGGCGCATCGGCTTTCAGCTCGGCGACTTCTGCGGCCGCCGCCGGCTCGACCGCCAGCGTGTCGCGGATTTCATGCTCGATATCGGCGAGCCGGCGCTTGGCGGCATCGTGCCGCTCCTCGCCGCGCGCGGCTTCCGCGCGCGCTTCGCCGACCGCTTCGAGCGCAAGCCGCGCCGCCTTGTCGGCTTCGGCAAGCTCGGTCTCGGCCGCCGCCAGCCGGTCCGCGGCGGCGCGGCGTTGCGCAGTGGCGTTCTCGATTTCGCCGATCAAGCCCTGACGCTGGGCCGCGAACTTTTGCGGCGCGTTGGTAAGCTCGGCGCGTTCGCTGGCCGCCTCGTCGGTGCGCCGGCCGAGCGTGGCGATTTGCGCCGCCGCGTTATTATGGCGCTCGTTCCAGCCCTGCCGTTCGGCGGCGATGGCGCGCAGCCGATGGTTGGCAAGCTCGGCCTCGCGCGCGATCGCCTGGGCCTGCCCGCGCAGCTCGGCGCAGGTGCCGCGTTCGCGGGCAATCGCGGCATTCACCGCGGCAAGCTTGCCGTCAAGCTCGGCGGCCTCGGCCAGCGCGGCGAGCTCCTTCTGCGCATCGGCGCGCGACCGTGTGGCTTCGTCGCGGCCGGCGCCGATCCGCTCTTTCGCCTCCTTAAGCGCCGAAATTCGCGCCGCGTTGCGCCCGATCTCCCGTTCGGCAGCGCCGGCCTCCTCGCGCGCCACGTCGGTCAGGCGCTGCGCCTCGCGCCAGTGGGCGCGGGCATCGGTTTCGGCGGCGGCGGCCGCGGCAAGGGCGGTTTCGGCTGCCTCGACGACGCGGCGCTTGGCCTCGACCTCGCTGCGGGCGGCGACCAACTCGCCCTCGATCGCCGCCAGCCGGCCGCGTTCGGCAAGCCGGCGCGCCGCGCCGGTCGGCGCGTGAGCCGCGGCGGCAAAACCGTCCCAGCGCCATAGATCGCCGTCGCGGGAAACCAGCCGCTGGCCCGGCTTGAGCAGCCCGGCAAGGCGCGGCGCGTCGGCGCGGGCGACGACGCCGATCTGGGCGAGCCGCCGGGCAAGCTCCGCCGGCGCCTTGACATATTTCGCGAGCGCGGCGACGCCGTCGGGCAGGCTCGGATCGGCGGGATCGAGTGCGGCGCCGCCCCAATGCATCGGCGCCGAATGCCCGACCGGGGCATCGAGATCGTCGCCGAGAGCGGCGCCGAGCGCTTTCTCGTAACCCTTGGTCACGGTGATCGCGTCGATAGCCGGCGGCCACAGATTCTTGCTCTCCACCGCCAAGAGCTTGCCCAGCGTCTTGGCCTCGGTTTCCAGCCGCTGCACATTGCGCTCGGCGCCGGCGAGCGGGACCCGCGCGGCATCGATCTCGTCTCTGGCGCGCCGATGCGCTATTTCCGCGCCCTGCGCCGATTTTTCCGCTTGTATGAGGACGGACTGCGCGCCGGCGAGCGCTTGCGCCAGCGCCGGCAAATCCGGTCCGCCGGTATCGGTCGCGGCAAGCCCGGCATCGATATTGGCGAATTCGGCGTCGAGCCGCGCCGCGCGGTCGCCGTGTTCGCGCAACGCGGCCTGGAGCTGGTTGCGCCGCGCCGTCAAATCAGCGAGCGCGCCTGTCAGTTCGGCAAAGGATCTTTCCGATGCGGCAAGCGCCGCATCTGCGGCGGCAACCCGCGCATTGGCTCCGGACAATCGCGCGTCGGTTTCTTCCGCCACGTCCTTGAGCGCGGTCTGTTCGCCGGCGAGCCGCTGCAATGCCGCCTCGGCGTCGGCGGCCAATGCGCGCTCGCGCTCCAGGTCGGCGGCAAATTGCTCGATGCGGCGGTCGAGCTCGCCGATGCGCTCCTCGGCGCGGGCCTCCTCGCGCTCCAGCGTTTCGCGGGCGATGACCAGACGTTGCAGGCCGGCGGCGGCCCTGGCCTCGGCCTCGCGCAAGCCCGGCAATCCGGCGGCGACTTGCGCCTGTTTGGTCGAGGCTAAGGCCTGCTCACCAGTGCGTGCGGCGACGACGCGGACGGCCGCGTCCTTGGCGCGCCCGGTCTCGGCGACTTCGGTCCGCGCCGCGATCCAGCGCAAATGCAGAAGCAGCGCTTCGGTGCGGCGCACCTGGCCGGAAATATTGCGGTAGCGCACCGCCTGCCGCGCCTGGGTTTTCAGCGCGGCGACCTGGCCGGCGAGCTGGCCGATCACGTCTTCGAGCCGCGCCAGATTCTGCTCGGCGGCTTTCAGCCGCAGCTCGGCCTCGTGCCGGCGCGCATGCAGCCCGGAAATTCCGGCGGCTTCTTCCAGCACGCGCCGGCGCTGGTCGGGCCGCGCCTGGATGATCTCGCCGATGCGGCCCTGATGCACCAAAGCGGGCGAGCGCGAGCCGGTTGAAGCATCGGCGAACAGCACAGCGACGTCGCGCGCGCGCACCTCGCGGCCGTTGACGCGAAAGATCGAGCCTTGCTCGCGCACGATACGGCGCGACACTTCCAGCGTATCGAAGTCGTTGAACAAAGCCGGCGCTTTGCGGTCGCTGTTGTCGATTAAGACCGCGACTTCGGCATGGTTGCGCGCCGGGCGCTCGGCATTGCCCGAAAAGATGACGTCGTCCATTTCCGCGGCGCGCATCGCCTTGTAGGAGGCTTCCCCCATTACCCAGCGCACCGCTTCGACCAGATTGGATTTGCCGCAGCCGTTCGGGCCGACGACCCCGGTCAGTCCGGGTTCGATCGCAAAGTCGGTCGGTTCGACGAAGGATTTGAAGCCGATCAGGCGTAGCCGCGTGAGCTTCATTCGCTTGGCATTTCCATGTCCCTCGCCGCGGCGGCGCGAGAAATCGTTGAACTCACGCCGAGAGCGCGAAACCTTGCACGCGGGAACCTTGGCGCGGGAACCCTTGGCGCGGGAACCCTTGGCGCGGGAAGCTGCCGCATCGGCGCGCACAATGAATCGTCGGGACTCCGAGCGCAACAAGGGCCGCCGAATTATCCAGACTTTCGCGCGCAGGGGCCCGGTCCGGCGCCGGCTAAGGCGTCGCCATCGGCGCCCGGGCCGAGGCAAAAAACCCTTATCCTGTCTTGAGATAGGGGTCGATTTCCTTGGCCATCTGGTCGATCGAGAGGTCGCCGACCAGCTTCTTGCCGTTGATAAAGAAAGTGGGCGTGGAATTGACCCCAAGCTTCTCGACGGCGTAGTCGCGGACCGCCTGGATGCCGTCGAGCACCTTCTGATTCGCCAGGCATGTATTGAATTCGTCCTCGGTAAAGCCGAACTGCTTGGCGATTTCCTTGAGCGCGGGGACCGGTTCCTTGACCACCCATTGGTCCTGCTTGGCGAACAGCGTCTCCGCGATCGGCATGTATTTGTCCTTGCCGCCGCAGATCGCCAGCATGAAACCGGCGGCGGCGAGCTGGTCGAGCGGGAACGTGCGCAGCGTGAAGCGCACCTTGCCGGTGTCGATGTAGCGCTTTTTCAGCTCGGGAAACGTCGTCGCCGAGAAATGGGCGCAATGCGGGCAGGTCATCGAGGCATATTCGATGATCGTCACCGGCGCCTTGTCGGAGCCGAGCCACACGTCGCCGTTGGGGCCGGCATAACCGAGTTCCGCCGGCGACGGCGTGTCATCCGCCCTGGCCGGGTCGATCAACGACGGCAGAACGGCCGCCGCGCTGGCAGCAAGCGTGAGTGCCGCGCCGGCAATGAACAATTCGCGACGATTAGGCGTCACAGAAGGCTCCCGTTTCGAGCGATTGCATGACCGAGCAACTGTTGCGGTTCCTTACAATGTGGCATTCGCGGGCCGCCCCGCCAAGGCCCGGTTCCAAGGCGCAGTCGCGCGCGCCGGGCAAATGTGACGGCGCTTCGCGATCAAATTTGAACACGGGCTTGTGAACCCGGCGGCCGATCCCCTGAGAAACCGCGGCAACCGGCGTGTGTTGGACTCATTACCGAAAGCTGAACGCCAGGCCTAAAATTCACAGGAGAACGCTATGCGCATCCCGTTGCGTCGAGTAGGTTTTCTGTCGGGCGTCGCCCTTGCAACTCTCACGCTGGCAGCGCCGGTCAGGGCCGCTGGCATCAGTGTCGGCGGGGTGAGCGTGAGCGTGGGGGGCGGCGGAGTTTCAGTGGGTGGAGTGGGCGGCGTCGGAGGGATTGGGGGTATCGGCGGAATTGGCGGCGTCGGTGGTATCGGGGGAGGCGGTGTCGGTGGTATCGGCGGTATTGGCGGTGTCGGCGGTATCGGGGGAGGCGGCGTTGGCGGCGGCCTCGGGCTAGGCGGTGGCGGCCTTAGCGGCGCCAGCACCGGTTTCGGCGGCGGAACCGGTTTCTTTTCCGGCGCCGCAACATTCGGCGGCAGCGCGGGCGGACATTTCTTCAGCGGGCCTCGGGTTCCGGGCAGTTCGCGTGCGATCGAACACGGCTTGGCGCGATTGCATCCGCACCACGAGCGCAGCCTCGTCGACATTGGCCACGATACGAATTCAACGCATGCGCTTCTCGCGCATGACGGGCATCACCGCGGCGGCAATGCAAGCGGGCTGGCAGCAGTCAATGTGCTGAACGCAAGCAAAGGTCCGCGCGGCAGCGTGGCCACCGTCGATGTCGGCAACGGCAATGCGAGTTCGGCGGGCGGCAGCGGCGCCGGATCGTCGGGACCGGCCGCGGCGCTCAATATCGGCAACGCGACATCCGGCCCGAGCGGCAAGGTAGCAACCGTCAACGTCTTGAACGGCAATGCCGGTCCGGGCGGCGCGAGCACGGGCAATCCGACAAATTCGCCGGCGGCAACGCTTGATGCGCTGAATGCGACGCCGGGAGTGCAAGGCTGGGCCCTGGCGATCAATGCGTTCGACGGCGCCGGTGTGCCGAGCGGCAGCGGCGGCACGACGGGTCTCGCCACCTTGGACGCGCTCAATCCGGGTCAAGGTCCGCAAGGCGCTGCGGCTGCGATCAATATCGGCAACGGCAGCGGAATTCAGCCCGGCAGCGGCAGCGCCAACGGTCCGGCCGCCGCGGTTAATGTCGGTAACGCCTTTTCCGGGCCGGACGGCACGGTGGCGACCATCGACGCCTTGAACGCCAGTGCGCCAAGCAGCGCGAGCGGCGGCCCTGGCCAATCGCCCGCCGGAACGGTCAATGCGCTGAATGCTTCGCAAGGACCGCAAGGTTGGGTGGCTAGCATCAACCTGTTGAACGGCAATAGCGGAACCGGCCCCGGCACTGGCACGACCGGTACAGCCACCCTCGACGCGCTCAATGCGGCGCCCGGCCCGCAAGGCGGGATTGCCGCTGCGAACGTCCTCAACGGCGCGGCCACGCCGGGCGGCAGTTCGGGCAACGGCGGGATAGCGGCTGCCAATATCGGCAACGCCACCCAAGGCCCGACCGGCAGCGCCGGCACCGCCGATGTCTTGAACGGCAACGGCACCCCGAGCGGTAGCAATGGCAGCGGCGGCCCGGCGGCGGTGAACGTCGGCAATGCCACACCCGGTCCCAACGGTACCGTCGGCACGGTCGACCTGCTCAATGGCAACGCCACGCCGCCGGCGACGACTCCTTCCGGCGGCCCCGTGGCGGTGAACGTCGGCAATGCCACGCCCGGCCCGAATGGCACCGTCGGCACGGTCGACCTGCTCAACGGCAACGCCACGCCGAGCGGCAGCAACGGCAGCGGCGGCCCCGTGGCGGTGAACCTCGGCAATGCCACCCCCGGCCCGAACGGGACTGTGGCGACGGCCGATGTGCTCAACGGCAACGCCACGCCGCCGCCGACGACTCCTTCCGGCGGTCCCGTGGCGGTCAACGTCGGCAATGCGACGCCCGGCCCGAATGGCAGCGTCGGGACGGTCGATCTGCTCAACGGCAGCGCCACCCCCAGCGGCAGCAACGGCAGCGGCGGCCCGGCGGCGGTGAATATCGGGAACGCCACGCCCGGCCCGACCGGGACTGTCGTGACGGCCGATGTGCTCAACGGCAACGCCACGCCGCCGGCAACGACTCCTTCCGGCGGGGCGGCTGTGGTGAACGTTGACAACGCCACGCCAGGATCGAATGGCACCGTTGCAACGGTTGACGCTCTCAACGGCGCGGCAACGGGCAGTCCCGCCGGTAACGGCGGCGCTGCGGCGGTCAACGTACTGGGTTCCACGCCGGGACCGACCGGCACGACAGCGACAGTCGATGTTGGGAACGGCGGGTCATTGAGCGGTAACGATGGCCTGAGCGGCACGTCCGCGTCGGAAGGCGGCGTCACAGCGAATGTGGCGACCCCGACTGCCGGTTTGACTGGAACGACAGGGACGATCGATGTCGCGACCGGCGGCGCGGCGTCTGGAGCTGGTACGGGCACCGGGACAGGTACTGGTGCTGGGACCGGCACGGGCACCACGTCGGGTACTGGCTCGACAGGCAGCACTGGGACCACGGGTTCCAGCTCTGGCGGTGGCGGCGGCGGCGGCGGGACGGTCGCGATCGGCGGCGGCTACAGCGGGCTCTACGATTCAGCGGGTGCCGGCGGCCTTGCCGATGCCATCGGGCCGCGCTGCGTCGCCGTGCTGCGGGACTGGCGGCGTTACGAGCATTACCATCACCGGCTCTGGGAGCATTGCCGCTGGCTGGCGGATCGCTACTACGCCAGGCATCGCCAAGCCGTGCGATAAGCGCGAACGCACATAAATGCCAAGGACCGGCCGGACGCGGCCGGTCCTTTTTGCGTCACTGCGCGATCACCACCGGGCGTTGAGCGAGAACATGTAGACGTTGACGTAATAGGGCAGGGCGGCGACGGTAGTGAAGCCGGCCGGAGCAACGCCGTTATGCGAGCTGAACTGGAGATTGCGGTAATCGAAAGCCAGCGTCACATTGGGGCTCCAGAAATATTTCAGCGACGCCAGCGGGCCGAAGCTGCGGTCGATGCGGCCGAACGCCAACGCGCCCTGATAATCGTCCTCCAGATAGGTCGCGCCGACGCCGAACACGACGTTTGGCAGGATGCGATAATCGAGCCGGCCGCCGATCTCCGATTCGATGTCGCTGACGCATACCGCGGCATCGATGACGCAGGTCGATGCGCTCGCGCCCAAGGAACTCGCCCCGGCGTGCCGAGAAAGGCGAGACCGAGCGCGGCCTCTTTGGCTTCGCGGCTGTCCCTCGGACGACGGCGGTGACATTGTCGGCAACGAGCGCGGCGAGGTTCAAGCCATAGGTCCAGCTCGACACTGTCGCCATGGTCGCGCCGTTGTAGGTCTGGTTCATGTAGCCGAGCCAGGCTTCGCCCTTCAGCCGCGCGCCGGGGCCCTGCTCGAACAGCAGGCCGGCGTCGAGGCGATAGCCGGTGGAATCGAAATAGCTGACGCTGCCAATCGCGCGTATTGCCGGCGGCCTCGACGAACACGCTGGTCAGCGGCATGACCACATAACCGAGACGGCCGTTCACCGCGCCGATGCCGCCGTCGGCATAACTGAAGTCCACCGGCGTGCCCGTGGCGATCGACGCTGCCGCGTGCCGATGGTGGCGTTCTGATAGTTGATCTCGAGGCCGGCGCCGCCGAGCGAAGTCCACCAGTTGCCGTAGCGCTTGTTCAGCGCGATCGACTCGAGTCCTTCGTCATAGGCGACCGGATGCGCGAACTGCGTGCTCAGCAGTTCCGAGCCCATTCCGGCGTATGGTGACGACGCTCTCCGATGCGCCGCGGTCGAGATGCTCGTGAATATAGCGTGCCGCGCCGACGATTTGCGTGTCGTTGTCGGGCATGACGGTGAAGCTCGGCGCCGAGCGCCGCCGTTGACCTGATCTTCAGAGGAAAATCTTGCATATTCGCGGCCTTCGATGAAGCCGTCGGTCGCCAAAGGTGTAATTCTGGCCTTGCTTGACCCATTGAACTCCGGCCGCTCGAAGAACGCCCAATCGCGACTGCCGGTTGGCATTGGTCGCGAACACGTTGTCGTCGAAGAAGGTGCCGACCGTGACGCCGGAATAAAGCGTGCCGCCGGCGAGCGGCGTGCCGGGCGGCTGCGGGTACCATGACGGCCAAATGGCCTGCGAGCCTTGCGCGCTGACCGGCTGCGCCGGCGCCGTGGGCTGCGCGTTGGGAGTTTGGCGGGGTGCGTATAATTCAGGAACCGGCTGCGTGCCGTACTGCCAGATATCGGACGAGGGGCCGATCGGCGCCAGCTGCGCAAGCGCCGGAGTCGCGATCGCGACGACGGCAAGCGACAACAGTAAGCCTACCCCAGCCCGCATCTCCAATCTCCGCAACGGCAAGCGACAAGGCACACACATCCCCACAATACTTTAACTGCCACAGATAAACATCTTGGCGCCAAAGTATTATTTGTGCTTTTTACAGACGGATACTGCAGAAGCTCACTGGACCTGCGATCAAACTATAGAGGCTTGCGCGAGTGAGTCGCAAGAAAATGACCAGCGTCATGCGATGAAACCGCTTGCAGTGTGGGAATCCTGCCACAAGGCTCCAGCCATCGGTCCGTTTTCGGACTCATACTATTGCCGGCTTGCCACACCGTCGTGGCGGTGCCGCCGGACGCGCCGAAACGGGCCTGCCGATTGCTCTCTAAATATATGATATGTATGGATTTTGTTATAAACTGCGCGCCGGGCAATACTTACGCTTCCGTCCAGCGCCCTATGTATATCTTATGTATATCGTAAAGGGTGCTGTGGATAAGCTTTGAGTAAACGGTCGTGCCGTCGAACCGGCACGACACGGCACGTCGCGCCTGTGGACAAGCGGAAACATTTGGGCGCCGCGGCCATCCGCCGGCGCGGCGGCGTCAGCTTTGCTTGACTGCCGCGCCGAGCCGCGCCAGCGCCGCTTTGAGATTTTCGTCGCCGACATCCGACAGGCTCGCCGCGACCCGCGCTGTCGCGGCCGGATCGAAGCCGCGTGCAGCCTTGCGCTCGCCGCGCCGCAACGGCGCCTGACGCAAGGCGAGCCGCGCCACCGCGCGCCAGCCGAGAAAGCGGTTGACGCGCTCGCAGACGAGTTCGGCGAGGTGCTGGATCTCGATCGCCGCCGGCCCTTCGACCCGCAAGACCAGCGTGCCGGGCTCGCGCTCCTCGCCCGCGGCCGGGCGCGTCCATTGGATTTTGATCGGCTCGCTATGCGCGGCGATTTCGACGCCGACGATATCCGGCCAGCGCGTCACCAGTTCGGCCGAGGCAAAGCCCTGCCGCGTAAACGTCTCGCCCACGACCTTGCCGACGAGGTCGCGCAGCGGCTTGGCGAACGGCGGGAGGGCTTGTTCATGCCCTGGCGCTCTGTCATCCCTGACCGGGATGGCGGCAACGCTAGCAGCGAAGACGGCCGAACGACAGCGCGCCAAGCGCCGAGCGGCGGTTTCGTCACCGCAACCCACCGAGCTACTCGCCTGGTACGATCGGCATCGCCGCGCCCTGCCATGGCGCGCGCCGCCGGGACAGCGCGCCGATCCGTACCGCGTCTGGCTTTCCGAAATCATGCTGCAACAGACCACGGTCAAGGCGGTGGCGCCCTATTACGCGCGTTTTTTGGCGCGCTGGCCCGATCTCCGCGCGCTGGCGGCAGCGCCGCTCGACGAGGTGCTCAAAGCCTGGGCCGGGCTCGGCTATTACGCCCGCGCGCGCAATCTGCACGCTTGCGCCCGCGCCGTGGTCGAGCGACACGGCGGAAATATTCCGGCAAGCGAGGTGGCGCTGCGCGACCTGCCCGGCATCGGCCGCCTACACCGCCGCCGCCATTGCCGCGATCGCCTTCGATGCGCCGGCGACACCGGTCGATGGCAATGTCGAACGCGTCATCGCGCGGCTTTATGCGATCGAGACGCCGCTGCCGGCGGCCAAGCCGGAAATTTCTCGGCTGGCGCGAGCGCTGACGCCGCAGCATCGCGCCGGCGATTTCGCCCAAGCCATGATGGATCTCGGCGCCACCATCTGCACGCCGAAGACCCCGGCTTGCGCGCTGTGTCCGTGGCATCGAAATTGCGCGGCGCATTGGCGCGGCGACGCCGAGACGTTGCCGCGCCGGCTGCCCAAACGCGAAGGCGTGCTGCGCCGCGGCGCCGCCTTTGTCGCGCGGCGGGCGGACGGTTTTGTGCTCCTTCGCGCGCGGCCGGCCAAAGGTCTGCTCGGCGGCATGACCGAAGTGCCGACCACGGCATGGGCGGCGGAGTTCGAGGAACGCGACGCGCGCAAGGGCGCGCCGCGATTTCGTTCTACAGGAAGCCTGTTCAGTGGCGTCGCGCTCCCGGGCGTCGTGCGCCATGTCTTCACGCATTTTCCACTCGAACTCTTTGTCTATGCGGCCGATGTTCCGGCGGGTACGCCCGTGCCGAAGGGCACGCGATGGGCGAAGATATCGGAGCTTCCCGGCGAAGCTTTGCCGAGCGTCATGCGCAAGGTCGTTGGCGCACGCGCTCAATCGGATCGAATAGCCAAAATCCAACCGGGAAAGGATCAATCATGACAATCGAACGTCACGACAGCGGACCGCGCATGAGCAAGGCCGTCGTCCACGGCGACACCGTCTATCTTGCCGGCATCGTCGCCGACGCGCCCAAGGGCAAGAGCACGGCCGAGCAGACCAAGAGCATTCTCGCCCAGATCGACGGCTTTCTCGCCGCCGCCGGAACCGACAAGAGCAAGCTGTTGTCGGCCAATATCTGGATCGCCGACATGGCGAATTTCGCCGAGATGAACGCGGTATGGGATGGCTGGGTAGTCGCCCGGCAACGCGCCGGCGCGCGCCACCGTCGAGGCGCGCCTGGCCGCGCCCGACTACAAGGTCGAGATCATGGTGGTTGCCGCGCGATGACGACCGCAGCCCGGAATACTCGCGATCTTCCACCAATGCCGTGCGGGGCGCGAGGCGGAATTCGAAGCCTGGTATCAGAGCGAGCATCTCATCGAGCGACTTGCCGTGCCGGGCTTTCTGTTCGGCCGCCGCTATAAGGGCTATTACGGGTACGCCCGGCTATTTTTGCTTTTATCTTGTCGAAACGCCGGAGGTGCTGACCTCAAAGCCCTATCTGGAGCGGCTCGACAATCCCACGCCGACGACGCGCAAGATGATGTCGGACGTTTTCATCGACATGAATCGGACGATGTGTGCCCGCGTGTCGCGGCGCGGCCATTTCCGCGGCGCTTTTGCCGCGATCGCGCGGTTTAACCAAACACAGGATGATACGGCGCTGTCGGACGCATTGGAAAAATTTATCGGCAACATGGCCGTCGCCGGTGGCGAAATCTGGGTCGCCGTCGATGCCGCCGCCATGCCGGTGTCGAAGGAAGAACAATTGCGCGGCGGCGATAACAAGATTGCCGGCGCGCTGATGATCGAGACGCTCTACCGGGAAGATGCCGAAACAGATCGGCGCGCAATTGGCAAAGCAATTCCCGCAAGCCGATATCGGCATCTTTCGCGCGCTCTGCGAAATCGGCAGGAGCGACTTATGAAAGCGCTGCTGCCTTTGGCGGAGATCGATCGCGCAGCGACTGATCGCGCGCCGCGAGACCATCGCGGTTGCCGAATCTTCGACCGGCGGGTTGATCGCCGCGGCGTTGCTTTCTGTGCCCGGCGCCTCGGCCTACTTTCTCGGCGGCGCCGTGGTCTACACCAAATCATCGCGCGCGGCGTTGCTCGGCATCGGCGACGCCGAGATGGCCGGCTTGCGGGCGGCGACCGAGGCTTATGCGCTGCTGATTGCGCGGCGCATGCGCGAACGCCACGGCGCGGCCTGGGGCCTTGGCGAAACCGGCGCTACGGGACCGACCGGCAACCGCTACGGCGATCCGGCGGGCCACACCTGCATTGCGGTCGCGGGTCCCACCGAACGGGCGATAACGCTGCGCACCGGCAATGCCGAGCGGCTGGCGAACATGGATACCTTCGCCAAGCGCGCGCTTGAGCTGCTTGTTGAAGTCGTGCCCGGGACCTGATTGGCGGCCGGAGCCTCATGCGCAAAGTCATGGCGCACGCACCGAAGCCGTCATTGCGAGGAGCGAAGCGACGAAGCAATCCAGTATTCGTCTCATGAGTCTGGATTGCTTCGCTGCGCTCGCAATGACGTTCAACCCCGGAACGATCAACTGGTGCCAGTCCCAGATTTCCCGCCGCTCATCCGGCTACGATTTTTTCCGGTCGCGCTCGATTTGCGCCATCGTATCGTCCCACAGAGCTTCACCGGCAGGCGATAACGGCTCCGACATCGCGAACAGATTGGCGCCATTTGCCGCACTATCAAATATGTCATCGAATTCGCGCCGCAGACTAACGGCCGTCACGACGTCGTAATCGCCGGCCGCGATGTCGGCGCGGGCCTTTTTCAGGCTTGCACGCAATGCCTTACGTTCCGCATTGGAGATACGCGGAACTTCCTCGACGGTCGGAATGAGGATGCTCTTCTGGGCTTTGAGCGACTTCGCCATGGGCGAAATATAGCAGATACGATCGTCCCCGTCAGAGAGGGCGCATGCCGCACCGCCCTGTAGCGACGTTTTAATTATCCGACTCCCATCTCCGCCCGCACCCGTGCCCGCAGCGCGTCGATCAGGGTCAGCCCCTGCGCCGTCTCGACGTGCCAGAAGGTCCAGCCGTTGCAGGCTTCAAGCCCTTGCGCGAGCGCGCCGATGCTATGGATCGAGCCGACCGTGTCGCCGAGCGACAGCGCGCCGTCGGCGCGAACCAGCGCGCGATGCCGCCGCTTAGCGTCGACGAGCTTGATGCCGGGCGAAACGAGACCGCGCTCGATCAACGCCGCAAACGGCACCCGCGGCGCCTCGCGCGCGGTCATGAACGTGGCGAGCGCCGGTTCCGGGAGCGGCTCGGTCGCGTCGATGCGCTGTTGTGCCGCCGCGGCGTAATCCGCATCGCGCTCGACGCCGACAAAACGCCGGGCGCAGCCGCCGCGCCACCGCGCCGGTGGTGCCGGTGCCGCAGAACGGGTCGAGGACGAGATCGTCCGGCCGCGACGCGGCCAGGATGACGCGCGCGAGCAGAGCTTCCGGCTTTTGCGTCGGATGCAGCTTCTTGCCGTCGCTGCCCTTGAGCCGCTCCTCGCCGGTGCACAGCGGGATGAACCAGTCCGAGCGCATCTGGATATCGTCGTTGCCGGCCTTGAGCGCCTCGTAATTGAAGGTGTAGTCGCGCTTGTCGCGCATCGCGCGCCGCCCAGATCAGCGTCTCGTGCGCATTGGTGAAGCGGCGGCCGCGGAAATTCGGCATCGGGTTGGATTTGCGCCAGACGATGTCGTTGAGGATCCAGAAGCCGAGATCCTGCAGCAGCGCGCCGACGCGGAAAATGTTGTGGTAGGAGCCGATCACCCACAGCGTGGCCGAGGGCTTCATCACGCGGCGGGCGGCGGTGAGCCAGGCGCGGGTGAAATCGTCGTAAGCGGCGAAGCTCGCGAATTTGTCCCAATCGTCGTCGACGGCGTCGACGCGCGAATTGTCGGGGCGCTTGAGGTCGCCTTGGAGCTGCAAATTATACGGCGGATCGGCGAAAACGAGGTCGACCGATTGCGCCGGCAGCTTCGTCATCTCGGCAACGCAATCGCCAACGAGGATGCGCGCGGCAGCTTGCGATGCTTGGGACTCAAAACTCACGCGGGGCGTCCTTACGGACGCCCCGCGACGCGACACAACCATGACTCAGAACTCTGACTCAGGCGACGCGGTCGGCGACGCGGGACCTACAACCGACAGGCCGCAAGGATGCCGCTGCAAAGTAAAAATCGGCTTAACCGAACCGGCGCCGCACTAGGCAATAAATGCCGGGAAACGCTTGGTTAATCGATCGCGTCCGGCCGGTGTCGCGATACCGGAAATCGCGCCGCGCCGGGGCGTTTGGCGCGGTGCCGCCTCCGGCGCGCGTGTTTCCAGCACCGGCAAAAGATGCTCTAATCGGCCAGCAGTAAAGGCGTAGCCATGCCCGGGGTCGACGAGTCCAAGCAATTCGTGCCGCTGAAGATCGCGGTGCTGACGGTTTCCGACACGCGTTCGCTCAAAGACGACAAATCGGGCGCGCTATTGGTGCAGCGCATCGTCGCCGCCGGCCACTTCGTCGCCGAGCGCAGCCTGGTCCATGACGACGTCGACGCCATCCGTGGGCGGGTCAAGGCCTGGATCGCCGATCCCATGATCGACGTCATCATCACCACCGGCGGCACCGGCTTTACCGGCCGCGACGTGACGCCGGAAGCGGTCGAGCCGCTGTTCGACAAAAAGATGGACGGCTTCTCGGCGCTGTTTCTGGTGATCAGTTTCCCGAAAATCGGCACGTCGGCGATCCAGTCGCGCGCCACCGCCGGCGTCGCCGGCTCGACCTATATTTTCTGCCTGCCCGGCTCGCCCGGCGCCTGCAAGGACGCCTGGGACGAAATTCTGGTGCACCAGCTCGATTACCGCTACGGGCCGTGCAATTTCGTCGAGATCATGCCGCGGCTCGACGAGCATTTGCGAAGGCCGAAAGCGAGCGGCGCGACGGTGTAGCCCGTCATTGCGAGGAGCCAACGGGTCCGGCCCGAAGTGGCCGGCCCGATGACAGGCTCCGCGACGAAGCAATCCAGATGTTCCGCCGCCCGCTGGATTGCTTCGCTTCGCTCGCAATGACGGTTCACTTATAGCTCCAAGTCCCAATACTCGCTGACCACCGGGCGGCCCCAACTGCGGTGCTTTTCGCTGCGCATGAGCTTGAAACCGGCTTTTTCGTAGATATGACGTGCGGCGCTGAGCACGCTGTGCGTCCATAACGTGATTTTTTTGTAGCCGGCGCGGCGGGCGAAGCGCACGGCCTCGGCGGTCAGCTTGTCGCCAAGCCCGCGACCGCGCGCCTTCGGCTCGACCAGCAACAGTCGGATGCGCGCAACCGTGTCGGAATCTGCCACCAGGAAAACGCAGCCGACATTCTCGCCGTCCATGGCCGCGATCCAGCAGCGCTCGCGCTTCGGATCGTGCTTGTTGACGAAGTCGGCGACGATCTTTGCGCACACGCCCTCGAACGGCGCCACCCAACCATAGTCTTGCGCGTAAAGCTCGGCGTGGCGCTGGACGATCCAGCCGAAGTCGCCGGCCCGCGGCGCGCGCAGCACGATGCGTTGCTGCGGCGGCGGCAGGTCCGCTTTGCCGCCGAGCAGCGTTTCGATGGTGTTCATCGCCGCGATCAAACGCGCCTGGTCCGCGGCTTCAAGCCAGCCCAGCATCGCGCCGGTGTCGCGTTGCGAGCGCGCGTCGAGCGGCGCAAAGGTCTTGCGGCCGCGCGGCGACAGCGTCAGATGGCTCTGCCGGGCGTCGCGCGCCGAAGTCTTGCGCGCGATCAGCCCGTGCCGTTCGAAATTACGAAGAACGCGGCTCAAATAGCCGGCATCGAGATCGAGCGCGCGGCCGATCGCGCTTGCGGTCGGCGCCTGGCCGCTGGCGATCTCGTAGAGCACGCGCGCCTCGCCGAGCGAATAGGGGCTGTCGAGGAAGGTCTTGCGCAGCACGCCGATCTGCCGCGTGTAGAAGCGGTTGAAGCGGCGCACCGCGGCGATGCGATGTTCGGCGATGCGCTGTTCGGCGATGCGACGCGCGCGGTTGCGGACGGCCATGCCCGAGTTTCGGCCCGATAGTTGACTTAGTCAAGTATCTGCGCTGAAGGCGCCGGTCGACAGCGTCACGGTTTGCGATCGGCCGATGCGGCGGACGAGCTCGGCTTCGGGATCGCCGGCGCGCTCGGAATGGCCGCCGAGCGCGTCGTAGAACGGCTTGGCGATCAGCAGGCCCTGCTCGGGGCGCGGCAGGCCGCCCAGTGCGCCGGCGAGCAGTGACCAGAATGCGCGCCAGCCGCTTTGCGAGCCGCCGCGGCGAAACACGGCGGCTTGGCGGTGCCGCGCTTCTTGCTGAATAAGCGGCCGACTTCGACGGTCCATGGCGTGTCGAGCACGATTCCGGGCCGCAGGAACAACAGCCATGGCGCGCGCGCCTCGGCCGCCGCCATCCGAAGCCGGCGCGCCAGCGGCCCCTCCAGCATCATCAAATTGGCGCCGGCGACGTCGGCGATTGTGGCGGTGTCGTCCTGCGATCCGGCATCGGCCAAGATGACTTCGGCGATGAGGCCTGCGGTGGCGCCTGGAACCAGCGCGGCAAGCGTTGCGACCAGCGTCCGCTCGGAATTGTGCGTCGGGATGATGACGCTCAGCATACGGGCTCAATAGGCCGGGCTTTGGCCGGCTCAAAGGCTTGTTTATAGGCAGCGATCACGAAGACTTGTTCTTGTTTTGTTCGCGTCGCCGCGTTAGGCTGAAACCATGAGTCGCCCATCCGCGTTGCGACGCCCGCCGGCGGAGTTGCCCTCTACGCCGGCGGGCGAGTTGGGGTCCGCCGTCGACCGCGACCGCCGCCGCGGCCGCGGCACGCTGTCGAACGCCTCCGGCCGCTTCGAGCCGCTCGCCCGGGTCGGCTTCGACGACGGTTGGCAAAGCTTGGGCGGGCAAAGCTTGGACGAGCTGCCGCCGTTCAAGACCACGGTGACGGTCGATTCGACCCGCAAGATCATCGCCCGCAACGACTCGCCGGACATTTCCTTCGATCGCTCGATCAATCCCTATCGCGGCTGCGAGCATGGCTGCGTGTATTGCTATCGCGCGGCCGACCCACGCCTATCTCGGCCTGTCGCCGGGGCTCGATTTCGAATCCAAGCTGTTCATGAAGCCGAATGCGCCGGAGATTCTGGAGCGCGAATTGTCGGCGCCAGGCTATGTGCCGAAACTGATCGCGCTTGGCAGCAATACCGATCCGTACCAGCCGATCGAGCGGCACTATCAAATCACGCGGCGCATTCTCGAAGTGTTGGAGCGTGCCGGCCATCCGGCCGGCATCGTGACCAAATCGGCGCTGGTGCTGCGCGATCTCGACATCCTCACCCGCATGGCCGGGCGCAACCTGGTCAAAGTGGCGATCTCGGTGACGACGCTCGATGGCAAGCTCGCGCGCGCGATGGAGCCGCGCGCGTCGACGCCGCCGCGGCGGCTCGACGCCTTGCGGCAACTGGTCAAGGCCGGCGTGCCGGCCTCAGCGCTAGTGGCGCCGGTCATTCCGGCGATCAACGACGCGGAGATCGAGCGCATTCTCGAAGCGGTGGCGGAGACCGGCGTGCGCCACGCCGGCTATGTGCTCATCCGGCTGCCGCTCGAACTGCGCGAATTGTTCCGCGAATGGCTGACCGAGAATTTTCCCGACCGCGTGCAGCATGTGTTCAAGCTCATCCGCGACACCCGCGGCGGCAAGGATTACGATTCGATTTTCGGCAAACGCATGACCGGCTCAGGCCCGGTCGCCTGGATGATCGGACGGCGCTTCGAAGTCGCCTGCGAGCGCCTCGGCTTCAACGAAACGAGCGTAAAAACCACGACCGAGCATTTCCGCCCGCCAAAGCCGGCGACCGAGCAGCTCGATCTGTTTTAGGATCGTCGCCTGGGTCAGCCAATCAGCGGCGGCGGTCGAGCGGGTCGATCTGTTTTAGGAATGTAGCCCGGGGTTCGCCGCGCTCAACCAGCCGGGCTACAATGGCTGCGAAACTTTGCCACTACTTTGCAAAGAGGCAGTGCTTTTACCAAAACAGGTGAGCCCGATGCCCGAAAGCACGGACGAGGTACCGATCAGCCATTTGCAGCGGCGCAAAATCGAGGGCCGCGTGCTAATCCCATTCATTGAAGCATGCCGCGAAAAATTCGGCGACGCTGTGACGCGCGAACTGGTCGTCACGACCATCCGCCGTCTCGCCATCGAGGATGGCGACAGATGGGGAGAGATTTATGGGCGCAGCTTGGCCGCGCTGACGACCGTCGTCGAGAAAGTCTGGGCAGGCAGCGGCAGCCTCGATATTGAAATCGTCGCGGCGAATGACGAGCGGCTCGACTTCAACGTGACACGCTGCCGCTATGCCGAGTTCTACAAGGAACTCGGGCTCGCCGATTTGGGCTATCTCGTCCATTGTAATCGCGACCACGCCATGATCGGTGGCTTTAATGAGAATCTCAATCTCACACGTACGCAAACCGTGATGGAAGGCGCCTCGCATTGCGATTTCCATTTCGTGAAGAAGCCATAACTGGCGGGGTTTAAGCATTTCGGCCATGCGCCGGGGCGGCAAGGATATACTCAGCCCTTTGATGACTGCCGCGGAATGTTGCGGACCCCGCGGCGGCGTGGTCATCATGCGCCACATGAGTCGCAATGGAACCGGAAACGGCACGGGGAAAATCGATCGCGCGTCTGCCGCTCGGCGAGGAGAAATGTTTCCGCCCGACGTTCCGCCGCGAGCGCGCAGCGCTCAAGCGCGGGCGTGTGGCCGGTTGCCGGTTGCGACGAAGCCGGCCGCGGCCCGCTCGCCGGGCCGGTGGTCGCGGCCGCCGTCATTCTCGATCCGGACGATGTCCCGCGCGGGCTCGACGATTCCAAACGGCTGACGCCGGAGCGGCGTGAGGTGTTCTACGAGCGCATCTGCGCGCGGGCCCAGGTCGCGGTGGCGATGGCGCCGCCGTCGCGGATCGACCGCGACAATATCTTGCGCGCTTCGCTATGGGCGCTGGCTCGCGCCGTCGCCGCGCTGCCGGTCAAGCCGCGTCTGGTTTTCGTCGACGGCCGCGACCGCATCGATGTAGCTTGCGACTGCCAGGCGGTCATCGGCGGCGACGGGCTTATCGCCTCGATTGCCGCCGCCTCCATCGTCGCCAAGGTGACGCGCGACCGGCTGATGGCTTGCCTCGGCGCCGCTCATCCCGGCTACGGCTTCGAGCGCCATATGGGCTATAGCGTGCCCGAACATTTCGCCGCGCTCGACAGGCTCGGCCCGACCATCCATCACCGCCGCTCGTTCTCGCCGGTGGCGATCGCGCTCGGCGAATGCGGTGCCGGCGCCGACGCGGCGGTCGTCGACGTATTGCCTCTCTAGCGTCGCCGCCGTATAGGGCAGCGCCGATCGATAGTATGTCACCTCTCCCCGCAAGCCGGGAGAGGCGGTGCTGACCCGGTGCCCATCCGATCCGATGTTCTACGTCCCGCTTTACGTCGAAATGCTGCGCTCGCGCCCGGTGCTGGTGTTCTGGCTGGCGACGCTGGCGCAGGCCGTGGTGTGGCTCGCGGTGCCGATGCTGTTTTATTCGGCGCCGCCCGGCGATCTGGCGCAGCTGCTCGCCATCGGTCACGAATTCCGCTTCGACGCCGGCGTCGGCCCGCCGCTCGCCTATTGGCTCGCCGAGATCGCGTTTCGCCTCGCCGGCCTGTTCGGCGTCTATGCGCTGGCGCAGGTTTGCGTGGTCACGACCTATTGGTGCGTGTTCGCGCTCGGCCGCGCCATCGTCGGCGCCGACGCATGCGGCCATGGCGGCGCTGCTGATGGTCGGCATTTCGCTGTTCACGGTGCCGTCGCCGGATTTCGGCCCGCCGATCCTGACCATGGCGCTGTGGGCGGTGGCGCTGCTGCATTACTGGCGGGCCGTCGATGCGGCGGCGAGCGGCGATCCTGGTACGTGCTTTGGCGGCGCGGCGGCGCTTATGCTGCTCGCATCGGACGCGGCGCTGATCCTGCTCGGCGCGCTGGCATTGTTCACCGCGGTCGACGGAGCGCGGCCGCGCCGCGCTCGATGCCATCGAAGCCTGGATCGTGGCGGTTGCGCTCGTCGTCTTTCTGTTCCTGCATCTGATGTGGCTCGAAGGCATGAGCGACAGTCTCGCGCCGATGCTCGCACGGCTTGCGCGATGCCGGTGTTGCCGGCGCCAATACCGCGCTGTGGCTGCGGCTGCTCGCTGCGCTCGTGCTTGCCCATGCCGGGCTTGCCATCCTGCTGGTGCTGGCGGGCGGCTTGCCGCGCGCTGCGCGGCGAGCCCGGCGCCGCCGATCGCGCGCGCGCCGGTCGATCCGTTCGCGGCGACTTTCGTGAAGGTCTTCGCGCTGGTGCCCGGCGCTTGCTCGCCACGATTTTCGCCGTGGTCGCTCGGGCGGGCGCTGCCGATCGGCGGCGCGGCGCCGCTGGTCGTGCTGTCCGGGCTCGCCGTCGTCATCGCCGCCGGCGACAGCATCGCGCTTTATCATCAACGCATTCTCGGCTTCGCCTGGGCCGGGCTTCTGATCGTGCCGGCGATCTTCGTGCCGCTATTGATCGTGCTGTTGCCGTGGACGGCCGGCATCGATCTGAGAGTGGCGCAGCCGGCGAGCGCCATGGGCCGCTTCTTCGCCGACAGTTTCGAGCGCCGAACCGGCCAGCCGCTTGCGGTGGTCACCGGCGATCCGCGCCTCGCCGACGCTGGTCGCGCTCGCCGCGCCGAGCCGCCCGAGCGTGTTGTTCGACGCCGATCCGGCGGCGCTCGCCGTGGGTCACCGCCGACGACATCCGCAAGAAAGGCGCGGTCGTGGTCTGGCTCACCGCCGACACCGACGCCGACGCCGCCGCCCGATATCAAGGCCTACTTTCCCGATCTCGTTGCCGAAGTGCCGCGCGCTTTCGACCGGCCGGTGCAGGGCAGGCTGCCGGTGTTGCGGGTCGGCTGGGGCGTGATCAGGCCGGGCAGCGTGGCAGCGGCGGCGCCTGCCGCGGCGGTGTCACGTTGATCGCAATGACGGCCGTTAGTGATACGCCGCGCCCTCGCGCACTTTGCCGCGGAACAGCCAATAGGTGAATGCGATATAGCCGAGAATAATGGGAAGCAGCACCACCGTCCCGATCAGCATGAACATCTGGCTCGACGGCGCGGCGGCGGCGTCGCGGATGGTCAGCGTCGGCGGCACGATGTAAGGGAAGGTCGAGATCGCGAGACCGAGATAGCCGAGCAGGAACAGCCCGATGGTCGCAAGAAACGGCGCCGCTTCGCGCCGCGCCTCGATCCAGCGCCATTGCGCGAACGCGATCAGCGCAGTGAGGATCGGCACCGGCGACGAGATAAATCAGGTTCGGCATGCGTGAACCAGCGCTGCGCGATGCGCGGGGAGGAAAGCGGCGTGTAGATGCTGACCGCGGCCATGAAGACGAGCACGGCGACGAGCAGGACCTTCGCCTTTGCCGCGGCGCGGCGCGCCATGTCGCCGTCGGTCTTGAGTATCAGCCAGGTCGCGCCGAGCAGCGCATAGCCGGCGACGACGCCGAGCGCGCAGATGGCCCCGAACGGCGTCGCCCAGTCGAACGGGCCGCCGGCATAGGCGCCGTTCTCGATTCTGACGCCTTGAACGAGCCCGCCAAGGACAAAACCCTGGCACAGCGCGGCAAGCGTCGAGCCGCCGGCGAATACCGCGTTCCAAAACGGCTTGCGGTGCGCAAGCGCGCGGAATTCGAAGGTCACTCCGCGAAATACCAGCGCCAGCAACATCACGATCAGCGGCAGATAGAACGCCGGCATGACGATCGAGTAGGCGCGCGGAAACGCGACCAACAGGCCGCCGCCACCGAGCACCAGCCAGGTTTCGTTGCCGTCCCAGAACGGCGCGATCGCAGCCAGCATGCGATCGCGTTCGGCGTCGTCCTTGGCGAAGGGGAACAGTATGCCGATGCCGAGGTCGAAACCGTCGAGGATGACATAGAACGCCACCGCGACGCCGATCAGCGCCGCCCAGATCAGCGGCAGGAGCGCGGTGATATCGATGTCCGGCGTCATAGCGCGTGTCCGGGCGCGTTCTGCGGCTCAAGCGTCGGATGACCGACGGCAAGCCGCGGCTTATGCTGCGGAAGGTCCGTCTCCTGGATGCCCCGCGCCAGCAGCCGATTGATGAAGTAAACGCCGAACGAAAACACGACGAGATAGACCACGACGAAGAGGATAAGCGTGGTGGCGACGCTTCCGCCCGGCACCGGGGATACCGCGTCCGCGGTGCGCAGCACGCCCTGGACGATCCACGGCTGGCGGCCGCATTCGGTCACCACCCAGCCGGCGATGACGGCGACAAAGCCGACCCACCAGGTCTGCGCGACGATTTTCAGATACCAGCCCGTCTCGAACAGTCGCCCGCGCCACCACAACCACGCTCCGAACCAAGCCGCCGCGATCATGTAAAGACCGATCGCCACCATGATGCGAAAGCCGAAGAACACGTTCGGCAGCGGCGGCCGGTCCTGCGGCGGCACGTCGTTTAATCCGGGAAACAACCCGTCCCATTGCCGGGTCACCAGGAGCGAGGCGATATGCGGCAGCGCGATCGAGTAGAGATTGCGCTGCGTGTTTTCGTCCGGCCAGGCGAACAGTTCAAACGCCGCCGGCTTGCTGCCGTCCCAATGCGCCTCCATGGCCGCGATCTTGGTCGGCTGGTATTTCAGCGTGTTTTCGGCGTGCAGGTCGCCGAGAACGAGTTGCAGCGGCGCCAGCACTGCGGTGAGCGCAACCGCCATCCGCAGCATGGTGCGCGCTTCCTCGCCATGACGGCCCGCCAACAGATAGCGCGCGCCGACCGCGATGCCGACAAAGCCGCCGGTGAGCAACGAGGCGTTGAGCATGTGCGCGAGCCGGTAGGGAAAGCTCGGATTGAAGACGATTGCCCACCAGTCCACAGGATAGGCAATGCCGCCTGCCATCGTGTAGCCGGCCGGCGTCTGCATCCAGCTGTTGGCGGCGAGAATCCAGAACGCCGAGAACGTGGTGCCGACAGCGACCATGATGGCGGAAAAGACATGCAGCCAGCGCGGCACGCGGTCGCCGCCGAACAGCAAGATGCCGAGGAAGGACGCTTCGAGGAAGAACGCGGTGAGAACCTCGTAGCCGATCAGCGGACCGACCACATTCCCGACGACCGCGGAGAAGCGGCTCCAATTGGTGCCGAACTGATAGGACATCACCACGCCGGACACCACGCCCATCGCGAACGACACCGCGAAAATCTTGGTCCAGAACGCGGCGAGCCGCTTAAAGCGCTCGGCACCGGTCCAGCCCCACAACACTTCGAGCGTGGCGAGATAGATGGCGATCCCGATCGTGAAAGTCGGAAAGATGATGTGGAACGAAATCGTGAAGGCAAATTGCAGCCGCGACAGCAATACCGGATCGAGGTGCATGACGGAACTCCGTCACCTGCGGTGTAGTGCGGTCGGCTCGAAATTCCAACAATTCAGCGAAAAGTCCAAAGTTCCTACGATTGGGAGAAAATACGCAAAGCGAGTTAGGATTTAAAGAGGTGTTTTCGAGCTTGGCAAGGCAGGCGGCAGCCTGCGCCGGTTCACCCCCCGAGCGCCTTCTTGATCGCCAGAAAATCCCGCCAGGCGAAACGCTTTTGTAATGGGCTGCGCAGCAGGAAGGCGGGATGGAAGGTCGGCAGCGCGCGAATTTCGCGCGTGCCGGTATCGAACGGGTACCAGCGTCCTCTTGCCCGCGTAATGCCTTCCTTGATGCCGAGCAGCGTCTGCATTGCCGGCCCGCCGAGGCAGACCAGGACGTCCGGGTTGGCCAACTCGATCTGGCGGCGGATGAAGGGCAGGCAGATCGCGGTCTCCTGCGGGGTGGGCGTGCGGTTGCCGGGCGGCCGCCACGGCACGACATTGGCGATATAGCTGTTGCTGCGATCGCGCCCGATCGCCGCCATCATCAGATCGAGCAATTTGCCGGAACGGCCGACGAAAGGGCGGCCGACGATGTCTTCGTCGTAGCCGGGCGCCTCGCCGACGAACATGACGCGGCTTTGCGGATTGCCGTCGGCGAACACGAGTTGGGTCGCGGTTGTGCGCAGCGCACAGCCATCGAACGCTTCGAGCAATGCGCGCAGCTCATCGAGCGTCTGCGCGTTCCTCGCAGCCTCGCGCGCCGCCATCGCCGCGGCCTCGGGCGAAGCGGGAGCAGCGGCAGGCGCACGGACTTTTCCCTCCCCGGAAAGGGCAGGGCCGGATCGCGGAACGCGATTCGGGGAGGGGTCATCATGGGCGCGCTGGCCGCTGGCCCCCACCCGGACAGCGCCGCTGTCCGGCCTTCCCCTTTCAGGGGGAGGAGGAGTTTGGGCGTCTTCCGCCAAGCGGTCGACCGGCTCCTCGCCAAGGAGCGCGTCGGCGCCGGCGTCGAGATAAAAGGCGATCAGCTCGCGCGCTTGTTTCTGTGCGGGGTTCATGGCCGGGGCCGAAGTCTATGCGAGTGAATGAAATCATGGAACACTCGTGCCCGCGCAATGTTGTGAGCAAAAGCCATGAATGCACCGGAGCTGCCCACGCGCGAGGCGATGGAATTCGACACCGTCATCGTCGGCGCCGGGCCTGCCGGGCTTGCTGCCGCGATCCGGCTCAAAGAGCTCGCCCCGGACAAATCCGTCGTCGTGGTCGAGAAAGGCTCCGAGGTCGGCGCCCATATTCTTTCCGGCGCGGTGATCGATCCGGTCGGCCTCGACCGCCTTATTCCGGAGTGGCGCAGCGAAGACACCCCGATCAAGACTGCGGTCACCGCCGATCGCTTCTACGCGCTCAGCGTGTCGGGCGGCTTACGGCTGCCGCTATCCTTGATGCCGCCGCTGATGAGCAATCATGGCAATTTCATCGTCTCGCTCGGCGAGGTCTGCCGCTATCTGGCGAGGAAGGCCGAAGCGCTCGGCGTCGAAATCTATCCGGGGTTTGCCGCCACGGAAGTCTTGTTCGATAACGATGCAGTCGCCGGCATCGCCACCGGCGACATGGGTCTCGCCAAGGACGGCCACCATAAGCCGGGCTTCGCCCGCGGCATGGAACTGCGCGGCAAATACACATTATTCGCCGAAGGCGCGCGCGGCAGCCTGTCCAAGGTCTTGATCGAGCGCTTCGCGCTGTCGCGCGACCGCGAGCCGCAGAAATTCGGCATCGGGCTCAAGGAGCTGTGGCAGGTCGCGCCGGCGCAATTCCGCAAGGGTCTCGTTCAGCACACGCTCGGCTGGCCGCTCGACAACCGCACCGGGGGCGGCTCGTTCCTCTATCACTTCGACGACAATCTGGTCGCCGTCGGCTTTGTCGTTCATCTCAACTATCGCAACCCTTATCTGTCGCCGTTCGAGGAGTTCCAGCGGTTCAAGACCCATCCCTTCGTCCGCGGCACGTTCGACGGCGCCAAGCGGATTTGTTACGGCGCCCGCGCCCTCACCGAGGGCGGCTGGCAATCGGTGCCGAAGCTTGCCTTTCCCGGCGGCGCGCTCATCGGCTGTGCCGCGGGTTTCGTCAACGTGCCGCGCATCAAAGGCACGCATAACGCCATGCTGTCCGGAATGCTGGCGGCCGAGCATGTCGCCGCGGCGCTCGCGGCGGGGCGCGGCAATGACGAGCTTTCCGGTTACGAACAGGCGTGGCGCGCTTCGCCGTTCGGACGCGACTTGTGGCGGGTGCGCAATGCCAAGCCGTTATGGTCGAAGCTCGGCACGCTCGCCGGCATTGCGGTCGGCGGGTTCGACATGTGGACCAGCACCTTCGGTTTTTCGCTGTTCGGCACGCTCGGCCACGGCAAGCCCGATTACGCCACGCTGCAACCCGCGGCGAACTGCCGGCCCATCGTTTATGCCAAGCCCGACGGCAAGCTCACCTTCGACCGGCTGTCATCGGTCTATCTGTCGAACACCAATCACGAGGAGGATCAGCCGGTCCATCTTGTGGTGCGCGACGGCGCCTTGCAGAAATCGTCCGAGCACAACGTCTATGCCGGGCCGTCGGCGCGCTATTGCCCGGCCGCGGTCTATGAATGGGTCGAACAGGGCGGGCAGCCGCAGTTCGTGATCAACGCGCAGAACTGTGTGCACTGCAAGACCTGCGACATCAAGGACCCGAACCAGAACATCACCTGGGTGCCGCCCGAAGGCGGCGGCGGACCGAATTATCCGAACATGTAGCTCGTCATTGCGCGCGACGGCGGGTCGCTCCTTGCGATGATGGCTGCCGCTATTTCGCCTCCGTTCGGGCCTAAACAGCCGTCCGCGCGGGGAACGCCGGGAGTGACGGTGTCGAATAAGTGTCCTTGCGGCAGTGCGGCAAAACGGTCATTCTCGCGCTGACTTCAACCGGCATCGGCGCACGATTCCCGCTTCGCCAATCCCGTTCGTCGGCCGAGCCAGTTCGCCAATGGAGCTCTCGTGATTTACTCGCTGCCCCGGCATGCCGCCATTGTCGGCATCGCCCTAGCTTTCGGCCTTCCATCAGCCTTCGCCGCGCCGGCGCAGGAGGAGTTCTCGCCGGATAACGCCGCCGGCAGCTATCTGGCCGCCCGCCATGCCGGAGTGGAACGCGACGAAGCAGCCGCGGCAACCTATTACATGGACGTGCTGAAGCTCGATCCGCACAATCCGGATCTGCTGAACCGCACCTTCCTGTCCGTGCTCACCGACGGCAACATCGACCAGGCGAGCAAGCTTGGCGAGCGTCTGCTTGCGATCGACCATACCGACCGCATTTCGCGGCTGGTCATCGGCGTCCGCGAGCTCAAGCTGAAGCATTATGGTCTGGCCCGGCAGCAGTTTTCCCAGTCGGTGCGCGGCCCGGTGACCGATCTGACCGCGACGTTGCTCTCGGCCTGGGCGCTCGCCGGCACCGGCGATCCCCACGCGGCGGTCGAGACCCTGGACAAGCTGTCCGGTCCGGATTGGTACGGCATCTTCAAGGACCTGCACGCCGGCCTGATCCTCGATCTCGCCGGCGACCGGAAAGCGGCCGGCAAGCGCTATCTCAGCGCGTATACGGCCGATCCGACGGCGTTGCGCACGGTCGAGGCCTATGGCCGCTATCTGTCGCGCACCGCCGGCAAGGAGGCGGCGCTGAAAGTCTATCAGGATTTCGCCAAGCAGCTGCCGGACCATCCGGTGATCAACGCCGAGATGAAGGCCATTGCCGACGGCGACAAGCTGCCGCCGCTCGTCGATTCGCCGCAGGCCGGCGCCGCCGAGGCGCTGTACGGGCTCGGCGCGTCGATCGGCCGCCGCGGCGGCGAGGATTTGGCGCTGATTTATCTGCAGCTTGCGCTTTATCTCGAACCGACCAACGCCATGGCGCTGCTTTCGCTCGGCGATCTGTATGAGGATCTGAAAAAGCCCGATTTGGCGATCAAGGCCTACGAGCGCGTGCCGGCGAATTCACCGCTGGCGCGCAACGCGCAAATCCAGCGGGCGGTCGATCTCGATGCGCTCGACCGCACCGACGAGGCCAAGAAGCTCCTGCAGCAGGTCATCGCCGATCATCCCAAGGACACCGAGGCGATCATCGAACTCGGCAACATCCAGCGCGGGCGCAAGGATTTCGCCGGCTGCGCCGAGACCTACGGCAAGGCCATCGACACAGTGCCGACACCGGAGAAGTCGAACTGGGTGATGTTCTACTTCCGCGGCATTTGTTACGAGCGCTCGCATCAGTGGCCGCTCGCCGAAGCCGACATGAAGAAGGCGCTGGTGCTCTATCCCGATCAGCCGCTGGTTTTGAATTATCTCGGCTATTCCTGGGTCGACCAGGGCGTCCATCTCGACGACGGCATGGACATGATCCGCAAGGCGGTCGAGCAGCGCCCGGATGACGGCTATATCGTCGATTCGCTGGGTTGGGCCTATTTCAAGACCGGCAATTACGACGAGGCGGTCAAGAATCTCGAACGCGCCGTCGAGCTCAAGCCCGAAGACCCGACGATCAACGATCATCTCGGCGACGCCTATTGGCGGGTCGGCCGGACGCTCGAAGCGCACTTCCAATGGTCGCAAGCCAAGGATCTCAATCCGGATCCGGAAGATCTGCCGAAGATCGAGGCCAAGATAAAAAACGGATTGCCGCCCGACACCTCGTCCGCGGCCGATGCCGGCAAGCCAAACCCGGCGGCCGACACCGACAAGGGCAACTCCGCGGCGGATGCGGAGAAGGCGAAAAAGACCGGCAACGGCGGCTGAGGGTTCTCCTTGCCCGTTCCGCTTGTTGAGACCGCGCCGGCCAAGGTCAATCTGACGCTGCGGGTGCTCGGCCGCCGCGCCGACGGCTATCACGAGATCGAAAGCCTGGTCGCGTTCGCCGATTTCGGCGATCGGCTGACTCTGACGCCGGGCGTCGTCGTTGGGCTTTCGGTCGGCGGGCCGCGCGCCGGCCAAGCCGGCGACGATGCCGACAATCTCGTGCTCAAGGCGGCGCGCGCGCTCCAGGCACGCATCCCCGGCATTGCCTTGGGCGTTTTTCAGCTCGAGAAAAACCTGCCGGTGGCGGGCGGGATCGGCGGCGGCTCGGCCGATGCCGCCGCGGCGCTACGGTTGATTGCGCGGGCCAACGACCTTGCCCGCGACGATCCGCGGCTGTTCGAGGCGGCGGCTGCAACCGGCGCCGACGTGCCGGTCTGCCTCGAGCCGCGCCCGCGGCTGATGCGCGGCATCGGCGAGAAGCTGTCGCCGGCGCTGCCGCTGCCGCCGTTGCACGCCGTCCTGGTCAATCCCGGCGCCGCGCTCGCAACCAAGGATGTTTTTGCCGGCTGGAAACCCGCCGCCGATCCCGGCGTCCCGCTCGAGCTTGCGACGCTGGCAAAACTCGACCTCGAGCAATTTTTGCGGCTCCTGGCGGCGCAGGAAAACGATCTCGAAGCCGCCGCGATCGCGCTGGCGCCGGCGATCGCCGAGGTGCTCGGCGGCTTGCGCGCAGTTGCCGGCTGCAAACTCGCCCGCATGTCGGGATCAGGCTCAACCTGCTTCGGTCTGTTCGCCTCGGCCGCGGCAGCAGGCGCTGTGGCGCGAATTCTTGCCGGCAAATTTCCGCAGTGGTGGGCGCGCGCGACTAAGCTCGGCGCCGCCGGCTAACCCGCAGGGAAAAACTCAAAACCGGAAGCCGAAAAGCCTGAACGGCACGCGAAAGCCGAAACCGTTTAAATTGCCGTACTCTCCGGCATTGGCGCTTGCCGCGCCGATCCCGGCGAAGCTGATCATCGGCGCCGCCGGCGACTGGCTCATCGCGCTCTCGGGCGCGTGCGCCGAATTCCGCGGCGGCCACGAAATCGTGCCAGATCGAGGCCGGGATGCTGCCGCCGACCACGCCGTTCATCGGCGTATCGTCGTCATTGCCCACCCAGACGCCGACGACGAGATCGGAGGTGAATCCGACAAACCACGCATCGCGATAGTCCTGCGACGTCCCGGTCTTGCCGCCGGAAGGCCGATCGAGCCGCGCCGCCGTGCCGGTTCCTTGCCGGACCACGCTGGTCAACAGATCGAGCATCTCGGCGTGGATTTGGGCATTGTCGAGGGACGCCGGCTGCGGCGACGGCCTGACATACAAATTCCGCGCGCCATCGCCGATCTGCCGCACGGTATAGCTGTCGATAGCTGTGGTGTTGGTCGCAATGGCCGCGAAGGCGCGGGTCATTTCCAGCGGGGTGACGGAGCCCGAACCAAGCGCGACACTCGGCACCGCCGGCAAATCCGAGCGGATGCCGAGCTGTTTAGCGGTATCGATCACGGTTTCGATGCCGACGGACTGCGCCAGCTGCACCGCGACGCTGTTGAGCGAGTGGGCGAAGGCGGTGCGCAGCGTCACCTGCCCGTAATAACGATCGCCGTAATTCTCCGGCTCCCAGTCGCCGACATTGACCGGCTGGTCGACGGCAATCGAATCCGGCGTATAGCCTTTGCGCAACGCGGCCAGATACACGAAGGCCTTGAACAGCGAGCCGGTCTGGCGTCGCGCCTGGGTGACGCGATTGAACTGGCTCTCGTTGTAATCGCGCCCGCCGACCATCGCCAGGATGGCCCCATCGGGCGCCATGGCGACGAGCGCGGCCTGGCTTGCGTTCCTGGCTCTGCCCATGGTCGCAAGCCGCTTGGCGACGACGCTTTCGGCGATGCTTTGCAAGTCGGGATCGAGCGTCGTGCGAACGGTCAAATCATCGGTGCTTGGACCGATGCGCGCCTTGGCTTCGGCCGCCGCGGTGTCGAGAAAATAATTGGCGCCTGGCGGTGTCACGGCCGGACTATGCAGCACGGCGGGCTGCCGCTTCGCGGTGTCGGCTTGTTGCCGGGTGATCGTGCCGTTCTCCGCCATGGCATCGAGAGCGACGTTCGCCCGCGCTTGCGCTCCGGCGAGATTGCGGTCGGGTTCGAGCTCCGACGGCGCTCTGATAAGGCCGGCCAGCATCGCCGCTTCGCTGAGCGACAACCGCTGCGCGGTTTTGCCGAAATAGCGCAACGCCGCCAAATCCGCGCCGTAGGCGCCGTCGCCGAAATAAGCGGCATTGAGGTAGCGCCCGAGAATTTCGTTTTTCGAAAATCGAAGTTCCAGCCAGATCGCCAGTGCCGCTTCCTGCACTTTGCGCTTGAGGGTTCGATCCGGCGACAGATAAAGCCGGCGCGCCAATTGCTGGGTGATGGTGCTGCCGCCTTCGAGCCGGCGTCCGGCAAGATCGTGCCATGCGGCCCGCGCCGTGGCCCGCAAATCGATGCCGCCGTGCCGGTAAAACCGCCGATCCTCGATGGCGATCACGGCGCCGGCGAGGAGCGGCGGAATTCCATCGGCTGAAATGTCGCGGCCTTTGAGGATACCGCGGGTGGCGAACGGTTGTCCGTCCGCGGCCTCGAATACCATTGCGCTCGGCGCGGGCGGTATCGTCGTGGCGCCGGCGAAAGGAATCGTGGCGACGCAATACGCGACGTACGCCGCCGGCACCAAGGCGAGGAGAACGGCGAGTGCCAGGCTACGCCGGTGGCGCCGCGCTGGAATGAACGCGTTCCGTCCGTTCCGCAGCAAGCCGGCGATTTGGACTTGGGCCCGACGCGCCGTTTCGGCTGCCGCTCTGCGCGCCAGCTCAACCGCGGACCAGCCGGCCCGGCTGCGCAGGCGTGCCACGAGCGGCAACAATGCGCCGACCAGATCGGCGTTACCGATCGCGGTGACCAAGTGCTTTGCTGCGGTCTTGACGCGCGTCGCGGCCGGCACGGCCTGGCTTGCCGCTTCCCGGCCGTCCGCGGCTTGCGCAAGCGGGCCGGCTTCCGCCTGCGAGTCGTCATTGTTTTCGGCCCGAGGTAATTCGCGCGCTGGCATGAATTCGGCTCGCTTGACGCCGAAATAACGCCCTGCACGGCGTTCGAGTTCCCCGCGCGGCCGCCGATAAGGTCCTCGATTCCTTGCAAAATAGTCCGCGAACCTAATGCGTCCGCGCGATGCAGAAATTCACGGCATCGGTGAGCGCGGCTTTCATTTCCGAATCGGGAAATAAGGCCAGCGCGTCGCGCGCGATGGCGCCGTAATGGTGGGCGCGGCCGATGGTGTCTTCCAGCGCGCGGTGCTTCGACATCAGCCCAATGGCATGATCGAGGTCGGCAGCGGTCGTCTCGCCGCGTTCCAGCGTGCGCCGCCAAAATTCGCGCTCGGCATCGTTGCCGCGGCGAAACGCGAGCACCACCGGCAGCGTGATCTTGCCCTCGCGGAAATCGTCGCCGATGTTCTTGCCCAGGCGCGACGACGCCCCGCCATAGTCGAGCACGTCGTCGACCAGCTGGAAGGTGATGCCGAGATTCATGCCGAACGAGCGGCTGGCGGCCTGCTCGGCCTTCTGGCTCGCCGATAGCGCGGGGCCGACTTCACAGGCGGCGGCGAACAGTTCGGCGGTCTTGGCGCGGATCACCGCGATATATTCGTCCTCTGTCGTCGCCGTGTTCTTGGCGGCGGCGAGCTGCATGACCTCGCCCTCGGCGATCACCGCGGCGGCCGCGGAGAGAATCTCCAGCGCCTTGAGGCTGCCGACCTCGACCATCATCTTGAACGCCTGGCCGAGCAGAAAATCGCCGACCAACACGCTCGCCTCGTTGCCCCACAACAGGCGCGCCGCCTGCCGGCCGCGCCGCAGCTCGCTTTCGTCGACCACGTCGTCGTGCAAGAGCGTCGCGGTATGCATGAACTCGACCGCCGCGGCGAGCTTGATATGGCCGTCGCCGGCGTAGCCGGTGAGCCGCGCCAAAGCCAGCGTCAGTATCGGCCGCAGCCGCTTGCCGCCGGAATTGATGAGGTGATTGGCCACCTCCGGGATCATCGTCACGTCGGAGCCGGTGCGCGCGACGATGGTCGCGTTGACCCGATCCATGTCGGCTGCGACCAGGTCGAGGAGCGGGTCGATCGACGGTTCGCGCGGGCTTTCGAACGGGACGACAACGGCCACTGAAGTCTCCACGGGACGCGGCAGCATAGAAACGCTATGGTGGTGCGGCAAGTCTATTCCCGGCAACACCAAGGACGTGGCGGCGGCGAGGAGGAATGTCAAGCAACGACCGGTCGGAGAACGACATGTCAAAGCGCAACCTGGCAGGCGACCCATCCGCCGCGCGCCGGAGTGAAAGCCGGTTCGACGTGGCGGTTCTGGTGCCCTGCTACAACGAGGAGCGCGCGATCGGCAAAGTGGTCGCCGACTTCCGCGCCGCGCTGCCGGCGGCGACCGTCTATGTCTACGATAACAATTCCACCGACGGCACCGTCGAGGCCGCGCAGCGCGCCGGCGGCGTCGTCCGCCGCGAGACCCATCAGGGCAAGGGTCACGTGGTGCGGCGGATGTTCAACGACATCGAGGCCGATATTTACGTGTTGGTCGACGGCGACGCGACCTATGACGCGCCGAGCGCGCCGGCGCTGATCGAAAAACTCGTCGCCGATCGGCTCGACATGGTGGTGGCGACGCGGATCGACCGCACCGACGATGCGGCCTATCGCGTCGGCCATCGCACCGGCAACCGGCTGTTGACCTCCTTCGTCGCGCATATTTTCGGCCGCGCTTTCACCGACATCCTGTCCGGCTACCGCGTGTTCTCGCGCCGGTTCGTGAAATCGTTTCCGATTCTGTCCGGCGGCTTCGAAATCGAAACCGAATTGACCGTGCATGCGCTCGAGCTCGAACTGCCGGTCGGCGAGATGGCGACGCCGTATTACTCGCGGCCGCTCGGCTCGGCCTCGAAGCTGTCGACCTGGCAGGACGGCTTTCGCATACTCGGGACGCTGCTGAAACTGTACCGGGCGGAGCGGCCGCTGTCGCTGTTCGGCGCCTTCGGCTTAGCCCTGATCATCGTTTCGATCGGGCTCGCCATCCCGATCGTCATCACCTACGTGCAGGAAGGCATCGTGCCCCGGCTGCCGACCGCGGTGCTGTCAACCGGGTTGATGCTGCTCGCCTTTCTGTCGATCGCCTGCGGCCTCATTCTCGATACCGTCACCCGCGGCCGGCGCGAGCTGAAACTGATCGCCTATCTCGCCTTGCGCGCGCCGGGCGAGGAACCGCGGCGGAGCTGAATTTGCGCGAACTGGTCCGCACCAACGATGCCGTGCTGATCTCGGCGATCGAGGCGCTGCTCAACGGTGCGCGCATCGCGCATATGATCGTCGATCAGAATATGAGCGTGCTGGAAGGCTCGATCGGCATTTTTCCGCGCCGCATCCTGGTCGGCGACGACGAGGTCAACGTCGCGCGGCGGCTTCTGCAAGACGCGGGCTTCGGCGGCGAGCTGCGCCCCGATGTCCGCTGAAACGAGCGACGACGCCGCGCTCGGCGGCAAGCTCGTGCTGCGCCAGCCGGTGCGCGGCCACCGTTTCGGTCACGACGCAATCCTGCTGGCCGCGGCGACCGCGGCGCGGGCGGGCGAACAGGCGGTCGAATTTGGCGCCGGCGTTGGCGCCGCCGGACTGGCGCTGGCGCGACGCATCGAGGGGCTCGCCGTGACGCTGGTCGAGATCGATCCGGCGCTCGCCGCGCTGGCGCGCGACAATGCCGCGCGCAACGGACTCGCTTCGCGGGTGCGCGCGGTCTGTCTCGACGTCGCCGCGCCCGCCGCCGCGTTCGCCGCGGCGGGACTGGCGGCGGGACTGGCGGCGGGATCGGCGGACCGCGTGTTGATGAATCCGCCGTTCAATGCGCCGCAAAATCCGTCGCCCGATCCGGGCCGCCGCGCCGCGCGGACCGCGGCCGACGACACGCTTGCGCGATGGCTTGCCGCGGCGGCGCGGCTGTTACGGCCGTCGGGTGCGGTGACGCTGATCTGGCGCGCCGACGGTCTCGGCGAGCTGCTTGCCGCGCTGGTAAAAGACTTCGGCGCGATCTCGATTTTGCCAATTCATCCCAAGCCCGGCATGCCGGCGATCCGGGTGCTCGCCGGCGCGGCAAAGCACAGCGGCGGACCGTTGTCGCTCCTGCCGGGTTTCCTCCTCGCTGATGCCGACGGCAGACCGAGCGCGCAGGCCGAATCCGTGCTGCGCGACGGTGCCGTGCTACCGCTAATCGGACGCTGAGACTTTACTGAATCCCGGAATTAATACGGCTACTGACCGGCGAGTTCTGCCCAGCCGTTAGGCACTCCGCCGTCGCCGAATCGGCGGCGCTAGATTTGTTTGCTTCGCTTCGGTACGGATCGGAATGTAGGAAAGTCCAATAAATACGCTGATTAACATCAAGAGAAAGTGGATCTTCGTCACTGCTTCGCCTCCGCCGTCGTTTCCGGCACCCGCTGTCGAAGCAAGAAGCGTTCCAGCCATTAACAAACGGTTACTTGAGGTGGGGCGCGACCCGCCCTATCTGAATTTTCATGACCGAGCCGGGAACGGGCCAGCACGTACGAGAGCTTTGCGGCCGCGCTATCGGCGCGCTGCAACCGCTCATTCCCCGGCGTTTTCGCCGCGACCGGCCCGTGGTGCCGGTGGTGCGATTGACCGGCGTCGTCGGATTTTCCACGCCGTTGCGGCCGGGGCTGACGCTTGCCGGCCTCGCCCGCACGCTCGATCGCGCCTTCGCCGTTCGCCGCGCTTCAGCCGTCGCGCTTGCCATCAATTCGCCGGGCGGCTCGCCGGTGCAATCGCATCTGATCTTCCGCCGCATCCGCGAATTGGCGCTGGAGAAAAAGCGGCACGTCATCGCATTTGTCGAAGACGCCGGCGCGTCGGGCGGCTACATGATCGCCTGCGCCGCCGACGAGATCGTCGCCGATCAGCACTCGATCGTCGGTTCGATCGGCGTCGTCGGCGGTTCGTTCGGCTTCGACAAGCTGATTGCGAAAATCGGCATCGAGCGGCGGCTCTATACGTCCGGCGAGCATAAGGCCATGCTCGATCCGTTCCTGCCGGAGGACGCAGCCAACGTCGAACGGCTCAAAAAGCTGCAACGGGAAATCCACGACGACTTCATCGCGCTCGTTAAATCTCGGCGCGGCGCCAAGCTCAGCGGCCCGGAACATGACTTGTTTTCCGGCGAATATTGGACCGGGCGGCGGGCGCTGGAACTCGGCCTGGTCGACGCCATCGGCGATTTGCGCGCGACGTTGCGCGAACGATTCGGAGACCAGGTCGTTACCCCCTTGATTGCCGCCGAACGCGGCTTGTTCGGGCGCCGTATTTTCGGCGTGGCCGATAGCGACAACACGCAGGCCGGTAATCGAATCGGTGTTGCCGAGGATTTGATTTCGGCGCTTGAAGCGCGCGCCATTTGGGCGCGTTATGGACTCTAGCAGTCTGCGGAAAAACGCTCGCCACGGCGAGAGTTTGCTGATTCAGTTTTGTATCACGAATCAGCGGAGGCATGTATGCGCGGGGCATTTGAGGATCAAGGCGGGCTGTTTTCGTACATCTCGGCCGAGGCGCGGGTGCCGAAGAACCATCCACTGCGAAGGATTCGGGAGCTTGTGCGCGCTGTGCTGAGCGAGCTGACCGGTAGCCTTGGGAGGCTCTACGCAAGCGAAGGCCGTCCTTCGATACCTCCTGAGCAATTGCTGAGCGCCCTGCTGCTGCAAGTGTTCTACGGCATCCGGTCGGAACGGCAGTTGATGGAGCAATTGGACTACAATCTGTTGTACCGCTGGTTTGTGGGGCTTTCGCCCGACGACCCGGTCTGGGACCCAACCGTGTTTACCAAGAACCGCGCCCGGCTTCAGAACGGCGAGGTGTTTGCCAAGTTCATGAGCAAGCTTCTGAACCATCCGCAGGTCAGGCCGCTGTTGTCGGACGAGCATTTTTCGGTCGACGGCACGCTAATTGAGGCCTGGGCCTCGCAGAAGAGCTTTCGCCCCAAGGACGGCAGCGGTGACGAAGACGGCGGCGCGAACTTCCATGGCCAGAAGCGCAAGAACGACACGCACGCGAGCACCACCGATCCTGACAGCCGGCTTTACCGCAAGGCCGCCGGGCGGGAGGCGAAGCTCTGCTATATGGGCCATGCCACCATGGAGAACAGGCATGGCCTGGCGGTGGCCGGCTTGGTCACGCACGCCACCGGCACCGCCGAGCGCCGGGCTTCGGAGATCATGCTCAAGGCCAGGAGCAAGGCCGCCTGTGGCCGCATCACGGCCGGTGAAGATAAGGCCTATGACACGGCCGAGCATGTCGCCAATCTTCGCGCCATCGACGTCACTCCGCATCTGACGCAGTACAACATCGCCAGCACCAAGGGACGCCAGAGCGCCATCGACGCACGCACCACCCGGCACGACGGCTATGCCATGTCGCAATCGCGCCGCGCCATGATCGAATGCATCTTTGGCTGGGGCAAGCAGCACGGCACCATGCGCAAGACCAAGCATCGCGGCATCGCTCGCGTCGCCGCCGACTTCATGCTCAACCTGATCGCCTACAATCTGATCCGCATCCCCAAACTGATCGCGGCTTAGCCAAGCGCCCGGCGAGATCAATCGCTCTCAAAGAAATCGAACCCATCAAAGACCAACCGAGCAAAAGCCCGATGCCTCGATTTCCCAGTTTTTCCGCAGACTGCTAGCACGCTGGAGGAACCGACATGCCGCCGCTCATCGTTTTTGCGCTCGGGGTCATGGGAGCGGCCGTGGTGGTGCGCTGGTGCGTGCGCGAAGTGCACCGCGTCAATGCCGATCTCGACGAGGTGCGGGCCAAAGCCCCGGTCGAGCCGCTCGATCGCAACAGCTTGCCGAAATTAAAGCCAGATCCGAAGACCGGCGAATATCGGCCGGGATGATTCGGCAATCCGGAATGACAGGCTACTGCTCCTTGATGCCGTGCGCGGCGACGACGCGGCCCCATTTGTCGTATTCGGCTTTCATGAAGGCGGCCAAAGCCTCCGGCGTGCCGCCGACCGGCACGGCGCCGGATTTTACGATCTTGTCGCGCACCGCCGGGTCGGCGAGCGCGGCATTCACCGCGCTGTTGAGCTTGGCGATCACCGCCGGCGGCGTCTTTGCCGGCGCCAGGAGCGCATACCAGTTCGACGCGTCGGTGTTCGGATAACCCTGTTCGGCGAGCGTCGGCACGTCGGGCAGCGCCGCGTTGCGCTTGTCCGCCGCGACGCCGATCGGCACCACGGTGCCGGCCTCGATTTGTGAAATCAGCACCGGGGCGTCGAGTGCGACCACGTCCACCTGGCCGGCGAGAAGGTCGGTGAGCGCCGGCGCCGCGCCGCGATAAGGCACGTGCAGAAACTCCACGCCGGCGGCGGCATCGAGTTCTTCCTGGGCAAGATGCGGCGTCGACCCGATCCCGGTGGAGGCGAAGGTGATGGCGCCGGGCTTGGCCTTGGCGAGCGCCACCAGCTCCTTGGCGGTTTTAATGCCGAGCTTGGGGCCGACCACCAGAACGGTGGTGTTGGTGACGACTTCGGCGACCGGCGCAAAATCGCGCTGCGCGTCGTAAGGCATTTTCGCCATGATGTGCGGCGACACCGTCACCGCGCCGGCGGTGGTGAGAAACAGCGAATAACCGTCGGGGTTGGATTTGGCGACGTCGCTGCCGCCCACGGTGCCGTTGGCGCCCGGCTTGTTCTCGATATAGACGCGCTGGCCGAGCAGCGCCGTCATCTTGTCGGCGATCAGCCGGCCGACAAAATCGGTCGGGCCGCCCGGCGGAAACGCGACCACGATGCGGATCGGCCGGGTAGGAAACTCCTGCGCTTTCGCGAATTGCGGCGCCGCCAGCGCCAGGAGCGTGGCGGCGAAGATCGGCAGGTCTCGAATGTTGCGCACGATTTCCTCTCCCTCGGGTGTCGGCGATCGAGATCAGCTATCAGGAATCAGCTATGACGGCGAGCCGAGACTTGACCGCGACCGGGCGTTCCACCGACAACGGCTCATGAACCAGGATTTGCCGCCCCATATGCGCCCCGATCGCTCGTTCCAGGGGCTTATTCTCGCCTTGCAGCGTTACTGGGCGGATTGGGGCTGCATCATTTTACAGCCCTACGACATGGAGGTCGGTGCCGGCACGTTTCATCCGGCGACGACGCTGCGCGCGCTCGGGCCGAAACCCTGGAACGCCGCCTATGTGCAGCCGTCGCGCCGGCCCAAGGACGGCCGCTACGGCGAAAATCCCAACCGCTTGCAGCATTACTATCAGCTGCAGGTGATCCTCAAGCCGTCGCCGGACGACCTGCAGGAGCTTTATCTCAAATCGCTCTACGCCATCGGCATCGATGCGAAACTGCACGACATCCGCTTCGTCGAGGACGATTGGGAAAGCCCGACGCTCGGCGCCTGGGGGCTCGGCTGGGAATGCTGGTGCGACGGCATGGAGGTCTCGCAGTTCACTTATTTCCAGCAGGTCGCCGGCTTCGAATGCGCGCCGGTGTCCGGCGAATTGACCTACGGGTTAGAACGGCTGGCGATGTACGTGCAGGGCGTCGACAACGTCTTCGCGCTCAATTTTAACGGCCGCGACGGCGCGCAGAAGGTGACTTACGGCGAGGTGTTCCTGCAGGCCGAGCAGGAATATTCCCGCTACAACTTCGAGGCCGCCGATACCGAAATGTTGGTTCGCCATTTCAAAGACGCAGAGGAAGAGTGCAGGCGGCTGCTGAAAATTGGCGCCAAGGGCAAACGCAACGAGCTCGCGCTGCCGGCCTACGACCAGTGCATCAAGGCGAGCCACGTGTTCAATCTGCTCGACGCGCGCGGGGTGATTTCCGTGACCGAGCGGCAGAGCTACATTTTAAGGGTGCGCGAGCTGGCCAAAGCCTGCGGCGAAGCCTGGCTCGCGACCGAAGGCGGAGGGAGAGGTTCATGAGCGACGTAAGTGCAATGCCCGAAATCGGCGGCCGGCGGCCGATACCGGTCAAGGTCGAAGGTGGCAAGAGCTATTGGTGGTGCGCCTGCGGGCGCTCGAAATCGCAGCCGTTCTGCGACGGCTCGCACAAGGTCACGAGCTTCCGGCCGATCGAATATAAGCCGGCGGCGAGCGAGGAAGCCTGGTTCTGCGCCTGCAAGCGCTCCGGCAAAAAGCCGCTGTGCGACGGGACGCATAAGACGCTCTGACTCGTTTCCCCTCCCCCTTGTGGGGAGGGGGAGGGGTGGGGGTCGGGAGGCGGCTCAATGATCGCGAAGCGATCCTCCAGCGACGGACGCGTCTGGGCATTGCGTGATCGCAGCGTAGTACCAGTTAATAGAATCCGCGCTCGTGCCATGCGGGCGACTCCGACAAGGGCAGAGCAGAAACTTTGGTGGCACTTACGCTATCGTCTCGCTTCGCCCGGCTCTCATTTTCGCCGGCAAGTACACCTTGGCCGCTACATCGTCGATTTCGCCAATCATAGCCTGCGGATCGTGATCGAAATCGACGGTGGGCAGCATGCAGAGCAGACCAAGCGTGATGCGAAGCGAACGAAGTTTCTGGAGTCTGAAGGCTATCGCGTCTTACGCTTCTGGAACAATGAAGTCTTAGCGAACATCGACGGTGTGCTGGAAGTGATTCAGAGTGTCATCCTCACGACCCCCACCCCCACCCCTCCCCACAAGGGGGAGGGGAGTAGCTAGCGTCAACAGCAATGCCCGACCTCCTGCTCGAACTGTTCTCCGAAGAAATTCCGGCGCGGATGCAGGCCCGCGCGGCGGAGGATTTGAAAAAGGCCGTCACCGACCGGCTGGTCGCGGCCGGCCTCGTCTATGAGGACGCCAGGGCGTTCGTCACCCCGCGGCGGCTGACGCTTGCCGTGCACGGCGTGCCGGTGCGCCAGCCCGATCAGCGCGAAGAGAAAAAAGGCCCGCGCGTCGGCGCGCCGGAGGCCGCCATCGCCGGATTTGTCAAAGCCGCCGGGCTCAAATCGATCAGCGATGCCAAAGTGCAGCCCGACAAGAAGGGCGACTTCTATGTCGCGGCGATCGACAAGCCCGGCCGCGCCGCGCTCGATGTGATCGGCGAAATCCTGCCCGACGTGATCAAGAACTTTCCCTGGCCGAAATCGATGCGCTGGGGCGCGCCGTCGCAGGCGGCCGGCGCGCTCAATTGGGTGCGACCGCTGCATTCCATCCTCGCCACCTTCGGGCCGGAAACCGAGGACCCGGACATCGTGCCGTTTGCGGTCGACGGCATCGCGGCGGGCAACGTCACGCGCGGCCATCGCTTCCTGGCGCCCGCGCCGTTCACGGTGCGCCGCCTCGCCGATTACCTGGAAAAGCTCGGTCACGCCAAGGTGGTGCCCGACACCGCGCGGCGAAAGCAGATCATCCTCACCGAGGCGAAGCAGCTCGCCTTCGCGCAAGGGCTCGAACTGGTCGAAGACGACGGCCTGCTCGCCGAGGTCGCTGGCCTCGTCGAATGGCCGGTGGTGCTGATGGGCGCGTTCGATCCGAAGTTTCTGCAAATTCCCGAGGAAGTGATCCGCGCCACCATCCGCAACAACCAGAAATGCTTTGTGTTGCGCGAATCTGTTCCCTCCCCCCTTGTGGGGGAGGGTAGGGAGGGGGGTCGGGAGGCAAAAGCTCCATCGCAGACGGGAGCAGAACGCCCGTCTGCTTTCGCGGCTCGCCTCTCGACCCCCGCCCCTACCCCTCCCCACAAGGGGGAGGGGAGGCTGGTCGACAAGTTCCTGCTGGTTTCCAATATTGAAGCCGAGGACGGCGGTGCGGCCATCGTCGCCGGCAACGAGCGCGTCATCCACGCCCGGCTCTCCGACGCCAAGTTCTTCTACGAGACCGATTTGAAAACGCGGCTCGAGGACCGGCTGCCGAAGTTCAAGGACATTGTTTTTCACGAGAAGCTCGGCTCGCAGGCCGAACGTATTGAACGCATTGAGCAACTCGCGGCCAAACTGGCGCCGCTGGTCGGCGCGAATGTAGTCAAAGCCAAACGCGCTGCGCGCCTGTGCAAAGCGGACTTGCTCACGGAAATGGTCGGCGAATTTCCCGAACTGCAAGGCACCATGGGCAAATACTACGCCGAGGCGCAGGGCGAGGACGAAGCCGTCGCCCACGCGTGCGAGGATCAATACAAGCCGAAAGGGCCGGACGATCTGGTGCCGAGCGATCCAGTGTCTGTCGCTACCGCGCTGGCGGATAAGATCGATATGCTGGTGGGATTTTGGCTTATTAATGAGAAGCCCACAGGCAGCAAGGACCCGTATGCCCTTAGAAGAGCAGCGTTGGGACTAATACGCTTAGTGCTAGCTAATAACCTTCGCATTTCCTGGGTACGTGATGGCATAGCACCACTGGTTACGTCGCAGCTTATTGTTGGTTTGAGAATCAACGAGCTTATTGAACAGCAAAAAGTTGTAGCTGGATCAGGTTTCTCCCAGGAAATTGCAAACCGCCTAAATGAACTAATTTTGGCAGAAACTACTTCTGACGCTGCAAATCGGCTCGCCAATGCTACCGTCCAACTCTCGTGGGAGATATTCCGTGACGTGCTGGCCTTCATTGCGGAGCGGTTGAAGGTTCAACTCCGCGAGCAGGGCGCGCGACACGATCACCTTCTTGCTGTATTTTCTCTCGAAAATCAGGACGACCTCTTTCTACTCGTCCGCCGCGTCGAGGCGCTGGGAAAATTCCTCGACACCGAGGACGGCAAGAACCTGCTCGCCGGCTACAAACGTGCGACGAATATCATCCGTATAGAAGAGAAAAGGGACAATCGCGAATATACCGGAGCGCCCGATCGCAAGCTTTACGAACAAACCGAGGAAAAGACGCTGGCAGACGAGATCAATCTCGTCAGGGCGGTGGCGACGAAAGCCGTGGAAGCGGAAGATTTCGTCGGCGCCATGCGGCCTCTAGCAAGACTGCGGCACAGCGTCGATGCCTTCTTCGACAAGGTGACGGTCAATGTCGAGGACAAGCGCTTGCGCGAAAACCGCCTCAAACTCCTCAACGAAATCCGCGCCGCGACGCGCGCCGTGGCGGATTTCTCCAAGATCGAGGGGTAAATACCTCTCCCCGCACGCGGGGAGAGGGAGTAGAACCGAACCGCGGCTCGCGCGTTGAATGTCTGTCGATTTTCAGCCGCATCCTTCCGAAATCCATTCAAACCCCGAGGAAAATCATGATCATCACCGCCACCGAGCTATCGCCGTTGGTCGCGCTCATTGCCGGTATCCTGATTCTGATCGTGCCGCGGCTATTGAACTATATTGTCGCGATTTATCTCATTTTCGTCGGCCTGATCGGGCTCAACGCCATCCATCACTTCGTCAACTTGCATTGAGCTTTGCCGGCGGCATCGGCATAAAGGCCAGCCGGGCCGCTCGAACGAATGATGCCATGGTCAAATCGCGCGCCAAAATCTCCCAGCAACCGGTCAGGAAATCTTCCGCCGGCAAGACAGCCGCATCCAAGGCCAAATCCGCGCGCAAGTCCGCGGCGGCGAAATCGCCGACGAACGGCAAATGGGTTTACGCCTTCGGCGACGGACGAGCGGAGGCCCGCGCCTCGATGCGTAACCTCGTCGGCGGCAAGGGCGCCGGCCTTGCCGAGATGGCGCATCTCGGCCTGCCGGTGCCGCCCGGTTTCACCATCACCACTGAGGTCTGCACTTATTTCTACGGGCACGGCAAAACCTATCCGAAACGCCTGAAAACCCAGATCGAGGCGGCGCTCGCCGAAGTCGGCCGCATCGCCGGCAAGACATTTGGCGACCGCGAAAATCCGCTGTTGGTCTCGGTGCGCTCGGGGGCGCGCGCGTCGATGCCGGGCATGATGGACACCGTGCTCAATCTCGGGCTCAACGACGTGACGGTGACGGCGCTTGCCGAAAAATCCGGCGACCGGCGGTTTGCTCTCGACAGCTACCGGCGCTTTATCACCATGTATTGCGACGTGGTGCTCGGTATCGCGCATCATCACTTCGAGGAAATCCTCGACGAGCTGAAGGACCGCAGCGGCTATACGCTCGACACCGATCTCGACGCCGACGATCTCGATCGGCTCATCGCCCGCTACCAGGAGCGCGTCGAGGAGGAGACGGGAAAGCCGTTCCCGCAGGATCCGCACGCGCAATTATGGGGCGCGATCGGCGCGGTGTTCGGCTCGTGGATGAACCAGCGCGCCATCACCTATCGCCGCCTGCACAACATCCCGGAAAGCTGGGGCACCGCGGTCAACGTCCAGGCCATGGTGTTCGGCAATATGGGGCAGACCTCCGCGACCGGGGTTGCGTTCACGCGCAATCCGTCGACCGGCGAGAAGAAACTCTACGGCGAGTTTTTGCTCAATGCCCAGGGCGAGGACGTGGTCGCCGGCATCCGCACGCCGCAGGAGATTACCGAGGCCGCGCGCAAAGAGGCGGGCTCGCACAAGCCGTCGATGGAAGCCGAGCTGCCCGACGCTTTTGCCGAGCTGCAACGCATCCACGCCAGACTCGAGCGGCATTACCGCGACATGCAGGACCTCGAATTCACCGTCGAGCAGGGCAAGCTGTGGATGCTGCAGACGCGCAGCGGCAAGCGCACCGCGCAAGCCGCGTTGCGCATCGCGGTCGAGTTGGCGCAGGAGAAATTGATAACGAAAGAGGAAGCGCTGATGCGGGTCGATCCGTCGGCGCTCGATCAGCTTCTGCATCCGACCATCGATCCCAAGGCCGAGCGCAAGGTGATCGCCACCGGCCTGCCGGCCTCGCCCGGCGCGGCGAGCGGCGAGATCGTGTTTTCCTCGGAAGAGGCGGAACTGCTCAAAAGCCAGGGCCGCAAGGTGATCCTGGTGCGGGTCGAAACATCGCCGGAGGACATTCACGGCATGCACGCCGCCGAAGGGATTCTGACCACGCGCGGCGGCATGACCTCGCATGCCGCGGTGGTGGCGCGCGGCATGGGCAAGCCCTGCGTTTCCGGCGCCGGCGCGTTGCGCGTCGATTACCGCGCCCAGACCATGACGGCCGGCGGCACGACGCTGAAAAAGGGCGACACGCTGACCATCGACGGCGGCAGCGGCCAGGTGCTCCTCGGCAAAGTGCCGATGCTGGAGCCGGCGCTCGCCGGCGAATTCGCCACCGTGATGGCCTGGGCCGACACCGTGCGCAAGCTGAAGGTGCGCGCCAATGCCGATACGCCTGCCGACGCCCGCGCCGCGATCAAGTTCGGCGCCGAGGGCATCGGGCTGTGCCGCACCGAGCACATGTTCTTCGACGAGGATCGCATCCGCGCCATGCGCGAGATGATTCTGGCGGGCGACGAGGCCGCGCGCCGCACAGCCCTCGCCAAGCTGTTGCCGATGCAGCGCGCCGATTTCGTCGAGCTGTTCAAGATCATGGGCGGACTGCCGGTGACGATCCGCCTGCTCGATCCGCCGCTGCATGAATTTTTGCCGCACAGCGAGCGGGAAATCGCCGAAGTGGCTGCCGCCATGGGCGCCGATCCGCAAAAGCTCGCCGATCGCGCGCGCGAGCTGCACGAGTTCAATCCGATGCTTGGCTTCCGCGGCTGCCGGCTCGCCATCGCCTACCCGGAAATCGCGGAAATGCAGGCGCGGGCGATTTTCGAGGCGGCGGTGGAAGCCGGCCGCGCCACCGCAAAGCCGGTGGCGCCGGAAATCATGGTGCCGCTGATTGCCAGCAAGATCGAGTTCGATCTGGTCAAGGAGCGCATCGACGCCATGGCGGCAACCGTCGCCGCCGAAACCAAGAGCAAGCTCACTTATCAGGTCGGCACCATGATCGAATTGCCGCGCGCGGCGCTGAAAGCCGGCGAGATCGCCGAGACTGCCGAATTCTTCTCATTCGGCACCAACGACCTGACGCAGACCGCGTTCGGCATCAGCCGCGACGATGCCGCGAGCTTCCTCAGCATCTATACCGCGAAGGGCATTTTGCCGGCCGACCCGTTCGTGTCGCTCGACCGCGACGGCGTCGGCGAACTCATTCGCATCGCCACCGAACGCGGCCGCAAAGTGCGGCCGAAACTCAAGCTCGGTATTTGCGGCGAGCATGGCGGCGATCCCGCCTCGGTCGCGTTCTGCCACGAGGTCAAGCTCGATTACGTGTCGTGCTCGCCGTTCCGCGTGCCGATCGCGCGGCTCGCCGCGGCGCAAGCGGCGCTGGGCAAGCGGGCGGGCGGCGAGGGGTGACGCAAGCCGGAAGTTCCAGCGGCGCGCGCGATCGTGGTTAATGAAGTTCCAATAGATCGCATCGCGCGCCAGGTCGACGCGGAATTTTCAAAGCATTATCGCAAGCATGATCGCGATGCATCGTCGCGGCGCGCGCGCGCATCGGCGCGATTAACGCGTTTGCAACGTTAACCCGACAATAAATCGAACCGTCGCATTCGCGCCACTGCGGTGGCGTTTGCATAACCGAGTACGCGTTGCGTGCGGCGTGTGGGGTGAGGGGTAATGTGGCGTCGCGTATCCGGGTAATGGGCGCGTCTTATTCGCGCGCGCTTTTGGTTCAGCGCGTTCTGCGCCGCGCTGATGCCGACCTCGATCGGCTATCAGGATCTCGCCGCGATGGTCGCGCACGCGCATGGCGCGACCTCGAGCTGGCACCTGATCGCTTCGCCGTTCGGCACCATCGAGGCCGCGACCTTCAGTTATACGCGCCCGATCGGCACGGCAATTCCGGAACCGCTCGGCTTCGTCAGACGTCAATTTCGATCCGCGCTCGCTCGACGCTTTCGCCTGGAAAATCGACGAGCCGCCGACCGGCCGCCACGCGCGGCAGATCGAATATCCGCCCGTCAATCGCGCGCATAAAGGCGACCGGCTGCCGGCAAGCAACGCCGCGCCTGCGCCGGTCGATCCGGCGAGCTTGCCGCAATTGCAGCCGATCGGGATGCCGTCGGCGCCGCCCGCCGCTCAACCGGCGCCGCCGCCGAGCAAGTCGGAACTGCATGCCGAAGAGGACGCCGCGCCGCTGGTCGTGCAGATGGACATTCACCGCGACAGCGTCGACTGGCGATGGCGCCGGCCGTTGGTATCGGCGACGACGAGGCAAGTCCGGCCGACAAGCCGTCCGGGATGCCCGCGCCGGGCGCAGCCGACGCCGTGTCATCGCCGCTCGACGAACTGTCGTTTCTCGACGACGATGCCGGCGGCCGCAGCGCGGCGATCTATTTCGGCGCCGGCGTCATGGGCTCGCCCGCCGGCCTGCAAAGCTGGGCGCCGGGCGCTGAGCCGATTCTGGTGCCGCCGTCGGACGATTCCGGCATCAAGCTTTCCGCGCTCGAAGGCGCCGATTACGACGCGGCCGATCAAGGCGGCGAGAGCATCGCCGGCAAGGACGACTCAAGCCGGCTGCAAAGCCCGGCGCAGCGCCTCGGGCTGACCGGCAAGCCGCGCGCCAAAGCCGAGAAATGCCTCGCCGACGCGGTCTATTTCGAGGCGCGCGGCGAGCCGCTATAAGGGCCAGCAAGCGGTCGCGCAGGTGGTGATGAACCGCGTGTTCTCGGGCTATTATCCGCACGACGTCTGCGGCGTCGTTTACCAGAACGCCGATCGGCACCTGGCCTGCCAGTTCACCTTCGCCTGCGAAGGCAAGGACCTCAACCAGATCGACGAGCCCGACATGTGGGAGCAGGCCAAGCGCATCGCCAAGGATACGCTCGACGGCAAAATCTGGCTCGCCGATATCGGCCACGCCACGCATTATCACGCCTATTGGGTGCATCCGAGCTGGGTGCACGAGATGGTGCGATTGTACAAGCTCGGCGTCCACACCTTCTATCGGCCGCGCAACTGGGGCGACGGCGACGACGATTGGGGTCCGACCGAAATCAAGGCCGAAACCATGCGGCCCGATCCCGAAGTGATGTCGGCAAATCCCGAGCCCGCGCCGCAAGATCGCGACAGCGGCGGCCAAGGGTCCGCAAGCCGCGGCATCGCCGGCCTCGGCGGTCGACAACAGCGCACGGATGGCGAAACTGTAATCTTCTTCGCAACGCTCACTGTCATTGCGAGGAGCGCAGCGACGAAGCAATCCAGTCCTGCACTGTCGCCTGGATTGCTTCGCTTCGCTCGCAATGACGGCAGTCACATCTCGATATCCAGCCCGACGTCGAGATTGTGCACCGAATGGGTGAGCGCGCCCGACGACAGATAATCGACGCCGGTTTCGGCGATCGCTGCGGCGGTGTCGAGCGTGATGCCGCCCGAGGCTTCGATGACCAGGCGGCCGGCGACCAAGGCGACGGCCTTGCGCATCGATGCAAGATCGAAATTGTCGATCAGCACCACGTCGGCCAGCCCGACATCGAGCACTTCGCTGAGCTGATCGAGCGAATCGACCTCGATCTCGATCTTGACCAGATGGCCGGCGGCGCGCTTTGGCGCGCTTGAGCACCGCCGCGATGCCGCCGGCGACCGCGATGTGGTTGTCCTTGATCAGCATCGCGTCGTCGAGGCCGAAGCGGTGATTGTAGCCGCCGCCGCAGCGCACCGCGTATTTTTCCAGCGCGCGCAGTCCCGGCGTGGTCTTGCGCGTGCAGATGACGCGCGCCTTGGTATGGGCGATGCGCGCGACGAATGCGGCGGTCGCGGTGGCGATGCCGGACAGGTGGCCGAGGAAATTGAGCGCGACGCGCTCGGCGCCGAGAATGGCGCGCGCGTTGCCGGCAATCGTCATCAGCTTGGTGCCGGCCTCGATCGCGGTCGCCGTCGCGCGCATGCGGGGCGATCTCGATGTCGGGCGACAGCCGGCGGAACGCCGCGGCGACCAGCGGCAGGCCGGCGATCACGCCGGCTTGCGCGCGCGTTGAGCGCGGCGCGGCCGTGCGTGTCCTCCGGCACCGTCGCGATCGAGGTGATGTCGCCGGCGCGGCCGAGATCTTCCTCGAGCGCGCGCGTCACCGCCGCTTCGATCTCGAGCGGGGACAGAAAGGCGTCCGGAGCAGAACAGCGACATTTGCGGCAAATCCATAGTCGCTGCGGGCGATTATGGCAAACCGTGCCTATTCCATGCGCCGGGCGGCGGAGCAGCCATGCGCCGGCCGGCCGATCAGGCAATAGTTTTCGTTTGGGCGAACGCAGCCGACGCCTTATGCTGCGCGGCTTTTTCGAATCCGTTGCATTGCCGGGGCGACATGAGAGCACGTCTACGCAAACCGATCGACAAGCTGGCGCACGCCGGCGGTGATCATCGGCTCCGGCTGCCTGATCGCGCTGATGTCGTTTGGGCCGCGCTCGACGCTCGGCTTTTTTCTCACCCCGCTGTCGACCGCCAATCATTGGGGCCGCGACGTCTTCGCCTTCGCCTTGGCGTTGCAGAATCTGCTGTGGGGCATCGGCCAGCCGCTCGCCGGCATTATCGCCGACCGCTTCGGCACCGGCCGGGTGCTGTGCGCCGGCGCGCTGCTGTATGCCGCCGGCCTTGCGCTGATGGCGCACGCGACTAGCGCGCCGGCTGCTCGACGTTTCGGCCGGCGTACTGATCGGTTTCGGCCTTTCCGGCTGCTCGTTCATGGTGCTGCTGGCGGCGTTCGGCAAGCTGTTGCCGCCGCAATGGCGCTCGCGCGCCTTCGGTTTCGGCACGGCGGCCGGCTCGTTCGGCCAGTTCCTTTACTCGCCGGCCGCGGTCGCGTTGATGGACACGTTCGGCTGGCAACAGACGCTGACGATTTTCGCCGTGAGCATGCTTGCCGTGGTGCCGCTGTCGCTGGCGCTGGCGACGCCGACCGGCCGCGCAGCGTCGGCGAGTCGCGCCGCAATCGCTGCGCCACGCGCTCCGCGAAGCATTCGCGCATCGCTCCTACGTGCTGTTGGTGCTCGGTTTCTTCACCTGCGGCTTCCAGCTGGCGTTCATCACCGTGCACATGCCGGCTTATCTGGTCGATCACGGCCTGTCGGCGCAGGTCGGCGGCTGGACGCTGGCGACGATCGGGCTGTTCAACATCGTCGGCTCGGTCACCTCCGGCTGGCTCGGCGACCGCATGCCGAAGCGCTACTGCTGTCGATCATTTATTTCGTCCGCGCCGCGGCGATCCTCGCGTTCATTTCGTTTCCGGTCACGACCGGTCACCTGCCTGATCTTCGGCGCGACCATGGGCCTGATGTGGCTCTCGACCGTGCCGCCGACCAACGGCATCATCGCGCTGCTGTTCGGCACGCGCTGGCTGGCGACGCTGGCGGGCTTCGCCTTTTTCAGCCATCAGGTCGGCGGCTTTCTCGGCGTCTGGCTCGGCGGCATCGTGTTCGACCGCACCGGCTCCTACGACCTGGTGTGGTGGCTGGCGATCCTGTTCGGCGTGCTCTCGGCGCTGATCAATATGCCGATCGTGGAAAAGCCGGTGCCGCGCATGGCCGCCGTGCCGGCCTGACGCGCCAGTCACGCCAGAGCGAGCGAAGCGACGCCGTTCCTTGCAATAGGCGAACGAAGCGCCGCCGTTCCTTGAATACCCATGCCCGGCCGTGACAGATTAGCGCCGGGAGCAACGGCATGAGTACCTTCAAGGCGATCGTCATCGACAAAGCGGACGCCGGCCAGACGGTGCGGCTCGCCGATTTCGACGACAAGGATCTGATGGACGGCGACGTCACCGTCCGCGTCGAATATTCGACGGTGAATTACAAGGACGGGCTCGCGGTCACCGGCAAGGCGCCGGTGGTGCGCCGCTTCCCGATGATCGCCGGCGTCGATTTCGCCGGCACGGTGGAATCATCCTCCCATCCGGACTGGAAGCCGGGCGACAAGGTCATCCTCAATGGCTGGGGGCTCGGCGAGACCCATCTCGGCGCCTATGCCGAGAAGGCCCGCGTCAAGGGCGACTGGCTGGTGCGGTTGCCGGCGGGCATGAGCGCGCGCGACGCCATGGCGATCGGCACCGCCGGCTATACCGCGATGCTGGCGGTCATGGCGCTGGAGCGCGCCGGACTTGATCCGTCGCGCGGTCCGGTGGTGGTGACCGGCGCCGCCGGCGGCGTCGGCTCGGTTGCGGTCGCGCTTCTCGCCAAGCTCGGCTATGCGGTCGTGGCCTCGACCGGCCGGCCGGAGGAGGCCGACTATCTCAAAGGGCTCGGCGCCGCCGAGGTGATCGAGCGCAAGGAATTAAGCGGGGCCCCGCGCCCGCTCGCCAAGGAACGCTGGGCCGGCGGCATCGATGCGGTGGGCTCGACGACGCTCGCCAATGTGCTGTCGATGACGCGCTATGGCGGCGCGGTCGCCGCCTGTGGACTGGCCGGCGGAATGGACTTGCCGGGCTCGGTCGCCCCGTTCATTCTACGCGGCGTCTCGCTCCTCGGCATCGACTCGGTCATGTGTCCGTTGCCGCTACGGCAACAGGCCTGGCGCCGTCTCGCAACCGATCTGGAGCACGCCAAGATCGCGGCGATGACGAGCGAAATCGGGCTCGGCGACGTCATTGCCGCCGGCCGGCGCATCGTCGAGGGGCGGGTGCGCGGCCGCATTGTGGTAAAAATCGGGTAAAGGTTACTCCAAGCTCGGCGGCAAATTTCGGCCACCAAGGCGGGATGCTATGGTAAGGGGACGGTTAAGAAATCTTGTTAACATCGCCCTTAAGTCGAGAGTGGAGTCGTCAATGTTGTTGCGCGTGGCGGTCGTCGGTGCGTGTGTTTTGGGGGCGGCAATCCTTGGTACGGTCCTCGGCACGGGTCTGGCGCTCGCCGAAGATCTCGCGCCGGAACAGGCCCGCGCCTTCGTGGTCGGGAAACTGTTCTCCTATACCTGCTTCGAGGGGACCGAGGGCGTGGGCCGCATCTTTCCCGACGGCTCGGTCGTCGGCACCATCAAAATTCGCGGCCAGGGCCAGACCCGCTTCGCCGCCTTGCCGGCCGGCACGATCAAAGTGGACGGCAGCGCGATGTGTGCGCATCTTTCCGGCTTGCCGATCACGCCGTGCTTTCGCGTGCAGAAGCTCGATTACCGCAGCTTCCGCGGCTCGGTCGCCGGACTGGGCTTCGCCTATTGCGACTTCTACCAGCACAATCCGCGCACGCGGCTGACCCGGGAGCCGTCCGAGCGGCCGACCAGGGAGCCGTCCGAGCGGTTGACCGCCGAGCGGCCGGCGGCGACGCCGATCGCGAACCTGCGGCCGCTGCTGCGGCCGTCATTGGCCGAATAAGCGCGTTCTGATTTTCATTCCAGCTCGAGCCGGAACGGCGTCGCCTCCGCGGCAAGAACGCCGCGGCCGATGGTTTCGATCGCCGCGACCATGCGGCCGTCGCGTCTGAGCAGCCGGTCGGCGAGCGAAACGATGCGGCTATTCGGCGTCGCCGTCGGCGAGGCGCGCCGCAGCGCCTGCGCGATGCCGGCTTCGTCGCGGGCCGGGTTGAGCGCGCAGACCGCGGCATAGGCGCTCGCGGTCGAGCGGCTGATGCCGGCGAAGCAATGCACGACGAGCGGCGCTGCGGCGGTCCCAGCCGCGCACGAATGCGATGAGTTCGGCGACGTGGTCCTCCCCCGGCATGATGTAGCCGTCGAGCGGGGCGGAAATATCATGCAGCCGCAGCCAGAGATGGTTTTCCGGCGCGATGCAAGTCGGCCGTTCCAGGCGCGCTTCGTCGCCGATCAGCGACACGACGTGGCGCGCGCCGGTATCTTCGACGGTTTCGTTGAGACGCGACAGCGAGCAGACGTGAATCATGGAATCATCTTCCACCCTCATCCTGAGGCGGCCGCCAACGGGTCCGGCCCGAAGTGGCCGGCCCGATGACAAGCTCCGCGGCCCTCGAAGGATGCGGCCGAGGCGGCTCGGCCGTCGCCCTTCGAGGCTCGCTTCGCTCGCTCCTCAGGGTGAGGGATAATAGGTATGCGACGCGGCGCAAGTGTGACGCGCGCGCTTAATCGCTCGCCAGCTTTTTGAACCGCTCGCGATAGCGCGACTCCGCCGTCTCGGCGGGCCAGGGTTTGAGGTAATCGCGCTCAAGCGCTGCCGAAAACACCGGCGGCCGGCCGAAAAACCGCCGCGCCTCAGCCGCGGCAAAGCCGGCAAGGCGGGTTGCTTCGAGATAGGCCGCCTCGCGGTCGGCCGACTTGATCAGATTTTCCAACTCCGGCGGGGAGGTCGCCGGCAGCCCGAAGCGCAGATGGATCGCGGTGAGCAGCCGCCGTTCGACCGCCTTATAGGCGTCGCCGATCACCGCCTTGAACGGCGAGATCATGTCGCCGATGACGTATTCGGGCGCATCGTGCAGCAGCACCGCGAGGCGCCGGCTGCGGTCGAGCCGCGGCCTTTTTCCGCGCGCCAGCGCTTCGACCAGCAAGCAGTGCTGCGCCACTGAATAAATATGCGCGCCGTCGGTCTGGCCGTTCCAGCGCGCCACCCGGGCAAGCCCGTGCGCGATATCCTCGATCTCGATGTCGAGCGGCGACGGATCGAGCAGATCGAGCCGCCGCCCCGACAGCATGCGCTGCCAGGCGCGACGCGAAAGCGACCGACGGTTCATGCTGTCTTGCCGATCTTCTGCACCGCCTCGTGGCGGTGGCAGGTGACCAGATGATCGTTGACCATGCCGACGGCCTGCATGAAGGCATAGACGATGGTCGGGCCGCAGAACTTGAAGCCGCGTGCGCTGAGTTCCTTGGACATGGCGCGCGAGACAGCCGTCTCCGCCGGCACCTGCCGCATGGTGCGATAGCGGTTCACTTTCGGCTGGCCGTCGACGAAATCCCATAACAGCTTGGCGAAGCCCGGGCCGTTCTCCATCGCGTCGAGCCAGGCGCGCGCGGAGAGCACCGCGCCTTCGATCTTGGCGCGGTTACGCACGATGCCGGCGTCGCCCATCAGGCGTTCGATCTTGTTTTTTCGGTAGCGGGCAATTTTTTCCGGCGCAAAACCGTCGAAGGCGCGGCGGAAATTTTCCCGCTTGCGCAAAATGACGATCCAGGACAGGCCGGCCTGAAAGCCGTCGAGCACCAGCTTTTCGTAGAGCGCGCGGTCGTCGTATTCCGGCACGCCCCATTCCTGGTCGTGATAGGCGATGTAAAGCGCGTCGTCCTTCGGCCACGGACAGCGCGCAACGCCGTCGGCGTGAGGCGGAGTTTTCATCCCGCGGCCTTGGTCTCGCCGGGGAAGGTAAAGCGCGCCCAGTCCGGCTTGACCAGACGGAGCGGCACGCCGCCGCCGGACAGCGGCTCGCCCTGCGCGATCGCCTCGGCGACTCGGTCGAGCCGCAGCATCGCGACCGCCCGCCCGGCCGCGGCCGAGCCGATGACGCCGACCTGCCGATCGCCGGCCATCACCGCGGCGCCGGCTTGCGGCGCGGTGCCGTCGTAGCGCAGCGGCACGGCCCGGCTGCGCGCGGTGCCGCGATGCTCGATCCGCGACACCACTTCCTGGCCGACATAGCAGCCTTTGGCGAAATCGACGCCGCCGAGCTGGTCCATGTCGGCCTCGTGCGGAAAAGCGTCGCCATAGCGGAAATCGATGCCGCCTTGCGGCACGCCGAGCGCGATGCGGTGAGTTTCATAATCGCCCACCGCAACGAGCGTCGCGCCGAGCTCGGCTGCCGCGGCGGCGGCAAGATGCGGCGCCAGCATCGCGCGCAGCCCGAGCGCGGCAAGCCGCGGATCGGCATAGCATAGGCCGATCCTCTGCCTACCCTCCCCGGCTTGCGGGGGAGGGTAGGGTGGGGGGCTGCCGTCCCAGGCCGCCAGCACGCCGAGTATCTCCGATAAATCCTCGATCAAAACCTTGGCGCGCAACTTATAGAGGTTGAGTTTCTCGACAAGGGTTGCGGCCATGGCGCGCGGCAGATCGAGAAAGAAGCCGCCGCCGTCGGCCGCCTGAGCCTCGGCCACGATGAAGTCGGCAATAATCTTGCCTTGCGGCGTCAACAGCGCGCAAAACCGTGCTTCGCCCGGCGCCAGATTGAGGATATCCGCGGTGACGAGGCCGTGGAGGAAATTGCGCGCGCCGTCGCCGACGACTTTGACGACGCCGCGATCCGGCAGCAGGGCGGCTTTCATGCGGGCGGGGCCTTCATTGTTTGCTGGCTTAAGCCCGCGGCGGCGCCGCCGCAAGGCTGTCATCGGCGCTGCGATTTCTGTGCGAATCTGCAAGATTTGCGAGACTGCCTGGAATACCTGACAGACCGCAGTGTTGAGATCGGCTATAGCATCGCCGCGCCGCCGGGGGGCGGACGGGGAACGATAATTCCGAACCAAGGTTGGTTTTTCCGGTCGCGGAAATCGCAGCAAGCGATCGCGGGAGCGCATGACCGAAGATCTCTTATCCCTGCGCGCGCTCGTGGTGTCGCGGGAGGAAAGTCTGCACGATCTGTTCCGGCGGGCGGCATCGTCGCTGGCGGTGCCGGTCGAAATCGTTGCCGCGGCCGATGCAACGTCCGCCCGTAGCGCACTCGCCGGCCATGCCGATCTTGCTTATCTCGATGGAGCGCTGCCGCCGGACCACCGTACGCAGGTGACCGCCGCGCTGCGCGGCGCGGCCAAGCCGCCGTTCTCGATCCTGCTGGCGGCGGGGGCCGCTGCAGCCGGTTATGCGACCGACGGGGTCGCCGGCAGGCCGTCGCGGGTCGAGGAATCGCTGTGGCTGCTTGACCGCTCAATGCGGGTGCGGCTGCCGAGTCGCGTGTTGGTGGTCGACGACTCGCCGACCATACGCTCGATCGTGCGCAAGGCGCTCCTGGCGACGCGCTTCCCGTTCGAAGTCACCGAGGCGGAAGCGGGCATCGCCGCGCTCAAGCTGGTGCGCGAGGGCCGGTTCGACATCGTGTTTCTCGATTACAACCTGCCGGGCCTGTCGGGTCTGGCGACACTGTCCGGGCTCAATCGCGAGAAGCGCCCGGTCAGCGTGGTGATGATCAGCTCGACGCAGGACGCAACGGTCGCCAAGCAGGCGCGCGAGCTGGGCGCGGCCTTTCTCAAGAAGCCGTTTTTTCCCGCCGATATCGAGAAGGTGCTGTGCGGCTATTACGGCTTGCGCGCGCTGCATCCGCACCGCACGTGACTGCGACGCGCGTTACTGGCGCGACAGCTGGACGGAAAATTCGCCGTTGCGGATGCGCGCGCCGAGGTTTTCGGCATAGCGCGCGGCCGCCTCTTCGCCATAGGTTGTGATCAGCTCGGCCAGCGCCAGAAACAGCGCGGTCTGTGCCAGGCAGTCCCCGTCGATGCCGTCGTGGCAGGCTTCGGTCCAGGCGTCCTGCAAATAGCCGAGCGCCAGCCGTTTTTGCTCGTGCTCGGTCAGAGCCTCGCGGGCCGCGAGATTTTGCGTCGCCGTTGTCATCGCTATTGCGCCTTCGCCGCAGCCCGCGGCGTCCCCCTCTGCCCGAATGACGCCCACGTTAGCACGGCGCTTGCGGGCTTTTGAGAGCGAAGTTTGGGGCAGGGTTAATTGCCCGCGGCGCGGCGATTTTCCGCGTTAATCCGCGTAGCGGGCGGTGATGTCGCGGGCGATCTTGGCGCCCTCTTCCAGATAGCGGCGGATCACGACATGGGCCGCGGGCGTACAAGTCCGGTAGCTTTGCTGGAAGCCGCGATAGCCGCGGTTGAAGCTCGCGACCATCTGGTCGTGGCGGTCGCCGGTCGGCGCTTCGGCGTCGATCAGCGTCTGCGCCTCGTTGCGCCATTTCTGGCCTTCGTTGGAGTTGCAGATGCCGCGCAGGAAATGCAGCGCGCCGAGGATTTCCGACAGCCGTTGCAGGTCGTGGTCGTAGGGCGTGGGCACGTCCTGCGGCAGCGGCTGCGGCGGACCGGCCGGCTGGACCGGCGCGGACGCTCGCGGCTTCGCTAGCCCCGGCAGCCGCGCCGCCGGCGGTCGGGCCGCCGGCGCCTGCGGCGTCACCCACTGGAATGGCTGCGCGTAGGCGGTCCCGGCGAGACCGAGCGCGAGCGCGAGAATGGTCAAACTGCGCAACATCGGCGTTACGGCGAAGATAGGGTCCGGATCGGCGCCACGGCAAGCATCACAACGCGACATGGTTGAGGCGGATATTCTTGAGCATGATCTTATCCGAAAACCGGTGCCCACTTTTCGGGATCATGCTCGGGCCCGCGCGGCGATCCGCTCACCGGCGGCGGCGACGACTTGCGCAAGCCCTTCGGTGGTGTTCAGGCCGCCGATCTCGGCCGGCACGAGCCAGCGCGCCTCGGCCAATTCCTCGTTGAGCGCAACCTCGCCGGCGATCCAGCGCGCGGCGAACGGCAGGATGACGAAATGCCGCTCGACGCGCCCGGCCTGGTCGCGCGCGATGGCCTGGCGGAAGCCGACCAGTTCGACCGGCTCGACGGCGAGCGCGGTTTCCTCGCGGACTTCGCGGATCACCGCCTGTTCCAGCGTTTCGCCAAGCTCGACGCCGCCGCCCGGCAGCGTATAGAGGCCGTGCGCCGGCGGCCGCGCCCGGCGCACGATCAAAACCCGGCCGTCGCGGAAGATCGCGGCGCTCACCGCGAGATACGGCCGCGTCGGATAAGTTCGCGCGTTGTCGGCTTCGCTCATTAATATCAAGTCCAATCCGGCCTATATCTGTGCTTATCCATGTGCGGACGCTATGTCATCATCTCGACGCCGGAAGCGATCCGGGCGCTGTTCGGCTATGCCGAGCGGCCGAATTTTCCGCCGCGCTACAATGTGGCGCCGACCCAGCCTATACCGGTGGTGCGGCTTGACGACGGCAAGCGCAGCTTCGCGCTGATGCGCTGGGGCTTGCTGCCGTCATGGGTGAAGGATCCAAAGACGTTTCCGCTCCTGATCAACGCGCGCGGCGAATCCGCGCTCGGCAAGCCGGCGTTCCGCAATGCCATGCGGCGGCGGCGCTGCCTCATTCCGACCGACGGCTTTTACGAATGGCAAGCCGGCAAACCCTCCGGCCCGAAGCGGCCCTATTTCGTGCGCGCGAGACCGGGCGCCGACGGCACCGCGGCGCCGCTCGCCTTTGCCGGGTTGTGGGAAACCTGGACCGGGCCGAACGGCGAGGAACTCGACACCGCCGCCATTATCACCACCGCGGCGAACCGCACGTTGGCGGCGATCCACGAGCGCATGCCGGTATTCGTGGCGAAAGAGGCGTTCGATCTGTGGCTCGATTGCGCCAATGTCGAGGCCGATGTCGCCGCCGCCCTGATCAGGCCGGCGGACGATAAATTACTCGAAGCTTACGCAATATCGCCGGCGGTCAATCGCGTGGCCAACGATTCGCCGGCGTTGATCGCGCCGGCCGCCGCGGCGCCCGCCGCGTCGGCGCCGGTCAAAACCGCGAAGCCGAAAAAGAGCAAAGAGCCGGACGATCAGGCGTCCTTGTTCTAGCGTTGGACGGTGCTACGCTCTGTCGGCAAAAGACGGGGAGGGAGCGATGGCCGGGATGGGTCTGACAAGACGCACGGTGTTGGCGGGGATCGCGGCGGCGCCGCTTGCCGGGCGGGCAAATGCCCAGAGCGCATCGGCGCAAACGCCATGGCCTGAGCGCACCGTTCGGGTGATCGTGCCTTATCCGCCGGCCGGCGGCGCCGACACCACGGCGCGCATCCTTTATGCCAAGATTTCCGGCGACCTCGGCCAGACCTTCGCGGTCGAAAATCGCGGCGGCGCCGGCGGCACCATCGGCGAAGCCGTGGTCGCCAAAGCCGAGCCCGACGGCTACACGATCCTGCACGACGCCACGGCGTTCTCGGTCAATTCCTCGCTCTACGCCGATTTGCCGTTCGACTACCGCAAAGATTTCGATCCGGTGATCCTGGTGGCGCAGGTGGCGAACATCCTGGTGGTGACGCCGTCGGTGCCGGTGCGGACGGTCGCCGACGTCGTCGCTTTCGCCAAGGCCGCGCCCGACGGCATCGACATGGCATCGTCCGGCAACGGCACGCTGCAACATCTCTTGCTCGAACTGTTCAAACAGCGCACCGGCATCAAGATCAATCACGTGCCGTATCGCGGCGGCGGCTTGGCGCTGGCCGACGTCATGGCCGGTCATGTGAAGTTCTTCTTCGCCAACGGCTCCTCGGCAATCGGGCTGATCGAAGGCGGCAAGCTCAAAGCGATCGCGCACACCGGCAAGGGCCGTCTTGTCGGCCTGCCGGATGTGCCGCCGATGTCCGACACGCTGCCGGGATTCGAAGCCTATGACTGGAACGGCGTGTTCGTGCCGCATGGCACGCCGGGCGCGATCGTGGGAAAGCTCAATGGCGCGCTCAACGCGGCGCTGGTGTCCCCGCAAGTCGCCGCGCGCTTCGCCGAGCTGAACATCCAGTCGCGGCAGAATACGCCGGCGGAGTTCGCCGCGTTCATCGAGGCCCAGATGCAGCTCTGGAGCCGCGTCGTCAAGGAAGCCAACATCAAGCTTGGATGATGGACGCCGCCGATGCGCGGGCGCTGCACGAAGCGCTCGTTGCCGCCAATCCGGAACGGCCGATGTGGGGGACCGACTGGCCGCATCGTTCAATTCCGGCCGAAGCGATGCCCGACGACGGCCATCTCTTCGACCTGTTCCACGATTGGACCCCGGACGAAACGACGCGGCGGCGCATCCTGGTCGACACCCCGGCGCGGCTGCTCGCGCGCTAAATGCGGCGCCCAATTGTCGCTGTGACGCGCGGGAGCGGGCGGTATATAGTGTGGCCGCTCATAACGAATGCGGATCGAACCGCAGTTCAAAACCAGCCGGGGAGGAAGTCATGGTTTCTCGAACCATCGTTACTATGTTCGGCGCGGCGGCGATGCTTGCCGGCAACGCGCTTGCCGCGCAAGCGGCGCCGTTCATGATCGTCGGCGACGACGAAAAGCTGACGTTCGACAACGGCAAGGCGGTCGTATCGCCGGCCGGCAAGGATAACGTCTTGATCGTGGACGTTGCTAACCCGCTCAGCCCGAAGATCGTCGCCAATCTGCCGCTGAAGAATTCGGTGGTCGGGCCGCCGGTCAATCTCGCCATCGATCCCACCGATTCGATAGCGATCGTCGCCGACTCGATGGACGTCATCAAAGACGGCGATAACTATAAGCAGGTACCGGACAACAAGATTTACGTCATCGATCTGAAAGCCAAGCCGGCCAAGCTGATCGCCACCATCGAGGGCGACAAGCAGCCGTCGGGGCTTTCGATAAGGGGCAATCTGGCGCTGGTCGGCAATCGCGCCGGGAAATCCATCACCGTGCTGTCGATCAACGGCACCGACGTGAAGGTGACCGACACCATCCCGATGGGCGACGAAGTCTCGGCCGTGGTGTTCACGCCGGACGGCAAGCATGCGCTGGCGGCCAAGTCTGCCGCCAATAAAATCGCGCAGCTCGACGTCGACGGCGGCAAAGTGACCGACACCAAGCACGATTTTCCGACCGGAATCTTTCCTTATAACGTCGTCGTGGCGCCGAACGGCTCGATCGCCTTGACGGCGGACAACGGCAACAGCGGCTCGTCGGACGGCAACGTCGACACCGTCAGCGTCATCGATCTGACGCCGCCGGTGCATGTCATCGATCACATCACCGTTCCGGACAGCCCGGAAGGCCTGGCATTCAGCCCGAAGGGCAACATCGCGGTGGCGGTCGAAGCGACCGGGTCCAACAAAAGCAAAGACGAGTTCTATTATCATCCGCATGGCGAGGTGACGGTGTTCCAAGTCAACGGCAAGAAGGTGACCCGGCTCAACGACATCGAGGTCGGCGCCTTGCCGGAGGCGGTCGCCTTCACGCCCGACGGCCGCTACATCTATGTCGGCAATTATATCGACCGGGACTTTTCCATTCTGCGCGTCGACGGCACCAAGGTCACCGACACCGGCAAGCGTTTCAAAGTGCCGGGTCAGCCGGGTTCCGCGCGCATGAGCCCGCATTAAGGCAAATATCGGCGCTCCGCCCGGCTCCGGCCGGACGGATTGCCGGCGCTCGACGCGACAAAATGGCTTGAGCCGGCAACCGGCCACTTCCGGTGTGCCGGCTTGGCACGCTACGATGCCCCGCCCCAAACCATGGGCGAGGCGATGCGACGGGGTTCCGGCACAGGCGGCAAACCACCCAAAGCGGCACGCCCGAAGACGGCGGCGTTGCGGCGGCGCCATGCCGCGAAGGCCGCGCCCGCTGTCGGCCCCGCCGCCGGGGAGGAGCCGGAGATCGCGCGGCTCCGCCGCGAATTGAACGAGGCGTTGGAGCGGCAGACGGCGACCGCCGACCTGCTCAAAGTCATCAGCCGGTCGAGCTTCGATCTCCAGGCGGTGTTCGACACGATGGTCGAAGCGGCCGGACGCCTGGCTCGTGCCGATCGCGTCGGGCTGCGGCTGCTGCGCGACGGCCTTTACCACCACGCCGCCACCTACGGCTTTGACGCCAAGCAACGCGACTACATGAACAAAAATCCGGTTCCGGCCAAGCCGGGCCGCGGTTCGATGGTCGGCCGGGTCCTGATGCAAGGCAAGGTCGTTCACATCGAGGACGCCAAGGCCGATCCCGAATTTACGATCACCAATGTCCGTTATGGTTTTGCCGACGTAGGGACCGCCCTTGGCGTGCCGCTATCGCGCGGCGGTGAATTGATCGGCCTGCTGATTTTGTCGCGCCGCGTGGCCGAGCCGTTTACTGCCAGGCAGATCGAGCTTGTGACCGCGTTCGCCGCGCAAGCCGTCATCGCTATCGAGAACACGCGGCTGCTCAACGAATTGCGCCAGCGTACCGACGATCTGAGCGAATCGCTGGAGCAGCAGACCGCGACAGCCGACGTGCTACGGGTGATATCGAGTTCGCCGGGAGATCTTACGCCCGTCTTCGACTCGATATTGGCGAATGCCACCCGCATCTGCGGTGCCAGCTTCGGCAATCTCGAGCTGAACGAAAACGGCACGTTCCGCATCGGCGCGATGTACAACGCGCCGCCGGCCTTCGCCGAAGCCCGGCGGCGCGATCCCCTCATCCGACCCCACCCCACGACCGCACTGGCCCGCGTGGTTGCCACCAAAAAGCTGCTGCAGATTGAGGATACGAGGCAGCACCCGGCGTACAAGGAACGCATTCCGACCTACGTCCACTTGGTGGAAGGCGCCGGCGCGCGCACATTGCTCATCGTGCCGTTGCTCAAGGAAGACGAGCTTCTCGGCGTGCTCGGCATCTATCGGCAGGAAGTATGCCCCTTCACCGACAAGCAGATCGCGCTAGTAGAGAACTTCGCCGCCCAGGCCGTCATCGCCATCGAGAACACGCGGCTGCTCAACGAATTGCGGCAATCGCTGGAGCAGCAGACGGCGACCGCCGACGTGCTGCGCGTGATCAGCTCATCGCCCGGCGATCTCGAACCGGTATTTCAGTCGATGCTGGCGAATGCCGTGCGCATCTGCGAAGCCACTGCAGGAAACATCTATCGCTGGGACGGGCAAGAGCTGCGCCTGATGACGGCGCATAACACGCCAGCCGCCTTTGTCGAATTGCTCAAGCGTACCCCTCAGCGCGCGACCACCGATAATGTGGTCGGCCGCATGCTGGCGACCAAATCGCTGATACACACCGCCGATGCTTCCGCGCTTCCAGTCTATCTCCAAAGAAGCGAACCTTTGACTGTGGCGGCTGTAGAATTGGGCGGCGTTCGCACGCTTCTGGTCGTGCCGATGTTCCGGGATGACGAACTGGTCGGCGCGTTCACATTGTATCGCAGCGAAGTCCGCCCCTTCACCGACAAGCAGATCGAACTGGTGCAAAACTTCGCCGCGCAGGCGGTCATCGCTATCGAGAACACGCGGCTGCTCAGCGAATTGCGCGAGTCGCTGGAGCAGCAGACGGCGACGTCCGACGTGTTGAGCGTTATTAGCAGGTCGCCTGGCGATCTCGAACCGGTATTTCAGTCGATGCTGGCGAATGCCGTACGCATCTGCGAAGCCATGTTTGGTACGCTATTCAGGTTTGATGGCGCCAGATTCCACCTGTCGGCGCACGTCGGTACCCCGCCCGAACTTGTCGAATTCCAAAGGCGGCGTGGGCCATTTCAACCTGAGGCTGGCGGCCTGCTCCATCGCGTCATGCGGACAAAGCAGGTGAACCACACCGCCGACAACGCCGCCGAACCTGTTCCCGGTGCGGTAACGACGCTCGGCGGCGCGCGATCCCTGGTGGTTGTGCCAATGCTCAAGGATGATGTGCTGGTCGGCACAATCCACATCTACCGCCAAGAGGTCCGCCCGTTCACCGACAAGCAGATCGCGCTAGTGGAGAACTTCGCCGCCCAGGCCGTCATCGCCATCGAGAACACACGGCTGCTCAACGAATTGCGCCAGCGCACCGACGATCTAACCGAGTCACTGGAGCAGCAGACCGCCACGTCCGAGGTGCTGAGCGTCATTTCGAGTTCGCCGGGAGAATTGGAACCCGTATTCCAGGCCATGCTGGAAAATGCGGTGCGCATCTGCGGCGCCAAGTTCGGCAATCTTATCCTACGCGAGGGCGAAGGTCTCCGCATTGGCGCAACATACGGGGCGCCGCAGGCTTATGTCGACTTTCTGCGCAGCGGAAACGCGTTCGCCGACCTCAACCCGGAGGTGGGAGTCACGCGGCTGCTCAGGACCAAGCAACGCTACCAGGTCGTCGATGTTGCAGCGATGCCGACCCGCGGCGACAAGCTGCGCGAAGCCACCATCAATCTGGCCGGCGCGCGCACGCTGATCGGGGTGCCGATGCTGAAAGGCGACGAAGCCATCGGCGCCATCATCATCTACCGCCAGGAAGTCCGCCCGTTCACCGACAAGCAGATCGAGCTGTTGACGAACTTCGCCGCCCAGGCGGTGATCGCCATCGAGAACACGCGGCTGCTCAATGAACTGCGCGAGTCGCTGGAGCAGCAGACGGCGACTTCCGAAGTGCTGAAAGTCATCAGCTCCTCGCCGGGCGACTTGCAACCCGTGTTCCAGGCGATGCTGGAGAGCGCGACGCGCATTTGCGAGGCTGGCCGCGGCACATTGTATCTTCGGGAGGGGGATGGCTTCCGCGTTGCCGCGTTCCATAACATGACCGCTGCATATGCCGAGGCGCGGCAAAGCGAGACCGTGCTGCGGCCGCCGGCCGGTACCCCGCTCGGCGATGTCGCTGGAACGAAGCAGGTTGCTCACTATCCCGACCTCCGCACCGCACAAACCTATATCGACCGCAACCCGTTTATTGTTGCCGCCATCGAACTCGGCAATTCCCGAACGGCCGTCTGCGTCCCAATGCTTAAGGACGGCGAGCTGATCGGCGCGATCACGATAGCTCGAACCGAGGTCCGCCCGTTCACCGACAAGCAGATCGCGCTGCTGCAGAACTTCGCCGCCCAGGCGGTGATTGCCATCGAGAACACGCGGCTGCTCAACGAATTGCGCGCATCGCTGGAGCAGCAGACGGCAACGGCGGACGTGCTGCGCGTCATCAGTTCGTCGCCCGGCGAGCTGCAGCCTGTGTTCGACGCCATGCTGGACAACGCGGTGCGCATCTGCGAGGCGAAATTCGGGGTCATGTTCCGCTTCGACGGCGACGAGTACGATTCGGTGGCGATGCATAATTTGCCCGCTTCCGTCGATGAACTTCTTCGCAAGCTCGGCCCTCGCAAGCCAACGCCCGGCTCCGATCTCGATCTCGTGTGGCGGTCGAAGCAGCCAGTTCACACGGCCGACATGCTGGCCTCGCCGGCCCCCACGCGAATCGCCAAGCTTGCCGGCACGCGGACGCAGCTCGCCGTGCCCATGCTGAGGGACGATGAGTTGATCGGCGCCATCAGCATTTTCCGTACCGAAGTTCGGCCGTTCACCGACAAGCAGATCGCGCTGGTGCAGAACTTCGCCGCCCAGGCCGTCATCGCCATCGAGAACACGCGGCTGCTCAACGAATTGCGCCAGCGCACCGACGACCTTTCCGAGTCGCTGGAGCAGCAGACTGCGACGAGCGAGGTGCTGAAGGTTATTTCCAGCTCGCCGGGCGATCTTGAGCCGGTTTTCAACGCGATGCTGGAAAATGCCGTACGTATCTGCGAGGCGAAGTTCGGTGTGCTCAATCTGCACGAGAATGGCGTGTTGCGCATGGGCGCGATGCACAACGTGCCGCCGGCCTTCGCCAATTATCTGCAAAATTCCGGCGCAGCATACGACACGAGGCCCGGCAGCGTGCTCGACACCGTCATCCGGACCAAACAGGTCGGCCACACCGCCGACCGCGCGGCAGAACCTGTTGCCGGCGTGTCTGCGACGCTCGGCGGTGCGCGGTCCTTGGTTTGCGTGCCGATGCTCAAGGACGATGAGGTCGTCGGTGCGATTTCGGTCTATCGGCAGGTGGTGCAGCCTTTCACCGACAAGCAGATCGCGCTGGTGCAGAACTTCGCCGCGCAGGCGGTGATCGCCATCGAAAACACGCGGTTGTTATCGGAACTACGCGAGTCGCTGGAACAACAGACGGCCACCGCAGAGGTGCTGCGCGTCATCAGTTCGTCGCCCGGCGAGTTGCAGCCCGTATTCGAGGCCATGCTGGAGAACGCCAGCCGCATTTGCGAGGCCAATTTCGGCGTGATGCAACTATGCGAGGATGATGGTTTCCGCGCGGTGGCAATGCACAACGCTCCGCCGGCCTATGCCGAATGGCGCGAGCGCGCTCCAGTAATCCGTCCCGGCCCGCTGGCGGCGCCCGCGCGGGTAGCGGCAACGAAGAGACAGCTGCACATTGCCGACATGAAGGAGGACGTGGGTTACAAGAATGGCGATCCCGCCACCGTGCGATTTGTGGAACTTGCCGATGCTCGCACGGCGATATTCATTCCAATGCTCAGGGAAGACGAGGTGATCGGCACGATCGCGGTCTATCGCCAGGAGGTCCGGCCGTTCACCGAGAAGCAGATCGCGCTACTCACTAATTTCGCCGCTCAGGCCGTCATCGCCATCGAGAATACGCGGCTGCTCAACGAATTGCGGCAATCGCTGGAGCAACAGACGGCGACGGCCGAGATACTCTCCTCGATCAGCGGCTCGGTCACCGATACCGGTCCGGTGTTCGAAACCATTTTGCGGAACCTGCTCCGCTTGTTCGAGTCCCGTTTCGCTCTTGTCCTTCTCGTTCGCGACGGCTGGCTTGAAGTCGCCGGGATTAGAGGCGAATCCGGTTTTGAAAAAATGGCGGAAAACTATCCGCTGCCGTTGAGCGATAAAACGCTTGCCGGCAAGGCGATCATGGCCGGACGAGTGCTGCAGCTGGTTCCTGTCGCCGGCAACCCGGAGGCACCGCCCGAGACGGAGCAATTCGCACGAGATTTTGGCTTTAACGCTCTCATCTCGGTGCCATTGATCCGTCAAGGCGAAGTGGTCGGCGCGCTCAGCACCGCGCACCGCGATCCGAAGCCGTTTACCGACGGGCAGGTCGAACTCCTGACCAATTTCGCCGCCCAGGCCGTCATCGCCATCGAGAACACGCGGCTGCTCAACGAATTGCGCCAGCGCACCGACGACCTTTCCGAGTCGCTGGAGCAGCAGACTGCGACGAGCGAGGTGCTGAAGGTTATTTCCAGCTCGCCGGGCGATCTTGAGCCGGTTTTCAACGCGATGCTGGAAAATGCCGTACGTATCTGCGAGGCGAAGTTCGGTGTGCTCAATCTGCACGAGAATGGCGTGTTGCGCATGGGCGCGATGCACAACGTGCCGCCGGCCTTCGCCAATTATCTGCAAAATTCCGGCGCAGCATACGACACGAGGCCCGGCAGCGTGCTCGACACCGTCATCCGGACCAAACAGGTCGGCCACACCGCCGACCGCGCGGCAGAACCTGTTGCCGGCGTGTCTGCGACGCTCGGCGGTGCGCGGTCCTTGGTTTGCGTGCCGATGCTTAAGGACGATGAGGTCGTCGGTGCGATTTCGGTCTATCGGCAGGTGGTGCAGCCTTTCACCGACAAGCAGATCGCGCTGGTACAGAATTTCGCCGCCCAGGCCGTGATCGCCATCGAGAATACCCGGCTCCTTAACGAGTTGCGGCAGCGCACCGACGATCTGACCGAATCGCTGGAGCAGCAGACGGCGACCTCGGAGGTGCTGCAAGTCATATCGAGTTCGCCGGGCGAGCTGGAGCCCGTGTTCAATGCGATGCTGGAGAACGCGGTTCGCATTTGCGAAGCCGAGTTCGGCACGCTGTTTCGTTTCGAGGGTGCGACCTATCGCGCGGTGGCAACGCACAACTCGCCGCCGGAACTTGCCGCTTCATACCGGGAGGGACCGCGTCGGCCGACGCCGGGCGGCATTTTCGATCGCATGATGCGGACCAGGCAGGTGTGCCATACCGCCGACTACACCGCTGAAGGTGTATTGGGCGCCGCAGCGAAACTCGGCCGCGCGCGATCCATCGTCATCGTGCCAATGATCAAGGACGATGAGTTGATCGGCGCTTTCTCCATCTACCGCCAGGAGGTGCGGCCGTTCACCGACAAGCAGATCGCGCTGGTGCAGAACTTCGCCGCCCAGGCGGTGATCGCCATCGAGAACACGCGGCTGCTCAACGAATTGCGCCAGCGCACCGGCGACCTTACCGAATCGCTGGAGCAGCAGACGGCGACCAGCGAAATTCTTGCCTCGATCAGCGGCTCGATGACGGACACCAAGCCCGTCTTCGACGCGATCTTGCGCAATCTACGCCGTCTGTTCGGCACCCGCTTTAACGTGGTGAACTTGTTGCAGGACGGAATGATTCAGTTGGCTGCGCTCGACGCCGAACCGGGTTTTGGGAGGATTGCCGAGCGGTATCCGCTGCCGCTCGATGACAATACTTTCCCCGGCCGCGCGATACTTGGGAAAAAAGTCGTCCAATTGGCGCCGGTGATTGGCAGTCCCGATGCTCCGGGCACCAGCGCGCAGATTGCCCAGGACTTCGGTTTCAACCAGATTATTTTCGCGCCGATGATGCGCGGCGACAAAGTCATCGGCGCCATTGGCACTGCGCGACGCGAACCCAAGGCGTTCGATAAAAAGCAAGTCGCCCTCATGGAATCCTTCGCCGCCCAGGCGGTGATCGCCATCGAAAATGTGCGGCTGTTCAACGAATTGCGCCAGCGCACCGACGATCTCACCGAATCGCTGCAGCAGCAAACCGCCACCGCCGACGTGCTCAAGGTCATCAGCCGCTCGACGTTCGATCTGCAGACGGTGCTCGATACCTTGACCGAATTCGGCGGTCCGCCTGTGCCAGGCCGACAGGGGCGCCATCTTCCTGCGCGACGGGGAGGTGTATCGCATTGCTGCGATCGCCGGCTTCTCGCCGCAGGCCAGGCAATTTGCGGTCGACCACCCGATAACGCCCGGGCCGGGCACGATGGTCGGCCGCGTCGCGTTGAGCGGCAAGGCCCAGCAGATTCCGGACGTGCTGGCGGATAGCGAATATGAGGGCGCCGGTTTCCAGAAGGCGTTCGGCTTCCGCACCAATCTGGGCGTGCCGCTGTTGCGCGACGGCGCCGTGATCGGCGTCTTCGCGATGACATGCGACGAGGTGCGGCCGTTCACCGACAAGCAAATCGAACTCGTCACCACCTTTGCCGACCAGGCGGTGATCGCCATCGAGAACGCGCGGCTGTTCGAGGCCGAACAGCAGCGCACGCGCGAACTGGGCAAATCGCTGCAAGACTTGCGCACCGCGCAGGATCGGCTGGTGCAGAGCCAGAAGCTCGCCTCGCTCGGCCAGCTCACCGCCGGCATCGCCCACGAAATCAAGAACCCGCTCAATTTCGTCAACAATTTCTCCGGCATTTCGGTCGAGCTGATCGACGAGCTGACGCAGACGCTGGAGCGCGTCAAGGTCGACGACAAGACCCAGGCCGAAATCGCGGAATTGGCCGATACGCTGCGCGGCAATCTCGATAAGATCGTGCAGCACGGCAAGCGCGCCGATTCGATCGTCAAGAACATGCTGTTGCATTCGCGCGAAGGCTCGGGCGAGCACCGTCCGGTCGAAATCAACGCCATCGTCGAGGAGGCGGTCAATCTCGCCTATCATGGCGCGCGCGCCGAGAAGCAGGGCTTCAACATCACGCTGGAGCGGTCCTTCGATCCCGCCGCCGGTCAGGTCGATCTGTTTCCGCAGGAGATCACGCGGGTTCTGCTGAATTTGATCGGCAACGGCTTTTATGCGGCGACCAAGCGCAAGAGCCAGACGCCCGACGGCGGCTATGAGCCGACGCTGTCGGCCGCGACCAAAGACCTCGGCGACCGCGTCGAGATCAGGATTCGCGACAACGGCACCGGCATCCCGGCCGAGGTGCGGGAAAAGATGTTCAATCCCTTCTTCACGACCAAGCCGGCCGGCGAAGGCACCGGGCTGGGGCTTTCCATCAGCCACGATATCATCGTCAAGCAACATTCCGGGACTATCGAAGTCGATACCGCGCCCGGGGAGTTCACCGAATTCCGCATCGTGCTGCCGCGCGCGGCGGCATTTGCCACATCAGGAGGACGAGCGTGACACTTCTTGTTCTGGTCGTCGACGACGAGCCCGATGTCGAAATGCTGTTTCGCCAGCAATTCCGCCGCGAATTGCGCGCCGGGCGGTTCAGCATGGAATTCGCCCAGTCCGCGGCTGCGGCGCTGCAACGTATCGTCGATGCGGCAGCGGCCTCGCTCATTCTGATCCTGTCCGACATCAACATGCCGGGGATGAGCGGCCTTGAGCTTCTTCCCAAGGCGCGCGCCGCGCGCCCCGACGTTCCGATCATCATGATCACCGCCTATGGCGACGCCGAGACCAAGCGCAAGGCGCTGGAAGGCGGCGCCGAGGCGCTGTTCACCAAACCGATCGATTTCATCGCGCTGCGCAGCGAGATCGAAACGCGGGTGGAACGCGCCGCATGAGCGCCCGCATCCTGGTCGTCGACGACGAGCCGGATTTGGAGGCGCTCGTCCTGCAGAAGTTCCGCCACCAGATCCGGGACGGCGCGGTAAGCTTTTTGTTCGCCCGCGACGGCGTCGACGCGCTGGCGTCGCTCAAGGCCAACGGCGACATCGATCTCGTCGTCACCGACATCAACATGCCGCGCATGGACGGGCTGTCGCTGTTGGCGAAGATGCAGGAGAGCGAGGACGCGGTCTCGACCATCATCGTCTCGGCCTATGGCGACATGGCCAATATCCGCACCGCGATGAACCGCGGCGCGTTCGATTTCGTCACCAAGCCGATCGATTTCGTCGATCTGGAAACCACCATCGCCAAGACGTTGCGGCATATCGAGGCGCTGCGCGAGGCGCGGGCCCGCCAGACTGAGGCCGAGCGCGCCTACGCCTCGCTGTCGCGGTATTTCTCGCCCAATCTGGCGCAACGGCTCGCCAGCGACGCCGACGTCATCGATCTCAACGGCCGGCGCCGCGAGATCGCGACGCTGTTCACCGACATCGCCAATTTCACCGCGCTGGTCGAGACGCTGGAGCCGGACGTGCTCGGCCCGCTCCTTAACGAATACCTCACCGGCATGACCGACATCGTGTTCGCCCATGACGGCACCGTCGCCAAGATCGTCGGCGACGCCTTGCACGTGCTATTCGGCGCGCCGGGCGAGCAGCTCGATTATGCCGCCCAGGCGGTTACCTGCGCGCTGGAGCTCGACGACTACGCGGAGAGCTTCCGCGAACGCTGCGGCAAAAAGGCCATTGCGCTCGGCGCCACCCGGATCGGCGTTCACGCCGGGCCGGCGATCGTCGGCAATTTCGGCGGCGGCCGGTTCTTCGATTACACCGCCTATGGCGATACCGTGAACGTCGCGGCACGGCTCGAAGCCGCCAACAAGCAGCTCGGCACGCGTATCTGCGTCAGCGCGACGCTCGCGGATAAAGTGGCGGACTTTCGCGGCCGGCCGGTCGGCGACCTGTTGCTGCGCGGCCGCAGTGGGACGCTGCGCGCGTTCGAGCCGCTGCGGCGGCAGCAATACGACGCAACCGCGACGCAGGACTATTTAAGCGCATTCGCCAAATTGGAGGCGAGCGATCCCGGCGCCATCGCCGCGTTTGCCTCCCATGTCGGCAAAGCCTCCGACGACCAGCTGGCAAGCTTTCACCTCAAGCGGCTCCTTAACGGCGCGACCGGCACGCGAATTACGATGGAATGATTAGGGGCCGGCGCCTTACGCGCGCTTGCCAAGCTGGCCGACAATATCCGACCAATGGTCGACGGCCACTCTGGCGTTGCGCACGATCTCGGCGAATACGTCTGCCTTGTAGAGCCTGCGCCATTTCCCGTTTTCATAAATCTCGACAAGATGAATTAACGTCTGGCGTGCGTTAAACAGCTCACGCTCGGCTTTCTTGCGGTTCACGTATGGCGCGGCTTTCCTGCTCATAATCCGCAGTCTGGCGAAAAATCGTAAAAATTGAATCCGTGCGATCCGTTCAAATTTGCAACGATCGCACTGAATGTATCAATATGATCGCAATCTTGCTGCGTTATCATGTTTAAGTTGGCGCGAATGCAGCACATCTGAACGCTCTGGCGGCCTCGATGGGCGGTTTTCCCAATTCATCGCGCGATCGGGGCCGCATCGTTTTGGTAACCGCCTCCTTATCGCGCTATTCCCATTTTGACCTGTTATTTCACGGTCCCAGCCTGGGTTCCCGCTTGCGGGGTCGCCATCGCGTTTACCCGATGGGGCGCCCCTCGCGGAATGAGCGAACCTCATCTCATCGTGCTCTGACGTTGGCGCTTGCGGCGCTATCCCGGCTTGATGCCGGCGAACTTGATGACCTTGCCCCATTTGTCGATTTGCCCGGCGATGAATTTGCCGAACTCGGCCGGCGTCATCGGCGCCGGCTCGGCGCCTAGATTGGCGAATTTCGGCTTTAGCGCCGGGTCGTTCAGCACGGCGTTGATTGCCGTATTCAGCTTGACGACGATGTCGGGCGGCGTGCCGGCCGGCGCGGCGATGCCGTGCCAAATGCTCGCCTCGTAGCCCGGCACGAATTCCGCCACGGTGGGAACGCCAGGCAACGCATCCGACGGCGTCGCGCCGGTGACCGCCAGCGCGCGCACCTTGCCGGCCCGGATATAGCCGATCGTCAGGGGGATTGGCAGAAACGCGACTTGCACCTGCCCGCTCAACAGATCGGGCATGAAATTCGACCGATAAGGCACGTGGACCATGTTGACGCCGGTCATCATCTTGAACAGCTCGGCGGCCATATTGGGCGCGGTGCCGGAGCCGAACGAGGCATAATTCAACTTGCCGGGATTGGCCTTGGCGTAGGCGATGAATTCCGGAACCGTCTGTGCCGGGACCGCAAGATTGACCTCCATCACATTGGCCGAACGGATGGTGCTGGCGACCGGCGTGAGATCGCGCATGAAATCGAAGTTCAGGTTGGTGTACAGCGTCGCATTGACCGCGTTGGTGACGGTCATCGCCAACAGCGTGTAGCCGTCGGCCGGCGCCTTGGCGACCTCCTCGGCGGCGAGATTGCTGGCCGCGCCGGTGCGGTTTTCGACGAAGAATTGCTGGCCGAGCCGCTGCGACAGCGATTTGGCGATCAGCCGCCCGATGATGTCGGTCGCGGCGCCGGGCGGAAAGCCGACGACGAGGCGCACCGGCCGTGTCGGATAATCGAGCGCCAGAGCCGGACGCGACAGCGGCAGCAACGCGGCGGTCGCCGCGGCGCGCTGCAGGAATTCTCTTCGGAGAAGTGTCATGGCATCGCCTCCCAGGACTGCGGCTGGATTGTATTTGTCGCTGTGGCCGGCGATCTTAGCGGTTTTAGCGATCGCGGGCCAACGCGAGGATTTGCCGCGCTTCCTTCGGCGTCGCTACCTCGCGGCCGAGCCCTTGCGCGATCTTCACCATCCGCTCCACCAGCACCGCGTTATTTTTGGCAATCTCGCCCGGCGCGATATAGGGATTGTCCTCGTAGCCGACGCGGACATGGCCGCCGAGCGAAACCACGAGCGACAGCAAATCCCATTGCTTTTGCGGATTCATCACGCTGACGTTCCAGATGCAGTTTTCCGGCAGGTGGTCGACCATATAGATCAGCGCCTTCTCGGTCGGCGGCGTCCAGGTGCCGCCGGGCCAGCCGAGAAACAGCGTCGTATAAGTTCGCTCTTTCAAGTAGCCGTGGCGGCGGACGAATTCGAGATTCCAGAACGCGCCGGTGTGAAAGCATTCGACTTCGAGCTTCACCTTGTGTTGCTCGGCCGCCTTGGCATAGGCCAGCAGTTCCTCGACCGGATGGATCGCCATCATGCGCTTGGGCGGGAACTGCGGATCGGGATTGAAATATTCGTCGTGGGCGTTGAACGCGACCGCCATCATGTCGGGAGAAAGCGTCATCAGCTTGACTTTTTCCTCCAATCGCGCGCTGGCGACGCCGAACTGCATCACCGGATCGCACTTGCCAAGGATCGCCTCCTGCAACCGCTTCCAGCCGTCGTGGTCGATTTTCGACACCTGCTTGCCGTCGGCCTGCATCTTGTCTTCCAGCGTGCGGATGCCGTGGATATGCGCGATGGCGGCGCCGGCCTTGATGCCGTCGATATATTGGGCCGCCACGCCGTCGATGTCCTCCTGCGGCGGGCAATAATGATTGATCGGATACGAGGTCCGCGAATTGCAGGCCACGGTGATGATCAGCTTGTCCATGGCTTGTCTGGCCGTTTTCGGATTCGCTTTGCGGTAAGTTCGACCCGGCCGCCTCATAACACTTTTTCGGCAATGACGCCCAATAGGTACTTTGCGGCTGTTCGCGCGAACGGGCCGAATTGCCTTGCCGCCGCATTGCTGCTTAAGTCAATGACGCGCGTGACAGCGGAAAAATTGGGCGCCGGATGATCGAGCATATCGACCTCGAAAAGTGCACGAGCTGCGGAATTTGCGATGACGTCTGTCCGGCCGACGTGATTCATATGGAGCCGGTGCCGACGCGGCTTGCCGCGGACGGTCTCAAGGAGGTCAAGCTCCTGCCGGTCATAAAATTTCGCGAGCACTGCATTACCTGTTTTAGCTGCGAGATTTTCTGCCCCGAAGAGATCGTCGACGTGCACCCGTCGGTGAAAAATCGGCCGCGGCCGTGGTGAGTCCCGGATGACGAGGTTGAACGGAAATTTGATCGAAACCGACGTGCTGGTCGTCGGCGGCGGCGCCGGCGGCATGGTCGCGGCGCTCAGCGCCAAACGCCATGGCCCGCGCGGAACCAAAGTCGCGATCGCCGATTTCGTGGACGATCGGCCGCACCGGTCATACCGCATTCTCCAATGCCTGGATGATCGTCGCCCTTCCGGACGACGATGTCGACGGCATTATGCGCGAGATCGTCGCCGGCAACGACGGCATCGCCGATCAGATTCTGGTGCGGGAGTTGCTCGAAAATTCGTTCGCGCGGATTGCGGATTTCGAAGCGATGGGGATGAAATTCCCGCGTGCCGGGGACGGCGGGTATTTCCGCCGGCCGACGCGCGGTCTCGACCTCGCCAGGGTAATGTCGCCGGAAGGCGGCGGGCTCGAATTCTGCTGGCGGTTGCGGCTCGGACTTGCGGATAAAGGCATCGCGCTATTGGACCGGCTGTTCGTGACCGGCCTGCTGGGCGGCCGATCCGGGCGCATCGTCGGCGCCACCGCGATCCATACCCGCACCGGCGCCTTTCACGTCATCAAGGCGCGATCAACGATTATCGCGACCAATGCGATCACGTTCCGCTCGGGCTTCGTGCGCGACATCACCGGGACCGGCACGCTGCTCGCGCACCGCGCCGGCGCCGCGCTGCGCAACGCCGAATTCAGCTACGTGCGGCCGGGCACGCCGAAATTCTACTTCGAAGGCATCACGTTTGCGATCCAGGAGGGCGCCCGCTTCACCAATGCCAAGGGCGAAGCCTTCATGCGCGCCTACGAGCCCGAGTGGGCGGACGAGGCCGACGTGCCGCGCATCGCCCGCGCCATGGCCGAAGAGAAGAAGAACGGCAACGAACCGCTCTATCTCGACATGTCGCCGATCCCCGAGCCCATGCGCGACGAGTTCATCCGCAGCAAGGTGAAGTGGATGGACTATTTCTTCCGCAAGCTCGGCTCCGAGGCCAAGACCGATATGTTCGGCAAGACGCCCTATTACGCGCTCAGCCAGATGACCAAAATGGGCATTCGCACCGGTCCCGATTGCCGGTCCGACGTGCCGGGCCTCCTCGCCGCGGGACTGGCGCAAGCCGGCTGCGCCAATCACTTCGCCGGTTTCCACATCGGGCTTGGCGTCGGCAACGGCTGGGTCGCCGGCCGCAGCGCCGTGGAGGACCTCGACCGGTTGGCAACGCCGGATCTCAATCGCGCCGAAGTCGAGGCGATGCATGAGGAGACGCTGGCACCGCTACGGCCCGCAGCCCAGGCGGAGTCGGACCGCATCCTGCGCGACCTCCAGGAAATCATGTTCGCTTACGATATCGGCATTCTCAAACACGCCGATCGCCTGGAAAAAGCCTGCCGCAAGGTCGAACGGCTCACCCGGCAGTTCAACGACCTCGCCGCGCCGCACGTGCACGAACTGGTGCGGTTGAAAGAGACCGAAGCGATGCTCCTTGCCGCCCGGATCATTCTGGGCGCCTCGCTCTATCGCACCGAGTCGCGGGTGAGCCATTTCCGCGAGGATTTCCCGCAACGCGACGACGCCAATTGGCTGGTCTGGGTGGATGTCGAGCCCGGCGGCAATACCGGCGCTCCGACATTGAAGACAACGCCGATCCCGACGCCGCTGTGCGCGGTGACCGCAACGCCGGTGCGTCCGAGCCGGCTCAAGCCGCGCGCCGCCGTCGGCGGGGTCTGAGCCGTCGTATCGGTTTTTCAACCCGCCACTGCATACGCATCGACAATCGTCGCCGGCGCGATTTCGTTTTCGGCCATGCCGAACGGCCGTTGCAGCGCTGCCCACGCGGCGAAGCCGATGCCTGGGAAAACACGACGCATTTCCATTCATCCGGCGTGGGCGTAGTATCCGCGCGCCGGTCGCGCCAAAATGCAGAAAATGCGATGGGACATGACAGGGCGTGGGAGGACAATATGTTGCAGCGTAGAAGTTCGGTTATTGCGTGCGCCGTGTGCGTCTCGGCGTTGTGGCTTGCCGCATTGTCTCCGGCCCGAGCGGAGGACGTTCTGGTCACGCAATATAAGGCCGATCCGTCCGGCGCTCCCTTTGCGGTCGCGATCGCGAAAGGTTTCTTCAAACAGGCCGGGATCGACATCACCGGCGTCATTTCCGGCGCCGGCGGCGGCGCTTCGGTGCGCGCCGCGATGGCGAGCTCGCTCGGCTATGGCGACGTTTCGCCCGCTCCCGTGATCGCCGCCATCGAGCAGGGCCAGGATCTGCGGATCGTCAACATCGGCACGCGGCTCCTCGACCTCAACATCGTCGTGATGCCGAATTCGCCGATCAAGTCGATCGCGGATCTCAAGGGCAAGAAATTCAGCATCAGCGAGCCGAAATCGCTCGGCGAGATGACCGCCGTGCTGGTCGAGGAAAAGGCCGGGCTGCGTCCGCAGGACATGCAGCGGGTCGTTTTCGGCAGCCTGCCCGGCGCGATTACGGCGCTGGAAACCGGTGCCGCCGACGTCACCGCGATTCCCACCGTGCTGTTCCGGCTCAAGGACGGCGCCAGCAAATACCGCGTCATTCTCGGACCGCAGGACATGCCGCATCTGCCGCCCGCCATCGGTATCGCCACCGGGGCGTTGATGAAGCAACCCGCCAAGCTGCGCGCGCTGCTCGCCGGCCGGCGCGAAGGCGTCAAGTACATCTACCAGCATACCGACGACGCCATCGCGATTCTCGCCCAGGTCTATGCGCCGCTGCCCGCCGATCAGGTGGCCCAGATGGTCCATGAACTCGTCGCCGCCAAGTTCTGGAGCGAGGGTAATATCGAGATGAACCTCTTGGAGACGACGGAGCGGGCGATGAAATATGTCGGAATGCTCGACAAGCCCGTCGATTTGAACAAGATGATCGATACGTCCTTCCTGCCGAGCGATCTGCAAAAATGACAAGCACGACGGCGGGCGGCCAAGTCCATGCCTGCCTCTCGGGCGTAACGCGGGTCTATCCGGGAGCCGCCGGGCATCACGCGGTCCATGCGCTCGGGCCGCTCGACCTCGATTTGCGGCGCGGCGAGTTCTTCGCCGTCGTCGGGCCGTCCGGCTGCGGCAAGTCGACTTTGCTCGAAGTGCTTGCCGGGTTGCAGCGGCCGACGGCGGGCACGGCGACGTTCGAGGGCCGCGCCGTGGCCGGCGTGGTTCCCGACGGCATCGGCGTCGTGTTCCAGGAAGACGCCAGTTTTCCCTGGCTGACGGTGTGGGACAACGCCGCCTTCGGTTTGCGGCGCGCCGGCATGGCGGAGATCGAAATCCGCCGCCGCGTCGACGATGCACTGGCCTTCATGGGGCTGAAGGATTTCGCCCGGGCCTATCCGTCGCAGCTGTCCGGCGGCATGCGCCAGCGCGTCTGCATCGCGCGCACGCTGGTGTTGCAACCGCGGCTGATCTTGCTCGACGAGCCGTTCGGGGCGCTCGACGCGCAGACGCGCCTGCTCATGGGGGACGAGGTGTTGCGGCTGTGGCGCTCGACCGGCGCGACGGTGCTGCTCATCACCCACGCGCTCGACGAGGCGGCAATGCTGTCGGACCGCATCGGCGCCATGTCGGCGCGCCCCGGCCGATTCATGGAAATCATCGAGACCGGCTGGCCGCGCCAGCGCGACTCGACCATCGTCGGCGAAGCGGCATTCGGCGAAATTACCGGACGGCTGTGGGACAATCTGCGCGGCGAATCCTTAAAATCGCTCGGCATCGCCAAAATGGCCGCCGAATGACCCGCGTCGGCCTGATCAGGCTCGGCGTCATCGCCGCCATGATCGGCGCGCTGGAGGGGGCGTGTCGATCCGGCCTGATCGATCCCCGGATCATGATCCCGCCGTCCGAAATGGCCGCCGCGCTCGTCTCCATCCTGGCGTCGGGCCAGATCAACGACGACATCGTGCGCACGCTTGGCGTCATCGCGGTTGCGGTCGCGGCTTCGGTCGTGCTCGGCTTTGCGTTCGGCGTGCTGATTCACGCGCTGCCGCGCCTGCGCGAGGCGCTCGAGCCGTTCTTCGCCACCTATTACGCGGTGCCGGTCTTCATCTTCTATCCGGTGCTGATCGCGATCTTCGGCCTGTCGCTTGTTCCGATCGTGCTGATGGGCGTCGCCACCGCCATCGTCGCCATGATCATCGCCACGTTAAACGGCCTCGACCGTGTGCCGCATGTGCTGACCAAGGTCGCGCAGGTGCACCGGATGGGCAGGTTGGCAACCGCCGTGCGATTGCAGCTTCCGGCCGCGGCGCCCTATCTGTTCACCGGCGTCAAGCTCGCGGTGAGCTACGGTTTCATCGCGGTGATTGCCGCCGAATTCATCCTGGCGCCCGCCGGCCTCGGCCGCGACATCGCCAACGCCTATGCCGATTTCGACAACCGCCGCATGTACGCGCTGATGCTGTTCGTGCTGGGGATTGCGACCGTGATCAACGCGGCGCTGCACGCGCTCGACCTGCGCTTTGCCAAACGGCGTGGAGCATGACCGTCATGACCGCGACGCGGCGCTTCACCGATACCTCGATCATCGTGATCGCCATCGCGCTGATCTGGCAGGGCCTCGCTCAATGGGTGGGCGCCACCGCGCTGCCCGGCCCGGTTCCGACGCTGTCCTATCTCGTCCACTTCGTGCCGTCCGCGCGCTTTGCCGAGAACGCGGCGGCGACGGCGACCGCGTTCGCATTCGCCCTCATCTTAGCCTACGGCATCGGGCTTGCGATCGGCATCTGGATGGGCGCGCATCGATTGGCGGGCGCGGTCGGCGAGCCGATCCTGATTACCGCCTATTCGTTGCCGAAGATCACGCTCTATCCGGTGATCCTGCTTATTTTCGGCCTCAGTCTGTCCGGCAAGGTGGCGTTCGGCGCGCTTCACGGCATTCTCCCGGTCGCACTGCTGACCATGGCGGCGATCCGCAATATTCCGCCGGTCTATCTGAAATCCGCGCGCACGCTCGGTCTCTCCCCGTGGCAAACGATTTGGACCGTGCTGTTGCCCGCGACCGTGCCGGAAGTCGTCGCCGGCTTGCGCATCGGCTTCACGGTCACGCTGCTCGGCGTGTTGTTGGCTGAAATGTTCGCCTCGAAAGACGGTCTCGGCTTCCTGGTCATCAATGCGATGACGTTGTTGCAGAGCAAGGAAATGATCTCGATCGCGGTGATGCTGTTTGCCTTCGCGGCGGTCGCCAACGCGCTGTTGCTGTGGATCGAGCACCGCCTGCAGCGGCGGGTGTGAAAGCCCGCTACAGCATGTCCCGCAAAAGTGGAAACCGGTTTTGCGAAAAGGACATGCTAAAATAAATAGGTAGAGCGGGATGACGATTCGAAGAAAAGTTATCCCGCTCTATAGGACTTTTCCGGGATTGAGGATGCCGTTGGGATCGAGCAGCGCTTTGAGCGCGCGCATCAGGTCGAGCGCCACCGGGTCCTTCACCGACGGCAACAGATCGCGCTTCATCACGCCGATGCCGTGCTCGGCGGAAATCGAGCCGCCGTATTTCTTCACCACGGCGAACACCGCGGCATTCACCTCGTCCCAGCGCTTGAGATAGTCGTCCTTATCGGCGCCGGGCGGCTGGGTGACGTTGTAATGGATATTGCCGTCGCCGAGATGGCCGAACGGCAGCGGCCGGCAGCCGGGGATGAGCGCGGTGACGGCGGCATCGGCGTCCGCGAGGAAGGCCGGCACCGCGGCAACCGGCACCGAGACGTTGTGCTTGATCGAGCCGCCGGCGTGGCGCTGCACCTCGCCGAACATTTCGCGGATGCGCCAGAACGCCTTGGCCTGTTCGAGGCTGTCGGCGATGGTTGCGTCGATGACGAGGCCGCGTTCCAGACCGCGCGCCAAAATCTCCTCGAGCACTTCGCGCGAGCCGTGGCGCAGTTGTGAGGACAGTTCGATCAGCGCATACCACGGATGCGACGCGGAAAGCGGATCGCGGCAGCCGGCGGCATGGTGCAGCACGAGCTCGATGCCGCGCCGGGTCATGATCTCGAAGCTCGTGACATCGTTGCCGGCGCGCTGTTGCGCGATGCCGAGGAGCTCTAGTCCCGCCGCCGCCGAAGCGATGCCGGCAAAAGCCGTTTCGATCGAGCGCGGCCGCGGCACCAGCCGCAGCACCGCCGCGGTGATGACGCCGAGCGTGCCCTCGGCGCCGATGAACAGGTTCTTCAGGTCGTAGCCGGTATTGTCCTTCTTCAGCTTGTTGAGGTCGTTGAGCACGCGGCCGTCGGCCAGCACCACTTCGAGGCCGAGCGCATGCGAGCGCGCGATGCCGTAGGCGAGCGCTGCGGTGCCGCCGGCATTGGTCGAAAGATTGCCGCCGATGGTGCAGCTGCCCTCCGACGGCAAGAGCTGCGGATAGAGCCGGTCGGCCGCGGCCGCGGCTTCGCGCGCGCGCTGCAAAGTGACGCCGGCCTCGCAGGTCATGGTGTTGGAGGTCGCATCGACCTCGCGGATGCGGTCGAGCCGGTTGAGCGACAGCACGATCTCGTTGTGGTGCGGAATTTGTCCCCCGACCAGCCCGGTATTGCCGCCCTGCGGCACGATCGCGGTTTTGGTCGCGTTCGCGAGTTGCAAAATCGCCGCGACTTCGGCGGTCGATGCGGGCCGCAGCACCATCGGCGTGTGGCCCTCGAACAGATTGCGCATTTCGAGAAGATACGGCGCCTGCCGCGCCGGATCGGCGATGGCGTATTTGTCGCCGACGATGGCGGCAAAGCGCGCCAGCAGCGCGGGATCGGCTTTGGCGGGCGATTGACTGGGCGGCTTATCGAGCATCAGGGCGCGCTTTTGGCCAAGGGTTTTCGCTTTCGTCGAATTATGAAGCGTTTAGGATCCCCGAAGACGACCGCCGGGTTACCATGGATGGTCATAATCTGCGGCTCGCCGGTTAGAGCCTTGCGGATGAGTTCCGAAAGGCGAGCTCGGGCTTCTCGCGCGGTCCAAACGTTGGCGTTTTTCATCGATATGCTCGTTTCTCGCATCTCATAAAATAACAGTCAGGTTTCGGCTCCGCAAACCGCATTCAACGGCGAGCCGCCGCCCGCTGGAGCCGGTCGTTGATCGCCTCGCCGAGGCCCTCGTGCGGGATCGGCATCGCCGCGATGGCGTTGGCGCCGGCGGCGTCGAGCGCGCGCAGATGCGAAAACAGGTTTGCGGCCGCTTCGACGAGATCGCCGCGCGCGGAAAGGTTCAGAACGCGCGCCGCCCGCCCGGCGCCGTCGGGAAGTTTGGCTCCGAACGCGAGCAGCGCCTCGCCCGGCTCGACATGGCCGGCGTTCAGCCGCAGCGGCGTGCGCGGCGCGTAATGGGAGGCCAACATGCCCGGCGCCAGCGGCACATCGTCGGCGTTGCCGCCGCCGGCGGGCACATCGGCACGCCGCCGCCCGAGCGCAGCTTCGATCGCTTGCCGCGGAACGCCGCCCGGCCGCAGCAGCACCGGTTCGCCGAGACAGCCGACGATGGTCGATTCGACGCCGACCGGGGTCGCGCCACCGTCGACGACCAGATCGATGCGGCCGGAGAGATCGGCCAAAACATGCGCCGCGGTGGTCGGCGAGACGTGACCGGAGCGGTTGGCCGACGGCGCGACAATGGGCCGTCCGAAGGCAGCCAGGATTTTTTGCGCCACCGCGTGGTTGGGCACGCGCACGGCAACGGTGTCGAGGCCGGCGGTCGCCAGCTCCGCCACCGCGCAGCCGGGCGCCTTGGGCAAAACCAGCGTCAGCGGCCCCGGCCAAAATGCACCGGCAAGCCGCGTCGCGTCGGCGTTAAAGCGGCCGAGCGCCCGCGCCGCCGCCGCGTCGGCGACGTGCGCAATCAGCGGATTGAACGACGGCCGGCCCTTGGCCGCATAAAGCCGGGCGACCGCCACGCCATCGGTGGCATCGGCACCCAGCCCGTAAACGGTCTCGGTCGGGAAGGCGACGAGGCCGCCTTGCGCAAGACGGCGCGCGGCATCCGCGATCGCGGCGTCGTCGGCCGTTGCGACGCGTGTCGACAAAGGGACTGTCATAGCCGACGATCAGTGCCTAAATAGCGCGGGCAGGCAAGCGAAAGTCCAGCAAACGCGGAACGCTTGCCGGGGTGAAATGCGGCTTGTATAAGCCGGCCGCGGCCCGGTTTTCATTGCTGTCGGAGCGTGGCTCAGCCTGGTAGAGCACCTCGTTCGGGACGAGGGGGTCGCAGGTTCAAATCCTGCCGCTCCGACCATCATGCTCCCGAAGCCGCCGCAGTTCCCGCGCATGTGGTGCGGCGTGCTCGTCTGATGCGGCAATCGACCTCGGTACTGGCAGGAGCGATCTGGACAAACGTGTGCGGTATGCTTGATTGACGCCGCCGCCGCCGCCGTCGCCGCCGGCGTCCGATCGGGCCTCATGAGCGCGTATATTCAGGGTCGCAACGTCAGCCTGACCTTCCGGCCGCCGAACCGGACCCCGGTGCGGGCGCTCGGCGGCTTCGATATCGACGTTGAGGAAGGCGAGTTTTTGTCGATCGTCGGGCCGTCGGGCTGCGGCAAAAGCACCTTCCTCAACGTTCTGCTCGGTCTCCTCAAGCCCGATTCCGGCGAGTTGCTGCTGCAGGGGCGGAAAATCAGCGGTCCGGGCAGCGATCGCGCCATGGTGTTTCAGGAATTCGGTCTGTTGCCGTGGCGGACGGTGCAGCACAACATCGAGCTGGGACTCGAGCTGAAGCGGATCGCCGCCGCGAAACGCCGCGCCGTCGCCGCGCGGCTGGTGACGCTGGTCGGGCTGTCCGGGTTCGAAAGCCATTATCCGCATGAATTATCCGGCGGCATGAAGCAGCGCGTCGGCCTGGCGCGGGCCTTGGCGACCGATCCCGACGTGTTGTTGATGGACGAGCCGTTCGCCGCGCTCGACGCGCAGACCCGAGACCTGATGCAGGTCGAGCTGCTTCGCATCTGGCGCGAGGCGAAGAAGACCGTGCTGTTCGTCACCCACCAGATCGACGAGGCGATTTATCTCTCCGACCGCGTCATGGTCATGAGCCGGCGCCCGGGACGGTCGAAGCAGATTTTCGCCGTCAAACTGCCGCGCCCGCGCGACTACGAGATGCGGGTCACAGCCGAATTCAACGACCTTAAGCTCGCGATCTGGAATACGCTCAAAGACGAGATTACGATCTAGATCATGGCAGTCGAAATGGCAGTCGAAACGGCGGCGGACACCTCGCCTCATCCGGGCTTCGCCAGGCGCCACCGCAACGCGCTCCTCGGCGGGCTTGCGGTGGTGCTGTTCTTCGCCGCCTGGCAGGCGATATTCCTGGTCGTGCCGCTCGATCCGCTGTTCATGTCGAAGCCGAGCCTGATCGCGGTGGGCTACCTGGATTTGCTGGAAAGCGGCGATCTCGTCCACGATCTTGCCGTCAGCGCGGTGCCGTTTTCCGTCGGTCTCTTCGCGGCGGTCGCGATCGGCGTGCCGCTCGGCGTGGTGATGGGCTGGCGGGTGCGGGTCGGCTACGCGCTCGATCCGCTGCTGACGGTGTTTTATGCGAGCCCGCTGGTCGCGCTGGCGCCGCTCCTGGTGATTTTCTTCGGCGTCGGCGTATCGGGCAAGGCGATCATCGTGTTTTCGCTTGCGGTCTTCCCGTTCGTCTTCAACGCCTGCGCCGGCGTGCGCGCCGTCGACCGCCTGCTGGTCGACGTTGTGCGCTCGCTCGGCGGCGGCGAGCGCGACCTTTATCTGAAAGTGCTGTTGCCGAGCGTGCTGCCTTATGTGGTCGCCGGCGCCCGCATTGCCGTCGGCCGGGCGCTGATCGGCGTTCTGGTCGGCGAGTTTTTCGCCGCCTCCGAAGGGATCGGCTACGCCATTTCGCGGTTCGGCGACATTTTCGCCATCGACCGCATGTTTGGCTGCATCCTCACGGTCATGGTCATCGCCGTCGCGCTGACCGAAGGCATCCGCTGGGCGGAGCGCGCCGCGTTCCCCTGGCGCGTCGGGCAATAGCCATGACCGCAGTCCCCACCTTCGACAGCCACGCTGCCGCCGCGCCGGCCGACGCCGCGGCGCCGCTGCGCAGCCTGTGGCGGCGCGTCGAGCCGGCCGCGCTCGGCACAGCGAGCATGGTGCTGCTCGTTGTGGTGTGGCAGTTCCTGCCGGACTTCGTGCCCATGAAGGCGGGAACCAAACTGTTTTTCGCCGTGCCCAGCGAGATCGCCGGCACGCTGTGGCGGATGTTCGCGACCGGGGAGATTCTGGGCGCCGCTCGGGGTCAGCGCCTCGGCCTTCGCGCTCGGGCTTGCGATTGCGATTGCGGTCGGCCTGCCGCTCGGCATCCTGCTCGGCCGCTCGAGCGTGCTCAACGCCATGCTCGATCCGTTCGTCACCGCGTTCAATGCGACGCCGCGGCTGGTTTTCCTGCCGTTATTGCTGCTGTGGTTCGGCCTCGGACTGTGGTCGAAAGTCGCGATCGTCTTTCTCGGCGCCCTGTTCCCGCTCCTGATCAACACCTACGAGGGCGTGCGCAACGCCGACAGGCTGTTGACCAATGTGGTGCGCTCGTTCGGCGCCAACGAGTGGGACATCGCGCGTCTCGTCGTGGTGCCGAATGCGCTGCCGTTTATCGTCGTCGGCCTGCGTCTGGCGATCGGCCGCGCCGTGCTCGGCGTCGTGGTCGCCGAATTTTTCGGCTCGCAGGACGGCCTTGGCGTGGTCATGGTGCGCGCCGCGAGCGCGTTCAAGGTCGACGTGGTGTTTGCCGGCCTGATCGTGTTCGCAGCGCTCTCCTTGATCATGACCGGGCTGGTGCAACTCCTGGAGCGGCGCATGAGCCGCTGGCGCCCGCAGCGCCGCAACGGAAATTGAACTTCATCCTGCTCCGCGACCCGCCGTAGCTCGCGGAGCGAGCGAAGGCGGGCCACCGTGGCGTAGAGAAATTCAATCCGCCTTCGCCGGCGCCGCGATTTTGGTCGGCACGTAACCCATGTCGTGCAGCGTCGGATCGAGCAGATTGCGAGCCAGATACTGTTCCGGATCGGGCAGCGGCTTGTCCGCCGGCCATTGCCGGGCGGCGATCATGGTGAGCCGGCGCGATTCGAAGATTTCCCGAAACAGATCCTTCGGCACCTCGGCGCCGTAGGAACTCGTGCAGCTGATCCCAGATCGCGCCGGCCTCCGCGTCGGTCTTGATGCTGCCGATGTTATGCTCCATCACCTTGATCGAGCCTTCCTTGTTGGTGCGGAAATACATCACGGCTTTGGCGATGGCGCGGTCGATCTTCTTGACCGTGTCGGGATGCTGCTCGACGAAGCTTTGCATGCACCAGATCGTGCCGCCGGCGCGCGGGATGTAATCGCCGGTGCGCAACAGGACCTTCAAGCCGGCTTGCTGGGCGACGATCGCGTGCGGAATCGACAGCGAGGCGCCCTGGATGTCGTTATTGACCATGGCGGCGATGCGCTCCGGCTCGCCCTGGAACGAGATGACCTTGTAGTCCTTGCCGGCGTCCATGTGAAAGAACCGGTGCAGCACCGCCTGCGCCTCGTCGTAATCGGCGCCGCCGGGCCGGCCCAGGCCCAGCGTCTTGCCCTTGAGGTCCTCCGGCTTGGCGATGTCCTGGCGGGTCGTGATGGTCCATTGGGATTTGAGCGACTTGCCGACGATATACATGATCTTGGCGCCGCTCAGCGCCGCTTGCGCCCCGCCCGAGGGGATCGGCGCGCAATCGAGGTTGCCGGACAGCACCGCGGCGACCTGGGCGCTGGCCTGCAATTCCACAAACTTGGCGTCGAGACCTTCGGCTTTGAAGAAGCCCTCGTCCATGGCGACATAGGTCGGGACGTGGAAGCCGTCGCCGCCGATCACCTTGCCCATGGTCAACGGGGTCTGCGCGTCAGCATTGATTGCCGCCGCCACGGTTAATGCGCCGGCCATTGCCATGGTCGCGGCGGACGCGAGTACGAAGCGGACAAAACCCATGAAAGTCTCCTGATCTCGGGCAGTAAACTCTGCGAACGGCGATGACGCGAAGGTGCCGGCTGGCAGCGGGGAGGGCGGTCCGAGGCGCGCGTCACCGGACCGAGCTTAGCACGGAAACGAGCTTGGTCTGGCGCCGCGCGCGAGATTTTGTCGCGGATGGCCTTTGCCCGGGGAATATGCGATGTTTCTTGCTAAAGTCGGGATATCGGGCGGCCGAAGCCGGCGACGTTGCACGAGGCCGCCCATGCAGTCGTTGTCGGTTTAAAGAACGAATGGGAGGAAGCTTATGAAACGGCTTTGCTTATTGGCCGCCGCCGCGACGTTGTTCGCCGCGCCGGCCTTCGCCGCGGACACTATCACCATCGGATTCACTGAATCGCAGACCGGTCCGCTCAATGTCGATTTATTGGGTCAGAGCCGCGGCTATCAGATGTGGCGCGACGAGGTCAACGCCGCCGGCGGCATCAAGGTCGGCGGCAAGAGCTATATGGTAAAGTTCATCAGCTATGACGACCAATCGGTCGGCGGCCGCGTCCAGCAGCTCTATACCCGCCTGATCAACGACGATCATGCGCAATTTCTGTTCAGCCCGTACTCGTCGGGGCTGGTGGCGCCGGCGGCGGTCATTTCCGAGCAGTACGGCAAGATCATGATCGACTTCGGCGGCGCCGAGGAGAAGCCGTTCGAGCTTGGCAACAAATATCTGTTCATGGTGATCACGTCGGCCGGCCATTATCTGTCCGGCGCGATCGACGCCCTGAAGTCGAAGAACCCGCATGCCAAGATCGCGATGGTCTATTCCGACGATCCGTTCTCCAAGACCGTGCTGACGGCGGCCAAAGAGCAAGCCACGGCGGCCGGGCTCGATGTCGTGATGTATGAATCCTACGCGCCGTCCACCACCGATTTCGGCCCGATCGTCAACAAGATCATCTCCTCGAACGCCGATGCGTTCATGGGCGGCGGCCATTATTCGGACGGCGCCACGCTCGCTCGCCAGATGTACGACCAGAAGGCGAATATGAAGTGGGTGTCGATCCTGGTGGCGCCCGGCGACGATAAGTTCGGCGAACTGGGGCCGGCCGCGATGGGCGTAACGGTGCCGTCGCAATGGGAGGTTCAGGTCTCCTATAAGCCGCAATTCGGTCCGACCACGCCGGAATTCGCCAAGGCGTTCCAGGACAAATTCCACGCCCGCGCGGATTATCACGCCGCGTCCGGTTATACCGACGGCATGATCTTGCAGCATGCCATCGAGCAGGCCGGCTCCATCGATCAGGACAAGGTCACCGCGGCGCTCAACGCAACCGACGTCACCACCTTCTTCGGTCACATCAAGTTCGCCACCGACCCGGGACATCACGGGTTGCAGGTGGCGCACGCGATGGTGCTGGCGCAGTGGCAAAAGGTGGACGGCAAGCCCGGCCGCCAGGTGGTCTGGCCGAAGGACGCGCAGTCCGCCGATCTCATCTACCCGATCTCGGCCAGCCAGTAATCGGCCATAGCACCAGGACAGGGGCCGGCGGCGTGACGCCGGCCCCGACCGCGTAGACCGCGCATGCTCGGCATCCTCGCTTCGCTCATCGACGGCGTGCTGGTGGGGCTGGTCTATGGACTTGCCGCCATGGGCCTCACTTTGATCTGGGGCGTCATGGACGTCATCAACTTGACCCATGGCGCGATGGTCGTCGCCGGCATGATGGCGCTCTATCTGTTGACCAGCGCGCTCGGCATCTCGCCCTATCTGGCCTTGCCGCCGGTCTTGATCGGCGGTTTTTTCGTCGGCGTGGCGCTGTACTGGATCGCCATTCATCGCATGGTCGGCCGGCCGCCGCTGATGAGCCTGTTGTCGACGTTCTCCGTCAATCTCATCCTGATCGGGGTCGGCACCGCGGTCTGGGGCACCGCGCTGTTCAACGTCGAAGTGTCGCTGCCGGGGGTGAGCCTCGGCCGCTACACCTTTCCCGGCGCTCACATTCTAGCCGCCGTGCTGGCGGCGGTGATCGCCGGCGCGCTTTACGTTTTTCTGCACAACACCCGCACCGGCAAAGCGGTACGCGCGGTTGCCAATAATCGCGAGGCCGCCGAACTGGTCGGCATCCCGACGACGCGGCTGTTGGCCATCTCGGTCGGCCTCGGCGTCGCGCTCGCCGGCGTATCGGGCGTGCTGATCGGCACGCTGTTTCCCTTCACCATACTTTCGGGCGACGGCTATCAACTCAAGAGTTTTATCGTCACCGTGCTCGGCGGTTTCGGCAATCCGGTCGGCGCGCTGTTGGGCGGCGTCGCGCTGGGGCTGCTCGAGGGCGCGGTCACCCCGTTCGTGCCGGTGAGCTGGACGCTGGTGATCGAATTCGTCCTGTTCGTCCTGGTGCTGATCGCGTTTCCCGGCGGGATTTTCGCGTCGCGGCGCGGAGCGCTATAGATGCTGCGGCGGCCGTTCTTCTGGATCATTGCGCTGGTGATCGCCGTTTTCGCGGTGGTGCCCACGATCGGCGATAACGTGGGGCTGCGCGAGAGCCTGGTGCTCGCCGCCGTCTACATTACGCTCGCCAGCAATCTCAATCTGATGCTGGGCTATACCGGGTACATCAATTTCGGCTCGATCGTGTTCTTCGGCCTCGGCGGCTACATCTGCGTCTGGCTGGTCTACTCCCATGACTGGCCGCTCGGTTTGAGCCTGCTCGCGGCCGGCGTCGGAGTGAGCGCGCTGGCGCTGGTTTTCGGTTTCGGCATTTTGCGGCTGCGCGGGGCGTTCTTCGCGCTGGCGACCATCGGCATCGTCGAGGGGGTGCAGGCCTTCACCGAGAATTTCGGGCCGTGGGGCGGATCGTCGGGCATCTATATCTCGCCCAAGGTGTTCGAGCCGCTGGGCGGGTCGGCGCGCGCGCTCTGGGTGATCTATTTCGCCCTCGTCGCGACGATGGGAGCTTCGCTTTACCTGAGCTACGCGATCAAGACCTCGAAATTCGGTTTGGGCCTGATCGCCATCGGCCAGAACGAGGACGCCGCCGCGATCCTTGGCGTGCCGACCTCGCGCTATAAAGCGCTGGTCTACAGCGCCTCGGCGTTTTTGCCCGCGGTCACCGGCGGGCTTTACTTTTTCAAGGCCGCCTTCATCCAGCCGTCGGATGCCTTCGACCTGACGCTGTCGACCGAGGCCATCGTCATCTGCATGCTGGGCGGACAGGGCACCGTCACCGGCGTCGCGCTCGGCGCCTATCTCTACGAGGAGCTGCGCGGCTATCTGCTTACCACCGCAACGTTCTCGAATTTCCAGCTGGTGATTTCCGGCGCTCTGCTGCTCGGCATCGTGCTGTTCTTTCCGTCCGGACTGATGGGCTGGATCTACAGCCGTTTCCCGGCCGCCAAGAAGGTGCTGGAATGACCGCGAGCACGACTCCGATTTTGGAGCTCGACCGCGTCAGCAAGCGCTTCGGCGGCCTCCAGGCCGTGCACGATCTGAGCTTCGCCATGCGCGAGGGCGAAATCCTCGGCCTGATCGGGCCGAACGGCGCCGGCAAGTCGACGCTGTTCAATCTGATCAACGGCGTGTTCGCGCCGAATTCCGGAAAGATCGTGTTCAACGGTATCGATATCACCGGGGAAAAGCCGTATTTGATCGCGCGGCACGGGCTTGCCCGCACCCACCAGATCGTGCAGCCGCTCACCAACATGACGGTGCTGGAGAACTGCACGGTCGGCGCCTGTTTCGGCCGCGAGAATCTGCCGCTGGCGCGGGCCCGCGAGGCGGCGCGCGACGCCATCGTGGTCGCCGGGCTGGAAGACCGCATCGAATTGTTGGCCTTGCATCTGACCATCGCCGGCAAGAAGCGGCTCGAGCTCGCCCGCGCGCTCGCCGCGCAGCCCAAGCTCCTGTTGCTCGACGAGGTGCTGGCCGGGCTCAATCCGACCGAGATCGAGCACATGATCGGCGTCATTCGCCGCATCCGCGACCGCGGCGTGACCATCCTGATCATCGAGCACCTGATGCAGGCGATCATGAGCCTGTCGGACCGCATCGTCGTGCTCAATTTCGGCGAGAAGCTCGCCGAAGGCCTGCCGGCGGAGGTGGCGCAGCATCCGCAGGTGATCGAGGCCTATCTCGGCGATCCGAAACTCGCCGCCGAATTGGAAGGGAGCGCGTGATGCGGCGGTCAACGGATAGATCAGTGCAAGCCGCGCCTGGATTGCTTCGCCTTCGGCTCGCAATGACGGCGTCATTGCGAGGAGCGAAGCGACGAAGCAATCCAGTTCTTATGCTTTCCAATTTCCGGGAGCCTGGCGAGCAATGAACGACACGCTGCTCGAAGTCGAAGCGCTGGAGGCCGGTTACGGCGAGGTGCAGGTGCTGTGGGGCCTGTCGCTCAAGGCGCGGCGCGGAGCGCTCACCGCCATCGTCGGCGCCAACGGCGCCGGCAAGACCACCACGCTCCGCGCGGTCGCCGGCACGATCGCGCCGTGGCGCGGCCGGGTCACGTTCGACAACGAGGACGTGACCCAACTGCCGACCCACGAGAAGGCGGCGCGCGGCTTTGCGTTGGTGCCGGAGGGCCGGCAATTGTTCAGTTCCATGAGCGTCGGCGAAAATCTCGAGCTCGGCGCTTTCGCCAAGCGCGGGGCGCGCTCTTACGCCGACCGCATCGAGCAGGTCTTCACGCTGTTTCCGCGGCTGGCCGAGCGCAAGCGCCAGCAAGCCGGCACGCTGTCGGGCGGCGAGCAGCAGATGGTGGCGATCGCCCGCGGGCTGATGTCCGATCCCACGATCCTCATCATCGACGAACTCTCGCTCGGCCTCGCTCCGGTCGTGGTCTATCAACTGCTGGCGACGCTGAAAAAGCTCAAAGAAGCCGGGCTGACCATCCTGTTGGTCGAGCAGAACGTGCATCTGGCCTTGGCACTGTCCGACTACGCCTATGTCGTCGCCGAGGGCCGCAATTTCACCGAAGGCGTGCCCAAGGAGCTGGCGGCGAAGCCGGAGATCAGGCGCGCGTATTTGGGTTTGTAGGATGGGTTGAGCAACGCGAAACCCATCACGTATCTTCATCATCCTATGATGGGTTTCGCTTCGCTCTACCCATCCTACCTGCTCCGCTCAATCCGGGCTGCGTCCGTCGCTGTTTGACATTGTCGGCTTGCAACCTCGCGCGCTCCCGCGCCGCGAGGGCGGATCGGTGCGCGCCGTAGGGGCGGCCCTTGTGGCCGCCCGCCGGCGCACCACGGGCGCCCACGAGGGGCGCCCCTACGGCGCTCGCGGCCGCAGCGTTCAGGACGAAGCCGTGTGGCGGACTGCTTGCCTGATGCGTAGCGCCAAGCGGCCTTTGACGGTGGCGCGGAAATTGCCGTTGCCATAGGCGCGGACCATGCCGCGCGCTTGCAGGCGCCGCGCCTGGTCGGGGCTGAGCCCATTCGGGCGCAGGCCCGAAGCGACGTCAATTAGGGCGTAAAGATCGCCGCGTTTTAGATCCTTGGCGATCCAAGCTTCGGCGTCGAATGTCATGGTGCCGACGATCGCCGCCAAGAAAACCAAACCACTTATGAAATAAGCATACCCAACCCCGAACATAGCCTCGCCCCACGTACCGCCTTACCCAGGCCAAATAATAACAGATCGGATGCAATCGCGCAGTTCACTTTTATATACACGCCGTGGTTTCTTCCGCGCCGCTTGCGCGGGCAGGTAAACGCGGCGGCATCGTCGGGTTGCCGCCGGTTGCATCATGCGGTGGCGACGGCGACAACGATCCTGCCGATCCGTCGCAAGCTGTCGAGCGATTTACGACCGCCGGTTGGTACTCCAGCATGGCCGCCAATCGGTGCTATGCTGCGGAGCGGCTGGGCCAGGCGTCAGTCAAGACGTCGGCAAACTATAAACTCGGGGAGGAAAGTCATGCCAGGGACCGACAAGCGCGCGCTAAAGCCGATCAACTGGACGCTCACCGCCACGGTATTTTTCGTCGGCAGCATCCTGTTGTGGGCGGACCGCACCAATTTCAGCGTGGCCGCCGCGGCCTGGGCGAAGGAGTTCGGCTGGACGCCGTCGACCATCGGCACGATGCTCAGCGCCTTTTCGCTCGGCTATCTGATCCTGCAGCCGGTCGGCGGCTGGATCGCCGACAAGGCCGGAGCGCGGCGCACGCTGGCGGGCGCCATGGCCGGCTGGTCGTTGTGGGTTCTGTTGACGCCGATCGCGCCGACGGTGCTTTGGCTCACCGCCACGTTCCGCGTGCTGCTCGGCGCGTTCGAGGGCCCTTACATTCCGGCGAGCGTCGCCGCCGTGGCGCGCGCGATCCCGTCGATTTCCAAGCGCGGCCGGTTCGCCGCCTTCGTGCAGTCGGGCGCGCAGCTCGGACCCGCCGCTGGCGTGTTCTTTGCCGGCATCATCCTGAGCGCCACCGGCTCGCCGGCCTATATTTTCCTGATCTTCGGCCTGCTCGGGCTGGTCGGCGCCGCCGGCTGGTGGTCATATGCCAGGAACTTCTCCGATCCGGTGCCGGACGGCGCGTATGCGCAGAGCGACGAAGCCAAGGCGCGCGCGGCGCAAGCACCGGTTTCGCCGCGACTGTTGCTCACCAGCCCGGCGCTGTGGCCGTTCTATATCGGCTATTTTGCGCTGCCGTACTGCCAATATCTGTTCCTGACCTGGCTGCCGCAATATCTCAGCCATTATCGCGGCATCCCGCTGGTGCAAGCGAGCGCGCTGTCGGCGCTGCCGTTCCTGGTCGCCTTCATTGCGGTCAATGTCGCCGGCTGGGGAATGGACTGGCTCGCCACGCTGGGCTGGAAGTGGGACGGCTTCCACCGCAAGGCCTTCATCGCCATGGGCGCCATCATCTATGCCTCGACGACGCTGATTGCCGCGACCACACAGTCCAACACCGTGGCGGTGACCATGATCATCATCGCCAATGCCGGGCTGTCGTTCTACGTGATTCCGTATTGGACGATTTGCACCGACGTGGCGCCGAATCAGACCGGCACGCTGAGCGGGCTGATGAATTTCTTCGGCATTCTCGGTGCGACGCTGTCGCCCTACGTGACCGGAGTGATCGCGCAGGCTACCGGGGCGTTCGTCGCACCGCTCATCCTCGCGGTGTGCATCATGCTGGTGGCGGCGACGACGATGATCCTGTTTTTCCGCTACAAGCCGCTGAGCGAACTGATCTCGGCAACGCCGGGCGCCGCCGATTTGACGGCCAAAGCGTGATGCGGAAAGCCCGGGCCGCCGCGCCGCTTAGAGCGCGTTCAATATGGTCGTGAACACGGCGACCAGCTTGGTGCCGAGAACGTTGACGCTTGGAATGATGGCCAATGAAATGCCCGCGGCGATCAGACCGTATTCGATCGCGGCCGTGCCGGATTCGTCTTTGCGGAAACGCTGCAACTGCTTCAACATTGGGGCCTCTGCGGACGCGTTGCTTCAGTCGCGCCGGTGTATCAGAGACGCGATGGTAAATGAATCGCAATCGCTTTTAACGGTGAACCGGTAAACGCGTTAGTGAAGCGCTTACCCGTCGGCGCCGGCGCAACGTCGCGGATTAACGGATCGTTTACCCTGTCGGTCTACGTCGGCGGCAAGAGGAAGCGTCGTGGATTCCGCCGCGCTCGCACGCTTAACGCCGGTTGCGCTCAATCTCGCCGCGCCGAGCCCGTTCGTCGATTGGGGCGATCTTGGCGCCGTGCGCTGCAACGATCCGTTCTTCCAGCAGACGGTCAATCGCTGGGCGGCAAGCGAGCCGCGGCCGCGGCTGTTGCGCACCGACCTTGGGGCATTAGCCGACTTCGAGCGCGCGCTCGGCCACGATCCGGATGCGCTCTTATTCCACATGTCGCGCTGCGGCTCGACGCTGTTGTCGCGGCTCATCGCCACCGCGCCGGATACGCTTACGATTTCCGAGCCGCAGCCGGTCAACGCGCTCCTTGCCGGCGCGCCGCCCGCGGCCGACGAGATTTTGCTGGCGAAAGCGCTGCGCTGCCTTATTCGCGCGCTCGGCTGCCGCCGCTTCGGCGAACGGTTCTATCTCGTCAAGCTGTCGAGCTGGAACGTGCGCCGGCTGGCGCTGTTCCGCCGCGCCTTTCCGGCGGCGAAAATCGTTTTCGTGCAGCGCGCGCCGGCCGCGGTCATGGCCTCACTGCGCGCCGATCCGCCGGGCTGGCTGCAATGGCGAAGCGAGCCCGCGGCAGCCCAAATGCTGTTCGGTATTGCGCCCGAGGCCTTGCCGCAGCTCGACGACGATGCGTTCGCCGCGGAGGCTTTGGCGGCGATGCTCGACGCGGCGCGTGTGGCGGCGCAAGACGGCGCGCTGGTCGTCGACTACAGCGAGCTTCCCGCCGCGGCGTGGAGGCGCGTCGCGCCATTTATCGGCCTGCCATTGACCGCGCCCGATGTGACGCGAATGCGTGACGAGGCGCGCTACGATGCCAAGCACGCCGGCCAGCGCGTTTTCACCGGAGCTGCGGCGGAGCGCGGCGCGGACGATGCAAAATTGCGGGAGCTCGCCATGCAGATCGTCGAGCCGGTTTATCGCGAACTCGACCGGCAGCGGCGGATGCAGCTTAACGAGCCGACCGCTCTGCTGCCGGCGCAGTTTGTGCAAGCCGCCGAGTAAGCCTCACAGCCTTTCGGCGAGAAAGCGCAATAGCCGCGGCGCGAGAAAGCCGGACAGGCTTCCCGGCTCGTCGATCGGATCGTTCATCCAGTAATGCGGCGCGCCGGGAACGATGCACGGCCGCACGAAAAAGCCCGCCTGCTTGAGCGCAAGCTCGAACGGATCGGTCTGCGTCTTGCGGTCGACGAGTGCGTCTTCGGTGCCGGTGACGAGCAAGACGCCGATCGCGTTGTTGGCGAAAGTGGCGTAGCTGATCGGCGAGGCGTCGAAATAAAGCTGCCGGTTCTGCATCGGCGCGCAGCCCATGAATTTCTCGAAATTGTTGTCGCGCCCGCCTTGGACCTGATAATTCGTCCACATCGCCACCGCGTCATAGATGCCGTAAACGCCGATCAGCGCCTTGACGCCGGCGTCGACCGCGGCGAAGGCGTCCTGCGGGTAACCGCCGGCGAAATTGTCGCCGCCAAGCGCCACGAGCGCCGCCAGATGCGCGCCGGCGGAGGCGCCGATGAGCCCGATGCGTTGCGGGTCGATGCCGAACGCGCCTGACTTGCCGCGAAGAAATTGCACGCCGGCGCGCACGTCCTGTACCGCTTCCGGGAACATCTTGCTCTTGACTGCAAACCGATAGCCGATGGCAAACGTCGCGATGCCGCGCAGGGCGAGATAGGGCCCCCAATACTGAAAGGCGCTGCGTGCGCCCTGGACCCAGCCGCCGCCATGCACCGCGACCAGCGCCGGCGCCGCCTGTGCCGCCTTGGCGTCGTTCGGCAGGTAGAGATCGCCCACGAGCTCGACGCCGTCGTGGTTGGCATAGGCGACGCCGCCATGGATGGTGACGCGTTCATCCGTCATTTTTCCGCCTCCTGCCTTGAGCCGCGCGCCAAAACCAGCCTGACATGCCAAAATGCGGCTACCGTGGTAGAACAACGGCCGGAAGATGAAAAGGCTGGGCGAGGGAATGTTGCAGGCGGCAGAGAGCGCGGCGGGTTCGCTCGTCGTCGAGGGCGTGCGGATCGATTTGATCGAGCGCGGCTCGGGCCGGCCGCTCGTCTTCCTCCACGCCGAGAACGGCATGATGCCGGCACGGGCGGCGATCGACGAGCTTGCCAAAGCCGCCCGCGTCATCGCGCCGACGCATCCGGGCTACGGCCGCGCGGAAATCCCGCACGGCATGCGCACGGTCGACGATCTGTCGTATTTTTATCTCGACTTTCTCGACCGGCTCGACCTGCGCGAAGCGACCGTGGTCGGCGTCTCGTTCGGCGCCTGGATCGCCGCCGAGATCGCGGTGAAATCGACCGCGCGGATATCGCGGCTGGTTCTCGCCAACGCCGTCGGCATCAAGGTCGGCGAGCGCGAGACGCGCGACATCGCCGATATATTCGCGCTGACCGAGCCGGAATATCTCGCCATCGCCTATTGCGATCCGAAAGCCGGGCTTTACGACTATAAGGCGTTGCCGTATGCCGACGTGCTCGCCGCCGCGCGCGCGCGCGAGGCGACCGCGCGGTTTGCCTGGAATCCGTATTTTCACAATCCGCGGCTGCAAAGCCGGCTGCACCGCATCCGCATCCCGACGCTGTTTTTATGGGGTACGCACGACCGCATGCTCAGCGAGGCCTACGGCCGCGCCTATTGCGCGGCAATTCCGGGCGCGCGCTTTGAGAGCATCGAACGCGCCGGGCATTTCCCGCATCAGGAACAGCCGCAAGTTTTCGCCGCGCGCGTTCTGGCATTCGCGGCCGGCAAATGACAGTATTGCGGTAACGAGAGAGCGCGCCATGAGAGTTTATCAGTTCAGCGAGCAAGCCTATTTCCCGGCCTGGAACGAGCATTCCGGCACGCTGCGGGTGACGTTCCCGAACCGCAACTGCGATCCGCGCGTCGCCGCCGACCTGTTCCACCGCTATTACGACGAGTACCAGCTGTGTGACGAGCTCGGCCTCGACATCATGCTCAACGAGCATCACCAGACCGCGACCTGCATGTCGTCGACCGTTGTGGTCGGGCTCGCCGTGCTGGCGCGCGCCACCAAAAGGGCGCGGCTCCTGGTACTCGGCTATCCGATCGGGCACCGGCCCGATCCGTTGCGCGCCGCCGAGGAGCTCTCCACCATCGACGTGATCTCGCGCGGCCGCCTCGACATGGGCTTCATCAAGGGCATCCCCTACGAGATCGCCGCCTCCAACCGCAATCCGACCGAGCTGATGGACCGCTTTTGGGAGGCGCACGATTTCATCCTCAAGGCCATGACCACCCACGACGAGACGTTCAATTGGGAAGGCGAATTTTTTCACTATCGGCAAGTCAATGTCTGGCCGCGGGTCTGGCAGGAGCCGCATCCGCCGGTGTGGTCGACCACCGGCTCTTCGACGCAGGCGCGCGTGCTGGGCGAGCGCGGTTACGTCATGGCGACGCTCGGCACCGGCTACGGCACGCGCCGGCTCTATGACGCCTACCGCAAAGCCTATGTCGCGAAATTCGGCCATGCGCCGGGCGCCGACCGCTTCGCTTATCTCGGCCTGGTCGGGGTTTCGCACGACCGCGACGAAGCGCGCCGGCGCGGCGAATTGATCGCCGGCTATGTGCGAACGAGCCCGATCGTCTATCCGCCGTTCCGCAATCCGCCCGGCTATATGCCGCCCGAGGACAATGCGCGGGTCTTGCGCGGCGAAACCCCGCCGCGGTCCTTTACCAAAGACGGCCGGGTGATCGCGATGCAAACCGCCGGCATCGATGAATTGATCGCCGCCGGCATATTGTTCTGCGGCACGCCCGACGAGGTCTACGATCAGATCGTCGACTTCTGCGAACATTGCGGCGGCATGGGCAATCTCCTGATGATGGCTCAGGCCGGGTTCCTCACCCACGAGCAGACGGTCGACAATCTCACGCTGTTCTCTCGCGAAGTGTTACCGCGGCTGCAAGCCTATAAGCAGCCCGACGCCGAAGCCTCCGCCGCGGCAGTGGCGGCGTGACAAAGCCCATCGCGCCGTCATGATGCGTTAAAATGCTCAAAATTGGAGCAGTCTTGATTATGGGACGGCCCTCGTTCATTGACTGATCCCAGCGCGACGGATGCCGGCACAATCGGCGCAGAAACAGGTACTGAGCCATGACCATAGGCGAGCCGTTCGCGTCGGATCCGTTCGTCGTCGGCAAAAGCGCGGCAGCGAGCGCGCCGGCCGCGGTGCCGGCGCATCTTTCGGCCGAAGAGTCGCTGTGCCCGGTCGTATCCCACGACTGGGTGAACTCCGAATATAAGCATCTGATCGTCGAGGCCTCGCCCAAGGCGCTCTCCGTCACGCCGGGCCAGTTCTTCAATCTCTTGTGCCCGTCGCCCGACGTCGGCGAGTTGTTCTTCCGCCGGCCGCAGAGCGTCTATCGCATCAACCGCAAGCGCTCGCGCATCGAGTTTTTGTACAAATGCGTCGGCCGCGGCACGCGCGGCCTGGCGACGCTGGAGAAGGGCGACGAGCTCAACATGGTCGGCCCGCTCGGCGTCGGCTTCCGCCTCGATCCGGCTTGGCGGCACATCGTCGTCCTTGGCCGCGGCGTCGGCATTGCCACGCTCGGCCCGATTTCGCAGCTCGCGCGCGAGAATAATGTCGGGGTCACCGCGATCCTGTCGGCACGCGACCAAGATTTCATCATGGCCGATGCGTTGTTTCGCGAGGCCGGCGATGTGATCGCCGTGCTCGACACCGACGGCAGCAGCGCGGTGGAAAACGTCGAAACCGTCGTCGCCGGTTTGATCGCGCAAAACCGCGCGGACGCCTTCTTCACTTGCGGCTCGAACCGCCTATTTCAGCTCATGAAGCGGCTCGGCAAGGCGCATAACATTCCGGGCCAAGTCGCGATGGAGCAGGTCATGGCGTGCGGGCTTGGCCCCTGCTACGTCTGCGTGCGCACCTTCGAAGTGAACGGCAAAAAGGAACTGCGCCGGGTCTGCATCGAAGGACCGGTGTTCGACATGCAGGAGGCGGTCGGATGGTAGAGGCGCTCACATGGTAGACATGCGCGTGAAGATCGGCGCGGTGACGCTGCAAAATCCGGTGATGCCGGCCTCCGGCTGCTTCTCGACCGATCTCGCCCAGGTGGTGGACATCAACCGCCTCGGCGCGATGGTGGCGAAAACCGTCTCGCGCGAATACCGCGCCGGCAACCCGCCGCCGCGCGCCGCCGAGGTCGAAGGCGGCATGATCAATTCGATCGGGTTGCCGACCAATGGCATCCAATATTTCTTCGAGCATCAGGTGCCGGATTATCGCCGCTTCACGCCGCCCTTGGTCGCATCGATTTCGGGAACCACCATCGCGGAATTCGAATCGATGGCGCGCGACGTTGCCAAGGGCGACATCGACGTGCTCGAAGTGAACATTTCCTGCCCCACGCGCGATCCCAAGGGCGGCAATTTCGCGCTGCATGCCGAGCACACTTACGAGGTGGTCAAGCTCATTCGCGCCGCGACCGGTAAGCCGATGTGGGTGAAGCTGTCGCCCAATGCCGGAGATATTGTCGCGGTCGCCAAGGCAGCCGAGCGCGGCGGCGCCGATGCGCTGGTCGTGGCCAACACGATCTTGGGGCTCAAGATCGACACCGACACGTTCCGCCCGGCGATCGGCAACAAATTCGGCGGCTTGTCCGGCCCCGGCATCAAGCCCATCATTATGCGCATGGTCTATCAATGCGCCAAGGCGGTGAAAATCCCGATCGTCGGCTGCGGCGGCATCGTCAAGGTCGAGGACGCCGTGGAATACATGCTCGCCGGAGCAAGCGCGGTGATGATCGGTTATCTCACCTTCCGCAACCCGACCGGCATGATCGCCATCATCGAGGGGCTGGAATCCTGGTGCGCCAAGCGCGGCTTTGCCCGCGTCGCCGATCTCACCGGCGCCATGATCGACGAGCCGCCGATGGAAACCTTTGCAGCCGCCGCCGCACCGGTCGGGTGAATTATTGTCATGGGCACGCGCATCACCATCCGGCGGCCGGACGACTGGCACCTGCACGTGCGCGACGGCGAAATGCTCAAAGCGGTGCTGCCGTTCACCGCGAAGAATTTCGGCCGCGCTATTTTGATGCCGAACCTCGTGCCGCCGGTGCGTACCACGGCCGACTGCGCCGCCTACCGCGCGCGGGTGATGGCGGCGCTGCCGAACGGCTCGAAGTTCCAACCGCTGATGACGTGCTATCTCACCGACGACACCGATCCCGACGACGTCGAGCGCGGCTTTCGCGAGGAGCTGTTTGCCGGCGTCAAGCTTTATCCGGCGCATGCCACGACCAATTCGGCGTTCGGCGTCACCGACTACGACAAGGTCGCGCGCGTCCTCGAACGCATGGAAAAGATCGACATGCCGTTCCTCATGCATGGCGAATATGTCGCGCCCGACGTCGATATTTTCGACCGCGAGGCGGTGTTCATCGACAAACTCCTGTCGAAGTGGGTCGGGCAGTTTCCCGGCCTGCGCTTTATCCTGGAGCATCTGTCGTCGAAGGACGGCGTCGATTTCGTGCGCAGCGCAGCTCCACAGGTCGGCGGCACGATCACGCCCTATCACATGATGCTCACCCGCAACGACTGGCTCGGCCATGGGCTCAAACCCTACATGTACGTGATGCCGGTGATCAAAACCGCGCGCGACCGCGACGCGCTGCGGAAAGCCGCGACCTCGGGCGCGGCCTGCTTTTTCCTCGGCACCGATTCCGCGCCGCACCCCTACGCCAAGAAGGTTTCGGTGAGCGGCATTCCCGGCATGTTCAACGCGCCGGTCGCCATCGAGACCTATGCCCAGGTCTTCGAGGAGGAGGGCGCGCTCGACAAGCTCGAAGCCTTTGCTTCGCTCAACGGACCGAAGCATTATCGGCTGGCGCCGAACGCGGACACGATCGCGCTGGAAAAGACGCCGTGGACCGCGCCGGAGGAGGTCAAGGTCGAAGGCCCCGACGAGCGCGCCTTGATCTGGCGCGGCGGCGAGACCATCGCGTGGAAGGTGGTGAACTGATGACGGGCTTCCCCGACAAGACGGTGATCGCCGAACTGACGGCGAAGATGCTGATGGAAGTCGATGCGGTCCGCTTCATGACCGATAAGCCGTTCATCTTCACGTCCGGCTGGGCCAGTCCGGTCTATACCGATTGCCGGCGGCTGATTTCGTTTCCCCGCGTGCGCCGGACGCTGGTCGATTTCGGCGTGACGACGATCGAGCGCAACGTCGGCTTCGAGCAGTTCGACGCGGTCGCCGGGGGCGAGACGGCCGGTATTCCGTTCGCCGCCTGGATCGCGGATCGGCTGATGCTGCCGATGCAATATGTGCGCAAGAAGCCGAAAGGGTTCGGCCGCAACGCGCAGATCGAGGGCCATATCGAGGACGGCGACCGCGTCCTCCTGGTCGAGGACATGACCACCGACGGCCGCAGCAAGGTCAATTTCTGCAAGGCGCTGCGCGGCGCCGGCGCCGTGGTCGACCACGTCTTCGTGTTGTTCTTCTACGACATCTTTCCCGAGGGCAAAAAAATCCTCGGCGATCTCGGCGTCACCCTGCATGCGCTCGCCACCTGGTGGGACGTGCTGGAAGCGGCGAAGAAGAGCGGCAAGTTCGACAAGGGCAAGCTCAAGGAAGTGGAAAAGTTCATGAAGGACCCCGCGGCGTGGTCCAAGGCGCATGGCGGCGCCGCGCAGGCGGCGGAGTAATTTTCCCTCCCCCTTGTGGGGGAGGGTAGGGTGGGGGGTCGGGAGGTAGTGCGCTAACGTTGACGCACGCGCGTCACCTCTCGACCCCCCCTAACCCCTCCCCACAAGGGGGAGGGGAACAAGAGAACGGGAAATGCCAAACCAAGCAGCGGATGTAATCGTCGTCGGTGCCGGCAATGCGGCGTTCTGCGCGGCGCTGGCGGCGCAGGAAGCGGGCGCCAAGGTCGTCATGTGCGAGGCCGCGCCGGAATCCGAATCCGGCGGCAACAGCCGCTTCACCGCGGGCTCGATCCGCGTCGTCTATAACGGCGTCGACGACATCAAGACGCTGGTGCCGGACCTCACGCCGGCCGAAATCGAGACCACCGATTTCGGCACTTATACCGCCGAGCAGTTTTACGACGACATGGCGCGGGTTACGCAGAACCGCGCCGATCCGGATCTGGTCGAGCTCCTGGTCACCAAGAGTTTCGAGTCGCTCGATTGGATGCGTGACAAGGGCGTGCGGCTTATTCCGATCTACGGCCGGCAGGCGTTCAAGATCGACGGCAAATTCAAGTTCTGGGGCGGGCTCACCGTCGAAGCCGTCGGCGGCGGACCGGGACTGATCGCCATGCTCACCGCGTCGGCGAAAAAGCGCGGCATCGATATCCGCTATGCGACGCGCGGGCTCGATCTGTTGTTCGACGGCAACCGCGTCGAAGGCATTCGCGTGCGCGAGCACGGCGACGTGCGCGAATATCGCGCCAAATCGGTGGTGCTCGCCTGTGGCGGCTTCGAGGCCAATCCGGAATGGCGCACGCGCTATCTCGGCCCCGGCTGGGATTTGGCGAAAGTGCGCGGCAGCCGCTACAACACCGGCGACGGCATCCGCATGGCGCTCGACATCGGCGCCGCGCCGCGTGGCAACTGGTCGGGCTGCCACGCGGTGCAGTGGGAAATGAACGCGCCGGAATTCGGCGATCTGGCCGTCGGCGATCAGTTCCAGAAGCATTCCTATCCGTTCTGCATCCTGGTCAACGCAACCGGCAGGCGCTTCGTCGACGAAGGCGCCGATTTCCGCAATTACACTTACGCCAAATACGGCCGCGTGGTGCTGGAACAGCCCGGCCAGTTCGCCTGGCAGGTCTTCGACCAGAAAACCAAGCACCTGCAACGCGACGAATACCGCATCCGGCAGATCACCAAAGCCACGGCGAACACTATCGAGGAATTCGCGGCAAAGCTGGAAGGCGTGAACGCCGCCGAGTTTTTGAAGACCGTCAAGGACTATAACACCGCGGTGAAGACCGACGTGCCGTTCAATCCCAACATCAAGGACGGCCGCTGCACCAAAGGGCTCCCCGTCAACAAGAGCAACTGGGCGAACACCATCGACGCGCCGCCGTTCGAGGGTTACGCGGTGACATGCGGCGTCACCTTCACCTTCGGCGGCTTGCGCATCAACACCGAGGGCGAAGTGCTCAACACCGACTACCAGCCGATCCGCGGCCTCTATGCCGCCGGCGAACTGGTCGGCGGGCTGTTCTACTTCAACTATCCGGGCGGTTCGGGCCTGATGTCCGGCACGGTGTTCGGCAAGATCGCCGGCGCTTCCGCCGGCCGCGCCGGAAAGAACTGACCATGGGTTCCCTGTCATGCTCCGCGAAGGCGGAGCATCCAGTAAACGGTGACGAGCAAATGATCGCCAGCGTGGACAGCATCATTCAGTGGTTACTGGATCGTCCGCTTTCGCGGACGATGACAGTGTTCGTGAGATCGTCATGACAATGCCATCGGTCAAAGTCGCAGAGCGTCCGTCGGTGCCTCTTAACGAATTGTCCGCAACCGAGATTGCGGCAAAAACCGCTTCCGGCGTGACGACCTGCGAAGCGGTGGTGCGCGATTGCGTGGCGCGGATTGCCGCGCGCGACGGCGTCGTCAAAGCCTGGGTCAATTTCGATTCCGAGTTGGCGCTGGCGCAGGCGCGCGCTCTCGACCGCGCGGCGCATCGCGGACCGCTGCACGGCGTTCCGGTCGGGCTCAAAGACACCATCGACACCTTCGATATGCCGACCGAGATGGGTTCGCCGCTTTATCGCGGCAACCGGCCGCGCGCCGACGCATCTTGCGTCGCGCTCCTTCGCCGCGCCGGCGCGGTGATCCTCGGCAAGACCGCGACCTGCGAGTTCGCCGGCAGCGCACCGCCGCAAACCGTCAATCCGCACAATCCCGCGCACACGCCCGGCGGCTCGTCCAGCGGCTCGGCGGCGGCGGTCGCCGATCGTATGGTGCCGGCGGCGCTCGGCACGCAGACCGGCGGCTCGGTGCTCCGACCGGCGTCGTTCTGCGGCGTGTTCGGTTACAAGCCGACCTACAACAGCTTCAACAAAGCCGGCGTCTGGCCGGCCGCGGACTCCATCGACACGCTCGGCGTGCTGGCGCGCTCCATCGACAACGTCGAATTGCTGGCCGCCGTTCTGCGCATGCAGGCGCCGCAACCGCCGCGCCGGATGGAAGCCGCGCCGCGCATCGGCGTCTGGCGCACCGATTTGTGGGACACGGCGGCCGACGAAACCAAAGCCGCCGTGACCGACGCCGCCGCCAGGCTCGGCAAGGCCGGAGCCGCACTACGCGACATTGAAATGCCGGATGCCTTCACCGGCTTGCACGTCATCGCGCGCTCGACCATCGGCTTTTACGAGCGCGCCGCCTGCATGGCCTCCGCCTGGGACCGGCACCGCGAGCAATTGTCGCCGCAAATGCAGCGCTATATCGAGAACGGGCAGAAGATTTCGCGCGACGACTATGTCGCCGGCATGCGCCGCGTCGACCAATGCCGCGTTCTGTTAGCGGGCGTGTTTGCCAAGTTCGACGTGCTGTTGGTGCCATGCGTGCCGGGCGAGGCGCCGAAAGGTCTCGGCTTTACCGGCGATCCCGCCATGCAGGCGATCTGGACCGCGCTGCACACCCCGACCATGACGCTGCCGACGCATCGCGGCCCCACTGATCTGCCGGTCGGCATTCAATTGGTGGGCGAGCGCTACGACGACGACCGCCTGCTCGCCAGCGCGCGCTGGATTTGGCAAAAGATCGGCGCGCCGGAAATGGTTGGCGTGCGCCGGAGCGGCTAAATGGAATTCGACAATGCGTTCGACGTGCCGCTGCCTCCGGACCAAGCCTGGGCGGTGCTCATGGACATTCCGCGCATCGCGCCCTGCATGCCGGGCGCCGAATTGACCGAAATCGTCGATGCGCAAAATTACAAAGGCAAGATTGCGGTCCGGCTCGGTCCGGTGGCGCTGGCTTTTGCCGGCCGCGTCACGTTGGACGGCATCGATGCCGCCAATCGCACCGCACGGGTATTAGCGCAAGGCAGCGACGCCAAGGGCCGCGGCGGCGCCAATGCCACGGCGACGTTCAGCATCGCGCCCGATGGCGCCGGCGCGAAAGTTCTGATCCATACCGAACTCGTGCTGTCTGGCCCGGTCGCCCAGTATGGCCGCGGCGTCGGCATGATCGAGACGACCGCCGCGCAGATCGTCGGGCAGTTTGCGAATAACTTGCGCGCACAGCTCGCGCAACAGTCGCAGTCTTTGCCGTCGCCCGTGTCGCCCGCGCCGCGGGCCGCGCCGCCGATCTCCGGCCTGTCGCTGTTCGCCCGCGTCGTTTGGTCGAAGCTTGCCGCGCTGTTCGGCGGCCGCGGCGATCGGCTATGATGGTTCCGATTTCAAGCGAGCAATCCGTGAGCGCATCGATCGGTGCGCGGGTCCCGCGCCTCGAGGACCGCGCGCTGTTGACCGGCAAGGGCCGTTTCGTTGACGACATCGCCACGGCCGGCGTGCTTGCGGCGGCCTTCGCGCGCAGCCCGCATCCGCATGCGCTGATCCGGAGCATCGATGCCGGCGCCGCCCGCGCGCTGCCGGGCGTCGTCGCGGTTCTTGCGCTCGACGATCTCGCGCCGGTGCTCAAGCGCCGGCGCATGATCCGGACGTTCGAATTCCGGCACCGGGCTCGACCGGAGCTGGCCGTTCGCGCTGGCCGACGGCGAGGTTTCGTTCGTCGGCGAGGCGGTCGCCATCGTCGTCGCTGAAGACCGCTATATCGCCGAGGACGCAGCAGCCCTGGTCGCGGTCGATTACGAATTGCTGCCGGCGGCGACCGATTGCCGGCTCGAGCGCGCGCCGCCGGTGCGCCGCGAGCTGAATTCCAATCGGGTCATTGCCTACAAGGTCGGCTGTGGCGACATCGATGGTGCCTTTGCCAAGGCGGCGCATGTCGTGCGCGACGAGCTCTGGATTCATCGCGGCGGCGCGCATTCGATGGAAGGGCGCGGCATCCTCGCGCAAATCGCCGATCGCGAAACCGTGGTATGGGCGTCGACGCAAAAGCCGCACGATCTGCGCACCGCGTTCGCCGACTATATCGATCTCGACGAGAGCCGGCTGCGGGTGGCGACGCCCGACGTCGGCGGCGGTTTCGGGCCGAAGCTTTGCGTCTATCCCGAGGACGTGGCGGTAGTCGCCGCCGCGACGCTGCTGTCCCGCTCGGTGAAATGGATCGAGGACCGCCGCGAGCATTTCACCAATGCGGCGCAGGAGCGCGATCAATATTGGTCGATCGAGCTTGCTGCCGACGCCGAGGGGCGCCTGCGCGGTCTGCGCGGCCGGCTCGTTCACGACATCGGCGCCTATGCGCTGCAAGACGTGAACATCCCGTACAATTCGGCGACCACGCTGACCGGGCCCTATATCGTGCCGGCGCTGGCGATGGACGTGGTCGCGACCCATACCAACAAGACGCCGGTCTCCTCGGTACGCGGCGCCGGCTATCCGCAGGCGGCCTTCGCCATGGAGCGGATGCTGGATCGGTTGGCGCGTGCGCTCACCCTCGACCGCGCCGAACTGCGCCGCCGCAACCTGATCCCGGCGGAGAAAATGCCCTACCTGAAACCGCTCAAAGCACGCTCCGGCGAACAGGTGCAGTATGACAGCGGCGATTATCCCGGCTGTCAGGCGGAAATCTTGCGCGCCGCCGGCTGGGACGATTTTCCGAAACGCCAGGCCGCGGCGCGCGCGCAGGGCCGCTATATCGGCATCGGGCTCGCGCACGGCATCAAGGGCACCGGGCGCGGCCCGTTCGAGTTCGGCAATGTGCGAATTTCGCCGACCGGCCGGATCACGGTTTCGACCGGCGCGGCGCCGATGGGCCAGGGGCTCACCACCGCGCTGGCACAGATTTGCGCCGACGCGTTCGGCGTGCGCGCCGATGATATCTCCGTCGTCGCCGGCGATACCGCAGCGGCGCCGCTCGGGCTCGGCGGCTTTGCCAGCCGGCAGACGGTCACCGCCGGCTCGTCGGTGAAAATCGCGGCGGCGGCGGTCGCGGCCAAGGCGCGCAAGCTTGCCGGCCAGATGCTCGAGGTCGCCGAGGAGGATCTCGAAATCGTCGACGGCGAGGTTCGCGTCGTCGGCGCGCCGCAGCTTGCGGTCAAGCTCGGCGAGCTTGCGCGCGTGCTCAAGGGCGCGCCGGGCTACGGCTTTCCGCCCGACATCGAGCCCGGCCTTGAAGCCAGCGCGACGTTTCGCGTCGACCAGCTCGCCTATAGCAACGCCTGCCACGTCGTCGAGGTCGAGGTCGACGTCGACACCGGCGGCGTCGTCATTCTTCGCTATATCGCGATTCAGGACGCCGGCCGCCGCGTCAACCCGCTGATCGTCGAAGGCCAGGTGCATGGCGGCATCGCCCACGGCGTCGGCAATGCGATACTGGAATGGATGGGCTACGATGCCTCGGGCCAGCCCGTCACCACGAGTTTTGCCGACTATCTCCTTCCCACCGCGATGGACCTGCCCAAATTGGAGACGCTGTATAAGGAATCGCCGTCGCCGCATAATCCGCTCGGCGTCAAGGGCGTCGGCGAGGTCGGCGTCATTCCCGCCGCCGCCGCGGTGATTTCGGCGATCGAGGACGCGCTGTCGCCGTTCGGCATACGCATTGCGCACATGCCGGTCATGCCGCACGAGCTTGTTGAACTGATCGCCAAAGCTGCGACGGGATGATGTTCCTGCAGGCGGCCCCTATGTGCTACACACGTCGTCATTCCGGACCCGTTGGCGGCAATCCGCGATGACGTGAAAAGGGGACCGAGATGAACCGCTTGAAATTTGCCGCCCGCATCGTGCTGTGGTCGGCCTTGCTGTGACGCGATGACCGATCGGTGGCCGACGGAATTACGCCTGCATAAGGATCGCAAGACTCTCACCGTCGCCTTCGACGACGGCGAGAGCTTCGATCTGGCGGCCGAATATCTGCGCGTGCGCAGTCCGAGCGCCGAAGTGCAGGGTCACTCGCCGAGCGAGCGGCGCACCGTCGCCGGCAAGCGGGATGTGCAGATCCTGGAGCTGCATCCGGTCGGCAATTACGCGGTGCGACTTGTTTTCGACGACACGCATTCGACCGGAATTTTCAGTTGGGACTATTTGTTCGAGCTCGGCCGCGACCGCGACGACAATTGGCGCGGCTATCTTGCCGAGCTTGCCGGGATGAAGCTGTCGCGCGCGCCGCGATGAAACGCAATTGCACGCAGTTTTACCGTTGTTTTGCCAACAATCCTCGCGCCGGACTTAACGGCTCGGTGCATCGGCATCCGTAGATTCCCCTACGCGCGCTCATCGGCGCGCACTCGAGCATGGCGTTGTGCACGAGGGGCGACAACAACGGGTGTGAGGATCGAAGTCATGAGCCAAGTAAGGACAAAGACTGGCAATTTGCTTTGGAATTTTCTGGTCGACGAGGCGGGCGTGACCGCGATCGAATATGGCCTGATCGCGGCGGGCATATCGGTCGCGATCATCGCTACCGTCGCGGCGCTGGGTTCCAACCTCAACAATACCTTCGCCACCGTCTCCACCGATCTGAATTAAGAGGGCCGCCGCAGCCGCCGCTCCCGGTGCGTCAACGATCGGTCAACTTCGGTTCGGCATGATCGGAGAAGTGTCGGGGAGGGGCGTACGATGGGGCGCCTGCCGACATCAGAACGGCCTCGGTCCCTCTCCCTCGGGACCGGGGCCGTTCGCTTTTCAGACAGTTGCGACGTCGAGAGCCGCCAGCTAAACGCCGCCGCGATGCCGGCGGCTCAAGCGGCGTCCTCGTTATTTCGGCGCATGGTTGACAAAGCGTTCCGGTGGGCCGACGGCCGGCTCTTCGGACCGCGCTGGCGCCGCGCGCGTTATTTCGTCTAAGATCGGCGCAGCGGCCGACAGATGCCGCCGATGAGGGAGGAAATTCGATGAAGTTGCGTAGTTTGACTGCATTCGCGCTGGCCGCCGGTCTTTGCGTCGCCGGCGCGGCCTATGCCCAGCAACCTGCTGGGCCGCCCGATCTGAACGCCATCCCCGAGAAGATGCCGTTCAACCTTCCGTTCGGGACGCCGATCACCATGGCGAAAGCCGAGGCGCTAATTCAGGCGGCGGTTGCCGAAGCCAACAAACGGGGTTGGCCGGAGAATTTCGCAGTCGTCGATCGGGGCGGCAATCTTGTCGCCTTTGCACGGATGGACGGCGCCCAGCTCGCTTCGATCGCTATTGCCGAGCACAAGGCACGCACGGCGGCACGTTACCGCCGCCCGACCCGCGCTTTCGAGGATGGCGTGCAGCACGGCGTGCTTTACCTTATGACGCTTGACGATGTCATCGCCTCGCGCGGCGGCATTCCGCTGGTCGAGGACGGCAAGATCATCGGCGCAATCGGCTGCTCGGGCGGCACCGGCTCGCAGGACGAGGCGACTTTGCCAGGCCGCGATCAGCGCGGCGATGAAGAAGTAACCTCTGCGGTCGCGCGGTTTTCCGCGGTACCGGACGCATGACCGGCTCGAGGGCGGCAGCCTTGCCGCCCTCGTTGCGTCATAGAATCGGCTATGACATTGCCGATGCGGCGGCGGGCAGGCGGTGAGGGATGAGATTCGCTCCGGCATGTCGTTGCGCGCTTTATTTGATCGCCGCCGCGCTGGCCGTTGCGCCGGCGACGCTGCGCGCGCAGTCTGCCGCCAATCCAGCGCCAGTCGCGCCGACGGACCTTACGGCGGCAATGGCGCAGTACCGTCGCGCGCTCGATGTCTACGACATAGCGCACGCGAGCTATGCCGCCGCGGCCGGCGCGTACTGGAATTCGATTGCCGAAAAGCGGCGATTGCGCAATGCCAAGCGCGCGCAGGGCGAACCGCTTTCGCTCGACGACTACGTGCTCGCCCAGCCGCCGGTCTATACCGGGCCGCCGAAGCCGCGTAATCCGATCAAGCCGGAAGTGCCGTCGCGTCCGCTCTATGTCCCGGTCGTCGCCGATTTTCTTGCCGCCGCGCAGGCCGAATTCAAATTCACCCCGCGACTGCCGCAAACCGACGACGAGTTCAAGCGCGCCTATGCCAAAGCGGCGCTCGCCGCCGGGCTCACTCCGAACCAGATCGTGCGGGTCTACAGCTTCGAGGCCACCGGCAACGGCGATTACCAGGTCGAGGCCGGGCTCGAATATAACCGGCACGCCCGCGCCATCACCACCGCGCTCGGCTACAATCAGTTGCTGGCGACCAATTCGGTCGAGATCGTCGCCGAGGACGGCAATCGTTTCATTGCCGACTTGCGGGACCGGGCGGCGCAATCGCCCGACGATCGGAATTCGGCGCTCCTCGATAAGATCGAGGTCTTGCGCCGGATGGTGGCGTTCGCCCGGAGCGTTCCCGACGCCTGGGGTCAGCATGAAAAGCTGGCGAATACCGAAAAGGGCCTCGGCGTGCATGCGCTCAATCTCGATCTCGACGTCGGTCCGTTGTTGCAGACCCAAAAGCTTCTGGATTCGGCTAAGTTCGCCCGCCGCAAGGGATTGACCGCGACGCTCGGCGCCGCCGAGCTAGAAATGATGAATTTGACCGGCGACGGCAACGGTTTCGACATGGCGACCATGCCGCTCGCGTGGCGCGACAAGGTGCCGACGGCGAATTTTTTCCAGCCGAGCGGCTATGCCGACAATCCGGTGGCGCAAAGGAACAATGTCGTGGCCAAGCTGATCGCGGCGACCGATGCGCAGATGGACGCCGAAAGCAAAAAGCCGGGCGCCCGGGAATTGGCGGCCTTATTGCATTGACGATGCTTCTATGTTGGGTTGCGGATCGCAGGCCGTGTCGGGTGCGTGGGTATGAAGCGGCGCGAATTTATCGGTTTGCTTTCCGCCGTGGCGGCGCGCCTGGCTGTTGTGCCGGCGATCTGGCCGTTTGCGGCGCCGGCGCCGCAAAACCAAAACGAGCGAAACCACTGACCGCGCCCTCGGCGCGGCGCAAACCGAACGAGGAAAACCATGCGGGCCTATCAGTTATCCAAAGGCGGCGCCGGCATCGAGGCGCTGAGCCAGGTCGAGCGTCCCGATCCCAGGCCGTCGCATCGCCAGGTCCTGGTCAGGGTCAAGGCCTGCTCGCTCAATTTCCGCGATCTCGGCATCGTGCGCGGCAGCTATCGCATGCCGGTGCGCGAGAACGTCATTCCGCTGTCGGACGGCGCCGGCGAAGTGGTCGAGGTCGGTCCGGGCGTGACGCGGTTTAAGGCGGGCGATCGCGTCGCCGGCAATTTCTTTCAGCGCTGGCCGGGCGGCGCGCCGGCAGCCGATGCGCATTTAAGCGCGCTCGGCGGCGGCATCGACGGCATGCTCTCCGAATACGCGGTGCTGGAAGAGGACGGCGCGGTGAAAATCCCGCCGCAGCTGTCGCTCGAGGAGGGCGCGACGCTGCCCTGCGCCGGTGTCACCGTCTGGCACGCCATGGTGGAGCACGCTAAGCTCAAGGCCGGCGACACTGTTCTCTTGCAGGGCACCGGCGGCGTTTCCATCTTCGGGCTGCAATTCGCTCACGCCATGGGCATCCGCGCCATCGTCATCTCGTCGAGCGACGACAAGCTCGCCCGCGCCAGGAAGCTCGGCGCCGCGTTCGGCATCAATTACAAGACGACGCCGGAGTGGGACAAAGCGGCGATGGAGTTCACCGGCGGCGTCGGCGTCGATCACGTCGTCGAAGTCGGCGGCGCCGCGACGCTAACCCGCTCGTTCGGCGCCATCCGCGTCGGCGGCAAGATCAGCATGATCGGCGGCTTGAGCGGCGGCGCCACCGAGCTTAATCCCGGCCTCATTTTCTCCCGCCGCGCCAACGTGCAGGGCATTTCGGTGGGCTCGACGGAAATGTTCCTGGCGATGAACCGCGCCATCGCAGCAAACGCGATCAAGCCGGTGATCGACAAGGTGTTCGGCTTCGCCGACGCGCCGGCCGCCTACCAACACCTGGCCTCCGGCGCGCATTTCGGCAAGATCGTGGTGCGGGTGGAGTAAGCCATCGCCGTTGCCATATCAACTTGAATAGCCGGATTAATTAAGCTATTCTAGCTATATGAAAAAAGTCAGCATCACCGAAGCGAAGAACCGACTTAGCGCCTTGATCGACGGCCTCAAAGGCGGTTCAGGGGTTTTGATCGTTGACCGTGGACGCCCGGTGGCGCGGCTTGAGCCGGTGACGAACGGCGGCAAGGCCGGCCAGGACGGAACGTCTGGCGCGGCTTGTTCGCGAAGGCATCGTCCGGCCGGGCCGCGCCTCGGTGTCCCGGTCACTGTTTGCCGATCGGCCGCCGGGGCCAAAGAGTGGCGCCTCGGTCGTCGCGGCTCTCCTTGAAGAGCGGCGTGAAGGCCGGTGAAATTCTGGGATTCCTCGGCGCTCGTGCCGCTGCTTATCACTGAGGCATCGACCCGGCGGTTGGAATCGCTTGCAGTGACTGATCCCGGGATGTTCGTCTGGTGGGGATCGGACGTCGAATGTGTTTCGGCCTTGGCACGCCGCGAACGCGACGGCGCAATTGACGCGCAGGCAATCGCGCGGGCGCTGCAAATCCTTCGGCAACTCGCGGCCGAATGGCATGAAATCGATCCGAGTGATGCTATTCGCGAGGCAGCGGCACGGTTCCTTCGCGTGCATCCGCTGCGTGCCGCCGATGCGCTCCAACTCGCCGCGGCGTTCGTGGCCGCGGAGCGACGACCGGCATCGCTGGAATTGGTTACGCTCGACAACCGTCTCGCCAGCGCCGCGCGCAAGGAAGGATTTGCTGTCGTCGATCTGGCGATCGATGACTGAAGCGAAGGCTGGTGGGCGCTGTAGGGATTGAACCTACGACCTCTCCCGTGTGAAGGGAACGCTCTCCCGCTGAGCTAAGCGCCCGTCCAGAAGTCGGGATTTAGAAGCGGCGCTTCGGGGTGTCAAGGACAGGTCAGTTCGTCGACGCCACGCGCGAGGCGGTCGATTGCAGCGCGCGGATGCGGTCGGCAAGCGTGTTCTTGTTCTCCGGCGCGCTATTGCCGTTTTCGGCCGCCGCTTCGTCGCGGCTGTTGGCGGCGCGGCGCGCGCGGGCGGCGCTCGCGGCTTCGACCAGCATGGATTCGATCGGCGAGCCCGGGCCTTCCAGCGTCGCGGTCAGCCGCGCGACTTCGGCGGCGACGTCGTTGATGCGCTCGCGCAGCAGCGCGTTCTCGACCCGCTCGGCCGCCCAGGTCAATTCGGCGTCGCGCTTCATCGTGCCGATCTCGCGCTGCAGCTTGGTGCGCTCCTCGATCGCGGCGGCAAGCTGGGCTTCGAGTTGCGCGATATCGGCACGGAATCGGTCCACGGCGGTGCTGCTGCGGTTGCCGGTCGTCGCCAGCTCGCTGCGCAGATCCGCCTCGGTCTTGCGCGCGGCTTCGAGCTTCGCTGCGCATGCGCTCGAGCTGATAATCGCGTTCGGCGAGCATGCGGCCCTGATCGCCGAGCCGGGCTTCCAGCTCCTGGACGCGGCGGTTGAGCAGTTCCGCTTCGGTGGTCTGCACGAACAAGCTGCCGTTCGAGTTCGGTGGTGCGCGTGCCGAGGTCGCCGAGCTTGCCGCGCGCCGCGGTCAATTCGTTCGTCGACGTCTCGGCGTCGGCGCGTTCGCGCGTCAGCCGGTGCTGGGTCTCCTCGACCGCGCGTTCGTAATCGGCGACGCTGACCTTCATCGCCTCGACCTGGGTGCGGAACGCGGCGATTTCGGTGCGCTGGCTGTCGGCGATCAGCGACCGCTCGCCGAGTTCGCCGAGCAATTTCGTCAGTTCCGCTTCCTTGTCGGCGAGGTGACGCTCGGCTTCGCGCAGCGAGCCGGATTTGATCTGGAATTCCTCTTCGGTGGCGCGCAATTGATCGCGCAGCGTCTTGTCGCGCGCTTCCAGCGCGAAGATGGTCGCGGTCTTCTCGCCGAGCTCCTTCTTGAGCTGATTGATGGCGTCGGTCTTCTTGCCGAGTTCGGCGAGCTGCGTCGTCGTCTTGGCCTTCATTTTCTCGACGCTCATTTCGAGCCGCCGGGTCGACATCGCGAATTCGGCGCGCAGCTGATCCTTGTCGGCGCGGATTTCGGCGATCGACAGCGGGGTGGCCGCTTCGAGGCGCTTCATGGTCAGGCGCACGGCGCGATTATGCACGAGCGGGACGAACAGCAGGCACAAGCAGCGCCGCGACCAGAAACCCGATCCCGAAATACATGACCGATTCGATCATGACGCTACGCCTCCAGCCGCACCGCCGCCGTCGCATGACCATGCCATGCGGGTGCGCGCTGCACCACATTCACCGGCCGTTAACCTAAACCGACTTTGCCCGCCGCGCCATTGTCTCGACGATTTTCGCGGCTTTGCCCCGAAAAACGGCGGCTCAGAACGGGTTCCAGGTCGGGCGTTCGGTGAATTTGAGGTAGCCGAGATTGGCGCCGAGGCGGAACCCGACGCCGGAGCGGATCGGCACCAGCACGATATCGTTGGCGGTCAGCGCGGTCATGCCGAAACCGCCGACGAAATAGGCCGATCCGTCGATGCCGCCGAAGCGCTCGAAGATCGCCTCGGTGCGCGGCAGGTTATAGACCAGCATCATGGTGCGCGCGCCGTCGGCGCCGGCATCGAAGCCGATCGTCGGCCCCTGCCAGAACACGCGCAAATCGCCGGCATTTTTGGTGTAAAGCGTGCCGTCGCCGTAGCGCAGGCCGCCGACAAAGGCGCCGCCGGCTTCTTCGCCCAAAATATAGCCGTTCGGCTGGCCCCACTGGCTGAATGCTTTCTGCATGACCATGGCAAGCCCGCGCGACACGCCGCCGAAGAAGCGATGTCCGGCATCGATCACTTCGTTGGCCGAGAACTGGTTCGCCGGCGGCGGTTGCGGCGGTGGCGGCCTGCTGCTGCGGCGGGTGCCGGCTGGCGGCGGCATGGTCTGGGCGGCGACGCGGCGTCGCCTGCGAGCGCGGCCGATAGCGATGGCGATAGCGGCGACCCGCAAGGTGAGATTCATGGTCAGCTCCCCGCTTAACCCCTTGCTCACGCGATCGGTTTAACTGTAGGGCCGAACCGATCCGAATCAGCTCAGCCTTGGCCGAGACTATGACGACAGCACGGCGAAAACGGAAGCAATACTGCGCCGGCTCGGCGGCCTTGCCGCTGCGCGGGCTTGCGGCCTATGCCGGCCTGGTTTTCGTTCTGGCCGCCGGGCCGCCGACCGCGCCGGCCGCCGCGACCGAACGGATCGTGGTCGATTGGCATACCGGGCTCGCGATCGACGGCTACGACCCGGTCGCCTTCTTCACCGACGGCAAGCCGATGCTCGGCAGCCCCGATCGATGAATTGCGCTATGGCGGCGCGGTCTGGCGCTTCACCAATGTCGGCAATCGCGCGGCTTTCGCGGCGCAGCCCCAATGTCTACATGCCGCAATATGGCGGCTACGATCCGCTCGGCGTCGCGCACGGCGTCGCGGTCGCGGGCAACCCGAATATGTGGCTGATCGCCGGCGAAAGGCTGTTTCTGTTCTACGACGACGCCCGGCGCGACAAATTCGCCGCCGATCCGGACCGCGTGATCGGTTCGGCCGACCGCAAATGGCCGGAAGTGCTGCGCGACGCTCACGCCGTGAGTCGGATCGCCCGAGGCGATGAAAGCCGGGATCAAGAGCTCGCTGCGTGCCGTAGCGAAGCGGCGAGCCGTCGGGCGCGGCGACATCGCCGCCGGCCGCTTTGAGGATGGCGTGGCCCGCCGCGACATCCCAGTCCCGCGTCGGCGCAAGCCGCGGATAAAGATCGGCCGAGCCTTCGGCGACGCGGCAGAATTTTACCGCCGAGCCGCATTGCACGAGCTGTTGCCTGCGGAAAGCGCTCGACATAAGCCGCGCGTGCGCGCTTCGAGATGCGAGCGGCTGACCATGATGACGACTTCGCGTGCCGGGCGCGGCCGGGTGTGGATCGCGGTTGCCGGCGAAGCTTGTGCCGCCGGCAAGCGCGATCCGTTCGGCGCCGCGGCCGACAATGCCGCGCCACGTCAAGCCCAAGGCCGGCGCCGCAATGATGCCGAGGATGCGGCGCGCCGGCGCGCGATCAGCGCGATATTGATCGTGTATTCGTCGCGGCCGGCGATGAATTCCCGCGTGCCGTCGAGCGGATCGACCAGGAAATAGCTGGCGCCTGCGCCGGTCGGAATATTCGGCTTTTCGCGGGCGGCATGTTCCTCCGAGACGATCGGCACCGTCCGGCGCGAGACGCGCGCAGACCGTCGCAGATCACGGCTTCGGCGGCTTCGTCCGCCGCCGTTACCGGCGAGCCGTCGGCTTTGCTGCGCAAGCCGTCGGTCGCCGGGCCAGTTCCGGATCGCTTGCGCGGCGCGCGCGCTGAGTCGCCGTCAGCTCGTCCATGAGCGCAAGCGCATGCGGCGATGTCGAAGGCGGGCACGGCGGGCTCCTGGCGTCCGGGAAAAGCGGCTGCGGTGTAGCATGGCCGCCCAGGCAGGGCACGATTGCCGAATCGCGTGCGCTGTGACACGGACGGGGCCATCCCGTGCCGCGGAGCCGCTCATGTCCGCCCCTGTTTCCGGTCCCATTGCCATCGGAGCCCTCGACCTTGCGGCGCTGCTGTGTTCGCGCGTTTGCCATGACTTGATCAGCCCGGTCGGCGCCATCGTCAACGGCCTCGAAGTTCTGGACGAGGACAAGGACGAAGAGACCAGGACCTTCGCGCTCGATCTGATCAAGAAGAGCGCGCGGCAGGCCTCCGCCAAGCTGCAATTCTGCCGGCTGGCCTTCGGCGCGGCCGGCTCGGCCGGCGCGCAGATCGAACTCGGCGATGCCGAAAAGGCGGCGCGCGGCCTCCTGGAAGACGGCAAGACGACGATCGTCTGGAACCTGCCGCGGGAATTGGTGGCGAAAAACCGGGCAAAACTACTGCTCAACATGCTGATGGTCGCCGGCGGCGCTATTCCGCGCGGCGGCACGCTGACAGTCGATCCGCTGGGGGCGGGTTATCGGGTTACGGCGGCCGGGCTTAACGCCCGGTTGACGCCGGCCACCGCCGAACTCCTCGGCGGCAGCCCGGCGCAGCCCGTCGACGCCCATGCCATCCAGCCCTTCTATACCGGCATTCTGGCCCGGGATTGCGGTTTGACCGTATCGGCGGCCGCCGAGGGCGAAGCGGTGGTTGTAACGGCCCGTTGAGCGGTTTTTGCGGCACTTTTGCGGCCGGCGCCGCCGGTTTGCGCAACAGAAATTAAACCCTTTAGCAACAGACTGAACGCGCCCGATCAGGCGCCCCGCGCCTGGCGAGGGTGGCGCGCGCCGTGCGCGCTCGAGGATGAAATGCACGTTATGCGTGTTCCGGCGGCGCAGAAGCCGCCGGCTGGCGACGAGGCGCCTGGTATGGACGAGTTGCTGCGGGACTTTCTGACCGAAACCGGCGAGAGCCTCGATCTGGTCGACGCCGAGCTCGTGCGCTTCGAGCAGGAGCCGAACAACGGCCAGATCCTCGGCAATATTTTTCGCCTCGTCCACACCATCAAAGGCACCTGCGGCTTTCTCGGGCTGCCGCGGCTCGAAACGCTGACGCATGCCGCCGAGAACCTGATCGGCAAATTCCGCGACGGCATGCCGGTCACCGCCGAGGCCGTCACGGTCATTCTTTCCACCCTCGACCGCATCAAGACGATCCTCGATGGGCTCGAAGCCAACGCGCAGGAGCCGGCCGGCAGACGACGGCGAACTTATCGCGCAACTCGGCCGTCTGGCGCGCGTGGACGAATGCGCGCGCCGCAGCCGGCGCCGCCCGAGGCACCCGCCGGCCGCGGGCGCCGGCGAGCGGCGGAGCGAAATGACGGGCGCCGAAGCCGGCGACGAGCTGCCGCCGAAGCGCAGCGAAAAGCCCGCGGCCGAGGCGAGCGAAAAACTCGCCAGTCCATTCGATCCGCGTCAGCGTCGATACGCTCGATCGGCTGATGACCACGGTCTCGGAACTGGTGCTCACCCGCAACCAGCTCCTCGAAATCGTGCGCCGGCACGAGGATTCCGACTTCAAAGTGCCGTTGCAGCGGCTGTCCAACGTCACCGCCGAACTGCAGGAAGGCGTGATGAAGACGCGCATGCAGCCGATCGGCAATGCCTGGCAGAAACTGCCGCGCATCGTGCGCGACCTCTCCGCCGAACTCGGCAAGGAGATCGAACTCGAAATGCACGGTGCCGAGACCGAGCTCGACCGCCAGGTGCTCGAACTGGTCAGGGATCCGCTGACCCATCTGGTGCGCAACTGCGCCGATCACGGCATCGAAAGCCCGCCCGAGCGGCTCGCCGCCGGCAAGCCGCCGGCCGGCACGATCCGGCTTTCCGCCTGCCACCAGGGCGGCCACATCATCATCGAGATCGCCGACGACGGCCGCGGCCTCGACACCGCGCGCATCAAGGCCAAGGCCATCGAGATCGGTCTCGCCGGCGAAGCCGAAATGGCCGGCAAATCCGACGGCGAAATCTGCAATTTCATCTTCGCTGCCGGGCTTTTCCACCGCCGCGCAGGTGACAAGCATTTCCGGCCGCGGCGTCGGCATGGACGTCGTGCGCAGCAATATCGAGCAGATCGGCGGCACCGTCGATCTGAAGTCCGTTGCCGGCGGCGGCACGACCTTCACCATCAAGATTCCGCTGACGCTCGCCATCGTTTCGGCGCTGATCGTCGAGGCCGCGGGCGAGCGCTTCGCCATCCCGCAGCTCTCGGTGCTCGAACTCGTGCGCGCCGGCGGCGCCGGCGAGCACCGCATCGAGCGGATCAAGGACACGCCGGTGTTGCGGCTGCGCAACAAATTGTTGCCGCTCCTGCATCTCAGGGACGTCCTTGCGCCTGGGCGGCGGCGGCTCCGCAAGCGGCTTCGTCGTGGTCACCCAGGTCGGCAACCAGATGTTCGGCACCGTCGTCGACGGCGTGTTCCATACCGAGGAAATCGTGATCAAGCCGATGTCGTCGAAGCTGCGGCACATTGCGGTGTTTCTCCGGCACCACCATTCTCGGCGACGGCTCGGTGATCATGATCCTCGATCCGAACGGCATCGCCCAGGCGCTCGGCCGCGCCGCGCAGGCCGCCCAGGCCGAGGCCGCCGAATCGCAACAAAGCGAGGAGGTCGCCCGCGAAGATACGGTTTCGCTGCTGGTATTCCGCGCCGGCTCGCAGCGGCCGAAGGCCGTGCCGCTCTCGCTGGTCACCCGGCTCGAAGAGATCGATTGCCGCCGCATCGAAATCTCCGACGGCCGCCATCTCGTGCAATATCGCGATCAGCTTATGCCGCTGTTGCGCATCGATGCTGAAACCGGCCTGAAAAAAGAAGGCGCCCAGCCGATCCTGGTTTTCTCCGATCAGCGGCCGCTCCATGGGTCTTGTGGTCGACGAGATCGTCGACATCGTCGAGGACAAGCTCGACATCGAGGTCGCCGGCAACCGTCCCGGCGTCCTCGGCTACGCCGTGGTCAAGGGCAACACCACCGAGATCGTCGACGTCGGGCATTTCCTGCCGCAGGCCTTTGAAGACTGGTTCCGCCGCCGCGACGGCGGCGCGGGCGCGGCCGGCGCGCACGGTTCTATTGGTCGACGATTCGCCGTTCTTCCGCGACATGCTGGCGCCGCTGATCAAGGCGGCCGGCTATCAGGTCGTCGCCGCCGGCTCGGGCACGGCTGCGCTCGCGGCGCTGCAATCCGGCAGCCGGATCGATCTCGTCGTGACCGACGTCGACATGCCGGACATGGACGGGTTCGCGCTGGCGCAAGCCATGCGCGGGGTGCCCGGCACCGCCGCCATTCCCGTTATTGCGCTTGCCGCCATGGTTTCCGACGAGGCGATCGAGCGCGGCCGCGCTGTCGGGTTCCACGATTTCGTCGCCAAGTTCGATCGGACCGGGCTGATCGCGGCGATCAAGGAACAGAGCGCCGACGTCAACCGCGCAGCGTGACAGCGATGAACGACGCAACGAAATTGACCGAATACGTCACTTTCACGACCGCCGGGCAGCTGTTCGGTCTGCCGATCGAGCGCGTGCAGGACGTATTCAAGCCGACCCACATGACGCGGGTGCCGTTGGCCGGACCGGAAATCGCGGGCGTGCTCAATCTGCGCGGCCGCATCGTCACCGCGATTCATCTCAGCAACCGGCTCGACCTGCAATCCGGAGCCGATGTCGCGGCATCGATGGCGATCGGCATCGAATCCGGGGCGGAATCGTTCGGCCTTCTGGTCGATGCGGTAGGCGAAGTGCTCAAGCTGCCCGACGGCGAACGCGAGGCCAATCCCATCAATCTCGACCGCAAGCTCGCGCGCGTATCCGCCGGCGTGTTCCGGCTCGACGGTCAGCTCCTCGTCGTGCTCGACGTCGACCGGGTTTTGGATCTCGGCGCCGCGGCGGCGGCGGCATGAAACGGCAATGGACTAGGGCTGCAACGGGACAGCGGCTTTGGCCGCGGTGTGTAGAGTGAGGACACTATGAAAACGTGCTTGGTCGTTGACGACTCCAGCGTCATCCGCAAGGTGGCGCGGCGGATTCTTGAAGGGCTCGACTTCCAGATCGCGGAAGCCGAGAACGGCGAGGAGGCGATCGAAATCGTGCCGCAATCAAATGCCGGACGCCATTCTGCTCGACTGGAACATGCCGAAAATGGACGGCTATGAATTCCTTCGGGCGCTGCGCCGGCTGCCCGGCGGCGACCGGCCCAAAGTGGTGTTCTGCACCACCGAGAACGACGTCGCCCACATCGCCCGCGCGCTGCATGCCGGCGCCAACGAATACATCATGAAGCCGTTCGACAAGGACATTGTCGAAGCCAAATTTCAGGAAGTCGGGTTGATCTAGGGCACGATCCGGGAAAGCGGAAACCGGCTTTCCGAAAGGATCATGCTCCGGATCGTAAGTTCCTGCTCATAAGTTCCTGCGCCGCGCCGCGCCGGTGAAGTGGAAGTCGTACCGCGTAGCGAAAGTTCGAGTAGCATGAGTACCGTGCTTGCTGCCACGAGCCCCGCGGCCCGGACCGAAAAGCCCATCCGCGTGATGGTCGTGGACGACGCCATCGTCGTGCGCAGCCTATTGGCGCGCTGGGTCGATGCCGAGCCGGACATGCAGGTCATCGCATCGCTGCGCACCGGGCGCGAGGCGGTGGCGCGGATCGAGCACAGCGACGCCGACGTCGTCGTGCTCGACATCGACATGCCCGAGCTCGACGGCATTTCCGCCCTGCCGCTGCTGCTGCAGAAAAAGCGCGATCTCGTCGTCATCATGGTTTCGACGTTCACGCGGCGCAGCGCCGAAATAAGCTTCCGCGCGCTCGCGCTCGGCGCCGCCGATTATATCCCGAAGCCGGAAACGACGCGCGAAGCGACGACATCGGTCTCGTTCCGTCGCGAATTGATCGAGAAAATCCGCACGCTCGGCCGCAACCGGTTTTCGCCGCGCGTTTATCGCGCGCGCCCGGCCCCGAAGCCCCGCCGCCGCGGTCGCGAAAAAGTCCCTCGGGCGCGGCCGAGCGCCGCTGCATTTGCGGCCGTTCGCCGCCATGGCGCCGCGCGCGCTCGTGATCGGCTCCTCGACCGGCGGCCCGCAGGCGCTCACGACGCTGATCGAGAAACTGCCCGCCGCCATCGACCGCGCGCCGGTCTTGATCACCCAGCACATGCCGCCGATGTTCACCACGGTGCTCGCCGAGCATCTGTCGCGCGCCGGCGGCCGCGGCGCGCACGAAGCCGAGCACGGCGAGCCGGTGCTGGCCGGCGGCATCTACGTCGCGCCGGGCGGCCGCCATATGCGCGTCGTGCGCAACGGCGGCGGCGTCCGCATCGCGCTTGGCGACGATGACGCGATCAATTTCTGCAGGCCGGCGGTCGATGCGCTGTTCAGTTCGGCGGTGCCGGTATGGGGCGCCGCCACGCTCGGCATCGTTCTCACCGGCATGGGCGCCGACGGCACGCGCGGCTCGGCCGACATCGTGGCGGCCGGCGGCAGCATGATCGCCCAGGACGAAGCGACCAGCGTGGTGTGGGGCATGCCCCGCTCCGTCGCGCAAGCCGGTTTGTGCTCCGCAGTGCTGCCGCTCGATCAAATCGCGCCGAAGATTATTCGGCTGCTCGCGGGAGCGCGATCGTGACGCCGCTCGATTACGATTACCTGCGCAAGTGCCTGAAAGCGCGCTCGGGCCTCGTGTTGTCGGCCGACAAGCAATATCTGGTCGAGAGCCGGCTGTTGCCGGTCGCGCGCAAGGCCGGCCTTGCCAATCTCGGCGAACTCGTCGGGGCGCTCAAAATCGCTCACGATCCGGCGCTGATGACCGCCGTCGTCGAGGCGATGACGACCAACGAATCGTTCTTCTTTCGCGACAAGACGCCGTTCGAGCATTTCCGGCTGACGATCATGCCGGCATTGCTGGCGGCGCGGAGAAATTCGCGCGCCATTCGCATCTGGTGCGCGGCGGCGGCGTGCGGGCAGGAACCCTATTCGCTCGCGATGTGCTTGAAGGAGATCGAATCCGAGATCGCCGGCTGGCGCATCGAATTACTCGCCACCGATCTGTCCGGCGAGGTGCTGGAGAAGGCGCGGGCCGGCCTCTACACCCAGTTCGAAGTGCAGCGCGGGCTGCCGATCCAGCTTCTGATCAAGCATTTCGCGCAATTCGGCGAGCTGTGGCAGGTCGCGCCGGACATCCGCGCCATGGTGAGGTACCGGCAGCTCAATCTCTTGGCCGATTTTTCGCAGCTCGGCATGTTCGACCTCATCTTCTGCCGCAACGTGCTGATCTATTTCGACCAGGACACCAAGACCGACGTGCTCAACCGGCTGGCGCGGGTCACGGCGAGCGACGGCTATCTCGTCCTCGGCGCGGCGGAAACGGTGGTCGGGCTGACCGACCGATTCAAAATGGTGCCCGACAAACGCGGCCTTTACGTGCCCAACGCCAGCGCGCCGCGGCTGTCTCCGCCATTGGCGGTAAACCCGCCCCGCGGCTGGTCGCCGTCAACGGCGGAAGGTGAGACGCCTGCAAGCAAAAACCCCGGCCGCCGGCCGGGGTTTTGCAGTCTCGTCTTACCGTATTCGTCAGGTCGGGATCAGGCCGGAATTTTGACCTCGTCCTCGGCCGGCTCGCGCAGCACGTAGCCGCGGCCCCACACCGTCTCGATGTAGTTCTTGCCGTTACTGGCATTGGCGAGCTTCTTGCGCAGCTTGCAGATGAAGACGTCGATGATCTTCAGCTCCGGCTCATCCATGCCGCCATAGAGGTGATTGAGGAACATTTCCTTGGTCAGCGTCGTGCCTTTGCGCAGGCTCAGGAGCTCCAGCATCTGGTACTCCTTGCCGGTCAGGTGCACGCGCGCGCCGTTGACCTCGACCGTCTTGGTATCGAGGTTGACGCAGAGATCGCCGGTATTGATGACCGATTGGGCGTGGCCCTTGGAACGGCGCACGATGGCGTGGATGCGCGCGACCAATTCGTCCTTGTGGAAGGGCTTGGTCATATAGTCGTCGGCGCCGAAGCCGAGACCTCTGCACCTTATCCTCGATGCCGGCGAGCCCCGACAGGATCAGGATCGGCGTCTTCACCTTCGACACGCGAAGGCTGCGGAGCACCTCGAAGCCCGACATGTCCGGCAGGTTCAGATCGAGAAGGATGATGTCGTAGTCGTAGATCTTGCCGAGGTCGATGCCTTCTTCGCCGAGATCGGTCGTGTAGACATTGAAGCTCTCGGATTTGAGCATCAGCTCGATCGATTGCGCGGTGGCGCTATCGTCTTCAATCAGCAATACGCGCATGCCATGCCCCTTCTTCGCCGCGCGGGCTCAAGGTCGGCACGCCGCAGCGGCGGCCCCCGGAAAACGCCTTGGACAAACTGATTCGGGACACTAACGGCACTATGGTTAACAAAACCTGATTCCATTCCGCAAGCATCCCATAGGCAAATTCTCCCGAATCGCCTTAAGATGTTGCGTGGTAGTGGTTTTTTAGCCACGTTCGCGTTCATGCCCCGGATTAAGTTTCGGCGCTAACCGACTCCAACAACTCACCCCTCCGTCCTGGATGGGTGAGCCTGCCTCGGCCCTTCGGACGACACCGCAATGATTAACGGCCCGGGTAAACAAGCGATTAAGAAGACGGCTTGCGAGGTAACCATTCTTTTGCCGCCGTGGCGGCGGCGTGGCCGCCGGCGGTATGGGGGTGGGCGATGAAGGCGCTGGCCGAGCAGATCAACGAGCTCGACGGTATCGAAATCTACGGCCGCGTGGTCGGGGTGCGGGGGCTCATGGTCGAGGTCGCGGGGCCCTTGCATGCCATGTCGGTCGGCGCCCGCGTGGTGATCGAGACGGCCGCCAAGAACATCCCCTGCGAGGTGGTCGGCTTTTCCGGCGTTAACGCGCTCTTGATGCCGTTCGCCCCGCTGGAAGGGGTGCGGCGCGGCTGCCGGGCGCTGGTGACCTCGGTTGCCGGCGCCGTGCGGCCATCGGCTGCCTGGCTCGGCCGGGTCGTCAACGCCTTGGGCGAACCGATCGACGGCAAGGGGGCACTGCTGTTCGGACCCTCGCCCTATCCGTTCCGCAATACCCCGCCGCTGGCGCACGCCCGGCGCCGGGTCGGGGCGCCGCTCGATCTCGGCGTGCGCGCGCTCAACACCTTCGTGACCTGCTGCCGCGGCCAGCGCATGGGCATTTTCTCGGGCTCCGGCGTCGGCAAATCGGTGCTGTTGTCGATGCTGGCGCGCAATGTGATGGCCAACGTCACCGTGATCGGGTTGATCGGCGAACGCGGCCGCGAGGTGCAGGAATTCATCCAGGACGACCTCGGCGACGCCGGTCTCGCCCGGTCGGTGGTGGTGGTGTCGACCTCCGACGAGCCGGCTTTGATGCGCCGCCAGGCCGCCCATGTCACGCTCGCCATCGCCGAATATTTCCGCGACGAGGGCAAGGACGTGCTGGTGCTGATGGATTCGGTGACGCGCTTTGCCATGGCGCAGCGCGAGATCGGGCTGTCCGCCGGCGAGCCGCCGACCGCCAAGGGCTATACGCCTACGGTTTTCACCGAACTGCCCCGGCTCCTGGAACGGGCCGGGCCCGGCACCGAGCAGGGCACGATCACCGGCATTTTCACGGTGCTGGTCGACGGCGACGACCATAACGAGCCGATTGCGGACGCAGTTCGCGGCATCCTGGACGGCCATATCGTCATGGAACGCGCCATCGCCGAGCGCGGCCGCTACCCGGCCATCAATATCCTGAAATCGGTGTCGCGGACCATGCCGCGGGCGGCCGACCAGGCCTATTTGTCGGCTTTGACCCGGGCCCGGCAGGTCATGGCGAGCTATGCGGATATGGAGGAACTGATCCGGCTGGGGGCCTACCGTGCCGGGACCAGCCCCGAGGTCGACGAGGCCATCCGGCTGCACAAGCCGCTCGAGGAGTTTTTGGCCCAAAGTAAGGAAGAAGCAACCAGCTTGGCGGAGGGATATCGCCGATTGGCTGAAATTGTGGCGGTGCCGGAAACCGATCGCTAACGTTATCCGTGCCACAATCCGCGTTATCGGGGGCCGTGCGAGGGGGCTCGCTCGGCACGAGGGCCCCAGTGGCTTCCGGAAATGGCTTCGGGGGAGTAGCAGTCGATGAAGTCCCGAGAGACGCTCATTCGCCTGAAGAAATTTCAGGTCGACGAAAAGCGGCGCAAGGTCGCCCAGATCGAAACCATGATCGCCGAATTCGAGCGCATGGCGGGCGATCTGGAGCGCGAAATCCGCGCCGAGCAGGATCGCGCCGGCATCCACGATCCCGGCCATTTTGCCTATCCGACCTATGCCAAGGCCGCCATCGCGCGGCGGGAAAACCTCAAGCGCTCCGCCGACGATCTGCGCATCCAGCTTGAGGATGCAAAGTCGGCGCTGGGCGAGGCGTTCGACGACCTCAAGAAGGTCGAACTGCTCGACGAACGCGACCAGATGCGCGAACGCGAGGCCGCGAACGCCGCCGAGCAGGTCGAGCTCGACGACATCGCGCTTGATGCGCGCCCGCGGCGCCGCGCCGGCGTAAATAAAATACCCATCCGTCATTCCGGGGCCGACGGGCTCGCCGGCATCGCGGCGCCCCGGATTGACGCATTCCCTCTTTCGGCTCTCGACGAGGGCCACGCTCCGCGGCGATAATCGGCCGGGGCGGGGCTCGTCCAGGCGTTCCTGGGGCCGAATGTGCGCTCCGGGGCCAGGGGCTGTCATGTTGATGCAGACGGAACTCGTCTGGCTGCTCGGCGCCGTCGCCAAGGGCGATGAGGCCGCGTTCGAACGGCTCTATCTCGAAACCCGCGCGAAACTCTACGGGGTATTGTTCCGTATCTTGGGCACGCCGGCATTGGCCGAAGAGGTCATGCAGGAGACCTATTTCAAGGTCTGGAAAATGGCCGACAAGTTCGACTCCACCCTCGCGAGCCCGATCACCTGGATGGTGGCGATCGCCCGCAACCGCGCCATCGATATCGTGCGCAAGCGCGGCGATGTCTCGATCGAGGACGAGCCGGAAGCGATGGAAGTCGCCGCCGAGGCGCCGCCGCCCTTGGCGCGGCGGGAAATGACCGAGGAGTTAAAGCGGCTTTTGTCCTGCCTCGGCAAGCTCGACTCGGAAAAGCAGCGCATCGTGCTCTTGGCCTATTACAGCGGCTGGAGCCGCGATCAGCTGGCGCAAAAGCTCGATATTCCGGTAAACACGATCAAGACGTGGCTTCGCCGCAGTCTGCTCGAAATTCGCGAGTGTATGGGACGCTAACGCTTGGTGTGACGATGTACGACGACGACCGGGATGCTCTTGCCGCCGAATACGTCTTGGGAACGCTGTCCGCCGACGAGCGCGACCAGGCCGATGCGCTGCTCGCGATCGATCCGGGCTTTGCCGAGATCGTGCGGGTGTGGGAGCGCCGGCTCGGCGAGCTCAATGTGATGGTCGAGGCGGTCGAGCCGCCGCCGGAAGTCTGGAATAAAATCAAGAACGACGTCGGCACGGCCGAGCGGCAGCGCGCCGACAAAGTCGAAGCCGTGCTGCCGGCATTCGAGCAAGCGGTAACCCAGAGCGCGCCGGAGCCGACCGCGGGGGTGACGGCGGAATCGGAGCCGGGGGCGGAATTATTCTCGGAGCCCGCGCCCGAACCGCCGCAGGATTTGGACGACACGGCCGCGGTCGCCGCGCTGGCGTCGAGCCTGTTGCCGCCGGAGCCGCAGCCGGAACCCGAAAAATCCGCAGCCGAGCCGGCACCGATCGCGCCGAAGGTCGAGCGCAGCGCCGAAGTCGTCTATCTTGCGCGGCAGGCGCGGCGTTGGCGCGGACTTACCGTCGCGATGAGCGCGATCGCCGCGCTGCTTGCGATCTATGTCGCGGTCGGAGAGCTTGCGCCGAGCCTGCTGCCCGCCGGTCGGCAAGCGGCGAGGACGGAGCGCCGCCCGGTTCGCGGCTCGTTGCGGTGTTGCAGCAGGAGCCGACGGCGCCGGCATTTTTGCTCACGGTCGATCCGCAAGACCGGACCATGACGGTGCGCCGGATGACCGCGAGCGCGGATGCCGGCCGCAGCTATGAATTGTGGCTATTCGCGAGCAAGGATTCGGCGCCGCGTTCGCTCGGCCTGGTCGGCGCCGAGGAATTCACGACGCGGCCGTTGCCGCCGAGCTTCGACGTCGATGCGATGCGGGGCGCGAGCTACGCGATATCGCTCGAACCCGCCGGCGGCTCGCCGAAAGCCGTGCCGACCGGACCGATCCTGTTCACCGGCAAAATGGTGCAATCCGTCCCCGCCGCGCCGCCGCCCAAGAGTTGAGATTAGAAGAGTTGAGATTAGAAGAGTTGAGATTATCGGATAGTCGGCAAATGACCGCTCAGCGTCGTCGGCTGGCCGGCTTTGACCAGAACGTCGGTGCCGAGGTCGACGCCGTTGCTGACGTTAGCGAAAATGCCGATCACCGCGACCAGGGTCGCGCACAACAGGCCAATGACTACAATCTTCAAATGGGTCGCGCGGTCGGCGCTGTACATCGAATGGTTCATCTTGTCCTCCCGCTTTTTGCCGATTAGTCGCGGCAAGGGCACCACAGGGTTCAGTCGACCCCAGGAACTGGGTACTCATGGGTCTGGGCAAAACGCGTCTTCACCGAAGCTTGAAGACGGGTGATAACAGTTGAAGTCGTCCTTGGTTCCGGCCCCCGCACCGGAAAATTCCGCTAAGTTCCTGCCACAACAGTTAATTTTGGAAGGTTAGACCGTGAGCCAGATCGCATCCGAACTCGCCCCGACGGGGGTTCTTCGCGCCGGCATCAATATGGGCAACTTCCTGTTGGTGACCGGGAAATCCGCCTCGGGCGACCCGCAAGGGGTCGCGCCCGACATGGCGGCTGAAATCGCAAGGCGGCTCGGCGTTCCCGTCGCATACGTGAAGTTCGACCGGCCGTCGCAGCTTGCGGACGCCGCCGGCACCAATGCCTGGGACATCGGACTGATTGGCGCTGAGCCGCAACGGGCGGAGAAAATTACCTTCACCGCCGCCTATTGCGAAATCGAGGCGACGTATCTGGTGCCGCCCGGCTCGCCGATTACCGGCATCGCCGGCGTCGATCGGCCCGGCGTGCGGATCGCGACACGCCGCGGCGCGGCCTACTGCTTGTGGCTGGAGCGCAATATCAAGCAAGCAAAGCTTCTGCTGTCGGACAGCGCGGACGGCCCGTTCAATCAATTCGTCGCCGAAAAGCTCGAAGCCTATGCGTCGCTGCGGCCGCAACTTCTGACCGACGTGAACAAGCTTCCGGGCTCGAAGATTTTGCCGGGCAATTTCATGACCGTGCAGCAGGCGATCGGGACCGCGAAGCCGAACACCGCCGGCGCCGCGTTCTTGAGCGAGTTCATCGCCGAGGCGAAGAAATCGGGACTGGTGGCGCGGCTGATCGAAAAGCACCGCGTGGTGGGGCTGTCGGTGGCGCGCTAATTCAAAACTGCGCTTCCCACCGCGGTGCAACGCCGTCTTGCACCGCAATACGCAGTATCAATTATTCCGTTCTAAGCGTGGCCACGAATCGCTTCTCACGGCGGCGCTGCGCCAAACGCTCGCGGAGCACGCGCATGAATCCCGGCGGCAGAAATCCGTAGGCCGCCGTACTGGGGTCGCCGCCGGGAACCGGCCGCAGATCAGGGCCGGGCCAAATAAAATCGTTGGCCTCAGTGAGGACGATCCACGACCGCTCGCTGTCAAGACCGAGACGCTCTTTCGTCGGTGTTGGAATTTCCAATGCGTCGGCGAGATCGGCAGGGGGCGTGTGCGTTATCGGCAACACTCGAACGATAGGATGCTCCGCGCCTTCCCTCAAAAGCACCAGTATGACGGCGGAGGGGCGGTCCTTAACGCCTTCTTCGCGGCCTTGACGGGCTTCCGACTCCCAGAGGTATGAATAGCGAATGACCAGGCCGGGCTGAGGAGCCGGCCAGTTCACGGCCGCCAATCTTTCAGCTCCGCATCGAGGTGAGCGTGTTCGGGAGGCGCCTCAGCTTGGGCGATGAGGGCCATTTCCTCATCGGTAAAGTCCTCAAGCCGCACCACCCGGCGGTCCCGGCGCTTAAGCCGGTCATATTCCTCGACTGAGAGCAGCACCAACTGGTCCCGCCCATTACGGGTGATGGTCAGCGGCTCGGTGAGGGCCTTATCGGCCAGTGACTCAAATCTCTTTTGAAACTCGGCCGAGGTCATACGCATATTAGGCATTTCCGGAACATTGGCTTCATACGGATTATCGGGAAGACCGGGACTCTTGGCAAGCGGAAACCGCCGATCAAGGCCGTTGTGTTCGTCTGTGGCGCGCACGTTCTGCCGCGCTCGCGCAAGGGGAGGCGGCAATGACTGAGGAAGCGTGCCGAATTATCTCAGACTGAGAAGATTTAGCACCGTCGCTTCATATGCCTTGTCCAATTCCGCGAAACGCGGATCATCCAAATAGGATTCGTTCTCAAAGGCCATTCCTTCCATCTTTCGCGTAATTTTCGAGAGGCGTTCGCTTTCTCGCCGCCGATCCATATAAGTCATCGGGATTGCCTTCGTCGCACAGTTGGTTTGGTACATGACGTGCGGTTCCTCTGATTCGCGCCCGATCTTATCACATCCAAGCGTTGCCGCCTTCCATTGTTGCCAGTAGTATGACGCTCGCGGCGTTTTCGCGGGGCTGCGCTTGTGAGATATTTTGTGATCGTCGTCGCTTTGGCGGCGGGCGCGTGCGCTCAGCCGGGCTACATGTACGACGTGGGCAACTTCACTCACCCGCATCCGACGCCCGCCTTGTGCGCGTCCCGCGGCCAAGTGCTCGACATGTCCATTGAGGATTGCGTGACGCCAGCGGCCCCGCCAAGTGCTCCCGCGCTCGCGCCGGTCGTGTTCAGCAACCAAGGCGAGACATACGAACAAGACAAGGCTTGGAATGATCAATTGGAGCACGGCGCTTGCACACGGCTCCGCGATAGGCGCACAGATTCGCCGGCAGACATTGCCGAGTGCAATCGCGAATACGCGATGACGCCGCTTTGCATTAGCTACAAGGGCTTCGCAAGCGCATGGTACGACACGGCGAACGACCCGAGCCCCGAATAAGCTCGCCTGCGCTGTCCATGGCCACAGTGAATGAACTTGGCATCAAAAGATCAGATACGAACCCACCCTACTATCAGTCGCCGCAGTTCAAGGAAATGCTGCGGCGTCTAGTGAACGTTACGTTCTCGCCGGCCCGCACCAAATGGAGCACGCGCGATCAGTTTGCGGACTACGCCTATAAAATCTGCATGGAGGGTCATCCGTTCTGAGCGTTTTCACTTGAACGGATACGCCGGGCCACAAGCGAAGCGTCATGCCATGACTGCTAAAACAAAACACCAACCGAAATCGCCGCCAATCTGGAAGCGAATATTAGACCATTTCATTCTCACTGCGAACAAGAGCAGGCTACACGAAAATGACTGGCGATGGTTCTATGAGTTTGTCCGCCGAAATCGGGCCAAAATGTCGTCAATGGACTTGAAGCACCGGCTCATTGAGAGCGGATTTTCCGCCGACTACGCGCATGAAATCATCTGCACCTATGAGCTACTTCGTTGGTGCACTAGGCCACTAACACCCGCTGAAATTTACACGCTGTACAACATCAAGCATCCGCAACGGGGCTAAAACGGGGTTAAGATGATCTGCATGATCTTCCCATGCACATACCTCATGACGATGCCGCAGCAAGCGTAGGAAGCAAGCGCCGTAGGATGAGCAAAATCGGTCTCTTGCTGAGCGGATCGCCTAAGACTCGTCGGCGATTTTGCCCACGTGGTTGAGAGCCGCGGCCGACCGCGTGGGCATTGCGCACTACGTTCGTTGCCGAAGCCGGAATTGCAGTGCAGGCGCAATGCCCGCCCTGGGAATCAAATACTCCCCACCGTCTTCAGCCGCGCGCGCGGGTGGATTTCCGATTGCGCCAGCACCGCGGTCTGGGCGCGGAAGCGTTCGACGATGCCGCGCACGAACGGCCGGATGCCCGGCGAGGTCACCAGCACCGGCGCTTCGCCGTCTTTCGCCGCCTGCTCAAATTTCTCCCGCACCAGCGTGATGAACTCGGTGAGCTTCGAAGGCTGCATGGCGAGGTTGCGGTCGTCGCCCTGGCCGACGATCAATTCGGCGAACGCCTGCTCCCATTTGGCGGTGAGCGCGATGATCGGCAGCGTGCCGGCCGGCGTCACGTGCTGGGCGCAGAGCTGGCGCGCCAGCCGGGCGCGGACATGCTCGGCGAGCGTCGTGGCATTGCGCGTCGCCGGCAGCCCGTCGGCGATGCCTTCGAGGATGGTCGACAGATCGCGGATCGACACCCGCTCGGCGAGCAGGATTTGCAGGACGCGCTGGATGCCGGACGTGTTGATCTGCGACGGCACGATGTCCTTGATCAGCTCGCTTTGCTCCTTCGGCAGCTCCTTGATCAATTTCTGCACCTCGCCGTAGGACAGAAGCTCCGCCATATTGGCCTTGATCAGCTCGGTCAGATGCGTGGCCATCACCGTCGCGGCGTCGACCACGGTCAGGCCCTTGACCGACGCCTCCTCCTTCATTGCGGCGTCGATCCAGGTCGCGGGCAGTCCGAATGTCGGCTCGGTGGTGTGCGTGCCGGGCAGCGTCACCTGATTGCCGGCCGGATCCATGACCATGTATTGGCCGGGCCAGACCTTGCCGGTGCCGGCTTCGACCTCCTTGATCTTGATGACGTAGCCGTTGGCGTCGAGCTGCACATTGTCGAGGATGCGCACGGCGGGCATGACGAAGCCCATTTCGATCGCCAGCGACCGGCGCAGCGCCTTGATCTGCTCGGTCAGGCGCTCGGAACCGTCGGGCGCGCTGACCAGCGGCAACAGCGCATAGCCGAGCTCGATCTTGAGATCGTCCATTTTGAGCGAGGCGGCGATCGGCTCCTCGGCCGGCGCGGCCTTGGCGGTATCGGCCTTCCGCGTCTCGGCCGCGATGGCCTCCTTGGCGCGGCGGTCGATCACATAAGCCAGCGCCGCCGCGCCGCCGCCGAGCGCGAGAAACGGCAGCATCGGAATGCCGGGCAATAGCGCCATGATCAGCATGACGGCGCCCGACATGCCGAGCGCCTTGGGATAGCTGGAAAGCTGGCCCAGGAGCGCCTTGTCGGCGGCGCCGGCAACGCCCGCCTTGGAGACCAAAAGGCCGGCTGCGGTCGAGACGATTAATGCCGGAATTTGCGTCACCAACCCGTCGCCGACGGTGAGCAGCGTGTAGTCGTGTGCGGCGTCGGCGAAACTCAGGTTTTGCTGGACGATGCCGATCACCATGCCGCCGATGATGTTGATCATCACCACCAAGAGCCCGGCGATGGCGTCGCCGCGCACGAATTTCGAGGCGCCGTCCATGGCGCCGAAAAAGTTGGACTCGTCCTCCAGCGCCTTGCGCCGCCGCCGCGCCTCCTTCTCGTCGACCAGGCCGGCGTTCAGATCGGCGTCGATCGCCATCTGCTTGCCCGGCATGGCGTCCAAATGAAACCGCGCCGCGACTTCGGCGATGCGCCCGGAGCCCTTGGTGATGACCACGAAATTCACGATCACCAGGATCGTGAACACGATAATGCCGATCACGAAATTGCCGCCCATGACGAAATTGCCGAACGCCTGAATGACATGGCCGGCGGCGGCGGTGCCTTCGTGGCCGTGGGCGAGAATGAGCCGGGTCGAGGCGAGGTTGAGCGCCAGCCGCAGCATGGTGGCGATCAGGAGCACGGTCGGGAACGCCGAGAATTCGAGCGGCGCCTGAATGAACAGCGACGTCATCAGGATCAGCACGGAAAAGATGATCGACACCGCAAGCGAGAAATCGAGCAACAGCGGCGGCAGCGGCAGGATCAGGATGACGAGGATCGTCATCATGCCGAGCGCCAGGCCGATATCGCTGCGCCGGAGCATGGTGCCGAGGTCGACGAGGCGCGACAGCGCCGTATCTCCGCGCTCGGCCGTTGCTGGCTCGCTCATGCCTTCCGATCGGCTCCGTCTGCGGTCGCCTGATTCAAAGCTATGCGCTGCGGCGGAAGGGCCGCTGGCACGAAGGAGCGAAGCCGCGCTCGTGTCCAAGGCTGTCCCCAAAGCGCGTTAGGAAGGTGCGGTAGAAACGGTTATGTCTCCCAGGCAAAATGTGCCGGGTATATGGTTACCGGACGGTTAACGGAACGGTCATCGGCGCGCGAAGGCGGTGTTGCCCGGGCCAAATATGAGGGCAGAATGGTTGCGGCTTACCGCTTGATCATGATTGCCGCGCTGGCGTGCGCCGCCTCGGCGGCGTCGGCCGGCGGCATCGATCCCGGCCTATGGAAAATCACCACCCGGACCGCGACCGGCGGCGTCATCGGCCCGCCGCACGAATCGTCCAAATGCCTGACCGCGGAACAGACCCGCGACCTCGCCACCACGTTCTCGCCGGTCGCGAACACCGTCAATTCGGTTTGCGCGCCGATCGAAAGGAACCTGAACGGTCCGCGGCTGAGTTGGCATCTGGTCTGCAAGGGCGAGCTCGACATGGAGCTGACCGGAGAGTTCAATTTCGACAGTCCGCATCACTATTCCGGAACGGTGCAGACCAAAGCGGACATGGCCGGCATGCCGATGGTCAATTCGCAGAATAGCGTTGAGGGGCAGTGGGTGGCGGCGGCTTGCGAGTAGTGAATGGCGAATGGCGAATGGCGAGTGGCGAATGGGGAAGAACAGGCAGATCGAAGACGAATCTAACTATTCGCTATTCGCCATTCGCTATTCGCTCATAGCTGCACTGATTGTGGGCATCGGCGCGCAGGCGCTGGCGCAAGATAGGCCCTCATCTTTCGTCGATGCCGCAACGGTGGTGCCGGGGCTCCTCGTCGACATGCGTTATGCCGGGTCGCATAATTTCACCGGCCGGCCGGTCGACGGCTACCTGGCGCCGCATTGCCTGCTCACGCGCGAGGCCGCCGCTGCGCTGGCCGAGGTCGCCCGCGACATTGCCCCGCGCGGGCTCGCGATCAAGGTGTTCGATTGCTACCGGCCGGTCCGCGCGGTGTTGAATTTCGTCCGCTGGGCGCACAACGTCCGCGACCAGACGACCAAGGCGGAGTTTTATCCCGACGTCGACAAGCGCATGTTGTTCCGCGACGGCTATATCGCCTCGCATTCCGGCCATTCGCGCGGCTCGACCATGGACCTGACGCTGGCGCACAAGGACGGCACCGAGCTCGATATGGGCACGCATTTCGACTTCTTGAGCCCGAAATCCTGGACCGCCGATCCAACGATTACGCCGGCGCAGCATGCCAACCGCATGTTGCTAAACGCGGCAATGCGCCGGCGCGGTTTTCGCGGCTATTACAAGGAGTGGTGGCATTTCACGCTGCGCGGCGAGCCGTTTCCGGATACTTATTTCGATTTTCCGGTGAACTAGCGGGCGCGATCCGGACGGGGGATGGGAATCATACCAACGGCGATAATTCATAACTTGTCATGCTCCGCGAAAGCGGAGCATCCAGTAAGCACCGCCAGCGCGGTGATTACTGGATCATCCGCCTGCGCGGATGATGACAGGGCATAGGTCATTGTTTATTGGCGCTGGTATCAAAGTCCCAGATAAAACTTCTTGATCAGATCGTTGTTGTTGAGCTCGTCCATCGAGCGGCCCTCGAACGCGATCTTGCCGTGGACGATGACGTAGCCGCGGTCGGCGATGCGGATCGCCTGGGTGAAGTTCTGCTCCGCCATCAACACGGTCAAGGAATAGCGCCGCTTCATTTCGCTGATGGCATCGATGGTGCGGCTGACCAGGATCGGAGCGAGGCCGACCGAGGGCTCATCGACCAATAAGATCTTCGGCGCCAGCATCAGCGCGCGGCCGAGCGCCAGCATCTGCTGCTCGCCGCCCGAGAGCGAGCCGGCAAGCTGGCCGCGGCGCTCGGCGAGCCGCGAAAACGTCTCGAAGCAGACTTCGAGATTGCGCTTAAGCTCGCGGCGCGCGGCGCGGCGGAACGCGCCGAGCAGCAGATTTTCCTCCACCGTCAGCTTGGGAAACAGCCGGCGGCCCTCCGGCACCAGCGCGATGCCGAGATCGACGATCTCCTCGGTGGTGCGGCCGACAAGCTCGTGATGAATGCCGTCGATCTCGGCCACGATCGAGCCTTCGCTCGGCCGCACCAGGCCCATGATGCACTTCATCAGCGTCGACTTGCCGTTGCCGTTGGTGCCGAGCAGCACGACGGTCTCGCCGCTGCCGACCGTGATCGACACGTCGTCGATCACGCGAACCGCGCCGTAGGCGGCGTTGATGCCGGCGATGGTGAGGCTGCTAGCCAAGATAGGCCTTCTCCACTTCAGGGTCGCGCACAACGTCGTCCGGGATGCCGTCGGCGATTTTGCGCCCGGAGACCAGGACGACAAGACGGCGCGAAAAGCTCATCACCGCGCGCATGATATGCTCGATCAGGATGATGGTGACGCCTTTTTCGTTGAGCCGCACCAGCAGCGTCAGGATTTCCTCCACCTCCGAATGGGTCAGCCCCGCCATCAACTCGTCGGCCATCAGAAGCTTTGGCTCCGCCGCCATGGCGCGGGCGAGTTCGAGCTTGCGCATCTCGACCTGGGTGAGATCGCGCGGCAGGTGCCGCGCCTTGGCTTCCAGGCCCACTTCGTGCAGCAGGCCGGCGCATCGGGTGTCGATGTCGCGTGCGGAGTGGACGGTGCCTCGCGCGGCCACCGTGTAGAGCAGCGGGATTCGTATGTTGTCGGCGAGGCTCATGCTGGCAAACGGCCGCGGCAGTTGAAAGCTGCGGGCGAGGCCAAGCCGGGTGCGCCGATGCGCGGCGAGCCCGTCGAGCCGTTGGCCGTTAAAGCGCACGGCGCCTTGCTCGTTGCGGAGCGTGCCGCAAATGCAATTGACCAGCGTCGACTTGCCGGAGCCGTTCGGCCCGATCAGGCCGAGACGTTCGCCTGCCGCAACCGAAAGCGAGATATTTTCCAGCGCGACGAAACCGCCGAAACGCTTGCCGAGATTGTCGACCTGGAGGAGTTCGGGATTTGCGCCGGTCATGGCGCCGGTCATGGCATCGCTCATGGCGCAGCCCCGGGCGCATCGGCGTCGACGTGGCGGCGGCCGACGAAATCCTCCGGCTTGCGCTGCAAGTAAGTGTGGACCAGTCCGACGATACCGTTCGGCGCGATGATCACGAAGGCGACGAGTATGACGCCGACAATCAGAAGATTGACTGCCGACGAGATCGTGACGGTGATGATCTGCTGCAGCGAGCCGAGCAGCACCGCACCGATCAACGGGCCGACCCAGCTCGTCGTGCCGCCAATCAGCGGCATGGCGATCGAGTTGACGGCATAATCCAGCGCGAACGTCGAATCCGGCTGAAGATAGCTGATGTAATAGGGAAACGGCGCACCCGCCATGCCCATCAACACGCCGGAGATCGTGGTTGCGATCAGCTTTAACCGCAGCGTCGGCACGCCGGACGCCTCGGCCGCCAGTTCGTCGTCGCGAATGGTGGCAAACCCGAAGCCCAGCCGCGAGCGTTCAATCAGCCGTGCCACCGTCAGCGCGCCGACGGCAAGCAGCATCATGATCAGGAACAAATATCTGATGTAGCTGCCGACAGGCTCGATCTGCTCGGGCCGTATGACATAGGCGCCGCGCGAGCCGCCCACATAATCCCAATTGACGACGAGCGTTTCCAACACCACGGCGAGCGCCAGCGTCGCGATCGAAAAGAACGCGCCGCGCAGCCGTAACGTCAGGTAGCCCATGCCGAAGCCGACGATGCCCGAGACCACGCCGCCGAACAGCATCAGAACCGGAATTGGCACCGGAATCGCCAAAACGGCGTCGTCGCCGGTGGTGAAATTGTAGATCGCCACGGTCGAATAGGCGCCCATCGCGAAAAACGCGGCGGTGCCGAAATTCACATAGCCGCAATAGCCGCCGAGGATGTTCCAGGCGGTCGAGAGCACGACGTATTGCAGCACGACATAGCCGGCGAAGAAATAGTAGTCATTGCCGAGCCCGAGCGCGGCGGCAAATATGACGCCGCCAACGACCAGACAGACGATGAGAAAGACCGGCGTGCGCACGGGTCACCGCCCCAATAGGCCGGCTGGGCGCACCGCCAGCGTCAAAAGCAAAAAGCCGAACGACACCGCGGGCGCCCAGGACGGGCCGTAGAATGTCGAGGTCAGGCTTTCGACGATGCCGATCAGCATGGCGGCGATGACGGTTCCCGGCAGGCTGCCCATGCCGCCAAGCACGCAGATGGCGAAGATGCGGCCGATATATTGCCGACCGACCGATGGCTCCACGGGCTGGATGATGATCAGAAAGGCTCCCGCCAGCGACGCTGTGGCGATCGAAATGCCGAACGCGATGCGCTTGATGCGGATCGGATCGACCGCCATCAGCCGCAACGCGAGTTGATCCTGCGCCACGGCCATGATCGCGCGGCCGATATAGGTGCGCGTCAGAATGAGCTGCAGCGCCGCGATCAGCAGAAGCGACACCACGCACGGCACCAACAGCCGCAGCGGCAGCTCAACGTCGCCCAAGTGCCAGGTCGGACCGATATAGTCCGCATTCACGTAGCGGTAATCGACGCCGAAATACAGCACCAGCGACACTTCGGTGATGAACAATAGACCGAAGAAAAAAGCCAGGCCGCGCAGCGATTCCTGGCCGCGCCGCTCGAACGAGAAATAATAGACCTGATAGATGCCGGCGCCGAGCACATAGAACAGCGGCGTCATCAGCAGCGCAGTCAGGATCGGATCGAGCCCCAGATCGGCGTTGACGATATAGGCGGCATAGGAGCCGAGGATGATGAAGGCCGGGTGGGCGATGTTGACGATGTCGAGAATGCCGAACGCCAGCGACACGCCTGATGTCACCGCCGCATAGAAGCCGCCGATCAGGATGCCCGATACGACGGCGTTGATCAAAAGATTGAACGAGAAGATCATTAGTCGGCCTACCCAACCCGACGCCAAGGTGCAGGAAGCGCTACGGCTTTACAAGAAAACCTCTCCCCGCCGCGCGGGGAGAGGTCGAGTGAGCGGAGCGAACGAGGGTGAGGGGGCCTTTCCGCAATTCTGAGCCCGGAGGATAGGCCCCCTCACCCCAACCCTCTCCCCGCACGTGGGGAGAGGGAGGAGCAAGCCTAGGCCGCGGCGCGCACCCGATCCGGGATGGCGAGGGCTTCGTTGGCGCTGTTGAGGAATTCGATGGTCATGAAGACCATCTCCTTGTCGCCGAGATTTTCGAGGTCGTGGACCTTGAACTGGCCGGGACCGTAGATTTCGTGGCGGGTTTCGCCCGGCTGGTAAGTGTATTCGACGGTGGTGCCGTCGTGCAGGTGCTGGCGGCCGCGGCCGCCGGAGACCGAGGTCCAGAAATAATCGAGCACATGGCGGTGGAATCCGATCCGCTCGCCAGGCGCGAGCCGGATGATCCAGACCCGCACCCGCTCGCTCTCGGACAGCAGCGTCGATCCGACGCAGCCGTTATTGTCGTGTTTTTCGCGCTCGAACTCCGCCGCGATGGCGGGCGGCCATGCCGATCGGTCGGCGCGATCGGTCGATTTATCCAACATGGTCAGGGCCATGGTGTTCCTCCGGAGATTATAGGCACAATATAGAAAACCTTTGCCGCCGGGGAAATAGCGGGGTTTTCACATGGCGAGGCAGCGCCGCGCGCTCATTATCGGCGGCTCAATGAGCGGGCTTCTGGCCGGCATCATGCTGAACCGGCGCGGCTGGGACGTCGATATTTTCGAGCGCGTGGACAAGGAGCTTGCCGGCCGCGGCGCCGGCATCGTCGCGCAGGCCGAGCTGATCGCGCGGCTAGACGCGCTCGGGCTGGATACCCGCGATCTCGGCGTCGCCATGACGACGCGCAAAATCCTCGACCGATCCGGCCGCACCGCCGTGACGCTCGAATGCCCGCAGGTGCTGACCGCCTGGGAACGCGTCTATCGCGTGCTGCGCGATGCATTTCCGGCAGAGCGTTATCACCGCGGCCGTGGCTTAACGTCTTTTGCGCAGAGCGGTGCGGAAGTGCTGGCGCAGTTCGGCGACGGCAGCGCGTTGGCGGCCGATCTCCTGGTCGGCGCCGACGGCTTGCGCTCGACGGTGCGCCAGCAATGTGCGCCCGATGTGGCGGCGCTTTACGCCGGTTATGTCGCCTGGCGCGCGCTGTTGCCGGAGAGCGCTATTCCGCCGGCGATCCATCGCGAACTGTTCACGCTGATGACGTTCTGCCTGCCGCCCGGCGAACAGTGTCTCGGCTATCCGGTGGCGGGGCCGGATAACGAGCTGCGGGAAGGGCAACGCCGTTACAATGTGGTGTGGTACCGCCCGGCCGACGAAGCGACCGAACTGCCGGCGCTCTTGACCGACAAAGCCGGCGCCGCGCATTCGATCTCGATCCCGCCGCCGCTCATTCGCGCCGAGCCGATCGCCGCCATGCGCGCCGCCGCCGAGCGGCTGTTGGCGCCGCAATTCCGCGCCATCGTCCGGTTGATCGACGAGCCGATCCTGCAACCGATTTACGATCTCGAAAGCCCGCGGCTCGCTTTCGGGCGGGTCGCGATCCTCGGCGATGCGGCATTCGTGGCGCGGCCCCATGTCGCAGCCGGCGTGTCGAAGGCGGCCGACGACGCGGCGGCGCTCGTCGAGGCGCTCGAGGCCGACGACGTTGCGGCGGCGCTGCGCCGCTTCGAGGCGGCCCGCTTGCCGGACAACCGCAAGATCATCGAGCGCGCCCGCCATCTCGGCGCTTATCTGCAGGCCACCCAGACCGCCGAGGAGCGCGCCCGCTCGGCGCGCCACAGCATTCCGCAAGCCGTGCTCGCCGAAACCGCGGTGCTCGATTTTTTACGTTGAAACTATGGCTTGCTAATGCTTTTTGCGGAGCGGGCCCGTTCGCCGGAGCGTAGTATGACGAGGCTTGCCGACCGACCGGCCCATCGATCGGTTGCGAAACGAGAGGCGAAATTCCAATGAAAGCTGCATTCATCGAACGATTTGGCGGCCCGGATGTCCTCAACTACGGCGATATGCCGGATCCTGCGGCGGCGCCGGGCGAGGTGGTCGTCGACGTGGTGGCGGCAAGCGTCAATGCCGCCGATTGGAAATTTCGCGCCGGGCAGTACGGGCGCCACGCCGAGGTGAAGTTTCCGCAAATTCCAGGCCGCGATTTTTCCGGCGTGATCGGCGCGCTGGGCGGCGGCGTCGACGATCTGAAAATCGGCGACGCGGTGTTTGGCGTGCTGGAGGCCGGCCGCGAAGGCACCTATTGCGAGAAGATTGCGATCAGGGCCGCGGTTATCGCCAAAAAGCCAGACGGGCTTTCGCATGCCAACGCCGCCGCCATGGCGCTCGCCGGCCTCACCGCCATCAATTCGCTCGAAGACACGCTCAAGCTCAAGCGCAGCGAGACGATTTTGATCCAAGGCGGCGCCGGCGGTGTCGCCGGCTTCGCCATTCAATTCGCCAAGCATCTCGGCGCCCGCGTCATCACCACGACCAGCGCCGCGAACCGCGATTACGTGCGCGATCTCGGCGCCGATGAAGCGATCGACTACAACGCGCAGGATTTCACCAAGCTGGTCAAGGATTGCGACGCGGTGTTCGATACCGTCGGCGGCGAGGTTGCGGAAAAATCCTTCGCAGTGCTCAAATCCGGCGGCCGCGCCGCCTTTATCGCGTCGGGCGCCGAGGCGCCTAAGCCCAACCGGCCCGACGTGACGTCGTTGCGGCCGCCGGTGCCGCGCTCGCGCAAGGCGATGGAGCGCGTCGGCGAATTGGTTGCGTCGGGAGCGGTGCGCCCGCCGGAGATCAAGCTCTATCGCTTGGCGCAAGCCGCCGAGGCGCATCGCTTGAGCGAATCCCGCCATTTCCGCGGCAAGCTCGTGTTCCAGGTGCGCTGATCGACCGTCGGGATGAGGCCCTTGACAAGAGCGTATATGCGCGTATATGGGTGCATATACGCTCATATCGAGGATTTGCCCATGCCAGACGACGATTTACCGAGCACCATCCAGTGCAACTGCGCGGCCGTACGATCGGCGGCTCGGCACGTCACCCAGCTCTACGATCAGTTCCTGGCGCCGATCGGGCTCCGCGTGACGCAATTCTCGATCCTGGCCAAGCTGAAACGATTGGGTCCGCTGACCATCAACGCCCTTGCTAGGGACATGGTCACGGATCGCACCACGCTCGGGCGCAATATCCAGCCGTTGGAACGGGACGGGCTGATCCGGATCGAACCGACCGCATCCGACCGTCGCGCCAAGGAGGTCCACTTGACCAAGGCAGGCGAGAGGCGGCTGCAGGAGGCATACAAGGCCTGGGCGCAGGCACAGACTCGTTTTGAAATGACCTTCGGAACCGCCAAAGCCGCGGAGTTGCGAAGCTTATTGCGGGCGGTCGTTTCCAGCGAATTCACCCCGACGGCGCATTTCCCGGATCGATAAAGCCATAGGGCGGATGAGGGACGACGCGTTCAGAAATAGGTGCATATACGCATTTAGGCCAAAAAAATGGGAAGCTCGTCATGGACGCAGTAACCGACTTAAAGACGCTGGCCGAGTTGAAGAGAAGTGAGCGTGCCAAAGCGAAGCCACGGGGCGCATTCAAGCGGCTGACATTGCTTGGCTTGGCCTGCGTCGCGGCACTGGCGGCGGCTTGGTACGGTTACGATTGGTGGACCGTCGGTCGTTTCATCGAAACCACCGACGACGCCTATGTCGGCGGCGACATCACCCCCATCTCGCCGCACATCGCCGGATTCGTCGCGCAGATCCTGGTTGCCGACAACCAGCAAGTCCAAGCCGGACAATTACTGATCCGCCTCGACGATCGCGACATGCGCGCCGCCGCCGATCGCGCCGAAGCTATCCTCGATCAACGCCAAGCGACGCTGACGAGTTTGCGCGCCAAATACGTGCTGCAGCAGTCGGCGATCCAGCAGGCCGGCGCCGACCTCGATGCCAAAAATGCCCAGGCCGATTTTGCCAAGGCAGACGCCGAGCGTTATCGGATGCTGGCGCAAACCAACGACGGCTCCCGGCAGGATGCGGAAAGAACGGCCGCGCTCGATCGGCAGGCGAAAGCGGCCGTTGCATCGGCGCAAGCCGGTCTCGCCGCAGCGAAACAGCAACTCGGCGTCCTCGACGCTGACATCGCCGAAGCTGGCGCCGCCGTTGCGCAGGCCGAAGCCGATCTGCAGACCGCGCGTCTCAACGTCGGCTATGCCGAAATCCGTTCACCGATCGACGGCTATGTCGGCAATCGGGCGGCACAGGTCGGCGGCTATGTGTCGCAAGGCGCCTACCTCCTAACAATCGTTCCGGCGCACGGTCTTTGGGTCGATGCCAATTTCAAGGAGGACCAGCTCGAACGCATGCAGCCGGGGCAGTCCGCGACAGTCGTTGCCGACACGCTGCCGGACCACGTCTTTCACGGTCATCTCTTAAGCCTCGCCCCGGCAACGGGCGCCGTGTTCAGCGTGATTCCGCCGGAGAATGCCACGGGCAATTTCACCAAGATCGTGCAGCGGGTTCCGGTACGCATCGCGCTCGACGATAACGATACCGCGCTGGGCATGATCCGGCCGGGCCTTTCGACGTTCGCAAGCGTGGACACGCGATCGGAGGCGAGGGGGATGAAATGACTGAGACGGCCTCCGATAACTGGATCAGGAGCGTGGCGCCCTTTGTGGTGATGTGCTTCGGTGGTTTCATGGCGTTGCTCGACATTCAGATTGTCGCCTCGTCCCTGCAAAACATCGGCGGCGGGTTGTCGGCCGCTCAGGACGAGATCAGTTGGGTGCAGACAGCCTATTTGATCGCCGAGATCATCGTGATCCCGTTATCGGGCTGGCTGACCCGGGTGCTCTCCACGCGGTGGCTGTTCACGGCGTCGGCGGCCGGCTTCACCGTCACCAGCATGCTGTGCGGTCTGGCCTGGAACATCGACAGCATGATCGTCTTCCGGGCGCTTCAGGGCTTACTGGGCGCCTCGATGATCCCAACCGTGTTCACGTCGTCGTTCCATTATTTCCAGGGACCGCGCCGCGTCTATTCGGCCGCAGTGATCGGGACGATAGCGTCGGTTGCACCGACGCTCGGTCCGGTCATCGGCGGGTGGATCACCGATACACTGAACTGGCACTGGCTGTTCTATGTCAATCTCCTGCCCGGCGTGGCGATCACCCTCTTGGTCCCACTCCTGGTCGACATCGACAAACCCGATCTGAGGCTTCTCAAGGAGGCGGACTATCCCGGCATTGTTCTGATGGCGATTTGTCTCGGCACCCTCGAATATGTGCTGGAAGAGGGAACGCGCTGGAATTGGTTCGACGACACGACCATCGAAACCTGCGCCTGGATTGCCGGCATCAGCGGCGTTCTCTTTGTCGCCCGGAGCCTGACCTTCGAACGTCCCGTAGTCGATCTGCGCGCGCTGACCAATCGCAACTTCGCCATCGGATGTTTTTTGTCGTTCGTCACCGGAGTGGGAATCTTCTCCACGATCTATCTCACGCCGCTGTTTCTGGGCTATGTCCGCGGCTTGAGCGCTTGGCAGACCGGCATCGCGATTTTCTCCACCGGCGCGGCTTCGCTCGCCGGCGTCCCCGTCTACATTGTTCTGGCCCGCAAGTTCGACACGCGCTGGCTCATGATGTTGGGCCTGGCCTCCTTCGGCCTGGCGATGTGGAGCTACAGTTTCATCACCCACGACTGGGGCGGGAACGAGCTTCTCGTGCCGCAGATTCTGCGCGGTTTCCCGCAGGTTTTCGCCGTCGCTCCCAGTGTCAACCTCGGTCTCGGCAGCCTGCCGCCCGAGCGGCTGAAATACGCCAGCGGCCTATTCAATATGATGCGCAATCTCGGCGGCGCCGTCGGCATCGCGGTATGCGGCGCGATCTTGAACGTGCGAACGAATTTCCACTTCGCCGCGATCGCCTCCAACTTGACGCCGGCAAACGGACCGATGGCGAGATTGCTGGCTGAAATGGCGCAGCGCTATGGCGCGATTCCCGGCAGTCCTCACGCCGGACAGGTCGCCGCATTGAAGCAATTGTGGGAACTCGCCTACCGCGAGGCGTCGACGCTCGCTTATGCGGATGCCTTCCGCGCCATCATGATCGCGTTCGCCGTCGCTACCTTGCTGGTGCCGCTAATGCGCAACGTCGTGCCGGCGAGCGCGCCCGCGGCGCAAGCTCACTGACGCGTGGCCGCCTCAGACGTGCTGGCCGCCGTTGATGTGGATTTCGGCGCCGTTCACGTAGGACGCGGTGTCGGTGCATAAGACGTAGACGATCTTCGCCACTTCGTCGGGCGTGCCGAGCCGGTGCATCGGAATATTCTCGACGATCTTTTCGGTCCCCGGAGAGAGCATCGCGGTGTCGATCTCGCCCGGCGCGATGGCGTTGACGCGCACGCCGCGCGAGCCGAAGTCGGCCGCCATTTCGCGGGTCAGCGCGGCGAGCGCCGCCTTCGACGTCGAATAGGCGGTGCCGGCGAACGGGTGCACGCGGGAACCCGCGATCGAGGTGACATTGACGACCGAGCCCTTGGCGGCGCTGAGCTCGTCCAACAGCCCGCGCGCCAGCATGATCGGCGCAAAGAAGTTCACCTGAAAAATATGGTGCCAGTCCTCGCGCGAGGTTTCGATCGAGCCTAGCCGCTTGCCGCCGGCGGCCTTGGGCGAGATCGCGGCGTTGTTGACCAGCGCATGCAATTCGCCGTTAAGGCGGCGCTTGGTTTCGGCGATGGCTTGCTCGGTATTTTCAGGGCTGGCGAGATCGACCTGAATGTGATCTTCGGGCCCGGCTTCCCACGGACAATTCTCCGGAAACGGATGGCGCGAGCAGGTGATGACGCGCCAGCCGGCGGCGGAGAAGCGCTTCACGGTGGCATGACCGATGCCGCGGCTGGCTCCGGTGAGGAGCAGCGTGCGGCGCGGCTGGTTGGTGGTCGGCATTATGCCATCCTAATCGTCATTGCGAGCGAAGCGAAGCAATCCAGAGCGGTCTGTAAGATCTGGATTGCTTCGTCGCTCCGCTCCTCGCAAAGACGGTTGTTCACGGATAGAGCCGCGTCTTGGTCCACGGCGTGCCGATATTTGGACGCGTGAATGAAATACGGTCGTGCAGGCGGAACGGCCGCTCCTGCCAGAACTCGATCTCGACCGGCGCGATCCGATAGCCGACCCAATAGGCCGGCCGCGGCACGGCGCCGACGACGAATTTCGCGGTGAAGCGCGCGATCGCCTTCTCGAAGGCAAGCCGGCTTTCCAGCGCCGCCGACTGTTTCGAGGCCCAGGCGCCGATCTGCGCCATGCGCGAGCGCGTGGCGAAATAGGCATCGGCCTCGGTGTCCGACACCGCCTCGACGCCGCCGCGCAGCCGCACCTGGCGCTGCATCGACTTCCAATAAAACGTCAGCGCCGCCTTCGGCACTTGCCCCAGTTCGTGACCCTTGATGCTGTCGGCGTTCGTATAGAACACGAAGCCGCGCTCGTCGAAGGCCTTGAGCAGCACCATGCGCGCATTGGGCAGCCCGTCGGCATCGACCGTGGCAAGCGTCATCGCCTCGGGATTGACCGGCTCGGAGCGCTTGGCGTCGGCAAACCAGGCGGCAAACAGGCGCAGCGGCTCGTCGGCCTCGGTGAAGTCACCGCCTGTTAACCACGCCGGGTGTTCTATGGGCGCCACGTCGGACATTCTCGGAGTACCCAGGTGCTCGCGTGCGGCGATCCGAAAACGTGCCGCCGGCCTCTATATAATGGAACGGCGGCGCTGCGCCTATGTCGGCGGTTGCGAACGGGGGCCGTTATCGCGACCGCAATCAGCGCCTTTGCCCTTGCCGGCTGCTCGTACCGGCTGGCTTCGCTTGTCTCTAAGGACGACATCGACACGCCGACCGGCTCGATCGCGCAGCCGGCCGGCCAGTCCGCCCATGACGCCAGTTCGCAGCCGGCCGACGTCGACCTCGCTTATGCGCGCGCGGCCGCTTCCGACGCGCTTGCCCGCGGGGCCAGGGACGCCAGCGTGCCATGGCAAAATCCGCAAACCGGTGCCGGCGGCAATATCACCCCGCTCGATACGGCCTATAGCGAGGGCGGCCTGTCGTGCCGCGATTTCCTGGCGAGTTACGTGCATGGCGCGGCGCAGGACTGGCTGCAGGGCGCCGCCTGCCGCAGCGCCAGCGGCACCTGGGAAGTGACGCGACTAAAACCGCTCAAGCCGAGTTAAAGCGCCTATCATCGTCGACGCCAGCGCCAATTCGCTTGTTGCATTGCGTGACAGGCGTTTTAATCCCACATTTGAGCCATATCGGAGACAGGCGGGCAGGCGGGCCAGCGGGCTGGCCGGCGAATTTCAGCGGAGTTCGATGGGGATGCGTGACCCCTATGAGGTGTTGGGCGTCGATCGCAAAGCGAGCGCGGGCGATATCAAGAGCGCCTATCGGCGCCTGGCCAAGAAACTGCATCCCGACGCCAATAAGAACGATCCCAAGGCGGCAAGCCGTTTCTCCGAGCTGAATGCCGCGCACGAACTTCTCGGCGACGACGACAAGCGCAAGGCATTTGATCGCGGCGAGATCGATGCCGAGGGCAAGCCGCGCTTCCGCGGGTTCGAAGGCAGCGGCGGCGGGCCGAGACCGGGCGGCGGCTTCGGCCCCGACGCGAATTTCGAGAGCTTCAACTTCGGTCCGGAGGGTTTTACCCGCACCGCCCGGCGCGGGCGGGGCGGGGGCGGCGCGGGCGGCGGTTTCGGCGGCTTCGAGGACATCCTCAAGGAAGCGTTCGGACGCGGCGCCCGCGGCGGAGCCAGATCCACCTTCGAGCAGGAAGATTTCGGCGTCGGCGCCGATATTCAAGCCGAAATGTCGGTGTCGCTGCCCGACGCGGCCAACGGCTCCACGCAGCGCCTGCACCTGCCGAACGGCAAGAATGTCGACGTCAAGGTTCCCGCCGGCATCGGCAACGGTCAGCACATCCGGCTCAAGGGCCAAGGCATGGCGAGGCAGGCGGGTCCCGGCGACCTGCTCATCACCGTCTCGATCGCGCCGCATCCGCTGTTCACGCTGGAAGGCACCGACGTGCGGCTCGATTTGCCGGTCACGCTTTATGAGGCCGCGCTCGGCGCCAAAGTGCGCGTGCCGACGCTGGACAAACCGGTCGAAATTACAATTCCGCCGTCGACGTCGGGCGGCCGCACCTTCCGGCTCAAGGGCAAGGGTTTTCCCGCCAAGACCGGCCGCGGCGACCTGCTCGCCACCATCCGCATCGTGCTGCCGGACAAAAGCGATGCCGAGCTCGAAGCGCTGATGAAAAAGTGGCAGCGCGACAAGCCCTACGACCCGCGCAAGGATATGTGAGCGCTCGCTCATTCCGGGGCGCGCGGCCCCCGGAATGACGATCATCCGCCCTCCGGCGAGGTGCGCCGGTCGATCTGATCGTAGGCGGCTTGGGCGATGTCGCGCAGCTTGTCGCGTTCCGCCGGTCCCGAGAGCACGTAAGCGAGGTCGCCGTCGACCCAGTAATAGGCCGCGTTTTGCGGACCGGTCGTATAGCGCATCGCGGTGTCGCGATCGCTGGTGCGCCCGCAATAGAGCGTGAAGCGCTCGCCCGACGGGCCTTCATACATGAAGAAGGCGGTCGGCCCGGTCGGTCCCGGCAACAGCCGGCCGCCGATCAGTTTCAAGCCAATTTTGTCGAGCTCGGGCGCGCGCAACGGCGAGCCAACCCGTTTGGACAGCCATGCGTCCAGATGCGGCCGCTGATCGCCCGGCACTTCGACCGGGTGACGGACTTCGACCGTGTAGAGCCGGTAGGCATCGAGCGCGTCGCTGGTAAAGCGCGTGAGATCGGACGGGTTTGCCGCTTCGACGCCGCGCGCGGTCCACCCGGCAACGCCGCCGGCGAGGAATGCCGCGACGATCGCCGCGACGGCGGCGGCCATCGCGCCATGGCGGCGGCGCGTCAGCCGGGCGAGATCGAAGCGCTGCGGCGGCATCTCGTCGGCGATGGCGCCGTAACGGGCGCGGATCAGCTCGGCCTGCTTGCGCCAGGCGGCGACCTTGGCCGCATCTTCGGGATGCGTCACGAGCCAGGCCTCGACGACGGCGCGCCGCTCGGCGGACAATTCGCCGTCGACATAGGCGTTGAGTTCGTCTTCGCCGACAATTTGGTCTCGATCGTTCATCGTCTTCTCTCTCTATTTATTTCACGCGGCGCAACGCCGGGCGTTCGCCGTCGAGAAAGGCTTTGATCTGGCTGCGGGCACGCGCCAGGCGCGACATCACCGTGCCGATGGGTACACCCTGCACTAGCGCCACTTCGCGATAGGTCAGGCCTTCGAGCACGACCAGCAACAATGCCGAGCGCTGGTCCTCGGCGAGTTCGTCGAGCGCGCGGCCGATATCGCGGCTGCCGGCTTCCGGGCCGCCGGTCGCGGCGTCGCCGTCCTTGATCGGCGTCAGCACCGGACGCCGCGACAGCGTGCGCAGCCGGTTGCGGTTGAGATTGGTCAGGATGGTGTAAAGCCATGCGCGCGTATCTCCGCCGTGAAACAAATGCTCGGAGCGCAGCGCCCGAAGCAGCGTATCCTGCACGATATCGTCGGCCGCCTCGGCGTCGCGGGTGAGCGCCCGCGCATAGCGCCGCAACGCCGGGATTGCCGCCTCGATCTGCTCGCGAAACTCGCTCAAGCATTCCACCCGTCAAGCCACGTTAAGATATGCCGCGCCGCGATCGCTGCGTTAACGAGGCGCCCGCATCCAACAACACCAGCGCCGGCTTCCTATTCCGCGCGCTTGATGGTGCAGGGACCCTATGCCATAGGAGACCGGGGCTGGAAATCGCCGTAGGTGGGTCGGTAGAATGGCGGAAGTCTCGGGCCTCATGCGCGGCAAGCGCGGCCTTGTCATGGGGGTTGCGAACCATCGTTCGCTCGCCTGGGGCATCGCCAAAGCGTGCCGCGGACACGGCGCCGAACTCGCTTTCACCTATCAGGGCGAGGCGCTCAAGAAGCGCGTCGAGCCGCTGGCCCGCGAAGTCGGCGGCATCGTGGCCGGCGATTGCGACGTGACCGTGCCGGCGAGCATCGATGCTGCGTTCGCGGCCGTGCAATCGGCCTGGGGCGGGATCGACTTTCTGGTCCACGCCATCGCCTTTTCCGACCGGGATCAGCTCGACGGCCGATACGTCGATACCACGGCCGATAATTTCACCAAGACCATGCTGGTGAGCTGTTACTCGTTCACGGCGGTCGCGCAGCGCGCCGAGAAGCTGATGCCGAACGGCGGTTCGATGCTGACGTTGACCTATTACGGGTCGGAAAAATGGATGCCGCATTACAACGTCATGGGCATCGCCAAGGCCGCGCTGGAAGCGTCGGTGTGGTATCTCGCCGCCGATCTCGGCGGCAAGAATATTCGCGTCAACGCCATCTCGTCGGGACCGATCAAGACGCTGGCCGCCTCCGGAGTGGCGGATTTTCGCTACATTCTGAAATGGAACGAGCACAATGCGCCGTTGCGGCGCAACGTGACGATCGAGGACGTCGGCGAAGCGGGCGCGTATCTGCTCTCCGATATGTCGCGCGGCGTTACCGGCGAAGTGCATCACGTCGACGCCGGCTATCACATCGTCGGCATGAAGCATCCGGACGCGCCGGATATCGTCGTCGGCCCGGCGGAGAACAGAGGACAGACGACGGACGAGAGATGACGGATAAGGCAAGAGGGACGATAATCCGTCCTCCGTCGTCTACCGTCTGTCGTCCGAATTGGAACCATGCCGGTCCTCTATTACGTCCGTCACGGCGAGACCGATCTCAACGCCGAGGCCCGCCTGCAAGGCCGTCGTGACATCGCACTCAACGCGCGCGGCCGGCAGCAGGCCGCCGAATCCGGCGTCTTGCTGCGCGATCTTTTGGCGCGCGACCGGCGCGAGGCTTCCGATCTCGTCTATGAGGCAAGCCCGCTCCAGCGGGCGCGCGAAACCATGGAAATATTGCGCGCCACCCTCGGGCTTAAGCCGCACGCTTACCGGATCGACGACAGGCTGATGGAGATTTCCTACGGCGACTGGGAAGGTTTTACGCTCTCGGAAATCGAGGCTCGCACGCCCGGCGGCATCCTGGCGCGGCGCGAACAAGACAAGTGGGACTTTGCGCCGCCCGGCGGCGAGAGTTATGCCGAGCTCACCAGCCGCATCGGCGCATGGTATGCGGAATTAAGGCGCGACACCGTGGTCGCGGCGCATGGCGGCGGCGTGCGCGCCTTGATGGCGCTGTTGCACCTGCTGCCGCGCGACGAAGCAACCCATGCGCAGATCGCCCAGGGCGCCGTCTATGTGTTCGCCGACGGCGCGATGACGCGCTATGCGTGATCCGTTCTCGCAATGCCGTCGTCGCAAAATGAAAGCGACCGAACCGAAGCCCGGTCGCTTGCGAGATCAAGGATCTCGCGAAACCGAAAATTGACGGCGCGGCCCCAATACGAGGCGCGCGCTTGACGCCATTTACTTCGATTTCTTCTTCTTTTTCTTCTTCTTCGTAGCCATGATTGCGTTCCTTGGTGTTTGTGATGAACCTACGGCAGGGTTGGTTCAGTCGCAGGCTAAATCTCGGTCCCTGGGCCTTCGCCCCCTTACCGCGCGGAACAATGCCACAGGACGCTACGGGCGGCAATCGAAAAAAGCCAAATAGTGCTGATTTTTCCGTAGCTTAATGGATATTCAGATTATCATGAAGCAGCGTTCAGCGAGATGAATGCCGCATGAATGAGGTGGTCGGCGAAGTGGCGGCGCTGCACATTGAGCCGGCAGAATGTCGGCCCTGAATTTTGCATGAGCGAACGCGCGGGCGCCTTTTTTCGCATCTGCGAACGGCGCGATGCGAGACTTGAGCGGATTTGACCCGATGGAAGGCGCGGGCTACCAAGCCCACGCCAAGCGAAACCGACCATAATTGCCGTTATCGAGCGTCACCGGCGCGTCATGTCATTCAATACTTTCGGTCATCTATTCCGGGTCACGACCTTCGGCGAAAGCCATGGGCCTGCGATCGGCTGCGTGGTCGATGGCTGCCCGCCGCGCATCCCGCTCACCGAAGCCGACATCCAGCCTTTTCTCGACCGCCGCCGGCCCGGCCAATCGCGCTACACCACGCAGCGCCAGGAGCCGGACGCCGTCAAAATCCTTTCCGGCGTGTTCATCGACGAACTAAGCGGCGCGCAGGTGACGACCGGCACGCCGATCGCGCTTGTCATCGATAACGTCGATCCGCGCGCCAAGGATTATTCCGACATCAAGGACAAATATCGCCCGGGCCACGCCGACTACACCTACGACGTCAAATACGGCTTGCGCGATTATCGCGGCGGCGGCCGCCAGTCGGCGCGCGAGACGGCGATGCGGGTCGCCGCCGGCGCGATTGCGCGCAAAATCGTGCCCGGGCTGCAAGTGCGCGGCGCGCTCGTTGCGATGGGGCCGCATCGCGTCGATCGCGCGCGCTGGGATTGGGCCGAAGTCGAGCGCAATCCGTTCTTCTGTCCCGATGCGGCGACTGCCGCCATGCTCGGTGAGTACCTCGACGGCTTGCGCAAGCGGGGCTCGTCCATCGGCGCGGTCATCGAAGTCGTCGCCGAAGGCGTGCCGGCGGGGCTTGGCGCGCCGATCTACGGCAAGCTCGACGGCGATCTCGCCGCGGCCCTGATGAGCATCAATGCCGTCAAGGGCGTCGAAATCGGCGCCGGCTTCGCCGCCGCCGAGCTTGCCGGCGAACAGAACGGCGACGAGATGCGCATCGGCAACGACGGCAAGCCCATTTTTCTCTCCAACAATGCCGGCGGCATCCTCGGCGGCATTTCGACCGGACAGCCGGTCGTGGCGCGGTTTGCCGTCAAGCCGACCTCTTCGATCCTCATTCCGCGCCGCACCGTCGACCGCTACGGCCATGAGACCGAAATCTCGACAACCGGGCGTCACGATCCCTGCGTCGGCATCCGCGCCGTGCCGATCGGCGAAGCCATGATGGCATGCGTGATCGCCGACCACTATTTGCGCCAGCGCGGCCAAGTCGGCGTGACGCCGGATTGGCCGTTCAAACCGCCGGCACGCGACGAAAAATGAACGACGCGCACCACCGCATCCAGGCCGTCATCGCCGCCTTCGCGCGCGGCGAAATCGTCATCGTCGCCGACGACGACGATCGCGAGAACGAAGGCGATCTGTTCGTCGCGGCGAGCCTTTGCACGCCGGAGAAGATGGCGTTCATCATCCGCAATACGTCCGGCATCGTCTGCGTGCCGCTCGCACCGGAAGAGGCGCGGCGACTGCATCTCGACCCGATGGTGGCGCTCAACGACGCGCCGCTCGGCACCGCCTTCACCGTCTCGGTCGACGTCCGCCACGGCCTGACCACCGGCATTTCCGCCGAGGAGCGCACCAACACCGTGCGCGCGCTCGCCAACGGCAATAGCGGCGCGGCCGATTTCGTGCGGCCCGGCCATGTTTTCCCGCTGGTGGCGAAGGAGGGCGGCGTGTTGATGCGCTCGGGCCATACCGAGGCTTGCGTCGATCTGTGCCGGCTCGCCGGCTTGCCGCCGGTCGGCGTGCTCGCCGAGCTGATGAACGACGACGGCACGGTGATGCACGGGCCGGAACTGGCCGCCTTCGCCGAGCGGCACAAGCTGCACCGCATCACCATCGCCGAGTTGATCGCCTACCGGCAGGCGCGCGACAAGCTGATCGAGCGGGTCGGCGAGTTTCCGGTCAAATCCGAGATCGGCACGCTGACCGGCTACGCCTTCATCACGCCGTTCGATGCGGTTCATCACATGGCCTTCGTCCATGGCCGCATCGGCGACGGCAATAACGTGCTCACGCGCCTGCATCGCGCTGACATTATTTCCGACGTGTTCGGCGGCGCGAAGATGATCCACCAGGCGCTCGCGCTGTTCAAGGCGGAGGGCAGGGGCGTGCTGGTGCTGTTGCGCGACGGCACCGCCGGCGTGCCGGTGATCTCGATCCCGAAATCGTCGGACACCGCATCGGGCGAAGCGCGCACGCGGCAATGGCGCGAGATCGGCCTCGGCGCGCAAATCCTCAAGGATCTCGGCGTCAATTCGATCAAGCTCATTACGTCGTCGCGGCCGATGACCTATGTCGGATTGTCCGGCTTCGGCATCGAGATCGTCGGCACCGAGCCGGTGGAGGGCTGATAGAGCCCTCGTCACTCAACCGTCATCAAGTCCTCATATTGGAACCATCGGATTTACATGACGAAAACCGGCGCCTTTGCCGGCTTGAGCTGCGGCATCGCAGGCCGCGCTTCCGCGCTTTGACGAGCCGCCATCGCTGTGGACCAAGGACCGCGCTACGCGATCTATTTTGTGCCCGCAGCGGATTCGAAGCTCTATCGCTACGGCAGCGCGATCCTGGGCTACGACTGCTATACCGGCGCGTCGGTGGATTTTCCGGCCGAATTCGGCAACGGCGCGGTCAACTGGAACGAGCTCACGACGCCGCCGCGACGCTACGGTTTCCACGCCACCTTGAAGGCGCCGTTTCATCCCTCGCCGTCCTGCACCGAGCGGCAACTGGTCAACGCGTTGCAAAACTTCGGCGGCCTTGGCCACGCGGTGCGCAGCTTTGCGCCGACGGTGCGGTTGCTCGACGGCTTCTTCGCCGTGGTGCCGCGGCAAGCCGCAACGGCGCTCGACGCCCTGGCGGCGTCGTGCACGACGCTGTTCGACGCCTATCGTGCGCCGATGTCGCCGCAACAGCGCGCCCAGCGCATCGCGCTTGGCTTGAGCCGAAGCCAGATCGAAAATCTCGACCGCTGGGGCTCCCCTTACGTGCTTGCCGAGTTCCGCTTTCACCTGACGCTGACCGGCCGGGTGGCGCCGAGCCGGCGGAAGGCGATTATCGCAACCTTGCTCGATACCTTCCATCGCATGGGCGTCGAACGGTCGATTGCGGTCGACCGGCTTGCTCTGGTTCGGCAGGAGACGCCGGACGCCACGTTCCGCGTGGTGAGCGAATGCAGGCTCGGCAGCGGATAATGGACTGCCGCGGCGCGGGACAGGCCGCCGGCGCGAATTGCCGCGCAGCCGGCTTGGCGGTGCCTCTGATCGGCTTATAATCGGCGCCGGACGGGTTGGCGGCGCGAATGCGACCGGCCGATCGAGTAAAAGCTAAAAGCCGTCATTTGGGGGATAGCAATGAGTAACGCGGCCGCAACGGCTACCGGAACTCCGACCACCGCTCAGATTTATAAAGTCGCGCTGGCGAGCATTATCGGCTCGGTGATCGAACAATACGACTTCCTGGTCACCGGCGTGATCGCGGCGACCATCTGGGGCGGCATATTCTTCAAGCTGCCGGGCCTTGCGGCCGTTGCCGCCGCGATCGGCGTCTACGGCCTCGGCATCATCATCCGCCCGGTTGGCGCCTTCATCTTCGGCCATATCGCCGACCGGCGGGGCCGCAAGGACGCGATGGTCTATGCGCTGGTGTTGATGGGCGTCGCCACGCTCGCAATCGGGCTGACGCCGACCTATGACAGCATCGGCGTCGTCGCGCCCGTCCTGCTCATCATATTCCGCCTGCTGCAAGGCATCAGCTTCGGCGCCGAATTCGGCACCGCTTCGACCTGGGTGGTCGAGCAGGCGGCGCGATCGAAGTACCGCGCGTTCTGGGGCGCCTGGGTCGGATTTGCGATTCCGATCGGGCTGTTGCTCGGCTTTGGCTCGGTGATCTTGGTCAAATCGCTGATGACGCCGGCGGATTTCATCTCCTGGGGCTGGCGCATCTTCTTCGTCGTCGGCTTTTTGGTGGCGATCGTCGGGCTGATCATCCGTACCCGCACCATGGACAGTTTCGTGTTCGAGCAGCACAAGCAGCAGGTCACGATCCTCAAATATCCCTCTAGCCAGGTCTGGCGCGAAATGCCCTGGACCATCCTGCGCACTTCGCTGGTCAACGCCATGTTCGGCGGCGCGTTCTTTCTCTATTTTGTGTTCGGCACCGGCTACATGAAGGCGGTCGGCTACACCGGCAACCAGCCGGAACAGATCGGGCTCATCGCCGCGGCTTTCATGCTGGTGTTCATGCTGATCGGCTCGTTCTTGGCCGACTTTATCAATCGCCGCACCATCCTGTTGACCGCGGCCGTCGTCTTTCTTGCGTTCGCCCTGCCGTATTTCTACCTCGTCAATACCGGCAGCTTCCTTATGGCGACGATCGCGGAAGTCATCGGTTTCGGCTTCGTGTTCGGTTTCGGCTACGGCGCGATTCCGACCTTCTACACCGAGAATTTTCCAACCCGCTATCGCGCCTCGGGCGCCAGCGCGGCTTATCAAATCGCGCAGGTCTACGGCGGCGGCTTGATCCCGATTATCGCCGGGCAGATCCTGCGCCTTTACGGCGTCAAGGACGCCTATCTCTATATCGGGCTCCTGGTGATGTGCTACGCGGTCGCGGCGATCGTCGCGATTATCCGCACGCCGGAGACCAAGGGCGCCAGTCTGGAGAACTGACAGGAAAACCGACTGGAAAACTGACGCGGCCGGTTCAGCTTGCCGGCTGCGCCCGGTTCGGGAACAGTTGCGGCCGCAGTTTTGGATGGCAGCCCATCATCTTCGGCGCATACGGCGTCTCGGCGCCGAGTTCCTCGGCGGCATGCCAGGCCCAGTTGCGGTCCCACATGGCGCCGCGCGCCAGACAAACCATGTCGCTCATGCCGGTCGCCACGATCTCCTCGGCCTGCCGGTAGCCGGCGATCAGGCCGACCGTCATGGTGGCATGCCGCTTTCCTTCTTCACTTTCGCGGCGAACGGCGCCTGGTAACCGGGCGCGAGCGGAATCTTCTGCCGCGGATCGAGCCCGCCGCTGGAAACGTCCATATAGTCCATGCCGCGCTTCTTAAGCTCCTTCGCCAGCATCACGGTTTCCTCCGGCGTCCAGCCGCCGTCGACCCAGTCGGTCGCCGACACCCGCATGCCGATCGGTTTTTGCTCCGGCCACACCGCGCGCACCGCCTCGTACATCTCGATGGCAAAGCGCATGCGGTTTTCGGTCGAGCCGCCATATTCGTCGGTGCGCTTGTTGGAGATCGGCGACAGGAATTGATGGGCAAGATAACCGTGCGCGCCGTGCAACTCGATCACGTCATAGCCGATGCGCTCGACGCGCCTGGCGGCGGCGGCGAATTCGCCGACGCAGCGCTTGATGTCGTCCTTGGTCATGGCATGGGGCACCGGCCAGCCGGTGTCGTAGGGGATGGCCGAGGGCGCTTCCGGCGTCCAGCCGCCTTCCTGCGCGTTCAGGATCGGCTTGCCGCCCGCCGCCGGCGGCGTGGTCGGCCCTTTGCGTCCGGCATGCGCAAGCTGCACGCCGAGCTTGGTGACGCCGTAGGTCCGGCAGAAATCGTGCACCCGCTTGAGCGCCGCCTCGTTGCCGTCCGACCACATGCCGGCGCATTTTGGCGAAATCCGGCCCTGCGGATTGACGTTGGTCATCTCGCACATCACGAGCCCGGCGCAGCCGAGCGAGAAGCTGCCGAGATGCATCAGGTGCCAATCGTTCGCCGAGCCGTCGTTGGAATTGTATTGGCACATCGGCGACACCACGACGCGATTGGCGAGCGTAAGGGCGCGCATGGTGATGGGGGAAAACAGGACGCTGGCCATTGTTGACGGATCCTTTGGTGCTGAGATTTGACCGGGTGGGGCACGCAATATCACGAATTTGGACTGTGCGTTCAATCCCGGCACGGCGGTGCCCGATGCGCGGTTGTAGCGCCGTTCCGGCCGGAACAATGAGTTGCAACCCGCGGCTACCCGCTCGCGGCAAAGCTGGGCTAAGCTTGGGCGCCGCCGGCGGCGCGTTCGGGGGGAATTCAGGGGAAAGGGACAGGATTCGTGGATGCACGGTTCTGGCTGATTCAGACCTTTAACGGCGTTTCCTACGGCGCGCTCCTGTTCCTGCTGGGAAGCGGGCTATCGCTGATTTTCGGCGTCATGCGCATCGTCAACCTGTCGCACGGCGCCTATTTTCTGTGGGGCGGCTATATCGCACTGTCGGTCATCTGGGCGACCGGCTCCTGGGCGCTGTCGCTGCCGATTGCCGCGCTCGCGGTCGCGATAATCGGCCTCCTCATGGAGCGCATATTCCTGCGCCCGCTCGGTTTCGATCCGTTGCGGCAGGTGCTTTTGACGGTGGGCTTCGCCTATCTGTTCCAGCAGGCCGCGCTCGATATCTGGGGCGGCAACAACATGGAGATCAATCCGCCGGACGCGCTGACGCACAGCATCGCGGTCGGCGGCGTCTATTTCCCGCTCTACCGCGTGTTCATGATCGCGATGGCGCTCGCGATCGGTCTCGCGATATGGCTCGCGATGGAGAAGACGCGCATGGGCGCCGCGGTGCGCGCCACCGTCGACGACGCGCAGATGGCGCGCGGCGTCGGTATCGACACCAATCGCATCTCCATGCTGATCTTCGCGCTCGGCGCGTTTCTGGCCGCGCTCGGCGGCGTGATCGGCGGCGCCTTTCTCGGCGTCTATCCCGGCCTCGATTTTGAAATACTGCCGCTGGCGTTCGCGGTCGTCATCATCGGCGGCATGGGCTCGCTCGGCGGCGCCGCGATCGGCGCGATGCTGGTCGGGCTTGCCGATAATTTCGGCAAGGCGCTGTTTCCCGAACTTGCCTATTTCACGCTCTATGCGCCGATGGTGCTGATCCTGGCGATCAAGCCGACCGGCCTGTTCGGACGCGATTGAGGGCTGAGCCGACGATGAGCCAGAAGGCCAAAATCCTCGTCGTCGCGCGCCGTTCTTCTGGCGCTCGCTTTTATCATTCCACATTCCACCTCGTTCGTGGTGCTGTTGGCCACGCGCGCGCTGGTGTTTGCGATCCTGGCGATGAGCGTGGACATTCTGCTCGGCTTTGCCGGTCTCGCCTCGCTCGGCCAGGCGGCTTATTCCAGCGTCGGCGCCTATCTGACCGCGATTCTCGCCACCAAATACAATTTCGGCCTCGGTTGGGATTTTTGGCTGGTGGTGCTGTTCGGCATGCTCATCGGCGCGGCGACCGCGGCGTTTTTCGGGCTGTTCGCGGTGCGCGCGACCGGGGTCTATTTCCTGATGATCACGCTTGCGCTCGGCCAATGCGTCTGGGGACTGGCTTATCGCTGGGATTCGCTCACCGGCGGCGACAACGGCATCAATATTACCGCCCGGCCGAGTTTTGGGCTCGACCTGAGCAATGAGCGGACGTTCTTCTTCCTGGTTTTCGCCTTCTTCACCGTCACCTTGTTGCTGCTTTACGTCCTGGTGCGGTCGCCGTTCGGCCGCAGCCTGGAGGGCATCCGCGAGCGCGAACTGCGCATGAAAATTCTCGGCTACAATACCTGGCTGCACAAATACATCGCCTTTATCATCGCCGGCGCCGTCGGCGGCTTGGCCGGCGTTCTATGGGCGCATACTAATGGACTGGTCAGCCCGGATACCGTGGTGCTGACCACCTCGGTGGATGCGCTGTTGATGGTGGTGCTGGGCGGCGCCGGCACGCTCGTCGGCGGCGCCATCGGCTCGGCGATCGTGTTCGGCCTGCGTGAATATCTCAGCACGCTGGTGCCGTGGTGGCAGTACGTGCTCGGCGGCGTGTACGTGCTGACGATCCTGTATCTGCCGATGGGCTTGATGGGAATTCCGGCGCGCGTGCGCCAGTGGCGCGCGGCGACCGCGAAGTCGGAGGACGGGCCAAACCTGGCGCCCGCCCAGTCTTGAAACGTGAAGTCTTGAAACGGGAAGCAATCAAAATAGAGAGGGAGTGAGAGTCATGACCAATAGCATCGCAACGCGAACGGGCTTCATGCTGATGGGGGCCGGTCTCGCCTTGGCGGCGGGACTTGCGCCGGCGGCGGCGCAACAGGAACTGCGCATCGGCTTCATCGCGCCGATGACCGGATTTCTCTCGCAGACCGGCCAAGACATGACGCACGGCTTTCAGATGTATCTGAACGATCACAACGGCATGCTCGGCGGCGCCAAGGTCAACTTCATCGTCAAGACTCTCAAGGCAAGCCCGATACTGCGGTCACCATGGCCAAGGAATTGGTGCTGCAAAAGACAGGTCGACATGTTCATCGGCGGCGTGCTGGCCTCGACCGGCTACGCGCTGGCGCCGGTGTCGACCGAGGAAAAGACCGTCTACATTTCTTCGATCGCGGCGGCCGACGATCTGACCCAGCGTCAACTCAGCAAATATCCGTATTTCATCCGCACCACCTGGTCGAGCTCGCAGCCCAATCACCCGCTCGGCCAGTGGGCCTGCGACCAGGGCTACAAGAAAGTCGTGACCATCGCCGCCGACTATGCCTTCGGCTATGAATTGGTCGGCGGCTTCCAGCAGGCATTCGAGGACTGCGGCGGCAAGGTGATCCAGAAAATCTGGCCGCCGCTCGGCAACAAGGACTTCGGGCCCTTTATCCCGACGATCAAGAGCGACGCCGACGCCATCTACTCGCTGATGGTCGGCCCGATGTCGCCGCAATTTCCCAAGCAATTGCGCGATGCCGGCGTCAAGTTGCCGATCATCGCCGGCGGCACCAGCTACGACGACTACAACTTGGCCTTCGATAGCGACGTGGTGATCGGCGACGTTTCGGCGTTGATGTACAGCGCCGCGCTGCAGACGCCGAAGAACGAGGCCTTCGTGAAGGAGTTCCGCTCCAAATACGGCGAAGTGCCCGGCTACTACGCCGAAGCGAACTACACCACGGCGCAGATGATCGACGAGGCCATGGCGAAGAGCGGCGGCAAGTTCCCCGGCGCGGAAAAATTCATTAATACGATGCTGGGCTTGAAGATCGACGCGGCGCGCGGGCCGGTCTCCTTCGACGACATGCGCAACCCGATCGAGAACATCTACATCCGCAAGGTCGAGAAGACGACGCTGTTCGGCGACCCAAGCCGCAGCTCTGGAACGTCGTGATCAAGACCTATCCGAACGTCGGCCAGTTCTGGACCTACGACAAGGAAAAGTTCCTGCAACAGCCGGTCTATAGCCGCGACTTCCCGCCCTGCAAGTATTGCGAATAGCGGCGATTCACGCCGGGGCTGCGAAAGCAGGCGGCCCCGGCGCTATTTTCCGACGAGGATTGTGCGCGTGAGCCAATCTCCGCGAACCAACGGCCGCGAGCCGGTGCTCGAGCTGAAAGGACCTGTCGAAGGCCTTCGGCGGGCTGCAAGCGGTGCGCGGCGTCTCGCTGAAAATCATGCCCGGCGACCGCAAGGCGATCATCGGCCCGAACGGCGCCGGCAAGACCACCTTGTTCAACCTGATCAGCGGAATTTTCCCGGCGACGTCGGGGCAGGTGCTGCTGTTCGGCGAGGATGTCACGTTTTGGCCGAGCCACCGCCGCGCCGCGCTCGGCATGGCGCGCACCTTTCAGGTCACCAGCCTGTTCCCGAAATTGACCGTGCTCGACAACGTGCTGCTGGCGATCAAGGGTCTGCGGCGCGTCGAAATTCGTGATGTGGCGGTTCCTGTCGTCCTATCGCGACGTCTACGACAAGGCCCATGAGCTGTTGGAGCGCGCCGCCTTTCTCGACCGCAAGGATATCGAGGTGCGCCATCTTTCGCACGGCGAGCAGCGCCAGCTCGAAATCGTGCTCGGGCTCGCCGGCGATCCGGACATTCTGCTGCTCGACGAGCCGGCCGCCGGCCTGTCGTCCGGCGAGTCGGCGGAGATGGCGCGATTTCTCCGCGGGCTCGATCCGAAAATGGCGATCCTTCTGATCGAGCACGACATGGACATCGTCTTCGACGTCGCCGACGACATATCGGTTCTGCATTTCGGCGAGGTGCTGGAAAGCGGCTCGGCCGAGCGCATCCGTTCGAGCGCCAAGGTCCAGGAAATCTATCTCGGAACCGGCTGAGCGACGTCACCATGGCAATCCTCGACGTCCAGGACATTCACACCTATTACGGCGACGCCTACGTGCTGCAGGGCCTGTCGCTGCAACTCGAACAGGGCCAGATCCTCGGGCTGATCGGGCGCAACGGCGTCGGCAAGACCACGCTGGTCAATTCGATCGTCGGTTTCATGCCGCCGCGCCGCGGCAGAATTTATTTCAAGGGCGCCGACATCACCGGCAATTCTTCGTTCGCCATCGTGCGCAGCGGCATCGGGCTGGTGCCGCAGGGCCGCCGCGTCTTTGCGACGCTGTCCGTCGAGGACAATCTCTTGGTCGCCGAGCATGGCGCCGAGCGGCACGGCTGGAGCCTGCAGCGGGTCTATGCGCTGTTCCCGCGCTTGCCGAACGGCGCAGCCAGCGCGCCAGGACGCTGTCCGGCGGCGAGCAGCAAATGCTCGCCATCGGCCGCGGGCTGATGACCAATCCCGACTGCCTGATCATGGACGAGCCATCGGAAGGTCTTGCCCCGATCATCATCCAGGGCCTGTGGGAGGCGATCGCCCAGCTCAAGCTGGAGGGGCTTTCCATTTTGCTGGTCGAGCAGAACGCGGCGCTGGCGCTCAAACTCGTCGACTTCGTGCACGTGATGAGCAAGGGCCGGCTGGTCTATTCGGCGCGGCCGGAAGAGCTGTGGCATAACCACGAGATCAAATCGCGCTATTTGGGGATTTGAAATTCACGGCCGCCAATTGAGCTGCACGACCTTGTTGCCGCTGGCCTGATTATACTGGATCGCCTGGAGCTTCATGCTGGCGATCGACTGCGCATCGCCGCGCGGGCATTGCACGGAATCGTGTTGCAGCAGCGCATGGTCGAGGACGCGGCCGAACTCGGCCTCGATCGTCTCCATCGATTGGTCGGCTGGAAACGGCGTCGACATGTAGACGGCGTGCTGTGCGGGCGACACGGCAAGGCAATAGCGCCACTCGGCGGCCTGCGCGCCGCGGCCGTGCAAAGCTCCGATCAGCACGGCAGTCCCGATTGCAGTCCGCGTCAACCGCCAGCGCATCGCATCACCCGAAAGCGAATCGATTGCCGCAAGCCTAGCCAACGGCCGGACGTTTGCCACTGTGATTTCTACGAGCGATTCGCCGCAGGGCTCGCGGCTCAAAGTTTGTAGGGCGGATTAGCGAAAGCGTAATCCGCCATTGCATCTTGCCAACTCGGTGGATTACGCCTTCGGCTAATCCACCCTACTTTTCCAGCCGCGCGACGATCTCGACATGCGCCGAATAGCGGAACTGATCGACCGGGGTGACGGCCGCAAGCCGATAGCCGCCGTCGATCAGGTGGCGCAGGTCGCGCGCGAAGGTGCCGGGATTGCACGACACCGCGACGATGATCGGGACTTCGCTCACGGCAAGCTCGCGCGCTTGGGCTTGCGCGCCCTGGCGCGGCGGATCGAACACGACGGCTTCGAAGCGGTTGAGCTCGGCAGCCAGCAGCGGATTTTTGAACAGGTCGCGCCGCTCGGCCGCGACCGGCTTTAAGCCCGAGGCGGTCGCGGCGGCGCGCGTGAGCGCGGCGACGGCGGCTTCGTCGGCATCGACGGCAAACACGCGCGCCAGCGCGGCAAGCCGCAGTGCGAACGGCCCGATGCCGGCGAACAGGTCGGCAACGGACTTTGCGCCGGAACAGGACGCGAGCACGAGCCGCGCCAGCATCGCCTCGCCTTCCGCCGTCGCTTGCAAAAAGGCCGCGGGCGGCAGGACGACGGTCGCTGTGCCGATGCGCAGGCTCGGCGCGCGCGCTTGCGCGATCAATTCGCCATGCCGGGTCAGCCGCGCCAGATTTTGCGCCGCGGCGAGGTGCGCCAACGCCGTCATCGTCTTCGGCGGCAGCGGGCCGGAGCCGCGCATATCGACGTCGAGGCCGGCATCGGTCGCCGTGACCCGGATATCGAGCGGTTTCTGCGCGGCATCGAGCAGTTCGGCGACGGCCCAGGCGGCCTTGAGCGCGCCGTCGAGGCTTTTGGCCAGGATCGGACAATGGTCGATGGCGATCACGCGATGGGCGCGCGCCGCCGAGAAGCCGACTTCGAGCACGCCATGGCTGCTCTGCCTGGCGTGAAACACGACGCGGCGGCGGCCCTCGCCATGGGCGTCGATGAGATCGGCAACCGGCGCCGCGATGCCGGCCTGTTCGAGCGCAGTGGTGACGAGATCGCGCTTCCATGCGCGATAAGCCGCAGTCTCCCAATGCTGCAAGGCGCAGCCGCCGCAGATGCCGAAATGCGGGCAGATCGGCGCCATGCGTTGCGCGCTCGGTCGTTCGACGCGGACGAGTTGCCGGCGGTCGGGATGGCCGGGCCAAGCCTCGACCTCGACCGTCTCGCCCGGCAGCGTGCCGGACACATAGATCGGCCCGTCGGCGCCGTCGGCGACGCCGTCGCCGCGATGGCCGAGCCGGTCGATGACGAGGCGCTCGACCACGACACTCAACCACGTTCGGCCGCGATGAAGAATTCGCGGTTGCCGTCGCCGCCGAGGATGGCGGACGGCACGAAGCCGCCGACGCGCCAGCCGAGCGAGGTCAGAAACGCGGCAATCTCGTCGCAGATCGCGCGGTGCGCGGCAGCCTCGCGCACGATGCCTTTCTTGCCGCCGCCGCGGCCGCTTTCGAATTGCGGCTTGATCAGCGCCAGCAACGTGGCGCGCGGCGCGAGCAGGCTGCCGACCGCCGGCAGCACGAGTTTGAGCGAGATGAAGCTTACATCGATCGTGGCAAAATCGGGTTGCTCCACCAGACGCGCCGGATCGAGCTTGCGGATATCGGTTTGCTCCATGCACACGACCCCGTCGCGGCCGCGCAGGCGCGGATGCAGTTGCGCCGTTCCGACGTCGACCGCATAGACGCGCCGGGCGCCGCGCTTGAGCAGCACTTCGGTGAAACCGCCGGTCGAGGCGCCGACGTCAAGGCAGACGCGGCCGGCAACGTCGAGCGCGAAATGATCGAGCGCCGCCGCGAGCTTGACGCCGCCGCGCGACACGTAAGGATGCTCGGCTTCTGCGGCGATGACCGCGGCGGACGGAATCTCGTCCGAGGCTTTGCGCACGAGGATGCCGTCGGCGGTCACACGGCCGGCGGCAATCGCGGCCTGCGCCCGCGCGCGGCTTTCGAACAGGCCGCGCGCGACCAAAAGGCGATCGGCGCGTTCTCGGAGGGTCATGGCGTTCTCCCTCATCCTGAGGTGCCCGCCGCAAGGCGGGCCTCGAAGGATGCGGGCCGCCACCCTTCGAGGCTCGCCATAGCGCGCGTAAACGCGCTTATGGCTCGCGCCTCAGGGTGAGGGAAGTCGTCAGGCGAGCTTGACCACTTCGCCGCGCATATTCTGGCCGAGCGCCTCAAACGCCTTGGCGACGATCGCCTTGGCGTCGAGCCCGGCCTTGGCGTACATGGCGTCCGGCGAATCCTGATCGATGAAAATATCCGGCAGCACCATCGAGCGGACTTTCAGGCCGCGATCGAGCACGCCGTGCTCGGCGAGCGCCTGCAGGGCAAAGGCGCCGAAGCCGCCGATCGCGCCTTCCTCGATGGTGAGCAGCACTTCGTGCTCGCGGGCAAGCCGCATCAGAAGCTCGACGTCAAGGGGCTTTGCGAACCGCGCATCGGCGACCGTGGTCGGCAGCCCGTAGCCGGCAAGCTCGTCGGCCGCTTTCAGGCATTCGCCGAGCCGCGCGCCATAGGAGAACAGCGCGACCTTGGTGCCTTCGCGCAGGATGCGGCCTTTGCCGATCTCGAGTGGCTTGCCCTCGTCCGGCATCGGCACGCCGCGGCCTTCGCCGCGCGGATAGCGCAGCGCCGAGGGCCGATCGTCGATCGCGACGGCAGTCGCCACCATATGCACCAGTTCGGCCTCGTCGGCCGCCGCCATCAGCACGAATCCGGGCAGGCAGCCGAGATAGGCGATATCGAAGGCGCCGGCATGGGTCGGGCCGTCGGCGCCGACGAGGCCGGCACGGTCCATGGCGAAGCGCACCGGCAGGCGTTGAATGGCGACGTCGTGCACGACCTGATCGTAGGCGCGCTGCAAGAACGTCGAATAGATCGTGGCGAACGGCTTGAAGCCTTCGGTGGCAAGCCCTGCGGCGAAGGTGACGCCGTGCTGCTCGGCGATGCCGACGTCGAACGTGCGATTGGGAAATTCCTTCTGGAACAGATCGATGCCGGTGCCCGACGGCATCGCCGCCGTGATGGCGACGATCTTGTCGTCCTTGCGCGCTTCCTTGATCAGGCTTTCGCCGTACACCTTCTGATAGGCGGGCGCGGCGGCCTTTGCCTTCTGCTGCGCGCCGGTGGCGACGTCGAACTTGACGACGCCGTGATATTTGTCCGCGGAATTTTCCGCCGGCAGATAGCCCTTGCCCTTCTGGGTGACGACGTGAACCAGGAACGGCCCGTTCTTGGCGTCGCGCACGTTCTCCAGTACCGGCAACAGATGATCGATATTGTGGCCGTCGATCGGGCCGACATAGAAGAAGCCGAGCTCGTCGAACAGCGTGCCGCCGGTAACCAGCCCGCGGGCATATTCCTCCATCGCCAAGCGCGCGCTGCTCGAGCATTTTGCTCGGCATGTGCTTGGCGACGCGCTGGAAGATTTTGCGCAGGCTGCGATAGCCGCGGCCGGAAACGCGGCGCGCCAGATAGGCCGACAGCGCGCCGACCGGCGGCGCGATCGACATGTCGTTGTCGTTGAGCACCACGATCAGGCGCGAATTCATGGCGCCGGCATTATTCATCGCCTCATACGCCATGCCGGCCGACATCGCGCCGTCGCCGATGACGGCGATGACGTTGTGCGGCTTGTTTTGCAGATCGCGGGCGACCGCCATGCCGAGCGCGGCGGAGATCGAGGTCGACGAATGCGCGGCGCCGAACGGATCGTATTCGCTCTCGGCGCGCTTGGTGAAACCGGACAGCCCGCCGCCCTGGCGGATGGTGCGGATGCGGTCGCGGCGGTCGGTGAGGATTTTGTGCGGATAGGCCTGGTGGCCGACGTCCCAGACCAGCCGGTCGGTCGGGGTGTCGAACACATAATGCAGCGCGACGGTCAGTTCGACCACGCCGAGGCCGGCGCCGAGATGGCCGCCGGTGACGGCGACCGCGTCGATCGTCTCCTGCCGCAGCTCGTCGGCGACCTGCCGCAACTCGTTCCGTTTGAGGCGCCTGAGATGTTCGGGGGTCTTGATTTGGTCGAGCAATGGGGTGTTGGACGAAACCGTCACGCTACGCTCCTTTTTCAGACCAATCGATTGTTTCGGACTAATGCCGATTATTGGGGCTCGGGAGGCCCGGCGACGATTCGCAGATAGCGATGGTCACCTTGATTCCGAAGTCCTACACCATTCCACGCCAGAAACGCAATTTGGCCGGTACCGCGGCCAGGCAATGGCCTGGACGAAACCACTAGGCGTGCCAGGGCCTTATATCTAAACTCCCGATCCACCCATTCAACCCTGTTATCTATGTAAAGTTCAATGCTTTGCCAGGGTGTCGCAGGCCGGGTTGGCGGTATTGGCACGCCGAAGGCCCGGTTCAAGACACACGAGCGTAATTAACGTGGCGCTCGACGTATACCGCAAGAAGCGAAAGTTTGATGTCACTGCCGAGCCGCGCGGCCGCCCGGGCCGCCGTGGGCGGCGGCGACCGTTACGTCATGCAGAAACATGCGGCGCGCCGGCTGCATTACGATCTGCGCCTCGAACTCGACGGCGTCATGAAGAGCTGGGCGGTAACCCGCGGTCCGAGCCTCGACCCCGGCGAAAAGCGCCTGGCGGTCCATGTCGAAGACCATCCCATCGAATACAACGCTTTCGAGGGCACCATTCCGCAAGGCGAATATGGCGGCGGGACGGTGATGATCTGGGATCGCGGGCGCTGGATGCCGAAGGCGATCCGCACCGGGGCTATGCCAAGGGCCATCTCGATTTCGTGCTCGAAGGCGAAAAATTGCGCGGCCGTTGGCACCTCGTGCGGATGCGGTCGCGCCAGAGCGACCGCCACGACAATTGGCTCCTGATCAAGGGCAAGGACGAAGAGTCGCGTAGCGGACGCGGCAAGGACATATTGGTTACAGAGCCGCTGTCGGTGGTCGACCGGCCGCTCGATGGAGGAGATCGCCGCCGGCAAGAGCAAAAAGCGCATCGCGCCCGGCAACCGCAAAGCCAAGGCGGCCAACAACAGGAACAAGAACAGGAACAGCACGAGCAACAAGACCAAGCCCAAGCCGCGCCGGCGCGCGCAAGCCGCGGCCGCGAAGGCCGAGCGCAAGCGTGCCCGCCATTCGCCGGGCGGCACGTCGCGCCAGCCGGGCTTCGTTGCGCCGAGTCTCGCCAAGCCGCACGATGCCGCGGCGCATGACGCAGAGCGGAATCACGAGATCGAATTCGACGGCGACCGCATCGGAGCGCGGCGCGATCACGGCAATGTGAAGATGCAGCGCGCCAGGGACCCGGACAAGGACTCGATTGGGCGCTCCGCGTCGAGCGCGTCGAGCGCGTCGCCAGGGCGGCGGCGGCGGCGGCGCAACGGCCTATGCTGCGGAAGTCGCCGCGCGCGGCTGCAAAGAAGAGCGGCAAGACAGGCGCCAAACAGGGGCAAACAGGGCGCCGACGTCGCCAACGTCCATCTGACCCATCCCGACCGGGTCTATTGGGTCGATGTCGGGGTCACCAAGGAGGATTTGGCCGAATATTACGTCAGCGTATGGGACGTCATGGCGCCGCAGCTTGTCGACCGGCCGCTTGCGATCGTGCGCTGCCCCGCGGGCACGGCCGGCGAATGCTTCTTCCAGAAGCATATCGCCGGAAACATCAAGCAATCGCCGCTGCGCCATGTCGTCGACGCCAAGGAGCACGACGTCATCGCCGTGGCAAAGCTCGACGACCTGATCGCGCTGGTGCAATCCGGCGCGCTTGGAAATTCACACCCGCGGTCGCAAAGCTCGACCGCCTGGAAATATGCGACCGCATCGTATTCGATCTCGATCCAGGCGAGGGCGTGTCCTGGAAGGAGATAGTCGGCGCGGCGCAGGAAGTCCGCGACCGGCTGCAAGCCGAAAAGCTGGAAAGCTTCGCGAAACTCTCCGGCGGCAAGGGCATTCATGTGGTGGTGCCGATCGACGGCGCCGGGTGGGACGCGGCCAAGACCTTCACCGCGCGCATCGCCAAGGCCATGGCCGCCGATTCGCCACGGCGTTACCTCGCCAAGACGGCCAAAGCGCTGCGCCGGGGCAAAATCTTCATCGACTATTTGCGCAACACCCGCGAGGCGACCTCGGTCGCCGCCTATTCGACGCGCGCGCGCCCCGGCGCGCCGGTCTCCGCGCCGGTGGCATGGCCGGCGCTGTCGCGCACCACCGGCGCCAATCAATTCACCGTGCTCAATCTGAAGAAGCTTTTGCGCAATGATGCTTGGGCCGAGATCGGCAAGGTGCGGCAGCGATTGCCGGATATTGGCAAGGACAGGCGGTAAGCGGTCCTGTCTGTCGCAAGCGATGATTCAAGGTAATCGAGGGAGGAAAAAGTTAGCGGGCACTTTGTCCGGCGAATTGGCTTTTGTGAGCTTTGCTGGGAGTTCCCTTGATAGTCTCAATAATGAGCTGGCAAATAGGCATCCTAGGACACAGTTTAATCGGCGCTGGGCCATGATTGACTAATTCTAGCTGGATAGTTCCGGGAAACCCTGCATGAATCGTGGGGGCTGTGACGTGCACTCCTAAACCAATTCTGGCGAGTTGGCCTGCACCCGGTTCCGAAGACACCGAGTTAGGTGTTTTAATGGAACCGGAGGTGGGTCATGGAGAGGCGGAAGTTTACACGAGAGTTCAAGCTTGAGGCTGTGCGGCTGATCAAAGAGCGGGGCGTATCGTATGCCCAGGCCTCGCACGATCTCAGTGTGCATCAGTCACAGTTGCGGAGTTGGGTGAAGGCGCTTGCGGACGATCCGCAGCATGCGTTCCCCGGCCAAGGCCAGATGAAGCCCGAGCAGCTGGAGATCGCGCAGCTCAAGCGCGAGGTGATCCGGCTGAAGGCGGAACGAGACATCCTAAAAAAAGCCGCGGCCTACTTTGCGAAGGAATTGATGTGAAGTTCGGATTCGTTGCGAAGCACCGGGGGATCTGGCCGGCGGAGTGGTTGTGCGGGGCGCTCGGTGTCTCGCGGGGTGGGTTCTATGCCTGGCTGAGGCGACCGCGCAGTCGACGCAGCCGCAGTGATGAAGAGCTGGGCGCGAAGGTTCGCGCCAGCTTCCTCGCTAGCGATCGAACTTATGGCGCCAGGCGGGTATGGCACGACATGCTGGCAGAGGGTGTGTCGTGTGGGCTGCACCGGATCGAGCGATTGATGCGATTACAGGCCCTCAAAGCCCGTCCACGACGGCGTCGACTGCCGCCCGATCTGGGTGAGCGGCAGGTCGCCGCCGTCGCTCCCAACGTGCTCAACCGCAGCTTCGATGCGCCTGCTCCCAACCGCAAATGGATCGCTGACTTCACCTATGTATGGACAGCGGAAGGTTGGCTTTATGTGGCTGCCGTCATCGATCTGTTCTCGCGGCGCGCGGTTGGCTGGTCGATGAGTGCCGCGATGACGGCGCAACTCGTGACCGACGCCTTGGTGATGGCAATCTGGCGACGCGGCAAGCCCGATGCGCTGCTGCACCATTCCGATCGTGGCAGCCAATACACCAGCGAACAGTTCCAAAAGCTGATGTCAGATCACGGTGTCGTCTGCTCGATGAGCCGCTCAGGCAACGTCTGGGACAATGCGGCGATGGAGAGCTTCTTCTCGTCGCTGAAGACCGAGCGCACAGCGCGCAAAACCTATCGGACACGCGACCAAGCCAAGGCTGACGTGTTCGACTACATTGAATGCTTCTATAATCCGAAACGCCGGCACTCGACGATCGGATATCTAAGTCCCGTGGAGTTCGAAATGCAGGCGGGATTCGCTTAGGCGGGTGTCAACCGAACCGGGTGCAGGCCAAGTCCACTTTTTCCCTCAACTCTTCCCGCTACTTTTGCCTTGAAATTTAAGTCCACTCGTTCCCGAGTCCATCCAAGAACTAACGTACCGCGCGGTAACTCCCAGCCTTGTTGAGGGATAGTCAGCGGATCGGTTGCTTTTTGAATTAGCTCTGTCGCTTGGTAGCCAGGGGCGCTCGGATCGATTACAAAACCAGGCACATTGGTCCGGAATACTCGGATGAGAGGGTCAAGTGTAAGATCGACGGCCGTAGAATTGTATGCGTCAAGTGGAGGTTTTGGCTCGATCAAAATCAGACCGGCTTTAAGAAGCTTCTGAATCTCTCGATCAGTCAGGATCATGCTGTCTTACGAGCCGTCTTGTCTGGTATCAGCTCCTCTTTCCTGACCCAAACGCGACGCGCACCGCTGACGGTTGGTCGCGGAAGCTCGACTAATAAAAATCCTTCGCCTTTCCCCACCGGCCATCCAATAGGAAGCGTTCCGTTGCGAAGCGACTTCGCATCAACAGCGATTAGTTCAGATCCGCTTCTAGTTTCGATCGAAATGAGAGCTTCGCTCGGATGCAGCCCCTCTCCGACATGCTTGATTTTAAGCAGCATCATTTCGCGCACACTCCTTGGTCTGGCGAATTCAAGATCAGGTACGCAGAACGACTTAGTTTGGACCCGTAGTAGTATTCAGCGTATCTAACCGTTAATGAAGAATAGCCCGTATAGAACAGAATGTGAACATTAAATGTGTCCACAGGGGTGTCCCAGGTCTGCCGGTCGAGCGTCCTAAATATTCTCACTTAGGACAGCACCCGGTAAGCTACCCATGGGGAGCCGAAATCCTTGCGGGCGGACGTAAACGCGGGCATGCTGACGGTCGCTTGGGAGCGGTGTTGCGAAGGGGCGACGGGGGACTCATGACCAGGTGGCTGATCGCCGGTTCTGTGATCGCTTTAGCGCTCTCGCTTGGCGCCTGCAGTTCGTCCGACGGAATGCTGTCGCAGGCCAATCTTATGGGCGATGCGAGCGACATGTGCGACACCGGCGGCAGCCCGACCGGCTTGGGCACGTTGGGCGGGTCGCAAGCGGCCCATGCCCAGTGCATGCAGAACCAATACGCGGCGGGGCAGATGGGCTACAACGAGGAAGAGGGGCGTTTCGCCCCCGGCTCGCAGTCGACGTCGCTCTTTAACGCCGGCAATTAGCGCGAACTCCAATCGGACTCAATCGGTCGTCATTGCGAGGAGCGGAGCGACGAAGCAATCCAGCGCCCCGCCGACAGCTGGATTGCTTCGCTCTGCTCGCAATGACGAGTCAACCTGATCGGATTCTGCTCCAGCTCGACCTCACCCCGCGAGCCTAAACCGCTCGGCCTTCGGCTCGAAGCGCGAGCGGAAGATCTCGGCGTCGAGCGGGTCGGCGAAGCAATAGCGCACGAAGGCCGCGTAATCGTCCTCGACTATTCTTTTCTAGCGTCGCTATTCTTATGTCAGGGCCGTCAACTCCTAATGAAGTGGCCTTGTTAGGTGCTATAGTAGCGACGGGTTGCGGAATAGCACGGCTTGTTGCCGCCATCACAGGATGATGAGAGCCCCATGACCCAACATTACGCAATCTTTGATCTAGTTGCGCTCGTCTTAGTTATGAACGCGCTAGGTTTGGCCTTTACTATCAACCGGAAAATGCGCGGAAAGCGGCCGACCAAGAACGCAGCGCAACCGGCGGGACGAGTATTGGAGCACGCCTAAGGCCGCTCCATTGCATTTTGCCGAACGGCATGTGCGACACCGGCGGCAATCCGACCGGCTTGGCCGCATTGAGCGGGTCGCAAGCCGCCCATGCCCAGTGCATGCAGAACCAATACGCGGCGGGGCAGATGGGCTACAACGAGGAAGAGGGGCGTTTCGCCCCCGGCTCGCAGTCGACGTCGCTCTTTAACGCCGGCAATTAGCGCGAACTCCAATCGGACTCAATCGGTCGTCATTGCGAGGAGCGGAGCGACGAAGCAATCCAGCGCCCCGCCGACAGCTGGATTGCTTCGCTCTGCTCGCAATGATGAGTCAACCTGATCGGATTCTGCTCCAGCTCGACCTCACCCCGCGAGCCTAAACCGCTCGGCCTTCGGCTCGAAGCGCGAGCGGAAGATCTCGGCGTCGAGCGGGTCGGCGAAGCAATAGCGCACGAAGGCCGCGTAATCGTCCTCGACTATTCTTTTCTAGCGTCGCTATTCTTATGTCAGAGAGCCGGCCCCGGAAATCTGCACAAGTCGATAAGTGGAGTTTCTGCCTGACAGCGGGCACGCTATGGCCTGCGAATCAGGAGCGACTATGCAGAGACGAGCGCGCCGGAACCACATACCGGCTTTCAAGGCGAAGGTGGCTCTTGCCGCCATCAAGGGCGATCGGACATTGGCGCAGCTTGCCGAGCAGTTCGACGTTCACCCCAACCAGATTACCTCGTGGAAGGCGCAGCTTGAGAATGGAGCTGCCGATGTGTTCGGTCCTGGCGGCGGCCAGGCGGCGGCGCCTGCGGTCGACGTGAAGTCGCTGCACGCCAAGATCGGCGAACTGGCGCTGGAGAACGATTTTTTAGAGGGCGCGCTCACCAAGGCGGGGTTGCTGAGCGCAAAGCGATGATCGACCGCGGGCACGATCTGCCGATCGCCAAGCAGGCCGAGGTTCTGCGCATCAGCCGCGGCAGCGTCTACTACCTGCCGCGGCCGGTGCCGGAGGCCGACCTTGCGATCATGCGGTGTCTCGACCGGCTGCATCTGGAGTTTCCCTTCGCCGGCTCGCGGATGTTGCGCGGCCTGCTGGTGGCCGAGGGGTGCAAGATCGGACGCCGGCATGTGAAGACGCTGATGCAGCGAATGGGGATAGAGGCACTTTATCGGCGCCCACGCACGACCAAACCGGAGCCCGGTCACAAGGTCTACCCATATCTGCTGCGCGGGCTTTCGATCACGCGACCGAACCAGGTGTGGGCGATGGACATCACCTACATCCCGATGGCGCGCGGCTTCGTCTATCTGGCTGTGGTGCTCGACTGGTTCAGCCGGCGCGTGCTGTCGTGGCGGCTGTCAATCACGATGGAGGCGGCGTTCTGCGTTGAAACGCTGGAGGATGCTTTGGCTCGTCACGGCAAACCTGACATCTTCAACACTGACCAAGGTTCGCAGTTCACCGGCACGGCCTTCATCGGTGTGCTCGCTGGCAACGGCATTGCCATCAGCATGGACGGCAAAGGCGCCTGGCGCGATAACGTGTTCGTCGAACGGCTGTGGCGCAGCGTCAAATACGAGGAGGTTTATCTGCGAGCCTACGACGGCGTCAGCGAGGCGCGTGCTTCGATCGGCCGCTACTTCGACTTCTACAACAGCCGCAGACCACATTCGAGCCTTGACGGCATGACACCCGATCAAGCCTACTGCCCACCACCGCTGCCGCTCCGCTTGGCAGCCTAACCTCGGCAGGGACTCCACTTATCGAAGCGGAAAATCTGTTCAGATAACCGAGACCACCTCACAGGGCCGTCAACTCCTAATGAAGTGGCCTTGTTAGGTGCTATAGTAGCGACGGGTTGCGGAATAGCACGGCTTGTTGCCGCCATCACAGGATGATGAGAGCCCCATGACCCAACATTACGCAATCTTTGATCTAGTTGCGCTCGTCTTAGTTATGAACGCGCTAGGTTTGGCCTTTACTATCAACCGGAAAATGCGCGGAAAGCGGCCGACCAAGAACGCAGCGCAACCGGCGGGACGAGTATTGGAGCACGCCTAAGGCCGCTCCATTGCATTTTGCCGAACGGCATGTGCGACACCGGCGGCAATCCGACCGGCTTGGCCGCATTGAGCGGGTCGCAAGCCGCCCATGCCCAGTGCATGCAGAACCAATACGCGGCGGGGCAGATGGGCTACAACGAGGAAGAGGGGCGTTTCGCCCCCGGCTCGCAGTCGACGTCGCTCTTTAACGCCGGCAATTAGCGCGAACTCCAATCGGACTCAATCGGTCGTCATTGCGAGGAGCGGAGCGACGAAGCAATCCAGCGCCCCGCCGACAGCTGGATTGCTTCGCTCTGCTCGCAATGATGAGTCAACCTGATCGGATTCTGCTCCAGCTCGACCTCACCCCGCGAGCCTAAACCGCTCGGCCTTCGGCTCGAAGCGCGAGCGGAAGATTTCGGCATCGAGCGGATCGGCGAAGCAATAGCGCACGAAGGCCGCGTAATCGTCCTCGACATACATGTCGAACTTCTCGACGTATTTGATGAGGAAATCCAGAATCTCGCTGTCGTCGGCGAGCTGCCGCCGCGGCAGCACCACCTGATGCGGGCATTCCTCGTCGAGCTTGCGCAGCCAGGCGCTTTTGTGGTCGCTTTTGTCGTCCGAATCCATGGTCGTTACCCCAACACCCTGTAGTGACCCGAACCGATGATTGTTCACTATTTGTTCCAGATTGTCAAGGGGAATACTGGCCGGTTTCCGGGCCTAGTGGCCGGTTTTGAAACCAGCTCCCTCTAACATCTTTGTAATAAGAGGAGGATTCCCGTAAAGAGAGTAATAGGGAATGGGGGGCTCGCTTGAGGTGAATGCTGCGAAGATATGGACTATAATTGCTGCAGCCCTCGGCACCCTAGCGGGGGTGATTTCTGGCGTCGCTATTCTTATGTCAGGAACGTCAGGTCCTAATGAAGTGGCCTTGTTAGGTGCTATAGTAGCGACGGGTTGCGGAATAGCATGGCTTGTTGCCGCCATCACAGGATGATGAGAGCCCCATGACGCAACATTACGCAATCTTTGCACTAGTTGCGCTCGTCTTAGTTATGAACGCGCTAGGTTTGGCCTTTACTATCAATCGGAAAATGCGCGGAAAGCGGCCGAGCAAGAACGCAGCGCAACCGGCGGGACGAGTATTGGAGCACGCCTAAGCCGCTCCATTGCATTTTGCCGAGCGACAATAGACAAGCCAAGGTCAACAAGCGCGAGGCCACCTCAGTCGGCGGCCTCTTTCATTTCGGCACGTCGTCGCGCGCGGCGCTCGCAACACAACCAATAACGCCGAACACGACCGTCTCGGATCAACGCAAGCGATTTTCTGGGTAATCGAAGGTGGTCGCCCCAAACGTCTCCAAGCTATCTGGGCAGTGATTGTAGATTCTGCCGAGGGCATCTGCCTTCAACTGATCGGAGAGGACATGTCCGGTATCATGGCGCAAATGCTGGGTACTGAAGATGTCGAGCTAAAAAGGGATTTCCCCTGAAATTCCGGGAGACTCCGATCACGTCACTGTGATAGAGACCATCCGTCCTTAGGGTGTTGACATCCGTCCCCAATACGGATATCTAGCCGACCGTATCATCTCGCCCAGTGAAGGTCGTCCGTCCGGCGGCATACCGGAAGGGCGGGGCGAGGGTCGGTGCCCGCGGGCGGGCTTGCAACCTTCCCCCGGGCGGTCCGGGCATCATGCCTGCCGGCATTACGACCGGCATGCGGGGTGCGCCGCTGGATGTGGCCAAGCCGTCGGCGGAGTGACCCCCGCCCCTTGGACGGTCTTGTCCACGAAGCCTGGCCCGGATCGCACCAAGGGACCACACACCCCTTGGGAAGAGCCGTGGTGGAACGCCGCAAGGCGAGCTGCCCCCTCCCTTTCCCTCCCCCGCAAGCGGGGGAGGGTGAGGGTGGGGGCAGCGCCGCAGCCGAGAGGTTGCGGCGGTCACGACACAGCGTCTAGCGGCGTTCCGCATCCTTTATTCGTTGTTTGTAGGGTGGGTAGAGCGAAGCGAAACCCACCATGGCTTGATAGAAAGTCGATGGGTTTCGCTGCGCTCTACCCATCCTACGGCGAAACGGGACTGACGGAGCGACAAGCCGAGGCCTCCACCGCCTCGCAGTTCTTTCCCTTCCGGGTTTCGCGCTTCACGTGGCTGGGATTTGACCGCCCGCATTCGGAAACGGAGCGCGGGGATGAGAGCGTATGTGCATCCGCCCCCGCTATCGCGGGGCGGGATGAGAAATGCCGTCGCTGTTTGACATTGTGGATGGGCACGGGCGCGCCGGATACGGCCGGCGGCGATGGATCATTCCACATCAAGCGGCTCGGTGCCGGTGGGCTTGCCGGCGGCGTCGAGCGTGATCTTTTCCACCCGCGCCTCGGCCTGGCGCAGCAGATCCTCGCAGCGCCGCTTGAGCGCCTCGCCGCGCTCGTAGATGGCGACCGATTCCTCGAGCGGCACCTTGCCCTCTTCGAGCCGCTTGACGATCGATTCCAGTTCCTCGATCGCCCGCTCGAACGGCAGTTTGCCGATATCGCTGTTGCTATTCTGCGCCATCGCCGCTCCCGTCAAATCGTAGCCCGGATTACGCATAGCGTAATCCGGGAGAATTATCCTCCCGGATGGCGCACGGCGCCATCCGGGCTACACTATCCCCGCATCAGCGCGGCGACGTGCGCGGCCACCGAGTTGCCGAGCGCCTGCAGGTCGTAGCCGCCTTCGAGCAGCGAAACGACGCGGCCGCCGGCGCAAGCGTCGGCAACGTCCATGATCTTTTGCGTCGCCCAGGCGAAATCCTCTTCCTCGAGATTGATATTGGCGAGCGGGTCGCGGTAAGTGGGCGTCGAAGCCGGCGGAAATGACGATCAATTCCGGCTCGAATTCGGCAAGCCGCGGCAGGATCCGGCTTTCGAAGGCGTCGCGGAATTTCTCCGCGCCGTCGCCGGGCCGCAGCGGCGCGTTGACCACGGTGTTGTAGTCGCCGCTCTCGCCGACCGCGCCGGTGCCGGGAAACAGCGGCATCTGATGCGTCGAGCAATACATCACCGTCTTGTCGGCCCAGAAAATCTCCTGCGAGCCGTTGCCGTGATGCACGTCGAAATCGACGATCGCGGCGCGCGCGATGCCGTGCTGATTTTGCGCATAGCGCGCGGCGATGGCGGCGTTGTCGAAAAGGCAGAATCCCATCGGCCGCGCGGTCTCGGCATGATGGCCGGGCGGGCGCGTGGCGACGAAGGCGTTGCTGGCTTTTTTTGCTCAAAACCTCGTCGACGGCGTGGATCGCGCCGCCGGCGGCGCGCAACGCCGCCTCGAAGCTGCCGGGCGACATCGAGGTGTCGGCGTCGAGCTGGACCGTGCCGTCCTTCGGCGTCGCGTCGCGAAGCGACGTGATGTAGTCCATCGGATGAACGAGCGCGATGATTTCGAGCGGCGCCAGCGGCGCCTCGACGCGCGCCAGCATCTGGAATTTTTCCGCCTCGAGCGCGCGTTCGACCGCGCGCAGCCGATCCGGGCGCTCGGGATGGCCGAGCGGCGTCAAATGTTCGAGACAGGCGGGATGGCTGATCAGGAGAGTCGACATTGGTAGGCAGAATGTAGGATGGGTTGAGCGTTAGCGAAACCCATCATATTCCGTGTCGGCCTATGCTGGGTTGCGGGCCGCTCAAGCCGGCCGACGGTCATGCCAGCGCTGCGTCGGCGCCGAGCACGCCCGGCGCGCCCTCGACCACGGTGCGTTCGAGCGCGCCGGCCTGGACCGCAAAATTCTCGGCAAAAAACCGCGTCACCGCGACGCGCGCCGCCGCATCGCCGCCAAGCCGCAGCGCCGCCAGCGCCTCTTTGGCGAGCAGGCAGCCGCCGGTGGCAAGGCCGAACAGCCGCAAATAGGGCGTGGCGCCGGCAAGCGCCGCGTCCGGCTCCTTGTCGAGCCGGGCCAGCAGCCAGTTCGTCGCCCGCGACAAGCTCTCGACCGCATCGCCGAGCCGCACCGCCGTCCAGCCGAAAGCCGGATCGTTGCTGGCATCGAGCGCCTGGACGATGCCGCGCAATTCGTCGCAATGCGCCGCGACCGCGGCGCCGTCGGCAAGCGGCAATTTGCGGGTGACCAGATCGACCGCCTGAATGCCGTTGGTGCCTTCATAGATCGCCGCGATCCGCGCATCGCGGAACAGCTGCGCCGCGCCGGTCTCCTCGATATAGCCCATGCCGCCGTGCACCTGGATGCCGAGCGAAGCGACCTCGTTGGCGATGTCGGTCGAGAACGCCTTGGCGACCGGGGTGAGCAGCGAGGCTTGCTCGGTTCGCCGCCTTGCCGCGCGGCCTGCGTCGGCGCTGCGCTCGGCGCGGTCGAGCGCCATCGCGGTCGTATAGCAGATGGCGCGCGCGGCCTGGGTGAGCGCGCGCATCGTCAAGCAGCATGCGCCGCACGTCGGGATGCGCGATGATCGGCGCCATCTCCGTCGACTTCATGCCGGCGGTGCGGCCTTGCCGGCGCTCGCGCGCATAGGCGAGCGCCTGTTGCGTCGCGCACTCGGCGATGCCGACGCCTTGCAGGCCGACGGCGAGCCGGGCGCGGTTCATCATGGTGAACATGCAGGCCATGCCGGCATTTTCTTCGCCGATCAGAAAGCCGGTGGCGCCGCCGTTATCGCCGAAGATCATGGTGCAGGTCGGCGAGCCGTGGATGCCGAGCTTGTGCTCGACCGAATGCGCGCGCACGTCGTTGCGCGCCCCGGGCGCGCCGTCCGCATTTGAGCAGGAATTTCGGCACCAGGAACAGCGAAATGCCGCGCGTGCCCGGCGGCGCGTCGGGCAGCCGCGCGAGCACGAAATGGATGATGTTGTCGGTCAGATCGTGCTCGCCGTAGGTGATGAAGATTTTTTGCCCGGTGATGCGATAGCTGCCGTCGGCGGCGCGCTCGGCGCGGCGTGCGCAGCGCGCCGACGTCGGAGCCGGCCTGCGGCTCGGTGAGCTGCATCGTGCCCATCCATTCGCCGGACACGAGCTTTTCCAGATAGGTCGCGCTTGAGCGCGTCGCTGCCATGGGCGTTGAGCGCGTCGATCGCCGCCATGGTCAGCATCGGCCCGTCGGCGAACGCGACCGACGCCGAATGCCACATTTCGGTGCAGGCGGCGTTGACGATCTGCGGCAGCGCCTGGCCGCCCCATGCGGTCGGCGCGGCAAGGCCGTTCCAGCCGCCGCTCCGCCAGGCCCGGTAGGCTTCCTTCCAGCCCGGCGGCGTGGTGACGACGCCGTCCTTGAACGGCGTGCCGTATTTGTCGCCGACCCGGTTGAGCGGCGCGATCACTTCGCCGGCGAAGCGGCCGGCTTCGGCCAGCACCGCGTCGACGTCATCGAGCGTGAGATCGCCGAACAGGCCCTGCTCGATCGCGGCGGTCGAGCGAGGCGCCGTATTTGAGCGCAAAGCCGATATCGGCGAGCGGGGCTTGGTAGGTCACCGGTGGCCTCCAAAATGATCGGTCGTGTGCACGTGCGGCGGCGGCGCGATGTCGTCCGGGACAAAGAAATCCTGCGCCAACTCTTGCGTCGGATCGACACGATAGCGCTCGAAATCGGTCACGCCGTTTTCGGCGAGGAAATTGTCGTCGATGAGAAAGTGGCCGGTGAATTCGCGCGCCGGCTTTGCGAAAATCGCGTAGGCGGCATCGGCCACGATCTCGGGACTTGCGCGCCCGGCGCATCACCGCATCGCCGCCGAGCAGGTTCTGCACCGCGGCGGTGGCGATGACGGTGCGCGGCCACAGTGCGTTGACGGCGATGCCTTTGCCGCGCAATTCGCCGGCAAGGCCGAGCACGACCATGCTCATGCCGAACTTGGCCATCGAATAGGCGGTGTGCGGCGCGAACCATTTCTCCTTCATGTCGAGCGGCGGCGAGATCATCAGAATGTGCGGATTGGCCGCCTTGGCCAGATACGGAATCGCCCATTTCGACACCATGAAACGTGCCGCGCGCGTTGATCTGATGCATGAGATCGAACCGCTTCATGTCGGTGTCGGCGATGCGCGGTGAGCTGGATCGCGCTGGCATTGTTGACGACGATATCGATGCCGCCGAATTGCTCCGCGGTCGTTGTCGAGCGCATCCCGCACCAGCGGCTTCGTCGCGCACGTCGACCACGAGCGGCAAGCGCCTTGCCGCCGGCGCGCTCGATCTCCTCGGCGGCGGTATAGATCGTGCCGGCAAGTTTCGGATGCGGCGCGGCGGTTTTTGCGGCGATCGCGATATTGGCGCCGTCGCGCGCGGCGCGCAGCGCGATCGCAAGCCCGATGCCGCGCGACGCGCCGGTGATGAACAGCGTTTTGCCGGCAAGCGACACCGTGGGCCTCACTTTCTGCGCGCGAGAAACGCCGTAAACGCGGCGCGCGCTTCCTCGGATTGCAGGCGCTCCTTGAAATGCGCAACTTCGGTGTCGATCTGCGCGACGACTTCGTCCAAACGCCCGCGCATCAGCCGGCGCGCCACCGCGACGGCGCCGGCGGGAAGCGCCGCGATCTCGCGCGCCGCCTGCAACGCAGTGGCGTCGACCGTCGCGGCGTCGACCACTGTGTTGACGATGCCGGCGTCCTTTGCCTCCGCGGCGGTGAGCGGGCGGCCCATCACCAACAGCGCGAAGGCGCGCGCATAGCCCATGCGCATCGGCGCGAGCAGGCTCGAAGCCGCTTCGGGAATGAGGCCGAGTCTGGAGAAAGGGGTTGAGAACACCGCGCCGGTCGCGGCGACGACATGATCGCAATGGAACAGCATGGTGGTGCCGATGCCGACGGCAAGGCCGCCGACCGCGGCGACCAGCGGTTTGTCGTTGCGCGCGAGCGTGTCGAGAAATTCGCGGGTTATCGGTCGCAGCGCGCCGCTCTGCGCCGCTTCGAGAAACTCGCCGATGTCGGCGCCTGCGCAGAATGCATCGGGGCCGCCGGCGAGCATGACGCAGCGGATCGCGTCATTGCTCCCGGCCTCGCGCAGCGCGGCCGTCATCGCGGCATACATCGACTGCGTCAGCGCGTTCTTCTTGTCGGGGCGGTTGAGCCGGATGATGCGGACGGCGCCATCGTCGCTCACGAGGACAGGTTCGGACATTGTTCCCTTTGGTTCCCCTTGGTTCCTCTTGTTTCTTCTTGCGGCCCGCCGGGCCGGCGATGGGCGGCACATTATACATTATAGGGTTCATGATCGAGGCCGGCGCCGGCGTTGATAGCCACCGGGGCTTCGTCATTGATCCGCAGGGGTTGCGCCGTTATGGTCCGCCACGCCGACGGCCGCTCGCCGGCGGCCAATCCCGTCGTGCATTGGGGCGTAGCCAAGTGGTAAGGCAGCGGATTTTGATTCCGCCATTCGGAGGTTCGAATCCTCCCGCCCCAGCCAGCGGACACGACGCAGTGTGCCCCCGCCTGAAATGGATCGTATACTGAAGCTGCTGATTACACATGATTTTCTGGGATTGTAATGGATTCACACCCGATGAAATGCTATATTTCAAGTGGGAGAATTTGATGTCCACTCAAGTCGTAAACGCCGTTGCCGCCCGCATCCGGAAGATGGCCGAGGAGCATCGCGTGGCGTACGCCCGTACGCCAAACGATCTGCTCGCGCATCATATCACGCGCCTCGCAGGCGATGATGTGCAGCTTGATGAAATCGAACAATTGCTCATCGCTTTGCAACGCAGCGGTCACCTCTCGCGAACCGAGATGGTGCAACTTCAAGCGGCCTATCTGCGTGAAGCTAGGCCGTGACGTTCGACCCGTTTGGCGATTTCGAGACGCAAGGCTACCTGCGCAATATCGCCAAGGAAAAAGATCCCGGACATTGTCCGTCGCCTAGAACACACTTCATTTACGACTGGCATTGATGCGGCCCTTGAGCGGCTCGCCAAGATCAAGCAACTCTCCTATCCGGATGTGCTTGAAACTCACAAGATCCTGTTCGAAGCCGTTTATCCTTGGGCGGGCCAAGACCGTCTGAAGACTGCGTCCGACCTTGCGATCAGAAAAGGCTCCATCCTCTTCGCTCGCCCCCAAGATATTCAGCGCGCGGTAGAGTTTGCGCTCACTCACGGGCAGGACAAGGCATTCATGAAAGCAAAGCCTGGTGAGATTATGGGCTATCTCGCTTATGCTCATCCATTTCTGGACGGCAACGGGCGCGCCATCATGGTTGTTCACGCCATTCTGGCGCAGCGCGCCGGGTTTAGTATCGACTGGGCAGGGACAGGAAAAGTCGATTACCTGTCTGCGTTGACGAAGGAACTGGACGTGCCTCGCAAGGGCCTTCTGGACGGCTATCTCAAACCTTTTATCCGCGAGGCTTTACCCGACGATCGTATGGCGGAGGAAATCGTACAGGCGCCCGGTCTCGATGGAACTGACGAGCAGAATGAAGTCCTCGGCAAAACCAGCGACCCAGCGCTCAAAGCGCGCTACGAGCAACAGGAACTGAAGCGGAAGAGCGATTAATGGTGGATTTTGATTCCGCCATTCGGAGGTTCAAATCCTCCCGCCCCAGCCAACGGTGTTCTCGGCAGCCGGTCTCGCCGCACTAGGCGAAATTCTGCAGCATCGCCTCGCGCAAAAATTTCGGCAATTCGGCGAGATCGCCGCTGCCGTAATCGTCGGCGACTGCCGCCGACAGCGACACGAGCGTCGCCGCCGACAACGGCATCGGCACACCGCTGAGCGCGCCGGTCGCCACCGCCGACATCAAATCCTTGCGCAAGGTGCGGATATCGAGCGTCATCTCGGCCGGCGCACCCTTGATCACGTCGATCTTGCTCTTGAGCCAGCCGCTGGCATAGGGCGCCTCCTGCAGCACGTCGAGCATCTGGTCGAGGGTGAGGCCCTGCTTGAAGCCGAGCGCGAGCAATTCCGACACCGCCTGGATATAAGCGCCAAGCCCGAGATTGACGGCGAGCTTCATCGCATAGCCGGCCCCGTTCGGTCCCATATGGGCGATGCGACGCGTCATCTTTTCCAGAACCGGCCGCGCCCGGTCGAGGTCTTCGGCGCGGCCGCCGACCAACGCGAACAGCTTGCCGTCGCGGACCTGCGGGATGGTGCCGAGAACCGGCAATTCGATCAGCCGCGCGCCCTTGGCCTCGACCAGCGGCACGAGTTCGCGGCCGGTCATCGGTTGCAGCGTGCTCATCTCGATGAACAGCTTGCCCGTGACCTCGCCGCTGAGAAAGCCGTCCGGCCCGTTGAAAATGCGCCGCACGCCGTGATCCTCGGTGATGATGGAGATCACGATCTCCGATTGCGCGGCGACCTCGCGGGCATTGCCGGCGATCCGCAGTCCGCCGGCCGCGAGCGCGCGGTTCACCTCGGCGTTGTGGTCCCAGCCCGCTACGTCAAAGCCCTGCTGGCGCAGGCGAAGCGACATTGCCGCGCCCATCCGACCCAATCCGACAATCCCGACATTCATGACCTGCTCCCGATCCGCGCAACGGGCACCATGACAACCGCCGCGTCGCACATATGTCGCACTATAATTGACAGCATTCTGTGCTTGGATAGTCTGTCGTCGTCAACGCCGCCGCCAAGTTGCGTGCAAGTCGCGCGGCGGCGAGACTATAAGAATTGGCCGGGCTAAGTTAGCGCCGTCTGGGGAGGACATCATGCGACATCGCGCCTTTCTTGCTCTGATTCCGTTCGCGCTGGGGCTGCCGCTTGCCTTCGCGGTGGTGCCCAAGGCCGTTTCCGCGGCTCAATACGTGATCAAATGGGGCCTGGTCACGCGCGGCGACATGCAGGAAAAACTCGGTCGCAAGCTGGCGGAGGTTCTACCGCAGGCGACCGACGGCCGTGTCGAAGTGCAGGTCTATCCCGGCGGCCAGCTCGGCACTCCATCGGCAATGCTCGAAGGCATCGAGCTCGGGACTATCGAGGGCTACGCAATTCCGGCGGACTTCTACGCCGGGGCCGATCCACGATTTGGCGAGTTCAGCATTCCCTTCCTGTTCAAGAGCGTCAAACAGGCCAACGAAGTGCTGGGCGATCCCGACTTCAACAGCTACGTGCTGACCATGGCCCAAGATAAAGGTCTGGTCGGCGTGATGCTGGGGGTGGCGGCGGAATCGTTTTACTTCGGCGCCAAGAAGCCGCTGCGCCATCTTGCGGATTTCAAAGGATTGAAAATGCGCGTCAATGCGACGGACGCGGAACGCGCGCGCATGGCCGCGCTCGGCGCGACGGCGGTGCCGATGGGCCTGCAGGAAATGATCACCTCGCTGCAAAACGGCGTCATCGACGGCACCATGAGCGGCATCTCCATATTCACGAACTTTAACTTGCAGAACATCGGCAAGACGCTGCTGATGACCCATGACACGATGCTGATTTCGTTTGCTTGCCTGAGCAAGCCCTGGCTCGACAAGCTGCCGCCCGACATCGCCAAGACCATCGTCGATCAAGCGCGTAAGCTACAGCCATGGGCGAGGCAGACGGCGGTCGACGAGATGGCCCAGCTCGACCAGGTGTGGATCAGTCGCGGCGGCGAAATTATCTCGCTGCCGCCGGACGAGCAGACCGAACTCGAGAAGCGCCTGAAGCCGATCGGGGCGGAGGTGACGCAGGGCAACCCGGTTCTCAAAGCTTTCTACGAAAAGATCCAACAGACCGCGGCGAAATACTGAAGCGGCCTTCGATGGAACCGCCCGGCGCGTCCCGCTTGATCGTGGGACGCGTCGGTTTTGCCCGGCGGGCCGCCGAGGAAGGCGGTGCGAGCGCGGCCCCACGCGCGGATATATTCAGCCCTTCGAACCAGAGGCGGGCATGAGCGACGAGCCGACCCTATCGCCGCGCAAGCGGTTCGAAGAGCTGCTTTTCATCAAAATGCCCTATTTCGCTTCCGGGACCCTGTTCCTGATCGCCGCCGGGATCAACATCGTCAACGTTGTGGCGCGTTATGTGTTCTTCAAGCCGATTTTCTGGGCCGAGGAAGTTCTGGTTTTTATCGTGATCTGGACGGTGTTTATTGTCGCGGGATCCATCACCTATCGCGGCGCCCATCTGTGCATGGATCTCATCTACGACACCTTGAAGCCGCCTTTGAAGATCGCGGTCAATTGCCTGATCACCGCCACGTTCCTCACCTGCACCATTGTCACGGCGGTGCAGTCCTGGAAGGTGCTTGAGGTCCACTACCGCAATCATTCCGTGACCGCGGCGACGGACATACCGCTGGTCGTTCCCCATGCCGCCGTGCTGTTCGGGTTCGGCTTCATGGCGCTGGCGGTGATCGTACGCTTGCGCGCCTACATCACCGGGAAATTCGACTGAAGGGGCCGCGGCGATGTACTGGGTGATGGGGGTCTTGCCGTTCGTGCTCTTGTTGCTGGGTTTCCCGATTTTTCTGCTTTTGCTCGCCAGCTCGATGGTGATTCTGGCGTTCTTTTTCAGCGTGCCGATGACGGTGGTGCATCAGGACATTTTCAACAGCCTCAACAAGTTTCCGCTCTTAGCGGTGCCGTTCTTCATCTTCGCCGGCGATCTGATGTCGCGCGGCGGCCTCACCGTGCGGCTTTTGAACTGGGTTGCTTCGATCGTCGGCGGATTTCGCGCGCATATCCCGTTGACGTCGCTCGGCTTCGCGGCGCTGTTCGGCGCCATCTCCGGGGTGACTACGGCTGGCACCGCGGCGGTCGGCACCTTGACCTATCCGCGCATGCGCGAGGCCGGCTATAGCGAGAGCTTTGCCGCCGCCCTGGTCACGGCCGAAGGCGCGCTCGACAACCTTATTCCGCCGTCGATCGCGATGATCATTTACGGCATCGCGTCCGACACTTCGGTCATCCAGTTGTTCGCCGCCGGCATCGGCCCGGGCCTCTTGCTCACCGCATTGTTCGGCATCTACATCTATTGGCACTCGATCAGGGTCGGCATCACCGAGACCGGAACATTTTCGTTCAAGAAATTCCTCACGACGACGCGCGAAAGCGTCTGGGCGCTGGGAGCGATCGTCATCATCTTCGGCGGCATCTATACCGGGGTGTTCTCGCCCACCGAAGCCGCCGGTGTCGCCAGCGTCTATGCTATTTTCGTCAGCTACGTGGTCTATCGCGAGGCGGACTTTCGCAGCATCTTCGACAGCTGCGCGCGCGCGATGTACCTGACCGGGCTGATTTTCATCATCGTATCGGTGGCCGGACTTTACGCTTGGCTCTTGACCATCAGCGGGATCGCGCAATCCGCCGTGTCGGTGATCATGGGGCTGCACTCCGACCGTTGGCTGGTGCTACTGGTCATCAATCTGTTCCTCTTGTTCGTCGGCTGCTTCCTCGATCCGGCTTCGGCGCTGATCATGCTGACGCCGCTGTTGGCGCCGGTCGCCGCCTCGCTCGGCGTCGACCCGATCCATTTCGGCGTGATCGTGGTGATGAATTTGACGATTGGCACCTTCCATCCGCCGTTCGGCTTGAACATTTTCGTCTGCCAGGCGCTGTTCAAGACGCCGTCGGCCACGCTGTATGTCGGCCTGATACCGCTCGTGGCGTTGGCGCTGGTTGCGCTGATGTTGGTGACCTATATTCCGGCCATCTCGCTCGCGATCATGCATCTGCTGATCCGATAGCGTGACTCAACCCCGATGGGTTGATTCCGCTTACGCCGGTGCCGTGTAGCTATCGAGCATCCCCGCAACGTTGTTCAGCGCCGCGCGCAGATTGCCGAACATGGCGATGCCCGCGGCCGCGGTCGCGCGTTTAGCAGCATGGCCGCGCGCGCCCGGCAGGCGCGGCGCCGCGGCGCCCGCCATCGGCTTTGCCTTGCCGATCACCTCGGCGATATGGCCGATGCGCGCGCCGTAGCGTGCGCCGCCGGCAAAGCCGTCCGGATTGAGCGCGAGGAAGAACTGGCAGATGTTGCTCGGCCGCTTGACCACGTTCTCATAAGTCACCTGGAAGCCGGGCTCGCCGTCGGAGAGCGCGCTGCACAGAATCTCGACCATCAAGGCGAGCGCGTAACCCTTCGCGCCGCCGATCGGCAGAATCGAACCCTTCACCGCCAGCACGGGGTCGGTGGTCGGCTGGCCGCTCGGATCGAGCGCCCAGCCTTCGGGAATGGCTTTTTGCCCGGCGGCGAGCGCATGGCGGATGCGCGAGCGCGCCACCATGGCGGTCGCCATGTCGGCAACGATCGGATCGCGATCCGGAATCGGGAATGCGGCGCCGATCGGATTGGTGCCGAGCAAACCTTCGGTACCGCCGGTCGGCGCGATCGCCGGCTGGGCGTTGGTCAGCGCAAGGCCGATCAGGCCCCGTTCGGCGGCGTGTTCGGCATAGTAACCGGCGGCGCCGAAATGACTTGAGTTGCGCACCGCCACCGCGCCGACGCCGTATTTCCGGGCGATCTCGATCGCCATGTCGATGGCGCGCCGGCTCGCCACCAGGCCCAAGCCGTGATCGGCGTCGAGCACCGCGGAAGAGGGCAGGGCGGCGGCGGTCGAGAATTTCGGATTGCTCTTGATGGTGCCGTCAAGCAGCCCCCGCGTATAGAGCGGCAGATGCACCGCGCCATGCGAATCCGAGCCGTGCGTCTGCGCCCAGACCGCGACTTCGGCAGCGATCTCGGCATCGGCTCGCGGCACGCCGCAATGGGCGAACACGTCGGCGACCAGGGCCGCAAGCTCGGCCGGCGTGACATGCTCGGTCGCGGCCATCTGCCGAAGTTTTCCCGCCAATGCCGCGCCTTCGTTCATCGGTTCGCTCATCGTGCCGCCGGCGCCGCGCCGGGAAAGAAGGCCTCGGCGTTGCCGTGGAAGATTTTCTCATAGACGTCCTCGGCATAGCCGAGCGAACGCCAGTCGTCGACCAGCCGCTCGTGGGTCAGCGTCGGCCAGTCCCAGCCGAATAGAATGCGGTCCTGCAAGCGGCCGCCGATTTCCTTCTTCAAGGCCGGCGTGAAATATTTCGGCGACCAGCCGTGCAGCTCGTAGCGGACATTGGATTTGTGCAGCAGGATCGCGATCATGTCGTCCTGCCACGGCCAGGCCGGCCGGCCGGCGAGGATTTTCAGTCCGGGAAATTTTGCGGCGACAACATCGACATGGCGCGGATGGCCGTCGTCGAGTACCACGCCCATGCCGCCGGGCATGCCTTGCCCGATGCCGGTGAGCCCGGTCATCAGCAGCACCGGCACGTCGGCTTCGATCGCGAGCTTATAGAACGGGTCCCAGATCGGATCGCTTGGCGGAAAGCGCAGGCTGTTCTGGCTCTGGCAAAAGCCGACGAAACCGGCCTTGGCGGCGGCGAGCCGGGCATATTCCTTGAGCCAAAAATCCTTCATCGCCGGATTGGCGGCAAGCCAGTTGCCGTAGACCACGTCACTATTGTCGCGGGCGAATTGCGCCGCATAATCGTCGGTCGCGCGGATCTCGTCTTCGTCGCTCATGCGCCAGGTGCGGTAGATATCGAGGATGGTGCGAACGTGTCTTTGGCGGAAGCCGTCCGCCATCTCGGCCTCGGTCTGGAACGTGCGCTTGCGCTTGAAAATGCGCTCGGCATTGGCGAGCTCCTCGGCGGTGCGATGATGCAGCCCGGCGCGGGTCGAAAAATGCGAATGGCAATCGAAATAATGCACGGGGATCACTTCTTGTCGTAGCGGCGGTCGAGAATGCGCTTCGGCTTGCCTTCGCGGCCGCGGTTCGACCATTCGAGCAGCGCGTCTTCGGACACCAGCTCGACGTTCAGCTTCAACCCGAGATCCGAATGCAGCCGCTTCTCGATATGATCCTTGAGGCCGTCCCAGCCCGGCGCGTCGTCGCGCACCTCGACCTTGACCGTCATCTCGTCGCGGATGACGCCGTCGCGCACATTGCGCTCGGCGATGCACAGCCATTCGCCGGTGGTGCGGGGGTCGCTCTTGATCGCCGGCAGGCAGGCCTGCGGCCAGATGCTCACGCCGCGGATGCGCACCATGGTGTCGCTGCGGCCCAGCATTTTTTGCATGCGGCGGAACGAGCTGCCGCAGGCGCAACGGTCGGTGGCGACGATGCGGGTGAGGTCGCGAAGATTAAAGCGGATCATCGGCTGCTGACGGCGATGCAGGATGGTGCACACCATGTTGCCGATCTCGCCGTCCTTGACCGGCTTGTCGTCCTCGATGCCGACGATCTCGAAGAACGTGGAATCCTCGTGGAAATGCAGGCCGGCCTGGTGCTGGCATTCGAACGCGCCCATGCCCATTTCGTGCGTGCCGTACATGTCGTAGACCTTGCAGCCCCACAATTCTTCGAGCTGGTTGCGGAAGGTATTCTCGGTGTCGGGACCCAGCCCGCAGCCGAGAAACTTGGTCTTGAGATCGCGCACGTCGAAACTCAGCTCATCGCGCGCGACCTTTGCGAGCTGGGTGGCGTATTCGGGACGCACGTACCAGACATTGGTGCCCCATTCCTGCGCGATCTCGATCTGCCGGCGCGACGCGGTGACCGCGCCGGTGCCGGTGGTGATCGGCAGCGCGCCGAGATAATCGTGCGCGCCTTTATAGGCGCACCAGCCGGCATTGCCGAGCGAGCAGGTGTGCGGGATTTGCAGCCGGTCGCCGGGCCGCACGCCGCAGATGTAGAACACCCGCGCGATGGTCAGTCCGTTCAATTCCCACTCGACCGGCGCATAAAGCGTCGGCCGCGGCTTGCCGGTGGTGCCGCCCGAGGTTTGCAGCTTCAGCGGCTGCGTGCGCAGGATGTCGTCGACATTGCCGTTGATCAGGCCGAACGGCGGATTCTCCTCCTGATCTTTCTTGATGTCGGCGGAATCGAACGTCGGCAGCTTGACGATGTCGTCGATGCTCTTGATGTCGCCGGGTTGCAGGCCCACGGCCTTCCAGCGCCGCTGATAGAACTCGTTTCGCCATCCGGTCTGCATCAGATCGAGAAACTGCTCGTTCTGAAATTTGCGGATTTCGTCGGGCGACCATTTCCACCGCGTCTTGGCGAACACGTCGGGGACCGGATAGCGCTCGTACAGCGCGTCCCAGTCGATCGAGCGGTGATAGATCGGCAGCGCCGTCTCAATGACGCTGCGCTCCATGACGGACATTGTTATCTCCATGTTCGTTTGCCGCCCCGGCGCGGCAAGCCGCGCGGCGCGAGGCAGCGGCCGGGCGCGGGCGATCAGGTCTTGTAATCGGGCGCGATGCGGTCGAGCTTGCGCAAGAGCGCGCGCCAGGTCATCTGGTTGAACGGTTGATTGCCGTCGGTGATGATCTTGGCCTGGCCGATCGTCGCGTCGAGCACCGATTGCGGCGGCACGTAAGGTTGCAACGCCCCGGCCGACGAGCGGACTTGTGTTTCGCAGGCGCGGATGACGAGGAACGCCAGCATATAGGCCTCATGCACGCTATGGCCCCACAACACGAAGCCATGGCCGCGCTGCAAGACGATCTGGCTGTTGCCGAAATTCTTGGCGAGCCGCTGGCCCTCTTCGGGCGTCGACAACAGCCCCTCGTAATCGTGGTAGCCGATCGGCCCGAGCCATAGCGCGTATTGATTGCCGGCAATAAGCCCTTGCTCCTGCATCGCCACCGCGGTGGCATATTTGGTGTGCAGATGCATGACGCATTGCGCCTGCGGATAGGCGTCATAGATGCCCTTGTGGAACGGGAAGGCGAATTTGTGCGGCAGCTCGTCGCTCGGCTCGACGTGATTGCAGTTCTCGTCGAGCTTATGCAGGGTCGAGGCGGTGACCTCCTCGAACAGAATGGCCGCCGGGTGCATCAGGAATTGGTTGGGATGGTTCGGCACGCGGGCCGACAGATGCGCGAATAAAAGTTCGTCCCAATCCTGCATCGCGGCAAGCCGGAATGCGGCGGCAAGGTCGACGCGGACCTTCCATTCGGCCGGATCCATGCCCGGTCTTAGCGTCCGGGCGGTGCTGGTTGCAGCGTTCACGGCGTCTCTCCCTCGAACCGCGCCGTTCTGCGGCGCCTCGGTTGAGGTAAATTATGTCCGCGACGGACTGCATTGTCCATTGCCGTCCCGATCCGGCCGCGCGTAAAACACTGCACATGGCCGACATGATGACCGACGCTCCAGTGCTCAATCGCCGATCGCGCCGCGCGCCGCCGCGGATCGATGAAAGCAAGATATCGCAGCCGCTGCGCGACCTGTTCGCGGCCTGGCGGCAATCCTTGCAGCAGGCTTTCACGGGCCTCACCGCCAACGGCGAGGTCGTCGAGAACCTTTATCCGCTGCGTGCGACCGGCGTCTCGACGCAACCGATGCTCGAAGCCGTCAACGAATTTTTGGCGGCGCTCGATCCCGGGCAACGCGCGGCGGCGAGTTTTCCGGTGCAGAGCGAGGTGTGGCGGCACTGGAGCAACATCCACCGCAATGTGATGCGGCACGGATTGTGTTTCGCCGAATTGAGCGAGCGGCAACTCACGCTCGCCTACGACATCATGCGCGTGGGTCTCGGCGCGCGGGCCTACGAGACCGCGCGCAACGCCATGCGGCTCAACGAGCATCTCGCCGAGCTGACCGGACTGCCCGACGAATTCGGCGAATATTTCTACTGGATCAGCCTGTTCGGCACGCCGTCGCCGGACGCTGCATTTGATGCTCCTTGGGGCTGGCAGGTCGACGGTCACCACTGCAACATCAATTGCTTCGTGCTCGGCGATCAGGTGGTGCTGACGCCGATGTTGCTCGGCTCTGAGCCGGCGCTGGCCGAATCCGGAAAATATAAAGGCACGACCGTGCTGCGGGAGGAGGAGGCGCAGGGCTTTGCCTTCATGGGCGCGTTGACGGCCGAGCAGCGCGCCATGGCGACCATCGGCCATGACCTGCCGTTCGACGGCTACGCTTCGGGATTTAAGGACAATGTCGTCATCCCCTATGCCGGGTTGCGGACAAACGAGATGACGCCGGCGCAGCAGGCGGCGCTGCTCGATCTCATCAAGCTCTACACCGACCGGCTGCCGCCGGCGCACGCGCAACTGCGCCTCGACGAGGTTGCGCAGCGTCTCAATGAGACGATCTTCGCTTGGATCGGCCGGTTCGATCCGGTCAGTCCGTTTTACTACCGGATCTATAGTCCGGTGATTTTCATCGAGTTCTATCATCAACCCGGCGTGGCGCTGCCGGACACCGGCTTTAGCCGGCGCCATGCGCACGCGCTGGTGCGCACGCCCAACGGCAACGATTACGGCCGCGCTCTGCTGCGGCAGTTCGAAGCGAATGAGGGCGTGGACTGATTAACGCGCAGCCATAGCCTGACGGATGCAAGCTGGATGAAAGCGAGGTAATTCGCCGCAAGCTTGTTGCGACGCATTTTCAGTCGCTATCGGGGCAACAACGGACACGCGGCCGCCCGGAAGTTCAATAGATGTGCAGCGATTGACCCAAAGCAGACATTTTCAAAGATGGGAAATTGATGGGCGGTTCCGACGTAAAAGCTTATTAGACTATAAGCGGTGAAAGCGGCGCCAACGGCCCGGGCTGTAACCCTCGCTCCTGGAAAATACTCGCGTGAAATGGCTTTGGTCCACAAAGCCGCAAAGCTGGGCAATATCGGCGAGCTCGCAGCGTGGGTCCTTTAAGAGTACTTTGGCGCGTTCGACGCGTATTTTGGTCAGCCACTTGTAAGGCGGAACGCCCGTCGATCGTTTGAACGCCCGCGCAAAATAGCCGCTCGATAGTCCGCACTCATGAGCGACCTCCGCGATCGAAGGATCACGTTCCAAATTGACGTCGATGAAGTCGCGGGCGCGTTGCAGCTGCCACGCCGCTAGTCCGCCGCGAGCGTTCCGTTCCCCGATCGGGATGCCCCCGTAAGCGCGCACAATGTGAGTAAAAAAAGCGAGCGCGATACAGTCGGAAAACATCGCGGTTCCATCGCCTGGTTGCTCCATCGCGCCGGCGAGCGCTTGCGCCAGACCGAACATGACCAAATTGCGGGCACCAAAATTCGGGGCATAAAGCCCTTTCACCCGGCGAATTCCGGCTTCATTTGCCATCTCATCAAGCGCAACCTGCGTGATGTAAAACCGAAGCGTATCGAAAGGGATATCCAAACTGACGACCGGATTCTCGCTGAGGTCAACCAGCTGTGCATCGCCGAGGCGCAGATCGGGCACTTCTCTGCGCCGTCCTGCCGTCCATAAGTTCGAGAAGAACGGCACCGATAACGGAACATGAAATGCAAAAGCCTCTTGCGGTGGCACGGCCAGTGAACGGCCACGCATCGGACGGCTGCACCGCATGCGCGAAAACCCCACACGTGCCTTTGAAGATTTTCGCGCCAAGAGTGTTGGCGGAGGATCTATTCGGAAGCGTCTAGCAAGGTCGTCCTCGATAGCATCCGCAGCCATCATTGCCTCCATAACAGTCGCCAAAGCGGCAATTTAATTCTCGTGAGCGACAAACATTCTCGCGCTCTCAACGCGAGCGTCCACCGGCCCGGACGACAGACAGGATAAGCGCCTCGCAATTATAAAAATAGTGGCAACTCGCCAATCGCGTCGTCTGGCGGAGCGATTTTTCGTCCGAATCTTACAACGCGGTCAAATTCGTACAATTTTGTGCGCGCTGCTGACGATATGCAACGCCAAGACGGAAGTGTCTTGCGTGAAGGCGTTCGACATCGATCCGACTGACTTTTACTGCAAAGGAGAATGGTAGTGACACAGCAAATTAAGAACGTGGTGCTTGTGCATGGTGCTTTCGCCGACGGCTCCGGGTGGCAGGCCGTCGCTAAGATACTCAAGGCTGACGGATACAGGGTGTCGGTGGTGCAGCACCCCGAGACCTCGTGCGCCGAAGACCAGAAGTACACGAAGGCGGCGATCGACGCGATGGATGGGCCAGTAGTTCTGGTGGGCCACAGTTATGGCGGCTCCGTCATCACGGAGGCGGGCAATCATCCAAAGGTAGCCGCGCTTGTCTATATTGCCGCATTCGCGCTGGATGCTGGCGAGAGCTGCGCCTCGATCGAACAAGCCCTGCCGCAGGCCTCCAAGGCGTTCAAGCCGGATAGCAACGGCAACTGGTGGATCGACCCGGAGCATTTCGCGGCCGACTTCGCGGCGGACATTCCCAGAGCCGATGCAGAGTTCATGGCTATATCCCAGGTGCCAATCTCCACCGCCGCGTTCACCCATAAGGTCACGTCGCCTGCGTGGAAAACTAAACCCACCTGGTACATGGTGGCCACCGCAGACCGGTCGATCAACCCTGACCAGGAGCGGATGATGGCGAAGCGCGCCAAGGCCAAGACGGTCGAGGTGGATTCCAGCCATGTGGCCTACATGTCTCACCCGAAGGAAACGGCCAAGATGATCGAAGAGGCTGCAGCACACGCGTACGCCAACCAGTGAAACGGCGTCGCGGCGCGAGGGTAGACCGGTCTTTGCCTCCGCGCCGCTCGCTAGGTTGGTGGAACCAGTCAGCGGCCGCGCGTGACGGCCGCAATCGATCGGGAGGGCAATATGGAAAATCAAATTGTCATCGAGTCCCCGGATGCAAAGTTCCACGCTTACATCTCACGGCCGGCCAAGTTACCCGCCCCGGCAGTTGTCGTTCTCCAAGAATTGTTTGGCGTTAACGCCGACATCCGGGCGACCTGCGATGAGTTGGCACAGCGAGGATTTGTTGCAATCGCGCCCGACCTGTTCTGGCGGCAAGAGCCTGACGTCGATCTTGACGTAAGGTCAGAGGCTGCCTGGCAGCGCGGTCTGCGGCTTTACGGGGCATATGATCGCGATGCAGGCGCGCGCGATATCGCGCAAACAATCCGCGCCGCCGCCAAGTTACCGGGCTCAACTGGGAAGGTTGCCCTGCAGGGCTGTTGCCTCGGGGCATTGATGGCCTTTATCACGGCCGCCCGCCATGAGGTGGACGCCGCCGTCGCCTATCATGGTGGCGACACGGAAAAATACTTGGGCGAAGTTGGTAGCTTGCGCGCCCCCTTACTGATGCACCTCGGCGAGGAGGACGAATTCATCTCAAAGACGGCACAAACTCAAATCAAAGCGGCGCTGGCAAAAAAGCCGAACGCCACCGTTTACAGCTATCCGGGTCAGCGTCACGCGTTCTCCCGACATAACGGCCTGCACTACAATGCCGCGGCGGCAATGCTGGCGAACGGCCGGACAAACGAATTTCTAAATCAACATCTGCGGTGACCAGAAGTCGCTACTGCGGACGTTTGCTTTTGGCCCATCGCTGCATTCGCTGTGCTACAAAAAATTTGGTCGCTATTGGGTGTACAGGAGACTTTGCCGTCGAGCTCACGTACATTTATGAGTTCACGTATGAGTTCGCGCCCTAGTTTTTGCCGGCCGGCTTGCCGCCCAGCACTTCCGCCACCCAATCGCAGATCGCCTCGCGCGTCGGCGCCACGTTGTCGACGCCGCAATGCTCGGCGCCGCCGTCGGCCAGCGTCTGCACGTGCAGCTCCGCGCGCGGACTGGACGTGCAGTCCGCGATAAGCTGTTTCGCCTGACTCAATGGGATTTGACGGTCGTTCTCGCCATGAATGCACAGGATCGGGCATTCGATCCGGTCCAAAATGCCCTTGAGCGACAGCTTGGCGGAAACCTCGATGACCTCTTCCACCGAGTTTTTGCCGAACACCCAGGCGACATGATCCCAATAGTGCGGCACCGGCAGCCGCTGTTCCTTGGCTTCATAGCGCCGCCGTTGCGTCTCGCCCCAATCGTAATTGGCGCCCCAGGCGACGCAGCATTTAAACCGCGGCTCGAATGCCGCGGCGCGCGGCGCGTGATAGCCGCCGAGCGACAACGCCATGATGCCGATCCGATCGCGATCGATGCCGGGCAGCGATTGCAGAAAGTCGACGGCGGCTTTGGCCGGCGCTTCCGCTTCGGGAGAATTGTGCAGCCCACGCAGCCGCAGCGATTCGCCGACGCCGGGGTTATCGACGACAAGGGTGGCAATGCCGCGCGCGGCGAGCATGTCGGGAACGCCGACCAGATAGATGATCTCCTTGGTGACGTCGAGACCGTCGAAATGCACCATGCAGGGGGCGTTGCCCGTCGCGTTTGGCACCCCGACCAGGAGCGCCGGCAGCGCGGTGTTCAAATACGGCACTTCGACGCGCCGGCAATTCGACCGCGTGTGAGCGAGAAAGCGGGAAAAGCAATCCAGCGCCTCGCGGTAGCCCTCTTTGCGCGGGGCAAAATCGGGCCGCTGCATCCGCTCCGCCTGAATGAGATAGATAAAAGCGCGGCGGTATTTTGCGCCGGCGCTGAGCAAGTGGCCGCGCGCCTCGTCGGCGGCGGCGAGCCGCATCAGCTTGGCGCCGAGCGCCGACCAGGCCTCGAACAACTTCTCGGCGGCGAAATCGTCGCGCCTATTCGCCAACGGCCGCAGCGCCCGCGAAGCATCGTCGATATCGCCGATGCTGCCGCCCATGCCGAGCGCGAGATTGACCGCCATGTTCCATGTGTAGTTGTCCTCGAAATACTCGAACATCTTTCACCTCTGGCGTCGCCGCGCAAAGCAGGCGCGCCGCTCCCCGGATCGTCGATGGCGTCGTTTAATCCGCCGCGCACGGCAGGTGCGCGAGCTTATCCTCGTTGGCGCGAGCAGGATAGCTTCGGCGTCATTTTGGCGATGCGGCGGATCGCTAGAGCTAATCGGTTTTGATGGGATCAAAACCGATTAGCTCTAGCTTTTTGATTGAGCATGATCTTTTCCGAAAACCGGTATCCACCCTCGGATCAAGTCCAAGGGCAGGCTTTTTCGGGATCATGCTCTAAGCCGCCGCGGCGCGACGGTTCAGCTTGCAAGCGCGGTGAGTTGCGCCGCCGGCTCCTGGCCGGTGAACTTTGAATATTGCGCGATCGGAGCGGGCCGCCCGACCAGAAAGCCCTGGATCTCGTTGCATTGTTCGCTTTTGAGGAATGCCAACTGCTCCGCGGTCTCGACCCCTTCGGCGACGATCGGCAGATTGAGCCCGCGACCGAGCCCGATAACGGCGCGAATGATGGCCGCGGATTGCGGGTTGCTGTCGAGATTGGCGATAAAACCCCGATCGATCTTGATCTTGTCGAACGGAAAGGATTGCAGATACGACAGCGACGAGTAACCGGTGCCGAAGTCGTCCATGGCAATGCGCAGGCCGAGCGCCTTGAGCCGCCGCAAGATCGAAAGGGCGCGCGTGAAATCGGACATCAGCACGCCTTCGGTGATTTCGACTTCCAGCCGGTTGGCGGGAAGGCCGGTCTCGAACAGGATGGTATGGATCAGCGCCGGCAGATCGCCGTGCCGGAACTGAATGGGCGACAGATTGATCGCGATGCCGAGCGGCAGCGGCCAGGAGGCGGCTTCGCGGCACGCCTCGCGCAAGATCCACTCGCCGATCGGAATGATCAGCGCGCTCTCCTCCGCCAGCGGAACGAATTCGCCCGGCGGAACCATGCCGCGGGTCGGATGCTGCCATCGCACCAGCGCCTCGAAGCCGGTGATTTCGCCTGCGATCGAGGACTGCGGCTGGTAGAACAGGACGAGTTCGCCGCGCGGCAATGCCGATCGCAGGTCGTGTTGCAGACTGCGCCGCTCGCGCAGGCGCTTATCCATGTCCGGCGCAAAGAAGCGGATCGAGCCGCGCTCCTCCGTCTTGGCCCGATACAGCGCCGCATCGGCATTGCCGAGCAGCACCGACATATCGGAGCCGTCCGCCGGATAAACCGCGACGCCGACGGTCATTCCGGCCCGCAAGGCGTGGCCGTTGACCTCGATGTCGTGGTCGAGCGTGCGCAGAATGCGGTCGGCCAACGCCTCGGCGGAGGCCGGCTGCGGGCCGTCCGCCGAGATCACGGCGAACTCGTCGCCGCCGAGCCGCGCGATGAACGCGCCCGCGGCGGCGGCCTGCAGCCGCTTGGCGATTTCGCACAGCAAGCCGTCGCCGACCGCATGACCGAACACGTCGTTGACCTCCTTGAAACGGTCGAGATCGATGCACATCACGGCGAAGCTTTCGCCCGCCTTCGCGGCGCGCTCGACGATGTTATCGGTGTGCGCCTTGAACGCCGCACGGTTGGGAAGATCGGTCAGGGAGTCGTGGTGCGCGAGATGGGCGATTTGCGCTTCGGCGCGCTTGCGCTCGGTCACGTCCTGAACGACGTTGAGCAGATAATGCGGCGTGCCGTCGTCGTCGGGGATGGCAATCCCGGTCGCGAATGCGATGCGGGTGCCGTTGTTCCGGGTCGGCAGCGGCAGTTCGTCGAATGCCACCGCACCAGCGGACCGCACCAGCATGCGATCGTGCGCGTCGATCACGCGCGCGATTTCCGGCGGGAAGATGTCGGCGGCGGTCTTGCCGAGCGTGTCGTTACGCGAGATTCCGAGTAGCCTCTCGGCTTCGCGGTTGACCAGCACATAGCGGCACTCGGGCAGCTCGCGGACAAAGATCGTCGCCGGCACGTTGTCGACGATGGTGTTGAGAAACGTCTTGGTCTGTGTCAGCTCGTGAACTTTTGTCCGCACGTCTGCTTCCGCCGCGCGGCGCGCCTGCACCTCCCTGGTAATATCCTGCAAACGGCGCCACCCATAAGCGGTCATCGCAAACGCCAGCACGACGCACGTCATCGCGAGGTCGTCGATGCCCCAGTCGCCATGAACGGCTTGAAATCTCGGTATCGAGTCGAAGAGGTCCAGCCATCCGCTGATGAAATAGGCGGCGAGTGCGATCAGGAAAATGACGATCGCATCCTTGGTCGTGCGCCGGCTCCAGTCGATGCGATGCATCAAATTGGGCCAGCTCGCCTTTTTGCGCGCGCCGGGCAAATCCATAATCGACACCTCATCCCTGCAACGGCCGGCGATTTTTTGCGGTCCGTGAGCCGCGCATGGCAATGATCGCGGCCCGCCCGTCCGTACCGTTTGGCCGCGTCATACGATCGCCGGCCTGACAAGCCGCTAACATGGAGATCGGGATTAGTACGGATGCGGTGCCGAGCGGCGGACCGGGACGGCTGCGAGTTCGGCGCTTACTCGGCGATCGCCGCGCCGGTGCGCGAGGCCGGCACGTCTTCGCCGTCGTGCCGCGGTTCGCCGCCGCTCTCGTCGGGCAGCGGCTTCGCCTCGTTGCGCCCGGCGATGTCGCGAGCGATCTTGCAGGCGCCGATGACGCCGCCGGAGGGCAATTTGATCGGCGAGACGCTGAGCGAAACCTCGATGCGCCGGCGCTCCTTGGTCACGCTTGCCGTTTCGCGATGATCGACCGTTTCGCCGCGGCGTATTTTCTCCAGGATGCCGCGCAGTTCGGCGCGCCGGTCCTCGGGCACGATCCGCTCGATGCTGCGGCCGAACATTTCCTCGGCGCTCCAGCCGAACAGCCGCGCCGCGGCCGGATTCCAGCCGGTGACCAGACCGTCGAGCGTCATGGTGATGATCGCATCCTGCGACGATTGCACCGCGGCGGCGAATATCCGCTCGCGGTCGGCATGCCGTTCGAGTTCGGCGTCGCTGCGGCGGTGCTCGGCGACTTCCCGTTCGAGCGCCGACATTTTGTCCTTGATCTCCGCCAGGATGCTGGCGAGCGCGCCCGCCAGCACGCCGATCTCGCCCGCCGCCCGGATCGGGCTTGCGACCGACCGATCGTGCGCAAATGCCTCGACGGCCGCAGTCATCTGCGCCAGCGGCCGCGTCACGGAGCGGGCGAGCACAACAGCCAAGGCGCCGGCGCACGCGAACGCGATCAATCCGATCAGCAGGGTCGATCGGCCGATGGCCGCCGCGGTTGCCATGACGACGGCTTGCGGCGTGACTTCGATGATGCCGACCCGCGGCCCTCCCGCCAGGCGCATCGCGGCGATGCCGGCGACCGATTTTTCTCCCGTGCTGTCGGCGATCGGCATCGCGACGGGGCGGTCCTGGTCAAAGCCCGCGACCAGGGCGGGAAAGTCGCGCTGCCAACGGGTCGGCCGGCCGACATCGGCGCCGAATTCCTGGCTCGGATCGGCATGCAGGAGATAATTGCCGCGATCGTCGACGATATAGATCTTGCCGCCGGACCGCGCCCCCGCTGCGATCTCGCGGAAGATCGGCCGCATGTCGAGGTCGATCATGACGATGCCGAACGGCTTTGCATCCGGCGTCGGGATGATTCCGGCGATGCGCAGGATCGGAACGTATGGCGTCAAAATGCCGTCGCCTTGCTTGTTGCGCTCGAGCTCGACCGGCGAGACGTAGATTCCGCCCGCCGGTGTCGCGCGTGCCGCCTTGAGATAGTCGCGGTCGCTGTCGTTGAGGAGTTCGTCGTCCGGAACGATGCGGACCGCTCCGTCCGCACCGGAGCGGTCGACCCGCACCAGCTCGTGGCCGTTGGCCAAGCCGATCATGCGCAATGTTTTGTACGATCGCTTGGCTGTGAGTTCCGCGGCAAAGCGCTCGGCCATGCGTTGCCGCCATATCGCCTCGGCCGCGTTGTCGGTGGGATCGGTGCCGCCGCCAAGCTCGGCGCGCACGATGCCCGCCGCCGCCGCGTCGGAGCGGAGGCCGGCAATGTCGTCCCGCGCGCCGCGAACATAGGCGGCAAGCTCCGTCGTGAGAAGCCGCAGCTCAAGCTCAACGCGTTCGTAGGATCGCGGCAGCGCGGTCGCTTCGAGACTGCGGTAAGTAAGCGCGCCGATGGCGGCAACGGCCAGCAGGACCGGCGTCACCGCGGCCAAGACCATACCCGTGGACAGCTTCATGCTTGTGCCCGCCTGCTCCGTTCCGGGATTATACCGATGTGACGGCGCGCCGCGAGCGGCATCGTCGCGGTGCGGTTTTCGCCGATTGCCGCCGCCACGCGGGCGCAGGCGGTTGCGCCCGGATCAGCACGATTGCACGAGGCCCGGCGGTGGCTATATGAGCTGCGCATTACCAAGGTCGTCTGATGCGGGCGATGGTGCTGGAACGGCCGGGCGAGAAGCTCAAAATGGTCGAGCGGCCGGATCCCGCCCCGGCCGACGGCGAGGTCACGGTTCGGGTCGCCGCCTGCGGGGTATGCCGCACCGACCTGCACGTCGTCGACGGCGAATTGCCCAATCCGAAACTGCCGATCGTGCCGGGCCATGAAATCGTCGGCCGTATCGATGCCGTGGGCGCAGGCGTCGACCAGCTTGCCGCCGGCATGCGCGTCGGCATCCCCTGGCTCGGCCGAACTTGCGGAGTGTGCCGGTACTGCCGCGACGGCCGGGAAAATCTCTGCGATCGCCCGTTATTCACCGGCTATACGCGCGACGGCGGCTATGCGAGCCACGTCGTTGCCGACGCGCGCTATGTGTTTCGGCTGCCGGCGGACGGCGACGACGTGGCTTCCGATGTGGCGACCGCGCCGCTGTTGTGCGCAGGATTGATCGGCTGGCGCTCGCTGCGCATGGCCGGGGAAGGCAAGAAAATCGGATTTTACGGGTTCGGTGCGGCGGCCCATATCGTCGCCCAGGTGGCGCGCTGGCAGGGCCGCGAGGTCTATGCGTTCACCCGCGCCGGCGACTCTGCCGCACAAGCTTTCGCGCAAAAACTCGGCGCGCGCTGGGCCGGCGGCTCCGACGAGGCGCCACCCGAGGAACTCGATTGCGCCATTATCTATGCCCCGGTCGGCGCGCTCGTTCCGGCGGCGCTGCGCGCGGTGCGCAAGGGCGGCCGCGTCGTCTGCGCCGGAATCCATATGAGCGATATTCCGAGCTTTCCCTACGGCATCCTCTGGCAGGAGCGGGAGCTTCGCTCGGTCGCCAATCTCACGCGCAAAGACGGCGAGGAATTTTTCGCCATCGTGCCGAAGGCCGGCATCGTGACGCAGACCGTGGCTTATCCGCTTGAGCGCGCCAATGACGCGCTTTCGGATTTGCGCGGCGGCAAGCTGCAAGGCGCCGCGGTGCTGGTGCCGTAACGTCAGACGGAAATTGCCGCTCGTGCCTTGGTCAAGGTTTGCTCCGGCGAGCCCGAAGCATCGACCGTCGTCCAGGTGAGCATGCCGATCTTGAATTCTTCCTGGCTCCGCGCCACCGCGGCGTCGGCATCCGAAGCGTCGGGTTCGCGCGCGCCGACCCGCTCGAGCCGCGTTGGGAGGTCGGCGACCAGGAACAGGTCGCGGAAATCCGCTCCCGCGGCGGCGGCCGCCGCCTCGATCGCGGCGCGCTCGTCCGGCCTTGCGAACACCGCGTCGACGATGACCGAATGGCCGGCGCGCGCGAGCCGCGCCGCCTTCTCGGTCAGGATGCGATAGATATTGTCCGTCGCTTCGGCGCGATAGGCGTCGGCCGGCAGGTGATCGTGTTCGCCGACGCCGAAGGCCGCCTTGCGCTCGACGTCCGAGCGAATAATGAGCGCCCCCGGCGCCGGCGCAAGACGCGGCGCCAGCGCCCGCGCCAAAACCGATTTGCCGGTGCCCGACAAGCCGCCGATGCCGACGACCGTCGGTTTTGCGGGCGTCAAAAGTTCGAGCGCGAGATCGAAATAGCGCCTGGCCGATTGCGCAACGTCGTTCTTCGCCACATCGCGCCGCGACGCGGTGGTCATCGCCCGTATCGCTGCGCGCAGCGACATGAAGAACGGCAACGCGGCGATGCCGTCGTAATCCTCGCTGCGCCGTACCGCGGCAAAATATCCGTTCAAGACCCGGTTGGCGGCGCGCTGAAGCCCGCGCTCGACCAGATCCATCAGCAGAAAAGCGAGATCGTAGAGCAGGTCGCCCGCGGCGATGATCGGATCGAATTCCAGCGCGTCGAATGCGACCGGCTCGCCGTCGAGCACCGCGATATTGCCGAGATGCAGATCGCCGTGCCCGCGCCGGATCAAGCCTTGCCGGCCGCGCGCGAGGAGGAGCGGCCGCAACCGCGCCAACGCCGCGAGCGATTGCCGTTCCAGCGCGGTAACGGCGTCGTCGGGAAACAGCTCGCCGTGCTTCCGGAAAATCTCCGTATTGTTCTGCACGTATCCTTCGAGCGCGCCGATCCACGCGCCGGCGTCGGCGGGTTCGGCCCGCGCATGCATGGCGGCGACGGCGCGCGCGAGCTTGTCGGCGAGCGCGGCGTCGAGTTCGCCGCGCTCGGCGAGCCGGTCGAGCGTTTGATCCTCGTCGAAGCGCGTCATCTCGACCGCCCACTCGACCGCTTCGCCGCTGCCGTCGAGCGCGAGCGAGCCGTCGGCTTGCCGCGTGATCGGCACGATGCGGCGGTAAAGCTGCGGCGCGAATTTGCGATTGACGTCGAGTTCGGCGCGGCAGGCGGCCTTTCGTTTCTCGAGCGTCGAATAATCGAGAAACGGATAGCGCACCGCGCGCTTGACCTTCATGGCACGGTCGCCGGCGAGAAACACCACCGCGGCATGGGTCGCACAGCGCCGCACTGCGGCAGTGCCATAGGTCGCCGGATCGCCGAGCAGCTTGAATACCGCGTCCTGGCTATCCGGGCCCTGGCTATCTGGATCCTGGCTATCTTGCGGTTGCCGGCTTTTTGCCATGGCGAACGAATAGCCGCCGCCGGGATGGTGCGAAAGCGGCGTCAGCCCGCCGGCATCATAGGAATTATTTCACATGAAGCAGCACAGATGCAGTCCCAGGCAGAACAAACAATTTTTTGACCTAGCTCGATTTTCCCCGGAACCTTCGGCAAACATCGGCGTTTGGGGTCATGGCATAGAAGGTTGAGGCCCGAGCGTGAGGGGGAATCCACCTCGGCTAACGAGCTTGCCGCCGCAGGGTTTTGGCCCATGCGGCGCGTCGTGCCTTGTCCGCTTGCCGGCTTACCGCATCTCGACCCGCCCGGGCTTTGGAGAGAATTATGCAGACCGCTGAAGACGTTGTCGGAACCGCATCGGCCAACGGTTCCACCCCTCCGGCTCCCGAGCTGAGCGAGCCCCGGCTCAGTGGCGCCACCGACGCCGATGTCGATGCCGGCGCGCTCGCGGAACTTCTCCACGCCCTGCAGGCGATGCGGGTCGGCGACTTCTCGGTGCGCATGGCCGGCGACCGGGTGGGCCTTCTCGGCAAGATCGCCGATACGTTTAACGAAATCGCCGGCACCAACCAGCGCATGGCGCGGCAGCTCGAACGCGTCGGCCAAGTCGTCGGCCGCGAGGGCCGCACCCGCCAGCGCGTGCGTTTCGGGCTGCCCGACGGCGCCTGGGGCGAGATGGAAGCCTCGGTCAATTCGTTGATCGACGATCTGCTCTGGCCGACCACGGAAGTCACCCGCGCCATCGCCGCGGTGGCGCAGGGCGACCTCCTGCAAACCGTGCAACTCGACGTCGACGGCCGGCCGCTGAAGGGAGAATTCCTGCGCTCGGCCGAAATCGTCAACACCATGATCAAGCAGCTCAACGTGTTCACCTCCGAGGTGACGCGCGTGGCGCGCGAAGTCGGCACCGAGGGCAAGCTCGGCGGCCAGGCGCAGGTCGGCGGCGTCACCGGCGTGTGGAAGGATTTGACCGAGAGCGTCAATTCGATGGCGTCGAACCTCACCGCGCAGGTCCGCAATATCGCCGAGGTGACGATCGCGGTGGCCAACGGCGACCTGTCGAAGAAGATCACGGTCGACGTGCGCGGCGAGATTTTGCAGCTCAAGGAGGCCATCAACACGATGGTCGATCAGCTGCGCTCGTTCGCGTCGGAAGTCACCCGCGTGGCGCGCGAGGTCGGCACCGACGGCAAGCTCGGCGGCCAGGCCATCGTGCCCGGCGTCGCCGGCACCTGGAAGGACTTGACCGATTCGGTCAATGCCATGTGCGGCAACCTCACCGACCAGGTGCGCAACATCGCGCATGTGACCACCGCCGTCGCGCGCGGCGACCTGTCGCGCAAGATCACCGTCGACGTGCGCGGCGAAATTCTGGAACTTAAAGACACCATCAACACCATGGTGGACCAGCTCAACTCGTTCGCTTCGGAAGTCACGCGCGTTGCCCGCGAGGTCGGCACCGAGGGCAAGCTCGGCGGCCAGGCGCAAGTGCCCGGCGTCGCCGGCACCTGGAAGGACTTGACCGACAGCGTCAACTTCATGGCCGGCAATTTGACCGCCCAGGTCCGCAACATCGCCGACGTGGCGACCGCGATCGCCGGCGGCGATTTGTCGAAAAAGATCACGGTGAACGTCTCGGGCGAGATTTTGCAGCTCAAGGAGACCATCAACACGATGGTCGATCAGCTCAACGCGTTTGCCGGCGAAGTCACCCGCGTCGCGCGCGAGGTCGGCACCGACGGCCGGCTCGGCGGCCAGGCCAACGTGCTCGGCGTCGCCGGCACCTGGAAGGATTTGACCGATTCCGTGAACTCGATGGCGTCGAACCTGACCGCGCAGGTGCGCAACATCGCCGAAGTGTCCACGGCCATCGCCTCGGGCGACCTGTCGAAGAAGATCACGGTCGACGTGCGCGGCGAAATTCTGGAGCTGAAAGACACCATCAATACGATGGTGGACCAGCTCAACGCCTTTGCCGGCGAGGTGACGCGCGTCGCGCGCGAGGTCGGCACCGAAGGCAAGCTCGGCGGTCAGGCGCTGGTGCGCGGCGTCGCCGGCACCTGGAAGGACTTGACCGACAGCGTCAATTCGATGGCGTCGAACCTGACCGGCCAGGTCCGCAACATCGCCGAAGTGGCGACAGCCGTCGCCCGCGGCGACCTGTCGCGCAAGATCACGGTCGACGTGCGCGGCGAAATTCTGGAGCTGAAAGACACGCTCAATACGATGGTCGACCAGCTCAACGCCTTTGCCGCGGAAGTCACCCGCGTCGCCCGCGAGGTCGGCACCGAAGGCAAGCTCGGCGGCCAGGCCAACGTGCCCGGCGTCGGCGGCACTTGGAAGGACTTGACCGATTCCGTCAACTCGATGGCGTCGAACCTGACCGGCCAAGTCCGCAACATCGCCGAAGTCGCCACCGCCATCGCCGGCGGCGACCTGTCGCGCAAGATCACGGTCGACGTGCGCGGCGAAATCCTTCAACTGAAGGAAACCCTCAACACGATGGTCGATCAGCTCAACCGCTTCGCCGGCGAGGTGACGCGCGTTGCCCGCGAGGTCGGCACCGAAGGCCGGCTCGGCGGCCAGGCCAACGTGCCGGGCGTCGCCGGCACCTGGAAAGACCTGACCGACAGCGTCAATTCCATGGCCGGCAACCTGACCGCCCAGGTCCGCAACATCGCCGAAGTGACGACCGCCGTCGCCCGCGGCGACCTTGGCCGCAAGATCACGGTCGACGTGAAGGGCGAAATTCTCGAGCTGAAAAACACCATCAACACGATGGTGGACCAGCTTAACGCCTTTGCCTCGGAAGTGACCCGCGTCGCCCGCGAAGTCGGCACCGAAGGCAAGCTCGGCGGCCAGGCCGGCGTGCCCGGCGTCGCCGGCACCTGGAAGGACCTGACCGACAACGTCAACTTCATGGCCTCGAACCTGACCGCGCAGGTGCGCAACATCGCCGAGGTGGCGACCGCCATCGCCGGCGGCGACCTGTCGAAGAAGATCACGGTCGACGTGCGCGGCGAAATGCTGCTCTTAAAAGACACGCTCAACACCATGGTCGAGCAGTTGCGCTCGTTCGCCGCCGAAGTCACCCGCGTCGCCCGCGAGGTCGGCACCGACGGCAGGCTCGGCGGCCAGGCCGTGGTGCCCGGCGTCGCCGGCACCTGGAAAGACCTGACCGATAACGTCAATCTCTTGGCGGCAAATCTCACCACGCAAGTCCGCAACATCGCCGAGGTGACCACCGCGGTGGCCCGCGGCGACTTGAGCCGCAAAATCACGGTCGACGTGAAGGGTGAAATTCTGGAGCTGAAGAACACCATCAACACCATGGTGGACCAGCTCAACGGCTTCGCCTCCGAAGTCACCCGCGTCGCCCGCGAAGTCGGCACCGAAGGCCTGCTCGGTGGCCAGGCGCAAGTGCCCGGCGTCGCCGGCACCTGGAAGGACTTGACCGACACCGTGAACGTGATGGCCGCCAACTTGACCGAGCAGGTCCGCGGCATCGTCAAAGTGGTCACCGCGGTCGCCAACGGCGATCTTAAGCAGAACCTCGCGGTGAAATCGAAAGGCGAAGTGGCGGCGCTCGCCGAAACCATCAACAACATGACCGACACGCTCGCCACCTTCGCCGACCAGGTGACCACGGTCGCCCGCGAAGTCGGCGTCGAAGGCCGGCTCGGCGGTCAGGCCAACGTGCCCGGCGCCGCCGGCACCTGGAAGGATCTCACCGGCAACGTCAATCTGCTCGCGGCAAATTTGACGACGCAAGTGCGCGCCATCGCCGAAGTGGCCACCGCCGTGACCAAGGGCGACCTGACGCGTTCGATCCAGGTCGAAGCGCGCGGCGAAGTGGCCGAGCTCAAAGACAACATCAATACGATGATCGACAATTTGCGGCTGACCACCGACCGCAACACCGAGCAGGATTGGCTGAAGACCAACCTCGCGAAGTTCACCAACATGCTGCAAGGCCAGCGCGACCTCACCACGGTCGGCCGGCTCCTGCTCTCGGAGTTGACGCCGCTCGTCAACGCCCACCAGGGCGTGATTTATCAGATCGAGGGCGAGGAGAGAGGCAGCGGCCTCAACCTGCTCGCGGCCTATGCCGACGACGGCGCCAACGGCCACGCGCAGAGCCTGCGCCCCGGCGAGGGCCTGATCGGCCAATGCGCCGTCGACAAACGGCGCATGCTGATCACCGACATGCCGCAAGGCGCGGTTCCGATCTCGTCGGCGTTGTTCAGGGTGACGCCGCGCAACAATATCGTGCTGCCGGTATTGTTCGAGAACCAGGTCAAGGCGGTGATCGAGCTCGCCTCGATCCACGAATTCACCGCGCTGCAGACCATGTTCCTCGAACAGCTCACCACCTCGATCGGCATCGTGCTCAACTCGATCGAAGCGACGATGCAGACCGAGGGCCTGCTTAAGCAATCCCAGCAGCTCGCCGGCGAATTGCAGGCGCAGCAAAAGGAATTGCAGCAGACCAACGAGCAGCTCGAGCAGAAAGCGCAGCAGCTCGCCGAGCGCAACGTCGAAGTGGAACGCAAGAACCAGGAAATCGAACAGGCTCGCCGTGCGGTCGAGGAGAAGGCGACCGAACTCGCGCTCACCTCGAAGTACAAGTCGGAATTCCTCGCCAACATGTCGCACGAGCTGCGCACGCCGCTCAACTCGATCCTGATCCTCGGCCAGCAGCTCACCGACAATCCCGAGGGCAATCTCACGGACAAGCAGGTCGAGTTTGCCAGGACCATCCACGGCGCCGGCACCGACCTGCTCAATCTCATCAGCGATATCTTGGATCTGTCCAAGATTGAGTCCGGCACTGTGACGGTCGATGCCGAGGAAATCTTCTTCTCAAACCTGCTCGATATGATGGCGCGGCCGTTCCGCCACGAAGCGGAAACGCGCCAATTGTCGTTCGAAGTCCATGTCGATCCCAATCTCGGCCGCAGCATCACCACCGATACTAAGCGGCTGCAGCAGGTGCTCAAGAACCTGCTATCGAACGCGTTCAAGTTCACCGCCCAGGGCGGCGTTCGCCTCAATGTCAACGTTGCTCTCGGCGGCTGGAGCGCGGAGCATCCGGTGCTCAGCCAGGCGCCGAGCGTGGTCGCATTCGAAGTCACGGATACCGGCATCGGCATTCCGTCCGAAAAACAAAAGCTCATCTTCGAAGCGTTCCAGCAGGCCGACGCCTCGACCAGCCGCAAATACGGCGGCACCGGTCTCGGCCTCGCCATCAGCCGCGAACTGGCGAGCCTGCTCGGCGGCGAGATCCATCTGCGCAGCGCGCCTGGCGCCGGATCGACCTTCACGCTCTATCTGCCGAACAAATATGTCGGCCCGAGCGCCGCGATCCACGCCGGCGCGGCGGCGGCTGTATCGACCGTTTCGACCCAGCAGCCCGGATTCCACATCGTGCCCGAGCGCGCCGCCGAGCCGATCCCCGACGATCGGCTCGACATCCAGGCCGGCGACGCCATCCTCCTAATCGTCGAGGACGATCCGCACTACGCCCGCATCCTGGTCGATCTGGCGCGCGACAAGGGCTTCAAGGCGCTGTTGGCGATGCGCGGCGACGACGCGCTCAATCTCGCCAAACAGTACCAGCCCACCGCGGTGTCGCTCGACGTGTTCCTGCCCGACATGCTCGGCTGGAACGTGCTGAGCCAGCTCAAGCAGAACCCGCTCACGCGGCATATTCCGGTGCAGATCGTCTCGCTCGACGAAGACCGCCAGCACGGGCTCGCCCGCGGCGCCTTCGCCTTCGTCAACAAGCCGACCACGCGCGAAGGCATCGACGAGGCGCTTTCCCGCATCAAGGAGTTCGCCGAACCGCGAAGAAAGCGCCTCTTGATCGTGGAAGACAATCAGGCCGAGCAGATGAGCATCCGCGAATTGCTCGGCCATGACGATATCGAGATCGTCAATGCCGGCACGGGCGGCGAAGCGCTCGACGCGCTACAGCAGAGCCCTTGCGACTGCGTGGTGCTCGATCTGCGGCTGCCGGATATGTCCGGATTCGAGGTGTTGGAGCGCATGCGCGCCGACGACGCGCTTGCCGAGATTCCGGTCGTGGTCTTCACCGGCCGCGAATTGTCGGCCGACGAGGACGCGCAGCTTCACACCATGGCGCGCAGCATCGTGGTCAAGGGCGTGGAGTCGCCGGAGCGGCTGCTCAACGAGACCGCGCTGTTCCTGCACCGCGTCATCACCGATCTGCCGCCGGAAAAGCAGCACATGCTGGAACGGCTGAACTCGTCCGACGAAGACCTGGTCGGCCGCACCGTGCTCTTGGTCGACGACGATCCGCGCAACATTTTCGCGCTGTCGAGCGCGCTCGAACGCCGCGGCATGAACGTGCTGACCGCGACGACCGGCGCCGAAGCGATCGCCTTGATCGAGGAAACTCCCGCGCTGGCGATCGTGCTGATGGACATCATGATGCCGGAAATGGACGGCTATCAGACCATCGAGAAAATCCGCCGGGATCGGGCCTATCGCCGCCTGCCGATCATCGCCTTGACCGCCAAGGCGATGAAGGGCGACCGCGAGAAATGCCTCCAAGCCGGCGCGTCGGATTATCTCGCCAAGCCGGTCAACACCGAACAGCTCTTGTCCGCGCTGCGGATGTGGCTGCATCGCTAGGCGAACGCAGATGACCGAGAAAACGATCGAGAAGATCAACGTTCTCCTGGTGGACGACCAGCCCGATAAGCTTTTGGCTTACGAGGTGATCCTGCACGACCTCGGCGAGAACCTGGTCAAGACCTCGTCGGCGCGCGATGCCTTGCAGTTTCTCCTCAAGAACGACGTCGCGGTCGTGCTGATCGACGTTTGCATGCCGGAGCTCGACGGCTTCCAGCTCGCCGCGATGATCCGCGAGCATCCGCGGTTCCGCAAGACGGCGATCATTTTCATCTCGGCCATTCTTCTGACCGACGTCGACCGGCTGCGCGGCTATGAGATGGGCGCGGTCGACTATGTGCCGGTGCCGGTCGTGCCCGAAGTGTTGCGCGCCAAAGTGCGGGTATTCGCCGAACTGTTCCGCAAGACGCGCGAACTCGAGCAATTGAATTCGAAGCTCGAGCGCCACGTCGCCGAGCGCACGGCGGAATTGGAGTCCTCCAATATCCGGCTCACGCAAAGCGAGCAGGGCAGGAGTCTCGCGCTCGCCGCCGGCCAGATGGGCTCGTGGGATTGGGACCTCGGCACCGACGAATGGCGCTGGGACGAGGGCCAGCATCGCATTTTCGGCGTCGATCCGCCGAAGTTCATGGTCACGGTCGACAACATCCGCGAGCTTATTCATCCCGACGACTGGCACGCGCTGCAAAAGATCGCGCGCGGCATGGCGGCGGGCGCGCGCACGCAGCAGACCGAATTTCGCGTGCTGCGCCCGAACGGCGAAATCCGCTGGTGCATCGGCACCGCTGCCGCCAGCGTCGACGGCGCCGGCAGGGTGGTGCGCGTCTCCGGCGTCACCATCGATGTCACCGATCGCAAGGAGGCCGAAGAGCGCCAGGTGCTGCTGGCGCGCGAGGTCGATCATCGCGCCCGCAACGCGCTCGCCGTGATCCAGTCGATCATCCGGCTCACCCGCGCCATGACCGTCGACGATTACGTGCAGGCGATCGAGGGCCGCATCAAGGCGCTGGCGCGCGCCCATACGCTGTTGTCGGATTCGCGCTGGCACGGCGCCGATCTCGCCACGCTGGTCGGCGAGGAACTGGCGCCGTATCGCGCCGGCGACAAGATCAAATGCAACGGGCCGGATATTTCGCTGCAACCGGCGACCGCGCAAGGCCTGGCGTTGGCGCTCCACGAACTCACCACCAATGCGGCCAAGCACGGCGCGCTGTCGTCACCGGCCGGCAGAATCGATCTCGAATGGCAATTGCAAGGCGACGCGCTCACCCTGCATTGGCGCGAAAACGGCGGCCCGAGCATCGCGCAACCGTCGGCGCGCAGCTTCGGCTTGAAGGTCATCGTCGCCAGCATCGAGCAGCAGCTCGGCGGCACGGTGTCGTTCGACTGGGACCCGAAAGGCCTGCGCTGCACGTTCGCGATCCCGCGCAGCGAACTGACCAAATCCCGCGCGCTCAGCCCCGCGCGCGACGGCGGCGAGGTCAACGGCGCGGTGGTCGCCTTGCAACGCCGGCACGAGCCGCGCGTGCTACTGGTCGAGGACGAGGCCCTGGTCGCCATGATGATCCAGGACACGCTCACCGAATTCGGCTTTCAGGTGATCGGTCCGATCGGCACGGCGTCGGAGGCGCTCACCGCGGCGCAGGAAAACCATCTCGACGCGGCCGTTCTCGACATCAATCTCGGCGACGGTATGGTCTATACGGTCGCCGAGATATTGGCCAAGCGCGGCGTGCCGTTCGCCTTCGTCACCGGCTATGACGCCGACAGCGTCGATGCGCGCTTTTCCGGTATCCCGATCCTGCAAAAGCCGATCGAACGCGACATGCTGGAGAGGATCTTCGGGCTTGACGGCGATCGGACCCCGGGCGCCGATGAGCCGCGCGCGGCGGCGCGCGTCTGAGCATCCCGCGGCGTATCGCGCTTGGGCGCGCCGGCGCAGCGGCCGCGCGCGGCGTCCTTTTCCCCTTTGCCGGTGGATTTGGCGGTGAAAAACGGGTCGAATGCGGCCGCGGCGGAACAATTCGCGCGCCCCGATGTCGGCCCTGGCAACGCGAAACTATCGAAGCGGCAAATGAAACTCTTCAGGTGCCAACATTGCGAGCAATTGCTCTATTTTGAAAACACCATTTGCGAAAAGTGCGCGTACCGGCTCGGCTTCATCCCCGAAATCATGACATTGTCGGCGCTCGAGCCTGCCGGCGGGGCTTGGCGCGCGCTGGCCAGGGATGGCAAGCTTTTCCGCTTTTGCGCCAATGCCGGATTCGGCGTCTGCAATTGGATGATCGCGGCCGACGCGCCCGATATTTATTGCGCCGCATGCCGGCATAACCGGATGATCCCCGACACCGGCATCGAGCACAATGTGATCGCCTGGCGCAAGATCGAGGTCGCCAAGCATCGGCTGTTCTACACGCTGATGATGCTCGACCTGCCGCTCGAGGCGCGCAACGGAAACGGCGGCCAACGCCTGGCCTTCGATTTTCTGGCGAGCCCGCCGCAGTTCGGCGGCCCGCGGGTCATGACCGGCCACGACAACGGTCTCGTCACGCTGGCGCTCGAAGAGGCCGACGACGCCGAGCGCGAGAAGCGGCGCACGCTGATGCATGAACCTTATCGCACGCTGGTCGGCCATTTCCGGCACGAGGTCGGCCATTATTTCTGGGACGTGCTGGTGCGCGACGGCGGGTCGATCGCGGAATTCCGCAGGATTTTCGGCGACGAAACGGTCGATTATGGCGCGGCGCTGCAGGCCTATTACGCCAACGGCGCCGCGCCGAACTGGCAGGACAAGTTCATCAGCGCCTATGCGTCGTCGCATCCGTGGGAAGATTTCGCCGAAACCTGGGCGCATTATCTGCACATCGTCGATACGCTGGAGATGGCGCGTGCGCTCGGCATGCATGTGCATCCGCGGCTGGCGCGGCCAGGCGAGCTCGATGCCCAGGTCGATTTCGATCCGTACCGGCTGCGCGACCCCACCCCGCTGATCGAAACCTGGCTGCCGTTGAGCAATGCGCTCAACAACCTCAATCGCACCATGGGGCAATCGGACATCTACCCGTTCATCCTGTCGCCGCCGGTGATCGAGAAGCTGTCCGCGATCCACAACCTCATTCACGGCAATAAGCCGCCGGCGAAGGGAACCGGAGCAGGCCGGATTAAGAGCGCCGCAACGTCTGGACCATGATCCGGAAAACCGTTCCCATGTTCGGATCAAGTCCAAGCGCAGGCTTTTTCCGGATCGTGCTCCAGCCGGTGGACAGCGCCGACGATTTTGCCCACCTTACGCCGCAGACGTTCGGCACCGGGTGAGGGACATGCTCAAATCAAGCCGCAATAAATCCTCGCATAAAGCCATCAAGCAGCGCTTGATCGTCGCCGGCAAAGTGCTGGTGGGAGAGGGCCAGGACGATTTCACCCGCGGCCATATTTCGTTCCGGCTGCCCGACGATCCGAGCCTGTTTTTCATGAAGGCGCACAGCCTCGGCCTCGACGAGATCACGCTGCAAAATATCCTCACCATCGATCTGAACGGCAAGGTCGTCGCCGGCACCGCGCGCCGGCACAGCGAGGTTTTCATCCATTCGGAAATCTTCAAAGCGCGCGCGGACGTCAATTGCGTGATCCACACCCACCCGACCTATTCGATCGCGCTATCGGCGACCGGACGGGTGCTCAGATGCTACAGTCAGCCCGGCGCGCTGTTCCACGAGGCGCTCGGGCTTTATGCCGACACCATCAATCTCATCCGCAGTCCCGCGCTCGGCGCGGGCGTCGCCCGCGCGCTGGGGCGGGGCCGCGCCGTGCTTTTGAAAAATCACGGCGTCGTCGTCACCGGCAGGAGCATCGAGGAGGCGGTGATCGGCACCATCATGCTGGAGAACGGCGCGATGGTGCAATTGCTCGCCGAAGCGGCCGGCGAAATGGCGCCGGAATTTCCGCGCGCCGATATCGAGAAGCTCAAGGCCGACATCGGCCAACCCGAGCAGTTCAAGATCAATTTCGATTATCTGGCGCGGCGGGTGAGACGGCGATAGCGATGACACATAGCGAATGGCGAGTGGCGAATGGCGAATGGTGAATAGCGAATAGCGAGATCGGGATATTGCTCTTCCCCTATTCGCTACTCGCTACTCGCCATTCGCTTTGAATTTCGACCGTAGGACTTGCGCAGCTCGGTCTTGAGCACCTTGCCGTAATTGTTCTTGGGCAGCGTCTCGAGGAAGACGTACGCACGAGGTCGTTTGAACCGCGCGATGGCGTCAAGGCAAAGCTTATCCAGATCGGCCGCGGCCAGAGTCCGTTGCGGCCGCGCCACCACGCAGGCGACGACTTCCTCGCCCCAGTCGGGATGCGGACGCCCGATCACGGAGACTTCGAGCACGTCGGGATGGCGCAGCAACACTTCCTCGACCTCGCGGGGATAGATGTTGCTGCCGCCCGAGATGATCAAATCCTTGGAGCGGTCTTTGAGCGTCAGAAAGCCTTCGGCGTCGACTGCGCCAACGTCGCCGGTATGCAGCCAACCGCCGCGCAGCGTCTGGGCGCTCGCCGCCGGATCGCGCCAGTATCCCGGCATCACCACCTCGCCGCGCGCCAGCACTTCGCCGATGGCGCCGGCCGGCAGATCGCGATCCGCGTCGTCGGCGACGCGGACCTCGACATTGCTGCGCGGCAGCCCGACTGAGCCCATGATCTCGATCCAGCGCGGCTGCGAGCGGTCCGCGTGCATCGCTTTCGACAGGCTGGTGATGGTCATGGGCGCTTCGCCCTGGCCGTAGATTTGCGCGAATTTCGGTCCCAGCAAATCCATGGCGTGCAGCAGCGTCTCGACATGCATCGGGCCGCCGCCATAGACGATGGTGCGCAAGCCGCGGTGATCGGCGGCGGCAAAGCCCGCATGATTGACGAGCCGGCTCACCATGGTCGGCGCCGCGAAGAAACTGACATTGCCGTGCGCCGCGAGGAGCGCGGCGATCTCGTCGGGATCGAAGCCGCCGCTTTCCGGAACGATGTTGCCCGCGCCCATCGCGACAAACGGCAGGCTGTAAAGGCCCGAACCGTGCGACAGCGGCGCGGCATGCAAGTTGGCGTCGCCGGCGCCGACCGGCTCGATATCGGACAGATAAGCGAGCGTCATCGCCATCAGGTTGCGATGCGTCAGCATCGCGCCCTTGGGGCGGCCGGTGGTGCCGCTGGTGTAGAACAGCCAGGCGAGATCGTCGGGGCGCCGCGACGCGACATCGATGCCGTCGCCGGCAAGAAGACGCGCCCACTCGGCGCTGCCGGTCACGACGGTGCGGCCATGCCGCGCGACATCGCCCGCGCGGTCGGGCGTCGCCAGAATGAGCGAAGCTTCCGCGTGTCCGACGATGTAGCCGAACTCCTCGGCATGCAGTTTTGCGTTCATCGGCACAGCGACCAAGCCGGCGTGCCAGATCGCAAACAGCGCCTCGAGGAATTCCGGGCCATTGGTCATGGCGATCGCCACCCGGTCCTCCGGGCGACAAAGGCTGCGCAAATTGCCGGCGAGCGCCCGCGAGCGCGCCGCCCATTGCCGATAGCTGGAATGGGTCGCGACGCCGAACGAGATCGCGGCGCGTTCGGGCGCGGCGCGGCCCCATTTCTCGACCCAAGCCGCCAGATTCATGATTGACCCGCGTTCCCGGGCTTGCCCGCTCTCAGCCGTTGGTATTGTAATTCATTGAATGGTGAAACCGGGTGGAAGTCCAGCGCAGCAGCAAGACCGGCGCCAACAAGACCGGCGCACGGTCAATCCGGCGCTCGGCGCCCGCAAGCTGAAACTCGGCACGTTTCAGACCAATCTCGATTCCGGCTGCGTGATGTCGGAGCTGGACGGCCGGCTCGAAATCACCTGGCCGAATACCGTTACGCTCGCCAAGCTCGCCGACGCCATGGAATTCGAGGCGCTGGTGCCGGTGGCGCGCTGGCGCGGCTTCGGCGGGGTAACCGATCCGCAAGGGCCCGGCTTCGAGACCTTCACCTGGGCGGCCGGCATCGCCGGCGCGACCGCGCATTCCGGCGTGATCTCGACCTCGCATGTCGCGCTCAATCATCCGATCGTCGCCGCCAAGCAGTCGACCGTGATCGATCACATCTCAAACGGCCGCTACACGCTCAATATCGTCAACGGCTGGAATTATCCGGAAATGGAAATGTTCGGCGTGTCGCTGCTCGAGCACGAGGACCGCTACGCCTGCGCCGAGGAATGGCTCGCCATCGTCAAGCGGCTGTGGACCGAAGACGAAAAATTCGACTTCGACGGCAAGTTCTATCGCATCAAGGGCGGCTATTTGCAGCCGAAGCCGATCCAGAATCCCTATCCGGCGATCATGAACGCGGGCTCCTCGGAGCGCGGCCGCCGCTTTGCCTGTCAGCACTGCGATCTTGTCTTCACCAATATCCGCAGCCACGATATTGCGACCAATACCGCCCATGTCGCGGCCTACCATAAGCTCGCGCGCGAGACTTACGGCCGCGAGGTGCGGGTGTGGAGCAATGCCACCATCGTGCAGGCCGAAACCGAAAAGGAAGCCCGCGACTTCTACCGTTATTACGTGCACGAGAAAGGCGACTGGGTCGCCGCCCGCAACGTCATCGACACCATGGCGGCGGAGATCAACAAGCGCGACTACCCCGAGGAACGGCGCAACGCCATGGCCGAGATGATGATCTCCGGCTGGGGCGGCTTTCCCCTCATCGGCACCGCGGCGCAGATCGTCGACGGTTTGCTGACATTGTCGAAAATCGGCCTCGACGGCGTGCTGCTATCCTGGCCGCGCTATATCGAGGGCATGACCGAATTCCGCGACGTAACCTATCCGCTGGTGAAGCAGGCGGGGTTGCGGGACGAACTGTAGGGGGGCATCGCGTCGCATCGCCTTTCGGCGTGGGCAAAATCGTAGATGCGCGATGCCCACGCGTATCGGCATGAGCAGCGCGTAGGATGGGTGGAGCGAAGCGATACCCATCATAGGGCGACGACGAGGAGAGGTGATGGGTTTCGCAACGGCTCAACCCATCCTACGAGCTGTTGGTTGGGGGCAGCGGCGGCAGGTTGCGTTGGACCGGCGATCTGAGTAGTCTGCGATCCGGGGATGGCGCCGCAAAATATAGACACTGGGGAGTACTATGCGCCGCATACTTGCTCTCGCCGCGATGTTTGCTCTCGCGGCGCCCACCATGGCCACGGCCAAGGACCACGACAAGGGTCATCCAGCGCCAAAGCACGGACCGGTTTTTCATGGACCGGTTGGCTTTCCCGTTCACGTTGGTCATGGACCGGTTCATGGCCCGGTTCATGTCGTGGTCCATCCGCCGTGGATGTTCCACGGCCATACGTATGCATGGCATCCGGTCCCCTACGGGCATCCGTGGGTTTACCCGGCCGGCTATTCTTATCAACTCTGGACCCTGGGAGCGATCCTGCCGCCGATCTTCTGGTCGACCCCGACATATTACTATACCGGCTGGGCCGATATGGGCTTGCCGCCGCCCGATCCGGGTTTCCAATATGTGCAATACGGACCGGACCTGCTGCTGGTGAATGTCTCCACGGGCGCGGTCGTCCAAGTGCTTCCAGGAGCTTTCCAGTAGTTCATCTCCGCTTTCCGGTCGAGGTTGGAGACATAGCTGACACCGCGTCAGCCGCGTTCGTGATAGCGAGCACGTAGCCTGTCATCGGGCCACGCTTTGCGCGGACCCGTCGGCGCGTTTGCCCAGCCAACATGCTCGCATCGGCTTAGAGCGGAATCCGATCAGATTGACCTGTCATTGCGAGCGGAGCGAAGCAATCCAGCTGGCGGCGAGGCGCTGGATTGCTTCGTCGCTTCGCTCCTCGCAATGACGGCGCCGATTCAATCCGATCGGAAACTGCTCTAGAGCGGAATCGATTTGACCGTATAACCGCGGTTGGAGAAGTAGTTGGCGCATTCTGTGGGGGTGAAGTGACTGAGGAAACGACCGATGGCGCTCCACAGGGCTTCGACGGATCGCGCCGCTTCCTTGCGTAATAAGCTTTTGAGCTTGGCGAAGGCTTGCTCGATCGGATTGAGGTCGGGCGAATAGGCCGGCAGATAGATCAAGCTTGCGCCGCAGGCCTCGATCGCCTCGCGCACGCCAGCAACCTTGTGACTGCCGAGATTGTCCATGATGACGAGATCGCCGGGCTTGAGTGTCGGTGCCAGAACCTGCTCGACATAGGCACGGAAGATCGTTCCGTTCATCGCACCATCGATGACGCAGGGAGCGGTGATGCCGTCATGGCGCAGAGCGGCGACGAAGGTGGAAGTCTTCCAGTGGCCGTGCGGCACTGCGGCAACGAGGCGCTTACCGCGCGGGCTGCGGCCGTAGCGACGCGTCATGTTGGTGGTGGCCCAGGTCTCGTCGATGAACACCAGCCGTGCTGGCTTCATGCCAGGCTGACGCTCGCGCCAGGCCGCCCGCGCGGCGGCGATGTCCGGCCGATCCTGCTCGGCTGCGTGCTGCGTCTTTTTTTAAGCGTCAGACCCAGCCGGTCGAGCGCGATCCACATCACCGGATGGCTCGCCGACACGCCATGTTTCGCCTTAAGCCAAGCCCGCAGCTCGCCAATCGTCACATCCGGGTGAGCGCCAACCTCGGCGCCGATCGCCTCGTAGTAGCCGGCAAGTTTGGGTTCCAGATGACAGCGCTGTGGTCGTGCCGTCGTCTCTCCGGTCAACCGGCGACGGATACGAGCTTTGTAGATAAACGCGATGCTGACCCGGAACAGCGGCGCTGCCTCGCGTACCGCCATCCCGCCATCCACCGACGCCAAAACGCGCTCCCGCAAATCCTGCGAATAAGCCTGACCTTGTCGCCAGCTCATCGTCGCCTCCGGTCTCGATTTACCGGAAGTCTATGAATTACACATCCAGCGCCACGGGAATCCCCTTTCGATTCCAGTCACAGAGATTTTGCTCTAGTGCCACGGCGGCAGGCCTTCGAGCACGCTCAGGTCAACGACAAGAAGTGACGTAGCCGTTGGGCGAGGGATGGACCGTCAGCCGTCTCGCATTCCCATACGACCAGAACTTTCCAGCCGAGAGATTTTAGGGATCGAAGGTTTTTTTTGTCGTGAAGGACGTTCCGCGCAAATTTGTCACTCCAAAATTGGCGCCGTGCTTTTGCCCACCCAACATGGCTCCGCTGCCGCGGGGAATCGGGGCCGCGCGCTCACAAAAAAGTGTCACCCATATAGAGACCACACCTTGACATCCGTCTCCGTTTCCATTATACATCGTGACGATCATCTCGCCCGCTAAAGGACGCTGCCGCGGAGGCAGATCGCGGCGGTGGGGCGAGAGGCGGAGCCCGCGGGCGGGTTTGCAACCCGCTCCCGGGCGGTCCGGGCATCATGCCTGCCGGCATTACGACCGGCATGCGAGGTGCGTCGCTGGATGTGGTCGAGCCGTCGGCGGAGTGACCCCCGCCCCTTTGACGGTCTTTCCCACGAAGCCTGGCCCGGATCGCACCAAGGGACCACACACCCCTTGGGAAGAGCCGTGGTGGAGCGCCGGAAGGCGAGCTGCCCCCTCCCATTCCCTCCCCCGCAAGCGGGGGAGGGTGAGGGTGGGGGCAGCGCCGCGCCCCAAAGCGCGGAGGTTACGGTCCTGCGTCTTCCGGCGTTCCATAATCCTTTATTCGTTGTTTGTAGGGTGGGTAGAGCGCAGCGAAACCCACCATGGCTTGATAGAAAGTCGATGGGTTTCGCTGCGCTCTACCCATCCTACGGCGAAACGGAAAAAGCGAAGAGACGAAACCGAGGCCGCCACCGCCTCGCAGCTCTCTTCCTTCCGGGTTTCGCGCTTCACGTGACTGAGATCGCAAAGCTCGGATGCGAAGGCGCATCGCGAGATCGGTGAAGAATTATCCGCCCCCGCCACAGCGGGGCAGGATGCCAGGTGCGCCGCGACAAGGAGGAGTGTCCGCTCGCAATGATTTTCCGGATCGGATAGAAATAGGCTTCAGCCCACAGCACCACTTAAGCCAGCAGGAAACACCAATGCCACGTATGAAGGGCGCCGAGCTGATTACCGAATATCTGGTCGCCAACGACATTCCTTATGTGTTCGGCATTTGCGGCCATGGCAATGTCGGCATGCTCGATCCGCTTTACGCCGCGCGCGATCGCATCAAGCTCGTCTCGCCGCGCCACGAGCAGGTCGCCGCCCACATGGCCGACGCCTATTTCCGGGTGCGTCACCAGCCGGTAGCGACGCTGACCTCGTGCGGGCCGGGCTCCTGCAACATCGTCATGCCGCTCGCCTGCGCGCTCTCCGATTCCTCGGCGCTTCTCGCCATCACCGCGAACGTGCCGACCTCGCAGTTCAACAGGAGCCCGTTCCAGGAAATCAACCGGCATTTTCAGGCCGATTTCGTCAATATCGTGCGCCCGGTGGTCAAGCGTAGTTTTCAGCCGACCCGTGTCGACATGCTGCCGCTCGCGTTACGCCAGGCGATGACCGCGATGCTCGCCGGCCGTCCCGGGCCGGTGAATGTCGACGTGCCGTTCAACGTGTTTCAGGAGGAGGACGAGGTCGAGCTGCCGCCGCCGGCGCCGCCGCTCAACGCGCAACGAAGCGGCGCAGCGCCCGAAGAGATTTCCCGGGCGCTCGACATGATCCTTGCCGCGGCGCGGCCGGTCATTTTCATCGGCCACGGCGTGACGCTCTCGGAAGGAAGCCGCGAGCTCACCGCGTTCGCCAAACAACTCGGCATCCCGGTGATCTCCTCGCCCAACGGCATGGGCTGCCTCGACATGACCGATGCGCTCTCGCTCGGCTTCATCGGAAGGAACGGCGCATTCCCGGCCAACGAAGCCGGCCGCCGCGCCGATCTCGTCATCGCCATCGGCGCGCGCTTCGACGATCGCTCGGCGTCGTCATGGATGCCGGGCTATTCGTGGAATTTCCCGGCGACCAAACTCATCCATGTCGATGTCGATCCGGCCGAGCTCGGCCGCAATTATCCGCCCGATCTCGGCATTCTCGCCGACGCGCGCACGTTTTTGCGGCAGCTTCTCGCCGCGCTGGAGCAGCGCAAATCGAAGGGTGAGGGCACCAAAGCCTGGCTCGCCGACATCGCCAGATGGCGCGCCGAATGGGAAAAATTCGTAGCGCCGAATTTCGCGGCGCATACTTCGCCGCTGCGGCCCGAGCGCGTGGTCGCCGATTGCCAGGCGGTGCTGCCGCCTGACGGCATCATCTGCTGCGACGTGGGCGTGAGCCATAACTGGTACATGCAGTTCTGGAATGCGCGCAAACCGCAGACCATGCTCAATTCCTGGGGCTTCTCCGGCATGGGTTTTGGCGCCGCCGGCGCGCTTGGCGCCAAGCTCGCCGCGCCCGATCGCCCGGTCGTCGCGGTGACCGGCGACGGCTGCTTCACCATGGTGCCGCACGTGCTGTGCACCGCGGTCGAATACGACATTCCTGTGGTGTGGGTGATCTGGAATAATTTCGGCTGGGTCTCGATCCGCGACATTCAGCTCGGCATGTTCGGCGGCCGCGAGCACGGCACGATGTTCCACCAGGGCGCCAACAGGAAGCCGTACAATCCGGATTTTGCCGCCTGGGCCAAGGCCGCCGGCGTCGATGCGCTCACCGTGACCAAATCGCAGGATTTCCGCGGTGCACTGGAACACGCGGTCAAGGCCAACAAGCCGTTCCTCCTCGACGTGCACGTCGATGCCGAAGTGCGCCCGCCCTCGACCGGCGCCTGGGAATTGCCGCCGACGCCGCACAAGGAGCCGGTGTTCGGCCAGCGCTTCATCCCCGACGCCGCGCCGGTGAAGTAACGGCTCGGCGATAGGCCAAATCGCATTGAACCCGAAGCGGCGCCGCGCCGTTAGCAGGGCGTGCGGCCCGCCAATTCCGCCGCCGGTGTGTCGAGGAAACACGATTGTCCCATGGTGACGGATGACAAGAACGAAAAGGATGCGGCCGCGACGCCATCGCTGCTGACGGCGTGCACGCGCCTTGTGCTCGGCCGCCCCCTTGCCAATCGCGAGGGGCGCAGCCGCGAAATCGGCGCCGCCGAAGGCGTGGCGGCGCTCGGTCTCGACGGCCTGAGCTCGACGGCTTACGGGCCGGAAGCTGCGCTCGCCATTCTTGCCGCCGGCGGCGCGGCCGGGCTCGCCGCGCTCGGTCCGATCATGCTCGCCATCCTGGTTCTGCTGGCGATCCTGTTCGTCTCCTATTGGCAGACCATCGCGGCCTATCCGAAGAGCGGCGGCGCCTATTCGGTGTCGCAGGCCAATCTCGGCGTCAATGCCAGCCTGCTCGCCGCGGCGGCGCTGATGATCGACTATGTGCTCAACGTCGCCGTCGGCATTTCCGCGGGCGTCGCGGCGTTGATATCGGCGCTGCCGGCACTGCACGACTATACCCTGGTGCTTTGTCTTGGCATCCTGGCGCTGCTTACCTTGGTCAATCTGCGCGGCACCATGGATGCCGGCCGGTTGTTCGCGCTGCCGACTTATCTGTTCGTCGGCTGCTTTTTGATCGTGATCTTCATCGGTACTTACGCTGCGATGACCGGCGGCGGCCACCCGCATGCGGTGACGCCGCCGCCGGCGCCGCCCAAAGCCGCCGAGGCGGTCGGCTGGTGGCTCATCCTGCGCGCGTTTGCCTCCGGGTGCACGGCAATGACCGGCGTCGAGGCGGTATCCAACGGCGTCAACGCCTTCCGCGAGCCGCAAGTGGCCAACGCCCGGCTGACGCTTTCCATCGTCGTGGCGACGCTCGGCATCCTGCTCGCCGGCATCGCCTATCTGGCGACGAGCTACGGCACCATGGCCATGGATCAGACCCAACCCGGATATCAGAGCGTGCTGTCGCAGCTCGTCGGCGCGGTGACCGGACGCGGCGCGTTCTATGACGTGGCGATCGCCAGCGCGCTCGTTGTCCTGTGTCTCTCCGCCAATACCAGCTTCGTCGGCTTTCCGCGGCTGTGCCAAACCGTGGCGCAGGACGAATTTTTGCCGTCGCCGTTCGCTATTGTCGGACGGCGCCTGGTCTATTCGGTCGGCATCCTCTATCTGACGCTGACCGCCGGGCTGCTGCTGATCGTGTTCGACGGCATCACCGACCGCTTGATTCCGCTGTTCGCGATCGGCGCGTTCACGACCTTCACCATGTCGCAGGCGGGCATGGTGGCGCATTGGCGCAAAGAGCTGCGCGACGCGCACGGCCGGCAGCGCCGCACCGTTTCGATCAAGCTTGGCATCAACGCCGTCGGCGCCGCGGCCACGGCCACGGCGCTCGTCGTCATTATCATCGCCAAGTTTACAGCCGGCGGTTGGATCACCATCGTCGCCATTCCCTGCGTCGTTGTGCTGCTCAAGGCGATCCATCGCTACTACGAGAACATCGACGAGGCGCTGCGCGACGACGAGCAACTGAAATTTCACCGCACCAAGCCGCCGCTCGTCCTGGTCATGATGCGCGAGTGGAATCGGCTGACCGACAAGGCGCTCGGCTTCGCCATGGAGCTGTCGCCCGACGTCATCGCGGTGCATCTGGCGGCGCTCGAAGGCTCCGACGTGCAGGGCGAAGAACGCAGGCTGCGCGAGCAATGGGCAAAGCACGTGGAGAAATCCGCGGTCGCGGCGGCCGGCGTGCACACGCCGCAACTCGTCTTCCTCAGCGCGCCGTTCCGCCGCATCCATGCGCCGCTGCTCAAGCTGATCAAGGAGCTGGAGGAGAAAAATTCCGACCGCACCATCGCGGTGCTGATTCCCGAACTGGTCAAGCGGCACTGGTGGGAGCAGATACTGAGCAATCAGCGCGCGCTGCGGCTGCGTTCGGCCGTGCTCGGCTATGGCGGCCAGCGCGTCGTAGTCATCGTGGTGCCGTGGTATCTGACGCCGCCGAAGCTCGAAGACGCGCTGACCCAGGAAGAGATCGCCGAACCGCGGCACGTCCGCAAAGTGTCCCGTTCGCGCAGAAAGCGCCGCAAGCACGTTGCGAAGGCACACTAAGAAATGGCGCCAAGCCGCCCGGCGCAAAAGGCGGTTAATCCGCGGTACCGGTGAGCGGCGGGCCGGGCCATGCGCCAATCTGTCAACGATGCATCGCGGCGTCACTTCTGCGGCGATGCGCGCGGATCGCCGGCGAAGATTTCCTCGAATTAATCTGCCCGACACCTCGTCGTAACGCGCGTTCGCCGATTGATGCGTTGTATTGGCAAGGGCCGCATTTCACGAACGCGTGGCCGCAGATGGAGATAACGTTATGACAGAAACGACACCCCGACAAACCGGAAAATCCAAGATCCTGACCGGCCGCCGCGTCGCGCTTTTAGCCTCCGTTGCCGCCATCGGCGGCGCGTTGCTCTTGGCCGGGCCGGGCGGCTATTGGGGCAGCGTCGTCGGCACGCCGACCGCGCACGCGGCCGATTCGACCGCCGCCGTGCAAGAGCCGCTGCCGCATCCCGTCGGTTTTGCCGACCTCGTCGCCAAGGTAAAACCCGCGGTGATCTCGGTGCGCGTCAAGATTCCCGCCGCCGCGGATCCTGCGCTGGCGGAGCAATTGGGCAACGACGACAATCAACAGACGATTCCGGCGGAACCGGGCTCGCCGCTATATAAGTTCTTCCAGCAGTTCGGCGACCAGTTCGGCCGGCAATTCGGTAATAACGCGCCGCAAAGCCACGAGACCATCATCGGCGAAGGCTCCGGCTTCTTCATTTCGCCGGACGGCTACGCGGTGACCAACAATCACGTCGTCGCTCATGCCAAATCCGTGCAGGTCACGACCGACAACGGCACCATCTATACCGCCAAAGTGGTCGGCACCGATCCGAAGACCGACCTTGCCGTGATCAAGGTCGACGGCAAGAACGACTTTCCTTATGTGAAATTCGCCGATCATGCGCCGAGAGTCGGCGACTGGGTGGTCGCCGTCGGTAATCCGTTCGGCCTCGGCGGTACCGTGACGGCGGGCATCGTCTCGGCGAACGGCCGCAATATCGGCGCCGGGCCGTATGACGATTACATCCAGATCGACGCACCGATCAACAAGGGCAATTCGGGCGGACCGGCATTCAACGTCAACGGCAACGTGATCGGCGTCAATACCGCGATCTATTCGCCGTCCGGCGGCTCGGTCGGCATCGGCTTCGACATCCCGGCCGATACCGCGAAAATGGTTGTGGCTGAGCTCGAGAAGGACGGCCACGTTACCCGCGGCTGGCTCGGCGTGCAGATCCAGCCGGTCACCACCGGCATCGCCGACAGCCTCGGCCTGAAAAAGGCGCAAGGCGCGATGGTCGACGAGCCGCAAAGCGGCAGCCCCGCGGCCGAGGCCGGCATCAAATCCGGCGACGTCATCACCGCCGTCGATGGCACCGCGGTGAAGAACGCCCGCGAGCTGGCCCGCACCATCGGCACGTTGAAGCCGGGCACCTCGGTCAAGCTCGACATCGTCCGTCAGGGCGAACAGAAGACGGTGTCGCTCACCCTCGGCCAGATGCCGAATGAGCAGCAGCTGGCGAGCGCGGACAGCACAACCGCGCAGCCGGAAGGCGGCGTGCCGCATCTCGGCCTGCAAGTGGCGCCGGCGAAAGACGTCTCGGGCGCCGGCGGCCAGGGCGTCGTGGTCACGGGCGTCGATCCGGACGGTCCGGCGGCCGAGCAGGGCTTTCAAACCGGCAACGTCATCCTCGACGTCGGCGGCAAGGCCGTCGCCAATGTCGGCGACGTGCGCAAGGCGCTGGTCGAGGCCAAGGCGCAGGGCAAGCACGACGTGTTGATGCGCGTGAAGACGACCGACGGCACGCATTTCGTGGCGATGCCGCTCGGCAAGGCGTGATTTTAGTTCGGTGAGTTTCCGGCCAACTGGCGACACCGTCGTCTCCAGGTCCGTCGCCGATCGCCGGTCGTGTGGGGACGGGTTTTTTGCCCGTCCCCATTCGTTTGGCCGCAACAAGGATGACCCCCACCCCAACCCTCCCCCTTGCCGGGGAAGGCAGATGGAGCCGCGATCTCATCCTGCCCTGGAAGAGACATAATTAAGGTGGGGGTCAATGCCTTATTGTCGCCCGCGGAGCAAAATCAGTGGACCGTTCGCAACAGGCGATCGCTGTTGTCGTGCACGCAGCGCTTAAGCGGCGAATAGGCGCGCTCGGCGGCGGCATAAATTCCGAGGCCGTCCTTCAAGGCGCGATCCGCGGCAATTCCGGCGTCGGCGAAAGCCACGACCTTTTCGCAAATCATGCGGGTGGCTTCGTCGGCCGCATTCGGCGCTCCCGAAGCGAACAGCATGAGTCGCGCCGAAATGACGCCCTGCGCTTCGTAGGTGAAGCGCACGGCCTCGAGCCAATTTGTCCAGAAATCGTCCATGTCGCCCTCGGATCGAAGCGGCGCGGCGTGGGAAAAAGCGCGTCGCTGCTCGATCGGAGCAATGTCGCTTAAATTTTCTAAGATTGACGCGCGGGATTCGCTAAAATTTGTCGAAAAAAAAGCAAGCGCGCGGAGCTGCCGCCATTAATTAGTCCGGATCGGCTGCATACTGCGCATCCGGCATGGGAATCGGCGTCAAGCTTACGCGTTCCATTGCTTACGCCGAGCGGTCGCGGCACCGGCTCGACGTGTGCCGGCCGGCGTCCGCCGTTGCGGCGCCGGTCGTGGTGTTCTTCTATGGCGGCGCCTGGCGCAGCGGCAACAAGCGGCTCTATCGCTATGTCGCCAAGGCGCTGGCGCGGCGCGGCTATGTCGCGGTGGTTCCCGACTATCGCATCTATCCGCAGGCGCGCTATCCGGATTTCCTCGAAGACGGCGCGCAGGCGGTGCGCTGGGTCAAGGACAATATCGGCCGCTTCGGCGGCGATCCCGACAAGATATTCCTGAAAGGCCACTCCGCCGGCGCCCATATCGCCGCGATGCTGGCGATCGATGCGCGCTGGCTGCGCGGCGTCGGGCTCGATCCCGGACGCGATATTGCAGGCCTCATCGGCATCTCGGGCCCGTACGATACCATGCCGCTACGCGATGAGATTTTGACGATCATCTTCGGCGGCGCCGACCGGCCGGACACCCAGCCGATCTTCCATGTGAGGCCGGGCGCGCCGCCGGCTTTATTGATGACCGGCGGCCGCGACCGGCTGGTCGAGCCGGGCAATGCGATCCGTCTCGCCGCGCGGCTTGCCGCCGCCGGCAATGCGGCGACGGTGAAGACCTATCGCCGAGCCGGCCACTATATCGTCATCGCCGCGCTGGCGCCGCTGTTGCGCTATCTCGTTCCGGTGCTGCGCGATGTCGACGCCTTCATCGCCGCGACGTTGCGGGCCTCGACCGTGCGCTCGCCGCAGCAAACGGACTACCTGCCGGGCAGCGCCGTCGAAATCGCCGGCACGTGAGCAAATCGCCAACAGCGCCACTGCGCTGTGCAGGGAGCGGTCGCCTCACCGATCGCGCAGCCGGTCCATCAGCACCTTGTCTTGGCCGCCGTCGATTTCGATCATGGTGCCGTTGACGAAGAAGGCGAGGTCGGAAGCCAGATAAGCGACGAGATTGGCGACCTCGTCGCATTCGGCGATGCGGCCGAGCGGAATGCTGGCGGGCGCGAGCTTGTCGGCTTCCGCGAACGAGAGCTTCATGTCGCGCGCCATCGCCTTGACCAGCCCGGTCCAGCGCTCGGTGCGCACCGGGCCGGGATTGACGACGACGAAGCTTATATTGTCCTTGCCGTATTGGCTGGCGAGCGATTTGGTCAGATTCTGCCCGGCGGCATTGGCGGCGCCCGGCGCGATTTCCCAATACGAGACCTTGACGCCGTCATTGCCGATCAGGTTCACCACGCGGCCCTTCTTTTGCTTCTGCATGATCGGCAGCACATGCTTCATGCAGCGCACATAGCCCATGAATTTGAGTTGCAGCGATTGCGCCCAATCCGCTTCGCTCAAACGGTCGAGCACGCCGCCCGGCGACGAGCCGGCATTGTTGACCAGGATGTCGATCCGGCCGAGGCCCGCATGCGCCTTTTTGACGAGGTTTTCGGCGTCGGCCGGCTTGGTGAGATCGGCGACGATGGGCACGATCTTGCGTCCGGTCGCTTTGGCGATTTCGGCCGCGGTCGCCTTAAGCGGCTCCTGCCGCCGCGCGCAGATCGCGACGTCGGCGCCCTCGCGCGCCAAGGCGAACGTAATCGCCTTGCCGATGCCTTCGCTTGCTCCGGTGACGAGCGCCTTCTTGCCGATCATGCCCAGATCCATCGCCGCGTCTCCCCTTCGCTTCACACGCCATGGCCGCGGCGTCGCGCCGCGCGCTCGTTGCGGGCGCAATATTGTCCGGGATTTTCGGCAGTGTCACGCCGGAAATGAAAAATCGGCCGCTGCCGGCGTGAGCCCGCGGGTGACGCACGTTTCAGCCGGCGCGGCGCTCGCGGGAACGGTCGTCTTCGGGAAACAACCGGTCCGAGGCGCCGCCGTGATAGCGGAATTCGCTTTGCACGATCTTGGCGTTGTTGGCTTCGCGCAGCGCCGCGTCGGCCTCGCCATAGAGAAACGCCAGGAAGGCGTAGCGCTTGCCGCGCGTCACCGGCGTTACCTGATGCAGCGCGCCGCAGGAGAACACGATGGCGCCGCCATGCGGCGCGCGATAGCTGCGGTGGCCGAATTCGGGAAAAACCAGATCGCAGCCGTCGTAGTCCTTGTTGAGATTGATGGTGACGGCGAAGCGGCGGTGTTGGGCGCCGACATTGACGTTGTCGCGATGGAGCTGGAAGTGGCCGCCGATCGCGCTGTCGTAGCAGGCGACGATATAGCGGTCCATCCGCGTCGCCGAAAATTGCAAAAACCGCTCGATGGCCGGAACGAGCCGGCGCACGACCTGGCCGCGGATGGCGTCGCGCACTTCCGGCCGCACGATGCTGAGATCGTTGCGGCGCTTGAACCGGTGATCGACGACGGTCGCGGTCTTGCCGTCGCTGTCGAGCAGAAAGCCGGACTCCTTGCCGCCGAGCTGGTCGTAGAACGCGACGAGGAAGTCGCACAGCGCGAAATCGAACACCCGTGGCACGATCAGCACCGGGGCGTTGAGCGCGACGCCGGCGCAGTCGTCGACTGCCGGCAGGCCGCGCAAGACCTTGCGCACCGTCTCGGCATGGCCGTCCGCGTAGTCCCACGGAATATCGGCGACCGCGCGCAGCATCGGGTCGAGCACGACAGTACGCGGGGCGTCGGCGGCGCCGAACGCGCGGCTGATCGCCCCGTCATAGTCGGCGGCAAACGAAATCGCGGGCGTGCTCAGCGCGGCGTAGTGCTCCGGATCGCTGGGCGGCGCGGTGAATAACCCGCAGAACACGATACGGTCTTCGTCGAACAGCGTCGCCTCGCGCAAGAGTTCGTCGAGTTCCCGGTGTGCCCGCGGATCGGCCGGCGAGCCCAAAAAGCTCAGCACGATCCAGCGGCCGGCCGCGACCTGGAGATTGAAGGCGCCGTCGCCGATCAACGGCGCGCCGAACCACGGCACGGGATCGCCCAAAATCACGCTGTTGCCGGCCGTGGTGTCTGTCATGACGGAGCTTTCGGATTCGGTCTCCGTCGGATCGTCGGCTTTCATGGTAAATTTTGCTCTAATGATTCGCGACGCGACATCAACCGCCCCGCTCGACGCCGGCCCGTCTTCGCCCGCGACCCCTCGCAGCGCGCGGTTGTGCGAGCTCGACCGGGCGCTGGAGCGCGATCCGGAGGCCGTCGCGGCACGCTTCGAACGCGCCGGCCTGTTGCGCGAAGCCGGCCTGTTCGAGGCGGCCAAGCGCGATTATCTCGATCTCATTCGCCGCAATCCGACCGATTTCGGCGCGCTTAACGATTTCGGCACGCTGGCGTTCAAAGCCGGCTATCGGGAAGCGGCGCGCTCGCTGTTTGGCGAAGCGGTGCGGCATCATCCTGATAACGCCAACGGCCACGTCAATCTTGCAACGCTGCTATTCCTAACCGGCGAGCGGGCGGCGGCCCGCGCTCACTTCGAAGCCGCGCTGGCGATCGATCCCGGCCACATCCATGCCCATCGCGGCATGGGCAATCTCTTGGCGGCGGCCGGCGACGCGGCGGGCGCGCGGGCGCATCGCGACCAGGGCTTCAAGAATGATTTTTTGACCGAGCTGCCCTATCGCGGCGAAGGCGCGCCCATCGCGGTCCTGCTCTTGGTTTCCGCGATGGGCGGCAACATCCCGGTCGGCTCGATTCTCGACGAGCATAAGTTCCAGACCACGGTGCTGGTCACCGAGTATTGCGACCGTAACATGCCGCTGCCGCCGCACGATCTCGTCTTCAACAGCATCGGCGATGCCGATCTATGCGGCGAAGGCCTCGATGCGGCGCAGGCAGTGCTGGAGCGAACGAGCCGGCCGGTGATCAATCGTCCGCTTGCCGTGCGACAGACCGGACGCCATGCCAATGCCGAACGGCTGGGTGGCCTGCCCGATGTCGTGGTGCCGCGGATGCAGCGGCTGCCGCGGCGCTCGCTCGCCGGTGCCGGCGCGGGCGAAGCCGTCGCCGCTGCGGGCTTTGGCTTTCCGGTCCTGGCGCGTGCGCCGGGGTTCCACACCGGCATTCATTTTATCCGCGCCGAGACCCCGGCCGAGCTTGCCGCCGCGGCGGCGAATTTTCCCGGCGACGATGTCTGGCTGATCGAGCAGCTCGACGCGCGCAACGTCGACGGCCGGTTTCGCAAATTCCGCGTCATGATCGTCGACCGAAAAATCTATCCGTTGCATCTGGCGATTTCGAAAAACTGGAAAGTCCACTATTTCCGGGCCGATATGGCGCAATCCGCCGAGAACCGGCGCAAGGACGCCGCGTTTCTCGACAATATGGCGAGTGTCGTTGGGCAACGCGGCATGGCGGCGCTCCACCGGATCGCCGCGACGCTCGACCTCGATTATGGCGGCATCGATTTCGCGGTGAACGGCGCCGGCGAGATTTTGCTGTTCGAGGCCAACGCCACGATGGTGATGATCCCGCTCGCGGCCGACGCCAAATGGGATTATCGCCGGCCTGCCTTCGACAAGGTCTTTGCGGCCGTGCGCGCGATGCTCACGGACCGCGCTGGCGCCGATACCGCGGCGTAAATCACCGCGGTTTCCGGCAATAATCGGCTCGCGCATTGTGCAGCCGTCACAGCTTCTGCGATAGACCCACATAATAGCCGCGGCGCGCGCCGTATTGCGGCGCGAAGACGCCGATGCCGGAGCCGTTACGAAGCTCGTAAATCTGGTCGAACAGATTGACGACGTCGAAACGCACGGTGAGCGGCCTATAATCTGGCGACCAGCGAAAATCGTGCGCGATGCCGGTATTCACCACGGCATAGGGCGTGGTGTGCAAGGAATTAGGCACGAAGTCGGGTAGATCGCCGGCGCGCAGGCCGCTGCCGTAAATCAAATCCGCCGTCAAAGTCGTGTCAAAAAAGCGATATGAAGCGCCGGCCGAACCGGTCATGCGCTGCATGTCGTCGGTGTAGTGATAGTTGTTTTGGAGGTAGGCGTAAGTGGCGGCATCGAACAGATATTCATTCGAACTCAACGTCGATCGCCTTGGTGATGTTGTAAGCGAAGTTCGCATAGGCATTGAAGTTGCCATTCTTGTATTTAAGCTTGAACTCGCCGCCTTCGCTGTAGCCCTTTGCATAATTGAATTGCGTCAAGACCACGGCCGAGCCGAACTGACCGTCGTCGATCATATCGCGCGCTATCTTGTAATAGGCGTCTAGTCCCATATCGAGGCCGGGCAGCACGGTCTGGTCGATGCCGGCGTCGAAATAGTGCGAGCGTTCCGGCTTCACCGGATCGGCCAATGGAATGTCAGGCTGATTGGTGGTGTTGGCGAACAGTGCGATGTTGGATTGGGTGGCCTGCGCCTGATAGGGCGGCGTGAAGTATCGGGCGTAGCCGGCATGGAATGTGGTGCCGGTAAACGGCTTGTAGACGACGGCAAAACGCGGGCTGAGCTGGTTGGCATCGACGAACTGATACAGTTGATCGAACCGAAGACCCATATTCACCGTGATCTGATTCGTAACCTTCCATTCGTCCTGAATATACGTGCCGATGTTCCAGCCGAGCAGCGAGGTTTGATCGGTTATATTGAACGGCGGTCCGGTAACCGCGCCGACGGTGCCGGGCAGAACCGTGGCAACGTCGGTGACGTTGGTTTGCTCGCCGCTGACCGCGAAACCCGCGCGCAAGGTGTGCCGGGCGTTGACGATATAGGACCCGTCGCCCTGCATGCCGGTGAGCGTGCTCTGCCGGATGACGTTGGATGCCACGTCGTTGAAGACGAGGTCGCCGAACACGTCGGGCACGAAGTGGACCTCGGCGTAGCGCGAAAACGCGGCAAGTTGCGCGTCGCCGTCGAGAGTGTGTCGTTGCAGCGCCGCCATGGTCATATAGTAAGAGTCGTATTCGTTTTCGTTCAGCGTCGTAGAATCGTAGGTCGCCGGGCCGAAATCGCCGAGCGGCGTCTGACCGGGATTATTCGGGATTTGGAACGCGCTATAGGACGCCGCCGAAATGACGCTGAAGCGGGTCGCTTCGTCGAGCAGCGTCGAGGCATAACCGAAGAACTTGCCCTGTTGGGTTTCGTCATGAATGGCATTGAGACCGGGTGTCGGATTTTCCAACCCGAGGCCGTTCCACATGCCGCGCGCCGAGACGAAGTACTCCGAATTGTCGATCCCGGCGCCGTAATCGAAGCTCGGCGTGAATGTCTGCCGGCTGCCGCCATAAAGGCTGATTGCGCCGTCCGGTGCGGCAAAGGCGCGGCTGGTGATGTCGAGCACGCCGGCGGTGCGCAGACCGTATTCGGCCGGCAGCGCGCCGGTGAGCAGCGACATGCTGCCGATGAAATTGGTGTCGAGAAATGGGCCAAGGGCGGAAACGCCTTCCGGCACCACCACGCCGTTGATCCTGATTTGCACGTTGGCGTATTCGTTGCGGACGTGGAAATCGGGATTGGAGACCGCCGTATCGTAGGATACGCCCGGCATCTGCAGGATGACCTTGTCGAGCGGCGCGTTGTCGGCTTGCGGCAAATTCTCGATAGCGTCGCGGCTAATGGTGTAGGTCGAAGCGCCGATTTTCGGCAGTAGATTCTGGTCGCGCGCCTGATCGAACTTCTGCATCTTGGCGTCCAGGACCGCTTGCGCGGCCGCGGTCGGGTTCGGTGGCGCAGCCGGCTGCGGCCGCGCGACGGCAGTCGTCTTCGGTTTTCTCCTGGGCGCGGTTACCACGATCTGCGGCAGATGCGGTTGGCCGGCGCCCGCGGCGGCGGGAACTTGCTGACCGGATGGCGCGGGCGGCTGCGGTGCTTGCTGTTGTTGCGCCGGAGGCTGCGGCTGCTGTCCCTGCGGTGTTTGCTGTTGCGGCGGAGCTTGTTGCACTTGCGCCTGCGCGTGGGTTCTAAGAATGCCGCCCAGGCCAACGGCGATAGCGAGCGTGGAAACCACGGCATCGCGGCGCAATAGCCGCCGCTTTTGTGGTACGATTGTTTGCAACACCGACGCCCCAGTCCCAGTTTAGAACTATGAAAAACTGTAGATATTTCAATACTTTGTTAGCAGGCAAATTTTCTTTCGCCAACACCAAAGTCGATTTTCAATGTCGAAAGTAATTTGTCTAATTCAAAACTGGCTGGACGTTTTTGTTGTATGCGTTCTAAACAGCAATCGTCGGCGCGAAATTCCTCTTATCGTTCAAGCCCGCGGTAATCGCCGGTAGCTGGCATAGACCGGCTCCCACATTTTGGCCTGCACCGCGGCGCGCAATGCTTCCTCGGAAATTGGATCGGCGAGACCGTCGGCCTGCGCCTGCTTGGCGACGGCAAGCGCGACAAGGAACGAGATCTTGCGTAGCTCGACGAGCGGGGCAAGCAGGTTGGCGTCCGGATCGCGCTTGGCCGGCGATAATTCGGCGATGGCGCGCGCGGCGGCAAGGAACATGTCATCCGATATGCGCGGCGCCCGGCTCGCGATCGCGCCGAGCCCGATGCCCGGATAGACATAGGCATTGTTGGTTTGGTCGACGCGGAAGCTTTTACCGTTGCGCTTGATCGGCGGGAACGGGCTGCCGGTGCCGATGACGGCGCGGCCCTGCGTCCACAGCCCGATATCGGCCGGCGTCGCCTCGGCGCGCTCGGTTGGATTCGACAGCGGAAAAATCACCGGCCGCCGCACCGGCTCGGCCATGGCACCCACGATGTCCGCTGAAAAGGCGTGCGCCTGCCCGGAGGTGCCAATGAGCACGGTCGGATGCGCATTGGCGACGACGTTGGCAAGCCCGACGCGGCCGGGCGCTTCGAGCGTCCAGCCGGCGATGCGGTCGCGGCCTTGCGCAAACGGCGCCTGAAACGGTTGCAGGCCGGGCATGCCTTCGACCAAGAGGCCCGGCCGGTCGATCAGATAGAAGCGGCTGCGCGCCTCGGCCGGGCTCAAGCCCGCGCCGGTCATGGCGCGAAACAGCAGGGCGCAAATGCCGGTTCCGGCCGAGCCGGCGCCGAACACGGCGATGCGCTGCGCCTCGAGCGGTACGCCGGTCACATTGATGGCGGATAGCAGCGTGCCGACCGCGATGGCCGCGGTGCCCTGGATGTCGTCGTTGAAGGTGCACAATTGGTCGCGGTAGCGCGCCAGCAGCCGGTTGGCGTTGCCGAGCGCGAAATCTTCCCAATGCAGCAGCACGTGCGGCCAGCGCGCGCGCACGGCGCCGACGAATGTGTCGATCAGCTCGTCGTATTGCGCGCCACGCACGCGCTCATGCTGCCAGCCGATATACAGGGGATCGGCGAGGTGTTCCCTGCTGTCGGTGCCGGCGTCGAGCAAGATCGGCAGCGTCGTCGAGGGATGCAGTCCCGCGCAGGCGGTGTAGAGCGACAGCTTGCCGATCGGGATGCCCATGCCGCCGGCGCCTTGATCGCCGAGTCCCAGGATGCGCTCGCCGTCGCTGACAACGATGGCCTCGACGGCATCGAAGCGCGGGTGATTGAGGATCCGCGCAATGGCATCCCGGTGCGGGATGCTGAGAAACAGCCCGCGCGGCTTGCGAAAAATATGGCTGAACAGCTCGCAGCCCAGACCGACCGTCGGCGTATAGACGATCGGCATCAGCTCTTCGATATTGCGGGTCAACAGCGCGTAGAACAAAGTCTCGTTGGAATCCTGCAAGCCGCGCAGGAACACGTATTTTTCGATTTCGCTGCCGAGTCCGCGGAACGCGTCGAGCCGGCGTTGAACCTGGTAGTCGAGCGCCGCGACATGGGGCGGCAACAAACCGTGCAGATCGAACGCATCCCGCTCGGCTTCGGTAAATGCCGTGCCTTTGTTGAGCAGCGGATCGTTGAGCAGCTCGTAGCCGCTCAGCGCGGTCGCGACGATGCGTGGAGAGAGATTGTTCATGGGCCCCGGGGTCTGCTGACCGCAAGACACGAAACAAGCGGACGATCCAATTCAATAGCGTTATAGCGGCGACGCCGTCACGATCCGGTTGCGGCGATGCCGAGGAAGCTTGCCACGACGACGCACTTCCGGTCGCTGGTCCAGCCCGAAAGCGCTTCGATACGCATTTGCTGTCATCCCCAGCCGCGCCTATCAGCCTTCAACGTCGGTGTCGGGCCGGTCGTCGCCGCGAGCAAGTTCCTCGTGCCACTTGCCATTCTGGTCCTCCCACGAGATCGCTCTGGTTTCGCCCGGCACATGCTGCTCCTCGGCGGCGCGCTGCGCCGCTTGGCGGGCCATGTCGTGGGACGGAAAAGTCTCGGAGAACACGCCGTCGACCCGATAAACCCAGCCGCCGTCGTGCTCGACAATGTGATAGGTGATCTTGGCCATCGTTTTCCCTCTTCAAGCTGCATAATAATAATGTGTAGTGCCGAAAGTTCCGGCTAGAGCCCAATCCGTTGTGATTAAATCAGAGCGGATTGAACTCTAGCATCTTGTTTGAGCATGGTCTTTTCGGAAAACCGGTTTCCACTTTTCCGGATCATGCTCTATGTCGGCGGCGCGGTGGCTTTTTCGCGCTTGCGGCGCGCCTCATAAGATTTCAGGTGTGCGTAGGCGATGCGCAAGAGCGGAAAAGCGGCGGCCTGCGCTCCGCCGCGCCGCAACAGATCGCCGACGATGTGGTCGGCTTCGATCGGCGCGCCGCGCTCGATATCGCGGAGCATCGAGGCCATCAGCGTCGAACCGGGCGCGGTGAACATGGCGAGGGTGCGATCAATGGTGGCTTTGGGACAGGCAAAGCCGTTTGCCGCGGCGATGCCGCAACACTCCTCATAGATCGCCTTCGTATATTCTTCCGCACCGGCGGCGACGATTTCGCCGAATGCCGCCCGCATCAAGCAGCAAATGCCCGCGGCACTCGCGATGAAGGCCCATTTCTCCCACATCTCCTGCAGTATGGCTGAGCTGAGATGGGTCTCGAAGCGGGCGCCCGATAACGTCGCGAGGATGGTCTTGACTCGCTGCGGCGCCGAGCCGTCGAGTTCGCCGAAGGATATCGCGTGAAAGTCGCCGAAGTGGATGATCCGACCCTCGGCGTCGAGCGTCGCCGAAATCAGGCACTGGCCGCCGAGCACGGGGGTCGCGCCAAATCGTGCGGCGAGGAAATCGAGATGCGCCATGCCGTTGAGAAACGGCAAAATCGCGGTCTGCGCGGCTACCGCCGGTGCGAACGAGTCCACCGCCGCGGCGAGATCATAGGCTTTGCAGCTGAGAAGGATGAGATCGAAAGGCTCGCGAAGCGAGGCCGCAAGGACAGTGGGAGGATTCGGCAGGCTTGCATCGCCGCGCTGGCTGCGGATCACCAGTCCGGTTTTCGCAAGCTGCGCGGCGCGCCGCTCCCGTACCAGGAACGTCACGTCGCGGCCCGCTTCCAATAGCCTGCCGCCGAAATAACCGCCGATCGCGCCGGCGCCGACCACGAGTATGCGCATGACGGTCTCCCAGCTATCCAGTTTGCGGAACGGCCGGCCGGCGCGGCACCAACAGATTGCCGGTAAACATCATCACCGGCTCGTCGTTCTGGTTGAACGTGGTGGTACGCACCCGGATCATGCCGCGGTCGGGCTTTGATTTCGACGGCCGCACGTCGAGCACTTCGCTCTTGGCATGCAATTCGTCGCCGGGCCGGACCGGACGCGGCCAGCTCAACTCTTCGAAGCCGACGCCGAGAATGCCCCCCGCCGGTCTGAATTCGCCGTCGACCATCAGCCGCATGGTCATCGCCGCGGTGTGCCAGCCGCTCGCCGCCAGACCTTGGAAGGGCGAGTGGCGCGCCGCCTCTTCGTCGGTGTGAAAGGGCTGCGGGTCGAACTGCCGTGCGAAGGCGAAAATCTGTTCCTTGTCGACGCGATGCCGGCCGGTGTTGAAAACCTGTCCGATGGCGAAATCCTCCAGATAGCGCACGGTCATGGCTGCGGGTGCTCCGGTAAACGCGCCACGGCGAGGCGGCGCCCGTTGTCACTGAACCATACACCGCCGGCAATCGCGGCGGCATTGATCAGGCCGAACGCGGCAAGCGCGACCGCGAGCGCGATGAAAATTTCAGAGAGGTTGCCGGTGGCGCGCAAGGCGACAAAGCCGCCGCCGGCCGCGATCGCGAGCCGCGCCATATTGGCAATTAGCGGCCACAACAGCCGACCGGCGCCTTGCGAGGCGAAATAGAGCGCCATGCCGAGCCCGAACAAGCCGTAGACCGGACCCACCGCGTGCAGGTAGCGCGATCCGGCGTCGATCATCGCCGGGTCGGTGTCGAACAGCGACAGCCAGGCGCGCGGCATGGCGGCGGCGGCGATCCCGATTGTCTCGCAAAGCCCGGCGGCGATCGCGGCGCCGATCCAGGCCACGCGCAAGGCGCGGTCGCGGCGCCCGGCGCCGATATTGGTTCCGACCATGGCGACCAGCGGACCGCCCAATCCGAACACCAGCGGAATGAGCAGATATTCGAGCCGCGAGCCGGTGCCGTAGCCGGCGATGGCGGCCGGGCCGAAGGCGCCAATGAGCCCGGTCGCGATGGCGATGGTGAGATTGGTCTGGACTGTGATCAGCGCTGCGACCAGTCCGACGCGAAGAATGTCGGCAAACAGCGCCCGGCGCAACGCGATGCCGCGGAACCGCAGCCGAACCACGCTTCGCCCCGACCGCAGATAGGCGCCGAGCACGAGACTTCCCACCGCGTAATAGGCGACGACCGCGACCGCGCCGCCGGCAACGCCGAGCCGCGGGAACGGCCCGAGGCCGAAGATCAGGCACGGCGACAAGGGAATGAGCACGACGACGCCGATGCAGGTGACCAGCGCCGGAAACGCCATATTGCCGGTGCCGCGGATGACATTGGCGAGCGAATTGAACAGCCAGACTAGAATCGCGCCGGCAAACACGACGCGGGAATAAATCGATGCCGCGTCCAGTACGGCGCCGCTGCCGCCCATCGCCGCATAAAGCCAATGGCCGCCGGCGAGCAACGCGACCGTGAAAGCAAGACCGAACACCAGCGCGATGACGAGCGCATGCAGCGCCAACGCGTCGGCGTCGGCGCGGCGCCCGGCGCCGAGCGCGCGTGCGATCGCCGAAGAAATGCCGCCGCCCATGGCGCCGGCCGACATCATCTGCATCAGCATCAAAAGCGGAAACACCAGCGCGACGCCGGCCAGCGGGGCGGTGCCGAGCTTGCCGACGAAATAGGTCTCGACCAGGCCCACCGCGGACTGCGCCAGCATCACCAGCATATTCGGCGCGGCGAGCCGGATCAGCGTGGTCGCGATCGGCCCCTCGATCAGCGCGCGGGTGCGCGGGTCGTAGCCGGTCGTTGCGAGTGCGGCGGCGCCGGTCGCGGCCGGGATCGGTTCGCAGGCGGCTACGCTCGACACCGGTAAGCTCGAAATGGCCAAGCTCGACATGGCTAAGCTCGACTTGCGGTCGCTCCCTCGGCTGATCCACGGCGATGCATTGCACGGGCGAGCATATAGGAGTATATACGCCTATATCAAGGGGTGGGGACGCGCGGTCGAGGTTTACGACGATGAACTCGCGGCCCGGGAACAGATCACCTCCCCCTCCAGTAGAGGGCGACGCAAGATAATCCATTCTCGCAGGCGCGATGCGCGCGAGCTTGCAAGCCGGCGATGTCAAACAGCGCAATGTAGGGTGGGCAAAGGCGCGGAACGCGCCGTGCCCACGCTCTGTCCATCGCCGAAGCTTCGGTCCGCGTGGGCTACGCTTCGCTCAACCTACCCTACAAGAAAGAAAAGCAAGGAAGCGGAACGCCGGCAGACGCAGTAGTCCAAGACGCCGTGCCAGCGGGCACGGCGGCGCGCCACGGAGAGGGCGGCTTGCGCCGCCCTTCCGCTGTCGGGCGCGCTCGCCTGCCGGCGTTCCACCACGGCACTTGCGGCAGCGACCGAACGCCACCGCTCAGCTCCAGTTACGCACTTCCTGGGACGGGACTAGGTAGGGACGGGTGTTACCCGCCCCCGGCCGTCCTGCAGTGCAGCGGGTTTGATCCCGCAGGCCGGTCATCATGCCGGCCGGGCGTTTCTACCCAGAGCCGCCCGGGAGCGGGGGTGACAGCCCCGCCCGCGGGAACCGCACTCGCCCCTGTCCGCCGGCGTCACCCGGCGGCGTCCTTTTGGGCGAGTTTGCCTAATGTGACGAGACCGGGGACTGTTATCAAGGGCTGTGTCTCGACAAATGCGACGAAGAGGGAGGCCACCGCCATCGCTGGGTAGGGGCGGGTTTGAAACCCGCCCCTACGATCGCGGCTCTCTAGCGGAGACGCCGTCGCGCCGCCATGGCAAATCCGTCACGCATAGCGCGAGAAGTCGTAGCCTTCCTTGACCATGAATTCGAGCAGGAACGGCACGCCGGTCTCGGTGACGGCGACGGCGTCCTTGAGCGCCGGCACGATGTCGGCGGGTTTTTCGACGCGCGCGGCATCGACGTTGAGCCCCTGCGCCACCTTGGTGTAATTGCCGCTCACTGTGAGCGCGCCATATTTCATGTTGGAGACTTTCAGCACGTCGCGTTCGGCGGCCATCACGCCGTTGTTGAACACCACGGTCAGGATGGCGATGCGGTTGCGCGCCGCGGTCTCGATATCCATGCCGGTCATGCCGATGGCGGCGTCGCCCATCACGTTGATGCACAGCTTTTTCGGCGCGGCGAGCTTGGCGCCCATGGTGATGCCGAGGCCGTAGCCGAGCTGGGTCGACTTGCCCCAGCCCATATAGGAGCCGGCGCGGGTGGTCTCCCAGAACGGGATGATCTGCTCGCGCGGGCTGCCGGAATCGTGGGTGATGATGACGTTGTCGCGGTCGAGCGCACCCATCATGTCGCGGATGACGCGATACTGGTTGAGCGGGGTTTCCTCGGAATCGAGCTGCCTGCTCCATTCCTCGCGCCACGCCTTTTTGCCGGCGGCGATGTCTTCCTTGAGCACGGCGAGCGCGTTGCCGCCGCCGCGTTTTTGCCGGCCGAGTTCGGCAATGAGCGCCTCGATCACCAACGCGGCGTCGCCGACCACGGCATGATCGGCGCGATAGTCCTTGTTGATGTCGGAAGCGTCGATGCTGGAATGAATGAGGGTTTTTCCCGGCGGCACCGCGGGACCGAAATTGGTGCGGGTGAGACTCGAGCCGATGGCGAGGATCAGATCGGCGCCGCGCAAATAATCGGCGAACGGCTTGGAGCGCGAGCGGGTCGCCGCGCCGAGCGCGAGCGGATGATTGTCGGGGATGGCGCTTTTGCCGGGATTGGTCGCGACCACCGGCGCCGGAATGAGCTCGGCGAGCGCGGCGAGCCGATCGGACGCTTCGGCGTAATGCACGCCCTGTCCGGCCCACAGCAGCGGATGCTTGGCCGCGAGCAGGAGTTCGACGGCTTTTTTGATCGCCGCCGGATCGGGTGCGACGCGTTGCGGCGCGACCGGCCGGTAATCGAGCTCGCCCTTGAATTCGGCGTTGAAGACGTCGTCCGGCACTTCGATCAGGACCGGGCCGGGCTTGCCGCTGCGCATGGCGTGATAGCCGCGCCGCAACAGGTCGGGCAGCTCCTGGACCGAATGCGCCAGCGCCGACCATTTGGTCACCGGCCGGAGCACCGCGGCGGCGCGGAACACCGGATGCAGATATTGCCGCTCGAGCGGCATGCCGCCGGCGACGACCAGAAGCGGCACGTTCTCCGAATAGGCCTGCGCGACGCCGGGAAACGCGTTCTCGATGCCGGGTCCGGCCTGGGCGGCGAACACGCCGTTCTTCTTACCGCGCTTGATGCGTGAAAAGCCGTCGGCGATGCCGACGCCGACGCGCTCCTGCCGGCACAGGATCGGCCGGATTTCGAGCGCGGCACAGGGCTCGATCACCGGATTGCGCGGATAGCAGGACAGAAACTCGGTGCCTTCGCGCTTGAGAATTTCGGCAATGACTTCGGCGCCGTTCATCGGATTTTCCTCCCCCCTTGGCAAACGCTGCGGCCCCATAATAGGCGCAATAAAGCGTACCGCGCCATCGCGCCGGCCGTCGCGGCTATCGTCTCATGCCGTTCCTTCCGTCCGGCATTTTGGCTATGATCGCGACGTTGCGACGGAGCGCGCAATGCAACGCATCGTTTTGCCGGCTATTTGTCTTGCGGTTCTCGGCATGGCATCGCCGGCGAAGGCCGGGGATTTCGGCCGGATCGAGGCGCCGCCGTGTTATTGGTGCATCCGCGACGCCATTTATGCCGACATCAGCCTGATCGACCGTCTGGAGGCCGATCCGGATATCGACGAAGGCGTCAAGGGTCCGCAAATCGTCGGGGCGCGCGCCGACATCCACCGCCTGCGGGCGATCCTCGGCCCGGTCGAGGACACCGGCGCGGAGCCGTGCTGCTACAGCCGCAAGCCGCTTTATATCCGCTAGCGCCGGATGAGTTGAGGTTGAAGCCGATAGTACCCCTATTGCGCGCAGGTTCGATGCCGCCGCCGCGGCAACGGGGGTAATCGACAAGCTGAACAACCAACCAGAGCTGGCTGGCCTTTGCTTATTCCGCTGCGACCTGCGCCGGTTTGCCCTTGAGCTTGGGATTGAGTTCGCAGGCTTCCTCCCAGCTCAGTACGTTCAGCGATTTGACGAATTTGCCGACGCCGTCGACCTCTGCGCAGAACAGGCCCAGCTCGATGATCTCTTCGTCGCTGAAGTGCTTGGCAAGATCGGCATAGACTTCGTCTTTGTCGATGGCGTGTTCGCCCTGCTTGAACAGCTCGGCGTAATGCAGCGCCGCATTCTCCCGTGCGGTGAACTGCTTGCTTCCGGCATAATCGACCAAATTGTCGATCATGGTTTCGGTCAGTCCTTCGGCCTTGGCGACATTTGAACGAACCGTCGAGCAATAGCCGCACTGATGCGCGACGGAAATTTTGATGCGGCACATTTCCTTAAGCTTGTGCGGCAGAACCCCCTGGTACAGCAGCTTGTTCCAATATTCGACCCAAGCGATGCCGAGCTTACTGCGCGTCATCAGACTGACAACACGCGGATCGGGTGCGCCAGTGCGCTTGGCCGACTCGATCAACTCGCGCGCGTAAGGGCTCTTCTCACTTTCATCGATGTAACGCAGCCTGGGCATCGGGTTCCTCCTGACACTCGATCACAATAGCGCCGAGCGGCTCGAAACGAAATGGGGTCAAGAGTCAATTTTGCAACGCAAGGATTCTTAACTTCTCATGTCACTGTCGGGTTATTTTCGATGGGGACCAGCCCGGCGGCGAATAGGATGGGTGGAGCCAACGGGTCGGCGCAAGGCGCCGCCCGATGACAGGCTCCGCGATACCTATCATAGGGCGACGAAAGTTGGCGATGGGTTTTGCAACGGCTCAAGCCATCCTACTGGCTACGCTCGCTTCACTTCCTCAAGCCAGACGAGCTCGATTGCCGCAACTCGGACTTCCAGAGGAAATCACTGGCCTGTGTTGTTGGTAGTAACCTTCCTCAGTTCCTTCGCACAACCCATGCTAAGCTCATTCATGTGCCCTTGAAGACATTGAAGCTGGCTGCCGTTTTCTACTGAAGTTCCGGGGCAAAAATGTGCCGCGTCGTCATTACAGGCAACGACACCAACGGCATTACCCTCCATACGATGCTCGATGGCGCGACGAACGAGTTGTGCATGAACTCGGTACAGAGAAAAGCAGCACAAGCAGCAATGCCACCGATGAGCGGATCAGCATTTTCACACCCCCACTGATAATTTCCCAGTTCTGCGAAATTCCGCAAATAAGGATCAAATGATGCACCAATTGGCGCCGCCTAACAATGCTTGCCGTAGTGTCGTGTTGGGTCATTTTCGACCGGGACGAGGCCGGCAGGAGGTCCCGCCATGTCGGCGGTGCCCCCCCGAAAGCGGAAGTAAAATCAGGCTATCGGCACCTCATCCAGCCGAGCCGACTGCGCCGAACAGGCCCGGCAGCAGGCGCTGGCGCATTCGCAGCGACCACTGGCCAAGCCGGTCGAGATACAGATACACGACCGGGGTGGTGTAGAGCGTGAGCATTTGGCTGATCAAAAGCCCGCCGACGATGGAAATGCCCAGCGGCCGGCGGATTTCGCCGCCGTTGCCGAAGCTCAGCGCCAGCGGCACCGCGCCGAGGATCGCCGCCGAGGTGGTCATCATGATCGGCCGGAAGCGCAACAGGCAGGCCTGGTAGATCGCGTCGTAGGAACTCAGGTTCTGCGAGCGCTTGGCCTCGATGGCGAAATCGATCATCAGGATCGCGTTCTTCTTGACGATGCCGATCAACAGGATCACGCCGATCAGCCCGATGATGCTGAATTCGGTGTGGAACAGCATCAGCGCCAGGATGGCGCCGACGCCCGCCGACGGCAGCGTCGACAAGATGGTGATCGGATGGATGTAGCTCTCATAGAGCACGCCGAGCAGGATATAGACGGCGGCGATCGCGGCTAAGATCAGGACCGGCTCGTTGGCGAGCGATTCCTGAAAAATCTGCGCCGTGCCGGCGAGACTGCCGTGGATCGATGCCGGCATGCCGATGCGCTTCACCGCGTCGTCGATCTCGTTGGCGGCGTCGCCTAGCGCCGCGCCCGGCAACAGATTGAACGAAATCGTCGAGGCGACGAACAGGCCCTGGTGATTGACCGCGAGCGGCGTGTTGCCGGCGTGGTAATGGCTCATCGCGGCGAGCGGCACCATGGTCTCCATGGCGGTCGAAACCGCGGCGCCCGCCGAAGTATTGCTCTTGCCTGCGGTGGCCAGCGCATTGATGGCGGCGTTGCGCGCCGAATTGTTGTTGGCGTTGGCCACGGCGGTCTTGCCTGCCGAGGCGGCCGAAGCCGCCGGCGAGCTTACGGCCGCGGTCACGGTGCCTGAGGGCGCGTTCGATTGCTGCGTGCCCGAAGCGCCGCCGCCGGACGTCGCCACATAAATGTCCTGCAGCGACGCCGGATATTGCGTGTAGCGCGGATCGATCTCCATGACGACGTGATATTGATTGATGGCGCTGTAGATCACGGAGACCTGGCGCTGGCCGAACGCGTCGTAGAGCGTATTGTCGATTTGCGCCGGCGTGATGCCGAGCCGCGCGGCGGTAGGGCGGTCGATGACGAGATCGGATTCGAGACCCCGCTGCTGCTGGTCGGAATTCACGTCGGCCATGACCTTGGAGTGCTCGAGCGCGGCGACCAGGAGCGGCGTCCATTTGGTCAGCGCATCTTCGTCGTCGGATTGCAGCGTATATTGATACTCGGCATTGGCCTGCCGGCCGGTGGCGTGAATGTCCTGCACGGCGAACAGAAACAGCCGGCCGCCGGGCACCCGCGCCAGTTTCGGCCGCAGCCGCGCGATCACCTGATCGATGCCGGCACGCTGCTCGATCGATTTTAACGAGACGAACACCGAGCCGGTATTGATCTGGCCGAAGCCGCCGCCCGAGCCGACGCCGGTATAGCCGACGACATGTTCCACCGCCGGATCCTGCTGCACGATGGCCATCATCTGCCGCAGCTTCTGCGTCATCAATTGAAACGACACGCTTTGGTCGGCTTGCAGCGAGCCGATCAGCCGGCCGGTGTCCTCTTCCGGAAAGAATCCCTTCGGCACGACGATAAACAGCACGATGTTGAGCGCGATCGCGCCGAAGAAGATGCCAAGCACGATCCGGCTGTGCCGCAGCGCCCAGCCGAGCGAGCGCTCGTAACCGGCGAGCACGCGATCGAATAGCGTCCGCCGTCGCGGCGCATCCGGCACCGGAGCCGGCGCATTGCGAAGGAACAGCGCGCACATCATCGGCGTCGTCGTCAGCGAGATCGCCAGCGAGATAATGATGGTCAGCGACAGCGTCACCGTGAATTCGCGGAACAGCCGGCCGAGAATGCCGCCCATCAGCAGAATCGGAATGAACACCGCGATCAGCGACAGGCTGATCGACAGCACGGTGAAGCCGACCTCGCGGGCGCCGAGGAACGCCGCCTGCACGCGCGGCATTCCCGCCTCGATATGGCGCGAAATATTTTCCAGAACGACAATGGCGTCGTCGACCACGAAGCCGGTGGAAATGGTGAGCGCCATCAGGGAGAGGATGTCGAGGCTGTAGCCCAACAGATACATCGCGCCGAAAGTGCCGAGGATCGAAACCGGCACGGCGACGGACGGGATCGTGGTGGCGCGGATGTTGCGCAGGAAAAAATACACCACGACGGTAACCAGCGTAATGGCGAGCGCCAGCGTGAATTCGGTGTCGTGCAGCGATTGCCGGATCGTCGTCGAGCGATCGATGGCGATGGTGACGTTGACGTCGGCCGGCATCGCCGCTTCCAGATGCGGCAATTCGGCCTTCACGCTGTCGATGGTGTCGATGATGTTGGCGCCGGGTTGCCGGAACAGGATGACCAGCACCGAGGGCCGACCGTTCGCCAGGCCGAGATTGCGGACGTCCTCGACCGAGTCGGTAACCTCGGCGACGTCCGACAATTTGACCGCCGCGCCGTTGCGGTAGGCGATGACGAGCGGCGCATAATCGGACGCCTGGGTCGCCTGGTCGTTGGTGTAGATCTGGAAGCGCTGGTCGCCCTGGTCGATGGTGCCCTTCGGGCTGTTGGCGTTGGCCGACGCGAGCGCCGCGCGCACGTCTTCGAGCCCGATGCCGTATTTGAACATCGCCTGCGGATTGAGCTCGACGCGCACCGCCGGCAGCGCCGAACCGCCGATGATGACCTGCCCGATGCCGCCGATCTGCGACAGCTGCTGCTGGAACACGTTGCTGGCTGCGTCATAGATCTGGCCTTGCGTCAAAGTCTTCGACGTCATCGCCAGGATCAGAATCGGCGCATCGGCCGGGTTGACCTTGCGGTAGGTCGGATTGGTTTTCAGGCTGGCCGGCAGGTCGGCGCGGGCGGCGTTGATGGCGGCCTGGACGTCGCGCGCGGCGCCGTCGATGTCGCGGTTGAGATCGAATTGCAGCGTGATGCGGGTCTGGCCGATGCCGCTCTTCGAGGTCATTTCGGTCACGTCGGCGATCTGGCCGAGATGGCGTTCGAGCGGCTCGGCGACGCTGGTCGCCACCGTTTCCGGGCTGGCGCCGGGCAGCTGCGCGTTGACCGCAATGGTCGGAAAGTCGACCTGCGGCAGCGGCGCGACCGGCAATTTCGAGAACGCGAGAATTCCGGAAATGGCGATGCCGAGGGTGAGCAGCGTCGTCGCCACCGGCCGGCGGATGAATGGAGCCGAGATGTTCATTCGGCCGGCGCTTCGGGAACGATCGGCGCCGCCGGCCGCGGGCCGACGAGGCGCACGGCCAGGCGGTCGAAATACAGATAAATGACCGGCGTGGTGAACAGCGTGAGCATCTGGCTGACGATCAGGCCGCCGATAATGGCGACGCCGAGCGGCTGGCGCAGCTCGGAGCCGGTGCCGGTGCCCAGCATCAGCGGCATGGCGCCGAGGATCGCGGCCATCGTCGTCATCATGATCGGCCGGAACCGCAACAGGCAGGCCTGGTAGATCGCCTCGCGCGGCGGCAGGCCCTCGCTGCGCTCGGCGTCGAGCGCGAAGTCGATCATCATGATGGCGTTTTTCTTGACGATGCCGATCAACAGGATGATGCCGATGATGGCGATGACGTCGAGGTCGTAACCCAGCAGCATCAACGACAAGAGCGCGCCGACGCCGGCCGACGGCAAGGTCGAGAGAATCGTGACCGGATGGATGAAGCTCTCGTAGAGGACGCCGAGCACGATATACATCGCCACCACCGCGGCAACGATCAGGAACACCTCATTCGACAACGACGACTGGAATGCCGCCGCGGTGCCTTGGAACGCGGTGATGAAGCTGAGCGGCAGGCCGACCGCGCTTTCGGTCTCTTGGACGGCGGCGATAGCGGCGCCGAGCGAATAGCCCGGCGCGGTGTTGAACGAGACGGTGGTCGCCGGAAATTGCCCGAAATGCGTGATCAACAGCGGCGAGGCGCGCTGCTCGATATGGGCGATGGCCGACAGCGGCACCTGGCCGTTGCTCGACGACGATGACGACGGCAGATAAAGCGACGACAGTCCGGTCAACGATTGCTGCAGCGCCGGATTGACCTCGAGGATGACGCGATACTGGTTCGACTGGGTATAGATCGTCGAAACGATGCGCTGCCCGTACGCGTCGTAGAGCGCGTTGTCGACGGTCGCAGGCGTGATGCCGAAGCGGCTCGCCGTGGCGCGGTCGATGACGATGTCGACGGCCAGGCCCTGTTGCTGCAGGTCGCTCGCCACGTCGGTAATTTCCGGCAATTGCGAAAGCCGCTGCACCAAATTCGGCACCCAGGTGTTGAATTCGGCGGCATTGGCATCCTCCAGCACGAAATGATACGGCGCGCGGCTGATCGTGGAGTTGATGGTCAAATCCTGCACCGGCTGCATGTACAGCGCGATGCCGACGACGCCGGAAACCTCGTTCTGCAGCCGGCGGATGATCTGGCTGGCGGTGAGGTTGCGGTCGTCGTGCGGCTTGAGCGTGATCAGGAAGCGGCCGGTATTGAGCGTCTGATTGGTGCCGTCGACGCCGATGAACGAGCTTAAGCTCACCACGTCCGGATCTTTCAGGATCGCGTCGGCAAGATTGCTCTGCAGCTTCGCCATCTCGTCGTAGGACACGCTCTGCGACGCTTCCGATATGGCCTGGATCATGCCGGTGTCCTGCACCGGAAAGAATCCCTTGGGGATCAGGATGTAGAGCAGGATCGTCAGCACGAGCGTGGCGATTGCGACCACGAGCGTCGCCGGCTGGCGGTCCAACACCCAATTGAGCGCCTCGCCGTAGCGGGCGATGACGGCGTTGAAGACTTGTTCGGCCTTGAGATCGAATGCGGTCCGCTCGCCTTCGGGATGATGGCGAATGAGCTTGGCGCACAGCATCGGCACCAGCGTCAGCGAGACCACTGCCGAGATGACGATAGTGACCGCCAGCGTGATCGAGAATTCGTGAAACAGGCGGCCGACCACGTCGCCCATGAACAATAGCGGGATGAGCACCGCGATCAGCGAGATCGTCAGCGATATGATGGTGAAGCCGATCTGCGCGGAGCCGCGCAGCGCCGCTTCGAGCGGGTCCATGCCGCCTTCGACGAAGCGGGCGATGTTCTCGATCATGACGATGGCGTCGTCGACCACGAAGCCGGTGGCGATGGTCAGCGCCATCAGCGACAGATTGTCCAGCGAAAAGCCGAGCAGATACATCGCCCCGAACGTGCCGACCAGCGACAGCGGCACCGACAGGCTCGGAATGACGGTGCCCGGCAAAGTGCGCAGGAACACGAAGATCACCAGCACGACCAGCACGACGGCAAGACTCAGCTCGAATTCGACGTTGGCGACCGAGGCGCGGATCGTCACGGTGCGGTCGCTGAGCACCCGCACGTTCATGGCCTGCGGCAGCGTCGAGGTGATTTGCGGCAGCAGCGACTGGATGCGGTCGACCACCTGGATGATGTTGGCGCCGGGCTGGCGCTGGACGTTGACGATGATCGCCGGCGTGGTGTTGGCCCAGGCGGCGAGCTTAGTGTTCTCCGGGCCGCTGACGATGGTGGCGACGTCCGACAGCTTGACCGGCGCACCGTTGCGGTAGGCGACGATCAGATTGCGGTATTGGTCGGCGCTGGTGAGCTGATCGTTGGCATTGATGGTGAGCGCCTGCGTCGGGCCGTCGAAATTGCCCTTCGGCGTGTTGACGTTGAGATTGCCGATGGTGGTGCGCACGTCGTCGAGGTTGATACCGTAGGCGGCGAGCGAATCCGGATTGAGCTGAATGCGCACCGCCGGCCGCTGCCCGCCGCTGATGCTGACGAGCCCGACGCCGGTCAGTTGCGAAATCTTCTGCGCCAGCCGGGTTTCGCTGTAATTCTCAAGATCGGTCAGCGCCAGCGTCTGCGAGGTGACCGCAAGCGTGAGGATCGGCGCATCGGCGGGATTGACCTTGGCGTAGATCGGCGGTGCCGGCAGGTCGGCCGGCAGGAGATTGCCCGCCGCATTGATCGAGGCCTGGACTTCCTGCTCGGCGATGTCGAGCGAGAGATCGAGACTGAACTGAAGCGTGATGACCGAAGCGCCGCCTGAGCTCGCCGAGGTCATCTGGTTTAGTCCCGGCATCTGGCCGAATTGCCGCTCCAACGGCGCGGTGACCGACGACGTCATCACTTCCGGGCTGGCGCCGGGGTAGAGCGTCGTGACCTGGATGGTCGGATAATCGACCTCGGGCAGGGTCGACAGCGGCAGGAATTTATAGGCGACGATGCCGGACAGCATGATCGCCGCCATCAACAGCGAGGTGCCCACCGGGCGCAGAATGAAGGTTTCGGAGACGTTCATCGCACCGCTTTATCGCTGCGCCCGATCGCGACCAATTTGCGCACGCAAGAGTGTTACCGGCCGCCGGCCGGAGCCTGCGAGGAACCGGATTTGCGGCCTTGCCCGCCGCCCGGCTGGCGCGCCGCGCCGGGCGCGCCCGGCTGACCGATTTCCGGGGCAACCGAGACGCGCAGCCCGTCGCGCAGCCGGTCGGTGCCGTCGATGACGACGCGCTCGCCGGCGGTCAGCCCGGAATTCACCGCGGTCAAATTGCCGTCGACCGCGCCGGTCATGACCTGCCGCACCGACACCGTGCTGTCGGCATTGATGACATAGACATAAGCGCCGGGCGCGCCGCGCTGGATCGCCGAGGTCGGCACCGTCACGGCGTTTTTCAGCGTCTCGACCAGAAGCCGCGCATTGACGAACTGGTTCGGAAACAGCGCATTGTCGGCGTTGTCGAATTGCGCGCGCACCTTCACGGTCCCGGTGGTGACGTCGACCTGGTTGTCGACCGCCGACACTTTTCCGGCGGCGAGTTCGTGGACGTTGGCGCGGTCGTAGGCGGTGACGGTCAGCGTGGTGCCGGCATTCAATTGCGGCATGATCTCGGGCAGTTCGTCCTCGGGAACGGAGAAGATGACCGTGATCGGCTGCAACTGGGTGATGACGGCGATGCCGGTCGAGTTGGTCGTCTGCACGTAATTTCCCGGATCGACCAGGCGCAGGCCGACGCGGCCGGTGACCGGGGACACGATGTGGCAATAGGAGATGTTCAGCGCCTCGGCGTCGACCAGCCCCTGATCCTGCTGCACCGAGCCCTTGTATTGCTGGACGATGAAGACCTGATCCTCGGCCTGCTGCTTGGCGATCGAATTCTGCTGCGCCAGCGTCTGGTAGCGCGTCAGATCCATTTGCGCTTGCGCGAGCAAGCCCTCGTCGTGCGCCAGCTGGCCTTGGTATTGCTCCTTGAGAATCTCATAGGGCCGCTGATCGATCTGAGCCAGAAAGTCGCCCTTCTTGACCAGTTGGCCTTCGTTGAATCCGACTTGCGTGAGCTGGCCGTTGATCTGGGTTTGCACCGTCACCGTCGCCAGCGGCGTCACGGTGCCGAGCGCGTTGACGATGACGCGGATATTGCCGAGCGCGACGGTCGCGGCGCCGACGGTTTGCAGCGCGCCTTGCCCGAAACGGCCGCCGCCCGGCGGCGACCTTAGCCAGTGCACGGTCTGATAGACCGCAAAAACCAGAACGAGCGCAACGAGCCCGATGCCGATCCGGGATTTGGAAAGCCAGCGCGCGCGAATGTCGGCTTGCGGCGCCGGCGAGCGCGAGTCCGGCGGCCGATTCTCATCAGTCCTGCGCGTTCGCTCGTCCATGATGGGCGTTCATCGATCCCGGCATTTTCGACGTGTTCCGACTTATAAAATGCGCCGCCAGCGCTCGCCTAATGAATATTCGCTAATGACCGCGCCGCGAGGCGGCCCCGCTGCGGCGGCGCGGCTGGGCGAATCTACGGCCCGTGCCTGCGCCGCAGTGTCCTCGGAATCGGTCGTCGAATCAAGAGCTTGGACGCAGCCTTTGCAACCTCACTGCGGCTATATAAGACAACGCCTGCCGTAGTTTGCCGCACCTGGGCTTGCTGCACCTGGGTTTGCCCCATCTGGCGCCGGTTGCCGCGCCGGCGGCCGCCCGCAGCAGCATGCCGAGTTACGCCGGACTTTAAGGCCGGCTTGAGGCCGGCTTGGGCCCTGCCGGCCGCCGAACTCCGTAAGCGCCGGTCCTGTCCGCTCTGCAGCCTCGGCTATCGACCCCCTGGCGGGGAGCCGGAGCTATCGGCGGGTAGCTCAATCTTGGGCATGAGTTCGACGGCGAGCGGGGTCGGCGAGTTTAGCTTCGGCACCAACGAGAAGTCCTTCTGCAACTGCACCGCGGTCGGCAACTGTATCGTATCCCAGCCGCCGCCGAGCGCCTCGATCAGGCTGACGCTGGCGAGGAAAAGATTCTGCCGCACGGTCAATTCGGCTTCTTCGTCGGTCAGCAATGTCAGCTCTGCGGTGACCACGGTGGTGAACGCCACGGTGCCGGCCTGGAATTGATTGAGATAGACGTCGACGGCGATACGTTCGTCCTTGACCGCTGCGGATGCCGCCCGCAGCTGCGCGGTATAATAGTGGATCGCGGCAAGCTCGTTCTCGACCTGCTCAAAGGCGGTCAGTACCGTCTGCCGGTAATTGGCGACGCTTTCCCAATAAACCGCGCGCGCGGCATCGACCTGCGCCGAAGTCAGCCCGCCGTTGAACAGCGTTTGCGTGCCGCTGGCGCCGATCGAGCCGATCGAGCGCGCCGCGGAAAACGGCGTCGGAATCGGACCGAGATATTCGATCATGCTGGACAACGACACGTCCGGGAAATACGCCGCCTCGGCGACGCCGATCAGCGCATTCTCCTCCTGCATGGTGCGCTCGGCGGCGGCAATGTCGGGCCGCCGTTCCAAAAGCGCGGACGGCACCGTCACCGGAATTCGCGGAATGCCGCCGCCCAACAGCCGCGGCGCGATCGAAAGCTCGGCGGGCGGCCGGCCGATCAGCACGGCGATGGCGTGCTCGTATTGCGCGCGCGCCGCGTCGGCATTGCTCAGCTGCGCCTGGGCGGCTTCGAGTTGCGCCCGGGCGGTGGCGACGTCGCCGGCGGTCACCGAATAACCGGCCTTGAATTGGTTCTGCACGACGTTCGAGCGTCTTCTTGTATTCGGCGACGGTGCGCCGCAACAGGTCGATCAGCGAATCCGATGCGCGCAGATTGAAATAGGCCGTGGCCAGCATGGCCTGTTCGGACAGCTTGGCATTGTCGAGATCGGCGGCACTGGCTTGCGCGGCGGCGGTGTTGCTCTCGATCTGGCGGCGCACCTGGCCCCAGACGTCGAGGTCCCAGCTGCCGCTGATCGGCGCCGAGTAGAGCGTCGTGTAAGTGGTACCGCCGGTTCCCGGCGATAATCTGCTGGTGCTGCCACCGACTAATGCACCCGTGCGGGTGCGGGTCACGTCATAGGCCGCGGTCGCCGTCGGGAACAGCGCGGCTTGCGCCTCGCGGATCAGCGCCTTGGCTTCCTCATAGGCCGCCGCCGAAGCCGCAACCGTCTGATTGGAAATCTCGACCTGGGGCAGAAGCGTATCGAGGCCGCGATCCTTGTAGACTTTCCACCAATCGCCGCGATCGACGCTGTCGCTCGGATTGGCGAGCTTCCAGCCCTTAAGCTCCTTGAATTGGGTCGATGCCGGCGCCGGCTCGCGGGAATAATCAGGCCCCACCGCGCAGCCGGCGAGCGTCAGTCCAATGCCGAACGCCAGAGCGGGGACGCCGGTTCGCCGCGATGAGTAAGCTCTGCGCCGCACCCAACTACCCCGATGCACGCCACCATGGGCCGGCACAAGCGCGAGCCCGTCGCTGTAAGCCCCAACTACACAACCCGACGCGCGACCGGGACCGGTGCAGAGCATCCCTCGAGCGGCTGCGTCCAACGTCGGAGAGCCACGTTGCGCTCGCCTACGTTTCGATCTGCGGCCCCGCCGACCCGGCGATCCCGTTAACTATAGCCATGTCCGGCACAGGGGTGAATATCGCCGCCGCCGCCGCGGTGCCGGGCGCGGTGTTATTGGGAGCATTGTGATATTCGGGCGACAGTACACGGCCGCCGCCTGCCGCCGCCGGCCCGCCGCGGACGCCAGGCCGCCGGATATTCGGCGCTGCGTTCGGCGGCGTTTGTCGCGGCGCGGCGCAGCGAAGCAGATCTAGCATTTTGCTTGAGCATGATCTTTTCGGAAAAGCGGCTTCCACCCTCGGATCAAGTCCGAGGGCGGGCTTTTTTCCGGATCATGCTTTAGGCCGGCTGCGGCGAGTCGTCGGCGGCGCGGTCGCGGCGCGGCCCGGCGCCGAGCCAATTGGCGAGCCGGTCGAGGTACAAATAGATGATCGGCGTCGTATAGAGCGTCAACGACTGCGAGACGAGAAGACCTCCGACGATGGCGATGCCGAGAGGCCGCCGCAGGTCCGAGCCGGCGCCCGTGCCGACGGCGAGCGGCATGCCGGCGACCAGCGCGCACATGGTCGTCATCATGATCGGGCGAAACCGCAGGAGGCAGGCTTGGTGGATCGCCTCCAGCGGACTTTTTCCCTCGTGGCGTTCGGCCTCGAGCGCAAAATCGATCATCATGATCGCATTTTTCTTGACTATGCCAATGAGCAGAATGATTCCGATGAAGGCGATCAGCGTCAAATCGTAATGAAACAACATCAGCATCAGCAGCGCGCCGACGCCCGCCGATGGCAGCGACGACAGAATGGTAATGGGATGAATGAAACTCTCGTACAGCATGCCGAGGATGACATAGATCACGATGATCGCCGCGAGCAGCAGCAGCGGCGTCGACGTGAGCGATGCCTGGAAGGCCTGCGCGGTTCCTTGGAAGGAGCCAAGTAGCGAGGCGGGCGTACGCAATTGCGCCGCAGCCGCGGAAATCGCATCGACGGCTTGGCTAAGCGCCACGCCCGGCGCCAGGTTGAAGGACAGCGTCACCGCGGGAAACACGCCCTGGTGATTGACCGTCAGCGGCTCCACCTTGTCGACGAAGTGCGCCACGGCGGACAGCGGCACCTGCGCGCCATTGGTGCCGGGTACATAGACCCGCGACAGAGCGGTCGGCCCCATCTGGTATTTCGGTTGTACTTCAAGGATGACTTTTGCCTGTTGCGTCGGCTCATAGATTGTCGCCACCTGCTGCTGTCCGAATGCGGAGTACAACGCGGCATCGACCGCGGACAGGGTGACGCCGTAGGTGGATGCGGCATTGCGATCGACGTCGGCGACGATTTCCGGCGCGGCGATTTGCTGGTCGGAGGCCACGTCGGTGAGAATCTTCAGCGACTGCATTTTCGCCAGCAGGATTGGCGCCCAACGGTTGAGCTCGTCGGAATTCGTGTCGGTGAGCGTGTATTGATACTGCGCCTGCGTCAGATGTCCGCCGACGGTGATGTCCTGGGGGACCTGCATGAAGAATTTGACGCCGATCACGTTGGCGATTTGGGGCCGTAATTCCTGCATCACCTGCTGGATGCCAACCCGTTCTCCCAACGGCTTGAGCTGGATGAACATCCGCGCCGTATTCTCGCTCGGATTGAAACCGGTGGCGCCGCCGAAGCTGACCAGCCCGGCAACTGCGGGGTTCTTTATGATGATATTGGAGATTTGCTCCTGCGCCTTGGCGATCGCCGCAAACGAGGTGTCCTGTCTGGTTTCCAGTTCGCCGAACAGGAAGCCGGTATCTTCCTGCGGGATGAATCCCTTCGGGATCGCGTAATAGAGGTAACCGGTCAGGGCGATCAGCGCGATCGTCGAAAGCAGAGCTAAAAATTGATGGCGAAACACCCAATTCAGCCCGCGATCGTATTCGGTCAGCATCCGCTGAAAGAATCCCTCGAAGGCGCGGTTGATCCGTCCCGGCGGGCTGTCGTGCTCGCGGGCAAGGAACAGCGAACACATCATGGGGGTGAGGGTGAGCGCTATGAAAGCCGATGCGACGACAGCGATGGTGACAGTCACCGCGAATTCATGGAACAGGCGGCCGATGATGCCCGACATCAAAAGCAGCGGAATGAACACCGCGATCAGCGACAGCGTGATGGAAACGATGGTAAAGCCGATCTGTCCGGCGCCCTTGAGCGCCGCCTCGAAGGCGGGCTCGCCCGCCTCGATATAGCGGACGATGTTCTCGATCATGACGATGGCGTCGTCGACGACGAAACCGATGGAGATGCTCAACGCCATCAGCGACAGATTGTCGAGGCTGTAGCCGAGCAGGTACATCAGCCCGAACGTGGCGACGATGGCGAGCGGCACCGTGACGCTCGGGGTGATTGTCGCCCACGGCTTGCGCAGAAACGCAAAAATGACCAGCACGACGAGCGCGGCCGTGACAAGCAGCGTCAGTTCCACGTCTTGCACCGAAGCCCGGATCTCCTGTGAACGGTCGCTCAGCAAATCGACGTGCACGGACGGCGGGATCGATGTTTCGAGCTGCGGCATCTTCCCCTTGATGTCGTCGACGACCTGAACCGTGTTGGCGCCCGCGGTGCGGAAGATCAGCAGCAATTCGGCGGGCTTGCCGTCGAACCAGGCGCCGGAACGCGGATTGACCGATGAATTGATGACGTTGCCGACATCGCTCAGGGTGACCGGGGCCCCATTCTGGTAGGCGATGATAACGTTGCGGAACTGGCTCGCGTCGAACAGTTGATCGTTGGTGTTGAGCGTGAATTGCTGCTCCGGACCTTCCAGATTGCCCTTGGCCGAATCGAGCGTTGCATTGGACAGCGCGGTCTGCACCTGCGCCATGCTCAGTCCGCGCGAGGCGAGCGCGCCGGGATTGATCTGGACCGCGACCGCCGGCTGCTGCTCGCCCGCGATCACCACATAGCCGACGCCGGGAATGGTCGACAGCGATTCCGCCAGCACGGTGTTGGCATAGGTATCCAGCTGATATTCCGGCATCGCGTCCGAATGAATGGCGTAGATGAGAATCGGGCGGTTGGCCGGATTCGTTTCCCGGTAGGTCGGCGGCGTCGGCATGGCTTTCGGCAACAGCCCGCTTGCGGCATTGATTTCCTGCTGCACCTGGCCGGCGGCTGCGTTGATGTCGACGCTGAGGTCGAACTGCATGGTGATCGAGGTGGCGCCGAGCCCGCTGGTCGAGGTCATCTGCGCCAAGCCGGGAATCTGCGTGAATTCGTCTTCCAGCGGCGTCGCGACCGTCTCCGCCATGATGGTGGGACTTGCGCCGGGCAACTGCGCGGCGACGACGATGGTGGGAAACTCGACGTTGGGCAGCGCTGCAACCGGCATCAACTCATAGCCGACCACGCCGGCCAGAAAGATCGCAGCCATGAGCAGCGCGGTCGCGATGGGACGCCGAATGAAGACTTCGGAAACGTTCATTGCGGTCGGTCCACCGCCGCCGGCTGCGCATCCGCAGCGGTTTGCGCGGCCGGCTGCGGCGCCGCGGCTTGTCGGACGGCGACGACGGTGCCGTTGTCGAGACGATACTGCCCCGTCGCAACCACCTTTTGCCCGGCGGAAATACCTTTGCTGATAACCGAAATGCCGCCGCGCCGCGCGCCTTGTTGGATGGCGACCCGCGTGACCTTGTCGTCGGAGCCGATGACATAGACGTAGTCACCGTTCGGCCCCACCATCACGGCGGAGGCCGGCACGGTAACGACGTTGCGTTGCGTCGCGACGATGAGCCCAACCGTAACGAACTCGCCCGGCCAGAGTACCTCACCGCTGTTGGCGAACGTGGCCTGCATCAGCACCGTGCCGGTTGCGGCGTTGACCTCGTTATTGATCAAAGTGAGCTTGCCTTTTTCGATGAGCTTGCCGGCTTCCGAATAGGCGTCGACTTCGAGCGGGGCTGCGGCCTGGTTGCGCCTGATTTCATCGAGCACGTTCTGCGTGACGTTGAAGCTGACATAGATCGGCTGCGTTTGCGCGATCGTGACCATGGTGGTGCCGGTCGTGCTTTGGCCGCCGGTGGCGCTTGCCGTCGTCGTCGTGGTGCTGCTTTGATTCTGGCTCGTATTCGGACCCACGAGATTGCCGAGATCGACCAGCAAGGCGCCAGCGCGGCCGGAAACTGGTGCGGCGATGTGGCAATAGTCGAGATTGAGCTGAGCGGTCTCGACGTTGGCCTGATCGAGTTGGACCGTGCCTTTGTCTTGCGCCACCACGTAGGCTTGGTCCTGCGCCTGCTGGGCTGCGATCGACTTCTGCTGCTCCAGTGTCTGGTAGCGTTCAAGATCGACCTGCGCCTCTTCAAGCGAGGCCTCGTCATGCGCCAACTGCGCCTTCGCCTGGTCGAGTGCCGCTTGATAGGGACGGGCATCGATCAGGAACATTTCCTGACCATTTTTCACATCTTGGCCCGGCGTGAATTCTATTTTCTCAATCGCGCCGGTGACCCGCGCCTGCACGGCGACGGCGTCGATCGATTGCACCGTGCCGATGGCATCGACAATCTCGGGAACGTCCGCGCGGGTGGCTACCGCGGCCGTGACCGGGACCGGAGCTTGCCTCGCCTGCGTTGGTGCGACGGACCGGCCGGTGACACGGTCGGCCGCGACAGCCACAATTATCAGCGCCAGCACGGCGCCGACGATGATTAAGCGGCTGTGTGAACGTATCTTTTTGAAAAATCTCATGAAACAGTGGGACGCCGCACTCCTCATTGGTGCTTGTGAAACCTGGATAATGTGGAAAAGTTTCCGGGCTGGCAACCTGCCAAAGATGAAATCACGTTCATGAAAACGCGTTCAGGAGATCGGATTTATTAATCCGCGTTCATCGACGGCGCCGACGCCGTAACGGCGCCCCGGCGCGGGCCGCCCGATGACGGATGCACCGTCGACCCGACCGGCGGGCCGGCCCGCCTTCTGACGATAAGCTCATTCGACCCGCGCCGTTCGGTCGAGTAAACTTAAGCTGATAATGCAGTGCAGCATCACAGTCACGGAGGCGCCGGAACGGAGCGGGCGATACGGCGTTGGCCATGACGCTTTGGAGTTTATTGCCATGCAAAGCATAGCCAAACGACCATCTAAAATTGCCACGGGCGCAATCGCGCTATTGTTTTGCGCCTCGGCCGGGCTGGCGCTGGCCAAGCCGACCAGCCACCCGGGTGGGCATCCCGGTGGCGGACATCCCGGAGGCGGACATCCCGCGCCGCATTTCAGCGCGCCGCATTTCGCCGCGCATCCGCATGTCGCTCCGCACTTCGCCGCGCATCCGCATGTCGCTCCGCACTTCGCCGCGCATCCGCACTATGCGCCGCACATCGCTACCCATCACTATGCGCCGCATATCGCCGCGCATCACTACACCCCGCATGCCGGCCCGCTGGTCGCGCACCATATCACGCCGTTTGCTCACCACGTCGCCTCGTTCGCCCACCACCCGCTGGGCGGCGCCGATCCGGCGTCGTTCACCGCGCACCGCCACTTCGCCGGCGATCCCGCGCTCCGGCCGTTTTTCCACCATGGCTGGCATCCCTATCGCCATCTCGGTTGGCTCGGCCCGCTGTTCTGGCCCTATGCCTATGGCGATGTGTTCTATTGCTCGCTGTGGCCCTCGGATTACTGCAATTACGATCCGTTCTGGGCTTACGGCTATGGCGACATCTACAAGTCCATTTTCTGGCCCTATGACTACGCCGATTACGTCCAGGGACCGAGCGCGCCGGCGCGGATGGCCGACCTCACCCAAGGCATGGCGCAAAGCTGCACCGACGAAGCCGCCGAAGTCACCGGCTGGCCGCTCAACCAGATCCAGGACGCGGTCGAGCCGAACCCGCAGCAAAGCGCCTTGCTCGACAACCTCGGCAACGCCATCGTCAAGGCGAGCGACGAGGTCAAATCGCATTGCCCGACCACCGTCGCGTTCACGCCGACCGACCGCCTCGCGCAAATGAAGCAACGCCTGACCGGGCTCGTTGACGCGGTCACCATCGTGAGCCCGCCAATGGCGAAGTTCTACAACTCGCTGTCCGACGAGCAGAAGGCGCGCTTCAACGATATCGTGCCGCCGCAGCCGCCGCCAAGCGCGCAAGCCTCGCAGGCCGCGCCGGAGAGCGGGCAGGGCCAGCCGAGCCAGCCGAGCATTCAGGCGCAGTGCAACGCCAGCGTGATGGCGTTCCCCGGCGATCGGATCGACAACCTGGTCAAGCCCGACGACGCCCAGCGCGCCAAGCTCCAGGCGTTGCAGACCGCGCTGGCGCAAGCCGCCGACACCATCAAGGCGGCCTGTCCGGGCCAACTGCCGGCGACGCCGCCGAGCCGTCTCGCCGCGATCGGCAAGCACCTGCAAGCCATGCTGCAAGGCGTCGAGACGGTGCAGCCGGCGCTCGCCGACTTCTACAATTCGCTGAGCGACGACCAGAAGGCGCACTTCGACACCATGGGCCGGCAGATGTTTGCGGCGAATCAGTAGGTGGGTTAGCGCCGCAAGCGCCTAACCCACCGTCTGTGAATTTGTCGACCGTCTCGAGCCAGCCGAGCCAGCCGAGCCAGCCGCGCACGCCGCGGTAGCCGTCGCGCCGTGCCGCCGCCGCCGTCCGCCGGCTTGATCCAGATCAAAGCGCCCACAATCCGCCGTCCTATGGTGAAGCCGACCCAACCGGGCCAGTCGAAGGAGGCTCCGATGTCGGCGCAATCTGGCGGACAAAATAGCCGGTCGCCGCTCCAGGTCGTCGCGCAGTGGTGGCGGGAGTGGACCGAACAAGCCCCGGGCACGACGCTGCGCTGCTGCGGCGAGGACGAAATCGAGCGCATGGCCAAGGACGTCGGCGTCTCTCCCGTGGAGCTGCGCTTGCTCTCCAAACGCGGGTCGCAGGCCGCCGACCTGTTGCTGGAGCGGCTCGCCGCGCTCGACCTCGACAAGGACGAGATCGCGCGGGCCGAACGGCGAACCTTCCAGGACATGCAGCGCGTCTGCACGCTGTGCGAAAGCCGCAGGCTGTGCGCGCGACAGCTCGGCGAAAATCCCGGCGACCCGGAATGGAAGGATTATTGCCCGAACGCCGCAATGCTCATTGCGCTCAATTCCCTGCCGTGGGCGTCGCGGCGCGAGTGGTAGAGGAGAACAAAAACATGCGCGCGACCAATTCAAGCTCCGGCTTCTTCAGCGGTTGGCTGGCAAATTTGATAGCGGCGCTGCGGACGCCCGAGGAATTCACCTGCGGCGATTGCGAACGGTCGGAGCAATGCGGCCTGCCGCCGAGCGAGACCTGCATCTTCAAGGCAGCTCAGCTCGCCGACGGCCGCTGGAAAGCGCGCCGGCGCGCCAAGGAGCATGCGCTCGAATTGGCGATGTACGACCCGCGCCGGATCTTGCGCGGCTAGGCGGCGGCAAGCGGGTTCATCCGATGGCGAGCGGGCGGCGCCTTGCGCCGGCGCTCGATGTTGTCCGCAAACATCGCCGGCCGCGGCTGATCGCGGCCAGGGGCGCCCGCGTGCGATGAAAAATTTCGGTCGCCGGACGCGCTGTCCATCGTTTGCCGGCTTGCTATGATCGCGGCCACGATCCGCCTCACCGACCGGAGCCCGCCGTGCCCATCCCCAAGCCCAATTACCATCCGCCGTTTAACATCACCCGCGCCAGCCACGCCGTGCTGCACGTCAAGGACCTTGCCAAGAGCCGCGCCTTCTATGTCGATCTGATCGGTTTTATCGTCAGCGACGAGGACAACGAGGCGCTTTATCTGCGCGGGGTCGCCGAGGCCTGCCATCATTCGTTGGTGCTCAAGCACGCGAATGCCGCGGCGGCCGAGCGTGTCGGCATGCGCTGCTTTGCCGAGGAGGATTTGGAACGGGCGAAATTCTATTTCGACAAGGCCGGGCTGCCGGCGCAATGGGTCGAGCGGCCGTATCAGGGCCGCACCCTGCACGTGGCCGACGCGCTCGGCTCCCCGCTCGAATTCTGCGCCAGCATGGCGCGCAAGCCGCGGCTTGTCGTTTCCTTCAAGCATCACCACGGCGCGGTGCCGCAGCGCATCGACCACTTCCAGCTCCTGGTGCCGGACGTTAAGCGCGAGCTTGAATTTTACATGGGGCTCGGCTTCCGCTTGTCGGAATATATCGCGCCCGACGGCAGCGACGACCCGGTCTTCGTATTTCTGCAACGCAAGGGCAATCCGCACGACATCGTATTCGCGCCCGGCGCCGGGCCGCGCTTCCATCACGCCGCGTTCAGCATTCCGGAATCCTATCTGTTCTTCTACGTCTGCGATCTTGCCGCGCAGATGGGTTTTGCCGAGAACATCGAGTTCGGCCCCGGCCGGCACGGGCCTGGCCACGCGCTGTTCGTCTATCTGCGCGATCCCGACGGCCATCGCATCGAATTGTTCAACACTCATTACCAATGCATGGATATCGAGGACGAGCCGGTGCGCTGGGACGCCTCCTATGCCGGCGCCCGTAACTGGCAGCTGCCGCCGCGCGAGCGGTGGTTCACCGAAGCCAGCCGCTTCGCCGGGCTTACGCCGCGCGAGCCGGCGCAGGCGCGCCAGCCGATGACGCTGGAGAAATATGTCGCGGCAAAATAGCGGCACATCGCAGTCATGATCATCATGCCGGCGATCAAGAAGGCGCGCTGGATTGCCGCCGCATCGGGATTGTGCCTCGGGCTTTACTGCCATGCCGGCGCCGCGCAATCGTCAAATCCGAATGCGCTTTGGGAGATTGTGCACGGTCAATGCGTGCCGGACCAGCGGCAGCACGGCAATCCGGCGCCGTGCGCGGAGGTCGATCTGCGGGGCGGCGCCGCGGCCGGCTTCGCAGTCCTCAAAGATAACAGCGGGGCAACGCAGTTTTTACTGATACCGACAAAGCAGATCAGCGGTATCGAAAGCCCCTTGCTCCGAACGCCCCGCGCGACCGATTATTTCGCCAAGGCGTGGCAGGCCCGGCGCCTGGTCGAACGGATCGTCGGGCATGCGATGCCCGATGACACTCTCAGCCTCGCGGTCAATTCGCAGTTGGCGCGTTCGCAAAATCAACTGCACATCCACATCGATTGTATTCGCGCCGATGTCCGCGAAACGCTCAACGGCGAGCGCTCTAAAATCGGCCGGCGCTGGCGCCCGCTCGATGTCTTGCTTGCCGGCCATCGCTATAGCGCCATGCGCGTCATCGCTCGCTCGCTCGCCGGACATAACCCCTTCAAGCTGCTGGCACGGGGCATTCCGGGAGCAAGCGCGGATATGGGACATCACACGCTGGTCGTGGTCGGCATGCGGTTCGACGGCCGGGTGCCCGGCTTTGTCATCCTGGACGATCACGCCGATCCTGCGCAGGGCGACTATGCGGGCGGCGAGGAATTGCAGGATCACGACTGCGCGTTGGCCCGGTGAGCGACGAGCCGACGGCACGATTGCGTCACCGCTCTCTATTTTGCCCCATGCGGTCGATGATAAAATCGTCCATGATGGCGCGGCTTGGCCGTATCGACAATTCGGGCCTTTGCCGAGGCAAGCCGGGGAATGCCGGGGGATGCCATGACGCTCGTGACGCAGAGCGAGGGGGCGGCGCCGACGACTAAGGCGGCCGAGCCGAACTGGCTTGGCTCCTATCCCGCGGGCGTGCCCAAGACCGTCGATCCGGACGCCTATCCGTCGCTCTCCGCCATGCTGATCGCGGCCTGCCAACAGCACGCCGAGCGTCCCGCCTTCGAATGCCTGCGCGCGCAGATGACTTACGCGCAATGGGAGCGCGACAGCCGCGATTTCGCGGCCTTCCTGGTCGAGGCGGCGAATTGCCGCCCGGGCGACCGCGTCGCCATCATGATGCCGAACGTGCTGGCTTACCCGGTGACGTTTCTCGGCACGCTGCGCGCCGGGCTCACGGTGGTCAACGTCAATCCGCTCTACACGCCTCGCGAATTGCGGCAGCAGCTCGCCAATTCCGGCGCCGTCGTCATCGTCATCATGGAGAATTTCGCCCACAAGCTCGAAAGCGTCATCGCCGCGACCGCAATCCGCCACGTCGTGGTGGCCCGGCTCGGCGATTTCGTGCCGATGCTCAAGCGCTGGGCGTTCAATTTCGCCAATTCCTATATCGCGCACGCGGTGCCGGCGTGGCGGTTCGACAGCTTCACCATGCTGCAGGACGCCTGCGACCGCGCGCCGGGCGCGCGCTACCGGGATGCGGAGGTCCGCGCGGGCGATATCGCCTTGCTGCAATATACCGGCGGCACCACCGGCGTGCCGAAAGGCGCGATGCTAACGCACCGCAATTTGGTCGCCAACACCATGCAGTGCCTGGCCTGGACCGGCGCCGGCGTCAAGCTTGAAGCCGAGCGGGTGCTCACCCCGCTGCCGCTCTATCATATCTTCTCGTTGACTGCGAACATGCTGACCTTCGCGGTGTTCGGCGGGCTCAATTACCTCATCCCCGATCCGCGCGATCTGCACCGGCTCATTCGCACCATGCGCCACGCCGCCATCACCTGGATGTCCGGCGTCAACACGCTGTTCAATGCGCTGGTCAACGCGCCGGAATTCGCCACGCTCGATTTCAGCGCGCTGCGCGTTGCCGTCGGCGGCGGCGCCGCGGTGCAGAGCGAGGTGGCGCGGCGCTGGCGCGACATCACCGGCAGCCCGTTGGTCGAAGGCTACGGCCTCACCGAAGCCTCGCCGGTGGTCTGCATCAATCCGTTCTTGCATCCCAAGCAGGGCACCGTCGGGCTGCCGGTGCCGTCGACCGAGGTGTCGATCCACGACGACGACGGCAAGGCGCTGCCGGTGGGCGAGACCGGCGAGGTGTGGATGCGCGGCCCGCAAGTCATGAAGGGCTATTGGCAACGGCCCGACGAGACCGCGCACGTGCTCACCGCCGACGGCTGGCTCAAGACCGGCGACATCGGCGCCTTCGACGCGCAGGGCTTCTTGACGCTGCTCGACCGCAAGAAGGACATGATCAACGTGTCCGGCTTCAAGGTGTTTCCCAACGAGGTCGAAGACGTCGCCGTGCAAAATCCCGGCGTGCTCGAAGCCGCAGTGATCGGCGTGCCGGACCCGCGCACCGGCCAGGCGGTGAAATTGTTCGTCATCAAGCGCGATCCGGCGCTCGACAAGGCCGAGCTGACGAAATTTCTGCACGACCGTCTCGCCGGCTACAAGCGCCCGACCATCGTCGAATTCGTCGACCGCTTGCCCAAGAGCAATATCGGCAAGATTTTGCGCAAGGAATTGCATTGACGTGCTCGCCCGCGCCGACAAGGTGATCGAGTGAAACCTGTCTTGTCATGCCCGCCAACGGGTCCGGCCCGAAGTGGCCGGCCCGATGACAAGCTCCAGCGGGCATCCAGTAAACGGCGAACATTCGCCGCTGCACGGCCATGCTACACACGTTCAATCGTGAATACTGGATCATCCGCGTTCGCGGATGATGACAATCAACATCGTCAGCGTGACCAATAGAGGACGCCGCGTCCATGCCCAAGTTGCAGTTGTCGTTTGCCTGCGCGCTCTATGACCGGATGCTGGCGCTCTATACCGGGGAAGTGAAGCCCAACGGCATCGAGCTTAATTTCATCGCGATCGATCAGCCGCGCCCGATCTTCGACCGCATGTCGGGGGGTGAGGAATTCAACGTCGCCGAATATTCGTCTTCCGAATTCATCCAGCGCTTCGCGCGCCACGAGTGCCCGTTCGTCGCCATCCCGGTATTTCCCTCGATTGCGTTCCGGCTCGGTTTTATCGCCATCAACCGCAAATCCGGCATCAAGACGCCGAAGGACCTCGCCGGCAAGCGCATCGGCGTGCCGCTTTATACGATGACCGCCGCCATCTTCATCAACGGCATCCTGAAGAACGAATTCGGCGTCGATCTGTCGCAAGTCCGCTGGGTGCAGGGCGCGATGAACGCCGCGGGCGCGCACGGCAGCCCGACGGTGCTGCCGCTTTTGACAAAAATCTCGATCGAGAACAACACAACGGGCAAGACGCTCGGCCGGCTCCTCGCCGAAGGCGCCATCGACGCCACGCTCGGAACCAGCCTGCCCGACGAAATCCGCTCCAACTCCGATATCGTGCGGCTGTTTCCGGATTACGTGGCGCGCGACATCGAGCTCTACAAGCGCAAGAAGATCTATCCGATCATGCATCTGGTCGCGATCAAGAAGAGCGTCTATGAACGCCACCCGTTCGTCGCCACGAGCCTCTACGACGCCTTCGTCAAGTCGAAAAAGATCGCGCTCGCGAAATTGCTCAATCTGCGCGCGGTGCGCTATATGACGCCGTTTCTGATGCGGGAGATCGACGACATCTGGTCGGTGTTCGACGGCGATCCGTGGCCCTACGGCGTCGAGCCGAACCGGGCGACGCTTGAAGCGCTCATCCAATACCAGCAGGATCTGGGCTTGATCTCAGCCCCGGTCAAAGTCGACGATCTGTTCGTGCCGACCTATGGGTAAGTCGGGCTTGTCATGCTCCGCGAAGGCGGGGCATCCAGTTTGCGCCGGAGATCTCGGTGATTACTGGATCATCCGCTTGCGCGGATGATGACAGGCGAGTGAATCGGTGCTCAATTCAGCCAGCAGTAAACGGAAACGCGCCATGAGCCAGCTCGACGATCTGCTGCGCGATCTCGTCGTCGCCAACCGCATCCTGTCCCACGAGGAGGTGGTCGACGCCTACGGCCACATCAGCGTCCGCCATCCCGACAATCCAAAGCGCTTCTTCATGTCGCGCTCGCGGGCGCCGGAATTGGTCGAGCACAACGACCTGATCGAGTTCGACCAGATGGGCGAGCCGGTCAGCGACAAGCGCCAGCCTTATCTCGAGCGCTTCATCCATGCCGCGATTTTCGAGGCGCGGCCCGACGTGACGGCGGTGGTGCACGCCCATGCCGAGGACACGCTCCCGTTCGGGCTGATCGATAAGCCGCTGCAACCGGTGATCCATTCCGGCAGCTTCATCGGCGGCAAGGTGCCGGTCTGGGACATCCGCAAGAAATTCGGCGACACCAATATGCTGGTCACCAACATGGCGCAGGGCCGCGATCTGGCGAAATGCATGGCTGCCGGCCCCGTCGCGCTGATGCGCGGCCACGGCTTTGCCTCGGCGGCGGCCTCGATCATCGAAGTGGTGCGGCTGTCGGTGTACCTGCCGCGCAATGCGCGGGTGCAGATGAACGCGCTGCGCATGGGCGGCAAGCCGAAGCCGTTGTCCAAAGGCGAGATCGCGGCGCGCTTTCGCGGCTACAAGCCGCAATCGACGGAAACCTGGCGGGCCTGGGAATATTGGGCAAACCGCGCCGGCTGCGCCGAGATGATCGGCGAACCGCACCGGCACGCCGCGGACAAGTAAGCGCCGGCGGCGGTTGGTGAAACGCCGCGCCGAATGCTATATTGCGACCATGACCAAGGAACAGGTGAAAGAGATTTTGGATCGTGTCCTGGACTGGCCGCCGGACGATCAGGAGCGGCTCGCGCGCTTTGTGCATGAGGTCGAAAAGCGGCGCGCGGAGGACGACATCACCGACGCGGAATGGAAAATCATCGAACAACGTGCGGCGCGGCGCGACTTGGCGAGCGATGACGACGTCGAGCGGGTGTTCAGCCGTTATCGGCGCGCATGAAGGTCAGATTTGAGCGCGGTGCGCTGTTCGATCTGGACGAGATTTTTGCGTATATAGCCAGAGACAATCCAAATGCAGCGGCGCGTCTTGTCGCCCGCATCGAGCAAGCCACTGCGCAAATCGTACAGACGCCGTATATGGGACAAGCCACAAGCCGGCCCAGGTTTCGGCGATTTCCCGTCGGCAATTATTTGATCGTCTATGAAGTGGGACCGGAAGAAGTGATCGTTCATTATGTGCGGCATGGCGCGCGCCGGCGCCCGTGGGAAGGCGAGTAGGGCCGAGAACTGCGACGAGCGGCCGGCATCCGTACCGGCTTTTCTTCGGCCGGAGCCCATGGCAGACTATAAGTTGTGCAGGTTGTGCCGAGCCGCGCCCGGGGCTGCGCAGCGCGATCTGCCGCTCCGTTCGGCAAGTTAGCTACAGACATTCAGTCGTAAACATGGGGGATTGCAGTCATGACCACGCGTTATGTCGTGTTATGTGCCGGTGCGATGCTGGCCGCCGTCGCTTGGCAGGCGACATCGGCACAGGCGCTCACCACGGTGGAGTGCAGCGCCAAATACAAAGCCGCCAAAGCCGCCGGTACACTCAATGGCATGAATTGGAACGGCTTCCGCGCCGCGCAATGCGGCGCTGACGCGGCGGCCGTGCCGCCGGCCGTCGTCGCGCAGGCCCAGGCTCCCGCCGCGGCGCCGGCCCCGGCACCAGCGCCGGCCCCCGCGCCTGCACCGGCGCCCGCACCTATGGCGGCACCCGCGCCTATGGCAGCGCCCGCACCCGCAGCCGCGCCTGCACCTATGGCAATGCCCATGGCAATGCCGGCCGCAGCCGGTGGCGCGGTGTTCCCGAGCAAGGTCGATCCCAAATACGCCAAGGATTCGGCGGGCAAAGCGCGCCGCGAAACCTGTATCGACCAGTACCGGGCGAACAAGAAAACCAATGCCAATGGCGGGTTGAAGTGGCTCGCCAAGAACGGCTATTGGAGCCAGTGCGACAAGAAGCTCAAGGGCGCCTGAGTTAGCCAGGTCGCTCTTACGCTCCGCGGCGCGGGCAAAATTGCCCGCGCCTGTCGGCGCTAGTGAAGCGTGAGCTCGGTCACCTCGCCGTTCTTGGCGCGGCCCTGCGCGTAATATTGGCCGATGTTGCGCATCAGCGCGGCGTCGGACACCGAATAGATCACGGCGTCGCTCTTGCCGGTATTGATGTGGCGCCGCCACAGGAAGTTCGGCACCACGAACAGATCGTTATGACCCCAGTCGAAGCGGTTGCCGCCGACTTCGGTCGCGCCGGTGCCTTCGATGCAGACATAATAGGTGCCGGCGGTCTCGCGTTTCCATTCGGTTTCCTCGCCGGGACGTAAGAGCTGCGCCGAATAATTCAGCGTCTTGAACACCGGCTCGCCGGTCACCGGATTGACGAAGTCGACCTTGATGCCTTCGTAGGCGTCGCCCTTTTCCTTGCGCAGCGAGTGCAGCATTTCCAGCACGTCCGCGCCGCGATAATGGAACAGCGGCGCGGGCGCGTGACCGACGCCGCGCTGGTGATCGACGAAAGCCGGCTTGATGCCGCCGTGGCTGTAGAGGTGGCGCGAATAGCCCTCGGCGACGGTGACCGCCTGGACGTTGGTGTTGCCTTGGGCGCCCGGCATATTGTGATCGACCCAGGCGGCGTCGAGGAATTCCATCAGCGGCCAATCCAGCGTGTCGATCCAGATCACCGGCTCCGCGGAATCGTTGCCGTGGTCGTGCCAGGTGCCGTTTGGGGTGAGGATGAGGTCGCCGCGGTTCGCCGTCACCTTCTCGCCTTCGACGACGGTGTAGCCGCCTTTGTCAGACAGAATGGTGCGGCTCGCGTTCGGCGAATGCAGATGCACCGGGGCGACGTCGCCGGGATTGTAGATCGAAATCGCGCAGCGGATGGTGTTGGTCACCTGCAAGCGGCCGTTCAGCCCGGGATTGAGCAGAAGAATGCTTTGCCGGTCGGCGAATTCGATCGGCGAAACGTCGGCCTTGCTGGCGATCTCCGAGATTTGCTTGAGGTACCCGTTATATTCGTTCCACTTCCACATGTAGGGAGCGGTTTTCATCTGGTTGACGGCAACGCGGCCGGTGCCGAGCTGGCCCGTGCCTTCGCCGCCGGTTGCGCTGAACCACGGCTTTTGCGCCGGCGCATTGGCCTGGGTGCGGACCCAGATATTGTGCTTGCCGGCGTCGGTATTGATGGCCTCCATCAATTCGCGCGCTTTGTTGGAAAGCCCGCCGGGCGCCGGGGCCTTCATCGTTAGCGTTGCCATGACGTTTTCTCCTGTCGAGCGGGGCGATCGCGCCCCGTTATGCGTTGCGGCGCGGCAGGGTTGGCGCCGCGGCCGCGCCTTTGCCGCAGGTATAGTGACTCCCCCGGATGTTTGCAAAGCCGCCGCAACCGCGCCGCGCGATGCGTGCCCCGCCGAAAAGGCATAGCCCGAAAGGTTTGGCGCGCGCTATGCGGAGCTCGGAAAAATCATAAGAAAGTCAGAAAATCCCGGACGGTCTGGGTAAATTCCCAAGGCCGGTCCATGTTGGAGATGTGCCCGGCGCCGGGAAGTTCGAAGTAGCGCGAACCGGGAAGTTTTTCGGCAAGCTTGCGCATCGGCGCCGCGGCGGCATCCTTGGCGCCGGTCAGAAACAGCACCGGACGTTGCACCGTGGCGACGGCGGAGGCGTAGTCATGGTCGGCGAGCGCCGCCGCGCAGCCGACAAAACCGTCGACCGGCGTCGCTTCGATCATGCCGCGCAGCTTGTCGAGATGCGGCGGATTTTTCGCCACCGTCTCGGGCGGAAACCAGCGCGCGAGGGTCGGTTCGACCAAACTCGCCATGCCGTCCTTTTGCGCCGCCACGATGCGGTCTTCCCATTGCTGGCTCGATTGCGGCGTCGATTGGCACGGCAAGTCGCAGACGATAATGCGGTCGAACCGGTCGGGATCGCGCTCGGCGAGGCCGAGCGCGGTGGCGCCGCCCATCGACAGTCCGGCGAAATGCGCTTTTGGGATCGACAGCGCGTCGAGGAGGCCGAGCGCATCGGCCAGGAGCGTGTCGAAGGCATAGCGCCCGGCCGGGGCGTCGGTTGCGCCATGGCCGCGCTGGTCGTAGCGCAGCACGCGGTATTTATCTTGTAGCGCGGCGGCCTGCTCGTCCCACATCGCAAGCGTGGTCGCGAGCGAATTGGAGAAAACGAGCCACGGCGCGCCGTCCGGGCCGTCGATGCGATAATTGATGACGATACCGTTGGCTTTGATCTTCATGGTTGCGTCTCCTTAAAAACCGAACGCGCGATCGAGCGAATAGAGCCCGCCGCCGTGGACGAGAATGTAGAACGCGGCGACGGTCCACATCAGCGTATACTCCAGGCCGAGCTTGTTCCAGAAATAGCGGCCGACGCGCCAGCGTTCGACATCGGCGACCAGCAAGAACAAAAGAACGACGGCAGCGACCGGCCGCGTGAACAGGCCGAGCGCCAAGAGCGGCCCGCCGACGAGCTGGGTCGCCGAAATCGCCATCGCCCAGAATTTTCCCGGCCGGTAACCGCCCTCGTCGAGTTGCTTCGCCAAGGCGGAGAGATTGAGCGCGCGCACGCCGGTATTGGGGAAGAAGCCGAACGTATTGCGCAAGCCGTGCGGCACCAGGGCAAGCCCGACCGCGATGCGAAGCAGCGCGTAAGCGAAGGGAGAAAGCGTCTGGAACAGCGATGCCAATTGCGGGATCAAGGGTTCGGTCAATGCGCCATCAGCACGGGCAGCTTGGCATTGGCGAGAATATGCCGCGTCGTGCCGCCGAAAATCATCTGGCGCAGCCGGCTTTGCGTATAGGCGCCCTTGACAATGAGATCGCAGCCGAGCTCGTCGGCCTTGGCGAGAATGGTCTCGCCGGCGCTGCGCTTGCCGGCTGGCTTAAGTGTGACCGGCTCGGCGGCGATGCCGTTGAGCTTGAGCGAACGCGCCATCTGTTCGCCGCTCGGTCCGGCGACGGTCGCACCCTCGACGGTGAGAATGGTGATGCGCTCGGCGAGGCGTAAAAGCGGCATGGCGTCGGCCATGGTGCGCGCCTGCTCGGTGCTGCAATTCCAGGCGACCAGGATGTTGCTGCCGAGCGAGCGCGGCGAGCTGGGCGGCGCGATCAAGACCGGGCGGCCGCTCTCGAACAGGGCGGATTCCAGCGTGATCATCGACGGGCTCTGCCATTCGTCGCCCGGGCGCGCCAGCACGATCACGTCGAAGACCCGGCCATAGCTGCCGACGAAATCGTGACCGCTCGGCGCGTCTTTCAGCCACGCCCAGGACAGCGAAGCCGGCGCGTCGCCGCTGCGCGCGGCGATGCGATGGTTGTCCACGAAGGCGCGGAACAGCAATTCGGCCTGCCGCACCATCTCGGCGTCGTTCTCCTTCACCGCCACCATGGTCAGCCCGCTGTCGGGATCCATGGCGACCAGGTCGGCGACCGCCGGACGCAGCGGAAAGCCCTCGATGCAGCCGTCGAATTTCCGCGCCAAGAGCAACGCGGTGTCCAAGGCCGAAACCATGGTGGAACCGTGCTCGGTCGGAACGAGAATGGTCTTCATGCGCGCGCCCCAGATGGTCTCGGCACAGCCGAGACAGAATTTCCCCTTGGAAGCTGGCCCCTTGGCGGGGTCTTGGTCCTGGTCTTGGCCTTGGCCATCATACTGCCGCGCCGATCGGTGCCGGACAAGCTCCCGTATATTGCGGCGCGGTAGGATGCCGGACAAGCGCGGGCTTGAGGATAATTGGGATAAGTCTCGCCGCGGCGACATTCGGTTAACGGGCTTTTGCTAAGCTGCCCGCGATGAACGCCGCGAAATTTTCCCGGCGGCGGACGGGGCAATCGCCATGGGGCATGCCGGCATCGGCCAAATTCAACCGACCGCGCGCATTCTGCTGATTTGTCCGGATTGCGGCCACGAAAATTCGGAATACGCCGAGACGCTGCACGGCAAAAACGCCTATTACTGCAACGGCGACGGTTGCGATTATTTCTTCGACCTGGCGCGGGGCCGGCGCACCGATTTCGGCAAAAGCTTTGTCGAGGCCTGCCGGCGGTTCTACGCCGCGTTCTACACCGCGCGCGGAGCGCGGGCGCGCTGATCAGCCCACCGCCTTGGCCGCCGCTTTTATGAGCTCGACCGGATCGGTAAAGGCGGCGACGCCGAGCGCGTTGAGCTTTGCGACCGCCTCGTCGATGCTCATCTTGCGGGTCGCGGCGTGGCCGGCGGCGAGCCCGACGAACAGCGGCTTGGGCAGCGGCGCCGCGGTGATGAAGGCGGCGAGCGCATCGACCCGCTCGGCAAGCGAGCGCGAGGCGATCACGGTCTGAAATACGATCGCCTTGATATTCGGCCGCGCCGCAAGCGCGCGGGCAATTTGCAGCCGCTCGGTCATAGTCTCGTCGGGCGCGCCGCGCAGATTGTCCATGAAGCTTGCGGCGGCAAGTCCGTGGTCGGCCAACAGATCCATCATCATCATGGCAAGCCCCGCGCCCGAAGTGACGAGAACGACGTCGCCTGCGGTCTCGACGAGCTGGAAGCCCAGTTCGCGCGCGGCGCGCTCCAGCGCGGTCATGGCGCGCTCGGCGAGCATGCGGCTCGTCGGAAACTCGCTTGCCTCGTGGCGGAACGCGGCGGCATCGTCGCGCACGAGCTTGGCGTCGCAGGCGATGAGAGCGCCGTCTTCGGTCAGCGCCAGCGGGTTGATTTCCAAAAGCTCGAGGTCCTCCTGGCGGGCGATGTCCGGCAGGCGCGCGGCGTAGCGGGACAGCCGCGCGGCCAGCTCGCGCGGGAAAAATCTGGCGATCGCCGCGAAGATCGCTTCGGGCGTCGTCGCGTTGTCGACCGGAATGCGCGCAAGCCTGGCCGACTGCTCGACGTTCTCGCCGCCCTGCGGCGCGATCAGAAGCTCGAGCCGCTGCTGGGTGCCATCGACGCGTACCGCAACGAAAATCTCGCGCAGGATCGGCACCGCCTCTTCGAGCAACAGCGGGGTGTCGGCATCGTCGAGATTGGCGAGAATGAGCCGCCGCGCGTCGCGCAGCTCGGCTGAGTTGCCGAACCGGCGCACCAGACCGTGCTTACCGCGGCCGCCTTCGAGGACCTGCGCCTTGAGCACAAAGCCCGGCCAATCCGCGGCTTCGCCCGGCGGATCTCCGCCGGCGTTGAGCAGCAGGCCGCGCGGCACGGCGAGGCCGTGGCGGCGCAGCAAGGCTTTTCCGTCGACCTCGGCCAGACGTATAATGGCGGCTCGTCCCTGGCGCCGGCTGGCGCAGCTTCCGGGAGCTTAGCGCATGGCGGGCCCATTGAATTCGGCGCAATTGCGCCTGCCGTTTCTTGATGCCGACCCGTGGCGCGTGGCGGTGATCGGCCCGACCGGGCGTTATGCGAGGAACCAGGTCGCCGGCATGATCGCGGCCGGCACGCCGCTTATCGCCGGCGTCGCGCTCGGCCGCGGCGGCACCGACATGGACGGCCTGCCGCTCTACGACCGCATCGGCGACGTGCCGGATAAGCCGAACGTCGCGCTCATCTATACACCGGCCGAAGGCGTGCGCGCGGCAATCGCCGAATGCGCCGCGGCGCGGGTTCCGACGATCATGGCGGCCGCCGAATATGTGCCGGTCCATGACGCGCTCGCTGCGGCGGCGACCGCGCGCGCGGCGGAGAGTTGGCTCGTCGGGCCGAACACGCTCGGGATTTTCGTGCCGGGCCGCGGCCTGCTCGGCTCGATTGCGCCGAGCTTCTGCAAACCGGGACGCCTCGCGGTCATCGTGCGCAGCGGCACGGTGGCGCTCGCGCTGGCGCGGCAGTTGACGCTCGCCGGCATCGGCCAGCGCATGGTCGCGCATATCGGCGGCGACGGCGTGATCGGGCGCAATCCGCACGAATATCTGCAAGCGCTCGCCGGCGACGAGGCGACCGAAGCCGTGCTTTATTGCGGTGAGATCGGCGGCGACAAGGAATATGCCTTGGCCGAAGCCGCGCGCGGCTTTGCCAAGCCCGTCATCGCCATGGTGGTCGGCCGCCACGCGCCGGTGCGGAAACAGATGGGCCATGCCGGCGCGCTGATCGGCTCGGCGCGCGAGGGCGCCAATGTAAAATTGGAAGCGCTTGCCGCCGCCGGCTGTAAAATCGCGAAAGGCCTGGAGGAAGCCGTCGTGCTTGCCGGGAAACTCGGCGCCGCGCGCTAGACTTCGCGCCATGAAGAAAATATTATCGACCGCGGTGTAATCGCCGCGATAGCCGAGCCGTCCGATCGGCCGGATGCGCGCCATGTCGATGGTGCCGTCGACGATCACCGCGTCGTCGATGTGGACATTGACGACTTCGCCGATCACTATTTCATAGTCGTGCGTTTTGCCGCTGCTGCTGGTCAGTTTCACGGTCTTGGCGTAGAGGCATTCCAGCGCGATCGGCGCGCGCGCCACCCGCGGCGGCTTGACCTTGCGCGACGGCGCCATGGCGAGCTTGGCCACGTCCGGCTCGCTCACGTCGGCGGGATAATTACCGCCGGTGATATTCATCTCGATGCGCAACTCGTAAGTGGCGAGGTTGAACACGAATTCGCTGCCGCTCTCGGCATGAAGCTGGCTGTGCTTGCGCGAATTCGAGGCGAACATCACGAACGGCGGATGGCTCGCGATCATGTTGAAGAAGCTGTACGGCGCGAGATTGATCACGCCTGCCGGGCTGACGGTCGTGATCCAGCCGATCGGGCGCGGCACCACGAGGCAGGTCGTGGGGTCGTGCGCGAGACCGTGCGGCTCGCTGCGCGGGTCGTAATCCATGGGAATGTCCGGTGTGATTGGGAATGCGAGCCGTGTGGATCGCCCGATGTCGATGATGCAGAATGCTAGCGCCCCGGCCGTCAAAACGCCATCGCCGCATGATCGTCAAGGGAGTGGGCCATGAAGCTGCATTGGTCGCCGCGCTCGCCGTTCGTGCGCAAGGTCATGATCGTCGCGCATGAGCGCGGGCTCGCCGACCGCATCGCTTGCGTGCGCACACTGGCGGCGACAGCCAAGCCGCACGCCGAATTGATGCGGGACAATCCGCTGTCGAAAATACCGACGCTGGTGCTCGACGACGGCACCGTGCTCTACGATTTGCCCGTCATCTGCGAATATCTCGATGCGCTCGTTGGCGGGCCGAAGCTGTTCCCGACCGAGCCAGGCGCGCGGCTCGTCGCATTGCGACGGCAGGCGCTCGGCGACGGGTTTATGGGCATGATGGTGCTGCTGCGCGACGAGCGCATGCGGACGCATCCCTCCGAAAGGCATCAAGCGAGTACCGTGACGCGCAAAGCGGCGGTACTGAAGAGTCTGGAGCAGGAGGCGCAGGCGCTTGCCGCCACGCCGTTCGGCATCGGCCATATCGCGATCGGCTGCGCGCTGTCCTATCTCGATTTCCGCTTCGCCGACGAGGATTGGCGCAAGGGCCATCCGCAGACCGCCGATTGGCACGCCTGGTTTGCGGCGCGAGCGTCGGTGCGCGCGACGGCGCCGGTCGACGATTCGTAGGGTGTCTTGTGCCGGGATTGTCGCAACTCGCCGGCGCGCTCAATCTGTGCAGTTCCGTTATGGCACTGGCCCAGAAGACCCTATGCTAGTGGATCACGTCTGACATTTGAATCCTTGAGGGGATTCCCTGCGGACTTAATGCATGCGAGTTTGGCGCATGCGAACTGGAATTTCCATCACTCTCAAGCCTTCGGATCGCCGCCGCCTGAAGGCGCTCGCGCGGGATCGCAACACCCCGCACAAGCATGTCTGGCGGGCTGAGATCGTCCTGTTGAGCGCGGACGGCATCGGCACCAATGAGATCATGCGCCGGACCGGCAAGTCGAAGACCTGTGTATGGCGCTGACAGGAACGCTTCATGGAAGCGGGCTACAACGGCCTCCTGCACGATAAGACACGCCCCTCGCGCATCCCGCCGCTGGGATCGAACATCACCGAACGCGTCGTGGCCCTCACCCAGACCGAACCGACCACCGAGGCGACCCACTGGACTTCCGCCATGATGGCGAAAGTCGTCGGCATCAGCGCGAGTTCCGTCCAACGCATCTGGCGCGCGCATGGCCTGCAACCGCACCGGGTCAAACAGTTCAAGCTTTCTACCGACCCGCACTTCGTCGACAAGTTGCGCGACATCGTCGGCCTCTATGTCGATCCGCCCGCCCATGCCGTGGTCCTCTCGGTCGATGAAAAGAGCCAGATCCAAGCGCTCGATCGCACCCAACCCGGCTTGCCGATGAAGAAGGGCCGTGCCGGGACGATGACCCACGACTACAGGCGTCACGGTACCACCTCGCTGTTTGCGGCCCTCAATGTCCTCGACGGTACCGTCATCGGGCGCAACATGCAGCGCCACCGGCACCAGGAGTTCATCCGCTTCCTCAACGCCGTCGAGGCGCATGTGCCGGTGCGAAAGGAAATCCACGCTATCGTCGACAACTACGCAACTCACAAGCATCCGAAGGTGCACCAATGGCTGGCTCGACATCCCCGCTGGACCTTCCACTTCACGCCCACATCGGCATCCTGGCTCAACGCCGTCGAGGGCTTCTTCGCCAAGCTTACAAAGCGGCGATTGAAGCGCGGTACCTTCCTATCGGTCGTCGACTTGCAGGCCGCCATCAACCGCTTCCTCGTCGAACACAACGCCAAACCCAAACCCTTCACTTGGACTGCTGATCCCAACAAAATTATCCAGGCGGTCAGACGCGGGCACCAAGTGTTAGATTCCATCCACTAGCGAAATTTTTCATTTGGCTGCCGTACCAATTGTGGTACAGATCGGCCCATGGCTGAAACGTGAAGCGACTTCCTGCCGCCTTTTACGCCTTACCCACCGGCCGCGAGCCGGTGCGGGAATGGCTCAGGAGCCTCAACGACGACGATCGCAAGGCTATTGGTGAGGACATCAAGGATGTGGAGTTTGCGTGGCCGATCGGCATGCCGTTATGTCGCGCGCTAGGCAATGGGCTTTGGGAGGTCCGCAGCACCCTTGCACAGGGCCGTATCGCGCGCGTGCTGTTCTGTATCCATGACGGTCGAATGGTCATCCTCCATGCGTTCATCAAGAAGACGCAGAAAACACCGGACACCGATCTAAATTTGGCGATAAAGCGGAAGAAGGAGTTCACATGAAAAAGAAGGGCCGCATTGGATCGTCCTTTGACGATTTTCTCAAAGAAGAAGGCATCTATGAAGAGGTGACAGCGCGCGCCATCAAGCGGGTACTCGCCCGGCAGCTCGATGCGCTCATGCTGGATCAGAAAATCACAAAAACCGCGCTGGCAAAACGCATGCACACCAGCCGCGCGCAGCTTGATCGGCTGCTCGATCCCGAGAACGAATCCGTGACGCTCGGGACGCTGGCGCGGGCCGCACAGGCTGTCGGGCGGCAATTGCGGATGGAGCTGGTCTAAATGAGAATTGGGGTCTGGAGCGCTCACCCCAGCGTCGGGTCGAGCACGATCTTGCCCTGGCCCTCGTGCGCCTCGACCAGGCGGTGCGCTTCGGCGGCCTGCGACAGCGGCAGGACGCGCTCGATTTGCGGGACGACTTTTCCCTGCGCCGCGGCGGCAAGGCAATGGGGCAGGTCGGCCGGCGTGTAGCCGGGCATGCCCTTGATCGTAATGCGCTTGTGGTAGAGATGCGCGAAATCGATCGCGACCTGCGGCCCGGCATGCGCGCCGGCGGTCACCAGCCGGCCATTCATGCCGATCGCGCGGAACGCGAGCGGCAGCACGGCGGGATTGGCGATGTTGTCGTAGAGCACGTCGACGCCTTTGCCGCCGGTGACGTGCATGACCTCGTCGAAAATATTTTGCGTCGCGTAATTGACGCCGTGATCGGCGCCGAGTTTTAGCCCGAGCGCGACGCGTTCTTCGGAGCCCGCCGCCGCGATCACGCGCGCGCCGATCACGTTCTTGGCGATCTGAATGCCGGTGGTGCCGAGATTGCCGCCGGCGCCCATGATCAGCACGGTCTCGTCGAATTTGAGATCGGCGACATGGACCAGGAGATTCCAGGCCGTCGGCACGTGGCGCAGCACGACGGCGGCGCGATGAAATTCGAGGGTATGGGGCAGCGCGACCGCGGCGCAAGCCGGCACCGCGACGTATTCGGCAAAGCCGCCCGGCCGCTTGATGCCCATCATGCCGCGCGGCCCGTTATAGCCGGCACCGTCCTCGGCGCAAACCTCGAGCGGCATGAAGCCCGCTGCGGCGACGCGATCGCCGACATGCCAGCGGCTGACCTGTGGCCCGAGCGCATCGACGGTGCCGGCGCAATCGACGCCTGGAATGAGCGGCAGCGTGGCGCCGCGCGCCATTTCCTTGCCGGCGCGCAGACTGACATCGAGCACGCGATTGACGGTCGCCGCGTGCACCTTGACGCGGATTTCGCCGGCGCGCGGGATGGGATCGGCAACGTCCTCGTAGCGCAAAACTTCGGGCGGGCCGTATTCGTGGATGACAATCGCTTTCATCTTTGCTTCATGCGTCGTGAACGGCACTAGGCCGGGCATGACGCCTCGGGGAGGAGTTGTCAATGGATGCCGCCGATAAATTCGCCATCGCCGAATTGATCCAGGCCTGGGGCGTCTATCGCGACCAGGGCAAGTGGACCGAGCTGCGCGGCACGTTCACGCCCGATGGCCACATTTCGATTTCCTGGTTCCGCGGCCCGTTCGAGCAATTCGTCGAGCGCTGCCGGGCGAATTTGGCCGCCGGCCATGCCTGGTCGCGGCATCATCTGTTCACACCGAGCATCAAGATCGACAGCGATCGCGCCGTGGCTGAGACGCCGGTCATCATCCGCGTCAGGCAGAAATTCAACGGCGTCGAGGTCGATCTGACCTCATATTCGCGCTTTCTCGACCGGCTGGTGCGCCAGGCCGGCGGCTGGCACATTGCCGAGCGCGCCGCGATCTATGAGCGCGACCGGCTCGATCCTGTCGAGCCGTCGCCGGCTTTCGACGCGCTGTTCGAGGCGGCCAAGACCGCGCAATATCCCGAGCAATACCGCTACATGGCGTTCCGGCTCGCGCACTCCGAAGGCCGCACGCTGGCGCCGGTGATTTATCGCGACGGCGGTGCGGAAACAACGGACCTCTATGCCCGGTTTTCCGGCTGGCTCGGCGGCGCAACACCTTGATATACACCCCGGGCTAGGAGCCCTTCATGGCGGTCTATACCGATGTCACGGCGGAGGATCTCGGCCGCTTCCTGGCCGGTTACGACATCGGCGAGCTGCTTGCCTATAAGGGCATTGCCGAGGGCGTCGAGAACTCTAATTTCCTGCTCCATACCGGCGCCGGCAATTACATCCTCACCCTCTACGAGCGGCGCGTCGCCGAGCGCGATCTGCCATTCTTCTTAGGCCTGATGGAGCATCTGGCGAGCCGCGGCATCACCTGCCCGCAGCCGGTGAAGAACCGCGCCGGCAAGGTTTTGGGCAAGCTCGCCGGCCGGCCGGCGGCGATCGTCACCTTCCTCGACGGGTTGTGGATTTGCCGGCCGAACGCGGCGCATTGCGCGGCGCTCGGCGAGGTTTTGGCGCGGCTGCATCTCGCCGGAGCCGACTTCGGCATGAAGCGCGACAATGCGCTGTCGGTTGCCGGCTGGCGGGCGCTTTACGAGGGCTGTCGCGAGCGCGCGCATAAAGTGGAGCGCGATCTCGAAAAGCTGGTCGCCGCCGAGCTTGACGTGCTCGAGCGCGACTGGCCGCGCGGGCTGCCGCAGGGCGTGATCCATGCCGATCTGTTCCCGGACAACGTGTTCTTCCTCGGCGACAAGCTGTCCGGACTGATCGATTTTTATTTCGCCTGCACCGATACGCTCAGCTACGACGTCGCCATCTGCCTCAACGCCTGGTGTTTCGAGTCCGATCATTCCTACAACGTCACAAAGGGCCGCGCGCTGCTCGGGAGTTACGCCAAGACCCGCGCGCTCGCGGCCGAGGAATGGGACAAGCTGCCGCTTCTTGCCCGCGGCGCCGCCTTGCGGTTTCTGCTCACCCGGCTCGCCGACTGGCTCGACGTGCCGCCGGGCGCGCTGGTGCGGCCGAAAGACCCGCGCGAATATGCGCGCAAGCTGCGCTTCCACCAGAAGGTCAAGAGCGCGCGCGATTACGGAGTGGCCGCGCCGTGAATGCCGAGCTGCCGCAAAGTCTGCCCCAAAGTCTGCCCCATGTGGTCATTCACACCGACGGGGGTTGCTCGCCCAATCCCGGTCCGGGCGGCTGGAGCGCGATTCTGTCCTTCGGCGATCATGAGAAGGAGCTCAAAGGCGGCGAATCGAGCTCCACCAACAACCGCATGGAGCTGATGGCGGCGATCTCGGCGCTCGAAGCGCTCAAGCGGCCGTGCCGCGTCGATCTGCACACCGACAGCCAATATCTGCGCAACGGTATCATGTCATGGATCAAGACCTGGAAGAAGAACGGCTGGCGCACCGCGGACAAAAAGCCGGTCAAGAACGTCGATTTGTGGCGGCGTCTCGAAACCGCACTCGGTCCGCATCAAATTCGCTGGCACTGGCTGCGCGGCCATGCCGGTCACGATCTGAACGAACGCGCCGACGCGCTGGTGCGCGAGGCGATTGCGGAGATTCGCGCGACGGATTTCGTAGGGGCGGGTTTGAAACCCGCCCCTACGGCGATACCTCACAGCGACTTCAAGAGATTGTCCGCGCTCGAAATCTCGGCCTTGCCGGGCGCGTCCTCGACATTGAGCGTCTTGACCACGCCGTCGTCGACGACCATGGCATAGCGCTGCGAGCGCACGCCGAGCCCGCGCTCGGTGAGGTCCGCGGTGAGCCCCATGGCCTTGGCCCAGTTGGCGCTGCCGTCGGCGAGAAACTCGATGGCGTCGCCGCTGGAGGCCTTCTTCCAGGCGTTCATCACGAACACGTCGTTGACGCCGGTCACGGCGATGGTATCGACGCCCTTACCCTTGATCGCGGCGGCGTTCTTGAGGAAGCCGGGCAGATGATTGTTGTTGCAGGTCGGCGTGAAGGCGCCCGGCACCGCGAACAGCACCACCTTCTTGCCCTTGAATAATTCGTCCGCGGTCTTCGGCTTCGGCCCCTCGGCTGTCATCACCATGAAAGTGCCGCTGGGTACGCGGTCGCCAACCTTAATCGCCATGATTGTCTCCTCTCGCGTTCACAATAGAAATTCGCTTCTGGCCGCACCTTGGTGCTGCGGCACCATAACCTAACGTGCCGCGCGGATTAGTCGAGATGGGCCGGAACCTGGATGGCATCGTCGCCGGAAACCGCAGTGAAGGTCAGTGTCGCGCCCGCGGCATGGGCGCCGTCCGGCAGGCCGTCGAGCGCGAAGGCAAAGTGCCGCGTCGCGACGGTCGCGCCGGCAGCGCCGTCCGGTTCCGGCAGCGGCAACGACCAGTCCGGCGTCGGCCCTTCGACGAACAGGGTGACGGGCGCACCGGCGGGCGCGGCGACATCGACCACCACGCGGCCGTGGCCGTCGCCCGGCTGCCGATGCACGGCCAGGATGGCGAGACCCTTGCCTGGTCCGGTATTTGGACCGAGCGGTACGCGCCGCGGCACGCGCGTTTCCGCTTTCTCGATCGCCGCATTTTCGGCGCCGTCGCCGTCAAGCGCGAGCTTGAGCTCGGCTTCGACCGGCACGCACAGATTGCCGCAGATGGCGTAGCCGAGTTTAAGCCGCAGCGCCGACGGCTTGCCGGCGACATCGGGAATGACCCGCAGCGGCAGGATGACATGATCGACATAGCCGATCGAATGGCCGCCGGCGCCGTCGGGAAACTGCTTCGGCGCCGGCCACATGACCGCGGCCGATTTGACGTTGCCGGACCCGGAGAAATCGAACGTCGGCGGAACGCCGGAATCGCCGGGATCGCGCCAATAGGTTTTCCAGCCGGGATCGAGCCTGATCTCGATGCCGGCGCGCACGAATGTCGCATCGGCAGTCTTGACCGTCGCGCCGGCGATCAGCCGCGTGGCGGTATGGGCCTGCGCGTCCCAGTCCGACGCGTCCTGCGCCCAGGCGGTCGGACACGCGAGCGGCGCGCCGGCGAGGCAAATCAACAAAACCGCCGCAATTGTTAATCGCGAAGCCGTCGTCATCGCCGCTGTGTAGGGCGAACTGCGCAACAGCGCCACTGACATGATCGTGACCGAGCCGGCAAACGGACGTGATGCCATCGGGCTGCCGCAATTGCGACCGCGGACCCAATGCGGTGGATTTGAAGTTCCTACAAGTCAACGGCAGCCTCGCAGAAGAACGTCAAATCCAAAAACCGCACTAGCATCAAATATTTGCCAGTGTCCCTTCGATTCCGAAGTTTGCATAAGAGCGGGCCGCGAACTGTTGCGAATTTCGGAATCGGGACACTAGCGGCAGATCGCGACCTTTTAGCTTGCCGGTTTGTTTGCAAATGTGGATCGATGGGCTAAGCTTTCCGTCATGAAAGTGCCGCGCGGCCCATTCCCATCGCAGGGCGCGCCCGTCTCGCCCGGGCGTGCGCCCGCCAGCGCCGCATCACGCTCGGGAAAATCCAGGCGCCGGGGCTATCTCGACGGCCAGATGCTGATCGCCATGCCGGCGATGGGCGACGACCGGTTCTCGCGTTCGCTGATCTATGTCTGCGCGCATTCCTCCGAAGGCGCCATGGGCATCGTCGTCAACCACCCGGCGCCGAACATCAACTTTTCCGATCTCTTGGTGAAGCTCAACGTGATTCCGGCCGCCGACGTGATCCAATTGCCGGCGCGCGCCGACGTGGTGAAGGTAATGCGCGGCGGCCCGGTCGAGACCGAGCGCGGCTTCGTGCTGCACTCGGCCGATTTCTACATCGAGAATTCGACGCTGCCGATCGACGATGGCATTTGCCTCACCGCCACCATCGACATTCTCAAAGCCATCGCGCGCGGCGACGGGCCGGCCAGCGCCATCCTGGCGCTCGGCTATGCCGGCTGGGCACCGGGCCAGCTCGAGACCGAAATCCAGGGCAATGGCTGGCTGCATTGCCCGGCCGATCCGGAACTCATTTTCGGCCCCGACATCGGCGGCAAATACGATCTGGCGTTAAAGAAGATCGGCATCGAACTCGGCATGCTGTCGAGCGAAGCGGGACACGCTTAAGCGAGACGACAGACGACAGACGACAGACGACAGACGACAGACGACAGACGACAGACGACAGACGACAGACGACAGACGACAAGACGACAGACGACAGACGACAGACGACAGACGACAGACGACAGACGACAGACGACAGACGACAGACGACAGATAAGGTGAGATTAATCCGTCCTCTGTCGTCCGTCATCCGTCGTCTGTCCTCCAGTTCACCTCGGCGTCGTGGATTGTGACGTGCACATCTGCGCCGGCGGGAGGTGCTTGTATCCGTTCTTCTCCATGAATTCGGCATACTGCTTGTTGGCGGCATTGTCGGCCTCCGGCGTCGCCGCCGACCAGATCGACGTACAGTTGGAGGTGCTGCAACTGCCCCCCAGTGTCTGCATCGGGCCCTCTTGCAATGGGCAGGTGCAGCTCACCGCACCGTTGCCCGCCTCCACGGCCCGCTCGTCCGCCACGCAAGGCGCGCCATAGCATAAGGCCCAGGGCGTACCGCGCAGATCGTCGCGATTGCAGGCCAATGTGCCGTTGGTCGCGTTGAACAAGTTGGAATAGGTCGAGATCATATAGACGAAGTGGCCATGCTCGACCGGGATGCGGTCGGCGCACTGCCCGGGACCCATCGACCAGCCGTTCTCGATCTCGCAGCTGCAAGTGACCCGGTCGTAGCTGTAATTGCCGAGCCGGTCGATCGTCGGGATCGGCGTGCACGGCGCCTTGATGCAGAGCGCATAGGTCCCTTCGCAGAAAACCGCTTGATTCTTCGCATATTCGGCCGGCGAGGCGGTCTGGGCGTTGGCGGCCGAGGCGAATACGGCCGCGGCGATCAACCACGCAAAGGCGAAAACTTTCATCGGATGTCCTCCCCCGCTGCTGAGTTGGCGAGGAAAGATTGCAATAATCCATAACTCAACGCAAGATTGTAGTTGTGGCGGTGGGCCGGCGCGCATAGCAGGAGGCAGGAATTGGGTGTCGGGAATCAGGCGTCAGGGATCGGGTGTCAGGAATCAGGATCCAAAGACTTTCGTCCTTAGACCTGACTCCTGAAGCCTGATCCCCGATTCCGGCTCCAGCAGGGCGCGCGCCCGTTCGGCGCTCATCGGCTCGCCGAACACAAAACCTTGGGCATATTCGCAGCCGAGTTGAAACAGCTCGACCGCGTCGGAATCGGTTTCGGCGCCTTCGGCCACCACGTCCATGCCGAGATCGTGGGCGAGCGTGATGATCGAGCGCAGGATGACCGGCCGCGTGCCTTTCGCGGTGGTGCGCACGAACGATTGGTCGATCTTGATGGTGTCGAACGGAAACCGCTGCAGGTAGGCGAGCGAGGAGTAGCCGGTGCCGAAATCGTCGAGCGCGAGGCCGGCGCCGAGTTCGCGAATCCGGTGCAGCATCTGCGCCGCATGTTCGGGATTCTCCATCACCACCGATTCGGTGAGTTCGAGCTTGAGCGAGCCGCGGGAAAGCGGCGAGCGCGCCAGCACGCTGCGCAAATCCTGAATCAGGTCGTGCCGCAGCAGTTGCCGCGACGAGACATTGACGCTGGCGAACACCGGCTCGCGGTGCCGCAAGGTCCGCTGCCAGGCGGACAGCTGCCGCGCGGTGCGATCGAGCACGAACAGGCCGAGCTCCACGATCAGCCCGGTTTCCTCGGCGACAGTGATGAACTCGGCCGGCGACACCCGGCCGAGCTTGGGATGGTTCCAGCGCGCCAGCGCTTCGAAGCCGGCGATGGCGCGATCTTCCAGCCGCACGATCGGCTGATAGAGGATGGTGATCTCGTCGCGCTCCAGCGCGCGGCGCAGGTCGGATTCGATCGACAGCCGGTCGCTCTTGCGGGCGCGCATGGCGGTCTTGAAAACGTCGATGCGATCGCCGCCGCCGCGCTTGGCGTGATACATGGCAAGCTCGGCGTCCTTGAGCACCTCCTCGCCGCGTTGCGACTCGCTGGTGCCGAGCGTCAAGCCGATCGACGCGGTAAGGAATATTTCGCGATCGCGGAAGGTGATCGGAGCGCGCAACGTCTTGCGGATGGTATCGGCCAGCGCGGTAATGCGCGCCAGCTCCCGCTCCGACAATACGATGAGGCCGAACTGGTCGCCCGACATACGCGCCAGCGTGTCCTGCGGCCTGATCAGCCGCCCGAGCCGCCGCGCCAGGGTGAGCAAGATCGAATCGCCGACCGCCATGCCGACCGAGTCGTTGACCTGCTTGAAGCGGTCGAGATCGACCACCATGACGGTCGGGCGGATCGCCGCGTCGGCCTTGGCGAGCCCCAGCACCGCATCGAGCCGGTCGAGGAACAATTCGCGATTGGGCAGGCCGGTCAGGTTGTCGTGCACGGCGTCGTGCAACAGCCGCTCCTCGGCGGTCTTGAATTCGGTCACGTCGCTGAGCGTGCCGACCAGGCGAACCACCTCGCCGTCGGAGCCGACGACCGGCCGCGCCCGCAGCGCGAACCACAGGTAATGCCCGTCGGCGGTGCGCATGCGGAAATCCTGCGCCACCCGGCCGCGCCGCTGTTCGAGCACGCTGTCGAGCGTGGCGCGGAAACGGTCGCGGTCGAGCTGATGCAGCACGTCGAGCCATTTGGCCGCCGGGCCGTCGAGCGCGCCGTGCTTGAGGCCGAGCGCGGTTTCGGTCTCCGGGCTGGTGAACACCTTGTCCGCGGAGACATCCCAGTCCCAGATCATGTCGCCGGCGCCGGTCAGGGCCAGCGCCCGGCGCTCGACGTCGGACACGATGCCGCTCGCCATGCCGCCGGCAAAGGCGTGCTGCATCACGGTAAATCCGATCAGCATGACGATCAGGACGAGGCCGCCCAGCAATGCGGGTCCGACGATGTCGTTGGTGAGGAAGCCGAGCACGGTGAGCGCGGCGCCGATCACCCAGACGACGAGCAAAAGCCAGGTCGGGATCAGCATGACCGCGCGGTCGTAGTCGTGGGTGGCGAGGTAGATGACCAGCGCAAAGCCGAGCACGGCGACAAAAAACAGCGAGATTCGCGCGATGCCGGAGGCGACCGCGGGCGAAAACAGCGCGACCGCGACCAGCGCGCCGAGAAAAGCGAGCCAGCCGACGGTGATGTGGGCGTAGCGCACGTGCCAGCGGTTGAGATTGAGATAGGCGAACAGAAACACCAACAAGGTCGCCGCCAGGATCGCTTCGCCCGAGGCGCGCCAGATGCGCTCGGCGGCCGACGACATGTCGAACACTTTCGGCCAGAAGCCGAAGTCGATGCCGATATAGATCAGCACCGCCCAGCCCAGCGCTGCCGCGGCCGGGAACATGACGCTGCCTTTGACCACGAACAGGATGGTCAGGAACAACGCCAGCAAGCCGGCAATGCCGATGACGATGCCCTGATAAAGCGTGAGCGAATTGAGCTTGTCCTTATAGGCGTCGGGCTCCCACAAATAGAGCTGCGGCAGATCGGGGGTGCGCAGCTCGGCGACGAATGTGATCACGGTGCCGGGGTCGAGCGTGATGCGGTAGACATCGGCGTCGGCGCTGTCCTGCCGCTCCGGCGGGTCGCCCGAGGACGGGGTGATATAGACGATGCGCGACTGGCCGAGATCCGGCCAGATCACGCCTGAGCCGACCATCCGGTAATGCGGCGCAACGATGAGCCGGTCGATCTGCTCGTCGCCGTTATTGGCGAGCGCGAACACCGCCCAATTCTTTCCGGCTTCGCGGCCGCGCACTTCGATGCGCCGGATAATGCCGTCCGGGCCGGGCGCGGTCGAGACCTGGATGCGGTCGCCGTCGGTATGCTGGAATTCGACCGCGTCGGTGAGGTCGATGGCGGCGGCGTCGCTGCGGACGTTGACGGCCTCGACGGCGTGCGCCGCCGGCACCTCGAGGAGCGCCGCGAAACCGACCGCCATCGCACCACAAACGAGGGCGCGAAAAGCCGGCGCGCAAGGCGCCTTGGCGCTGAGATCGGCGGCGCGCAAAAATGCCAAAAGACCCCTCCGAGGCCGGCAATCGGCGCCGTTCGCGCCACGTCGATGACAATTCCCCCGAACGATTACCGACCCGGCTTTGCGCCGAATTCGCGACCGCGTGGGCCGCTTGCGCAGATCCAACCGCGGCCGCTTACGCCGGCGGCCTTTAGTAGCCCGGGCCGCGCCTCGGGGCAAGGATATTTCCCGTTTACTTTCAATGGGTCAGGACAGGTTTGCCGAAGCGATTGCGAGCCCGGCGCCGCGTGCCGCCGCGGTGTGACAAGCCAAGCCGCGATGGTTAAATTGCCGGGCCGGAGAGAGCCAAATGCCCGCCGTTGACGACGACGATAAGCCGAAGAAGAAAATCGTGCATGAAATCGGGCAGGACCTGACGCTGTTGTCGGCGGCCGAACTCGCCGACCGTATCGCGCTCCTCAACGACGAAATTGCCCGGCTCGAAGCCGATATGGCGAAGAAACGCGCGATCAAGTCGGCGGCCGACACTTTCTTTAGGAAGTGAGCGTTTTCAATAGTTTAGCGCGGGAGCACGGCGCGGACCTCGTGCTGATTGTGAAAAAGATTTCGCAAGTTTCTGTGATTCCTTAACCTTGCGTTAAGCTTTCTCGTTCATTACGGCTATTGTCCATCTTCTGGACATTGAGTGGCTCCTGTCCACTCTGTTTGACGCCTCCCTGTTATCACCTTGAGCCGCCGGCAACGGCGGCTCTTTTTTTATTAATCGTTTCGCCGGCCGCGATGGCCGCCGGCGCCGGCAACTATGTCGGCAAGTTCACGTCCGGCGGTGCTGGACTTGGCAGGCGCCTCGCGCGATGCTGGCGGGGTGTGAGGCGTAAATGTCCGACAAGCGTGCGATGGAAGCCGGCGCGGTCTCATTTAGCGAGCGGCTGGCGAATTCCCAGGTCTTTGCGACGTTATTTCGCGAGGGCATGGCGCTAGTCGAGGAAACCGCAGGCTATCTCGACGGTTCGGGCCGGCTGGAATCCAAAAGGCTCGAACGCAGCGCCGGGCTGGTTTATGCGACCGAGAGCATGCGGCTGACCACGCGCCTGATGCAGCTTGCCTCGTGGCTGTTGCTGCACCGGGCGGTCAAGGAGGGCGAGATGACGCTCGCCCAGGCCAATAAGGAAAAAAGCAAGGTCAGGCTCGCCGCCTGCGAGCCGGGCGATGCCAAATCGCTCATGCTATTGCCGGCCAAGCTCCAGGAACTGATCGCGCGGTCGACCAAGTTGCAGGCCGAAGTGCGCCGGCTCGACGCCACCATGCACGCCGTAACGCCTGCCAAAATCGCCGGCGACAACCCGGTCGAGCGGCAATGGGGACTGCTCAAGGCCGCCTTCGAATCCGAAGGCTGACGGCCGGTCCCCGGCTACTTTTTCAAAAAGCCCGAGAACTTTTTCTGGAACCGCGACAATCGGCCGCCGCGATCGATCAGATGCTGCTGGCCGCCGGTCCAGGCCGGGTGCGACTTCGGATCGATGTCCAAATGCAGCGTATCGCCCGACTTGCCCCAGGTGGTGCGGGTGGTGAATTCGGTGCCGTCGGTCATTATCACCTTGACCAGATGGTAATCGGGATGGGTATCGGGTTTCATGGCGTTATTCGGCGCCCTGTTCGGGAAATTTCCCGGCTCTATAACGCGGCACGCCGGGCGAGACAAGCCGCCGCAATTGACCCGCAGTATCGCCGCAGCGCATGAGCATTGCCAACGGGTTTAACCTGCGGGCGGCTGTCATTGGCCGGAATGATGGGCCCGGAATGATAGGCCGGGAATAGACGCGATGGATAAGCAGGAACTGCGTGCCGCCGGATCGCTCGCCGCGGTCTTCTCGGTGAGGCTGCTCGGCCTGTTCATGATCTATCCGGTGTTTGCCGCCTATGCCCGCAATCTGTCGGGCGCGAACCCTTATCTGATCGGGGAAGCGCTCGGCATTTACGGCCTCACCCAGGGGCTGTTGCAGATTCCATTCGGGCTGTTGTCCGACCGGGTCGGGCGCAAGGTCATGATCGTCGCCGGGCTTATCCTGTTCGGGATCGGCAGCGCGGTGGCCGCGGTCTCGACTTCGATCGGCGGCGTCATTATCGGCCGCGCGCTGCAAGGCGGCGGCGCCGTCGGCTCGGTGATCCTGGCGCTCGTTGCCGATCTGACCAGCGAGGAAAACCGCACCAAGGCGATGGCGATGGTCGGCATCACCATCGGCGGCTCGTTCATGATCGCGCTAGTGGCCGGGCCGATCGTCGCGAATTTCGTCGGCGTCGGCGGCATTTTCTGGCTGATGGTGGGGCTGGCGCTCCTTGGCATCGCGATCACCCAATTCGCGGTGCCAAACCCGCGCCGCATCCGCGTGCATCGCGACGCCGAGGCGGTGCCCGCCTTGATCGGCGGGATGTTGCGCAACGCCGAGCTGTTGCGATTGGATTTCGGCATCTTCGCGCTGCACGCCATGCTGACGGCGAGCTTTCTGGTGGTGCCCGGCATGTTGCGCGCCACGCTTAACGTTGAGGTGCACGATCAATGGATCGTTTATCTGCCGGTGCTCCTGGTTGCGGTCGCGGTGATGGTGCCGGCGATCATCGTCGCCGAAAAATATCGTCGCATGAAGGGCGTGTTCGTGAGCGCGGTTGCGGCGCTCTTCGCGAGCCAGGCGATGCTTTACCTCGGCGCCGGCAATCTGTTCGTGCTGTTGGCGGCGCTCGTCGTCTTCTTCTCGGCGTTCAATGTGATGGAGGCGAGCCTGCCGTCGCTCATCACCAAGGCGGCGCCGGCCGCCGCCAAAGGCACGGCGATGGGGCTTTATTCGAGTTCGCAATTCCTCGGCATTTTCGTCGGCGGCGTCGGCGGGGGCTTGGCCCATCAACACGGCGGCGACGGCGGCGTGTTTGCGCTGACCGCGGCGATTGCGCTCGTCTGGTTCGTCGCGGCGGCCACCATGGCGCAGCCGAGCTATCTGACGACGCGGCTTCTGCCGGTTGCCGGCGGCAAGGCCGGCGATGCCGAAAACCTCGCCGCCAGGCTGCGCGGCGTGCCGGGTGTCGCCGAGGCGGTGGTGATCGCCGAGGAAAACCTCGCTTACCTTAAAGTGGACTCCAAATCCTTCGACGCGGCGATGGCGGCGGCGCTTGCCGGCGGCGGGTGAGGGGACTTGCGTCACGGCCGCCAGCTCATCTTGTGCACCGGGCTGCCGGAGATCGGATTTTTACCGGCGCCGGCGACGACAAAGCCGCATCTGCGGTAGAACGCGATGGCGCGAGCATTATCGATATTGACGTGGAGATCGAGCCCCTTCGGCGAGATGCGCTTAGCTTCGGCAAGGAGCGCGTTGCCCACTCCCGATCCCCAGCTTTCCGGCGCTACCACGATTTGATCCAGATAAAGCGTCTTCGGATCGATCGTGACAAAGCCGATCATGACGCCAGCGGCCTCGGCGATGACGACTTTGGCGGATGCAACAAGCTCGTTGCGCCAGCGCGTGCGCCACCAGTCGAGCCGCGCGTTAAAATCGATGTCCGGATAGGCTGCTTGCCAAGCCCGCAGCCACAGTACGATGCAGGCGTCCTCGTCGCGCGGATGATACGGTCGTAACGTGAATTCGGCGGGTTCCATGTTGCCTAAAGTTCGTCGGGGCGAGGCGGCCTACGAGCCGGATGTCGAATATGAAGAATCTGAATTTCTTCGGCCGTCACTGAATAGAAAATGTTGTAGGCGTGATGCGCACTCCGTAGAACGCGAACATCTTCCTCGTCGGCGGCTTGCCCGATCTCTGGAAAGTTCGCCAAGCTGGCAATCGATTTCGTGATGGCGGCCGTGACTTGGAGAGCCGCTTCCGGATTGCGTTTTTCAATATAGGAATGGATTGCTTCGAGATCTGCTAAAGCCCGTGGAAGATATCGAACCCTCATAGGCCGATGCGCTTGAAGAACGCCGCGACGACCTCATCGGGCACGAACTCGCCCCGGTCGGCTTGCGCCTTGGCCTCGCGTATGGCGGCGCGCTCTTCGGGACTGAGTTTATAGACGCCAAAGTGCTTGGTCTCGATGTCGACGATCGATTTCACCAATTCAGCCTGCGCTTCTTCCGGCCAATCGGCGACGCGTTCCAAAAGTGTTTCGACGACTTTGTTCATTCCGTGATCATACCAGAATTGGGCACATAGCGCACGCCTCACAACGCCGTTGCTTGCTTGCCGGCCTCCTTGAGCAACCGCAGCAGTTCGCGGTGCATGGTGTCGTTGCCGGCGGCGATCTCGCCCTTGGCGAAGATGGCGTCGCCACCGTCGAGGTCGCTGACAAAGCCGCCGGCCTCACGCACGATGAGCGAGCCCGCGGCCAGATCCCAGGGCGACAGATCGCGCTCCCAATAGGCGTCGAGCCGGCCGGCGGCGACCCAGGCGAGATCGAGGGCTGCGGCGCCATAGCGGCGCAGCCCGGCAAAATGCTGTTGCGCGGCGGCGATTTCGCGCCGCGCCAAAGCGAGATCGCCGCGGCCGTAATGCGGCAAGCCGCAGGCGACCACCGCGTCGGCAAGGCGCGCCCGCGCCGCGACGCGGATGCGCCGGTCGTTGAGAAACGCGCCCTTGCCGCGCTCGGCGACGAACAAGTCGTCGTTGGCCGGGTTATAGACGATGCCGGCGACGATCGCCCCGGCCCGCTCCAGCGCGATCGACACCGCGAAATGCGGAATGCCGTGCAGGAAATTGGTGGTGCCGTCGAGCGGATCGACGATCCAGCGATGGCTCTTGTCGGCGCCGTCGCGGGCGCCGCCTTCTTCGCCGAGAAAGCCGTAATCCGGCCGCGCCTTGGCGAGTTCGCCGCGCACGATCTCCTCGGCGCGGCGGTCGGCGGCGGTGACGAAATTGCCCGGGCCCTTGAGCGACACCTGCAAATGCTCGACCTCGCCGAGGTCGCGCTTGAGGCTCCGCCCGGCGCGGTGCGCCGCCTTGATCATGACGTTGAGAACGGCGGAGTGCAGCATGGCGGTGTCTCGTAGAGCTTACAGCGGCGGCGTCAAGCTACGCGGCAGGGCGGCCACGAGGGCCGCCCCTACGACATACAAATCCATCCTCGCGGTGCGGACCCGTTGGCTCGCAATGACGCCGTCACCGCTCCGCCGGGGCGGATTGCGGTTGCGGCGCGGGCGGCGCTTGCGCCGGCTGCAACGGTCGGGCCTCTGACTGCTCCGCTTCGGTCTGTTGGGATTGCGCGGCTTGGGTCGCCTTGATGGCGTCGAGCCAGGGCTGCGCCGCCTTCTGCCCGGCAGCGAGCGTTGCCGGATCGAGGCCCGCCATGAAGTCGTCAAGCGTGATGTCGGTCTCGCCGCCGGCGCGCGAGACGAGATGCCATTTCACCGCCCGGACCGGATCGCGCCGCGCGCCGAGCCCGCTCGCCAGAATGCGCGCGTAGCGGTCTTGCGCGATGGCGCTGCCATGGAGCGCTGCTTTCTTGAAGATCGCGGCGGCGGCGTCTTCGTCGCGTTGGGTGCCGTCGCCGTTATAAAGCGCGATCGCGTATTCGACCTCGGCGTCGATATTGTCGGCAAGGCTTGCCGCCGCCCACAGCTTGACCGCCTCGTGCATGTCCTTGGGCACGCCGCGGCCTTCCTTGTAAAAGGTGCCGAGCGCGTATTGGGCGTCCAGGCTGCCGGCGTCGGCGGCGACGCGCAGAAGCTCGGCGGCGCGCTTGAAGTCCTGCGGGAACAGCTGGCCCTCGATGTACAAAAGCGCGAGATCGTAAGCCGCCTCGGCATGGCCGAGCTTGGCGGCGGCGGCGAGCCATTTGGCGCTTTGCTCGCGGTCGCGCGGGCCGGCGCGGCCGTTGAGCGCGAACATGGCGAGCGCGAACATGGCGTTCGGGTCGCCGCGCGCGGCGGCAAGCTTGTACCAGTCGGCGGCCTTTTTATCGTCCTGCGGAACGCCGAGCCCGTTGGCATAGAGCTCGGCCAACAGCGTCATCGATTTGGCATCGCCGGTTTGCACCACGCGGTCGGTGGCGAGCTGGAACGCAGTGAGGAAATGGCCGCGCTGGAACGCGCCGAAGGCGAGGTCGGGCGCCGCCGCGCTCTGCGCCGGCGCCGTGGCCGGCGTCGCCGTTGTAGGGGCGGGTTTGAAACCCGCCCCTACGGAATCCGCGCCTACGCATGAGGCGGCGAACAACACCACGGCAAGGATCGCGGTAGGGGCGGGTTTCAAACCCGCCCCTCCGCGGCGAGAATTTCGGCTGCCGCGGCAATCGCCGCAGTCGCGCCTTGTGGCTCCGTCCATATCCAATCACCGAGTGCGATGAAATCGGCGCCGGTTTCCTTAAGCGGCCCGACTTCGTCGCGGCTTGCGGCATAGCCGACGCAGGGAATTTCGAGGAGTTCCGCCCACCAAGTCAGTCGCTCCAACACGTCGTCGAACGGCAGGCGGCGGTCATTCTGGCCGGGCTGCCCGCCGGGCTCCCCGAACATCACGTAATCGGCGCCAGTCTCGGCCGCGAGCATGGCATCATGACGGCTGCGCAAGCCGCCGGCGCCGGCGATGCGGTCGGGCTTCAGCAGCGCCAGCGCGGCGGCAAACCGCGCGATCCCGGTCAGATGCGCGCCGTCGGCGCCGGCGCGCGCGGCGAGTTCGGGGCGGCCGTCGAGAACGAGTGCGACATCCCGCCGCTGCACGAGCGCGCCGAGCGCCTTGGTGCGCTCGATCAGGGTGCGCTCGTCGGCCTCGGCGAGCCGCAACAGCACCGCGGCGATAGCGGTGGCGCCGAGCGCGGCTTCAAGCGCGCGGGCGAACGCGGCCGGATCGTCAACCGGCGGGGTGACGAGGTAGAGGCGCTGCGGCGGCGGTTTCATCGCAAACGATCACCTCCCCCTGCAGGGGGGAGGTCGCCGCGCCGAGCGCGGCGGGAGGGGGTCTGACTGCTGCGCCGCTGGCCCCACCCCGGCCGCTTCGCGGCCGACCCTCCCCCTGCAGGGGAGGGTTTAGGGTTGCTGCTGCCGCTCACGCCGCTTTGCGCTCGAGGTCGGCTTGCCATTGGCCGAGCGTGGCGAGGCCGTTCATCATGGCGCGGTGGGAAAACGCGCGCTGCGCTGCCGCCACGTTCTCCGGCTTGCCGGACCAGATCTTCTGCGGCGCGGCCTGCAGCGCGCGGCCATAGGAGAACGACAGCCGCCACGGCAGCGCGCCCATCTTGTGCATGGCGTCGAGATGGGCGGTCGCCTCCTCGTCGGATTGGCCGCCGGAGAGAAACGCGATGCCGGGAACCGCGGCCGGCACGCAGGCCTTGAGCACCGCGAGCGTCTTGTCGGCGACTTCCTCGACCGAGGCGCGCTTTGGCGACTTCTTGCCCGGCACCGCCATGTTCGGCTTGAGCACGATACCTTCGAGCGCGACGCGGTTATCGAACAATTCCTGGAACGTCTCCTTCAGCAGCCAGGTGGTGACTTCGACGCAGCGGTCGATGTCGTGGCCGCCGTCCATCAGCACTTCCGGCTCGACGATCGGAACCAGCCCCTCGTCCTGGCACAACGCGGCATAGCGGGCGAGCGCATGGGCATTGGCCTTGATGCAGGTGTAGCTCGGTATCTCATGGACTTGCTCATGGGCTTGCCCGACATCGATCACCGCGCGCCATTTGGCGAATTTGGCGCCAAGCGAGCGATATTCGGCAAGCCGCTCGCGCAAGCCGTCGAGGCCCTCGGTAACGACTTCGCCGGGACACGAGGGCAGGGGCTTCGTCCCCTTGTCGACCTTGATGCCGGGCAGCGAACCCGATTTCTCGATCAGCTTGACCAAGGGCGTGCCGTCTTTGGCGTTCTGGCGGATGGTCTCGTCATAGAGGATGACGCCGGAAATATATTTCGACATCGCGTCGGTCGAGCGGAACAGCATTTCGCGGTAGTCGCGCCTCGTGTCGGGGGTGCAATCGACGCCGAGCGCGTCGAAGCGTTTCTTGATGGTGCCGGTCGATTCGTCGGCAGCGAGGATGCCGCGGCCGGGCGCGACCATGGCGGCCGCGATTTTGTTCAATTCGGAAACATTCATCGGACCCTCCGCGAGGTTCGGCCGGCGATTCGGCGGCAAGGTAATTTATCCATAATTTATCCCGGTTCGGCGGCTTGTTCCGGAACTATCAGCACGGCCACGCCCGGCAGCGTCTTGCCTTCCAGCGATTCCAAAAACGCGCCGCCGCCGGTCGAGACATGGGTCAGGCGGTCGGTGACGGCGGCGCGGTTGAGCGCCGCCACCGTATCGCCGCCGCCGGCAAAACTGACAAGCCTGCCGGTCGCCGTGAGTTCCGCCGCGGCCGCCGCGACCTCGATTGTACCACGGTCGAACGGCGCGTGCTCGAAGGCGCCGAACGGGCCGTTCCAGACCAGGGTCTTGGTGCGGCGCAGCACCGCAACGACGGCCGCGACGGTGCGCGGACCAATGTCCAGAATCATGTCGGCTGCGCCCACCTGGTCGACCGCGACGACGCGCGAGGGCACATGATCGGCGAGTTCCGGCGCCACCACGGCGTCGACCGGCAGCACGATCGCGCGATCAAGCGACTTGGCCTTGGCCATGATGTCGCGCGCGTTGCCCACGAGTTCGGCTTCGTAGAGCGACTTGCCCACGGCGTTACCGGCCGCGACCAGAAAGGTATTGGCCATGGCGCCGCCGATCACCAGCGTCTCGACCTTGGCTAAGAGATGGCCGAGCAGATCGAGCTTGGTCGAGATTTTGGCGCCGCCGACGATCGCCGTCACCGGGTGCTGCGGCCGCTCGAAAGCCTTCTCCAGCGCGTCGAGCTCGCTTTTCATGGCGCGGCCCGGATAAGCCGGCAGGTTCGAGGCCGTCACGATCGCGGTATTGCTGGCGTGCTCGCGGTGCGCGGCCGAGAACGCGTCGTCGACGAAAAGATCGCCGAGCGCGGCAAGCTTTTTGGCGAATTCCCGGTCGTTATTTTCCTCTTCGGGATGAAACCGGGTGTTCTCCAGGCACAAGAATGTCGCCGTTCTTCATGGCGGCGACGGCGGCTTCCGCCTGCGGGCCGACGCAATCGGCGGCAAAGCCGACCGGCCGCTTGACGATGCGCGCGACCTCGGCGGCGACGGGCTCTCAGCGAATCCTTCGGATCGCGGCCCTTGGGGCGGTTGAGATGGGAGAGGAGGATGACCCTGCCGCCCTTGCCGGCAAGCTCGGCAATGGTCGGCGCGATTTCCTCGATACGGGTTGAGTCGGCAACCTTGCCGTCGGCCATCGGCACGTTGAGGTCGACGCGCAGGAGCACGCGTTGACCTTTGACGGCGGCATCGTCGAGGCTGCGGAAGGACGGCATGGACCCGGGCAAAAGGCTTGCGAAGCGAAAGTTCAGGCGAGCTTGCCCATCGCCACCGCGGTGTCGATCATGCGATTGGAGAAGCCCCACTCATTGTCATACCACGACATCACCCGCACCAGCGTGCCGTCGATCACCTTGGTCTGGTCCATGTGGAAAACCGCCGAATGAGGGTCGTGGTTGAAGTCGCTCGATACGTTGGGCGCCTCGGTATAGCCGAGGATGCCCTTGAGCTGTTGCCCGGCGGCGCGTTTGACCGCCCCGTTGATCTCGTCCTTGGTGGTGGCGCGCTTGGCTAGGAAATTGAAATCGATCACCGAGACGTTCGGCGTCGGCACGCGGATCGACACGCCGTCGAGCCGGCCGGCAAGCTCCGGCAGCACCAGTCCGATCGCCTTGGCCGCGCCGGTCGAGGTCGGAATGATGTTCAGCGCCGCGGCGCGCGCCCGATAAAGGTCCTTGTGCACCTGATCGAGCGCGGGCTGGTCGTTGGTGTAGGAATGCACCGTGGTCATAAAACCCTTGTCGATGCCGACCGCGTCGTTGAGCACCTTGGCGATCGGCGCGAGGCAATTGGTGGTGCAGGAGGCGTTGGAGACGATCAGGTGCGCGTTGTTGAGCTTGTCGTGATTGACGCCATAGACCACGGTGAGGTCGGCGCCTTCCGCCGGCGCCGAAACCAATACGCGCCTGGCGCCGGCTTGCAAATGCGCCGAGGCCTTGTCCTTGGAGGTGAATAGGCCGGTGCATTCCAGCGCCACGTCGATGCCAAGCTCGCGCCACGGCAAGGCCGCCGGGTCCTTGATCGCGGTGACCTTGATGGCGCCGTTGCCGCAAGAGATGGTGTCGCCCTTGACCGTCACTTCGCCGGGAAAGCGGCCGTGCACGCTGTCGTAGCGCAACAGATGCGCATTGGTCTCGACCGGGGCGAGATCGTTGAGCGCGACGACCTCGATATCGGCGCGCCCGGCCTCGACCGCGGCGCGCAAAATATTGCGGCCGATGCGGCCGAACCCATTGATGGCAACGCGAACCGACATGTTCCTTCGCTCCCGGTGTAGCCTGATGCCCTGATTTGCGCCGGGCATAAAGCCTTTTCATTGAAACTATTTAACGGCATTGGTCGCCGGTACAAGCCCCGCTGCCGGCCGGAATGGACTTCCGCCACTGCGGCGGGAGGTCGCGGCGGCCGGCAACCGGCTTGAAACAGTCGCATGTCATCCCGACTTGATGAGGGACGCCCCCGCGCGCGGCAGAACGATGCGAAATTCGGTGAATTCGCCGGGCTTGCGTATCGACCTCTATGGATCCGCCATGTTGCTTGACGACGATGTCGTGACTGATGGACAGGCCGAGCCCCGTTCCTTCGCCCGCAGGCTTGGTCGTAAAGAACGGGTTGAATAGCTTTTCCTTCACCTCGGGCGGTATGCCGGTGCCGTTGTCGCGGATTGTGATTTCGACGCTGTCTGCCGAGGTTCCTGGTCGCGGCGGCAAGCGCGGGTTCGTGATTGCCGCCATCGGCTGCGGCTTTGCGCTTGGTTGCGGCATAGAAGCCGTTTGCGATCAGGTTGAGCAGCACCCGGGTGATGTCCTGCGGGAACAGATCGGCCTCGCCGGCGGCCGGGTCGAAGGACCGCTCCATGGCGATGTTAAAACCCTGCTTCTCGGCCCGTGCCCCGTGATAGGCGAGATTAAGGCTCTCCTCGACGAGGGCGTTGATATCCACCGGCCGGTGCTCGCCGGAGCCTTGGCGGGAATGCAACAGCATGTTCTTGACGATCGAATCGGCACGCTTGCCGTGCTGCACGATCTTGTCGAGATTGTCGCGCAAGGTGTTCGACAATTCGGCGATTTCGGCCCTGGTCTTGTCGTCGGCTGTCACCCGCGCCAGCGTCTCTTTCAATTCGTCGATCAGCTCGACGGAAACGCCCGAGAAATTGTTGACGAAATTGAGCGGGTTTTTGATCTCGTGCGCAATGCCGGCGGTGAGCTGGCCGAGCGAGGCAAGCTTCTGGGTCTGCACAAGGCGGTCCTGCGCGGTGCGCAAATCGTCCAGCGACTTGCTCAGATCGTCGGTGCGCTGGCGCAATTCATTGAGCAGTCGCGCGTTCTCGATGGCGATGACGGCTTGCGCGGCGAAGTTTCTGACGAGCTCGATCTGTTTGTCGGTGAACGGGCGAACCTCCTGACGGTAGATCGTGAGCACGCCGATCACTTCATTGTCTTTCAGCATCGGCACGCCGACGAGCGTCCTAGCGCCGGCAAGCTTGATGGTGGCGATGCGCAAATTATCGCGCGAAGGTCGGCGCTGCCGCGATATCGGCAATCTGACAGGCCTGTTTGGTCGTGGTGATTTGGGCGAGAGCCGTCTCCGGCTTGGGATGAACAATTGGATCGCGGCGCAGATAGTCCTGATATTCGGCCGGCGCGCCGTGAGTTGCAGCGATGCGAAAATTATCGCCCTCGCGCAGCCACAAGTGCCAAACCCGGCGCCGCAAATCCGCATCGCATTTTCCAACATGGCGTTGAATACGGGCTCCAGCTCGCCAGGCGACGAACTGATGACACGCAACACCTCCGCCGTCGCGGTCTGCTGCTCCAGCGATTGCCGCAATTCGTTGAGCAGCCGCGTGTTCTCGATGGCGATGACGGCCTGGGCGGCGAAATTCGCCACTAGCGCAATCTGCTTGTCGGTGAACGGCTGGACTTCCTGGCGATAGATGCCAATGATGCCCGATGACCTCGTTTTCCTTAAGCAGGGGCACGGTGAGAATAGTGCGTGCGCCGGCAAATTTGGCGATCGGGTCATTGGGGTCATCGGCCTGGAGATCGGCAATGTGCACAACCTGTTTTACCGCCATGACACGCGAGAGAGCGACGGAGACGGCAGGAGCTACAACCGGCGTCTGCTTTATGGAATTTCGCGAATTCGGGCGGTGCGTTATGCATGGCCATGCGCCGAATTGATCGCCCTCGCGCAGCGGCATGGAGCCGAACTTGGCTTCGCAGATGCGCGTTGCATTCTCCAGCATGGCCTGGAAAACCGGCTCCAAGCTCGCCGGGCGACGAGCTGATGACGCGCAACACCTCCGCCGTCGCCGTCTGCTGCTCCAGCGATTCGGTCAGATCGTCGGTGCGCTGGCGCAATTCGTTGAGCAGCCGCGTGTTCTCGATGGCGATGACGGCCTGCGCGGCGAAGTTCTGCAACAATTCGATCTGCTTATCGGTGAACGGGCGGACTTCCTGACGGTAAACGGTGAGCACGCCGATCAGCTCATCCTCCTTCAGCATCGGCACGCCCACATACGTCCGCATGCCGGCAAGTTCGATTGCTGCAACGATCCCAGGTTCGCGTTGTTCGATGTAAGTCGGCTCGGTTGTAGCATCGACAACATGAACTACCGCGTTTGTCGCTATCACGCGGCCTAACGGGGTCTTCGGACTCGGGCGAAATGGTGATTGTCTGCGTAGCTCGGCAAGGGCCGGCGGCGTATTATGCGTTCCAGCGAGGCGCAAGGCGTCACCATCCCACCGATAAACATTTCCAAATTTCGCGCCACAAATTCGCACGGCATTTTCCAACATAGCCTGGAACACCGGCTCCAGCTCGCCGGGCGACGTGCTAATGACGCGCAGCACGTCGGCCGTCGCCGTCTGCTGCTCCAGCGATTGCCGCAACTCACTGAGCAGCCGCGTGTTCTCGATGGCGATGACGGCCTGGGCGGCGAAATTCTGCACCAGCGCGATTTGCTTGTCGGTGAAGGGGCGGACCTCCTGGCGGTAGACGATGATGGCGCCGATCAACTCGTCCTCCTTGAGCATGGGGACGGCAACGTAGGATCGCGCGCCAGCAGCCTCGACCAAGACGACGACGCCCGGAGAACCATCAAGATAGGACGGATCGGTCCGCAGGTCGGCAATGTGGACGACCCGCTTTGTCGCGGCAAGGCGACCAAGTGCGCTCGTCGCGGTGGGCCGTATCGAGGGATCGTGCTTCCGCTCCTCGATATACGCGGGCGGCGCGTTGTGCAGCGCGACGGCTCGAAACGCGTCGCCCTCGTGTAAAAGGAGTGTGGCGAAATTGGCTTCGCAGATGCGCGTTGCGTTCTTCAGGATCGTATCGAAAACCGGCTTCAAGTCTCCTGGCGACGCGCTGATGACTTTGAGAATCTCGGAGGCGGCGGCGAGCTGTTCCAACGCCTCGTCACGCTCGCGGCTGATCAGCGCAACCTGCGTTTCCTGGCTGACAGCAGAGGAACCGCGACGGACCACGGCCTTCGCCGCGGTTCGGCGTTTGAGCGTCTTGCGGCGCCGCGCTTTGGCTGGTGCGCCGCCTGTTCTGGTGCGCAGGCTCATTGCCTTCCCCACGGCTCGGAACAGGCATGGTAGCTGGTTAAACCGGCGCACTGGAAGTGGCCGGTCGCAGCTTCGGCACTGGCGTTTGCGCGGCTGTCAAATGTCTCAAGTCGCTGCAGGGCGGTAAAATCGTCTGCTTTTGCGTTGCCGCGTGGGCCAATAGGGCATTTACGCCCGTCTTTGGCGGGCTATGGCGCGCGATTTTACTCACGCGGAACAAGCCAGACGGCGCGCGCAGCGCCCACCCTTCAGCAAACGGCCGTCTCGCAGCATTCACCGTGCTGGCGGCGCTTACTGGATGCTCCGCCTTCGCGGAGCATGACAGGTCGATAATTATTGCCGGCGGTCTCAGTTCATGTACCAGCCGTGGCTGACGACGACGGATTGGCCGGTCAGCGCATTGGTCGGGAAGGAGGCGAACAGCAGCGCCAATTCGGCCACGTCCTCGATCGTGGTGAAGGTGTGGTCGACGGTTTCGCCCAGCATGATCTTGTTCACTACCTCCTCTTCGGAGATGCCGAGATTGGCGGCCTGTTCCGGGATTTGCTTCTCAACGAGCGGCGTCTTGACGAAGCCCGGACAGATCACGTTGGCGCGCACGCCGTGTTCGGCGCCTTCCTTGGCGATGACGCGCGCCAGCCCGAGCAGGCCGTGCTTGGCGGTCACATAGGCCGACTTGAGGGGAGACGCTTCCTTGGAATGGACCGAACCCATGTAGATGATCGAGCCGGAGCCCTGTTTATACATGCCCGGTATGACCGCCTTGGTGGTCAGAAACGCCCCGTCGAGATGAATCGCCAGAAGCTTCTTCCAATCGGCGAAGGGAAACTTCTCGATCGGATGCACGATTTGAATGCCGGCGTTGGAAACCAGGATATCGATGGCGCCGAATGCCTCGATCGCGGCGTTGACGCCGGTATTCACCTCGGCTTCGCTGGTGACGTCCATTTTGAGGCCGATGGCGCGGTCCTTCTTGCCAAGCGAGGCGGCCGCTTGCGATGCGGTTTGCAAATCGAGATCGGCGATCGCCACGCGGCCGCCGGCCTCGACAAAGCGCGTGGCGATGCCGAAGCCGATACCGCGCGCCGCGCCGGTGACGAGCGCGACCTTGTTGTCGAGTTTCATGACGGTTTCTCCTGTGATGGATAAAAAAGAGCGCCCCCAAAGCAACGTCTCAACGCCGGCCCGAACCGCTCAAATAGTCGTGCACCACGCGGCCAAGTCCGAGTGTGAGGTCGGCCACAATATGGATCGCCGAGGTGACCTTAAGCACGGGCAGCTCGGCAACGGGCGCCAGCGCGTGCGGGCGCAGGTCGAGCGCGGCGGGCCCGCTCCAGGCTCCCTTTAGCGTCACGTCCTGGAACTCGTAGCGGACCAGTTCGCAGATGCGCGGGCTGCCGTCGACGTGCGGGATGATTTTTAAGAGGAAATTCGGCGCGGCGAGCGCCTTGAGCACGGTACTCGGTTCGACCGCAACATGCTTGAAGCCCATGGTTCCGGTCGCGATCCGCACCGGTCCGTAGTCAAGCGTGCCGACCAGCGTATCGCGCTCGACCTCCAGCGAGGGCTGGGCATATTTCTTGGGGAAACCCCACAATTCGCGCCCGCCGAAGATCGGCGGCCCATCGTTGAGATACATGGCATGAGAATAGCCGCCGGTCTCCTTGCCGAGCCGCACCGGGATCACCTGGCCGGACTCGGTATAATCGCCGAAGCTGGTCGAATCCGGCATGCGGATGAACTCGAATTTGACCAGCGGCTCGTCGATCTGGAGCGGTTCGGGCACGACCGCGCGCAGCTTTGCCGGATCGGTGCGATAGGTGATGACGAGGAATTCGCGGTTTACAAAACGATAGGGACCCTTGGGATAGGCCGGGCTGGTCAACGGCATCGAATAGGCGGTTTTCCGCACTTCGCTGGCTTTCATGGTTCATGTCTCCGTTACAGCGGCCATCATTTAGATTTGGAATCCTGCGCGAGATCGAAGACGCGCACGCCGCCGACCCCTTCCCAGCGCTCCAGCCAGCGCGGGTTACGCAGGGTTCGACGCGCGTCATCGAGACCGGCCTGCCAATGCTCGTTCATCGATGCGCGTGAGAATTCGTAGTCGGTGGCCTGGCCCTCGTAGCTGGCGCTCCGATAGATCAGATGGACAATGGCAACGGCATGGTCGCTGCCGAGAGCGCGCAGCTTGCGGATTCTTTCTTTCCGCTTGGCCTCGGGCGGCAGCTCGTCGAACAGCTCGACGATGGCTTGGCGCAGCGCGTGCTTTTGCCGGAAATTGTCGGTGTTAAGACGCGTGCGGCTCGAAAACACGATCTGCTTTCTACGTTCCTCGACCTCCATGAGGTCGCCCGGCATGACGCCGCGGGCACTGAAGAGATCGACCTGGAACACCAGCGTATCCTTGGTCAGCCCGGTGTCGAGCACGTATGCGAGCGGGGTATTGGAGACGATGCCGCCGTCCCAGTAAAATTCTTCCTCGATTTCGATCGGCGGAAAACCCGGCGGCAATGCGCCGCTCGCCATCACATGGTCGGGCGTGATCTTGCGCTCGGTGCTGTCGAAATAAACGAAGTTGCCCAGACGAATGTTGACGGCGCCGAGCGATAGTCTGGTCTTGCCGGCATTGATGCGGTCGAAATCGACGAGGGTCTCCAGCGTCGTCCGCAGCGGACTGGTGTCGTAGACGCTGACCGCGCCGGGCGAGCCGCGGGGCTGCAAAAACGCGGGGACGAAACGCGGTTGGAAGAACCCGGGCTGGCCCGAAAGCAAAGAAGAGACGGCGCTCGTCTGGTTGAACAGGCGCCGCACGTCGTCGCCAAAGTCCTGCGCCGGCCAACGAAACGACGTTGTCGACCGTTCCCAGAACTGGCGCAGGCGCGGCAGCCGCATATCGGGCTCGTTGCCGGCGATAATCGCCGCGTTGATCGCCCCGATCGAGATGCCGGCGAGCCAGTCGGGTTCGCATCCGTTCTCCGCCAGCGCTTCATAGACGCCGGCCTGGTAGGCGCCGAGCGCGCCGCCGCCCTGGAACACGAGCGCCGTCTGCGTGTAAGGACCCCTGAAGGAGCTGTTCGCGGGAACCGAAGCGGTTGTTGTCATGAGTTGCCGGTCTTAAGGCGCCCCGTGTGTCGCCAATGCCCTGTATCTTTGTTTTCGCTCGCACATGCGACCCGGGCGTTCGGCAGATCGATCTCAGTGCACAAAGCGAAGCTTTGACGGTGCGACCGCGAGGCGAAAGCAGATCGCCTCGAAAACTACATCGCCGGGTTGGCCAACAGGTGTTTGAGTGCCTCCATGGCTTTCCCGAATTGGTCCCAGTCCCCCTGTTGCATCGCCTTCTGGGCGGCCTCGAACTGCATCCGCGCCGCGCCAAAGTCCGATTGACGAGTGGTCGCCTGTGCCGCCGCTCCAGTTGATGGCGTCGCGACCGCTTGAGGCTGCTGCGTACTGAAAAGGTCGTGAAGCGCCTCGTCGAGCGTGGGCTCCATCACGACCTTATCTCCTGCAACCGCGATGACGCGCTTGAGCTGCGGAAAATTGGTGCCTTCAGCCTTGAGATACAACGGCACCACGTACAGGAACGAGTTCTCGATCGGAGTCACGATTTGTTTGCCGCGAATGACTCGCGACCCTTGTTGGTTCCACAGCGTGAGCTGCTGAGAAATGGTCGTGCTCTGATCGATCATCGCCTCGATCTGGTCCGGTCCGTAGATGAGCTTTTCCTTCGGCAGCTCGTAAAACAGCATTTGCCCGTACTCGGGAAAATCGGACCTGGCGGCCATCCAGGAGATCATGTTGTCCCGGTTTTGCGGGGTAAAGGGCGTCATGAGCAGATATTCAAGCTGATTGCTTCCGGGAAGCTTCGCCAGGATGTAATAGGGCTTCATGGGCCGCGCCTGGCCGGCGTAGTTTTCCATCGGAGCCGTCCACAGATCCTCCCGGTTATAGAAGACCTGAGGATCCGTCATGTGGAAGGTCCTGTACTGATTGGCTTGAACGGTGAACAGATCCTCCGGGTAGCGCAGGTGCTGCTTGAGATCCGCGGAGAGCTCGCTCAGATCGTCGAATACGCCGGGAAACGCCCGCCGATAGACGGCGAGCACGGGATCCTTGGCATCCATGACGTAGAAGCGAACGGTCCCGTCGTACATGTCGACGACGACCTTCACGGAGTTGCGGATATAGTTGAGCCCGTCATAGGCAGCCATGGTGCCGGACTCGGTCCCCGCGGTGTCGGGCTCGCCCAAGCTCTGCGGCGACGCGGTTTCATATTGCGACGTCCGCTCTGGATTTGCGTATGGAAAATAACTCAACGTTGTATAGGCGTCCTGGATCCAATACAGCCTGCCGTCGCTCAATACGGCGTAGGGATCGTTGTCGAGGCGCAAGAACGGAGCGATTGTCGCCACCCGCTCGCGAACGTCTCTATGAATCTGAATTCGGCTCTCGGGCTTGAGATAGGAGGTCAACAGAATGTTTATATCGGCATTGGTCCAAGCAAATAAGACCCTTTTCCAATAACTGTCCAACGGGATTCCACCTTTTCCACCGTAGCTGGTGTAAACATTGTCATTGCCCTTGGGGTAGTCGAACTCTTTGATGCCGGTGTCGACGATCCGATATCCGGGCATCGATTTTCCGTAGTAGATGGCGGGCTGGGTTATCTTCACGCCGAAGGCGGATTCGGCCGGGATGTTCTGGAGAACGTATTGCGGAAACCCTCCCCCGACGGTCTTCGAGACGAAGTTCATGACCACGCCGTAGCCGTGGGTGAACTGCAGATATTGATTGACCCAGGTTTGCGCTTGCGCCGGAAGTTCCGGCGACAGCTCGCGGGTGGAAAGCATGACCTGATGATAGCCGTCCGCCAGGTGATAACGGTCGGTATCCACGTTATAGAACTGGTAGTAGAGGCGTATCGCCTGGGTTTGTTGATAGGTCTGCAGCAGCGGCCGCGCGTCCCATAGGCGAATGTTCTGGATCGTGTCTTGGTTCCTCGCGATCACCTCGGGCGTCAGGTCTGCCAGGGCCGGATAGGACGTTTCCTGGATTGCATCCAGCCGGTAGGCCTTGCGCGTGAAGTCGATGTAATTTTTCAGGTAGGGCGTCTCGAGCGCGAGCTCGCTCGGCTGCACGACATATTTCTGAAAGACGAAGGGCAGCAACGACACCCCGACGATCCACAGAGCCACGTACACGCCGGCACCCGCTGCCAGCACCTTGAGGCGCGGGCGGAAGAAATTCAGCGCCAGCAGCACACACGCTGCCGCCGAGACACCGACCATGATCCACAGGGCGACCCGCGTCACATGATCCGCCGCGTAGCCGGCTCCGTAAACAATGCCGAGAGTGGAAAAGACGAGTTCGTAGTGATCGAGGTAAAAACCCCAGCCAAAACCGGCAACCAGAATAAAAAGAAGCACTGAAAGATGCGACGTGACGTTGCGGCCTAGCGCGATGGTTCCGCTGCCGCCGGCCTGCTGCAATCCTATAAACACGTAGGTCAAAAGGACGATCCCGAGCGTCAAGATCGTCAGCAACGTCAGGCTGCTTTGCAGCAGAACATAGAACGGCAGACGAAAGATATAAAACCCGACGTCGACCCCGAAAAGCGGATCGGAAACTCCAAAGGACCCGCCATAACGAAAGCGGAGATAAGTATCCCACCCGGTATAGAATCCGGTCGCAAAAAACAGGGCAATGCCGGCGCTGATCGGGATAACGGCAGTCCGCAATAACTTGGGAGACAACTCAATGTTTGGCTGCGCATCCGCTCTGGATAAAACAGGGTGCCGTGGCAGATCAAGCCGCCATACTTGCCCGTCGCTGCGAAGGGCAGCGCTATTTCTGGTGGCCTGGCGCAGATTGATCCACAGGTAGAGAAAAGCGAAGACGAAAGCCGAGCAAAACATCGCCCACTGAACCGACAGCAGCGTCCAGAAGATACCGACGTAGTCGATTTCGCGCATCCAAAGCCAATTCACCAAATAACCCGCAATACTCATAAGGACGGCTAACAATAGGATCGCGGCAATAATCGCGAGCATCAGCGGATGCCGGGAGGAGCGATGCCGTCCGCCGGCGCCGCTACCATTACCCGCAGCCCATTTTCGTTGCGCGGTCGTTGTGGGGTTCTCGCTCATCGTACCACTCCAAATCCGCCGTCCGGTATCGGGCCCAGGCCTGAGGCCCACCGAACTCGCGACGCCGCTCGTTGCGGCGGTTTCTACATCAAGCGCAGGATCAGTGAACGATCGCCGCAGCCTGAACCGTAATGAGCGGGATCGGGACGCCTGTCAGCCGTGCATATTGGCTGTCGACCGGTTGAATTTCCGAGCAACATTGCTCACCCGGATGCAGGCGATATCGCGCTAATGTTCCTATCTCGCGGAGGCCTCGCCGATCGATTATGGCTGCCCGCCGATATGCGCACAAGGACCGCCTCGATCCGGGCGCCCTCAAGCGCGCGGCTCGCGATCGTCGCCCCCATGAAATTGCGCGGCGTATGGCAGGCGCCGCAATGGGCGAGCGCCTCGACCAGATAAGCGCCACGGTTCCACTGCGGGCCCCTTGCCGGATCGGGCTTGAAGAAGCCTTCGTCAAAATACAGCCAGCGCCACCCCAGCATGCTATCGCGGATGTCGAAGGGAAACATCAGGTCGTTGCCCCGGTCTTGCTGCTTGACCGGCGGCAACGACCGCAAATAGGCCCACAATGCCTTGAGGTCGTCATCGCTGATCTTAGTGAAGAAATCGAACGGCATTGCCGGATAGAGAAACTGTCCGTCAGCGCGAATGCCGGCGTGGAGCGCATTCTTGAAATCCGCGAAGCTCCACTTGCCGATGCCGGTGTCCGCATCCAGCGTGATGTTGGCCGAATAGATCGCTCCGAATGGCGTGCCGATTTTCAATCCGCCCGCGTAGGGCTTGTCCGGCGAAGAGGTATGGCAAGGCCTGCAATCCGCGGCCGTGGCGAGATATTTGCCGCGCGCGGCAAGATCGGTATCGGGCGTCGCGCCTTGGGCGCTTGCGCCGGAAAGGCCGCAGGCGATGAGAATAACCGCGCCGAGCGCCGTCGCACCGACGCATCCGAAGTTCAACCCCGCCGCGACAAACTTCACGATGCCGGTTCGGGCTTTCATCTCACGGGCCCATGCGACTTTTGCTGCGCAGCTGGGTCTCGCGGCGCATGACTGCCTCGGGTCAAATCATACAGGCTTGAGCGATTTCAGTTCAATTGGCTCAGCACCGCCGCCGCCACCTTTTCAGCCGTAATCCCGAAGTGCCGGTAAAGCTCCTGATACGGCGCGCTGGCGCCAAACCCGGTCATGCCGACAAAAGTTCCCGCCGAACCGATAATGGCGTCCCAGCCCTGGCGGATGCCGGCTTCCACCGCGACGTTGATTTTGGCGTCGCCGATTATCGCCGCGCGCTTGGCGTCCGGCAAATCCAGCAACAGTTCGAAGCACGGCACCGAAACCACCCGCGCCGAGATTTTGCGCGCGGCGAGGAGCTTTTTGGCTTCGACCGCGATGGCGACTTCCGAACCGGTGGCGAACAGCGAGACGATGGCCGCATCGTCGTCAGCCGCGACCAACTCGTAGGCGCCGGCCGCGCAACGATTGCGCTCGTCGAAACCGTGGCGCAGTTGCGGCAGGTTCTGCCGCGTCAAAGCGAGCACGCTCGGGCCGGTTTTGCTTTCCAGCGCCAGCTGCCAGCACTCGACGGTCTCGACCGCGTCGGCCGGGCGAAACACCTTGAGATTGGGAATGGCGCGCAGCGCGGCGAGATGCTCGACCGGCTGGTGCGTCGGGCCGTCCTCGCCGAGCCCGATCGAATCGTGGGTCATCACGTGGATGACGCGCTGGCCCATCAGCGCGGCGAGCCGGATTGCCGGCCGGCAGTAATCGGAGAACACCAGGAACGTGCCGGAATAGGGGATGATGCCGCCATGCAGCGCCATGCCGTTCATGGCCGCCGCCATGCCGTGCTCGCGCACGCCGTAATGGATGAACGTGCCGGAATAATCCGCCGCGCTCAAAACCTTCATCGCTTTGGTGCGGGTGTTGTTCGAGCCGGTGAGATCGGCCGAGCCGCCGAGCAATTCCGGCAGCGCCGCGGTGAGCCCTTCGAGCGCAAGCTCCGAGGCGGCGCGGCTGGCGATGTCTTTGGGCGTTGCCGCGAGCTTTTGCTTCACGGCGGTAACGGCTGCGGCGAGTCTGCTGCCGGGTTCGCCGCGCAGGCGGCGCTCGAACTCGGCGCGCCGGTCGGAATCGAGCGCGGCGCGGCGCGCTTCCCAGGCGAGCCGCGCCGGGCGGCCGCGTTCGCCCGCGGCGCGCCATGGCGCGAGGATGGCGGGCGGAATTTCGAACGGCGGCGAAGTCCAGCCGAGCTGTTGCCGGGCGGCGGCGATCTCGTCAGTCCCGAGCGGCGAGCCGTGCGCCTTCTCGGTGCCGCCCTTATGCGGCGCGCCGAAGCCGATGGTGGTGCGGCAGGCGACGAGCGACGGCCGGTCGGATTTTTTCGCCGCTTCGATGGCGGCGGCAATCGCCGCGGGATCGTGGCCGTCGATCCGCGTCGCTGCCCAGCGCGCCGACTTGAACCGCTCGACCTGATCGACCGAATCCGACAGCGCGGTCGGCCCGTCGATGGAAATGCCATTGTCGTCGTAGAGCACAATGAGCTTGTTGAGCCGCAGATGGCCGGCGAGCGCAATCGCTTCCTGGCTGATGCCTTCCATCAGGTCGCCGTCGGAGGCGAGCACGTAAGTAAAGTGATCGATCAGATCGCCGCCGCACGCCGCGGCGAGATGGCGCTCTCCGATCGCCATGCCGACCGCATTGGCAAGCCCTTGGCCGAGCGGGCCGGTGGTGGTTTCGACGCCAGGGGTATGGCCGTGCTCGGGATGGCCGGGGGTGAGCGAGCCGAGCTGGCGGAAGCGCTCGATCTCCGCGATCGTCATCTTCGGGTAGCCGAGCAGATAAAACAGCGCGTAGAGCAGCATCGAGCCGTGGCCGGCCGACAGCACGAAGCGGTCGCGGTCGGGCCAGGCCGGATCGGCGGCATCGAATTTGACAAAGCGGGTGAACAGCACGGTCGCAACGTCGGCCGCGCCCATCGGCAATCCGGGATGTCCCGATTTCGCCCGTTCGACCGCATCCATCGCCAGCGCGCGGATGGCGTTCGCCATGCGGTCGTGCTCGGCGCGCGAGGCCGCGGCCGCCGCCGTGCCGGCGGCGGGAAAGCGGGGAGCCTGGGCGAGAGTTGCACTCGCCGCGGCAAGACGGTCCGGCTTGGTCATGGGAACGGGCCAATCGCGGCGCGCATGCGCGCGCGGTCACGGGAACAAAGGCCGCGCACAGATAACATGGGGGGCACGCCAGTCAATTCCGCGGTTCCCGGCGCCAGGCGTCATGCACAGGCTAGAACAGGCGCCGTTGACGCTTTCCCGCCATACGACGTAAGGTTCCCGCGATAACCGATTGCCTTCGCACAATTTTCATGCCGGGGCGCGACGCCCGGCTTGGCCACAGCGGATGGCGTTGATGAGCGACACCGATCCGATCGAGACCGCGACGGCACGGCTTGCGCTCGCGCTCGATGGCTTGGAAGCGGCGACCGAGCGCCGCGGCGAGGCCGACCGCGGCGAGGCGGCGCTCGCCAATCAAGTCCACGCGCTCGACGGCGATCGCGCGCGGCTTGCCGGCGAACTCGATGACGCAACCGCGCGCGCCCGCGCGCTCGAAACCGCCAATCGCGAAGTCGCAGTTCGCATCGATGCCGCGATTGCAACCATTCGCGGCGTGCTGAATTCGGAACAGTGAGAACGACAAAATGCCCCGGAACTTAATGGTCCAATACTAACGGCTGAAAACGAATGGCTCAGGTCAACGTCACCATCAACGGCCGGCAGTTCCGGATGGCCTGCGAGGACGGCCAGGAGGGCCATCTGATGGATCTGGCGCGCGAACTTGACGGCCGCATCAGCGGCTTGCGCGCCAAATTCGGCGAGATCGGCGACACCCGACTCACCGTAATGGCGGCGATCACGGTGGCCGACGAACTCGCCGAAGCTGGGCTGCGCGTCAAGCGGTTGGAAGAGGAACTCGCCGCCTTGCAGGACGCCCGCGTCGCAGCATCCGACCGCAACAAAGCCGCGCAGGCTTCGATCGCCACCGCGCTTAGCACCGCGGCTGAGCGGATCGAGGGCATCACCAAGAAGCTCAATGAATCGATCAACACCGGCAGCGTCGCGGCGGGTTGATTTCACCTCTCCCGTTCCGGGAGAGGCCGCGAGCGCAGCGAGCGGGTGAGGGCAAGAGCCGCGACATCGACGCACGTTTTGCGACCGACGAGCTGCGTTCCTTCTCCCCGGAGGGGAGAAGGGCAGGATGAGGGGGTACTGAGTCCGAGTATTTGCTCCGACTTCCGGACCCCCTCACCCCAACCCTCTCCCCTGCGGGGAGAGGGAGCCGCACGCGGCGCGGCCGAGATCGATTGGCGTTGACCGCGCCTTCGCACTACATTGTCCCCGCGGGGCTGCCCGGTGCGTAGGAGACAATACTCCGGGGCCTTACGATCCTGAAGGGAGCTGTCCCTGACCGAGCCCCTGGGTTCGGACATATGGCGCCCACCTACTTATGTAGGTTCCCGGGATCAGCGCTCTTACGGCCGGCGCGGCTCCGCACTTCTCACCATGACCACACAAACCAACATGGAGGACTCCAAGGCTGCGCTCCGCCGCGATGCCCTTGCCCGCCGTGACGCTTTGCCGGCGGACGCGCGCAAGGCCGCCGCCGAAACGATTGCAGCGCGGGGATTTCCGCTGAAAATTGCGCCGGGCACCATCGTGTCCGGCTTCATGCCGCTCAAAAGCGAAATCAATCCGCTGCCGCTGATGCGGAAACTCGCTGCGGCCGGTGCGCAATTGGCGCTGCCCAAGATCGCCGGCCGCGGCAAGCCGCTCGTCATGCGCGCCTGGCAATCGGGCGCGCCGCTCGATGCCGGCCAATGGGGCATCCGCGAGCCGAAGCCGGATGCGCCGGAAGTCGAGCCCGACATTGTGCTGGTGCCGCTTCTCGCTTTCGATCGCGCCGGCCATCGCATCGGCTATGGCGCCGGCTATTACGATATGACGATCGCGGCCTTGCGCGCGCGCAAGACCGTGACCGCCGTCGGCATTGCCTTCGCGATCCAGGAAGTTCCCAAAATTCCGACGACGGAGCGCGACGCGCGGCTCGATCTCGTGCTAACCGAGCGCGAGGTTATTGATCTGCGCCGAGAATAGCGCGGGTTTGAAGCTCGGTTCGCATGTGATAGCGTTTTGTCCCAAGGGTGCGGAGCGACCTAGTAGCCATGCAACCGAAGGCGCCGCGCGCGCCGTCGGCCAAGAGGCGAAAAAACTGCTCCCCGGGCCTCTCCCGCAGAGGGACCTAGGCAACCGAAGCGGTGATGCCCGGTCAATTCGCGAAAAGATGAGCCGCAAACGCGGTTGCGCCCGAATGTCGTGCTCTCGAATGTCGTGCTGATGCGCATTCTCTTCGTCGGCGATATTGTCGGGCGCAGCGGGCGGACCGTCGTCTGTGAGCGGCTGCCGGGGCTCATTCGCGACTGGAAGCTCGATCTGGTCGTCGCCAATGGCGAGAACGCAGCCGGCGGCTTTGGCATTACCGAGGCGATCTATCGCGAGCTCATCGATGCCGGCGCCGACGCCATCACGCTCGGCAATCATGCCTGGGACCAGAAGGAGGCGCTGGTCTTCATCGAGCGGGCGCCGCGGCTAATCCGGCCGATCAATTATCCACCCGGCACGCCCGGCCGCGGCTCAGCGATGATCGAAGCCAAGAACGGCGCGCGCGTGCTCGTGGTCAACGCCATGGCCCGCATTTTCATGGACCCGCTCGATGATCCGTTTGCCGCGCTCGACCGCGAGCTTGCGGCGTGTCCGTTGCCGGGCGGGGCCGACGCCATCGTGGTCGATTTTCACGGCGAGGCGAGCAGCGAAAAGCAGGCGATGGGCTTGTTCTGCGACGGCCGGGCGAGCCTCATGGTCGGCACCCACACCCATGCGCCGACCGCCGATCTGCGCGTGCTGCCCGGCGGCACCGCCTTCATGACCGACGTCGGCATGACCGGCGACTTCAATTCGGTGATCGGCATGGCCAAGGACGAACCGTTGCAGCGGTTCCTGACGCGCGTGTCGTCGGCGCGGTTCGAGCCGGCCACCGGCCCGGCGACGCTTTGCGCCGCCGCTGTCGAGACCGACGACGCCACCGGGCTCGCGAGCCGCGTCGGCGCGGTGCGGCTGGGCGGCCGGCTGGAACAGGCGGTGCCGGTGTTCTGGACTTGAGTTTTCGGCGGCGGAATATTTATGTCTTTGCGAGGAGCGTAGCGACGAAGCAATCCAGAACTCGCGCCGCAAGACTGGATTGCTTCGCTCCGCTCGCAATGACGCTTCAGACGGAAACGCATTATGGCCGGACATTCGCAGTTCAAGAACATCATGCACCGCAAGGGCCGCAAGGACGCGGTGCGCTCCAAATTGTTCGGCAAGCTCGCCCGCGAGATCACCGTCGCCGCCAAGCTCGGCATGCCCGATCCGGCGATGAATCCGCGGCTGCGCGCGGCGGTGCTGGCGGCGCGCGCGGAAAACATGCCGAAAGACAATATCGAGCGCGCGATCAAGAAGGCGTCGGGCGGAGAGGCCGAGAATTACGAGCAGATCCGCTACGAGGGCTACGGGCCGGGCGGCGTCGCGGTGATCGTCGAGGTGCTGACCGACAACCGCAACCGCACCGCCGGAGAGGTGCGCTCGACCTTTACCAAGAGCGGCGGCAATCTTGCCGAGCCCGGCGCGGTCGCGTTCATGTTCGATCATGTCGGCGTCATCGAATACGACGCCAAGGCGGCGAGCGCCGAGGCGATGTTCGAGGCGGCGCTCGAGGCCGGCGCCGACGACGTCGCCTCGAACGAGGAAATCCACGAGGTTTACGCGGCGCAAGACCATTTCGGCTCGGTCGCCAAGGCGCTGGAAGAAAAATTCGGCGAGCCGCGCAAGGCGGCGCTCACCTGGCGGCCGCAAAACACGGTGGCGGTCGACGACGAGCACGGCGAGAAAGTGCTGCGGCTGATCGAGAGCCTCAACGAGCACGACGACGTGCAGAACGTCTATGCCAATTTCGAAGTGTCCGACGCCGTCGTCGCCAAGATGAGCGCGTGATATTTTCTATCTCGCCCCAGCACTATGGAGAGGTGGAACATGGGGCGTGCTATCACTAGCCCGCTATGACGCGCCCGATTCGCATCCTCGGCATCGATCCCGGGCTCCGCCGCACCGGCTGGGGCGTGGTCGCGATTGCCGGCAACGCGTTGAGCTTTCTCGGCTGCGGCTCGGTGACGACCGACGACCGCGAGGCGCTCTCGGCGCGGCTTCTCGCCATCCATGACGGGCTTATGCGCATCCTCGACGAATTCCGCCCCGACGAGGCCGCCGTCGAAGCGACGTTCGTCAGCAAGGACGCCAGAGCCACGCTCAAGCTCGGCCAGGCGCGCGGCATCGCCATGGTGGTGCCGGCGAAGGCCGGCGTGCCGGTCGCCGAATATGCGCCGAACCTGATCAAGAAAAGCATCGTCGGCGCCGGCCACGGCGACAAGGCGCAGGTGCGGATGATGATCGGCGTGCTCTTGCCCAAGGCCGATCCGGGCTCCGACGACGCTGCCGACGCGCTCGCCATCGCGGTGACGCATGCGCATCACCGGCAGAGCGTGGTGCTGCGCGCGGCGCTCAAGGTGGCGGCGCGATGATCGGCAAGCTCAAAGGCGTGATCGATTCCTATGGCGCGGATGCCGTCATCCTCGACGTCAATGGCGTCGGCTATCTCATTCATTGCTCGGCGCGCACCTTGCAGGAATTGCCGCGCGCCGGCGAGCCGGCGACGCTGTCGATCGAAACCCATGTGCGCGAGGACCAGATCCGGCTATTCGGCTTTTCGACCGACGTCGAGCGCGAATGGTTCCGGCTCTTGCAAACCGTCCAAGGCGTCGGCGCCAAGGTCGCGCTCGCCGTCATTGGCACGCTCAGGCCCGCCGACCTCGCAACGGCCATCGCCATGCGCGACAAGGCCATGGTGGCGCGCACGCCCGGCGTCGGGCCGAAGGTCGCCGAGCGTATCGTCACCGAATTGAAAGACAAGGCGCCGGCCTATACCGATATCGATCCGGCGCTCATTCGGCTGTCCGGCGCGCTCGACGATAAGCGCGCGCCGCGGCCAATTACGGACGCAGTTTCGGCGCTGGTCAATCTCGGCTATGCGCAGATGCAGGCCGCCGCCGCCATCGCCGCCGCGGCGCGATCGGCCGGCGAGGGCGCGGAGACGACGACGCTGATCCGGCTCGGGTTGCGGGAACTGGCGAAGTGAAGAAGCCGGCGAAACTCGGCAAGGCCGACCGTGCGCTGATCGCGGCGGCGAGCGCGGCGATCAAGCGCCGCTATCGCGACGACTGGCAGGAAGTCGGCGCGGCGTTGCGCACCCGCTCGGGAAAAATCTTCACCGGCGTCAATCTCGACGCCTATCTCGGCCGCATGGCGGTATGCGCCGAGGCGGTCGCGCTCGGCCGTGCCGTCGTCGACGTTGGCGACGAGGGGATTGATTTGATAGTTGCGGTGCGCCATCCGTCACCCGACGACAAGAAGCGAAGCATCGCAGTGGTGTCGCCGTGCGGGGCGTGCCGGGAATTGATATTCGACTATGATCGAGGCGCGCGCGTGATCGTGCCGAACGGCAGATCGGCGGCGGTGGTGCCGATCGCCGAATTGCTGCCGAACAAATATACCCGAGGGCCAAAACGGTGACCGGCGCGCCACCCAAGCTGGTAACGCCCGAGCGCCGCGACGAAGACGCGGCCGAGGCGAGCCTGCGGCCGCAGCGGCTCGCCGAATTCGTCGGCCAGCGCCAGGCCTGCGCCAATCTCGCGGTGTTCATCGAGGCGGCGCGCGGCCGACGCGAACCGCTCGATCACGTCTTGTTCGTCGGCCCGCCCGGGCTCGGCAAGACCACGCTGGCGCAGATCGTCGCCCGCGAGCTTGCCGTCAATTTCCGCGCCACCGCGGGACCGGTGATCGCCAAAGCCGGCGATCTCGCCGCGCTTCTCACCAATCTCGAAGACCGCGACGTGCTGTTCATCGACGAAATCCACCGGCTCAATCCGGCGGTCGAGGAAATCCTCTATCCGGCGATGGAGGATTTTCAGCTCGACCTCATCATCGGCGAAGGCCCGGCGGCGCGCTCGGTGAAGATCGACCTCGCCAAATTCACGCTGATCGGCGCCACCACCCGCGCCGGGCTCCTGACCAATCCGCTGCGCGACCGCTTCGGCATTCCGGTGCGGCTGAATTTCTACAGCGAGGCCGAGCTCGAACAGATCGTCAATCGCGGCGCGCGCGTGCTCGGCATCGCGATCACCGCGGACGGCGCCAACGAGATCGCACGGCGCGCCCGCGGCACCCCGCGCATTGCCGGGCGGCTGTTGCGCCGGCTGCGCGACTTTGCCGATGTCGCCAAAGCCCCCGCGATCGATCGGGCGGTCGCCGACCGGGCGCTCGCCGCGCTCGAAGTCGACGGCTCAGGCCTCGACGCCATGGACCGCCGCTATCTCACCGCCATCGCGGTGCATTACTCGGGCGGCCCGGTCGGGGTGGAGACGCTCGCCGCGGCGTTGTCGGAGCCGCGCGACGGCATCGAGGACATCATCGAGCCATATCTGATCCAGTGCGGCTATTTGCAGCGCACCCCGCGCGGCCGGCTTCTCACCGTCCACGGCTTCCGCCACCTCGGCCTGCCCGAGCCGCCGCGCGACCCGGCGCAGTTCGGATTGTTCGGGGCGGAAGAAGAGTAGGCATGGCCTACATTTTCGAACTCGAACGAGATTTCGATGAGCCATATCTCGCAGCCGACGGTTCCTGCATAATTGACTTCGCGCTCGGTTATGACCCCGACTTGTCCTTGATCGTGCTCATGTCGGTCATGTTGATCCCGGACGAGAGCGGTGCGTTCGAACTTGTTTTTGGAATTAGAGAGAGGAGCGGAGTGGATGCCTCGAACCCTGCAACTCTGGACTATAAATCCGCTACCGCGAAGCTCTATGTTCCACCTGAATCGGCGGAAGACGTTCTCGGTGTCGTTCTCACTGCAACAGTCCGTCTCATCGAAAAGGTGAAGCCGAGGAATGTCATCATGGAAACGTTCCATTCAAATCTGCCGCCGAAAGCTATGAGAAAGTATGAATCGATTGAAAAAGTTCTTGGCAGCCTTTCCTATGCGATAACCGAAAAATTCCGCAATGAGGGCGATGGCAAGGACTATTGGTCTTTCAGACGGGCCGATTGAGAAAAATCGCCCGCTATGCTAGGTGTCAAGCGAGGAGACGTTGATATGCTCAAGCGCGCTGAAATTCTTGCCGCCACGAAAAGAGTTGCACGCCGTGTTGCGGCGAATGAGACCGGCGTTGCTCCGCTTAAGGAGAAGCACATCCGGCGCCTTGCGGAGTTGAAACGTAAGGAAGCGGACAAACGCAAAGCCCACGGGGCTATCGTAGGTGCGCGTTCGTAACGGGCGGTTGCTCGCGGTCCAATCATTCAAATACCTCGGCTTGCTTGAGTCTTCTCGTGACCCGGCGCAGTTCGGGTTGTTCGGGGAGGAAGACGATGACTGACGCGATGGTGCAAACCTACCAAGGCGGCTGTCATTGCGGCCGGGTGCGGTTTCGCGTGACGGCGGACCTTGCCCGCGTCACCTATTGCAATTGCTCGATCTGCGCCAAGAAGGGTTTTCTGCATCTCATCGTGCCGCCCGAGCAGTTCGAGCTGTTGAGCGGCAAAGAGGCGCTGACGACCTACCGCTTCAACACAGGTGTCGCGCAACACACGTTCTGCGCCACTTGCGGCATCCATCCGTTCTACGTGCCGCGCTCCGATCCCGATAAGATCAACGTCAATGTGCGCTGCCTCGACGGCGTCGACGTTGCGGCGCTCAAGATCGGTCAGTTCGACGGCCGCAATTGGGAGCGCGCGATGACCGGCAGGGTGCCGTGGCGATAGCGCAATGACTAGCGTTCCCCTCGACGGCGAAATCCGAGACGGCCGCCACGTGCTGACCGTGCGCGTCTATTACGAGGACACCGATTTCACTGGCATCGTCTATCACGCCAATTATCTGCGCTACATGGAGCGCGGGCGGACCAATTATTTGCGGCTGATCGGCGCCGACCATCGCGCGCTGTTCGAGGAAACCGAAAAGGAGGCGCCGGGCTTTGCCTTCGTGGTGCGCACGATGACCATCGATTTTCTAAAACCCGCGCGGATGGACGACGTGCTCGACATCGTCACCGCGCCGGCGGAGGTCAAAGGCGCCTCGGCCACGGTGCACCAGCGCGTGTTGCGCGGCGAGGAAGTCCTGGTCGAGGCGCGCGTGCGGGTTGCCTTCATCTCAGGCGGCCGGGCGCGGCCGATCCCCAAACCGCTGCGCATCGCCATGAAGGCGGATTTGGACGGACTTAGCGGGCAGCAACATTAGGGCCGTACTTATAAATTCGGTTCTATCGGCGGCTCGCTGAATGTCCGCTTCGCTTCGAAAACGACCGAACTGCCGCGGTGCCGCGAAATGACACGATGGGCCACTCGCAAACTCATGCACTGCAAAAAAAGTGAGCAGAAAAGCCGTATTGGCAACGCCCATATCGCTGGCACTCACGCACCGCCGGAGGAGCCGTCCACAGCATCAGTTGCGGAACTTACGTACCGCCACGCTGACCGGACTGATCTTGGCGAACTTCCTCCTGGGTAATTGCCGGCAAAAAACGGCCCACCGATCATTCGCTTGATTTCGGAAGTTTACCTCAACTTTTGCGGGCGGCACCGCTCACGGTTGTAGGAGGGCTACCGCGGCACCGGAAAGTGAGCTATAGTTTAACACTTAGCTTTTCGGGCGTTGGGGATGCTCGTCTTTCTGGCTGACACAGTACATCGTTCTACTCGGTTGTACCCGGACACGGTCCCGTACAATGTTGCGCGCATTGCAGCATTCGCTCAGTCGCGATACCCGGCACACGATTACAGGCTCTTCAAGGACCCGAACGTCTTGCTCGACGAGTTGCGTTCGACCCGTCCGGATGTGCTCGCTCTGTCGAATTATTTCTGGAACACCGAACTCAATCACCGCATCGCGCGTTTCGCCCGCCGTCTTTATCCCGACATTCTTATCGTAACTGGCGGGCCAAACATCGACCGTAATCGTGATGCCTACATTCGCTATTCCGCTGAATTTCCGTTCGTCGACTATGTCGTCGTCGAAGAAGGCGAGACTGCCTTTTCGAACATCCTTGCGGCGCTGATCGACTTCGGAAGCGACCGCACGAAAATCAAGGCGCAAAATATCGCTGGCACGTTTGCCATTGTCGGCGCCGGCGAGGTCCATGTCTCCGACTCCTTGCAGCGTGTAAAGAGTCTCGATGAGTTTCCCTCGCCCTATCTCAACGGCATGCTGTCGCCTTTCCTGGCGATGGGACTGCGGCCGATCCTCGAACTGTGCGCGGCTGCCCATACCAGTGCGCATTCTGCGAACAAGGGTCCGAATTCTTTACCAAGATCGCGCGGCTTTCGGAAGACAGGGTCTATCGCGAGATTGACTACATTCGCGACAGGACATCGGCGCCTGAACTAATCCTTGCCGATGTCAATTTTGGCATTCTAAAGCGCGACTACGATGTCGCTTGCTATCTGAAGAAGTCACATCAAGAGCACGGCTGGCCGAAGAGCCTGTATGTTTATAACGCCAAGCAGCCAACCGAAGCGACGCTGCATACCATGGAGACGCTCTATCCGATGGCGCAGCTTTGCATGAGCTTTCAGTCGACCGATCAGCGCGTGCTCGAAAACATCCACCGCTCTAACATCGGCTACGACAAGTACTCTTTCATCACGCGCTGGGCGAAGAGTTGCAACATTCCGGTCGGGACCGAGCTGATTTATGGCTTGCCCGGTGAGACACGCGAAAGCTTCGTGCGCGGCTACGATGCACTGCTGGACTTCCAGGCGGATTACATGGCCTCGTACAATCTTCGCCTGTTCTCCGGCATCGAGCTCAACACGCCCGCCAAACGCCAGCAATACGCGGTCCGAACACGCTTTCGTCCGATGGATGTAAATCTCGGCGAGTACCGGTTTGAAACGTCGGAACGCATCATGGAGATCGAAGAGATCGTCTATGAGACGTTGACTTTCACAGAAGATGACTTCTTTTTCACCCGCCGTCTGGCCTTCATGATTGAAACTCTTTGGAACACGGGGTATTTGCGGCCAGCCCTGGCGTTTCTTGCCAATCACGGTTTCAAGGTCACTGACGTCCTGCAAGACGTGCTGAGCGAGAGCCGCAGTTCGGCGGCGGCATCGTTCTTTGAAGAATATGACCGTTTGGCACACGATGAGCTTGCCTCTAACCCGGAAGAATTTTGCAGGCGCTTGGGCGACGACAATTATTGGCGCGATCTCGTCAGCGGCCGTGGGGATAACGTCAAGCTGAATCCGGCTTTTGCAGGGCGGCTCATTTTGTTCGAGAATCCGTTCGATCAGTTCTTCCACGATTTCGTAAAACGCCGTTATACGGAGAAGCTGCCGGCGGCGAGCCGCAACGCGTTCCGCGATATCCTTGCTCATTGCCGGGCGAGCAAGGTCGACATCGATCACCCCGAACCGCGTCACGTCGAAATGCTGTTTGATGCGCCCGAATGGATCCGGGCCACGTATCCGAAGGATCTGTCGGCTTTCGTCCTTTCAGCGCCGGTCGAATACACCTATGCGATCAACCAGCACTGCCATGAAATCGCCGTTACAATAAGGAAGCGGCTGGAGCAGCAAGGCGCTCGAATCAACAATATCGCCGAACGCATTTTCGTGGAGCTACCGCTGGTACACCGGGGAGCACGCGCAGCGGTTCGTGGCGACGCTCAAGTCAGCGTCAGCAAAACCTCGGGCGAACTCGAAAAGAGAGTAGGCTGGGTCAGCTGACAGTCGCTATGACCTAATGGGATGGTCCGCCCGTGCTCCTGCCCGGCCAGCAAGTCAAGCTGAGAAGGGGCGGACAACATCAAGCGCGAATAGACCTTTCACAATGCGGCAATTGCTGGTAGCGAAATGACGCTCCGGGTCATGAAGGCCAATTCTGGCACACTAGGCCTTCGTCCGCTTTGCCCCTAACAGCGACCGTCGTGGCGATACTCGGCGTGAGTGTGACAAGCGACATTGCACATTGCTTGAAGATGAAAGAGGCCGCCACTGATGGCGGCCTCAGTGCACCCATCGATCTAGTTCTAACGTTTGCGGGCTAGTCGCCGCGGTACGGCTTACAGACCCCGCCTTGAATTGTGTAGTTCGGCGGGCAACCATTCCAGGTGTTCCACCCACCACCGTAGGCCGGACCCGGGTAGTAGTCGTAATAGCGCGGATGATGGCGACCGACCCAAACGTGGAAGCCTGGTCCATTGATATAGAAGGCTCCAGCCGGGATTGCGCTACCGACTGTCAATGCCGCGACAAAGCCGAGCGCCAGGGCAGTTTTTGCAAAGGTTCGCATGATGCGTTCCTCCTCTTCTGTGGGAGATAACGCGGAACTGAGGTCTTTGGTTGCCCCCTCGTAACCCAGCTAAAAGGCCAGTTCCCGTGGTAAGCAGACAATGATTGGCGGCTTCTGCACGTCGCCATCGGGTCATTCACGACTGGCCCGAACCGGCGGCAGGTTCGACCATGTCCGTCGTGTCCCCGAAAGCGGCAGCAAATTCACGGCATTGGTGTGTGCGGGCGTTGGTGAGTTGGCGCCTTAGTTTTTGTTTCGCGCCGACTGAGTTCGAGCGGATCACACTCAGATCCACTCCTCCTGCTCCTCGTATCGGGTCGGGAACATGTTGACGTATTGCACCATGCGCGGCTTCGTCCCGCGATTGGGGCTGGCGCCATGCGGCAGCGCCTGATGCCAGATGACGAGATCGCCGGCGCGCCCGCCGAGCGGCCGCGGCCCCAAGGCGTAGAGGTCTTGGCGGCGTGGATCGGCGCCGGGCGGGAGATTTGCAAGCCAGGCTTCGCCCCAACGCTGAAAACCGGGCACCAGCGTGAACGCGCCCTGCTCGGGCGGCGTGTCGGTCAAATAGAGAATGCCGCCGGTGCCGAACGGGATCGGCGTTTTGACGCTGACATCCCAGTGCAGGTGCGGGCCGGGGAACCTGAAACCCTCGCGCTCCGGCGGATTGAAACCGACGCGGTCGGTGGTCGCCCATAAATCGGCGGTGCCCCAGAGCTGGGTGAAGGCTTTGTGGATGCGCGCAGAGCGGCGGATGGCGGCGAAGGCCGGGTGCTGGAAATATTGCACCATGATGCCGTGGTCGTTTGATGGATACCAGGTTTCCGGATCGTCTGGGCGCGCGCCGAGACGATCCCACAGCGCCTGCGCCGCCGCCTCGCGCGTCTTGGCCGGCACGGCATCGTGCAGCACCACATAGCCGTGCTCCGCCCAGAACGCGAGATCGCCGGCCGCCAGCACCGGTTCGCTCGCCTCGACCGCGGCCAGCGCCTGCGCGGTTTCCGGCGGGGCGTCGGCGCCGACGACCGCGGCATTGATGCGCGCGACGCGCTCCGGCGCGACCCCGCCGGTGGTCGCAAGAATCCAGCGCTCGAACTCCTCGAAGCTCGGCGCCGCGCTGCCGAGATACGTCGTAGTCTGCTCGAGCCCAAGACCGCTGGCGTGAATGACCAATGTGTCGAGGTGCCGGTCGTGCAGGGTCGCCGGCTGGAAACGGCCTTGCCGCTCGGCCATCGTCCGCGACCACAGGCGCTTGAGCTGGTAAATGCCGAGCGCGCCGGTTGCGGTTGCCGGCACGAGTTCCGGTGCCAATTCCGGCGTCACGGCACGGTCATGGAGGTTCATTAGGGCGCTTCAACTATCGCGTGTTATTGGAGAAATTAAAGGCGATGCGTGTCGACAGTCAACCGCCGCGCCGGCGCCAAACCGAGCCGGGCCGGCAGGCTGCGATGTTGTGACAGTCCCGCCGCGGCGCGGCATTAACGCCGCATTAAGCACAGTCGGGCTTCGGTAGCGCGAACGACCGGTGTAGCGCCCTAGTTTGGACAAGTTTCGCGAATGATTTCGATCCGCCGGTGACGGGTCCGGCTCGGGTCCTCGCGAAATTTCGGGTCTTGGTCGGCGCGCGCGAAGCGGCGGCCCCTCACGACCCTTTGGTCCCGGCGCCAGTGCGCCGCCCCGGTCATGGCGCAGTGCTTGGCCGGGTTCACGGCTCGATTTATGGCCGCGATCTTTGCCGCTGCGGCCGGACCGCCGAAAGGGACGCCTCATGAATCCAGCCGACATCGGGCAGTCGGTCGCACCGTTGACTTCCGCCAATCTGTCTCTGTTCCACATGTTCTGGCACGCGCACTGGATCGTCGAGACGGTGATGGTGGGACTATTGATCTGTTCGGTCTGGGTCTGGGCGATCGCCATCGACAAAACGCTGCTGTTCAGGCGGCTGCGCGGCGCCGGCGATGGTTTCGAGCAGGCGTTCTGGTCCGGCCAGTCGCTGGAGGAGCTCTATAAATCGCTCGCCGCGGAGCCGGGACATTCCACCGGCGTCTTGTTCGTCGCGGCGATGCGGGAATGGAAGCGCAGCCTCGAAGGTCACGCCCGTTCCTTCGCCGGGCTGCAGATGCGCATCGAGAAGGTCATGAACGTCGCCATCGCGCGCGAAGTCGAAAATATGGAGCGCCGGCTGTTGGTGCTGGCGACGGTCGGCTCGGCGGGACCGTTTATCGGCCTGTTCGGCACGGTGGCCGGCATCATGACCAGCTTCCAGTCGATCGCGGCCTCGCAAAACACCTCGCTCGCGGTGGTCGCCCCGGGCATCGCGGAATCGCTGTTCGCGACCGCAATCGGCCTCGTTGCCGCCATCCCGGCGACGATTTTCTATAATAAGTTCATCACCGAGGTGAACCGGCAGGCGCAGCGGCTGGAGGGTTTCGCCGACGAGTTTTCGGCGATCCTGTCGCGGCAGATCGACGAACGGGGCTGAGGGCAGGACTATGGCGGCAGGCGCCCTAGGCGTAGTCTCGACCGGCGGCGGCAAGCGCCGCCGGCGCCGCTCGGTCATGCAGCGAGATCAACGTGACGCCGTTCGTCGACGTCATGCTGGTGCTGTTGATCGTGTTCATGGTGTCGGCGCCGCTGCTCACGGTCGGCGTGCCGATCGATTTGCCGCAGAGCCAGGCCAAGGCGCTGGAGCAGGACAACCAGCCGCTGACCGTCTCGGTCAACGTCGACGGCCAGGTTTTCCTGCAGAACGAGCGAGATCAAGCTCGACGATCTCGTCCCGAAGCTCAAGGCGATCCTCGACGCCCGCGGCGGCAATCCCAACGACCTCATCTATGTGCGTGGCGACAAGAAGGCCGACTACGGTACCATGATGCGCGTGATGGGCCGGATTTCGGCGGCCGGCTATCACCGCATCGCGCTGGTCACCGAGGTCGAGCAGGGCGAGCAATGAAGCCGGGCATGACCATATCGTGCATCGCTCACGCCTGCGCGCTCGGCCTGGCGGCTGATGGCGCTCTCGGCGCAGCCGATGGAGGCGCCGCCGGTCGAGACGCTGCCGGTGCAGTTCATTTCCGAGAAGGATTTCAGCCAAGCTCACCCAGGGCGTCAAGAACGCCCCGCAGCTGAAAATCGACGAACCGAAGCCGCTCGCCGACAAGGTCGACGCGCCGAAGCCGGTCGATCAGCTCGCCGCCAAAGTCGCGGACAAGCCGCCGATCACCACCGAAACCAGCAAGGCCAAGCCGCAGCCCAAAGCCGATACCAAGCCCGATCCGAAACAGGCGGACAAGTCCGACAAGCCGAAGCCGCCGGAATACAAGCCGGATCAGATCGCCGAGCTATTGAAGAAGGACGCCGCCAAGAATCCGCCGAAGCCGGACGATCGGTCGCCGCCGCAGGCGCAGGATGCGCCGAAATTCGACGCCAATCAGGTCGCCGAATTGCTCGACAAGCGCGATCCGCAGCGTCAGATGGCGGCCGCCGAAGCGCTCAACGCCACGCCCAATCTCGGCGCCGCCAGCGGCGCGCCGTCCGCGCAAATGTCGCAGAGCGAGATCGATGCGTTGCGTGCGCGCATCTCCAGCTGCTGGAGCCCGCCGCCGGGCATCGACGCCAATTCCAAGGTCTATGTCGTGCTTCGCGTTCTGTTCAAGCCGGACGGTTCGTTGGGGCATGAACCGGTTCTGGTCGAAGCCACGGCATCGACATTGGGTCCGGCGCTGGCCGAGAGCGCCAAGCGCGCGCTGCTTGCTGTGCCAGCCTTTCACGATGCTCAAGCCCGAGCATTACGACCAGTGGAAAGACCTCGAGCTCAAATTCGATCCCCAAGAACTGCTCGGCGGCTGACCGGGCAAGGCAGGCATCATGACGCTTCGGCGATCCACCGCAATCTCATCACTGACGCGCCGCCGCGCGCTCGCGCTCGGCGCGGTCGCCGGCGGCTTGACGCTGGCGCCGCGCTACGCCGCCGCGGTGGTCCGCCTCGATATCACCGAGGGCAATTTCCAGCCGATGCCGATCGCGATCGCCAAATTCATCGGCGGCGGCGACAGGCGACGACGATACCGCGACGGGCGTCACCCAGATCATCACCGCGAACCTGCAACGCAGCGGCCTGTTCGCCCCGATCGATCCCGCCGCCTTTACCGAAACCATCGCCAGCGTCGACGCGGTGCCGCAGTTTCCCGATTGGCGCGCCATCAACGCGCAGGCGCTCGTCACCGGCGCCGTCACGCGGCAGAGCGACGGCCGGCTCAAGGCCGAATTCCGGCTCTGGGACGTGCTCGCCGGCCAGCAGCTTGCCGGCCAGCAATATTTCACCACGCCCGACAACTGGCGCCGCATCGCCCACATCATCTCGGACGCGATCTACGAGCAGCTCACCGGCAACGGCGGCTATTTCGACAGCCGCGTCGTGTTCGTCGACGAAACCGGGCCGGGGACGCGGCGCATCAAGCGGCTCGCCATCATGGATCAGGACGGCGCCAATGTGCGCTATCTCACGCGCGGCGACGAACTCGTGCTCACGCCGCGGTTCTCGCCTTCGACGCAGGAGATCACCTACATGGCCTACGGCCAGGGCGATCCGCGCGTCTATCTCTACAATATCGAGACCGGCCAGCGCGAAATCGTCGGCAATTTTCCCGGCATGAGCTTCTCGCCGCGGTTTTCGCCGGACGGCCAGCGCGTCATCATGAGTTTGCAGGAAGGCGCGAACTCCAACATCTTCGTCATGGATTTGCGCTCGAAGGCGACGACGCGGCTGACCGACACCCAGGCGATCGACACCTCGCCCGTCCTATTCGCCCGACGGTTCGCAGATTTGCTTCGAATCCGATCGCGGCGGCCAGCCGCAGATCTACGTCATGGCCGCGACCGGCGGGCAGGCGCAGCGCATCAGCTTCGGCGACGGCACCTATTCGACGCCGGTCTGGTCGCCGCGCGGCGACTACATCGCCTTCACCAAGATCGCGCAAGACAAGTTCGCGATCGGCGTGATGAAGCCGGACGGCAGCGGGCGAGCGCATCCTCACCGAAGGCTTCCACAACGAAGGCCCGACTTTCGCGCCGAACGGGCAGGTCATCATGTTCTTCCGCGATCCGGGCGGCAATTCCGGGCCGTCGCTGTTCACGATCGATATCTCCGGGCGCAACGAGCAACGGGTTCCGACGCCGAATTATGCCTCGGATCCGGCCTGGTCGCCGCTATTGTCGTGAGCTGCCGGCGGTTCCACAGGATCGCCGCATTGACGCCCCATTAACCATTGCAAAAGCTTTCCGGGCAATCCGCGGGGTCGAGACATCTTTGCAAGGCCGCATCAAGGTTGACGGAACCTTCGCTTAACGAAGGCGCTGCTAGACCCGCTGTCGACCAACCATGTCCGGTCACTGATGTAAGTATGGAGGCACCGGAATGAACATGGCGAATATCGATCCGCGGCGCCAAGTTCGCCGCCGTCAATCCTGGCGCACGCTGGCGATTGCGGGCTGCGCCAAGCAGACCGACCAGAATGCGCATGGCGTCGGCGGCGACGCCCGGCAGCCAGCAGGACTTCGTCGTCAATGTCGGCGACCGCGTGTTCTTCGATACCGATTCCTCGGAGCTTTCCGATCAGGCGCGCGCGACGCTCGACAAGCAGGCGCAGTGGCTCAACAACTACAACCGCTATGCCTTCACCATCGAAGGCCATGCCGACGAGCGCGGCACGCGCGAATACAACATCGCGCTCGGCGCCCGCCGTGCCGAGACCGTGCGCGAATACCTGATTTCGCGCGGCGTTTCGGCCGCAGCGCATGCGCACCATCTCCTACGGCAAGGAACGGCCCGGTCGCGCTGTGCAACGATATCTCCTGCTGGTCGCAGAACCGGCGCGCCGTGACCGTGCTCGATCAGAGTTCGTAGCGCGCACCGGCCATAAAGGATCGCTGGCATTCGGCGCCGTCACGGCGCCGATTGCTTTTTGGCGCCGATATTTTGCCTTGCCAATGCAGCGCTGAAATCGGATCGTAGTGCCGCCCCCGGCGCGGCATCGGTTGCGGCGGCATCCGGCTTTCCGAGAAGTTGAAGAGGTTTCGGCCATGACCCCGGCGGCGTTTGCTCGCGCAATGCTCCCGCTCGCCATTGCGGCCGCGCTGGCGGCCTGCGGCCAGAAAAACCAGTACGCCGCGCCGCCGCCGCCCAAGGTCACGGTCGCGGCGCCCGTCGTGCAACCGGTCTCGCTTTATTTCGAGGCGACCGGCAATACCGCGGCGGTCAATTCGGTCGATCTGGTCGCGCGCGTGCAGGGCTTCGTGCAGGCGATCAGCTATAACGACGGCGACTTCGTGAAAAAGGGCACCTCGCTGTTCACCATCGAGCCGGAGCCCTACAAGCTTAAAGTGGACGCCGCGAAGTCTGCCGTCACCAGCGCCCAAGCCACGCTGACGCAGACCCAGGCGGCGTTTCAGCGCCAGGCCGACCTTATTACGAGACAAGTCTCGACTCAGGCCAATTACGATCAAGGCGCTGGCGCAGCGCGACTCCGCGCAAGCGGATTTGCAATCGGCGCAGGCCAACGAGCAGCAGGCCGAAATCGATCTCGGCTATACCGACGTGACCGCGCCGTTCGACGGCGTGGTGACGGCGCGTCAGGTCTCGGTCGGCGAACTGGTCGGCGCCGGTTCGCCCACCGTGCTCGCCACCATCGTGCAACTCGATCCGATCTACGTGAATTTCACCGCCAGCGAACGCGATGTGCTGCAAGTGCGCGCCGATCTCGCGAGGCGCGGCGAAACCACGGCGGCTCTGCTCGGCCTTCCCGTCGAAGTGGGCTTGCAGAACGAGAGCGGCTATCCGCACCGCGGCAAGCTCGACTACATCGCGCCGAACGTCGATCCGTCGACCGGAACGCTGGCGGCCCGCGCCAGCCTGGAGAACGCCGGCCGCACGCTGTTGCCGGGCTATTTCGTGCGGGTGCGCATCGCGTCGCGGCCGGCGCCGGCGCTGCTGGTGCCCGACGTCGCGATCGGCAGCGACCAGGGCGGCCGCTATGTGCTCGTCGTCAACAAGGACGGTGTCGTCGAGCAGCGCAAAGTCGAACCCGGACAGCTGGTCGGCGATCTGCGCGTGATCGAAAGCGGGCTGACCGCGGACGACCGGGTGGTGGTCGGCGGCATCATGCGCGCCATCCCCGGCGAGAAGGTCGATGCCGAGCAGCGCTCCGCGTCGGCGGCGAACTAGCGCGCGATGAACCGGCGATGATCTCGAAATTCTTCATCGAGCGTCCGGTTCTGGCGAACGTTCTCGCCATCCTGATGATTTTGATCGGCGCGGTCGCGCTCTACGACCTGCCGGTCGCGCAATATCCCGACGTGGTGCCGCCGACCGTGCAGGTGACCACACGCTATCCCGGCGCCAGCGCGCGCACGGTGATGGATACGGTGGCGCTGCCGATCGAGCAGCAGGTCAACGGCGTCGAGAATATGATCTATATGCAGTCGACCAGCGCCAGCGACGGCAGCTATACGCTGACGGTCACTTTCAAGATCGGCACCGACCTCGATGCGGCGCAAATCCTGGTGCAGAACCGCGTGGCGAGCGCGCTGTCGTCCTTGCCGCAGGCGGTCCAGGCGCAGGGCGTCACCGTTCAGAAGCGTTCGACCGCGATCCTGCTGTTCGTCACTTTGACCTCGCCCGACGGCCGCTACGACAGCCTGTATCTCGCCAACTACGCCACCATCAATCTCAAGGACGAATTGGCGCGGCTTCCCGGCGTCGGCAACGTCAACGTGTTCGGCGCCGGCCAGTATTCGATGCGGGTGTGGCTCGATCCGGAAAAGCTGAAGGCGCGGAGCCTGGACGCGCGGGACGTGGTGGCGGCGCTGCAACAGCAGAGCCAGGACGTGACGGCCGGCCAGGTCGGCATGCCGCCGACGCCGCCCGGCGTCGATTTCCAATACACCATCGACGTGCAGGGCCGGCTCACCAACGTCGACGAATACGAAAACGTCATCGTCAAGACCGGCAACAACGGCGAAGTCACGCGCTTGCGCGACGTCGGCCGCGTCGAGCTTGGGGCGCAAACCTACGGCCAGTATTTCACGCTCGACGGCAAGCAGGCGGCCGGCATCGGCATCTATCAGTCGCCCGGCGCCAACGCGCTCGACGTCGAGCGCGCGGTCAAGGCCAAGATGGCGGAACTGGCGCGGCAATTCCCGCAGGGCCTGGTCTATTCGGTGCCGTTCGACACCACGGTGTTCGTCAAGGCTTCGATCCACGAAGTCTACAAGACGCTGATCGAGGCGGCGGTGCTGGTGCTGATCGTCATTCTCATTTTTCTCCAGGACTGGCGCGCCATGCTGGTGCCGGCGACGACGGTGCCGGTGACCATCGTCGGCGCCTTTGCGATGATGTGGGCGCTGGGCTTCACCGTCAATTTTTCCACGTTGTTCGCGATCGTGCTGTCGATCGGCATCGTGGTCGACGACGCCATCGTCGTGGTCGAGGGCGCCGCGCACAATGTCGAAAAGGGCATGAGCGGGCATGACGCCGCGATCAAGGCGATGAACGAGCTGTTGGGGCCGATCATCGGCATCACGCTGGTGCTGATGTCGGTGTTTCTGCCGGCGGCGTTCCTGCCGGGACTGACCGGGCGCATGTATGCGCAGTTCGCCCTGGTGATCGCGGCCACCGCGCTGCTCTCCGCGATCAACGCGGTGACGCTCAAACCGACGCAAGCGGCGATGTGGCTGCGTCCGCCGGTCGCCCCCGAACGGCGCAACGCGTTCTACCGCGGCTTCAATGCGATCTATGGCCGGCTTGAGCGCGACTATGCCGGTCTCATTCATCACATGGTCAAGCATGCCGGCCCGATGACCGTCGTCGCTTTTGCGATCATGGCGGTTGCGTTCTGGGGGCTGTCGCGCGTGCCGACCGGTTTTCTGCCGATCGAGGACCAGGGTTATATTCTGGTCAGCGTTCAGCTCCCCGACGGCGCCTCGCTCGCGCGCACCCGCAACGCGATGGAACAGGTCTCCGCGATCGCGCGCAAGGATCCGAGCGTCGATCAGGTAATCGCGATTTCCGGCATCTCGGTGCTGGACAACAGCGCTCCGCTCGCCAATGCCGGCGTCGCCTATGTGGTGCTCAAGGATTGGAGCGCGCGCGACAGCCTGCGCACGATTTTTGCCCGCCTGACGCCGGCGCTCGATGCCGTCGATGCCCGCGTGATCGTGCTGCCGCCGCCGCCGATCCAGGGCATCGGCAATGCCGGCGGCTTCACCATGCAGGTCGAGCTGCGCGACGGCAGCACCGATTTCGCCAAGCTGCAAGGCATCACCGACACCATCGTCGCGAATGCGCAGTCGCAGAGCGCGCTGCAACGCGTCTCGACCTCGTTCCGCGCCGTCGCGCCGCAATTTCGCGTCGAGGTCGACCGCGTCAAGGCGCAGACGCTCGCGTTTCGGTCGACCAGGTGTTCGCGACGCTGGCGACCTATTTCGGCTCGAATTATGTCGCGCAGTTCAATAAGTTCGGCCGCGTCTTTCAGGTCTACGCCCAGGCCGACGCCGAAGTTCCGGTTGCGGCCGCGGGACATCGAGAACCTTGCGGTGCGCAACCAGCAGGGCGACATGATCCCGCTCGGGACGATGGTCAAGATCGAACCCGTGGTCGGGCCGCCCTTGATCGGTCTCTACAATCTCTATCCGTCATCGAGCGTCATCGGGCTGCCGGCGGCGGGCTTCAGTTCCGGCGAGGCGATCGGTCTGATGGAGAGAATGCGGCGGCGACGTTGCCGCCGGGCACCGGCAGCGAATGGACCGCCATGTCCTATCAGGAGAAGATCGTCGGCAATCAGATGTATTTCGTGTTCGCGATGGCGATGCTGCTGGTTTATCTGGTGCTCGCCGGCCAATACGAGAGCTGGTATGCGCCGCTCGCGGTCATCCTTTCGGTCCCGCTCGCGCTGACCGGGCCGGTGCTGGTGCTCGAAATGCTGCGCATCGACAACAATCTTTACACCCAGATCGGCATGATCCTGCTGATCGCGCTCTCGGCGAAGAACGCGATTCTGATCGTCGAGGTCGCGCGCGAGCACCGCGTGCACGACGGCAAGCCGATTCTCGAAGCGGCGGTGGACGCCGCCCGCGCGCGGTTCCGGCCGATCCTGATGACCTCGTTTGCGTTCATCCTCGGCGTCGCGCCGCTGGTGATCGCCAGCGGCGCCGGCGCCAGCGCCCGCAAATCGATCGGCATCACCGTGTTCAGCGGCATGATCGCCTCGACCTGCCTGGCGGTGCTGTTCGTGCCGTCGCTGTTCGTGGTGGTGCAGCGGTTCGAGGAATGGCGCGCCGCCCGCAAGAAGCCGCGCAAATCCAGCCCGCCGAATAGCCGATGCGGCGCACGGTCACGGCGCGCCGCGATCCGGCCACAGTCACAATTTGGACGCAGGACGGGCTATGGTAGGATGGGCAAGTAGACATGGGCAAACACCGAAATCCCATAAAGCCGCAAAAGCGATGATCCGCTCGGTCTCTGTCTTCGTGCTCGCGTTCGCGTGCATGCTGTGGGCCGGCGCCGCCGCGCGCGCAAGATTCGCCAAGCCGACCTGTTGACCCGCGTCGATCGCACTGGCTCGAGAGACGATCCGCGATCTCACCGGCCGGTCGAGCAGTTGCAATACCGCAATCAGCAGCTCGAGCAGCAGGTGCAGCGCCTGCAGGATCAGATGCAGCGGCGGCGGCGCGGCCGTCGGTTCGACCTCGCTGCCGCCGCCGACGGTCCGCAATATTCCCCGCCGCCGGCTCGGCGCCGCAATATTCGCCGCCCGCGCCAATGCACAATACGCCCCGCCGCCGCCATATGCGCCGCCGCGGCGCCGGCCGCCGCGCCGGTCGCGCCGCGGCGCCGGTCGCGTCGGCCGGCGCCGACCAGGCGCCGGGCCGACGCGTTCGATCCGGCGCTCAATCCGAACGCGCCGGGGGCGCCGCGCCCGCTCGGCGCCAGCACCGACGCGGCCGAGCCGCCGCCGGCGGTACGCGCGATACGCTCCGGCGCCGCGGCAACCCGGCGCGCCGCTCGATCTGTCGAGCATCTGTCCGCGCCGCAAGCCGGCGCCGCGCCGGGCGGCGCATCTGCCGCCGCCGCCGCCCGCCAATCCGAGCGCGACCGGCGCCATGCGCAGGCGGCACTGCCGCCGAGCAACACGCCCAAGGACGAATACGATCTCGCTTACGGCTACGTGCTGCACAAGGACTACGACGCCGCCGCGGAGACGTTCCGCGACTTCCTGCACAAATATCCGAGCGACCGGCTGACGCCGGAGGCGCAATATTGGCTCGGCGAAAGCCTGTTTCAGGCACAAGCAATATCGCGACGCCGCCGAATCGTTCCTCGCGGTCTCGACCAAATACGAGACCACCGCGCGCGCGCCCGACGCGCTGTTGCGGCTCGGCCAATCGCTCGCCGCGCTGGGCGAGAAGGAAGCCGCCTGCGCCTCGCTGGGCGAAGTCTTGCGCAAATATCCGCACGCTTCGATCGAGCGTGAAGCAGGGCGTGGACCGGGAACAAAAGCGTGTCCACTGCTGAACACGCCGTTCGCGACGACGAAGCGAACGCGCTGTTCTCCGGTCTGGAAAATTTGCGCGGGCTCATCCTCGCGGTCTCCGGCGGTCCGGATTCGACGGCGCTCTTGGTGCTTCGCGGCGCGCTGGGCGAAGCGGCGCAAGCGCGCGCCGAAACTTATCGCCGTCACCGTCGATCACGGCTTGCGCGCCGAAGCGGCGGGCGAGGCGGCCGCGGTCAAGCGTCTGGCGCGCCGGCTCGGCGTCGCGCACCGCACGCTGCGCTGGCGCGGCAAGAAACCCAAATCCGGCTTGCAGGAAGCCGCGCGCATCGCGCGCTATCGGCTGTTGGCGCAAGCCGCCGAACGGGCGGGCTACGAGCATATCCTGACCGCGCACACGCTCGACGATCAGGCGGAGACGGTGCTGTTCCGTCTCGCCCGCGGCAGCGGGCTCGGCGGACTTGCCGGCATGGCGCCGTCCTCGCTGTTGCCCAAAGTCTTGCCGCCGCGGGGCGGGCGCGATTTTTCTGGTGCGTCCGCTGCTGCACCGTCGCCAAGGCGCGGCTGATCGCGACGCTCAAGGCGGCGGGCATCGCCTATAGCGAGGATCCGACCAATCGCGATCCGCGCTTTACCCGCGCGCGGCTGCGCAAATTGATGCCGGCGCTGGCGCGCGAGGGACTCGATGCGCGCGGCCTGGCGCGGCTGGCCGCGCGGATGCGGCGCGCCGAATTGGCCATCGAATTCGCCGTCGCCGCCGCGCGCGCGGCGCTCGCGCCGGGCCGGTGGCGCGAATGCGGTCCGGTCGGTTTTCGACCGCGCAATTCGCGGGCCTGCCCGCCGAGGTGGCGCTGCGGCTGCTCGGCCGCGCCATCGCCCATGCCGGCGACGAGGGCCCGGTCGAGCTCGGCAAGCTTGAAGCGCTTTATGACGGCCTGCGGCAGGCCCATTCCCGGCTGCGCCGGACGCTCGCCGGGGCGCTGATTACGCTCGATCCCGACCGGATCGCGGTCGAACGCGCACCCGCGCGCCGCAATCCAGCCATGCGCAGCGGCCGCAACAGGCGCTTTACGAAATAGCCGTATAATGGGGCCGTTACGGGGTGCTTCCCTTGGCAGGGGGCGGTCGGACGCCTACATTGCCGGCTATTGGGGACGTGAAGCCGCCACGATGCGTCGGCATACCATAGCCGCCGGACTGCGCGCCCTTGGCGCAAGGACATAAGATGAACGCCAATCTGCGAAATTTCGCCCTGTGGGTCATCATCGTCCTGCTGCTGCTCGCTTTGTTCACGCTGTTTCAGAATCCGGGCCAGCACACGACGTCCCAGGATATTTCGTTCTCGCAACTGCTCAACGAGGTCGACCAGGGCCGGGTGCGCGACGTTCTGATCCAGGGTCCGGAAATCCATGGCACCTTCACCGACGGGCGCGCCTTCCAGACCTACGCGCCGAGCGATCCGTCGCTGGTGGCAGCGGCTCTACAACAAGGGCGTCTCGATCACGGCGCGTCCGCAGACCGACAACGTGCCGTGGTTCGTGTCGCTGTTGATCTCATGGCTGCCGTTCGTCGCGCTGATCGGCGTGTGGATTTTCCTGTCGCGGCAGATGCAGGGCGCCGGCGGCAAGGCGCTCGGCTTCGGCAAGTCGCGCGCCAAGCTTCTGACCGAGGCGCATGGCCGCGTCACCTTCGAGGACGTGGCCGGCGTCGACGAAGCCAAGCTCGACCTGCAGGAGATCGTCGAATTCCTGCGCGATCCGGCAAAATTTCAGCGGCTCGGCGGGCGCATCCCGCGCGGCGTGCTGTTGGTCGGTCCGCCCGGCACCGGCAAGACGCTGCTCGCGCGCGCCATCGCCGGCGAAGCGAACGTGCCGTTCTTCACCATTTCCGGCTCCGACTTCGTCGAAATGTTCGTCGGCGTCGGCGCTAGCCGCGTGCGCGACATGTTCGAGCAGGCCAAGAAGAACGCGCCCTGCATCATCTTCATCGACGAGATCGACGCGGTGGGCCGCCATCGCGGCGCCGGCCTCGGCGGCGGCAACGACGAGCGCGAGCAGACGCTCAACCAGTTGCTGGTCGAGATGGACGGCTTCGAGGCCAACGAAGGCATCATCCTGATCGCCGCGACCAACCGGCCCGACGTGCTCGATCCGGCCTTGCTGCGTCCCGGCCGGTTCGACCGCCAGGTGGTCGTGCCGAACCCCGACGTGGTCGGCCGCGAGCAGATATTGAAAGTGCACGTGCGCAAGGTGCCGCTGGCGCCCGATGTCGTTCTTAAAACCATCGCGCGCGGCACGCCGGGCTTCTCCGGCGCCGATCTGATGAACCTCGTCAACGAAGCGGCCTTGATGGCGGCGCGGCGCAACAAGCGCATGGTCACCCAGGTCGAGTTCGAGGACGCCAAGGACAAGGTGATGATGGGCGCCGAGCGCAAGTCGCTGGTCATGACCGAGGAGGAGAAGCTGCTCACCGCCTATCACGAAGGCGGCCACGCCATCGTCGCGCTCAACGTCAAGGCGACCGATCCGGTGCACAAGGCGACGATCATTCCGCGCGGCCGCGCGCTCGGCATGGTCATGCAATTGCCCGAGCGCGATAAGCTGTCGATGTCGCTCGAGCAGATGACGTCGCGGCTCGCCATCATGATGGGCGGCCGCGTCGCCGAGGAATTGGTGTTCGGCCGCGAGCGGGTGACTTCGGGCGCGGCCTCCGACATCGAGCAGGCGACCAAGCTCGCGCGCATGATGGTGACGCGCTGGGGCCTGTCCGAGGCGCTCGGCACCGTCGCTTACGGCGAAAACCAGGAAGAAGTCTTCCTCGGCTATTCGGTGTCGCGCCAGCAGAGCATTTCCGAAGCGACCGTGCAGAAGATCGACGCCGAGATCAGGCGGCTGGTCGAGGCCGGCTATAACGAGGCGCAAGAGATCCTCACCGACCAAGCGCGCCGATCTCGAAACGCTGGCCAAGGGCCTGCTCGAATTCGAAACGCTGACCGGCGACGAGATCAAGGATTTGCTGTTGGGCAAGCGGCCGAACCGCGAGTTGGTCATCGAGCCGACCACGCCGCGAACCTCGACCGTGCCGACCGCCGGCGCCGGCCGCAACCGGCCGCGCCCCGAGCCCGGCCCGCTGGAGCCGCAGCCGCAAGGTTGAGCCATTTGTCGGGGGCATCCATGCGGACGGCCTTCATTGCCGGCGTTGCCCTTGCGCTTGCGACCAGCCCGCTATCGGCGCAGACCGGCGCCGCGCCCCAGCCGCCGCCCGGGAATTCCACACAATCCGTCGTAAAGCCGGCCGCCTCGACGCCGGAATTGCGCTCGGCCGCGGAACTGGCGCTGTCGGCCGATCCGGTATTCGACGACGGCACCTATCAGCGCATCAAGGAAGCACTATTGAGCTATTCGGCGATCGAGGTCCGCGGCGGCTGGCCGGCGCTGCCGGCGGACGCCAAGCTTGCGCCGGGCGCGAGCGGACCCGAGGTTGCGCTGCTTCGCCAGCATCTCGTCATCAGCGACGACATGCCGGAGGCAAAATGGGCCGGCGACGCCTACGACGCCGACGTGGTCGAGGCGGTCAAGCGCTTCCAGTTGCGCCATGGCCTCGACGCGACCGGGACCGTCGGCGCGCAGACGCTGAAGGCTCTCAATGTCCCGGTCGGCGACCGCATCAAGCAGCTCGAAGCGTCACTGGAGCGGCTGATCGGCATGGATTTTATCTTTGCCGAGCGCTACGTGGTGGTGAACATCCCGGCCGCCTTTGTCGAGGCGGTCGCCAACGGCAAGGTCGAGCGACGCTATCGCGTCATCGTCGGCAAGATCGACAAGCCGTCGCCGACGCTTTCGGTCTATATCACCGCGATCGATCTCAATCCGACCTGGACCGTGCCGCTCTCGATCACGAAGAACGAGATTTACGCCCGCATGCGCCGCGATCCGACCTATCTCGCCCGCATGCATATGCGGCTGATCGGCGCGCAGGACCAGGACATCGATCCGGCGACCGTCGATTGGTCGGGCGACCGTTCGCCGAACTTCACCGTGCGGCAGGACGCCGGCAACTGGAACGCGCTCGGCAATCTCAAGATCGACATGCCGAACCCGTACTCGGTGTACATGCACGACACCGACACGCGGAAGCTGTTCGCCGACGATTATCGTTTCGATTCGCACGGCTGCACGCGGGTCGACAATGTGCGCGATCTCGCCGCCTGGATTTTACTGGACGGTCCGCCCGGCTGGGATCGTGCCGCGATCGACGCCGGCATCGCCACCGGCCAGACCAAGATCATCAACCTGCCGCGCAAGATTCCGGTGGCCTGGGTCTATCTGACCGGCTGGGTGAGGCGCGACGGCACCGTCGAATTCCGCGACGACGTCTATAAGCACGACGAGGCGCTCGACCCTAACGGCCTCGCCGAGGCCGCAGCCGGCGGCTTCGTCGCGCCGGTGCCGACCGAGAACCTGAAGCGGGTTTCCATCGACAGCCAGTAAGCCGGGCACTGCAATGCGCCAGATGATTTTGGTCGGCTTTCTGCAGGCGCAGAATTGCACCAATCTGGCGAGTTCCTGGCGCCATCCCGCTTCGCGCGCCGACAGCTGGTCGCCGGATTTTTATCGGCACATCGGCCGCGTGCTGGAGGCGGGCAAATTTCATCTCGGCTTCTTCGACGACCGGCTGTCGATGCCGGACATGTACGGTCGCGATCACGCCCATACCGTCGAGCACGGCATCCGCTGCGTGAAGCTCGATGCGGTGACCGTGCTCACCGTCATGGGCATGGCAACCGAGCGGCTCGGCCTCGGCGCCACTTATTCGACAAGCTACTACGAGCCGTTTCACGTGGCGCGGGTGTTCGCCACGCTCGATCTGATGACCGGTGGCCGCGCCGCCTGGAACGTCGTCACCTCGCTCAACGACGGCGAAGCGCAGAACATGGGCCGCGACGAGGTTTTGAGCCACGACCTGCGCTACGACCGCGCCGACGAATTCATGGAGATCGTGCTCGGCCATTGGGACAGCTGGGAGGACGATGCCATCGTCCAGGACAAGGCGTCTGGCCTTTTCGCCAAACCGGACAAGGTTCACCGCCTCGATTACCGGGGCCGCTATTTCCGCTCGCGCGGACCGTTCACCGTGCCGCGCTCGGCGCAAGGTCATCCGGTCATCATCCAGGCCGGGTCGAGCGGCCGCGGCAAGAGTTTCGGCGCGCGCTGGGGCGAAGTCATCTTCGTCGTCTATCCGAGCATCGCAGTCGGCACGCGCGACTACGCGGAGTTCAGGGCGGAGGTGGCGCGCTTTAACCGCGATCCCGATGCGGTCAAGATCACCCATCTCGTCAACACCGTGGCGGCCGCGACCAAAGCCGAGGCCGAGGACAAATGGGCCGAGATCAAAAAGCTGCCGCTCGAGATCGACGCGCTGTCGCTGTTGTCGGAGGCGCTCAACTTCGATTTTGCGCGAAAGGGCATGGACGAGCCGTTCACCGCGCAGGAATTGGCCGGCATGTCGGGCCTGCAAGGCATCCGCGACCGCGTGGTGAGCGCCAAGAAAAATCCGACCGTGCGCGACTTCATCGCGATCAGCGGCCGCGGCCGCGTGCACAATCCCATCGTCGGCGGCCCCAAGGAGGTAGCCGACCAGCTTGAACAATGGTTCGCGGCACCGGGCTGCGACGGCTTTGTCCTCTCGGCCACGCATGTGCCGGGCGCTTATGAGGATTTCGTGCGCTTTATCGTCCCCGAATTGCAACGCCGCGGCCTGTTTCGCAAGGATTTCAGCGGCACGACTTTGCGCGAAAATTTGGGACTCGGCGTGCCGGCGATCGGGGCGTGGCGTGCGTGACGCTCGCCGGTGAGCTAGGCTTTATACCCATGCGGGAAACCTCGATTGCGATCATCGGCGGCGGCATCGGCGGCCTCGCGGCGGCGGCATTGCTCGTTCGCGCCGGTTTCGACGCGCAGGTCTACGAGCAGGCGAGCGCGCTCGGCGAAGTCGGCGCCGGCATCAATATCGGCCCGAATGCGTCGCGCATTCTGCATCGGCTGGGCATTGCCGAGGCGCTCGGCCGGTGCGGGGTCAAGCCGGTGACGTTCGACCAGCGGCGCTGGGATGACGGGCGCATGCTGCTGCGCGCGCCGCTCGGCGAGGCGGTCGAGAGCGCGTTCGGCGCCCCGTATTACACCTTTCATCGCGGCGACCTGCATGGCGCGATTGCCGGCGCGGTCCCGGCGGATCGCGTGCATCTGGCGCACCGCCTCACCCGCCTCATCGATCGCGGCGACCAAGTCGAAGCGCAGTTCGACAACGGCGCGACGATCTCCGCCGATGTGCTGATCGGAGCGGACGGCATTCATTCGGCGGTGCGCCACGCTTTATTCGGTCCGGAAGCGCCGCGCTTCACCGGCTGCGTGGCCTATCGGGGCCTCGTTCCCGCCGACCGCCTGCGGCACCTCGATCTCGAAGTGACCAACCAAATCTGGATGGGTCCCGGTGGGCATTTCGTGCACTATTTCGTCGCGGCGGGACGGCTGGTCAATTTCGTGGCGGTGACAGAGGCCGATAGCTGGCTCGGCGAATCCTGGGTCGATCGCGGCGAGGTGGCCGACGCCCTTGCCGCGTTTCCCGGCTGGCACGACCAGGTGCTCTCGATCATCGGCGCGGTCGACGAGACCTATAAATGGGCCTTGTTCGACCGCAGCCCGCTGCCGCGCTGGTCGGTCGGGCGGGTGACGCTGCTCGGCGACGCCTGCCATCCGATGCTGCCGTTCATGGGTCAGGGCGCCGCGCAAGCGATCGAAGATGCCGCCACGCTCAAGGGCTGCCTGTTGCAGCACAAAGGCGACGTGGCCGCGGCGCTGCGGCGCTATGAAAAGCTGCGCCTGCCGCGGGCGTCGCGCCTGCAAGGCCTGTCGGAGACCAACAAGACCCGCTTTCATCTGCCGGACGGAGCGACGCAGCGGCAACGCGATGCCGAGATGGCGAAGGGCGCAACCGATTGGTCGTTCGCCGCGGTGGCGTGGCTGTTCGAGCACGACGCGGAGGTGGTCGAGGGAGCGTAGGGCGGATTAGCGAAGCGTAATCCGCCGATTCTTAAATTCCGCCGCTCAACGTGGCGGATTACGCCTTCGGCTAATCCGCCCTACGGCGCTCAATTCAATCTCAGCTCCGTAATGTGCCGCGGATCGGGCTTAAGCTCGCCCGTCTCGACCCGCTTGACGAGATCGACCAGCACCGCATTGGCGCGGCAGGCGATACCTACCTTCTCGCCCTCGCGCACCACGAGGCCGTTGAGAAATTCGATCTCGGTGCGCCGGCCCTTCTGCATGTCCTGGCCCATCGACGGACGCTGGCCGGCCGCGGTGCGGCCGGAATCCTTGAAGCGCTGCGCGTCGCAAGTCGCCGCCGCGGCCTCGTCGCCTTCGCCGGCGCGCGCGATGGTGTCGGGCGGCAGGTGCAAAATGTCCTCCAACTGGTAGCCGTGCGCCTGGCCGACCCGGATCGCTTCCGAGCCGAGCCGGGTGGAGAAGCGGCGGATCGGATCGTCTTTTAGCATGTCGGCCCCGCCCAAGCCGGTGCAGGCGGACAGCCCGTTCTGCATGGCATTGGCCACAAGCTTCGACCAGCGCTCGCCCCATAGATTGTCGGTCACCTTGGCGCTGTCGGCAAAACCGACCAGCCGGCAGACTTCCTGCGCGCGCGCCGTAATGCGGCCGTGCACCTCGCCGGCGCGGAACACGGTGTGCGCCGCGCCGTGCTTGGCGGCGCCGCGATGAACGAGACCCGGCTCCGGCAGGTTGACGGTAATCGAGGCGATGCAGCCGAGCGTCTTGCCCCAGCCGACGATGCCGGCGATGGTCTCTTCGTTCATGCAATTCTGCAGCGAGACGACGTAGCCGTCCGGCGCCAGATATTGCCGGATCAGCATGGTCGCCCAGGCGGTGTCGTAGGACTTCATGCAGACAAAGGCGATGTCGACCGGTTTCTCCTTGGCGAGCTGCTGCGCGTCGGTGACATGCAGCGCGCGCACCGGCACGGTGAATTCCGGCTCCGTCATGGCATGCGTGACGCGAAGCCCGTGCTGGCGCATGTGCTCGACATGGGCGGGCCACGGATCGATGAAGGTCACGTCCTCGCCGGCTGCCACCATATGCGCGCCGGCATAGCCGCCGACCGCGCCGGCTCCGACAATGGCAATCTTCTTGCCCATGCTTTCCTCCCGGTGTCGTGGCAGTCTACCATCTGCGCCATCTGACGCCGCAAGCGGGAGACTGCCATGCTGATCGATCATCGAACATATACGCTTCGTCCCGGCACGCTACGCAAACACGTCGAACTCTACGAACAGTTCGGTTTCGGCCCGCAGAAGCGGCATTGCGGCGAGCCGCTCGCCTGGCTCCTGCCCGAGACCGGCGACGTCAACGCATACGTCCATATCTGGGTCTATGAGGATTTTGCCGACCGCGCCAAGAAACGCGCGGCGCTGTTTAAGGATCCCGAATGGCTGGTTTATCTGGAGAAGAACGCGGCGGCCGGCTACCTGCTCACCCAGGATAAGCCAATTTATGACGCCGGCGTCGTTCGCTCCGATAAGAGGCTGAGCGTTCGCTCACCCCCGGAACGCCGCCTTGATCGCTTCGACGCCGGCGCCGGATTTCGCCGCGGCGATGATGCGCGCTTCCTGCTTCATCAGCCCGTCGAGCGCCGCCTTCATGGCGTCGATCTTGTCGGCCGGCACCACGACCGCGCCATGGCGGTCGGCATGGATGAGGTCGCCGCTGTTCACCGCCATGCCGTGAACGGTAACGGGAACGCCGAATTCGACGACGTGCACATAGGCGTGCGAGGGCGCAATACGAGCCGGCGAGCATCTGGAAGCCTTCGGCGACCTGCGCGATGTCGCGGATCGAGCCGTTGGTGACGGTGCCGAGGCAGCCGAGCGCCTTGTGCACATTGGTCTGCACTTCGCCCCAGAACGCGCCGTAGCCGGCGGGCTCGTCCTTGTCTTCGATCACCACCACGCTCGGCCGCGGCTCCGCCGCCACGTAATCGAGATAGTCCATGCGCTTTTGCATGTAGCTCGGCCCGCCGACCTTGTCGCGCGCGCGGATGGTCACGGTCTTGGCGAAACCGACCATCGGCGGCAGATCGGGAAACGGGCAGTGCAGGTGGACGCGGTGTAGCCTGAGCCGCGGCGCTCCGGCGCCACGATCTCGATCAGGTTGCAGACGGTCGGCGTATCGATCGACCGCAGAAATGCGAATTGGCTCTCCGACAGCACGGGTTTCCCCCTTAGCCGGTTTTCCGGCGGCCAGAACTAATCCCAGGCGGCGGCGACGATGGCCGCGATGATCGACCTGCATGGCGACGATGGTCGCGACGCAGCCGGTCCAGCCGGCGGCGGCCCAGGCGAGGCCGGTGAGGAACGCGCCGGCGCTGCCGCCGATATAGTAGATCGACGCATAGAGACCGACCGCGGACGAGCGGCCCTCCTTGGCCGTCATGGTGACATAGCCGGTCGCGACCGTCTGGCACATCATGCCGCAGACCGCGCACAGCGTCAGCCCGGCAAGGATCAGCTCGACCGGCGGCGCCAGCATCAGCAAGCGCGCCGGCCGATCCAGGCGGCGATGATGCCGAGCACGAAACGGCGGCGTCCGAATAGCGCGATGGCGCGCCCGACCCACGGCACGGCGACGCTGCTGGCGAGATAGGTGAGGAACAGCGCGCCCAAGAGCGTCGGCGGGAACAGGTAGGGCGGCGCCGCCAGATGGAAGCTGACATAGGTGAAGGTGGCGATGAAGTTGAACAGCACGCCGAAGCCGATGGCATAGGTCGCGAGCAGCTGCGGATCGCGCAAATGCCGGACCATCTGCCGCGGCCGAGGCCGCAAGCCCGCCCGAGGGCACAAAGCGCCGCTCCGGCGTCAAGCGTCAGCGCGACGACGATGGCCGCGGCGACGGTGAGCAGCGCCACGACGCTGAAGGCGGCGCGCCAGCCGATCACGTCGGTCAAGACGCCGGGAATGAAGCGGCCGGAAAATCCGCCGACGCTCGCTCCCGACCATATAGATGCCGGCGACGCGCGCCACCTCGGCGGGCGGCCATTCGTCGCCGATATAGGCGACGGCGACGGTGAAAATCGGCGGCAGCAGCAGTCCCTGCACGAAGCGCCAGAACGCCAGCTCCGGCACGCTCGCCGCAAAGGTCATGATCACGGTCGGCACGACGATGGCGAACATGGCGGCGGTGATCAGCCGCTTCCGGCCGACGACGTCGGCCAGCGCGCCGGTGAATGGCGCAGTCAGCGCGATCGCGGCGGTGCCGGCGGTCATCAGCGAGGAGATTTCGCCGGCGCCGACGTGGAATTCGCGCGGCCAGCTGCGGCAACAGCGCCTGCGGCGAATAGAGATTGACGAAGGCGGCAAAGCCCGGCCGTGGCGACCGCGAAGGAGCGCCAATCGAAGGATTTTTGCCGCCAAGATTTTTGGCGCCAAGACTTCAGGTCGACAGCCATGCGGCATTATCGGCGAGCCGCGGCGCGAAAGCACGCGCGCGAAACGGTCAGAGCCGGGCGAAACAGTGGCGCAGCTTTCGCTCGCCCAAAGCTCGCCGGTCCATGCGCGAAAGTCATGGCTGAGCGGAGCATTTGGACTTTGTTAAGGAAATTACGACATTGCTGCAACGCAACAGCATGATCGTAGGCACATGGAACCCATGTTCTACGGACACTTCCATGTCATACAAATCAGTCTATATTGCAATGCAATAAGAACAAAAGCGATGGGAAATGCCCTGGAATGTCGATCCTTGGAAAGGAAGATGAGGTCATGGCTTACGTCCCTGCTGGCATTGCTTCGCGCGAACTCGCGCAGCCGAGGCTTCGGCGCCCGCCGCGGGCGAGGGCTGTGGCGACGGTAGTTCGAAGCGATCGTCGCGGCGCGTCGGCGTGAGGCTGAACGCGAGATCGCCTATCTACCTCGAAAGAACCGGCGGCAAATTCACCGACGACGTCGAGCGCGAGATCGAGAGCCGTTTTCTCTCCGATCCACGCCACTGACGCCGGATTCGGGCATTCGCGAAACAGCGGCAAACCCGCTAAACAGGAACAAATGGAATGTCGAGACGTTTTCATTTCCGTCCCGGTGCCTCCGGAGGTGCCGACGCCGCGTTCACGGCCTGGCGCAACTCGTCTCGGGTCTGATCACGATGCTGGATTTCTTGGCTGATTCTTGGCCGAGGCCGACCGTTTGGCGTGACAGGCGCGCCAGCGCTACCCGTTCGCGGACTGAGAGGACGCGTTCGCAATCTAAGATCACGACGCAGATTAATTACACCGCGGCGCCGGCTTACAGCTGGCGGATGGAGTCGAAATTCCAGGCGACGGCGCTGGGATCGTTCTCGCCGACCGCAGCGTGGTGTCGTTGACGAAGCGATAGGGCGGCACCGGCAGATTATACGGCGCCGGCACGCCGTAAAGACGCGGCCGGCCGGATCGTATTTCGAGCCGTGACAGGGGCAGAAATAGCCGCCCGGCCAATCCGACACCGGCGTCGTTGCGCTCGGCGCCGGATAGAACAGCGGGATGCAGCCGAGATGCGTGCAAATGCCGACCAGGATGCCGAATTCCGGCTTGATCGAGCGGTGCCAATTGGTGGCGTAGGGCGGCTGTTGCAGCGCTCGGAATTCGGATCGGACAAGCAGCGAGACCATTTGACTGACTCTGCATCGAAGTCCAGCGTCTTCTTCGAGCGATGGAACACGAAAATCGGCCGCTGCCGCCAGCGCACGACGACTCTGGGCGCCTTCCGCGATCTTGCTGACATCGAAATCGACCGGCCCGCCGGCGGCGAGCGTCGAGGCGTCGGGATTCATCTGATCGACCAGCGGCACCAAGGTCGCCGCGGCGCCGATCGCGCCGACCGTGGCGGTTGCGATATAGAGAAAATCGCGCCGCGTGCCGTCGGGCGCGTGGCCGGCGGTCGCTGCAGAAGACGCAGTGCTGGCCATGGGGCGTCCTTTGGGCGGTCCTTTGCGGCCGTTGTTCAGTCCGATGCGGCTCCGGTGCAGCTTATGTCGTCATCGGCCTCGCTAGTCAATCGGGGGCCGTCGCGGTCCCCATCAAGATTCATGGCGTTTCTTGGCAAAATCCGGTTACCGATCTTGCGCAACTTGCGCTATTGAACCGGCACTGACATGCACATCCCGTACCAAGTCCGGCCGGCAATAGTGTCCCGATTCGAAGTTCGCATCATTGTGCGGCACCCTCGTTTGCGAACTTCGGAATGAAAGGACACTAGCAACGTATTGATCTAGTGTGGCTTTGGTTCAGAAGTCCGCATTTCGAGCTCGCGGGAAGAATGATGCGGACTTCTGAATCGCCCACTGGGCAGGGCAGATAGCCTCGAAGGAGACGACATGCGCGGCAAGGACAATTTGCGCAGCGCCGCCGAGGTTCTGGTCGATCAATTGCGCATCCACGGCGTGCGTCATGTTTTCTGCGTGCCGGGCGAGAGCTATCTCGCGGTGCTCGACGCGTTCCATGACAGCGATCTCGCCGTCACCGTCTGCCGGCAGGAAGGCCGGCGCCTGTCATGATGGCGGAGGCGATCGGCAAGGCGACCGGCCGGCCGGGCGTCTGCTTCGTCACCCGCGGCCCGGGCGCCACCAACGCCGCCCACGGCATCCATATCGCGCAGCAGGATTCGACCCCGCTGGTGCTGTTCGTCGGCCAGGTCGCGCGCGACATGCGCGAGCGCGAGGCGTTTCAGGAGCTCGATTATCGCGCCGTGTTCGGCTCGATGGCGAAATGGGCGACCGAGATCGACGATCCGGCGCGGGTGCCGGAGATCGTGTCGCGCGCCTTTTACACCGCCGCGAACGGCCGGCCCGGCCCGGTCGTCGTCGCCATCCCCGAGGACATGCTGGTCGAGCGCGTGGCGGTCGCCGATGCGCCGCCGTTTGCCGCGGTCGAGACTTCGCCCGGGCCGGCAGAGACTGGCGAAATTCGCCGAGCTCGTCGGTGCGGCGCGCGCGCCGATCTTTCTCCTCGGCGGCAGCCGCTGGTCGCAAGCTGCGTCCGACCGGCTCGGCCGCTTTTTGCAAAAATATGCGCTGCCGGTGTGCACGACATTCCGCCGCGGCTCGACCTTCGATCAGACCCATGACTGCTATGCCGGCGATCTCGGCATCGGACCCAATCCGAAACTTCTGGCGCGCATCAAATCCGCCGACCTCGTCGTCATGATCGGCGGGCGGCTCGGCGAATTGCCGTCGCAAGGCTACACGCTGTTCGACATTCCGCGGCCGCAGACCACTTTCGTGCACGTGCATCCTGGCGCCGAGGAGCTCGGCCGCGTCTACGCTCCGCATCTGGCGATCCATGCGACGCCGACCGCGTTTGCCGCGGCGCTTGAAGGCTTAAAGTTCGCGCGCGTGCCGGCCGGCGACGCCAAATCCGCCCATGCCGATTACCTGCAATGGACGGAGACGCCGACCGAGCAGCCGGGCGGCGTCAATTTCGGCGCGGTCATGGTGTGGCTGCGCGAAAACTTGCCGGCCGATGCCATCCTGTGCAACGGCGCCGGCAATTATGCCGCCTGGATTCACCGCTTCTTCCGCTTCCGCCGCTTCGGCGCCCATGTCGCGCCGGCCTCGGGCTCGATGGGCTATGGCGTGCCGGCCGCGGTGGCGATGAAGCGGCTTTATCCGGAGCGACCAGGTCGTGTGCCTCGCCGGCGACGGCGATTTTCTGATGAACGGCCAGGAATTCGCCACCGCCGTGCAATACGATTTGCCGTTCACCACCATCATCGTCGACAACGGCATGTACGGCACCATCCGCATGCATCAGGAGCGCGAATATCCCGGCCGCGTCTCGGCGACCGATTTGCGCAATCCGGATTTTTCCGCTTACGCGCGCGTCTTCGGCGGCTTCGGTATCTCGGTCGAGCGCACCGCAGGATTTTCCGGCGGCGTTTCAAGCGGCTGCCGCCTCCGGCAAGCCCGCGATCGTGCGGCTTAAGATCGATCCCGAAGCGATCACGCCGGCCATGACGCTCGCCAAAATCCGCGCCAAGGCGCTGGCGGAGAAGGGCGGCTAAGATTAATGACCCTCCCCTGCAGGGGGAGGGTCGGCGCGCAACGCGCGCCGGGGTGGGGCTGTCGGCGAGTGCTTGCGTTTGCGGCGCAAATGCTTCAGTCGAACAGGCTCCGCACTTAGCGAGCCATAAATCTCCGCGTAGATTTTCTCCATTACGCCAGCGATGTTTTGATCAATCTCGCTGTTCCAAATCCGAATGACGCGAAAGCCCTCCTCTTCCAACCAACGTGTGCGAGTCTCATCACGTAGTCTGTTTCTTTCGTTGCCATGCCGCCAGCCGTCGACTTCGATCAGCAGACGTACTGCCATGCATGCGAAATCGGCAACGTATGGACCAATCGGTACTTGTCGGCAAAAATGAGAACCTTGCAGCTTGAATTGCCGTAGATGACGCCAGAGTTTCTTCTCTGCATCAGTCGTTGCATAGCGAAATCGGCGCGCTCTTAGCCGTCGAGTGCTGTCAACTGGTGCACCGTTTCTCACGACGAAAACCCCACCCTGCCGCCTTCGGCGGCGACCCTCCCCCTGCAGGGGAGGGTTGTTTGCTCCCTTATTGCGCCTTGATCCCCGCCGCCTTGATGATCGGCCACCACTTTTCGATTTCGGCCTTCTGGAAGGCGTGCAGCGCCTGCGGCGTCTGCTTGATCGGGTGGATAGATGACTTGCGCGAGGTCGGTCAGGCGCTTGCGGGTGGCGGGATCGGCGAGCGCCGCCATCGACCGCCGCGTTGAGCTTCTTGATAATCGCGGTGCGGCGTTCCCTTGGGCGCCCACATCGCGTGCCAGAACGAGAAATTCAAATCCCGGCAGTCCGGCTTCGTCGGCGGTCGGAATATCGGGCGCCACCGCGATGCGCTCCTTGGCGGTGACGGCATAGGCTTTCAGCGCGCCGGCTTTGACATGCGGCAGCGAAACCGCGGGCGTGTCGAGTTGCAGATCGGTGATGCCGGCAAGCAGATCGTTGGTCGCGAGGCCGGCGCTGCGATAGGGCACCATCTGCCACTTCACGCCGACCAATCGCTCCATCAGAACGCCGGCGACATGGCTCGGCGAACCGACGCCAGACGTACCCATCGTCGCCTTGTCGGCGTTCGCCTTCAGCCAGGCAATCAATTCCTTCAGATTATTGGCGGGCATGGTCTTGCGGGCGTCGATCAGAAACGGTTGCGTCGCCACCAGCGCAACCGGTTCGAAATCGTTCAAAAGGTCGAAGCCGAGATCGTAGATCGCGCCGTTGGCGACATTGGTTCCCCACATGCCCCACAACATCGTGTAGCCGTCCGGCGCCGAGCGCTCGGCTTTGGTCACGCCGATGGTTCCGGCGGCGCCGGAGACGTTCTCCACGATCACGGTCTGGCCGAGCCTCGGGCTTATGGCCTGCGCGATGATGCGGCCGAGCACGTCGGTCGAGCCGCCGGGAGCGAGCGGCACGATGAGCTCGATCGGACGCGATGGATACTCGTCGGCGGCTGCGGGCGCCGCGGCGCCGAGCATGAGGCCGGCGGCAATGGCCGCGGCAATAGCGGATTTCCCAATCATGAGCGTTTCCCCCGGGACGAAGCTGCGGACTCCTATGGCAGAGGAATGCGTTGCCGCGAAAGCGCAAAACCGCTGCTGCGACCGAATGCTCAAACATGATTCCGAAAAGTGGATGCCGGTTTTCGGAAAAAATCATGTTCAAGCAACATTTTGAGTCCGGTTCTGAAGAACCGGGCTGGCATTGCCGCAGTGGCTAAATCGTGGTTCAGTTATTCCACTGGCTGCTTTCGATTGATGCCGCGGACCGCCAATGCCCTATCGCCGCACCGAGAACGTCGCGCGCCGGCTCGCCGCCCGGCACGCCGCCATCGTCGAAGCGGCGCGCGCGGTCGCAAGCGAGGGCGGTCTCGCGGCGGCCCAGATCGTGCCGGTGGCACGACGTGCCGGCATCGCCGCCGGAACGGTCTACCGCTATTTTCCCGGCAAGACCGATCTGGTCGCGGCATTGCTTGCCGAAATCTCCGAACGCGAAATCGGCGCGCTGCGCCGCGCCGCCGCTGTCGCGCCGGGTCCGCTCTCGGCGCTCGCGGCCGCGATCATGACCTTCGGCGCGCGCGCGCTGCGCAACCGCCGGCTCGTTTTTGCGGCGATCGCCGAGCCGGTCGATGCCGAACTCGATGCGGTGCGGGCGCCGTTTCGCAAGGCGCTGGCCGTGGAATTTTCCGCGCGCATCACCGCCGCGGTCGCCGGCGGCCACTTGCCGGCGCAGGATGCGACGCTCGCCGGCGCCGCAGTGCTCGGCCTGGCGATCGAAACGCTGATCGGTCCGCTGGCGCAGGACGCGGCCGGGCGGGAGCGCGAATTGGTGCAGTCGCTGGCGCTGATGGCGCTGCGCGCGCTCGGCGTCGCCGACGCGCGGGCGCGCGGATTGGTGGTGCAGACAGTAATCAGGGATCAGTAATCAGGCATCAGGACTCCTAACTTCAATTCCTGATACCTGATCCCCGTTTCCTGATGCCTGTTAGTGCGCCATCAGCACCGGCACCGTCATCGAACGGAACATCAACTGGGTCACGCCGCCGAGCACGAATTCGCGCAGTCGCGAATGGCCGTAGCCGCCCATGACCATGAAATCGGCGCCTGAGTCGGCAGCGTGCGACAATAGCGCGTCGGCGATGTCGATGTCGCCGCGGGTAATGCGGTGGACGTCGACGTTGAGCCCGTGGCGGGCGAGATGCTGGCCCATATCGGCGCCCTCGATCTCGTGCTCCTTGCCGAGCTCGTTGGCGACGATGACGATTTCGACGCGCCCGGCTTTTTCCAACAGCGGCATGGCGTCCGCGATGGCGCGCGCCGCCGGCCGGCTGCCGTCCCAGCACACCATCACATTGTCGAGCTTCAGCGGCGCCTTCTGGATGTAGGGCACCACGATCACCGGCCGGCCGGATTCGAACAGCACGGTCTCGGCGATGATCCCGTCCACCGTGCTGGTTTCCGGTTCGGCCTGACCGACAATGGCGAGATCGAAACGCCGCGCGATGCGGCCGAACCGGTCGCCGGCGCCGCCGAAACTGCTGGAGAGCGTGACCGGCTCCGCCGACAGCCCGGCGCGCTTGGTCGCTGCGGCGAAGCGGTCGATCGCGGTTTTCGCCGCGGCCTGGCTGTCGGCCTGTTGCGACTCGATCACCTCGGCAGGCAGGTAACCGGTGCTCGAAATCGGGACGATGGGATCGAATAAAAACGCAATGCCGGTCAGGTGCGCGTCGAACGCGCTGGCGACGGAAACCGCGTAATCGCCGGCCGGATCTCCGTCTTTGCCGATGCTGAGATTGACGACGATATCCTTGATCATGACGGCATTTCTCCCATTACGACGGCGTAGAGCGCGATCTTATCGCATGTTCGGAGCCGGCGGCTATTGCGCCAGATCAAGCGGGCGGCACGGCGCGGCCTCATTTCTTGACGTTGCCGTCGGCGTCGAATTGCTTGATATAGGCCCACAGATCGTCGATCTCTTGCCGGTTCTTGAGGCCGGCGAAAGGCATCTTGGTGCCCGGGATCATGGCGCTCGGAGCGGCGATGTACCGCTTGAACGTCGCCTCGTTCCAGACAATCCCCGAATTCTTGTTGGCGTCGGAATAGCTGAAGTCCGGCGCCGTTCCGCAATGCCGTCCGTCGAGGCCGTTAAGCTCGGGGCCGACCTTGTTCTGGGCGCCGGGACCGATGGAATGGCAGGGCACGCATAGGGTGAAGACCTGCTGGCCTTTGGCTGCGTCCTGGGCCAGGGACGGTTGAACAAGGGCAATCTGGATCAAAGCGGCCGCGATCGGTCCCGCCATCACTGTTCTTAACATTGCAAGTCCTTCGCGGCATTGCGCCGGCTGCTGCTGCCCACCCGAGCGTTCAAGCCAGCCCGTTCCAGCCTGTCAACTGCCGATCGTTGCGGCCGAGGGGTGCATCGTCGCTTCGCACCTATGACCGGGATTTTCGCGCTATAATGAAGCCGCAAGCGTTGGCGAGGTTGCAATGCCGATCATGATGCCGCTGTTCGACGATGCGGTGCTCAAGCGCCGCGCCGAAATCGTGGCGGCGCTTGAGCGCCTCGTGCCGGGCGAAGGCGTCATCTCGTCCGAGCACGAAATGCGGCCCTACGAGAGCGACGGGCTTACCGCCTATCGCCAGCTGCCGATGGTGGTGGTGCTGCCGGACACCACCGCGCAGGTCTCAGCCGTACTCGGCTTTTGCCACCGCGAAGGCATCAAGGTGGTGCCGCGCGGGGCGGGCACCTCGCTCTCCGGCGGCGCGCTGCCGCTCGGCGACGGCGTGCTGCTCGGGCTCGCCAAGTTCAACCGCATCCGCGACATCGACTATGACAGCCGCGTCGCCGTGGTCGAGCCCGGCGTCACCAATCTCGCGGTGTCGCAGGCGGTTGCCGAGGCCGGCTACTATTACGCGCCCGATCCGTCGTCGCAAATCGCCTGCACCATCGGCGGCAACGTGGCGGAAAATTCCGGCGGCGTGCATTGCCTCAAATACGGCATGACCACCAACAACGTGCTCGGCTGCGAGCTCGTTCTGATGACCGGCGAAATCGTCCGGCTCGGCGGCAAGCATCTGGATTCCGGCGGCTACGATCTGCTCGGCATCGTTACCGGCTCGGAGGGGCTTCTTGGCGTCGTCACCGAGGTCACGGTCCGTATCCTGAAGAAACCGCAAGTGGCGCGCGCCGCGCTAATTGGCTTTGCCGCATCCGAGGACGGCGGCGAATGCGTAGCGCGGATCATCGGCTCGGGCATCATACCGGGCGGCATGGAAATGATGGACCGTCCCGCCATCCATGCCACCGAGGAATTCGTCCACGCCGGCTATCCGCTCGACGTCGAGGCGTTGCTGATCGTCGAGCTCGACGGTCCGCCTGACGAGGTCGATCACCTGCTCGCCCGCGTCGAGGACATCGCTAAGGCGTGCCGCGCGGTGACCTGCCGCGTCTCCAATTCCGAGGACGAGCGACTGTTGTTCTGGGCCGGCCGCAAGGCGGCGTTTCCGGCGGTCGGCCGCATCTCGCCGGATTACTACTGCATGGACGGCACCATCCCGCGCGCGAAATTGCCGCTGGTGCTGCGGCGCACGAGGGAACTGTCGGCGAAATACGGATTGCGCGTCGCCAACGTTTTCCATGCCGGCGACGGCAATCTGCATCCGCTCATTCTCTACGACGCCAACAAACCCGAGGAACTTGAACGCGCCGAACAGTTCGGCGCCGATATTTTGCGGCTGTGCGTCGAAGTCGGCGGCGTGCTGACCGGCGAGCACGGCGTCGGGGTGGAGAAACGCGATCTGATGCCGGTGATGTTCTCGGAAGCGGATCTCAACCAACAACAGCGCCTCAAATGCGCCTTCGACGACAAGAGCCTGCTCAATCCCGGCAAGGTGTTTCCGACGCTGCACCGCTGCGCCGAATTAGGCCGCATGCATGTGCATGCAGGGAAGGTGGCGTTTCCCGATTTGCCACGGTTTTGATAGGCCGTAGGGCGGGTTAGCCGCGAAGTGGCGTAACCCGCCGTTGGGCGTCGCCTTAAACCGCGCCCGGGATATTAGAAAGAATGCCATCCGCAATTCGCAAAAGCTCTGAGCAATGCGGCAAATTTTGGTACGGCTCCAAGCCGTATCTCAGCGAAGCCCTGTGATTAAGTTCATCCCCCCATTTCAGAAGCTCGTCTGCATCCTGGATATTTAATAACAAGCCCCGCTTCGTTGCATCGGCGTACAGTTCACTGAGCTTGTGCCCATACTTTGTTTCGAGTGTCTTGGCATCAAAGCCCTTGGATGCCAAATATGATTTGAGAGCAAGTTCAATTGCGTGAAGCGTTAGAATGTACTGTGCGGTTGAGTCCTGAGTTTGCAATTCCCTCGCCCCATCGACGCACTCGCGCGCAATGGCTTTGAGTGCAGCGGCCAGCTCAAGATGCAAATCGACACTGTGTTGGCGTCGGACTTTAAAAATGCCTCGTTTAAATCGCGCGAGATTGCCCATGATCGTCCGATAGCGCGCGAGTCGTTTTTATGCTACTCTCCAAAGCGCTTGGGAGGTTGCCATGGACCGCGAGCAGACTGCAGCCGAAGGATTAGAAGCTGCACTCAAAATAGCACATAAATACTCCCTTGCCGGCTCCGATTTCGATAAGCGCGCGAACCAAACCTTAGCGCGCAACGTGCTCGAACTCAGAGCTTGGAAAATTCGCCGACAAGCAGCCTGTCTACCATTTAGATCAAGGGACGCGGGACAGGCTTCTAGTCCACGCTCGACAAGACGCGGCCGAAGCCTTGTGCCACGTAAGGTCTTTGATGGACGGGGTTCACAAATTAAAGACGGCGCTGCGGCGCTTAAACCTTACAATTTTCATTCTGTTGGCGGGCTATCTTATTTGGCAGTGGTCAATGTCAGGCTTTCCGCTCTGGCCCTGGTTGAAGCAATTTACATGACGCTCGCAAAGTTCTCCAAGCGGCGCTTATGGCGGGTTACGCCTTCGGCTAACCCGCCCTACGAAGCTATGCACTGTCGTTGAGCGGATCAGCGATAACCAAGGCAACGAGCGCGTTGGCTTCCAAATAGACGCTCATCACGCCCACTCGTCGCGAATTCGCCTTACCGTAGTGACAGAGTTTTCCCGCGGCATGCGGTGGCCGACGCGTCGACGAATCAGCCAATCGATCGCCTCATGCGTGATTGGCTTGGCCATTGGCGGTACCGGCTTCAGTTCTACGACGGGGCGACCATGACGCGTGATGATCACGCCTTCGCCGTGAAGCGCGCGATCGATGAGCTCAAAAAGATTATTCTTGGCGTCAGCGACGCTGTGCTTGCCCATTGAAGCGAAAATAGCCATTTGGTAGCCATTACGCAACTTGGATGTGGTCTCTCATCTGCGTTGGGCCGTTCGTAGGCCGCTGCCGGATTTCGCGGTCGCCCGATCCGCGCTAGGTTCGGCCAGGAAACCGCGCAAGCAGTATCGCCATGAAATTTGGCATTTTCAGTTCGGCGCAAGCCAACAGCGGCGATCTCGGTCCGGAAAGCGGGCAGGGCTTTCGCGATTATCTCGATTTCAACGTCGAGGCCGAGGCGCTCGGCTTCAAATCGAGCTTCCTGGTCGAGCATCACTTCACCGGCTGGAACCAGGTTTCGGCGACGCTCATGCTGCTCGCGGCGCTGGCCATGCGCACCAAGACGCTGCGATTGGGCTCGGCGGTCATGGTGCTGCCCTGGCACAATCCGGTGCTGCTCGCCGAGCAGGCGGCCACCCTCGATCTCATCTCCGGCGGCCGCTTCGATTTCGGCATCGGCAAGGGCTACCGGCACAGCGAGTTCAAGGGTTTCCAGATCGCGCCCGAGGAAGCCGAAGCGCGCTTCGAGGAGGCGGTCGAGGTCATGACGCGCGCCTTTACCGAACGAAAGCGCTTTTCGCATCACGGCCGGTTCTGGCATTTCGAGGATATCGTGGTCGAACCGCCGCCGGCGCAACAGCCGCATCCGCCGTTCTGGGTCGCCGCCGGCAGCGCGCCCTCGATCCGCCGCGCCGCCGCGCGAGGCTTCAACCTGATCCTCGACCAATATGCCGGCACCGCGCAAATCGCCGAGCGCATCGATATTTATAGAGCTGAGCGCAAGCGCAGCGGGCTCGGCTTCGATCCGATGCAGGTGGCGGTGGCGCGCCAGCTTTACATCGCCAAGGACGACGCCGACAAACAAGCGGCGTTGGCGCGCCAGGCCGCCTATACGAAGCGCACCGTCGAGGTGTCGCGCGCGCCGGACGGCAAGGCCGGGTCCGGCTCGCACGTGCTGGCTTATGCCGATCGAGCCGGCGGCACCGAGGAGAACGCGCTCTACGGCACGCCGGAGCAAATTTGCGCCATGCTGGAGGGGTTGCAGCGCGCCGGCGCCGCTTATGTGTTGCTCACCGTTGCCGGCGGCAGCGCCCAGCTGCGCGGTTTCGCGCGCGAGATCATGCCACGCTTCGCCCGCTCTGCGGCGGCGGCCGACGCCGCCGAATAGTGCAGTTGGCGATGGCCGAGGATCCGAAACCCCGCGATGCCGCCGAAGTCGAACAGGCGATCCGCTCAGCGCTTACTGCCGGCAAGACACTGGAACTGATCGGCCGCGGCACCAAGCGGGGGATCGGCCGCGCCGCGCAATGGGACTCGACGCTCGATCTGTCGGGGCTGTCCGGCGTCACGCTGTACGAGCCGGAGGAGCTTGTGCTCTCGGCGAGAGCCGGAACCCCGCTCGCCGAAATCGAGGCGCTGGTCGCGGCAAGCCGGCAGGAACTCGCCTTCGAGCCGATGGATTACGCGGTGCTCCTCGGCGGGGAGGCCGGCACCGGCACCATCGGCGGCGCCATCGCCGCCAATCTCTCCGGGCCGCGGCGCATCAAGGCCGGTGCCGCGCGCGATCATTTTCTCGGCTTCAACGCGGTGTCCGGCCGCGGCGAGACGTTCAAGTCCGGCGGCCGCGTGGTCAAAAACGTCACCGGCTACGATCTGTGCAAGCTCCTTGCCGGGTCCTGGGGCACGCTTGCGGCGATGACCGACGTGACGATTAAGACGCTGCCCAAGGCGGAAACCGAGGCGACCATCCTGGTGCTCGATCTCGACGACGCGACCGCGCGCAAAGTCATGGCGGCGGCGATGGACTCGTTCGGCGATGTGTCGGCAGCCGCGCATCTGCCGGCCGCGGTCGCCGCGCGCATCGCCGAGACCGCTGCCGCACGCGTCGCGACCACCGCATTCCGCCTCGAAGGCGTCGCACCGTCGGTGGCGCAGCGCAGATCGGTGCTGGAAAAGCTGCTGGCGCCGTTCGGCTCGCTCGGCGCGCTCGGCGAGGCCGCGTCGCGGTCGTTATGGCGGGCGATCCGAGACGTGACGCCGTTCGCCAGGAACGGCCCGGCGGGCAACCGCGATATCTGGCGGATTTCGACCGCGCCCACCCGCGGCGCCGAAATCGGCCGCACGCTCGCTACCGAACGCGGCGCCGACGTGATCTACGATTGGGCCGGCGGGCTCGTCTGGGCGGCGCTCCCGCCAAGCGACGACGCCGATGCGGCATTGGTCCGTTCGATCGTCGCCGCCGCCGGCGGCCACGCCACGCTCATTCGCGCGCCGGCTGCGGTACGCGCCAAAATCGAGGTGTTCACGCCGGAGGAGCCGGCGCTTGCCGCATTGACCAGGCGGGTGCGGGCGGGTTTCGATCCGCAAGGCGTGCTCAATCCCGGGCGGATGTGGGCGGGCGTGTAAAATGCAGACCTCATTCACGCTGGCGCAGCTCGCCGATCCGGATGTCGCGGAATCGGAAAAGATCCTGCGCGCCTGTGTGCATTGCGGTTTCTGCACGGCGACCTGCCCGACCTATGTGCTCGACGGCAACGAGCTCGATTCGCCGCGCGGGCGCATTTACCTCATCAAGGACATGCTGGAGCACGACCGGCCGGCGACGGCGGATGTCGTCAAGCATATCGACCGCTGCCTGTCGTGCCTCGCCTGCATGACGACGTGCCCGTCCGGCGTGCATTACATGCATCTGGTCGATCATGCCCGCGCCCATATCGAGGAAACTTACCGTCGTCCGCTCGCCGAGCGCGCGCTGCGCGCGCTCTTGGTCTGGCTGATGCCGCATCCGCGGCGGTTCGGTCCGGCGCTGCATGCCGCGCGGCTGGCAAAGCCGTTGGCGCCGCTTGCCGCGGCGCTCGGGCTCAACCGGCTCGCCGCCATGCTTCGGCTGTCGCCGTGGCGGCCCCCGCAGCGGCCGCTCGCCCCGCAGACATTCCCGGCGGTCGGTGCGCGCCAAGGCCGCGTCGCGCTCCTTGCCGGCTGCGTCAACGACCTGTTGGCGCCCGAAATCAACGCGGCCACGATAAGGGTATTGACCCGGCATGGCATCGAGGTGGTGCTGCCGGACGGCGCCGGCTGTTGCGGCTCGCTCGTGCATCACATGGGCCGCGAATGCGAGGCACTCGGCCAAGCGCGCGCCAATATCAACGTCTGGGCCGCGATTGAGGGCCTCGACGCCATCCTGATCACCTCGTCCGGCTGCGGCACCACGGTCAAGGATTACGGCTTCATGCTGCGCGGCGACCCGGCTTACGCGGATCGCGCCGCCCGCGTTGCAAGCCTCGCCAAGGATATTTCGGAATATCTCGCCGGTCTGCCGCTTGAGCCCGGACCCGACGCGCCGAACCACCGCGCGCCCCTCCTCGTCGCCTATCACTCCGCCTGCTCGCTGCAGCACGGCCAGCGCGTCACCCGGCAGCCGAAGGACCTTCTCGCCAAGCTCGGCTTCACGGTGCAGGACATAGCCGAGGGCCATCTGTGCTGCGGCTCGGCCGGCACCTACAATATTCTGCAGCCCGATATCGCAAGGAGGTTGCGCGAGCGCAAAGTCGGGACTATCGAGAGACTGCGACCCGACGTGATTGCAGCAGGCAATATCGGTTGCATCACGCAAATCGCAGCGGGCACGGCTCTGCCAGTCGCCCATACGGTCGAGTTGATCGATTGGGCCACGGGAGGACCCTGTCCGCCGACGCTGCGGGAGCATCGGCCGGGTCCGGCGATGCACCCGGCCGCGGTCGCGGGCTGAGCAGGGCTCGGCCGGCGTCGTGTCACACTGCCGGTCTCCCGATGGGAGGCGCACGGTTTCGATGTTGATTGGTAAGGATCGGGAGGTCGATCATGGCGAAGAGATCAAAGGCGAAGAAGAAATCCGCAAAAAAGAAGAAGGCCGCTCCGGCCCGCAAGAAGAAAACGCTGAAGGCGAAGGCGAAGAAAACCACGAAGAAGAAAGCGGCGAAAAAGGCGGTCGCGAAGCCCAAGGCGGCGAAACCCAAGGCGGCGGCACCCAAGCCCGCGGCTGCGATGCCGGCTCCGGCGCCCGCGCCGGCCCCCCCACCGTCCTGGACGCCCCCTACGGGCGGTTTCGGCGGCGGCGGTGGAACCGGCAGCTAGCAGCCTGCATTGCAAGGCCTGCATTGCAAGGCTTAAACGAGCCCAATAGCATTGGCCGGACACGAGGATCGGCGGCGTAGAGCCGCCGGTCCGCAATCCGGTTTCCAGGATCGGCCCAATCCGGCCGGTTCCGCTCTGTCGAGGAGGTGCGTTATGCCGGCGACCTACAATATCCTGCTGATGGGCGCGTCCTATGGCTCGCTGCTCGCGTCGAAGCTCTTGTTCGGTGGGCATTCGATCCATCTTGTCTGCCTGCCCGCGGAAGCCGACTTGATCAACGCCGAAGGTTTTAGGGTTCGCCTGCCGGTGCGCGGCCGCAAGGATGCGGTGCTGTTGGAATCGCGCAAGCTCCCCGGCAAGGTGATGGCCGGTCCCGCCGCCGGCGTCGACCCGAAGCGATACGACCTGGTCGGCCTATGCATGCAGGAGCCGCAATACCGCTCGCCGGGCGTGCGCGAACTGCTCGACGCGGTGGCCAAATCGCGGGTGCCCTGCATGTCGATCATGAACATGCCGCCGCTGCCCTATGTGAAACGCATCCCCGGCCTCGATTACAAGGCGCTGGAGCCGGCTTACACCGATCCGCGCGTCTGGGATTCGTTCGATCCGAAGACCATCACCTTGAACAGCCCGGACCCGCAGGCGATCCGCCCGCCGGACGGCAAAGCCAACGAATTGCTGGTCACGCTGCCGACCAACTTCAAATGCGCGAAATTCGACGACGAGAAATCCACGCAGATCATTCGCAATCTGGAGAAGGATGTCGAAGCTGCCCGTTTCGACACCCCGGAAGGCAAGATCGAGCTGCCGGTCAAACTTAAAATCTACAACTCGATCTTCGTGCCGCTCGCCAAATGGGCGATGCTGTGCGCGGGCAATTATCGCTGCGTCACCAAGGACGGCATGCGCACCGCGCAGGAAGCTGTGCACAGCGACCTCGAAACCGCGCGCTCGGTGTATAATTTCGTCAACGATCTCTGCATCAAGCTCGGCGCCAAGCCGGACGATGTGGTGCCGTTCGAGAAATATGCCGCGGCGGCGCAGTCGCTCACCCGGCCGGCTTCGGCGGCGCGCGCCTTGCAGAACGGGGCGCCCAATATCGAACGCGCCGACAAGCTGGTGCAGCTCATCGCCAGGCAGAAGGGCTTGCGCAACCCGGTCCTCGACGCGGTCGTGGCGCTGGTCGACTCGCGGCTTGAGGCCAACCGCAAGAAGCAGGCGGCGTAGTCCATTGGTGGCAGGCTTATCGGACGCGCGCAGCTTTACGGCGCGGACCGTGTCATATCTGCGGGTAGCGGCGAGGCCCAGCATGATGCATAATCGCTAGATGCAATTCACTCGCATCACCGTGGACGCCAATCAGATGGGTGGGATGCCGTGCATCCGGGGCCTTCGCATCCCCGTGGCGACAGTCGTAGCTCTTGTCGCTGACGGCATGACTGAAGCCGATATTCTTTCCGCTTATCCCGATCTCGAGGCCGGGGACATTCAAGAAGCACTGCACTATGCCGCTGAGGCAGTGCGCGAATGTGAGTTGCCGCTGTCGGTTCCGTGAAGTTTCTGATCGACAATGCGCTTTCGCCGCTGGTGGCGAAGGGATTGTGCGAGAACGGACACGACGCCGTGCACGTGCGCGATTATGATCTGCAGTCAGCTGACGACCGGACCATCTTTGCGATGGCATATAAACAGGATCGTATTCTTGTTTCTGCGGATACTGATTTCAGCGCCCTGCTCGCGTTGAGCGAGCAACATAAGCCCTCAATTGTCCTGTTCAGACGAACAATTGCTCGTCGGCCCGACCGGCAGACCGCATTACTGTTGCGGAACTTCGCGCGTCTCGAAGAACCGTTGCTGCGGGGCAGCATCGTCGTTTTCGACGAGACGCGCATCCGCGTTCGCGCTTTGCCGATTGGCCGGAGCGCCTGATGGCGGCCCAACGTCGGTCGATCAATTCACTTCCACGTCCTGCCAGAAGCCGAACCGGCCGCCGACCTCGCGCATTTCCGGCCGCGGCGCCTCGTAGCACCAGGCGGCGCGCGCGTCGCGGGTGCCGTCCACGATGACGTCGTAGAATTGGACGCCGTGCGGGCAAGCCCGGTCGTCGGCGGTCTTATCGGCCTTTTCGAGCCAGTCCATGCGCACCGCCGCGCGCGGAAAATAGCGATAGCCCTTGCATTCGACGATATCGTTGCTTTGCGCAACTACTTGACCGTCCACCACCGCTTTCATGCTCCGCTCTCCGTTCCGCCCCCGCCCGCTTGGGGGGTAGAATATGGAAAAACCCCTATGCGCGCTCGTCGTTTCCCGGCATAGCCCGGCTCGACCGCTCAATGCAGACCGAATTTCCAGTCACCGTACCTATGGGGCGGCGCCGGCAACGACCAAAATCCCGCCGGAAGAGGCCAAAAGTGTATCCCCCCTGCCACACTCTCTAACAAATTGTGAAGTTCTCCCGCAAACGCATAAAAAGTCAGCATTTGCTGCCGTTTTGAGCTTGGCTGTCCCCCTGTAAAATTGAAGAATTCATGAAGGTTCAAGCTGCGGAAGTTTCCAAGTTGGGCGCGGCAGGAATTAGCTCCGTACCGGACATCGACCGCAACGTCGCCGGGATACGGGCAGGGACAGAAGAAGGGGCACGTTATGAAAAGAGTCGCTTTATCGTTGATTTTAGTCGCCGGTCTGGCTGGTTCATCCGCGATGGCCGCCGATATGGCAACCAAGGCCCCGCCGGCAGCGGCGCCGCCGCCCTCGCCATGGGATGTCGCGATCTCCGCCGCGTTGATGACGGACTATAACTGGCGCGGCATCACGCAATCGGCGCACAACCCGTCAACTCAGGCCGGCTTCGAGCCGCGCTATAATTTTAATTCGAGCTGGCAGGGCTATGTCGGCATCTCCGGCGAGAGCATCGATTTTGCCAATAACGCCGCGGCGGAAATCGACCTCTACGGCGGTATCCGCCCGACCTTCGACAAGCTCGCGCTGGACTTTGGCTTTTGGTACTACTGGTACCCCGGCGGCAATTGCTATGGCGTTCCGGGCGTCGATGGCGTCAGCGGGTGTAATAGCCCGGCGGCCGGCGGGTTTGTGCCGAACAAGAATAACCCGGGTCCTTTCGCTGGCAACGAAGCGGTAGCCAACGCGAGCTTCTACGAGTGGTACGCCAAGGCGACCTACACGATTAACGACCAATGGTCGGTCGGTGGCCAGGAATACTACTCACCTAACGTGTCCGGCACCGGCGCTTGGGGCTGGTTCTCGACCGGCAACATTACCTTCACCGCGCCGAGTTCATGGTTCCCGGCTAATAGCGGTCTCGGCGGCTATATTTCCGGTGACCTCGGTTACTGGGATCTCGGCACCAGCAACATTTTCTACGCCACAGTTGTCGCCCCGTTCGTGACCGGCGTGACCTACACCAGCTACACCACGTGGGACGCCGGGTTCGGCTGGACCTACAAGGCCTTCACGCTCGATCTGCGCTATTATGACAGCAACTTGACCCAATCCGAGTGCAACGCCTTCACCAGTGCGTCGAACTCGGCATTCTCGCCGAGCAACGTTACGACGCAGAATCCGAACGGTCTCGGCTCCAACTGGTGCGGCGCGGCCTATATCGCGAAACTCTCGTTCGCGACCAACCTCAGCGGGCTGAAGTAACGCCGCCTGAGCAGTCTCTAGGAATTGCGGCCGGTGGCGGAAACGCCGCCGGCCGTTTCGATTCAATTCGTCATGTATGGACGGCCCCCTGTCGGCAAGAGCTTTTTGGCGGTTCGGCAGACTGATCGGGAGCGGTCATGTATGCGGCCTTTGGATGCGGTCGCTGACCGCTGGCCCTGATGGGAATTCGCGGATCGAGTTCCAATCATTGCGACGCGCTGTGATGCGCGATGACGGGTCGGAGTGTCTCGATCCCGGTTCCTGACCGTTTGCCGTCACGCCATAGTTGCCCTTTCCGACGGTTGAGCGCGAGCGATCAGTTGCTGTCTGCGCTAGGCAGCGGCTGGCACACTGGCGCGATCGCGATAGTCTTCTCCTTTGGCCAACACGGCCCAAATGATACGCGCGGTCTTGGCGGCAAGCGCCACAGTGGCGACCTTCTTGGGGCGGCGCGCCAGAAGATCGCGCAGCCACGGATCGCTGACCCCGCGTGCCACCTCCTGGCGCAGCTTGGCGCTGGCGCCGACGATTAACAAGGTGCGCAATGTCCGATCGCCTTGCCGAGAGATCGAGCCCGAACGTTGCTTGCCGCCCGTTCCTCTCTGCCGTGGTGTCAGACCGAGCCAAGCCGCAAAGCCGCGGGCGCTGCGGAACGCTCGCGCGTCGCCGACGCTGGCCACCATGGCACTGGCGATGATCGGCCCCACGCAAGGCACCGCCACCAGCCGGCGCGCCGCCGCGCTCTCGCGCACGCTTTGCACTATCTTAAGTTCGAGCGCGCGGATCTGCACATCGAGCGCTTGCCATTGTCCGGCGAGCGCCAGCAAGCCATCCCGCGCCAGAGCTGGTACTCCGGCATCACAGGCTGTCTGCATCCGTTCGATCAAGCCGCGCAGCCCCTTCACACCCTGCGCCGCTACGATCCCGAACTCCGCAAGATGACCGCGCAACGCATTGGCCAGCATCGTGCGCTGGCGCACCAGCAGCGTCCGCGTCCGGTGCAGGACCAGCATCGCCTGCTGGTGCTCGCTCTTTACCGCCACAAACCGCATCGTCGGCCGCTGCATCGCCTCGCAGCTCGCCTCCGCATCGCGGCCGTCTGTCTTGTTGCGCTTCACATAAGGCTTCACGTAGCTCGGCGGCATCAGCCGCACCTCATGGCCATGCCGTTGCGCCAGCCGCGCCCAGTAATGCGCCCCGCCGCACGCCTCCATGCCGATCACCGCCGGGCGCAGTCCGGTAAAAAACTTCTCCATCTGCGCCCGTCGAATTTGTCGGCGGATCACCACCTGGCCGGCTTCATCGACACCGTGAACCTGGAAAACGTTCTTCGCCAAATCCAACCCAATCATGATAGTCTCTGCCATGGACGGCTCCCTTGTCTGGCCAATTCACATCACCAGTCTGGCACAACTGATGCCGTCGGGAGCCGTCCACACCATCATTGCGAGGAGCGAAGCGACGAAGCAATCCAGACCTGCGGGACTGCCTGGATTGCTTCGCGGAGCTTGTCATCGGGCCGGCCACTTCGGGCCGGACCCGTTGGCTCGCAATGACGACGCATCAACTCATATTACTCCGCCGCCGAGACCAGCGGCACTTCGCGCACTTGGGACGCGGCGTCGCTTATCGCGACCTCGACGCGGCGGCGATGGAAGGCGCCGAGCGTCGAGCGGTGACCGATGGAAATGATCGTCGTGCCCTTGAGCCGGTCTTGCAGGAGCCGGTACAGCATCGCTTCGGCGGCTTCGTCGAGCGCGCCGGTCGCTTCGTCGAGGAACAGAAAATCCGGCGCCTGCAGAAGCGCGCGCGCGATGCCAAGCCGCTGCTGCTCGCCCTGCGACAGCATGCGGTTCCAGTGCGCCTCCTCGTTGAGCCGGCCGTTCAATGCCGGCAGTCCGACCGCGGCGATCGCCTCGGCGACGCGGGCGTCGTCGAACGTGCCGGCCCTGGCCGGGTAGCCGACCGCGGCGGCAAGCGTCGCCACCGGAAAGTAAGGCCGCTGCGGCAACAGCATGACCTTGGCGTCTTCCGGCACCGTCACGCGGCCCGATCCGAACGGCCAGATGCCGGTCACCGCGCGGAACAGCGTCGACTTGCCGGCGCCCGACGGCCCGGTGACCAGCACGCGCTCGCCGGGCGACAACACGATGTGCTCGGCGTCGATCAGCGGCTCGCCGTTCGGCAGGCGAACCCGCAAATGATCGATCGAGATCGCGCTCGCTCCCTCGCGCGGCAACACTTCCACCGCCGGCGGCGTCAGTGCGACATTGCGGCCGGCGAGGATGGAGTCCTCGAAGCCGGACAGCCGGGTGACCACGGCGCGGTATTGGGCGATCGATTGGTACGCCGAGACGAAATAGGACAGCGCGGATTGCACGCTGTTGAAGGCCGATGCGGTCTGCATCAAGCCGCCGAGCAGCATGGCGCCGGAGAAATAGGCCGGGCTGACCATCAGATAGGGAAAGATCACCGAAGCCTGCGAATAGCTCTGGGTGAAGAACGTGAGCTGTTTCTGCCGGTTCATGATCGCGATCCAATTGGTGACTATGAGCGCGAAGCGGCCGAGATGGCGCTCGCGCTCGGCGGGCTCCCCGCGCAGCGCCGCGATCTGTTCGGCGTTCTCGCGGCTGCGCACCAGATTGAAACGGAAGTCGGCCTCGTAGCGCTGTTGCTGGAAGTTGAGCGGAATAAGCGGCCAGCCGATCAGATGGGTGAGCACGGTGCCGACCACCGCGTAGAACAGGGCGGCCCAGACCAGATAGCCGGGGATGGCAAGCGGAGCGCCGAACAGATGCAGCGGCGCCTTCTCCGACAGCGACCACAGAATGACGACGAACGAGCCGAGCGTCACGCACGAGTTCAACAATCCGAGACCGATCGACAGCGTGCTCTGCACGAACATCTGCAGGTCGTCGGCGATGCGTTGATCGGGATTATCGGCCGCGTCGCCGAGCAGCTGCATGCGGTAATGGTTGGCGGTGTTGAGCCACTGCCGCAGATAAGTCTGCGTCATCCAGCGCCGCCAGCGGATTTGCAGCCACAGATTCAGGTAATTTTGATAGACCGCGAGCACGGTATAAATCGCGGCCAGCACGCAGAAGAACAGGATGGCGCTGACAAAGGCCGCCCAATTGTGGTCCTGCAGCGTATTGTAAAACCGGTTGTACCATTGGTTCAGAATGACGGTGATGGCGACAATCGACAATTCGATCGCGACCACCGCGGCCAGCAGAATCCGCCCCGGCCAGCGGTCCTCGGAGCGGAAGTAGGGGATGGACAGCCGCCATACAGTGGCCAGCGTCGCAGCGAGGCGTTTCACGGAAGACCTCCGATATTGAGCGGTTTCACGCAGGACGATACGCAACAATCACACGGCATCGGCAAATCGACCCACAGATAGTGCAAATGAACCGACGCGAATTAAGCAACCCATGCCCACATGGTGCACCGCGATATCACGAAGCTTTCCACAGGGGCAGAGCGGTTTACGGCGGCATACCGGCGTTGTTGCGTAGCTATAGACATTAAAATCGCCTAAATTTGCGGCACGCCGCCTAATAAATTGCGTCCCTGTTGAGGCAGCGCGCGGCATTGCCGCACGCCGCCCTATCTTCGCCGAGCCAATGGGAAAGCAACAGCGAGCCGGCGCGGCGCCCGCTGGGGAGGAATTGTCCATGTTTACCCAAATACTCGATCCTACCGGAAACCTGTTCTTGACCTGGTTGGTGGCGCTCGTTCCGGTAGCCCTGCTGCTGTTCCTGCTCGCCGGCCTGCGCATGTCGGCCTGGCTTGCCGTGCTGATCGGCTCCATCGTCACTTTCCTGCTCGGATTGTGGGTCTGGCGATGCCGTTCGACGACGGCGTTCGCGCCTACATTTACGGCTCCGCCACCGGCGTGTGGAATGTCGACTGGATCACGTTTTGGGGAGTGATGCTGTTCAACACGCTGGTCACCACCGGTTCCTTCGACAAATTGCGGCGCTGGCTGGTGCAACAGGGAACCCGCGACGTGCGGGTGCAAACCATCCTGTTCGCCTGGGCGTTCGGCGCCTTGCTCGAAGGCCTGGTCGGCTTCGGCTATCCGTGGGCGTTCGTCGCCCCGATCCTGATCGCGATCGGCATTCCCGATCTCGACGCCATCCGCGTCGCCGCGATCGCCAACAATGCGCCGGTGTCATACGGCGCCTTGGGCGCGCCGATCATCGCGCTCGCCACGGTGACCGCCGGCACGCTTGGCATGAATTTCGTCGACCTGTTGCCGATCTACTCGGCCTCGGTCGGCAAGATCGTCGCCATCCTCGCCTTGCTGCCGCCGTGGATCTTGCTCTATCTGGTTTCCGGCAGCAAAGGCATGTGGTCGGCATGGCCGCTCGCCATCGTCGGCTCGCTTGGCTACATCGCCGGGCAATTGCCGACCGCGGTCTATCTCGGGCCCTATCTGCCGGATGTTATCGGTTCGATCATGTGCTTCGTGGTGCTGCTGATCCTGCTCAAAATCTGGCGGCCGTCGCAAGTGCTGGCCTACGGCGGCACACCGGCGACCGGCAGCACCCAGGCCGAGGCCCATGGGCTTTCCGGCGGCGACATCGTCATGGCCTGGCTGCCGATCGCGGTCCTGATCGCGGTGGTGGTCGCCTGGACCGGACCGTGGTCGCACCTGCCCTCGATCGTGCTCCTGCACTATGGCGTCACCGCGGCGTCGGCGATCACGCCTGGCGCCAAGATCGGCGCGGTGTTCAACTGGACGCCGTTCGTCGGCGGTAGCGCGATCCTGGCGTCCTGGATTCTCGCAGCCCTGTTGCTGCGCGTTTCCATGTCCCAGGTCCGCGACATCTTCGCCAAAACCTGGTCGCAAATGTGGGGCGCCTGCCTGGTCGGCGTCTTCATCTTCGGTCTCGCCTATGTGTTCAACTATTCGGGCATGGCGGGCTCGCTTGCCAACGCCTTCGCCAAGATCGGCCCGGCCTTCATCGTGGTAGCGCCGATATTGGGCTTCATCGGGGTGGCTTTGTCGGGCAGCAACACCTCGACCAACGCCATGTTCGGCACGTTCCAGGCGCTGGTCGGCAAATTGCTCGGCTTTCCGCTGCTGCTGTTGCCGTCGCTCAACTCGGTCGGCGCCGAAGTCGGCAAGCCGATCGCGCCGCAGACCGCGAGCGTCGGGGTGTCGACCTCGAAGTTCGTGCGCAACGAGGGCGAGGTGATCCGCCATAATTTCGGCTGGTGCCTCGTCCTTTTGGGCTATCTCGTCATTATCGGCGTCGCCTGCTACCTGTTCTTCCCGCACATCGCGGAGTTGCCGGGGCACTGACTAGGAACGAACGCGAATAGCGAATAGTGAGTGGCGAGTAGGGGATTTGCCCCTATTCGCTATTTCGCTATTCGCCACTCGCCATGACAATGATGCGCTCCGTTTTGCTCCTTCTCGTCATCGCAATCTGGCCCGCGCATGCGAGCGGGCCGTTTCCATACGGCAGCGAGCTGATGCTCGATGCCGCGCCGCTGCCCGGAAGTAAGCGCGTGCCGATGCTCGAAATCGAGGACGACGGCACAGCCACGATCGACCTCTGGTGCGCGAGCCTGCGCGGCGAGGCCAAAGTTGGCGACGATACGATCAGCATCGTTCCCGGGCCGGCCCAACCGGCCCAATGCCCGCCGGAGCGGCAGGCGAGCGATGCCGCGCTGTTGGCGACGCTCGCCGGGGTGACCCAATGGCGGCGCGACGGCGACCTGGTCGAGCTTGTCGGCGCCATCACGCTGCGGTTCCGGCTGATGTCGAATTGATCTCGCTCTCGCTGCGCGCGGAGAGAGGTGAAAATGAAAGCTTCGCTACGCGCACCGTAGGGGCGCCCCTTGTGGGCGCCCGCGACGGAACAGGGCGGCCACAAGGGCCGCCCCTACGGATTGCGCCGCGCCGGCGATGACGGTCGGCTTAATACATGCCGTCCATGCCGCCGCCGCCGGGCATCGCCGGCATGGCCGGCTTGTCCTTCGGCAGTTCGGCGACCATGGCCTCGGTCGTGACAGCAGGCCGGCGACACTGGCGGCGTCTTGCAGCGCCGCGCGCACCACTTTGGCCGGATCGACGATGCCTTTCTCGACCATGTCGACGTATTCTTCGGTCTGCGCGTCGAAGCCGTAAGTCTCCGACTTGCTTTCGAGGATCTTGTTGACCACGATCGAGCCTTCGACGCCGGAATTTTCCGCGATCTGGCGGAGCGGCGTCTCCAAGCGCCTTGAGCACGATATTGATGCCGGCCTGCACGTCGGCATTGTCGTTATGCAGCTTGCCGATCGCCTTCTTGGCGCGCAGCAAAGCCACCCCGCCGCCCGGCACGATGCCTTCCTCGACCGCGGCTCTCGTGGCGTTGAGCGCGTCCTCGACGCGGTCCTTCTTCTCCTTGACCTCGATCTCGGTGGCGCCGCCGACGCGGATCACCGCGACCCCGCCGGCGAGTTTTGCCAGCCGCTCCTGCAGCTTCTCGCGGTCGTAGTCGGAGGTGGTCTCCTCGATCTGCGCCTTGATCTGGTTGACGCGGCCTTCGATGTCCTTCTTTTTGCCGGCGCCGTCGACGATCGTGGTCTTTTCCTTCTCGATCACGATCTTCTTGGCGCGGCCGAGCATCGCAGGCGTCACGCTTTCAAGCTTGATGCCGAGGTCCTCGGCGATGAGCTGGCCGCCGGTGAGGATGGCGATGTCTTCGAGCATGGCCTTGCGGCGGTCGCCGAAGCCGGGCGCCTTGACGGCGGCGACTTTCAATCCGCCGCGCAACTTGTTGACCACCAGCGTCGCCAGCGCCTCGCCCTCGATGTCCTCGGCGACGATCAGAAGCGGCTTGCCCGACTGCACCACCGCTTCTAGCAGCGGCAGCATGGCTTGCAGCTGCGACAGCTTCTTCTCGTGCAGCAGCACGTAGGCAGTCTTCGAGCTCGGCCACCATCTTCTCGGCATTGGTGATGAAATAGGGCGAGATATAGCCGCGGTCGAACTGCATGCCCTCGACGATCTCGACGTCGGTTTCCAGCGCTTTCGCTTCCTCGACCGTGATGACGCCCTCGTTGCCGACTTTCTGCATCGCGTTGGCAATCATCTTGCCGACGGTTGCGTCGCCGTTCGACGAAATGGTGCCGACCTGCGCCACTTCCGCAGACGAGCCGACCTTCTTCGCGCGCTTCTTGATGTCCTCGACCACCGCCTTGACCGCGATGTCGATGCCGCGCTTGAGATCCATCGGGTTCATGCCGGCGGCGACCGACTTGACGCCTTCCTTGACGATGGCGGCGGCGAGCACGGTCGCGGTGGTGGTGCCGTCGCCGGCCTGGTCGTTGGTCTTCTGCGCCACTTCGCGCACCATCTGCGCGCCCATGTTCTCGAACTTGTCGTCGAGCTCGATCTCCTTGGCGACGGTGACGCCGTCCTTGGTGATGCGCGGGGCGCCGAACGATTTATCGAGGATGACGTTGCGGCCCTTGGGGCCAAGCGTCACCCGCACCGCGTTGGCGAGAACATCGACGCCGTGCAGCATCTTGTCGCGCGCCTCGGTGGAAAATCTTACGTCTTTGGCGGACATTGCAGTTTGCTCCTCGAGTTTTTCTTTTCCGTCCTCACCCTGAGGTGCGAGCGGCAAAGCCGCGAGCCTCGAAGGGTGCCGCTCAGTGGCCTCATCCTTCGAGGCTCGCCTGCGGCGAGCACCTCAGGATGAGGGGCTAAGTATTCAGGCGATCACGCCCATGATGTCGGACTCCTTCATGATCAGGAGTTCCTCGCCGTCGAGCTTGACTTCGGTGCCCGACCATTTGCCGAACAGCACGCGGTCGCCGGACTTGAGCCCGATCGGAATGAGCTTGCCGCTACTCGTCGCGGCCGCCGGGGCCCACCGCCACCACCTCGCCCTCCGAGGGCTTCTCCTTGGCGGTGTCGGGAATGATGATGCCGCCCTTGGACTTCGCCTCGGCGTCGATACGCTTGACCACCACCCGGTCATGCAGCGGCCGGAACTTCGTTTTCGCCATGATCACCCTCTTTGCCGCCATGCTGCGGCTTTTGGCGTTGAAAAAAGTGTTTGTTTTGCAGCGTCTTTAGCACTCATAACATCTGAGTGCCAATCGGCAGGCGGGAGATAGGATTTTGCCGCGAGACTGTCAAGACGGGCGACGCGCGTGGCAAGTAGCAAACGGGCGCGGTTCGCATTCCTCAACCGCCGCTCGGCTCGACCGCCGGCAAAGCGGAGAAAGCGCCAAATCGGGGCCGTAATCTTCGCCGACGGTCCGGCTTGGCGGCGGGGGCCGCGGGAGCGATTTGCAACAAAGTCGAAAGGTCGCCGCGGTAGAACGGCCGCATTCGACTTGGAGGGGACCGGTCATGAGTGCTCGGCTGCGACATCTGCGATTGGCTGCGAGCCTGGTCGCGCTCTCGGCGCTCACTTTGTCCGCCTGCACCTCCAATCCGATGCCGGCCGAACAGGCAGCCGCGCCGGCGCCGATGGCAACACCGGCGATTCCGTCCAAATACCGGCCGGAGGACATCGTCGGCCGCTGGGGCTATGGCGCCTACCATCGCGAGGAGGATTTGGCGCGCACCGCCGCGGCGGCGCGCAATCAGTGCGGCCAGCCGGTCGAGATCACGCGCGGGCCGAACGGCGGCGTCATGATGTATCTCGCCGACAGCGCGCAGTTGCAGGAATTGCAGCTCAAAGGCTCGCCCAGCGGCAAGAACTATATCGGCCCGCCCGGCGATCCCGGCGGACCGCAGGACCGCGAGATCGTGTCGTTCGACGGCCGCACCATGGTGCTCAAGTGGATGGATCCGGAAGTTGCCGGCCGCTACGGCACCGGCGTCTATGTGCGCTGCGCGCCCGAGGGCACCGCGCGCTCGGCCGGCAGGCCGCCGATGAAGCCGCCGACGCAATAATGGGCCATTTGTTTTCCCTCCCCCCACCCGGGCCGCGCTTTGCGCGCCCGAGTGCAAGCTTGTGGGGGAGGGTAGGGTGGGGGGTCGGGCCTTCGCCCGCCGAAGGGCTTCGGAGCGTAGAAGGGCTTCGGCCCGCAGGCGGGAGGTTGCTCCCGGCGAAGACGGCGAGCAGAACATTCGTCGACTCCAATGCATTACCTCCCGACCCCCACCCCTAACCCCTCCCCACAAGGGGGAGGGGAATAAATATGCCGACCCCCCGCGAATTTCTGTTCGGTCCCTGGCGCGCGGTGAGCGTGCTCGGCGTCACCGAGATTTTGTCCTGGGGCGCGTTGTACTATCCGCCGGTGCTCACCGTGCCGCTGATCGCGCGCCGATCACGGCTGGTCGCCCGCCTTCGCGATGGGCGGATTTTCGCTGGGCCTGTTGGTCGGCGGACTGTGCTCGCGCTATGTCGGGGGCACCATCGACCGCGTCGGCGGCCATGTCGTGATGCCGGTGGGCTCGCTCCTCGGCGCCGCCGGGCTGGTCGGTCTGGTCAACGCGCCCAATGCGCTTGGTGTATTTTCCGGTCTGGATGGTGCTGGGGCTCGCCATGGCGGCCTCGCTCTACGATCCGGCTTTCGCCACGCTCGGCCGCATTTTCGGAACCGGGGCGCGGGCGCCGATCACCACGTTGACGCTGGCCGGCGGCTTTGCCTCGACGGTGAGCTGGCCGGCGACGCAATATCTGATCGACGCGGTGGGCTGGCGCGGCACTTACCTGGTCTATGCCGCCTTGCTGGCATTCGTCGCCGCGCCGCTGCACGCTTTCGCGCTGCCGCGCCGGCAGGCGGCCGGGGTGGCGCACCCGGCGCCGGCGCTCGGGTCCGAGCCGAAGCCAGCGGCGCTGCTCCCGGCGCACGGCTTCGCCTTCGTTCTGGTGGCGACCGGTTTTGCCGCCTACGCCTTCGTGCCTTCGGCGCTGTCGGCGCAGCTGCTCGCCATTTTCAAGCGCTTCGGGCTTGAGCCGGATACCGTCGTCGCCATCGGCATGGTATTCGGTCCGGCGCAAGTGTTGGCGCGCGTCGGCGAACTCGGCTTGGCGCGGCGGCTGCATCCGCTCTTTGTCGCGCGCGGTGCCGTCGCACTCTTGGTCGCGGCCTTCGCGGCGTTGGCGCTGTTGCCGTTTTCCGCCGCCGCGGCCGCGCTGTTCGTCGCGATGTACGGCATGGCGAACGGGCTTTTGACCATCGCGCGGGGCACCGTGCCGCTCGCGTTATTCGGCGCCTCCGGCTACGGGCGGCTGGTCGGGCGGATCGGCGGGCCGTTTCTGGCGGTGCAGGCGGTGGCGCCGGTGGCGGTGACCTATGTCGCCGACCGCGCCGGCGATGCGACCGGCCTTGCCGCGGTCGCGGTCTTCGCCGCCGCCGCGCTGGTTTGCTTCGTTTTTATCCGCGCGCCGAAATGACGCCGGATCAACCGCCGAACAATTGGTCGATTTCGGCTTGCGTCATGTGGCCGGCCTCGCCGTCGAGCGCCGGCCCATGCAGGTGGCGCGCGCCGTGCCCGTGCGGCGGCGGCGCGCCCGGACCGAGCGTCTTCATAACTTTGGCGATGCGCTGGCCAATGAGATCGTGAAAATTGCAGGCCTCGAAAATGCTCAGCACCAGATCGGAAATGTCCGCCGCCAGATCCTGCTCGGCCCGGCCGCGCAGCACGGCCGACAGATCGTCGGCGAGCCGATCGATCGCTTCGGCGGCGTCGAGGATTTTTTGCGTCGCCTGCGCGGTGCCGGCGGTGACGGCGTCAAGCTCATCGGCGATGCGCGCAAGCTGCGCCGCCGCTCTTGCCGCCGCGTCGGCGTCGGCATCGGTGCCGGCAGCGCCGTTGACCGCATGCAGGGCGCCAAACACCTGCGCGAGGTCGACACCGTGCGGCGGCGCCGACGGCGCCGACGGCGGCGCGCCGCCACGGCGCGGCAGCCGCGCCGCGGCGGTTCGCTCGATGCGGAAGACTTTGCACGGTTCGGCCATGTGGGCCCGACCAGTCGGTATTTTCCGAGCACGATCGTTTGGGATCGCGCGCGATGGAAGAATAAAGTTTTGCCGCTTAATGCGGCGTTCACGGCGCGCCGACAACCGGCGGTTAACCAAGACCTCCAACCATTGACACAAAATCAACCGTAACTTGATGAACAATGTACCAACACGGCGGCGGCGGAATTTGTTTACCAAACAGTCGAGGTTTGCGGGCGTAGTCATCGCCTGAGCGCCAGCCGCTCAGCGTGAAACTTGCGTAACGAGTACAGCAATGCGGCGTATCTGCATCGTCGCGCTTGCGATAAGCGCGTTTTCCACTCCGGCTTTCGCCGATCCGCTTCAGGTCACCTATTACCCCTATGTCGCGAGCGGGCCGGTCTATGCCGGCCAGTCGCAAGCCGCGCCGCAATATCGGTATTACGTCTATGCCGCGCAGCCGCGCTATGTGACGGCGCCGGCGGGCTACGCCACCGTCGCGCCGCAGGGTTACGCCGCGCCCGCGCCGCAGGGTTACGTGGCGCCCGGGCCGCAAACCTACGCCACCGCGGCGCCGCAGAGATACGCCGCGCCAGTGCCACAAACCTATGTCGCCGCAGCGCCGCAGAGTTACGCCGCGCCCGCGCCGCAAACCTACGTCGCAGCCGCCTCGCAAACTTATGCGGCTCCTCCGGCGCAACCTTATGCGGCTGCCGCGCCGCCGCCGCCGCCGCCTCCACCGGCGCCGTTAGGTCCCGGCGGCGGTGGATTTCTCCAGGCGATTTTCGGCGGCCCGACCATCGAGGTTCCGGTCTCGCATCTGTATTTCGCGGCGCCCGGCTACCAGGGCGCCGCAGCCGCAGCCGCCGCCGGCGCCGCAGCCGCAACAAGTTCCGCCCGCCGCGCCGGTGCAGCAGGCCTACGCGCCGGCCAATCCGCCGGACATGTCGAATTACCCGATCAATCCCAAATTCGCGCGCCAGGTCGTCGCCTATAAGGGCGACGAAAAACCGGGCACCGTCATCGTCGATACGCCGGACAAATTTCTGTTCCTGGTCGAGGACGGCGGCAAGGCGCTGCGCTATGGCATCGGCGTCGGCCGGCCGGGCTTCACCTGGTCCGGCGTGCACACCGTCTCGGCGAAAAAAGAATGGCCGGATTGGACGCCGCCGCCTGAAATGATCGAGCGGCAGCCCGAGCTGCCGCGGTTCATGCCCGGCGGGCTCGGCAATCCGCTCGGCGCGCGCGCGCTCTATCTCGGCTCGACGCTGTACCGCATCCATGGCTCGAACGAGCCCTGGACCATCGGCCAGAATGTCTCGTCGGGCTGCATCCGCATGCGCAACGAGGACGTCGAGGACCTCTACGATCGCGTGAAAGTGGGCACCAAGGTGGTGGTCCTGTAAGGGCCATGGCCGACAACAGCGCGCAGAAGAGCTCAGCGGCATTCCGCCTCGCCGCGCTCGATCCGGATTTTCTGCTCGGCGACTCCATGCGCGGGGTCCGCCTGCAAATCGAATACGCCAAGGCCGAGGAGCGCCTGCGCGCCTGGACCGTCCGCTCGACCATCGTGGTATTCGGCAGCGCGCGAGCGCGGCCGCTGGGCAGCGCAGCGGACGGCAGGTCGCGCGCGGCCGGCAATGCGGCGCGCTGGTACGAGGAGGCGCGGCGGTTTGGAAAGATCGCGTCGGAAGGCGGCGGCGCGCTGATTTCGCATGACGGCGTCCGCGACAATGTCATCGCGACCGGCGGCGGGCCCGGCATCATGGAGGCCGCCAATCGCGGTGCGGCGGAGGCCGGCGCGCCCTCGATCGGGTTCAATATCGGGCTGCCGCACGAACAACAGCCGAATGCCTATTCGACGCCCGATCTGACCTTTCAGTTTCACTATTTCGCGATCCGCAAGCTGCACTTCGCGATGCGCGCCAACGCGCTGGTGGCGTTCCCGGGCGGATTCGGCACGTTTGACGAATTGTTCGAGCTGCTCACCCTGATTCAGACCGGGAAAATGCCGCCCGTACCGGTGGTGCTGATCGACAAATCATATTGGTCACACGTAATCAATTTCGAGAAACTGGCCGAGGAAAAGGTAATCGACCGCGCCGACCTCGATATTCTCTGCTATGCCGACGATGCCGAAAGCGGCTGGCAGGAGCTGGTCAGGCGCGGCGTGCGGAAGGGACCGCGGCCGCCGGGCTATCCGTCCCTGCCGCATTCCTGATCGACAACTTCCGCACAAAAGGCGACATTGCACATGGCAATCGCGACAGCGTCGGCTGCGGCGGGCGACATCGAAACGATGTTTCTCCAGCAGATCGGAGAGGATCCGTTCACGGCCGAGCGTGGCCGCGAAGCTCAGATCGCGGAGGTCGCCCAGCGGATCGCAGATTTCATCGCCAGCGCGCGCGCCACTCTCGACATCGCGATCTACGATTTCCGGCTCGCCGGCGATGCCGCGGCGATCGTCACCGCGGCGCTGCGGGACCGCGCCAAGAACAATGTGACCATCCGCATCATCTACGACGCGACCACCGAGCCCGCCGGCGATGCCGAGTCCGCCATGTCGCCGGTCCATCTCGAGGCCGACAAGAAAGCGCCGGGCACCGAGACTTTCGTGCGCTCGTTCGCCGATATCGCGCAGATCAGGCCGATCACCGGTTATCGCGCGCTGATGCACAGCAAATATCTCATCCGCGACGGCGACACCGAAGCCGCCGCGGTCTTTCTGGGCTCGGCCAACTACACCGACGATTCCTGGGGATTGCAGGAGAATAATCTGCTGCAAGTGCGCTCGCGTCCGCTCGCAGCCCATTTTTCCGAGAACTTCGCCGGGCTGTTCGCCAGCGGCCGGATTCCCGCCAACAGCACCAACCAGGACGTCGATAGGGTGCGCGTCGGCGAAGTGCCGGTGACGGTCGCGTTCGCGCCGAAACAAAGCCCGGCGATCGTGAAGGAGATTGTCGGCGCCATCGCCTGCGCGCACGAGCGGCTCCTGGTAGCCTCGGTCGTGCTGTCGTCGGGCCCGATCCTCGCCGCGTTGTCGGAGGCGATCGATCGCGGCATCCGGCTGGGCGGAGTTTACGACGGTCCACAGATGGACCAGGTGCGGCGCCAATGGCGGGCCGCGCATGTCGGCGCCGACAAGATCAACACCTGGGACAAGGTCGCCGATCACCTCGTGCGCAAGAATTCGATTCCGTACAGCCGCACCAAGCCGCACCAGCCGCACAATTTCATGCATAACAAGCTGGTAATCGCCGACGACGTGGTGGTGACGGGAAGCTTCAACCTGTCGAACCACGCCATGGGCAACGCCGAAAACGTGCTGTTCATCCACGATGCCGGCATTGCATCGGCCTATACGTCGTACATCGAGCAGCTCGAGGTGCGCTACAGCCACACGGTGCATCCGCACCGCAGATAAGGTTATCTCGCGGTTTCGGCGAGCGCGTAACCGCGCCGATCCAGGAGCCGCGCAAAATCCGCGCCGGCAAAATACGCATATTCGCGCTCGCGCAATTCGGTAACCGGATCGAGCCGGCGCAATGCGCCGTCGACATGGCCCGGATGGCACATCACCACGCCGCCGTCGGGCAGGCCATCGAGAAAACCCGCAAACAGCCTGGCGTAATCGGCGCCCGGCCGAAACGAATAGGTGCCGGCAAAGGCCGGATTGGTGCGCGCGCCGTGCGCGGCGGCAAGCCGGCGGAACCGCTTGCTCAGTGCATCGAGGATAAACCCCTTCGGGTCGGCAAAGCCCTTATGCGCCGCGGCCGGCCGGCCGCATTGGCGCAGCCAGGCCGCCGGTGCGGCTTGCCTGACGACGCGCAACAGCGCCTCGCCGATCTGCGGAAACAGATGGATATGCTGATGACCGTCGACGAAATCCGGCGCGCGGCCGAACGCGGCGCGGAAGGCGGCGAACTGGCGCGCGATCTCGGCGTCGAGCCGTTCGGGCTTAAGACGCCGCGCCAGCGCGCGTCCCGCCATGGCCGCAAGCGGCAAGAAGGCGCCGTCGCGGGCGGGCGCAAATCCTTCGCTCAGCGGCCGTAAACGGCGCGGTCGAGCGTCACATGCAGCCCGATCGCGGCGCGCGAACCGGCGGGCGCCGTGGCCGCGGCGAGCGCCGCCGCCTCGCTTGCCGAACAGCTTTCCGCCACGACCATGGCCGAAGTGGCATTGAGCCGCGCGCGCGCGATCAATTCGCGGATCGCGGCATTGACCGCGGGCGAAATGCCGTAATCGTCGGCGCAAAGCCAGATGCGGCGGAGTTTGGCTTGGCTCATTCGGCCGCGGTGCGGGCGTCGGGCGCGGCGGCCTCGACGGCTTGCCGGTCTTCCTGTTGGTTTTTTTGGGCGAGCTTCACGGCGTGCTCGGCGACGAAATAGACCGGCCGGGCTTTGATCTCTTCCAGGATCTTGCCGATATATTCGCCGACCACCCCGATCATGATGAGCTGCACGCCGCCGAGCACCATGACGCCGACGAACAACGACGGATAGCCCGGCACGCTTACGCCATAGACCAAGGTTTCGTAGACGATCTGCAAGCCGTAGAAGAACGCCACCACGGCGAGCATGGTGCCGATCACGGTGGCCAGCCGCAGCGGCGCCACCGAGAACGCGGTGACGCCGTTGATCGACAGCCCGATCAGCCGGTGCAAATTCCAGGTGGTGCGGCCGTCGACGCGGGCGTCCGGCTCGTAATCGACGCGCAGCTGGCGAAAGCCGATCCAGCTCGAGAGGCCTTTGAAAAAGCGGTTGCGCTCCGGCAGCTGCCGCAAGGCATTGGCGGCGCGCGGGGACAACAGCCGGAAGTCGCCGGCGTCTTCGGGGATTTTCGGCCGCGCGCCCCAGTTCAACAGCGCATAGAACGTCTTCACCGCGAGCCGGCGAATGAGCGATTCGGTGGCGCGGTTGCGCCTTGGCGGTGTAGACCACGTCGCAATCGTCATCGAGCCAGTGGCCGACCAGCGTTTCGATCAAATCCGGCGGATGCTGGCCGTCGCCATCGATGAACAGCACGGCGCCGCGCCGGGCATGATCGAGGCCGGCAAGCAGCGCCGCCTCCTTGCCGAAATTGCGCGATAGCGCCACCACCTGAACGTCGAGCGCGGTCGCCGGCAGGTCGCGGGCGATGGCGAGCGTGCCGTCGCGGCTGCCGTCGTCGACATAGATCGCTTCGCAGGCGAGCGGCGCGGCTGGCGGCGAGCCGCTGCGCGACCTCGACGAGCCGCGCATGCATGCGCTCGAGCGCCGCCGCCTCGTTATAAAGCGGCACCACGATCGACAGGCCGCGCCGCCGCGCCGCCGGCGGCCGTTGCGGTCGTGCGGCAGCGACGGAATTATGGATTCGGCGGCATCGCTCATCGCCTCGGTCCTCCGCCGGAACTTATAGCGCAAAGCGCGCGTTTCCGCCCACCCCCTTGCGTCGGAGCATTATGGCGACCGCTCTGGCGCGCGCCGCCGGACGTGATATGCGGGGAGAATGGCCCCGGCATCTGCCTACGATTCGGCCCGCACGAGGCTCGCCGAGGCTTGGCGCAAGCGGGCGGTGAGCCTCAAAGCGGCGTCGTTCGCGCTTATCGGCGTCGTCAATACCGCGGTCGATTACTGCGTGTTCCTGCATGGTGCGGGCGGCGCTCCAGCAATCCGCCTTGGCGCTTGCCGCGTTCGAGCGGGTCGCCGATGTCTGCCGCTGCGGCGCTCCGGAGACGATTTTATTGATCGCCGCCAACATCACGTCGTGGAGCGTCGCGATCAGCGGCTCCTATATCATGAATTCGTCCATCACCTTTGCCGCCGAATCGGGGCGAAAGCTGCGCTGGCGGCATTACCTCGTCTTCATCGTTTCCGGCATCGCCGGGCTTATCGCCAATACCGCGACGCTGGTCGTTGCCGCGCAAATTTTTCTGCTGCCGCTCTATGTGGCAAAGGCCATCGCCATCCTGGCGAGCTTTGTCGTTAACTTCGCGCTGTCGCATTTCGTGGTGTTTCGCGTGCGCGATAAGATCTGACCGCCGGGGCTTTGCCTCGGCTGCGTTCAGCTATGCTCTTTTAATTTTCGTTCGAGATTTTCCGCCTTCAGGCGCACGGTGCTTCGAACGTTCTGCCAATCGTCGTCGACCACGTTCCAGTTGACCATCGGCGCCTGGCGGCCGGCCGCGGTCGCCGTTAGCCCGTTGGCGGCGCGCCCGGTCGAGGAATCGTATGCATAAGCGCCGCCAATCGTCAGCGCCACGCCCAGGATAAATCCAAAAAAAACCGGCACGGCTCCACCTCCGTCCAAAGTTGGGTTCGGACAATGCAACGCGTGGGCGCGGCGGTTGGTTCCGGAGCGCTCGGGATCATGCTCTATTTGATCGAAAGCCCGAGCGCCTTGACCATGTCGCCCCACTTTTTGACCTCGGCGGCGAACATGGCGTCGGCTTGGGCTTGCGAGCCGGCGATCGGATCGAAGCCCATGGCGACGAGCTTGGTCTGCACCGCCGGGCTTTTGACGATGGCGTCGATCGCCGCATTGAGCGTCTGCAGGATCTGCGGATCGGTTTTGGCCGGGGCGAAGAAGCCGACCCAGGACGCTGCGGTAAATCCCGGAAAACCCTGCTCGGCATAGGTCGGCACGTTCGGCGCCACCGCGGCGCGCTTTTCGGCGGCGATGCCGAGGCCCTTGAGCTTGCCGGCCGCGATCTGCGCCGCCGCGCCGCCGCCGAGCGTGGTCGCCATCAGGTCGACCTGGTTGCCGATCGTCGCATTGATCGCCGGCGCACCGCCCTGGAACGGGATCGGCTGCACCGGCGCCTTGGCGAGGAATTTGAAGAAATATTCCGCCTCGATGTCCGAGCCGGTGCCGACGCCGGGGATGGCGAGATTGATGCTACGCCCGTTCATGGCCTTGATGAATTCGGCAAGCGTGTTTGAGGGATTGCTCGGGCTCGTCACCAAGGCTTCCGGGCTCGATGCGGCGATGGCGACGGTCTTGAAATCGCTTGCCGCGAATTGCTTGTTGGCAAACAGCGTCTCGTTGATGGCGAGCGCGGTGGTGGTGGCGAGAAGCGTGTAGCCATCGGGCTTGGCGTGGGCGACGACCTCGGCGGCGATATTGCCGCCGGCGCCGCCGCGGTTCTCGACGACCACGCTCTGATGCAGCCGTTCGCTCAAGCCCTGGCCGATCAGCCGCGCCAGCGTGTCGGCGATGCCGCCCGGCGCAAAGGCGACGATCACCGTGATCTTTTCCGCCGGATAGGCCGGCGCCGCGGTAGTGGGCGAAAAGCCCGCGGCGAGAACGAGTGTCGAAAACGCGGCCGCGGCGACGGCGCGCCGCACGATGCGCAAAACCGGCATGGGCGTATCTCCTGATGCCTGCGCGCTATCAGTCGCCGCGCGGCGTGCGCGCGTCAAGCTCCGCCGCGAGCCTCGCGTAAAGCGGATTGTCGCGCGTATAGACGTAGTCGAGCGGGCCGACCGAGACCGCTTCGGCGCCGTGTTCGCGCAGGAAACTCGCGAGCGCGTGCACGTTGTCCGGCGGGCAGTGGAGCGTGAGCATGCCCGAGGAGGTCGGGCCGCCGAACGGGGCGGCGACGCCGAATTTCTGCCGCGCCGCGGCAAGGAGCGCGTCGTTTAGGCCGGCGAAGCGGCTGCGCACTTCGCGGAACGACTCGGCCCGCCTGTGCGCGGCGATGCGGTCGAGCAGTAACCGCGCGGTGTCGCGCTGCGCGGCGGTCCAGGCGGCGGCGCGCGCGGCGACGAGGTTGGCCTGCGAGTGCAGGATGACGCCGTCCTCGATCACTTTGAGGCCGTTGGCTGAAAGCGTAGCGCCGGTCGTGGTGATGTCGACGATCATTTCGGCGGTGCCGGCCGCCGGCGCGCCCTCGGTGGCGCCCGAGCTTTCGACGATGCGGTAATCGACGACGCCGTGCGCGGCAAAAAAATCGCGCGCCAGATTGGCGTATTTGGTGGCGAGCCGCATCTTGCGCTCGTGCTTTAATCGAAACGCGGTGGCGACGTCGTCGAGGTCGGCCATGTTGCGCACGTCGATCCAGGCCTGCGGCACCGCGACCGCGACATTGGCGAAGCCGAAGCCCAGCGCGGCAATGAACACGACACGCGCGTCGGATTGCGGAATCATCTCGCGAATGAGGTCCTCGCCGGTGACGCCGAGATGGGCGAGACCCTGCGCCAGCTGCGCGGTGATTTCGGCCGCCGACAGATACGCGATCTCGATGCCGTCGAAGCCGGCGATGGTGCCGCGATAATCGCGGGCGCCGCGCGGCTTGACGAGTTCAAGCCCGGCGCCGGCGAAGAAATTTTCCGCGTTCTGCTGCAAGCGGCCTTTCGACGGCACGGCGAGAATGAGCGGCGCAGTCGTCTCGGTCATGACGCGTTTCCGCTATCGGCAAGTTGGTCGATCGATGCGGCAAAGCCGACCGCGGGGATGGCCTCGCGGGCGCCGAGCCGGGTGAGCAGGCCGTCATAACGGCCGCCGGCGACCAGCGCGGCGTTGCCGCGCGCGGAATTGCCGGCCGCGTTATGCAGCTCGAACACGAAGCCGGTGTAATAGTCGAAGCCGCGGCCGAAATCGGTGGCGAATTTGATGGCGCGCACGTCGACGCCGCGCGCGGCAAGAAAGCCGGTGCGGGTCTCGAACAGATCGAGCGCCGGGCCGAGCGAAATCTTGGCGTCGGCTGAGAGCGCGCGCAATTCGCTTGCCGCCTCGTCTGGATCGCCGTTAAGCGACAAAAAGCGCTCGATCAGCGCGCGGGTCTCGCGCGGCAACCGCGTCGGCGCATTGAGCGCCGATTGTTCGAGAAAGCGGTCGGCGATTTCGGCGACCGAGCGGCCGCCGACCGTGGCGATGCCGGCGATCGACAACAGATCGGTCACCAGATGATGCGCCGCCTTGGGGTCGGAACCGGCAAGCGCCGCCAGCACGCCCTGGTATTCCTTCGAGCCGTTGGCGGGGGTGAGCGTGATCTGCTCGAGATCGTGCTTGAGCGAGGATTTGCGGTTGAAATCCTTGATCAGGCGGCGCTTCCACGCCGGCGCCAGATCGAGTGCGGCGACGAAGGCGGAAAACAGCCCGACGTCGCCGATGCGGATTTCCGGGGTGCTCACGCCATATTGCGCGGTCGCTTCGAGCCCGAGCGCCAGCATTTCGGCATCGGCCGCCGCCTTGTCGGCCCGGCCGAAGCTTTCGATGCCGGCCTGAAGAAATTCGGACGCCGCGCCGGTGCGATGGCGGAACACCGCGCCGAGGTAGCAGAACCCCGCCGGCTTGCCGGCGGCCGGCGAGGCGAGATAATCGCGCGACACCGGGATGGTCAGATCGGGCCGCAGGCACAATTCGCGGCCGTCCGGATCGGCGGTGAGAAACATGCGCCGGCGGATGTCTTCGCCGCTTAAATCGAGGAACGGCTCGGCGGGTTGCAAGTGCGCCGGTTCGATCCGCGCATAGCCGGCGCGCATATAGGACGCGACGAGCGCTTGCGCGCGGGAATCCGGTCCGGCCTCGGCGTTACTCGACATGGTGTGCACTTCAACGTCCAAATATCGTCATTGCTCATCGCAATGACGTGCGATGGCGGCCCTTTAGCATGCCGCCTGCCGCTATTCGATCAAGATCGCTATGGGCCGTTAATAGGGCAGCCAAAGGAGGCTGGTCCTGTAAGTTTAACGTAAAAGAATCAATAACTTATGCCGTTCCCGCGGTTCGACGGATCAGCCTGGGCGGCGCCGGCGGCTTGGCCGATGGGCGTGGCTATGCGTCTCGCCCGGACCGTGGCGATGCGCGCCGTCGGCCGGCAGATACACCACATGGCCGTGGCGCACGCCGCGCTCGGCGATGATGCGATCGGCCAGCTCCTGCACGTCGGAGCCGCGGCCCTTGAGCACGGTCACTTCCATGCAGCTGTCGTGGTCGAGATGCACGTGCAGCGTCGCTTGCGCCAGGTCGTGGCGGTGATGGAAGCCGCGCGCCAGCCGCTTCGGCAGATCGCGCGCCTCGTGATCGTAGATGTATATGAGCGCGGCGACGCAAGGCCGCGGCCCGCCGATTTCGGCCGCGGCCTGCTGCAAGCCGGAGCGGGCGAGGTCGCGGATCGCCTCGGAGCGGTTGGCGTAGCCGCGCCCCATCATGAAGCGGTCGAGCTCGGCATCGAGCTCGTCGTCGATGGTGATGGTGACGCGCTGCATCGCAGTCTCTCTCCATGGCGGCGCCGCGATCCTAGCACCGCCGGCGGCTATTTGGTTGGCGGTGCGGCTGGCTTTAGTATGCACTTTTCCAGGTTCTATCACACAAGCCGCCGACCGCCAGACTACGCGGCGGCGGCGGCGATGATCGCTTCAAGCGCGGCGAGACCGTCGGTGAGCGCCGCCGGACCCGGCTGCAAGATCAAGGGCGACTTGATTTCATGGACGGCGCCGCGCCGCACCGCCGGCAAGCCATCGAATCCGGGCCTGGCCGCGACCCGCTCGGGACGGAATTTCTTGCCGCACCACGAGCCGATAATAATGTCCGGCGCGCGAGCGATAACGTCCGCCGCCGTCACGACGCGGTCCTTGGCGGATTTGGCGCAGGCAAGGTCGGCGAAAATATCGACGCCGCCGGCGATCTCGATCAATTGCGAAACCCAGGCGATGCCCGAGATCATCGGATCGTCCCATTCCTCGAAATAGACCCTCGGCCGCCGCGGCAGTCGCGAAGCACGCAGCCGCGCCGCCGCGAGCGCCGCCACCAAATCGCCGGCCAGGCGATCGGCGCGATCGGGCGCGCCGACCAGCGCGCCGAGCGTCCGGATCATGGCGAGAATTTCGGCGACCGTGCGCTGGTTGAACGCGTGAACGTCGATGCCGTGCCTGATCAAGGTCGCGGCGATATCGGCCTGAAGGTCGGAAAACGTCAGAACCAGGTCGGGCTCAAGCGCGAGGATTTTCGGAATGTCCGCCGAGGTGAAAGCGGAAACCCGCGGTTTGTCGCGGCGCGCCCGCGGTGGGCGCACGACGTAGCCCGAAATGCCGACGATGCGGTTCTCCTCGCCGAGCAAATAGAGCGTCTCGACGGTTTCCTCGGTCAGGCAGACGATTCGTTGCGGCGGAAACATCGGTGTCGGTCCTCGGGATCAAGGCATTACCGTCGTTGCACCGGCCGAAAGCAAGACCGCAGTCGCCGCCATGCGACGACCACGCCGGTAACACTGAAGACAAACCCGCAGCCGCATAAGCCGACGAGCAAAGCCGCGCGCAGCATTGGCCGCGCCGTCAGCGCCGGAACGTCGAGCGTATGAAGTCCGCTGAACAGCCAGCGATAGGCGCGCCGCGACCGATCGATTTTTTCCAATAACGCGCCATTCGATGCGTCGATGTGAAACCAATCCTCGCCGCATACCACGCGGAAGACCGGCGCGCCGGATGTGTCTGAGGCGACTACATAGGGATCGTCGGGCTCGATCACGGAAGCGGCGGCGCAGTCGCGCCCAAGGCGAGCCACGGCGGCGTCGATCTCGTCTTTACGCAGCAAGGCGCGGTCGGCGATAGCCGCACCGTCTTCGGCGCCGGCGACAAACAGATGCTGGCGGTCGATGGCGGCGCGCTCGCGCCGGTAAATCCGGCCGCCAAACATAAACCATTCCACTTCGCGGTCCGCCCGCGACAAGCGCCGGATTTGGTCAGCCGGCAACGCATTCCAGGCCGGATTGCCGCGCACGGCTGCCCGCTCCGCGGCGCTCGGCCGGCCAGTCGAAAACAACAGGCCGTCGTCCATCGACAGCCAGCCGCTGAAAATCCACGTCAGCACGAAAATGCCGAAGCCAAGACCCAGCCAGTGATGCAGCGCCTGCCAGCCGCGATAAGGTGAGACCGGCTGCGGCGCGAACAATCCCGTCCGCAGCGTTCCGACAACGGCGCCTGCGGTCACGCCGATCAAAGCAAGCAACGAGAGCCACCAAAGCAGCGCGCTCCATGCCGCCGGATGACTTCGCAGTGCCGTTGGATAAATCCAATGCGCGATGCTGCCGACATAGTTCCAGGCGCGCTGGCGATGCGTGGTATCGAGCACGATCTCGCCGGTGGTCGTCGACACATAGAGCTCGGTGCCGAATGCGTCATTGAGCGCGACCCGGTAGAGCGGACGGTAGCGATCGTATTGCTCCGACACGGTCCATTGATCGTACGGTTGCAACGCGGCGATGCCGGCCGCCGCGGCGTCCAGATGCCGGTGCGTTGCATAGTCCGTCGCGATCGCGAGCGCCAACTTCGCCGAATGCACGGCTGCGTCCGACAGATCGCCGGCTCGCACCGCGGCGACGCGGGCGCCGTCGGAAACCAGATAAACCGGTCCGTCGCTTCGCTGCATCAGCCGGATGCGCGTGGCGCCGACGATGCCGCTCGCGGCGATGGCCTCCGCCGGGCCGTGTCCGATTTCCGCCCAATCGATCGGCGCCAAGCCGGCAAATCGGTCGGCTTCCGCAAACGCCGGAAAGGGCACGAAGTGCATGACGATGCCGGTCGCGAACCACATCGCGAACAACAGACAGAACGCGATGCCGAGCCAACGGTGCAGCAGGATGAGAACGGCCATGGCGGCGCGGGTTTCACCACTTGGTTGAGACGGCAAGCTCATAGCTGCGCGGGTCGCCGAGATAGATCTGGTCCGGATAGCCCGGATCGGAAAACGCGGCATAGACGGCGTTGGTCAGGTTGCGCACGCGGAAGGTTACGTGCACGTTCTTGATATCCGGCCGGCCCAGATCCTTGCCGGGAATGTCGACGGATGCGAAGGCGTCCGCCGTCGTGTAGGCGTCCATCGTCGTGGCGTCGTCCTCGTAAAGGAAACGCGCGCCGACATGGCGTAGCGAGGCGCCGACCTCGACCGGCCAGCGCCAATGCTCGAAACGATACGACGTGCCGGCATTGAGGATGATCGGCGCCACGTTCGAGGGCGTGTTGCCGGTCCACGATACGAGGTTGCCACTGAAGTCGAAGGCATTGAAATTTTCGTAGCGGGCATGGGTCCAGGCAACGTTGCCCCACAATTTCCAACCGTCGAGCGGACGAACCGCGCCGGCGAGTTCGTAGCCTTTGGTGCCGATTTCGCCTGCGAGTGCGGACGTCGTGTCATTGATTGGCACATAGACATTGCGCCGGGTGATGTCGTAGGCGGCGAACGTCCACTCCGCTTTATTGTCCCACAACAGCTGCTTGACGCCGGTCTCGTAGATGGCCGCGCTCGTCAAGGCCAGCGGTACCGTGGAGTTGACGCTGAAGACGTCGGCGGCTGCCGGATCGTACGACGTGGCGTACATGCTGTAGAACGTCATGTCGGGGATCGGCTCGTAGGTGTAGGCCGCGCGATAGGACACCGGCCGCCAGGTCTGGGTGAACGGCTCACCGGCGGGAATCGTGCCATCGTAGTCGGTGCCGTTGCTCGCCAGCGTCCAGTCGTCGAGGCGAACGCCGCCGATCAGCGCAAAGGCGGGGGTAATCTTCAAACGATCTTCGAATGCCCCGGCGATATCGTCGAGCCGCTTATTCCGCGTATCTGGAAATTCCGGGCCGTAAACTCCTTGGGCCGGATCGATGACGCTGACATCGTCGTAGGGATAATCGTTAGGATCGCCCTCTTCCGTGAACGTGATCCAGTCGCGGCTCAGTTGGAGCTGGGCGGCGAAGCGGTTGTCCATGCCGAACAACCGCGAATCCCACAGCAAATCGGCGTTGTTGCCGACCACGTGCTGATTATGGTCGACGAAGAAACGATCGCGGTCGATGGTGTTGGGCGCAAATACGGCGCCGTCGTCGAAGGCGTAAGTTTCGCTGTCGAGCCAATTACGCTTGGCCTGATAGTAATAGACTTGGTTTTTGATGGTGACGCCGCTATTGGGCGTCCATTCGAAGCCGCTGCGCAGCCACAGCTCCTGGGCGCCGGTGGCATTGTCGGCGACGTTGTAATTGGTGTTTAGCGTCTGCGAGTCGATCGTCATCGGCCCGAGGTTGTCGCCGGAGAACGTGCTGAATGCGGTGCCCGAGATGACGCCGCTGACCGCGTGCGGCCCGGCAAACGAGGTCGGGACCAGCGGGGTGCCCCAATAGGCATGGCCGGAATCCTTCTTGTATTCGACGGCGACGAAGGTTTTCAGCGTGTCGGTAAGGCGATAATTCAATTGGGTGGAAAAGTCGGTCAGGTCGCGATAATCGCCGTCGATGAAACTGTTGATGTTGGACGCGGTCAGGTCGACGCGATAGTCGAGGCCTTGCACCGCCGTGCTGCCGCCGGAACCGAAATGCGAGCGCACGGTGCCAAGGGAATCGACGGACAGGTCGAGTTCGTTCTGGATCGGTCCCGTGGTCGGCTGCCTGCTGACGTAGTTGACCGAACCGCCGATCGCCATGATGCCTGACATCAGTGCCGATGGACCCTTGAGGAACTCGACCTGGTCGAGGTTATAGGTGTCCATGTCGCGGGTCGTGTCGCTGGCCACACCGATCGAAATTCCGTTGTACAAAACGTTCACCGCCCCGTAGGTGAAGCCGCGCATCGAAAAGTTGGCCGGCGCGCCCGACGAGTCGACATCCAGCACGCCGACCGCCCCCTTGGCGATTTCGCTGGTGGTCCGATAGCCCTGGTCCTGCATTGTCTCTTGCGTGACGACGTCGACCGACGCCGGTGTTTCGAGGACGGGAAGACCGAGCCGGCTGGCGCTTGTCGCGACGGCGTTGAGCGGCGTTGCCGGAATGCCGGCGAGCGGGTTTGGCGGCGCCGGCGCGGTATTCGGCGCCGCGGGAGCCGCGGCCTGGGTCTGAGGCTTTTTGACCTTGCCGCGCTGCTTCGGGCGTTTCCCCGACACGTTGATCGGCGGAAGATTTCCCGGGCTCTGCGCCGCTTGTCCCTGCGGGGCCGCCGGTTGCGATGGCGGCGTTGCTGTTTGGGCAACGCCGGGGCCTGCCGCGATCAGCGCGGCCGCCACGAACGTCGATGTTGAAATAAGGAGATAACGGAAAGCAGACAGGCGGCCACCATCGCGGCCGCGATTGTGAACGGGATACACGTCATGCCCCAACGGCGAAGAACGTCCCGTCACCGCGACCTTTGGTCCCTTTAAGTCCTGCTTTCGCCCGTTGCAGCGACCCTAAAGCGACCGAACTCGACGTTACGCCAGGACACCCCGCCCGACGCGCTCGCGCGTGACCGTTGCCGGTGGCAGATCTCCTGGCTCGCGGGTCGCTGTCTGCGGCCGCCTTCCCAGGAGCATTGCGGCTCCCAGTGGCAATAGTGGCCGAAAACTCTCCGCTTACAGTTGCGGGGGCAGCCGCGGCGTTGCGTGCACTTCACGGCGAAGGCACACGCACCGCGTTCCCTTTTGATCCCTTGCGGGAACCACCGCCGGCAATTCTGTAGATCGACGCGCAACCGGTCAAGCGATTTGTGATTGCCGCACGGCGTCAATTGACTGGACCGGGTCATTGCGCCGACAGTGTAGGTCGACCCTGCGGTATGCAGTTTTATTGACAACGTCATATCGGCGTCTCATGCTGCAATCGGGGGCAGCGGACGCGCCGGCAGTCCGCGCGGTTTGGGGACGTCGATGGCGTCGCGTCGGTTTGTGTCGCTGACGGTTCTGTTCTCGACGCTGTGCGCAAGCGCCTTCGCGCAGTCGCCGCCGGCCGTGCCGCCGCCGCCGGCATCGTCAGGGAACACGCAACTGCCGACCATCCAGGTCACGGCGGCGAAACATCCCAAACCCAAGGCGACACCGAAGCCAGTCGCTGCGACGAGCGTGCCGCCGGCCGCGCCGTCGCCCTACCGGACCGGCGCGCCCGATATCGGCGGCGGTCCCGCGGTGGCGCCGAGCATGGCGAGCCAGATGACGATTTCCGGCGCCGATCTCAATGCGCGGCCGGTAACGCGGCCCGGCGAGATCGTCGAAGCGGCACCCGGCCTGATGGTGATTGAGCACGCTGACGCCGGCAAGGCCAATCAGTATTATCTGCGCGGCTGGAATCTCGATCACGGCACCGATCTCGCCACGTTCTGGGACGACATACCGGTCAATTTGCCCACCCACGCGCATGGCCAGGGCTACACCGATCTCAACTGGCTCATTCCGGAAACCGTCAGCGGACTTAATGTCCGCAAGGGAGTTTATTTCGCCGACGTCGGCGACTTCGCCAATGCCGGCACGCTCGCCATCAATCTGCGCGACAGCGTGCCCCAGAACATCGAATCGGTCACCGTCGGCAACTTCGGCTACGAAAGATATCTTGCCCTGGGCTCGACCAAGGCCGGCAGCGGAAATTTGCTCTATGCCGGCGAATTCACCGGCTATGACGGACCATGGACCACGTCCGACGACATGAAAAAATTCAGCGGGCTGTTGCGCTACAGCCAGGGCACTGCGACCGACGGCTTTTCGCTTACCGGCATGGCCTATACCAACACCTGGAACTCAACCGATCAGAACGCGCTGCGGGCCTATACGACCGGACAACAAGGTCTTTATGGCACATTCGACCCGACCGACGGCGGCGACACCAGCCGCTTCTCGCTGTCGGGACGGGTGGCGCAGACCACCGACGACGGATCGTGGAAAGCCAATGCCTACATCGTCAAATACACGATGGACCTGTGGAACAACTACACATACGACACCGTCGATCCGGTCAATGGCGATCAGTTTCACCAGCACGACGATCGGGTTTACGGCGGCGGCGGCGCCTCGCGCACCTTCGACGGAACACTCGGGAATCTGCCCACCGAGACTGTGTTCGGCGTGCAAACTCGCGATGACAACATTACTACCGCACTGAATTTCTCAGACCAGCGCCAGTTGCTGGCGCCGTACATCTACGACCACGTCAACGAAGGCAATGCGGCAATCTACACCGAGAATACGGTGCATTGGACCGACTGGCTGCGGACCGTGCTCGGCTGGCGCGGCGATTATTACGCGGCATCGATCAATTCAATGTTGCAACCGGCAAACTCCGGAAACACCAAAGAGGCCATCGGCAGCCCGAAATTTCGCATGGTGGTGGGGCCGTTCTACAAAACCGAATTATTCGTCGGCGCCGGCATGGGCTATCACAGCAACGATGCCCGCAGCACGACGGTCACCCAAGTGCCCGGCGATCCGGCGACGCCGGAGGGGTCCGCGCCGTTTCTGGTGCGCTCGCGCGGCGCCGAGGTCGGCCTTCGCACCAAGGCGGTACCGGATCTCGACAGCTCGATCAGTCTTTTCTATCTGCACCAGGATTCGGAATTGTTCTTCGACGGCGACACCGGCGACACCACGGCGGGGTTGCCCAGCCAGCGCACCGGCATCGAGTTCACCAACGATTACCACCCGGTTTCCTGGGCGCACATCGATGCCGATCTGTCACTGTCGCGCGCCCGCTTTCTCGGTTTCGACACCACGCAAGAGGCGCTCTACCAATCGCTCGCCGGCAATCCGCAGGCGCAGATCGGCAACGCGCCGGGCAATTACGTCTATAACGCGCCGTGGATGGTAGCGTCCGCGGGGCTGACGCTCGGCGAACCGACCGGCTGGTTCAGCGAACTGCGCTGGCGCTATATCAGCTCGCGGCCGCTCACCGAGGACGGCGTGTTCCAGTCGCCGCCGTTCAATATCATCAACGCCGGTGTGGGCTATCGCTTCGACAACGGTTGGCGCATCCAGCTCGACGCGCTCAATCTTTTAAATTCGACGACCGACCAGGCGACTTACGCCTACGGTTCGCTGCTGACGAGCGACGCCCTGTTCGGCTTGTGCTACCCGGCGGTGAAACCGCCGGCGACGCCCGCGGTCTGCGCCAACGGCGTGATGGACTATGTCTATCATCCGGTCGAGCCGCTGGCGTTTCGGCTCACGCTCGCCGGCCCGCTCGACACGATCGGTACGGTCAGCCTGCCGGCCATGGCCGCGGAACTGAAGCGGACGATGTCGGTCGCTCCGCTGCACGCGGAAAATTACGACTGGACCGGATTCTTTATCGGCGGTCATGTCGACGACACCTGGTCGAACACCGGCGGCAGCACCATCGACACCGCGAGCGGCGTCGTCACGCCCGCCAACGGCAGCGCATCGGCCTGGGGCGGCGGCATCCAGCTCGGCTACGACGACATGCTGCCGTCGCGCCTGGTGCTCGGCATTACCGCCGACGTGTCCTCCGGCGCCACCAGGGTGACCACGACCGCCGCTCCTTCCGGCACCAGCACGAATCAAACTACCGTCTTTGACAGCGAAAGCGTGCGCGGCCGTCTCGGCTATGCATATAACAATATCTTGTTCTACGGCACCGGCGGCTGGGCGTGGTCGAGCGAGCAATTCATCCGCACCCAGCTTTCCGGCACGCTCAACCTCGCCACCGCTGGCACCGAAGAGGCGGTGAACGAATATCTCGGCGGCTGGACCTGGGGGGGCGGGATAGCCTTCGCCTTCGCGCAACATTGGAACGCATTCGCCGAATATCGCCAAACGAATTTCGGCTCGACGACCGTGTCGCTGCCGTTTTCCGAATTATCGACGACGTCGACAACCAAAGTGAGCATGATCGAGGCGGGCGTGAACTACAAATTCAATTGGGGCGAAGCGGCCGCGGCAGACTCTGCGGTGCCGGTCTACTCGCCGGCGCCGGCCGATCTGCCGGACTTGGCGTCTTCAAGATACGACTGGGCTGGTTTCTACATCGGCGGCGACGGCGGCTACGGCTGGGACACCGCGAAGGGAACTCTGACGACCGCTGCGGGAAGTCCCTTGGCGCCGTATAGCGACATCGCGAACGGCCCATTCGCCGGCGGCTTTGTCGGCGGCAATTATCAGTTCGACCGATTCGTCGCCGGCGTCGAAGGCGATTGGCAAAAGTCGAACCTGACCGGCAACAACCAACAGCTGGCGCCGATCGGCGCGGTTGGCGCCTTCCCCGGCGGGCCGTTTACGATTTCCACCACCGTCAAGAATTACGGCGCGGTCCGCGGCCGGCTCGGGCTCGCGTTCGACCGTTTGCTGGTGTTCGGCACCGGCGGCTGGGCGTGGGGCAATATTTCGACCTCCTATGCGCTTCTCGGCTCCGCTCCGTTTGTCACCAATGACGACAATTTCACCACCGGCTGGACCGCCGGCCTCGGCGCCGAATATGCGCTCACCGACAATATTTTCGGGCGTGCCGAATACCGCTACACCGATCTAAAGCTTCCGGGTTTCGTCAACGTCGCGACCGATAGTGCTGATGCCGGGCATCGCGCGCCGATCAGCGACTTGCGCGTCGGCTTCGCCTATGAATTCGGCGGCGGCTGACGGCAGCCGCCGCAGGCGAAAACGGCGCGGGCGCCGTCTCCTCTTGCCCCTCTTGCCAAATGTAACATTATAACATTAGCATGGCGGCATGGGGTGGGTTCATCGCCACAGACGGCGGGGCGGATATCTCGCGCTCGCGGCGCTTTTGCTGCAAATCGCGGTGTCGTTCGGGCATGTGGAGCTCGGCGGCATCGTCGGTTCCGGCCACCTCGCTTTGGCCGGGCCGCATCAGGCCGTCCTCGCCAAGGCGTCGCAGCCGGGGCCGCAGAATAGCGGCGACGACGAGGGTTATTGCCCGATCTGCGCGTCGATCGTTTTGGTGTCGACCTTGCTCGTGTCCGAGCCGCCGCAATTGCCGGTGCCGGACGGTTTCGAACGGGTCAGGCCTACCGTGCGCATCGCCCGCGGCATCGTCGCGCCGCGCCGCATCGCCTTCCGCTCGCGCGCGCCGCCAGCCGCTTAAGCTGCGGTCAGTGTTGATCTTCGGGATTGCTGGCGATCGGCTTTGCTCGCGCCGCAATGTCCCCAAGATGAGGCGCGGCATTTCCTTGGCATATCGACATGCCGCGTCGGCACGACCGCCTGGAAGTTGTGGACCTTTCCCTGCAGCATTTTCGGCGGAGTATCATGTCAGTCCGACGTACAGGTGTCGTTGCCGGCTCAGCTCTGGTCGCGCTGCTTAGCTTTGGCGGAACGGCAGGCGCTCAAGATCAGTCGGCGCCAAATCAGCCCGCGCAAACGCAGCCGCCGCAAACACCGGCGAATCCGACACCAGCGCCCGCGGCCGCGCCATCGCCTGCAGCGACGCCGCCGCAAGCGCAGGGAACGCCAGCGCCATCCGGTCGCGCCCAGCTTCCCCAAATCACCGTGACGGCGCCGCAGCAAAAGCCGCGCGCGGTCGCCGCGCGCCCGCCAACCGTGCCGCCGGTTTCCGCCGCCGAAGCGTTCACCGCCAAGAACAACGGCTTCGATCAGGCGCGCAACAATCTCTACACCACGGTCGGCACCACCTCCGACACGATCGGCCACGACACCATCGAGGCGCTGCCGCAGGGCGCCAATGCGCCGGTCGAGAAAGTGCTGCTGCAGGCGCCGGGCGTGTCGCAGGATTCCGCGGCGTCGGGGCTGATGCATGTCCGCAACGATCACGCCAATGTGCAATTCCGCATCGACGGCATCATGCTGCCCGACGGCGTCACCGGCTTTGGCAGCATTTTCGACACCAGCTTCGTCGGCAGCATGTCGCTCGTCACCGGGGCGCTGCCGGCGGAATACGGCATGCGCACGGTGGGCTTGGTCGACATCACCACGCGCAACGACATTTTCAACAATTCCGGCAGCATCGGCTATTACGGCGGCAGCCGCGGCACGATCGAGCCCAGCTTCGAGTATGGCGGCACGGCCGGGAATACCTGCCCGGCGACCACGGCCACGCCCGCGGCACCGACGCCGGCGAGTGTGAATTGCTGGCCCGGCGTGCAGTATTACGTCACCGGGCGCTATCTGCAGACGACCGAAGGCATCGAGAATCCGCTGCCGACGCTCAACGCCATCCACGATTTCTCGTCGCAGGAAAAAGGCTTCGCTTATGTGTCGACCTTCGTCGACCCCTGGACGCGCTTGAGCCTGATGGCGGGAACCTCGACTGCAAACTTCCAAATTCCGAATGTACCCGGTGCCCCGGTGCCGAACCCCAACCTTGCAGTTCCGGTCACCAGCGCTTTCGGGATCGGTAGTTTCAATTCCGCGCAGCTCAACGAAAACCAATACGAGCAGACTCAATTCGGCGTCCTGGCGCTGCAGCGATCGACGCCCGGCTTCGACGGACAAATCTCTTACTTCACCCGTTATAACGATCTACACTTCACGCCGGACCCGGTCGGCGACCTGCTCCTCAACGGCATTGCCTCGGACATATCGCGACAATCCTATACCAACGGCGTTCAGGGCGACGCGTCATACCTGATCGACCCGGCGCATACGCTGCGCATGGGCTTTACCGTCAGCGCGGAGCAGACCTGGGTCGACAATACGTCCTGGGTCGAGCCGGTCGTCGGGGGCGCGGCGGTCGACACGCCCTTTCCCATAACCGACAACGTCGACAAACTCGGCTGGCTCGCCGGTGTCTATGCCCAGGACGAATGGAGGATCACCGACAAGTTGACCATGAATTACGGCGCACGCTTCGACCAGATGTGGCAATACACCGACGCCAATCAGTTAAGCCCACGCGTCAGCTTCACCTATAAGCCGTGGCAATACACGACCTTCCATGCCGGCTATGCGCGCTATTTCACGCCGCCGGTTCTAGTGGAAGCGGCGCCGGCCGATATCGCGCTGTTCAACGGCACCACGGGGGCCTCGGGCGGGCAGGGCACCAACCCGGTGCTGCCGGAGCGCTCGCATTATTTCGATGCCGGCGTCGATCAGAAAATACCGTTCGTCTGCTATGCGGCCGATGCGAAGGACTGCGCCACGCTCGATCTCGGCATCGACGCCTATTACAAGATCGCAACCGACCTGATCGACAACGGCAATTTCGGCCAGGCTCTGGTGCTGAGTGCCTTCAATTACGCCAAGGGGCTCACCCAAGGCATCGAATTTTCCGCCAAATACCACAGCGGCAATTTCCAGGCCTATGGCAACCTCGCCATCGGCCAGGAGAAAGCCACCCAGCCGGTGTCGAACCAATATCTGTTCGACAATACCACGCCGCTCGCCGATCTCGGCGGCCTGACCGAATACCAATATGTCATGTCGCATTGGATCTACACCGATCACACTCAGATCGTGACCGGCTCGGCGGGCCTCGCCTATCAATTTTGCGGGCGGCCTTCGACGCCCGGCGAGCCGTGGTGGGACACGTGGTGCGGCACGAAATTCTCCACCGACATGATCTACGGCTCGGGCCTGCGCACCGGCGACGCCAATATCGGCACCGAGGCGCCGTACGCGCAGTTCAACGTCGGCATCTCGCATGAATTCGACACGCCCGACGGCAAGCCGCTGACGGTGCGCTTTAACGTCGTCAATCTGTTCGACACCATCTACCAGATCAGAAGCGGCACCGGCATCGGCGTGTTCGCGCCGCAATACGGCCCGCGTCGCGGCTACTATTTCGGCATCAGCAAGAAAATATGAGAATCCGAGCAGCGCGCGGCCGCGCCGCCACGGCAGGGTCGAGGCCCTGTTCCCTTGGCCGGGCCTGACCGCTAAGGTGGGGCGGTCATGTCGCTTTTGACCCAAGTCGCGCCCAATCAGGCGCCCAAGGAAACGCCCGACCAAGCGCGCAAGGCGCGCGGCTTTAGCGGCGGCACTGCCACGCTCGCCGACGGCCGGCTCTACGCGCTGCAAAATCCGTTCGCGCTCGACGGCCGGGTCAGCGCCTATCCCGCCAGCGCGCGCGGCTTTTCGGTGGCCAACAGCTACTTGTTGCGTGAGCCCGACGCCGCGATGCTGATCGACACCGGCTTCGGCAAGGATGAGCCGGCGATCCGGGCGCAGATCGAGGCGCTGATCGCGCCGGGGCTGCCGCTGTCGCTGTTCCCGCTGCGGCTCAACGAATTCATGTCGATCAACAACGTCGAGAGCTTCGCCGGCCATTTCAACGTCGAGACCTGCTACACCAGCAATATCGACGCGGCCTTGTGGTTTGATTTCGGCGCCAAGGCGGACGGCCGCGACATCTTGAAATCGATGAAGATCACCGCGGTGACCCGCGCCGATATGATCGAGCTCGGCAAGACCGGCCGGACTATCGACGTGATGCAGGCGCCGATCCGGCTTATCGCCACGCGCTGGCTCTACGACCGCGCAACCCGCACGTTGTTCTCCTCCGACATGTTCACCCACGTCTGGCGCGACGCCGCGGCCGGGCCGTGGATCGTCGACGCGTCCGATAACGATTCAACGTCGCTCGCCGACGTTCGCTCGTTCATGCTCAATACGCGCTATTGGTGGCTGGAAGGCGCGCCGACCAATTCGATCCGCCGCGGCATCGGCAACGTGTTCGACAAATTCGACATCGAATGCATCGCGCCGGGCTATGGCTGCATCTTGCGCGGCCGCAGCGTGGTTGAGCGCCACTACCGCATGCTCGATGAGTTTCTCAAAAACTGCGACAAGAGCGTGGCAACCTCGCGCTACGTCACCAGAGACGAGGAGCGCTAGTGCGGATGCCAACGGAATTGATTCGTCATTGCGAGCGCAGCGAAGCAATCCAGAGCGACGCTGCCGACTGGATTGCTTCGTCGCTTCGCTCCTCGCAATGACGGCACCCGAACTGGAAAATCCAACCATGACCCACAAAATGCCGCGCGAAATCGCCCCCGGCGTGTTCTGGATCGGCGATTGCCTGCTGCAACGCCACAAGGGCAAGGTCTATCACGGCTATAACGCCGCTTATCTGGTCTGCGGCGACGACGCCTCGATCCTGGTCGAGACCGGACACCCAAAAGACTTTCCGGTGATCGAGCGGCACTTGAACGAGCTGTTCACCCGCGGCGTCGCGCCGCTCAAATATCTGTTCGTCACCCACCAGGAAACGCCGCATTGCGGCGGGCTTGGCCGCATCCTGAAAACCTTTCCGGATGCGCTCTTGGTCGGCGACGTGAGCGACTATCATCTTGCCTTCCCGCAATACGAACATCGCATGCGCTGGATGCAGGAGGGCGACGAGATCGCGCTCGGCGGCCGCACCCTGATGGCGGTCGAGCCGGTGATCCGCGACCTGCGCACCACCTGGTGGGGCTTCGATACCCGCGAGCGCGTATTGTTTCCCGGCGACGGCTTTGCCTACAGCCACTATCACGAGGACGGACATTGCGGGCTGGTCGCCGAGGAGGCGGTCTCGCTCGATTTGCCCGACGTGTCCTCGACCTTTGCCGACCTCGCGCTGTTCTGGACCAAATTCGCCGACATGAACGTCTATTGCGACCGGCTCGATCATCTGATCGCCCGGCTTAACGTGAAGACCATCGCGCCGACCCACGGCCTGCCGATCACCGACGTGAAGGTGACGGTGCCGAAGGTGCAGGAAGGTTTGAAGTCGGCCGCGCTGCTTCCGGAATCCGGGACCAACGAGAAGGTGGCGGTGAGCGGGGCGGCGGTGGCCTGATGCGGATTACGGTGCCCGCATCAGGCCGCGGCGCGCTTGGCCGACCGGCGCGTCGGCGACCTTCTGATCGGCGGAAGCAGCACGTCCGCCGGAACATGAAAACGGGCGCGCAGCCGTTGCACCATCGCCATGCTCAGGGTCTTCTTGCCGCGCAACACCTCGCTGACGCGGCTCGGGGTGCCCAGGATCGGCACCATGTCGGCCCGCGTCAGGCCGTGCTGATCCATCAGGTGACGGATGAGATCCGCCGTGCTGGGCGGCCGGCGCGGCCATCGGCTCTCCTCATAGGCGGCGATCAGCCGCGCCTGTGCCTGAAGGCGCGCAACGTCGGCGGCGGCTTCGGAGTCCCAGAGCCGATCGACAAGGGCGCGCGCCCGTGCCAGTTCCGCCGGGCTGTCGATCACGACAAGGGTTGCGTCCATTACACTGTCTCCGCGTCTATTCGGTCGTATTCGGCGTGGGTTCCGAAGAAACAGACGGCAATGACGCCCGCCTGATACTGGATGCGCGCAACCAATCGGTAGTCGTTTCCCTTGATGTTGAAAACGACCCGGCCGCCTTTGAGAACGCTCGCCTTCGGGTACGACGCCTTAACGTTCTCCGGATTGCGCCACTTTGCACCGCCAACGATGTCGAGCCACGCTTGGTATTGCGACCGAGCCGCCCTGATTCCCTTGTGGCCGGTGCGATTGGCAAGGTAATTCTCGATCGAGCCGACGCCAATCACGATCATTGGGACAGCATAGCACAAATTTCCAAAAATTGGAAGTCGCCGTCTGGCGCGCTCGGGCGCGGAGCGAGCCCAGGCCGAAGCCTCGATCGGCCCGCCGGGCTCCACCGCCGGGCCGGCAGAAATGGGCGCTGCGCTTTGCAGAAGCCGGCGGTATGATCCCAGCGTGCCGGGAGGACACCATGAAACAGCTCACCATCGGCGATATCGCCATCACCAGCATCATCGAACGCGACGGGCCGTGGCGGAAGCCGGAGGATATGTTTCCGGCTTACGATCCCGAGCTCGGCAAGCGTTATCTCGCGGAAATGGACCCCGAAGTGTTCGACCCGGCGTCGGGCAAGATGGTGATCACCTATCAGACCTTCATCGTGCGTACGCCCAAGCACACCATCCTGATCGACACCTGCACCGGCGAGGACAAGGGCTATCCGCCGCCGATGGATTTCCCGAAACAGCCGTGGCTCGACGGCTTTCGCGCGGCGGGGCTTCGCTTCGAAGACATCGATTACGTGTTCTGCACCCACCTGCACATCGACCACACCGGCTGGAACACGATGCTGCGCAACGGGCGCTGGGTGCCGACCTTCCCTAAGGCGAAATACATTTTCCACAAAGGCGAATACGCCGCCTGGGAGGAGTCGAACAAGCGCGGCGAGAACCGGCCCGGCGGCGGCGGCAATGTCTGGGGCTATAACTGCGAGCCGGTGGTCGCGGCCGGGCAGGCGCTGCTCGTCGACGACGATTATGCGCTCGACGATACGTTCTGGCTCACGCCCACGCCCGGCCACTCGCCGTGCCATTGCTGCGTCAATATCCGCTCGCGCGGGCAGCATGCCGTCGTGGTCGGCGACATGATGCACCATGCGTTACAGTGCCGCGAGCCGGACTGGTCGACGATTTTCGATTGGGACGCCGGGCAGGCGGCGCGCTCGCGCCGGAAATTCCTAAGCGCAACCGCCGGCACCGGCACCTTCGTCCTGCCGATTCATTTCCCGCATCCGACCACCGGCCGCATCGAGGCGGACGGCGCGCGGTTTAGGTATAAGTTCGTGCGGTAGGGCGGATTAGCGAAGCGTAATCCGCCATTCAGCATCGCCGTTTCGGCGAGTTACGTTTTCGGCCAACGTCTTACCAAACGTGTTTCGCCTTGAAAAATTTGTTACCCTTCACGGATGCCAAACTATCGGCGCGCCTTTATTCCTGGAGGATGCTGGTTCTTCACGCACAATCTGCTGGAACGACAGCAAACCTTGCTCGTCGATCACATCAACTCGCTGCGAAGTGCATTCGAAGCAGCGCAGAAGAAGTACCCATTCGAAATCGCAGCGATTGTCGTATTGCCGAATCATCTGCACGCGGTCTGGACTTTGCCACCAGACGATGCGGATTTTTCGACGCGCTGGCGATTGATAAAAACCCGTTTCGCAAAATTGTTGCCCAAGCACGAGCGGCTTTCCGCGGTGCGCAAGTCGCGTGGCGAGCGTGGCATTTGGCAACGGCGGTTTTGGGAACATTTGATTCGAAATGACGCCGATTACGCGCGGCATGTCGAATATTGTTATATCAATCCCATCAAACACGGTCTGGTGCGGCGCGTGCAGGATTGGCCGCATTCCTCGTTTCACCGCAACGTCCGACGGGGCCTATTCCCGCTCGATTGGGCAGGAGAGGCTGAGCCAACAGGTCAGTTCGGCGAACGAAAATAGTAGCCCGCCGTATCGGTGCGGTTAAGTGGCGGAATACGCTTCGCTATTCCGCCCTACTGCGTCGCGATGTGGTTGTCGCGGACCACTTGGCCCCAGAGCGCGATCTCGCTTTTGAGCAAGGCGGCCGCGGCCTCGGGCGTCTCCTGGTCGGCCGGATATTCGTCCATGCCGCCGTCGGAGAACAGCTTTTTCACCTTGGGGTCGGCAAGCGCAACGCGCAGCGCGGCGTTGAGCTTGTCGACGATCGGCTTCGGCGTGCCGGCCGGCGCCAGCAGCATGTGCCAGAAATCGATGTCGAGCTTTTTGTAGCCGAGCTCGAGCATGGTCGGCAGCTCGGGCAAGCCTGAGAACCGCGTTCGGCCGATGATCGCGTAGGCTTTGAGCTTGCCGCTATCCACCAACGGCTTGGCGACCACGGCCGAGATCGGGCCCAAGTCCACCTGCCCGGACAACAGATCGACCAGCGCCGGACCGGCGCCGCGATAGGGCACCTGGATGACCTTCACGCCCATCTCCTGGAACGCCAGCACTTCGGCCAGATGACCGAACGAGCCGACGCCGGGATGGCCGATCTTGGCCCTTTGTCCGGGCTGCTTCAGCCAGGCCAGCAGCTCCTTGAAGTTGTTCGGCGGCAGCGTCGGCCGTCCGGCGAGCGTATTGGAGACGGTATTGATAAGCCCGATGGCGACGAAATCCTTCTCGGCATCGAAGGTGCGGTCCGGATAAAGCGCCATGCCCGCCGCCAGCGCGTCCTGGTGTTGCAGGATGGTGTAGCCGTCGGGCGCGGCGCGGGCGGCCTTGGCGGCGGCGATCATGCCGCCGGCGCCGCCGATGTTTTCGATCACGACCGGCTGGCCCAGCGCCTTCTGCAACGGGTCCTGGATCATGCGCGCGGTGGCGTCGTCGGCGCCGCCGGGCGGGAACGCCACGATCATGGTGATGGGACGATCGGGATAGGTCTGCGCCGACGCGGCGCCAGCTGCCAGAACACACGCGGCGAAAATCGGCGCCGCGATCGCGCGCATAAAAGTCATGATACCTCCCCGGGCCGCGCCTCGTTGGTTTTGGCGACCGATTGAATTTCCGAACTGCTTGGATAATCGCCTTTTTCCCAGGCTCCCGGCAAGCCGTCGCGGCGCGGCAATTTCACCGATGCTGCACCTCGACCGTGACGTGGGACAGGGCGCCAAAGCGGCTGAGCAGCGACTGATAATAGTCCGGCCCGCGCTCTTGCTGCGTCGCCACCGCGACGATGGCGCCGAGATGGCCGGGGCCGAGCCGCCACAGATGCAGGTCGGTCAGGCGGTCGCCGTCGGTCTCGATCGCGGCGCGCATCCGCTCCGACATGGTGCGGTCGGGATTCATGTCGAGCAGGATCGCGCCGGTGTCGCGGATGAGGCTGTAGGCCCAGGCGGCGATGACGACCGCTCCGATCAGGCCGACCAGCGGATCCATCCACGGCCAGCCGAATAAGCGGCCGAGCGAAAGGCCGACGATCACCAGCACCGAGACCGCGGCGTCCGCGAGCACGTGAACGACGGCGGCGCGCATATTGTTGTCGCGATGCGCGGTATGGTGGACGTGGTGGTGGTGCTCGATGCCGTCATGCGCTTTGTCATGGGCTTCGTCGTGGCGGTGTGCGGCATGGCCGTGGCCGTGATCGTGCTCGGCATGAGCGTGGACATGGGCGTGGGCGTGCGGCCGGCCACCGCCGAGCAACAGCACGCTGGCGACATTGACGAGCAAGCCGAGGACGGCGATCGGTATCGCCTCGTTGAACCTGACCGGCACCGGCCAGATGAAACGGGTGACGGCCTCGTAGCCGATCAACAGCGCGATCATGGCCAGGATGATGGCGCTCGAGAAACCCGCCAGATCGCCGAGCTTGCCGGTGCCGAAGGAAAAGCGCGGATCGGCGGCGTGACGGCGCGCATAGCGGTAGGCCAACGCGGCGAGCAAAAGCGCGCTGGCGTGCGTCGACATGTGCAAGCCGTCGGCGACCAGCGCGATCGAGCCGAACAAGAACCCGCCGGCGATCTCGGCGGCCATCATGGCGCTGCACAGCGCGATCACCATCCAGGTGCGGCGCTCGTTCTTCTCATGGCCCGCGCCGAGAAAAACGTGATCGTGGGCGCGCTGCAAGGTTTCCGCCATGGTCGGTCACTCGCCGGTCACACAATTGCTTACTTCAGATAGGCTTGGGCTTACTTCAGATAGGCCTGCACGGCTTCGATCAATTCTTCGGCGCCGCGGCTACGCTCGGCGTCCTTGACCGGATCGACCACGTGCAGCCGGATATGATCCTCGATCACCTCGGTCATCAGGCTCGACATGGCGCCGCGCACCGCGACGATCAGGTGCAACACGGTGGCGCAACCCCGTTCGTCCTCGAGCGCGCGCTCGACCGCCTCGATCTGGCCGCGCACGCGCCGGACCCGATGGAGGAGCTTCAATTTTTCGCTTTTGGTGTGCGACACGGGCGGCGGCTCCGTCGATAGGGTAGGGGGTATGGTATAAAGCGGAACGCGCAATGTCGAGGGGCCGGCGCGGACCGCCGCCGCGGCGGTGCTTTTTTGTTACTGTAGAACATATTGCAAAGTGTAGCATAGGCTATATACTGTAGTTGTTGCTGCGTGAAGCGCAGGCGTGGCGGGGACGGCGGCGGCAGGGTTGGCGGCGCCATCCGGAGACGGCCGTCGTCACGCCAATGTCGTAGGCGCGATGGCAGCAAGGTCGATGCGATTGGCGGCAGGTTGGGGTGCGGGAGCGATGCGGGGCGTGCGCGGTGCCGGTTTGGGGCTGATTGTGCTGGCGGGCGGTGCCCAGGCCGCCAGCCTGCCGACCGTGCTGGCGACCAAGGACCCGCCGCCCGCCGCGGCCTATGACTGGACGGGATTCTATATCGGCGGGCATCTGGGTTACGCCGGCGGGTCGTCGAGCTTCACCGCGACGCAGCCGGGCGGGGCGGGAAATCTTTCCGGCTCGCTCGATCTGTTCAATTCGCTCGATGCGTTTCGAGGCACCGGCAGCTATCTTGGCGGCCTGCAGGCCGGCTACGACTATATGTTTGCCTCGCGGTTTGTCCTCGGCGCCGAGGCCGACATTTCGTTTCCGAGCCTCCTTGGCGGCAGCGCGGTCGTCGCCTCGCCGCCGATCGGGGAGGCGAGCTATCAGGACCAGGTGGAATTCTCCGGCAGCGTGCGCGGCCGCTTAGGCTACGCGCCAAATCTTGGCGGCACCGGCAACTGGCTGTTCTATGCGACCGGCGGCTTTGCCTATAGCTACGACCAGTTCACCCGCACCCAATTGACCGGCACGTCGGGGACCGCGAGCCCGGGCACGGTGGAGAATCTATTCATGGTGCCGCGGCTGGGCGGCACTGTCGGCGGCGGCATCGCAGTCGGGCTGACGCCAAGCTGGACCGCGCAGCTCGAATATCTCTACACCGATTACGCCTCGCGCGGCGTGACGTTCCCGGCCGCCGCAGAGCGGTTTACCTCGGATCTTACGGTCAACGAATTGCGCTTGGGCCTCGATTACCGCTTCAACGGCGATGCCGGCCCGCCTGCCGCTCAGGCGCTCGTGCCCCCGGCGGTGCAGCTCGACAATTTCGCCGTGCATGGTCAGACCACGTTTCTCGAGCAATATGCGCCGCCGTTCCATTCGCCCTATAGCGGAGCCAACAGCCTCATTCCGAACCAGGGGCGCGAGACCTGGGACGCCACCGCCTTTCTCGGCTGGCGGCTGTGGGATGGCGCCGAGTTCTGGTTCAACCCGGAAATCGATCAGGGTTTTGGACTGAGCTCGACGCTCGGCATCGCCGGCTTCACCAGCGGCGAGGCTTACAAAATCGGCGCCTCGGTGCCCTATGCGCGCATCCAGCGCGCCTTTATCCGGCAGATCATCGATCTCGGCGGCGACAGCCAGAAAGTCGACGACGCGGCCAACCAGTTCGGCGGCACGCAGACGGCGAACCGGCTGGTGCTCACGATCGGCAGGTTTTCCGCGGCCGACGTGTTCGACACCAACAAATACGCCCACGATCCGCGCGGCGATTTTATGAACTGGGCGATTATCGACGCCGGGACGTTCGACTATGCCGCCGATCCCTGGGGCTACACCTATGGCGCCGCCGGCGAATGGTACGAGGGCGGCTGGACCTTGCGCGGCGGAATGTTCGACCTTTCGATCGTCCCCAACGATATCGAGCTCGATCCGAGCTTCGATCAATTCCAGTGGGTCGGCGAGATCGAGCGCCGCTACGCGCTGTGGGGACATCCCGGCAAGCTCGCGGTCACCGGTTATCTCACGCGCGGCCGCATGGGCAGCTACCAGGACGCCATCGCTCTGGCGCAATCGACCGGAGGAGCCGCCGATATCGCCGCGGTCCGGCAATACCAAAGCCGCGGCGGGTTGAGCATGAATCTCGAGCAGGAGATCACCGCCGACCTCGGCGCCTTTCTCCGCGCCGGCTGGGCCGACGGCAATATCGAACCTTATGAATTCACCGATATCGATCGCACCGTCGCCGGCGGCGTTGCGCTCAAGGGCACGCAATGGGGCCGCCCCGACGACACCTTCGCGCTCGCCGCCGTGGTCAACGGCATCAGCAAAATCCACCAGGAATTTCTCAACGACGGCGGCCTCGGCATCCTGGTCGGCGACGGCATGTTGCCGCATCCCGGTCTCGAACAGATCATGGAAACCTATTACCAGCTGCCGTTTTACACGTGGCGCATCACGCTCGATTACCAATTCATCGTCAATCCGGCCTACAACGAGGATCGCGGCCCGGTCTCGGTCGTCAGCGCGCGCCTGCACACGGATTTTTAAGCCGGAACCATTTCCGTCACATTGCCGGTCCATGCCATAGGCCATGCGGGCGGGCGGCGATGGCGGCGATGGAGGTGGAGCGATGCGCGCGCGTCATTGGGTTCTGGCGACGATCGCCGGCGTAGCCGTCGTTCTGGCGGTCGGCCTGGGCGTCGCGCTTGTCACCTCGCCAGGCGGGTCGAGCCGCAGTTCCGGCGTCGCGTCGATCGGCGGGCCGTTCACGCTGGTCGACGATAACGGCGCGACGGTCACCGAGAAGAGCCTCGGCGGCAAGCCGTCGGCGATGTATTTCGGCTACACCTTCTGCCCGGACGTGTGTCCGACCACGCTGACCGACCTGACGCACTGGATCCAGATGCTCGGGCCGGATGCCGACAAGCTCAATTACGTCTTCATCACCGTCGATCCGGCGCGCGACACGCCGAAGGTCATGCACGAATACGTGTCGTCGTTCGACAAGCGCATCCGCGGATTTACCGGCACTCCCGAGGAGATCGCCAAGATCGCCAAGGAATACCGGGTCTATTACAAGAAGATTCCAACCAGCGACGGCGGCTATGTGATGGACCATTCCGCGCTCATTTATCTGATGGCGCCGGACGGCAAATTCGTCGACGTGATCGCCTATCAGGAAGCCGACGCCTCGGCGCTCGCCAAGCTCAGGAATCTGGCGGCGATGACGCCGTCGTCGTGAGCGAAGGCGCCGTATTATATCAACAGCAATAAGCAATGACTCATGCTCTGTCATCATCCGCGGAGGCGGATGATCCAGTAATCACCGCGCTGGCGGCGCTTACTGGATGCTCCGCTTTCGCGGAGCATGACAAGCCATGAGTTATCGCCGTTGGTATTAGATGCGCGACGTGCTGCGTCGCGCGCCGGCGACGCCGCTTAGAATTTATATCGCCCGGCCAGCACATAGGTGCGACCCGGGAAGGGGTGGAACAGGAAATATTGCTCGTTGAACAGATTGTCGATGCCAAAATCGAATGAGAAGTTCTCGGTCGCGTTGTAATGCAGCTTGGTGTCGACGACGAGATAATTGTCGAAGGCGCCGTAGACGTGGGGAACGAGGTCGGAATTGTCGAGCGTCGAATATTGCTTGCCGCTATAGCGCCCGGCGACCGTCCACGCCCAGTTTTCGTCCCAGCGATAGGTGAAGCCGGCTTTGGCGCGCCAGTTCGGCACGTAAGGGACGCGCTTGCCGTCGGCGGTGTCGGGCAGGCCGGTCAGCGGATTGGTGCCGGCCCAGGTCGGGTCGTACAGGATGCGGGAATCGACGTAGGTGATGCTGCCGAACAGCTGCAACCCGGAAATCCACACATCGTTCTTGTCGGCCGAGGCCTCGATGCCCTGCATGCGGATCGCCTGGACGTTGCCGATGCTGGTCTGCAACGACTGGCTCCCAGTGGCCGAGGTCACCAGGTTGGTCTGGGAGATGAGGGCGTTATTGGTCCGCTCGTAGAACGTGGTCAGCCGCACCCGGCCGTCATCCCAATGGCGCTCGATATTGATCTCGCCATTGAGGTCCTGTTCCGGAGTTAGATTCGGATTGGGCAGGTAAATGATGCCACCGCTCGACACATTCTGATACAGCTCGGTCACGGTGGGATAACGGTAGGCCTCGCCGAAATTCGCCGTGACGTTCCAATCCTTGTTCGGATCGAATGACAGCGACGCCTTGGGCGAGAAATTCGTCGATTTGAGCGCGGGCTGATTGACGGTCGTCGACGATGTGATCACGGTGCCGGCGCCATTCGCGGTCGTGTTGAAGTTGTACCCGTCGAATGCGCGCCAGGTTTCCAGCCGGCCGCCGAACGTCCACTTCCAGCCGGGCGCGAACTTCCAGGCGTCCTGCCCCCATAGCGCGCCGGTATTCGTCTCGCCGACGCCGTCCGAATAGACCATGCCGTTGCCGCTCGATGCCACGTTCCAGACCGACGAGCCATAAACCGGATTATTGAAATAATAGCGGTCGCCATGCACGCCGAAGCTGATTTCGTGGTCGCCGTCGATTCCCTGCGGCCGCCAAATCCCCTTGGCGTCGACGTTTTGCCAGTTGGTGCCGTCGCTGCGGGTGATCTTGCCGTTCTCAGAATAACCCGCAGAACTGCTGCCCCCTTCGACGGTGTAAGGATTGAGCTCGATGTCCTGCAGATAATTATAGCTCGATGCCGACAGATCGAAATCGTACATCCCCTTGGTGTCGCTTTTGAGCGATACCGCGTTGCTCATATGCGTCTGGTTCCAGATATAGTCGTTGCTGGCAAAGCCCGAGACGCCGCCGAAAGTCGGCGCGCCCGTGGTTTTCGACGTGAGATAAGTCTGCGGGTTGGAGGTCTGGACGTTGTTCCAGACTCCCAGCGCATAGGTGCCCTGGATCGCCGGGGCGAAATCGTAGGCGAGCTTGAAGTTCGCCGTGGTCTGCTGGGTATGAATGAGCGCGCCGGTGCCGACCACGTCGGCGACCAAGCCCTGCTTGTTCAACGCCGGGATCGTTCCGGTCGTCCCAAGCGGTGCCGAGCCGTTGGTGGTGTAGGTCAGCGGCTGCTGGAAGCCGTCGAGGAAATTGGCGCTGACGAGCCATGACAGCGCTCCGGTCCGGTTGCCGGCCGAGGCGCTGGTCTCGTGGGTCGCATAGGTGTTTTTGGTGTCGTACTGGTTCCACGGCTGAATCGATTCCGTCTGTTTGACGGTGGCTTCGAACTTGTCGGGCATTTTGGTCGTGATCAGGAGCACGCCGCCCATGGAATTGCCGGGATACATCGCCGCATAGGGCCCGTTGAGAAAGTCGATACGCGCGATGGATTCCGGCGGAATCAGATTCCAATGCGGCGAGGCGCCCGAATTGTTGTTGCCGATCAGCGCGGAGACCAACAGGTCGTCCTCGTAGATCAGCGTGCGCGCGCTCGAGTTCAGCCCCCAGGTTCGCGTCGCCAGCACCGCCTGATTGTCGCCGTCGTTGCGCTTGCGCACGAAAATCGAAGGAAAATATTTGATGGCGTCTTCGGGGTCTTTGAGGTTGACGGTCTCCTCGATCTGTTTGGCGGTGGTGCTGAAGGATTCTTGCGGCAGCTGGTAGCGCGCGACGATCGGCGGCGTGCCGTAGACCTCGCGGCCCGGTCCGATGACGGGTTTCGCCGGCGGCAGGTTCGGCGCCGCGACGGCCGCCGGCGCGCGCGGCCGCCTGCCCGGCTTCTTCGCCGCGTGCTTGCCGGTGACGTTGATCTGCGGCAGCGTTTCGGGCGCGTTCGTGGGCTGCGCGTGCAGGCTCGCGCATAGCCCGACGCTTGCCGCGACGGCGACGGCGCCAACCGAGGAACGGGAAGGCATGAAACGCAAAACTCCACCGATCGAAGTGACGGCAATGCGCGGCGATGCCGCGTCGCATCACGCGCTCGGTGGGGGCGCTCGCGACCGATGGGACTTTGCGAGGCGCGCGCCGGCGAGAGCGGCGGTGGCGACAAGGGGAACGCGATAGCCGACCGCGGCCAATGACGGCGCGACGGTTACCGGCGGCGGCGGCAATGCGGCCGCCGGCGTCAGGCAGCCGACGCAGCAGCCATCGATGCAGAGGCCGCCATTGCCTCGATCGGCGGGAGCGAAGGTCCCCGCCGCGGCGGCGCCGTGGCAGAAAATGCCGAGCGGATGGGCGGTCGCCTCGGCCGCGGCGCGCGCGGCGCCGAAGCTTGCGACCAGGCTTGAGAGCGCAATGATATATGCGGCGAAGAGCGCAACGATGCGCCGCCGCAATGGCCGCTTGCCGAAATGCCCGTACACGCCCCGAACCCAAGCCCGCAGAATACCCAGCCGGCTGACACCCTAGCGGCAAACAAAGTCCCGAGCCAGTGGCAAAATTCCGCCGTCGTCTTGCGGGGCGGTATGCCGGTTCTGCCCGGCGGGGCGAGACGAAGGTTCGGCAGGCGCGGCGTTTTGCGGCAGCGACGAAGCAGCGACGGTCACGCTAGGCCATGCCGCGCCAGCACGTCGCGCACCGCCTCGACGAGCTTGTCTTCCGGCACCGCGCGCTGCGCTTGTTCCTGCTTCTGCAAATGCTCCTCGCGGCCTTTTTCCAGCGTGGCGAGCTCGGCGCCGAGAATGAGGTCCTTGACGGTGACTTCGCCCTTTGGCTTCTCGTCGGAGCCTTGGATGACGACGCAAGGGCTGTTGCGGCGGTCGGCGTATTTCATCTGCGGGCCGAATTTGCCTGAGCCAAGATAAAGCTCGGCGCGGATGCCGGCATGGCGCAGCGTCGCCACCATGGTCTGATAATCGGCGATGCGCTCGCGGTCGAACACGGTGACCACCACCGGGCCGGCTTGGGTTTTCAGATCGACCTTGCCGAGATGCTGGAGCGCGGCAAGAAGCCGCGACACGCCGATGGAAAATCCCGTCGCCGGCACCGGCTCGCCGCGAAAGCGCGACACGAGTCCGTCATAACGCCCGCCGCCGCCGACCGAACCGAAGCGCGGCGAGCCGTCATTGCCGTCGGTGGAGAAGGTCAGTTCAACTTCAAACACCGGGCCGGTGTAGTATTCGAGGCCGCGGACGACGGATGAGTCGATACTGACATCGATCTCGATCCCGTAGCCGCCTGAAGCGCAATCGATTGTCTGTCAGTTCATCTAATGTCGTCACGGCCATTTTGAAAAGTTGCGACTCGCTTCCCGAATACTCCTGCCATCTGGTAGGGCGATCGGATCAGAGAAGCTGTCCGAATCTTCTTCATCGCTTCGGACAATCGTTTTAAAGAGAACGTCGGACTGCCGTGCTCTAAACTTGCGCCCTTTCGTGAAATCCCCGCTTTCGTCCTTGCGGCCCTTTCCAAGTAAATGACGGACACCATCAACGCCCAAGTCGGTCAAGTTTGTCGATCGCACGTAGTACTGTCAGGCGCTTGACCCGCATGTGCTTCCCCGCCAAGTCCGATCGCCTCCAAAAGTCCGTCGAGCACTTTGCGATTATTCACCTTCACTACGTAACTTCCGCGCGGAATGCCCAGCGCCTCCATCGTGTCCGCCGCCATCATGCACATTTCGGCGTCGGCGGCGGGCGAGGACGAGCCGACGGTGTCGGCGTCGAATTGCATGAACTGGCGGAAGCGGCCGGGGCCGGGCTTTTCGTTGCGGAACACGGTGCCGACGCGGTAGCTGCGATACGGCTTCGGCAGCGTGTCGAAATTTTCCGCGACATAGCGGGCGAGCGGCGCGGTCAGATCGTAGCGCAGCGACAGCCATTGTTCATCGTCGTCCTGAAACGAGAACACGCCTTCGTTGGGCCGGTCCTGGTCGGGCAAAAATTTGCCGAGCGCGTCGGTATATTCGATAGCCGGCGTCTCCACGGGTTCAAAACCGTAAAGCTCGTAGACGGCGCGGATTTTCTCGATCATGTCGCGCGTCGCCGCGATCTCGGCGGGACCGCGGTCGGCAAGCCCGCGCGGCAGCCGCGCCTTGAGCTTGTTGGATTTTTCTGGCTTGTCGGGCATTTGCCGTCTTGTGCCGTCTTGTGCCGTCTTGGCGCGCACTGATTCCGGTGCAATGGCGCGGTGGTAGCAGCCGCGCCCAAAGGCGGCAAGCAGAAGGGGCAAGCGGCCGGCGTTATTTCCGCGCGGCGAACGATGAAGGTCCGATCGCAGCGGCTAGAGCAGTTTCCGATCGGGCTCAGTCGGCGCCGTCATTGCGAGGAGCCAACGGGTCCGGCCCGAAGTGGCCGGCCCGATGACAAGCTCCGCGACGAAGCAATCCAGCACCGCCCCGCCCCTGGATTGCTTCGCTTCGCTCGCAATGACGGGTCAATCAGATCGGATTCTGCTTTAATCGTGCAGAACCATGTTCAGCAATGAAGCGTGGACCTCGAGGCCGCCATTGTAATCGATGAAGCCGAGGCGGCGAAATTTGTTGATGAAGAAATTGACGCGGGAACGGGTGGTGCCGATCATCTCGGCGAGCGTTTCCTGGCTGAGCGGCGCGACGACGTGCTCGGGCTTGTTCTCCTTGCCGAAATTCGCCAGCAGCAGAAGAATCCGCGCCAGCCGCTTTTCGCTGGAGTTGAAAAGCTGGTCGACCAGGTCCTCTTCGATGCGGAAATTCCGGTGTAACAGATAGGTAATGAAAAACTCAGAAAGCATCGGTTCGTCGTGCAGCGTCCGGATCATGGTCGCCTTTTCCAGCCGCATGACCGAGCAATCGGTCATTGTCGTCACGGTGGCCATGCGCCGGGTGTGACCGTTCAAGCATCCTTCGCCGAAGAAATCGCCGGCGTCGAGTATAGCCAGCACCGCTTCCTTGCCGGTCTTGGACAGAACCGTGACCTTGACCTTGCCGCTGAGAACGTAAAACACCGCATCGGCAGGATCGCCCTGCGCGAAGATGGCGTGACTTTGACGATATCTCGCAATCGTCCTGCCGTCGCCGATTTGAGCGAGAAATGTCTTGGGATCGAAATAAATTTTTTTCTTGTTGCTTACGGTCAGTACCATGGCAGTCGCGTTTGCCTCCCGTCCATTGGCACGGAGCGAACGGCGTTTAGTCCGCACCGGCCTATTTCAACCGCAAATTTAATAAAGACGAACGGCACGCACTGTTCAATTTTGAACAGGCGGCGTCCCGAGAAGAAAATCCTATCGATGTCGATCGATGGGAGGTGGGTCGGGGGCCGTCATTGTGCTGCGGCGTCGCGGTAACGCGTCGCGACCGGGGCGTACCAAGACTGCGGCGGCAAATTGGCGCCAATTGCGGCTGCCGGCTATAAGGCCGGGCATGACGGTGGAGGGTCAGGTGCCGGCCGCAACAGTTCCCAACGACCTCGAATCGTTCTGGATGCCGTTCACGCCGAACCGCGCGTTCAAGCGCGCGCCGCGGCTGATCGCCCGCGCCAAGGACATGCATTATTTCACGCCCGAGGGCCGCGCCGTGCTCGACGGCACCGCGGGGCTGTGGTGCACCAATGCCGGGCATAACCGCGACCCGATCGTCGCGGCGATCAAGCGCCAGGCCGAGGAGCTCGATTATGCGCCGGCGTTCCAGTTCGCCCATCCGAAATCGTTCGAACTGGCGAGCCGGGTCGCGGCTTTGGCGCCGGGCGATCTCAATCGCGTGTTCTTCTGCAATTCCGGCTCGGAAGCGGTCGACACCGCGCTCAAGATCGCGCTCGCCTATCATCATGTGCGCGGCGAGGGCGCGCGCACCCGGCTCATCGGCCGCGAGCGCGGCTATCACGGCGTCGGCTTCGGCGGCATTTCGGTCGGCGGCATCGTCGCCAATCGCAAGCTCTTCGGCACGCTGCTCGCCGGCGTCGATCATCTGCCGGCGACCTATCACCGCGAGCATCAGGCCTTCACCAAGGGCGAGCCGGACTGGGGCGGCCATCTCGCCGACGATCTCGAACGCATCGTCGCGCTGCACGACGCCTCCACCATCGCCGCCGTCATCGTCGAGCCGATGTCGGGTTCGACCGGTGTGCTGCCGCCGCCCAAGGGCTATCTGCAAAAGCTGCGCGCGATCTGCGACCGCCACGGCATTCTCTTGATCTTCGACGAGGTCATTACCGGCTTCGGCCGGCTCGGTTACGCCTTTGCCGCCGAGCGCTACGGCGTGACGCCGGACATGATCACCTTCGCCAAGGGCATCACGTCGGGTGCGGTGCCGATGGGCGGGGTGATCGCGCGCGACGGCATCTACCAAGCCTTCATGCGCGGGCCGGAACACGTCGTCGAACTGTTCCACGGCTACACCTATTCGGCGCATCCGCTCGCCTGCGCCGCCGGTCTGGCCACGCTCGACCTTTATCGCGACGAAAAACTGTTCGAGCGCGCCAAGGCGCTGGAGCCGAAATGGGCGGACGCGGCGATGACGCTGAAGGGCCTGCCCGGCGTGCTCGATATCCGCACTGTCGGACTTACCGCTGGCATCGATCTCGCCTCGCGCCCCGGCGCGCCTGGGCTGCGCGGCTATGAGGCCATGGAGCGCGCCTTCCACGACGAGGGCCTCATGGTGCGCATCGCCGGCGACACCATCGAGCTCATGCCGCCGCTGATCGTGAGCGAAGCGCAGATCGGCGAGATTTTCGCGAAGGTCGGGCGGGTGATCAACGCCGTCGGCTAGAGCCTTATCGGTTTTGATGGAATCAAAACCGGGCTCTAGCTTTTTGATTGAGCATGATCTTTTCCGAAAACCGGTATCCACCCTCGGATCAAGTCCGAGGGCAGGCTTTTTCGGGATCATGCTTTAGCAGACCTTCTGCCACTGCACGCAGACCGGCTCGGCCTTGCCGCCCATGTCTCGCGCCTTGACGCAGATACGCGCGCAATGATGCGCATCGGTGGGGCCCGCCGGCACCGCGCGCATATATTCCGCAACCACGATCCGCGCGCCGCCTTGCCCGCCGCCGGCCATCGCCGGAACGAGCCCGAATGCGATCAGCAGGCAGGCCGCCGACAGTCCCGATTTCGTAGCCATTGTCGTTCTCCCTGTTACAGCGTTGTGGCTTGAAAATCGCCCAGCCGACATGGACTTCGCCGTTGCCGCGGCGCATCGGCAGATCAAACGGCGCGCCGACCTCGGCATTCGGCGCGATCGCGGCGAATTGCGCCGGCAGCGCTGTCGGGATCGCCTTGCGTCCACACCACGACGGCGCCGTCTTTGCGCAGATCGTCAAGATCGATCCACGGCGCGCGTCGGCGGCTCGCCGTCGATCAGCACCTGCGGCTGGTCCGGCGAATAATGCGCGAGATTGCCGCCGTCCCACATCGAGCCGATGACATAGCGCAGCGGCTGTCCCGGTCGCGGCGTGAAAGCGGTGCGTCAAGGTTGCGCCGAGCTTGTCGCCGGGAAAGAACACGGCGCGGTAGCGGTGATCGAAGCAGCGGCAGCACCGTGTAATTGACGATGAAGGCCAGCGCCAAGAGCGCGAAGACGACGGCCCAAGCGGCGACGATCCGCGTCAAGCGGCCGGCATCGAGCGGCTGCGCGCGGCCAGCACGATCCACAGGCCGAGAAAGAGCCACAGCGGATAGCCCCACATGGCGACGGTGCCGCGTCCGCTCGCGGCGATCAGCGCGATCATGGCGAGCGCCGGGGCCGAAGGCCAGCAGCGTCACGATGCGGCGGTCGAAGGCGTCGAGCCGTTCGCTTCCCCCTTGAGCGGCAGGGGCGGGGAGGGCGAGAGCTTTGTTGTCGCCGGCCATACAACAGCGCCGCCGCGATGAACAGCGACGGCAGCAAGAAGAAGATCTGGCTCGCCGGCGAACAACGCCGGGTGCAGGACGTGATCGAACCAGCCGCGCGCCGGCGCGGCGCGGTGCTCGGCATAGGCAAAGGGCAGGAAGTCGGTGTGGAACAGCCACACCACATGCGGCGACGCGACAAGCGAGCGCAACAGCGAGCGCAAGCCACGGCCCCGGCGTGCGCCAAGGCGCGCCGCGCTTGCGCGGTCGAACAGCATGAACAGCGCATAGGGCGCCGCCAGCACGACGACGAAATATTTCGCCCACAGCGCGCCGCCGAAGGCGACGCCGAGCAGGAACCAGTGGCCGAGACGTCCGCGCTTGAGCGCGGCATGAAACGCGTAGCCGGCCAGCGCCCAGAACGGCAGCTGGATGACGTCGTGATTGAATTTCACCGCCGTGTATTGGAAGTAATGCATGCCGTCGATGATCAGCACGGCAACGAGCGCGCCGGTTGCGCCGACGAGCGGCCGCGCCGTGGCAAAGACGAAGGCAAAGGCGATCGACCACCACGGCCTGCGCCAGCGCGTAATAGGCGACGTCCGCTCCGAACGCGCGATGCATGATTTCAACCAGCCACCACGGCAACGGCGGCAGCTTGTCGTAGCCGAGCTGCCATTCGCGGCCATAGGTGAGGGCCTCGATGAGATCGAGCGGCAGATTGGCGTAAAGCAGCGCCGGCAGCGCGGTCCAGACCGCGAAATGCACGGCCAGAAAGCCGCCGAACGCGGCGTCGCGGCCGGCGCTCGATCAAGCCGATCAATCCGGCGATGGCGCCGGGCCGGCACGGCTGCCGAGGCCGGCAGCTGCGGCGCAGCGCAGCTGATTCGAGCATCGCGCTCGACCGCTCTCGCATTTAGCGTTATAAAGCGGCCGGCAAAGGCTTAGCTATGCATAAGCTAGGCCGCGACGGCAAGGCGGACTTGCGGCGCTAGCAGCGCTTGTGGACACTGATAGGGTTCGGGCGCGAATCGTCGCCAAAGGGGTTCTGCGGCATGGTGCGCATCAGCGCCATCTTCATCGCGGCCTGCATGGTGCTGATCGCCGGCTCGCTCGGCTTTGTGGTCTATCTGCGCTTCGGCTTCACCGGCGCCGAATCGGCGCTGGTGGCGCTCGGCACGCTGACCGCGCTTGCGGTCTATAACGCCATTGCCGCGCGCAAGCGCGATCGCCTGGAAGTGAGCAACCAGCTCGCCAATCTGGCCCGCGGCTCGGGCGATCTCGCCCGCCAGCTCGCCGAATTCGGCCGCCGCTTGAACACGATGGAGGTCAAGGTCGATTCGGTGATCGACCGCGCCTTGGCGACGGCGCAGCCGCTCGTCCGCCGAAATCGAGGAACTCTCGACGCTGGTCAAGCAGCTGGCCGAATTCGGTCGCGGCGCATGACGTGGCGCTCGGCGGCGAGCCGCCGGCCGCCGCAGCCGCCGCCGATATCGGCGCCGGCCGCGACCGGCGCTGCCGCCGCGGCGGCTCGATGCCGCGGCATCCGGCGGTCCGCCCGTTGCGGCGGCCGGTCGCGGCGCCGATCGAGCGCAAGATCGCCGCCTTCGCCGGGCTCGACCGCGACGGCATCATTGCCGCGATCGCAAGCGCCATCGAAGCCGCCAGGATCGATCTTTACCTGCAGCCCGTGGTGACGCTGCCGCAGCGCAAGGTGCGCTATTACGAAGCGTTGTCGCGGCTCAAGGCCGAGAACGGCGATCTCGTCGCGGCCGGCGATTTCCTCGCATATGCCGAAGCCGGCTCGCTGATGCCGAAGCTCGACCATCTCTCGGCGCTGCGCTGCGTGCAGGTGGTGCGGCGGCTGTTGCTGAAGAACCGCGACATCGGCTTGTTCTGCAATCTCGCCGGGCGCGACGCTCGACCGATTCCGGCTTTCCGAAATTTCTCGAATTCATGGAGGCCAACCGCGCCATCGCGCCGGCGCTGGTGTTCGAATTCACCCAGAGCGCGGTGCGCGCCATGGGACCGATCGAGCACGAGAGCCTCGCCGCGCTCGCCGAGCGCGGCTTCCGCTTCTCGATGGACAACCTCACCGATCTTCGCGTCGATGCGCGCGAATTGAACGAGCGCGGCTTCCGTTTCGTCAAGGCGCCGGCGCCGCTTCTGTTCAACCGGGTCGGCGCCGCCTCGACCGATATCCATCCGGCCGATTTCTCCGATCTGCTCGGCCGCTTCGGCATCGATCTCATCGCCGAGCGCATCGAGAGCGAGACCACGGTGGTCGATCTGCTCGATTACGACGTCCGCTTCGGGCAGGGCTTCTTGTTCTCGCCGCCGCGTCCGGTGCGCGCGGAAGCGCTGCAAGGCGCCGCCGGCGACGGCAAAGACGCTGCCCAGAATTCCGGCAAGGACGCCGCACTCGGTCCGGCGGCGGGCGAGCGCCGCAGCCGCCGGCGAGCGGCGGCAATCTCGCCCAACTCGCGCGCGGGCCGGGATGCGGCGCACCTGAGCCTGTCGACTTGGCCCGCATTTCATCGAACGATTTGAGCCGCTGGCGCGCGACTATGACGTGCTGTTCTGCGACGTCTGGGGCGTCGTTCATAACGGCGTTGCCGCCTTTCCGGCGGCCTGCGACGCGCTCATGCGCTTTCGCGAGGCGCGGCGGCACCGCGATCCTGATCACCAATGCGCCGCGCGCCGGGCGAGGCGGTGGCGCGCATTCTCGACCGGCTCGGCGTGCCGCGCGACGCCTATGACGCGATCACAAGCTCGGGCGACGTCACCCGCGGCATCGTCGCCGCGCGGCTGCGACCAGGCCGTGTTTCATCTCGGCCCGCAACGCGACCTTTCGATTTTCGACGGCCTCGACGTGAAGTTCACGCCGCTGGAGCGCGCCGATTACGTGGTGTGCTCCGGCCTGTTCGACGACACGACCGAAACGCCGGACAGCTATCGCGACATGCTCGCGGCGATGCGCGCGCGCTCGCTGTTCATGGTCTGCGCCAATCCCGACATCGTCGTCGAGCGCGGCGATACGCTGGTCTATTGCGCCGGCGCGCTTGGCCGACGCTTACGCGGCGCTGGGCGGCGAAGTGCTTTATTGCGGCAAGCCGCACGCGCCGATCTACGACGCGGCGCTGGCCACGGCGGCGGCGCTGCGCGGCGGCGCGATGCCGGCGCGCGGCCGCGTGCTCGCCATCGGCGATTCGGTGCGCACGGATCTTGCGGGCGCCGCCGGTTTCGGGCTCGATTATATGTTCGTCACCTCGGGCATCCATGCCGAGCAATACGGCTCGCGCGACGCGCCCGACATGACCGCGCTCAACGCGATCTTTGCCGCCGCCGGCGTCGCGCCGAAGGCGGTGATGCGCGGGCTAAAGTGGTGACGTAGTTGGTTAGCGCTCGATGCGGCGAGGTCGAGCTCGACCTTTTCGGCGAATACCGCCTCGATCTTGGCCTTGAGCGTCTGGGCGTTGAACGGCTTGACGATGTAATTGTTCACGCCGGCCTTTTTCGCCGCGATCACGTTCTCGGTCTTGGATTCCGCCGTCACCATGATGAACGGCGTCATCTCGATTTCCGGATTGGCGCGCACCTGCCGCAACAGGTCGAAGCCGGTCATCGGCTCCATGTTCCAGTCCGAGATCACCAGCCCATAGCGCTTGGTAGTCATCTTTTCGAGCGCGGTGGCGCCGTCGGCGGCGTCGTCGATGTCGGCGAAGCCGAGCTGGCGCAACAGATTGCGGATGATACGCACCATGGTGCTGTAGTCGTCGACCACGAGCACGGGCATTTTCGGATCGAGCGCCATCGCTCCGTGCTCCCTAGCGCGCGACCGGCGCAATACTGGCGCGCTTGGCGCGCAGGTATTTGCCGGCGTCGGCTGATCTTCGTCGAGGCAGAGTCCGCCCCGACCGTTCACTTCCCGACCGGGCAAACTACATGGGGTGTTTGAACGACGGGTTAACCGCGTATGCCGGCGCCGGCCGCCGCCCCGTCCGGCCGGCGAAGCTCGCGGCGCTTGACTTTGCGGCTGACGCGGCGGCACCAGTTTTCGACCAGCATGCCGTATACCGTCTGTTAACCATCGCGAGCCCGATGCCGACGAAAAACTTCCGCGTCGTGCGCGATTTGGCGCCCGATGACGCGTTGCGCGGCGCGGTCGTCGCCATCGGCAATTTCGACGGCGTGCACCGCGGCCACAGGGCGGTCATCGCCGCCGCGCAGGCGCGAGCAAAGGCGCTTGGATCGCCCCGCCGCGGCGCTGACCTTCGAGCCGCATCCGCGCGCCTTCTTCAATCCCGGCGAGCCGTTGTTTCGGCTGACCGACGCAGGCCGCCAAATTGCGGCTTCTGGCCGCGACCGGGCTCGACGGCGCCATCGTGCTGACCTTCGACGAGGCGCTCGCCGGTCTCACCGCCGACGAGTTCGTGACCCGCATTCTGGTCGAGCGCTTCGCGGTCAGCGGCGCGGCGATCGGCTTTAATTTCCATTTCGGCCTGCACCGCGCCGGCTCGCCGGATTTTCTGGTGGCCGAAGGCAAAAAGCGCGGCTTTACGGTCGACGTGGTGCCGCGCTTCGAGGATCACGGGCGCCCGGTGTCGTCCGGGCCCGATCCGCGATGCGCTTGCCGCCGGCCGGCTCGACGAAGCCGCGGAGTTGTTGGGCTATCCCTGGTTTATCTCCGGCGCGGTCATTCACGGCGACAAGCGCGGCCGCGAACTCGGCTTCCCGACGGCAAATCTGATGCCGGACGCCGCCTGCGGGCTGCGCCACGGCATCTATGCGGTGCGGGTCGGGTCGTGGCGGGCGCCGCTACGACGGCGTGGCGAGCTTCGGCCGGCGGCCGATGTTCGATGCCGGCGCCGTGCTTCTCGAAGTCTTCCTGTTCGATTTTTCCGGCGAGCTTTACGGCGAGACCATCGACGTCGCCTTCATCGCGCTTTATCCGCGACGAGGCGATGTTTGCCTCCGCCGAGGATCTGGTGCGGCAAATGCACGAGGACAGCCGCCTGGCGCGCGAAGCCCTGGCGCGCGCGCCCGACGCATTCCCGCCGATCTAGTGTCGGCTGTGTCGCGCATTGGCGCCGGTTCTACTCGCGCTGCGGCAAGGCATGCACCCTTTCCGCACCGCAGCCGGCTTGTTAGAAGGCGGCCCATGAACGAGCCGCCGACCAAGCCGCGCGACTACTCAGAGACGCTGTTTCTGCCCAAGACCGATTTCCCGATGCGCGCCGGCCTGCCGCAGAAGGAGCCGGAGCTTTTGGCGCGCTGGCAGAAGCTCGGTCTCTACGAGCCGGTTGCGCGCGGCGGCCAAGGGCCGGCCGCGATTCGTCCTGCACGACGGCCCGCCTTACGCCAACGGCAACATCCATATCGGCCATGCGCTCAATAAAATCCTCAAGGACGTGGTGACGCGCAGCCAGCAGATGCTCGGCTACGATTCCAATTACGTGCCGGGCTGGGACTGCCACGGCCTGCCGATCGAATGGAAGATCGAGGAGGAGAACTACCGCGCCAAAGGCAAGCCGAAGCCGGATCTGTCGAACCCGGCAGCCTTGGTCGAATTCCGCCGCGAGTGCCGCGAGTTTGCCGAGCACTGGATCAAGGTGCAGCGCGACGAATTCGAGCGCCTCGGCGTGGTCGGCGACTGGGCGCATCCCTACACCACGATGGAGATTCTTCGCCGAGGCCCAGATCGCGCGCGAACTGATGAAGTTCGCCGCCAACGGCACGCTCTATCGCGGCTCGAAGCCGGTGATGTGGTCGGTGGTGGAGAAGACCGCGCTCGCCGAGGCCGAGGTCGAGTACGAGGATTATGTCTCGGATCAGGTGTGGGTGAAGTTCCCAGATTAAGTGAGGTTGAGAGTCACTAACTTCGTGCCGAACGCGATGGACCGTCAATACTTCGTCGCTAGCGACAAATCGGCTCGAAGGGGCGTCGATTGTCATTTGGACTACAACTCCTTGGACGATTCCAGGCAACCGGGCGATCAGCTATTCTTCCAAAGATTTCTTACAGCCTCTACAGGGTTGAGGATGCTCCTTTGGACAATTGGGCAAAAAAGGATGACTTGTTTGATTCTTGCCGAACAGCCTGGCAATTGACTGTTTTCAGACAAGCGCGAGTCACAGCCTACAAGACGCTCGCGAGATTCCGACCAGCAATCTTGCAGGGGATGATCTGTTGGCATCCCCTCACAGGGTTTCGCTGGTGATTATGATTTCCCAGTGCCTCTGCTCGAAGGTGACCACGTGACCGAAGAAGCCGGCACAGGATTCGTCCACACTGCGCCGGGGCACGGCCGCGAGGACTTTGATATCTGGATGACAAGCGGTCGTCAGGCTTGCTGAGCGAGGCATCAGCGTTCCGCTATCCCCTACACCGTCGACGCCGACGGCCGCTTCACCGATCAGGCGCCGGGCTTTACCGGCAAGCGCGTGCTGACCGACAAAGGCGAGAAGGGCGACGCCAACGAGGCGGTGATCAAGGCTTTGGTCGATGCCGGGATGCTGATCGCGCGCGGCCGGCTCAAGCATCAATATCCGCATTCGTGGCGCTCCAAGAAGCCGGTGATTTTCCGCAATACGCCGCAATGGTTCATTGCGATGGATACGCCGATCGAGTTTCCGCCGAAGCAGGGACTACGCTGCGCCAGCGTGCCCACGAAGCGATCAGTGTGACGCGATGGGTTCCACCTCAGGGGCAAAACCGTATCGGCGGAATGATCGCGACCCGTCCCGATTGGGTGATTTCGCGCCAGCGCGCCTGGGGCGTGCCGATCACGCTGTTCATCAAGGAAAAGCCGGACGGCTCGGTCGATATTCTCGACGACGCCGAAGTCAATGTCCGCATCGTCGAGGCGTTCGAGCAGGAGGGCGCCGATGCCTGGTACGCGCCGGGCGCCCGCGAGCGCTTTCTCGGCAATAAACGCGCCAAGGACGGCTGGCAAAAAGTCGACGACATTCTCGACGTCTGGTTCGATTCCGGCTCGACGCACGCTTTCGTGCTGGAAGACCCGCGGCACATTTCCCGGCGCTCGCTCACATCAAGCGCAAGGTTGCCGGAGGCGGCGAGACGGTGATGTATCTCGAAGGCTCCGACCAGCATCGCGGCTGGTTTCAATCCTCGCTTCTGGAAAGCTGCGGCACGCGCGGCCGCGCGCCATTCGACGTCGTGCTCACCCACGGCTTCGTGCTCGACGAGGACGGGCGCAAAATGTCGAAATCGCTCGGCAACGTCACCGCGCCGCAGGACGTGATGAAACAGGCCGGCGCCGACATTCTGCGCATGTGGGTTTGCGCCGCCGACTATGCCGACGATCTGCGCATCGGGCCGGAAATCCTCAAAACCACGGTCGACACCTATCGCAAGCTGCGCAACACGCTGCGCTGGATGCTCGGCAATCTCGCGCATTTTCGCGCCGCCGACCGCATCGCCGCCGAAAAGATGCCGGAGCTGGAGCGGCTGATGCTGCATCGGCTCGCCGAGCTCGATCCGCTGGTTCGCGGCGCTTACGCGGACTTCGACTACAAGCGCATCTTCGCCGTCGCTCAACGCGTTCATGACGGCCGACCTGTCGGCGTTCTATTTCGATATCCGGAAAGACGCGCTGTACTGCGATCCGTATTCGTCGTCAACGCGCAAGGCCTGCCTCACCGTGCTCGACCATCTGTTCCGCGCCACGGTGTGTTGGCTCGCGCCGATGCTGTGCTTCACCGCCGAAGAAGCCTGGCTGGCGCGCGATCCGGCCGCGCCATCGGTTCACCTTGAACTTTTCCCGGAACTGCCCGCGGGCTGGCGCGACGATGCGCTGGCGGAGAAATGGCGCAAATTGCGCAATGTGCGCCGCGTCGTCACCGGCGCGCTCGAGATCGAGCGGGCGGCAAAGCGCATCGGCTCTTCGCTCGAAGCCCATCCCATCGTGCACATCGCCGACGCCGAACTGTTCGCCGCCGTCAGTCGATGCCGATCTCGCCGAACTGTGCATCACCTCGGGCGCGGCGCTGGTCGAAGGCGAAGGCCCGGCCGAGGCCTTCCGCCTGCCGGAGGTACCCGGCGTGGCCGTGGTTGTGCAATTGGCGCAAGGGCGCAAATGCGCGCGCTCGTGGAAGATTTCTCCCGCCGTCGGCCTCGATCCGCAATTTCCCGACGTGACACCGCGCGATGCCCAAGCCTTGCGCGAGTGGCGAGCCTACAGCGCTGCGCAGGGCGGCCGAGTAGGGGGCGGCTTTGGCAGATGCGGTGCACGATAAATCGGCCGGCTCCTATCTGTGGGGGCGGTCTGAGCGCGTTCGGGCTCACGATGGCGGCGCTCGCCTGCATTGTCGATCAGGCTTCGAAGTATTGGTTGTTGTTCGAGTTCGATCTGCAAAGCCGCTCGCCGGTCGCGCTCACGCCCTTCATCGAGCTTTCGCTCACCTTTAATACCGGCATCAGTTACGGCCTGTTTCCACAGCAGGGGCCGATCGGAGAATGGGCGCTGTTGGCGGTGAAAGCGGCGGCGGTCATCTTCCTGTGGATTTGGCTCGCCCGGGCGCCGACGCGGCTGACGGCCGTGGCGCTCGGACTGATCATCGGCGGCGCGGTCGGCAATGCCATCGACCGGCTGCATTGGCCGGGAGTCATGGATTTTGTCCTGTTCCACATCGACACAGCCGGATTGAGCTTCCGCTGGTACGTGTTCAACTTGGCCGACGTGGCCATTGTTGCGGGGGTTATCGGACTGCTGTATGAATCGCTGCGCACGGGGGGTGCCGCAAAAGCGCCCCGATCGCGGCTATAAACCTGCCGCCAGGTGTGGATTTACGTTCCCCCTGAGAGCGGTGCATCGGCAAGAGTATGGTGCAGGCACGTCGGGTGAGGGCATGCCGCAGGATCGACATAGCCGGCCGCAAGGTTGGCGGCCGCGAATTCGCAGGGACGAAACTCCGTCAACGTCGCGCTGGTCGGCGCAGCCGCGGCGCTTTGGCTGTGCGGTAACTCCGCCGCGCGCGCCGGCGACAACGACGCCGAAAGTCAATCGTTCACCGACAAGGTTCCTGAGCACGCTCGGCCTGCACAATCCGTTTGACACCCCGATACGGGATCAACTACAGCGAGCGCTCGCCGCTGGTTGTGCCGCCGACCCGCGATTTGCCGCCGCCGCAATCCTCGACGGCACAGCCGGCTCCGAACTGGCCGGTGGATCCGGAGGTTACAAAGCGCGCGCCAAGGCCAACAGCGACGACAAACCCACATCCGCACCCCGACTACGTGACGGAAGCTCTTCCCGTCCGCTGCGGCCGGACGAACTGAATGTCGGAAACGTTTCGCCGCTCCGGGCAACGGCGAGCAGAGCACGCGGTCGCAGCTCGGCGAGCACAAGAGCAGCATCCTGAACTTCGATTGGCTCAAGAAGGAAGACTATGGGACGTTTACCGGCGAGCCGCCGCGGGTGAGCCTGACCGATCCGCCGCCCGGCTATGAAACGCCGTCGCCGGATCAGCCCTATGGCATCATCCCGGAGCACAAAGTGTACAAGCCGCCGACGCTGGGCGAGCGCATGGAGCCGGTGCGATAAGCCGCGAGCGGCCGGGATTGGAGCATCGCTACCGTCTCGGCATGGCCGGCCTCGACCGGTCCGGCCGGCGCACCGGATTTCGGATGACGCTCGACGGCAATCTCGGTTACGGTGACGCCATGATCCGCGTCACCGCCCAGATCGGCCTCGACGAGCGCGAAATCGAAGAACATTTTGTGCGCGCCTCGGGGCCGGGCGGGCAGAATGTCAACAAGCTTTCGACCGCGGTGCAGCTTCGCTTCGACGTGCGCGGTTCGCCGTCGCTGCCGTCCGACGTGCGCGCCCGGCTGGAACGGCTCGCCGGCTCGCGGCTGACGCGCGACGGCGTGCTGGTGATCACCGCGCAGCGTCACCGCACCCAGGCGCGCAACCGGGCGGACGCGCTCGACCGCCTGATCGAGCTGATCCGTCATGCGGCGGTCGTGCCGGTCAAGCGGCGGCCGACCAAGCCGACGCGGGCCTCGCGCGAGCGCCGCATCGAAGGCAAGAGGCGCCGCGCGCGCGTAAAGCATTTGCGCCGAACGAAACCGTCATTTGATTAGCGGAACGGCGAGTGGCGAATAGCGCATGGGTTTCATCGCTGCTTGCCCCTATTCGCCATTCGCTACTCGCTATTCGCTGTCAGTGCATCAGCGCGTAGATGCCGCCGGTCAACGCGAACAGGCCGAGCGTCGCCATCCCCATGGCGTAGAGCACCAGCGGCCGCGATCCGGTGTTCTGGATGGGATCGATGACCGCCTCGGCCGGGTTCTGCGGGTCGTAATGGACCCGCACGCGACTGCCCGCCGGATAGGTAGCGACGACGGATGCCATATGTTTGTGGCGGCCCTCGTTGCCGCCCCAAAAAATGCGGTTCGACCGGTACTCCTTGGTGCCGACGCGATAGCTGTACTGCATCGCCGCGCGGTAGCGCCAGATGCCGTCTGACTTTTCCAGGGACGAGCTTGCGATCCGGCCCGTAGCGGTCGGCCACTTCGTGCTGGCGTCGGCTTTGAGGCCCTGCCGGAATTGCACGACGTAGAGCACCACGCCGATCACGACGGCGATCAGGCCGAAGCCGATCAGGATCGCATCGATCAGGTGGTGCGAGGCCATTTGTTACTCCACTCTTACTCCACCACGCCGAACCCTGCGCGACGGCGGACTAATACCCGCGAAAGCCCGCAATGCAAGCGTAGGCGGGCGCATCGATCCGGGCTACGGTTGCCGCCGAGTCGTCATTCAAGCCGACGGTCATGCCGATCCGACAACTGAGCGAAGCCGTCGTCAACCGCATCGCCGCGGGCGAAGTGGTCGAGCGGCCGGCGAGCGTGGTCAAGGAACTCTTGGAGAATGCGCTCGATGCCGGCGCAACGCGCGTCGACGTCTTCACCGACGGCGGGGGACGCCGTGCGATCCGCGTGAGCGATGACGGCGAAGGCATGACGGCCGCCGATCTCGCGCTCGCGGTCGAGCGCCACGCCACTTCGAAGCTTGCCGACGACGATCTGGTTTCGATCCGCACGCTGGGCTTCCGCGGCGAAGCCCTGCCTGCGATCGGCGCGGTCGCGCGGCTTACGATCGCGACCCGCCATGCCGCCGAGCCGCATGCCTGGGCGATCGAGGTCGATGCCGGCGTGAAATCCGCAGTCAAGCCCGCCGCGCTCGGCGAGGGCACCCGCGTCGAAGTCCGCGACCTGTTCCATGCCACCCCGGCGCGGCTAAAATTTCTCAAGCTCGACCGCACCGAGGCGGAAGCGGTGCGCGAAGTGGTGCGCCGGCTTGCCATGAGCCGGCCCGACGTCGCCTTCTCGCTCGCCGGAGAGGAGCGTTCGCCGCTGAGCTTTGCCGCGACGCTGCCCGGCGCGCCCGGGCGGCTCGCCCGGCTCGGCGACGTCCTTGGCGCGGATTTCCGGTCGAACGCCGTCGCGATCGCCGCCGAGCGCGACGGGGTCGCGATCGAAGGATTTGCCGCGCTGCCGACGCTGACGCGGGCCAATGCGCTCGGCCAATATCTGTTCGTCAACGGCCGCCCGGTCCGCGACAAGCTCCTGATCGGCGCGGTGCGCGCGGCCTACGCCGACTATTTGCCGCGCGACCGTCATCCGCTCTTGGCGCTGTTTGTCACGCTCGATGCGCGCGAAGTCGACGTCAACGTGCATCCGGCCAAGGCCGAAGTGCGCTTCCGCAATGCCGGGCTGGTTCGCGCGCTGATCGTGCATGCGCTCAAGACCGCGCTCGCCCGCGATGGAACGCGCGCGGCGACCACCGGCGGCACCGCGGCGATTGCGGCGTTCCGGCCGCAGCGCGGCTTTGACTGGCGGCGTTCGCCGGCAAGGCCGTACGACCCACGGCGGCCACCACCCTATCCCTCCCCGGCAAGCGGGGAGGGGGAATGCGCGGCGGCTTTACCGACGGGGCGCAGGCCGCCTTCGATACCGGGGGACCGGCGGCCGATCTGCGCGCCGGTTTCGCCGAGGACTCCGAAGCCGCGGCGGCCGCCGCCGATTTGCTCGATCGTCCGCTCGGCGCGGCGCGCGCGCAAATCCACGAGACCTATATCGTGGCGCAGACCCGCGACGGCCTGGTCGTGGTCGACCAGCACGCCGCGCACGAACGCATCGTCTATGAGCGGCTCAAAGCCGCGCTCGACCGCACCGGCGTGGCGCGGCAGATTCTGCTCATTCCGGAAATCGTCGAACTCGACGAGGCCGATGTCGAGCGGCTCTTGGCGCGCGCGGGCGAGCTTGCGCGCTACGGCCTTGCGGTCGAGGCGTTCGGTCCCGGCGCGGTGGCGCTGCGCGAAACGCCGGCGCTGTTGGGCGAGATCGACGGCGGCGCGCTCATCCGCGATCTCGCCGAGCATATCGGGGAATGGGACGAGACCTTGCCGCTCGAACGCCGGCTGATGGCGGTGGCGTCCACCATGGCCTGTCATGGCTCGGTGCGCGCCGGGCGCCGGTTGAAACCCGAAGAGATGAATGCGCTCTTGCGCGAGATGGAATCGACGCCCAATTCCGGCCAGTGCAACCACGGCCGGCCGACTTATGTGGAATTGAAACTCACCGATATCGAGCGGCTGTTCGGGCGGCGGTAGGCGGGAGGCTTGGTGCGTAATATGCAATGGCATTGTTTTTCGGTCGTCGCCGTATTGTCAATGGCGGCATGCCAGGCCCCGGCGCAGGCGCAGGATTATCCGACCCGGCCGATTACGCTCGTCGTGCCGTTTGCCGCCGGCGGCGGCGTCGATGTCAGCGCCCGCATCCAGGCCCAAGGCATGAGCGAACGCCTCGGCCAGCCGATCGTGGTCGATAACATGGGCGGGGCGGCCGGCATGACTGGCGCGCTCCACGTCGTCCAGTCGGAGCCGGACGGCTACACCACGCTGATCGGCAACAGCGGCACCCAGGCATTCAGCCAATCGCTGCACAAAAAACCGCTTTACGATTCGCTCACCGATTTCACTCCGGTCGGGCTCGCCACCGAATCGCCGCGTATCCTGATCGCGCGCAAAGATCTGCCGGTCGCCAATCTCCAGGACTTCATCGCCTATGTGAAAGCCAATCAGGGCAAGATGCAGTTCGGCTCGGCCGGCGTTGGCTCGGGCACGCATCTGCCTTGCGTGCTGCTCAACACCGCGCTGGGCGTGAACGTCACCCACGTGCCGTATCGCGGCGAGGCGCCGGCGCAGCAGGATTTGATCGCCGGACGGCTCGATTACATGTGCTCCACCATCCAGACCGGCGCGGCGCTGGTCAAGCAAGGTGAGGTTAAGGGCATCGCGGTGATGGCGCCGCAGCGGGTGACAATCATTCCCGACCTGCCGACCACCGCCGAGCAAGGCCTGCCCGGGGTCGAAGCCAGCGTGTGGAACGCGTTTTTCCTGCCGAAGGGCGCGCCGGCCGCGGTCGTGGCCAAGCTCGACAAGGCGATGAGCGACACGCTCGACGATCCGGTGGTGAATAAGCGCCTCAATGATCTCGGCCTCGAAATCGTCGCGCCGTCGCGCCGCACGCCCGGCTATCTCGCCAAATTTCAGGCCGACGAAGTGGCGCGCTGGGCCAAGGTCGTGCATGCCGCCGGCATTACGCCGGATTGAATCTGAGAACGACGAACGCGGTGTCGTCGTAAGTCCGCCGTTCGAGTTCGGTAAAACCCTCCGGCGCGGCAAAACGCGACCGTGTCGCCGCTTCGACGACGATCAAGGCATCGGGCGCGAGCCAGCCGCCGTCGCGGGCCGAGACGAGCGCCGGCGCGGCGAGGTTTTGCCCATAGGGCGGATCGAGGAAGACGAGCGAAAACGGTTCGAGCGGATGCGCGGCGCCGAGCTTGGTGGCGTCGCGGCGGAACACGCGGGTGACGCCGCCAAGCCCGAGCGCGGCGACGTTTTCGCGAATAAGCGCGCGCGCATCCGCGCCGTCGTCGACGAACAGGACGAAGGCTGCGCCGTGCGAGGCCGCCTCGATGCCGAGCGCGCCGGTGCCGGCGAACAGATCGAGCACGCGCGCGCCGCCGACCGGATCGCCATAGGCATGGCGGAGAATATTGAACAGCGCCTCGCGCAACCGGTCGGCGGTCGGACGGATCGCGTTCGATTTCGGCGCTGCCAGCGCCCGCCCGCGCAAGCTGCCGCCGACCACGCGCATCAGTCGCGGCTCCGGGGATGGCGCGGCCGCGGACCGGAGGCGCGATCGGGGGAACGGCGGCGGCCGCCGTGCCGGCCGCGTTCGGGCGCCTCCCGGCGCGGCGGCTGTTGCGCCGGCGGCTTTCCGTAACGCTCGACCGCAACGGGGCGGCCGGTGCGGTCGCTCACGACCGCGGCGCGCTTTTCGCCGGCCGGCGCCTCGCGTGTCTCGTTCTTGCGCCGCGAGCCGTGAAATCTGCTTCGGATCGGTTGCGGCGGCCGTTCGTCGTCGCGGGCACGCCAGGAATGCTGCCCGGATTTGTGTCCGGCCGGTCTTTGCGACGCGGCATCGCGCGGCGTTTCGCGCTTGGGCGGTGAATGACGCGGGGAGCGCGGCGCCGAAAAATCGAGGCCCGCCAGCGCCGCGAGCTTAGCGCCGAGTTGCTCGCGGAGGACGCGGGTGCGCACTTCCTCGATTGCGCCCCCGGCCAATTCGCCGAGCTGGAACGGGCCGAACGAGACGCGGATGAGCCGCGTCACGGTGAGCCCGAGATGGGCCAGCACGTTGCGCACTTCGCGGTTCTTGCCCTCGCGGATGGCAAAGCCGAGCCACAGGTTCGAGCCCTGCACGCGCTCGAGATGGGCCTCGATCGCCGCGTAATGAATGCCGCTGATCGTCACCCCGCCGCGTAACGCGTCGAGCTCGGCTTGCGCCACCGCGCCGTGCGCGCGCACCCGATAGCGTCGCAACCAGCCGGTCGCGGGCAGTTCCAGCAATCGCGCCAAGGCGCCGTCGTTGGTGAGGAGAAGCAATCCCTCGGTATTGAAATCGAGCCGGCCGACGCTGACGAGCCGCGGCAGGTTTGCCGGCAGACGGGCGAAAATCGTCGGCCGGCCGCGCGGGTCGGCATGCGTGGTCAGAAGCCCGCGCGGCTTATGATAAAGGAACAGCCGCGTGCGCTCGCGCTCCGGCAGCGCTTCGCCGTCGACGCTGACGCGGTCGCCTGGGGTGACGTTGAGCGCGGGCGAGGCGATCACCGCACCATTGACGGCGACGCGGCCGGCGGCGATCCAGGCTTCCGCCTCGCGGCGCGAAGCGAGCCCGGCGCGGGCGATCACCTTGGCGATGCGCTCGCCGGATTTGTGCTGGTCGCTGTTGCCGTCCATAGTTCTGCGGCTGATAGCAGACAGGACCGCCTCGAGCCATGGCATCGTTCATGGATATGGCGTTAGAGGAAGCGCGAGCCGCCGGGCGACGCGGCGAGGTGCCGGTCGGGGCCGTCATCGTGCGCGGCGGCGAAGTTTTGGCGCGCGCCGGCAACCGCACGCTTGCCGACCGCGATCCGACCGCGCATGCCGAGATGCTTGCGATCCGCCAGGCCGCGGCTGCGCGCGGCACCGAACGCCTCGACGACTGCGACCTCTATGTCACGCTCGAACCCTGCGCAATGTGCACCGGCGCGCTTTCCTTCGCCCGCATCCGCAGGCTCTATTACGGCGCGGCCGATGCCAAGGGCGGTGCGGTCGACAATGGCGTGAAGTTTTTTGCTTCGCCTTCCTGTCATCACCGGCCGGAGATTTACAGCGGCATGGCGGAGGTCGAGGCGAGCGCGCTGTTGAAGGAATTTTTTCGCGAGCGCAGATAATTTAGCGCCAGTTGTCATTGCCCGCCAACGGGTCCGGCCTGCGGCCGGCCCGATGACAGGCTCCGGCGGGCAATCCAGTATTCGCGGCGCGGGCAATGATTACTGGATGCTCCGCCTTCGCGGAGCATGACAGCGCGAGGCCCGTTGTCAGCGGCCCAGCAGCTGACCGAGCTTCTCCTTCACTTCATCCTTGGCTGCTTCGGCGGAGCGGATGATCGCGCTCGCCTGGTAGAAATCGAGCGTGCGGAAAATCGCCACGTTCGGCCGGATCTCGAGATCCGGCGCTGCGCCGGCGTTATGCTTGGCGGCGACGATGGTCGTGCCCATGACGAGAAGCGTCATGAACATGCTTTCCCAGGCGCCGGGCATGTCGCTTCGTTCCGCCGCCGGCACGCCGAACACGTCGACGGCGACCACGACATCGGCGCGGCCGGACAATCGGTCGAACGGCAGCGGATTGGTGGCACCGCCGTCGACCAGGACGCGGCCGTCGATCGACACCGGCCGGAACAGGCCGGGAAAGGCGATCGAGGCGGCAAGCGCGGGACGCAACGGTCCGGACGAAAACGCCGCCTCCTCGCGCCGATGCAGGTCGGTCGCCAGCACGAGGAGCGGAATTTTCAGCGCGGAAAATTCCGCCGGTACCGCGTCGGGCAAAAACTGGGCGCAGAATTTCTCGGCGTCGAGCTGCGTCGCCTGGCTGAACGCGCCGGACAATAAGTCCGTGAGCTTGCCGGCGCGGGCCGCAACGAGCCGGGCCATGGTCTCGCGGCGGTCGTGCGCAAACCTGATGACGTGGTGGCGGATATCCTTGCCGCGCATCCCGGCCGCATAGGCGGCGCCGATCAGCGCGCCGATCGAAGTGCCGGCAACGGCGACAGGTTTTACGCCCATTTCGTCGAGCGCCTCGATCACCGCGATGTGGGCGAGCCCGCGCGCGCCGCCGGAGCCGAGCGAGAGCGCGAAGGTCTTCATGCGCCGGCCTGACGGGCGAATTGCCACGCCTTGGCCGCAAGCGGGCCCACCAGCGCGGCCTTCTCGGCGGCCAAGGCGCTGGTGGCGGTGCCGTCGCGCACCCGGCCGGCGATGCCTTGCAAGATCGCGGCAATACGGAAGAAATTGTAGGCGAAATAGACCGGCAGATGCGGCCGCGGGTCGCGCCCGGTGCGCGCTACGTAAGCCTCGATATAGGCGTCGAGCGATGGAACCCCGAGCGCGGCAAGGTCGAAACCGATGAGCGAGCCGGTGCCGGCCTCCGCATGTGGCATGTGCCAGGCCATCAGGTGGTAGGAGAAATCGGCCAGCGGATCGCCGAGCGTAGAGAGTTCCCAATCGAGCACGGTGGCGATTGTCGGGGTATCGGGCGCGACGATCATGTTGTCGAGCCGGTAGTCGCCATGCACAAGCCGCGGCGCCTGCGGCGGCGGCAGATGCGCCGGCAGCCAGGCGATCAGGCGCTCCATCTCGTCGATGCGCGCGGTCTCCGATGCGCGGTATTGCTTGGACCAGCGCTCGACCTGCCGCGCCACGTAATTCTCGCCGCGGCCGTAATCGGATAGGCCGATCGCCGCCGGGTCGAAGGCGTGCAGCTGCGAAAGCGTCGCGTTCATGGCGTCGTAAACCGCCGCGCGCTCGGCCGGATCGGAAGCCGGCATCGCCGGCTCCCAGAACACCCGGCCCTCGACATAGGCCATGACAAAGAACGCCGTGCCGATGACGGCGTCGTCGGCGCAATAGAGGACCGGCTCGGCCACCGGAAAGCCTTGCGCGTGGAGCGCACAGATCACGCGGTATTCGCGGTCGACGGCGTGCGCGGAAGGAAGCAGTTTTCCCGGCGGCTTGCGCCGCAGCGCATAGCGCCGCAATGGCGTGTCGACGAGATAGGTCGGATTCGACTGGCCGCCCTTGAACTGGCTGACCACGACGGGGCCGGCAAATCCCGGCACCCGCGCGCGCAGATAATCTTCGAGCCGCTCGACGTCGAAGCGCAGCCGCTCGGCAACGTCGGTGGTGCCGGAATAGGTGCTTTGGCGGTCGGAGGAGGTCATAGGGGAAGATAGTAATCTATTGCTTTTCCCGCTCCAGCGCGCGCCAGCCGATGTCGTGGCGGTAGAAGCCGCCGGGCCAGCGGATGCGGGCAACCGCCTCATAGGCCCGCGCCTGCGCCTGCCGCACGGTGTCCCCGGTCGCCGCGACATTGAGCACGCGGCCGCCATTGGCGAGGATGCGGCCGCCCTCGGCCTTGGTCCCGGCGTGGAAAATTTCCACCCCTTCGACGGCACTCGCTTCGGCGAGCCCTTCGATCACGGTGCCGCGCGTGTAGGTTCCGGGATAGCCCTTGGCCGCCAACACCACGGTGAGCGCCGGGTCGGCATACCAGCGCAGGTCGAAGCTCTTGAGCATGCCGTCGCGGCTTGCCAGCAAGGCCGGCACCAGGTCCGACATCAGGCGCAGCATCAGCACCTGGCATTCCGGATCGCCGAAGCGGACATTGTATTCGATGAGTTGGGGCCCTTTGTCGGTAATCATTAGGCCCGCAAAAAGTACACCCTTGTAGGGCCAGCCATTTCGTTTCATCGCGCGCATCGTTGGAATTATGATTTCGTCCATCGTGCGCATTGTCATTTCCGGAGTCATTATTGGAGCTGGGGAGTAAGCGCCCATTCCACCCGTGTTTGGTCCTTTATCGCCATCAAAAGCACGCTTGTGATCTTGAGCCGAGACAAGCGGTATCGCCGTTTCGCCGTCGCAAAGAGCGAAGAAGGACACTTCTTCGCCCACGAGAATCTCTTCGAGTAAAAGAGGACCACCGATACCCCCATAAATGTCACCGATAGCGGAGATCGTTCCGCCCGCGGTGTCTGGGACGACAACACCTTTGCCTGCGGCGAGGCCGTCGGCCTTCACTACGAATGGCCGATTTTGCTCGCGGACGTGCATTTCAGCATGTGCCGCAGTATCAAATTGTTTATATCCGGCGGTTGGGATGTTGTTCACTTGGCAAAATGCTTTTGTGAAAGCTTTAGAGCCTTCAAGGCGAGCAGCCAGTCTACTTGGCCCGAAGGCTTTGATGCCGGCCGCTTCGAGGTCGTCGACGATGCCGGCGCACAGCGGCGCCTCCGGCCCGACGACGACGAAATCGATGCCGGCATTGCGGCAAAATGCGACGACCGCGGCATGGTCGGCCGGGTCGAGCGCGACGCATTCGGCCTCGCGCGCAATCCCGGCATTGCCCGGCGCGCAATAAAGCTTGTCGACGAGCGGGCTTGCCGCCATCTTCCAGGCCAGCGCATGCTCGCGCCCGCCCGAGCCCAAGAGTAGGATATTCATTCGGCGCGACGCATTTTTCGGCGGTTTCCTGTGGGCTTGCGAGCGGTCGAAACTATGTAGCAAAACCTATCAAGCGAGCCGAGCCGTGAATCTTACTCCTGTGCAGAACGCCATGAACGAGCCGCGCCTCAATCTGCCGGAACTGACGGTCTCCGAACTATCGGCGTCGCTCAAGCGCACGGTCGAGGACAGCTATGGCTATGTCCGCGTGCGTGGCGAGGTGTCGGGTTACAAAGGCCCGCATTCGTCGGGACACGCCTATTTCGCGCTCAAGGACGATAGCGCCAAGATCGACGCGGTGATCTGGAAGGGCGTGTTCGGCCGCATGCGGCTCAAGCCCGAGCAAGGTCTTGAGGTCATCGTGACCGGCAGGCTCACGACTTATCCCAGCCGCTCGAGCTATCAGATCATCGTCGAGACGCTGGAGCCGGCCGGGCTCGGCGCGCTGATGGCGCTGCTCGAAGAGCGCAAGCAAAGGCTCGCCGCCGAGGGGCTGTTCGACGAGGCGCGCAAGCAGCTGTTGCCGTTTCTGCCCGCGGTGATCGGCGTGGTCACCTCGCCGACCGGCGCGGTGATCCGCGACATCCTGCATCGGCTTGCCGACCGCTTTCCGCGTCGCGTCGTGGTCTGGCCGGTGCGGGTGCAGGGCGAGGGTTCGGCGGCCGACGTCGCCGCCGCGATCGAGGGTTTCAACGCGCTGCGCGGAGTTCGGCACACCGCCGCGGCCCGATTTGATCATCGTCGCGCGCGGCGGCGGATCGCTCGAGGATTTATGGTCGTTCAACGAGGAAATCGTGGTGCGCGCGGCGGCGGCGAGCCTCATTCCGCTGATTTCCGCGGTCGGCCACGAGACCGACGTGACGCTGATCGATTTCGCCGCCGACCGGCGCGCGCCGACGCCGACGGCGGCCGCCGAAATGGCGGTGCCGGTGCGCGCCGAGCTTCTGGTCGACGTCGATTCGCTCGCGCGGCGGGCGTTCGCATCCTGGCGGCGCAATCAGACAGACGCGGCGCAGCGAATTGCGCGCGGCGGTGCGGGCGCTGCCCGACGCCGATGACGTGCTGGCCTGCCGCGGCAACGGCTCGATCATGCCGCGGCGGGGTTGCCGAGGGCGCTGCGCAGCCAATGCTCAGCATCCACCACTTGCGATTTTCGCGGCAGCGCCGGCCGGCTGGGCAAGCATCTGCTGCGCGGCAGTGTCGAGCGCAGGCGTGAACGCGTCGTGGGCTATGCCGAGCGTGCGCAGCGCGCGTTTCGGAACTTCATCGCCGTGCGCCGGGCGCGATCCGAGCGCGGCGGCCAATTGCTGGCGGCATTGTCCTATCGCGGCGTCTTGGCGCGCGGCTTTGCGCTTATTCGCGACGCCGCGGGCCGCCCGCTTGCGCACCGCCGCCGCGGTGACGCCGAGCATGGCAATCGAAATCGAATTCGCCGACGGCCGCATCGGCGCCCGCGCCGACGACACCGCGTCCGCCGCCAAGCCGGCGGCCTCGACGCCAAAGCCGCGCGGGCGGCGCGACGGCAGCCGAGGGCAGGGCAATCTGTTTTAGATCAAACACGGGGAACGCGCGATGCAGGGCAAGATCGCAGTCGAGGAACATTTCGCCATTGCCGAGACGGCGGCGAAATCGGTGCGTCATCCGGAGAGCGGCTATTGGGCGGGCATCCACGGCAAGCTGATCGACCTGTTCGACCGCCGCCTCGCCGAGATGGATGCCGCCGGCATCGCATGCGAGGTGCTGTCGCTTAATGCCAACGGCATCCAGGAAATTCCCGAACCGGCCAATGCGGTCGAACTGGCGCGCACCGCCAACGACGCTTTGGCCGCGGCAGTCGCTAAGCGGCCCGACCGCTTTGCCGCGCTGGCCGCGCTGCCGATGCAGGATCCGCAGGCCGCCGCCGCCGAGCTGCAACGCTGCGTGCGCGATCTCAAATTCAAAGGCGCGCTTGGTCAACGGCTTTTCCCAAGTCGGCGCGGCCGACACCGCGGTCTATTACGACCTGCCGCAATACCGGCCGTTCTGGGCCGAGGTCGAGCGGCTTGGCGTGCCGTTCTATCTGCATCCGCGCTATACGCTGCCGAGCCGCCGCCAGCGCTATGAAGGCCATCCCTGGCTCATCGGTTCGCCGTGGGATTTTGCCGAAGAGACCGCGATCCATGCGCTGCGCCTGATGGGCTGCGGCCTGTTCGACGAGTATCCCGAGATTGCAGATCGTGCTCGGCCATCTCGGCGAGCGCATTCCTTACGATCTGTGGCGGCTCGATCACCGGCTGGCCAAACTGCCGGACCGGCCGGCCAAGCGACCATGGCCGAATATTTCCGCAACAATTTTTACCTCACGACCAGCGGCAATTTCTGCACGCAATCGCTGATCCACGCCATCCTGACGGTCGGCGCCGACCGCGTCTTGTTCGCGGTCGATTATCCGTTCGAGGACCATGCGCAGGCCGCATCGTGGTTCGACGCCGTCGAGATCGCCGAACAGGATCGCATCAAGATCGGCCGCGGCAACGCCAACGCGCTGTTCGGTTTAGGCTGATTCGAAAACGAATTCTGACTGTCCGTTCATGTCGCCGCGCGGCCGGCGTCGCGGAACCGCCATCATGTTGGCGTGTTATGCTCTCGCACAGGTTCGCGCCGAAGGAGAACGACAATGATACGGACTGTTTTTGCGATGGCGGCCGCGGCGTTGCTTTTCGCGGCCGTTTCCGGGACCTCGCAAGCCGCGCCGATCGCGCCGCTGACGGGTGTCACCGCCAGCCGACGGCGGCCACGTGACGCCGGTGTACTGGCATCACCATCGCCATTGCTGGCGCGGACGCTGGGGCCGCGTGCTATTGCCGGTAATGCGTGCGGTCTGCTGACGCAGGCTTAGCGACAGCATCGCTGATATGGCGCCGCGCCGATCGCAGTCGGCGCGGCGCTTTCATTATGACTCGTCATTCTACTTTTCGACTTTACTTGTCGCTTCACTTGCGCCAGCCATTGCGGCACGCGCTTGAGCGCATCGCTGCGCGCGGCGGGATTGGTGCCGCCATGGGCCTTGCCGGACGGATCGGCGGTATTGACCAGGCCGGTGCGCAGCCGGATCGGCGAATTGGCCCGGTCGAATTCATGGTGCGCGCCCGGATAGACGATGATCTGCACGCGCGCGCTGCGGTCGTGCGCGCCGGCGACCATCTGCTGGCAGGTCGAGGCCGGCGTCCAGTCGTCGGCGCTGCCGATCAGGATCAGGGTCGGCACGCGCGCGCTCCAGGCGGTTTCGCGCAAGCGCCGGCAGCCCGGATAGAACGCGACCGCCGAGCGGAAATCGGCGCCGCCGTCATGCGGCGCGGCGGTCGGCCGCACCGTCCACAACGCCGCGGCGCCGCCGTTCGACCAGCCCAGCAGCGAGATGTGGTCGGCGCGCACATAGCTCTGGGCCTGCAACCACCGCCGCGCCGCATTGGCATCGGCGACGCGTTCGCGCGAGGCATGCACCTTGCGGTCGCGCTCGCGGCATTGCGAGCCGAGGCCGCGCGAGCCGAACGAATCCGGAAACAGCACGACAAAGCCGTCGGCGACCAGCAGCTTCGCCCATTCCGTGTAGAGCTGCGCCTGGGCTCGGCGGCCGGTGCGATGAGGCCGCCGCAATCGTGCAGCGCCACCACCGCGGGAAACGGTCCGGCGCCGTCGGGCCGATACAGCGTGGCGTGCAGCGTCAATTCGCCGTCGGGGATATCGACATGTTCCGGCGCGGCGGCGAACGCGCCGGTCGCAAACAACCGCCGGCGACCAGCGCGAAGAGCAAGTGTCGCAAAGCCATATGCGCCAATTTTCACCCGTGCCGAATTGAGCACCCCGCGGGATGCAGATTATCACATCGCAGGCCGCAGGCGTGATCGCGGCTTTCGCCGCGGTGGCGGAGTGATTATGTTCGCGGTTTCGGACGCGGGCGGCACGGCCGACTCCGGATTTACCGAGCCGTCGGAGGCGCACTTTGCTCAATCGTACCGATCGTCCGGCGCCGATGCCCGGCGAGGCCGACGTCAAATATCTCGACGGCGATTTTCGCGTCGTGCGGCCGGGCGCCTTCGTGCGCTGCGCCGTGACCGGGGTGCCGATTCCGCTCGAGGAACTGCGCTACTGGAGCGTCGATCTGCAGGAGGCCTATGCCACGCCCGAGGCCGTGCTGCAGCGCGCAGGCGTCGGGTTACGCGCGGACCAAGTAAGCTCGTGCGACCCGGCGGGATTTCGCGGTCCGCGCTATGCGCGCTTGATCGCTTTCAGCACCATCTGCCGAAATCGATCGGCCTCCTCGATCACAAGCCGCACCGGCAGCGCGCTCGTCCGCGCGGCGAGCGCCTCAAGCTGCGGCTCGCCGGCAAGCCGCATCAAGTCTTTTTCCGTGGTGACGAGCATCAGGCTTTTGGCTTGCGCGCGCGCGATCAAGTCCTGCGCTTGCGCCGCGGTGTAGCGGTGGTGGTCGGGAAAGCTTGCGCGTTCGGCGACCTCGATGCCGGCCTCGGTCAGCGTCGCAAAGAACTTTTCCGGATCGCCGATGCCGGCGAAGGCCAGCACCTTGCGCCGGCCGATCGCCGCGATGACGCTGCGATCGGGCTCGAGCCGGGCATGAAAGATCGCCATGCCGCGCCGGCTGCGCGCGGTCGAGCACGAAGGCCGCGCCGTCCGGCGGCGCCGACGACGACCAGCGCCTGCGCGCGGTCGAGCTGCATGCCGAGCGGCGCCCGCAACGGGCCGGCCGGAACGATGTGGCCGTTGCCGATGCCGCGGCGGCCATCGACGACGACGATCGCGAGATCCTTGGCGAGCGAGGAATTTTGCAAGCCGTCGTCCATGACGATGACGCTGGCGCCGGCGAACTGCGCGAATTTCGCGCCGGCGACGCGGTTGCGCGCGACGATGGTGGGCGCGAGCCGCGTCAAGCAGCAGCGGCTCGTCGCCGACGTCGGCGGCGCGATGGACCGCCGGATTGACGCGCACCGGGCCGGCAAGCCGCCCGCCATAGCCGCGGCTTAGAAAGAACGGCCGCTCATGCGCGGCGTGCAGGAGCTGCGCCACCGCGAGCGCCGCCGGCGTCTTGCCGGCGCCGCCGACGGTGAGATTGCCGAGGCAGATGACCGGCACGCCGGCCCGGCGCCCGGCGACTGCATGCGCAGCGCGCGCCACCGCGCCATAGATCGCGGCGAACGGCAGCAGCAAGCTTCCGGTGCCGGGCCGCCACCAGAAGGCCGGCTCGCGCATCATGACGCCCGCTGCTCGAGCCGAAGCTGCATCAGATAGGGATCGAGCGCGGCGAGCGTGCGCTTGAGCGCGCCGCCGAGCCGCTCGACCGTTCCGGCTGCGGCAGCGGCCGCCGCCTGGCGCGCCGCCGCATCGGCGAGCCACTCGCCGAGCCGCGCCGTCAGCGCTTCTTCGTCGGCGACCAGCTCGGCGCCATGGCGCGTCGTCGAGCGTCGCGTAGATTTCGGCGAAATTCCAGACATGCGGGCCGTGCAGCACGGCGGCGCCGAGCCTGATCGCCTCGATCGGATTTTGGCCGCCATGGCTCGCCAGCGAGCCGCCCATGAACACGATCGGCGCGAGCCGGTAGATCAGGCCGAGTTCGCCCAGCGTGTCGGCGACATAGACGCCGATATCCGGCATCGGCTGGGCGCGGCGCGAGCGCAGCGCCACGGTAAGCCCGGCGGCTTCGGCGATCTCGGCGATGCTTTCGCCGCGGCCGGGATGGCGCGGCGCGATCACCGTCAACAGCGACGGAAATTTCGCGCGCAGCCGCCGATGCGCGGCGATGATCGCGCGTCTCTTCGCCGGGATGCGTCGAGGCCGCGGCGACGACCGGCCGGGCGCCGATGATTGCCTTGAAGCCGTTGCAGCGCCGCCTGATCGGCCGGCGGCGCCGGCACGTCGAGCTTGAGATTGCCGGTCGTGGTCACGCGCGGCGCGCCAAGCTGCGTCATAGCGTTCGGCATCGGCGGCCGATTGCGCCAGGCACAGATCGAAGCGCGACAAGAGCGCCGCGATCGCGCCCGGCACCAGCCGCCAGCGGCCGAAACGAGCGCTCCGACAGCCGGCCGTTGATCACGATCATCGGAATTCTGCGCTCCGCGCACGACAGAATGAGATTGGGCCACAAATCGGATTCGACGAACAGCGCGAGACCCGGCCGCCAATGGTCGAGGAAGCGCCGCACGAAGCGCGGCGCATCGAGCGGGATGAACTGGTGCAAGGCGCCGTCCGGCAGGCGCTGCTCGGCGAGCGCCGCCGAGGTGACCGTGCCCGAGGTGACCAGCACGGCGAAATCCTGCGCGCGCAGCCGCTCGATCAGCGGCACCGCGGCGAGCATTTCGCCGACGCTGGCGCCGTGCACCCAGATCAGCGGGCCGTTCGGACGCTGCAGGCTCGGCTTCGCCGCGGCGCTCGGCGAGCCGCTCGGGATGCTCCTTGCCGCGGTTGAGCCGCCGCGCCAGCAGCTGCGGCGCGATCGGCGATCCGGCGACGGACGCCAACTGATACAGACGCAACGCCAGCGGCAGACGCTCGGGCACGCTCAGTCTCCGCGCCGCGGGTTGATCGACGAGCTCGTAGGCGCGCCGCGTCGCCGCGTTGAGCCGCTCTTCGAGCAGACGCCGCGCCGCTTCAAGCGCCGCGTCGTCGGCATCGGGCGGAACGCTGATCGGCTCGGCGGCGACGCCGGCGCCGCGGCCGAACGGCAGATTGATCGTGGTGCGATCCCAGTTATCGAGCACGATGCGGCGGCTGGTGGCGATGGCGCTCGGATAGATCGGGCGGCCGGAGGCTTGCGCGAGCTTGATGATGCCGAGCCCGGCGACGCGCGCGACTTTGGGCACGTCCGCCGACAGCGCGATCGAACTGCCTTCGGCGAGCGAGTCGAGCATGGATTGGAAGGCGGCGACGCCGGCTTTGTGCACGAAACCGCCGCCGTGATTGCCCGAGCCGCGGATGGTGCCGACGCCGAGCCGCTCGGCGGCAATCGCGTTGATCTCGCCGTCGCGATGCCGCGACACCAGCATATTGACGCGGTGCTCGATCTTGCGCGCGACCGGCGCCAAGAAGATGCTGGCCGTGCCAGAACGCCAGGATGATCGGCATGTCCGCTTCGCCGCGCTCATAGATGTCGGCCGGCTCGAGCGTGAAGCGGGTCGTCATGCCGACGAAGCGCAGATATTCGGCGGTGGCGACGCCGATCGTCACCTTGGCCCAGCGCTGCCGTCCGATCTGCCGCCACAGCCGCATGCGTCGTCTCAGCGTTGCGGCGCCTGGCTTTCCGGGTCGAGCAGGCGGTGCAGGTGAACGATGAAATAGCGCATCTCGGCGTTGTCGACGGTGCCTTGCGCCTTGGCCTTCCACGCCGCATAGGCGGTGGCATAGTTCGGATAGACGCCGACGATGTCGAGCTTGTCGAGATCTTTGAAATTCGATGTTCGACACGCTGTCCAGTTCGCCGCCGAAGACCAGATGCAGCAATTGCTTTGCCTTTGGGGATGTCCGCCATGATGTTCGATCCGCGCGCTTAGACCGCGAGTTTATGAAGACGCGAGGCGTCCATCCCCAAGAAGTTCGATGAGCGTCGCGTGCCTGTCCCGGCCGGCCGCGACGAGCATCCCGTGCCGCGGCACGGGACGATTATAGGTCACAGTTCCGCCCCCGAAGGGCGAAAGTGCGCCGCCCGCTTCGTGCACCAAAAGATCGGCCGCCGCAAGGTCCCAGTCGTGGCTGTTGCCGCCGGCAAAGGCGACGTCGCAAGTGCCTTGCGCGACGCCGGCAAGCCGCAGCGCCAGCGAGCGCACCCGCGGCATGACGGTAAACGGCGGCGCCGCGGCGGCAAGCCGTTCCAGGAGGTTTTTCGGCCCGGCGATGCGCGCATCCTTCGAGTTCCGCTCCCTGCCGTCGCCGCGATCGCCGTGCCGTTGCGCGTGGCGCCGCCGTCGGCGCGGGCCATGAAGAACTCGTCGCCGACCGGCGCGTAAAGGCAGGCCGCGATCGGCCGGCCGTCCTCGACCAGCGCCGCCGACACCGCCCAATCCGGCAGCCCCGCGATATAGGCGCGCGTGCCGTCGATCGGATCGACGATCCAGACATAGCGTGCGTGCAAGCCGCGTCGGATCGTCGGCGCTTTCCTCCGACAGCCAGGCGAAACCCAATTCGTTCGACTCCCGGCGCGGCGGTCAGCCGCTCGCGCAATAAATCGTTCACGGCGATATCGGCCTCGCTGACCGGCGACGCTGTCGGGCCCTTGGTCCAGTTTTTCAGCGGCGTCTGGAACAGCGACGCGCCAGCGCGCCGGCCTCGCGCACGGCCAGCCGCCAGCCGCTGCCGCGAGTTGCGACAATTCGTCAACCTCAATGGCCGGCAACAGTCAGGCCCTCCACGCGCAAGCGTCGGCGCATTGGTGCCGTAGCGGAAGGACAGATCGTTCGCCGGCGTCAGGCTCGCGAACATCTCGCTCAGATGTCCGGCGATGGTGACCTCGCTCACCGGATAGGTGCGCTCGCCGTTCTCGATCCAGAAGCCGGCGGCGCCGCGGCTATAGTCGCCGGTCACCAGATTGACGCCCATGCCGATCAGATCGGTGACATAGAAGCCGTCCTCGATCTCGGCGATCAGTTCGTCCGGGCTTTTCGCGCCGGGCGCGAGATAGAGATTGCTCGGGCCGGGCGAGGGCACCGAGGACACGCCGCGCTGGGCGTGGCCGGTGGTTTTCAGATCGAGCTCGCGCGCGGTGGCGCAGTCGAGCAGCCAGGTTTTGAGCACGCCGTCCTCGACCAGTTTGAGCATGCGGGTGGCGACGCCCTCGGCGTCGAACGCTCCGCGACCGCTGGCCGCGCCGCCGCAGCGGATCGTCGACGATGTCGATGCCGGGCGCGAAAATCCGTTGCCCGAGCTTGTCGCGCAGAAAGCTCGTCTTGCGCGCGATCGCCGGCGCCGTTGGCGGCGCTGGCGAGGTGACCGACCAGCGAGCCGGAAATCCGCGCATCGAACACCACCGGCACCCGCCGCGTCGCGACTTTGCGCGGATTGAGCCGCTCGACCGCGCGCTCGCCGGCGGTGCGGCCGATGTCTGTCGGCGGGTTCGAGGTCGGCGGCGTGCAGCGCCGAGGAGAAATCGTAATCCTGCTCCATGCCGGTGCCGTTGCCGGCGATCGCCGACATCGAGACCGAATGCCGCGAGCCGATGGTCGGCGCCGGGAAAGCCGTGGCTCGTCACCAGCACCATGCCGCCGATGCCGGCCGAGGCCGAGGCGCCGCCGGATTTGCTCACGCCTGCGACGCCAAGCCCGGCCGCTTCGGCTCGGCGGGCGCGTGCTTCCAGCACGTCGACGCCCGGCATGTCGGGATCGAGCAGATCGAGGTCGGGAAAGCTCTTGGCCGAGCAGCGCCGGATCGGCAAGCCCGGCGAACTTGTCCTCGGGCGCGGCGCGCGCCATGGCGATGGCGCGCTCCGCCAGCGCATCGAGGCCGTCGCCTTGAGATCGTTGGTCGAGACCGCCGCCTGCTTCCGGCCGACCAGGACGCGCAAGCCGACGTCGTCGCCCTCGGAGCGCTGCGATTCCTCGACCGCGCCGTCGCGCACCTCGACCGACAGCGAGATCGAGCGCACGGCGACCGCGTCGGCCTGATCGGCGCCGGCGCGGCGCGCGGCGGCGACCAGGCGGCCGGCGAGATCGGTGAGGGCGGATTGATCGAGGAGCGAGGACATTTTCGGTTGGCAATTGGTTTACGGAGCTTGCCGCGCCAGGACAGTGCAAGACCGTGCCAAGACCGCACCAAGACAACGACACGGCCGAGCGCGCGCATGGCGAAGATGTGCGCGCAAAGCCGCGCGATTCAACCGGCAAATCGAGAATTTGCCGGATCGCGGCAACCACTCGTCAATCATGCACGGCAGCTCGCGGCCGCACTACGACCCCTTAACCAGGGTTTTTAAGCCGATCACGACGGCGCCGTGGCATGGTCGCGGCAACCGGGCGGCAACAGCCCGGCGGGAACCGACGAGTTTTCGAGGCGTCAAATGGAAGCCGGCAGGATCGCTGCCGGGTCGGGCCGCGCCGGGCAATCCCGCTGCGGCTCGACCCCTTCTCTCTGCCCGTGCGTTTCGAAGCCGCCGACGAGGCGGCCGACGAGCGCCGGCGCATCGTCGATCTGCACCGCGAGCGCGTGGTGCTGCGCCGCTCGGTCGCGCGGCATGCGCATGGCGTTGAACATGCCGGTCGCCGCGTTTCGCGGCGTCGCGATCCGGCTCTATGGCGAAGCCGAGCAGGCGCCGACCTCGATCGCCGTCGTGCTCGAACACGCCGATCCGGCGCTGTCGCTGCCGCTGTTCTCCTCGCCCGAAACCGACGACATCGTCGCCGAATGGCAGTCGCTGGGGCCGCGTGCTCGGCTTGCCGCTTCTGGTCGCCGAAGGCGACGGCAGCTTGCGCGAGCCGTTCGCGCGGCTCGGCGCGTTGCGCATCGAAGCGCCGACCTGGCGCCGCCGCCGCCGCAACGCCATCGCCCGGCGCCGGCCGTCGCGGCTGCTGCGCCGCCGCTCCGGCAAGCTGCCGGACACGCCGCTCGTGCATCGCGGCGAGCGCGAGATCATCGCGCGGAATTAAGCTCATCCTCTCAGCCTCCAACTCCCTCGCCCGCGTGCGGGGCGAGGTGAAAACGACATCGTTGTCGCGCGCGCCGTAGGGGCGCCCCTTGTGGGCGCCCGCCTTGAGGGTATCGAGGCAGGGCGGCCACAAGGGCCGCCCCTACGCGAAATACGTGCGCAAATCCGTTCTCGCGATGCGTGAGCGCCCGAACTTTGGCGGATTGTGAGCGGCGAATAGGTCCCCGTTCGTCATTCGCGACCGGTTATTCGGCTGCGCGCTCAGCCAAAGCCGCGCAGCGCGGCGTCGAGCACTAAGCCGGCGAACAGGATCAGGCCGGCGTCGCGGTCGGATTTGAACACGGCGAGGCAATTATCGGGATCGCCGATGTCGAGGCGCACGATCTGCCAGGCAAGGTGCGCGGCAAAAGCCAACAGCCCGAGCGCGAAAACAAAGCCGGCGCCGGCCGTCCAGCCGGCCGCGCCAATCAGAATAACGGCGAGCGCCGTAGAACAGCGCGAGCATCGGCTTGGTGCGCGGCCCGAACAACAGCGCGGTCGATTTGATGCCGATCAGCGCATCGTCCTCGCGATCCTGGTGGGCGTAGATCGGTGTCGTAGCCGATCACCCAGGAAATCGATCCGGCATAGAGCAGGAGCGCCGGCAGATCGAGCCGGCCGAACGCCGCCGCCCAGCCCATCAGCGCGCCCCAGGAAAACGCGAGCCCGAGCACGATCTGCGGCCAATAGGTGATCCGCTTCATGAACGGATAGACCGCGACGATCGCAAGCGAGGCGATGCCGAGCGCGACGGTGAAGCCGTTGAACGCGATCAGGACCGCAAACCGACCAGCGCTTGCAGGATCAGAAACAATGCGGCTTGCGCGACGCTGACTTGGCCGGACGGGATCGGCCGCGAGCGCGGTGCGCTCGACGGCTGCCGTCGAGATCGCGGTCGACGATGTCGTTCCAGGTGCAGCCGGCGCCGCGCATGGCAAAGGCGCCGATAAAAAACAGGACGAGATGCCAGATGCTCGGCGCCGGGCATGCGCGGCGACCGCGGCGAGGGCCGCGGACCACCAGCACGGCAATAGCAACAGCCAGGAGCCGATCGGGCGGTCGAGGCGGGCAAGCCGCAGATAAGGACGCAACCAGGCCGGGGCGAGGCTGTCGACCCAATTGCCGGTCGCATCGGCGACCGAACCGGCCGTCCGGGCTCATTTGCGCCAGCGGATTGCCGGTGAGCGTGTCGAAGGTGCCGCCGTGGCCGGTCATTGGTATTGGTCGACGAATCGACCGGCGGCGTTTTGATGGCGTCGCTGAGCGTCGGCACTCTCGGGGCGGGGCCTTCGCGTGCAGGCCGCGTCGCGGAATTTCACCGACTTTTCGTGACTGGCTTTGGCGCCCGTCGACGATCTGTTCGGGCACCCCGCACCAGGTCTGGTTGTCGACCAGGAATTTCATCACCATGGCTTCGGCAGCGACGAAAATGGTCATCAGCCTGCAGACCTCTTTGCGGTCGGCCTTGGCTTGCATCGCCTTTTGCACGGCGCTCGCCTTCTTTTGCGTCGCCTGGTTCAGCGTCTGGAACTTGTTGCATTGCGGCGGCGCCGGCGCTTGCAGCTGCGCCGATGCGGCGCGCAGGCCCAGGCCGCAAAGCAAATACCGCGAGTGTCACGGTGGCAGGCCGCGCGTCATGCTAACCCTCTCCCGGTTCCCGTTCACTGTGCCCGAAATTTCGCGGTCCATTAAAGACTAGCCGAATTCGGCGATAACGCGGCGGCGGCGCCGCGAAACCGGTGGGTGCGACGCTGGTGCCGATGGCCTAACGGCGCTAAAGCCGGCTTCGAGTTCAACAAAGCCTTAAGCCGCGTTTACGCCATGCCCGGCTATGATTTTCGCAGTCCCCGGCTTTATGTCGAGGCGCCCGCTTGCCGCCGGCGCGGCGGTCGCGCTCGAGCCGGGCACAGGCGCATTACCTCGACCAATGTGCTGCGCCTGAAGGCCGGCGACCGGGTCCTGGTTTTCAACGGCCGCGACGGCGAGTGGAGCGCGACCTTGCCGGCACCAAGCGCGCGGCGACGCTGCGTGTCGGCGGGCAGACCCGCGCCCAGACCGCGCCGGCGGACCTGCATTATCTGTTCGCGCCGCTCAAAGCGGCGCGGCTCGATTACATGGTGCAGAAGGCCGTGGAAATGGGCGTCTCGCGGCTACAGCCGGTGCTCACCCGCCACGGCCAGGTCGGCGCGCGTCAAGATCGAGCGCATGCGCGGCCAATGCCATCGAAGCCGCCGAGCAATGCGGCATTCTTAACGCTGCCGCGACATCGCCCCGCCGGTGCGCGCTTGCCCGGCTGGCTCGCCGAACGCGAGCCGGCGCGCTGGCTGGTGTTCTGCGACGAAGATGCCGAGCTTGCCGATCCGGTGGCGGCGCTGGGCCAAGTGCCGCCGCGATCGCCGCTTGCGGTTCTGATCGGGCCCGAAGGCGGATTTGCCGAGGACGAGCGCGCGGCGCTGCTGCAAACAGCCGAACCTGGTGCGGCTCGCGCTCGGCCCGCGCATTTTGCGCGCCGATACCGCGGCGGTGGCGGTGCTGGCTTTGGTTCAGGCCGTGCTCGGCGATTGGCGGTGAGATGACGAGATCAGTGAATCCTGCCCGGACGGTCGTAGCAGACGAAGCTGACGTAATCGCCATAGACGCGGTGCACGCTGGTGACCTTGCCAGCCGGCCGTAGCGCGCGCAATAGTCCTCGGCGATCTGTTGATAGGTGGCCGTCGACGCCGGCCGAATAGGGAAAAATGCCGCCGGTGTCGTTGCCGGTGATGGCGGGACCGGGTCCGGCGAATTCGGCAGCCCGCCGCCATGGCGGCGGCGCTGCCGGCCAAGACGGCCGCGGCCGCCATCAAAAGCTTCCGATACATCGCGCACGCCTCCCCGGCCCGCTGAGCGCCGGCAAGCTTAGCGCATGATCCGGGAAAGTGGAAACCGGTTTCCCGATAAGATCATGCGCCGAGAAAATGCCGGAGCCGCGTTCTCATTCAATCAGAACGCACACGGCTCTAGCGGTTCGGACGGTGAAATAAAAGCCGTGGTCTTTGTCCTGCCCGGCGTCGTGGCTGCCGCGGGGAGATCGATATTCACAGCATCGAATAGGCGCTTGCCACCATGCCGACCGGCCGCCGGTCGGCGGCGTTGAGCAGCATGACGCGGCCGAAACTGGTGTTGCGGCCGATGCGCACCACGCGGGCATCGGCGACGATGTCGAAATTCACCGGGCGCAGGAAATGCGTGGTCTGGTCGATCGTGCTCATCGGCCGGTAGCCGTTCCAGGCCGCCGAACAGGCGATGACCATGGCGGTGTCGGCGAGCGCCATCAGCGCCTGGCTGCAAACCGCGGCGCCGTCGCTGCAAATCCTCTTGGAGAACGGCAGCCGCACGATCGCGCCCGGCTGCCAATCGGGCAACGCGCCGGGCGGGCGAACCGCCTCGACGCTTTCCACCAGCAGCGACAAATCCTGCACCCAGGGTGCAAACACCTCGTTCATCAGGCGCCCCGCCGCCTGCAGACCAAACGAAGCCTTAGGCGTTACGAGCCGGTGCACCTCGCCCATCGCAATTCTCCCCCAATCTGTCCCCTTGCGTCCGCCGATTTTGTCCGGCGGTTCATGTCGAACCCCTCATACGCAGATTGAACTGGGCGCCGCGACCGCGCGGCTTTGCTCCTGCGACGCGCGCCAGCACGGCGAATCAGATGCAGGAAGCCGACGAGGGGTAACACATTGCCGGTTGCGCGCTGACGAATTGTGCGGGCTGCGGACCTGTGCAAAGTGTGTGTTTTCTGTGGACATTCCGCGCCCACGCGCGCTGGCCGCTGCCGCGGTATGTGCCGGCATCGGCGTTTTCGCCTTGCCGCCATGGTCGTCATTGCCGGCGCGGTAGTCATGGCCGGCATTGCCGGCGCGGCCTTGACCGGCGAGCATTGCCGCGGCACGCTTGCCCGGTTCAGCGGGGGAAGGGGATGTTGCGAACCGGGTTACGGGCTATTTCCGGTCCGATCGCAGGCGCCGCATGTGCCGTTGCGCTTTGCCTGACGGGCCTCGCGCCGGCGCGCGCCGCGACTTGGCTTGAGAAGAATTTTTGGCTGTCCGGCCCGAATATACGATCGCGACATGCCGGGCTGCGACTACCATCCGGCGCTCGATCGCATCATCGCCAATTTCCGCACCAAGGAATTCGGCTTCTGGAACTCCGAATTGCGCATCGTCGGCTTCGAGAACATCCACGAAATCGCCACCATGCCGTGGGCGGCGCAGTCGATCCCGCGCCGCTTTTGCGGCGGCATCGCGGTGATCAACGACGGCGTCAAACGTCCGATCTATTATTCGATCGGCGAAGATACCGGCATGATCGGCATGGATTGGGGCGTCAATTTCTGCGTCGCCGGACTGGATCGCAATTCGGCCTATAAGCCGGCATGCCTGGCGGCGCAGCCCTGACCGGGCCGGCTTTCAGCTGCTGTCTGTGCCGATAACGCCTTGAAGCGGCATCGCTTTCGCCCTTATCCCCAGCTACGTTCTTGATTTGTTCGCGAGACCCAGACGGTATATTGTAGTTGCCGTACCCACTATTCCTCTGGGAATCGCTGCCTAAGCAGCTTTTCGGCCCTCTCGAGGGTTCCTGGCCGACCAAGTTCACACTCCCATACGATGACAACCCGCCAGCCCGCTTCGGCCAAGCGGGCATAATTGGCCCGGTCTCGCCGGGTGTTTTCCCGACGCTTGCGCCGCCAAAAGTCGACCCGCGACTTCGGCAGCTTCGCCCGTCGGCAGCCCTTGTGGCCGTGCCAAAAGCAGCCGTTCACGAAAAGCGCGGTTTTCCATTTGGGAAAAACCAGATCTGGCTGACCGGCTAGGCTCTTCACATGCAAGCGAAACCGCAGCCGAAGCCTATGCGCGGCGCTTCGCACCAATAATTCCGGAGTCGTATGTTTCCCGCGCACCGCACTCATAATCGCCGACCGGCGAGCGCGCGTTACGTGGTCGGTCATTTTTCGATCAGATGGCGCAAAAGCGGTAGCACCTCGTCGCGAATTTAAATCGCCGTCGTTCTATTGATCGGTTGAAAAGCATTATGCAGAGCACCGTTCATGGACTTAAGATGAGCCGACATCTTGCTAACGCTGTGCTTCACGTAGTTCTGCGCGGGCAGTCCCCAGACGTTTGGATGATTATGAAAAAAAGCCAACGTCTCTTCCATTGTTGGGACTTGTTTGCCCTCATCGGCAGCAGCAATCTTCGCGCCTTCTTTGCGCCTTCGAACGATTACCCATTTATGTAATTCGTCGTACCGATTTTTCCGATCCATGAATTTGACGGCACTAGTTTCGAACAGCATTCGAATGACAGCCAAGCCAGAATAGGGAAAATCCCACATATCAAGGCCCTTGGCTTCGCGAACGAGAGCTAAGTGTTTATCGAAGCAATGAACTTCGTTGACGTCCGAAGGTAGGACCGTCCGAAATTGGTTATGGTCGGGCTTCGTGACTGGTTTTGGGGATGGCAATGCCGTCTTCTTCTTCGGGGGCCGTCCGGTCGACGGTTTTGCTTTCGTTTTCGGCGGGGGCGACTGCGGCTGTCCCTTCGGCTTCTTCCTTTGGTTTGCCTCACTGCGCCATTCTTCCGTGAAAGCCCGCATGCTTTTGAGAGCCACTTGGTACGCAGCGTTGTTCAGGTCGATGTCTGTCTTCGTGGTTTTCCAAGGCAGCTTGCGCGGATCACGGCAAACGAAATTGACGTACCCGACGAAGCCATAAAATTCAGAATGGAACTTGGTGACGTCCCATCCGGTCTTAAGGGTTTTATCCGACATGATGACGGCGCGATCATTGCAAAGGATCGTCCATCCGTACTGCGTTGTTAAGCGCCTATTCTGTTCTTCGCTGTGATCTTTCTCGAACGGAAATTTGTGCAACTTGTGCTCGCCGTACACGATGTGAATCGTCACATCGTCCTCTTTGATGAATTTCTCTCTGATCTCCGAGGGGCCGTTTTCTCGAATTTGTATTTCTTCGTTTTGAATCGGGTCTCCGTTCACCCAAATATTAAGATGCTTCTTGATAAACCGGCCATATCGGCGACCGATTTGGTGTTTGAGAGCATTGACCCACCGTTCATCGCCGAAGTTCTTCGATGTTTCCCCCGGTAGGTGTCGGACTTCTATCGTCGTGCCGATTTTGCCTGCCGAGGGCAACGCCTCTGCCGGGATGGTCCATGCGCGCGCGTCTAAATATTTCTCTTTTTCGAGAGTGAGTTCGGCGCGCTGACGACCGGTGTCGGTAACTATGTTGGCGGTGTCGCCAAGCCTAAAGAGAGCTCTATTGAGACCGACGCCGAATGTGCCTATTCCCATACTTTGCTCGGAGCGGTCGCCGAAGCGAAGCACCGAGTCTTTTAAATCCTCGATGGTAATGCCGCCGCAGTTATCTGATATTTTAAAGCTTGAATTATTGAGATGCACCCTAACTTCAGAGCCAGAATATCCCTCGGGTAATTCGGTTCTCAATTTCGAGGAAATGTTGCGGAAGATGACATTCCTTGCCGCGTCGATCGAATTGTCGATCAGATCAAAAATACATTCTTCATCGGTCGCGTCGCGCGTAATGGCGTCGACGACGACTTCCTTGGTAGGACTCGTATCGACAAGAAATCGCTTTTCCACCTTGGCCATTACGCAACCCCCCATAGAACTTTCATATGGGTTGTAAGATCACGCGTCGTCGCGCAAAAGTCACGCGATTTTTGGGACGATAATCTTGAATAAGCCCGAGGAAACAAGCGGGGAGACGCTATTTCCGATCATTCGGAAGCTGTGCCATTTAGTCGGATGAAACACGAACCAATCCGGAAATCCTTGGAGCCGCGCCCCCTCTCGCACAGTAATGACGCGGCCTTTGCCCGGATGCAGAGGGCGCACTGACTGAAAGGCCCCCTTATCAGCACCCGTGCCCGCGCGGATGGTCGGACATTGTCCCGCCCACTCCAATCGATATGCCTTTGTGATCGGATCGCTCTTGCCACCTTCGGTCACGCGGTAACGTCGCGCGACCTTTCCGCTGTGCTGGGTTTCTACCACACCAGAAACGAAACCATTCCTATGTAACTCGATGGCCTCACTCCACCCCAAGCCAAGCGGCGGCAGATTACGTAAACGTACCGCATATTCGGTCAAGCGATGTGCGGCACGCTGGGGATACTTCCTCCAACCAAATTCGCCTATTGTTTTTGCTTCAGGTATGGGGCCGGGAAGATCGGAAATAGCGTCGCGCACCGTTACCGGATTTTTCAACGGGCGCGGCTGAAACATTTTCGGTTCTAAGATGCCGACTTCATTCGGATCATAACCGATAATAAGAACTCTACGTCGGGACGTGGCGGCGCCGTAGTCGCTGGCATTAACAATGATGGGATCCAAAACTCGATATCTCGACGGGACGTTTTCGAGTCCATTCGACAATATTTCGTAATTATCTCCGCTCAAAAGGCCCGGTACGTTCTCCATTATGAAGAACTTCGGACGAAGAATTTCAACATGTCTGTAAAAATGACCCAAGAGCGTATTGCGCGGATCGTTTTTGCGATGCCTCCCCATCGGGCTGAAACCTTGGCAAGGCGGTCCGCCGATTAGGCCGTCAGGCCGGGCTTTCCCTAACAGGTAACGCCATCCCGACGCGTCGATATCAGCCACGCTCGCCTGTATGGCGCGCGATCCGGGAAAGTTGCGTCGATAGGCGGATTGCAAAATCGGATCGATGTCGATTGCGGCCAGAGAACGAAAGCCCGTGAGTTCGGCACCAAGCGAAAAACCTCCGCACCCGCAGAACAGATCGACCACTGTCCCGCGTTCCTTGATTCTCCGACGCGCCATTTTACCCCCAACCGCCCGTTGTCGGGAATACAATGACAACTTTTGTCAAGCTTGTCGACCGGAAATCGGTCGGGGAAAGCAAGATTTTTCACTATGTGGGTTTTTGGCGGCGCTTTGGGGGGACGATTTTTGCGAATGCCGCCTCAAACCTTTCGTGACTTTCCTCGGCACCGAGCGCCCGAGCGGTCGCCATGAACCGCTCGGATTGCTCTTTGTCAGTGTCTTTTCGGCTTTTTCTTTTTGGTGAAGCCTTTGGGCGCTGGGCCATAGTGCAACAGTCCGCTAGTGAGGCGTCTTATAGGTCAGGCGCTTCCCGACGATGCCCTTCAATGCCCGCTCCGCGCGGGTCGCATCATTGATGCCGAGCGCCACGCGGTTATTATAGCGGAAATCGAACTCGGCAAGATAGCGGTGCAAGTGCTTTTCCGCACAATGCTGGTAAGTGCCCTTCATCCCACGTTTGAAGACGCTGAAAACGCCCTCGACGGTGTTGGTGTGAACATTGCCTCGCACGTATTCATCAATGGTATGATTGACGGTTTCGTGGCTGGCAAACTCCTTCCCGACGCTCAAATACGAACCCGCGCTATCGGTCATTAGCTTTGCTTCGCGCGAAACGTGCTTGCGGATGACCGGTGCAATATCGGCTAAACGGGTGCCTTCCAAGTGGAAACTGCGCACCGATCCGCCTCGGGTAACAAGGCTCAAAACCGGGTTCATGTGACCCTGCCGCTTGCCAGCGGTGTGGCCCTGATGTTTGCCGTAGTAGGTTTCGTCAACTTCGACGACTTGGCCGCCCCTGCCCATCGGTTCGACGCCTACGGTCCGCATGGCCTCGCGAATGCGATGGCCGATGAACCAACCGGTTTTGAGAGTACAGCCCAAAGTGCGCGCAAGCTGGTTGGCGCTAATACCCTTCTTCGACGAGCAAAGGAGGAACATCGCTTGCAGCCAATGGCGCAGCGGTACGTGCGAGGATTCGAAGATGGTGCCGACCTTCACGGTGAACGGCTTACGGCACTGGTAGCACTTGTAGGCGCCGATCCGAGTGCTCTTGCCCTTCATCGGTGAAATGCGATCAAAGCCGCCGCAATGCGGGCAAATCGGGCCATTCGGCCATACCCGTTCTTCGACGAAACGGTAGGCAGCGGCTTCATCATGGAAGTGGCGGTCTGAAAGGGTGGAATTCCATAGCTAACTCCTTATGGAATCAACCTATCTCATTCCAATGGGTACGTCAAGTATAATATACCGGACCCAGATAGCATTCGGTCCGGTCGCGTCAGGGGGACGAGTATGGTCGGGTTTGTGTGCCGCGTGGCGTTGGTTGCGTTGTGTCTCGCCCCCCTGGCGGCGGCCGCGCCAGCTGCCGGCACCGACCAGCGGCAGAACGCGCCGGGCCAATTCGACTTCTATGTGCTGTCGCTGTCGTGGTCGCCGTCGTTCTGTGCGGCGGCGGCCGAGCGCAAGGCCGGCGCGGCGGCCAGGGCGGGCGGCCCGGAATGCGGAGCGCGGCGCTATGGCTTTGTCGTTCACGGGCTATGGCCGCAATACGACAACGGCTTTCCGCAATATTGCCAAATCCCCGCGCCGCGGCTCGATCGCGGCATGGTCGCCGCGATGCTCGATCTGATGCCGGCGCCGCGGCTCGTTTTCAACGAATGGGATCGCCACGGCACCTGCTCGGGGCTCTCCGCGCGCGGTTATTTCGACGCCGTGCGCAAGGCCCGCGCGGCGGTGAAAATCCCGCCCGAATACACCGCGCCCACCGCGCCGCTCGCCGTGTCTCCCGCCGCCGTCGCCGACGCCTTCATTGCGGCCAATCCCGGCCTGACGGCCATGCAAATCGCGATCGGCTGCAATGACAACCGGCTGACCGAGGTTCGCATCTGCCTCGCCAAGGATTTGACCAAGGACGTGCAATTTCACGATTGCGCTGAGGTCGCCAAGCGCAGCTGCCGGCGCGATCGGTTGACCATGCCGCCCTTGCGAGGCGGCGCCGACGCCTCGTGATAACATCGGCGTCGAGAGAGTGGCATCGAGATACTGACATCCCGCGCGCGCGTTCCCGGCCATGAATTATCAGCACGCTTTCCATGCCGGCAACTTCGCCGATGTGCATAAGCATGTCGTGCTCACCCGCATTCTCGAACATTTGCGCGGCAAGCCCACGGCGTTCCGCGTCATCGACAGCCATGCCGGCGCCGGCCGCTACGATCTTGCCGGCGCGGAGCCGACGCGCTCGGGCGAATGGCATGACGGCATCGCGCGCGTATACGCGGCGCCATTGCCACAGCCGCGTGCCGCCCTTTTGCTCAAGCCCTACCGCGACGCCGTCGCCGCGCTTAATCCGGACGGCAGACTGCGGCTTTATCCGGGATCGCCGCTCATCGTCCAAGCGCGGCTGCGCGCGCAGGATCGCCTGATCGCGTGCGAACTCGAACCGCGCGCCGCAGCCGCGCTCAAGACCGCCTTGCGCGGCGACCCGCGCGCCAAGGCGCTGGCGCTCGACGGCTGGATGGCGGTCAATGCCAATATCCCGCCCAAGGAACGCCGCGGCCTCGTCCTGATCGATCCGCCGTTCGAGGACGCCGCCGACTTCGCCAAGCTGTCGGCCGCGCTCGGGGCGGCGCATCGCAAGTGGCCGACCGGCATCTACCTCTTGTGGTATCCGATCAAGGAACGCGGTGCCCCGGACGCCCTGGCGCGCCGGCTCGCCCGGCTCGACGTGGCCAAAGTGCTGCGCTGCGAGATCGCGCTCGGCCCGCCGCGCGCGGACGCGGGCCTGGTCGGTTCCGGCCTTATCGCGGTCAACCCGCCTTATCCCTTGGCCGGGGAATTGGGTATTTTGCTCCCGGCGCTCTGCCGGCTGTTCGCGCCGGACGCCAGCTATCGGCTCGATTGGCTGGCCCGGGAAGGCTAGAGCCGTATGCGTTCTGTTTAAATCAGGGCGCGGCTCTAGCATTTTGTTTGCGCATGATCTTTTCGGAAAACCGGTTCCCACTTTTCCGGATCATGCGCTAGCTGGAAGCGGCCGCGGCACGCCGCGGCGGGGTGCCGGAGCGTCGCGGAACCGTCGCCGAACCGTGGCGATCGGGCCGCTGGCCACTTTTCCACAGCGGCAATTTGGTCTAATTGATTGAGGCTGGCTTGGACGTTCCGCCTCCTGTGGGGGGCCGGCGGAGTGACTGAGACCGTCTGGGGCTCAAACTCTTTGCTTGCGTGGATGTCCGGCCGAGCCGTCGCACCGTGGGGGTGGCGGCGGCCGAACTACGCGGGAAGGAGTTGCTCGATGGCAATGACCGGTACGGTCAAATTTTTCAACGGCGAGCGCGGCTACGGCTTCATCAAGCCGGACGACGGGGGCCGCGATGTGTTCGTGCACATTACCGCCGTTGAGCGCGCCGGGCTGAAGTCGCTGGTCGAGGGGCAGCGTATCAGCTTCAACGTCGAACCCGACAAGAAGGGCAAAGGCCCAAAGGCCGTTAATCTCGTCGTCACCAGCTAAGACGACGTTGCCGCGCCGCAGTAGCGCGGCGCAGACTGAGCTTGCGGGCGGCGGAGCCGCCGGCCGCAGCGCCATGCTTACTTTCATGACTTTTTGTTGCAGTCCCGCAATCGGAACGATCCCGCGATCATGGTGTCACAATGATGATAGTGCGCTCGTCGCCCGCCTCGCCGTTCGGGCGCAAGGTGCGGATTGCGGTTGCGCTGCTTGGTTTCGATGCCGAGACCAAGATCGAAACCGCCGACCCCACCGACGCCAATGACAGCGTGCGGCGGCAAAATCCACTGGGCAAGATTCCGGTGCTGATCGCCGAGGACGGCGCCGTCTATTACGACTCGCGCGTCATTCTCGACTATCTCGACTATCGCGCCGGCGGCGGCAAGATCATGCCGCGCGAGCCGGCGGCGCGGCTCTCGGCCTTGCGCTTGCAGGCGCTCGCCGACGGGCTCCTCGATGCCTCGATCCTGACGGTTTACGAGACGCGCTGGCGCAAGGCCGAGGGGCACGAGCCGAAATGGCTCGAGCATCAGGCCGGCAAGGTGACGCGCGCGCTCGCCGCGCTCGAAGCCGCGCCGCCGCCGCTCGATCCGGCACCGCAAGCATTGCCCAATGTCGGACAGATCGCGCTTTCCTGCGCGCTCGGCTATCGCGATTTCCGCTTCGGCGGCAGCTGGCGCAGCGAGCATCCGCGGCTGGTCGGCTGGCTCGACCAGTTTCGCCGCGCGGGTGCCGGCCTTCGCCGCGACCAAGCCGCCGGGGTAGACTTCGCCGCTCGCCGCTCGCCGCGCCGCGGTGCGGCGCCGGGGACCGGATATGACCTTGTTCACGCTCGACGAGCTTGCGGCCGCGACCGCGATCATTCGCGGCGTCATGCCGCCGACGCCGGCTTATGCCTGGCCGCTCTTGGCGAAGACAATCGGCGCCGAAGTCGTCGTCAAGCACGAGAACCACACCCCGATCGGGGCATTCAAAGTCCGCGGCGGGCTGGTTTATGTCGATGCGCTCGTTCGCGCCGGCGCCAAGCCCAAGGGGCTGGTCACCGCGACGCGCGGCAATCACGGCCAGTCGATTGCCGTTGCCGCCGCGCGCCACGGCCTGCCTGCGGCGATCGTGGTGCCGGAGGGAAATTCAGCCGAGAAGAACGCGGCGATGGCAGCTTTCGGCGCCGAACTCGTTGTCGGCGGCAGCGACTTCGATGCGAGCCGGCCGATTGCCGCGCAAATCCAGCACGAGCGCGGCTATCACTTCGTGCCGTCGTTTCACCGCGACCTGGTGCGCGGCGTTGCGACCTATGCGCAGGAATTATTCGCCGGCCATGCCGACCTCGACGCCGTTTACGTGCCGATCGGCATGGGTTCGGGAATTTGCGGACTGATCACGGTGCGCGATCTGTTCGGGCTGAAAACCGAGATCGTCGGCGTGGTCGCCGAAAACGCGCCGGCATACGCTTTGTCATTCCGAGCGGGACATCCGGTACAGACGAATTCGGCGCGGACTTTTGCCGACGGTATAGCGTGTCGCGACCCGTCGGCCGAGGCGCTTGAAATCATAAAGGCCGGCGCCGCGCGCGTCGTGACGGTGCGCGAGGACGAGATCGCGGACGCCATCCGCATCTACTACACGACGACCCATAATCTCGCCGAAGGGGCGGGCGCTGCGCCGCTTGCGGCGCTGCTGCAAGAGCGCGCGCGCTATGCCGGCAAGCGCGTGGGCTTGGTTCTATCGGGCGGCAATATCGACATGCCGGTCTTGGCGCGAATTATGCGCGGCGAGACGCCCGCTGCCTAAAGCATGCCAAGACCCTTCTGCGACATCGGATTATTCTCTGACATTGTGGTAGGCTGGGCTTCGGTTCTGAACGCGATCTTATGAGGCAACGCGAAGCCATAGGAACGGAGCCTTGGGAACCATGGCTGAAAACAAGCCGATGGATCGGAGGAAACAGATGAGATTGTCCCGCCGCATATTTTTCCAGCTGGCAACCGCCACCGCCGGTCTGCCGTTGCTGCCGAGGCTTGCGAGCGCGGAGGTTTATCCGTCGCGGCCGGTGCATGTGATTGTCGATATTCCAGCCGGCTTGGCGCCGGACGTGCTGGCGCGGCTCATCGGAGCGCCGCTGTCGCAGCGGCTCGGCCAGGATATTGTCGTCGAGGACAAACCGGGCGCCGGGGGAAACGTGGGCGCCGAATACGTCATCCGGTCAGCACCGGACGGATATACGCTGCTGGTGATGATTTCAGGGAACGCGGCCGGTGCAGCGCTCTACCCAAATCTCGATTTCAATTTCGTCCGCGACATCGCGCCTGTCGCGTTCCTCGGCTACACGCCCTTCGTCGTCGTAGTCAATCCATCGGTCGCGGTGAACACGATCTCCGAGCTCGTTGCCTACGCCAAGGCCAATCCGGGCAAGCTCAATTTTGCTTCGCAGGGCGCCGGGACGGCGCCGCATCTCGCCTTCGAGCTGTTTCGGATGATGACCGGCGTGGACATCGTTCACGTGCCGTATCGCAGTTCTTATTTGCCCGATCTGCTCGCCGGCCAAGTGCAACTCGCCTTTGCCACGGTCCCGCCGGTGGTCGGCTACATCCAGACCGGCAAGCTGCGTGGGCTCGGCGTGACCAGTATCAAGCGCATGGAGGCGTTGCCCGACGTGCCTGCAATCGCCGAAACCCTGCCCGGCTACGAGGGCAGCGGCTGGGCCGGCATTGGCGCGCCGACGGGCACGCCGGCCGAAATCATCGATACGCTCAACAAGAACGTCAATGCCATCATCGCCGATCCTGCGATGAAGGCACGCTTCGTGGCGCTGGGCGCGGTGCCGGACACGATGACGCCGCCGCAATTTGGCGCGCTGATTGCCAATGCCGCCACGAAATGGGCGAAGGTCATCGCCTTCGCAAACATCAAGGTCAACTGAAACTGTCGCGCGACTGGATGCCGTGGAGCCGGGAACCGGACATTGCGCCGCTCCCCGCGCTGCTGCAAGAACACGCGCCATGCCGGCAGGCGTGCCGGCCTCATTCTGAGCGGCGGCAATATCGACGCACCGGCGCTGGCGCAGATTCTCGCCGGCCGAACGCCAGCAGTCTAAAGGGTGGACGCATTAACGTGCGTGGCGATCTCCGCTGTTGATACCAACCGCTTTGGCGGTATTGCGGGTGATGAAAGACATGCTCAAGGCAGCTCCCGATAGGTGTTGCTGAAACGATACAGCCGGTGGAGAAATGGCGGTTCATTTCGATTGACGCAATTTCCTCTTGCCGCGATACGCAAATTCCGCTCAAATTTCGTCGCGGGCTGGGGTCTTCTCCGTGTCAAATCTCAAGAGCTGCCGACAAAGCGGCATCGTTCCGCCGGCGCCATTCAAACACCGCCATTCAACAACAGTCGGCTGGTGCGAGCGATGACTCCGTCTGCCGGGTAAGCAACGGATTTGGGTACGAGTGGGTAGGAGGGTATCGTGAGGGTGGCATATGTTGCTTTGAGTGCTGTCTTAGTCTTCGCGCTTCACGGGGTCGCCACAGTAACACGGGCAAATGCCCAGGACGCGAATACCCAAGACGCGATCATCAAGCGTCTCGATGCCCTGGAAAAGGAAAATGCCGCGTTGCGGGCGCGCGTCAATCATCTCGAAAGGACCAAAGCCGAGAGCAAAAAACCCGAGGGCACAGAAATCCCTCGCACGTCGGTTTTGGACAATCCAGCCTCTCTTGCACCGCCAGCGCCTGGCCCGGTCGCCCTCAGGGCTGCACCGGAAAAACCGAGACCCCATTTCGAGATCGGCGGGTAGCTGTTGTTCTTGCAACCGGGCGCCGGCGACTTCCAGCAATATGCCGAGCTCACCAATCCTTACCCCACGGTTTCGCCCTCCTGGGCCAACCAGTATATCAACCCAAACTATGATCCGGCATTTAACGTATTGCTGCGCTACATGCCGACCGCGTCCGACGACTTCGCATTGGATTGGACGCACTTAAGAGCGACCGACAATGCTTCGGTCACCGCCAGTTCCGCTGGGTGCGGCGTAATGGCGCCAAGCTGTCAGTTCGTCGGTCCGCCGTATTCGATCGGACCGGGGGCAGGGGCGTTTTTTTTAGGCGGCACTGCGAACGGCAGCCTGCAATGGCAGTACGATGCCGTCAATTTGACCGTCCGGCATAATTTCTGCGTCGACTGTCCATTCGAGTTTTCGGTCTTTGGCGGCGTCGAATATGCTCGTCTGAGCGAGATTCTGACGGGCACGTTTACGGGCACGCTTGGGCCCGCCGCGCCGTTTAGTTATCATCAATACGTCAGCAATTCGCTGTTCAACGGCGCGGGGCTGCGCCTGGGAATGAGGGGCCAATACAACCTCGGCCAGTTTCAGTTCTTCGGCGAAGGCGGCGGCGCCGCATTGATCGGCACGTCGCAGAACAACATGAATTTCACGACAATGGGGCCGCTGCTGCTTACAACCAACTATCAGACATTGACATCGCCCAACGTCACGCAGGTCGTTCCCGCTGTCGATGCTAAACTGGGCACTTCTTACAAGTTCCCCATCGGCGCGGACGACTTTTTCAAGCTCGAGGTCGGCTATCAGGCGGCCGTCTACTTTGACGCGGTCAACCAGTACGCGCTGAGCATGGTGACGGGGTCGAACATCGCGACGGGCGTGTACCTGGAAACGGATTATCAAAAAAAGAGCAATCTGACGGTGCAGGGCCCGTATATGCAAGGGACCTTGTTGTTCTGACGGGTATCACTCGACAAGCATGAGCGCGAGCGGCGCAAGACAGAGCTGCACCGCTCGCGCAGGCGGTGCCGCTGGCGCTCGATGGCGAGCGGCTTTTCGGACCGCTTTCAAAAACAAAAACCCCGGAGCGCGCGTGCGTGCGGCCCCGGGGCTTTGCCGCAGGATGGCGTCAGAAACCCGGGAATTTATAATTCAAGCCGGCGCGCAGAATATTGGTATGGAACGAGACATTGTCGGTGGCGAGACCCGCGCCGCAATTAAATCCGCAATTGAAGCTGCCGAGATCGACGTAGAGATATTCGACCTTGGCGGTCCAATTGCCGATTAGCGCTGCTTCCAGCCCGCCGCCGAGCGTCCAACCGGTCGCATTGACCGCGGCTTGCGAAAAGCCCGGCGTCGAAGCCTCGATATCGCCGAACGCGCCGCCGCCGGTGACATAGGGCATGAAGCGGTCGGCGGCATAGCCGATCCGGCCGCGCACCGTCGACAGCCAGGTATTGCTGGTCTTGCAGCCGGCCGGGCAGGACGAAGTGCCGGTGCCGTCGATGTCGGTAATGTCGATGTCGCCTTCGGCACCCCACACGACCGGACCGGTCTGGAAATTGTAGCCGAGCGTGGAGCCGACCAATCCGCCGCTGACATTGCGGCTGCCCGCCGATCCCAGGTCGAGCTGCCCAAGCCGCCGCCGCCGTTCAGCCCGATGTAGAACCCGCTCCAGTTATAGGCCGGCACGAAAACCGGAGCTTTTGGGTAATAGGGGGGCGGGACAGGCTGGGCCAGGTCGGCCGCGGCGGCCGCTCCGGCGAGCGCCACCACACCGACAAACGCCAGGCACAAACGCTTCATTTCGGACCTCCACTCGGCCGTCACGCGGATCCTGGTATAGTATTCGCAACATTTTTTGCGGCTAGTGTAGAAATGCCACAGTCGTTTTGTATTTTGTGCCGGTATTGCGGCGAAATATACTATCCATCGCCGCAGTTATAGTTGATGAACTGTTAAATAGATAAGTAATACGTCAACAACTCGTTAAATCATGCTATCGATGCGCGCCGTCGCCCGTGGCGTCACGCTTAGAAATGGTAATTTACGCCGAGCCGCAGCAGGTTGGCGGCAAGGCCGTTATTGGTGCCGGTGACCGAGAAGGCGCGATCGGACAGGTCGAGATAAAGCCACTCGGCTTTGGCCGACCAGTGCGGCGCGAAGCCGACTTCCGCGCCGCCGCCGGCCACCCAGCCGAAGCTCGTATGGCTCTCCGACAGATTGCCCGACGTATCGGCGGTGAGTTCGCCATAGGCGAGACCGGCGGTGCCGAAAATCAGCACGTTGCCGATGGCGACGCCGGCGCGGCCGCGCAGCGTGCCGAACCACGGATTGGTGAATTGCCAGGGCGCGGAGGTGTCGTCGGCGCCGGAAATGTCCATATCGGTCTCGGCGCCGTAGACGAAATTGCCGCGCTGCCAGTTGAAGCCGCCTTCAAGTCCGCCTTCGAGTCCGGACGGCCGGGTCGGATTGTTGTTCACCGTGCCCCACTCGTAGCCGAGAACGCCGCCGAGATAGGGACCGGCCCAGCTATTGGCCATGTATGACGGCGGAGCGGTGTAATAGTTGGACGGCGGAAAATCGGCGGCGAATGCCGCCCCTGTCACCGTCAGGGCTAGAGCCGCGCCAAGAACTGTTCTCATGCTGGCCTTCCAATCGAAATCGGGCGGAACGCGCGACGCCGCGGCCGGATGCAGAACCTCCGCGGCGTCGAAGAAAACGCCCAGGCGGTCTGTCCGATCGGATAGAATTTATCGCGATATTTAAGTTAAACAGTGCTGAATCGGTAAGTAGTGCCAAGTTGATATCGTTAAGAGAGTCTATATCTCAGCGATAGCCCAAATGAGCGTTCCCAAGCCCGACATCGCGCCCGAAATCGAGCCCGTCGAACAAGACGACGAGCCGTCGCTGCCGCGGCCGGACGAGGTCGACACCGCGAAGCTGTCGTTCGACGAGGAGGCGGGCTCGCTTGCCGTCGGCCGTGCCGCGATCCTGCATTACCTCAAGCTCGCGCCGGCGCGGCCGGGCGTCTATCGCATGATCGATGGGCGCGGCGAGGTGCTCTATGTCGGCAAGGCCAAGAACGTCAAAAAGCGCATCGCCGCCTACGCCCGGCGGGCCGGGCTCGACACCCGCATCGAGCGCATGATCGCGGCGACCCGCACGCTCGAATTCGTCGTTACCCGCAGCGAGACCGAGGCGCTGCTGCTGGAAGCCAATCTCATCAAGCGGCTGCGGCCGCGCTTTAACGTCGTGCTGCGCGACGACAAATCCTTTCCCTATATCCTGATCACGTCCGATCACTGGGCGCCGCAGCTCCTCAAGCACCGCGGCGCGCGCACGCGGCCCGGCCGTTATTACGGGCCGTTTGCCTCGGTATGGGCGGTCAACCGCACCGTCAACGCGCTGCAGCGCGCGTTTCTGCTGCGCTCGTGCAGCGATCCGTTCTTCGAAAGCCGCTCTCGCCCGTGTCTGCTTTATCAGATCAAGCGCTGCTCGGCGCCGTGCACCAAGGAGATCGAGTTCCGCGACTATGCGGTCCTGGTGCGCGAAGCCAACGCATTTTTGTCCGGCCGCAGCAAGGCCGTCAAAGACGAGCTCGCCGAGGAAATGGAAAAGGCGTCCGCCGCGCTCGACTTCGAGCGCGCCGCGATCACCCGCGACCGCCTGGCGGCGCTCTCTGCGATCCAGTCGCATCAAGGCGTCAATCCGCGCGGCGTTAAGGAGGCCGACGTGTTCGCGCTGCATCAGCAGGGCGGTTATTGCTGCGTCGAAGCGTTCTTCTTCCGCACCGGGCAGAACTGGGGCAACCGCGCCTATTTTCCCAAAGCCGACCGCTCGCTCTCTGGCGGCGAAATTCTCTCGGCGTTTCTGGCGCAGTTTTACGACGACAAGCCGCCGCCGCGACTTGATTCTGATTTCGCACCCGATCGCCGACCGCGCGCTGCTCGCGCAGGCGCTGTCCACCAAAAGCGGCCACAAAGTCGAGGTCTCCGCGCCCCAGCGCGGCGAGAAAAAGGATCTGATCGAGCAGGCGCTCGCCAATGCCCGCGAGGCGCTCGGGCGCAAGCTCGCGGAGACCAGCTCGCAGCACAAGCTCCTTGCCGAGCTTGCCGAAACCTTCGCGCTGCCGCGCGCGCCGCGCCGGATCGAGGTGTTCGACAACAGCCACATCCAGGGCTCGAACGCGGTCGGTGCCATGATCGTCGCCGGGCCGGAAGGTTTCCGCAAAAGCGCCTATCGCAAATTCAATATCCGCTCGGCCGAGCTCGTCCCAGGCGACGATTTCGCCATGATGCGCGAAGTGTTGGGGCGCCGCTTCAAGCGGCTCTTGGCCGAAGCGCCGCGCGGGCAGGGCGCCGCTGCCGCGCTCCCTCTCCCCGTTGGGGAGAGGGGCGCGGACGCTGCGGAACAAATCTCCAGCGCCGGAGCCTCCTCACCCGTCGCGCTTGGCGCGCCGACCTCTCCCCCCGGGGAGAGGTAAACGACGGCGAGGCCGACGCGGAAGACTCGCCGTGGCCCGACCTCGTGCTGATCGACGGCGGGCAGGGCCAGCTCACGGCGGCGCGCCAGGTGTTGGGCGAGCTCGGCGTCGATGTTGCGCTCATCGCCATCGCCAAGGGGCCGGACCGCGACGCCGGCCGCGAAACCTTCTTTGTCCCCGGGCGCAACTCGTTCAAGCTGCCGCCGCGCGATCCGGTGCTGTATTTCGTCGAGCGGCTGCGCGACGAGGCGCATCGTTTCGCCGTCGGTTCGCATCGCGCCCGCCGCAAGCGCGATCTGCGCGAGATCGGGCCTGCAGGAGATCGCCGGCATCGGGCCGACCCGTAAACGCGCGCTGCTGCGCTATTTCGGCACGCTCAAGGCGATCGAGCGCGCTTCGGTCACGGATTTGCTGCAAGTCGATGGTATCAGCGCCGAGACCGCGCGGCGTATCTACGCGTTCTTCCATGACGGGGCGACATGAGCAGGAGGAAAAGCGCAATCGGGAAAAGTTGACGGCTGGCAGCCGATACTGGGCCTGTCGGTTCGCGCGACGGCGGCGCTAGGGCGGCGCCATGAATTCGACCACCGCGAGCACGCAGGGCCCGCCGCGCGCCAACCCGCGCGCGCTGCCCAATATCCTCACTTATGGCCGCATCGTCGCGGTGCCGCTCGTTGTCGGCTGCATGTTCTGGCAGAACATCCTGCACGGCGGGCTGTGGCTGCGCTGGCTTGCGCTGGCGATCTTCGTTGCCGCCGGCGTGACCGATTTCCTCGACGGTTATTTCGCCCGCATCTGGGGCCAGCAATCCTCGCTCGGCCGCATGCTCGACCCGATCGCCGACAAGCTCCTGGTGTCGTCGTGCCTGTTGATGCTCGCCGCCGAGAGCACCATTCACGGCTGGGCGCTGTTCGCGGCGGTGGTCATTCTGTGCCGCGAAATCCTGGTCTCGGGCCTGCGCGAATATCTGGCGGAACTGCGCGTCAGCGTGCCGGTCACGCGGCTCGCGAAATGGAAGACGACGCTGCAACTGGTCGCCGTCGGTTTTCTGATCTGCGGGGAGGCCGGCGACGCGGTGGTGCCGGTGGTGACGCGGACCGGCATCGCGCTGTTATGGCTCTCCGCGATCCTGACGCTTTACACCGGCTGGGATTATCTACAGGCGGGGCTGCATCACCTGACCAGGGAGGACGCGTGAAGCTGCGCTACTTCGCCTGGGTGCGCGAGCGCGTCGGCAAGGCGGAAGAAGACATCGAGCCGCCGGCCGGCATTGCGACAGTCGGTCAATTGCTGGCCTGGCTGGCGGGCCGCGGCGAGACCTACGCATACGCGTTCGAAAATCCGAAGGCGATCCGCGCCGCGATCGATAAAAGCCATGTGCGGGCCGATGCGCGGATCGCGGGTGCGCGGGAGATCGCATTTTTTCCGCCGATGACGGGCGGCTGACATGACCACGACCATCCGCCTGCAACGCGAACCGTTCGACGCCGCCGCGGCGGCCGCGGCGCTGATGCGCGGGCGCACCGATATCGGCGCGGTGGTGACATTCACCGGGGTCTGCCGCGCCGACGAGAACGGTGAGCCGATTGCCGCGCTCACACTCGAACATTATCCGGCCATGGCCGAAGCCGAAATCGCCCGCCATGTCGAGGAGGCCTGCGCGCGCTGGCCGCTCCTGGGGCGACCGTCATCCACCGCTACGGACGCATCGTCCCGGGCGAGCCCATCGTGCTGGTCGTCACCGCGTCGAGCCACCGCGAGGCCGCCTTCGCCGCGGCGGAATTTCTGATGGATTATCTGAAAACCCGCGCGCCGTTCTGGAAGCAAATCGAGAAGGCGGCCGGGACGGCGGTCGAGAAGACTTCGATTGAAAAGATTTGGGTCGAGGCCAAGGCGGCCGACGATGCCGCCGCGCAGCGCTGGTCCGCGCCCAAGCCGCGGCGCGAGGCGGCAAAGTAGGACGCGGATAAGCGCTGCGTCGCGCCCTGGCGGAGTTGCGTTTCGCGCAATATGCTTCGACCACGACCACGCCAACATGACTGTGCCAAGGAGACCGCCATGCCCGTGCAAGCCCGCCAAGCCCGCCAAGCCCGCAAAGTCGTCCATGCCGACATCAAGCCGGATAATCCGCCGGCGCGCGCCGCGCATTACATCGACGCCCCCAATTTGCCGTGGGAGACGACCAAGTTTCCCGGCATCAAGATCAAGGTGCTCTATACCGACGACAACGGCGTCACCACGGCGCTGTTCAAGCTCGACCCGGGCGCCATCGTGCCGCTGCACGAGCACACCGCGCTGGAGCAGACCTATGTGATCGAGGGCTCGCTCGAGGATCACGAGGGCAAATGCGGCCCGGGCCAGTTCGTGTGGCGGCCGGCCGGCAATCAGCACGAGGCCGTCGCGCCGAACGGCGCCCTGCTGCTCGGCTTCTTCCTCAAGCCCAACCGGTTCGCTTATGGCGAGCGGTTCTTCACCGAAAAGGGCGAGCGATAACGCCTGAAATCGCAGGCCCGCTCTCGCTTCATCAGCCGAAGGTGAAGGCGTCGTGATAGGCGCCCTGGACGCTGCCGCCGGGCACCGGACCGCCGCCGGGCACGTGCATCCTGTTGCCGATCACGGCGACGGTGGCGCCATGCAAGCCGTGGCGCGGGATCGCCATCGGGGTGAGCGCTTCCCAGCTATCGGTCTTCGGATCGTAGGCCTCGTTGGTGCCGAACACCCGGCCGGTCGCCTCGCCGCCGAACACCACGATCTTGCCGTCGATATAGACGCAGGACGGCCCGCTGCGCGCGGTCGGCAGCGGCGCGCGAAAGCTCCAGCCGTCGGTCTTGGGATCGTAGACCGCGTTGAGACCGGTGTTGAAGTCGTAGGAATCCATGCGGCCGGCGATGGCGTGGATTTTGCCGTCGACCACGGCGACGCCCATATGGTCGCGCTGGCCGACGAAAGGCTGCGTGCCGGTCGAGCCGCGCATGCCGGCGAGATCGGAGTATTTGTTGCTCGCCGGATCGTACACTTCGTGCCACTCCACCGAGCGCACGTCGCGTCCGCCGAGCAAATGGATTTTGCCGTCGAGCACGATGGCCGAGATCGCGCCGCGCGGGCGCGATAGTCCGGCGATCGGCGCCCATTGGTCGGCCGCCGCGTCATAGACGAAACATTTGGAATGCGGGCAGCGGTTCTGCTCGACGAAGCCGCCGAAGGTGTAGATTTTCGCACCGATCGAAACGCCGGCGACGTGGTTGCACGGCAGCGGAAACGGCGCCTTGAGCGACCAGCTGCCGGCCTTGGGATCGAACACCTGATGGAAGTTGCCGTCGACGCGGTGCCGCGCATAGCCGGCGATGACGTGAATCCTGCCCTCGCATTCGATCACGGCGTGTTCGCCGGTCGGGATCGGCAGCCGTGGCTGCTCGATCCATTGGCCCGGATTGGCGGCCTTGGGCGCGACGCTGGTCATATAACGCTGCTTTTCCACGGTCTTGGGGATCGCGGTGATCGATTTGTCGGTGAGACCGAGAAACAGCGGAAGTTCCGGTTCTAGTGCCATGATTGACCTCAATTTTATTTATTGGCGCATGATCTTTTCGGAAAACCGGCTTCCACTTTTCCGGATCATGCGCCGGCGTAACCCGGGACGGCATCGCGCAACAATTTGCGCGTCAACTCGACACCCTCGCGCGCGATATCGTAGGGCGAGCGGGCCCATTGCTCGGGATTGGGCGCTTCGTAACTCAGATAGCCGGTGTAGTTCTTTTCCGCCAGCAGGCCGAGCATGTCGCGCCAGTTGACGATGCCCTCGCCGGGCGGCAGCCGATCGGTCGGCCGGCGCACGCCGGTCACCGGATTGGACGAAACGTCGCTGTACTGGAAGCAGTAAATCTTGTCAGCCGGCAGGTCGGCGAAGCCGCGGCCGCCGGCGCCGCTGCGCGTGAAGTGATAGGCGTCGATCAGGTAGCCGCAATTCGGCTTGCCGGCGCCGTCGAGCAATTCGCGCAGGACCTCTAGCCGGTTGAGCACGTCATGCTGCGAATTGAATTCGATAGCGAGGCGTAGGCCGTAGGCGGCGGCGATGTCGCCTGCCTCGCGCAGATATTTGATCGCCTCCCCGATCGGGCCGTTGAGCTGTCCCGGCGCGCTCATCAGCATGTCGCAGCCGAGCGCGACCGCGTTCTCGCAGGATTCCCGGAACACTTTGAACAGCCGCTTGCTCTCCTCGCCGGTAGCGAACAGCCAGCCATATTCGACGCCAAGCACGCCGACCGCGATGCCGGCATTGCGGACGAGATCGAGCACCTGCGCGTTGCTCATGCCGGCGTCGAAGCAGCGCTTGAAATCGGTGCGGCGCAGCTCGACCGCGTCATAGCCGGCGCCGCGCGCCGCATCGAGCGCGGTCGCAAGCGGCGTAGTGTCGATCGTCCACATATGCAAAGCGAGCCGCCCGAACTTATCCGTCATGCCTGACTTGCTCCGTTAAACGACAAACGACGGTCGCCGCCCGCCGCCGGACGGCCGGTCGGGGCAGTTCTGGCATAGACGCTGGGGATTGTCGCGCGTCGTTACGCCGCCGCGGCCTTGCCCTTGGGCTGCACTTCGGCGGTGTAATCGCTCATCAAGGCTTGGGTGATGCGGCCGGGCGTGAATTTCCGGCCGGCGATTTCCGACACCGCGGTCACTTCGGCGGCGGTGCCGGTGATGAAGCATTCGGAAAAATCGGCCAGCTCCTCGGGCATGATGCGGCGCTCGATCACCTCGATGTTGCGCCGGTGCGCCAGCGCGATCGCGGTCGAGCGGGTGATGCCGGCGAGGAAGCAATCGGCGATCGGGGTGTGGATCTTGCCGTCGCGCACGAAGAAGATATTGGCGCCGGTGCATTCGGCGACGCGGCCCTGCCAGTCGAGCATCATGGCGTCGGCATAGCCGCGCTGCTCGGCGCGGTGTTTCGACACCGTGCAGATCATGTAGAGGCCCGCGGCCTTGGCCAGGCACGGCGCGGTCTGCGGATCGGGCCGGCGATAGTCGGCGAGGTCGAGCTTGATGCCTTTGAGCCGCTGCGCCGGGTCGAAATAACTCGGCCACTCCCAGGTGGCGATGGCGAAGTGGATTTTGTTGCCCTGCGCCGAGACGCCGAGCGCTTCGGAGCCGCGCCAAGCGATCGGGCGGACATAGGCGTCTTTCTGATTGTTCTGTTCCAGAACGAGATGCTTGGCGGCGTCGATCTCGGCGGCCGAATAGGGGATTTCGAAGTCGAGGATTTTCGCCGAATTCTTCAGCCGCTCGGAATGCTCGGTGCTGCGGAAAATGGTGCCGCCATAGGCGCGCTCCCCCTCGAACACGCAGCTCGCATAATGCAGGCCGTGGGTGAGCACGCTGATCTTGCATTCGGCGGTCGCAATGAGCTTGCCGTCGAACCAGATGACGTCGGAACGTTCGTCAAAGGGCACCGCCATCGCACCTTGCCTCGCTCGGCCTCCCTCGCGCCGTTGGCCCAATTCGCGCCGCGTAACCGCGGTCGCGCCTGAGCTTTTGCACCGAAACCGCGGACCCGCTATGGTCTGCGCCGCTTCCGAAGACGCGTCATGAGAGCGCGGTGGTGCGCCCGACGCATGGTCCGCAGCGGCCCGGTCTCGAAAAGTTATCGTGCTTGCAGCTTAACAACCAAACGAAAATATGTCAACATACCTGACCTAAATGGCTGACATCGGCATCACCACAGCAAGTAAGCCGCGTGCCGCGCCGGCGGTCGAGACCGCGCCGGCGGCCGGCGAGCCCTATTTCGACCTCATCGAACTTCTGTTCTTCGCCTATCGCGACTTCGTCGGCGATCCCGACGAAGTGCTGGCCAAGCTCGGCTTCGGCCGGGCGCACCACCGCGTCCTGCATTTCGTCAACCGCAATCCCGGCATGAAAGTCGCCGACCTGCTCGACGTTTTGAAGATCACCAAGCAATCGCTCGGCCGGGTGCTCAAGCAGCTGATCGACCAAGGCTATGTCGTGCAGAAAGAAGGCGCCAACGACCGCCGCCAGCGGCTGCTTTACGTCAGCCCGGCCGGCGAAGCGCTGGCGATGAAGCTTGCCGCAATGCAGACCGCGCGCATTTCCCGCGTGCTCGCCGAGCTCGGCCCCGGCGCGCACGAGGCGGCGCGGTGCTTTCTCGCCGGCATGATCGATCCCGCCGACCGCGATCACGTGCTGCGTCTGATCGCGCATGCCGACCGCGCGCGGGCGCGGAACGGCGCGCCGTGAGTTGGGCATCATGACCGCGGCGGCAACGCAAACGCAAAATCCGGCCCAAAATCCGGCGCAAAATCCGGCCCAAAATCCGGCGGACGACGCGCCGCATCTCCTTGTCGTCGACGACGATCGCCGCATTCGCGCGCTATTGTCGCGTTTCCTGCTCGGCGCAGGCTACCGCGTCTCGACCGCCGACACCGCCGCCGACGCGCGCGCCAAGCTCGCCGGGTTGAAGTTCGACCTCCTCATCCTCGACGTCATGATGCCGGGCGAGAACGGTTTCGATTTCGCGCGCAGCCTCCGCAGCTCTTCGACGGTGCCGATCCTGATGCTGACGGCGCGCGACGAGGCGGAAAGCCGGATCATGGGGCTGGAAATCGGAGCGGACGATTATCTGGCGAAACCGTTCGAACCGCGCGAATTGTCGCTGCGCGTCGCCAATATTCTCAAGCGGGCGCGGCCGCCGGCCGCGCCGTCCGCGCAATCCGTGCGCTTCGGTCCGTTCGTGTTTCACCTGGCGCGCGGCGAATTGCGCCGCGGCGAGGAGGTGATCCGGCTCACCGACCGCGAGCGCGATATGCTGCGCGTGCTGACCGCCAGCGCCGGCGAAACCGTGCCGCGCCAGGCGCTCTCCGGCAACGGCGAGGCGGTCGGCGAGCGCACCGTCGACGTGCAAGTCAACCGGCTGCGCCGCAAGATCGAGCGCGATCCGAGTAATCCCTTGATCGTGCAGACCGTGCGCGGCGTCGGCTACCGGCTGGTGGCAACGAACTCGGCGGCGCCATGACCGGTCTCGACCATGGCTAGTTTGGATTCGGGCATCGGGCGCCTGCGCAATGCCGCCGGCCAATTGATTGCCGCGGCCAACGCCGCGGCGGCCGCCGGCGCGGCGGTGGCGCGGCCGATCACCGGACCGTGGGACCGCTTCGGGCGCTGGCTCAAATCGGTAATGCCGAAGGGGCTCTATGCCCGGTCGCTTCTGATCATCATCGTGCCGATGGTGGTGCTGCAATCGGTGGTCGCGTTGCTGTTTCTGGACCGGCATTGGGATCTGGTGACGAATTATCTGTCGTCGGCGGTGACGCAGGAGATCGCCACCCTGATCGACGTCTACGAGACCTATCCGCAGCATGCCGACCACGCGCAGCTCCGCCGCATCGCCCAGGATCGGCTCGGCCTGGTGGTCGATTTCACGCCCGGCGGACAATTGCCGCCGCCCGGGCCGAAGCCGTTCTTCAACCAGCTCGACGAGGCCTTGTCGGACGACATCCGCAGGCAGATCGGTCTGCCGTTCTGGATCGACACCGTCGGCCGCTCCTCGATCGTGGAAATCCGCATCCGGCTTCCCGACGCCACCATCATGCGCGTGTTCGCCCCGCGCGCCGACGTCTACGATCCGAACTCGTGGATTTTCCTGCTCTGGATGGTGGCGACGTCGCTCGTTGTGCTGGCCATCGCCATTGCTTTCTTGCGCAACCAGATCCGGCCGATCGTGCGGCTCGCCGATGCCGCCGAGGCCTTCGGCAAGGGCCGCGAGGCGCAAAATTTCCGTCCGCGCGGCGCCCGCGAAGTGCGCCGGGCGGCGGCGGCGTTTTTGGAAATGAAGGCCCGCGTCGAGCGCGCCATCGAGCAGCGCACCACGATGCTGGCGGGCGTCTCGCACGATCTGCGCACCATCCTCACCCGCTTCAAGCTCGAACTCGCTTTGCTCGGCGACACCCCTGAAATCGAGGCGATCAAGAAGGACATCGACGAGATGGCGGGCATGCTCGAGGCCTATCTCGCCTTCGCCCGCGGCGACATGGGCGAGCAGTCGGCGCCGACCGACATGGCGGCCTTCCTCGACGAGCTCAAGCTCGACACCGAACGCCACGGCCATCGCGCCAGCGTCAGCTTCTACGGCCAGCCCGAGGTCACGGTGCGGCCGGCGGCGTTCAAACGCTGTCTCGCCAATCTCGTCACCAATGCCGGCCGCTTCGCCAAGACCGTCGCGATCACCGGCCATCGCGACCACCGCTGGCTCACCGTGACGGTGGACGACGACGGGCCGGGCATTCCGCCGAACTTGCGCGAGGACGTGTTCAAGCCGTTCCTGCGGCTCGACGACGCGCGCAACCAGGACGAGGGCGGCACCGGGCTTGGGCTGGCGATCGCTCGCGACATCGCGCGCTCGCACGGCGGCGACATTACGCTCGGCGACTCACCGCTCGGCGGCTTGCGTGCGACCGTGCGCGTGCCGGTGTAGTCGCTGCCTCGCGGGGCGCGCGGAACACGGCCGTGGACGTGCGGTCATTGCAGTCCCTGCACGATCGCCGCGGCATAGGCGGCGGAATCCATCGGGCCGGAACACGTTCGAGATTTCACGCAGGACAGGATATCGTCGTAGAGCCAAATGAATCCGCCCAGGATGCCGGTCGACTGCCAGTGCGCGAAGGCGGCGGCGACCTCGTCGGGACACAAGCCTTCATTGCACGATTGCCCGTGACGGCACCACAGGCCTGGATAGACGAACGACGCCGCGGGAAAGCCGGGGCCCATCTGTTGTTGGATGGCATTGATCCAGTCTTGCGGGCTATTGCCCGTTCCTCCGGCATAGCACTGCAGGTTAAAGCCGGTAACGAAGCCGGGCGCTTGACTGTCGACTGCCGACAAGAGTGCAACCCAGAAAGCGCTTTCCGTGTATGGGCAGAAGGTCACCTGGCTGTAACCGATTGTTTGGAGCATCAGCGAAAAACTCAGGAGGCTGGACTGATCGTATGGAAATTCCTCGTCGTCGTAATCAATGCCGTCGATCGCCGGAATCGCCGATTTGAGCGCTTGGAAGTTCTGGTAGAGAATGCTGCTGGGTCCGGTGCCCTGGCTATTGATCAGGGCTTGGATGTTGGCGAAATCCTGGACGCCCCAGCCGCCAATCGAGAACAATAGCCGGTTGACCGAGGTGGTACCTTGTTTGAGCGAGGCTAGCTGCCCGGGCCAGGCCGCGCTGCCGATATAACTGCCATTGCTGACGATGGGCGTGCTATTGAAATTGAGATCGCCGTTGGCGTTCACGTGCACGGCCCAGGCAATAACTGTGGTGAAACCTGACGCCTTGAGATCTGCGATAACCGGGTCGCCGCCTGAGTAAAAAGGCCCGCCGCCGTAAACCGCAGTGATGATTGTGCTCACTCGATGCTCCTCCGTTGGAGGCAGTCAACAACTTAAACGAGAAATATGACAAAATACACTCAGTGTGTCCAGCCAGGAATCGCCGGCGAAGAGCTTGGCGACGCAAGCGCAGCGAGCGAAGCGTCAATTCGGTCTTGAACCGGCGGCTGTTTTCCCTATCTCGGTGCCGACAATTGCCGTTGGGGGAAGCGCCATGACCGTTACCGAGGAAACAAAATCCGAGAGACGCCCGTTCGAGGCCCAGCCTTTCCAGGCCGACGTCGCCAAGCTCCTGCACCTGATGGTGCATTCGGTCTATGCCGACAAATCGGTGTTCTTGCGCGAACTGATCGCCAATGCCGCGGACGCGTGCGAGCGGCTGCGCTACGAGGCGATCGCCGAGCCGGCGCTCCTGGGCGATGACGTCAAGCCGCGCATTGTCGTGGCGCTCGATCCGCAAGCCGGGCAGCTCGCGGTGGAGGACAACGGCATCGGCATGAGCCGCGACGAGATGATCGAAGCGCTCGGCACTATCGCGCGGTCCGGCACCAAGGCGTTTGTCGATCGGATCGAGGCGGCGCAAAAGGACCAAAAGGACGACGGCGCCGAAAGCAATGCGCTGATCGGCCGGTTCGGCGTCGGCTTCTATTCGGCCTTCATGGTGGCGGATCGGGTCGAGGTGATTTCCCGCCGCGCCGGCACCGAGGCGGCCTCGCTGTGGTCGTCCGACGGCAAGGGCGAGTTCGCCGTCTCTGACGCGGAGGCAGTGCAGGCGCCGCGCCGCGGCACCCGCGTCGTGCTTCACCTGATGGCCGAGGCCAAAAGCTACGCCGAACGCGCCACCGTCGAGCCGTTGATCAAGGCGCAATCCGGCCACGTGCCAGTGCCGATCGCGATCGTCGACAAGCCCGGCGCGGCGCCGGCCGAAATCACCGACGGCGCCGCGCTGTGGACCAAGCCGAAAGCGGAGATTGGCGCGGCCGACTACACCGATTTCTATCGCAGCATCGCGATGGCGTTCGACGAGCCGGCGCTGACCATCCATTTTCGCGCCGAAGGCCGGCAAGATTATACCACGCTGTTGTTCGTGCCGACGACGCGGCCGTTCGACCTGTTCGATCCCGACCGCAAGGGACGCATCAAGCTCTACGTCAAGCGCATCTTCATCACCGGCGAGGCGGAAATCCTGCCGCGCTATTTGCGCTTCATCCGCGGCGTGGTCGACAGCGCCGACCTGCCGCTCAATGTGTCGCGCGAGAAGATCCAGGAAAGCCCGTTGCTCGCCGCGATCAGAAAGGGCGCGACCGGCCGCGTGCTTGCCGAGTTCGAGCGGCTCGCCGACAAGGAGCCGGCGACTTACGCCAAAATTTGGGACACCTTCGGCGCCGTCATAAAAGAGGGCCTTTACGAGGATTTCGAACGCCGCGACGCGCTTTTGAAACTGGCGCGCTTTAAGACCACGGCGTCGCCCGAGGACTGGCGCAGCCTGAAAGACTATGTCGCCGCGCTAAAGCCGAACCAGACCGCGATCTATTACCTCGCCGGCGACGACATCGCGCGGCTGCAATCCTCGCCGCATCTCGAAGGCTTCCGCGCCCGCGGCATCGAGGTGCTGCTGTTGCCCGATCCGGTCGATACGTTCTGGGTGATGCCGGCGTCTCGCTTCCTCGACGGCAAGCCGTTCAAGTCGGTGACGCAAGGCGCGGCCGATCTCGCGCAAATCCCGCTTATCGACGCGACCAAGGACCAAGGCATGGAGATCGCGGAGGCGGTCAAGCAATTTCTCGTCTTCGTGCAAGGCACGCTGGGCGAGGCGGTCGCCCAGGTGCGGGCGTCGGAGCGGCTCACCGACAGCGCGGTCTGCCTGGTGGCGCCGGATTCCGGCCCCGACCGCGCGCTGGAGCGGCTGCTCGCCGGCGCCGGCCGGCTTACCGCGGCGTCGAAACCCATTCTCGAAGTCAATCCGCGCCATGAGCTCGTCGTCGCGCTCGCGGCGCTCGGCGATGCCGAGCGGGCGTTTAAGGAGGACGCGGCGCATCTTTTGTTCGACGAGGCGCGGCTGCGCGACGGCGAGCGTCCGGCCGACGCGCGATTGTTTTCCGACCGGCTGGCGCGGGTGCTCGGGCGCGGGGCTGCGCGGCGCGTTCGGCTGAGATAAAGCCTGCGGTTCGGTTATTCCGCCGGCGTGCGCATTTCGGCCGAGATCGGCGTAGCGCCGGTGTCAAGCGGCGCCAGCGACGGTTCGACCGGCGGCTTGGGGCCCTTGAGCCGGAAATAGATCTGCGAGCCGATCAGGATCACGCACATCGCGACGAAGAAGGCGCTGATCGGCCGCTCGACGAAGACGCCGAGGTCGCCGCGCGAGATCAACAGCGCGCGGCGGAAATTCTCCTCGAAGCGCGGCCCGAGCACGAAGCCGAGCAGGATCGGCGCCGGATGGAAGCCGAGGCGCAGCAGCAGGTAGCCGAACATGCCGATGACCACGACTTCGCCGACCTGGAAGAAGTCGTTGTTGGCGGCATAGACGCCGATGCAGACGAAGAACATCGCGCTCGGATAAAGGTAGCGATAGGGGATCGCCAGCATCTTCACCCAGATGCCGATCAGCGGCACGTTCAACAGCACGAGCAGGATATTGCCGATCCAGAAGCTGGCGACCAGGCCCCAGAAGATGTCGGCGTGCTGCGAAATGAGCTGCGGGCCGGGCACGATGCCCTGGATCATCAGCGCGCCGAGCAGGAGCGCCATCACCGCGTCGCCGGGAATGCCCAGACTCATGGTCGGGATGAAATCGCCCTGCACCGAGGAGTGGGTCGCGGCTTCCGGACAAACCACGCCTTCGATCAGCCCGGTGCCGAATTGTTCCGGCGTTTTCGAGATCTTCTTTTCCGTCGCATAGGCGACGAAAGAGGCGATGGTCGGCCCGGTGCCGGGAATGAGCGCGCACAGGCTGACCGATGATGGTGCCGCGCCACATCGGGAAGAACGCCCGTTTCATATCGGCCTTGGTCGGCCGCATGTCCTTGAGGCGGACATTGGTGTATTTGGTGTTGATCGGCGCGACTTGATTGACGCTGCTCATGAACTCGGCGATGCCGAACAGGCCGAGCGCCAGCGCGATCAGCTCGATGCCGTCGTCGAGCTCGGTCATGCCGAAGGTGTAGCGCTCGGAGCCGGTTTCGAGGTCGGTGCCGACCGAGCCGAGAAACAGGCCCAGAACCGTCATCGCCACGCCCTTGATCGGCGAACCGCGCGCCAACGTCGAACCGGCCAGGAGGCCGAGCAACATCAGCGAGCAGACTTCGGCTGGACCGAATTGCAGCGCCGCCTTCACCAACAGCGGCGACAGGAAGATCATCTCGGTGATGCCCCAGGAGGCGCCGACGAACGAGGCGAACACCGTGAGCCCGAGCGCAACGCCGCCGCGGCCTTGCTTGGTCATCGGGAAGCCGTCGAGACAGGTCACCGCATGGGGCGGATGGCACGGCAGATTGAGCAGGATCGAGCAGATCGCGCCGCCGTATTGCGCGCCATACATGACGCCGCCCAGCATCAGGATGGCGGCGACCGGCTTCATGCCGAAAGTCAGCGGCAACAGGATCGAGATGGTGGCGAGCGGGCCCATGCCCGGCAGCACGCCGACCATGTTGCCGACCAGCACGCCGAGGAAGCAGAACATCAGATTGTGCGGCTCGAGCGCGACGCCGAAGCCGTACATGAGATCGGTCAGCGATTGTCCTGATCACTGGCTACCCCCCCAGGTGAAGATCGGCATCGGAACCTGCAGGAAATAAGAGAACAGCGCGACGCCGAATATCGTCACGACGGTCGCCAGGATAACCGTGCTCTTCCAGGTCGCTTGCTTGTCACCCAGCGCGGCGATGAAGACGCAGGCGAAAGTGCCCGGCGCCATGCCGAAATAGCGTCCGAAGAAGATGAACAGCACCGGGCTCATCAGGATGCAGAACCAGCCCCACCATTGCGGATTTTCCGGCAGGATGCTCTCGCCGTGCTCGCTGCCCTCGGCGGCCGGCGAGAGCGCGGCGGCGGCGATGGCGATGCCGAGCAATGACCAGGAGGACGCCGAGCGCGGTCGGGAAGAAGCCCGGCCCCATATGCATCAGCGTGCCGGTCCGGTAGGTCGCGCCTTTGAGCGCGATGCCGAGGCCGAGCAATAGCATCAAGCCGCCAGCGTAGAAGTCACGCTTGCGCATCAGCTCGCGGAGAGGGCTGGTGGAAGGCCGCAAAATTTCCTCCCGGCCGTCTTCGGGGCCGTTACGTTCAGTCTTCGCCCCGATTTTCGTCGAAACGAGTAACTACTGCAAATGCCGCGATGTTCCGCAGCGACGCGGCGTCGCGGGTTCCCCTCGTCCCCCGTGCCGAGCGGAACTCGCCGCGGGGAGACCCTGCCTCTGGCAGGCGTTGAACGATATAGGCCGCCCGGGTCAGCGGTGCAACTGCCATGTATAACGCGCGCGAAATGCCGCGGTATTCCATTGATCCGGCGCAAGTCAGCCCGGCGACCGGCGCGAACAGATCGGGACTGTCGTTCTGACATTGCCAACGCGCCGGTCGACCGGCCAAAAGGCCATGGCCCCGCCGGGATAGGGTTTGAGCATGGCCTTGAGCTCGGCGTCGGTGGCGGGACTTCGCCGAGCCGAGTTCGCCTAGCCAGGCCGCCCAGCGGTCCGGGGCAAGCAGGACCGGCATGCGGTCGTGCAGCGGCTTGAGGAGTTCGTTGGCTGCCGTGGTGATGATGGCGAACGATTTGAAGGCTGGCGCCGTCGGCGGCGCGCCAACGGTCCCACAGGCCGGCAAAAGTCATCGGCCCGCGATTGCCGAGCGCCACGGCGAACGGCTGTTTGTCGGCGTCGCGCCACTCGTAATAGCCGTCGGCGACGACCAGGCAGCGGCGGCCGGCTTTCCAGGCGCCGCGAAAAGCCGGGCGGGTAGTCGATGCCTTCGGCGCGGGCGTTGAAGGTCGAATAGCCGATCTTGAGGATTTGTCGGGCTGGCCCAGGCCGGGATGAGCCCCCAGCGCATCAAAGTCAGCGTGCGTTTGCCGTTGGCGGAGACGACGACGGGAAGCTTCGAGGTCGGCGCCGCGTTCCAGCGCGGCCGATAATCGCCGATCTCGTCGAAATCGATTTTCAGATCGAGTTTGATTTCGGAAACGTCGTCGGGAAGTTTGGCGCGGCCGCACATGGCATGGCTCCTGTGGTTGCGTCATTCGGGCTCCTCGCGGAGCCGTCATCGGGCCGCGCGACTTCGCGCGGGCCCGTTGGCTCGGCCGCGGAATGACGGATAAGTTCGACCATCGGCATCAGTGAAAATCCCGGCTCTTAAGCGACAGCGCGGCATTGTCCGGATGCGGCTCGCCGTCGCGCAGCGACGGCAGTTCGGCGGAAAGATCGACAAAACTTTCCGCAATCACGTGGATGACGAGGCCGGCGCGTTGCAGCCGCCCGCGCACGGCGAGAAAGCGCGCCGTCATCACGGTGCGGCGGTTGTTGGTCGAAGACTTTCGGCCAGACGATAATGTTGGCGATGTCGGTTTCGTCTTCGAGCGTCATGAACACGACGCCTTTCGAGGTGCCCGGCCGCTGCCGCACCAGAACGAGGCCGGCGACGGTGACGAACGAATCCGGCCGCAACCCCTCGCCGCGCAATTCGCCGTTGCGGATGGCGCCGAGCGCGGTGAGGCGGTCGCGGAAGAAACTTACCGGATGCGCTTTCAGCGACAGCCCGGTCGCCACGTAATCCTCCACGACCTGCTCGCAGAGCGGCATGGCCGGAAGCGCGACCGGTTGTTCCGGGAAAAGCTCGTCGCTCAAATGCGGCGCGAGCAGCGGCAGCGACGCGTCGAGGGTGGCGCCGTTGCGCGGCGGCCGAATGCCGATCGTGTCGAGCCGCCGCGCCGCCCACAGCGCGGCGCGGCGATCGAGCCCCAGCGCGCGATCAGCAAAAGTGGGCACCGGTTTTGCGTCCGATCGCGCGCCAATTTCAAGATTTGGCGCATGATCTTGTCGGCGAACCGGTCCCCACTTCGCCGGATCATGCGCCATGGAGCGGAACGCGTCCGCCTCGGCCAGCCGCTCGATGGTGAAGCGCGAAATGCCGGCGATCGCCGCAAGCCGCTCGATCGAGGCAAAACCGTTGCCGCGCGCGGCGATGAGTTTTTTCAGCTCGTCTTCATTGAGACCGTGAATAAGGCGGAAGCCGAGGCGGACGGCATGCCGGTTCTCCACTGGATTCCCGCTTGCGCGGGAATGAGCGGAACAGGAACTTGGCTCCAGCGTGCAATCCCAGGCGCTGAAATTGACGTCGACTTCGCGGATTTCGACGCCGTGCGCCCGCGCATCGCGCACCAGCTGCGCCGGCTGATAAAAGCCCATCGGCTGGCTGTTGAGGATGGCGGCGGCGAACACGTCCGGATAGCGGCATTTGAGCCATGCCGAGGCATAGACCAAAAGCGCGAAGCTCGCGGCATGGCTTTCCGGAAACCCGTATTCGCCGAAACCTTCGATCTGGCCGAAGCAATGCTCGGCGAAGCTGCGGTCGTAGCCGCGCGCGGCCATGCCGCCGATGAACTTGTCGCGGAACAGATGGACGTTGCCGGTGTGGCGGAACGTGGCCATGGCGCGGCGCAGCCCGTCGGCTTCGTCGGGAGTGAATTTTGCCGCCGTAATCGCGATCTGCATCGCCTGTTCCTGGAACAGCGGCACGCCAAGCGTTCGTTTCAGCACGTCTTTCAATTCGTCGGCCGGTCCGTGCGCGGGGGAAGGGGAGGGGTAATATTCCTGCTCGATGCCGTCGCGCCGGCGCAAGTAAGGATGCACCATGTCGCCCTGGATCGGCCCCGGCCGCACGATCGCGACCTCGATGACGAGATCGTAGAAGCATTGCGGCTTTAGCCGCGGCAGCATCGACATCTGCGCGCGGCTTTCGACCTGGAACACGCCGACCGAATCGGCGCGCGACAGCATGGCGTAGACGGCGGCGTCGTCGACCGGCAGCGTGGCGAGCGAATAGTCCTTGCGGTAATGGTCCTTGAGGAGATCGAGGGCGCGGCGCAGGCAACTCAGCATGCCGAGCGCGAGCACGTCGACCTTCATCAGCCCGAGCGTATCGATGTCGTCCTTGTCCCATTCGATGAAGGTGCGATCGTCCATGGCGGCATTGCCGATCGGCGCCGTCTCGTCGAGCGGGCCGCGGGTGAGCACGAAGCCGCCGACGTGCTGCGACAGGTGGCGCGGGAAACCGATCAGCTCATCGGCGAGCGCCACCGCCTGGCGGATCGCCGGATTGTCCGGGTCGAGCCCGGCCTGGCGGATGTGATCGTCCGGCAGGTCGTCGCCGTAACCCCACACGGTTTTCGCCAGCGCCGCGGTGACGTCCTCGGTCAAGCCCAAAACCTTGCCGACTTCGCGGATGGCGCGGCGCGAGCGGTAGTGCACGACGGTCGAGCAGATCGCCGCGCGATGACGGCCGTAGCGCCGATAGATGTATTGGATCACTTCCTCGCGCCGCTCGTGCTCGAAATCAACGTCGATATCGGGCGGCTCGCCGCGGTTTTCGGAAATAAAACGCGCGAACAAAAGATTGCTCTTGTCCGGATTGACCGAGGTGATGCCGAGGCAAAAGCACACCGCGCTGTTGGCCGCCGAGCCGCGGCCCTGGCAGAGGATTTCCTTGTCCTGATTGCGCGCAAAAGCGACCACGTCGTGGACGGTGAGGAAGTAGCGCGCATAATCGAGCTTGGCGATCAGCTTAAGTTCGTCGGTGAGCCGTTTTTGCACGTCGGCGGGAATGCCTTGCGGATATTTATCTTTCGGATAGCGCTCGCGCGCCCCCGCCCAGGCGAGATCTTCGAGATGGTCTTGCGCGGTCTTGCCGTCCGGCACCGGCTCGTCGGGATATTCGTATTTGAGATCGCCAAGCGAGAAGCGGCAGGCTTGCGCGATCTCGACGGTGCGGGCGATGGCGCCGGGACATTGCGCAAACAGCCGCGCCATTTCGGCGGCCGGCTTGATATGGCGTTCGGCATTGACGGAAAGCCGCAAGCCGGCTTCGGCAAGCGTGCATTTTTCGCGCACGCAAGCGAGCACGTCGGCGAGCGGCCGGCGTTCCGGCGCGTGGTAGAAAACCTCGTTGACCGCGACCAGCGGCGCGTTCGTTCGCGCGCCGAGTTCGGCCAGGAGCCCGAGCCGGCGCGGCTCGTCGCCGCGATGATAATGCACGCCGGCGAGAAAGCTGCGGCCGGGCGCCGCGCGGGCGAGGGCGGAAAGGCGCGCGGTGAACATCTTAAACCCTCCCCTGGAGGGGGAGGGTGGCGAGCATCGAAGATGCGAGCCGGGTGGGGTGACAAGCGGCGGCGCTGCATCACCCCCACCCGCCGGCCTTCGGCCGTCGACCTCCCCCCTCCAGGGGGAGGTGAATAACAATGGCGGCGGCAAGGCGATAAAAATCTGGCCTGCGCCGGCGCCGAGAATGTCTTCGAAGCTGAGATGGCATTCGCCCTTCTTGGCCTTGAGATTGCCCGCCGTTAGCAGGCGACAAAGCCGGCCGTAGGCCGCGCGATCGATCGGATAGGCCAGCACTTCGAAGCCGTCGACGGTGACGAGCCGCGTGCCGACCAGCAGTTTTATTTTTCGTTGCTTGGCTTCGGCATGGGCGCGCACCACGCCGGCAAAACTATTGCGGTCGGCGATCCCGATGGCGGCGAGACCGAGTTCGTCGGCGCGCGCGACCATTTCCTGCGGATGCGAGGCGCCGCGCAGGAAGGAAAAATTGGTGATCACCGCAAGCTCGGCATAGGCGCTCATGGATTTTCTCACGCAAACAGGGTTGTTTTTACGCAAACAAACCGTGCACGAACCAGCGCGCGGCCGCCGTTTCGCGCCCGTAAAGGCCTTCGCGGTACAGCCAGAAGCGGCGGCCGCCGCCATCCTCGACCAGATAATAGTCGCGCGTCGGAGCATGTTGCCGCTCGCTGTCGCGGGAATGAGCGGAGAGAAGGGGCGTGCGCCACCATTCGCCGCCGATGCGTTCGGGACCCTGCGCGCCGGCGACGTCATAGGTCACCCCGCGCCAGCAAAACCGCCGCGGCGGACCCTCGGGCATGAGCGCGGTGACTTCGGTCGGCTCGGCCTGCGGCAACAGCAGGAGCGGACGCGCCGCTTCCGGCTCAGGCCAGGTCGAGGTCGAGGTCGAGGTCGAATTGTCGCTCGCGATGGGCGGCAGAATTTCGGCCCGCTCTGGGATGTGACTGGCCACGGCTTCGAACCGCCGCACGCGGGACGGGCCGAGCCGCTGGCGCAGCGCGTCAATGAGAGCCGCACAACGCTCGGCGCGGTCGCCGTCTTCCCACCCTGACCCTCCGCTTGCGGGGGAGGGATGGGAGGGGGTCAGTTCCATCTGGCGCGCCGGCATCGGCTCGGCGCGAATGACGGCAAGACCGATGGCCTCGAAGCCGAAACCGGCATCTTCCGTCGCCGCCGGCGCTTCGAGCTTGAGCGCGACGAGACGCGCCACATGGGCGACGCTGCGCGTCGGCGCCGTCAATCCGATGGCGATCGTCTCGACCGCGCCGTCGACGCGATAGAGGCAGAGCCGCAGCCGGCGCGCGCCGACATCGTCGCGGGTCAATACGTGCACCAGCGTTTGCATGAGGCGGCTGACCCGCCCGACGATCGCCTCCGCCGTGACGATCGGCTCGAGCAGATAATGCAGGCTGTGATAAACCGGCGGCGCCACGATGGGGACGAGCGGCTCGTCGACGCGGCCGAGCGCTTGATCGAGCCGCCGTAGTAATTCGGCGGCAAAGCGCGCGGCAAACGGCGCGCGCGGCTTGTCGATCAGCATTCCGACGGTTTTAAAGCCGAGCCGGCGCAGGCCGTTGCGGGTTTCGCCGGACAGCCGCAAAGCGGCGACCGGCATTGCCGCCAGCGCCGCCGCTTCCGCTCCGGAAGGCAGGATGCACAAGCGCGCGTCGCGATAATGCGAGGCTGCCCAGGCGGCGCCGGGCGTGTCGGCCACCGCAAGCCGCGCCGGGAGCCCGAACCCTTCGAGCCGGCCGGCCAGATCGGCGATCAGCCGTTGTTCGCCGCCGAACAGATGCGCGGCACCCTCGATGTCGAGGAAAAAACCGTCGGCGCCGTTGGCTTCGTTCCACGGCGAGGCGGTCGGCGTGTAGCGCGTCGCCCACAGCGCAAGACGCCGCAGCGCGGCATCGTCGGCACCGGTATCGACGGCGCGTAGTTGCAAAAATCCCGCTTTCGCCCGCGCGTCGGCCAACGGCTCGCCGACCGCAAGCCCCGCCGCCTCGGCGGCCTCGTTCAGGACGGCGATGCGCGGGCCGCCGGAAGCGGCAATGGCGAGGACGAACGGGCGGTCAGGATCGACCGGCTTGTCGCAAGGGCCGATCGCCTGTGCAGCGAGAAAGCGATGAATCGGCCAGCGCGGCAGCCAGACTGAAACGATGCGCGACATGATCGTACTCCACTACCCATTCGCCCGGCCGTCCGTTGCGAGCCCGCTCGAGTTGCAGATGCCATCGTGGGGCCGCCTGCATGCCGAAACGGTCGCGCGCGGCTTCGGCTAAGCCGACGCGCCAGCGCGTTGCCGCCGCGCTTGCCTCCAGCGTCGGCGCCGGCCGCAGCAAGAACAGCGGCAGGCCGGCATCGCCGGCGGTAAGATGCAGCTTCTGGCTCGATTTCAGATCGAGCTTGTCGATCAGCCCGGCGACCGCAAGCGGCGCCGCCGAACGCAACGCCTCGGCCATGGCCCACAGCGTTTCGTTGCGATGCGCGGTCTCGATCAGAATAAGACGGGCCGGATCGAGACCAAGGCTGTTGAGGCCGTGGCCGGAAAGCCGGCCATGGCGGCGCCGCCCATGGGCCGGCAGGACGAAAATGAGCGGATGAACGCGCGACAGACGCGCCAGCATCGCGACGATGAAACCGAGGGCGGCCGGCAGCGCGCTTTCCGTCCCGGGCACGACCTCATGCAAGGCGCCGGCGGCCAAGCCGCCGTCCGGCAGGTGGGAATCAATGGCGGGGAGATCGAAAGACAGGGGCTTGGGCAACATCTGCGCCCCGGGCGCCCCGGACGCCCCGGAGATGAGGCGGCGCAATTGCTGCACGATTGCGGCGCGCGGAAGTGGAACGGAAAATGTATTTACCCCAAGCATTTAGCAGTATCTCGCGATAGGGATAAGTCTTTGGACGTTCGCTGTATGTTTCAGCCCTCTATCCTAGAACAAATAGAGAACATTGCCAAGAGGGAACAAGAGGGAAATTGCCTGCGCCGAAGGTGGCGCGCCGCCAATGAGCTGTGGCGCCTTGCGTTGCTTTTCGGGGCCGGGCGCCTAAACTGGCGCCGTGAAAATCACCATTTTCAGGCTGCTATTTGCCGCGGGCGCCCTGACGGCGGCGCTGTGTCTCGGCGGTCCGGCGAGCCAGGCCGGCACTTATGGGGACGAAAGGTGGTGCGCCGTGACCAATGACGGCGGCGATGCCCTGAACTGGGACTGCGAATATGAAACGGTCGACGATTGCTCTCCGGCGGTGATCCAGGGCAACCGCGGCTTTTGCGCGATCAACCCCTATTGGCAGCCGCCGGCTGCACAACAATCGATGCCAGGAACACCGCGCGGGAACTGACGAACATGCCGGAAGTCGACAAAGAAGGTGAGCGCTATTCGCTCGATCAGCCGCAGCAGACGCCGGGCTTTTATCTCAAAGGCACCCATCAGCTCGACTGGGGCATGAAAAACCGCATGGCGCGCGTGTTCGATCCCGCCTCGGGCCGTACCGTGATGCTCGCCATCGACCACGGTTATTTCCAGGGCCCGACCACCGGGCTCGAGCGCATCGACCTGTCGATTGTGCCGCTCTTGCCGTCTTGCGACGCGCTGTTCTGCACCCGCGGGATTTTGCGTTCGCTCATCCCGGCGGAATGCCAAAAACCCATGGTGCTGCGGGCGAGCGGCGGGCCGAGCATATTGCGCGAGGAACTTTCCGACGAACAGCTCGCCATGGACATGGACGACGCGGTGCGGCTCAACGCCGCCGGCGTCGGCATCCAGGTCTTTATCGGCGGCGAGCACGAGACGCGTTCGGTGCACAATATGACGAAGCTGGTCGACGCGGGTCTCCGCGCGGGCGTGCCGGTCATGGGCATCACCGCGGTCGGCAAGGCCATGGCGCGCGACGCCAAATATTTCCGGCTCGCCTGCCGCATCATCGCCGAGCTCGGCGCGCAATACGTCAAGACCTATTACGTCGACGACGGCTTCGAGACCGTCACGGCGTCATGCCCGGTGCCGATCGTGATGGCCGGCGGCAAGAAGCTTGCCGAACTCGATGCGCTCACCATGGCGTATAACGCCGTGCAGCAAGGCGCCTGCGGCGTCGACATGGGCCGCAATATTTTCCAGTCCGATGCGCCACAGGCGATGATCGCCGCGGTCGCGGCCGTGGTGCACAAGAATATGAAGCCGAAAGAGGCGTTCGATCTGTTCCGGTCGCTGAGCGCCAGGCGAGAAGCGGCGGAATAGCGAAGTCGTGCGAATGGCGAGTGGCCATTCGCTCATCCATACGTCCGCACCGGCCCCGAGCCGATCAGAAACCAGGCGACCGCGCCGGCTGCGACGGCACCGCCGAATGCCGCCAGCACTTGCGCGATCCACGAGGCGCTGCCGACTGGGCTCGCGTCGCGATGCACCGGGGCGGCGAGCACGGTTTGCGACGGCGGCGCCGCCGCATCGGCGCGATCGGCCGCCTTGGCCGGCGGGGTGTCGTCGTCGGCGGCGCGATCGATGGCGTTGACCTGATCCGGCGAATCCACCTGCACCGTCTGGCCGTTGACGACGACCGCGCTCTGCTGCGGATCGCCGGCGGACGGCGCCGCGCTCGGCGGCGGCGCAGCAGCGACGGCGGCGGCAGCGGCAGGTGGCGTAGCATCTGCGGCCGGCCAAATCGTTGCGGCCGCCGGATCCGAAACCGGCTGGGCGACGGTCTGCACCGCCGGGGCGGCGGGGGCGGCCGGGGCGGCCGCAGCGACACCGGCTGCGCGGACTTTGTCTTTCTCGGCCGCTATTCGTTTGACCGCCCGATGCCTTTTGTGCTCGGCGGCCAGTTTTTTCGTCACTCTGGAGCTTCGCGTTTTAGCGGCTATTTTCCCGGTCCTTCGGTGCGCCGTCTTGGCGTGATGGACCGTCCTGGTCTCGGGCGGCGGCTTGAGCCCCGCGAGCAGCGCCAGCGGTTGACCGACCGGTTCGGCGGTCGCGGTCTGCGCCGTCGCACCGCTCGCCGCCGCCGCGAAGATCATCGCCGCAACCACGCCGGCACCGACGATGCGAGCACTCGGCATTGTCGTCCTCCGCTACGCACCACGCGCAGCCATGTCGTGCGCATAGGGCACAGCCGGCGTGACCTCACGGTGACGCAATTGCGGATTTTTTCGCGCAAACAGCGGACAAAAAGCGGCGGTGTTAACTATCTTTCGGCGCCCGGCGGCGGGGCAAATCTAAATGGACGTCAAGGCACAATTGACACTGTAAAATAACGCTTTACAAGCAGTGCAATGATTGAGGGCTTCAAGCACAAGGGATTGAGGCAGCTATTCGAGCACGACAACCCGCGTGGCGTAAACCCGGAACACGTCCGCAAGATCAGGCAAATTCTGGGCGCGATCCAGGCCGCCGAAACGATCGAGGCGCTGAATTTCCCGACCTTCAGACTGCATCAGTTGAAGGGCAATTTCGCAAAATTTTGGTCCATCACGGTGCGGGCAAATTGGCGGATCATCTTCCGGTTCGAAAACGGCAAAGCCTTCGACGTTGATCTTGTCGACTACCATTGAAGGAAGCGGACACCATGAAAATGAAAAACCCACCACATCCCGGCGAGCTGATCGGCGACAATCTTGCCGCAATAGACGTTCTCGATCAGTGCGGCGGCGAAAGCGCTTGGGATCACGCGCCAGCAACTTCACAACGTCATTGCCGGCCGCAGCGCGATCACGCCCGAAATGGCGGTGAAGCTGGAGAAGGCGATCGGCAGCACGGCAGACACTTGGCTGCGCATGCAGATGAATTACGATCTGGCGCTAGTCCGCAAGCGGGAAAGTTCGATCAGGGTCAAGCGCCTTGCGTCGGCTTAATTCCCGTTGCCGGATTGTCGGATATCGGGCCTTCCTCAGCCCAATTCGGTGATCGCTTCGGGAAAGCGATGCAGGCGCTCGCCGGGGCCATCCGGGCCGATCAGATAGTTGTCGCAATACCACGACAGCATACCGCCGCGCATATAGGTCGGATGTACCACGATGTTCATGTCCGTATCGATCTTCATCGGCTCGTCGGAGCGGATCAGCGGGCGTTCGACCAGATCGTAGCCTTGGCCGTGGCAATGCAGCCGCTTCTCTTCGGGGCGGCCGTTGTTGCGCATGAAATCGTTATAGGCCTCGAACACCTCCTTGCACGGCGCACCGGGCTTGAGCAGGCCGAGGTTGAATTTGCGCGCTTGCAACGCGAAAGCGTATTCGTCCTGCATCTGTTGCGAGGCCTTGCCGACCACGCAGGTGCGGCCAAGCTCGGTATACATGCCGCCGGGTCCGGCATCCTCGACCAGAAGCGCCACTGCGTCGCCTTCATTGATGATGCGGTTCTGATAATGCCGCGCGGCGAATTGCGCCGGCTTGCCGGGCGGCATCGAGGCGCACAGATAGATGCCGTGCTCGCTGCCGTGGCGCTGGCTGTAGCATTGCGCAATCGCGGCAATGTCGCGGTCGCGCATGCCAGGCTCGACGGCGGCAAACGCCGCGCGCATGGCGCCATCCTGCATGGCGGCGGCGCGCCGGATGAGTTCCTGTTCCTCGGCGCTCTTGATCACCTTGATGCGATCGACGAGATCCGATGCGTCGACGAATTTGGTGTTCGAAAACCGGCCCTTCTGCAGGTAATCGACCATCGCAAACGACATCTGATAGGTGCCGAGGAGCCCGATGGTGCCGCTGGCATAGGGCGCCAGCGCCTTGGCCGCCAATTCCGGATCGTAGGGCGCCGTGTAATAGCAGGAGGAAAAGCTCGGCGTGGTCAGCCATTGCTTGACGCCGCGGCGGGTGCCATCGCTTTTGCCGTTGAGGTCGGTGACGCCGCCGAACGGGCCTTGGCTGACCAGCGTCATCAGGTCGTCGCGCGGGAACACGACGGTCAGCGGATAGCCGTTGGTCGCCGGCAGGTCGGTGAAATATTTGACGTAGCCGCCCATCTGATCGCTGTTGTTCTGCATCAACAGCACGTCGATCTTGACGCGCTCCATGTTACGTTCCATGGCGGCGCGCACCTCGGCCCAGCGCCGTTCCAGCTCGGCGGTCGAGATCGGCGTTTGCAGGCGTTCGGAAAGCTGTTCCATCTCATTCTCCCGATGTACCGATCCAGAAAATTGTAGGGTGGGCAAAATCGTCCGCTCGTCCGGACCGCGTGGGCATCGCGCGTCTACGATTTTGCCCACGCGGACATGCTGTGCCGGCGCGATGCCCACCCTACATCAATGCTCCACCACATTGATCATGCCGCCGATATCGCCGTTAAGGAAGCACCGCATATTGGCCTCCACCGTCGGCAGCGCGTAATCGATATAGACGTCGCAGAAGCCGCCCTGATGGGTGGTGACGATGACATTTCGCATCGACCAGAACGGATGGCCGGGCCGCAGCGGTTCCTCGTTGAACACGTCCAAGGCCGCTCCGCCGATCCGGCCGGTTTGCAGCGCCGCGACCAGCGCCGGCTCGTCGACCACCCCGCCGCGCGCCAGGTTGACCAAAAAGCTCGAAGGCTTCATCGCCGCGAACACCTTGGCGTCGATGCTATTGCGGGTCGCCGCGGTCAACGGCGTCAGCAGCACCAAGAAATCGAACTCGCCGACGACCTGTAAGAGTTCGTCGCGGGCGTGCATTTCGTCGAATCCGGCGACCGGACGCGGGGCGGAACTCACCCCGACGACGCGCATGCCGAAGGCTTGGCATTTCGGCGCCAGCGCCTCGGCAATCAGCCCGACGCCGAAAATGCCGACCGTTTTGTTGTGCAGAAGCTGCGCCGGCCAGCGCCGCCATTGCCGCGCGTCCTGGGCGCGCACCGCGCCGGGCAGATCGCGCGCGAGCGCCAGCATGGCCGCGACCGCGGCTTCCGACACCGGCGGGCCGTGGATGCCGCGGATGTTGGTGACGATCACGTCCCTGCGCAGCGCCGCCTGGTCGATGAGGTTGTCGACGCCGGTGCCCAGCGTCTGAATCCATTTTAAGCTGCCGGCCTGCTCGATGACCTTGCCGGTGAGCATGGGCGTGAACGTGAGCAGCACGTCAGCCGCGGCGATATGCGGCCCGACCTTGGAGGGATGATCGACCAGGTCGATCTTGACCTCGGGAAAACGTGCCTGGAGCCGGTCGCGGTACTGGTTGCGGACCGCTTCCGTCAAGCCGAGCAGAATAAGCAGATTGGTCATTGCGGAGGGCACCGGCGCCGCGCTGGCGTGTCGTCACCGGCGGGTTATGCAAGGGTTATATCGTCTTGTGCAAAGCCCCGCCAAGCTGTCGCGCCGGGCGGCAAGCTACGCTACACTGCCGTGCCTCGACCGAACGGGCTACCAGCCAGGAGCATACGATGCCTATCGATCTCGCCGCGGTGAATTGGCTTTATGTCGCGATCTTGTCCGTCTTCGCGTTTATTGCCGCATTGCTCGGCAGCTACATCGCCTTCCGCAACCGCGTCGTCGGCGCCATCATCGCCGGCATCCTGTTCGCCGCGGCTTATGTGTTCTGGACCTATTATCCGCATCCCGAGATTCCGGGGCCGATCAGCCCGGGCGCGATCGCCGCGGAGTCAACCGCGCCGGCGCGCGCCGAGCCTGCCCCTGCCGCTGCGATGCGGCCGGCAAACCCGGTGACCACGCTGACCCCGGCGCCGGCGCCTGCCGCGCCAGCTCCAGCCGCGCCTGCCACGCCGGCGCCATCGGGAACCAAGTAGCGGACGCAGCGGCGGCGATTTGCTCGGCCGGTTGACCTTTCCGCCGGCGCGGCTATGCGTATGACCGGTCGGCCGGGGGAAATGGAGCGGTCATGAACAAGGTCCATGCGGATGCACGATCCGCGTTGGCCGGCTTGCTTAAGGACGGCATGACCATCATGGCCGGCGGCTTCGGCCTGTGCGGCATCCCGGAAACCTTGATCCTCGCGATCCGCGATTCCGGGGTCAAGAACCTGACCGTCGTTTCCAACAATTGCGGCACCGACGGCAGGGGGCTCGGCATCCTGCTCGACACCCGCCAGATCAAGAAAATGATCTCGTCCTATGTGGGCGAGAACAAAACCTTCATGCAGCAGTTCCTCGCCGGCGAGCTCGAGATCGAGTTCAATCCGCAGGGCACGCTGGCCGAGCGCATCCGCGCCGGCGGCGCCGGCATCCCGGCCTTTTTTACCAAGACCGGGTTCGGCACCCAGATCGCCGAAGGCAAGGACGTGCGCGAATTCGACGGCACGCGCTATGTGATGGAGCGCGGGCTCACAGCCGATCTGTCGATCGTGCACGCCTATTTGGCCGATACCGAAGGCAATCTCGTCTACCGCAAGACCGCGCGCAACTTTAACCCGCCGATGGCGCCGGCCGGCAAGGTGACGGTGGCCGAAGTCGAGAATTTGGTCGAGCCGGGAAAGATCGATCCCGATCACATCGTCACGCCGGGTATCTATGTGCAGCGCATTGTTCACGTGCCGAATGCCGTCAAGCACATCGAGCAGCGCACCGTGCGCAAGCGAGCTTGAGAGGATCGACTATGCCCTGGACCCGCGATCAGATGGCCGAGCGCGCCGCGAAGGAACTCAAGGACGGTTTTTATGTCAATCTCGGCATCGGCATTCCCACCCTGGTGTCGAATTACATTCCCGCCGGCATCAGCGTGCAGCTGCAATCGGAAAATGGCATGCTCGGCACCGGCCCGTTCCCGTTCGAGGGCGAGGAAGACCCCGACCTGATCAATGCCGGCAAGCAGACCGTGACCGAACTGCCGACCACGAGCTATTTCAATTCGGCGGATTCTTTCGCCATGATCCGCGGCGGCCACATCGATCTCGCTATTCTCGGCGCCATGCAGGTCGCCGAGAACGGCGACATCGCCAACTGGATGATCCCGGGCAAGCTGGTCAAGGGCATGGGCGGCGCCATGGATCTGGTCGGCGGCGTCAAGAAGGTCGTCGTGGTGATGGAGCACTCGGCCAAGGGCGAATCCAAGCTCTTGCACCGCTGCAATCTGCCGCTCACCGGCGCCGGCGTCGTCGACATGATCATCACCGACCTCGGCGTGTTCACGCTCGACCGCACCGGCGGCGGGCTCACGCTCACCGAGCTCGCGCCCGAGGTGACGCTCGACCACATCAAGGCGAACACGCAGGCGAGCTTCAAGGTCGCCAATACGCTCAAGCAATAATGTAGCCCGGATGAGCGAAGCGAAATCCGGGATGGGCGCATGAGCCTCCCAATCGTTCCCGGCTGTCGCTAACGCTCCATCCGGGCTACTCGCCGACCCGGCACACACCTTGCGCGCGCGGTGGCGAACGATCACAATCCTCTACTGCTGACCAAGCAGCTCGCCGCGATCGTGAGCATGTCCGGAGCGGTATCGTGCTTTCCAGCATTTGGGATTTCCTGAAGGATGGAACCAATCAAGCGGTCCTGAGCTGGATCGGCGGCGGCATTGCAGCTGTTGCCGCCGGAATCTGGGCCATCGTCAAGTTTATGGCGAAAATCGGCGATCAAAAATCGCCGGGACCGAGCGTTGGCGCCGACCGCAGCAGCATGGCCGCCGGACGTGACATGAAAATCAACGTGCGCGGCGGCGCGGATCGCGGCGGCATCGCGGCCGGCCGCGACATCACCTTCGGCCTTGACGAGGAAGGCGTTCGAAGGGTCCTCCAGGAAGAACTTGGGCGGGTCGCGGCGCAAAAGGAGGTGCCGGTCGCGCCGCTGCGTGCCGTCCTCGAAAAACTCGGGGCGGCCGAAATAGCCAACGAGGACATCCCCAAACGGCTCGCTGCCGCCGCTGACGAATTGTTAGCGCTGCGGCAAGACTTGCAACGACTTCGCAACGATCGGCCTGAACTGGCGGCGATCCGCGCTGAAGCTCTGGCGCTCATCGATGCCGGCAAACTCGACGCCGCGCGTGCGGCGCTCAATCGCGGGCGCGAGGTGGCGCGAGCCTTGCGCGAGGAAACGAGCCGCAACGAGGCAGAATTTCTCGCCGACGAGGCGCGGATCGACCGCTTGCAGCTTGCCTATCGCAGCGCCGCGCAAAAATATGCCGAGGCCGCTGCCTTGGTCGCGCCATTCGACCGTGAAGCCGAGTGGCGATACACGCTGCGACAGGCGAATGAACTTGACGACCAGGGAAATGAATTCGGCGACAACCAGGCACTCGAAGAGGCAATCCAGTTATGTCGCCGCGCGTTGACCCTGGTATCCCGCGAGCGTGTGCCGCTCGATTGGGCCATGACCCAGAACAATCTCGGCAATGCGCTGCGAACGCTTGGCGGGCGCGAGAGCGGCACCGCGCGGCTGGAACAGGCCGTCGCCGCCTATCGCGACGCGCTGCAGGAAAGAACCCGCGAGCGCGTGCCGCTGCAATGGGCCATGACCCAGAAAACAATCTCGGCAATGCGCTCCTGACGCTCGGCGAGCGCGAGAGCGGCACCGCGCGGCTTGAACAGGCCGTCGCCGCTTATCGCGCGGCGCTGCAGGAAAGAACCCGCGAGCGCGTGCCGCTGCAGTGGGCCACAACCCAGAACAATCTCGGCACTGCGCTGCGAACGCTTGGCGCGCGCGCGAGCGGCGCCGCGCGGCTTGAAGAGGCCGTCGCCGCCTATCGTGACGCGCTGCAGGAAAGGACCCGCGAGCGCGTGCCGCTGGACTGGGCCGTGAGCACCGGCAATCAAGGCGTGGCGCTGAGGCTTCTCGCCGGGCGGCGCGGCGATCTCGCCATGGCCGAATTGGCGCTGACCCAAATCACCGACGCGTTCGAGATGTGCAGCGAGGGGCACCATGCGCCCAATGCCGCTTACTACGAAGGGCAACTGCCGATCGCACGGTCTCTTGTTGAACGCCTGCGCAAAGGGGTGACGGGTAGCCTCTAACCCATAGGGCTGGCCAGCAGGTTACGCCCTTCGCCTACGCGCTCTGCGCTTCGGCGGAGTTGAATCCACCGTAGCTCGCGTAGCGAACGAAGACGGGTCGGCTAGCCCCGCCCTACATTTCTACAATCGCAGCGGATCGATCACTTCGAGAAACGGGAAGCGGTGAAAATCGGTATCGCGCGTACAGATTTGCCTGATGCCGTGCTCGCGCATCAGGATGGCGGTGTGGGCGTCGTGCAGGATATTGCCGGCAAGATGCGGCAACTCTGAAAAGACCTCTACGGCGACATCGGCATGTCTTTGCGTCGGGACGAGAATGCCAAGTCCCGGTGAGTTAAGCAGCTCGGCGACAAATTGCCATGCTGCCGAGAGGTTCCAAGGCCGACGCGGGGCACGTCGATGCGTCGTCACGCGAAGGAATTCATAGAGAATCGGCCAAGTAACATACCAGGCGTCCGGGCGTGGCCGTTGCCGATCGACCCAGGCGCCGCAAGGCTGGTGAAATTGCGAAAACACATCGGCCGCATCGATCAATACGTTGGTGTCGACGACGAGCACTATCGATCCTTGTTGGAACGGTAAAGGCTGAGGTCGTCCATGGCGTCGTAGAGAGCGTTGCGGTCGGCAATATCGACAAGGTAACCGCCGCTATTGAACGTCGGCAGCGGTTTGATTTTTGTCCGCTTCTTTTGCGGGCGGAGCAGCAGCCGCAGCGCGGTCTCGACCAGTTCCGACATGGTGCGGCCCTGGCGCGCGGCTTCGCGCTTGAGCTCGGCCATCACGGTGTCGTCGATGTTGAGCGTGGTCTTCATATGGCAAACCATATCGCAAATATGGCTATATGGCAACCGGATCGGACGGCAGCTCGTGGCGCGGCTTTGCGCGATACCAGCCATGCGGCGATGTCGGGCCGGCTCGATCACTGCGCAAATGACATCGGCGGTCTTTGCCGTTATGGCTCATTCCGTCGGGGGCGCTGCGGGTACCGCGGCGTAAATTCGCTTGATGAACGATGCGCGCAGCCGGAGCGCCGTGAATGGGGGCGGCGAGACGATTGCCGCCGGCGGCATCGCTGCAGATTTTGCCGCCGCGGCGCCCGCCGCCCGCGCCGATCCGCAACCGCTGACGCATCGGGAAAAGCGGCTGATCGTCATCAGCATGATGCTGCCGGTGTTCCTCGGCTCGGTCGACCAGTCGATCCTGGCGACCGCGCTGCCGACCATCGGGCGCAGGCTCGGCGAGGTGCATAACCTGCCGTGGCTGATCACGGCGTTCCTGATCGCGGCGACCGCGCTCACGCCGCTCTACGGCAAATTCGCCGACATCCACGGCCGGCGCGCGGCCATGCTGATCGGGCTCGGCGTCTATATGACCGGCTCGTTGATCTGCGCCGCGTCGCCGACCATGACGATGCTGATCTGCGGCCGCGTCGTGCAAGGCTGCGGCGCCGGCGGGCTTGACCGTGACCGCCAACATGATCCTCGGCGACATCGCCTCGCCGAAGGATCGCGGCAAGTACTACACCTATTTCTCGATCGCGTTTACCACCGCGGGCGGCTGCGGGCCGGCTTTGGGCGGCTGGATTTGCGACCATCTGCATTGGTCGGTGATCTTTCTGTGGAGTTTGCCGCTGTGCGCCGTCGCGGTCGTGCTCGCGCTCACCATGCTGCGCCGGCTACCGCGTCACGAACGCCCGCACCGGCTCGACTTCGTCGGCGCGTTTTTGGTGATGGCGGCAAGCTCGTCGTTCATGCTGGCGCTCAATCTCGGCGGCGTGCGCTATCCTGGCTGTCGTCGCCGATCCTGGCGTTGCTCGGCTGCGCGCTGGTGCTGGGGACGGGATTTGTGGCGCGCCTTCTGACCGCGGTCGAACCGCTGATTCCGGTCGTCATCCTGGCCGATCCCGCCGCGCGGCTTGCCATCGCGGCGCATTCGTTCGGCTGGGGCGCAATCATCAGCCTCAACATCTTTTTGCCGATGTATCTGCAAAGCGCGCTGGGCTGGTCGGCGACGTCATCGGGCCTGCGCCTGATGATCCTGATGGTCATGCTCAATACCAGCGCCGGCCTGTCCAGCCAGTTGCTCGGCCGGGTCCGCCATTACAAGCTGTTGCCGCTTTGCTGTCTGGTCGTCGGCGTCGGCGCCGTCGTCACGCTGGCGTTCTCGGCCGGCGGCATGAGTTCGCTGAAATTCGAGATCGTGCTGTTTCTGATCGGCGTCGGCTTCGGGCCGACGGCGCCGCTCACGCAAGTGGCGCTGCAGAACACCGTGCCGGTCCGTGATCTGGGCGCGGCGCTCGGCACCATGAATTTTGCCCGCACGTTGATCGGCACGATCCTGATCGCGGTGTTCGGCGCCATTGTGCTGGCGAAAGCCCCGGTCGGCGCGCCGGCGGGTTCGCTCGGCCACACATTCTTGGGCGGCGCCTCGGTCGATACCTTCGCCATGGTGTTCCTCGCCATCGCCGGCACGCTCGCGGTTTCGTTCCTCACCGTGATCCTGCTTGAGGAAAAACCGCTCGAAGACGTGCAGCCGGGCGCGCAGCGCTAGGCGAGGCAGCTGCGTGCGGGTAAGCCGCGGCCGTTTGCAATGCGCTTGCGCTGCGGTGCGGTTCGGAGGCAATTTGGCCCGGTGACGGGGCTGGCGTTGCCGCAGGGGGTAGCTAAGTCTTTGACGGAAATCGAAGATTTCGTTCCAGGTCCGATGCGACGCGGCATCAAAATAAACTCACGAGCATTTGAACCTCGCCGATTCACTTGGCGACAAATCCATGAGCCGACCTTATGGCGATGCAGGCACCGGCGGACGAAGCGCTGATCGGTCGCATTGCCCGGGGGGACCGGCTGGCGATGCAGGTGCTGTTCGCGCGGCACCATGTCCGGGTCTATCGCTTCGTGCTGCGTCTGTTGCGCGATCAGATGGCGGCCGAAGACGTGATCGGCGACGTGTTCCTGGACGTGTGGCGTCAAGCCAGCCGGTTTGAAGGCCGAAGCGCGGTGTCGACGTGGCTCATCGCCATTGCGCGATTCAAGGCGCTGTCGCTGTTGCGCAAGCGGCGCGAGGACGGACTGGACGACGAAACCGCGGAATCGATCGAGGAAACTGCTGATGATCCCGAACTCACCCTCACGAAGCTTGATAAAGGCGAGAAATTACGAAAATGCCTGGCCGCGCTTTCTCCTGAGCACCGGGAGATTATCGATCTCGTCTACTATCACGAGAAATCGGTGGAGGAGACGGCTCAGATCGTTGGAATTCCCGCGAACACGGTGAAGACCCGGATGTTTTACGCGCGCAAGAAACTGGCAGAGCTGTGCAAAATGGCGGGCATCGATCGAGGTTGGCCATGACGATGAGCGAGATGGCGGACGATCCGCGCCAGGCCATCGCGCCGACCGAGGTCGAGGCGCTGCTGCCGTGGTATGCGACCGGCCGGCTGCGCCGCCGCGACCGCCAGCGCGTCGAAGACGCGTTGCGGAACGAGCCGTCGCTGGCGCTGCAGATCGACCTGGTGCGCGAGGAGCTTGCCGAAACCATCCATCTCAACGAAACGCTCGGTGCGCCGGCGCCGCGGGTGGCGGATCGGCTGATGGCGGCGATCGACGCCGAGACCCAGGCCGCGCGCACGCGCGTTCCGGGCGCCACCGCCAATTGGCTGACCGGGTTCTTCGCCAGCGTTTCGCCGCGCAGCTTGGCGGTGGCGGCATCGTTCGCCGTGCTGGCGATCGCCTTGCAGGCGGTGATGATCGCGGACATTTTCACCAAGCCGCAAAGCGAGCAGGCCGGGCTTGGCGCCGAGCATCGCCACGGCACGTTCGCCATGGTGCGCTTCGCGCGCGAAGCCAGCGCCGCCGAAATCACCAATTTCCTGCAAAATTATCAGGCCGCTTTGGTCGACGGACCGACCGACGGCGGGCTTTATCGCGTCCGCATCGCGGCAAAAACGCTCGCCAGGGAAGAACTCGGCAAAATCATCGCGCGGATGCGCCAGGACCATATCGTCGAAACCGCCGAAGCGGCGGAGCCCGGCCGGTAGACTGCACGGCATCGGCGAAATCCCATTCCGAGCATCCATCGCTTGCCGGCCGTTTGCCGGCGTGGCCGTTGCCAGCCGAAACCGGCGCCTGATCGGGCTTGCCGCGCCGGAGCGAACCCGCTGGAGATACTGGGATTTTCCGTTTGAACCGGGCCCAGCCCTGGCGCGACCAATAGGCGGTGGCGAGATCGAGCCGCCATCGGCGGGCTTCTCCCCTGACGCCAGCGCCGATTTTCCGACCCGCCCGGTTCCGTCCCCACCGGGCGGGTCATCGCTTTTCGGATTCCGATTGAATGCGCGCCCCGAGCGCGCGGAGATTAAGGGGCGGGAGGCAAATTCATTGCTGCGCGGCGACACGGTCGCTAAAACATTTTCGCAGTGTCGCTACACGATATGATTGCCGCATGGGCGCCCGGTTTTGTCGATCTTGGTTGCCGGCATTTTTGCTGCGCCCCGTGCTGATTGATCGGAACCGGATGCGACTTCCGAATCGCTTTTGCACGCTCTTATCCACAAACTGAAAGTCAAGAATTACATGCGCCGGCGCGGCGTTCATTTTTGTTGCTCGAATCAAAAATGCGCGTTGATTATCCGCAAGCGTCGAATTCACGGGCGCTGCTGGCCTCCTGATGTCGGAACCGCAAGACCGCCGGTACGACAGTATCGCGCGCCGATGGCTCGCACTGGTCGAGCGTCGGCAGGAGCATTTCATCGAACTCGCCGATACCGGACGCTGGCGGCACTATTACACGCAGACTGGGTTTATCGACGAGATGCGCAAAGTCTTGCACGTGCGCGACCAGTGGGCGGCGATCGCCGGCCTGCCGCCGGCGGAGCCTGACGCGGACCAAACATTCGGTGCGTCGAACGGGCGAAACCGGCCAGTTCGCCTGCCCGCCCCGCTCTGGCAGGGCTAGACTCCCCGCCATCCGGCGCGTTATCCACAGCCGCGAACCGCAACCGGCGCACGCCGCATCGCCGCGTGCCGCGGTCCGGGTTTTCTCCCCTCAAGCCGCATGTGACCATCGATGCCGAGCGCTTTGTTCTCGCCCATAAAACTTGCCGAATTGACTTTGCCGAACCGCATCGTTGTGGCGCCGATGTGCCAATACAGCGCCAATGACGGGGTCGGCAACGATTGGCACATGACCCATCTCGGCATGCTGTCGAATTCCGGCGCCGCGATGCTGGTCGTCGAGGCCACCCATGTCGAGCGGCACGGCCGCATCACCCATGGCTGCCTCGGGCTTTATTCGGACGCCTGCGAGGATGCGCTCGCCCGCATCGTCGCCCATTGCCGGCGCATCGGGGCGGCGAAGCTCGGCATCCAACTCGCCCATGCCGGCCGCAAGGCCTCGGTGCAACGCCCATGGGAAGGCGCCAAGCCGCTGTCGGAAGCCGAGGATCCCTGGCCGACGATCGGGCCTTCGGCGCTGCCGTTCGGGCCGGGCTGGCATACGCCGCGCGCCATGACCGAAGACGACATGGCGCACGTCGCCAAATGCTTCACCGACGCCGCCAAGCGCGCGCTGCGGATCGGTTTCGACGCCGTCGAATTGCACTTCGCCCACGGTTATCTGCTGCACAGCTTCGTTTCGCCGCTGTCGAACAAGCGCAACGACGCCTATGGCGGCTCGTTCGACGGCCGCATGAAATTTCCGCTCGAAGTGGTGCGCGTCGGTCCGCGGCGCGGTGCCGCGCGGGGTTCCGCTCGGCGCCCGCATCACCGGCACCGATTGGGTGGAGGGCGGGCTTACGCCCGACGACGCGGTGGCGATGGGCAAGGCGCTCAAGGCCGCCGGGCTCGATTACATCGATGTCTCTTCGGCCAATATAACGCCGGAAAGCCGCTGGCCGAGCGACCCGGGCTTCAACGTGCCGGCCGCGGAGCGTGTACGCCGCGAATGTGGCATCCCGGTGCGCGCCGTCGGCATGATCGTGAACGCCAAGCAGGCCGAAGCGATTGTTGCCGAGGGCAGGGCGGACATGATCGCCATGGCGCGCGCATTCCTGGACGACCCGCATTGGGCCTGGCATGCCGCGCAGACGCTCGGCGCCGAGGTGGCGCGCCCGGTGCAATACGCGCGCACCGGACCGGCGTTATGGCCCGGTGCGGCTTTGCGCGGCTGACGGCGGAACCGGCGGGTAGCGCAGCGCCAGGCGAGCCGGCTCGGCGCCAAAGTAATAAGCCAGCCGCAGCCGCCACATCAGTACGATGGTGCGGATCACGCCGTGATGCTCCCAGCGGCGCCCCGAGGTGACCACCGGCGCGCCGATGCAGGCCGGTCGGCATAGGCGCTTGAGGCGACGCGAAATGGCGATGTCCTCCATCAACGGCAGATCGGGAAAACCGCCGACCGCGACGAATGCCTCGCGGGTCACGAAGATCGCCTGATCGCCGGTGGCGATGCCGGTCGCCCGCGAGCGCCAATTGATCATGCGGGCGACGACGGCAAGCAGCGGATGGCGGCCGGCGATGCGCAGATCGAAGCGGCCCCAGGCGCGTTGCGCCAAGGCGGAAGCTATCAGGCGGTCGGCATTTTCCGGCAGCGCGGTGTCGGCATGCAGGAAGACGAGCGCGTCGCCGGTGCCGAGCGCGGCGCCGGCGTTGAGCGGCGCGCCACGGCCGCGCGGCGCGGCGATGACGCGGTCGGCGAGCGGTCGCGCCAGCGCGGGCGTGCCGTCGCCGGAGCCGCCGTCGACGACAATGATTTCGGCGCCGCGGGCGCGCAGCGGCGCGAGCGCCTTGAGCGCGCCGACGACGATCGCCGCCTCGTCGAGCACCGGAACGACGATGGTGAGCCGCCGCATGGCCTGGGCCCCTCGGAATGGATAACGTCAATTCCAGCCAGCTGTCGCGTATTTAATATGACCAACCCCGTTCTTGTCGAAGTCATGCGCGGGCCCCTTGTGGAAAGCCGCCATCGCGGTGCCGTGGCGGTGGCCGACGCCGACGGCGCCACGGTTCTCGCCATCGGCGAGGTGACGGTGCCGGTATTTCCGCGCTCGGCGATCAAGGCATTGCAGGCCTTGGCGCTGGTGGAACTCGGTGGCGCCGATCGTTACGGCTTGGGCGACGAGGAGCTGGCGCTGGCTTGCGCCTCGCACAGCGGGGAGGCGGGGCATGTCGCCGGCGTCGAGCGGATGCTGGCGCGCGCCGGTCTCGACCCATCGGCGCTGCGCTGCGGCGCGCATTACCCGATCGCGCAAGCCGCGGCGGCCGCGGTGGCGCGAGCGGGCGGGCCGTCGGCGCTGCACAACAACTGCTCCGGCAAGCATGCCGGCTTTCTTTGTCTTGCCTGCGCGATGGGCGTCGACCACGCCGATTATTTTCGCCCCGATCATCCGGTGCAGCGGCAGGTACGGGCCGTGCTCGAAGATTTCACCGGCGCCGTGTTGGGCGAGGACTGCTGCGCCATCGACGGCTGCTCGGTGCCGACCTGGGCGGTGCCGCTGCAAAATCTCGCTCATGGCTTCGCCAAATTCGGCACCGGCCATGGGCTTGCGCCCGAGCGCGCCAGGGCCGCGGCGCGGCTGCGCCGGGCTTGCGCGGCAAAGCCGTGGCACGTCGCCGGAACGGGGCGGTTCTGCACCGAGATCATGCAGCTGTTCGGCGCACGCGTGTTGGTGAAAACCGGCGCCGAGGGCGTCTATTGCGGCGCGCTGCCGGAGCTTGGGCTCGGCATCGCGCTCAAGTGCGACGACGGTGCGTCCCGCGCCGCGCAGGCGGTCATGGCGGCGCTGATCGCGCGGCTATTGCCGCTCGACGCCGCCGAACGCGCCGCGCTTGCCGCCTTCACGCAGCCGGTGTTGCGCAATTGGAGCGGCATTGAGGTCGGGGCGGTCAGGGTGACGCAGGCGTGTCTAGATCGGGTGGCCCGCTAACGTGTGTTGCCGCCCACGCAACTATGACTGCCACAATACACTATATAACGCGCGTTCACGTAGGACGCCGATGCGCACGGCTTACCCGCGTATTGCGAACACTGGTACTGCGCAATGCACGGTCCAGCGCCGCCAGCTCCGAATATCTTTTTGCACAGCGTCACACAATTCCGCTCACACCACGCTCCTTGCGCATGCGCGTAATCGAATGTCGCAAGCGTGGCAATTACCGCCACTGCCAGAAACGAATATTTTCCCATTGGGTTCCTCTGCTACGCCAACCATCTTTTCTGAGATACGGCTGGCTTCGGGAAGAAATTTCGACCCCTCTGTATGGTGTGTCAACCGCTCGAGTCTGGGTCGGGTAGAGGCATCGATGGTGGCGTGTTACCGCACTTGATTGCCGGCGATCGACAATTGCGCATAACGCTCCGCGCCGTCTTTGCTGAGGTCGCCGGTGACCGTCTTGTCCCATTCGCGGCCGACAATGGCGCCGAGCCGTGCGCCGGAGATGAGATTATCCGAGATCGTGACGGTTCCGGCCCCCGCGACCACCGAAACGGCGATGCCGTAATCGGCGCCGCGCACCACATTGCCGCTGATGGCGACATCGCGCAGGTAGGGGCCGTAGCCGGCGCCGATACCGGTGCCAGGGACGTTCTCGATGACATTGCCGGTCACCGCCGCGTCGGCCTCCACCCCGATGCCAAGCGCGGAAGTGTCGCCGGCGCCGCCCCCGGCGGGGCGCGCGGCGACCAGATTGCGAATGAGATTGCCCTGCACCACGGCGAGCCGGCCGCCTTTGTCGAAGTTCGCCACCGCGATGCCGCTTGTGGCGCCGTCGACGATGTTATTGGCGATTACCGCGCCCTCGAACGCAAATTCGGAATACAGCGCGACCTCGCCGAGCCCGGTGCAGGTATTGCCGACGATCTGGATATTGGAGGCGGCATTGCCGCGCACCGCGGAGAACGCGGCGTTGCGGATGCGGTTGCCGCGCACGATGACATTGTCGGCGCGGAATACGTTGATGGCATTGCCCCATTCCCCGGAGCCGCCGAGCTTGTTTCTGACGTTCTCGATCCGATTGTCGACGACGAGCGTGCCGTCGTCGCCGGGCGTTCCCCGCCATACCAGAATGCCGCCGTTGCCGGCGCTGCGCACGGTATTGCCGGCGATGCGCAGGCCGACGGCGTCGTTGGAGAAAATGGCGTAGGCGACGGGGTTGACCACCGTATTGCCGGTCACTTCGCCGGCTATCGCCTCGAGCGTGATGCCGTTGCGGCCGGCGTCGACGATTTCGCAATCGGCAATGCGCACGGCGCGGCCATGCGTCAGATGCACAAGCCCGCGACCGTTGTCGAGCGGCACGCCGGCGCCGTCGAGCACGAGGCCGCGGAGGCTGACATGATCGCTGCCGGTTGCGGCCAACAGCGACGGGCCGCCGGCCATGACCAGGCGCGTTGCGCCGGGCACCCCGGCGATGGCGGCATAGGGCGGCAATTGCAGCGCGCCGGCGCGGTAATTTCCGGGCGGCAGCCGCAGCACCGCGCCGGCCGCCGCGGCCCGCGCGATGGCGCGCTGTAAAACCGCCGACTGATCCTCGGCTGCATTGGGCACGACGCCCAGCGCCGCGGCATCGATCTCGGCACGCGGCATCGGATCGCCGTCGCGGCCGTCGCGCCCAAGCGCGGGCGTGGCAACGCCGGCGGCACCGGCAAAAGCGGCAAACAAGCGGCGGCGATTCATCGTCATCGGCGAACCTCGGCGAGCACGAATCCGTCATGCATCAAATGATGTGCCAATCCGCTGTTTCGGTCCGGCACACGCGGTCGTTTTCGCGGCGACGGTTAACGGCGGCTTGCGGCAATGAGCGCGATCGCGATCGCCTCGGCGGCGGCAACCAGCCGATTAAATGACGGCGGCGGGTGCGGCGAAGCCTTGCGCCGCGGCACGGGCATGGGCATGCGGCGCAGCGGCGGAATATGAACAAAGGCGACGAGCGGGCTGCCGTCGCGGCAGCGGTGCAGGGCCTGCCAATAGGCATAGTTGCAGAGATAACGCCCGGCATCGCGCGACAGGCGTGCCGGAAAGCCACTTTGGCGCACCGCGCCGAGAAGGCGGGCGAACGGCGCATTGCCTTGCCGCGAGCTTGGCGCGCCCGGCGCTATGACGCCTGCTTGCGGCCGGGATCCGCCGGCGTCGGGAAACAGCACCGAGACGGCGTTGCGGGCGCGGGTCTCGATGCAAAGCTGGCGCCGCCGCCCGGCGAGGCCGAAGACGAGCACGATATCCGGCTTCGCCGCGAACAATTTCGGCAGGTCGCGATCGACCGCCGCATAAACGGTGGCGAAGACGTACGCGAGGCGCTCGATCCCCGCCAAGGCCGGCCGGCGCCGGCGGACCAGCGCTTTGACCAGCGCCGCGCTCGGATTACACGGCGCGCCGGGGAACGGTCCGAACCCGGCGATGATGAGCCGCATCGCGCGTCACGCCTCGAGCATTGCGGCGATTTCCTCAACGGCGGCCGCCGGCGCCAACCGGCCGGCGGCGACGTCGGCCTCGATCCGCGGCAAGGCCGCCTTGAGCGCGCGATCGGTCCGCAACGGCGCGAACAGATGCTCTTCAAGCATCGTCCACATCCATTTCACCTGCTGCTCGCCGCGGCGCGCCGCAAGCTCGCCGGAGGCAGTGAGCCGTTGGCGATGGTCGAGAACGTGCCCCCACAGCGCCTCGATGCCGTCGTCGGTCAGCGCCGAACAGGTGACGACCGGCGGCGACCAGTTTTGCGAGCGCGGCGAGAGAATGTGCAAAGCCGCGCCATATTGAGCCGCGGCGAGCCTGGCGCGGGCGACATTGTCGCCGTCGGCCTTGTTGACGGCGATCAGGTCGGCGAGTTCGACGACGCCCTTCTTGAGCGCCTGCAGCTCGTCGCCGGCGCCCGGCAGCGCCAGCACCAGGAAAAAATCGGTCATGTCGGAAACCGCGATTTCTGACTGGCCGACGCCGACGGTCTCGACCAGCACCACGTCGTAGCCGGCGGCCTCGCACAAAAGCATGGTCTCGCGCGTCTTGGCGGCGACGCCGCCGAGCGTGCCCGAAGACGGCGAGGGGCGGATGAAAGCGTTGGCGTCGTTGGCGAGCCGCGCCATGCGCGTCTTGTCGGCCAGGATCGAGCCGCCGGTGCGCCGCGACGACGGATCGACCGCCAGCACCGCGACCTTGCGGCCTTGCGCGGTGAGGCTACTGCCGAGCGCGTCGATCAGCGTCGATTTGCCGACGCCCGGCGCGCCGGTGATGCCGACGCGCACCGCGTTCCCGGTCTCCCGCAGCAACGCCTGCGTCAACGCCGCGGCGCTGCGGCGGTGGTCGGCGCGCTTACTCTCGATAAGCGTGATGGCGCGCGACAGCACGCTGCGCTCGCCGCCGCGTATCGCGCGCGCCAGCCGTTCGACGTCGGGGGGTGGAGAGGATGCAGGCATGCGATGCCGTCGGTAAGAGACGCCGGTCCGTTTGGTCGCGGTAATTTAGCCAATTGCAACCACGCTGGCGGGAAGAATTTTGCGCGCGTGGGAATACCGTCATTGGCGGTTGACAATCCGGCTTCGCCAGAGGAGCGCCAAGATTGATCCCGGAAAGACCCCGCTGCCGTCGCATTGAGGCCGCATCGCGCCGCTGTCATCCACGCCTGCCCGAACGACGCGGCAAACGCGCCTCCGGCGTCGTTTGTCCATCCGCGATTTGAGGAGACAATCGATGAACTGGGATCAGATCGAGGTCAATTGGATGCAGTTCAAGGACAAGGTCCGCAACAACTGGGCCAAGCTCACCGACGAGGATGTCACGCGCATCGGCGGCCGGCGCAGCGAATTGATCGGCCGCCTGCAGGCGCGCTACGGCTTCGCCAAGGCCGAAGCCGAGCGCGAAATCGAAGCCTGGATCAGGGCACAGCGCAACGCGGCGTAGGTGGCGCCGTCAACTCCGGCAGCGGGATGAATTCGGCACGTATCGCCGGGCACGAACTCGAACCGGCCGGCTTTCCAGTCGGCCTTGGCGGCTTCGATCCGCTCCTTGCGCGAGGAGACGAAATTCCACCAGATGTGGCGCGGCCCATCCATGGCGGCGCCGCCGACCAGGATGACACGGGCGTCGCTGGCCGCCGTCACCGCGATGCGGTCGCCGGGCTTGAGCACCAGAAGCCGTTCCGCGCCGTGGCGGTCGCCGGCGATCTCGATCTCGCCCGCAATGACATAGACGCGCGCTCCTCGTGTTCGGCGTCGAGCGGCAGCGATCGTGCCGGCTTTAAGATGCGCCTCGGCGAACACGGTGTCCCACGCTGGTCGCGACCGGCGAGCGCAGCCCGTGCATCGTGCCGGCGACGACCCGGAGCGACAGCCCATTCTCGCGCAATTCGGGAATGTCGGCCGCCGCGGTATGGGCGAAAGCCGGCGCGGTTTCTTCGTCGTTGTTCGGCAGCGCGACCCATAATTGCAGGCCGTGCAGCGGCTCGCCGCCGCTGCGATGGTCGGCGGCGGTGCGCTCGGAATGCACGATGCCGCGGCCGGCCGTCATCCAGTTGACCGCGCCGGGCCGGATCGGCATGCGCGGTGCCGAGACTGTCGCGATGCACGATCTCGCCGTCGAACAGGTAGGTGACGGTGGCGAGCCCGATATGCGGGTGCGGCCGCACGTCGACGCCGTCGCCGGACTTGAACACGGCCGGCCCGAAATGGTCGAAGAAAATGAACGGCCCGACCATGCGCGAATGCCCCGACGGCAGCGCGCGATGCACCTGGAAGCCGCCGAGATCGACCGTGCGCGGCACGATCAGTTGTGCACGGCGTCGCTCGGCGCGGGCATCGCCCGGGGCCGGGTCCTTGGCCGGGAAGAAGCTCATGACGGCGTCCTCAACGATTTGTCCGCGTGAAACGTCGTGGAACGCTGCCCTTCACCGATTCGACCAGGCCGTAGAACACCTCGTTGACCTTGGGCCAGCTCGGCAGTTCTTCACGTTGTTGAGCCAGCGCTGTGACGTTCGGATAGGCCGAGAAGTCGCAGCGAATGACCTCGCCGAGGGTGACCAGCCGGCGCCGAAATAATCGGCAATCGTGATCTGATCGCCGCACAGATATTGCTTATTCGGCCCGATCCAGTGGTCGTTGAGAATTTGCAGCCAGCGTCTTGGCGTTCTGCTGGCCGAACTCGATGGTCGCCGCCTGCGCCTCGTCGCTGCGCCGCTTGAGATGCGGGAATAGCTGCGGGTAGCAGAGATTATAGGCCCATTCGCGATAGAAGTTGGTGTTGAGCCAATCCATGATCTCGTTGACCTTGGCGCGCTGCTTCAAATCCTTCGGATAGGCCGGCGAGCCGATCTTGTCGGCGAGATATTTGAGGATCGCCGAGCTTTCGGTCAGCCGCAGGTCGCCGTCCTCGATCATCGGCACCAAGCTGTTCGGATTGAATTCGGCATAGGGCGGCTTGTATTGCTCGCCCGGTGAACAGGTCGACGGTGACCTCGTCGACCGGAATCTTGTTCTCGGCGATGAACAGCCGCACCGGCCGGCTCGTCATCGACACCGGATGCATATAGAGCTTCATGACCATATCCTCCCACTCAACGCGTCCTTTACGGCCATAGCTTAGGAGCCGGCCGCCGGGTCCGCCATTCACGATTGTATCAGCGAACGCCCCGCGATGCCGGGCCGAACGGCCGCTATCGCGGCGGCTTTGCCTTTGCCACCAGCTCGGCGATGAAGCGCGGCTGCGCGAAGGCGGCGACGTGGACCTCGGGCGTCCAGTATTTGGTCTTGAAGCTGCCGGCCTTGCGGTAGCGCTGGGCGATGGTCTTCGCCGGAAGCCGCCGCAGCCTTTTATTATCGGTCGCCAAGCCCATGGCCATGTGGCCGCCGACATAGACCGGGATTGCCGCGACGTAGCAGGTGGCGTCCGCGAACAGCCTGCGGAACTTGGACATGGTCGAGGTGAGCTCGTTCTTCTGGAAGAACGGCACGCCGTTCTGCGTCACCAGGACGCCGCCCTTTTTCATGCAGCGCCGGCAGCCGGAGTAGAATTTCTCGCCGAACAGGATTTTCCCCGGCCCTTGCGGGTCGGTCGAATCCACGATGATGGCGTCGAAGCGACGATCGGTCCTGGCGACATATTTGGCGCCGTCGTCGATGACCGATTCGAAGCGTTTGTCGGCGAACACCGGCCCGGTGAATTCGGGAAAATGCTCCTTGGCGAACTCGATCACCTTGGCATCGATCTCGACCTGGGTGAGGCGCTTGACCGTCTTGTGCTTGAGCACCTCCTCGGCGATGCCGCAATCGCCGCCGCCGATAATCAGCACGTCGCTGGCGTTGCCGTGGGCGAACAGCGGCACGTGCGACATCATCTCCTGGTAGATGAATTCGTCCCTCTTGGAGATCTGGGTGGCGCCGTCGAGCATCAGCATTTTGCCGAAATACGGCTGCTCGAACAGCACGAGGTGCTGGTGCTCGGTCTGCAGCTCGTAAAGCACTTTGTCGACCTGGAAGCTCATGCGGAAGCCGAGATCGTCGAACAGCGTCTCGGCAATCCAGCGTTTTTCCGCCATGACCGCCTCTCCGATAACGAAACGGCCGGGACTCGGCCCGGCCGCTCAAGCTTTGTCAATCGCCAATCGGCGCTTTAGGCGTCTTGGCCGCGGAGCAGCTCGTTGACGCCGACGCGCTTGGCGGAAAACGCCTCGCGCAGCACCGGGATGCACTCGTCCGGGTCGGCCGAGCCGCACATGAACACGTCGAGCGCGGCATAGCCGGCTTCCGGCCAAGTGTGGATGGAGATGTGGCTCTCCGCCAGCACCGCCACGCCGGAAACCCCGCTCGGCTGGAAGTGGTGCAGGTGGATATGCAGCAGCGTCGCCTTGGCGGCCTCGACGCAGCGCCGCAACGTCGCCTCGATATGATCGATGTCGTCGAGACGCTTGGCGCCGTGCAGATCGACGATCAGGTGCACGCCGGCGCAGCGGACGCCGTTACGAACGGCGAAATGATCGTGACGGTCTTCCTCCGGCGCCGGAGTGCTGCCACTTTCAGTTTGGTCTTCCTGTCTTCCTTTCGGGCGGTACCTGGGATCCCCAAGCCCTTCACCGATCGCAAGAGGGCGTGTTGGCTCATGCCGTCCTCCCCAACCAGAGATCAGAACCCGAGATGCCGGCGAGCCGGCGCCTCGGAAAGCGAAAGCCGCTCGATCAGTCCGACACGAACTAATCAACAGCGGCAGGATTCCCCACTTAAATGCAATCGGCAGGGAGTCAAGAAGATTCTGCAAGAAAACCTTTAATGCTTCGTCACGAGCGGCGCTCGGCGGCGCGTCGAAGGGGCGCTCGCGACGCCACGCGTGCCGATCGCGGTCGCCGGCGACCGCGCGTGGAGGCGCGCGCCGCCACGTTCGCATCACGCCGGCGCGCGCAACATGCGTCCGGCGAAAACGCGCGCGCGGCGCCGGCGCGACGGCTGCGGACATTGCAGAAAGCCCCATGACACGGTGCTTTCTCGCTGCCACGCCGTTGCCGCGCGGCGCGTTTGCAAGCGCGGCTGACGACGCCCGCTCGGAATTTCGCACGCGAATCTTCTATGATGCAGGCCGGGCTCAGGTCGCGGCCGACGGCGATTTACCGCCGGAGCCGGGACCGTGGAGCAGGAAGGGAGAACGAAGATGAGGCGCATGATCGGAGCGGCAATAATTTTAGCGGTTGTGGCTTTGCTGCCGGCCGGCCCGGCGGCGGCGCAGAACCCGGTTGGCGGCGCGATCGTCGGCGGCGCCGTCGGCGGCATCATCGGCGGCGCGGTCGGTCACGGCGCCGGCGGCGCGGTTGCCGGCGCGCTGATCGGCGCTACGGCCGGCGCGGCCATCGCTTCGGAAGGGCAGCAGCGGCGCGGCGGTTATTACTGGTGGCACGGCGGCTGCTATTACCGCTATCCGAACGGCAGCTGGCTGCAAGTGGCGCCGGGGTATTGCGGGTAATGAAAGTTTGCGGGCCGTGTAGGGGCGGGTTTTAAACCCGCCCCTACGAATGTGCAGGCGCTTAATTCAGCCGTTGACGGCGACCGCCGGCGGGACCATCGGCTCCGCCGGCTTTTTCACGCGGGTGCGGAAGAAGCTGAGCACGCGCCGGGCGGTATCGGGCTGCAGCGGTTGAAGCTCGACAGCGCCTGTTCGAGGTCTTTCGCCGACATGCCGCGGTCGGCGGCGCGCAACAGCAGGACCGCCTTGGTCGTGGTCGAGGACAGGCCGGCGACCTTGGCGAGAATGAGCACGATCTCGGCGCCGGGGTCGAGCAGCGCCCGCTCGACGACGTCGATCGGGGTATCGCACAGGATCGACAGCGCGATCGCGGTCTCCTCGAATTTGCGGTCGCGCGCATATTGGTAGATTTCCGATTCGCCGATGCCGGCGGAGGCGGTTTTGCCGCTCGACGGCGGCCTGCGCGGCGGCGAAATCCGGCGAGGCGTTGCGGGCCTCGATGCGGATGCCGCCGACCACCTCGGCGACGACCCCTTCGATGGCGGTGCCGGCTTGCGGATTTTCCGCGGCCAGGCGCGTCGCGCACCGCGTTCGAGGCCTTTCCAGGAGCACCAGGAAATGCGGCCGCGGAATGTCGGGGCGCAGCCCGACCTCGGTCGCCAGCGCGTCGTCGCCGGTCGAGCGCTTGACCAGCATGCGGAAGCCGGCGTCGGAAAACCGCGCGCCGGCGTTTTTGGCCACCGAATGGACGACCTCGCGGTCGCCGCGCTCGACCAGCACGTCGGTCACCGCCTCGCTCAGCGACCGGCGCTGCGAGATGGCGAACAGGTGCTGCTGGCTCTTGGTGCCGGCGCTGACCAGATCGCGGTCGTCGAGCCGTTCGGACTGCGCCAGCACCGGGCTGCGCGACTTCGATGTCGTCGTCGAAGGCGAGCATGTGGATGACGTTGGCCGGCGCGTTGGCGATCGGCGCCAGCCGGTGCGCCAGCTTGGCGCGCGCCTTGGCCTCGATGGTGGTGACCAGGCGGGCCATGACGTCGTCGAACACGCCGACCTGATCTTCGGAATAGCGTTCGGCGCCGTTGATGAACAGATCGGTGACGCGGGTGAGGATATCGATCCGGCGGCCGATGCTGCCGGAGGCGAGCGGCGGCCTCGAGTTCGTCGAGCAGAGGGAGGGTACGCATAAAAACTCCGGGCGCCGCCACGCCGTTGAATTAGCGGTAACAATGCATTGGGAACGGTGAATAAAGCCTTGCCGGGAGGGCGGTCGCGAGGCGGCCCCGGAGAGTTAAGAAGAGACTAACGCCGCAGCCAAACCGCGATGCGTCGTGCCTGGGGCCAAGCGCAGGCGAAAAATCAGGACTTGGCGCGGCGCCTGACGCCGAAGGCGCCCATGCGGTTGCGCACTTCGGCGGGAACTCGATAGTCGCGGATCACCGGCCGCGGATCGCGCAGGCCGCAGCCTCGCGCTGGACGATGAAGCACCACAGCGCGTCGCTGGCGTCCTGCACCAGCCGGGCGCGGGCAGCGCCAGGCCCGCCATCGCCGCGGTCGTAGTCGGCGAGCGCCGCGAGCGCCGCTTCCAGCGCGCGCCCCAGCCGGCCGAGCGCGCGACGCCTGCTCCTGCGCGATCTCGTAGTCGAGCGCGACGACGCGGCTTGAACGCGGCGGGGGTGTGCGTGAGGCCATCGCCGGATCATGACGGAGCGAGAGACAGTCTGGAACCGCCGGCGTGGGGAGGGTCAGGGTGGTGTCGGAGGTTGCTGCGCGACTGTTGACACCATCCATAACCGCGCCACCAACCTCCCAACCCTGCCCCACAGGGGTAAAGATTACCGCTCCCACGTCACCACCGAAACGCCGGCGGCCGCATCGAGGTCGCGGCGCAGCCCCGGCCGCAAGCCGTGCCGCGCCAGCACATCCTCGGGTGTCGCATTCGGCTCCGACCTCGGTGAAGACCGGCACGTCCGCCGGGAATTTCGGCATTGGCCGCGCGGGACAGATGAAAGGCGTCGTAGCGCGGCAGGAACAGGCTGAACACGTCGCGGCCGCCGATGATGGCGACCGTGCCGTCGCCGGCGCCGATGCGTTCGAGCGCCTGTTCGAGGCTGGCGCCGGCCGGATTCCACAACAGCGCATTGGGATGCGCCGGGTCGGGCGCAACGGCGGCGATCCGGCGCGTCAGGATGAGCCGCTTTCGCCGCGCGGCGCGCGGGCCGCCTTCGTGCGAATGCCGGCCGTGCACGATGGCGGCGGCGCGGTCGAGCGCGCTCTGAGAAAATGCTGATCGGCGTCGTTGCGGATCGAATCCGGCATCTCGCCCTGGCGTCGGCGATCATGCCGTCGGCGGAGACGATGACGTAGCCCTCGATGCGGCGCACGCGCCGATCTTAGAAGACCGCCAAGTAGCGCAGCAACGAGATTATGCCGGTCATGGCCATGACGGACCGGCAGGCTGCATCCGCGAATGCGTTGCGGCTTATAATGCCGGTCACGGAGTCCACGATGGCCGATCCCCGAGCCTGATCATGATCCAGTTTCTGACCTGGGTGGCGGACCGGCCGCGCACGCGCGAGCAGGCCATGGAGGCCTGGCACAGTTGCCCGCACATTTCGGTGTGGGAGGATGCGATCGTCGACGGCTTGGTGCGCACCGAGAACGACGGCCGTCGCAGCATCGCTCTGACGCCGCGCGGCCGCGCCGTGCTGGAAAAAGAAAAATGTAGGGTGGGTTGAGCGACAGCGAAACCCGCCATGGCTTGCTCGACGGCGATAGGTTTCGCTGCCGCTCAACCTGGCTCATGGGCTATGTCAGAACTTCGCCGCCCGGCTGCGGCGGAATCTCGAAAGCGTTGAGCACCAAGCCGATCATGCCGTAAAGGCCGGCGCAGGCTGACGGCTTCGATGACGCCGTCGCGGCCAAAGGCCGCCTGCGCGCTCGAAAGTTTCCGCGCTCACCGTCTTGGTCGTGAGCAATTCGGTGACCAGATCGTAGATCAGCGCGCTCGTCGTCGCGGGAAAAATCCGGCCGCTTGCGGGCGCGAATGGCATCGACGGTCGCTTGCGACAATCCCGCCGTCAGCGCGTGCGGCTCGTGCACCGACCAGGCGTATTGGGCGGTGGCGTCGCGGCACCATCAGCAAGATGATCAATTCGATGAGCCGCCGGCCGAGCATGGGATTCGCGCGGAAGTAGTTCACCAGCCGGTCGGCCGGTTCGGCGATGTCGGGGGTATGGATCAGGACCGCAGAACGGCCCAGTCAGCGTATTCCGCGGCCGCGACCGCAAAAAATCGTCATGGAGCTGTTGCTGGCGCGGCGATAGCTGTTCGGGTTTGACGTCGTCGATGCGAGCCACTTGGTCCTCCCATTATATATTCACCGTAGCTCGGCCGAGCCGTCGCCGCGGACCGCGGCGGCGTAGCGGGCGATCGAGCGTCTGAGGATATCCTTACCGCCGCGCGCAATGCTGCGGTCGAACCAGGCGCCGTGGATCACGTCGAATGCGTAAGGCTCGAGCAGCGCGCCGATCCGCTCGACGGCAGGCGCCGACAGCGGAATGAGGTTCGGGTAGCTGCGCATGAAGCTGACGAAGTTGCGGTCGGGGATTACCTGCACGATGTCGCCGGACAAAAGCGCTCCGCGGCCGTCGCCGCCTTGCGCCCAATGCAGCACCGTGCCGCCGGCGAAATGGCCGCCGCAGCGAATGAGCGTCATCCCGCGGCCGAGCGGCAGCGTATCGCCGTCCCAGAATTTGATCGCCGGATCGGACCGCATCACCCATTGCCGGTCGCCGGCATGCAGATGGATCGGCGCATCGAAGGCCTGCGCCCAATCGATCATCGACGCCGTAATAATGCGGATGGGATATGGCGATACCGGCAATCCCGCCGAGGCCTTTGACAATGGCGATCGTGGCGTCGTCAAGCAGCGAGATGCAGTCCCACAGCACGTTGCCACCCTCGGTGCGCAACAACAACGCGCGCTGGCCGATGGCGAAGGCCGGCACGGTGCCGATGCCGATCAATCCGGCTTCGTGCTGCCGAAATGCGTTGCAATGGCCGCGCGCCAGCGCCTGCTGGCTGGTCCAGCCTTGGCCCGACGGCGGCACGAATTGGCGTTCGTCGGTGCAGATCGGGCAGCGCTCCGGCGCCGCCTCCGAAGGCGCGAACTGGGTGCCGCAGGCGGTGCAGATGAAGGCCGGCATCGGCATAGTAGACAGAGAAAACGCGGCGCTGCAAAGCGCCGCGACCTACGCCCTTGCCGCCGCGATCGGCGCGTCCGCCGGCATGCGGCAAACGGCCGATTGCATTGGCCGCGTCGGGCGCCTATGTCCAATTCAAACGAAAGTTTGAAAAATAGCGCGACCAATGGGCAAAAATCATGACCCGACCATCCGAGGTCACCCGCGAGCGGATCGTCAAGGCGGCCGAGCGGCTGTTTGCCGAGCGCGGCTACGACGGCACCAGCATCCGCGCCATCGTCGCCAAGGCGCGGGTCAACCAGGCCGCCATCAATTACCATTTCGACGGCAAGGATGGGCTTTATCGCGAGGTGTTGCGGACCGCGTTCCGGGCGCTGACTGAGGATCAGGTCGCGCACGCCAGGAGGCCAAGGCGATGTCGCGCGAGGAGGCGCTTTACGACTTCATCCGCCGCCAGCTTCAGCCGCTGATGGCGCGCGACGAATTCAGCCGCCACATGCGGATTTTCAACTGGGAAACGGTGCGGCCGACGCCGGTGTTTCGCAGTCTCATCAGCGAGGAGGCGGCGCCGTTCATGGGGCTTGCCGCCGATCTGGTGCGCCGTTTCCTGCCCGAGGCGGACCGCCGCACGCTCAGGTCGCGGCGATCTGGCTGATCGGCCAATGCAGCGTGTTCCTGCGCAATCGCGAAGTGCTCGCCCAGCCTCCGGTCGGGCTTGTGCTCGACGAATCCGCGGTCGAATGGCTGGCGCAATTGATCGGCCGCTGGCTGGTCAACGGTCTCGGCCGGCCGGGGTGATCGCGGGCGAGCGGTCCGGAATCCCGGGGAATGCCGCAAAAATTCCTTTTTCCCGGCCCGCCAGCGCCCAGAACAGATGTTTGAAATTCAAGCAGACGTTTGAAAAATGCGAGGACCGGGTCATGCCGTCGTGCCGGATCGAGACGATGCAGCAGGGCATTATCGCGCGCGGCCGAAGCGGCGCTGGTTGGCGCGCTTTCTCGGCAAGTTCGTGCTCGACATCATGCCCGCCGCGCTGGCGAGCGTGATCGGCGGGTTCCTGTTCGCGCAATATCAGTTCGGCCATCGGCGCCGCCGCAGCCGGTCGCCGAGCAGCGCCCGCCTCGGCCGAAATGATGGCGCTGGTGCGCGACGAGCACGCCATGATCATGGACTATCTCAAGGCCCAGATGGCGGCCGAAAAGAGCCGCGACCGGGCCGCGGATGCGGAATCGGCGCGCGCGGCGGTGGCGGCGAGTGCGGCTGCGGACGCCAAATTGGCCGACGCCTTCTCGGCTGCGCAAGCGGCGCCGCCACCCGTTACCGTGCCCGCGGTTGCGGCGAAAACCGGCAGTAGCTCGGGCAAAGCCCGTCGCCGCCCGCCTCGCGCCGCTGCCGCCGCAAGCGCCGCTCGTGATCGCGCAAGCGCAGCCCGATGACGCCGACCGTCCGCTGCCCGCCGACCGGCTTGCGCGCGACCCGAATTCGCTGCTCGCCAAGACGCTCGACCTCAAGGACCACGTCGTCGCCGCCACGCGCCACGTCGTTTCGGCGATCGGCGAGGTGTTCGCCTCGGTCGGCGAGACGATCGGCGGCGCGATCCCCGGCGCGCGGCAGTTCAATTCGGCGTCGTGACGCGAGGCTTGGCCGCTGCCGGAACGCGCGTGAACCTGCCGTCACTGGGCGCGCCTCGGGCTGTGCATAACATCCGATCGGCATGGCACTGGGCATGGCACTGGGCATGGCGCTGGGCATGGCGCTGGGCATGGCGCTGGGCATGGCACTCGGCTACCGGATCGAGGCAAGCCCAGGCCCGACCTGGTGCCTTTTGGCAACAGGCTGGGTTTTTCACGTTGACTTCGTCTTGCCCGGCTCCGCCGCGCTGGCTAAGCCATATCGTTACCGCGGGGAACCCGCCGCGGCAACGGGGTTTGCAAGTCGGAGCAGCACCTGGGGTTTAGATCCGGGCGGGTCTCCCGGCCGCCGCAAATCCGGCTTGTGGCTTTAGCTATAGAGTGCAGTCAGGTGCAGCACTATCGCGGAGGTTGTGATGCGTTCGGCCGGTAATTTCAGTCCGGAATGGGGCTATCTCGCTCCCGCGCCGAGCTTCATGCGCACGGCGCGCGTCGTGCTCGTCGCCACCGCCATTGGCGCGACCGCCGGCGCCGGCGTCGTGCTGTCGCTGGTCGACCGGCCGGCGAGCGAAGCCAACGGAACGTCCGTCGCCGCGCATGCGATCGTCACCAGCGTGCAGGCCGCTCCGATCGCGGCCGCACCGACGGCCAATGCGGCTGCCGTCGCGGCCGCGCCGATTAACGTGACCACGGCGGGGCCGCCGCCGGTTCAGGCGCCGCCGTCGGCGCCGGTCGCGCTACCGGTTGCGCCGCCGCCGCCCGTGATCGCGACAGAGACACCGGCGATCGTGCCCCCGCAGCCGGCAGCGCGCACAGCGCCGGCCGAGAGCAGGAGCGAACAAGGCGCGGTTGCGGCGCCGAAACCCGCGCCCGGGATCGCCGCGCTGTCGGAAACGCCGGCGGCGAGCGAGGCGACGCCTGTCGAAATGCGGGATGAGACGCTGCTTCCTCCCGAGACCGTGCCGCCGGAAAGGAAGCCGAGAAATCACGCCGCCGCCTATCCGCCGAAGGGCAAGGAGAAGCCGCCGGCGACCCTTGCCACGGTGTTGCGACGGCTGTTCAGCGCGCACAACACCGGCACGACGTATTATCCGAACCGCTGAGTTTTAGCCGCGACCGCGGGCAAAGCGGCCAGTGCCGGCTTGCGCCGAGCGCGCTGGCGTTGGCTTGGTAACGCCGCCACGCTGGCGATGCGCATGGCATAGATAGACTGCAACCGCCCGCCGGTTTCCGGCGGGCGGCGGCAGGAAAGCGGAACGATAGGGCTTAGGCTATTTGCACTTGCCCTTTTTGACCGCGGCGGTCTTGCGCGGCCCAGGCGCCGGCGAAATCGGCGCTTTTGCGACCATGGTCCAGCCGCTGCCCCACGGCTTCGCGCCGGTATCCCACCAGATCCGGCAAAAGCCGAGCTCGAACTTCATGACGGCGAAATCCGCGCGCGCCGGAACGGACGCGGCGAAACTCAGCGCCAATACGCCCACTGCAAAGGCCAAACGCTTCATTGTCAGCTCCCTGTTGTAGCCTTCCCGGGAACTTTCCGATAGTACGCGCCCGATCTTGAGGCAAGCCCGTACCCGGCCCAGTCATGCGACTTATATCCGGATGAGGCGGGCGGGCAATATTGTGGAGGAGAATTCATGCCGGAAGTCGTGGTCTATATTCTGGAGGGTCGTACGCTCGAGCAGAAGCGCGGTCTGGTCAAAGATATCACCGAGGCCGTGGTCAAAAACGCCGGCACCTCGGCCGAACACGTCACCGTGTCCCTGGTCGAGACGGCGAAAACGTCGAAAGGCAAAGGCGGCGTGCTGTTCAGCGAGATGGCGCCGCGCTAGCGGCCACCTTCGGCCAGCATTCGGGCCCGCGGCCGGTCGCCGCGGGCGCCGGCGTTTACCCCGTTAAAATTCCTGTGAGTGCGTTGCACAATGGACTTGCTGCATTGCGGTAAATCGTTGATAATAGCAGAGCAAAGCAGAAAAAGCCCGGAAAAACGGCAAGTCGAGGTGCAGCATGAGCGAGGTATGGGATACCAAAGACGGCCGGCGCCGCGTGCGCCGCGATCCGCCGACGCTGGAAGACGCGGTGCTGGCCGCGCAAGGGCTTGCCGACGACCTCGACGGCCAAGTCGAGATCGTCAAGTCGCTGATGCCGGTCTCCGTCGAGGAGGCCAGGGGCGCGGTGCTGCGATTGGGTCAGCGCAAGGACGTCAATCGCTTGACCATTGTCGGCCGCAGCGGCGCGCCGCGCGCGGTCGTGGTCGAACGCCGCACGCCGCGCCGTGCCGCACCGCCTAGAGCCAGCGCCGGTTACCGGGGTCGGGGATAGCGCGCGCCGACACCAGCCGGTGCCAGACGAAAAGAATGACGACCGCGCCGACGACCGCGCCGATCAGATGCGCGCCTTGATCGGGCCCGTACCAGCCGACCGTCTGGCCGATCCAGGTCGCGACGAAGGCGCCGGCGATGCCGAGCAGACAGGTCAGGATGAAGCCGGCCGGATTATTGGCGCCGGGCGCCAAGAACCGCGCGATGATGCCGGCGACAAAGCCGATGACGATGACGCCGATAATATGCATGGGGATCCTCGCAATGATTTTGCCGCGGCGATTTTCAAGAACGATCTGCAACATTGCGCCGCCAGTCAATGCCGCATGGGCCGGGCCGGTTCCCGGCTGGCGTGGCTTCGCCGCTGCATTGGGCGGCGGGACGGATTATTATATTATGTTGAGAGCGTCCGCACGGCGTCGCAATGCTATGGTGCGGATGTGTCAGCGCCATGACCAAAATCCTCGTCAAGCCGCGCACCGCGGTGCGCACCAAAACGAAGCAGCCGCCACTCTATAAGGTGATCCTGCTCAACGACGATTACACGCCGCGCGAATTCGTCGTGCTGGTGCTCAAGGCGGTGTTCCGCATGAACGCCGATCAGGCCTATCGGGTGATGATGACGGCGCATCAGCGCGGCGCCTGCGTCATCGCGGTCTATACCCGCGACGTCGCCGAGACCAAGGCCAAGGAAGCGACCGAACTCGGCAAGAGCAAAGGCTATCCGCTGTTCTTCACCACCGAGCCGGAGGAATGACGGAGCGCGTCATGGCGCAAGCGATGTGATCGCAGGCGTGACGTCATTCATCGCGATTTGCGTCGGCCCGGCCCTGTAGCCAAAGAGAAATCCGCCGAGTGCCATGCCGACAAAGAATATGGCGAGGATCGCCAAAATCACGACGCCGTCGTTGCGCGGAGCGACATAGACGGCGTGCAACTGCTTGTCCAAGAGTTCCTCATCGCGCCGATTCATGTGCAAACCATCTCGACTGTTAAATACCGATAGGAAACTCGCGAAAATGCCCGGCGTTCCGCCGCCGCGGCCGTTCACAACCTATTGAAAGAGTTTCCGGATCCGGCGTTTGTCTGGGTGCGCCGCAGCAATCGGCAAACCAGACATCGGCAAACCAAACTGCGTGCTACGTGCGAACTGCGGAACGGCGCGGCGGGTTGCGGCGTTGCCGATGTGTGTCGGGGCTGGGCCCTCACCAAGGACCATCGCCATGCTGCCGGCTCCCTATCCGGATTTCAGTTGGTTCCGTCGCGCCGTTCGCGTCCTGCCCGTCATTGCGGCGGCGGCGCTCATTGGCGGGGCGATCGGCGGCTTCGGCGTTCTCGCCATCGACCTTACCTTCACCGCGCCGACGAATCGCAACATTGGCGCCGAGGTGAGCGGCGCCGACGCGGCCAAAGCGACCGTAGCCGCGCCCATCGCTGCGGCAGCGCCGCCGCCAGCGAGCGCGCCGACTACGACGCCAAGCCCTTCGACGCCACGCCCGACGCGGACTTTTGACGCCGCTCCGAATTCCACCATTGCCACGGTGACCGCTCCGCCGGCGCCGCCAACGCCGCCAACACCGCCAGCGGCAGCGCCAGCCAGCCAAGCGGTCGCGGCACAAACTTCGTCGTCGACGCAGATGGAGCGCACGCCCTGGCCGGATGCGCTGTCGCGCCGTCACGCTGCGGCTGCGGCCGCCCCCGCTGTGGCGGCGCAGCCGGCGTCCACGATCGCAGGCGGAAAACCGTTCCCGGGGAAAAAACGCGTTGTGGCGCGGCGCAGCATGGAGCCGCTGACAATCGACAACGCCGGCGAAGTGTCTTCGCGCGATGGCGGTCGGCCGGTCTACGATTATGACGGCCGCGACGACCCGCGCGCCGTGCCGGCGAACCCCGGCATAGTTTGGCGCCGCGATCGTGACCAGGATCAGTTTGCGGCGAGCCCCGGCGTCATGCCGCCGCAACCGCCGCCGCCACCGCCGTTTTTCTTCGGATCGTTTGGTGCCGGCGGTTAAGCCGCCGCTCGACTACTTGCTGCTACTTGCCTTGGATCGACAGCCCGTTGGGGCCGAGATCGATATGCACGCCTTGCGGCGGGGAGGGCGGATGGCGGTCCGCATAGAGCTCGTAGCTGAGCGCCGCGACCGCGATCAAGAGCGCGCCGATAATCAGACAAAGCACGTTGTCGCGGGTCATCTGGCCGGTGTCCTCGGGCGCAATCCGAGCTTGGAGACTACCACGGAGCTGCGGCGCGACGCGCGCCGGGATTGGCAGCGCACGCCTGCGGTGGTGCTGCGGTGTTGAATTACCGTTTAAGTTGTGCCACCCTGCATCGTTCATCTCTTTAGGGGAGGGCGATATGCGAACCAAACGCTTCGGACTTTTCTTGCTGCCGGCATTGGCACTGATGGCCGGCCTTTCGGCGACGCCGGGCTTTGCCGCCGTCGGCGCGAGATGCGGGGGAATTATTCCGCTCGCGTGCGGGCCGCACGAATTTTGCCAGAAGCCGACGGGCACCTGTGCGGCGCCCTGGCTGGAGGGGACCTGTGTGCGCGTGCCGCACGTTTGTGCGATGCAGATCGTCGCTCCGGTCTGCGGCTGCAATGGCAAGACCTACAGCAACGATTGCCTGCGCCAGAAGGCGATGGTCAGCGAGGCGCATCCCGGCAAGTGCGTCTTCTAAAGCCAGTAGCGCCGTAATCCGCGTCAGTGCTTCAAGCGCGGCGGGGCGCTAAGCCCCGCCGGTGGTGACGTGCAACACGATGCCGATAATCGTCATGCCGAAGGCGACCGCGGCGAACGGCAACAGTATTTGTACCATCGCCTGCTTGCCGGACAGCCGGCCGCCCCAGGTGGCGAAGCTCGCCGCCGCCCAATCGTGGAACGATTGCGGCTTTGGCCCGCCCGCCGCCGGCTCGCCATTTGGTAATTTGTCGTTGTTGCTGACGGCGGACAGAATAAGCGGCAGCGCCACCGCGATGAAGATAAAGCCGCTGACGACGAAAAGCAGATAATCGGCCAGGCCGGCGCCGGCGAACAGCCACACCGACAGCACGAACCACCCCGCCAATCCGATCAGCATCCCGTAAACCCGCGGATGCAAGCCGCCGCCGGTCGGCCGCGCGACGTCCTTGCCGGCGATGGTCCGCTCGGTGGATTCGATCGCGTCGTAAATTCCGTTGCTATCGTTCATTGTGGCCTCCATGTGGGACGGCCAAACGCCCCGTAGGGGTAACGAACGGCCCGCGCGCCCGTTCCCGGCGCGGTGTCGCAGGCGAGCGGCGCGTCTGCGCCCGTTGCGCGTTTATTTCGAGTCCATTCCCTGCCGCGGCATCAGAAATCTTGTGATGTGCGCACGGGCGGAACTTTCATTACACCTGCGTGGCGGGAGCGACCGCTGGAACAGGTACAGACATGAATTGTCCCGGACCGCCCGCCGCTTTCGCCGCATCTGCAAAGGCTTCCACCACGACTCCCGGGCGTGCCACGACGTTCGAGCGGTTGCAGCCGCATGTGCTGAGCATTCTGCGCATCGTGGTCGGGCTGCTTTTTCTCGAACACGGCATGGCGAAGGTGTTCGGCTTCCCGCCGCACGGGCAGCTGCCGACGTTCCCGGAGCTGGAATGGTTCGCCGGCAGGATCGAGCTTATCGGCGGCGCTCTCGTTGCGCTCGGGTTCTGCACCCGCGCGGCCGCTTTCATCGTGTCGGGCGAAATGGCGTTCGCCTATTTCATGGGCCACGCGCCGAAGAGCTTCTTTCCGCTCATCAACGGCGGCGACGCGGCGGTGCTCTACTGCTTTATCTTCTTCTATCTGGTATTCGCCGGCGCCGGGCCGTGGAGTCTCGATGCGCTAGTGTGGCGGGGGAAGCATCCATAGAGTGGCAGAGCGCAGCGTGCCCAGAACAGCATCAATTCGTTTCGGCCGGCAGGCGGGCTCGGCGCGTTCCGCGCCTACGTGCGAAGTCGTCATTGCGAGGAGCTAAGCGACGAAGCAATCCAGGGGCTCCGCCGCACAGCTGGATTGCTTCGCTTCGCTCGCAATGACACATCCTGCTATTTCACGCCGAGCAATTCGACGTTGAAGATCAACGTCGCGTTCGGCGGAATGACGCCGCCGGCGCCGCGGCTGCCGTAGCCGAGCGCGGGCGGGATGATCAACGTGCGCTTGCCGCCGACCTTCATGGTGGCAACGCCTTCGTCCCAGCCGGCGATGACCTGGCCCTTGCCGATCGGAAATTCGAACGGCTGGCCGCGATCGAGCGAAGAGTCGAATTTCGCGCCCTTCTTGCCGTTCGCATAGAGCCAGCCGGTGTAATGCACGACCACGGTCTGGCCGGTTTTCGGCGACGGGCCGGTGCCGACTTTAAGGTCGATGATTTGCAGTCCATCCGGCGTGGTCATGACGGGTTGGGCCTTGGCTGGAGTGAAACCGGCGGCTGCTATAGCGAAAATGACGCAGGCCAATGACGCGGTGAGCGCGGCGATAACGCCGGCGTGCGGGAGCACTCGCATTTTCTTGTTCTCCTTGGGATCGTCGGTGGGCTGTTAAGGCATGTCCGCACCGAGGAGGCAAGGGAGGCAAGCCGCTCCCAAAGCTTGCGGAACAAATTGGCTTGCGGAACAACTTGCCGGTTTGCCGATTAGCAGAATTAGGGGGCTATGTTGTCCGGCGATGCCATGACCGATCGCGCCCTGGCTCAGGAACATCCGGCCGCCCGCGCCGCGGCGGCCGACGATAATGACCCGGTGACGTTGCACCGGATCATGCAGAGCATGATCGGGGACGGGCTCAAAGAACGCTACGAGCCGCCGCAAAAACTGTCGCACGAGCTTTTCGTTCTACTCATGCAATTGCAGGAGAACGAGCGCAGGGGAGAGACGCGGCGGGTGGCGGCGAAGCGCGAACGGACGAAGGCGGCGGCCTCAGTCGCGGGCTGAGGGAAAGTAAGCACGGACTACCCACTTTCGTCATTGCCGGACTTGATCCGGCAATCCATGCTGCCGTGTTCCATGCGCGATGGGTTTCGCAAGGGCTCAACCCATTCTACGCGCTGGAGGGCTATCCAGCCTTGTCGCCATCTTGAAAGAGATCGCCGAAGAACCCGCATGAGCTGCATCGGACTTTTGTGCCTTCCCATCGAAGAGTACGCATCCCACAAATGCACGGGTCGCGAAGATAGGTCGGTTGAGGTCGTTCGGCGCTCTTCAGAATAGCTATTGTCGCGTCAGCGCTCTTTCTGACGCGCTCGGCACTCTTTTTCCGATCTCGTGTCTTCAGAAGTTGATCAAAATAAATTTTTGCGGATTCCAAACTAATGCCAAAGGCAAGCGCGATTTCCTGCGCACTCGAAAGGGTTTCTGCAACTTTGTCATTGATCAGAAAGGCGGGTGCAAAGAGCTTTGCTTGGTGCTCTGCTGACTTAGATGCAGGCAACCCTTCTGCTGACCTGAATTGAGAAGGGCGATGATTTTCCGGAACGTATTTCCCAGCGGCGCCTTCGCGGCGGGCCATCGGCTTGTCAGCACGCATCTCAGCGTGGCCCATCACCGCGTGGCCTAGCTCATGCGTTAAGGTTTGCCGGGACCGAGCGTGCCGTCGCTCCGCTTGGTCCCAACATGATTGGGTTGTCGTAATTGTAATGGCGCCGTCGGAGTAGGTCGTGATCGCGTCGTTTCTCCCGATCTCACCATCCGGCACGATCTTAAGGTTTAGCGGCCTTACTCCGTAGACGGTCCAAACCTCACCCTTCGTGAGACAACTGCAAATGTCGAGGTATTGAGCATCGCTTAATCCGAAGTGGGCGCGTGATTTCTTCGCCAAATCGCTGCATTCGGCATTCGATCTTTCTTTGACTAGATAATCGGCGCCCATCCGGACCCTACCCGTTACAAATTCACGAACACCCCGTCGTTCCCCCGCACGTATCGCACTTCAGGCACGTGCCGTTCCTCACCAGCGTGAAATTCCCGCACTCGCCGCAGGCTTCGCCTTCGTAGCCTTTGGCGTTGGCTTCGGCGCGTTTTTCGGCCGCGGCGGCTTTGGCGTGGGCGCGCGGGTCGATGCGGTATGCTCGAGCGCTTGCGCCGGCGAGAGTTTTGCCTCGGGCTCGGTCTTGAGCGCGGCGGTGCCGGAGAATTCCCCGCGCGGGCCGGAGGTGGAGAGCGCGGTGACGTTTGACGCCCCACCCCGTCCGCCTTCGCTCGCGCCGCGAGCTTCGGCGGACGACCCTCCCCCTGCAGGGGAGGGTGAGTCGCGCGCGTCTGCGCCGCCCTGCATCACCTTGAGCCGGTCGGTGCGCGAGCGGGTCAGCCCCTTCGACACGTAGCGCGCGTCGGGCGACGGGCGGCCTTCCTCGACGCCTTTGCCGAGCGCGTCGAAGCCGCCTTCGGTCGGCTCGACATGGGCGAGATCGAAGCGCGACAGGTAGCTCACCGCGAGCTCGCGGAACACGTAGTCGAGGATCGAGGTGGCGTATTTGATCGAGTCGTTGCCCTGCACCGGGCCGGACGGCTCGAAGCGGGTGAAGGTGAAGGCATCGACATATTCGTCGAGCGGCACGCCGTATTGCAGGCCGAGCGACACCGCGATGGCGAAGTTGTTCAGGAGCGAGCGCAGCGCCGCGCCCTCCTTGTGCATGTCGATGAAGATTTCGCCGATCCGGCCGTCGTCGTATTCGCCGGTGCGCAGATAGACCTTGTGGCCGCCGACCACGGCTTTCTGCGTGTAGCCCTTGCGCCGGTCGGGCATGCGCTCGCGCTCGCGCATGACCACGATGCGCTCGACGACTTTCTCGACGATCTTTTCGGCAAGCGCCGCGGCGCGCGCCGCCGCGGGCTTGTCGATGAAGGCCTCGATGACGTCGTCGTCGTCGTCCTCGTCGGCGATGAGCTGGCTTTGCAGCGGCTGCGACAGTTTCGAGCCGTCGCGATAGAGCGCGTTGGCTTTGAGCCCGAGCTTCCAGGACAGGATATAGGCCGCCTTGCAGTCCTCGACGGTCGCTTCGTTCGGCATGTTGATGGTCTTGGAGATGGCGCCGGAGATGAACGGCTGCGCCGCCGCCAGCATGCGGATGTGGCTCTCGACCGAGAGGTAGCGCTTGCCGGTGCGGCCGCACGGATTGGCGCAGTCGAACACGGCGTAATGCTCGGGTTTCAGATGCGGCGCGCCTTCGACCGTCATGGCGCCGCAGACATGGATGTTGGCCGCCTCGATCTCGCGCTTGGTGAAGCCGAGATGCGCCAGCAGGTCGAAATCGGCGCGGCGAGATCGCTCGGCGTCGACGCCGAGCGCGTCGCGCAGGAAGTCGGCGCCGAGCGTCCATTTGTTGAAGGCGAATTTGATGTCGAACGCGGTCGGCAGCGCCTTTTCCACTTTCTCGATCGCCTCCGGCGTAAAGCCCTTGGCCTTGAGCGTGGTGTGATTGATCGCCGGGCGCCTGGCCGAGCGAGCCGTGGCCGACGGCATAGGCCACGATCTCGGCGATCTCGCTTTCGCGATAGCCGAGCACGCGCAACGCTTCCGGCACCGCGCGGTTGATGATCTTGAAATAGCCGCCGCCGGCGAGCTTCTTGAACTTCACCAGCGCGAAATCGGGCTCGATGCCGGTGGTGTCGCAATCCATGACGAGGCCGATGGTGCCGGTCGGCGCCACCACGGTCGCCTGCGCATTGCGGTAGCCGTGCGCCTCGCCGAGCGCGAGCGCGCGGTCCCAGGCGCGCTTGGCGTGCTCGGCAAGTTTCTGGTCCGGATTGGCCTTGTGGTCGAGCGGCACCGGCGGCGTCGTCATCTTCTCGTAGCCGGTGCGCTCGCCATAAGCGGCGCGGCGATGGTTGCGCATCACCCGCAGCATCGCGTCGCGGTTTTCGGCAAAGCGCGGGAACGGGCCGAGCTCGGCCGCCATTTCGGCCGAGGTGGCGTAGGCGACGCCGGTCATGATCGCGGAGAGCGCGCCGCAGATGGCGCGGCCGGCCTCGGAATCATAGGGAATGCCCGACGACATCAGCAGGCCGCCGACATTGGCATAGCCGAGGCCGAGCGTGCGGAAATCGTAGGAGCGCTGCGCGATCTCGCGCGACGGGAATTGCGCCATCAGCACCGAGATTTCGAGCACGATGGTCCACAGCCGCACCGCGTGCTCGTAGCCTTCGACGTCGTAGAGTTCGCTGCCCGAGCTTTTCGCCGGTTGGCGGCGGCGGGCAGGGCAGGGGTGTGGAACGCCAGCAGATTCAGCGACGCGAGATTGCACGCGGTGTCGTCGAGGAACATGTATTCCGAGCACGGATTCGACGCGATGATCGGCCCCGACGCCGCGCAGGTGTGCCAGTCGTTGATGGTGGTGTGGAATTGCAGGCCGGGATCGGCGCTGGCCCAGGCGGCGTAGCCGATCTTCTCCCACAACTCGCGCGCCTTCACCGTCTTGGCGATTTTTCCGGGCTTGGTGCGCCAGAACAGATCCCAGTCGCGATCGGCCTCGACCGCTTTGAGGAATTCGTCGGTGACGCGCACCGTGTTGTTGGAATTCTGGCCGGAGACCGTGAGATAGGCTTCCGAATCCCAATCGGTGTCGTAGATCGGGAAGTCGATGTCGTTATAGCCCTGCTTGGCGAACTGGATGACGCGGCGGATGTAATTGTCCGGCACGTGGTTCTTGCGCGCCGCCTTGATCTCGCGGCGCAGCACCGGATTCTTTTCCGGATCGAAGCAATCGTCGCCCGAGCCCTCGCAATTCACGCAGGCTTTGAGGATCGAGCGCAGGTGCTTCTGGTTGATCTTGGAGCCGGTGACGAGGTTGGCGACCTTCTGCTCCTCGATCACCTTCCAGTCGATGAATTGCTCGATATCGGGATGATCGGCGTCGAGGATCACCATCTTGGCGGCGCGGCGCGTGGTGCCGCCCGACTTGATGGCGCCCGCGGCGCGGTCGCCGATCTTGAGAAAGCTCATCAGGCCCGACGATTTGCCGCCGCCGGACAGCTTTTCGCCCTCGCCGCGCAATTTCGAGAAATTCGAGCCGGTGCCGGAGCCGTATTTGAACAGGCGCGCTTCGCGCACCCACAAATCCATGATGCCGCCCTCGTTGACGAGGTCGTCGGCGATCGACTGGATGAAGCAGGCATGCGGCTGCGGATGCTCGTAGGCGGTGGCCGACTGCACCAGCTCGCCGGTTTGGTAATCGACGTAGAAATGGCCCTGGCTCGGGCCGTCGATGCCATAGGCCCAATGCAGGCCGGTGTTGAACCATTGCGGCGAGTTCGGCGCCACCATCTGCATCGCCAGCATGTAGCGGTGCTCGTCGAAGAACGCCTGCGCGTCGGTTTCGGACGAGAAATAGCCGCCCTTCCAGCCCCAATAGGTCCAGGTGCCGGCGAGCCGGTCGAACACCTGCTTGCAGGATACTTCGCCGGTGAAGCGTTCGGCTTCCGGCAGTTCGTTGAGCGCGTCCTCGTCGGCGATCGCTGCGCCACAGCCAGGACGGAACGGTTTCCTCCTCGACCTTCTTCAGCCGGGACGGCACGCCGGCTTTGCGGAAATACTTCTGCGCCAGCACGTCGGAGGCGACTTGCGACCATTGCTCCGGCACTTCGACGTTCTCGGCATGGAAGACGACGGAACCGTCCGGATTGCGGATTTCGCTCGTGGTCAGACGGAAAACGATGTCCGCGTATGGCGATTGTCCCGCTTTGGTGTAGCGCCGCTCGATCCGCATTCTCTGCCCCTTAAATTCCCGGTTTCTCGGTATCGGCGGCCTACACGCTCAATATAGGACACCGACGGTTTCCCCGCGACGCGATGGAGCCTGCTCCGCCGCGTCCGGCCTCACCCCTGTTTCTGTCTGCCACCCACGCCCACGCCGTCCGGCTTAAAGCGAGCCGGGCCTTTGTTTTGACACTCACCGTACTTGCACCGCACTTGACCTTCGTCACTCGCTGTCTCAGGGCGCAAATATCCACGCTCGCGCCACGGCGGCACGGAGCACTCCCGCAAACTCTTTTTGGAGAGCCCGGCGGACTTCGTTACCCGCGCGCCGAACTTGCTGAAGCTAGGCCAAGCCGATCGCGCCCGTCAAGACTTAGTATGAAAATCTGAATCAACCACTAAATGTGGGGATTGCGGGGACGAATCGGGAGAGGATGCGCAAGTATCGGAGATTCGTGATGAATCCGAAAGAGCCTTGGTTCCGCACCGCGCCTTTTCATGTTTGCAACTTGCCACACGCGCCTTTGCCGGCACTCGGCCAGGCTCGCCAGCCGGCCGGCCGGCCGCGCTCCGGGCAAGCCTGCCGGGCGGCGTCGTCACGTTCCTGTCACGCAATGATGGGGGTTTTCCGCTGATTCTGAGTGAAATGGCCCGCAAAATCGGCACTTTCGCGGCGCTGCCGTCGACCGCCATCGTCTAAGCTCTTGAATTCCCTGACGGAGACTCAATGCGACGCAATGTCGTGCCGTGGCACGGCGGGCGTCCCGGCCGTGGCGGCCCTGCAACCCGCCGCCCGGACGGTCGTCCGCGGCTTGCGGTCACAGCTTTTTAATTAACCTTAAAGAAGTCTTACTTTTCGCCTCGGCTCGGCCTTCCTTGACGGGGCGGAAGGGGCCGCCAATAAGCTTTTGATAATGTGTTGGGTCTGGTTCCAGCGTGCGATCCGCGCGGGGCGCGTCATTGCCTGTGCCGCCCTGATGGTTGGCTGCACCCAGCTCATCCACAACGATCCGATCAATGCAGCCGCTCACCGCCAATGCACGGCAGGCCGAAGCCGCGATTACCTCCAATGTGCCGGACAATTACGACGACATGGTCGTGGCGATGTCGTTCTCCGGCGGCGGCATGCGCGCGGCGGCGTTCTCCTATGGCGTGCTGACCGGCTTCGACGAGACGCAGGGTGCCGACCCGCAGCGGCCCGGTGTCGCTGCTCGATCGTCTCGACTTTCTCTCCGGCGTTTCCGGCGGCTCGATCCTTGCGGCCTATTACGGGCTGCGCGGGCGCGCGGCGCTGGCCGATTTCAAGCAGCGCTTCCTCGACGCCAATGCCGAGGAAGCGCTGCAGACGACTCTGAGCCTCGGCAATATCGCGCGCGGACTGCAGGGCGGCGTCAACGACGCCACCGAGTTCCCGGTCTGGCTCGACGCGCATCTGTACAATCACGCGACGTTCAAGGATCTGCTCAGCCGGCCGCGGCCGCGGGTGTGGATCAACGCCTCCGATATCTATAACCGCACCGCGTTCATTTTCGCGCCGGTGACGTTCAGCGCGCTGTGCAGCGATCTTGTCGAGCTATCCGGTTTCGCTCGCGGTCGCGGCCTCGGCGGCGGTGCCGGTCGTGTTCGCGCCGATCGTCATCCAGAATTATCGACGGCGCCTGCCCGGTCGGGTTGCCGAGTTGGGTCGAGCGCGTGCGCAACGATCCGAATGCGCCGCCGCTGATCAAGTCCTATGCCGACGCGCTGCAACGCTATCGCTCCGGCGAGATCAAATACGTCAAGCTGCTCGACGGCGGGCTGGTCGACAATTACGGGCTTGCCGGCTTCACCATCGCGCGGCTTGCCTCCGACACGCCGTTCGGTCCGCTGGCGCCGCAGGAAGCGGTCAAGCTGCGGCGCTTTCTGTTCCTCGTCGTCGATTCCGGCCGCGCGCCGTCGGGCAACTGGGCGCAGACCATTCCCGGGCCGTCCGGCGTCGATCTGATCATGGCGACATCCGACACCGCGACCGATTCCGGCGCGATCGGCAGCTATTCGGCCTTCGACGGCACCATGAACGACTGGAAGAAAGCATCTGGTGCGCTGGCGCTGCGGGCTTTCCGAAGCCGAGCGCCGCCGCTTCGGCGCGCCGCCCGGCTGGAATTGCACGCGACGTGCAGTTCTTCATCGGCCGCATCACATTCGATGAATTGGGCCCGGCGCGCGCGGCAGAGCTCAATGCGGTCGAGACCCGGCTCAAGCTGCCGCCGGATCAGGTCAACATGCTGATCACGGCCGGCCGCGACGCGCTCAGTGCCAATCCCAAGTTCCGCGCGTTTTTGACCTCGCTCGGCCGCGCGCCGCCGCCCCGGCCGCGCCCGCCGGTCGCCACGCCGGTCGCCAGCGAGGCCGAATCCGCATGAGGCGCAGGCGGAGTGATTCGTCATTGCGAGCGAAGCGAAGCGATCCAGGCTGGATTGCTTCGTCGCATTCGCTCCTCGCAATGACGATAAAGATTATTCCGCCGCCGCCTTGCGAGTGCCCGAGCCGGCGGTTGAGCGTTCCGAGCAGCTTCTCGGCGGCTTCGGCGATCACCGTGCCGGGCGGGAAGATCGCCTCGGCGCCGGCCGCTTTGAGCGCGTCATAGTCCTGCGGCGGCACCACGCCGCCGACCACGATCATGATGTCGGGCCGGCCGAGCTTGGTCGAGCTCGGCCTTGAGCTCCGGCACCAGCGTGAGATGCGCGGCGGCGAGCGAGGAGACGCCGAGGATATGCACGTCGTTCTCGACCGCCTGGCGCGCGGCTTCGGCCGGCGTTGCGAACAACGCGCCGATATCGACGTCGAAGCCGAGATCGGCAAACGCCGTGGCGATCACCTTCTGGCCGCGGTCGTGGCCGTCCTGGCCGATCTTGGCGACCAGGATGCGCGGGCGGCGGCCTTCGTCGTCCTCGAATTCGGCGACGAGTTTCTGCACCCGTTCGACGGCGTCCGCCATGCCGACCTCCCGTCTGTAGACGCCGGAGATCGCCTTGATCTCCGCCTGGTGGCGACCGAATACCTGCTCCAGCGCCATTGAAATCTCGCCGACCGTGGCCTTGGCGCGCGCGGCGTCGATGGCGAGCGCCAACAGATTGCCGTTGCCGCCGGCGGCATTGCGCGTCAGCGCTGTCGAGCGCCTCGGCCACCGCCTTGCGGATCGCGCTCGCGCTTGAGCCGAGTAAGCTTGTCGATCTGCAATTGCCGCACCGCCGCGTTGTCGACTTTGAGCACGTCGATCGGCGCTTCGTCGCGCGGCCGGAATTTGTTGACGCCGATCACCGCCTGCGCGCCGGAATCGATGCGCGCCTGGGTGCGCGCGGCGGCCTCCTCGATGCGCAGCTTCGGCAGACCGGCCTCGATGGCGCGCGTCATGCCGCCGATCTCCTCGACCTCGCCGATGTGGCCGAAAGCCTTGGCGGCGAGATCGTAAGTGAGCCGCTCGACATAGAACGAGCCGCCCCACGGATCGATCACGCGCGTGGTGCCGCTTTCCTGTTGCAACACGATCTGGGTGTTGCGCGCGATGCGGGCGGAAAAATCGGTCGGCAAAGCCAGCGCCTCGTCGAGCGCATTGGTGTGCAGCGACTGGGTGCCGCCCTGGGTCGCCGCCATCGCCTCGATGGCGGTGCGCGCGACGTTGTTGAACACGTCCTGCGCGGCGAGCGACCAGCCGGAGGTCTGGCAATGGGTGCGCAGCGAGGCCGAGCGCTCGTCTTGCGGATCGAACTGCTTCATCAGCTTCGCCCACAGCACCCGCGCGGCGCGCAGCTTCGCCACCTCCATGAAAAAATTCATGCCGATGCCGAAGAAGAACGACAGCCGCGGCGCAAAGCGGTCGATCGGGAGATTCGCCTCCAAGCCGGCGCGGACATATTCGACGCCGTCGGCGAGCGTATAGGCGAGTTCGAGGTCCGCCGTCGCGCCGGCCTCCTGCATGTGATAGCCGGAGATCGAGATCGAATTGAATTTCGGCATATGCGCCGAGGTGTAGGAGAAGATGTCGGAGATGATGCGCAGCGACGGCTTCGGCGGATAGATATAGGTGTTGCGCACCATGAATTCCTTGAGGATGTCGTTCTGGATGGTGCCGGCGAGTTTTTCCGGCGGCACGCCTTGCTCTTCGGCGGCGACGATATAGAGCGCCAGCACCGGCAAGCACCGCGCCGTTCATGGTCATCGACACCGACATCCGGTCGAGCGGGATGCCGGCAAACAGCGTGCGCATGTCGTAGATCGAATTCGATCGCGACGCCCGCCATGCCGACGTCGCCCGCGACGCGCGGATGGTCGCTGTCGTAGCCGCGATGGGTGGCGAGATCGAAGGCGATCGACAGGCCCTTCTGGCCGGCCGCGAGATTGCGCCGGTAGAAGGCGTTCGGAATCCTCCGCCGTCGAGAAGCCGGCATATTGCCGGATCGTCCACGGCTGGGTGACGTACATGGTCGGGTAGGGGCCGCGCAGATAGGGCGCGATGCCCGGATAGGAATCAAGCCCGTCGAGGCCGGCGAGATCGGCGGCGCCATAGGCGCTTTTGACCGCGATGCCTTCGGGGGTGAGCCAGGGCGCGGCCTGCGCCGGCGCCGCAGCTGGCGCGTCGGCGAATTCGAACTTGCGAAAAATTCGGGATTCGGCTCATCCGCATGACCTATTCTCAGCTCGCCAATAATATCGTAAGCGGCGCGCAGTGTCGCCAGTGCGTCGCAGCCCTCGTAAATGAATGATCTGCACGCCGGCGCGCGCAGCGCGGCCTCGCGCTCGCCCGGCCGCCCGGCAAGATAGATGTGCCGGGCGCCTGCCGCCTTGAGCGCCGCCGCCGCAGCCGCTGCGTCGGCCTCGTAGACCTTGTCCGACGCGCAAAGGCAGGCGAGCGCGGCGCCGGATGCTTTGAAGGCCGCAGCCGACAGCCTCGCCTTCGACGGCTGCGATGCCGCCGGCCTCGAAAAAGTTCTTGGCGAAATTCGCGCGCGCGGTGAATTCCGCCGCCGTGCCGAGCGTGGCCAGGAAAATCTTCGGCCGCGCGCCGGTCTTGGCGAGGATTTGGTCGGACGCGTCGCGCAGTCGCTCGAACGGTTCGGCAAGCTCGGATCCGCGGCAGTGCCTCGCAGGTCGCGCGCGCCGGCTTGCCCTGCGGCATCGCCCGCGGCGCCGCGTCGAGAACCGCCGGCGCGATTTCATGCAGGTCGGGAAACGCATTGGTGCCGGTCAAGACGTCCTTGCCGCGCGCCACGGCGTTTTGCCGTTCGGCGCGCACCGCGGCGACGTTGCGCTGGATCAGACCTTGTTCCAGCGCCGCCCAGGCGCCGCCGGCTTTTTCGATGTCCTGGAACAACGACCACGCCGCGGCGCAAAGCTGCTGCCGTCAGCGCCTCGATCGCGCCGGAGCCGGCGGCCGGATCGGCGACCCGGGCAAGGTTCGATTCTTCCAACAGCACGAGCTGGGTGTTGCGCGCGATGCGCCGCGCAAATGCGTCGGGCAGGCCGAGCGGCGCCGTATGCGGCAGCGACGGCAATCGCGTCCGCGCCGCCGAGGCCGGCGGCGGCAACCGCGATGGTGGTGCGCAGCATGTTCACGTAAGGATCGCGCCGCGTCATCATCCGCCACGCCGTCTCGGCCGCGATCATGGCGGGCTTCGGCGCCAAGCCCGCAGGCCGCTTCGACGCGCGCCCACAATTTTCGCGCCGCGCGGAATTTCGCCATGGTCAGGAACTGATCGGCATCCGCCGCGAGCCGGAAATAGATCGCGTCGCGCGCCGCCTCAAGCGCCATGCCGCTTGCTTCGAGCGCGCGCAAGATAAGCGACGGCGCTCGAGAGCGCGAACGCAAGCTCCTGCGCCTCCGAGCCGCCGGCATTATGGATGACGCGGCCGTCGGCGACGGCGAACGGACCTTTGAAACCGGCTTCGGCAAGCGCGTGGATGAGCCGCGCCATCAGCGGCGCAGTCTCGTTCCACGGCAGCGGAATTTTTCCGCTCACGGCGACGGCGGTGATGGGATCGTAACCGAAGCGGATGTGTGTCGCCGCGGGATCGACCCGCTGCTTGAGCGCCGTCCGCCACACGTTGCGGCACGTCTCGTGCAAACGGCGCTAGATCGACGTCGAGCGCGATGCCGGCGTCGAGCGCCAGGCCGTCGAGCACGCGCGCCAGGGACGCCGCCGACGCGTCGAGGCCAAAACCGTTGGCGCCGACGCGAGCCGGCGAAGACCAGGACCAGGCCGGTCGCGCCGTTCTCGAAATCCTCGCGCGCTTGCGCATTGGCGGCCGCCGGATCGGGATGGTCGACGCGCTGCATCACGGTCCAGGCGGCGCCCGGGGCGCGGCCGGCGAGCGCGCGCGCCGCCGGCGCGCGGTCATAGAGCGGCTCGATCGTCAGGCCGTCATAGGTCCTGCTCTCGAGCCGTTGAAATGGCGCGCCCTTGAGCGCGGCGTCGACCAGCCGGCGCCAGTCGTCATGCGTCGCCTCGGCGAAATCGCCGGCAAACGAGAGGGTCTCGGGTGCCGCCTTTGGAGAAACCGTCATGGGGGCAAAATGCCATGCTTAGGCCCGGCGGGCCAATCCGATCGGCAGTGCAAGCGGCGTGCCGGGAGTACCTCGGCCCACCAGCCGGGAAAGGGAGCTAAAGCTTGGCAATGCCGCTCCGGTCGAGCCGCGCCAGCGCGTCGCGCACACCGACACCGGCGATCATGCGATCGGGCGCGATCTCGGCGAGCGGAACCAGCACGAAGGCGCGCTCGAACAGCCGCGGATGCGGCAGCGTCAGCGCGGCGTCGGCCAGGACGAGATCGTCGTAGGCGATTAGATCGATGTCGATCGGCCGCGGTCCCCAGCGCCGTTCGTTGGCGCGGTCGCGCCCGAGCGCGCGTTCGACCGCAAGCGCGCGGGCGAATAAATCATGCGGCGAAAGCGACGTCGCAACCGCGATCGCGGCATTGACGAAGGGCGGTTGGTCGGTGACGCCCCAGGGCGGAGTGCGGTAATCCGACGAGCGTGCCTGCAATTGTACCGCCGAGCCGTCGCACAGCATCGCCACCGCCCGGTCGAAGGTCGTGCGCACGTCTCCGACATTGCCGCCGAGCGCGATCAGCGCTTCGACCGGACGCTCGGCCACGCCGTCAACCATGCTTGCGGTCGCGCGCGATGGTTACGCCGACGTCGTCGAAAGTGGCGGCGATCGGGGCGTGCGGCTTGTGCACGGTGACGCGCACCGCGCCAACCTGGGGGCAGCGTTCGAGCACCGCGGCGGCAACCGCACCGGCGGCGGCCTCGACCAGCCGGTAGCGGCGGGCGCAGAACGCGTCGGTCGCCGTCTGCACCACCATGTCATACGACACCGTGTCCTTGAGCTTATCGCTCTGTGAGGCCTCGGCGAGGTCGATATCGAGGACGAGATCGAGCCGGAACGTCTGCCCGACCTTGGCTTCGTGCTGCATCACGCCGTGATAGGCGTGCAGCGCCAGCCCATTGACGAAAATCTTGTCGCTCATCGCGCGCGCCCGATCGCGGCGGCGACGGCGAGCGCCTGGACCGTCGGCGCGACGTCGTGGGCACGGATGATGGCGGCACCGTGCTCGATCGCAAGCAGATGCGCGGCGAGCGATCCGCCAAGCCGCTGTATCGGCTCCGACCGGGTAATCGAATCGATGAAGCGCTTGCGCGAGGCGCCGACCAGAAGCGGCAGGCCGAAGCCGCGAAACTTGTCGAGCTGGGCGATGCAGGTCACGCTCTGTTCGGCGGTCTTGCCGAAGCCGATGCCGGGATCGAGCACGATCCGGTCGCGGGAAATGCCCGCGCTCCAGGCGATTTCCAGCGAACGCGAGAAGAACTCATCCACTTCGGCGATGATGTCGATGTTCGGATCGGCGGTCTCGCGGTTATGCATGATGACAATCGCCGCGCAGTGCTCGGCGACGACGCGCGCCATGTCGGGATCGCGTTGCAGGCCCCAGACGTCGTTGACCATGGCGGCGCCGGCCTCGAGCGCCCAGGCCGCGACGCGGGCTTTGAGCGTGTCGACCGACACCGGAATGCCGATGGTGGCCGCCGCCGGCAGGGTCGGCTCAAGCCGCGCCAGCTCGTCCTCGAGCGACACCGGCGGCGCGCCGCCATAAGGTCGCGTCGAATTCCGCGCCGATATCGATAATGTCGGCGCCCTCGGCGGCGAGCCGGCGAGCGTGTTCGATCGCCGCCGGCGGCTGCAGGAATTGGCCGCCGTCGGAGAACAAGTCCGGCGTGACATTGAGAACGCCCATGACCAGAGGCCGGCCTTTGGCCAAAAGCTCCGCCAGCACGCCGCTACCCGGCACGCCGTTTGGCGCGGAAATGGCGCGGTTGCCCACGCCGGTGGCCGCTATTTTGGCCATTTTGCAGGTCGTTTTGCAGGTCGTTCCAGGCGGTATTTGGCCGTGGCTTTGCGCGGTCGCCGGGAGCGAGTTAAGCCATGCGCTTTAACCGCGGCGGCAAGCGTAACGGCGCAACCGAGCCGGCCTCTAGCAGTCTGCGGAAAAACGCTCGCCACGGCGAGAGTTTGCTGATTCAGTTTTGTATCACGAATCAGCGGAGGCATGTATGCGCGGGGCATTTGAGGATCAAGGCGGGCTGTTTTCGTACATCTCGGCCGAGGCGCGGGTGCCGAAGAACCATCCACTGCGAAGGATTCGGGAGCTTGTGCGCGCTGTGCTGAGCGAGCTGACCGGTAGCCTTGGGAGGCTCTACGCAAGCGAAGGCCGTCCTTCGATACCTCCTGAGCAATTGCTGAGCGCCCTGCTGCTGCAAGTGTTCTACGGCATCCGGTCGGAACGGCAGTTGATGGAGCAATTGGACTACAATCTGTTGTACCGCTGGTTTGTGGGGCTTTCGCCCGACGACCCGGTCTGGGACCCAACCGTGTTTACCAAGAACCGCGCCCGGCTTCAGAACGGCGAGGTGTTTGCCAAGTTCATGAGCAAGCTTCTGAACCATCCGCAGGTCAGGCCGCTGTTGTCGGACGAGCATTTTTCGGTCGACGGCACGCTAATTGAGGCCTGGGCCTCGCAGAAGAGCTTTCGCCCCAAGGACGGCAGCGGTGACGAAGACGGCGGCGCGAACTTCCATGGCCAGAAGCGCAAGAACGACACGCACGCGAGCACCACCGATCCTGACAGCCGGCTTTACCGCAAGGCCGCCGGGCGGGAGGCGAAGCTCTGCTATATGGGCCATGCCACCATGGAGAACAGGCATGGCCTGGCGGTGGCCGGCTTGGTCACGCACGCCACCGGCACCGCCGAGCGCCGGGCTTCGGAGATCATGCTCAAGGCCAGGAGCAAGGCCGCCTGTGGCCGCATCACGGCCGGTGAAGATAAGGCCTATGACACGGCCGAGCATGTCGCCAATCTTCGCGCCATCGACGTCACTCCGCATCTGACGCAGTACAACATCGCCAGCACCAAGGGACGCCAGAGCGCCATCGACGCACGCACCACCCGGCACGACGGCTATGCCATGTCGCAATCGCGCCGCGCCATGATCGAATGCATCTTTGGCTGGGGCAAGCAGCACGGCACCATGCGCAAGACCAAGCATCGCGGCATCGCTCGCGTCGCCGCCGACTTCATGCTCAACCTGATCGCCTACAATCTGATCCGCATCCCCAAACTGATCGCGGCTTAGCCAAGCGCCCGGCGAGATCAATCGCTCTCAAAGAAATCGAACCCATCAAAGACCAACCGAGCAAAAGCCCGATGCCTCGATTTCCCAGTTTTTCCGCAGACTGCTAGTAGCGGATGACGGGCAGGAGGTCCTTGGCGTCTTCGATCCAGCGCGTGACCATGTTCACCGACGGGCGAACCCGCACCAGCTTGCGCTTGCCGTTGGCGTCCGACATGGCCTTGGCGAGCCGCTGTGGATTGCGGAAGCGAAGCTCGTTGACGGTTCGCACGCCGGCAACACGCAACAATTCGGCATATTCCCAGCCGACGCCTTTGATGCGCATGCGGTCGGCGGCGGTCACCCAGTCGAGAACGTTTTTCTTCGGCGCTCCGGTCTTGGCCGCAATCTTAAGCCTCTGCTTTGGCGTCTTGGCCGAGCGCAATAAGCCGACTGTGGTGCGAATCCCATCCGACTTCAGGATCGCGGCAACATCGGTTCCGATCCCCTGAATTTCGGTAATGGGATACGCCATCGAAGCCCCCCTCAGCGAAACTCGTCGCGGCAACCACTCGATACTCAAAACTCAAACAAATTGCGCCAGACCGGGAATGGCGGCGACGATCTCGCCGACCGCATCCTCGCCGGCCTTCTCACGCGTATAGGCGATGACCGCCCGAGTCGACACTCTGCACCTGGCCCATGGTCAGACCCGCCGACATCATTCGCATGCCGGCGCCCATGACCCCACCCATGGCGCCGGCCATCACCCCGATGCCGCCGCCTTCGCTTGCGGCCTTCTGCATCAAGGTTTCAGCTCCGGGGAGTTTGGTTAGCAGCGATTGCACTTTGTCGGCCGGCCCTTCCTTGACCAGGAAGTCGAGAATAATGCCGACGGCTTTTTCCGCAGCCGCGCGGTCTATTCCGACATCGGCGACGAGACGTCCGATCAGTTCGTCCATTATCCCCTCGCCCCGCCCCCGCACTGTCGGCAGGTTCTCGCCATAATGTAGATTCAAACACCGGGTGACAAGGCGGTGCCGACGAAATGGGTCATTCGAGCGCCGGCGCGGATTGAAACGTTGCCGGGCGTTGCAAACTTGCAACGCACGCGGTGGGCGTCGGTGGCAATGACCGCCGGCGCGGACTATAAAATCGTCTTGTGCCCCGGCCGCGACCCGACGGAGGCCCGCGGCGGCCGGTGGGCGATGGCTTAAGGGCGCTCCCAGGAGCTTAGAAGCGGTGGAGCTATGACAGCGTCGGAACTTTTGCCCGCAATCCTCGATCGGATCGATCGTGATCTCGATGCCAGCCTCGACCGTCTGTTCGCGCTCTTGCGCATCCAGTCGGTGTCGACCGATCCGGCCTATGCGCCGCACTGCCGTGAGGCCGCCGAGCATGTCGCGGCCGACCTCACGAGCCTCGGCCTCGAAGCAAGCGTCCGGCCGACGGCCGGCCATCCGGTGGTGATCGGCAAAAGCGGCAACGGGCAGGGCGGGAGGGCGCCGCGCGTGCTGTTCTACGGCCATTATGACGTGCAGCCGGTCGATCCGCTCGATCTGTGGCAGAGCCCGCCGTTCGAACCGCGCATCCAGACGCTTCCCGGCGGGCGAAAAATCATCGTCGCCCGCGGCGCCTGCGACGACAAAGGCCAAGCCATGACCTTCGTCGAGGCCTGTCGCGCCTTCAAGGCGGTCGCCGGCAAGCTGCCGCTCGACATTACGATGCTGATCGAGGGTGAGGAGGAATGCGGCTCAAAGCATCTTTTCGGCTTTGTCCGCGACAATGCCGCCGAGCTCAAGCGCGATCTTGCGCTGGTTTGCGACACCGGCATGTGGGACGCCGAGACACCCTCGATCACGACCTCGCTGCGCGGGCTGGTTTACGAAGAGGTCAGGCTCACCTGCGCCGACCGCGATCTGCATTCCGGCCTGTTCGGCGGGGCGGCGCGCAATCCCATCCATGTCTTGGCCGATATTCTCTCGGCCTTGCACAGACCGGACGGCGCGGTCGCCATTCCCGGCTTCTACGACGGCGTCCATGAACTGCCCGACGACATCAAGGCCGATCTCACGGGCCTCAAGCTTACGCCGGAGAAATTTCTCGGCCCGATCGGGTTGAAAATCCCGGCCGGCGAGCAAAATCGCATGCTGATCGAGCAAATCTCGACCCGGCCGACCGCCGAGGTCAACGGCATCCTCGGCGGCTATACCGGGGAGGGGGCAAAGACCGTCATTCCCGGCAAGGCGATGGCCAAGGTGTCGTTTCGCCTGGTCGGCGCCCAGAGACCCGGAAAAGATCCGCGCCGGGTTCCGCGACTTCGTGCGCGCGCGGGTGCCGGCGGACTGCACAGTCGAGTTCGGCAATTTTTCGAGCGCCCCGGCCTTTCAAGTGGCGTTCGACAGTCCGGCGCTCAACAAGGCGCGCGGCGCGCTCGGCGAGGAGTGGGGCAAGAAGGCGGTCACGGTCGGCGCCGGCGGCTCGATTCCGATCGTCGGCGATTTCAAGACCGTACTCGGCATGGACACGCTGATGGTCGGCTTTGCGCTCGACGACGATCGCGTGCATTCGCCGAACGAGAAATTCGATCTCAAATGCTTCCACAAAGGTATCCGCAGTTGGGCGCGGATTTTGGCGGCGCTGGCGGGCTAGCGAAGCGCGAACTATTGACTAGCGAAAAGTCAATAGCGAATAGCGAATAGCGAATAGCGAATAGCGAATAGAACAACACCCGCACTCCACTCGCTACTCGCCACTCACTATTCGCGGCTCGCTATTTGCAGCGCGAAAGGATGTCGGCGGGTGGCGCCACGGTGCCGAACTCGTCGACGATTTGCGCGACCAGATTGCTGCGCCTTCGCCAGCGCCGCGCAGATGCGTTCCTTGCTCGGCGAATCCGGCCATTCCGACAGCGTGATTTCCTGCTGATCGAGCGCGTTCTGCAAATTCTTCAGCTTGGTCAGCATGTCTTGCGGCCTGGCGTCGAGAAAATGCGCCTGCAGCGTGCGCGTGAGAAAATGCAGCACGTCGTTCTCGGCAGGTTGCGATGCGCCGGCAATGGCGCGAGGCTTCGCCGCGCTCGACATCGATTGTCCCCTGGTGACATTCCGGCGGCCGCACGCGCCGTGCCGGATCGTCGCCCCCAATGCATCGCGGTCATAGCGCAATTCGCGCGGCGGCGGGACAACAATGCGGATCTGCGTTGTCAGAAATTTCCTGACATATTAACCGGCGTTTCACCGTAACAAATCACAGGTCGAGCCAGCCTTGCGCAGAGCCGTAGCGCACCAATTCGGCGCGCGTCTTCAGTCCGAGCTTTTCCAGCCCGCGCGCCTTATAGGTCTCGACCGACTTCACGCCGACGTCGAGCCGCGACGCGATTTCCTTGTTGGTGAATCCCAAGGCCGCCATCTTCAGCACCGCGCCCTCGCGCTCGGTCAGCGCCGGCGCGGCTTGCGCCGAGGGCCTGGCATGGGCGCGCTTGCCGTCGAACATGCGGCCGGAGATTGCCGGGTCGACATAAATGCCGCCGACGATGACGGCGCGAATGGCCTGCACGAGGTTTTCCACCGCCGAGCGTTTGAGCACATAGCCGCGCACGCCCGCCTCCAGCGCCTGATTGAGATAGGCGCGGTCTTCGTGCAGCGTCAGCACCAGCACGCGCAGCGCCGGCATTTCTCCGGCAAGTCGCCGCGTCAGCACGATGCCGTTGAGCTCCGGCATCGAAATATCGAGCACGGCGACGTCCGGGCGTTTGTCGCGGATGACTTTCAGCGCGGCGAGTCCGCTTGCCGCTTCGCCGACCAGCTCGAAATCGGCCTCGGCGCGAATGAGATTGCGCAGGCCATCGAGAACGATGGGATGATCGTCGGCGAGCACGATGCGGGTCTTGCTCATGCCGCCGACTTTTGACCGTCCAGAGCGATGCGCGCGAAGATCGTGGTGCCGGCACCGATCGCGGACTCGACTTCGAGCGTGCCGCCGATGAGCGAAAGCCGCTCGCGCATGCCGTCGAGACCGAGGCCGCGGCGGTTGCCGGTTTTGGCGGTCAGCGCGGCGATGTCGAAGCCGCAACCATTGTCCTCGACGATGACCTGCAATGTCGCGTCCGGGTGCCGGATCACGACGCTCACGTTGGACGGCCGCTGCGCGTGCTTGACGATATTGGTCAGCCCCTCCTGCACGACGCGATAGACCGTCGTGGCGATTTCGTCGGGCACTTCGTCGAGGCGCGGATCGTCGCAGTGAAAGTCGACCTCGGTGCCGCATTGCTCGCTCCACTCGGCGATGTAGCTCGCCAGCGCCTTGCGCAGGCCCAATTCGTCGATCGAGGGCGGCCGCAATTCCCAGGCAATCCGGTGCAGCGTCTTGCCCATGTCTTCCATTTTCTTGCGCACAAGATGCAGGCGTTCGCGCGCCGGTCCCGAAGTCAGCGAGTCGATCTCATTGAGTTCGAGAATGGCGGCGATCAGGCTTTGCCCGGCCTGATCGTGCAGCTCGTGCGACAGCCGCAGCCGCTCTTTCTCCTCGGCCATCGACAGATGGCGGCGCAAGCCGGTCACCAGATGCGATTTTGTTTCGCTCTCCGCCGTCAATTGCGCGTTGGCGCGCGACAGATCGCTCAACAGCCGGTCGCGCTCGGTCAGCAACGCGGCCGTCGGCAACGACCAGAACGAGGTGATCGCCAGGAACATCTGCAAGGCGAAGATGCGCTGCGACAAATCCGGATGGAAAATGATCGGTTGTCCAATTCCCATAGACGACAAATATGCTGGCGATGACCGCGACCAAGAAGGTCGCCGCGGCGGCGCCGATGACGCCGAACCGCACCGTGGCCAGCAAGATTGCAGGGGCGATCAAAAAAATGAACGGGCCGGAAATAGATCACGCCCAGGCTGATCGCGATGAAAACACGCGAAAATGGCCGCGGCCTCCGGAACGTCGCTGCTTGATCCGCAGCGCGTAGCCACTCGCTCGACATGACGCTGATCAGGAATGGCGCCACAATGATCATTCCAAGCGCGTGACCGGGATACCAGTTCCGCCAGACCGCCATCCAAGGGATTCCATGCGCCAATCCGAACGCGTTGGCGCCGATGAGTGTGCCTCCGATCGGCGCCACGCCGCCGGCGATGAAGATGAAAATGAGCACGCCTCGAAACGAAGTCAGATTGGACGACGCCGATTTGAAATGCCGCCAATAATGCCAATGCGGTAACGATCTCGACACAGTTTGCCACCATGATCGTTGCGCACAGCGCAGGGCTGCCGCCTGTCAGCAGGCTTGCAAGCGCGGTTGCCGCGGTGCCGCCGACGATGATCGATGCGCAGTTGGTCACGTTGCGCGCATGGCACAGCAACACCGCCAACATGATCGCGTTCGACCGGCCAGACCGTAGCAACGAGATTTGAACGCCGCGAGAAATCGATCGTGACGATCGAGATCACAAAGATTGCGACCGGGAGCAGTAAATGTTCCCGCAGCGAGAGATCGAGCCGTAAATTCGGTCGGCATCCGTGCCCGATGCAATCCTTTGCGAATGCAAGTCATGCGTCGCGGTCGATGGGCCGCGCGCAAAGACGGCGAAAATATCCGAGGGCAGTATCGGCATCGCTGAACTCACCGTGCCAGGGCCGGCGCGCCTTGCGGCCAATACGCCGCCGAATCGCGCCACCTCCGGCGTCCAAATAATCTCAGTCCCGGCCAGCCGCCGCAATGGCGCAGCGGACCCGATTTTCAGGGCTTATTCGGTCGCGGCGGCAATCAGGCGCGGACTGACGAAGCGCTCCAAGCGGCCGGAATGGGCGTGCAGCAACGACCAGTCATCGAACGGCAGATCGATGACGACGAGGCCCGAAGTCGGCAGTTTCTCGTTGAGCTGTTCGCGCATGTCCACGTCGCCGGAGGCGATCAATTGCAGCGCGAGATCGTGCAGGCTCGGATTATGGCCGACGACGAGGAGCGAGTGCGCCTTGCGCCTGTCGCCGATGACGCCGATAAGCGTCTCGGGATTGGCGTTATAGATGCGCTCGTCGCTCGCCATGCGCGGCGCTTTGGCGAACGCGGCGGCAACGAGCGTCCAGGTTTCCTGCGCCCGCGCCGCCGGCGAAACCAGCGCGAGTTCGGGAACGAGGCCATGATGCGCCATATAGGCGCCGATCACCGGCGCGTCGGCGCGGCCGCGTTTCATGAGCTTGCGGTCGCGGTCGCGCTCGCCGGGCTCGGCGCGCTCGGTTTTGGCATGGCGGAGCAGCATCAGACGACGCATCGCGCTAATGTCGCTTTCCCGAGCCCGGCTAGTCTAGTGCGGTGGATTTGAAGTTCCTACATCGGCAGCCTCGGCCCGCCAAGTCGCGGAAAGCCTCGCTTGAGTGACATCGATACCAAAGCCTATGGCGAAAGTTGGTACGCCGCGACCATGGTGGACGCGCCGCCGCGCCCGCCGCTGACGTTCGACCTCGACGTCGACGTCTGCGTGATCGGCGGCGGGCTCGCCGGGCTGACGACGGCGCGGGAAGTGGCGCGCAGCGGCTGGTCGGTCGTGCTGCTGGAGGCCGGCCGTCTCGCCCAGAGCGCGTCCGGCCGCAATACCGGCTTCGTGCTGCCGGGCTTCGGCGCCGATGCCGACAAGCTGATCGCCCGGGTCGGTTTCGAGCGCACCAAGGATCTGTGGACGCTGTCGCAGGCCGGTCTCGATTACGTCCGCAATGCCATCCGCGCCGATCGGCGCCCTCGGCATCGATCCGCAACCCGGCTGGCTTTATGTATCCAAAAAAGACAACACCGACGAATTTCTCGGCTATGTCGCGCTGCTCGGCGAATTGGGCTGCGAGATCGAGGGCTGGCCGACCGAGCGCGTGCGCGCGGTGCTGCGCAGCGAGCGCTACTTCTACGCCATCAATTATCTGCGCGCGTTCGCCATCCATCCGCTCAATTATGCGCTCGCTCTCGCCGCCGCCGCCGAACGCGACGGCGCGCGCATTTTCGAAAATACGCCGGCGCTGTCGATCGATCCGACCGGGGTGCGCAAGCGCATCGTCACCCCGGGTGCGCGAGTGCGCGCCAATCACGTCGTGCTGTGCGGCAACGTGCAGCTCGGCCGCTGATGCCGCGGCTCGCGGCGACGCTGGTGCCGGTGACGACCTATGTGATCGCCACCGCGCCGCTCGGCGAGCGTCTTGCCGAAGCGGTCGGCTATCGCGGCGCGGTCAGCGACACCGATCTCGCCGACAATCATTACCGTATCGTCGGCGGCGACCGCCTGATGTTGTCGGGGCGCTCGACGGCGTGGGTGCGCAATCCGCGCCGCTACGTCGGCGCGCTGCACCGGCGACATCAAGAAGACCTATCCGCAGCTCGGCAACGTTGCCGTCGACTATGCCTGGTCGGGCACGTTGGGCATCACCATGCACCGGATGCCGCAGATCGGCGAACTCGGTCCGGGCGTGTGGCTCGCCAGCGGCTTCGGCGGCCATGGTCTCAACACCACGGCGATGGCCGGCAACATCATCGCGCGCGCCATCGTCGAGGGCGATCAGACCTGGCGGCAATTCACGCCGTTCGAGCTGGTCTGGGCGGGCGGCGTTTTCGGCCGGGTCGCGGCGCAGATGCGCGTCTGGATCAAGCGGCTGCGCGACCGCATCGAGGAGCGCCGCGCCAAGGCGCGCGAATTGGCGCAGCGCCAGGCGCGCGAGGCCCAACTTACTCGGCTCGCGAAACCATCGATGGTGCAAGAGCAACTGCCGGCGCAGCCCGCGACGGTGGATTCGTCCGTGTACCAGGCGGCGGCGACTTCGGATTCGACAGCGGTGTTGGCGGCCGATGTTGCGGAACCGGAACAGCCGGCCGTAACCGCCGATTCCATTATTCCCTCGGCTGGCAATGCAGATCGCGCGGCGCAACCCCAGACCGGCGCTGCCGAACGCCGGCCCAAGCGCAGAAAGCGCCGCAATTGGACCAAGCACAGTGCCGGCCGCGCCGCCAAGACTTAGGCTGCCGGCTCCGAACAAATCGGCAACAGTTGCCCGCCAAATTTACCATTCAGCGGATCGAGCTTCGCTCTTCGATGACTTCTTACGCTATGGTCGGGATCGGCTCGGGGACATCCGGGCCACGGGCGGGGGTTGCGTAGACATGGTGCTGCCGGGCTGGCGCTTTGCGCTTACAGCGATTGTTGTCCTCGCGCCGGGCATCGCCGCCGCAGCTGACTTGCCGGTGCAGTCGGCGCCGCCAGCGACGGCGCCGGCGGCTTACACGCCCGTCGTTCCCGATTGGATTGTCACAATAGGCGCGGAAGGCCGCATCATCCCGGCTTGGCCCGGCGCACCCGACAGCAAGCCGGGTCTTTCAGGTTTGCCTCTGTTCAATATTCGCAAGGTGGGAGACCCGCCGATTTTCGTCGGGCCGCGCGACAGTTTTGGCTTTAGCGTGATCAATCTCGGCGCCTTCCAGCTCGGTCCGGCGCTGCAGTTCGTCAACCGGCGCGATGCCTCGTCCTACGCTCAGTTGAACGGCTTGTCCGACGTCGATTATGCGGTTCAAGCGGGTCTGTTTGCCAATTTCTGGCCGCTATCGTGGCTGCGCCTGCGTGGCGAAGTCCGCCAAGGCATCGGCGGCGAAACCGGCGTGACCGGTGACGTCATGCTGGATGCCGTGGTGCCGGCCGGGCAATGGACGCTCTCGGCGGGACCGCGGGTGACGTTGCAGACGACTGCGGCCGTGGCGCCTTATTTCAGCATCACCCAGGCGCAGGCCACGGCGGCAAACTTGGCGCAACGGAGCCTGCCGGCGTTGACGCCCTATAGCGCCAGCGGCGGGCTCTATTCGTACGGCGCCGGCACGCAGGTGCAGTACAGGTTCAACCCGGCATGGACGGCGCATGCCTTCGTCGAATACCAACGCTTGACCGACTCGGCCGCCGATTCTCCGCTGGTCACCCAGCGCGGCTCGCCGGACCAGTTCACCTACGGTCTCGGCGCGACTTATTCATTCAATATGAATCCGCTGTGGTGAGGCTTAGCGCCCCTCGCGCCGGGTCATGAACGCGAGCCGCTCGAACAGGTGGACGTCCTGCTCGTTCTTGAGGAGCGCGCCGTGCAGCGGCGGAATGAGCCGCTTCGGATCGCGCTCGCGCAATGTCTCCACGGAAATATCCTCGACCATCAGAAGCTTCAGCCAATCGAGCAGTTCGGAGGTGGACGGCTTCTTTTTCATGCCGGGCACGTCGCGGATGTCGTAGAAAAGCTTCAGCGCTTCGGCGACCAGGCGGTGCTTGATGCCGGGAAAATGCACCTCGACGATCGCGCGCATGGTGTCGGCATCGGGAAACCGGATGTAGTGGAAGAAGCAACGGCGCAGAAACGCGTCGGGCAATTCCTTCTCGTTGTTGGAGGTGATGACCACGATCGGACGGCGGCGGGCATGGATGGTCTCGCCGGTCTCGTAGACGAAGAACTCCATGCGATCGAGCTCTTGCAACAGATCGTTGGGGAATTCGATATCGGCCTTGTCGATCTCGTCGATCAGCAGCACCGGGCGCTCGTCGGCGACGAAGGCATCCCACAGCTTGCCGCGCTTGATGTAGTTGCGGATGTCGCGCACGCGCGCATCGCCCAATTGGCTGTCGCGCAGCCGGGTGACGGCATCGTATTCGTAAAGCCCCTGCAACGCCTTGGTGGTGGATTTGATGTGCCACTCGATCAGCGGCGCGCCGAGCGCCTTGGCGATCTCGATGGCGAGCACGGTCTTGCCGGTGCCGGGTTCGCCTTTGACCAATAGCGGCCGCTCCAAGGCGATCGCGGCATTGACCGCGACTTTCAAATCGTCGGTGGCGACATAGCCGCTGGTGCCTTCGAAGCGCATCGGATTGGGTTGGCGTGCTGTTGGCGCGAGATCAAGCATGCCATGCGACGCGATGGCTCGGCAATTTTTGCCTGCCGACCGGCATATCCGTACCAGGCAGGATCTGCGGCAATCATATAACTGATTGATATTACGCAATAATTTTGTGGCACGCCGCTTGCTGCCCAGCGTGCGGAGTGCGGCTGTCCGCCGCTGTCATGTTGCGAACGAGTTGGAGACAAGTCATGGGTATCTTCGATGCGTTGACCACCGCAGTGGCTGGTCTACAGGCACAGTCCTTCGCGTTGCAGAACATTTCCGGCAACATCGCCAACTCACAGACCGTTGGCTACAAAGAGACGGACACCAGCTTCCAGGCGCTTGTCTCCCAGGCCGCTGAGGGCGAGCAGACCGCTGGCGGTGTCTTTGCCGGTTCGGTCGCCAGCAACACGGTGCAGGGCACTATCAACAACACGTCGGTCGCGACCGATATGGCGATCGACGGCGACGGCTGGTTCGTTGTAGCGCAAGGGACCGGCGGCGCTTCTGGCGGCGAGCAACAATTCAGCACCGTCAATTACTACACCCGCCGCGGCGATTTTCAGCTGGATAACGACGGCTATCTGGTCAACGGCGCCGGCTATTACCTGATGGGCACGCCGGTCAATCCGGCCACCGGCGCTCCGGAAAGCAGCGTTCCCGAAGTCCTGCAATTCAACAACAGTTTCCTCCCGGCACAGGCGACCTCGGAGATCGACTATCAGGCCAACCTGCCGAGTGTGCCCACGGCGGGCTTGCTCGATCCCACCGACTTCTCGGTCAATCCGCTCGATACCGGCACCGGCACGGTGGTCGGCAACGACGCCTCCACCTTCGCGCAGCAATCGACCTCCGGCGGCTCGATTACCACCTACGATTCCGAGGGCAATCCGGTGAATGTCCAATTCGCCTGGGCGGAAACCGGCAGCAGCGGCGGCAGTAACACTTGGCAACTTTTCTATGAGACCAACTCCAGTGCGACCGGCACCCAAGTCGCCTGGCAAAATACCGGCACCTCGTTCACCTTTAATTCCAGCGGCCAGCTGACGTCGCCCACAACGCCGAACCTGACCTTGTCAGAATCTGACGGTCAACGGTGACACGGTCGGCAACGTGACGCTGAACTTCGGCGTCGGCGGGCTCACGCAATTCGCATCTTCAACCGGCAATGTGCAGGTCAATACTCTCTCGCAGAACGGATTTGCCGCCGGCCAAATGCAGTCGCTTTCGGTCGACACCCAGGGTCAGGTGACCGGCTCGTTCTCGAACGGCCAGACCGTCGCGTTGGCCGACATCACCTTGGCGACGTTCAACGGTCAGAATTCGCTCGAGCCGCTCGACGGCGAGGCCTACGCGGCGACCCCGGAATCCGGCAATCCGATCTTTGGCTCGACCGGCACCATCGTCGGCAGCTCGCTGGAATCCTCCAACGTCGACATCTCGACCCAGTTCAGCAACCTGATCGTGGCGCAGCAGGCCTATTCGGCCAACGCCCGAGTGATGTCGACCGCGGACCAGATGATCCAAAGCTTGCTGCAAGTGATCCAGTGAATTCGTCGAGTGAGATCGCGCGGTGAGGATGAACGCCACTTCGTTGCCGAGCCGTGACACGCGTGGACCGCCGCCGCCATGAGCATCAGCCAGGCGCTTTCCGCCGCTTTGGCGGGCGTCAACGCCACCCAGCTCGCGCTGTCGGTGGTCGCCGGAAACGTGGCGAACGCCAACACCGCCGGCTACATCGAAGAAAGTGTCAACCAGATCGAGACCTCGGATGCGGGCGCGTCCGGGACGAGCGTCGACGTCACCGGCATCAATCGCGATCTCAACACGCTGTTGCAGAACCAGTTGTGGACAGAGACGTCGGGAGACTCCTACGCCGACAGCGCCGCGCAGCTCTACCAGCAGCTCCAGCAGGTCTACGGCACGCCGGGATCGTCGACCTCGTTCGACGCGATCTTCGATAATTTCACCACCGCGCTGCAGGCGCTGTCGACCAGCCCGAGCTCGACCTCCGCGCAATCGGGCGTGATCAGCGCCGCCCAATCCGTGGCGCAAAATCTCAATGCGATGACGGCCAGCATTCAACAGCTGCGCAGTCAGGCCGAGGCGGGAATCGCCACCGACGTGCAGAGCGCAAACACCGCGCTGCAACAGATCGCCCAAATCAACGGACAGCTCGAAACGGCGAGCGACGACGGCTCCACGGCGACGCTCGAGGATCAGCGCGACCAGGACATCGCGCAGCTCTCGCAGTTGATGAACGTCAACGTGGTGCAGGGCTCCGACAACCAGATATCGGTGTTCACCGGTACGGGGCAGCAACTCGTCGCCGGGGTGCAGGCCTCGCAATTGTCGTTCAGCGACGTAGGGGCGCTGTCGGCCACGTCGCAATGGAGCGCCAATCCGAGCCAGGACACCGCCGGCACGATCACGCTCACGTCACCCGGCGGCGCCACCACCGATCTGGTCGCCACGAACGCCATCCAGTCGGGCCAAATCGGCGCCTATCTACAGATGCGCGACACCATCCTGCCGCAGGCGCAAGAGCAGCTCGACGAGTTTGCGAACCAGATGTCGCAGGCTTTGTCGAACCAGACCGTGAGCGGGACCGCCGTCACGTCGGGCTCGCAGGCCGGCTATAACGTCGACACCAGCGCCGTGTTACCCGGCAACTCGATCCAGCTGACCTACACCGATACAAGCAATACACAGCACACGATCACGATCGTTGCGCTGGGTTCGGGCGGGACTTTGCCGCTGCAAACCTCGCCCTCGAACCCGAACGACCAGATCATCGGCGTCAATTTCTCCGGCGGCATGAGCTCGGTGATATCGCAGCTCAATGCCGCGTTCGGCTCCAACCTGCAGTTCTCAAACCCATCCGGCACGCTGTTGCAGGTCGTCAACGCCAATTCCACCGCCAACGTCGTCAATTCGCTCTCCGCAACCACGACCGCCACTTCGGTGACCACCGGCAGCATACAGTTGCCGCTGTTTACCGATGGGACCGCGCCGATCACCGGCGCGATCACGGCGGCAGGTTCGCAAACGACGGGCCTCGCCGGCGTCATCGAAGTCAATCCCGCGGTGATCGCGTCGCCGTCGAGTTTGGTCGCGTATTCGTCTTCGACCAGCGCCGGCGATCCGACGCGTCCGAACTTCCTGCTCAACCAGATGACCGATGCGTTGCTGGCCTATTCGCCGGCGACCGGTCTGGGTACCGCGGCGCAACCTTATAGCGGCACGCTGACGCAATACCTGAGCCAGGTCGTGACGCAGCAATCGCAAGCGGCCAACGCGGCGACGAATTTGCAGCAGGGCCAGGACACCGTGCTGACCGCCTTGCAGCAGCGCTTCAACAATCAATCCGGCGTCAATATCGACACCGAAATGTCGAACCTGATCACGCTGCAAAACGCCTATGGCGCCAATGCCCGGGTCATGACGACAATCCAGCAGATGATGGCAACCTTGTTGCAGGTGGGTGAGTAATGAGTATCACCGGACCCGGATCAATCACTGCGGCCAATGTGGCGGCGCAGACCAATATGATGAACCAGCTCAACACGCTGAGCGAGGAGCTGGGCACCGGGCAGGCGGCGCAGACTTATTCGGATCTCGGACCGCAGGCCGGCTTGGCGCTGGCGCTGAGCCGCCCAGCTTTCCGACATCAACGGCTACAGCGCGACCGCGACCACCGTCGGCACGACGCTGAGCATCGCGCAGTCGGTGTTGACCCAGCTCGGCAATGCCGGCAGCGCGGTTGCGCAGGCGATCAGCCAACAGGGCGGTTTCGCGCTCGACGATACCGGTCAGACGACGACGCAGCAATCGGCGGCGAGTTACCTCGGCGAAATACTTTCGCTGCTCAACACCCAGGTCGGCGACAATTACATTTTTTCCGGCAGCGCGGTGAACCAGCCCTCGGTCGCCAGCGTCAACGAAATTCTCAACGGCAACGGCGCGCAGGCCGGGCTCACGCAATTGATCGCCGAACGGCAACAGGCCGATCTCGGCGCGACCGGGCTTGGCCGGCTGACCGTCGGCGGGACCGGTGGGGACGTGACGCTCAGCCAAGACGGTTCGCCATTCGGCTTCCAGCTCGCGAGCGTGAATTCGAGTCTGACCGGCGCGACCGTGTCTCAGCCATCCGGCTCGCCGCCGACGCTCTCGGTCGATCTCGGGTCCAATCCGAATGCCGGCGACTCGATCGCGTTCAACCTCACGCTGCCCGACGGATCGAGCCAGACAATCACGCTGCAAGCGACCGCAAACTCGCCGCCGGGCGCCAACCAGTTCACCATCGGCGCGTCGCCGGCCGCCACCGCGGCCAATCTGCAAACCGCGTTGACGGGCGCCATCGGCAATCTGGCGCAGACCGCGCTGCCGGCCGCCTCCGCCATCGCCGCCGCCGATGATTTTTTCAACTCGGACCCGCCGCAAATCGTCGACCCCGGCGTGCCGCCGGATTACGCGACGGCAACGTCGCTCGTGAGCGGCACGCACGGCCAATACCGTCTTCTGGTACACGGGCGAAAACGGCAGCACGCCGGCGTTGCAGACCGCGACCGCGCAAGTTGGGCCGTCGATGACCATCGCCTATGGCATGAGCGCCATGGAGCCGGCGATCGCCTCGCTGGTCGCCAACGTCGCCGCGCTCGCCGCCACCACCTATTCGGCCAGCGATCCGAATGCGCAGGCGAGCTATCAGGCGCTGTCGCAGAGCGTCACGGCAAACCTCGACGGCCAGCCGGGCACGCAGACGATCGGCGACATCGAGGCCAACATCGCCAATGCGCAGACCACCGTCGCCAATGCGACGACCATCAATACGCAGACCCAGACGACTTTGCAGGACATGCTGCAAGGCATCGAGGGCATCAATCAGAACCGATCGGCGAAGACATTCTGACGCTGCAGAATAACCTGTCGGCGTCAATGTCGGTGACGGCGCGGCTCGCCGAATTGAGCCTGGTCAACTATCTGGCGCCGGTCGGCGGCTGACGTGGCGGCGAACGAAGCCGCGCGAGCCGCTCGATCGCACGGCCGGACTCGCCGTCCGCATGGACTAAGCCGTGGCGGCAACGTCCTTTACGGTCGACTGCCGGACCAGCCAAAATCGCAGCACTCTGGCGGCGGCGGGCTGCGATAACCTCATATAGTCGGTGCGTGCGGCATCGAAATCGTCGCCGGAGAGTGTCCCGCCGACGCTTCGGCAGGACAGGATGATGCTGACCGTCGTCCAGTCCAATCCGGCGGCCTTGCAAGGGACAAGGAACCCTTCGCGATGCTTGCTCTGCAGCAGATTCTCCACCAACTGCATCGGCGCCCCGCACAAGAGCGACAACCCCGCCAACATGTCCGGGTAACGCTCGCTTCTGGCGAAGTTCAAGAGCGAGATTTCGCTGAGCTCGCCCTTGCTCTGCATGGCGAGCACCCTGGTATATGCCGCGTCGTAATCTTGCTTGTTCTGGAAGCCCGCCGCGTGTTGCTCGTCTTCAGAGACGGTTGCAAGGGCGTGCTGGATGCGGTTGCGCGCTTCGGGACTGGCCGAGGCGAGCAGGCGCGAGCGCACGACCTCGGTGGCGTGGAGCAGAAGCTGCCTGAACAGCGGAAACGGCACGTCGCGCCGAAGCCCGACCTTTTCCGCGAGCTCATCGTCGCCCTCCGAGCGCTTCACCAGCGTCGCAAAACCGCTCTCGGAGAAATCGGCGCCGTGGTTCGCGGCAAGCTTGTGATAGACCTGATGGTTGCCGCGCTCCAGAAGCACGTCGGTCACGGTCGTGCCGATTTTGGGGCGGGCCGAAATCGCCAACATATGCGCTTGCGTCTTGGTGTTGGCGATATCGATGAGATCCCTGTCGCTGAGCCGGGTGGATTGCGTCAGGACCGACTCCGCGATCGTGATGTTGTCGTGACCCGCCAGACGGCGCACCACCCCGAGCGGGGCATTGTTGATCGGTGCCAGCCGCCGGCTGAGCTCGGCAAGCGCCTTGCCTTCGATCCGCTGGATCAGGTGTTCGAGCACGTCGTTGAACACGTCGATCTGGCGCTCGTCGAGCCGGTCGGCGTCGGCGACGAAAAGATCGGTGATGCGGCGGAGCATGGCGACGCGTTTGTCGTCGGAGCCGCTCTGAATCGCGCTCTCCAAATCGGCGATAAGTGACGGTTGAGTACTCATCATTGCCGCATCGAATCTCGACTTTTATGGCCGCCGCACGCTACTGGGACGGGGTTGCTGCTCGAATTTCCTGGTCCCTCACGTCCGATCCGGTCATTCATCGTTGCGGCGAAGATGTCCCACTATGCCCTGCTCCGCAGGCCGGCGGCGAGACTGCGATTGATCTTGATGATCCGCTCCAGATGCCGCGGCTTCGGCTTGGTCATCAGCGCGAAAGTCTGATCCATGACGATGATGCCGAGCTTGATGAGATTGTTGCGGACGGCGGCAGGCAGCCGGTTGTCCTCGCGCCGCACGGCGTCGATGAACACCGTCCAGAGCCGGCGATTGTACAACAGCGCGTCGTTAAGCCCGGTCGGCCTGTCGCGCCAGGAGGCTTGGACCGCCTGCAATTTCGCGGCCGCCTTGAGAAGCAAGCTTGCTTCCAATTCGCGCGGCGCGGCGGTTTCCTTGGCGATCGTCGCATAGGCTTTGCTGGCATAGTGCATATCGAGTATTCCGTTTCATGCGCAGTCGGTATGCGCGCTGGCCTTTAAGGCTTTGTACAGCGCGCCTGTTAAGATTCCGTTTGACAGTTCCCCCGCGCTGCTTGCCAAAGAAAAGCGGCGGAGCTTTCGCCCCGCCGCCTTCACTGTAGGCCTGTACCAGAAGAAGAATTTAGCCGAACAGCTTGAGCACTGACTGGTTCGCCTGATTGGCGATCGACAGTGCCGAGATTTCCAGCTGTTGCTGGGTCTGTTCGGTCAACAGGTAGGTGCTTTCCTCGTTCTGATCCGCCACGATCAGATTGCTGGCACCGGTTTGCAGCGTGTTGATCAGGTTCGTCGTGAACGTCTGACGGGTCCCGATGACGGCCGAATTGGTGCCGAACGTCTCGGTCTGGGCTTGCACCGTCGCGATCGCGGCGTTGATCGACGAAATCGTGTTGGTGATCTCCGAGCCGCTCTGGAAGGACGACGACCCCGCGCCGGAGAGCGCCGAAAGCGACAGGCCCCCCGAGGTGAAGTCGACGCCGTCGATGGTCAGCGAGCTCGTCCCTGCGGCGTTGAAATCGATCGCCAGATTGTCGCCGTTAAGGAGGTTGACGCCGTTATAGGATGCGTCATTGGCGAGCTGATCGATCTGCGTCAGCAGGGTGTTGTAGTTGCCCTGCAGCGTGGTGCGCGTGGTGCTCGCTCCAAAGACCGGAGTGCTGCTGAGACCGAGCGCCGTGGCTTCCGTGCCGGACGCGACCGTGAAGCTCGTGGAGCCCTGGTTGGCGGTGAGCACCAGATGCCCGCTGCCGTCGTCGCTGGCGGTCACGGCGCCGCCGGAGCCGAGGCCCGCAATGCCGTTGATCGTGGCTTCGATCGCGGTCAGGGCCTCGCTGGCGGTGATCGACGCCGTGTAGGTGTTCGAGCCAACGGTGATCAAGAGGGGGTTGGCAGCCAGCGTGTTGCCGGTCAGATCGACCGAGCCGGTGGTCGAGCCGGCGGTCTGGCTGGCTTGCTCCGCCTGCTGCGCGGTCGACAGCGCCTGTTCCAACAGGCTGGTCAGGCCGGTGAGGCCGTCGGTGGCCGCGTTGATGGTCTGCTGGCCCTGGCCGATCTGGTCGAGCAAGGCGCTGAGCGAATTGGCGCTGTTGGTCAGATTTTGCGAGGTGAAATAGGCGCTCGGATTTTCTTCGGCCGAGTTGACCTTGTCGCCGGTCGCAAGCGCTTCCTGCGTGGTCGTCAAGTTGGCGGACGTATTCTGCAACGACAGCAGGTTCTGCCGAATGCCCGCGGTTAAGGTGATATCAGACATGGTACTACCCTTCTGGTTACAGGCCGTACTGGCTTGCACTTGCTGTACGTGCCGTACCGGCGAGTGCTTTTCCCGATCAACACGATCGGCTGCCGGAGGATTGCCTTAATTGGCTTAAAGACGTGTAAATCTGCGGTTTTCCCGGCCCCGCCCGCGGCATCCGGCCGGATCGAGTTTCTGGCTGCGCCACGCTTGCGCCATAAGGGTTTTCGCCCATTCGTCGGTATTTCTACGTGCGCTTAAAGCGCCGTTAACCATTTGTGTTGGCTAGTGGTTAACCAAGATTGGAGAGTCGCGCCGAGCGTGTGTGACTTTCCCTGAAACGGCGCCCGATCGCCCGGCGCGCCAAAGTCAGGTCCGCAATGGCTGCTTCCGCAAAGCCTAAAGCCGCAATCGCCGAAAGCCTGAAGCCCGCGCCACCCGCCTCGGCGTCGCCCGCGGCACAATCGAGCAAGCGCGCGCCGGTCCTGGCGGCCGCCGCGACGACGCAACCCCCGACAGGGCTGACCGCGGCGGCGATCAACCTCGTCGTGGCGACGCCGTGCTTCGGCGGCCAGATTTCGGTCGCTTACGCGGCCTCGCTGTTGAAGCTGCAATCGGCCGTGCGGCGCTACGGCAATGTGACCTTCAAAATCCTGTTCAAGGACAGCGACGCGCTGATCACGCGCGCCCGCGCCAGCCTGATCGCGCAATTTCTGGACGATCCGGCGGCGACCCATTTGCTGTTTATCGACGCCGATATCGGCTTCGAGCCGGATCAGGTCTGGCGGCTTATTCAATGCGGCGCGGACATGTGCGCGGCGATCTATCCGGTCAAGCGCATCGATTGGGACAAAGTCAGAAGCACGTTCGAAACCGCCCGGCCCAATCCGGCCGCGGCGGCGCTCAAATACGTCTTTGAGGTCGACGATCCGAACGCGGTGACGGAAAAAGCCGGCTTCGTCAAAGTCCGCTATGCCGGAACCGGCTTTCTGCTGATCCGGCGCCAGGCCTTGGAACGCATGTGCGGCCGGTATCCGCAGCTTCGCTTTCGGCAGGACCATTCGCTCGATGCCGCGGCCGCGAGCGACAACCGCTTTGCCTTGTTCGAATGCATGATTGACGCCGACGGCACCTACCTGAGCGAGGATTTCGCGTTTTGCAAGCGTTGGACGGATATCGGCGGCGAGATTTGGGCGGATCTCAAAAGCCGGCTCGATCACGTCGGCCCGATGGCGTTCTGCGGCGATCTGCAATCGCAGTTCGTCGGCGCCTAGAAATTGAAAACTAATCGGTCGGGACGCCGGTCTTCACGTCAGCATATCGACCAGGCTGCCGCTGACGCCGTTGGCGGCAAGCAGCGATGCGGCGGTGCTGAAGGTTTGCATCGCCAGCGACGTATTCGTCACGGTGTTCTTTGACGATTTGGTGGAGCTCGTCTTGCTCGATGAGCTTGTCGACGATCCGCTGTTGCCGCTCGATGAGGAGCTTGTCGAGGAACTCGAAGACCCCGAAGAGCTGCTCGCAGGCGTGCTGGCAGGCGGACTGGTCGGCGCGAAAGTGTCGTTCTTGGGCCCGAACCCCACGTCGGAGGCGAATGTGCCGCCGATCGCGAGCGACTCGGTGTTATTGTTGGCGGTGATGACCAGCTCGCCGCGGCTGTTGAGCGATGCGGTCACATAGGCGTCGCCCGGCGCATTGGCGTTGATGGCGTTGATCAGATCGCCCACCGTATCGCTGCCCGTCGACCCGTAGGTTGTCGTGCTGGTGCCGTCGTCGATGGTCAGTACGGTAACGTTCGCCGGGATGCCGAGGCTTGCCAGTGACGTGGTCGTCGTCAAGGGTACCGTGCCGGTTCCGGTCGCCGGCGTAATGACGGAACTACTGGAAGTGCTAGAGGTGCTGGCGGAGGATGAGGATGACCCGGTCGAGCTGCTCGACGATGTCGAGCCGCCCGACGGGTTCAAGATATTTTGGATCGCCGCCGTCAGCTGCGTATTGACGCGCTTCAAGGCTGTGCCGTTGGCGATGCTCGCCAACCCCTTCGCCAGATTGGTTTCGGCCTCGCCCATCACCGAAATCAACGAATCGTCTGCCGACGACGCCGCACTTTGCGCCTGCGCTTGCGCCCAATAGTTCGAATCCTGCTGAGCGAACGACTGCGTCTGGCTGTAATAATTCTGGTCTAGCTGAAAGAACGAGAGACTTTGAATACTCATGGTACTTTCGATCTGCGTCTCAGTCCGGTCGCCAACCCTCCATCCATGCCAGCGCGCGGTTAATTTTGAGTGTGGTTTACGCTTGGTTAACCGTCTTGCCTGAATTTGACCGGTAACCGACTGCCGGCGCTTCCCGCCTGGCTCAAATCGATTGCGGCGGCATGATTTTGCGATGGTGAAGCACGCAACGGCGAAGCCGGCGCAGTCCGCGCGCTCCATCGGCCAGGCGCTAGAGTTGCACGGCGACGGCCGGCTCGAAGAGGCCGACGAAATCTACGCCGGCGTTCTGGCCGCCGATCCGCAGGATTTTGACGCGCTGCATCTGTCCGGCGTGCTCAGGCACCAGCAGGGCCGGTCGGTGGAAGCGTTGCGCCGCGTCGCCGCGGCGCTCAAGTCGAGGCCGGGATCGGCCGAGGCGCTGGCCAATTACGGCGTGATCCTCGATGCGCTTGATCGCCATCAAGAGGCGCTGGCGAGTTTCGACCGGGCGCTGGCGATGCGCGCCGGCGATGCCGGCACGCATTGCAATCGCGGCAATGCGTTAAGAGGATTGGGACGGCACGTCGATGCCTTGGCGAGTTACGATCGCGCCTTGGCGCTGGCGCCCGGCCATGTCGACGCGCTTTACAATCGCGGCATTGCGTTTAGCGCGCTCGACCGCCATCGCGAAGCGCTCGCCGATTACGATGCGGTGCTGGCGCTCAAGCCACGCCGCGTTCCGGCGCTTAACCGCCGCGGCAATGCGCTGGTCGCGCTCGGTCGGTCCGACGAGGCGCTCGCGGCCTACGACGCGGCGCTCGCGCTCACGCCGGACAACGCCGAGGTCTTGAACAATCGCGGCGTCGTGCTGACGACGCTCGATCGATTTGACGAGGCCTTGCAGAGTTGCCAGCGCGCGCTTGCGCTGACCCCCGATTATGCCGACGCGCATTACAACCGCGGCAATGCCTTGCGCGCGCTCGGCCGTTATGAAGATGCGCGCTCAAGCTATCTGACGGCGCTCGGATTGCAGCCGCGGCGTGCCGATGCGCTCAACAATCTCGGCCTGGCGCTGGTCGGCCTGGGCCGGCACGACGAGGCGCTTTCGAATTTCGACGCGGCGCTCGCCGTCAATCCCAATGATCTCGCGGTGCTGCACAACCGCGCCAACGCGCTTGCCGAACTCGGTTCATTCGAGGCGGCGCTGGTGCCCTGCGACACGGTGCTGGCGGGGGATCCCGCTCATGTCGATGCACTCAACACGCGCGGCGTCGTGCTCGCCAAGCTCCGCCGCTTTGCCGAAGCCTTGGCAAGCTACGACGCGGCGCTCGAGGTGGCGCCGGATCGCGTCGACATCAAGGTCAACCGCGGCACCGCGCTGCTCGCGCTCGACCGGCATGACGAGGCGATTGCGACTTTCGACCGGGCGCTGGCGGCCGATCCGCAGAACGTCGCCGCGTTGATCAATCGGGGCAACGCCTATGTCAAGGAGAAGCGCTTCGCCGACGGGCTGCACAGCTACGACGAGGCGCTGGCGCTAAATCCCGATTATGCGGCGGCGATAACCGACCGCGGCGTGGCGCTCGCCGAAATGGGACGGTTCGACGAGGCGCTCGCCGCGCACGAGCAGGCGCTTCGCATCGAACCGCATATTTTCGCGGCCCATGTCAATCGGGCCAATGCACTGATGAAACTCAACCGTATGGACGAAGCGCTGAAATGCTACGCCGATGCGCTGGCGCTCGAACCGGAGAACGCCGAGGCGAATTTCAACGCGGGGATCGCGAAACTGTGCGTCGGAAATTTTCGCGAAGGCTGGAAGCAATACGAGTATCGCTGGAAGAAAAAGCCGTTGTCGTTGCACTCCCTCGATTATCCGCAGCCATTGTGGCGCGGCGATGGGGGCTTACACGGCAAGACCGTCTTCCTGCGCTGCGAGCAAGGTCTCGGCGACACCATCCATTTCGCGCGCTATGCGCCGCTGGTCGCCGCGCGCGGCGCCACAGTGATTCTCGGCGTCCAGCAGCCGCTGCGGGCGCTGGCGGCGACCGTGCCGGGCGTTTCGCTAGTCCGCAGCGACGGCGAGAGGCTGCCCGATTTCGATATGTACTGTCCGTTGCTGAGCCTGCCTTTGGCGTTCGGCACGGAGCTCGCGACGATTCCGGCGAATATTCCCTACCTTTGGCCGCTCCAGGAGCGCCTTGCCAAGTGGCGGGACCGGTTGCCGGCGAACGGCCGGCTGCGCGTCGGCATCTGCTGGGCCGGCAGCGCCGGGCACCTCAACGACCGCCACCGCTCGATTCCGCTGCAGCGCTTTGCCGGTCTTTTGTCGGTGCCGAATCTCGATTTCGTCAGCGTTCAGAAAGATGTCGACGAGGCGCAGGCGGAGCTGCTGCGCCGGCACGGCGTCATCGAGCTCGGCCGGGAATTTGCCGACTTTGCCGACACCGCCGCGGTCGTCGCCATGCTCGACCTTGTCGTCGCCGTCGATACTTCGGTGGTGCATCTGGCCGGCGCGATGGGCAAGGCGGTTGCGCTGTTGCTGCCGTTCTCGCCGGATTTCAGATGGCAGCTCGAGCGCAGCGACAGCCCCTGGTATCCGACGCTGCGGCTGTTCCGCCAGACTTCGCTCGGCGATTGGGACGGCCCGCTCGCGCGCGTGCGCCAGGAGCTGATCGAGGTCGCGCGCCGGCCGATGGCGTCGCGGTGACGAGCGCTACAGCGTGCGGCTGACGGCGAGCGGCCGGCCATGCCTGGGGTTGGGCGCCGCGGTGCGCCCGGTTGCGCCATAGACCTGCGGCGAGGCTTTACGGGCGAGGTCGCCCGACAGTCGGCGCATGATTCCCTCCGAGACCGCGTGCGCGGTCGCCAGCACGATCATGTTCTTTTGCAGCACGGCGCGGAACGCTTCCTGCAACCGCGTCAGCGCCGCGCAATGACCCGGCGCCGTTTGCTTGACGAATTTCGCGGCCGCCTTCAACTGCGCACCCGCGGCGAGGAGCCGGCCGGCGAGTTCGGCCTTTGACGGTTCGAGTGCGGACGCGGTGCGAATGCGGCCGGCGCGCACCAGCGCCGTTTCCTGCTCGATCAGGCCGGAGAATTTCTCGATCAATAGGGCGAGTTCGTCGATCGCCTGTTCCGCTTGCGCCGCTGTGGTAATTGGGCTCATGACGCGCTCATGGCCTGTTCCTTGAGGATCGTGTCGTAGACCATGGCGGCAATCCCGATGCCGCCGGCCTTGGCGAATGCCTTGGCATATTGATCGGTCATGAACGAGCGCCACACTTTCAAGGCGCCGCTGCCGCCGAACGGTCCGTCGCCGTCGATGCCGGTGAACATTTCCTGGAACATGTTGGTCAGGAACATCGCCTCGAAATTCTGCGCGGCTTCCTTCGCCTTGCCCTTGACCTTGAGCGAGGCGGCGACCTGCGCGGTCGCGGCGTCGCCGACCGAGGACAGCGAGACGCCGAGATCGACGGGGCTTACGCTCGTCATCACATCACCTCGATGTCGGCCTGGATGGCGCCGGCGGCCTTGATCGCCTGCAGGATGGTGATCAGGTCGCGCGGCCCGATGCCGAGCGCATTGAGCCCGTCGACGATCTGTTGCAGCGATACGCCTTCCTGGACCATGGCGAGCCTCTTGCCCTCTTCCTGCACGCCGACCTGGGTGCGCGGCACCACGACGGTGCTGCCCTTGGACAGCGGCGCCGGCTGGCTGACTTGCGGCGATTCCGAGATCGTCACCGTGAGATTGCCCTGCGCGACCGCGACCGTTGAGACGCGCACGTCGCGGCCGATGACGATGACGCCCGAACGCTCGTCGATGACGATCTTGGCGACTTCGTCGGGTTCGACCTGCAACTGCTCGATCTCGGTCAACAACTGGACGATGTTCTGCGGAAATTTCTTCGGCAGCGTGAGCTGGACGGTCGACGGATCGAGCGGCTCGGCGATCGGCGAGCCGATATAATCGTTGATCGCGACCGCGATGCGCTTTGCCGTGGTGAAGTCGGCGTTGCGCAAAGCCAGCCGCAACTGGCCAACGCTGTTGAGCGCAAATTCGATCTCGCGCTCGATGATGGCGCCGTTGGGAAGCCGCCCGACGGTGGGCACCCCGCGCACGATCTTGGCGGCCTCGCCCTCGGCCTGGAAACCGCCGATCGACAGCGAGCCCTGCGCCACCGCATAGACGTTGCCGTCGGCGCCAAGCAGCGGGGTGACGAGCAGCGTGCCGCCTTCCAGGCTCTTGGCGTCACCCATGGCGGAAGCGGTGACGTCGATGCGGGTGCCCTGGGTGGCGAACGGCGGCAAATCGGCGGTGACCATGACGGCGGCGACATTGCCGGTGCGGATCTGCTGGCCGCGGATATTGACGCCGAGCCGTTCCAGCATCGCTTGCAGCGATTGCTTGGTGAACGGGGCATTGTTGAGCGTGTCGCCGGTGCCGTTGAGCCCGACGACGAGGCCGTAACCGATGAGCTGGTTCTGCCGCACACCCTCGATACTGGCGAGGTCCTTGATGCGCGACGTCGCCGCCGCAGACGTTGCGGCCAGGCCAAATGCTATTACCGCGGCGAGCGCGGTCAGACACGTCCTTCTCATCTCTTGCTCCCCAAGAGGCCGGACAGCGTTTGCGATGCCAATTGCATGCCAGCCCGCGGCAATAACTAAGGCACTGAACTCTAAAGAGTATTTTTGGGAAACCGGCAGCGCCGCAGGGTGGCGGCGAGCATCCCTTGCCGGTTTGCGGCAATTCTTGCCGGCAGGCTTTACCGCGCCATTAACCATAACGGGACACCATCTTGTCATGCGCGTTTACGGACCGAACCGGACGGCTCTGGCGTCGACGCCCGCGGCGGCGCGGCGCGCGTCAGGCGGCACCTTCTCCCTTGGCGAAGCCGGCGCACCGCAGGCCCAGAACGCGGCCGTGGCGCTGCGCACGCTCGGCGGCATCGACGCGCTGATCGCGCTTCAAGGTATCGAAGACCCGGTGGAGCGCCGGCGCCGCGCCGTCAAGCACGGCCGCCGGGCACTCGATGCGCTGGACGAGCTCAAGCTCGGACTGCTTGTCGGCACGCTCGATCAGGCCACGATGCTCCGGCTCAAATCCGTGGCCGCCGACCTGCACGACGCCTCGGGCGACGACCGGCTCGACCAGGTGCTGGCCGAGATCGACCTGCGGGTCGAGGTCGAGCTCGCCAAGGCGGGCATGTCGTAAAATCCCGGCACTTCCAAAACCTCGGATTTAGCGGCTTTCTCAGTCTTCCCGGGCGGCGCCTAGCCGCCTCCCGGCGCGCCCGGGCGGAACCCCTTTCGGCGGTAACCGGCTCCACGATTTTGTTGTCACTGTCATGGACGTTGGATATAAGCCGCGGCGCGAGGGGGGCCTCGCAAGCGTGGGGTGCGGGAGTAAGCGCAGATGCAGTTGTTAAAGGGCAGGAACGGTCGAGCCGCCGACAAGCCCGATAAGAACGGTAAGGGCGACGGGACGGGCGTTCGGCTGGACGAAAGACTGTATCGGCCAACCGACAAAGAGCCGTTCATGAGCGAGCGCCAGCGGGAGTATTTCCGGGTGAAATTGCTCGACTGGCGGGAGGACATCCTCAAGGAGGCCAAGGAGACGCTGCAGCATCTCCAGGACGAGAGCCAGAACCATCCCGACCTCGCCGATCGCGCCTCGTCGGAAACCGACCGGGCGATCGAATTGCGCGCGCGCGACCGCCAGCGCAAGCTGATCGCCAAGATCGACGCCGCGTTGGCCGCGTATCGAAGACGGCACCTACGGCTATTGCGAGGAAACCGGCGAGCCGATCACGCTTAAGCGGCTGGAAGCCCGGCCGATCGCCACGCTGTCGATCGAGGCCCAGGAACGCCACGAGCGCCGCGAGCGCGTCTACCGCGACGATTGATTTGACCCGCGCAATGACGCGGGGAACGTGCTCGCCGGTTTAACTCTTCCTTCACCATATTTACTTACCGCTCGTTAACGAATGAACGGGCCGTCGCAGCATTTGCAGCCGAATTGTTCGCGGCTTCTTCGCCGCGCGCTGCGTGCGCACGAAACCGGCGACTTGGCCAAGGCGGAGCGGCTCTACAACGGGCTGCTCGCGCAGCATCCAGAAAGTTTCGACGCGTTGCACGGCCTCGGCCAATTGCACTTTCGCCGCGGCCGGCTCGACACCGCGCTGGTGCTCTTTCAGGCGGCGTTACAGAGCGACCGCAGCCGCGCCGAGGGATTTGCCAGTCTCGGACTGGTTTTCCATACGCTGCGCCGATTCGATGCGGCGCTTTTAAGCTACGACGCTGGGCTGGTGCTCGATCCGGGCAATGCGGAGCTGCTCAACCGGCGCGGCGTCGCGCTTCTTGAGCTGCGCCGGCCGCGCCAGGCGCTGGAAGATTTCGAGCGCGTGCTGGCCGGCGCTCCCGACAACTTCGAGGCGCTCGGCAATTACGGCAACGCCTTGACCAAGCTCAATCGTCCGCAACAAGCGCTGGCCGCCTATGACCGGGCGCTCGGTCTGGCGCCGGAAAACGCCCAGCTTCTGACCAATCGCGCGGTGGCGTTGCGCCGGCTCGACCGGCCGCAGGAGGCGTCGATGAGCGCGAGCCGCGCGCGCGTCATCCAACCGTATTTCGCTCAAGCCCGCTTTGTCGAGGCCGTGGCGCGCCTGACGCTGGGCGATTTCGCCGCCGGCTGGCGCGGCTATGAAGCGCGCTGGGCGGTCGGCGATCTGGTCGGGCAACGCCGCAACTTCACCGCGCCGCTGTGGTTGGGCGAAGCATCGCTCGTCGGCAAAACCATTCTTCTCCATGCCGAGCAGGGCTTCGGCGACACCATTCAATTCGCGCGCTACGTGGCGCTGGTGGCCCGGCGCGGTGCCGGGAAAATCGTCCTCGAAGTGCAGCGCGAACTGGTGCCGCTATTGTCAGGCATTGCCGGCGCGGCGGCGGTAATCGCGCGCGGGGCGCCGTTGCCGGCGTTCGACATGCACTGTCCGCTGCTCAGCCTGCCGCTCGCCTTTGCCACGGAGCCGACGACGATCCCGGCGGATGTTCCTTATCTCGCGCCGTGCGCCGAAAAAATTGCCGCCTGGCGGGAGCGCTTGCCAAAAGGGCGGCCGCTGATTGGCCTGACCTGGTCCGGCGAACGCTCGCACGATAACGATCTCAATCGATCGATCGGACCTCGAGGTGCTTGCGCCGTTGCTCGATCTGCCGAACGTTGCCTTCGTCAGCCTGCAATACGACCTGCGCGAATCCGATCTGCCGGCTTTGCGCCGGCTGCCGCGGCTATTTCGGATCGAGCCGAGATTTGCCGATTTTGCCGATACCGCCGCCGCGATTTCGCTCTTGGATGCCGTCGTGTCGGTGGACACCGCGGTGGCGCATCTGGCCGGCGCCATGGCCAAGCCGCTGTTGCTGCTGCTGCCGTTCGCCGCGGATTTCCGCTGGCTGCGCGAGCGCCAGGACAGCCCGTGGTATCCGACCGCGCGGCTCTACCGGCAGCCGAAATTCGGCGATTGGCAAAGCGCGATCGCCGCGTTGCGGCAGGATATTCTGCACGCGGATATTTTTCCGTCGGCGCGCAAGCTGTCGGCTTGATCCTCGCCATCACGATAAAAAAGGTGCGGCCCCCGGCGGGGAGCTGCCGGAGGCCGCGGCGTGTCGGGATCGGCGCTACTGTTACGCGACGCAAATCCCGGGGAGCCAGGTGTTACTAATCGGGTATCAGGTGTCAGGTATCAGCAAGAAAATGATCATGGCTTCCGATTGCCGATCCCCGATTTCTGTTTCCCGAGCCCTGCCTAGAACGGCAACAGAATTTCAGCGGCTTGCTGGGCCCAGGGCGGTTGTTGAATGTTGCTGAGCGTGCCTTTGCCGCCATAAGCGAGCCGGGCTTCGGCGACCTTGGCCAAATCGATCGTATTGTCGCTCTCGATGTCCTCCGGTCGCACCACGCCGGCGACCAGGAGTTCGCGCATTTCCGAATTGAGCCGGAGTTCCTGATTGCCCTCGATCACCATATTGCCGTTCGGCAGCACCTGGGTGACCACTGCGGCGACGTTGGTCACCAACTGATCCTGCCGGTTGATCGAGCCGGTGGCGTCGCTCTGGGTATTGCTGTTCGTGTTCAAGAGGCTGCCCGGCAGCGGCGCCCTGAGGCTGGTGATAGTGTTGGAGCCGAGAAAGTTCGTTATGCCGGAATCCTCGGTGGCGGAACGGGTGACCTGCGTCTGATCCTGGAATTCCGCGGTGTCGTTGATGTTGACCTTCACCGTCAAAAGGTCGCCGACCTGGTGCGCCCGCTGATCCTTGAAGAACGCGCGCGAGCCGTTGCGCCACAGCGAATTCGGATTGAACGTGGCCGGCGTCGGGGTGGGCATCGGCATCTGTACCGGTTTATAGCCGGGCGCGGTCGTGGGATTGGATACCGGAGACAGCGGCGGCGGATTGCCGATCGTTTTCAACCCATCGAGGTTGGAACAGCCGGAGCCGAGCATGGCGACCGTCGACAGCAAGGCACAACGCATCAGCAGAACGCGTTTCGACATCGAACTACCTTTCACTCAAGCGCAACCTACTCGGACCTTTCCGCCGAATTATCGACGACCAGAGCCGTTGTGACCGGCCCGACCATCACCCGGTCGGGGCCGGACACCACGGCCTGCACCAAACGCTTGGTTTCGGTATTGAGCACGCCGATGGTGTCGCCGAGCGCGCCGGCATCGCGCGCTTGCCCGCGCAGCGTCAGCGTCAGTCCGGGCGCCTCGTAGACGATGGTCACGCTATCGTTGCGGGCGACGATCTCGGGCTTCATCAGGTCGGCGGCGGCGAGCGGTTGACCGGGGCGCAGCGCATGGCGCGCCGCAAGCCCAACCGCCGCATTGCTATCGGTCAAGACGGTGCTGGCCTCGGCCTTGGGCCGCCGCACCACGGTGAGGTCGGACGCCCTGAGCACCTCGCCGCGCTCGAGCGGGCGGTCGACCGCGATGGCGTCGATGGTCTCGATCGCCGTGCCGGTATAACGCGCCGGCTGCCGTTGCAACTCGATGCTTGCCGGCAGATCGAACGTGATATCGAAACGCGTGGTGCGCGGATCGTAGGACAGCGCCAGCACTTGCAGTTCTCCGGTCACGTTCGACTCGACCTGCAGCGTGCGCACATCGCCGTCGAAATTGACCAGGATATTGCGGGCGTCGCCGAAGCCGTATTGCCCGGACAGCGCCTGCGCGATGCGGCCGGAAATCTCGCGCGAGGTGATGGCGCGGCTTGCCCGCGTCACGATCACATTGGCGAGTCCGCGGGTGTCGATGCCGATGAGCTGATGCGGCCCGATGGCGTCGAGGATGCGATCGGTCGCGACCGCGCCGGTGGTGCCGAGATCGGGCGCGCGGAAGATCGGCACGTCGGCGACCGGCCCGGCGTTCTCGACGAGATCGCCGATGGTCACGACGGCGCTGGTGACGGTGACGTTGGCCTTGAGCGCCGGAGCCGGCGCGGGCGCCGGGATTTGCGCGGCGGCGCTGCCGGCGAGAACCAGCAGCAAACCCAGGCTTGCGATCATCGAGTCGGGTCATGGACCAGAACCTTTCTCAGCGCATCAGTTGCGAGGTCGTCTGCAGCATTTCGTCGGCCGCGGAGATGACCTTGGAGTTCATTTCATAAGCGCGCTGCGCCGCGATCAGATTGGAGATTTCGGTGACGGCTTCGACGTTGGATTGTTCGAGATAGCCCTGCTGCAGCGTGCCGGAGCCGTCGGTGCCGGCCAGCGTGTCCTGCGGCGTGCCCGAGGCCGGCGTCGCGGTGAACAGATTGTCGCCGTTGGCTTGCAGCCCGGCATTGTTGGCAAAGCGCGTGATGATGAACTGGCCGAGTATGGTCGAGGTCGTGCTGCCGGCCGGCAGCACCGAGACCTGGCCTTGCTGGTTGATCGTCAGACCGGACGAATTGGGCGGGATGGTGATGGTGGGCTGGACGATGTCGCCCTCGGCATTGACGATGCGGCCCTGCGAATCCTGCTGGAACGAGCCGTCGCGGGTGTAACTGAAGGTGCCGTCGGGCATCTGGATCTTGAACCAGCCGTCGCCCTGGATGGCGACGTCGAGCGTATTGCCGGTCTGTTCCAGCGAGCCTTGGGTCATCAATCGCGGCGTGCCGACGGTCTTGACGCCGGAGCCGAGCTCGATGCCGACCGGCAGGATGTTGCCCTGGTCGGAGGCCTGCGCGCCGATGCGCTGCACGTGCTCGTAGAGCAGATCCTGAAATTCGGCGCGTTGGCTCTTGTAGGCCGTGGTCGTCATATTGGCGATGTTGCCGGCGATGACCTGGACCTGAAGGTCCATGGCCGCCATGCCGGTCGCCGCAGTATCAAGCGCACGCATCTTTCCGTCTCCCGCTACTTAACCCCTACGAACTGGGCGGCGCCTGCGACAGCTGCGATAGCGCGTTGCGGCGCTGGTCGCTCTGCTGTTGCAGGATGTTGGCGATATCGGTGTAGCTGCGCGTCACCTCGATCAGCCGTGTCATCTCGCGCGACGCCGTTGACGTTGGATTTCTCGATCGCGCCCTGCACGATGCGTGGCGTCGGCGGGCGCCGGACCGGGATTGACGCCGTTCGGCGCCATGAAGGTCGAGCCGCCGTCCTTCTGCAGACGCCGCGGTTGGTCGAAGCCGACGAGTTGCAGCTGGCCGCGCTGCGAGTCGGCCGTGCTGTTGCCCTCGCGCACCGTAACGATGCCGCTCGGGCTGATGCTCACGTCGTGATCGCTGGACTGGAAGGTGATCGGCCCGGACTGGCCTAGCACCTGGTCGCCGTCGCTGGTAACGAGCTGGCCGACGCCGTTGATCGACAGCGCGCCGTTGCGCGTGTAGCGCTGCCCGCGCGCTGTCTGCACCACGAGATAGCCTTTGCCGTCGATCGCGACGTCGAGCGGGTCGCCGGTGTGGTTGATCGCGCCCTGGCTCATGTCGATCCAACTCGCGCGGTCTTCGACGTAGCTGATGTGCCGGCCGGAGCCGGCGAAGCTTTGATCGCTGGCGCTGCGGCATGAGATATTGCTCAAACATCGCGTTGTCGGCCTTAAATCCGGTGGTGTCGATATTGGCGATGTTGTTGGCAATGACGTCGAGCTCATGATTGAGCGCCATCTGCCGCGACAGGCCGACGAGAAGGGCATTCTCCATCGTTGATCTCCCCTTGCACCGCGCAGGATGCCGCGCCTGCGACAACTTGCTCGGACGCCGGCTGCTCTCCCAAGCCGCGTTTGGCGCCGATTGCGCCGGTTGATTTGCAGAAGCCGTGCCAAGGGGAAAAACGCCGATATAACAATCGTTTGCCTAGAAGGCGCGGGGCCGGCGAGCGGGCAGAAACGGCCGCTCTGCGGGCCGCACCCGGCAAATAATTCCTGCCGCCGCCGCGCCGGCAAGTATCCGTTAACCATTCGCGGCCTAGCTTCAACCGGTATGGCGCTACGTCCGGCGCCGCATAGCGCTCGCAACGTTGGTTTTGCGTTCTGTCCGGCCGGCTGCGTGCGCTCTCACGCCAGCGGGAGCGGTGATGGCAACGAAAAACGAACCGCAGACTGAAGCCGAAAACGCCGAAGCCGAAGGCGAGGAGGGCAAGCCAGCCCCCGCCAAACGCAAGCTGCCGCTCAAGCTCGTCATCATGGCGGCGGGCGGGCTGGTCGCGCTCGGTGGTCTCGGCGGCGGCTATTACTTCTTCTTTGCCGGCAAGAGCGAGGCGGCGACCGCCGCCAATCAGATCAAGCCGCCGGTGTTCCTCGATCTGCCGGACGTGCTGGTCAATCTGTCCTCGACCGGCGCCGGCGAACGCACGCAATATCTCAAGGTCAAGGTGGTGCTCGAACTGCCGGACCAGGCACTCTCCGCGCAAATCCAGCCGGTGATGCCGCGCATCATGGACACGTTTCAGACCTATTTGCGCGAATTGCGGCCGACCGATCTCGACGGCTCGGCCGGACTATACCGGCTCAAGGAAGAGCTGACGCGGCGCGTCAATGCCGCGATCGCGCCGAACCACATCAACGCCGTGCTGTTCAAGGAAATCGTCATCCAGTGACGGTCCTCAGCTGAAGATTGCGCAAATGGCAGGGAAAGATCAGATCGACCACGATGCGCTCGCCGCCGAGTGGGGCGTCGCGCTCGACGCCGGGCAGAACACGGCTGCCGCGGCCGACGCGCAACCGGCGAGCGGCGCAGAACCCCGCCGAGGCGATGGCGGCGCAATGGGCGACGATGGTCGACGACGGCCAGTTCACCCAGACCAGCAAAGGCGGCGCCGAGCGCGTCCTGACTCAGGACGAAATCGACTCGCTGCTCGGCTTCACCCTCGCCGAGATTTCGCTCAGTGACAATTCCGGCATCCGCGCGATCATCGACTCGGCGATGGTCTCCTACGAGCGGCTGCCGATGCTGGAGATCATCTTCGACCGGCTGGTCCGGCTGATGACGACCTCGCTTGCGCAATTTCACCTCCGACAACGTCGAAGTGTCGCTCGACCGCATCACCTCGGTGCGGTTCGGCGATTATCTCAATTCGATTCCGCTGCCCGCGATCCTCGGCGTGTTCAAGGCCGAGGAATGGGACAATTTCGGCCTGGTCACCGTCAATTCGAGCCTGATCTATTCGATCATCGACGTGCTGCTCGGCGGCCGGCGCGGCCAGACCGCGATCCGCATCGAGGGCCGGCCCTACACCACGATCGAGACCAACCTGGTCAAGCGCATGATCGAGGTCGTGCTCGCCGACGCCGAGCTGGCGTTCAAGCCGCTGTCGCCGGTGAAATTCAACATCGACCGGCTGGAGACCAATCCGCGCTTTGCCGCCATTTCGCGCCCCGCCAACGCCGCGATCCTGGTGCGGCTGCGCATCGACATGGAAGATCGCGGCGGCACCATCGAGCTGTTGTTGCCCTACGCCACCATCGAGCCGATCCGCGACGTGCTGTTGCAGATGTTCATGGGCGAGAAATTCGGCCGCGATCCGACCTGGGAAGGCCATCTGGCGACCGAATTGGGCCAGGCCGAAATCGCGGTCGACGCCGTGCTCTATGAGGCGCGGCTGCCGCTGCAACAGATGATGAAGCTCGACGTCGGCGACACGCTTGATGCTGGAGCTGAAATCCGACGCGCCGGTGATCGTGCGTTGCGGCGACGTAACGCTGACCGAAGGCCGCATGGGCCGCGTCGGCGACCGCGTTGCGGTGCGCGTCGGCAAGCCGTTGCGCAAGCCGAACATGACGTTTGCCATGTTCGAAACGGCGGGCGGCTCCGGCAACCGGATGGAGGCGCAATGAACAACGGCATCGGAATGATGATCGACGGCCTGGTGGCGATCCTGCTTATGCTCACGATCGGCTATTGCATCCTGCTCAACCGCCGCCTCAAGCTCCTCAAAGCCGACGAGCAGTCGCTGCGGGCGACGATCTCGGAGCTGGTGACGGCGACCGAAATCGCCGAGCGCGCCATCGGCGGGCTCAAGCTCACGGTGCACGAATGCGACATGGGCTTGGGCGAGCGGCTGCGCCGAGCCGAGCGCGTCACCATCGAAATCGATCGCGCGGTGGCCGCCGGCAAGGATCTGCTGGCCCGGCTGTCGCAGATCGTCACCGCCGGACGCGGCGCCGACCCGTCCGCCGCAGCGCTCGATGTCGCGCGCATCGACGACCGCAAGGCCGAACCCAAGATCGAACCCAAGACCGAGGCCAAAACCGGCGCGAAGACCGGGACCGACGCCAAATCGGTCGCCGCCGCGGCGCAAGCCTTCGCCGAGAAGCTGCGCGCCAAGGTGCACGGTCTCGCGGCATGATCCGCTATATCCGCGATCTGCGGCTCATTCCGATCGCGCTGATCGCGAGCGCCTGCCTGTTGGTGCTCAAGACCGCCGACCTCGCTTTCCACGGCTCGACGCTGTGGACGCGCCATGAGGCGCCGTCGAGCGACGCCGAAGTGTCGGTCATTCGCCCGGTGCCCGACGCGACCGAGCCGTCCGGAGCGCGGCTGTCGTGGGCGCAGCAGATGTTCAACTTTCCGACCGGGGCCGGCGCGCCGGCGACGACGGCCGAGCCCCCGATCGTCGCGCCGCCGCGCATCGCCGAGAAGGACAATCCCGACATTACCGGCTCGGTCGCGACCCAGCCGGCGAGCGGCGGCAAGAGCGGCACCAGCGGCACCAGCGGCGCCATGGACGCGACCAGCACCGCGGATGTGGCCGGCGGACCGGCGACCTCGCTCGGCAGTGACGGCAAGTCGGCCTTTCCGCCGGGCACCACGGCGATTCCGATCGAAGGCACCACGGTGCCGACCGGCGCCGAGCGCGCCATTCTCGAGCGGCTGCAACAGCGGCGCGAGGAACTCGATGCCCGCGCCCGCGAGCTCGACATCCGCGAAAGCCTGATCCAGGGCGCCGAGAAACGCATGGACGCCAAGCTCGCCGAGCTCAAGCAAGCCGAAGCCAACATCAAGACCGCGACCCAGCAGAAGGACAACGCCGCGGCGGCGCAGTTGAAGGGGCTCGTCATCATGTACGAGAACATGAAGCCGCGCGACGCCGCGAAAATCTTCAACGGGCTCGACAGCAACGTGTTGATCGAGGTCGCCTCGCAGATCAATCCGCGGCAGATGGCCGACATCGTCGCGCAAATGTCGCCGCAGGTCGCCGAACGCCTGACCGTCGCGCTGGCCGACATCGCCGAGCAGGTCAAGAGCGACGGCGGCCCGGCCAAGCTGCCGAAGATCGACGGCCATCCGACCGTGCCGTAGCGGTTAAGCTCCTGAAATTATTAGATTAAGCCGACATTAAGTACAACTGCCTACCTTGCCGGTCTGGCCGGCGCCGGGCGACGGCGCAGCGGCCGCGAAGGCGTGTCTGCCTCGGTGTCGGTTGAGTGGGTTTCAGTCCTGTCATGGCGTGCGGTCGCACCACCCGGATTTCTCGACTTCGCCGCCTCTTGCGTTGCAGCAAAGCCGTCGCCGTTCTTGCGCTCGCGATCCTTACCGTCACGCCGGCCGCGCTGGGCGCAGCCACCCCGCTGAAGACCGCGGTCACCGCCGGGATGAGCGGCGGCTATGCGCGCTTGGTCTTCAGCTCGAGCGAATATCTCGACGCCACCGCGCGGGTGACCGCCAATGTGCTGATCGTCACCTTCAAACAGCCGATCGATATTGCGGTCGATCGCATCGCCGAACAGGTCCCCGATTACATCGGCGCGGCGCGGCGCGACCCCGACGGCAAGGCCGTGCGCATGGCACTGGAGCAAAACGTCACGGTCCACATCATGGCCGCCGGCGAGAAGCTGTTCGTCGATTTGCTGCCGGCGACATGGAAAGGCCTGCCGCCGGCCTTGCCGCAGGACGTCATCGACGAACTGGCGCGACGCGCGCGCGCCGCCGAACAATTGCTGGCGCGCGAGCGCCATGCCAACCGGGACAAGAAAATTCCGGTCATCTCGGTCCATGTCGCGACCGAGCCGACCTTTACCCGCTACGTCTTCGACGCGCCGAACGACACCGCGGTGTCGGCCAACCGCGATCAGGACCGGCTGATCGTGAAATTCGACGAGCCGGCCACGTTCGATCTCGGCGAGGCGGAAGCGACGCTGCCGGCCGCAATCGAGGAAATCTCCAGCGAGCTCGACCAGGATTCGTCGCTGGTCCGCTTCATCTTCGCCGCCAAGGTCGACGTCCGCAGTTTCCGCGACGAACAGGGCTTTGTCGTCGACATCGGCAAGCCTGCCGGCAAAATAAGCGGAGCCAAAGAGCCTCCCGCCAATGCGGCCGGGCAGGGCACCGCCGAGGCCAAGTTTGCCGCCGCCGCCGCCGCGGTTGCCGCCGCCGCTGCCGCGCCGGGACCGCCCGCCGCCGCGAAGCCGCCGGCCGTTCCGCCCGTTGCGCCTGCTGCACCCGCAGCGCCCGCAGCGGCCGCGAAGCCGCCCGCAGCGGCGGCGCAGTCCGCGCCATCGCCTGAGGTGAAGCCGAATCCCGCGCCGCCGCCGCCGGCTGCGGCCAAAAACGACGCGGCCGCAGCGGCGCCAATAGCCGCGCCCGCACCGGCAGCAACGCCGGCCGCGCAAACGGCTGCGCCGGTCGCGCCGCCAACACCGCCCGCAGCACCGCGCCCGCCGCCTGCCGCATCCGCAGCGGCACCGGCGGCAGCGGCGGCGGTCCCGGCACCTGCAGCCGCGGCGGTCGCCACATCGCCGCCGCCAGTTCCGCCCGCGGCCGCTGCGCCCAAACCGGGCGATGCGGTCGCTGCTCCAGCGGCGGGGCATAAAGCCGCCAACCCCAACAGCATCGCCGTCGAGCTCGGCCGCGACGGCGCCAACCTGAAATTGTCGTTTGCCTTTGCCGCCCCGGTCGCAGCGGCGGTCTTTCATCGCGCCGACACGCTGTGGATCGTGTTCGACTCCAAGGCCGACATCGATCTCAGCGGGCTCGACGGCGAACCGAGCCGCACCATCCGCGCCTACCGTTTCAGCCAGGACGGCGGCGCCGATATCGTGCGGCTCAAGCTCGACCGTCCGCACCTGTCGAGCGTCGTCGCCGACGGTCCGGTGTGGACCGTCGAAATCGGCGATTCCGCGCTCGATCCGACCCGCGCGCTCGATATCAGCCGCAATCTGATCGGGCCGAACCGGTCGAGCGTCACCATCACGCTCGACGCTCCGCAACAGGTGCACCGGCTCGTCGATCCCGAAGTCGGCGACACGCTCGATGTGGTCACCGCGCTGCCGCCGGCGCGCGGCTTTATCGACGAGCAGGATTTCATCGAATTCCGCGCGCTGGCCTCGACCCAGGGCGTGGTGATCGAGCCTCTTGCCGACGACCTCGAGGTCAAGCTCGCACCCGACAAGATCGTGGTGAGCCGGCCGTCCGGACTGACGCTTTCGACGTCGCTGCAATCCTTGCTGCGCGGCTCCGGGCTCCGCCCGGTGATGTTCGATTCGCAGATCTGGGGCTTCGACCGGCAAGGCTCCTACTTCGATCGCCAATCGCACCTGATCGCGGCGGCAGCCGCAGCGCCCGAGCGCAAGCGGCTCTTGCCGCGGCTCGATCTGGCGCGGTTTTATCTGGCGCGGGGCATGTATCCGGAGGCCAAGGGCGTGCTCGACGTGGCGCTCGCCGACGAGCGCAATACCGCCGAAAGCGCTTCCGCGCTGGTGCTTCGCGCGGTCGCCGAAGTGATGATGCATCGGCCGGAAGACGCGCTCAAAGATCTCGCCGATCCGTCCGTCGGCGACCAGCACGATGCGCCGCTGTGGCGGGCGCTGGCTTACGCGCGGCAGGGCCGCTGGTCGGCGGCGCGCGAGGCGTTCAAGACCGTGGAAGCGGCGGTGGCGACGCTGCCGGTCGAATTGCAGCGCGTCGCGCTGAAAGACGAAATGCGCTCGGCGATCGAAGTCGGCGATTTCGACGGCGCCTCGACCGAACTGAACGATTTCGAGACCATCGGCGTGCCGCACGAAATGGAGCCGGCGATCGCAGTCCTGATGGGGCGGCTCGCCGAGGGCATGGGCCGCACCGAAGACGCGCTCGCGGCCTACCGCACGGCGGCGGATTCCTGGGACCGTCCGGCGGCGGCGCAGGGGCTGTTGCGCGAGACCGTGCTGCGCTATCGGCTCGGCGACCTCAAGCGCGACGAGGTGATCAATCAGCTGGAATCACTGACCACGATCTGGCGCGGCGACGAAACCGAAATCGAGGCGCTCAAGGTTTTGGCGCATCTTTACACCGAGGAAGGCCGCTATCGCGACGCGTTCTATGTGATGCGCAGCGCCATGGCGGCGCGGCCCGAATTCGGCCTTGACCCGGCAAATCCAGGACGAGGCGGCAAAGACCTTCAACTCGCTGTTCCTTGCCGGCAAAGGCGACGCCATGCCGGCGATCGATGCGCTCGCGCTGTTCTACGACTTCCGCGAACTCACCCCTGCCGGCAGCCGCGGCGACGAAATGATCCGCCGGCTTGCCGACCGGCTGGTTTCGGTGGATCTGTTGGATCAGGCCGCGAGTCTCCTGCAGTACCAGGTCGATCACCGCCTGCAAGGCGCGGCCCGCGCGCAGGTGGCCACCCGGCTCGCGGTGATTTATCTGATGGACCGCAAGCCTGACCGCGCGCTCGCGGTGCTGCGCGCGACCCGCACCGCGGACCTGTCCAAGGAGCTCAACGACCAGCGGCTTCTCCTTGAAGCGCGCGCGCTATCGGACCTCGGCCGCCATGCTCTGGCGCTCGACGTGGCCGAAGACATTCCCGGCCGCGAAGCGATGCGGCTGCGCTCCGATATCCTGTGGGCGGCGCGGCGCTGGGACGAGGCGGCCGAGCAGATCGAGCTGATGTACGGCGACCGCTACAAGGACTTTCAGCCGCTCAACGAGATCGAGCAGAGCGACATCATGCGCGCCGAGATCGGCTATGCGCTGGCCGAGGACTCGCTCGGGCTCGGCCGCTTCCGCGACAAATACGCGGCCAAGATGGCGGCGACCCCGGATGCGCGCGCGTTCGAAATCGTCTCCGCGCCGCTCGGCACCAGCGGCGACGAATTCGGCACCATCGCCCACGCCGCCGCCTCGGTCGACACGCTGGACAATTTCCTGCGCGAATTGCGGACGCGCTATCCGGATTCGAACGCCATTTCGTCGGGCACCGACCCGCCGCCGCCGGCGCCGCCGACCGCGGCGACCGCCAATACGCCGGCCGCTTCGTCAAGCGCGCCGCCGGCCACCGTGCCGGCCGAGCCGGTTTTGCCGGCGATTCCGCCCGCCCGCGCCGCCGGCCACACCGCGGAGCGGTGATCTATTTCCGCCCTCGCAGGGGCGGATGAGCCAGTCCGTTGTCGCGGCGCGATCGCGCGCGAGGTTTGTGAAAAATGCGAGTAGCGAATGGCGAATGGGGGAAGGCCTTCTTCCTTATTCGCTAGTCGCACTCACTATTGGCCTCTTCCTACTGGCTTCTCCCTATTCGCTACTCCCTATTCGCCATTCGCCTTCGACAAGCAAGGAAGCGGAACGCCGGCAGACGCAGTAGTCCAAGACGCCGTGCCAGCGGCCACGGCGGCGCGCCACGGAGAGGGCGGCTTGCGCCGCCCTTCCGCTGTCGGGCGCGCTCGCCTGCCGGCGTTCCACCACGGCACTTGCGGCAGCGACCGAACGCCACCGCTCAACTCCAGTCACGCGCTTCCTGGGACGGGACTAGGTAGGGACGGGTGTTACCCGCCCCCGGCCGTCCTTCAGTGCAGCGGGTTGCCCCGCAGGCCGGTCATCATGCCGGCCGGGCGTATATGCCCAGAGCCGCCCGGGAGCGGGGGTGACAGCCCCGCCCGCGGGAACCGCACTCGCCCCTGTCCGCCAGCGTCACCCGGCGGCGTCCTTGCGGGCGAGATTGCCTAATGTAACGATACCGGGGACCAATGTCAAGGGCTGTGTCTCGACAAATGCGACGCAGACAGAGGCCACAGCCATCGCTTAGTAGGGGCGGGTTTGAAACCCGCCCCTACGCAACATCCGCGCACCAATCCATTCTCGCGGCGCGGCGGGGGTGCGAGCATGTCAAACAGCCAACGATTCCGTTCGCGTCATTGCGAGGAGCGAAGCGACGAAGCATTGCAGAGCGGCACGGTAAGGAGCTGGATTGCTTCGCGGAGCCTGTCATCGGGCCGCGCGACTTCGCGCGGGCCCGTTGGCTCGAAATGACGAAGTCGTAGCCCGGCTTGAGCACGGCGAAAGCCGGGAACGATCGAGAAGCTTCAATGCCCATCCCGGGTTTCGCTCCCGCTCAACCCGGGCTACGTCCCGTAGCTCTGAATGAGCGAGCCGGCCACCAGCGTCCAGCCGTCGAGCGCTACCGCGCTAGGCCGAGCACGAGCAAAAGCGCGGCGTCGAGCCGGTGGCGGGTTTCGGCATCGATGGTGCCGATGACCGCCGCACGCGCTCACGCGGCAGCGACACCATTTTATCCGTCATGATCTGGGATTGGAGCCGAAGGCCGTTTTCGGCTCGCGGTTCGATACGGGTCGAGCCTGGATCGGCAATTCTTCCGATACCTCCGACGTGATTGGGCAGGTGAGCACCGTCGTTGTCGTGGGCCAATTCGTCGGCTTGCACAATGATCGACCGGACGCGGGCGGCCAAATTCGCCATGCGTAACGATGGCGATATCGCCGCGCTTCACTTCCATTCGGACCAATCGTAGACGGCATCGATCCAGGCATCGATTGCCGCGTTTTCCGGATGTTGCGCGAGAGATCGCCGCTGCCGCCGCAGATCGGCGCGCACCCGCGGATCGCGCAGATCGGGCACCCAATGCTGCACCGGCCGCAGGCGTTGCGCCTTGAGCCGCCGCCGCCGGGCGCGCATGCGCTCGGGCCGGGGCGCGGTCTTGGCCGGTGTCGTCTTGCCCCGTATCCGCTTTGGCTTTGCCGGCATGGCGCCCTCGCATTGTTTCCGTAACATGTTACGGAAAGTGACGGGCGGACACAAGTGGGGGAGGGGGCCGCCCACTTATCCTCCCGTGAAAACGGGGGGGTCGCACGAAGCGCGGCGGTAGGGCGTCGCCCCGTTTTCCTCGGAGGAACGATGCGACAAGTCAGACGCCCCCTACCGGCATCGCTTTGCTCGCCACCTCCCCCGTTTTCACGGGGGAGGATGCAGTCACGTCCCGTAACTCTGGATCAAGCTTCCCGCCACCAGCGTCCAGCCGTCGACCAGGACGAAAAAGATCAATTTGAACGGCAGCGAGACGACGACCGGCGGCAGCATCATCATGCCCATCGACATCAAGACCGAGGCGACGACGAGATCGATGATCAGAAACGGCAGGAACAACAGGAAGCCGATCTCGAAGGCGCGCTTGAGCTCGGAGATCATGAACGCGGGCACCAGAATGCGCATCGACAGGTCTTGCGGCGTGGCCGGCGGCTTCTCGCCCGACAAATCCTGGAACAGCTGCAAATCCTTGTCGCGGACGTTCTTCTCCATGAAGGCGCGCAGCGGGCCCGAGGCGCGGGTAAACGCTTCATCAACGGTGATCTGGTTGGCGACCAGCGGCTTGACGCCGGCGTCGTAGGCGCGGGTGAGCACCGGGCCCATCACGAAGGCGGTCAGAAACAAGGCGAGCGAGATGACCACCGAATTGGGCGGCGCGGTCGCGGTGCCGAGCGCGGTGCGAAGGAGCGACAGCACCACGACGATCCGGGTAAACGACGTCATCATGACCAGGATAGACGGCGCCAGCGACAACACCGTCATCAGCGCGATCAACTGGATGATGCGTTCGTTGAGCCCGCCGCCGCCGGCGGCGCCGGCGGCTCCGCCGAAATTAATGCTGATATCCTGGGCGGCGAGCGGTGTCGCCGAAAACAACAGTGCCGCTACTGAGGCCGCCCCCGTTTTGAACCGGACGCGGCGGCCCCATGCTGCGAGCATCAGGTCTTGGTCGGACGGCCCAACAAACTCGCCATCTCCTGTTCGAGGCTGTCATAGAGCGTCGATTTGCCTTGGCTCGGCCCTTGGCCCGGCTTGGTCTCCGCACGCGCGGGTTTGGCTTCCGCCTTCGCGCCGCGCGCTTCGGCGGACAGGTCGCCCGGCCGCGGCGGGCGCGGCATGGTGGGCGCCGCGTCGCTCGGCGGACCGTGCTCGGGCGGGTACAACGCCGGCGCGGCCGGCCGGGTATCGGCGCCGGGCTTGCGCAAGGCCGCTTCCAGGCGCTGCGCCATGTCGGCGAGGCTTTGATCGGCGCTCGCCGCGGATTCGGCGGCGGCGGCGGGCGCCGGCGCGATCGGCGGCGGCGCCGGCGGCGTTGCGGCGGCGAATGGGCCGGGCGCCTGCTGTGTCATGGGTTTGCGCGGCTCCGGCCGGGGTTCGCCGCGGGTGTCCTGATGCGGTTCCTCGGCGCGCGCGGCGGGGCGGCGCGGCGGGGTAGGCCGCGCCGACAATTCGTCGGCTAACGCCGCGAGCGTGTCGCGTTGCGGGCGTCCCGGCGGCTCGGCGAGCGGTTGGAGCGACCGCGGCAATTCGTCCGGCAGCGGTTCGAGCCGCGGGGAGGACCGCGGTCCGCCGGCCGGTTCGGGAGCCAGCGGCCAGGAGCCATGACCGCCGCCATTGCCGTTGTCGGGGAGCGGAAGGGCGCGCGGCAGCGCTTCGAGGCCCGCGGTCGGACGCGCCGCCGGCAGGTCCCGCGGCGCCGCGGTGGCGCGCACGATATTGGGTTCGACGACGACATCGGTCGGCCCGCCGATCATCAACAGATGCTCGACATTGTCGCGGCGGACCAGGATCAGCCGGCGGCGGCCGTCGACGCTGGCATAATCGATCACGGCAAGACGCGGCTGGCGGCCGCGCGCATTGGTGCCGCCGAGCCGGCCGGCGCCGAACCGGCGCACCGCCCAGGCGGTGACCCCGATCAGCCCGAGCACGATCACGAAGGCGAGGAAGAAGCGCACGGCGAGCGGCATCTCCGCCCCGAACAAAGTATCAAACATCCGCACTACTCCGCGTTTCGTTACGGCGCTTGCCTTGGCCGCTAAAGGTTAACGGCGCCGGTAACATTTGCCGCCGCGATTGCTAACAAAGGATTAAGGACTTTAGCCCATTTCGGCGGCCCTGCCGACGCCCCAAGCATTCGCATGGTAAACGGCGGATTAATGGCAGAAGCGGCAAAAGCGCGGCTTTAACCGGCCATTAACCATGAGCCCGGCAAAGTCTGCCGGGTCGAAACCCGCCCGCAAATGGGGAGGCTTGCATGCCGATCTCCGACATTCCGATTCTCGCCATGCTGCGCGAGCGCATGCAGTGGCATCAGGCGCGCCAGCAGGTGCTGGCCGAAAACGTCGCCAATGCCGACACGCCGGGCTACCGGGCGAAGGACCTGGCGCCGCCGGATTTTTCGCGGGAACTCTCGTCCGTTTCGCTGGCGCTCGACCGCACCGATCCGAACCATATCGCAGTCTCCGGCGGCGGCTCGCAATTCGCCTCCGACGAGAGCGCCCGCTACGAAATCCGCCCCGGCGGCAATTCGGTGAGCCACGAAGACGAGATGATGAAAGTGGCGTCGAACCAGATGGACTACGAGGCGGTGACCTCGATCTATACGCACAGTCTCGATCTGATCAAGCTCGCAGTCGGCAGGGAATAGCGAAATAGCGAACGGGGAGCGCCGCGCTTGCGGCGCCGGCGTACGGCCATGGCCACCATGGACTTCATCAAATCGCTCAGCATCGCGGCGTCGGGGCTGCGCGCGCAGATGGGCCGCATGCGCATCATCTCGGAGAACATCGCCAACGTCAATTCGGTGGCGGGGACGCCCGGCGGCGATCCGTACCGGCGCAAGATCGTGACTTTCACCTCCGAGCTCGACCGCTCGCTCGGCGCGGACGTGGTCAAGCTCGGCCCGGTCGAAAGCGACAATTCCGATTTTCTGGTGCGCCACGAGCCGGGCAATCCGGCCGCCGACGGCCAGGGCAACGTCAAATATCCGAACGTCAACACGCTCATCGAAATGACCGATCTGCGCGACGCGCAGCGGTCCTATGAAGCGAACCTCAACGTCATCACCGCCACGCGCAAGATGCTCCAGCGCACCATCGATATGCTCAAGGCCTGACCATGCCGACACCGACCGTCGCCGCCAATGCCTATGCCGCGCTCGCGCGCATGCGCGACGACACCACGAGCGTCGCCAGCATCGGCGGCGCCAAAGATTCCGGGCCGAGCTTCGGCTCGGTGCTCAAGGACGTGATCGATGCGGTCTCAGCGGCTGCGCAAAAGTCGGACGCGCAGGCCCAAGCGGTCGCCGCCGGCAAAGCCAATATGGTCGACGTCGTCACCGCCGTGGCCGAAACCGAAACCGCGTTCCAGGCGCTGGTCTCGGTGCGCGACAAGGTGATCGCCGCCTATGAAGACGTGTTGAAGATGCCGATCTAATTCACCTCTCCCCGTGTACGGGGAGAGGTCGAGCGAGCGTAGCGAGCGAGGGTGAGGGGGCCTCACCGCAATTCTGAGCCCAGCGGGTAGGCCCCCTCACCCCACCCTCTCCCCGCACGCGGGGAGAGGGAGTCGGACGCCGAGCGAAAAAATGGAGTTCAAATGACCGGACCGGAAGTGTTGGACGTGTCGCGCGACGCGATCGTGACGCTGCTGATCGTCGCCTCGCCCTTGATGCTGGTCGGCCTGATTGTCGGCGTCGCCATCTCGCTTCTGCAGGCGCTCACCCAAATCCAGGAGACGACGCTCGTCTTCGTGCCGAAAATCCTGGCGATTTTCCTGGCGCTCTTGGTCGCGCTGCCGTTCATGGCCGACGCCATGCATTCCAACTTTCTGCGCATCGCCGCCCACATCACCAGCGGCTGATTTACCAATCCTCATCCTGAGGTGCGAGCGAAGCGAGCCTCGAAGGATGATCCCGCGTAACACCCTTCGAGGCCCGCGCTGACGCGCGGGCACCTCAGGGTGAGGAGAAAAGACCCGCCGTGACAATCGACATTTCGTTCCTGCCGGCGCTCGGCGCTACCTTCATGCTGGTGTTTGCGCGCGTCGGCACGATGGTGATGTTCCTGCCCGGGCTCGGCGAGCAGAACATCTCGCCGCGGCTGCGGCTGACCATCGCGCTCATCCTCGCCGCGGTTTTGCTGCCGCTGCATCGCGCCGACTACCACATCGACGTGACCGCGCTCGGTCCTGACATCGTCATGCTGGTCGAGGAGATATTGATCGGCGCGGTGCTGGGCGTGACCGCGCGGTTGACTTTCTCGGCGCTGCAAGTCGCCGGCTCGGTCATCGCCCAACAGCTCGGCTTGGGCTTTGTCACCGCGGTCGATCCGACCCAGGGCGAGCAGGGCGCCATGCTCGGCAATTTCCTCACCATGCTCGGCATCACGCTGTTCTTCGCCACCGACATGCATTACCTCGTGATCGCCGCGCTCAACGACAGCTATACGCTGTTCGCGCCGGGCGAAGTGCCCGCCGCCGGCGACGTCGCCGCGCTGATGACCAGGACGGTGTCCGGCGCGTTCCGCATCGGCATCCAGTTGTCGGCGCCGTTTCTGGCGTTCGGGCTCCTGTTCAATCTCGGGCTCGGCGTGCTGTCGCGGCTGATGCCGCAGATGCAGGTGTTCTTCGTGGCGCTGCCGGCCTCGATCCTGATCGGCTTTCTATTCATGATCCTGGCGCTCGGCTCGATGATGGGATTGTTTCTCGATTACGCCGGCGGGGTGCTGCACCAGCTGGCGCCGCACGCTTAAGCCGCCGCCAAATCGACAAAAGCGCAATGGCCGACGAACGCGACGATACCGAACACACCGAAGACCCGACGCCGCGTCGGCTCGAGGAAGCCATCAAGCGCGGCGACGTGGTCAAGAGCATGGAGGTCTCGACCTGGTTCACCATCGCCGGCGGCACGCTGGTGCTGATGCTATTCGCCGTACCGATGGCGACCGGCCTGGAATCGACCTTCCGCGGCTTACTGGCCAATTCCGCGCAAATTCCGACCGACGGGCCGGCGCTCGCCGGCTTCGTCAAGGCGCTGGGCACGCGGGTGCTGGCGGAGATCGGCATTCCGCTGTTCCTGGTCGGGCTTGCCGCGCTCATGGGCAACGTCGTCCAGCACCGCGTCTTGTTCTCGATCGAGCCGATCCTGCCGCGGCTGTCGCGAATATCGCCGGCGGCCGGGTTGCGCCGGTTGTTGTCCCGGCAGGCGCTCGCCAATTTCGCCAAGGGCCTCGCCAAGCTCACGCTGTTCGGCACGGTGATCGCCGCGCTGTTGTGGCCGCAACGCCAGCGGCTCGGCGGGTTGATGGCGGCCGACCCGGCGACGATCCTGCCCTTTACCCGCGCGCTCGCGGTGCGCATGCTCGGCACCGTGGTGGCGATCCTCGCCGTCGTCGCGGCGGCCGATTACCTGTTCCAGTACCGGCAGTGGTACGAGCGGCAGAAAATGTCGGTGCGCGAGATGAAGGAGGAGTTCCGCCAGACTGAAGGCGATCCCGCCATCAAGGGCAAAATCCGGCAGTTGCGCATGGCGCGCGCGCGCCGGCGCATGATGGCGAAAGTGCCCAAGGCCTCGGTCGTCATCACCAACCCGACGCATTTCGCGGTCGCGCTGCAATACCAGCGCGGCATGAACGCGCCGGTCTGCGTCGCCAAGGGCACCGACCTGATCGCCAGAAAAATCCGCGAAGTGGCCGAAGCCAACGACATCCCGATCGTCGAGAACCCGCCGCTGGCGCGGGCGCTCCACGGCACGGTCGAGCTCGACCAGGAAATCCCGCAGGAGCATTACCGCGCCGTCGCCGAAATCATCGGCTACGTGATGCGGCTGCGCGGCGCCGTGGCAAGAGCGGGCTGATTGTGCAGTTTTGCGCAAATCCTCTTGCGCGATTCATTCTCTTGCGCGATTCAATGGCGCAAGGCACTGAAAGACGGCACTGAAAGGAAGGCATGACACAGCAGGCCAAGATCGAGCGGGCCCGCAGCGAGCAGCCGATAACGGCGGCCGTCGGCGCAACGTCGGCGGGCGGACCAGCGGAGGGGGCGGCAATACCCCCGGCGGTCGAGCGCGGCGCCGGGTCCGGCCGCGGCGGCAGCGTCGTGCTCGTTCTCTTGGTCGCCGCCGTGCTGGTGGCGGCCGCTGCCGCAATCGCGCTGTTCGGCGGCGGCAATGCCGAGCCTTATATCCTCGCTTTCCTCGCGGTGCTCGCCACCGTCGGGGTGTTCTCGCTGTTCGCTTTGGCCAGCGGCATTGTCCGCATCTCGGCGGCCGAAACCGGTCATCCGCTGGTCAAGGCGCTGGTGGACGGCGCGCCCGACGCCGTCGTCGTGACCGACCGCGCCGGCCGTATCGTCTATGCCAATGCCGCCTATCTCGATCTCACCGGCGCGACGAGCGCCAACGATTTAAGGCCGGTCGAGCGCGCCTTCATCGGCGATGCCGACGCCTCCGAGGCGATCTACCGGCTGTTAAAGGCCGCGCGGGAAGGCAAGCGCCTGGAAGAAGAGGTGCGCATCGCCGGCTTGCAAACCCGGCCGGCGCGCTGGTTGCGCTTTCGCATCCGGCCGCTCGGATCGAGCCGCCGCGACGCGCAACTTGCGGTCTGGTCGCTGGCCGACGCGACCGCCGAGCGCGAGCGCCAGGAGAATGTGTTTCAGGTGCTGCAGCATTCGATCGATTATCTCGATCATGCTCCGGCCGGTTTCTTCTCGGTCGACGACAAAGGCGACATCGTCTATCTCAATGCTACGCTGGCCAATTGGCTCGATCAGGATCTGGCGCAGGTCGGCTCGGGCGGGTTGCAGCTCGCCGACCTGGTCGCGGGCGACGGCGCGGCGCTATTGACGACGCTGCGCGGGGCGCCCGGCGAGGTCAAAACCGAAGTGCTCGACCTCGATCTGCGCACCCGTAGCGGCCGCACTTTGCCGGTGCGGGTGTTCCACAAGCTCGCCTACGGCTCGGACGGGGTAGCCGGCGCGTCGCGCACGCTCGTTCTCAATCGCGCCCGCAACGACGGCACCGATCCGCAGCGCGCCGCCGAAATCCGCTTCATGCGATTCTTCCATCACACCCCGATGGCGATCGCCACCATCGACAAGCACGGCGGGGTGGTGCGCACCAATCCGATGTTCGCGAAACTTTTTCACGGCGCCCGCGGCGGCGAAGGCGCCGACCGCTCGATCCTCACCATCCTCGCCGAGCGCGACCGCGAGGGGCTGGCCGCCGCCATCGGCGAGGCCGCGCTCGGCAAAAGCGATATCGCCCCGGTCGACGCCATGCTGGCCGGCGACGGCGAGCGCTCTGGACAATTCTATGTCACCGCGGTCGAGGAGGCCGAGCGCGATCAGGAAGCGGCCATCGTCTATGCGCTGGAAACCACCGCGCAGCGCGACCTTGAGAATAAAGTCACTCAGCAGCAGAAGATGGAGCTGGTCGGCCAGCTTGCCGGCGGCATCGCCCACGATTTCAACAACGTGCTGTCCGCCATCATGATGGCGACCGATTTTCTGCTCAACGCGCACAAGCCGACCGATCCGTCGTTCGCCGACATCATGCAGATCAAGCAGAACGCCAACCGGGCGGCGAGCCTGGTGCGGCATCTGCTCGCCTTTTCGCGCAAGCAGACGCTGCGCCCGCAAGTGCTCGATCTCGGCGAGGTGCTGAGCGATCTCAATATGCTGCTCAAGCGGCTGATCGGCGAGAAGGTCATCCTCGAAGTCAAGCACGGCCGCGACCTGTGGCCGGTCAAGGTCGACATTTCGCAATTCGAGCAAGTGATCGTCAATCTCGCGGTCAATGCGCGCGACGCCATGCCCGGCGGCGGGCGGCTCACCTTGCGCACCTCAAATGTCGCCGCGAGCGATTGCGGGCGCTTCCAGGCCAAGGGCATGCCGGCCGCCGATTACGTGCTGGTCGAGGTCGCCGATACCGGCACCGGCATTCCCGGCAATATCCTCGACAAGATTTTCGAGCCCTTCTTCTCGACCAAGGAAGTGGGCAAGGGCACCGGCCTCGGTCTGTCGACGGTCTATGGCATCATCAAGCAGACCGGCGGCTTTGTGTATGTCGACTCCGAGGCGAACAACGGCGCCACCTTCCGCATCTTCCTGCCGCGCCATATCGCGACCGCCCAGGAGATCGCGGCCGAGGCCGAAGCGCCGGTGACCGGCGGCGTGCTTGCAGCGCTCGACCATGGCAGGCGCCCGATCACCGCCGATCTCACCGGCGAGGGCACGATTCTGTTGGTCGAGGACGAGGAGGGATTGCGGCAACTCAATGCCCGCGGCCTGGTCTCGCGCGGCTATACCGTGCTGGAAGCCGGCAACGGTGTGGAGGCTATCGAAGTGCTGGAGAAATCCGACGGGCAGGTCGACCTCGTGGTGTCCGACGTGGTCATGCCGGAAATGGACGGGCCGACGCTGTTGCGCGAGCTGCGCAGCCGCAATCCGGGCTTGAAGATTATTTTCGTCTCCGGCTACGCCGAAGACGCGTTCCAAAAGCACCTTCCCGCCGACGGCCAATTTGCCTTCCTGGCAAAGCCTTTCACGCTCAAACAGCTCGTCAATGCGGTGAAAGAGACGCTGGCGGCCTGACTGTCAGGCGTCAGGGATCAGGAATCAGGGATCACGCACCAAGTCCTAGTTCCCCGATCCCCGATCCCCGATCCCCGCATGGCAGGTGCGACATGCGCGCGTGCGACGCTTTGCGCAGGCCGCAGTGAGCGGCGTTCGGCGTAGACAACACGGTACAGCAGCTTGCCGGAACCCAAATGATAATGCCCCTGCGATGGCTGCCGTCGTTCGCCATGCTGGCCTCATTGGCGCTGGTGCTGCTGACCTGGACCGAGGTGGCCGATGCGCGCCTTGACGGCGGATTGAGCTTTGCCGGCGGCGGCGTGTTCCGCTCGATCAACTTCGACGACATCATCGCGTTCGACGACACGACCGGGCCCGGCGCGGCGCAGCCGAGCTATCAGGGCGGCTCGCTCGGCGGACTGTTCAACCGGCCCGGCCTGATCGGCGGCTTCGCCGCGGGCTTTCTCGGCGCGGGCGTGGTCGGCTTGTTGTTCGGCCACGGCGTCCTCGGCGAGCTCAACGGCGTCGCGTCCGTCCTCGGGCTCGCATTCCAGCTCGCGCTGATCGCCATGCTGATCCGGTTGATCTGGATTTGGTGGCGCGACGACAAGGCGGATGCCTTCGCCGGACTGTCGCCGCGGCAATTGGCCGATGCCTATGGCCACACCCGCAACGAGGTATTGCCGCAGCTCGACGCCAGCACGGACGGCGAGGCCACCCAGGACGAGCCGGCGGACGACGGCCTCGGTCATCCGAAATAACCGCGGCGCGACGTCGTTGCTGTTCTATTGCGGAGCGGGCCCGTCGTGGCATGACTGCGGTCCGGATTGATGCGGCAACAGGTCCGGCACGTCGCATTTCGAGCAGGCGCCGAGCGCGAGGCCGAGGGCGCAGATCGCGGCATAAACTCGAAGCCGCCACGCCAATCCCACAACGACACCCATCGCGATCCTCGCCATCACCCGCCGGCCCCGAGCTTATTAGGCCGCGCTCCGATAAATCATCGTTAAGCGAGGCTCCGTTGTCGGGCTCGTCTCGGACGCAGGTCGGCGGATCGCACCGGCCCGATTATGCCGGCGTGCCCATGAAGTCGCGCTTGCCGATTTCGACGCCGCACTGCCGGACGATGTCGTAGGCGGTGGTGGTGTGAAACCAGAAATTCGGCAGGCTGTTGCCGAGCAACAGGCTCTGGCCGGTAAATTGACGGGTCTGCCCGCTCGGAAAGGTGATGCTGATCTCCTTGGCCTCGGTGCCGTCGATTTCGCCCGGCTTGACGCTCTTGAGATAGTCGATGGTCTTGGCGATGCGGTCCCTGAGCTGCGCGATGGTCGTCTCGTCGTTGGCGAACTTCAACAGCTCCTTGCCGGCGAGCCGTCCCGCCGCGTTGGCGGCGTGATCGGTCGCCGCCCGGATTTGCCGCGTCAGGCTGAACATGTCGGGCGACAGCCGCATGTTCAACAGATCGGCCTCGCTGACCTTGCGCGCGGTGGCCCAGGCCGCCGCCTTGTCGAGGACGGTATTGAGGCCGTTGAGGTGCTGGATGAAAACCGGAATGGAAACCGTGTACATGGAAACAGGCATGGAATGCGTCTCTCTTTTTGCTAAGGACGTGAGAGCATGAGCCTAGCCTAAACTCGGCGCCGGCGGCAGCCCTATTCTCGCCGCCGGCCGCAGCGCCCGAACTGCCGTGCCGGGGCCGGTCGATGCGGGGGCCCCAAAGCTTGCGATTGCAGGCTTGCGATTGCCGCAGTATGGCGGGGCGATTTCCATTATCCTATCGCATGCCGGCCGGCCGTTCTGCCGCTCCGCCGCTCACGCCGGTCGCAGCTAACAGCGTAACAGGGAGAGAAATATTATGGACATTCAGCCCTGCGGCTCGCGGCCGTCGCGCCGCGGCCCGCCCGATTCATTCACCGGCACGGTGTGGCAGGACCCGATCGTCGAAGCGCCGGCGCCGGCGCGGCTGCGCTCGGGCCTGGTGCGCTTCGAGCCGGGCGCGCGGACCCATTGGCACACCCATCCGCTCGGCCAGACGCTGTTCGTGGTGTCGGGCACCGGCCGGGTGCAGAGCTTCGGCGGCACGGTGCGCGAAATCAAAGGCGGCGACGTGGTCTGGATTCCGCCGAACGAAAAGCATTGGCACGGCGCCGGTCTCGGCACGGTGATGGAGCACGTCGCCATGCAGGAATCGCTCGACGGCAAGCACGTGACCTGGATGGAGCCGGTCACCGACGAGCAGTACCAGGCGGCGCCGTAATCACATGCGCTACGAACTTTATTACTGGCCCTCGATCCAGGGCCGCGGCGAATTCATCCGGCTCGCGCTGGAAGAAGCCGGCGCCGATTACGTCGATGTGGCACGCCGCAAAGGCGGTGTGGCGGCGATGACGAAAATCATGGAGAGCCGACGCATCGCCCGCCCGCCTTACGCGCCGCCGTTTCTCAAGGCCGGCAAGCTCATCCTCGCGCAAACCGCGGAGATCCTGTACTTCCTCGGTCCGCGCTTGAAGCTCTCCCCGCGCGACGAGGCCGGCCGGCTGTGGGCGCATCAATTGCAGCTCACCATCGCCGACCTCGTCGTTCGCATCCACGACACCCATCATCCGGTGTCGGGCTGGCTTTATTTCGAGGAGCAGCGGCCCGCGGCGCGGCGGCGCACCAAGGATTTCTGGCGCTATCAGGTGCCGAAAATGCTCGGCTATTTCGAACGCGTGCTGCAAGGAAACGGCGGCAAATATAGCGTCGGCCGCAGCCTGAGCTATGTCGATCTGTCGCTGTTCCAGATCGTCGAGGGTTTGCGCTACGCCTTCCCCAAGCGGATGAAGCGGTTCGAGAGGAAAATTCCGGGGCTTGTCGCGCTGCACACGCGGGTGGCGCGGCGGCCGCGGATTGCAGCCTATCTCGCCTCGAAGCGGCGCATTCCGTTTTCCCAATGGGGCATCTACCGGTATTTCAAGGAGCTGGATGGGTGAACGTTGCTCGATTGCGGCGGCGCGAGTAAGCGGTGAAGCTGTCCGCTTAGTCGGGGGATTTGCGAAATTGGAGCTGCGGAGTTGGGTCGTCAGAACCGCGTACGAGAAATTTGGTTAGAGCTTTGCCCAAGTCCGTTTCTTCTGCCGGGGTCTTAGGCAATGGCCAGCCGAGCGCGTCGTAAAGCAATGTGCGCCGCGTATCGAATACTGCCTCGACAAGGTCGGAAAAGTCGGCGGCCGCCAGGAGCGTAACATAGTAGCTGACAAATATGACGACTAGGGCAATGGGAACGAGCCACCACACCCAGATTCCCCATACGAGCGAAAGTATCCCCCAGAGCACAAGGCGAACTCCATCGTCCATCTTGTCACGAGCGGCCGCGATATCTTCACGGTTGGCATCAGGCAGCAGCAGCCACAGGCGGGGCCAACAAATCACTGCGTCGAGTCCATATTTGTTGATTGGCCGCGTCTCCGAGGCACGTAGGATATTGCCAAGGCGTGTAGGGAGGAGCCGACCATTCGGTGGAGTACGTTGAAGAATTTCATCCAGCGCAAGCCTGCGACGCTTCTGTTGCATCGAGGGGTCAGGCAAAATGGATAATTCAACCCATTCGGAATAGACTTTGTCGCGTCGCTGTTGTGTCGCAGTGACGCACCATTGGCGGAAGCCGCAGAGTTCGGGCCAATAGCCCTCGAGCAGTCGTGTGACGGGAAGCGTAAATCGCTCCACGATCCAGGCAGAGGCCGCGCTGCCGGCAACGGCCGCGATGAGCGGTAGAATCAGATGTAGCTCGTTCTGCGCCGTAATCTTATCGAACAACTGCTCCAGCGCCGCTACGCTCTTCAAACTTCCAGTTATTGCCAGGACGCCAACCGCCCAGAAAACGAATGCCGGCGAAAGAGCTCGTAAGAGCCATTTGTCGGCAGATTCCCCGGACAGGCTCTCAACAAACTTGCTCATAAGTGGGGAAGGCTCGAGCTAAGTCGCTTTGACGTACTTGATGTGATGCTCGGGACACTCCGGAATTGGGTCGCCCTTCGAGTGGCGTCGCCATTCGTGCTTACAGCCTGCCACCGAACAAACGAAGCGATCGCTCTCGGTTTCCGACTGGCCGCCGGCAAGCCGCGTAAAACCAGCGCGACCGCCCGGCACGGATAGTGGTGAAGCACGTTCGGTCAAGTTCGAAGACTGACCCGGTAATGACGGTAATGACCGCGTTTGTCCGGGGCCGGGAACTGAAACGTCGCTGCCGCCTCGCAGGCCTAGGCCGCTTTTGCCTCCTAAGCTGCCGCCACTACTGCCACCCAAGCCACCACCACCGCCTAAGCCACCGCCGATACCCCCACCGCTCTTACCGCCACTGATCATGATGTGACCTCCGGTTGGTTTTCATCAGGCTACCAGTTATCCGGGAGAGGCGCTATGCCCTTGCGCAGGCGGTCTGTGCGCCGCGGCAAGTTTCTCGCGTAGCGAGCGCGGATGCGGGCCGGATAAATGGCAATGTAGCAATGGGCACGCTAACCTAGCGTCCGGCAAACCGGGGAGCGTCATGTCGGGCTATCTAGAAAATTTCGATCTGACCCAAGGCATCAACATTCTGCGCCTGATCTGCGGGCTGTTTTTCATCCCGCACATCTATGCCAAATTCTTCGTGCCGGAGGCGCTCGGCTTTTTCGTCGCGGCGAAATTCAACCCGCCGGCGAGATGGATGTACACCGCCTGCGTCATCGAAATCTTCATTGCGATCGGGCTCATCTTCGCGATCTACCCGCTGTTTGCCGGCGCGCTTGGCTTCATCCACTTGCTGGTCGCCGGCGCCGCGGTGTGGAAAGTGACCAAGGGCAAATGGCTGTGGAATATCGGCGGCTACGAATATTGCCTGTTCTGGGCGATCTGCTGCCTGGTCGTGGCGATGCACTATCGCGGCAGTTTCGCCTGGTGAAAGGCCGCGGCGGTCGGCGTTCGAAAAGGAGTTGTGCACATGATCAAGGCGGCCATTGTCGGGCTGGGCTGGTGGGGCAAGACGCTTGCCGAATCGGCGGGCAACAGCGACGCAATCCGCTTCGTCGCCGGCGCAAGCCGCACCGTGACGCCGGAACTCGAGGCGTTTGCCAATAAGAACGGCTTCCGGCTGGCGAAGGATTACCAGGCGGTGCTCGCCGACCCGAACGTCGATGCCGTGGTTCTCGCCACGCCGCATTCCATGCATGGCGCGCAGGTCGTGGCCGCCGCCGCGGCCAAAAAGCACGTGTTCTGCGAAAAGCCGTTCACGCTGACCAAACGGCAGGCCGAAGACGCCGTCGCCGCCGCGCGCAAGTCGGGCGTCACGCTCGGCTTGGGCTACAATCGCCGGCTTCACCCCGAAATGGTCAAGCTGCGCGACATGATCCGCTCCGGCGAGCTCGGCACCGTGCTGCACGTCGAAGCGACCATGACGTTCCCCAATGTGCTGTTCATCAATCCGAGCCATTGGCGCGCCGACAAGGCGGAAACGCCCTGCGGCGGCCTCATGCCGATGGGTGTGCATGCGGTGGACGGCATGATCGACCTGTGCGGGCCGATCGATCACGTGTTCGCCCAGAGTTTCCGCCGCGCCGCCACCATCGACGCCGACGACACCACCTCGATTCTGTTCCGCATGAAAGACGGCATGTCGGGTTATCTCGGCACCATGACCACGACCGGACCCGGCTTTTCCTTCCAGGTGTTCGGCTCCAAAGGCTGGCTGCGGCTGGAAGGCGTCACCCATGTCGCCGGCGCGTCCTCCGAGGAGCGCCGCACCAAACTGTTCGGCACCTGCAAATTCCAGCCGGTGAAGGGCGAAGCCAAGACCTGGCAGGCGGCGAGCATGGACGTGGCGCGCGGCTCGCTCGAAGCTTTCGCCAAGGCGGCCGAAGGCGGCCCGGCCTATCCGATCCCCTACGATCAGATGATCCACGGCGTCGCCGTGACCGAGGCCATCGTGCGCGCGGCGGCTTCGGAGAAGATAGAGAAGGTGCAGTGATACGGAATTCGTTCCCCGGACGCGGTGCAGCGCGTAAGCGGTGCTGCGCTCCGCCCGGGAAAGGCGCTTAAACAGGAAAGCTAAACATGGATCTCGGCAACGGCCTCGGCCACCTGACCTATTCGACGCTGGTGCATCCGGCCGACGACTGGGAGCAATTGTACCATTCGCTGGTCACCTATCTGCCCAAAGTGAAGGCGCGGATCGCCGGCAATCGGTCTTTCGGGGTCTGCATACGGCTGTCGGCAAGCTCGGCTGAGACGCTTGCCGCAAGCGCCGCCGAACGCAACAAGCTGAAAAGATTTCTCGACGACAACGACATGTATATCTACACCGCCAACGCGTTCCCCTACGGCGCGTTCAAGGGCACCGTGGTCAAGGAGCAGGTCTACGAACCGGATTGGCGCTCGCAGGAGCGCGCCCGCTACACCATCAACGTCGCCGAGGTGCTGGCCGAGGTCTGCCCGCCCGGCATCGCGCCGTCGATCCAGAGCGCGCCGCTCGGCTTTAAGCCGCGGGTGACCGGCAATGACGTGGTCGCGAGCTACACCGATCATGTGCTTGCCGTCGTCGCGCATCTGATCGCGCTCGAAGACCGCACCGGCTGCACCGTGCAGCTCGCACTCGAGCCCGAGCCGTACTGTTTCCTTGAAACCACCGACGAGACGATCGCGTATTTCCGCGATCATCTGTATTCCGGCGCCGCGGTCGAGAAACTCGCCAAGCTCGCGCGCGTTCCGATCGCGGAAGCCAACGAGGCGCTGCGCCGCCATCTCGGCATTGTCTACGACATCTGCCATCAGGCGGTCGAATATGAAAATATCTCGCAATCGCTACAGAAGCTGGTCGACGCCGGGGTTCCGATCTTCAAGTTCCAGGAAGCCGCCGCGTTGCATATTCCGGAGGTGACGCAGCCGGTCGTCGATACGCTCAAGCGTTATGCCAAGACCATTTATCTGACACAGACGATCCAGAAGCAGGACGGCAAGCTGACCAAGTTTCTCAATGTCGACGATGCCATCGCCGCGTTCGAGAAGGAGCCGGGCCCGCGGGAATGGCGCACCCATATTCACGTGCCGGTGTTCCTCGACGATCTCGGGCAATTCCGCACCACGCGCTTTGCCATCGAGGACGGATTGAAATTTCACAAGCGCAATCCGCTGTCGCACCATCTCGAGGTCGAGACCTATACCTGGGACATGTTGCCCGACAGCCTCAAATCGAGCGACATTGTCGACTATATCTGCCGCGAGCTGGAATGGGTGCGCGGGCAATTGGTTTGACGGAGCAATCTCATGAAAGTCGGATTCATCGGGCTCGGCCGCATGGGCGGAGCCATGGCGCGACGCCTGATCGACGGCAAGCACGACGTCGGCGTCTATAATCGCAGCGCGGACAAGCTCAAGCCGCTGACCGATGCCGGCGCCACGAAACTGGATTTCGATCAAGGCGGCGGCAAGCTACGGCGAGGCGGTGTTCACCATGCTGGCCGACGACGCCGCGGTGACCGAGGTCGTGTGTCAAGCGGGCGGCCTGTCGGAGTCGTTGCCGAAGGGCGGGATTCACATTTGCGCGGGCACCCACAGCGTGGCGGCGATCCAGCGGCTGAAAAAGCTGCACGATGACAAGGGCCAAATTCTCCTCGCGACGCCGATGCTCGGCCGGCCCGAACTCGTGGCATCGGGTCAGGCCGGCATGCTGGTTGCCGGCAAGAAAGAAGCCGTCGACCGTTGCCGTCCGCTATTCGACTCAATCCCGCGGCGCACCTTCGAGGCGGGCCCCGATCCGGTCGCGGCGGCCGCCATCAAGATCGCCAACAACTTCGTGCTCGGCTGCGCCATCGAGGCGATGGGCGAGGGTTTTGCCCTCATCCGCAAATACGACGTGCTGCCCGAGGTTTTTCTCGACGTGATGACCGACGGGTTGTTCGCCTGCTCGGCCTATAAGGTCTATGGCAAGATCATCGCGGAACAGCGCTACCAGCCGGCCGGCCAGCGCGCGATCCTGGGATTAAAAGACGCCAATTTCGCGCTCGAGGCCGGCGGGGCGGTCGGCGTGCCATTGCCTTCCGGAAATGTCTGGCGCGATCGCCTGGTCGGCGCGGTGGCGCACGGCGAAGCCGAACACGACTGGGCGGTGATGGCGAAGGATCAGGCGCGAGCCAGCGGGCTCGGCTGAGGCGCCCGGACCTGCCATGGATATTTTGCGCGCCACCGGCTTCGATTTTCTCGGGCCGAAAACCGCGGGAAAAGTCCGCGACATCTACGATCAGGGCGATACGCTCATTCTGATTACGACGGACCGGCATTCGTCGTTCGACCGGATCATCGCCTGCGTTCCATGGAAAGGGCAGGTGCTCAATCAGGTCAGCGCCCATTGGTTCGACTTGACCAAGGACATCGTGCCGAACCACGTGCTGGCAATCCCGGATCCGAACGTCACGATCGCGCGCAAATGCAATATGGTGCCGATCGAGGCCGTGGTGCGCGGCTATCTCACCGGCGTCACCGACACCGCGATCTGGACGCGCTACGGCAAGGGCCAGCGCAGTTTCGGCGGCCTGACGCTGCCCGACGGCATGCGCAAGAATCAGCAATTGCCGCAACCGATTTTCGATCCGACCACGAAAGAGACCGAACACGATCGGACGCTTTCGCCGGACCAGATGATCGCACAAGGCTTCGTCACCGGGGATTTGTTCGCACGCGTCCAGGAGACGGCGTTAAAGCTGTTTACCCGCGGACGGGACATCGCGGCGCAACGCGGCCTCGTCCTTGTCGATACCAAATATGAATTCGGCACCGACGGACGGGGCGAGCTTGTGCTGATCGATGAAATCCACACGCCGGATTCGTCGCGCTATTGGCGGCTCGATTCCTACCAGACGCGCTTTGCCGCCGGCCAGGAGCCGGATTATTTCGACAAGGAATTTTTGCGGCTGTGGTTCAAGGAGCACTCCGACCCTTATGCCGACGAGGCGCTGCCGGACGCCCCGCGCGAACTCGTCGAGGAACTATCGCGCCGCTACATCGCAATGTACGAGCAGATCACCGGCAAGAGATTCGAACCCGGCGCCGTGCCCGTTCTGCCGCGCATCGAGCGTAACCTGAGATCGTTTCGCCGTTGAGCAGAATTGCAGGGTGGGCACGGCGTGCACGCCCAGATCTTACCGCGTGGGCAAAACCTGTCCCCGGCTGCGATCGGGGATCGCATGCGCGCGGTGCCCGCGCGGCGAGGAACCGGCTGGCGATTTTACCCGCCCTACAACGTTACTTCAGCGAAAAGCGGATCGGCACGGTGAGGTCGAGCTTGAGCTCGGGCATGCTCGGTGGAAACGGCGGCAGCGGCTGGGCACGGTCGATCATCGCCATGACCTCGTCGTCGAGCTCGGGATAGCCGGAGCTGCGCAGCACGCGGCGCGACAGCACATGGCCGGTGCGGTCGACGCTGAAGCCCAATAGCACGACGCCTTCTTCGCCGCGCTCCTGCGCGCCGCTCGGATAGCGCTTGAATTGCTGGAGATGCTTGACCAAGCCGGTCTCCCACGACCATTCGACGCGCGCGGCGCCGCCTTTGGCGCGCGCCGGCATGGCCGGCGTCGGCGGCTTCTGCTCTTCGATTTTTTCTGGCTTTGGTTGCTCTTGCGGCGCGATCACCGCCTGCGAGGTATCGGGCGGCGGCGGCTTCTCGACTTGTTTCGGCGGATGTTCGGGTACCGGCGCGACGGCGAGCTGGTCGACGGTGTCCTCGGCCGGCGCCAGATCGACCACGACCGGCGTCGCTTCGTCGCCGATTTCGTCCGGTTGATGGACGTAGACGTAAGCGGCGATGGCGGCGAGATGAATGCAGAGCACGACGGTCGCGGCAATGACCCAGCGCCGCAGGTCGCGCGGGTCTTCGTCGTCGAACCATTGCAACGCCAGCGCAGTCATGTCGCCTACCGCGTCTGCATGCCGACCAGCGCGATTTTGAGATACCCGGCGGCGCGCAGGTCGTTCATCAGCTCCATGACGTTGCCGTAGGGCACCGCGCGGTCGCCGCGCAGGAAAATGCGCTGGTCCTTATTGCCGCCGGTGGCGGTCGCGAGCACGTCGGGCAGCGCGGCGCGCGACACCGGCTCGTCGCCGAGCGCGAGGCTGCCGTCGGCTTTGAGCGTGAGATAGATCGGCTTCGGCGGCCGCTCTTGCTGCGGCGCGGTCGAAGCCGGCAGGTCGACCGGGACGTTGACGGTGGCGAGCGGCGCCGCCACCATGAAGATGATGAGCAGCACCAGCATCACGTCGATGAACGGCACGACGTTGATTTCGTGCACCTCGTTCAGTTCATCGGTGCCGTGATCGAGACGAATGGCCATGCGATCGGGTTCCGCTTACTCGGCGGCTTGGGTCATCGGCAACTTGGCGCGGTCGAGGTCGCGGCTCACGAGCCGCATCACCTGCGCCGAGGCGTCGCCGAGAAAAGCGCGGTAATGCGCGGTCTGCCGCGCCAGCACGTTATAGATCATCACCGCCGGGATCGCCGCGAACAGTCCGAGCGCGGTCGCCAGCAAGGCTTGTGCGATGCCGGGCGCCACCACCGCGAGATTGGTGGCATGCGCGTTCGATATCCCGATGAAGCTGTTCATGATGCCCCACACCGTGCCGAACAGGCCGACGAAGGGCGCGGTCGAACCGATGGTGGCAAGCACGCCGGTACCGCGGGAGATTTTGCGGCTGACCGCCATCTCGATGCGTTCGAGTTGCAACGCGATGCGCTCTTTTAGACCTTCGGCGCGCAGACTGGCGGAGAGCCGGATTTCCTGTGCCGTCGACTGCATCAGATGCGAGACCGGGCTGTCGCCGTCGCGCAATTGCTCATGCGCCTGGGCGAAGGTCGCCGCGCCGTTGAGAACGCGGAGATCCTGACGGACCTCGTTGCGCGCTTTGCGCAATTCCAGCGTCTTGGCGAGCCACACCGTCCAGGTGACGAGCGACGCACAGGCAAGCCCGATCAGGACGATCTTCACCAGAAGATCGGCATCCTCGAACATGCCCCACGGCGAGAGATCCTGCGGCAGTTCCGCGTTGCTGATCGAGGGCGCGCTCGGTGGCGGCACGGCGGCGCTCGGCGCAGAGCCTGGGGCTGCGGGAGCCGCCGCGCTGGGCGAATTGGGTGCCGGCACCGCCGGTGCCGCGGCCGAGGGCACGACCGGCGCGGCGGGCGCTGTGGGCGTGCTCGGCGCCGTTGGCGCGGGCACGGCCGCGGGACTGGCGGTCGCAGCCGGCGCAGGCGCGCCTTGCGCGAAGGCCGCAGGCGCCAACGCGATCGCGCAAAGGAGCGCGGCGGCAACGATCGCCACGGCACGGCGCGCCGCGGCACGTATCGGAGCTAAGCACTGTGCGCGAGCCCTATTCTGCATTTCATGCGTCCCATTTCGCGGTCACGGCGCCGCCCCGCCTCGGCCAAGCACTGCGTTCACGCTGTAGGGGGAATATAGGGTTACAATGTAACATTATGGCAAGCGGCGTTCCAACGGCGTTGCATATGCTGCGGTGCGGTCAGGGAGCCAAGTTTCTCTTTGGAATAAAGAAAAACTGCTGTCTTTTCAGCATCTTCCGTCACCGCACCGGGCGCGGTCAAGCGATTTGAGCAAACCGGTCTGCGACGCACCTCAATTCTGTCCCAAGACAGGATGCCGCCCCCGGCTCGGTCGCCGCCGCCCCTTGTGGCGTGGCGCAGCAAGCTTTCGCCGTCGTCACCGCAACGGCGCCTCGCACATTATTATGTCACGATGCGGGCAAAACTCCGCGCGCGCTAATATCCACCCCGCATCCGCGCGAGCAGCTCCGCCGTGGGATAGGAATCCGCCGGCAGGCCGTATTTCTGTTGCATCGCCTTGACCGCCTGCCGCGTTTTTAGGCCGAGAAAGCCGTCGATGGTGCCGACGTCGTAGCCGGCCCGCGCCAGCATGGTCTGCATCGCCTTGACGTCGGCAAAAGAAAGCGCCGGCGGCGGATTGCCGCGTTGCAGAGGGGCGGCGCCGGCGATGCGGGTGGCCAGATAAGCCGCGGTGGTCGAATAAACCAGCGAGTTGTTCCATTGCAGATAGACCTGGAAATTCCGATAGACCAGAAACGCCGGCCCGAGCCGCCCCATCGGCAAGAGGAGCGACGCCGGCAGATTGTCCGCCGGCAGCGGCCGGCCGTCGGCGAGCGTCACGCCATAGGCCGCCCATTTCGATCGCGGCAATCCAATATCGAGGTCGGCCTGGTCCCACGGCATGTGCGCCGGCACGCGCACCTCGGTGAGCCAGGGCTCGCCGCGCTGCCAGCCGAGCCCGACCAGATAATTCGCCGTCGAGGCGAGCACGTCGGGCACGCTATGCAATAGATCGCGCTTGCCCCTGCCGTCATAATCGACGGCGTATTTGTAATATTCCGACGGCATCATCTGGGTCTGGCCGAGTTCGCCGGCCCAGGAGCCGATCATCTCGTCTGGCGTCAAATCGCCGCGCTGGATCAGGCGGAGCGCATCGAGCAGTTGCGCGCGGAAGCGGTCGGCGCGCCGGCAATCGTAGGCGAGCGACACCAGCGAAGGCAGCGAATGATAATTGCCCATGTTCGCCCCGAAATCGCTTTCCAATCCCCAGAACGCGACAATGACCGGCGCCGGCACGCCATATTGCCCGTCGATGCGGGTAAAGACCGGCGCATAGGTTTTGATCAGCGCCCGGCCGCGCTGGATGCGGTAGGCGGCGGCCATGCGATCGGAAAATTCGAGGAACGTCTGGCTGAAAACGCGCTGGCCGCGGTCGATATTGACGATGCGCTGGTCGTAGGTGAGATACGGCGCGGCTTGCGCGATCGTGCTCTGGGAAATCCCCTGCGCTGCCGCCTCGCGCTCCAGATCGGCCAGCCATTGCTCGAACGGTCCGCCGCTGCGGCATGGCGCGGCAGCCTGCGCGGCGCCGGCAAGGAGCGGTAATACGCTTGCAAGAAGCAGTGCCGCACAGATCGGTCTGCATTGCATAGAGCTTGTCCACATTGTCATGCCCCGCGACGGCGGGGCATCCAGTAATCGCTTGTGCCTGTCAACGTCGATCAGCAGCGCCATACCGGGTGTTCGCGGGTTACTGGATCGTCCGCCGTCGCGGACGATGACAACGCGATGTGCTTTACGCGCCAAGCTTCAAATACCAGTCCAAAATCTCCTCGCCGGTCCAGTACACCACGCCGTCGAAGCGGCGCACGTAATCGTAGATCGCTTCCAGATATTTGATGCGGTGCGGCTGGCCGGAAAGATAGGGATGGATGGCGAGCGCGAGAATCTTGGCGCGGTGCTCGCCTTCGGCATAGAGCCGGTCGAACTGGTCGACGGCGCGCTGGAACAGATACTCGGCCTCGTGATGGGCCACCGCCATCATCGGAATGTCGTTGAGCTCCATGGTGTAGGGCAGCGTCACCAGGGGACCGTGCACGGTGCGGATGGTGGTCGGCTCGTCGTCATAGACCCAGTCGCCGATATATTTGATCCCCGCGGCCGCCAGCAAATCCGGCGTTTCCAGCGTCTGCGTCAGCCCCGGGCCGAGCCAGCCGACCGGACGCTTGCCGCAACAGCGCTCGATCACGTCGAGTGAGTGCGCGATCATCGCTTTCTGATCGGGTTCGTTGTGGATCGGGCCTTGTTGGTAGGAATGGCCCATGAATTCCCAGGCGTCGGTGCGCGCCTGTTGCGCGACGCGCGCGTAATCCTCGCAGACCCGGGCGTTGATCGCGAGGGTCGGCCGGATGCCAAGGCGCTTATAGAGTTCGAAGAAGCGCCACACGCCGACCCGCATGCCGTATTCGTGCCAGCTCCAGTTCGGCACGTCGGGAAGTTGCGTCACCCCGGCCGGCGGCGCCAAGACCTGGCGCGCCATCGGCTTGCCGATGTCCCAGACTTCGAGATTGACGATGGTCCAGAACGCCACGCGCGCGCCGTGCGGCAGCCGCAGCGCCGGCCGGTCGACGATCGCGGAAAAATCGGCGCGCTGGCGCGGCAGCATCGGTTTGGCGCGCGGTTTCTTCCGGCTGCGCTTCATTTTGCGTTCCTAAATTTGCGTCGTTAAATCCGCTCACTGGTGCCATGGCTGCGGCGCGGTGCGACCGACCGCGCCGAGAGCATGGCCGAAGGAGCGCAAACCATAGTCGGCAGGAGCACTTAGGACAACTTTGCAGGGTTTTCCGTGCCGCCGATGACGCCGATCACATCCGCGTTAGCTCACGTCGAATCGGATTGCAGTCCGCGGCGGATGGTTCATTGATGGAACCAACATGCCGGGGACCGATTATCCTCCCAAACATTGAGATTCTCCAGTTAATCCCGCCCTTTGCGGACTTTCATGATGCCAGGCTCGGCTTTTTCCAGGCGCGCTCGGCGCGTCGATTCGGACCGTCCCGCAGGAGACGACGTGGCCGTCGCCGAACGGCCGGGCGGCGATCCGCGGCAAAACTGGCTCAAGGCGTTTCGCGCGGTGCGCGCTGAGACCGAACGCCGCGCGGCATTGCTGTCGCCGGAGGATCAGGTGGTCCAGTCGATGCCCGATGCGAGCCCGACCAAGTGGCATCGCGCGCATGTGACGTGGTTCTTCGAGCAGTTTCTGCTGCGGCCCCATGCCACGGGCTACCGGCCGTTCGACGAGCGCTTCGGCTATCTGTACAACTCGTATTATGTCGCCGCCGGGCCGCGTGCGGCGCGCCCCGAGCGCGGCCTCGTCACCCGGCCGAGCGCCGCCGAGGTCGCCGCCTATCGCGCCCATGTCGACGATGCGGTCGCGGAGCTGATCGAAACCGCAAGCGATTTCGGCCAACTCATCCCGATCGTCGAGATCGGGTTGAATCACGAGCAACAGCACCAGGAATTGCTGCTCACCGATATTCTGCACGCGTTCTCGCTTAACGCGACGCATCCGGCCTACGATCCGGATTGGCAGTGGCCGGAGCGAACGGGTCAACGCGCCGTCGCCGCCGCCGCCGCTGTAATCTCCGGCATTCATACCATCGGGCATCACGGCGACGGCTTTTGCTTCGATAACGAAGCGCCGGCGCATCAAATCGTGCTCAAACCGGTGCGGCTCGCGCCGCGGCTGGTCAGCAACGGCGAGTGGCTCGATTTCATGGCGGACGGCGGCTACACGACGCCGACGCTGTGGTTGTCCGACGGCTGGGCGAGCGCCCAGGCGCAAGGTTGGATTGCGCCCGGTTACTGGCGCAAAGTCGACGGCGCGTGGTTTTCGATGACGCTTGCGGGCTTGCGCGCCGTCGATCCGGCACTGCCGGTTTGTCACGTCAGTTATTACGAGGCCGACGCGTTTGCACGTTGGTCGGGTACCGACCTGCCGAGCGAAGGCGAGTGGGAAGTCGCGGCGAAGAGCGGCGGTCTCGCCGACGCCTTCGGCATCGTGTGGCAATGGACGCGCAGCGCCCATGCGCCGTATCCGGGCTACAAGGCCGCGCCCGGCGCGCTCGGCGAATACAACGGCAAGTTCATGGTCAACCAGATGGTGCTGCGCGGCTCCTCGCTGGCGACGCCGGCCGGGCATTCGCGCAGCTCTTATCGCAATTTCTTTTACCCGCCGGCGCGCTGGCAATTCACCGGATTGCGGCTGGCGGAATACGAGCATTGAGCGGAGCCATGACAAGCGCTGTGCAAGCCGCGCGGCGCGCGGTGCCGTCGATCGAAACGACGGATGCGTTCGCCACCGACGTCCTTGCCGGCTTGACGGCAAAGCCGAAACGGCTGCCGCCGAAATATTTCTACGACGCGGCCGGCTCGGCGCTGTTTGAGCGCATCACGGAGCTGCCGGAATATTATCCGACCCGCTGCGAGCTGGCGCTGCTTGCCGACAACGCGCCGGCGATCGCATCGTTGTTCCCGCCGAACTGCGCCTTGATCGAATTCGGCAGCGGCTCGAGCAAAAAAGCCCGCCTTCTGCTCGGCGCGGCGGCGACGGTCGAGGCCTATGTCCCGGTCGATATTTCCGGCGACTTGTTGCAGCAAGACGTGCCGCAGTTGCGGCGCGATTTCCCGCGTCTTGCGGTGCATCCGGTCATCGCCGATTTCACGGAGCATTTCGCTATTCCGCCGGCCGTCGTCATGCTGGCGCGGGTCGGCTTTTTCCCGGGCTCGACCATCGGCAATTTCGAGCCGCATGAGGCGGCAAAATTCCTGCATCACGCCGGCGCCATCCTGGGCCCCGGCACGGTGCTCGTGATCGGCGTCGATCTGGTCAAGGACGCCAAGATTTTATGTCCGGCCTATAACGACGCCGAGGGCGTCACCGCCAAATTCAATCTCAATCTGCTGGCGCGGATCAATCGCGAGCTCGGCGCCGATTTCGACCTGACCGCGTTCGAGCACCATGCCTTCTACAACCGCGAGCAAAGCCGCATCGAGATGCACCTCGCCAGCACCAGGCGGCAGAAGGTCAAGGTCAATGGCACCGCCGTCAATTTCCGCGCCGGCGAGACCATCCATACCGAGAACAGCTACAAATATACGCTTGCCTCGTTTTCGGCGCTGGCGCAGGGCAGCGGCTGGTCGCCGCTCGAGGTCTGGAGCGACGGCCAATTCAGCGTGCAGGCGATCAGGAATCAGGAAATCAGTAATCAGTAATCAGATTTTGCACAAAATCGGAGTACTCTGATTACTGATTACTGACCACTAAACTCCTGATTCCTGATATGCCGATCTGCGAAGCCGATCCGTGGCGCCTGCAATATTTCGCCCATGTCGTTACCGCGGCCAATATTCCGACCGAGGATGCCGACGCCTGGCAATGGTATCCGGCGCACCGCTTCGCCTATGACAAGCTTGCGCTGGCGCTGTCGCAAAATCTCGACGCCGGGCCGCATGGCGTGCCGCCGCCGCGCTATCCGGTGTTCTCCAAACCGATCGTCAATCTCAAGGGCATGGGGGTGGGCAGCCGCGTGCTCCATTCGCCGGCCGATTACGCCCGGCATTACGCGCCCGGCCATTTCTGGATGACGCTGCTTGCCGGCCGGCATGTCTCGTCCGATATCGCGGTCGCCGGCGGCGCGCCGCGCTGGTGGCGCCACGTCACCGGCAAGCCGGCCGGCGAGGGCACCTTCGATTACTGGATCGTGCATGCCGAGCCCAACTCCGGCATCGAGGCGCGTTGCGGCGAATGGATCGAAAAGATCTCGCCGGCTATAGCGGCATGCTCAATCTCGAAACCATCGGCGAAACCATCATCGAGGCGCATTTGCGCTTTGCCGATCAATGGCCGGATCTCTACGGCCCGGGCTGGGTCGATGCGGTGGTCGGCCTCTATGAGAACGGCGATTGGGATTTTGCCGACGATGATCGCTCCGAAGGCTATAGCGTCGTGCTGTTCGGGCCGAACGGCAGGCGCTACCGGCATCCGCCGCCGGCCCTGCTCGATGACATCAAGCGGATGCCCGGCGTCACCAGCGTCCAAATCACCTTCCATGAAGATCGCGCGCCGGAGGCCCACGCCATGCCGCCCGGAGGTTTCCGCCTCGCCATCGTCAACGGCTTCGATCTGCGCGCGGGCATGGCGGCACGCGAGCGGCTGCGGGAGCATTTTCTGGGGATTGGAAATACATTCAGTTAGACGTCTGGACGTCTTCGTCGTACCCTTTTTGTTCCAGGGAGACGATTCGATGAATATGCGCGCCGCTCCAGGCATTATTCGCGATTCAATCATCAATTACCTCACGGCCGCGGAAACTGCGTCGCTCGCGGAGATTAGGGAAGCAATTTCCACCCAATTGGGCAACGTCGTTGCCGCATCATCGGTTCGATCGTATCTCAATCTTAATACCCCTGACATTTTCGAGAGAACGTCGCGCGGTCAGTATCGATTGCGAGGCGCGCGCGTTGCTTCGGCAAAGCAAAAACCAAATTCCGAATGCATTATCGGTCGAGCCAGGCTGATCGAGGCTGACTGTTTTGATTGGCTGCGTACGTGTGAGGCCCGATCGGTTCATGCCGTCGTGACCGACCCGCCATACGGACTTCTGGAATATTCCCCGAGCGAGCAGAGAAAGCTGCGCGAAAAGCGCGGAGGTGTTTGGCGAATTCCGCCGTCTTTTGACGGCCACCAGCGCGCGCCGCTGCCTCGTTTCACCGTTTTGGACGAAGGAGATCGCCAACTTCTCCATGATTTTTTCTTCGAGTTCGGCCACCTTTTGCTCCGGGCCACCGTTCCCGGCGCGAATGTCGTCGTTGCCAGCAATCCTCTGCTTGCTCACGTCGTTACCGGGGCGATGTGCTCCGCGGGTCTGGAATTGCGCGGCCAAATTATTCGTTTGGTCATGACAATGCGGGGCGGCGACCGACCCAAAAACGCACATACGGAATTTTCTGATGTCAGCGTGATGCCCAGATCGATGTTCGAACCGTGGATCGTATTGCGCCATCCGCTTGACGGCCGCGTGCAGGATAATTTGCGCCTATGGAAAACCGGCGGATTTCGTCGACCCTCGCAGACCCGACCGTTCGGCGACGTTATCGAGTCCCGACCAACGCGAAAGGCTGAGAGAATAATCGCTCCGCATCCTTCACTGAAGCCGCAGGCATTTTTGCGAGCGATTGTTCGGGCATCTCTTCCCCTCGGTCAGGGTGTCGTCCTCGACCCGTTCGCCGGATCGGGCTCGACGCTCGCTGCTGCGAATGCCGTGGGCTATGACAGTATCGGGATTGATAAGGACCCCGAATATGTGAGGATGGCGAAGCAGGCAATAGAGACACTTGGTGCGCTAGCCGTTCAAAATATAGATCCAGTTCTCGCGTAACTTCTTGACGCCATTACGGTCGAGTGTCGCGGTCCGAGTACCGAGTTCCCCGCGAGGGTTTTTGCGAAAGTCCGCCGCTGTGACGTAGGCCAGGTAGACCTCGGTGACGCGCATCGGTCGCCGGTCAATGGCCGGCTCGGTTTCGTGGTCGGTCTCGTAAACGAAAACACACATAAACTGCTCACGTGCTCCATGCGTGTCGACAGCCCCGCCTTTCTTGCGCGTACTTTTAATCTCCACACCTTCCGTCCCAGCTTTAACCGAGTTGTTGGGGTATTTGCCTTGTACGATCAAATCCGGATGCCCGTTAAAATGCTTATTCTCGACCAGAGATCGGGCGTGGTTGGCCATCGAAGCCGTGAGCATGTCGGAAATAATACCCGACATAGCCGCTGGACGCAGAGTATCGTCTAACCGCCGCAGGCCTCGTTTGATCGGCAATTTATTAACGTCATAGAAGAAGTCGTAGACATCCTGAATGGCGATCTCAAAGTCAGCGAGGCGAAGTTGATAAGGCAACTTCGCAGCCTTGTTGAACTTCGATTTGTCGATCAATTCACGCTTCAGCATAGCCAAATCCGGCCGAGGCATCCCCTGGGGAATTCAACCTATCCTAGCAGCATAGGAATTTGAAGCACGCCGTCGTTTGGCGCCGACCTCTAGCGGGCATCCTTGTAGAAGTGTGGAATTCCGCGCTGTAGATTGAGGGAGAATGCCCCGATATAGTCGTGAGCTTGCTTATCACGGATAAAAAGCTTCCTGAAGTATACAGGTCATAACTATGTTGGTGCGTTGCTTCACCGTGCTGCTTGCACTTTTGGCGACGATCATCCCGGCGTTCGCCCAGGATCAGGTCAAGGTCGGCATCGGCTATGGGCTGGCTTTTCTGCCGCTCTATATCTGCGAAGATTTGCAGCTCGTCGAAAAGTACGCCAAGGCGGCGCAGCTTAACGTCAAGGTGGAATTCCCGCGCATGATGAGCGCCGCGCAGGTGGCGGTCTCGATCGCCTCCGGCACCATCGACATCGGACCGTTCGGCACCGCGCCGCTGCTTGCGGCATGGGACAAGGCCGGGGATACGCCGAACCGGATTGTCGCCGTCTCCGGCATCACGTCATTGCCGTTGACGCTGCTCAGCAACCGCCCGGGTGTGCGGTCGATCGCCGACCTCACGCCGGCCGACCGCATCGCGGTGCCGACGCTGACGTCCCCGCAAATCTATGTGCTGGAGTTGGAATCGGAAAAAGTTTTCGGCCAGTACGACCGCCTGCGCCGCCAGACGGTCGTGTTGTCGCACGCCGACGCCGTCGACGCGCTGGTCGAAGGCGGCGGCGCGGTTGCGGCTTATTTTGCCTCGCCGCCGTACACGCAAATCGCGCTGCGCGACTCTAATATCCATGCGATCCTGCGTTCGTCAGAGGCGATGAACGGAAAATTCTCCTTCCTGATGTTGGGCGCAACCAAAGCCACTATCGAACGGCAGCCGCAACTGCCCGAGGCGCTGGACCGGGCGATCGACGAAGCCGCACGCCTCATCCACGACGATCCGCAGCGCGCGGCGCAAATCTATTTGACGCATGAGCCGTCGGGCACGCTTAACGGCGCCGCCATGGAGGCGGTGCTGAACGACATCAAGGACGAGTTCGGCAGCGCGGTTTACGGCGTGCAGACCATGGCCGGTTTCATGGGCCGGCACGGCGAACTGAAAACGCCGCCGCACAGCTGGCAGGACATCGTCGCGCCGGCTTTATTGCATTCATCGAGCTCGTAACGGGTAGATCACCGAAGGGGATAGCCATGGCCGACAAGACATTCAACGTCATCAGTATTTGCGGCAGCCTGCGCAAGGGCTCCTACAACGCCGCGCTGGCGCGGACGCTGCCGTCGCTGGCGCCGGCCGCAATGGCGATTACGCCGGCGCCGGCCTGGGAGAAGTTTCCGGTTTACAATGCCGATATTCAGACCAGCAGCGGCTTTCCGGCCGAAGTCACCGCCTGGGCCGACGCCATCCGCTCGGCCGACGGCGTGATCATTGTCTCGCCCGAATACAATTGGGGCATTCCCGGAGGACTGAAGAACGCAATCGACTGGTCGTCTCGGCTCAAAGACGTGCCGTTCACGAACAAGCCGGTGGCGCTGCAATCCTGCTCCGGCGGCCTGCTCGGCGGCGGCCGCATGCAATACCATCTGCGCATGGCGCTAACCACGCTCGACGCGATGATGTTCGGCAAGCCGGAAGTCTTCGTCAATTTCTCGGCCAAGAAGTTCGACGAAAAGACCCTCGAACTTACCGATCAACCGACCATCGACATGGTCAAGCAGCAGCTCGCCGCTTTCGCCAAGTTTATCGAACGGCACGGCGGCAACAGCTGAATAGCAATGGAAAGCAAAAAGGGGAGGGGACTATGGCGCGTCTTGACGGCCGCGTGGCGATTCTGACCGGTGGCGCCAAGGGCATCGGCCGGCACTATGCCGGCGCGCTCGCCGGCGAAGGCGCGCGCCTGATGATTGCCGATATCGTCGACGCCGCCACGGTCGCAGGCGAGATCGCCCGCAAGCATGGCGCCAATTCGGTGGCAAGCGCCGCGACCGACGTGAGCGACGAGGCCGCGGTCAAGGCGCTGGTCGGCAAGACCATGGAGCGCTTCGGCAAGATCGACATTCTGGTCAACAACGCCGCCCTGTTCGCGCCATTGCAGGAAACCAAGGCCACCGAGATCGACGTTGCGCTGTGGGATCGCGTCATGGCGGTCAATGTGCGCGGCGTGTTTTTGATGGCCAAGCACGTCGCCCCGCACATGATCGCGCAGAACTACGGCAAGATCGTCAATATCACCTCCGGCACCGTGGCCCGCGGCATCCCGAATTTCGCCCATTACGTGACGTCGAAGGGCGCGGTGATGGCATTTACCCGGGCGCTGTCGCGCGAACTCGGCGAGCACAATATCTGTGTCAATAATCTCGCGCCGGGGTTCACGCTCAGCGACAGCGTGATCGAGGAGAACCCGCAGCACCTCGAAAAATCGCGCGCACCCTCGATCGTGCGCCGGGCGCTAAAACGCGACGAATATCCGCAAGACCTGCTGGGCGCATTGGTGTTTCTCGCCAGTGCCGAGAGCGACTTCATCACCGGCCAGACCATCGCGGTCGACGGCGGGGCGACCAATAATTGAACAGGAGGGTGGCGCTGCGGCTCTGTTCAAATCCCGGTAAACCCGACTGCATCAGTCCATAATGTCAATATCAAAGTAGCAGACATCATGGCTTTCCCTCGCGGTGCTGCGCCAGCAGCGCGTCCATGATCTCGGGTGGATAGCGAAAATTCGTGGTCCTGAGCTTTGCAAAGGCTGTTGCGAGGTCGACGAACCCACGCCGCGCGGCAAGATCGAGCACGCCGAGCGTGCCGGTCACGGTCAAGCCGTGCCGATAGGCGACTGCAACGCCCGCGCGATCGTCCATCAGTATCAGATCGGCGCCGATTGAAGTGGCAAGCGCAATCGCAGCCGCTCGCCCTCGTCCAAAGTCGAGTGCAGAGCATCGTCGTCGCTGTAGCGGGGATTGGGATGTACCTCGAGCCAGGCCGGCTTTTGCGCAGTAAAAGCGCGCACGGGCGCCGGCGCATCGGCATGGGCCAATTCATCGTAAACCGCGGCCGGCACCAGGATCTGCTCGAACAGTCTGGGCAGCACCTCGATCGCCTCAATCAACACCAGGTAATGAAGCGGCCCGGTGTCGGCGACGACAAGCCGCGTCGGCATCAGAAGCCGAGCCGTTCCAAGTCACGCCGCTCGCGCGCGAGGTCGTCGAGGCTGTACGGTTCGAATACTTCGTGGGCCTTGAGGAAGCCGTCGAGAGCGTTGCGGGTGCCAAAACCAAGCAGGCGGCGCAGCTCGGGCTTCGTGAGTTGACCGCGCTTGTATTCTTCGAGGGCGAGCGCTTCGAGCGCTCGGCGCGACAGGTCACCCCCGGCGGCTTTGAGCCGCTCGGCCACATCATCCGGGATGTCGACGGTCACCTGCATGGCACGAGCCTAGCGACCGGCTGGTCTGCCGGTCAAGGACGTATATGAAAACACGCCGAGGCAATAGCGAAGCGTGCTCCGCGGTCATCTCGAACCTTCGCGCCAGCCCTCGATCGTGCGCCGGGCGCTCAAGCGCGACGAATATCCGGAGGATTTGCTCGGCGCGCTGGTGTTCCTCGCCTCGGCCGACAGCGATTTCATCACCGGCCAGACCATCGCGGTCGACGGCGGGGCGACCAATAACTGACAATGCTCGCCGCATGGCAAAGGGGCGGTCGGGCTATCGAGCCCGCATGTCAGCCCCTGCGTTGGCCGCTATTCCCGCGACCGGGCGCTTTGACTATATTGCGCGCAAGTAGCCGGGATTCCGGGATTCAGGAGGACGCCATGGCGGCGAAGAATTTGGCGGCGAAGAACTTGGCGGTCGCGGCCGCGAAGAAATCGAACGGCAAGCCCGGCCCCAAGCACAATATCGAAGCGGTGCGGCAGGCCTATTATGATCGCATCGCCAAGCACGACATGACGCCGCTGTGGACGGTGATGAATTCGATCGTCACCAAGGAGCCGGTGTCGCGCTGTCAGCCGGTGGTCTGGCATTTCGACGACGTAAAATCGCTGGTGATGGAGTCCGGCAACCTGATTACCGCCGAAGAGGCCAAGCGCCGGGTGCTGATCCTGGAAAATCCGGCCTTGCGCGGGGAGTCGCGGGCCACCAATACGCTGTTTGCCGGTATCCAGATGATCCTGCCGGGGGAGATTGCCCCCGCGCACCGCCACGCCGCCGCCGCCATCCGCTTCGTGCTCGACGGGGAGGGCGCCTATACCGCGGTCGAGGGCGAAAAGGCCTTCATGGCGCCCGGCGACTTCGTCATCACCGCGAACTGGGCGCCGCACGATCACGGCAATCCGTCGAAGGAGCCGATGCTGTGGCTCGACGTGCTCGACGTGCCGGCGGTGAATTTCTTCGAAACCTCGTTCTCCGAGAGTTTCGACGAACCCGTCCAGGAGACCACGCGCAAGGACGGCAACTCGCTGTCGTTTTACGGCTCCGGCGTGCTCCCCGACGGCACGCCGGCGATGAACCGCACCCCGGTGATCAATTACACCTATGCGCGCACGAGGCCGATCGTCGCGCGCATGCTGGCGGCGGGCGACGTCGACAAGCGCCACGGCGCGCGCGTGCGCTACGCCAATCCGGTCACCGGCGGCCCGGTGCTGCCGACCATGGGCGCCTGGCTCGCCATGCTGCCGAAAGGATTTAAGGGCGAGCCGTACCGCTCCACCGACGGCGCCATCTTCGTCTGCGCCGAAGGTGCTGGCTCGACCGATGTCGACGGCAAGGTGTTGCAATGGGGCCCGAACAACGTCTTCGTGGTGCCGCCATGGCAGCGATACGCGCACAGCGCCGGCAAGCAATCGGTGCTGTTCTCGATTTCCGACCGCCCGGCGCAGGAAGCGCTCGGCATCTGGCGCGAGGGGAAGTAATTTTGCCTAAAATCGCTGGCGATATTGCGCCGGCGTGGTTCCGACCTGGCGGGCAAAGGCGCGGCGCAGCCGCTCCTCCTGGCCGAAGCCGCAGGCCGCGGCGATCCGCTTGATCGGCATGTCGGTTTCTTCAAGGTTGCGCCGCACCGCTTCGACGCGGATTTTTTCCACCATGCGCGCCGGCGTTAATCCCATTTTCGCGGCATAAATCCGCGCGAAGCTGCGCGGGCTCATGCCGGTCTGATCGGCAAGCCGCTCGACGCGCAAATCGCCCGCAATATTGTCGGCGATCCAATCATGCAGCGGCGCGAAGGCGTTCGGCGCGTTGCCGTCGGCGGCAGTGGCTTGCGCTTCGAGCGGCGCGCTGAACTGGGACTGGCCGCCGGGGCGATTGAGAAAGACGACGAGGTGCCGGGCGACCCGCATCGCGACTTTTCGCCCGAGGTCCTCTTCCACCAGCGCCAGGCTCAGATCGATGCCGGCGGTGACGCCGGCGGACGTCCAAATCCGGCCGTTACGCACATAGATCGGGTCGGGATCGACGACGATGTCGGGATAACTCTGTTGCAGCCGGGTGCATGACTTCCAATGCGTGGTGGCGTGCTGGCCGGCGAGGATGCCGGTTTTGGCCAGCAGGAATGCGCCGGTGCGGACCGAGGCGACGCGTCGGGCGGCCGACGCTTGCCGAACCACCCAAGCGACGGTTGCTTTGTCCATCGCTGCGTCGTGTACGCCTGGTCCACCCGGCAGGATGAGGGTGTCGATCCGCGTCCGGCGAGTGGTAGCGACCCGCTCGGTCAGAAGCGGCAATCCCGACGACGTGCGGACCGCCCCGCCGCGGCGCGACACCACCACGATGCGATAGGCCGCGCCGCCCGCTTCCCTGCCGATTTCATTGGCCGATGCAAAGGTTTGCACTGGCCCGGCGACATCGAGGAGCTGCACATTTTCGAAGGCGAGGACAACGATCAGACGCGGAGCTTCTTGCGGTTTGCGCAACAGTGACCTCCCGACGTTTTGGCAGAAAATCACATGTATAATGACATTGCTGCCAAGACTTGTCACGGCGAAAATCGGCCAATCGGCTTTTCGGGAACAGCAACGGGATGGCGCACATGCTCGCGAACAATCCGACGCCTTGCCACATCGGCTTCTTCATCTTTCCGGAGATGACGCAACTGGATTTCACCGGCCCCTACGAGGTCTTTACCCGGCTTGCGGACACGATCGTCCATGTCGTCGCCAAGACCGCCGATCCGGTGCGAACCGAGCGGGGGCTTGTTCTGGTTCCGACCGTCACGATCGACGAATGTCCGCCGCTCAACGTCATTGTCGTTCCCGGCGGACCCGGCACGCAGCAATTGCTCGATGACGAAGCGGTGCTCGGCTTTTTGCGCGAGCAGGCGGAACAGGCGAAATATGTCACTTCCGTCTGCACCGGGGCTCTTGTGCTCGGCGCCGCCGGCCTGCTCCGCGGCTATCGGGCGACGACGCACTGGCTCAGCCTGCCGCTGCTCGAACTGTTCGGCGCCATCCCGGTCGACGAACGCGTGGTCGTCGATGGCAATCGCGTCACCGGCGGCGGCGTCACCGCCGGCATCGATTTCGGCTTGCAGCTTGCGGCAATGATGCGCGGCGACACTCTCGCGCAGCAAATCCAATTGCAGTTGGAATATAATCCGGCGCCGCCGTTTACTGCCGGCTCGCCGGCCACCGCGCCGCAAGCCATCGTCGATGCGGCGCGCCTCGCCGCCGCACCGTTGCAACAGCAACGGTGGAATTTCGCCACTCGATGGCGCAAGGAACGGCTGTTGTTTCCCGATCCGGTGTCCGATTAGCGTCAGCCATCGAGCTGATCCATCAACCGGCCGAGATTTTGCGGCATCGCGCCGTCCTCGCCGAGTTTATCCTTGAGCCGTTTCAGGCAGCCCCACAGCACCGCCTGATTGCTGTTGACCACCGGCTTGCCGAGCGCCGCTTCGATCGCGGCGACCGCCTCGATCTGGGTGGTATTGGTGCAGCTGAGGAAAATGCCGTCGGCCTGCGGCGTGTCGTTTTCCTTCGCCAGTTCGAGCCAGCGCTGCGGCGTCACTTTCTCGAAATCGGCCGCGGTTTTGCATTGCAGCGCGACATCCTTGACCACCGTGAAGCCGGCCGCGGCGAGATAGTCGATGATATTCGCGTTCGACATATAGGGGCTCAAGACCACGAGCTTCTTGACGCCGAGCGCGTGCAAGGCGTCGTTGACCAGGCTCGAAGTCGATAACGCCTCGATGCCGGTGGTGCGCCGGATCAGATCGAGGATGCGCGCTTCGCCATCGGCACCTTCCTTCATCGAGGTGTGGGTGCAATGAAACACGATGAGGTCGGGAGCGGCGTCGGCGAGCGTGCCGGCGGCGTGCGCAATCTCGTCGGCAAGCTCGGCGACGGATTTTCCGGGCTGGCCGGCGACCCGGCCGCGCGCCACCAACACGCCAAGCCGGTCGGGCGCATAGCGGTTGAATTGCGGCTCGGTCATGCGGTTGACCGACGGTATGATCAGGCCGATGCGCGCGCGCGGCGCGGGCAATTGCGGGATCGGGCGGTGCGGTTCGGCGATGGCGTCCATTGCGGCGCTCCCTGGCGGCTGTCATCGGGCGCCGGCGATCCTAGCAGGTTTTGCGCCGTCTGCGGCTGCCGCCATGTTTACGCAAGGCTTGCTTGCACAAGGCTTGCTTGGACATGGCTTGCGCGGGTTATGGCGCAATGTAAAATGCCGGCTTGGCAAGGATGGGGGACAAACATGCGAGTGGCGTCAATCGTAAAAATCGTCGTGTTGGCGGTCGCGGTCGCGCTTCCGTCGGTCGCTTCGGCCAAGGCGATGAAGCTGCCGCCCGGCGCCTGCGCCTTCGGCAAGAAGGGCGTCGTCGCCAACGGCATCATCTGTTCGTACAACTGCGATCCAAAGGCGATGTGGTGTTCGCAACAGCTTTGCGCAAACGGCACGTTCATCCAAGTGCTGCCTTGCTACACCGGCTTCTGCACCGCCAAATGCGGCGGCTGACACCGCCGCCGATCCGACCGGATTTATCTCGCGAATATGGGGAACAACGATGCGCATAATGTCGATCGTCAAGGTCATGGTGCTGGCGGGCGCGGTGGCGCTGCCGGCGAGTTTTTCGGCCGCGGTGGCCAAGACCAAGCTGCCGCCCGGCGCGTGCGCCTTCGGCAAGAAAGGCGTCATCGCCGCCGGCATGATGTGTTCGTATAACTGCGATGCCAAAACGGGTGTGTGCGCGCAGCAGGCCTGCTGGGGCGGAAAATTGACTCCGATTATCAGCTGTCTGCCGCCGTTTTGCTTCGTCAAGTGCGGCTAAAGCCCGCGCAATCCGGCTGACGGGTTGCCGCGCCGTTCCTGCATCGGCGGGCGCTGGGCTTGCCGTGCGCCATGCAAGCGCGTAACCGGGCCGCGCCATGAATGACGCGCCGGCGCGAAAATCCAAGCTGATCGACGGCTGGGAGGTGGTCGTCGGCATGGAAGTCCATGCCCAGGTCGCCTCAAAGGCCAAATTGTTCTCCGGCGCCTCGACCGAATTCGGCGGCGAAGCCAACGCGCATGTCTCGCTGGTCGATGCCGCCATGCCCGGAATGCTGCCGGTGATCAATGCCGAATGCGTGCGCCAGGCGGTGCGCACCGGGCTCGGGCTGAAAGCGCGGATCAACCTGAAATCGGTGTTCGACCGCAAGAACTACTTTTATCCAGATCTGCCGGCCGGCTACCAGATCAGCCAGTATAAGTTGCCGATCGTCGGCGAAGGCGAGGTCACGGTCGACCTGCCGGACGGCGAGACGGTGCGGGTGGGCATCGAGCGGCTGCATCTGGAGCAGGACGCCGGCAAACTGCTGCACGAAGAGCATCCGGATCTGTCGCTGGTCGATCTCAACCGCTCGGGCGTCGCGCTGATGGAGATCGTGAGCAAGCCCGATTTGCGCTCCGCCGATGAGGCCAAGGCCTTCATCGCCAAGCTGCGCAGCGTGCTGCGCTACCTCGGCAGCTGCGACGGCGACATGGAAAAGGGCAACCTGCGCGCCGACGTCAATGTCTCGGTGCGCAAGCCCGGCGCGCCGCTCGGCACGCGCTGCGAAATCAAGAACCTCAATTCGATCCGCTTCATCGGCCAGGCGATCGAGCATGAAGCGCGCCGCCAGATCGAGGTCATCGCAGACGGCGGCAAGATCGCGCAGGAGACCCGCCTGTTCGACCCCGACAAGGGCGAGACGCGCCCGATGCGCAGCAAGGAAGAGTCGCCCGATTACCGCTATTTTCCCGATCCGGACCTGTTGCCGCTCGAACTTTCGCCGTCGCTCATTGCGGATTTGCAGAACGGCCTGCCGGAACTTCCGGACCAGAAGAAGGCCCGCTTCATGCGCGACTACGCGCTCAGCGCCTACGATGCGGACGTTCTCGTCGCCGAGCGCGAGACGGCGGACTATTTTGAAGCCGTGATCGCAAGCGCGGGGATGGCGCCGCGCCGCGATCCGAAACTCGCCGCCAACTGGGTGATCAACGAGCTTACCGGCAGGCTCAATCGCGAGGATAACAGCATCGCGGCGGCGCCGGTGACCTCGGCGCAACTCGGCGTCATTCTCGATCTCATCGCCGAAGGCACGATTTCCGGCAAGATCGCCAAAGACGTGTTCGACATCGTCTGGAGCGAAGGCGGCGATCCGCGGGCGATTGTCGAGGCGCGCGGCTTGAAACAAGTCACCGACATGGCCGCGATCGAAAAGCTGGTCGACGACATCCTCGCCAACAACCCCGACAAGGTCGCCGACGCCAAATCCAACCCCAAGGCGATCGGCTGGTTCGTCGGCCAGGTGATGAAGGCGTCCGCCGGCAAGGCCAATCCGCAGGCCGTCAACGCACTGCTCAAGACCAAGATCGGACTTTGAGCGCAATCGCGCGCGCCGCGGTTTCGCGTTATCGGAGTACCGCCGCACGCGCGGCGAAGTTCCCGGACCGAATCGAAAATCTTTTGCGCAAGCGGTGCCGCGAGCCACGCCATCCGCCCGGCGCGGCCGCCGCGGCCGCGAATCGGTTGGCACCGATTCGGCCGTTTTGCGCCTCGGCGGAGCCGTCAATGCGCCCGCAAAGCCCTCCGGTGCATAATTTTTTTTGCCGACGCGGAAGCGCCCGCATCCGGCGTTGTCGCGCCGGCGTAGCGCCGCGCGGAGCACGCATGCCGGCGCACTTCGGCGGCAAAATCAAAAAATCAGACGTGGCGAAAAGCCATATTTCATCGGCATTTTCGCGCTGCGCGAAAATCCTCGCGACAAACCGCGCCAGCGAAAGATTTTTCCGCGCGCCGCCGCGCCGGTGCGCAGCGCACGCGGCGCGCACAACAGCGGACGGCGGCGCCTACACACAAAATTAAGCCGAGTCACTGTTATTTTTTTCCTGCTGTAGTAATCGGATGGCAGTGCAGATCAATTCGCGACTGCACTGTACCTATCTCGCCATCCACTCAGGCTAGGAGGGCAGCAATGGCGAAACGCAAAAAGAAAGCAGCGGCGAAGAAGAAGACCAAGCGTCGGAAGAAGAAGTAGTCGACGCCGCAATCGGTCTTCGGCATCGCATGTGTCGAAGATCGCGTCACACGGGCCGGCCTGCGTCGAGGGATTGATCGACGATCATCCGAGACGGGCCGGTTCCGGTGGACGACGGGGGGCGTCGGCGGGACGGAGGTGCGGGCTTCGCGGTCGCGTCCGCTTGACGCGATGGCGAGGACGAGAGACGGGAAACCGAACCTCACGCCGGCAAATCGCGCCGGCAGACTTGCGCCTCAGCCATCTCGCCGACGCCCTCGGTGTGTTGGTGATATCCTCCCGAAACTTTCACCGGCGTCGTAGAGCCATTCTGCGGCGCCGTTTTTCTTTCTCAATCGGCATTTGCTCATGCCACGCGCGCCGGCGAAATCGAAACGCAGACCTGCCCGATCGCTCAAGCGGCCGAGCTTGTCGCCGCGGGCGAAACCAATCGAGCTTTATTTTTGGCCGACGCCGAACGGCTGGAAAATTTCGATCATGCTCGAAGAATGCGGGCTGCCTTATGTCGTGCGGCCCGTCGACATTTCCAAGGGCGAACAATTCGCGCCGCAATTTTTGGCGATTTCGCCGAACAACCGGATGCCGGCGATCGTCGATCCCGACGGCCCGGGAGGGCGGCCGATCTCGGTGTTCGAATCCGGGGCGATCTTGCAATATCTCGGCCGCAAGACCGGGAAATTCTATCCGCGCGAGGAGCGTGGCCGGGTCGCCGTCGAGGAGTGGCTCTTTTGGCAGGTCGGCGGGCTCGGTCCGATGGGCGGACAGGCGATCCACTTCCGCCGTTATGCGCCGCAGGAGATATTCTACGCGATCGCGCGTTACACCGACGAGGTCAATCGCCTCTACGGCGTCATGAATACCCGCCTCGCCCGGCATGAATTTCTCGCCGGCCGCTATTCGATCGCCGACATGGCCTGCGTCGGCTGGGTGCGGCTGGCCGAGCGGGCCGGCCAGGACCTCGCGCAGTTCCCGCATCTTGCGCGCTGGTTCGAGGCGATCCGCGCGCGCGAGGCGGTCAAGCGCGCGTTTGCCATCCGCGTCGAAGCCGCCTCCGCGGTCGACCTGCGCGATCCGAAAGTGCGCGCGGTGCTGTTCGGCCAGCGCGCGCGGTGAGAGCGAGTCCGTTTCCTCCGCGACTGTTGTAACGTACAACATCGCTTGCCATGCAGCGCCCGATTTCCCAGTCGCAGCAAATCCTTGCGCGCGCCGTCGCGGCCCATCGGGCCGGCAATCTGACGCAGGCCGAGTTGCTCTACAAGCTCGTGCTGCAGGCCGACAATAAGCAGGCCGATGCGCTGCACATGCTGGGCGTGATCGAAGGTCAGCGCGGCAATTTTGCCGCCGGCTTGCGCCGCATCGACGAGGCGCTACGCATCCGGCCGAAATCGGCGGAAATGCTGATCAATCTCGGCCGCATGCAGGGCGAGCTCGGTCACTATGCCGATGCCGCCGCGACCTACAAAAAGGTTTTGGCGCTCGATCCACGGTCCGCGGTCGCCCACAGCAATATGAGCATCGCGTTGCGCCGGCTCGGACGGTGCGAGGAGGCGCTGGCCCATTGCGACACTGCGCTCAAGCTGTCGCCGAATTATGCCGACGCCTGGAGCAATCGCGGCAACGTTCTGTTCGATCGCAAGCGGCTCGACGAAGCGCTCGCCGACTACGGCAAAGCGGTCGCGTTGCAGCCGGCTCATGCCCAGGCCCATTTAGGCCGCGGCAACGTCTTGACGGCTTTGAGCCGCTACGACGACGCGCTTGCCGCTTACGACCGCGCCTTGGCGCTTAATCCGAAGCTCGCCGCGGCGCTGACGGGCCGCGGTGACGTTCTGCATCTGCTCACGCGCCACGGCGAGGCGGTGGCCGCCTACGATGCCGCGCTTGCCATCGCGCCCGACCAGGCCGAATCCCATCGCGGCCGCGGCGAGGCGCTCGCCAGCCTGCGGCGGCCGGTCGAGGCCATTGCCGCTTACGACCGGGCGCTCGCCATCGATCCCGACCTGCCGTATGCCGCGGCGGTGCGGTTTTTCGCCAAACGGCAAATTTGCGACTGGTCCGGGGCCGATGCGGACGGCGCAGAATTCGCCGCCGCGGTCGAATGCGGAACGCAGAAAGCGCAGCCGCTGATCGCGCTCCTCGCCGCGGCCGCGCCGGCGCAGCAGATGCGATGCACGGCGCATTACGTGGCCGACAAATATTCGCCGCCGCCGCAACCGTTGTGGCGCGGCGAACGCTATCGGCACGAGCGCATCCGCCTCGGCTATTTGTCGGGGGATTTTCGCCTGCATCCGGTGGCGCTTTTGCTCGCGGGGGTGTTCGAAACCCACGACCGGTCGCGCTTCGAAACCACGGCGATTTCGTTCGGACCCGACAGCGGCGACGAAATGCGCGCGCGGCTGCGCGGAGCGTTCGATTCGTTCCTCGACCTTCGCGCGCAGGGCGACGAAGAAATTGCGCAGCGGCTGCGCGATCTGGAGATCGACATCGTGGTCGATCTCGGCGGATTTACCGCGCAGTCGCGGCCCAACGTGCTGGCGCGGCGCGCCGCTCCCATCCAAGTCAATTATCTGGGCTATTGCGGAACGATGGCCGCGAGTTGGATGGATTATATTCTCGCCGATCGGACCGTCATTCCGCCGGATCACGCGGCGTTCTATAGCGAGAAAATCGCCTGGCTGCCGGACAGCTATATGGCCAACGATGCCTCGCGCCGCATCGCCGAGCGGACGCCGACGCGGAACGAATGCGGCCTGCCGGACGCGGCCTTGGTGTTTTGCTGCTTCAACAACGCTTATAAGATCGCCCCGGTCGTTTTCGATGTCTGGGCAAGATTATTGCAGGCGGTCGACAATAGCGTGCTGTGGCTCAGCGAGGCGAATGCGGCCGGCGAAGCCAATCTGCGCCGCGAAGCCGAGCGTCGCGGGCTCGCGGCGCAGCGGCTGATTTTCGCGCCGCGACTGCCTGACCTCGGCGAGCATCTGGCGCGACAGCGGCAGGCGGATCTGTTTCTCGACACCTTTCCCTACAACGCCCATACCACGGCGAGCGACGCGCTGTGGGCCGGTCTTCCGGTCTTGACCTGCCTCGGCCCGACTTTTGCCGGGCGGGTGGCGGCGAGCCTATTACGCGCGGTCGGACTTCCCGAACTGGTGACCGGATCGATACCGGAATATGAGGCTTTGGCGCAAAAGCTGGCGCGCGAGCCCGCGCTGCTCGCCAGCTTTAAGGGCAGGCTTGGGCAAAACCGCCTGACGTTTCCGTTGTTCGACACCGCGCGCTTCACGCGCAACATCGAAGCCGCCTATACGACGATGCGGCAGCGCTATCAGCGCGGCGAGCAGCCGGAATTTTTCGCCGTGTGACGGCCGCGGCGGGCCGCCGGCCGCGCGCTCACTTCGCCCGCGTCCAGCTCTGCGATTTGCAGAACACGCTCATGACGCAGCCCTTGAGCTCGGCGGTGTTGTCGCCGGTCATGGTGAACGAGCCGGTATAGGTCTTGCCGTCCGAGGCGTTGTAAACGTCGCCGCTCCAGACATTGGGCCCGCTCGGCTTCATGCCGAGAACGATCGGCACGCCGAGCAGCGGCCGGCTTTGTTTTGCGGCATCGGCATTGTTCTTGTCGAGCTTCGGCTTGCCGGTCGCCGGATCGATCGGCTTGTCGAGCCAAACCAGCGTGCCGCACAGCGCGCCGCCGCAATTGACGATGCGGACCTGGCTGTCGTTGTCGGCGGTGTACCAGGTGCCGAGCGGATCGGCGGCGCGTGCGGGCGTAATGAAATTCGCCCCGCCAAGTAGTCCGATCGCGGCAAGCCAAAGTGCCGCCGTCGCCATACGATGGGTTCTCATCACAACCTCAATGCCTGTTGTCCGGGAAGCGCCGCAAGATAGTCAACGGGCCGCGGATTGCCAAGGGGCGCGGATCGAGCGCTCCATTATCGCAAGGCCCGTTCGGTCCTTTTGACCGAAAACACATACATGCGCCGAAACGTATCCGGATTGGCCGTCTCGAAGCCGCTCCAATGCGTCAAATCCGTCAGCGCCGACGCGCCCGGATATTGCTGCTGGAAGATTTCGACGATTTTGCGGTCGAGTTCGAAGCCGAGAAACTGCAATCCGTGCCGTTCCAGGAATGCCGCGATCTCGGGGATGGTGAACCGGTGTTCCATGACGTGGAACAACAGGTCGCGGCAGCCGCTCATGGTATAGAAATCGCCACTGTCGAGCAGCGTATTCCAGCGCGGGTTGCGGACGATCGCCTGACGCAACGCCCGGATATCCTCGGCCGTGGCGCGGTAGCCGCGCGCGGCGATGAATTCGCGCACCTCGACTTGCGCACGCCGCGCGACTTCGCTGTAGAGGCCGACGCGCATGATGCCGTCGGGCCTTAATAGCGACAGCAACACCCGCCAGCCGGCTGTCGGGTCGGCGAGATGGTGCAGCACGCCGAGCGCTTCGATGCGGTCGAAGCTGCGGCCGAGCCCGCCCAGTTTGAGGATGTCGGCTTGCGCATATTCGATATTTTGCAAGCCCGCTTCGCGCGTTTTTCTGCGCGCGTAAGCAAGGCTCGGCCGGCTGACATCGATCGCGAGGACACGCGCTTGGGGAAAGTCTTGCGCATTGGCAAACGGGTGCTGCCCGGTGCCGCACCCGGCAATGAGAATATCTTCGCCGCGATGCGGCTCCCGCGCGTCGCTGGCCGCGGCCATCCGTTTCATGTCTGCGGCCGCGGCGATGAATGGATTGATGGTCCAGCGCGGATATGGATTTTCCTCGTATTGCCGCATCACCGCGATCGATGTGGCGTCGTCGATTGCGGTCAGCGCCGGGATGGTGGGGCGATCCTCGGCTTCCGCCAAGGGCTCGCGGACCTGCTGGCGCACCAGATCGGCGGCAAAGTCCGGCCACGCCAAACCGGGAAGAGATTTCGCCCCGGCAAGGCGATAAAGCGGAAAATACGACGCGACCGCGGCAAGCAATACCGGCGGAATTTCATTTCCGGCCGCCAATCTTTCCACCAGCAAATCGCGCAGCCGCGTTGCCTGTTCGGTTTCCTCATCGGTTTGCGCATAGACGTATTCGTTGATGAAACACTGCTGGGCGAGCGCGCAGAACAGGCCGGCTATGTCTTCGCCGACTTGGGCGTCTAATGCCCGATCGCGCGCAAGCTGAAGCAGCGCCGCGCGCAGATTTGTCAGGAATAATTCCAGCGGCACGCCATGAAGGGTCGTCAGCTCCAGCGCGCGCCGCAAAAACAGGTCGTTCGTGATCGCCGCGATATCGCCCGTGCCAAAAACCGCTTGATTGCCGAGGAGCGCAGGCGGGTCGGCTATCCGGGCGATGCATTGCGCGATCGCCGGATTCTCCCTGACGAATCCCTCGACATTCTTCTTGCCGCCCATGCCGAGCATGATGGCTGTTTTGAAATGATCCGCGGCCGCGCCGCGGTCGCCCAAGGCCTGATACGAACACGCGATGTTGTAATGAAAACCCGCATCCAGGTCGTCGAGCGCGATGGCCTTGGCAAATTGCCTGACCGCGAGCCGGTGCCGGCCCGAGGTCTGGTAGACGACACCGAGAAGATTAAGGCACGTCGCGTGATCGGAGGCGTTCGCCAGGATTTGCTTGCAGACGATCTCCGCCTGCGCAAGCCGCCGCTGCCGGTAGGCGTCGTTCGCTTGCGCCATCAGCCCGGCGATGTCGGCCGGCGCGGAGCCTGGCTTGGCGCGCGCGGCGGCGGTCCGACGCTCTCTGCGGTTCATCTCGGTTTACGATCGGTGAAATTGCGCTCGCGCTTGATTTTATGTCAGCGCTTCGGGTTCCAACAGCCATTTTTAACCGCATCTGCGCGCGCGGATCGAATTATTTCGACCGAATCTTGCCGGCGCGCCAAATCTTGCCGGCGCGCCAAATCTTGCCGGCGCGCCAAATCTTGCCGGCGCGCCAAATCTTGCCGGCGCGCCAAATCTTGCCGGCGCGCCAAGCCTCATCGCGGTGATTAACGGCGCGTTGCCGGCTTACGCCGATCGCCGCGGTACCGGTTCAGAATCAATTCATCGCTTTGCTTAAACCACCGTTCAAATCTTCTGAGGATTATCACCTATCGGCAAGGGCGGAAGAGCCGGCAAACGCGTGCAAGCGGATGGCTCGACAGGCGACAGCGACAGGGGAGTGCAAGATGGCTCGGTTTGAAATTCTCGACAGCAATGCGGCGCCGCTCGGCGCAGGCCCGGCGGCCGGCGACATGCTGTTCGAGCTCGGCATGATGTATTCGGTCGGACGCGATATGCCGGTCGATCTGGTTGCCGCGCACAAATGGTTCAATCTCGCGGCGGTGAAGGGAAACGCCGACGCCATCCGGCTGCGGCGCGAAATCGCCAACCAGATGTCGGACGTCGATATCGCCACGGCGCAGCGCGCCGCCCGCGATTGGCTGCGCAGCCACGAGGCGGCGCCTGAGCCCGCCATCGCGGCCTGAGACGGCTTTAACCGGAAGCCGCCGGCGGCTTTTGCACCTGAAACTGGTACATGCCCGCGAAGGCGCCCGGCGCCTCGGTTTCGAAGGCATGCCAGCAGTCGAGATCGAGCAGGGCGGCCGGCCGCGGAAAGCGCGCGGCGAATTTCTGCAATGCCGCCGGCGCCAGATTAAAGCCGGCAAAATTCAAGTTGTTGGCGGCTAGAAACGATTTGATCTCGGGCAACGTGATCCGAACCTCCTGCACGTGAAACAGCAGGTCGCGGCATTCGCTGGTGGCGAAGAAATCCGTGCTCTGCCGCAGCGATCGCAACAACGGATCGTCGCTGACGATGATGTCTTGCCGGCAGCGCCTGATGTCCTGCGCGGTCGGCCGGTAGCCGCGCGCGGCGATGAGTGCGCGCGCCGCGACGACGTTGCGGCGGGCGATCTCGCTGTAGAGGCCGATTTGCATGCTCCCGCCCGGCCGCAACAGCGACAGCAAGATGCGCCAGCCCTGCCACGGATCGGCCAGATGATGCAGCACGCCCGAGGCGTCGATGAAATCGAATTGCCGCCCGATCGAGCCCAATTGCAAAATATCGGCCTGGGCGAATTCGATATCGGCAAGGCCGAGCTTGTTCGCCATGCGCTTGGCATAACCGAGACTCGTTCGGCTGAGATCGATCGCGAGGATGCGGGCCCTGACCGGGGCTTGCGACGTTTCGACAAGCGAAAGACCGGTGCCGCAGCCGGCAATGAGCAAATCCGCGATCGGCGCGGAGGCGCGCTCGGCAACACCGGGCGATTTTTCCGGCGGCGCCGTCCTGACCCAGCGCGGGTAGGGGTTCTCCTCGTATTGCCGGCGCACCGCCTGCGACACCGCGTCGGCGATGCCGGTGAGCGCGGGAATGCTCGCCGCGATTTGGCGTTCCTCCGCCGGCTCGTCGATCTGCTGGACGATCAGGGCTGCGACGCAGTCCGGCCACGTCCGCTCGCCGAGCGCGGCGGCGTTCGGCACGGCATGGAGCGGAAAATACGCGCCGACGGCGATCGGCCATAGCGGCGGAATCGGCGCGCCGGCCGCGATCCTGTCCGCGAGCGCGGATTGCAACGCGATCGCCTGCACCGCTTCGCTCTCGGGCAACGCGTAGATGTATTCGTTGAGGAAGCATTGCCGCGCCACCGCGCCGTAAAATGCCAACTCACGCTCGTCGACGCTGGCATCTTCGCTGCGCGCCATCGTCAGCATCGCGAAGCGGACATTGGTGAGAAATCGCTCGAGCCCGATGTCCGTTATCGGATCGCATTCCAACAGGCGGCATAAAAGTTCGTCGGCGAAGAGCGCTGCCGGGCCGGATGCACCGAACAATTCCGGGGCCGGCAGGCGTTCGGGCCATGCCGCATCGGCGCGCCCGATGCAGTCATTGACGATGGCGCTGCACTTGAGCAGGCTGATGCAGGCATCCGTCAATTCGCGCGGCTTCGCCCAGCTTTCCACAAGCGCGCGCAGCAAGAGCCGGCGCACACGGACCTCGACGTTTCCTCTAAACCGGACTGTTTTTGTCCAATCGGCGAACAGTGCGCGGCCTTGCGGCGTATCCCTGATCTCGAGCGCGCCGGCTAGAGCGTGGACCGCCGGCTCCATCCGTTCCGCCGCGAAATAGGCCTGGGCGAGGTTGCCGAGCGCCTCGAACAGGTTGGGATCGAGTGCGACGGCGCGCTCCAGATGCGCGATGGCTTCGCCGGTCTTGCCCTGTGCCATCAGCACGGCGCCGATCCGGCTTTGCGCCTCGGCATGGTTGGGAACCAGCGCCAGCACGCGCCGATATTCGCGCTCGGCGTCGGCAAACGCCCCGGCGCGGTGCAGCGTCACCGCGTCAGCGAATGCTTTTGCAATTTTTCCATCGGGCGGGCTGGCGCCGGAGGGGCCAAATCGCGGCCCGGCGCCGGATTGGCCCAAGGCTCGTCGTTGCTTGCGGTTCATCGCATCTTTAGGCGGATCAATGAAAGGTCTCCATCGTGCTAGCGAACCGATGAAAACCGGTCAATGTCCGGTCGAGTCCGGAGCAATTCGTCCGCTGATGAAGTGAGCCGTGCGCCCTCGTTCGCAAGCACCGGCCGGTTCCGATGGCGTTGTCACCACGGGCTCGGCACCTTAAGATATGAGGAGTAGAAGCGGTGACGAATTTGACGATTGCGGCGGCGTAAAATAGCGGTTTGCGCTATCGGAGAGGTGGCCGAGTGGCTGAAGGCGGCGGTTTGCTAAACCGTTATACGGTCCAAAGCCGTATCAAGGGTTCGAATCCCTTCCTCTCCGCACCCTGCTTCGCGCTGGCGCGCTTCGCAGGACCGTCTTGAGTGTTTCGAGCAGTCGCGATGACGCGCTTTTGGCTTGCCGCGATTTTGTTGTTCTGCGCGTCGGCACAGCTTGCCTGCGCGCAATCGAATTTGCTCGAGCGCAATGTCAAGGCGGCGCCGGGACGCGACGTGCGCGTCGGCATCTACACCAGCATTCGGCCGGATTGCACCTCCGGTCCGCTGCCGGGAATTCGGCTCGCCCAGGCGCCGGCGCACGGCATCGTCAGCGTCAAGCGCGCCATGCTCAAGGCAACCAATGTCAAGCAATGCCTGGCGATCGACGTGCCCGCCTTCGTCGCGTTCTATCGCGCGGCTTTCGGTTTCAACGGCGCCGATGAATTCGAGCTCGAAGTCAGTTTCGCCGGCGGCCGCAAGGAAATTCAGCGCTTCCATGTGACCGTGGCCGACACGGGAAATGGCGGACAAGGCATCTGAGGTGCCGCGGGCAGGACGGAATCGATGCTGTCAAGGCCGCAGCAACTCCCGCCGGCGTTCGGCAAGGCGAACCGGGCCGACTTCGACCCGCGACGATGACCCGCGCAGATCCGGCCCTTGCGCCGGCCGGCGGCAGGGTCCGGCGCCTCGACAGAAGAGCTTGATTTGACGTAGGAAATAGCACCTCGCCGGCGGCGCAAGCGGGCCCGGTTGCCGCTGCGACCGGTGTCGGGGATTGCGTGTTTTTTACGCAACACCTCGCCGAAATCGGTCAATCCGGCCTGTGTGTTGGGCAGTTCTCCGTTGCACCGGGTGAACCGTGGGTTAATGTGAGCGTGCGACGGAGGGGGGAACCCCAAGTCAACTCGTCCGGTGTTTTCGGGAAGTGGAAAGACCGGGTGGTTTGGGGACTAAGGGGACCTTCGGTGGGGTGGCAGTCACCCGGCAGAGACGGAACCCTCCCACGGCAAACAATTGGAGGTTCAAAATGAAGATGGTGAAAAGCCTCCTCCTCGGCTCCGCGGCCGGTCTGGTTGCGGTTACTGCGGGGCAGGCAGCTGATCTTCCCGTTAAGGCCAAGCCGGTCGAATACGTGAAGGTCTGCAGCCTCTACGGGGCGGGATTCTACTATATGCCGGGCACCGATATGTGCATCAAGGTCGGTGGCTGGATGCGTTCGGAAGCGACCTGGGGCAACGACAATACCAGCATGACCTGGGGTCCGTATAACGGCCAGGAGAATAACCGGGTCACCGGTAACATGGTCGAGCGGGCACGCGGCTATATCACCGCGGATGCGCGCGAGCAGACGGCCTATGGCACCGCGCGTGCCTATATCAACGTCGGCATCAGCGGATCGGACTCCGGCGGCTCGCCGTCGGCTCTGGCCTTCAGCTCGAACCGCGCCTTCTTGCAGTGGGCGGGCTTCACCACCGGTCTGACGCAATCGTTCTACGACTTTTATAGCGCTGCGGCTCCGGCCTACCGCGCCGCGTTCTTCAACATTGAAGACACCGGCGACGGCGGCGTGTGGCTGTGGGCCTATACCGCGCAACTCGGCAACGGCGTAACCGCGACACTCTCGGCCGAAGCGCGTCGCATGACCGCGATCGTCAATACCGGCGTCGCCGTCGGCGCCGCGGCCTCCCTGGCACCCGGTACGAACGCGTTCGGCGTTGGCTATGGCGGCTATCAAGTGCCCGACATCGTCGGCAATCTCCGGGTCGACCAGACCTGGGGTGGCGCTCAGGTCATGGCCGCGGCGCATGAAGTCAACCCGACCTACTACGGGGCGACTGCAGGCACCGGCGGTCCGAGCGACACGTGGGGTTGGGTGGTCGGCGCGGGCTTGCGGTTGAACTTCCCAATGGTCGCTCAGGGCGACTACTTCCAGGGTGAAGTCAACTACACCCAAGGTGCGCTCCGCTACATCAACGACACCAACAGCGGCGCCTTCGGCGCCGAATGGGGCAACCAGGAAGTGTTCGGCGTGCAGACCGACTGCGTGTTCGGCGGTTCGCTTGCCGCCGCGACCAACACGGGGTGCAATCTGACCACCGGCTGGAGCGTCAACGCTTCCTACGAGCATTACTGGACGCCGTCGGTCCACCAGTCCTTGGTGGGCGCCTATTCGGCGGTCAGCTACAACACCCAGGCCAATGCGTTGCTGTGTACCGACGCAGGCTTCGGGACCGCCGGCTTCGGTTCTGCAGCTCTAGCCGCCGCCGGTTGCAACAACAACTGGGATGAGTGGGGCGTCAGCTCCCGCCTGCAATGGGACGTGACCAAGTCGTTCTATCTCGGTGTTGAAGTGCTGTATGCCCACATGGACAGCGCCACGACGCCTGGGGGTCTTCTCCCGGCCGCGTCGGCCTACACCTCGGGCGCTCCAAACGTGGCGGCATTCCAAGAATCGAGCGCGAACACCTGGGCGGCCACCGTCCGTATGCACAAGGACTTCCTGCCCTGATCGCGTGATCGAGGTATGAATTCGGAAACCCCGGCGGGCCGTTCCGCCGGGGTTTTTCTTTGCATCCGCCCCCGCGAAGCGGGGGCGGACGAAGCGTTGCCATCGCGCGGTGACGCGGCATGCGATCCTGCGCGCCGAAGGGGCGCGATGCCCAGCCTCCAGTTGCTTCGCCGCAACACCCGAACCGCTCACTTGCCGTCGCCCCGTCGCCCCATCTACAGTAAGGGCTTCGCCCCGCCGGCCGTGGACGCGAGAAACAACAAATATCCGCAACCGACCCGTCGTCCGGCAGGCGTCGGCATAGGACCGGGACAATGCAAATCCTCGACCGGGAATTGATGCAACTGTTTCCCACTTGCCTGTTTATGGGCAAGGTCTCCAACGTCACCATCTGCGACCGGATCGAAACCGCGGTCCGGGGCTTGCAGAAGGCTGGATCAGGCTCGCACGACGAGGCCTCCTACACGACGCCCGACGACATCCAGAAGCTTCCGCAACTGAAGGAGTTTTCGGACGTGGTCCTAAAAGAAGCCAAGGAGGTTTTGGACGTTCTCGCCGTCAAGAGGGATTCGCATTACATTTCCAACATGTGGGCGAACATCACCAATCCCAATCACCGCCATCTGTTGCATATTCACCCCAATTGCCTGCTCAGCGGCATTATGTACGTCAAGTCGCCGAAAGATTGCGGCGGCACCGTTTTTTCCGATCCAAGGCCGGGCGCCCGGATGCTCGAGCCCTCGTTCACGGAGATGAACAGGTTCAACATGGGCCGCTTTGTCGTGTTGCCCGACAGAGGCACCATGCTGATGTGGCCGAGCTTCGTTCCCCATGCGGTCGAGCGAGGCTACTGCAAAACCGATGAGGATCGTATCGTCATTGCCTTCAACATCATGATCCGCGGCAAGATCGAGTCGAAGACCGCGTATCTGGAGTTGAAATAAAGCAAGCCCGCTTTTCTTTGTGGATGAAGTTGTCGCGCTATCGCCAGCCGGCACGCTGGGTTCTCGCCGGGGCCTGCGCCGGTCCACGCGCGTTATTCGAATCGCAAGCCGCGACGAAGGCGGCGATGCGGCCGATCAGCGCGTCGCCGTCGAGCAGGGGGACGTGACCCTGGTCGGCGACCTCGACAAAATCCATGTCAGGGCGGCGTTCGCGCATCGCGGCCACCGTGGCCGCCGAGAGAATGTCGGAATTGGCGCCGCGGATGACCAATAGCGGCACGCGAGAAAGCGCATCGAATTCGTTCCACATCGACGGCAGCGGCCGCTCGATGTCGAATTCGGCGAGCGTGCGCGCCAAGCGCACGTCATAGGTCGGAACGAGCGCGCCGTCGTCGAGCTTCCAAGAGCGCTGCGCGGCGGCAAGCCACTGGCCGGCCGTGAGCTTCGGGAACTGCGCGTCGAACAACCGGCACAGGATATCGGCGCCTTCGGCGAAGCTGCGTGGCTGCGGCAGCTTGCCGACATAGCTCTTGATGCGGGCGAGACCCTTGGGTTCGATCACCGGCCCGATGTCGTGCAGCACCACGCCGGCGACCGCTGTCGGATGCGCAACGCCGAGCAGCATGGTGAGAATGCCGCCGCGCGATGAGCCCACGAATACGGCCGCGCCAATTTCAAGCGCGGTCAAGACCGTCACCACGTCGGCGAGCTCGATCGAGAGATTGTAGTTCTCCGGATTGCCGTCGTAGTCGGATTGGCCGCGGCCGCGCGAATCGATGGCGATGACCCGCCGCACCGGAGGCCCCGCCGCCAGCGCCGGTGCCAGCGCGTCGAAATCGGCCACGGTACGCGACAGACCGGGCAGGCAGACGACCGGCAACGCGGGCGCAATGCGCGAGCCGTATTCGCGCACATGCAGCCGCAACCCGTCCTGCGCGGTGACGAAGCTGCTGTCGGGCCTACCGGATAGGTCAGTGGACATTTCGGGCCTGCTCCGCGACCGTCCGTACCGCCTCGGCGATCCGGAGAAACACGTCCTGCCAATTGCCCGGCCTGGGCTGCCGGAACAAACGCATGGTCGGATACCATGGGCAGTCTTCGCCTTGAAGCCGCCAGCGCCAGTCCGGCACGCACATCAGTGCGAGAAAGACCGGCCGTTCGAGCGCGCCGCCAAGGTGCGCGACCATCGAATCGCTGGTGACGACGAGGTCGAGGGCCATTATCAGGGCAGCCGTTTCGAGCAGGGCTTCGGCGCCAACGTCCGAGGGATCAAACGGCTGCTCAATCCGCTCGCCGAACGCGACCTCCGCGATCTGCCGCGCGGCGGGCCCTCTCTGCATGGAAATCAGGCGCACATCCGCGAGTCCGGCGAGCGGCGCAAATTGCGCCAACGGCATCGAGCGAAGGCGGTCCTGCGCCATGCTCGGGTTGCCCTGCCAATGAATTCCGACCTTCAAGCTGTGGCCGCCGAGCTGCGCGCGCCAACGGTCGACGCGCACCGGGTCGGCCGCGAGATACGGCGTCGTCGGCGGGATGGTCTCGATGCCGGTGCGCAACACGTGCGGCAGGCTCAGCATGTTTAGCCATGATATCCGGCCGAGCCGCGTAATCTCCTCCTCGCCTGCGACGACGCGCTCGATTCCTTTTACGGATTTCAGCAGCGGTGCGAGCTTCGCATCGGGCCACACCGCGACACGAAAGCCGCGCGCGGCGAGATACGGCACATAGCGGCAGAAATTGATCTGGTCGCCCAGTCCCTCCTCGCCCTTGATGAGAAGCAGCGCGTCCGATAGAGGCTCGCCGGCCCACATCGGTCGTTCGGCGAGCACCGCGGGCGTCTTCAAGCGGAATGACAGGCGACGCTCGTGCTTCGGCCATGCTTCGAGCCAACGTCCATGCAGGCGGTCGATGAATGAAATCGTGTAGAGCACCTCGTCGTCAGGCGAAATGCGCAGCGCCGTCTCGCTGTCGGCGAGGCCGTCGGCGAAACGGCCCAACGCGTTAGACGCCACGGCGCGGTGCAGATAGACTTGCGCGAGCCGGCGAGGATCGCCGGAAAATGCATTGAGGGCGATGGCGCGATCAAAGCTCGCAATGGCAAGGTCCTGGCGGCACAGGTCCTCGTAAGTGAGGCCGATGCTGTAATGCGCTTCGGCGAGCTCGGGCTTGATCGCGAGCGCGCGCCGATAGCTTTGCAGCGCCTCTTCGAACCGGTCGATGGCACGCAGCGCATTGCCGCGATTGATCCAGGCGCCGACTATTGTGCCGTCGAGCGCCAGCGCACGATCGAAATTCTCGATTGCCGGCGCATAGTCCTCACGCGCCGCGAACACGTTACCGCGGTGGATATGGGCCTCGGGCAGCGACGGCTGCTGGGCAATCGCGCGATCGAGACTCTTTAGGGCGTGGTCATGATCGCCGCGCTCGGCTTGCGCAAGCCCAAGGAACATATGGGCACGCGCGTGCTTGGGCGCCATCTTGACGACCTTGCGCAGCAATCTGACCGACTCGTCGAAGCGGCCCTGCTGTCCGCAGGCGACGCCGAGGAAGAACAGCGCATCGATATTCCTCGGCTCGCGCCCGAGAATGGCGGAATAGCGCGCCGCCGCTTCGAGGATGGCGCCGCGTTCGTGCAGGCTGACGGCTTCGAGCAGCGATTGAGGGGGGGCCTTGTTCACCGCGGGTCCCGACGGATGACGCGCGCCGATGCCGCAAAGGGCGTCGCGCGGGTCCAATGTAGAGGTCGGACCGGATCCATGCAATTCCTCCGCAAGTTCGCGGCATGTCGAGGAATCGTCATTGATTCCAATATATTACCGATATTTCGCCGTCTCATGTAAGGACCTCCGCGATCGCCGCGACGTGCGCCGCGTTCCGGTAAAGTTGGCACGACAGCCGGAATTGCTTTCGGCGGTAGTGTCGCAGTTTGAATTTTTAGGGTGTTGACTGCCCTCGTCAGCCTCCCCAGCGATGAGGTTAACTGGCCTTATGGGGCTTTCGCCGAGGAGCGATCCACCTCAACCCATAGCGCCGGCGACACCGTCACAATATCACCCGCCGCGATTTCATGCCTTGGTGCTTCTCGGGCGCCGGTTTCCGCGCATGTGCACGGGTCATCATCCCGGCGTCCGAGAAACCTGCACATTAGCGGAAGTCACGGCTGCCGACGACCGGAAGGTTTGATCGCCTGCATATCGATCTTGATTGCGGCAATTACGTTGTTGTAGGAAAGCGCCGCATGATCGAGATCGTTGGACAAGATCTCGCGGCGTTCAAATCGCCCACGCCAAAGTTCATCGAGCATCATTTTCACCGACGTGATAGCAAAATCAACGTCGAGATAAATGCCAAGCGGCGTATTGGCAACGCCTTGAGCAATCCAGGTACGATTTTGTGCCTGCGAGAACAGCAAAAGGCCATCGGGTATTATCGCACGCACGTGCGTCGGGTCGCTAAGAAAACTGTCGTGGCGCGGATGCGGTACTTCTATATGAATTGGAGCGCCGTCGCGACATACCCGGTAGAGTTCCTTGATAATGCCAAGATAGATAGCGGTTGCCGCACCGAGGTGTTCGAGGACGTGCGATAGCATAACCTCATCGACCGAATTATCCGGCCATGGCCATGGCAAATTTTCCAAATCGACGATCTGATCCGGATTGCAGCTTGCAACCTTGTCAACATTGACCCAACCGTCGATCTTCCTGTAGCCGCAACCGAGATTAAGCCGCATCACGCCTCCCAAAAATCCGCTCCGGAACCCATTGAGACGAAGCTGCAACGGATAACCGATATTTTCGGTCATTCATATCGCCACCGGGCCGTTATGGGAATTGCCAATGTTCGCTTCTGTGCAGGTCCTCGGACGCCGCTGTTGACGAACGAGCCAGGCGCCGATGCGACGATGGTGGACATCCGACGGCGCGGCGAAAATCCGCACAGCTTGAGCGTCGGGCCGGCGTGATCGCGGCGCGTTATCTGCCGCGATGCAGGTCGGCCTCGATCGACAGTTGGGGATTGTGTTCGATGAGCGCGCGATAGACCTGCATGTTTTCGAGCACGCGCTGCACGTAATAGCGCGTCTCCGAAATGGGGATGCGCTCGATCCAGTCGATCGGATCGACGTGCGGATCGCGCGGATCGCCGTATTGCTCGATCCACTCGCGCGCCCGGCGCGGTCCGGCGTTGTAGGCGACAAAGGCGAGGATGTAGGAGCCGCGCCAAGTGGCGATATCGTTGCCCAGTTCCGCGGTGCCGAGCTGCGCGTTGTAGGCGACGTCATCGGCGAGCCGGCGCTGATTGAAGGGAATTTTGAGGCGCTTGGCGGTGTCGCGGCCGGCCTGCGGGGTGACCTGCATCAGGCCGATGGCATTGGCGCTCGACACGACGTGGGGATTGAACGCGCTTTCCTGGCGCGCGATCGCATAGACCACGCAAGGCTCGACCGGGGGACCGATCTCTTGGTAGTCCGGCACGCCGAAATCGGGAAACGCATAGCGTTCGAACGACGGATAGCCGCGGCCGAGCGCCTCTTTGCCGATCAGCAAGCTCGAACGGGCGTCGTTGTGGCGCACCGCGATGGCGGCAAGGCTCGCCAGCGCGGCGGTGTCGGTCGCCGCGTCGCCGAGATCGGCGGCCATGGTGGCAACCAGGTCGCGGTCGTCGACGGCGTAGAGAATCTCGATCGCGCGGGCGATCTCCAGCTTACCACTGTCGGCGCGCGGTTCCGGCATCGCGCGCAGCGCGATATCGTCGAGGCCGATGCGGGCGCGGGCGAGTTGGCCGTAATAGGCGGTCGGATAGCGCGCCGCCTCCTGATAGAGCGTCCGCGCGTCCGGCGCGCGGCCGAGCGCTTCCGCGGCGCGCGCCTGCCAATAAAACGAGCGCGCCAGCGTGATCGGATTGGTGGCGCCGTCGGCGACGCGGGCGAAATGCGCGAGGGCCGCGGCCGGCTCGCGCAAAAACCGCAGCGCGATCCAGCCGGCGGTGAAATCCCGGTCGGCGCGGTAATTCTCGTTATCGGGCGGCGCCGCGTCATCGGCGATCCGGTAGGCCATTCGCGCGTCGCCGAGATCGAGCAGTTTGCGCGCAACCTGCCGGCGTTCCAGCCACCACTGATCGACGTCGACGAGCTGCGCCGGGTCGCGCGGCGCGGCGTTGAGCCATTCCGCGGCCTCCGCAATCTTGTCGGCGCGCCGCAGCCATTGTGCGCGGCTGAAAATGTAACCGGGATCACGCCGGTCGGCTTCCGGCACCGCGTCGAGCAGCATCCGGGCGTTGCCGGCCTCGTTGATGACGGCGGCGCGGGCTTTGGCGAGGGCGAGCGCGGCGGCGTCCAGATGATGTGCCGCCCGCATCCCGGCATCGTCGTCGCCGGCGTAAAACCGCGCCGTCATGCGCGCTTGGTCGTCGGCCGGCGCGATCAGCCCGGCGAAGGTCGCCCGCGCCTGCGCTTCGAGATCCGCCGAGAAGCCGTCGTTGCGCCAGGCATCGCGCAGCACCGCCGCGGCGCCGGCGGTGTCGCCGCGCGTCAACAGCGCCCGCGCCAGCGCGAAATGCCCTTTGGCGGTGTGCGGCGGCTCGGCTCGGAAAAAAGCGATGACAGCTTGCGGGTCGACCTGCTCCTGCCACGTCACTACCTCGGCCCGGCGCCGCAACGTTTCCAGACCCGGCCAGCTCGGATTGGCGGCGATGAACGCGGTATAGCGGGAAAAGTCGTGCGCGCCGTCGTCGCTGCGCAGGATGATCCATTCCACGAGCTTGCGGGCGATCGGATCGGAAATCGTGCTCTCAATCGATGTCGCCTCGCCCTGGCGGTTCTTGCCGACAAGATCGATCGCCTGCTTGACCGCGGCGAGATCGAGCGGCGAGGTCGCTACGCTCGTCGTGGTGGCAAACGGCGGGGCGGGCGGTGACGGCGGCGCCAGGACGGGCGCCGGCGAAAGGCCGCTGGGGACGGCCGCTAGCGGCGCCGGCGCGATCGAAAGCGGCGGAGCCTGGTGCGCCCCGGCGTTGTGCGGCGCGGATTTTGCCGTTGCCGCCTTGGTTGCAGCCTTGCCGGCCTTTTCCGCTTTGATTGCCGGCCGATGCCGCGGTAACGGCACCGGTGCCAATAGCTGCGCCGCTTGCGCGTCGGCCGCCACCAAGGCGACCGCGGTCAATAGGAGCAGCGTTCGGAAAACCGGCACCTTCCCTCCCGGTGGGCGTTTCGCTGAATTAACGGAAAATCTCTTCGGCCGGTTAGTTTGATGAAATCCTAACCCGCGCCAGCCGCCGCGACAATTTACAGTTTTACGGCGAAAGCGAGGCCGCCGGCGCGGCCGTTCGATGCGATGCCGCGCTCGGCCGAGACGGCAATAAGGGGCTTTCAACCCCCGGCCTGACCCGATATTGATGCAGCGCGGCCGAACCGCGGCCGTATTCGGGGTCGCGTCATGGTCGCCAAGACAAGCTTTCGAGGCTCATTTACCGCGCTGGTCACGCCGTTTGCCAACGGTTCCGTCGACGAAAAAGCGTTCCGCGACCTGGTCGATTGGCAGATCGCCGAGGGCACCAACGGGCTCGTCCCGGTCGGCACCACGGGCGAAAGCCCGACGCTGTCCCACGACGAGCATAAGGACGTGGTGGAATGGTGCGTCGATCAGGCGCGCGGCCGGGTGCCGGTGGTGGCCGGCGCCGGCTCCAATTCGACCAAGGAGGCGATCGACCTCGCCCAACATGCGGAAAAGTCCGGCGCCGACGCGGTGCTGGTCGTCACGCCCTATTACAACAAGCCGACGCAGGACGGCCTGTACCGGCATTTCAAGGCGATCAACGACGCGATCGGTATTCCGATCCTCATCTACAACATCCCCGGCCGCTCGGTGATCGATATGTCGGTCGACACCATGCAGCGGCTGTTCGAGTTAAAAAATATCGCCGGCGTCAAGGACGCCACCGCGAACATGGCGCGGGTGTCGCAGCAGCGCGCGGTGATGGGCGAGGATTTCAATCAGCTGTCCGGCGAGGATATCACCGCGCTCGGCTTCATGGCCCATGGCGGCCATGGCTGCATCTCGGTGACCTCGAACGTGGCGCCGCGCTTGTGCGCCGAATTCCAGGCGGCGTGTTTACGCGGGGATTTCGGCGCGGCCTTGAAATTGCAGGACAAGCTCGCCCCGCTGCACATCAATCTGTTCGTCGAGACCAGTCCGGCGCCGGTCAAATATGCGCTGTCGCTTATCGGCAAATGCACGAACGCGCTGCGGCTGCCGATGGTGCCGGCGAGCGAGAAGGCGCAAGTTGCGGTTCGCCAGGCCATGGTCCACGCCGGGCTGATCAACTGACGGGTATTGCCGCTCATTCCCGCGCCAGCGGGAATCCGGCGGGCCGAACCGGATCCCCGCCGTCGCGGGGACGAGCGGCGTCCGATCGCTCCAGCCAGGATGATCTCGATGCTCGAAGAATTCAAAAAATTCGCCATGCGCGGCAACGTGGTCGATCTTGCCGTCGGCGTCATCATCGGCGCCGCGTTCGGCGCGATCGTCAATTCGCTGGTCAACGACATCGTCATGCCGCTGATCGGCTCGATCACCGGCGGGCTCGATTTCTCCAACCATTTTATTGCGCTGTCGTCCAAGGTTACGGCAACCACTCTTGCCGATGCGAGGAAACAGGGGGCGGTCCTTGCCTGGGGCAATTTTCTGACCCTTGCGATCAATTTTCTCATCATCGCCTGGGTGCTGTTTCTGGCGATAAAAGGCATCAACCGGCTGCAAGCAGCGCCGCCGCCGCCGGCGCCCGCCGCGCCATCCCCGGAGGCGCAGTTGCTCGCCGAGATCCGCGACCTGCTCAAGAGCCGTTGAGCGCGAGACTAGGTGCCATGGCGAGGAAGACGGAACGGAAGCTTCGCGTTGTCGCCGACAATCGCAAGGCGCGATTTAATTATTTCATCGACGAAACATTCGAAGCCGGCGTCGCGCTCACCGGCACGGAAGTCAAATCGCTGCGGGTCGGCAAGGCAACCATCGCGGAATCCTACGCCGACGCCCGCGGCGGCGAAATCTGGCTGATCAACTCCAACATTCCGGAATATTTGCAGGCCAACCGGTTCAATCACACGCCGAAGCGCCCGCGCAAGCTGTTGCTGCACAAGCGGCAGATCGACAAGCTGGTCGGCGCGGTCGAGCGCGAGGGCATGACGCTGGTGCCGCTAAAGCTTTATTTCAACGAAAAGGGCCGCGCCAAAGTCGAGCTGGCGCTAGCGCGCGGGAAGAAATTGTACGACAAGCGCGAGACCGAGAAGAAGCGTTCCTGGGAGCGCGAGCGCGGCCGGCTGCTGCGGCAGAAGGGGTAGGATCGATGTTGCCGACCAAGCTCGACCATTGCGTGATCCACGTCACCGACTGGCAACGCTCGAATGCGTTTTATACGACGGTGCTGGGCGCCGAGCTCATCGCGCGGCCGGCGGGCTTCGCCTACCGCTTCGGCGACAAGCAGCTCAATGTGCACGGGCCGGGCGTAAAACCCGCCGAAGTCGCGCGGCTGCCGGTCGCGCCCGGCAACAGCGATCTGTGCTTCGAATGGATGGGACCGATTGCCGAGGCGATCGCCCATCTGCAACGCTGCGGCATTGCCATCGAAAGCGGGCCGATGCAGCGTTTCGGCGCCAAGGGCGCCGGCACCAGCGTTTATTTCCGCGATCCCGACGGCTCGCTGATGGAATTCATGTCTTACGCATGATCCCGACCCACGCATGATCTCGACCATGAAAATTTTTGGAGCGCAACTATGACTGCAAGAGAGGCGCCTGGAGCGCACGATCCCACCTTTCTGCCGCCGAATATTCCGGTGCCGCAGGACGACGGCGGCGCGCGGCATCTGACCGGCATGACAATGCCGGATCTGGCGCTGCCGGCGACCAGCGGGCCGGCGGTGAATCTGGGCAAGCTCAAGGGGCGCATCGTCGTCTATGTCTATCCGCGCACCGGTGTGCCCGGCGTCGATGCCCCGCCCGGCTGGGACGACATCCCCGGCGCGCGCGGCTGCACGCCGCAATCCTGCGGCTTCCGCGATCATTTCGCGGAGCTGAAGGCGCTTGGCGTCGCCGCCGTCTATGGGCTGTCGACGCAAGACACCGATTATCAGCGCGAAGCGGCGGCGCGCCTGCATTTGCCGTTTCCGATCCTGTCCGATGCCGAGTTGAAGCTTGCTCGCGCCCTCGATCTGCCGACCTTTTCCACGTCCGGCATGACTTTGCTCAAACGCATGGCGCTGGTGATCGACGACGGCGCGATCGTCAAGGCGTTCTATCCGGTGTTCCCGCCGGACAAGAACGCCGCCGAGGTGATTGCCCGGCTGCGCGGCCACGGCTAATCTGACCACACATATTTTCAAAATGTTTTCGGAGGAAGCCTGATGCCGAAATTTGTTGTCGCCCCGCATTTCCGCTTGCAGGAATGGGTCGCCGAGGAGAAGGGTTATTTCCGCGCCGAAGGCCTGGATTACGAGTTCCGCGAGACCATGGATTCGAGCAAGGCCAGCAGCCATCAGATTGGCAACAAAGTCGGCGCCTTCCAGACTTTCGAAGCGGGCCGCAGCTGCAATGTCAGCGGCGCCTGCCATTGGACAGTGAATGTTGCCGCGTCCAACGGCCACGGCAAGCTTTATCCCGATTGCTACTCGGTTTCGCCGTGCGGCGTGTTCGTGCCGCCTGAATCGCCAGCGAAGACGCCGTCCGATCTTGCCAACGTGCCGATCTCGGTCGGCTATCAGTCCGGCAGCCATTACGCGACCATCCAGGGGCTCGAGCAGTATCTCAAGCCCAATGAGATCGAGCTGTCGTTCAACGACGGCCTCTTGTTCAGCCGCATGGAGCTTTTGATCGACCGCAAGGTGCCCGCGGCCTCGCTGTTCAGCGGCCCGTATTACTTCGTCGAACAGCTCGGCTTCCGCAAAATCATCGATACCACCTTCATGATCGCGTCGATGGTGACCGGCACCCCGGACCCGGAAGACGTCCGCAAATATTTCCACGCGTTACGCCGCGCACAGCGCGATATCGATCTGCGGCCGGAGCTCTATACGCACTATTACAAGAAGGAATTTCCGGTGCGCTTCCACGACCAGATGGATACCCGGCGCTGGGGACCGGGCGAGCGGCTGGTGTTCGAGCCCTATGCGAAGGAGGCCTTTGACGAGTCCTTCGCATGGATCGAGCGACACGGCATTTTTCCGCGCAGCGAAATGGGCTCGGGCCAATACGAAAACTCGATCTTCGCGTAGCGGACGGCCGAATGGGCGCCTCGGCCACGGGCTTGACGCGACGCCGGGAGGGCCTTTATATTCTAGCTAGAATTTCTGGCTATTCTCAGGTAGCCGGCGCGAACGCCGGTTGCGGAAGGATTTAAGCATGACTCGGCGCAGTTGGTCGGTCCAGGATGCCAAGAACCGGTTCAGCGAGGTCGTCAACGCGGCGCACCGACAGCCGCAGCTCGTGACCAAGCACGGTAAACCCGCCGTGGTCGTAGTGGATGCCGCAGAGTATGAACGGTTGCGCGGCCAGCAGCGCGCCGAGGCCCCGTCGTTCGCGGAGCTCTTGCTTGCCATGCCGCAGGACGGCGGCAAGTTCCCGCGTCTCAAGGTGCGCCCGCGCGATCTCGATCTCTGATGTACCTCATCGACACCGTCGTTCTGTCGGAACTGCGCAAGCTAAAGCGCAACGCTGCGCTCGTAGCCTGGTTCGGGCGACAGCGGACCAACGATCTTTTCGTCAGTGTTGTCAGCATCGGTGAAATCGAGCGCGGCATTGCGCAGCAGCGCGCGACAAATCCGGACTTCGCCACGGCGCTGGCGACTTGGCTCGACAAAGTGCTGGCTCTCTACGGCGAGCGAGTGCTGGCTTTCGATCTGCAGATGGCGCGGCGTTGGGGCTTGCTGAGCGCCATGCTCGGCAACGACAGCGCCGATCTCATGATTGCTGCAACCGCGCTCGAACACGGCCTGACTATAGTGACACGGAATGTCAGCGACTTCGACCCTGCCGGTGTCCCGGTGCTCGATCCATTCCGACCGCGGCCGCTCCGCACGCGGTGAGCAGTGTTCTCATTCGCAGAAAAAGTCGTTCGGTGTCACGCCGATGGGCAGGCAATGCCGAGAAATTCGTGCACCTGCGCGAACACGTCGCGGAACATTTGCGGGGTGAGCACGCCGGTATTGGTGTTGTAGCGCGAGCAGTGATAGCTGTCGAACAAGGTCAGTGCGCCAAGCGCGTGGCTGCGGCCGTGGCCGAAGGCGAACGCCGATCGGCGCGCGCCGGCCGCGACGACGAACGTCTCGTGCGCGATCCGGCCGAGCGCCAGAACCGCGCCGAGCCGCGGCATTTCCGCAACCGTCGCGGCGAGGAAACCGCGGCACGCCGCGATCTCTTCCGGCGTCGGCTTGTTCTCCGGCGGCACGCAGCGCACCGCATTGGTGATGCGGCAATCGACCAGTTCGAGGCCGTCATCGGCGTTGGCCCGGTAATGCCCGCGCGCAAATCCGAATTCGACGAGCGTTGCGTAGAGCAGGTCGCCGGCATAGTCGCCGGTGAACGGCCGCCCGGTGCGGTTGGCGCCGCGCAGTCCGGGGGCGAGGCCGACGATGAGCAGGCGCGCCTCGACCGGCCCGAACGAGTCCACCGGAGCGTTGAACCAGTCCGGCTCGCGCCCACGCCAATCGTTACGGAAACCGACCAGGCGCGGGCAGCGCGGGCAATCGCGGCCGGGCATGCCGCTCGGGCGCGTCATGGGTCGCCCCTTGTGTTGCCCGTTGTGTCGCCCGTTGTGTCGCCCGTTGTGTCGCCCCTTGGCAATTATTCGTCTTCAAACTCGTCTTCGGTTTCGACCTCGAGCCGCGGCGAGGCCGGGCTGCGCTGGAGAAATTGCGGGGTATGGCGCGGCTCGCGGCCTTCGCGTGGTTCCCGCGGCTCGCGCATCGGCCGCTCCGCCGGATCGCGGCCGATCTTGCTTTGCAGTTCGACGATGTCGACGAACTGATCGGCCTGGCGCCGCAACTCGTCAGCGACCATCGGCGGCTGCGTCGAGACGGTCGACACCACGATGACGCGCACGCCGCGGCGCTGCACCGCCTCGACCAGGGAGCGGAAATCGCCGTCGCCGGAGAACAGCACCATCTGATCGATATGCGGCGCGATTTCCATGGCGTCGACCGCAAGCTCGATGTCCATATTGCCCTTGACCTTGCGCCGACCGGTCTGATCGACGAATTCCTTGGTCGCCTTGGTGACCACCGTATAACCGTTGTAGTCGAGCCAATCGATCAACGGCCGGATCGAGGAATATTCCTGATCCTCGATCACCGCGGTGTAGTAAAACGCGCGCACCAGATAGCCGCGCGACTGGAATTCGCGCAACAGCCGCTTGTAGTCGATATCGAAGCCGAGCGATTTCGCCGTGGCGTAAAGATTGGCGCCGTCGATGAACATTGCGATTTTTTCGATTTGTGCCGACATGATGCTCTCGTGACTTTCCGTCTGGTGATGAAACCGGATCGACTGCAATGGACTGGACGATACCGGCGTTTTCAAATCGGGTTGCCCGCCGTCGGGACGTTCAATACGCGCGCCGCCGCCACTCGCGTTGTGGCAAATAAACTGCGGCGAAAGTACTGCGGCACGCCGTCGCGGCGTTACCAAAACTGCAATGTGGAACTCCGCGATCGGGTTCCCGGAATTATTCGTAACCGAGCAACGCTTGTCCGCCAAGTTAATCGTTGCCGGCGGCAAACCGCAAGCCGAAAATGGCTCTTGCGCTGGGCGGGCCGGGACGATACCTAGGCGCCACATTACCGACAATGTCGCGTCGCGGGAACCCCGCTCCAGCCGCAGGAACCTCGCCAAATGGCCCGAGTCACCGTCGAAGATTGCATCGACAAGGTCGAGAACCGGTTCGATCTGGTGCTGCTCGCCAGCCACCGCGCCCGCATGATCTCGTCGGGCACGCAGATCGCGGTAGAGCGCGACAACGACAAGAACCCGGTGGTGGCGTTGCGGGAGATCGCCGAGAAGGCGGTCTCGCCCGAGGATCTCAAGGAGGAACTCGTCCATTCCCTGCAGAAATACGTCGAAGTCGACGAGCCGGAGCCCGAGACGGTGCCGCTCATCGGCGCGCCCGGCACCGGCGTCGATGCCGACGATACCGACGTCACCACCGACCGCATGTCGGAGGAGGAGCTGCTCAAGGGCCTGGAGGGGCTGACACCTCCCGAAAGCCAGCCCGAGCCCGATGCCGGGGACGACGAGGAATAGTCCGCGCCCCGCACCGGCGGTCTGTCGCGGCGGGGAAATTAACCAAGACCGGCTTTAGCCGGCCGACCAGCCTGCCGCCAAGCCGGTGCCTTGGTTGGCAAAGCCTTGGCGGAGGAACGCCGCGCGCGCCTTGTGGCGGTGACGGAACTCCATGATATCTTTGTACGAGCTTTGGCCGACTTCTCGGAGCGGAGCCGGCGGCCACAGCATGCAGAGAGCCGTCATGGCGCGCTCGCCGACCGACGTGAATCTGCCGCGCATGCAAAACCAGCCCCGGTCCCGGGTGCCGGCGGCGCGCGGCCCGAATTTGCAGGCGTTGCGCGACGACGCCCCCTCGCCGAAGGCGCGCAAGCCGCGCCAGATGCGGCAATACGAGCTCATTGACCGGGTCAAGCAGTACAACCCGCGGACCAACGAGGAACTGCTCAATCGCGCCTATGTTTACGCCATGCGCGCGCACGGCGAGCAGAAGCGGGCGTCCGGCGACCCCTATATCTCGCACCCGCTCGAAGTCGCCGCGATTCTGACCGATCTGAAGCTCGATGACGCCACCATCGCGGCGGCGTTGCTGCACGATACCATCGAGGATACCGACGCCACCCGCGCCGAGATCGACCGCGTGTTCGGCCGCGAGATCGGGCTTCTGGTCGAAGGCCTGACCAAATTGAAGCGGCTCGAACTCGTCTCCAGGGAGGCCAAGCAGGCCGAGAACCTGCGCAAGCTCCTGCTGGCCATCGCCGACGACGTGCGGGTGCTGCTGATCAAGCTCGCCGACCGGCTGCACAATATGCGCACGCTGCAACACCAGCCGCCGGAGGCGCGCCGCCGCATCGCCGACGAGACGCTGGACATCTACGCTCCGCTCGCCGGGCGCATGGGCATGCAGGAGATGCGCGAGGAGCTGGAAGACCTGGCGTTCCGCGAACTCAATCCGGAAGCCTATAAGGTCCTCACCGAGCAGCTGGAGACGCTCGCCGCGCGCTCGAGCGGCTGGATCACCGAGATCGAGCAGCAGCTTGCCAAAAAGCTCGGCGACCGCGGCATCGCCGCCGAGGTTTCCGGCCGGCGCAAGCGCGCCTATTCGATCTGGCGCAAGATGGAGCGCAAGGCGGTCGGCTTCGAGCAGCTGTCCGATATTTTCGGCTTCCGCGTCGTCGTCGGCAGCGTCGCCGAATGCTATCAGGCGCTCGGCATCGTGCACACCTCGTGGCCGGTCGTTCCCGGGCGATTTAAGGATTACATCTCGACGCCAAAGCAGAACGATTACCGCTCGATCCATTCGACGGTGATCGGGCCGGGCAAGCAGCGCGTCGAGCTGCAAATCCGCACCCGCGACATGCAGCAAATCGCCGAATACGGCATCGCGGCGCACGCGCTGTACAAGGACGAGCAGGGTTCGCCGACCGAGATGCTGTCGCGGGAATCGAGCGCCTATGCCTGGCTGCGCCGCACCATCGAGCTTCTCGCCGAAGGCTCCAACCCGGAAGAGTTCCTGGAGCACACCAAGCTCGAACTGTTCCACGACCAGGTGTTCTGCTTCACGCCGAAGGGCAAGCTGATCGCGCTGCCGCGCGGCGCCACCCCGATCGATTTCGCCTATGCGGTGCATACCGACGTCGGCAACATGGCGATCGGCGCCAAGATCAACGGCAAGATCGGACCGCTCAGTTCGCCGCTGCAGAACGGCGACGAGGTGCAGATCCTGACCTCGAAGGCGCAGACCGCGCCGCCGGCGGCCTGGGAATCGATCGTGGTCACCGGCAAGGCGCGCGACGCCATCCGCCGCGCGACGCGGGATGCGGTGCGCAGCCAATATTCCGGGCTCGGCCGGCGCATCGTCGAGCGGCTGTGCCAGCGCGCCAAGATCGAATATTCCGACGAGAAGCTGCAAGGCGCGTTGCCGCGGCTCGCGCGCGCCTCGATCGACGATGTGATGTCGGCGGTCGGCCGCAGCGAGATGAAGGCCTCCGAACGTCGTGCGCGCCATGTATCCCGACTACAAGGACGAGCGCGTCACGCCGGTGGCGCCCAAGTCCGACAGCGGCTGGTTCGGCCTGAAATGGGCCAAGGCGGTGAAGTTCAAGGTGCCGAGCAAAACCGGGCAGGGCACGGCGATCCCGATCCGCGGCATCAATACCGATTTGCCGGTGCGGTTCGCGCCCAAAGGCGGCGCGGTTCCCGGCGACCGCATCGTCGGCATCATGACGCCCGGCGAGGGGATCACGATCTATCCGATCCAGTCGGAAGAATTAAAGCAGTTCGAGGACGAGCCGGATCGCTGGCTCGACGTGCGCTGGGACGTCGACGACAAGGCGCCGCAGCGGTTTCCGGCGCAGCTGGCGGTGCAATCGGTCAACGAGCCGGGCACGCTCGCCCAGATCGCCCAGGTGATCGCCGAGCACGACGGCAACATCGACAATATCCGCATGACCCGCCAGTCGCCGGATTTCACCGAACTGACCATCGATCTCGAAGTCTATAACCTCAAGCACCTCACTTCGATCATTTCGCAATTGCGGGCGAAGAAGGTGGTCGCCAACGCCGAACGCGTGAACGGGTAAGAGATGGGAGAACTCGCATGGCGACTGCACGAATATTTACGGTACGAAATTTTCAGGCCGTACGATTGCCGGTTCGCATCCGCTTTCGCGCAAACGAAGTGGAAATATTCCGAAATGGCGACGAGGTAATTTTGCGCGAGAAACCGAATGGAGGGATGCGATTGCGGCACAATCCACAAAGACCACAAAAGTCTGGTCGGCGCATAAATCCCTAGTCCGCCCGATTGCCCGATATGCCCGCTCCTCCCATCCGCCTCGGCGTCAACGTCGACCATGTCGCCACCGTGCGCAATGCGCGCGGCGGGCATCATCCCGATCCGGTCAAGGCCGCCGAGATCGCGATCGCCGCCGGCGCCGACGGCATCACCGCGCATTTGCGCGAGGATCGCCGCCATATTGTCGACGACGATATCGTCCGGCTGAAGGAGCGCATCAAAAAGCCGCTCAATCTCGAAATGGCGGCGACGGCGGAGATGGTCGGCATCGCCTGCAAGCTCGCCCCGCATGCCGCCTGCATCGTTCCCGAGCGGCGGGCTGAACGCACCACCGAAGGCGGCCTCGATGCCGCCGGCCAGCGCGACACGTTGCGCGCGGTGGTCGGCGAATTGGCCGGCGCCGGCATCCGGGTATCGCTGTTCATCGCCGCCGAGCCGGCGCAGATCGAGGCCGCGGCCGCGATCGGTGCGCCGGTGATCGAAATTCACACCGGCGCCTGGTGCGAGGCGCTGGCAGCCGGTAACGCCGCCGCGGCGGCCGTGGAATTCGATCGGATCGTGCGCGCCGCCGCTCAGGCGCACAATGCCGGTCTCGAAGTCCATGCCGGCCACGGCCTCGATTTCATCACCGCGGAAAAAATCGCCGAGCTCGCTTGGATCGTCGAACTCAATATCGGCCATTTTCTCATCGGCGAGGCGATGTTCGCCGGACTTCCGGCGGCGGTGCGCGTGATGCGCGCGGCCATGGACCGCGGCCGGGCGCGAAGCGGGACCAGGCCATGATTCTCGGCATCGGTTCCGACATCACCGACGCCCGCCGCATCGCCAAGGTGATCGACCGCCACGGCGACCGCTTTCTCGATCGCATCTTTACCGCGACCGAACGCGCGCGCGCCGAGAGGCGGCGCAACCGGATCGAGACCTATGCCAAGCGCTTTGCCGCCAAGGAAGCCTGCGCCAAGGCGTTGGGAACCGGTCTGCGCGCCGGGGTGTGGTGGCGCGACATGGGCGTCGTCAATCTGGCGTCGGGGCGCCCGACCATGGAATTGACCGGCGGCGCCAAGCGCCGCCTGGCCGCGATCACGCCCGAGGGCTATGAGGCCCGCATCGACCTGACCATCACCGACGAAGGGCCCATGGCGCACGCCTTCGTCGTGATCTCGGCCGACGCCATCGGCGGCCACTGAACGCGCCAGCCCTGCGCCGGCGTCCGATTTTGCCGCGCTGCCGCTGCCGATGAAAAATTCGCCATGGCCGCATAGCTGGCTGTAAGCACATGGGATTGCTAGGGCGGGATGACTTTTCTTCGAATCGTCATCCCGCCCTAGCTATTTGTTTTAGCATGTCCTTTTTCGCAAAACCGGCTTCCACTTTTGCGGGACATGTTCTAGGTAAAACGCGGGTGCCGGAGCCCGCGACGAATTCCCGCGCGCAATTGCTTGTGGTTAGCCCAGAGGCTACAAGGTCGCGGGCGGGCGCGTGGAATGGAAGCCGACAGGCCGATGAGCGTGCAGACAGGAACCAAGCGAAAAGAGGGTGGATTTGCCGAGACAGTACGCGTGGTCTTCCATGCCCTGATCATCGCGCTCGTCATCCGCACCTTTCTATTTCAGCCTTTCAATATCCCCTCCGGCTCGATGATCCCGACGCTCTTGGTCGGCGATTATCTGTTCGTCTCCAAATATTCCTACGGCTACACGCACTACTCGATTCCGTTCTCGCCGGATATTTTCTCCGGACGGATTCCTTCGAGCTGGACGCCGCATCGCGGCGACGTCGTCGTGTTCCGGCTGCCCAAGGACACCTCGATCGACTACATCAAGCGCCTCATCGGGTTGCCCGGCGACCACATTCAGATGATCGACGGCGTGCTCAACATCAACGGCACGCCGGTCAAGCGCGAGCGCATCGACGACTTCATCACCGACGACGACGGCGTCGTGCAGCGCGTCAAGCGATTTCGCGAGACGCTGCCGAACGGCGTCACCTATACGACGCTCGACCTCACCGATAATGGCTTCTACGACAACACGCCGGTCTACGTCGTGCCGCCCGGACATTATTTCATGATGGGCGACAACCGCGATAACTCGACCGACAGCCGGGTGCTCAGCCAGGTCGGCTACGTGCCCTTCGAAAATCTCATCGGCCGGGCGCAAATCATCTTCTTCTCGATCCGCGGCGACACCGCCGCCTGGGAGGTGTGGCGCTGGCCTTGGGCGGTGCGCTGGAACCGCCTGTTCACGCTGGTACGATGAGTGGCCGCAAGAAAGCCAAGCCGACAATAGTTCGCGAACCGCCGGCCGCAGACGGTGTCGCCGCGCCGCGCGCCGCGGCCAAAGCCGAGCCGAACCCCGAATCCAAGCCGCCAAAACGACCCCGCCGCCGCGGCAAGCGCAGCGCGACCGAGCTCGAAGATCGCATCGGCTATCGGTTCGCCGACCCCGCCATGCTGGAAAGCGCGCTGACGCATATTTCGGCGCTCAAGGGCGCGCGCAACCGCGCCGCCAGCTATCAGCGGCTGGAGTTCCTCGGCGACCACGTGCTGGGCCTGGTGATCTCCGACATGCTGTATCGCACCTTCCCGAGGGCCGACGAAGGCGAACTGTCGCGCCGGCTGGCCGATCTGGTACGTAAGGAAACCTGCACCGAGATCGCGCGCGCGATCGAGCTCGGCGTCGCCATCCGGGTCGGCACCTCGGAGCACAATGCCGGCGCCCGCACGCGCCCGGCCATTCTCGCCGATGTCTGCGAAGCGGTGATCGGCGCGGTCTATCTCGACGGCGGTTACAAAGCCGCCGAAGGGCTGGTCGAGCGGCTGTGGCAGGTCCGGTTGCGGGCCACCGCGCAGCCGCTGCGCGATCCAAAGACCGTATTGCAGGAATGGGCGCAAGCGCGCGGCCTGCCGACGCCGACCTATCGCGAGGTGGCGCGCTCCGGCCCCGATCACAATCCGCTATTCCGCGTTGCCGTGCAGCTTCCCAGTTTCGCCCCCGCCGAAGGCGAGGCGCGCTCCAAGCGCGCCGCTGAGCAGGCCGCCGCCGCCGCCATGATGGTGCGCGAGCGCGTCAAACCCGCCCGGCGCGATGGCTGAGGCGGCGGCAAACGCCGCGCGCTGCGGCGTGGTGGCGCTGATCGGTGCGCCCAATGTCGGCAAATCGACGCTGATCAACGCGCTGGTCGGCGCCAAAGTGTCGATCGTCACGCCCAAGGTGCAGACCACGCGGATGCTGATTCGCGGCATCGCCGTCGCCGGCATTAGTCAGCTCATTTTGGTCGACACGCCGGGAATTTTCGCGCCGCGGCGCCGGCTCGACCGCGCCATGGTCGGCAGCGCCTGGGGAAGCGCGCACGATGCCGATCTGGTGGCGCTCGTGATCGATGCCAAAAAGGCCGTCAAGGACGACGACGCGACGATTCTCGACAGGCTCGGCGATATCCGCGCCAACAAGGCGCTCGTTCTCAACAAGATCGATCTGGCTGAAAAGCCGGCGCTGCTGACGCTGACGCAGAAGCTCAACGAACGTGCGACGTTTGCCGCGACGTTCATGATTTCGGCGCTGACCGGCGACGGCGTCGCCGATCTCAAATCGTGGTTGGCGGGCCACGTTCCGGCCGGGCCATGGCTCTATCCTGAAGATCAGATCGCGGACGCGCCGGCCCGCCAGCTTGCCGCCGAGATCACCCGGGAAAAGCTCTATCTGCGGCTGCACCAGGAGCTGCCCTATCAGTCGACTGTCGAAACCGAACTCTGGAAGGAACTCAAGGACGGCTCGGTGCGCATCGAGCAAACCATCTATGTCGAGCGCGACAGCCAGCGCAAAATCGTGCTCGGCAAGGCCGGCCAGGCCATCAAGGCGATCGGCGCGGCGGCGCGCGCCGACATCGCCACCGCGATCGGCCAGCCGGTGCATCTGTTTCTCCATGTCAAAGTCCGCGCCGGCTGGGGCGACGATCCCGAGCGCTACCGGGAGATGGGATTGGAATTTCCGAAGGAGTAATTCGCGTCATTGCGAGCCAACGGGTCTGACCCGAAGTGGTCGGCCCGATGACAGGCTCCGCGAAGCAATCCAGGGCGCTACGCCGGCTATCTGGATTGCTTCGTCGCGGAGCCTGTCATCGGGCCGCGCGACTTCGCGCGGGCCCGTTGGCTCCTCGCAATGACGGAGGAGGGGCGTTAAATAGACCCCATGCAATGGACCGATGAAGCCATCGTGCTCGGCGCCAGACGAGTCGGCCATATGGGTCGCCGTACCCTTCGCGGTTTGTATCCATCGCATTGAAGCCATTGATTCCCTTGACTTTTAGCGCGCGCCTGCTAGGTTCAATTGATGCAGATAGACCTCACCCCCGAGCAACAGGATTTCGTCCGGCAAGCCGTCGCCAGCGGTCGCTTTGAGCGTCCCGAGGACGCCGTGCAGGCTGCCATGAAGCTGTGGGTCGAGCGTGAACGTCGCCACAGTGAAATCCTCGCTGCCGTCGATATTGCCAAAGCGTCGATCGATCGCGGCGAAGGCATCGATATTACCCAAGAATCCGTGCGCGCACTGGCCGAGGACATAAAGCGGCGCGGCCGGGAGCAACTTGCCGCCGAGCACCATCCCGCGCCGTGATATGGCGCATCGCATCGCAGGCGCGGGCCGAACTCAGCAACATCTGGTATTATATCGTCAGGAAAGCGGCAATGTCGGTGCGGCTGATGGCGTCATCGACGCCATTACCGAGCGCTTCTACTTGCTCAGCCAGCATCCTCGCATGGGACGCGCCCGCGACGATCTACGGGCCGGCTTGCGCAGCTTTGCCGTCGGGCAATACGTGATCATCTATGCCATTGACGATGAAGACGTGGAGATATTGCACGTGTTTCACGGCCGCCGGGACATTGAGGGCGAGCTTGGTCAATGACGGCGCGAAGCTCATAAGATAAACACCTGCGGCCTGTTTCCCGAAGGGGGAATAATCTCTACGAGCTTAGCGATTACGAGTCTCGGGCTCGCGCTTGGCGCGCCCTGGAATGACGGTAGCCATGCAATGGACCGATGAAGCCATCGTGCTCGGCGTCAAGCGCCATGGCGAAACCAGCGTCATCGTCGAGTTGATGACGCGCGGCCACGGCCGCCATCTCGGCTTGGTGCGCGGCGGCGGCGGCACGCGGCTCGCCGGCGTGCTGCAACCCGGCAATGCGTTGCGCGCCACTTGGCGGGCGCGGCTCGACGAGCATCTCGGACACTACGCCGTCGAGGCCGTCAATTTGCGCGCGGCGGGATTTCTTTCGGCAGCGCATGCCGTCAATGGCGTGACGCATCTGGCGGCTTTGTGCCGGTTGCTGGCCGAACGCGAGCCGCATGCGGGGATCTATGACGCGCTCGACGCGATCCTCGACCGCCTCGACGATGCGCGCGCCGCGGCAGCGATGATCGCACGTTTCGAGCTGAAGTTTCTGGCCGAGCTCGGCTTCGGCCTCGACCTTGCGTCCTGCGCCGCGACCGGCGCGACCGACGATCTCATCTATGTCTCGCCGCGCTCGGGCCGCGCGGTGTCGCGCGCCGCGGGCCACGACTATCGCGACAAGCTCTTGCGGCTGCCGGCGTTCCTGGAGATCGACGGCGCGCCGGAAACGCCGGCCGATCTCGCCGATGCCTTCGCGCTCACCGGATTTTTCCTCGATCGCCACGCTTTTGCGCCGCGCGGCCTCGCCATGCCGGAGGCGCGCGCGCGGCTCGTTGCGACGCTCACGGCGTCCCTTGTTCCGGCGCCGTAATGGCGCTAGCCGTCGAACGCCATGAATAAGAAAGTGATTCCCCCCGAGCCGAGCGGCGTGCAGGAAATTGCGCTGCGCGAGGCGCTGGAGGAGCGGTACCTCGCCTATGCTCTGTCCACCATCATGCATCGCGCGCTGCCGGACGCCCGCGACGGGCTTAAACCCGTCCACCGGCGCATCCTCTACGGCATGCGGATTCTCCGCCTCGAGCCCGGCACGACCTTCAAGAAGTCGGCGAAGATTGTCGGCGACGTCATGGGGTCGTTCCACCCGCACGGCAACGAGGCGATTTACGACGCGCTGGTGCGTCTCGCCCAGGATTTCTCCTCGCGCTATCCGCTGGTCGACGGTCAAGGCAATTTCGGCAATATCGACGGCGATAATCCCGCCGCCTACCGCTACACCGAAGCGCGCATGACGGAGCTGGCGCGGCTTCTTCTCGACGGCATCGACGAGGACGCCGTCGAGTTCCGCCCGAACTACGACGGCACCTCGCAGGAACCGGTGGTGCTGCCGGCGGCATTCCCGAATTTGCTCGCCAACGGCTCCCAAGGCATCGCGGTCGGCATGGCGACGTCGATTCCGCCGCATAATCTCGCCGAGCTTTGCGATGCGGCGCTTTATCTGATCGAGCAGCCGAAGGCGCGCACCCGCACGCTCCTGAAATACGTGCCGGGTCCGGATTTTCCAACCGGCGGGTTGGTGGTCGATCCGCCGGAGACCATCGCCGAGGCCTACGCGACCGGCCGCGGCTCGTTCCGCGTGCGCGCGCGCTGGAAGACCGAGGATACCGGCCGCGGCACCTATCTGGTCGTGGTCACCGAAATCCCCTGGCAAGTGCAAAAGATGCGGCTCGTCGAACGCATCGCCGAATTGATCAACGAGAAGAAGCTGCCGCTGCTCGCCGACATGCGCGATGAATCGGCGGAAGACGTGCGGCTCGTGTTCGAGCCGCGCTCGCGCAGCGTCGATCCGGCGCTGCTGATGGAAAGCCTGTTCAAGCTCACCGAGCTTGAAAGCCGCGTGCCGCTGAATATGAACGTGCTCATTCGCGGCCGCATTCCGACCGTGGTCGGGCTCGCCGAAGCATTGAGCGAATGGCTCGCGCACCGCCGCGACGTGCTGCTGCGCCGCTTGCGCTACCGGCTCTCCCAGATCGAGCACCGGCTCGAAGTTCTGGGCGGCTTTCTCGTCGCCTATCTCAATCTCGATCAGGTCATCAAGATCATCCGCAAGGAGGACGAGCCGAAACCGCTGCTGATGAAAAGCTTCAAGCTCTCCGACGTCCAGGCCGACGCGATCCTCAATATGCGGCTGCGCAATCTGCGCCGGCTCGAAGAGATGCAGATCCGGCAGGAGGACAAGGATTTACGAATCGAGAAGAAATCGATCGAGGAACTGGTTCGCTCGGAAAAGCAGCAATGGAAGACAATCGCCGAGGAGATCAAAGAGGTCCGCGACAAGTTCGGGCCGAAGACGCCGCTCGGCAAGCGGCGCACCGGCTTTGCCCAAGCGCCCGAGCATGACGAGGCGGCGATCGAGGAGGCCTTGGTCGAACGCGAGCCGGTCACCGTCGTGGTTTCCGAAAAGGGTTGGATTCGTGCGCTGCGCGGCCAAGTTTCCGATCTATCTAGCCTCGCGTTCAAGGCCGACGATGGACTGCAACTCGCATTTTTCGCCGAAACCACCTCGAAGCTTTTGGTCTTTGCCAGCAATGGCCGGTTCTACACCATCGAAGCGGCGAAACTGCCGGGCGGTCGCGGCCACGGCGAGCCGATCCGGCTGTTCATCGAGCTCGAGCAGGAAACCGAGGTCGTTGCGGTGTTTCGTTATCAGGGCGGCCGCAAGCTCCTGGTGGCGTCGCGGCAGGGCCGCGGCTTCATCGTGGCCGAGGATGACTGCCTCGCCAATACCCGCAAAGGCAAGCAGGTGCTCAACGTCAAAGCGCCCGACGCCGCGCGCGCTGTGGCGCCGGTCGAAGGCGAATTGGTCGCGGCCATCGGCGAAAACCGCAAAATGCTGGTCTTCCCGATCGAGCAGGTGCCGGACATGACGCGCGGCCGCGGCGTGCGCCTGCAGCGCCACAAGGACGGCGGATTGTCCGATATCAAGACCTTCGAGGCGGAAAAGGGCCTGACCTGGACCAACTCCGCCGCCCGCGCGTTCAATCTGTCGCTCAAGGAACTCGCCGACTGGCGCGGCAATCGCGCCGACGCCGGCCGGCTCGCGCCCAAGGGCTTTCCGAAGACCAACAGGTTTGACGATAGCGGCGCCCGCGCCGGGGCGGCCGGGGACAATAACGGCGCCCCGTAGTTTCGGATTTTCGACAGCCGCCGGACCGGCGCACATTGCCGCGAAAGCCGCCTATAATCTCGCGCGCGGGGAGAATTTTTCGCCGTGCCGAAGCGCGTGAAGGGGCGGGCGATGACTTGGAACGGGCAGGCATGGTTTCGACTATGGCGAGCCAGGCTGCGGCTTGGCAGCGCCTTGGTGATGCTCGCTTTCGTCATCTGTCATCTGAGCGCGCATTGCCTCCTGCTGGTGTCGTTCGACGATGCGGAGGCGACGCGCAACTTTCTGATGTATCCGTGGCGGACCGATATCGGGACGGCGATCCTGATCGCGGCGTTTCTCGTCCATTACGGCAATGCCCTGTGGTCGATCTACATCCGCCGCTCGCTTCGGCTCACCCGCTGGGAATGGGCGCAGCTTTCGCTCGGCCTGTGCATTCCTTTGCTGCTGACGTTTCATGTGGTGGCGACGCGCATCGCCGAAAAAGTGCTCGACGTCACCTCGTACTACAACACGGTATTTATCGTTCAGTGGTTGATGTTCCCGTGGCTCGGCGTCGTCCAGATGCTCGCGGTCGTCGCGGTGTGGACCCATGCCTGCATCGGCATCCATTATTGGCTGCGCACCAAGCTCTGGTATCCAAACTGGCGGCCGCTGTTTTTCGCCTTCGGCCTGATGCTGCCGACGCTGGCGCTCGCCGGATTCGTCACCGGCGGCAATCAGGTTCTGCGCGAGGCCAAGGCCGATCCCGATTTCGCCAGTGCCTCGCTGGACAATTCGAATCTGACGGCGGCGGCCACGGCCGAGATAACTCGGATGACTCAGATCGGCTGGGGCGTCTTTTTCGGCTTGATGCTGTTGCCGTTTGCCGGCCGCGGCATCCGCAGCTTGCAGTACCGCCGCCGCAAGCCGCCGATGCTGGCGCATCCGAACGGGCGGGTGGTGCCGATTCTGCCCGGCGCCACCGTGCTGGAAACGCTGCGCGCCAATGGCATCGCCCATGCATCGGTGTGCGGCGGGCGGGCGCGCTGCACCACCTGCCGCGTTTTGGTGACGAAGGGCCTCGATCGGCTTCCCGAACCGGCGGGTCTGGAGGCCAAGGCGCTCGCTCGCATCGGCGCCACGCCCGGGATGCGGCTTGCCTGCCAGATCCGCCCGACCGCCGATATCGCGGTGATGCCGCTTTTGACCGCCGACGCCAATGCCGCCGACGGCGCGGTGCGCGGCGGGCTTGAGGGCAGCGAGCGCCCGATCACGGTCGTCTTCGTCGATATGCGCGGCTCGACCACGCTCGGCGAGGCCAAGCTGCCTTACGACGTGCTCTTCATCCTCAACCAGTTCTTTCACGAGATGACCAATGCGCTCGTGGCCACCAACGGCCATTATTCGCAATTCACCGGCGACGGCTTGATGGCGCTTTACGGGCTCTACGCCGACCCCGCGACCGGCGCGGCCGACGCGGTGCGCGGCGCGCGCGAAATGCTCGCCCGGCTCGACCAGCTGAACCATCGGCTGCGCGGCGATCTGCGCGAACCGTTGCGGATCGGCATCGGCATTCATCACAGCGAAGCGATCGTCGGCGCGATGGGCCCGCCGCGCTCCCAGATCATCACCGCCATCGGCGACACCGTGAATACCTGCGCGCGGCTCGAAAGCCTGACCAAGGACTATGGCTGTGTCGTCATTCTGTCGCGCCAGGCGGCCGACGCCGCGGGGCTGCGGCTGGTCGGCCACGAGCTGCACCAGGCGCCGGTCAAAGGGCGCAACGAGCCGGTGCAGTTCTATGCGCTCAAGACGCTCGACGATTTGCAAATCTAAGCGTCGACGCGCAGCTACGGCGCGGCGATGTGCCAGACATTGATTGACGCCGTCGCCGGTGACGTCGCCGGCCTTGGCGTCCTTGTGGAACGTATAGAGCGGCTTGCCTTTATAGGCCCATTGCTTGTCGCCGTCGTCGCGCGTGACTACCGTCCAATCGCCGGATGGCTTGGCGTCGGCCGAAGCCACCAGCGGCGGCCAATTGATGGCGCATTGGCCGTTGCAGGCCGATTTGCCGGCGGTGCTATCGTGGTCGAAGATGTAGAGCGTCATGCCCTTGCTGTCGACCAGCGCTTTGCCCTTGGAGGTATCGGCCGTGGTTGCCGGCGCGGTCTGCGCCAGCGCCGCGGTGATGCAGAGGATACCGGCAGCGAAAAGGACCGTCAGACGCATAACTACTCTCCCTGGTGTTTGAATTTGCCCCACTCACTAACTCCGCTCATTCGGCTTTATTCCACCGTTATTCCACTCTCATTCGACCGAACTCTTATTCAACTCTTGCCCAGCCGTCCGGCATCAGCCGCTCCTGCGGCAGAAAGCGGCTCTTGTAGTCCATCTTGCGCGAGCCGCGCACCCAGTAGCCGAGATAGACGTAAGCGAGGCCCATGCGCTGCGCGCGTGCGATGTGGTCGAGCACCATGAAGGTGCCGAGCGAGCGGCCGCCTCGTCGGGCTCGAAAAACGAGTAAACCATGGACAGCCCGTCGCCGAGCACGTCGGTCAAGGCGATGGCGACGAGGTCGCCGCTGGCGCGCTTGGTCCCCTCCCGACCCTCCGCCGCGCGCGCGGCCGGGTAGGGTGGGGGCTCGCGGCGCCGGTATTCGATGATGCGCGTCTCGATATGGCTGTCCTCGACCATCATGGCGTAGTCGAGCACGGTCATGTCGGCCATGCCGCCGTCGCGGTGCCGGGAATCGAGATAAGCGCGGAAGATCGCATATTGCTCGGAGGTGGGCACCGCGATCCGCATTTCGCTCGCGATATCGGCGTTGCGCCGCGTGATGCGGCGCATGCTTTGGCGTCGGGCGGAAATCCTTGGCGACGACGCGCACCGAGACGCAGGCGCGGCAGCCCTCGCAGGCCGGCCGGTAGGCGATGGATTGGCTGCGGCGAAAGCCGCCCTGGGTGAGGATATTGTTGAGTTCGGGGGCGCGCTCGCCGACCAGATGGGTAAAAACCTTCCGCTCCTCCTTGCCGGCGAGATAGGGGCAGGGCGAGGGGGCGGTGAGGTAGAATTGCGGTGTGTCGCGCGAGTGCTGGGTCACGGAAATTTCACATGCAGCGCGGCCGGCAGCCAAATCCGGCCGCGATACCTAACATCGCCCGGCCGGGGTGCCGGCGTCAAAGGCCGAATTGCGCGTCAAGCGCGCCGCGCGCGCCCGCAAGCGCAGCCGCCCGCGTCGCGTTGTTGATCAGGACGGTGCCGACCAGCATGTCGTGCAGAAGCCGCTGCCGCGCGTTGAAGAAGCCGACCAGGAGGATGAAGGGGGTCAGCACGCTGACGCTGATCCAATAGACGATGGCGTGGACCGCGCCGAGCACGAAATAAGCCGGCGCGCCGTACCAGGTGCGCATTTCGATTTCCATGGCGCGCATGCCGATGGTGGCGGAGGCCGGGCTGCCGAGCGTGAGCCCGTAATAGACCAGCGCCCAGATCACCGAAGCCGGCGACAGCAGCCAGAACAGCGCCCAGCCCAGGCCGAATGTGACAAGGCCGAACATGAAGATGAACATCGACGCCGACGACCAGCGGGATGGCGATGATGATGAGGTCGATGATGAAGGCGACGACGCGGCGCGCCAGGACGCCCTCGAACAGTTCCGGGTTTGCCGCCGGATCGTAGGCATGCGGCTTGACATCGAGCGAAATGCCGATCCGTCCAGGACCAGAACCCGTTTCTGTACCCGTTCCTGCGCCCGTTCAGGATTTCGGCGAGAATCCGTCATCGATCGATATTTCGCATTATAATGGTCCGGCAACATGGCAACAACGACCGCCAACAAAGCACCAAGGCACCGAGACGCAACCATGACGCGAAATCGCGCGCCTGGCAGAGAGATCCGGTGAAGGTCACGCTCGCCGATATCGAGGCTGCCCGGCGCGCCATCGCCGGCCATGTGCTGCGCACGCCGCTGTCTGGCGGCGCCGCCGCTGTCGGCGCTCACCGGCGCCGAAGTCTACGTGAAATACGAGAATTTGCAGGTCACCAATTCGTTCAAGGAACGCGGCGCCTGCGTCAAGCTCGCCGCGCTCGGCGCGCGACGAGCGCCGCCGCGGCGTGATCGCCATGTCGGCCGGCAACCATGCCCAGGCGGTGGCCTATCATGCCCGCCGCCTTGCCATCCCGGCGACCATCGTCATGCCGGTGACGACGCCGTTCGTGAAGGTCAAGGCGACCGAGGCGCTCGGCGCGACCGTCGTGCTGTGCGGCGAGACGCTGCTGGAAGCCCAGGCGCGCGCCGAGGCGATCGCGGCCGAGCGCGATCTGGTCTGGGTGCATCCCTACGACGATCCGCACATCATCGCCGGCCAGGGCACCATTGCGCTGGAAATGCTGGAGGACGCGCCGGATCTCGAGGTTCTGGTCGTTCCGATCGGCGGCGGCGGGCTGATCGCCGGCAATGCCATCGCGGCGCGCGCGCGAAAGCCGTCGATCGAGATCGATCGGCGTCGAATGCGCGCTCTATCCGTCGATGTGGAATGCGATCCATCGCGGCGACCGGCCGTGCGGCGGCGCGACGCTCGCCGAAGGCATCGCGGTGAGCAAGGCCGGCGCATTGACGCTGCCGATCGTGCGCGAACTGGTGCGCGACATCATTCTGGTCGACGAGCCGCTGATCGAGCGCGCCGTCAATGCCTTCCTCACCTTGCAGAAGACGATGGCGGAAGGCGCGGGCGCCGCCGGCCTTGCCGCGCATGCTGGCCGAGCCGGAGCGCTTCGCCGGCCGCAAGGTCGGCCTGATCCTGTGCGGCGGCAATATCGATCCGCGCATCCTCGCCTCCATCATGGTGCGCGAATTGGAGCGGGAGGACCGCATCGTGTCGTTCCGCCTGACCATTCCCGACCGGCCCGGAATTTTGGGCCAGATCGCCAGCCGGCTCGGCGAACTCGGCGCCAATATTCTCGGCGTCGATCATCACCGGCTGTTTCTCGACGTGCCGGCCAAGGGCGCCAAGCTCGACGTGACCATGGAGACGCGCGACGGCGCCCACGCCGAGGCAGATTTTCGCGCGCTTGACGCGGACGGTTATCAGCCGGTGCGGATGCAAGGCGGCGCGGCGCTGGAGTGAGCGGTCCCGACTGAGCCAATCGGTTCTGATGAAATCAGAACCGGGCCCTAGCTTTTTGATTGAGCATGATCTGTTCCGAAAACCGGTATCCACTTTTCGGATCATGCTATAACGCCGCGGCTCGAAGCTCGGATCGTAGGGCGAAGACGGTGACGTTGCTCGACGCACTTGGCGTCGCCGCGGGAGCGTCGGCCGGCCGCGCCCGCGGCAGCGGAATAGCGCCGGCCGGCACGGCGGGCTGCAACATGGCAACTGCGTTCGGCCGCCGGCGCGGCAGCGGGATGTGGCCGGCAATCGGTTCGCCGCGCGGGCATTGCCCCGGCCGCCGCATCGCTCGAAGCCGCCGGCTGCTGTGACGCCAGCGCCCGCGGCAGGCTCGGTATCCATGCCGACGTCCGGGGGTGCAGTGCTGTTCGGATTGGGCCAGGCATAGCCGTGGTCGGACGCCGCCGGCGCCGCGGCAGTGTCAGCCTTGGCGAGCGAAGCTTGCGGCGGGCTCGCCGGCGCAGCCGGGGTCGATGGCGCCGCGGCCGTCATGGGCGCGGCCGAAGCGGGGGTCGCCACCGGCTGCATCGGCGCGACCGGCGCGGCCGGCTGGACCTCCGCCGCCGGGGCGGTCATGGCGATTTGCGGCGCGGCTGCGGGGGCATTGGCGGCCTGCGGCTCCTCGCCGGCGGGCGCCTTCTTGATGTCGAGGAGCGGCGTTCGCGTATCGGCGCGGTGTCGCCGCCGCGTCGGCCGCCGGGGCCAGAGCTGCCGGCGGCTGGGCCTGCTGGGGCACGGCAGCGGCTGCCGGCGGGGACTGCGAGGTGTCGGCGGTATTAGCGTCCGCCGGCTGATCCGTCGGTCAGATGCTGGAAGGTCGGCACCTTGGGCGGCGCGACATAGGTGCGCACAAAGGCCGTGATGGTCCACATCACCACCGGCACGGCGATGATCACCGCCACCAGGATGATGATCCGCTGCAAAACCGGCGTGTAGAGCCGGATATTATCGTCGTCATCGTCACGCATCACAGCCGCCTCGTTGTTGCGTCCCGGGCGGGGGCGGTTGGCTAGCTACCGCCCTTCTTGAGTTTCTCCGCAACTCTGGCCGCAAAATAGGTCAGCACCCCGTCGGCGCCGGCGCGTTTGAACGCGATCAGGCTCTCCATCATGGCCTTGTCGCCGTCGAGCCAGCCGTTCCCGGCGGCGGCCATGATCATCGCATATTCGCCGGACACTTGGTAGGCGAAGGTGGGCATCGCGAAGGTGTCTTTGACCCGCTGCAAGATGTCGAGATAGGGCAGGCCGGGCTTGACCATGACCATGTCGGCGCCCTCGGCGATGTCGAGTTCCACCTCGCGCAGCGCCTCGTCGGTGTTCGCCGGGTCCATCTGGTAGGTGCGCTTGTCGCCGATCAGCGTGGCGCTGGAGCCGACCGCGTCGCGGAACGGGCCGTAGAAGGCCGACGCGTATTTGGCCGCATAGGCCATGATCTGCACGTCGCCAAAGCCCGCCGCATCCAGCCCCGAGCGGATGGCGCCGACCCGGCCGTCCATCATGTCGGACGGCGCGATGATGTCGCAGCCGGCCTCGGCCTCGACCAGGGCCTGGCGGACCAGAACCGCGACGGTTTCGTCGTTGAGAATGACGCCGTCGCGCAGCAGCCCGTCATGGCCGTGGCTGGTATAGGGGTCGAGCGCCACGTCGCAGAGCACGCCGATTTCCGGCACCTCCTTTTTGATCGCGCGGATGGCGCGGCAGACGAGATTGTCCGGATTGAGCGCTTCCGAGCCGGCATCGTCGCGCCGGCCGGGCTCGGTATAGGGAAACAGAGCCAGGCAGGGGATCGTGAGCTTGGCGGCCCGCTCGGCGGCGCGCACCGCCTCGTCGACCGACAGCCGCTCGACATCGGGCATCGAATCGACGCGGGCGCGGACTTTTGTCCCGTCGACCAGAAACAGCGGCCAGATCAGGTCGTCGGTGGTGAGCACGTTTTCGCGCACCAGGCGCCGGGCCCATTCGGCGCGGCGGTTGCGGCGCGGCCGGATGGCGAGATCGAGCCGTTCGGCACGGCTCTTCCGCCGCAACCGGCGCGAGCCGGCTGCGTTCCAGCGGGCGGCCGAATTTGATCGCCATGGCAATGCTCCGTTCGGCGCCTGTTTTACCCCTTCCGGAGCCTAGGTGCCACTTCGCAGCGGCGCGACGTTTAACGCCCGGTCAAAGCCGGCCCCGGCGTTGACGGGCTTTTGCCGCCGCTCTATCGCTCCAGGCCGGGCTGCCGCCACGAATCCGCCGCCGGCGTCTGCATCCTCTGGTCAATGGGGACATCATGAGCGATCAATCGCAGCGGCAACCGACCAGGCCGAGCGACATGCTCGAGCCGGTGCGAGTCGCCGCGACCGCAAGCCGCGGCAGCGGGACGGAATATCTCGTCCTGTTCCTGCGCGTCATGGCGGTGCGTGTCGCTGTCAAGGGCCTCTATCACTGGGCGCAGGTCTGCGGCATCGGCGCGTCGGCCGACGGCGGATTTCGAAGCGCATACCATTCGCCTGGCAGACCGCGACGGTGTTCTTTGCCGTGCTCGATCTGGTCGCCGCGGTCGGGCTCTGGCTTGCGGCGGCATGGGGCGCGGTGGTGTGGCTCACCTCCGTCGTCTCGATGGCGGCGGTGGAAGTGTTTTTTCCGCAAGTCTATGGCGGCAGCATTTTCATCGTGTTCGTCGAGATGACGCTGCTTGGCGTGTATCTTTATCTGGCGATCGCGTCGGCCCGGGAACATCAGTAGTCAGTAATCAGTAGTCAGAGGGCATCCAGTGAATGAGCCTCTTCTGATTACTGACCGCTGATTACTGATTACTGACCTCTGGCCGCCCGCAGCGCCGCCCGGATCCGCTGCGGCGTTGCCGGTATTTCATCGATCGAGACGCCGAACGGCGACGAGCGCATCGTTGACGGCATTGAGGATGGCCGCCGGCGCGCCGATGGCGCCGCCTTCGCCCAGACCCTTGGCGCCGGTGACCGAGGACGCCGCCGGCGTTTCGATGTGGTGCAATTCGATCGGCGGAATTTCGCGCGCCGTCGGCGGCAGTGTAGTCGGCGAGCGTCGCGGTCTGGATATTGCCGAGCGCGTCGTAGACGATTTCCTCGAACAGCGCATTGCCGATGCCTTGCGCGATGCCGCCATGCACCTGGCCGTCGGCAATCAGCGGATTGATGATGCGGCCGGCATCTTCGACGGCGAGGAATTTTTCGATCGCGACGCGGCCGGTTTCCACGTCGACTTCGACGATCGCGACGTGGCAGGCATTGGAGAACGTGCCGGGCGGATCGTAATGCGCGCTTTCGCTGCAAGCCCGGCGCGATGTCGCCGTTGAAGCGATGCGCCCGATGATAGGCGGCGCGCGCCAAGCGCCGCGATCGTCAACCGTGCGATCGGTGCCCGAGACTTTGGCGCTGCCGTCCTCCAGCACGATGTCGTCGGGCGCGGCCTCCAGAACATGGCTGGCGATGGCGAGAAGCTTGTGCGCGGATTTTTTGCGCCGCCAGCATGCGTGGCGCCGCCGGAGATCACCAGCGAGCGGCTGGCAAACGTGCCCCAGCCATAGGGCGTGCGATCGGTGTCGCCGTGCGATGATGCGCACGTCGGTGCGGCGCGACGCCGACCTCGTCGGCGACGATCTGCGCGAGCGTGGTGCGCAAGCCCTGGCCGTGCGGGCTCGCGCCGATGCGCGCTTCGACGCGGCCGGACGGGTCCATGACGATCTCGACGTTTTCCCAGCCCGGCGTGATCTCCATGCCGCGCGCGGCAAACGCCGGGCTGCCATAGCCGGTGCGCTCGGAAAACGTCGCAAAGCCGATGCCGAGATAGCGGCCGCGCGGCGCGCGCGTCGCGCTGGCGGGCGCGGAATGCCGGCAGATCGACATGGGCGGCGGCTTGTTCGAGCGTCTCGATATAGCTGCCTTCGTCGAACACCAGGCCGGTCGCCGAAGTGTAGGGAAAGCGGCCGATCAGATTGCGGCGGCGGATTTCGACCGGGCTCAGGCCGAAGGCGGCCGCGGCCTTGTCCATCAGCCGCTCGATGGCAAAGGTGATGACCGGCCGCGACACGCCGCGATAGGGCGCCATGGTGCAGGTATGCGTGGCGACGCCGCGCGCGCGGCAGTGAATAGGCGCGCACGATCATAGGGGCCCGGCAGTTCGGCCATGCGCCATCAGCGGCTCGACGCCGCAGGTCGTCGGAAAGCACGAATAGGCGCCGATATTGGCGACGACGTCGGCCGAGAGCGCGACGAGCTTGCCGCTGCGCGTCGAACGCGCCTTCGAGCTCGACATGCTGGTCGCGGCTGTGGAACGCGGCGATCAGGTTTTCGCGGCGGTCCTCGCTCCAGGCGACGCTCGTCGCGCAACCGCCGCGCCAGCCAGACCAGCACGACATATTCGGCCGGCAGCGACATTTTCTGGCCGAAGCCGCCGCCGACGTCGGGCGCGACCACGCGCAGATCGGATTCGGGAAAACCGAGCAGGTCGGCGATGGCGGTGCGGGTCAGATGCGGCATCTGCGTGGTGCAGGTCAGCGTCATGCGGCCGGATGCCGGATCGAACGCCGCATGCGCGGCGCGCGCTTCGAGCGGCGTCGCGTTCTGGCGGCGCGAGCGCGCGGTGAGCCGGATGCGCCGGTGCGCGTTGGCGAGCGCGGCGTCGAAATCGGCGGTCTTGATGCGGCCCTCGACCACGACATTGCCGGCGTATCGTGGACGCGCGGCGCGTCCGGCGCGAGCGCGTCGCGCGCGTCGACAACGGCCGGCAATTCGGCGATCTCGACCTCGACCCGATCGGCGATGTCCTCGGCTTCGGCGGCGCTCGCGCGCCCAGACCGCGGCGACCGGCTCGCCGACAAAGCGCACGACGTCTTTCGCCAGGATCGGCTGCTCGATCGGCTGATAATCGAATTTGTGCAGCATCGGCCGGATCGGCCGCACGCCGTCGAGGTCCGCGGCGCGAACGATGTTGGCGCCGTCCGGCGCGGCGATGCGCACGATGCGGCCGGACGCGACCGGACTGCGGACGAAACGCACCCAATGCGCGGCGGCAAGATCGGCGGTGAAGCGGCCGCGCCCGGTCACCAGCGCCGGGTCTTCCAGGCGCCGGATGGCGCGGCCGACCCAGGTCATGCCTGATGTCATTCCCGAGCCGGCGGTGGCGGCGGTCATGGATGGCGCTTTCAAAATCGCGGCGGCGCGCCGGCGTAAGCCTGGGTGATGATGTTCGACAGGTCCGCTTTCGACACCGGCTTCGGATGCGCGATCTTCACCGCCGCCACCACCTCGACGGCTTTGCCGATATCTTGTTCGCGCATGCCGAGGCCCTTCAGCCCGGTCGGCAGGCCGATGCGGACGTTAAGATCGTAAAGCCCGCGCGCCGCATCGGCCGCGCCGAGCGCGCGCTTGATGCGCGCCATCGCCTCGGGCGCGGCGTCGGCGTTAAAGCCGACCGCATAGGGCGTCGCGACGGCGTGCGTTTGCGCGTGGTCGAGATTGAACCATTGCCGCACCCGCTGCGCGATGGCGTGTTCGAGCCCGATCTTGGCGCGGAAATTCGCCGCGAGCCAGGCGCCGTAGAGCGCGTCGGTGCGCGCGGCAAGATCGCGCGGATTTTGCACGATGCGCGGCAGGCTCGCGCCGAAGCAGGCGCACGGCTTCCTCGGCCATGGTCTGCACCACCGGATTGGTGTCGATGCCGTAAAGGCTCTCGACCGCATGCGCCATGGCGTTCATGCCGCTCGCCGCCGACACGCGCGGCGGCAGATCGAGCGTCAGTTCGGGATCGTAGATCGCGGTCGCCGGCAGCGCCGCGGGATCGCTCGCCGATGACGCGCATGCTCGGCAACGCCGATATACCAGCGCGCCGCCATCTCCGAGCCGGAATAGGTGGTGACGACGGCGATATAGGGCAATTTTGGTCGTCGCCGCCGCGGCCTTGGCAAGCCCGATCGGCGAGCCGCCGCCGACCACGATAAAGCCGTCGGCATCGTGCTGCTTGATCGCGGCGAGGATGCGCTCGAACGCGTCGCGCGGCATGTTCTGTCCGGCGGCGTCGCAGAAGCCGACGCAGCGATCGGCGAGCGGGGCGGTGACGCGGCGCGCGAAATCGGCGCGCGTCTTCGAGCACAGCACCAGGAGCCGCGACATTTTGTGATGATCGGCTTCGGCGGCGAGCGCACCGATCGCGCCGGCGCCGAACACGATGCGCACCGGATCGGAATGGTAAGTGAATGTATTGGCCATAAGTTCTCTATACGTCATTGCGAGGAGCGCAGCGACGAAGCAATCCAGCGTTTTATCGCTGCACTGGATTGCTTCGCTTCGCTCGCAATGACGAAACCATTATTCCTCCTGACGTCGTTATTATCGTAATTCTCGCGGAGCGTCATTCCGAGCGGATGTCCCGCACCTCTTTCGCTTTCGCGGTGGCCGCCGCAAGCAGAAACCCGAGATCGGTGCCGGTCGAGACATAGCGCGCGCCCATGCGCACGAATTCGGCGGCAAGGTCCGGGCGGCTTGCGAGCCCGCCGACGCCGACATGCTTGCCGTGCTTGCGGCAGGCGGCGATGGTTTTGCGCATAAGCCTCGCGCAGACGCGGATGCTCGTATTGGCCGGCAAGGCCGCAGTCGGCAAGGAGGTCGTTCGATCCGATCATCACCATGTCGACGCCGTCGACCGCGGCGATCTCGTCGGCCTTCGCGAGGGCTTCCTCGCTTTCGAATTGCACCATGACGAGGTCGCGGCATTGAGCGCGGCATTGGCTTCGGCGGCCGGGAACGAGCGGTAATGCAGATGGGGCAGGGGACCTGCGGCGGAGCGGTCGCCGAGCGGCGGATATTTTGCCGCCCGGACGTAGTCGCGCGCTGCGGCCGCCGATTGGACATGCGGCGCGATGATGCCGAGCGCGCCGGCATCGAGCACGCGCTGCACCTCGGCGACGCCCGGCACGCGCACCAACGGCGTGACGCCGGCTTCCAGCGCGGCGATGCAAATCTGCCCGGTGGTTTCGAGCGAAAAGCTCGAATGCTCCATATCGACATAGAGGCTGTCGAAGCCCGCCGTCTTGGCGATGCGGGCGATCTCGATGCCGCGCACGAGCCGCACCGTCATCGAGGCGACCACCTCGCCGCGGGCAAGCTTGTCCTTGACGTGGTTGCGCAGGATTTCGCCGATCTTATTCATCAACTTTGCCGCCTGACATGCGCTGCCTCGCGCGTTATGCTGTAGGGAATGGAGGAACGCCCGTGAATTATTCGACCGATTTCAAGTCAATCCGCGGCGAGGTGTCGGCGCAAGAGTGGCAGACCCGGCTCGATCTCGCCGCCTGCTATCGCCTGGTCGACGCCTACGGCATGACCGACCTCATCTACAATCATATCACGGCGCGCATTCCCGGCACCGAGCATCTGCTCATCAATCTCTACGGCCTTTTGTACAAGGAGATCACGGCGTCGAGCCTGGTCAAGATCGACGTCGAGGGCAATGTCGTCGCCAAGCCCGACACCGACTACGGCATTAACGTTTCCGGCTATGTGATCCACGGCGCCATCCACAAGGCGCGGCCGGACGTCGCCTGCGTCTTGCATACTCATACGCGCGCGGGCATGGCGGTGGCGGCGATGGCCTGCGGGCTCTTGCCGCTGTCGCAGACTTCGATCCGCTTCGTCGGCCATATCGGCTATCACGACTACGAGGGGCCGGCGATCGACACCGACGAGCGCGTGCGCATCGTGGCCGACCTCGGGCCGCACGACGCGCTCATCATGCGCAATCACGGCCTGCTCAGCTGCGGGGCGACCATCCAGCAGGCGTTCAATACGATGTATCAGCTCGAAATATCGTGCCGCTCGCAGGTCGACGCCATGGCGGCGCGCACCGAATTGACCATGCCCGGCGAGAACGTGCTCGCCCACACCGCGCATCTTTATCAGCCCGGCACGCGGCGGCCCTACGGCGTGTTGGAATGGCCGGCGATGCTGCGGCTGCTCGCTGCGGAAGAGAAAACTTCGGGCTATCCGCCGTATTGGCATTAGATTTATCGTGTCGTGGGCTGCGGCGTCATCGGCTTGGCGCGGCTTGGCAGCTTAGCAAGCATGGCTTCCATGCGTTCGATCACCGCGACGGCGGTCATCGTCGCCATGCAGGCGTGGCCGTGCATGCAGCGGCGCAGTTCGCGCAAATAGCACGGCGAGCACGGCAGATCGATCCGCAGCACCGCGCCGTCGCGGCGGTAAGGCGCCGCCCAGACCGGGTCGCTCGGACCGTAAATGCCGACCACCGGACGGCCGAGCGCGACGGCGAGATGGGTCGGCCCGGAATCGTGCGCGAGGCAGATCGTGGCGCGGCCGATCAGAGCGGCAAGCTCGGTTAGCGTGGTTTCGCCGGCGAGGTTCACCGCGCCCGGCGCGTGCTTTGCGATCTCGTCGCATCGCGCACGCTCGCTCTCCGAGCCGACCAGCGTCACGGCAAAGCCTTTTTGCAGAAAATAGCGCGCCACCTCGGCGAAGCCGTCGCTGCGCCATTGCTTGGTTTCCCAGTTCGATCCGGGTCCCAGAACGACGAGTTTCGATTTGGCGATTTCGTAATAATCCAACAATGCATCGATCCGGCCGCTCGCCTCCTGCGGAATTGGAAATGAAAAATCGGCGGCGGCTTCGTCGCAGCCAAGCATCGCCCCGACGCTGAGGTAATGATCGACCGAGTGCACATCGAGCGTCGGCAGCGGAATGTGGTGGGTGTAGGCGAGCCAGCTGCCCTCGCGGGCGCCCTGCCAGGAGTGCTTGCGGAAGTCATCCGGAACTTTGCGCGACGCGGCCCAGGTGCTGGCGCGGGGCCGGTCGAAGCCGATGTGCACCGCCGAGCCGGTGGCGAACGCGAAGATCGCGCTGCGCAATTGGCCTTGCAGATCGAGCACCAGATCGTATTGCGCGGCGCGCAGCGTCGCGACGAGCCGCGCCGCGCCGGCGTAGGGCGCCAAGCGCCACGGCCGCCGCCATTCCTCGCGCGCAAATTCGATGACGTTGTCGATCGCCGGATTGTGCCGCAACAACTCGGCCATGGCCGGCGTCGTCAGCCAATCGATCCGCGCCTTGGGATAGCGCCGGCGCAGCTTGTTCGCGACCGCGATCGTCTGCACCACGTCGCCGAGCGCCGACAGCTTGATCAGCAGGATCTTGCCAAAATCGCGGCTCTTGAGGTCGTCGGCTGGCACGGTCGGTTCCATAGCGGAAAAATTCACTGCGCGCGCGCGTCGTGATTGGCGCCGCGCGCGGCTTGATTGGCGCTGCGCGCGTGGTCATTGGCGCTGCGCGCAGCTTGGATCGCCCGCCACACCCGCTCCGGCGTTGCCGGCATTTCGATGTGGCGGACGCCGAACTCGGAAAGCGCATCGACGACGGCGTTGACGACGACGGCGAGCGCCGGAACGGTGCCGCCCTCGCCGGCCGGACGGATGCCGAGCGGATGCGTCGAGGAGGGCACTTCGCTCAATTCGGTGGCGTAGAACGGCAGGTCGGAGGCGCGCGGCATGGCGTAGTCCATGAACGAACCGGTGAGCAACTGGCCGCTCTCCGGATCGTAATGGACGTGCTCGAGCAGCGCCTGGCCGACGCCCTGGGCGATGCCGCCATGGACCTGGCCGTGGATGATCAGCGGGTTCACCGCGCGCCCGACATCGTCGACCGCGGCATAATTGACGACCAAAACGCTGCCGGTTTGCGGATCGATTTCGACCTCGCAGACATGCGCGCCGTAGGGAAAGCTCGCGTCGAGCACGGTCTCGTCGCAGGCGGCGTATAAAGGCCCGCGCAAATCCGCCGGCAAATCCGTCCGCTCGGCCGCCGCGCGCGCCACGTCGAACAGGCCGACGGCGTGGTTGGTGCCCTTCACCGCGAATTCGCCGTTCTTGAATTCGATGTCGGAGGCGGCGGTTTCCAGAACATGCTCGGCGATGCGCAAACCTTTCTCGATAATGCCATCCGACGATTTTTTGATGACGATCGAGCCGAGCCGCATGCCGCGGCCGGAATGGGCGCCGCCGCCGACGGAGACGCGGTCGGTATCGCCGGCGACAAAGCGCACTGCCTCGATCGGCACGCCGAGCCATTCGGTAATCAGTTGCGCAAAGCTCGTCTCATGGCCCTGGCCCTGCGAGACGACGCCGATGACGAGTTCGACAAAACCTTCGGGCGAGACCGTGAGCTCGGCTTTTTCGCGCGGCACGCCGCTCGAAATATCGACGTAATTGCCCACCGCGATGCCGCGATATTTGCCGCGCTTTTTCGCTTCGGCGCGGCGTTTCTTAAAGTCCGCCCAGTCGCCGAGCTTGAGCGCCATGTCCATGCCGCCGATATAGTCGCCGTTGTCGTATTGCACGCCGAACGGATTTCTGTACGGCATTTCCTTTTCGGTCACGAGATTTTTCCGGCGAATGGCGACGCGGTCGAGGCCAAGCTCACGCGCGGCGAGATCGATGAGCCGCTCGATGACGAAAATCACTTCCGGCCGGCCGGCTGAGCGATAGGGTCGCGTCGGGGAGGTGTTGGACAGCGTGGCGCGGGCGCGGAAATGCGCCGCCGGCATGCGATAGATGCTCGACATCATCTGCACGCCTTTCTGCACCATGGCGAAATTGGTGGTGTGGGCGCCGAGATTGCCGAGGTTGGAGCCGCGCATCGCCAGGAACCGGCCCTGGGCGTCGAGCGCAAGCTCGGCTTCGACGACCAGATCGCGTGCCTGATAATCGCTCGAAAAAGATTCATGGCGCTCGCTGATCCACTTTACCGGCCGGCCGAGCTTGCGCGCCGCCCAGGCGACCAGCGGAAATTCCGGATAGATCATGCCGCGGGTACCGAAATTGCCGCCGACGTCGCCCATCAACACGCGGACCTGCTCCGGCGGCACGCAAAGTATGGTGGCGAGATCGTTCTTCAGCCGCACCGCGCCGCCGTTGCCGGCATAGACGGTGAAGCGTCCGCTCGCGGCATCGAACGCGGCGAGCGCGCCGCGCGGCTCCATCGGCACGCCGGTGACGCGTTGCACCCAAGTCTCGAAGCGGGTCACATGCGCCGCGCGCGCGAACGCGGCCGCGGTCGCCGCGGCATCGCCGAGTTCGGAATCGAAGCAGACATTGGACGCGCTGTCGTGAACATGCGGCGCATCCTGCCGCGCCGCTGCGGCGGTCTCGACCACCGCCGGCAGGATGTCGTAATCGATTTCGACGCGCTCGGCGGCGTCTTTGGCCGCGTGCACCGTCGCGGCGACGACCATGGCGACCGCTTCGCCGGCAAAGCGCGCTTTGTCCGCCGGCAGCGGATAATGCGGCGCTTCGAATGGCGGTGCGCCGCCTTTATTGGTGAGCTTGGCCTCCGCCGGATGCGGCGACCACGGCTTGTGCGGAATCGGTTTGAGCCCGTCGGCGATGACATCGGCCCCGGTCAAGACCGCGAGCACCCCGGGCATGGCCTTGGCTTGGTCGGTCGTGATGGCGCGCAGCCGCGCATGCGCGTGCGGCGAGCGGATCATGACGGCATAGGCCTGGCCCGGCAGATTTTCGTCGGCGGTGTATCGGCCGGCGCCGCGCACCAGCCGTAAATCCTCGCGGCGACGCACCGGCGCCCCGATGCCCGAACCGTTCGCGGATCGATTCATCACTTGCTCCGGCTGCGATGTTAGAGGAGCCGTTCACGACGCGCCAGCGCAGCCGTCGCGGCCGTGCTGACAAGGTCCGACCGCGGATGTAGAGAAGGGATAAAGGCAAAGGGAGGTCGGCCGTTGCTCGCCCGCGATGCGCAGAATACGCCGGTCGATTGGGTGGCGCGGGCGCAGGCGCTGGCACCGGCGATTGCTGCTGCCGCCGATCGCATCGAGGCCGAGCGCCGTATCGTGCCCGAAATTGTTGCCGCGCTGCATGAGGCGGGCCTGTTCCGCATGCTGCTGCCGGTTGCGCTCGGCGGCGGCGGCGCCGACATCGTCGCCTTCAATGCGGTCATCGAGACGGTCGCGGCGGCCGACGCCAGCACGGCGTGGTGTCTGGCGCAGCAGGTGGCGTCCACGCAAGCGGCGGGCTATCTCGATCCTAAAATTGCGCGGGAGATTTTTGCCGCGCCCGATGGTGCCGTCGCCTGGGGCCCGCCGGCCGGCGCCAAGGCGCTCGTCACCGACGGCGGCTATATCGTCAACGGCCATTGGCGCTTTGCCAGCGGCAGCGAGCATTGCCCCTGGCTCGGCGGCCATTGCACGGTGTTCGAGGCCGACGGCCAACCGCGCCTCGACCAAGCCGGCCGGCCGGTGCAGCGCACCATGCTGTTCCGTAAGGGCAACGCCACATTTCACGACATCTGGCATGTGATCGGGCTGTGCGGCACCGGCAGCAATGCCTATGAGGTGCGCGAGTTGTTCGTGCCGGAGCCCTACACCACTTGGCGCGATAATCCCGCCGACCGCCGCGGCGACGAACCTTTGTCCAATATCCCGTTGCTGACGCTCTACGGCATCGGTTTCTCCGGCGTCGCGCTCGGGCTCGCCCGCGCCTGCCTCGAGGCCTTCATGACGCTCGCCGCTAGCAAGAAGCCGAGCCCAATGCATGGCACGCCGATTCCGCTGCGCGAGCATCCGGTCGTTCAAGCGCGCGTCGCCGAGGCGACCGGGCAGCTGCAATCCGCGCGCGCCTATTTGCGCGAAATGCTGCACGAGTTCTGGGACGCCGCCACCGGCAAACGCGCCGTAACGCTCGAACAGCGCGCGCAATTGCGGATCGCCATTACCGGCGCGATCGAGCAGGCCTGCCGCGTGGTCGATTTCGCCTATCGCAGCGCCGGGGCGAACGCGATCTTTAAGGGTAGCCCGTTCGAGCGGCGCTTCCGCGATATGCACGCGGTGACCGCGCAGGGCCAGGCGCATCTGTCCAATTTCGAGGGCGCCGGTCAGGCCCTGTTCGGCATCGAGACCCCCCGAAGGCTGTAGCATGGCGGAGCATCCCGGCACGGCAAAAGTCCTGCGCAAGGAGGACCCGACGCTGCTGTCGGGCCGCGGCCGCTATGCCGACGATCTGCCGATCCCGGTCGGCACCTTGCACGCCCACGTCATTCGTTCGCCGCACGCGCATGCCGAAATCCGCCGTATCGATGCCGCGGCCGCGCTGGCGCATGACGGGGTGTGGGCGGTAATCGCCGGCGAGGACATCCGCAAACTGTCCGAGCCGTTTCTCGCCGCGGTCAAGACGCCGGTGCGGCAATGGGCGCTGGCGGTGGAGCGCGTGCGCTATGTCGGCGAGCCGGTGGCGCTGGTGGTCGCCGAGAGCCGCTATATCGCCGAGGACGCGGCCGAATTGGTCGAGATCGACTACGCGCCGCTCGCCGCTGTGATCGATCCGGTCGCTGCCTGCGAGAAATCCGCGCCATTGCTGCATCCCGAAGCCGGGACCAACGAAATCTCGGTGCGCGAATTTTGCTATGGCGATCCCAAGGCGGCATTCGCGCGGGCCGACCGCCGCATCGCCATGACCGTGCCGTTTCACCGGCTCTCGTTCACCCCGATCGAATGCTACGTCGTGGTTGCGGCGCACAATCCGGCCGAAGCGAGCTACGACGTCATCGCCAATTTCCAGGGCCCGTTTTCCATGCATCCGGTGATGGCGCGGGCGCTGCGCGTGCCGGGGCCGAAATTGCGGCTGCGCATCCCGCCGGATTCCGGCGGCAGTTTCGGCATCAAGCTTTCGGTGTTTCCCTATGTGGTGCTGATCGCGCTCGCCGCCAAAATCACCGGCCGTCCGGTGAAATGGGTCGAGGACCGCATCGAGCATCTGGTTGCCGCCAGCTCCGGGCCGAACCGGGTCACCGAGATCGAGGCCGCCGTCAATAACGACGGCCGCGTGCTCGCGCTCACGCTCGATCAGCTCGAAGACTACGGCGCGTTCTTGCGCGCGCCGATGCCGGGACCGCTGTACCGCATGCATGGCGCGGTGACCGGCGCCTACGATATCGAGCATGTTGCCGTGAAAAACCGCGTCGTGCTGACCAACAAAATGCCGGCGAGTCTCATTCGCGGCTTCGGCGGGCCGCAGCTTTATCTCGCTTTGGAGCGGCTGATGGCGCGCATCGCGGTCGAACTCGATCTCGATCCGCTCGAGGTGATCCGGCGCAATCTCATCCCGGCGCAGAAATTTCCGTACCGCACCGCGGCCGGCGCGCTGTACAATTCCGGCGATTATTTGCGCGCGGTCGAGGAAGCGACGGGGAGCGGCCGGCTCGCCGATCTCAAGCGCCGCCGCGAGGGCGCGCGCAAGGAGGGGCGTATCTACGGCATCGGCTTTGCGGCGGTCGTCGAGCCGGCAATGTCGAACATGGGGTATCTGTCGACGCTGATGACGGCGGCCGCGCGCGAAAAGGCGGGCCCCAAAAACGGCGCGGTGTCGATGGCGACGGTGAATATCGACCCGCTCGGCGCCGTCACCGTCACGGCCGACGTCACGGTGCAGGGCCAGAGCCACGAGACCGTGCTGGCCCAGATCGTTGCGCACGAGCTTGGGCTTGATCCCGACGACGTCGAAGTGGTTTTGGAAATCGATACGGCGAAGGATCAATGGTCGATCGCGGCCGGCACCTATTCGAGCCGCTTCGCGTCGGGCACCGCGGTCGCCGCGCATCTCGCCGCGGTGCAGATGCGCGACAAGCTTAGAAGCATCGGCGCCAAGCAGCTCAACGTGCTCGCCGAGGACGTCGAGCTTGCCGACGGCAAAATCAGAAGCCGCTCCAATCCCGACAACGCGCTCCCCTTCGGCCGCGTCGCCGCCGCCTCGCATTGGTCGCCGGTGCTCTTGCCCGACGGCATGGCGCCGGCGCTCTCCGAAACCGGGGTGTGGACCCCCGCCGAGCTCGCGCCGCCGTCGCGCGACGACCGCATCAACACCTCGCTGACTTACGGCTTCATCTTCGACCTGTGCGGCGTCGAGATCGATCCGGTGACCTATCAGGTCCGCGTCGACCGCTACGTGTCGATGCACGATGCCGGCCGCGTGCTCAATCCGACGATCGCCGAGGGCCAGATCCGCGGCGCCTTTGCCCAGGGCGTCGCGGCGGCGCTCTACGAGGAGTTCAGCTATAACGAGGAGGGTGCGTTTCTAAGCGGCACCTTCGCCGATTATCTCGTCCCGACGGTCAGCGAAATCCCCAACGTCGAAATCTTACATTACGAGTCGCCGTCGCCGCTCACCCCGCTCGGCGCCAAGGGTCTCGCCGAGGGCAATTGCATGTCGACGCCGGCGGCCATTGCCAACGCCATCGCCGACGCGCTCGGCGTTGCCGAGGTGGTGCTGCCGGCGACGCCGCGGCGCATCCACGCCATGATGACATCATTGCGAGGCGCCCCGACGGGGCGACGAAGCAATCCAGAGCCGGCGTCTCAGACTGGATTGCTTCGCTCCGCTCGCAATGACGGACCGGCGACATGAAACCGCGTCCGTTCGATTACGCGCGGCCGGATACCGCGGAGGAGGCGGTCGCGCTGCTCGCCGAATACGGCGACGACGCGCGCATTTTGGCCGGCGGCCAGTCGCTTATCGCGATGCTCAATCTGCGGCTGATCGACGCCGAAATGCTGATCGATATTTCGCGCATCGGCGAACTCGACGCCATCCGCGATCGCGGCGATTGCATCGAGATCGGCGCCGCAGTCACGCAGAACAAGTTCTTGGCCTGGCCGGCGCTTGCGCAAAAGCTGCCGCTCCTCGCCGCGGCGCTACCCTTCGTCGGCCATTTCCAGACCCGTAACAAGGGCACGGTGTGCGGCTCGATCGCGCATGCCGATCCGAGTTCGGAATTGCCGCTGGCGCTGGCGGTCGCCGGCGGCGAGGTGGTTTTGCGTTCCAGGCGCGGCGAGCGCGTTCTTGCCGCGAGCGATTTTCAAAAAGACATGCTGACCACGGCGCGCGAAGCCGACGAGCTGATGACGGCGGTGCGGTTCCCGGTGATGAAAGGACGCGGCGTCGGCTTCCGCGAAGTGGCGCGCCGCCACGGCGACTTTGCCATCGTCGCGGTGGCCGCGGTCGCCGACCGACACGGCGCGGTGCGGCTCGGCGTCGGCGGCATGGCCGGGCGGCCGATGCTGCGCCGGATCGATGGCGATGCGGCCGACAGCATTGCCGCATGGGCGGACGAGCTCGAAGGCTACGACGATCTGCACGCCTCGGCGGCGTTGCGGCGCGATCTTTTTCGCAATCTCGCTCCGCTCGTGACCGCGCAAGCCCAGGGAGTGCAAGCGTGATGCGCCGCGTGAGCAAAGATGACCGCGTGCGGATTGCGCTCACGCTCAACGGCCGCAAGCTCGCGGCCGACGCCGAGCCGCGCACGCTGCTTTGCGATTTTCTCCGCCACGGCCTCGGCTTGACCGGCACCCATGTCGGCTGCGAGCACGGCATTTGCGGCGCCTGCACCGTGCTCCTCGACGGTGTGGCGGTGCGCTCCTGCCTGATGCTCGCGGTGCAGGCGGAAGCGCGCGAAGTCAAAACCGTGGAAGCGCTCGCCGCGCCGGACGGCACGCTCAACGCGCTGCAAACCGCGTTCCGCGCCAATCACGCCTTGCAATGCGGCTTCTGCACGCCGGGCATTTTGATGTCGTTTACCGATTATCTCGCCCGTAATCCGAAGCCGACGCTTGCCGAAATCCGCGACGTGCTCTCCGGCCATCTGTGCCGCTGCACCGGCTATGCGGGCATCGTCAAGGCGATCGAGGAAGCGGCTTCTTCATCCGCACCCGCGGAAGCGGGGGAGGGGGACCACGCGAAGCGTGGTGGAGGGGGCGCGGGCGGTGAGGCAAGTCTCAAGCGGTAACGCAAGCTCCACCGCCCACGCCCCTTCCACCACGCTGCTTCGCAGCGCGGTCCCCCTTCCCCGCTTCGCGGGGCAGGATTAAGAAAGACCGATGAAAGACATTCTCGACAGGCTCGAAGAGCGCCGCGCCTCGGCGCGCGCCGGCGGCGGGGAGGCCCGCATCGAGGCGCAGCACAAGCGCGGCAAGCTCACCGCGCGCGAGCGCGTCGAGCTCCTCATGGACCGCGACTCGTTCGAGGAGCTCGACATGTTCGTCGAGCACCGCTCGACCGATTTCGGCATGGAGAAAAGCCACATCGCCGGCGACGGCGTCGTCACCGGCTTCGGCACGGTGAACGGCCGCACCGTGTTCGCCTTCGCCAAGGATTTCACCGTGTTCGGCGGCTCGCTGTCGGAGAGCCATGCCGGCAAGATCATCAAAATCCAGGACATGGCGATGCGGGCCCGCGCCCCGATCGTCGGCTTGTTCGACGCCGGCGGCGCCCGCATCCAGGAAGGCGTCGCAGCCCTCGGCGGCTACGGCGAAGTATTCAAGAGAAACGTCATCGCCTCGGGCGTCATTCCGCAGATTTCGGTGATCATGGGGCCGTGCGCCGGCGGCGACGTTTATTCGCCGGCGATGACCGATTTCATCTTCATGGTGCGCGACACAAGCTACATGTTCGTCACCGGCCCCGACGTGGTCAAAACCGTGACCAACGAAATCGTCACCGCCGAGGAGCTCGGCGGCGCCTCGGTGCACGCGACCAAATCCTCGATCGCCGACGGCGCCTATGACAACGATCTGGAATGCCTGTTGCAGATGCGCCGGCTCGTCGATTTTCTCCCCGCCAATTTTTCCTCGGGCGTGCCGGAATGGCCGTCGTTCGATAAGCCCGAGCGCGAGGAGCCTTCGCTCGATACATTGGTGCCCGACAATCCCAACAAGCCTTACGACATCAAGGAGCTGATCCTAAAGGTCGTGGACGAAGGCGACTTCTTCGAACTCTCCGAAGCCTTCGCCCGCAATATCGTCGTCGGCTTCGGCCGCATCGCCGGCCGCACCGTGGGCGTCGTCGCCAATCAGCCGATGGTGCTCGCCGGCGTGCTCGATAGCGACGCGAGCCGCAAGGCGGCGCGCTTCGTGCGCTTCTGCGACGCCTTCAATATCCCGATCGTCACTTTCGTCGACGTGCCGGGATTTCTGCCCGGCACCGCGCAGGAATATGGCGGGTTGATCAAGCACGGCGCCAAACTTCTGTTCGCCTATTCGCAGGCCACGGTGCCGCTCGTCACCGTGATTACGAGGAAGGCGTTCGGCGGCGCTTACGACGTGATGGCGTCAAAACATATCGGCGCCGACCTCAACTTCGCCTGGCCGACGGCGCAGATCGCGGTGATGGGCGCCAAAGGCGCGGTCGAGATCATCTTCCGCGCCGATATCGGCGATGCGGACAAGATCGCCGCGCGCACCAAGGAATACGAGGAGCGGTTCCTGTCGCCGTTCATCGCCGCCGAGCGCGGCTATATCGACGACGTCATCATGCCGAGCGCCACCCGCCCGCGTCTCGCGCGTGCATTGGCGATGCTGCGCGGCAAGACGGTCGAGATGCCGGGACGCAAGCACGACAATTTGCCGGTGTAGGGCGGTGGCAATCGAACCCGAATCCGTATATGTTGGATGTATGAACGACAGTCTGAAGAAGCTTTTGGAGGCGGCTAAGACGGCCATGCAAAGCCCCGCGCAGCTAGAACAGCAGCGCCGCAGCTTCGTCTATGGCAATACGGCCTTTGAAAACAGCCTAATCACACGGGAAATGGTCGATCAGGAGGCCGAGAAGCTGGCGCGAGAGGTCGATGCCGGAAAGCGGGAGCGAGCGGCGGAATAGCCGGGCACTCGAAGCCCCGCTCATTGCCGATCCCAAGGCTCGCGCGGCCGCCGAAGCCCGCAATGGCTTTCGCCAATACGACGCCGGCATAAAAACCATTCAGACCGCGCTTGAGCGCGGGGTCTTCAAACTGCGACTGTCTCTTATTCTTGCCCTTCATCGCGAAGCTCTCGCCGGCATCAGCAGCTATGCCGGAAATTTCCGCCCGGCGGGTGTCAAAATCGAGGGCAGTAGGCACGAGCCCGTCGGCGCGCACCTTGTGCCTGAGCTCATTGAAGAAATGTGCGATTACGTCAATGAGCAGTGGGAAGCGAGTACGCCACTCCACCTCGCCGCTTACATCATGTGGCGACTCAACTGGATTCATCCTTTCGCCGACGGCAATGGTCGAACGTCGCGCATTCTTTCGTACGTCGTGCTGTCGATTCGAGCGGGCGCTGTTCCTCCAGGCACGCCCACCATCCCGGATCAAATCGTCGAGAATCGCGCTCCCTATTTCGACGCGCTGGATGCCGCAGATGCCGCGTGGAGGAACGGGCGAATAGACGTGTCGAAAATGGAGGAACTATTAGGCGGTCTGCTCGCCAAGCAACTCGCCGGCTTCTATCAGACGGCGGGAGGTAAACTGCCAGATACTGGAAATGGCTTGTGAAGCTTGCGCCGCCGAGCGCGGCTATATCGGCGACGTGATCATGCCGCACGCCACGCGGCCGCGCATCGCGCGAGCGCTCGCCATGCTGCGGGAGAAGACGATCGAGATGCCGGGGCGCAAGCACGACAATTTGCCGGTGTAAGACCACGGCACTGAACATTGACCTCATCCTTCGAGGCTCGGCGCTTCGCGCCGAGCGCCTCAGGGTGAGGGGCTAAGGCGGCGATAGGTACTTGCATCGCCGCATCTGATGCACTAGCATCTGATGCATGAGGACCACGCTCGATATCGATGAAGACGTGCTGGCGGCGGCCAAGGAAAGAGCGGCCGACGAAAAGACCACGGCTGGCAAAGTCATTTCCGATTTGGCCCGGCAGGCGTTGACGCGCCCGGCGTCGGGGCCGTTGATCGAACGCAACGGCTTTTTCGTACTGCCCTCACAAGGCGGGGTCGTCACCACTGCGCTGGTGCGAAGATTGGAACAAGAGGCTGATCTGCAGGACGCCGGATTGCTTCCGAAAGATTGATTATGCGCGTCCTCTTCGACGTCAATGTCTTGATTGCCATCGTCGATGAGCAGCACGTCCACCATTGGGTTGCGCATGAATGGTGGGCCGCCAACCGATCTGCCGGATGGGCCACCTGTCCGCTGACCGAGAACGGCTTGGCGCGGATCATGTCGCAGTCGGGTTACAAGAACCGGGTGACCACGACATTTGCGATCGATCTTCTCGCCGAGCAGATGGATGCAACCGACCATGCCTTCTGGCCTGACGATATCTCATTGCGCGATGGCACGCGTTTCGATCCGAGTTGCATTCTTGGGCCTAGCCAGATCACGGATGTCTACTTGCTGGCACTCGCGGTGAAGAACGGCGGCCGCTTGGCGACCCTCGACCGCAGCGTTCCACTCCGGGCCGCGCGCGGCGCCGAGCCCGGGCATCTGGCGATGCTATGATGGAAAGCGCCGAGCGCAAGTACGGTGATACCTTACTATTTCCCGATATTAACGCGTAGGGGCGGCCCTTGTGGCCGCCCGCCGGCGTGCATGGCGCCGCATCATGGGCGCCCACGAGGGGCGCCCCTACGGTCGCTATGCCGGCGAATGATTTTTGTCGCCGCGGCGCGCGCCAGCAATCGCTCGGCGCGCGCGAGATGCGGGCGGTCGTACATCACGCCGGCGATGCCGACGACGCCGGCGCCCGGATTGGCGGCAAAGGCATCGACGATGGCCTGTGCGCGCCTGATCTCGTCCGCCGACGGCGTGAACGCCGCGTTGATGATCGGCACCTGCGCCGGATGGATCGCCATCTTGCCGGTAAAGCCGTCGCGGCAGGCTTCCGCGCATTCGCGGCGCAAACCTTCGCTGTCGCGAAAATCGACATAGACGGTGTCGATCGCCGGCACCGCGGCGGCGGCGGCGCCGGCAAGGCACAAGACGCGCGCGAGGCGATAAGGGTCGAGGAAGCGGCCCTCCGCGTCGCGGTTAGACTGCGCGCCGAGGTCGGCGGAGAGATCCTCGGCGCCCCAGGTCAGGCCGAGGAGCCGCGCGCTTGCGCCGGCAAAACTGCCGGCGACGAACAAGGCAGCCGCGGTTTCGGTGGCGATCGGTAGAATCTTGATTGCGCCGTCCGGCAAGCCGCTTTCCGCCTCGCGCACCGCGAGCTTGGCATCGGCATGAATGACCGACGCGCCGCCTTCGGCCTTCGGCAGCATGATGGCGTCGGGCTTCTCCGGCGCAATGGCGTCCAGATCGGCGTCGGTGAGCCCGGTCTGCAAGCCGTTGACGCGGACCATCAAATACGGCCGCGCCGGGTTTGCCATGGCGTCCTTGAGAAATGCGGCGGCGCTTTGCCGTGCGCGGGCTTTGCCGTCGAGCGCAATGGAGTCTTCGAGATCGACGATGAGCGCATCGGCGCCGCTGGTCATCGCCTTGTCGAGCTTTTTGGCGCTGTCGGCGGGGACGAACAGGAGCGAGCGCATTGGATGGCTTTCCATTACCTCCCCGCAAGCGGGGAGAGCGAGGAGACTATTTCGGCCGCATGCGCATAAAGGCCTGGCGGCGGCATTCGGCAACCAGCTTGTTGTCCTGATTATAGGCGCGGTGGTGAAACTCGACGATGCCGGCCCCGGGCCGCGATTTTGATTCGCGCTTGCCGATCACTTCCGTGGTGGCGTGCACGGTGTCGCCTTCGAACAGCGGATGCGGGAATTTCACCTCGGTCATGCCGAGATTGGCGATGGTGGTGCCGACGGTCAGGTCGCTCACCGACATGCCGATCATCAGCCCGAGCGTGAACAGCGAGTTCATCAGCGGCTGGCCCCATTCGGTCTCCTGCTCGCAGAAATGCCGGTCGATATGGAGCGGCTGCGGGTTAAGCGTCATGTTGGAAAACAGCATGTTGTCCATCTGGGTGACGGTGCGGGTGTAGCGGTGCGCGACGGTTTCGCCGGCGACGAAATCCTCGAAATAGAGCCCGCCGCGCTGGTGCCGGGTAGCCGTTTCGCTCGTCATTTCCGCCTCCTGCTGGGCCGTTAATCGGACGTTTACCATAATTGCCAACTATTACGAACGCTCGAGACAGCCGGTGGGAGCCGGCAGGGGAGCAAACCATGCTGGTCGATTCCAGCAATCCGACCGCCATTCCGACGGTGACCGGCGCCATACGCCAGGCGGCTGCCGCCACCGGGACGAGCTTTCAATACCTGCTGGCGACGGCGCAGGTCGAATCGGGCCTCAATCCCGACGCCGGCGCCACCACCTCGTCGGCGCGCGGCCTGTTCCAGTTCATCGATCAGACCTGGCTCGCCACCATGAAGCAGTCCGGGACGGCGCTCGGCTACGGCCAGTACGCCGCCGCCATCAGCCAGACCGCGTCCGGGCGCTACGAGGTGCGCGACCCGGCGTTGCGCAGCGAAATACTGGCGCTGCGCGACGATCCCACCGCGAACGCGGTAATGGCGGGCGCGTTCACGCAGTCCAATGCGGCCGCGCTGTCGGACAAACTCGGCCGCGCGCCGAGCGAGGGCGAACTTTACATCGCGCATTTTCTCGGCGCCGGCGGCGCGGCGCGCCTGATCTCGTCCGCCGCCAGTCGTCCGAATGCCAGCGCCGCCGCTTATTTCCCGGTCGCCGCGCATGCCAATAGGTCGATTTTCTACGACCGCGCCACCGGCGCCCCGCGCACGCTCGCGCAAGTCCGCAACATCCTCACCGCGCGCTACGACGTGGCGGCGCGCACCAAACCGAGCATGCCGGCGAGCACGCTGACACAAGCCGCGGTCGCCCCGACGAGCATTGCCGCTCCGGCAGCGGTCGTCACGCCGCTCGCCGCCCGGCCGGTTCGCACCGTCCCGATCTTCGCCGCACCCGCTGCCGGCGCCAGCGTCGCCGCCGCCGCTCCGGCGACTGTCGCGGCTCAAGTCCCCGATACCGCGGGCATGACCAGCGCCTTCGCCGCCGCTGCGCCGGCGCCGCCGCGGCCGGGAAGCGAAATCTTCCACGGCCTGTTCCAGGATCCCGGCCGCACCGGTCCGGTTGCCGACCTCGTGAGCCAATTGTGGGGCCTGCCCAATGCGGCGAGCGGGGATCAAGCGTCGGCTTTGCCGCCCGACTTGATGCACGATCTGTTCAAAGACGACGGGCAGAACAGTTAAGCCGTCGGCGCGCGGATATCCCGGTATCCCCCGGAAATTGCGACGATATATGGTGAACGATTTGTTAAGCCCGGGTCTTTAGGATCGGGTTCGGCGCTATCTCCGCGCGGCGTGAGCGAGCGATGATCGTCCGCGATTTCCTGCAATGGGTACGCACTGCGCCGGCCGGCGAACGGGCCGAAGCCACCGGCGCGTTGGCGCGCGCGTATCTTTATTCGGATCTTTCGCCCGACGATCTTGCCGCCGCGGAAGGCGCGATGTTGATGCTGCTCGACGACGCCTCGCCGCTGGTGCGCCGGGCGCTCGCCGATGCGCTGGCCGCCAGCCCGAGCGCGCCGCCGTCGATCGTGATGGCGCTCGCCGCCGACCAGCCGCAAATCGCGGCGCCGGTTTACGCGCTGTCGCCGCTGTTCGTCGATGCCGACCTGGTCGACGCGGTCGCGACCGGCGCCGCCGCGGTGCAAGCCGCGGTCGCCAGCCGCGCCGCGCTGCCGTGCTCGGTGGCCGCCGCGATCGCCGAAGTAGGGACCGCCGAAGCCTGCCTGGTGCTCGTTGAAAACCGCACCGCCGCGATCGCGCCGTTTTCGATCGACCGCATTGTCGAGCGTTTCGGCCACCTTGCGGCGGTCCGCGAGGCGCTGCTCGCCCGTGACGACGTTGCCGCCGCCACGCGGCAGGCGCTCGTCAACAAACTGTCCGAGACGCTCGCCGGCTTTGTCGCCGGCCGCGCCTGGCTCGACGCCGATCACGCCCGGCGCATTACGCGCGAAGCCTGTGAAAAGGCGGCGGTCACCATCGCCGCGGCAACGCCGGAGAGCGAACTTTGTCCGCTGGTCCGCCACTTGTGCGCCAGCGGGCAGCTCACCGCCGGTCTCATTCTGCGCGCGCTGTTGTCCGGCAATATCGCGCTGTTCGAGGAGGCGCTGGCCGAACTCGCCGAGTTGCCGGTGGCGCGGGTCTCGGGACTCATTCACGACCGTGGCAGCGTGGGTTTGCGGGCGCTGTTCGAGAAAGCGCGGCTGCCGGCCTCGACCTATCCGGCGTTTAAGGAAGCGATCGAAGCGATGCGCGATGATTTTGTTTGCGAACCCGGCGGCGCCGCGCGGCTCAAGCGCCGGATGATCGAGCGCGTGCTGACCCGCTGCGAAGATGCCGACATCGGGGAATTGGCGCCGCTGCTCACGCTGCTGCGCCGCTTCGCGACCGAGGCCGCGCGCGAGGAGGCGCGGCTGTTCTGCGATGGGCTGGTCGCCGAGGATTTTGCGGCCGAGCAAAGCCCGGTCGCGGCGTGACCGAATGCGTCACGTCCCGGCGGCGCCGGGTGCCAGCGGCGGCGCAAAAATGCTTTCCAGATAATCCGGACGGAAGCGGTTTTCCCGCTTGAGGAATTCGTCGGTAACCTCGCGTAGCCGCACGGTCAGCGCTTGGGCGACGTTGCCGACGTCGGGTCTGGCGTGCTCGCGGATGATCGCACGCACCGCGTCGACGTGCTGGTCGACCAGCTTGAGCGGGATTTGCGCGATCTTCGGGGTGTGTTCAAGGAGCCGGCACAGGCTTTCGGCGACGCCCGAAACCTCGCCGTAGCCGAACGTGGCGACCTCGCCCTTGATGTCGTGGGCGGCGCGGAACAGCGCGTCGTGGGTTTTGTCGTTAATGCCCTGGCGATTGATGTTTTGACGCGCCGTTTCGAGGCGATCGCATTCGGCCTGCATCCAGGTGGTGAATTGGGACGACAGTTCGACCAATGCCGCTTCGGCCCGCGCCACCGGATCGTCGCCGTCCACCGCCGGCGCGACGGCTTTGCGGAGCGCGTGCGGCGGCGTGATGACTTCATGATCCGCGTAGGTCGCGACCGAGGGAGATTCGTCTTTGCGGATAGCCATTGTGGTTGATGCTCCTGACGGTCAGATCAAGACCTTGGCTTTGTCGAGCAGCGGTTGTTGGCGCGTGACTTCGGCTTTGCCGCCCTTGCGCCGCTCCGGGCCGGCATAATTCGGGTTGACGTTGCGCCGACGGTCGGGACCGAAATAGGTCTTGCTCTTGATAAAGGGCCGCGGATTGGCGACCACGTTGAGGATGCGCTCATACAGCGCCTTGGCCGATATCGGCTTGGCGAGAAACTCGGTGACGCCTGCGTCGCGCGCGCTCATCACCCGTTTCTTCTCGGAATGGCCGGTGAGCATGATGATCGGCACGTAGGGGTTGGCGTTGGCGCCGGGCTGACGAATCATCTGCGCCAGTTCCAATCCGTCGAAGATCGGCATCACCCAATCGGACAGCACGATGTCCGGCATGTAATGGGTGAAGGCTTCCAGGCCCGCGGCGCCGTCTTCGGCCTCGTAGACTTCGCGGGTGCCGAAGCCGTGCAGCAGCGTACGCAGAATGCGCCGCATATGCGCATTGTCGTCGATGACCAGAAAGCGCAGCCGGTTGAAGTCGATGCGGACCATACGGCCTCCGGCGCGGCGGACGCCCAAACGCCCGACCTCGCCCGATCAATCGTAAACAAGCGTCGTTAACGCTCGGTTAAGCATTGCCCATCAGTAGCCGAATTGCTCGCCGAGGATGCGCTCATCGAGGCTGTGGCCGGGGTCGAACAGCATGTGCATGTCGGTCGCGTGGTCCATGCCGATCTCGACCGAGCGCACCGAACGGACCTCGTTATGGTCGGCGACCGCGGCGACCGGGCGCTTGGCCGCTTCCAGGACTTCGACCGTGACCCGGGCGCGGTCGGGCAACAGCGCACCGCGCCAGCGCCGCGGCCGGAACGGACTGATCGGGGTCAGCGCCAATAGCGGCGCTCCGATCGGGATGATCGGGCCCTGCGCGGAAAGATTATAGGCGGTCGATCCGGCCGGCGTCGCCAACAGGATGCCGTCTGCGACGAGTTCGGCGAGCCGTTCCTTGCCGTCGATCAAGACGCGCAGCCGCGCCGCCTGATAGGTCTGGCGAAACAGCGAGACTTCGTTGATGGCGCGGTGGCGGTGCAGGCGGCCGGCGGCATCGCGCGCGCGCATCAAGAGCGGATGGATGACGCTGACATGGGCGGCCGCGAGCCGCTCGGCGAGGCGGGTCTCGGAATACTCGTTCATCAGGAACCCGACCGTGCCGCGATGCATCCCATAGATCGGCTTGCCGGAATTCATGAACCGTTGCAGGGTCGCCAGCATCAGGCCGTCGCCGCCGAGCGCGACCACCACGTCGGCGATTTCCGGCCGGGCGTCGCCATAGCGCTGCACCAGCCGGCGGCGCGCCCGTTGCGCCTCGGGCATGTCGCTGGCGACAAACGCGATGTGCTTAAAAGGCGCTACGATGCGGCGTTTCGGCATTGGGGTCTGGCTTTACAAGGAACGGGCGGCGTGGCGCCGGAAGATCGATAGGGACATACGATATGGCGGCAGACAACATGGCGGCAGACAACATGGCTACGAATGAGCGCGCGGTGTTCGTCTATACGACCTATCCATCCATTGTCGAGGCGGAACGCGCCGGCCGCACGCTCTTGGAACGCCGGCTGTGCGCCTGCGTCAATATCCTGCCCGGCATGGTGTCGCTGTACTGGTGGCAGGGCGCGATCGAACGCGGCGACGAAGCGGTGATGATCATCAAGACCCGGGCCGCGCTCGCCGAAGCGGTGCGCGCCGCGGTCAAACAGCTGCACTCCTATACGACGCCCGCCATCTTGGTGCTGCCGCTCGAGAGCGTCGATCCGGACTATCACGCCTGGCTCGTGGCGGAGACGGACAAGATATCCTCACCCTGAGGCGCCCGCGCCATATGGCGCGGGCCTCGAAGGGTGACTGCCAATACCATTTGCCGCATCCTTCGAGGCGCGCTTTCAGCGCGTACCTCAGGATGAGGCTCTAATACGTCACCGTGCCGTCGATCGCCGCCTTGAGCGCGGTGTATTCGCGGCAGCTGGTATTGCCGCAAAGGCTTTTGACTTTTTCCAGGTCGTCCTTGGCCTTGAGGATATTGCCCTGCTCGGCCTGCCACATGCCGTAATAGGACCAGGTCAACACGTGGTTGGGATCGGCGGCGAGCGCCCGGTCGTACCACAGCTTGGCGTCGTCGTAGCGGCCGAGCTTGCGGCTGGCATAACCGATCAGCGTCGCCACGTCGGGATTGTCGTCATAGCCCATGGCGCGCAGCACGGCGATGCCGCCGGCATAATCGCCCTTGTCGTAGATCAGCGCGTAAGCCTTGTGCCAGCCGTCGTAGAATTGCTCGGTCGCGCTCGAGTTCTTCGGCTTCTCCTTCTTTTTGCTATGCGTGGTCTTGGTACCCTGGTTGCCGGACGGCGGCTGCGTGTTGGTCTGCGGCGCCGCCGGGCTGCCGGTTTCCATGGCCTTGGCGATGTTGGGCGCGCCGGCCGCGGCGCTGACGAGAATGGCGGCGGCAAGCAATGGGATTTTGCGCATGATCTCGCTCCGGGACAGCTTTACGCGATAAACACCGGCACTATAGCAGTTCATCCCGACACGCGGCCGTAAATCATGGCCGTAGGGAGGGCAGCCGCAACGCCAAGCATTACAAGAACTTCACGTAGGTGAACGATTTCCCGCGCCGCACTTCAGGACGCGTTCAGCGCGCGCGGCGTAAAGCTCCAGATAACAAAGAAACTGCCTGCGATCCGGAACGGCGCCTTAACACGGTGCGAACCGAGGCCCGGGTCGTGCGCACCGGCTTGCGGGCGTCCGGCGGCCAGACCCCCGTCGCGCCCGCAAGTCTGTCTAACAAGTTCGCTTTACAGCGTCGTCTGCCACTCGGTCGGCACGTGCTCGTAGCCGGTCGCGGTCTTGATCAGATGGCCGCAGGCCGGGAACGGGAAGTGATAGCCGGTCACCAGCATGCGGTCGGCAGCGGCGCGGTCGAAGATTTTCTTGCGCGTCGCCACCGCCTCGGCGCCGTCGATATCGAAAGCCGCCTGCCAGTCCGGATGGCGGGCGAACACGGCGGGATGCTGCGCCGTATCGCTGAGGACCAGGAGCGACTGGTCGCCGGAATGGATCGCAAAAACGGTATGGCCCGGCGTGTGGCCCGGCGCCGCCAGAGTCTCGATGCCGGGGGCGATTTCGTCGCCCGGTCGGTACCGCGTCACTTGCTTGGCGATATCGGTGAAAATGCGCCGTTGATTGAGAAAAGTCTCTTTCAGATCCGGCGGCGCGGCGTTCAAATTGGCGTCGTCCATCCAGAACGCCCATTCCGGCGCCGGCACCATGATTTCGGCATTGGGGAAGATCAGATTGTTGTCCTTGTCCTTGATGCCGTTGATGTGGTCGGGATGGAAATGCGAGATGACAATGCGGCCGACGGCGTTCGGATCGAGCCCGGCGGCGACGAGGTTATCGTGCAGCACCCCGGCCGAGGGCGCGATCTGGCCGCCGGTGCCGGTATCGATAAGAATGAGCTTGCCGCCGCTATCGACCACCAGCGCGGTGAACGGCGTCGCCAGTTTGTCATGCGGCATGAAGGCTAAATCGAGCGCGTGCTCGACGTCGGAAAACCGCGCGTTGCGGATGAACTTGTCGGCGATCGGCCGGTACCAGATGCCGTCATAGAGCGCGGTCACCTCGTAGCTGCCGATCATGTAGCGATAGATGCCGGGCGCCTCTTTGTCGGCGGGCGGCGCGGCGGCCGCGGCCGGATCGGCGGAGGCGGCGAGCGCCGCCACGGCGGTTCCGGCGAGCAGGCTGCGCCTGTTCAGGTTCGACATAGACGATCTCCTTCCGATGCCGTCCTATGCCGTCGCCCCCTTGAATCATACTCCATGCGGCGCGGCCTCGCGACTTGGGGTTGCGGGCAGCTTCGCTCAAATTTCAAAATTCGTTGCGCCGGGCCGCAATCGCCTGTAGGACCGGCGCCTCAACCAGCGGAAAGCCCGGATGTCAAAGCAGCAGATGCGCGATGAGACCGAACGTCTCGTCAAAGAGGCATTGGAGCGAAAAACCGTCACTATCAAGCAGGGCCAGACCCGCATCGAGGCCAAATGCGGCAAATGCGGCGCGCCCAACCGGGTGTCGGCGGCGCCGGGACAGACCCGCGTCTCCTTTAAGTGCAGGGAATGCGGCGTCGAACAGACGACCCTTTGATCGGCCCGGCGCTGCGATCGTGATTGCCGATCTAGGCGGAGTGGTGCCGGGTGAGAGAATTGAACTCCCGACCAACGGTTTACAAAACCGCTGCTCTACCGCTGAGCTAACCCGGCTTGAGCGGTTGGTAGCAGGTGCCGCGTTGCAAGTCACTGCGCCAAGGCAATCGGATACCGGATGAGCGCGTGCGGAAACGTCCGCTATGGCAGGAGACTAGAGCCGTATGCGTTCTGTTTGAATCAGAGCGCGGCTCTGGCATTTTGTTTGCGCATGATCTTTTCGGAAAACCGGTTCCCACTTTTCCGGATCATGCGCTAGGCAAGCACCGGAGCCGGCGGTGGCGGTGGAATCAGAAGTTTGAGAGTGGCTTGAGCCATGCCATCCGCCATGCTGCTGAAATCCAGCACATCTTCGTAATCTCCTGCATATTGCCATGCATAAATCGGGCAAGGGGCTGCCAACGGCGGTTTCGGATTGACTTGCGAGTTGTCCCAGGCAGGAGGACCTTCGGCGCCGGTTCTTTTTCCGTAGTTGGCGACCCATGCTCCCGCACACGTCGCGCCCTGATTAATTGCCGTCGTCAATGCACGCCAAGTTTTTGTGTCGCCCTGATTGAGATAGATGGCCGGCGTGAATTGCAACTGTGCGCCCGGCGCGACGGGGCCCTGATTGCGCAGCGCACCGGCCCAACCGACGAAATAAGCCGCATTCAAGGGCGTTTGTGGTTCGGTATCCAGAAAAATGAGTGGCTCGACCGCCAGGCTGGCCAAATAATCGGCTCCGAAAGCTGTCACGACGGCGGACATGTTGTTGACGGCGTCGGCCACTCCGTCTAACTCGGTACCGACAACTCGGTTCGTCTGTCTGGCAATGCAAAGTACGCGGATGCCGGCGGCGTGAAGAACGGGATTCTCCTGGCTCGGCTGATACTGAATTGGACTGGGATTATGCGGCCCTTTGAAATATCGTCCGAAAAAAGCCGGCTGGCTACCAAGCAGTTTGGCGGCCAAGCCGATTAAGCTCGACGTGGCGGGGTGAGTGGCATCCGCGCCAAATGTCCCCATGGCACACTCCGATATTTGCCGATATTTGCCGATTTATGCCGGATTGAACGCTGTCATTTGCGAGCCAAACCTAAAGTCCTGCAGGTCGTACCGTGTAATTTGGACTGGGCGCGAGCCCGCCCGGGTTTGCAATATTAGCATGAGGTCCGGGCGCGTGGGCTCCGACCAGTCTTGGATTAGACACAGACGGTGGCGGAGTATTCGAAACCGTGGAGGGCAACGCGACTTGCTGATCGAGATCGGCCTTCATGGCCGCCAAAGAGCATAGGCTGGCCAAGTCTGAAACATATGTATAGGCGATGCAATAATTCGGGGGAGGATTTTGCCGTGCGCTTTTGATGTAATCCGCCATGGAGCCGTCGACGAGCTGCCTTACCTTATAGAGATAAGTGTTGAACGTGTAGACATTCAGATAATCGGTGAGCAGGGCTTCGCTGAATATGACACCAGCTTGCGTGATCGATATTGCCTTTGCCGCCGCCGTGGCCGAGGCCGTCGCGTTCAATATTGAAGTCGCCCCGACGAGCCCAGCGTTCAGGGCGGTATTTGCAGCCAAGGCGTTTTGCTGAATTCTTGTTGCATTGACGAAAAATGCCTCGCACGCAGCCTTCACTTGCGTGAAGCCCACCTCCATGAAAGTTGCCGGCGTGGATTGTCCGACCGGCGGCGCATCGCAAGATTGTACGGCGGCTACGATGACTTGATCATCGACGGTCGGGGACACCGCACTGAGACTGCCGCATCCCGCCAGCAGCAGAACGCACGGGAAGAAACGAAAAACATGCATAACCGCCCCACAAACGCCACGCCATTGCCATAATTATTAACGCTCGCGTGGCTGCTCGTCAAGGTAGCGCGACCGGTTTGCTGTAACTTAGAGGATGCTCTCGAAAAGTGGCAACCGGTTTTCGGATCAGATCATGCTCAAACAAAAAGTCTATGCGCTGACCCGGTTCGATCGAATTGGATCGGAATGCTGGAGTTGGAACGGTGCGCTGGAAGGGACGTCGGCACCGGTTTGCATCTGCGACATTACAGCGGCTAGTGGTCCAACTCTGACGCTTGATACCCAAGCGTCAGCCCGGACCACTAGCAAGCTCAATACTTTGTGGTTCGACGCCGACACAATCGCGGGTGCGAAGCGTCGGCATCGAACCACTAGCTGATGTTGGTAGCAGGGTAGATTACCTCGACCGACCCATCGGGTTTGACAACTGCCCCACCGCTGGGGGCCCATTGAACTGCCGGTGATGTCGCTCCGGTCGTCAATGCGATAGCGCTGAAAATGGTGCCGGGAATGTCCGGGTATGGTGCACCGGGTCCGGTGGCATACGCCTCAAGGGTGAGCACGCAATCGACTAACGCCGGCAAATCTTCGGCCGTAAGCTCCGTCCCCGGAAAGTTATCGAATGAACACGTGCAGCTGAATAGGCCATTCTCTTCTGCAGCAACGGTCATACGTCCGGTTACGCTCGTTCCTGCGGCGACCGGCACCCATTCGCTGCAAAACATCGGATCCGTATCTTGCCCGACCCAAAAGCTCGCTAACCCCCACGCATTACCGCTTCCTTGGGCTGGCGATGTGCCCCACTGAAGCACTGGTTGCAGAATGTGTTGGCCGGCTGCGTCTTGAAGGCCACTAAATAGATAAATCAACTGGCCATTGGCGACCTGAGGTGCGGGCGGAACCTGCCAAGAAGCGGAGAACGACGAGACCGGATTCTGGGTCGCATCCTGCCAATCGGTCCATGATTGCCAACCTCCTTGCTCCTGAACGGCGGCTGGCCGTTCGGGAAGGGTCTGCCAAGCCTCGCTCTTACTGAGGCGAATTTGCGGAACGGTCTTTGAACGGCGAACATGGGACCCGCCTTTGACGTGATATATTTGAGAACGACGTCGCGGGCCTTTTGACGTGTAAAAATATTGCTTCGGATCGATCATGGCGAACTGTTTCCTCGAGGCATACTCGTTCCTCGATGCATACTCGACTATTCGAGTGGCCCAGGCACAGTGGCGCGTCGAATGCTGTCTATTTTTAATTGAAATTATGCGTCCATTCAACCGTCGTTTGGTCGAGGTGCGTCCAGTTCTGTGCATGTCGACGTTAAGTGCACGAAGGTTCTCGATCGCAAGTCTGAAGCACCATGTAGCTGCGATGGAATTTCGTTCGCTGATGGCTTCAGCATAGGCCTGTCGGTGCTTGGCATCGCCTCGGCTTAATTCGTCAGTCCACGTTCAACCGGCTCATCGGGCCGCCTCTACATGTATCGGGGCGGCCGCTTTCCACTTCACTCCTCATGCATCTCATGCATGGCCGTAGCGCCGCGGCGCCAATAGCCGGCGGCGCGCGCCGGGCCAGCAAACAAATTAACCAAAAAGGCGTCTGCGCCGCATTTTTTCGCACAATTCAATGAGGCCGCAATGCGGCGCCAGCGTCCCGCGCGCGGAGGCCGAGTTATGCACATAACGGCCGTGTGATTTGCGGCGTCGACTGGTATGACGCGCGCCCGTTCGTCTGTTTGGCCCCGTCAATGTTTTGGCGGGGCTTTTGTTTGCAGCGAGGGGACAAGTCGTAACAACAAAAGGAAGCTCGTAATGAAGTTGACGACCATTGCGGTCGCGACCGCGGCCATCTTTGCATGTGTCCATTGCGCGCAGGCGCGCGGGCATCGTTATCATCATTTTCATCGCCGTCTCTCCCCGGTGCAGGAAGGATCTGGCGATACGGCGCCAGCCGAAGCCCTTTCAGCACGCAGCAAAACGCGCGGCCGTCATGGTGGCCGCCCGGCCGCGTGGTGCGGCTGGGAGATGCGGCAGCTCGTGGCAAGCGATCCTGGCCCCGCCTTCAATCTGGCGCGCAATTGGGCGCATTGGGGCGAGTCCGGACCGGCCGGCGTCGGCGCGGTGGTCGTCTGGTCGCATCACGTCGGCAAGATCGTCGGCCGACAGGGCGGCATGTGGGTCGTCCAATCCGGCAATGACGGTCATGCGCTGCGCTCGCGGGCGCGTTCGATCGCGGGCGCGATTGCCATCCGCTGGGGATGAAACGAGGGAAACTGAAAGCAACGGAGCCGCCCGGGAAACCGGGCGGCTTTTTTATCCGCCGTCCGTCTCACTCCTCATGCATCTCGTGCACGGCGACCGCGCCGCGCCGCCAATAGCCGGCGGCGCGCAGCCATTTGGGATTGGCGCCGTGGTCGGCGATCAATTGCCGGCGCAGCGCCTTGGCGATCAGCGACTCGCAGGCGACCCAGGCGTAATAATCGCCGGCCGGCATTTTGAGCTGTCGCAGCGCCTGCGCCAGCGCGTCGCTTGCGCCCGGCGCGGCGCCATTGCGATGCGCCCAGACCACGGTCGCGTTCGCTGCGCTCGGCAGCGCGATCTCATCGGCCGGCCCGTCGACCTCAGCCATAACGACAACGCGGGTTCCGGCCGGCAGCTCGGCGAGCCGGCGGCCGATGGCGGGCAGCGCGGTTTCGTCGCCGATCAAGAGCTGCCAGTCGTAGGCGGTCGGGATGATGAAGGAGCCGCGCGGCCCGCCAAGCGCGAGCGTATCGCCGGGCTTTGCCTCGGCGGCCCATCGCGTCGCCGGTCCGGCGTCGTGGATGGCGAAGTCGATGTCGAGCGTATTGGCGGCGGCATCGTGGCGGCGCGGCGTGAAATCCCGTCCCAGCATGTTCGGCGCGCCTTCGGCGTTGCTCGTGCCGTCGGGAAAGAACAGCTTGACGTGATCGTCGAAGCCGAGACTGGTGAAGCCGGCAAGATCGCCGGAAAGCGTAATGCGGACCATGTGCGCGGCGATCTTTTCAACCTGCTTGATCGTCAGCAGGCGCCGGCGCGCCTCGTGCCGCACCCGGCGTGGGCTGCGCGAGTCGGTCGGTTGCGCGGCAAGCTCGGGGGCCGTCGCCGAGACGGGGGTGGGCATTGCGGTGGGCATTCTTGGCAACTCCAACGTTATAGCCGTGGCGTCGAGCAAGCCCGCGCATCAGCTTTGGTTTTCACCCGGCGGAATTTGGGATTCTTGCTGTGCCGGTTCGGCTTCGGCGCGCTTGGCTTTACGCAGCGCGGACTTTTCCTCCTTCTTTCGTTGTTTCTCTTCGCTGCGCGCGCGGGCAGCCCTTGCTCGCTCGGCTCGGTCTCTTCCGTAATTCGGCCGGAACGCCATGGCATCCTCGCTGGTTGGATTTTCGACGGCAACGGCATTATATAAGCGCGTTACGATGCCGTCGCAGCTCTTATGCTGTTATGTGTGTAGCAAATTCGTAACGGCGAGGATAATGAAACCGCATGGCAACACGGCAAGAGCGCATCGATGCCTTCACGCACGACGGCGAGCCGCCGGCGAACCAGCCGTTTGAGGTTCTTTGCGAGGATCACGTCGGCACCTATGTCGTTCCGTTCCTGTGCCGATGGCATGGCGGTGCGTGGCAGAGCGTGGAAACATCGAGCCCCATCGAAGCAAGAGTCGTCGGCTGGCGGCCGCGTTGACGGGGTTTAAATGCACATGCGCGCGCCGATCCACAAGTCCATGCTCCACGAGTTCATGCTCCACGAGTCCATGCAAGGTCGAGACCGATGAGCGGTTTTAAGCAACCGGATTTCGTCGAACGGCAAGAGGCTGCGGCCAAGGCCAGGAAAGCGGCCTTGGAGAAGTTTCTTGCCAAGGCCGCCGACCCGGCGCTGGCGCAACGGCTGACCGCGCGAACGGCGAGCGCGGCCGAGCGCCAATCCGTCAGGACTGTCCGCGAGACCGAAAAGACCGAACGGAAGACTCGCGAGACCGAACGCGCGCAGCAGGCAGAACGCGACGCCGCGATAGCGGCCGAGCGCGCCAAGGCCGAAAGCGCGCAGCGTAAACTCACGCTGCAAGCCGACCAAAAGGCGGCGAGGGATGCCCGCTATGCCGCGCGCAAATCGCGATCGAAGCGCCGGTAGCGGAGATCGACCATGACCGCACGCCACCTTCACCTCGGCGCCTTCATGCGGCCGGCCTCGATCCATACCGGCGCCTGGCGCTATCCCGGCGCCTGGCCGGACATGAATTTCAATTACGCGCACATCAAGGAATGCATCCAGAAGCTGGAGCGGGCCAAATTCGACGCGTTCTTCATGGCCGACCACATGGCCGTGCTCAACATGCCGATCGACGCGCTCAAGCGCAGCCACACCTCGACCTCGTTCGAGCCGTTCACGCTGCTGTCGGCCTTGTCGCAGGTCACCGAACGCATCGGGCTCGTCGCCACCGGCTCGACCACGTTCGACGCGCCCTATCATATCGCGCGCCGCTTCGCCTCGCTCGATCATCTGTCCGGCGGCCGCGCCGGCTGGAACATCGTGACCACCTCCAATCCGGACGCCGCGCTCAATTTCGGCATGGAGGACCACATGGAGCACGGCGAACGCTATCGCCGCGCGCGGGAATTCTACGACGTGGTGACCGGGTTGTGGGACAGCTGGGCCGACGACGCTTTCGTGCGCGACGTCGAGGACGGCATTTTCTTCGATCCGGCGAAAATGCACGTGCTCGATCACAAGGGCAAATATTTCTCGGTGCGCGGCCCGCTCAATATCGCCCGCCCGATCCAGGGCTGGCCGGTGATCGTGCAGGCCGGCGCGTCGGAATCCGGCCGGCAGCTTGCCGCCGAAACCGCCGAAGCGGTGTTCACCGCGCAAAGCGATCTTGCCGCCGGCCGGCAGTTCTACGCCGACGTCAAGGGCCGCATGGAAAAGCTCGGACGCTCGCGCGAGCATATGAAAATCCTGCCGGCCTGCTTTGTCGTGGTCGGTGATACGGTCGAAGAGGCGAAGGCAAAACGCGCCAAGCTCGACAGTCTGGTCGATTACGCCAATGCCATCGCCTCGCTATCGATCGCGCTCGGCCACGACGCATCGAAATTCGATCCCGACGCGCCGTTGCCGGACGTTCCGGAAAGCAATGCCTCGAAGAGCGGACGCGAGCGCGCGATTGCGCTTGCCAAGCGCGAGAAGCTCACCGTGAGGGAGCTCGCGCAGCGGCTCGGCGGCTATTCCGGCCTCGCCATGGTCGGCACCGCGCAGACGATTGCCGACGAGATGGAGGAATGGCTCGAAACCGAGGGCTCCGACGGCTTTACCGTGATGTTTCCCTATTTGCCGGGCGGACTCGACGATTTCGCCGAACGCGTGGTGCCCGAATTGCAGCGGCGCGGCCTGTTCCGGCGCGATTATGAGGGCACGACCTTGCGCGAGCATCTCGGCCTGCCGCGGCCGAAGAACCGGTTCTTCGAGAATTAAGATAAGGTCCAGCGCGTACGCCGCCCGCGTACGCTGCCGCGGCCTGCCGCTATTCCGGCGTTCCGTTGCCGTTGCGCCCGCTCATGCTCTCGGCATGCTCGGCAAGCCGCCGCCACGCCGCCGCCATGCTCAGCAGCATGTCCTTTTCGGGAGGGAATTTCGACTGCTGGGCCAGACGAATGCACTCTGCCGCGTAGTGCCGATACTGCTCGGCCTTCCCCATCAAACGACTCCCCATGACGCAAAGCCGAACTTCGGCAGGGCGCATTTGGTTCCCTTAACCCGCCGAATTTGATGAGGAACTTTGCCCAAGTTCCATCGGTTGCCACGTTGCGACAGTGGGACCAGGCGTCATGCGGAAATCGAGATGGAACCCGAAAAAGACAGTGGCAACGCCAAGAAGTTTCGCGGCTACGCTGCCGAATGCCGGCAACTGGCGCAGCGCGCAGCGGAGAAGGATCGCCTAGTGCTGATGCAAATCGCCGACGCGTGGATCGCCTGCGCGGAAGAGGCCGAGCGCAAGGCCAACTCGACGAAGAAGGAGGGATAAGACGACGGTCGTACCCGTATGTCGCTCGATTGCGGGCCATTCCCGCAGGCCATAGAGTGCAAGCATTGGCCCAGGGATATGGAATGGCTGAAGAGGACTTGCGCGCGCGCCCGCTGGGCCGGTCCGATCCGATCGAGACGGCGGGCATCGACGAATTGCGCGCGCTTCAGCTCGATCGGCTCAAGGCGGCGATCGCACGCGCGGATCGCCAGGTTCTGCATTACCGCAAAACGTTCGCTGCCGCCGGCATCCGGCCCGGCGACGTGAAAAGCCTCGACGATCTCAAGACGTTTCCCTTCACCACCAAGGAAGACTTAAGGCAAAACTATCCGTTCGGCATGTTCGGGGTGCCGATGGCGGACATCGCGCGCATCCACGCCTCGAGCGGCACCACCGGCAAGCCGACGGTGGTCGGCTATACGCGGGCCGACATCGAGCTGTGGGCCATGCTGATGGCGCGCTCAATTCGCGCCGCCGGCGGCCGGCCCGGCGACAAGATGCACATCGCGTACGGCTACGGCTTGTTCACCGGCGGCCTCGGTTTTCATTACGGCGCCGAATTTCTCGGCTGCGCCGTCATTCCGGTGAGCGGCGGCTTCACCGAGCGCCAGGTTCAGCTGATCGTCGATTTCGAGCCGGATATCATCGCGGTGACGCCGTCCTATCTGCTGGCGATCGCCGACGAGTTCGACCGCCGGGGCATCGACGCGCGCAAATCCTCGCTGCGCGTCGCCATGCTGGGCGCCGAACCGTGGACCGAAGCCATGCGCGCGGAGATCGAGCGGCGCATGGCGGTCGACGCGGTCAACGTCTATGGGCTCTCCGAGGTGATCGGTCCGGGCGTCGGCCAGGAATATGCCGATACCAAGGACGGGCTGACGATCTGGGAGGATCACTTTCTTCCCGAGATCGTCGATCCGGACACCGGACGCGTGCTGCCCGACGGCGAGGAGGGCGAATTGGTCTTCACCACGCTGACCAAAGAGGCGATGCCGGTCATCCGTTACCGCACCCGCGATCTGACGCGGCTTCGCCCCGGGACCGGCCGCGCCATGCGCCGGATCGAGCGCATCAAGGGCCGCAGCGACGACATGCTCATCATCCGCGGCGTCAACGTGTTTCCGAGCCAGATCGAGGCCGCGCTCGGCAGCGAGCAATTGTTCGCGCCACATTATATCCTGCAGGTGACGCGGCCGGATCGGCTCGACGAGCTTGAAGTGATCGTGGAGACCCGCTCCGTGCTGCCGCCCGACGCCGCGATGGCGCTGGCGGACCGCGCTACCCATCTCATCAAGGCCCATGTCGGCGTCACCACAACGGTGCGCGCGGTGGCGCCGGGCTCGATCGAGCGCTCGCAAGGCAAAGCCAAGCGCGTCATCGACAAGCGGCCGCGGAACTAAGCCATGGCTGTCTTGGCAGACACAGTTTCGATGGATGTTTTCAGCGGCGCCGGTCTGCCCGACGAGCAGATCACGGCGTGGCTCGAACATGACGGCGCTGTGATCGGCGATTTTCGGCGCGACGCCAAGACTTTTTCGCGGCAATGGTGGATCGGAGCCGAGCTGATTGCACAGTTGCCGCCCAAGCCGATACGTTCGGAAGCGCAAGGCTTGGCGGCCGCAGCGATCATGGCGCGCGCCCGCGCGGCGCGGGAAAAATTTCTCGATGTCCATGTCGAGGCGATTTATCGCCGGCTGACCGACGATTTTACAAAGTTCAAACGGGTGGAGAATTTGGTTCTTGACGCCGCTGCGCTAGTTCATGGCTTGGTGCCCGACGACAGTTGGCTTCTCCGCGAGAATAGCGTGCTGCAGCGCGACAAGGACGGTGTCGAAATCGATCACGGCCTGTTGTTATCCCACGTTCTGGCTCACCCGGCGTGCGGCATGCATCTGTGTCACGCCATGCTGCTGCCGCGTCCAGAGGCGCTCGAACACTCCCGCCGTTTTGCCGAACGCGGCACGCTTGCACTGGAAGGCGCGACGCTGGAACGCCGCGGCAAGGCGGCGCTCGTCACTATGCGCAACCCGCGCTTTCTCAATGCCGAGGACGAGACCACGCTCGACGGTCTGGAACTTGCCGTCGATGTCGCCACGCTCGATCCGGCGACCGATATTGCCGTTTTGCGCGGCGACACTGTCGAACACGCCAAATATCGCGGCCGGCGCCTGTTCTCGGCTGGCATCAACCTCACTCATCTCTATCACGGCAAGATTTCCTACGTCTGGTACATCAAGCGCGACATGGGGCTGGTCAACAAGCTGTTCCGCGGCTTGGCGCGGCCGGACCGAAGCCCCGACGAAGTTTTAGGCGGCACCGTCGAAAAACCGTGGATCGGCGTCGTCGAGGGTTTTGCCATCGGCGGCGGCTGCCAGCTGTTGCTGGCGCTCGATTACGTGCTGGCGGCGAGCGATGCCTATATGACGCTGCCGGCGCGCAAGGAGGGCATCATTCCAGGTGCTGCGAATTTGCGGCTGTGGCGCTTCACCGGCGACCGCATCGCGCGCCAGGCGATTCTCTACGGCCGCCGGCTCGATTGCGATACGCCGGAAGGCCGGCTCATCTGCGACGAGATCGTGCCGCCGGCGGGGATCGACGCGGCGCTCGATCTGGTGATCGACGGCTTCACCAGTTCCGGCGTGGTCAGCGCCGCCGGCAATCGCCGCGCCATGCGCGTCGGCCAGGAGCCGCTCGATCTGTTCCGCCGCTACATGGCGGTCTATGCGCGCGAACAGGCGTCCTGCCATTTCAGCCCGGCGCTGATCTCAAATCTCGAGCGGAACTGGAACGCGCAGAACCGCGCGCTGTAGAGAATTAGCGCGCGGCGAAATTGATCCGGTCGAAGCGGTCTTTTTGCTCGTCGCTCAATTTGGTTTCGAAATTCGCCAACGCCACCTGGATACCCAATTCCGAGCGCCAGGTCGCATCGAGCCGCGCCTCGATCGCTTCCATGCGGCCGACCGCGGTCGCCGGCACCGAAGTCGGGCAATGCGCCTGCAGATCGTCCGCGACCTTGCCAAGCGCCGCCCTCATGTCGTTGAGCGCCGGGCGTTGCGCATCGGTCGGCTGCACCGACTTTTCGATTTGGTCGATCGAGGAGTCGACGGCCATCGACGATCCGCCGCACGACTGCGCGGCCGGGTCGCTCGGTTGCCGCGGATCGGCGGCCGAGGCCGTCGCGACCGCCGAGAATTTTTCCTGCTGCTCGGCGTTCAGCGATTGCTCGAACTCCTGCAGCGGCTGGCGAATGATGTCGACGGCCATCGCCAGTTCCTCGATTTGCAATTCCATCAGCTGCAGGCGGGCGACCGGCTGCGCCGGAATTTCAGTCGGGCAGGATTTTGCGAGAAAGCCTGCCGCCGCGCCAAGCGCGCCGCCGAGCTTTTGCAATAGCTGTTGCTGATCGGCAGTCGGGGTCACCTCGGTTTGAATGCGACCGACGATGGGATTGGGATCGACGGCAGGCTGGCACAGCCGCGGGTCGGCGCTGGCCGAAGCCTCGGCAAACGCGGTGGAGAAAATCCGCTCATAGCCGAATGGCCACGGCGACGCCGAGGCCGGGGTGAAGATGCTCTGGAAAATCCCCGGCAAGGCGCGGTTCGGATAAATTAGCGGCGAGCTTATCGCTGGCTCGGATTCCGGACGGGCAAGGTCATTCGGGTTGGCCCGCATATAGAGGCGGTGCCGGAATCGCGGAAAGTAAAGCGGTATCCCGATGTGGAACGGCCCGATGCGCAGTCCGAACGCCGCGGCCGGCGGGGGAGCGAAAATGACTGCCAAAAGCGCAACAATCGCAATGAAAGCGCCGATCTTTCGCATGATCAGGCCCCAAAAAATATTGAGCGGACTTCAACGCACGTCGGGGCCGGGCGGTTCCAATCGTTCCCGCATCTCCACCGGCACGTCCACCGGCTCGCCCTGGCGTTTATCGCCGAGCCGAAGCAGCGGGACGAGAATAAAGGCAAAAGCGGTGAATGCCGCCGAAATTACTATCAGCGGCGCCAGTTGGCTGTGGAAAATGTGGCTGTAGAGATACGAGCCGACGTTGTCGGCCAGCGTGGTCGCGAGATTGATGATCGACATCAGCACGGCAAAGGAAAACCCCTCGGCGCGCCGCGGGCAATAATCCGCCGCCAGCGTCAGCGTCGCCACGGTCGCCAGCATGGCCGCCAATCCGGCGCAGAAGCTGATGACCGCCGCGGCCGGCTCATTCCAGAACAACAGGAATGCCAATGACGCCACCACGCCGAATGCGATGCTGAAATTCAGCAGGTGCTTCAAGGTCAGGTCGATGAGGAATTTCCGGTACAACAGCGCGCCGACGACCCAGCCGGCGGCGCTGATCGACGACAATATGCCGATATAGGCTTGCGAGAATTTCAGATCGTCCGTCATGTAATAATAGAGCGGCGTGCTCAATCCGGGACTGAAATAGTAGAAAAAGATGAACAGCGCGATGATCCACAGGTGCCGCCGCTCGAACGCCGCCCCCAGGCCGCGCAGCGTGTCTTTCATGCCTTGTACGTTGATCGGCGATTTTTTCTCGGCAATCAGCAGCGCGGTGCCGGCAATGACGGCAATCGGCGCGACCGCGACAATCGCCGCGGCGACATGCAGCGCGGAGGCCGGCGCCAGATGCTGCACCAATTGCCCGCCGGCAATGGCGGCCGCCATGGCGGCGATGTTGTACCAAAGCCATTGCTGATTGACGAATGTGCCGCTCTGGCTCAGCCTTTGGCCGTTCTCCACCAGCACGGCGCCGCACAGCGTGCTCGATATCGCCATCGCGTAGGCGGTGAGCATGAGCGCGAAAGCGAGTTCCCCCGGCACAGTCAGCTTCGTCACCCAGAAATATCCGCCGATCGCGGCCGCATTGGCGAGGATCAGATAGCTTTTGCGCCGATAGCCGAACAGCGGCACGAAATCGGAGAACAAGCCGTACAGCGGCTTGATGACCCACGGCAGGTTGAAAATGGTGATAAAGGCGGTGACCTGGACCGGCGTCCAGCCGAGCGCCTGTTTGAGATAATAGGTCAGCGGTTGGGCAACGAGCCCGCCGATCTGGCCCAGTCCCTCGATGACATAGACCACGGCGAAAAACACAAGGAGATTGCGGATCGCCCTCTTGTCGCTCGGCAGCGCGGCGGTGGGTAACGACAGCGGCTGCGCGTCCATCGGATCGATGCCTGCGGGGATCGGTTGGGTCCCGATCCTCTTAGCGCGTGCGATGGTCCGCGTCGACGGTGGCAGGCTCGTCGATCCCGAGCTTACCGACGATCGTCTCGACGATTTCCCGCGGATGCGGAGCGATCGAGACCACGATCGGGCGTTCGTCCGCCGTGGGTTCCTCCAATGCCCGAAATTGGCTGTCGAGCAGATCGGGCGGCATGAAATGGTCGGCGCGCGCGGCGATGCGCCGCGCGATCAGGTCGCGGTCGCCTTTGAGGTATAGGATGCGCACGTCGCGCCGCTCGCCGACCAGAATGTCGCGATAGGCGCGCTTGAGCGCCGAGCAGGCGACGACGCCGCGATTGCCGTCCCGCCGCGTCGCGTCGATCCAGTCGGCGATGGCATGCAGCCACGGCCAGCGGTCGGCGTCGTCGAGCGGCTCGCCGTGATGCATTTTCTCGATGTTCGATTGCGGATGAAACCAGTCGCCGTCCTCGTAGATCCAGCCCAGCCGGTGCGCCAGCATCGAGGCGATCGTGCTCTTGCCGCAACCGGAAACGCCCATCACCACGACGACGGCGATGCGGTCGGAGGAGGCCTGCGCCGCCATGTCAGCGCTCATGTCAGCGCTCATGTCAGCACTCATGTCAGCGCTCCGGAGCTGCGGCGCGCACGACGAGCCAAACGAGTTCGCCGTCGGCATAAGCGCGGTGCGCCGGCAGGTCTTCGCCGGCGAGCACCCGGCCGAGGATGGTCCGCTTGTCCGCGTTGTCGACCAGGAACAGCATTTCGCGCGTCGAAGCGAGCGCCGGAAACGTGAGCGTAACGCGCGGCACCAACGGCTCCATCCCGGCTGTGGCGATGGCGAGCGCCCATTTTTGCCGTTCATCGAGCGCGGGCGAGTGGGGGAACAGCGAGGCGGTGTGGCCGTCGCCGCCGAGGCCCATCAGCACCAGATCGAACATCGGCCGCGCCGGATCGAGCCGATCGGCGCCGTAGAACGCCTTGAGATCGTCTTCGTAGAGCCGCGCCGCGCCTTCGGGATAATTGGCGTCGGTCGCGATCGGATGAATGTTCTGCCGCGGCGCTTGAACGCGATCGAGAAAAATACGTCGCGCCGCGCCCATATTGCTCAGCGCATCGCTTTCGGGAACGAAGCGGTCGTCGCCGATGAACCAGTGCACGCGCTGCCAAGGCATTTCGCCGCGCCACGGTTCCTCCGCGAGCAAGCGATAAAGTCCCTGCGGGCTCGAGCCGCCGGTCAGGCACACCGCGGCGCGCTCTTTCCCGGTGACGCGGCCGACGAGCCGCCGTGCCGCCGCCGCGGCGAGCGCCGGCGCATCGTCGACGACGACGATTTGCGGGTTCGATTTGGCGGTCATGAGTTGGCCCGCGCGATCGGCCGCCAGCGGCGGCCGTCCCGGGCGAGCAGCTCGTCGGCTTGCGTCGGGCCATCGCCGCCGGCGCGATAAGAGCCGAGATCGCCAGCCGGGGTCTCGCGCCAGGCATCGAGGAACGGCTGCACCACGCGCCAGCCCGCCTCGATGCCGTCGGCGCGCGGATAGAGGATGGCATCGCCGATCATGCAGTCGTAGATCAGCGTCTCATAGCCGGTCGACGGCGCAATGTCGAAATAGTCCTCGTATTTGAAGGTCATGCCGACGCCCCCGATGGCGATCGAAGGGCCGGGAATTTTGGCGTTGAATTCGAGGCCGATGTACTCGTTCGGCTGGATTCCGATCACCAGGAAATTCTCCGCCAGCCGGTCGATCGGAGTATCGCGGAACATGGCGACCGGCGCCTGCTTGAATTTGATCGCCACCTCGGTCTGCTTGGCGCGCAACGCCTTGCCGGTGCGCAGATAAAACGGCACGCGCGCCCAGCGCCAATTGTCGATCATGAGCTTGAGCGCGACATAGGTTTCCGTGGTGCTGTCGGGTTTTACGTCCGGCGTCCGGCGGTAGGCCTCCACCGCGCGATTTTCCACATAGCCGTCGCCGTATTGCGCGCGCACCGAATTGCGCCGCGCCTCGTCGACGTTCGGCAACTGAATGGCATCGAGCAGCTGCGCCTTCTCGGCGCGCACCGCGTCGGCGGCAAAGCGCGACGGCGGCTCCATGGCGATGAGCGAGAGGAGCTGGAACAGATGGTTCGGCACCATGTCGCGCAGCGCACCGGTTGAAGTCGTAATAGCTGCCGCGGCGGCCGACGGCGAGCGATTCGGCGACCGTGATCTGCACGTGATCGATATGATCGCGGTTCCAGATCGGCTCGAACAGCCCGTTGGCGAAGCGCAGCACCATGATGTTCTGCACCGTCTCCTTGCCGAGATAATGATCGATGCGGAAAATCTGGTCCTCGTTGAGAATGCCGAGGAGCTCGCGGTTAAGCGCCCGCGCCGAGGCCAAGTCGGTGCCGAACGGCTTTTCGACGACGACGCGGCGCCAGGCGCCGTTCTCCACCCGCGCCAGACCGGATTCTCCGAGATGGCGGCCGATCGGCGCAAAGCCGGCCGGCGGCGTCGCCAGATAAAACAGCCGGTTGCCGTGCGTTTGCCGCTCGCGCTCGATGCGCGGCGAGCGTTTGGCCGATGGCCCGGTAGGTCTCGTCGTCATCGGGTCCGCCGCGGACATAAGCGACGCAATCGAGCACGCGCTTGACCGCGCTCTCGTCGATCTGTCGCGTCGCGAATTTCGGCAGGCTTTTGGCGAGATCGGAGCGGAACGTTTCGTTCGACCAATCGCTGCGGGCGACGCCGATCAAGGCGAACGCTTCCGGCAACAGGCCTTCGACCGCGAGATTATAAAGCGCCGGCACCAGGAGCCGATGCGTGAGATCGCCCGACGCGCCGAAAATGATGAGAGAGCACGGATCGGCGGGCCGTGCCGTAGTGGCGCCGGTCTTCGTCGTCATGACGGCGCGGCCTTGTGGTTTTCGGGCTCGATATGGTCGCCAAAGCCTTTGCGCATCGCGGAGAGGATTTTTTCCGCGAACGTATGCTGCCGGCGCGAACGGAAGCGGGTGTAAAGGGCGGCGGACAGCACGTCCGCGGGCACCGCCTCCTCGATCGCCGCCATGACGGTCCAACGGCCTTCGCCGGAATCCGCGACGACGCCTTCGAAGCCGGCGAGCTTCGGATCGGCGGCAAGCGCGCTTGCGGTGAGGTCGAGGAGCCAGGAACTGATGACGCTGCCGCGCCGCCACACTTCGGCGATGTCGGTGAGATCGAGATCGAAACGCGCGTCCCTCGGCAACGCATCGCCGTTGGCGTTCTTGAGAATGTCAAAACCTTCGGCGAAGGCCTGCATCAACCCGTATTCGATGCCGTTATGCACCATCTTGACGAAGTGGCCGGCGCCGTTGCCTCCGGCATGAATGTAGCCGTGCTCGGCGCGCGGATCGCGGCCGTCGCGGCCGGGCGTGCGCGGCACGTTGCCGAGCCCGGGCGCCAGCGCCTTGAAGATCGGATCGAGCCGGTCGACGATGTCCTTGCGCCCGCCGATCATCATGCAATAGCCGCGCTCCAGTCCCCAGATGCCGCCGCTCGTTCCAACGTCGACATGATGGATGTTGCGCTCGTTGAGCACTTTGGCGCGGCGGATGTCGTCCTTCCAGAACGTGTTGCCGCCGTCGATGACGATATCGCCGGCTTGCAGCAAACCCCCGAGCTCGACGATGACGTCGTCGGTGATCTTGCCGGCCGGCAACATGACCCAGACCGGACGCGGCGGGCGCAATTGCGCCACGAGTTTATCCAATCCCGCCGCGCCGGTCGCGCCGTCGCGGCCGAGCGCGGCGACCACCTTGGCGTCGCGATCGTAGACGACCGCTTGGTGACCGTGCTGCATCAAGCGGCGCGTGATATTGCCGCCCATGCGCCCCAGCCCGATGACGCCGATCTGCATGTGATGCACTCCGTTTGTTTACGCCATCGCTCGCTCGACCGCGGCTTCGAGCGCGGCGAGGCCCGACTTGAGGTCGCCGTTGAGATGAACCCGCAACGCGCGCCGGCCGCGTTCGACCAGAACGTCGAAATCGCCGCGCGCCTGCGCCGCTTTCACCACGCCGAAACTGGCGCGGTGCCCGGGAATGGCCAGATCTTCGCGCGTCGTCGGCGGTGATCTGGAGAAATACGCCGCTGTCGGGGCCGCCCTTGTAGGCTTGCCCGGTCGAATGCAGAAATCGCGGACCGAATTCGAGGCAGGTGGCGACATGGCGCCGGTCGCGCAGCACGAGCCGCAGCTGCTGCAAGCGCGCCGCGGTTTTCGCCTCGCGCGCGAGGTAGGCCAGCATCGCCGACATAATCGCCGGCGCCGATGCGGGCGAAATGCGCCTTGAGCCAGCTTTCGACGCCGCCGTCGGCGCCGGCTTTGCGCAACGCTTCGGCGTTTTGATCGTCGGTATAGAGCGCGAGCGATCTGGTCGCGGCACACCGGCGATTGCGGCGGCAATTTGCCGGTTTGCTCGAACGCGGCGGTGAGTTCGCGGGTTTTTATTTTACTCGCCTCGACATCGGGCTGATTGAATGGATTGATTTCGAGCACCGCACCGGCGACGGCGGTCGCGATCTCGAAGCGAAAGAATTCCTGGCCGATATGACCGATCGAATTCTGCACGATACGGACGACGGGATGCCCGGCCTGTTCCAGCGCCGAAAGTTTGGCCTCGTGGTCGGCTGCGGTCTCGCCGTCGAGCGAAAGCGCGATGAAGAGGCGGTCGTCGCCATAGACCTCCGCCCGCCCCAGCGGCTCGCCGTCGATGGGAATGAGGCCCTTGCCGTTCTTGCCGGTCGACTCCGCGAATAATTGCTCGGCCCAGGCGCCGAAACTCGACAGCGCCGGCGAAGTGACGAGCGTGACCTTGTCGCGGCCGCGCGCCGCGGCGGCGCCGAGCGCGATGCCGAGCGCGACGCCCGGATTTTCCGAAGGCGGCACGTCGGGCCCGCACGAGCGCAGCATCAGCCGGGTCGCCCGCGCGAGCTGCGCTGACGTCGATTCCGGCGATCGCCGCCGGCACCAGTCCGAACGGCGACAGCACCGAATAGCGCCCGCCGATGCTCGGGGTGCCATGGAAGATGCGACGGAAGTTTTGCTGCCGCGGCCCGTTGTTCGAGCGGCGATCCCGGATCGGTGATGGCGATGAAATGCCGGCCCGCCTCGGCCGCGCCGACGCCGTCGGCGAGGCGCTTGAAGAAATAATCCGTAAGGATATTGGGCTCGGTCGTCGAGCCCGACTTGCTCGATACGATGAAGAGAGTCTTGCCGATGATCGAGATCGGATTCCAGCGCTCTGATCTGCGCCGGAACCGTGGAATCGAGAATACGCAATCGCGGCCACCCGGTTCGCCGGCCGAAGGTTGCCGCCAGCACTTCGGGGCCGAGGCTCGAGCCGCCCATGCCGAGCAAGACCGCGTCGTTAAATCCTTCGCCCTTGATCTCCTCGGCGAAGGCGCCGTAGCCCGCGATGTCTTTGTCGTCCGCCAAATCGAGCCAGCCGAGCCAGCGATCTTCGTCGGCGCCGGTCCACAGCGACTTATCGTGCTGCCACAGCTTTCGGATGTTGCCGTGCCGGCGCCAGTCCTCGGCGATCTCCGCGGTTTTTTTCTCAAGCTGATGGCCGAGCGCGAAACTCGCTTTGCCGATCTGCCGGTCCAGCACCGCAATCCGCTTCTTGGCAACGGCGGCGAGGAGCTTGTCGGCGGCGTCGGCGAACAGCCGCACGCCGTCCTCGACCAGCTGGTCGGTCACCCCGTCGAGCGAAATGCCGGCGCGGCTGAGTTCGCCAAGGAGGCGCTGGGCGCCGGCGGCATCTTCGGTAAGGCTGTCGCGCACTTTACCGTGGTCGCGGAACGCATCGAGGGTGGCGACCGGCATGGTATTGACGGTGTCGGGGCCGATCAGCTCGTCGACGTAAAGCACGTCGCTATAGGCTTTGTTCTTGGTGCCGGTCGAGGCCCAAAGCAGCCGCTGCGGCTTGGCGCCATGGGCTTGCAGCGCCTGCCAGCGCTCGCCCGCGAACAGCCGCAGATAGCGCTGATAGGCGAGCTTGGCATTGGCGACGGCGATTTTGCCCTTCAGCGCGTTCAGCCGGGCTTTCTCGTCGGGATCGTTGGCGCGGGCGATTTTTTCGTCGAGCAATTTGTCGACTGCGGTATCGATGCGGCTGACGAAGAAACTCGCCACGCTCGCGATCCGCGCAATATCGCCGCCCTTGGCGGCCAACGCTTCGAGACCGGACAGATAGGCTTCAACGACCCGTTCGTAGACAGCTTGCGCGAACAACAGCGTGATATTGACGTTGATGCCGTCGGCCAGGAGTTCGCGGATCGCCGGCAAGCCTTCGAGCGTCCCCGGCACCTTGATCATCAGATTCTTGCGGTCGACCTCATGCCACAGCCGCTTCGCCTCGGCGACGGTCGCTTTCGTGTCGGTCGCGAGATAAGGCGATACCTCGATGCTGACAAAACCGTCGGCGCCGCGGCTTGCATCGAACACCGGGCGCAGCACGTCGGTCGCGTTGCGAATGTCTTCCACGGCGAGCTGTTCGAACAGCTCGCCGGCCGAGCGGTCGCGCTCCTCCAACATGCGCGCGATGGCATCGTCATATTCGTCGGTCTTGCCGATGGCCTGCTCGAAGATCGCGGGGTTCGAGGTCACCCCGCGCACGCCGTCCTCATCGACGAGCTTATTGAGGCCGCCGTGGGCGATGAAGCCGCGCGAGAGAAAATCGAGCCATACCGCCTGGCCGTGGTCTTGCAGTGCCTTGAGGGGATTCATCGCCGGCTATTCCTTGCGATCTTTATCTTTCGTTACTCTTGGCAATCTCATTTTTGGCAATCTGATTCTTGGCGGCGTGCAGCACATTATCCGGATCGAAGCCGAATTTCCGCAGTAAATCTTTGCCCGGGGCCGAACCGCCGAAGCTGTGCATGCCGATGATGGCCCCGCTCGGGCCGCAATATCGATCCCAGCCGATCGTCGAGCCCATCTCGACGGCAACGCGCGCCTTGATGCGCCGCGGCAGCACCTCGTTGCGATAGCGCTCGTCCTGCCGCTCGAACAGCTCCCAGCTCGGCATGCTGACGACGCGGGCTGCAATTCCCTCGCGCTTGAGCTGTTCATAGGCGGCGATGCAGAGTTGCACTTCGCTGCCGCTGGCGATGAGGATCACCTGCGGGTCGCCGTTATCGGCGTCGGCCATCACATAGGCGCCGCGCGCAAGCCCCGCCGCCGGCGCATAACGGTCGCGGTCGAAAATCGGCAGCTTCTGGCGGCTGAGCACGAGGCAGGCCGGCTCACGCGCCAGCCCGAGAATGATCTTGTAAGCCTCGCGTACCTCGTTGGCGTCGGCCGGCCGCAGCACGATCATATTCGGAATGGCGCGCAACGCGACCAGCTGCTCGATCGGCTGATGCGTCGGTCCGTCTTCGCCCAGCCCGATCGAATCGTGGGTGAAGACATGGAACACCGGCAGCTCCATCAATGCCGCGAGCCGGAGCGACGGGCGCATATAATCGCTGAAGGTGAGGAACGTCGCGCCGAACGCCCGCAGCTTCGACAGCACAAGCCCGTTGACGATCGCGCCCATGGCGTGTTCGCGCACGCCGAAATGCATGATGCGGCCGTCCGGCTGGCCGGGCTCGAGCGCGCTCGCGCCCTCGAACGCCGTCTTGGTCGAGGGCGAAAGATCGCCGGCGCCGCCGATCAGCCACGGAATGTGTTTGGCGACTGCATTGAGAAACTTGCCTGACGCGTCCCGCGTCGCCATGCCCTTTTCGTCGGCCGCGAATGCCGGCAGATCGTCGTCCCAGCCGGGCGGCAGCTCGCCGGCCGACAGCATTTCGATCTCGCGCGCCGCCTGCGGATGCTCGCTCTCGTAGGCGACGAACGTTTTCATCCAGTCGTCGCGCAGCGCCCGGCCGCGCCGCGCGATGCCGCTCGCGGAAGCGATCGTAGACGCCGTCCGGCACCAAAAATTGCGCGTCTTGCGGCCAGCCGTAGAAGAGCTTGGTAAGCCGCACCTCTTCTTCGCCGAGCGGGTCGCTGTGGGCGGCCGCGGTATTCTCTTTATGCGGCGCGCCGTAGCCGATGATGCTGTCGACGATGATGATGGTCGGCCGGTTTTCGGTGCGGCGAAACGTTTCCAGCCGCGCGCTTGAATGCCGCGGTATCGTTGGCGTCGCGCACCCGCAGCACGTTCCAGCGATAGCCGCGAAACCGGGTCTCCACGTCCTCGGTGAAAGCGAGATCGGTGTGGCCTTCGATGGTCACCGTGTTGCTGTCGTAGATCCAGCATAGATTGGCGAGGCCGAGATGGCCGGCGAACGAGGCCGCCTCGCTCGCCACGCCTTCCATGAGATCGCCGTCGCTGCAAATCGCGTAAACGTCGTAGTCGAATATCGTCAAATGCGGTCGGTTATAGCGGGCGCCGAGCAAGCGCGACGCGATCGCCATGCCGACGGCGTTGCCGCAGCCTTGGCCGAGCGGTCCCGTGGTGGTCTCCACGCCGGTGGTGCGGCGGTATTCCGGATGCCCCGGCGTCACGCTGTCGAGCTGACGGAAGCACTTGATGTCGTCGAGGCTCACGGCGGGCGCATCGGTCATGCGGGAGCCATCGAGGCGGCGCACGCCGGAAAGATGAATGCAGCGCATAGAGCAGCATCGAGGCATGGCCGGCAGACAAGACGAAGCGGTCGCGGTTCGGCCACAGCGGGTCGGCCGGGTCGTAGCGCAGACAGTCCTGCCACAGCGTATAGGCGACCGGGGCTATTCCCATCGGCGTGCCGGCATGTCCGGACTGCGCCTTCTGCACCGCGTCGATCGCGAGCGTGCGGATGGTGTCGATGCAGAGCTTGTCGATATTCTCCAAAGGCTCGGCGGCGCCGGACGAGCGTGGATGCATGGAAGCGGCTTGCGGTGTCATGATCCGGACGCTGATTGGCGAATGGCTGCAAAATAGCCCAATTTGACAACGGATGGGATCGCGACCAGTTCCGCGGCCTGCGGCATGCTGACCGGCGAACGCGAGCCGATTAAGATTGGCGATCTGGCTCGGCGCGAAGCCGGCGGATGGGTACCGCCCATGCAACTGTGGAACACCGCACGTGCCATGGGCTGCGGCGCCGCCATCGGCGCGGTCGCGGCCGCGTTCAAATTATTCGCGCCGTGGAGCGAACCGCACGCGCTGGCGGCGATCGTCCGGGAAATCGTTGGCGCGACGCTTGCCTTTGCGCTCTTGTGCGGCCTCGCCGCGGCGCTGCGCAATTTCATCGTGCTTCGGTTGATCGGGCGGGGCTCGCCGCCGGCAAAGTAGTGAGCAATTAATATTACTAAACAATTCAGCACTGCAAAAAGGGCGTTTTAAACCAATTTGGCTCGCCGCCTCCATAGACTGCCGGGCAATATGCGCTTTGCTCACGGATCACCCATGCGTCTTGTCCAAGCGCTTCTGCTGCTTGCGGTTTCCGCCTCGCCGGCGTTCGCGCAGCGCGAGCCCGAGATCGTGATACCCGGCAAGCCGGGAGTGCCGGTCTACATCAATGGCATCGACGCATCCTGGGGCGTGGTCGAAGGCGATTTCGGCTTGGACCTGCCGGGCATGGTGACGCCGACCGTGGTGTACCGGCCGCTGGTGGCCGCGCTGCCCGGGACCGAGCGGACTTATCGCCCGTATCATCCGATGACCGGCCAGCGCCCCGGTTACGGCCGTCTGGAAATCGTGCCGCCGGCAAATCGTCCGGTGCCGCCGCCGGCCCCGACCTACTATCGCAACTGGTCGAGCCAATCTTCGCCGGGTCCGGTGACCGACTATCCGCCATACCCGGCGCCGGCAGTGGCCATTGCGCCGCGGTTCGGCCGGCGCCATCCGCCAAAATCGGACGGCTCGGATTCGCATCACAAGTAGGGAAGTCAGTCAGTCAGTCAGTCAGTCAGTCAGTCAGTCAGTCAGTCAGTCAGTCAGTCAGTCAGTCAGTCAGTAGGGGAGTATCATGTCGTTGCATCGGGTTCTCGTCGTGGCGGTCGCCACGTTGTTCAGTGTCGGCATGACGTTGCTTGCGTCTGCCGGCTGCTGCGGTTGGGGTTATTCGACTCCAGTCGCTTATGCCGCGGTGGCGCCGGTCGGTTACGGCGGTTACGGCGGCTGCGGCGGCTGCGGTGCGCCGACGGCGGCTGCGGTCTTTGCCGAGCCGGTGGCGCCGTCGCCGATCTATGTCACCGCCCCGGTCACCCCGGCCCCGTTCGGCGGACCCTGTTGCAGTTGGAATGGCTGCGGCGATTGCGGCTGGAGCGGTTTGAGCAGCTGGAATGGCTGGCGCGGCGGCTGCGGCAATTGCGGCGGCTGCGGCGGCTGCGGACGTGGGATCTTCTATGCCGCGCCCTCGCTCTATGTGGTCAATCAGGGCCCGGTGTATTCCGGTCCGGGCATTATGATCCCGCCGTACCAGCCTTATGCGCCTGAAGCGGCTTACCTGCCCGCCACCGGCTACCCGTATGTTCCGGGCTACGCTGCGCCGCCGGTTGCCGGTTATTCCTACGCTCCAGGCTATGGCTACGGGCCGCCGCCGGCCTATCCGCCGTATTACCGCCATCGCTACGTTCGCCCGCACTACGCCTATCGCGGGCCGGTCTATATGCATCCGCGGCCGCGCTACTACCGCGTTGCACCGCGCTACTATCGCGTTGCGCCGCGCTGGCGGCACTATCCGTGATGCAAACGCAATCCTATTGAGACTGCGAAGGCCCGCATGCTCGCGGGCCTTTGTGTTTTAGAGCATGATCCCGAAAAGTGGATACCGGTTTTCGGATAAGATCATGCTCAATCAAACCGTCGCTTGTGCCGCGATATAGAGCGCCAGCGCCGCGGCGTTCGAGACATTCAGACTCTTGATCGCGCCGGGAAGATGAAGCCGCGCCAGGCGGTCGCAGGTCGCGCCGGTCAACTGCCGCAAGCCCTTGCCTTCGGCGCCGAGCACGAGCGCGAGCGGCGCGCGCAGCGCGATGGCGGCGAGATCGTCGGCGGCGCCGGAATCCAGGCCGACCACCAGAAAGCCGCGATCCTTCAAGGCAGCCAGCGCGCGCGCCAGATTTTGCACGATCGCGATCGGCACGAGTTCGAGCGCGCCGGACGCGGATTTCGCCAGCACGCCGGTCGCCTCGGGGCTGTGGCGCGCGGTGGTGACCACGGCCGTGGCGGCAAACGCCGCCGCGGTGCGCAGGATCGCGCCGACATTGTGCGGATCGGTGATCTGGTCGAGCACGAGCACGACGCCCGCGGCGGGCAAATCCGCGATGTCCGGCGAGGGCAGGGGATCGGCTTCCGCGATCAGCCCCTGATGCACCGCGTCGGGCGTGAGCCGCGCCGCCAGCGCATCCGGCCGCACCAGTTCGGGCGCCAGCGGTGGCGTGATGCCGTCCTCGGCGAGACGGCGGATCGCGTTCTCGGTCGCCAGAAGCTTGCGGATGCAGCGCACCGGATTGGCGAGCGCGGCGGTCACCGTGTGCCAACCGTAGAGGATGACGGTGTCGCTCGGCCCGCCGTGGCGGCGTTGCTGCCGCGCATCCGGCGGCCGGCCGCGATGGCGTGCGCGGGGTTTCGATGGCCATTGCCGGTCGCGCATGTCCGCTTTTGTCACGCAGGTGCACTCTTGGCAATTCGTACCGTCTTCGGGAGTTCGAACTCTCTGCGTGGCTTGCCGAGCCGAAGCTCGCGGACGCAATCGCCCGCCTTCGCCCTTCGGGCTCCGGCGCGGCAGCCTCGCTCGCGCCGCGAGCGTAGGCTGGTGGGGGAGGTAGGACTCGAACCTACGAAGGCTTTAGCCAGCGGATTTACAGTCCGCCCCCTTTGCCGCTCGGGACACTCCCCCGCAATCACGGCGCGGGTGGCCGCAACTCATCGCGCTATATGATTGGCTGGTAACGGCTAGTCAATCATGCCGTGACGGCGCGAACTCGGCCTCACACTCTCGAAAGCGCCGTGGTGTTCAATCCGCTGCGATCTGACGGGGCTTTGCACGGTGAACAAAACCTCGCCAAACCGGCAGCAATTTTACGCGCATTAGCGGCCCGCAGAGCGGCGAATAAACCTTCTTTTTAGCGTGTTATTTAAACTGATCTTAGACCCTGATCGGTAGGTTGGCGCGATACGGCGGGAGACAGGGCCCGCCGCCGAAAACAAAAACAGACTGGCCAAACAGAGTTGGGAAAGGCGTCACCATGAAAGCCGTCGTCAAGACGGTCGAGCCCGCCGATCGTGAGGCGCGCTTCGACCATATCCGGCCGCATTATCTCGAGGCGCTGACCTTGGTCGAGCGCCTGCATCGGCGTCTCCTCGACGTCATCAAGGACGAATTCGACCGCCGCGGCCGCGCCGACATCAATTCGGTGCAGGCGCTGTTGCTCTACAACATCGGCGACAAGGAACTCACCGCGGGCGAGCTGCGCACGCGCGGCTATTACCTCGGCTCCAACGTCTCCTACAACCTCAAGAAGCTCGTCGAGATGGGCTTTCTCGATCACCAGCGCTCGCGGGTCGACCGGCGCTCGGTGCGCATCAAGCTCGCCGACAAGGGCCGCGAGGTGCGCGACAACGTCGAGGCGCTCTATCAGAAGCACGTGCGCACGGTGGAGCAGGTCGGCGGCATCAATGCCGACGAATTCAGCGTGCTCAACAAGGCGCTGCACCGGCTCGAACGCTTCTGGACCGATCAGATTCTTTATCGGCTGTAGAGCATGATCCCGAAAAGTGGAATCCGGTTTTCGGAAAAGATCATGCTCCACTGAAAATTATCCGAAGTCTTTCGCCGGCTTTTCGGTCGTACTGGCGTAACTGAACCCCGGCGCGAATGCCGGGGTCTTTTTTTATTGCTGTCGAGTGTTGGCCCGGCCTAGCCAGGCTTGGTGACGGCAACGTTCACCGGTAAGGCGGAATGACCGTATCGATGCGCGCACGGATGGCCGGGTAACATTCGCAAGCGCATTCTTCGATGCCCTTGCGGTCAATGATTTTTATTTTGCCGCGCGAGTATTTGATCAAGCCCGACTTTTGCAACGCGTGTGCGGACAACGAGACCGATGTCCTTTGCACGCCAAGCATGTGAGACAAAAACTCTTGCGTCAATGTGACGTGCTCGGACCCGATAATGTCTTGCGAGAGCAACAGCCAACGGCAGAGCCGCGCCTCGACAGAATGAATGGCGTGGCAGGCCGCGCTCTGTTGCGCCTGAAATAAAATGACGCCTTGATAGCCGTTCATGGCGGACCTGAACGGATCGCTCGCCTCATACATTTCGAGGAATTTTGGCGTCGGAAATTTGCCAAGCCGAACCTTCGATCTGCACGGTGGATTGCGTGTTGGCGTTGGCTCCGTCGATGGCGACCCAACCGCCGACAACGCCTTCATTGCCAATGATGGCCGTCTCGATTTGCTCGCCCGATTTCATGACGGTGAGCATCGAAACCATCCCGCTTTCGGGAAAGTACACATGCTTGATCGGCGAACCGACTGGGTGAAGAAAATCCCCCAGCGTCATGCGCACTTTGCGGAGATTGGGCCGCAGCCGCGCGAGATCGTCAGCGCCAAGCCCGTCTAACAGCCTGTTTTGCCTTACGTCTGTTGGATTTGGCACATGACCCGCTCCGTCGCCCGTTCAGCGGGCAGAGACCGCGATATGGGTCGAACGGCGCGCTGAAACGCGCCTAAGGCGGAGACTTTTCGGGCGTACTCCCCAACCGGTGGATTAGCAAGCCGGATATGCCGGGAACCGGGCAGACGGGGGGGGACATGCCTAACCTTTGCCTGCTGCGAAGACCGCAGTGGGGAGCATAAAGGGGTCTCCCATGGCAACCATCATACCGTTTTTGAAAGACGGTGCCTTCGAGCCCAACGATATTGCGGCAATGTCGATGGCACTCGACGACGTTTGCAAGACGCTCAACCTGGGCGACCGCCAACACCCCGCCAGAGAAGTCATAGCGGCCAGGATCATCGACCTGGCGCGTCAAGGGGTCCGAAGTCCGACGATCCTCCGCGACCGGGTGCTGCATGAGGCGGGCTTGGCGGAATATGTCGGTTTAGGTGATGCGCGGCGCGAGGCTTAGTCTTTCCAAATGTCTGAGCGCGTCTCAGAGGTGAGCCTGTCGGTCCGGGGTGGGCCATCGCTCACCGCAGCGGCCGCGCCAGCGAAGTTACCCCAAAAAACAGAATCCGACTACCTTGACCAAGTCGCCGTCCTGAGCGACCGCATTTCGTCCTATTCCGGTGTCGCTCTCGGTATTGCCATCGCAAGCCTGGTCATCGCCACTGCATTGCGCTTTGTCGGTGGTTGGGCCGATTCCGATCTAGGTTTTGCAATATACCTCCCGGGAATCTTGGTCACAGGGCTGCTCGCAGGCACTCCTGCCGCTGTCGGTGAAACGGCCGCATCTGTTCTGATCGTTGAATGGGCTTTCATGCCACCCTATTTCCAACTCAAGTGGGAACTGACTCACGACGAGCAGATGGGCATTCTCTGGTTTGTGGCGTCCTGCTTGTTCACGATTTATTTTGCTCATTGCTGCCGAGTTGTTTTGAAGCGGTTGCGGCGACGACAGCTTGCAAATCAAATTCTCACTTGGGAATTGGAGCATCGGGGGAGAAACATCTTCGCCGTCATCGAAGCGATCCTGCAAAAGTCGCTGGCCGACGACCCGGAGCGGGCTGCAAAAATTGCCGGACGCCTCCACTCGATCAGATACGCCAACGAGCTGCTGACCGGCGACAGGAAGCAGCCGATCAATATTAAAACATTGCTGTTGCAGGAATTTGCTCCATACGGCGATGATCGCTTAAAGACACGCGGGCCGGAAATAGATATTGAACCCGAAACAGCAAGGCATCTGGTTCTGCTCTTTCACGAGCTTGTAACAAACGCTGCGAAATACGGATCGCTCTCGTCTGCGTCCGGTCAAGTGTTGGTAGATTGGGAGAGCGACGACGGCATCCTGACATTGACGTGGAAGGAAAACGGCGGGCCGAAAATTGAGCCTCCGAACAGACACGGCTTTGGAAGTCAATTGATCGCTGGATGTGTCAAGTCACTCTCCGGGACCTTGCGGCCGAATTACGCGCCGGAGGGGTTCGTTTGCTCGATGACCGTTCAGTTAAGTGCGAATGATTGAGCGGTCTGGAAGAGGTGGAACATGTCCGAAGTTGCAAGCACGCGGGAACCTGCGGCAACGAGCCAACAACTGGACGGGCAGATCAGGGATGCTTACGCACAGGCAGAGTATTGCGCGCGGCAGGCAAAAACCGGCGACTTGAAGGAGCGGACCCATTGGCTCGTGCTTGAGCGTCGATGGCGCACCTTGGCTCGCAGCATCGAATTCAAGCTGCGTCATGACGGCATCGGAGTTGAAACACCCCCTGCGGGGTGACGCACCGGTGCTACTGCTTGGGCGCTGACCCGATAAAGAAACTTAACGACCCCGCAATGCGCGCCCGGCAAGCAAGCAAATAAACCTAGCCATGAGTGTCCGTGTCGCGGCATGGACCAGGCACGCCATTTCTAGGCGCCGCCAGAAAGCGCGCACGGTCGGTGGCACACCGTCGCGCGTTGTGCGCAGTCTCAATGTATTTCGCCATGATCGATGAAGACCGAGGACATATCGTCGGCGTACCCAGGCGTGACGAAACCATTCCAGGCTTGTGGATGATCCGGGGTGAGCAGTCTGTGTCTCGGTTCGCGCCGCGAATTATGCAAGTTCACGTTTGCTTGCGTTATCTTGAAAGGTTTTGATTCGGTCAGTGAGGGGCTTTCGCCAACTTCTGCCTGCAAGACACGCGGGTACGATTTCAAAAAGTGCCCTGTGTCGAAGGTTCCTGCCAATTCGATCCACACAGCCACGATGAGGCCGAAGGGTACGACCATCCAGAGGAAAAACCCCAGCAGTACGCCGATAGATAGTTCGACGGCTTCGACCGGGGTCTTTCGGTAATCCGCCTCAATCATCATGGGGACGTCCAGAAAGTGGAGCGACTTTCGCTAAACGCCGCAGTCGTTTTGACGTTCCCCAAGGCAACCAGATGGCTCATCGGAGCCGTGAAATGGGGACCTCAGAGGTCAAGCTGCAGGGCACCAGGCCTGAGCCGCGTAGGTCGCGACCGACCAAATTACGGTGTCCGCGCAGTGTCCGCTTTCCCCCGCTATGACCTGTGGTCGCGATGCTTGATGATAATGGTTTTGTTGTCGTGGTGGTGATGGAAGGGTGGAGGCGGCAGAACTTCATTGAAGAGTCGATGCCGGTGCTTGTGGATGATCACCGTATCGGCCAGCGCAGCGGACGGCATAGCAATGCCGAGCGCGGCGAATGCGGCGAGCGTAAGGACGAGGTTCCTCATCGTGGTCTCCCTTTGGGTAAGCATTTCGCGTCACCAATGCTCAAGACGAAATTTTGTTCCCGGCGAACTCCAAACGCATGTTCGGAGTCGCGGCGAATATTTGGCACTCCGAGCGTGTTGCTGTTTTGCCCGACTACGACCGGATCATGCTTTCATCTGCGCCGCGGCCGGCCCTATCGCGAGTTGAGTGCCAGGCGACTGATAAGAAGTGCGCAGGATGCTGAGCCTTGTCGTTACCGAGAGCACATCGCGGTAGGCGACCTTATAGTCGCCAAGATCGCCAAGATCGCCAAGATCGCCGTCGTGGAAAACCCCCTTTGAGCAATCCAACAAGCAATAAGAGAATGACGGCGCCGATAGTGGCGACAATGATCGCGCTGACCAACCCAACGCCAATATGGATACCCAATTGGGGCAGGAACCATGTGCCGATCAAGGCACCGACAATCCCGATTGCGATATCGCCGACGAGACCAAATCCGAAGCCCACCACAAGCTGTCCGGCCAGCCAACCGGCAATGAGACCTACCAGTAATATGATGAGCAGACCTTGACCCGAAAGGTGCATCGTGGCCTCCGTGTGAGCAATGACAAGGAGCCCCGACCGGTCGACCGGATGCGAGCTCCATGGCTAGGCGTGCCATGACATTGTTCAGCCGAGCCTGAGACAACGCTGCGCCGCACCTACAGTTCCGCGCCTAAATCGGCTCGTTTTATTACCACGTTGTCCGGACATCACCCTTTCAATATCCGCAGCTCTCTTCCTCGTGGAACATAACGCTTTCGTGGAACGTAACGCTCCGATAGCCGCCTTGTGCGGTTAGCCGCCTATGTCGATTTAGGAGACGTCGATTTAGGAGACATGCGCGCAAGCGCACCAGTCACATCCCAATGCGCGATGCTATCGCAAAAATCCTAGGGTTTCTCCGCTGGAGTATCCGACAAACCTACGCGTTGCGGCGCGCGTGTACCTCGTATCAAAACATAAGCCCAAAGCATCGCCAAAGTGCGGTCCAAGAACCAACGTCGAATGGTGTGATGGCTTCTTCCGCGCAAGCGAACGAACATGGCAACTACCTCCTGTTTTTATAACGCGGATGAAACAATTTGGTTCGTAGGCCAATCCGTTCATTTCCAGGTGTGAGGCTTAAATTCTCTCCATTCCCGTTCTGACTGGACGAGCGACCTGGAAACCAATGGCGAGCGAGTGCGTTTGCTGTAGAGCAGGGGGAAGGCGCGACCTTTTATTCTGCGAGTAATACGGACGTTAATACTATCGGACTCCTTCAACGGTGAAGGATCGAACCTTCGCAATCTTGTTTACATCGTACATTTTCTTGAAAGCGTCCGACGCGCGCCACGCCTGAGCTTTTTCGATGTTGTCGAACGCGATCATTATAATTTGGTTCGGAGGCTGTCCATCGAAGGTAACCGTCTTTCCAAAATGGATGATGTAGCGGCCGCCAAATGGTTGAAATGTGCCTGGATCGAGTGAGGGATAGTTTGTGTTCATCACCTCTGATTTTATAGCGGTGTCAAATAATGTAATTACGTAAGTAGGCGGAGAATCCTGGGCGTGGAGGGCTTGGACTGCAAGAGCACCAAACCCAAAACCAGCAATCATTGCTGGGATCACTGTGTATCGACTTTTCACGATCGCCCTCCTGGGATTCTGAATCATCCCCGTGCTGATACGATGGCGACAATTTTCCTTGTGTCAGGATGCACGATAAGGATCTGGTCGCCAACGACGACGTAATGGAAGCCCTGGTATTGCGGAACGATTGCCGCAATGTCTGCCGGCAACGCCTCGACATGCACGCTCTTCGGAACGGTCGCGCCGACCGCCATGGACCAGTTCAAAATGGTGGTAGCCCGCGCCGCGTGATTCTTATTCACGATGGTGGTGACGCGCGTCGCGCGAAGCTTACCGATGATATCCTTGATCTTGGTCCGTTGATCTTGCGAGAGCTGGACCGATCCGCCGCTTGACCCCTGGTTCTCACCCGTTCGCTCGCCGGCATGACCTTGCTGCGGCGCGGGTTGCTGTTTGGCCTGCTGCGGTTGTCCCTGCTGCGGCGCGGGTTGCTGCTGGCTGGCCTGCTGCGCCGGCTGCTGATTGGCTTGCTGCTGCGGCGCGGGTTGCTGCTGGCTGGCCTGCTGCGCCGGCTGCTGAGCAGGTTTCTGCTGGCTGGCCTGCTGCGGTTGTCCCTGCTGCGGCGCGGGTTGCTGCTGACTGGCTTGCTGCGCCGACTGCTGAGCCGGTTTCTGCTGGCTGGCCTGCTGCTGCGGCGCGGGTTGTGACTTGTTCGCTTGCTGCGCCGGCTGCTGCGCAGGTTTCTGCTGATTGGCTTGCTGCTGCGGCGCGGGTTGTGACTTGTTCGCTTGCTGCGCCGGCTGCTGAGTAGGTTTCTGCTGGCTGGCCTGCTGCGCCGGCTGCTGATTGGCTTGCTGCTGCGGCGCGGGTTGCTGCTGGCTGGCCTGCTGCGCCGGCTGCTGAGCAGGTTTCTGCTGGCTGGCCTGCTGCGGTTGTCCCTGCTGCGGCGCGGGTTGCTGCTGACTGGCTTGCTGCGCCGACTGCTGAGCCGGTTTCTGCTGGCTGGCCTGCTGCTGCGGCGCGGGTTGTGACTTGTTCGCTTGCTGCGCCGGCTGCTGCGCAGGTTTCTGCTGATTGGCTTGCTGCTGCGGCGCGGGTTGTGACTTGTTCGCTTGCTGCGCCGGCTGCTGAGTAGGTTTCTGCTGGCTGGCCTGCTGCGCCGGCTGCTGCGCGGGTTTCTGCTGGCTGGCCTGCTGCGGTTGTCCCTGCTGCGGCGCGGGTTGCTGTTTGGCTTGTTGCGGTTGTCCCTGCTGCGGCGCGGGTTGTGGCTTGTTGGCTTGTAGCGGTTGTCCTTGCTGCTGCGCGGGTTGCTGTTGACCGGACTGTTGTTGGTTGGGTTGTCCTTGGCCAGTAGACGTGGCGCTAGCAGACTTGGCGCTAGCAGACTTGGCGCTAGCAGACTTGGCGTTCTCGGGCGCGGGCGCGGCCGCTTGCGTGCCGGCATTGCCGCCGTTCCCGGCAGCAGGCTCGTTGAGGCCGTACAGCACAACTGACACGACGGAAATCATCGCCACGGCGAGGAGCGCGACCAGCGCCGGACCGGCGAACTTGTGAAGTGGGTCCGCGCCCGAATTTGGCTTCGGGTGTTGTGTGCCGCCCCCGCCATCATCAGCGTCGGGATTCATGATTGTCTCCACATCGAGCACACAGACAACCCGTGCATACGCCGGTTGGTTCCTTTTTGCACCGACCACCCGATCTGAAGGGACAGTGCCCCACCGGTAAACGATCTGGCGTGGTGCGCCCGCCATTGAATGAATGAAGCTCTTTGCAATGCATCAATAGACAGCGGCAAACCGGCGAGATCGATCGTTTGCGGAAACGGTTCCTCTCAAATGTGAGGTCCGCTTTACCCCCCAACAGCAGACATTGGCCGCGTGTTTATCAGTCCGCGCCCTAAATCATCGCGACGAGCTTGCCCAACCAAGTCAGCACCGGAAACGGCGTAAAGACCTGGATCAGCACCGCCACGCCGACAACGACGATCAGATAGCTCAAGGCGCCGTGCAGCATCCGCTTTGCCAGCGGCGGGTAGGGCGGCCGGTTATCCGGCGGCCAGGCAAACGCCGCTTCCCATTTGTCTTGCGGAACATCCGCGGGCCTGATCCGCTCGAACGGCAGCCACGCGCGATACGCCGCGATGCCGCGCTCGCGCGCAATGGTGTTGCGCAACCAGAACGCATTGCTCCAGCCGAGAAAATCGATGACGTGGCGGATCGCCACCCGCAGCACTTCCAAAATGAACAGGCAGACCAGGTACACGTAGCCGATCATCAGGCCGGCGGTCAGCCCGGACCGGGTGAAGGACTTCACCGTGAACAGCTGCGAAATCAATTGCACGCTGTGGTCGGTGAGCGTGTCGAGACCGTCGAAAATCTTGCCGTACAGCGAATTGTCCTCGGCCGCCTGCAAAAACAGGATGATGGCGACGACGACGGCGAGCTGAAACAGCGGAAATCTCACGATGCTTCGGATCGGAGCCGCAAAGAGCTTGATCGCACCCATGGTCGGTCCCCAAAGTGGCTGCGGGCGATGGAGTCGATGGAGTAACGTCGATTCGACGAGGGTTGTAGCGCGAAACGGGGCCGGATGCCCCTTTGGCGCGATGCCGCGTTGTGCTAATCCGCTTGTCGGCGGCTTCGGGCGTTCGGGGTTGCGGTTCTTGTGCGTATCTTCGGCCGAATTCAGCCGTAATGGTCTTGCAAACACGCGCTCCATGAGCCAGGCGGACAACCGGGACGATGCGCGTTGCGATCGCCGCGCCTTGCTGCGGCGGCTTGCCGGCGCGGCGGCGCTTGCCGCTGCCGGCGTCGTTGCCGGGCGGGCGCGCGCCGACGACCGGCCGCTCGATGCGCTGATCGGCGACACCGACCGCGGCGATTTCGGCCAGGCCTTCGACCAGGCCTCGCGCACCATCCATATGCCCAAACCGACGGCGCCGACGCTGTCGCCGGCCACGGCGCAATTCACCGAGGCCGCGGTCAAGTCCTACGACGACATCGTCACCCGCGGCGGCTGGCCGGTGGTGCCCAAGGTCGACGAGCTGCGGCTCGGCAACCGCCATCCGAGCGTGGTCGATCTGCGCTCGCGGCTTCTGGTTTCCGGCGACCTCGATCCGAATGCGGTCGGCAACGACATCTACGATTCCTACGTCGAGGAGGCGGTGCGGCGGTTCCAGGCGCGGCACGGGCTCACCGTCGACGGCATTCTGCGCGAGGCGACGCTCGACGAGATGAACGTGCCGGCGGCAACCCGCCGCGACCAGCTCAAGGTCAATATCGACCGGCTCAAGACGCTGACCACCAATCTCGGCCCGCGCTACGTGGTGTGCAACATTCCGGCCGCCCGCATCGAGGCGATCGAGTACGACCTCGCGGTGTCGCGCTACCGGGCCGTGGTCGGCAAGCCGGACCGGCCGTCGCCCGACATCAACTCGAAGATCGTCGAGATCAACTTCAACCCATACTGGACCGTGCCGGTCTCGATCGTGCGCAAGGATTTGATCCCGCTGATGCAGGCGGAGCCGGATTATCTCGCCAAGAACCACATCCGCATCTTCAACATGCGGCACACCGAGCTGCAGGCCTCGCAGATCGACTGGTATTCCAACGACGCGACCAACTACATGTTCAAGCAGGATCCCGGCAGTTTCAATTCGCTGGGCTCGTTGCGCATCAATTTTCCCAGTCCCTACGGCGTCTATATGCACGACACGCCGCTGAAAAACCTGTTCGGCGACGATTTCCGCTTCCATTCCTCCGGCTGCGTGCGGGTGCAGAACGTGCGCGAACTGGTGTATTGGCTGCTCGACGAAACCAAGGGCTGGCCGCCCGACGAGATCGACCGCGTGATCGCGTCCGGCGAGCAGAAAACGGCGCGGCTTACGAAACCCGTGCCGCTGCAGTGGGTCTATGTCACCGCCTGGTCGGCGTCCGACGGCATCGTGCAGTTCCGCGAGGACATTTACGGCCGCGACGGGCTCGGCGCGCCGGCCATTCCGGCGACGGTGAAGCTGTAGGCGTGTAGGATGGGTTGAACGAAGTGAAACCCATCGCCTTCGGTGTTATTGCAAATAGATGATGGGTTTCACTTCGTTCAACCCATCCTACGGGCTTCGAATTTCCCCATGCCCGATCCGGACAGCGCATGATATTCTGGCAATTGGCCAGGGCCAAATAAAAATGCCGATCGTCTTCCGCGATGCCGGCTTGCGCTATTTCTTTTTCTCAGACGAAGGGCTTCCACGCGAGCCGCGGCACATTCATGTTAAGGGCGGCGGCAAAGACGCCAAAATCTGGGTGGAGCCGGAAGTCACTATTGCGGAAAGCTACGGCTTTAATTCCGGCGAACTTTCGCGTATTCTGCGCACTGTCTTGCAACGACGACCCTGATCCTAAAGGCATGGGATGACCATTTCGGCAACGGCCGTCCGTTTTGACGAACACACGATGTGGGTCGATTTGACCGACGGCCGCACTTTGGGCGTGCCGCTCGCCTGGTTTCCCCGTCTGCTGCATGCCAGTCCGGAGGCGCGGGCGTGCGTCGAGATCAGCCGGATCGGCCTGCATTGGGAAGGTCTCGACGAGGATATTTCGGTTGCGGGCCTACTCGCCGGCCGCAGCGACATGACGAGGCAGCCCGAACACGCCGCGTAGTATCAGGGAGATGGGGTAACGGGCTCCGGCGCTCCCGGCGACGACCAAACTGTAAGACTTTCGCCGGCGCTCGGCCGGGGCTACACTTCGCGCAAGTAACTCGTAGCGTGGGAGGGTGGCGTGAGCGATCAGATCAAATTCGTTCTCGACGAAACGAATATCCCCAAATCCTGGTACAATCTCGCGGCCGATCTGCCGGCGCCGCTGCCGCCGGTGCTGCATCCGGGCACCAAGCAGCCGGTCGGCCCGGGCGATCTCGAGCCGCTATTCCCGATGGCGCTGATCCTGCAAGAGGTTTCGGCCGAACGGACCATCGACATTCCCGAACCGATCCGCGACGTCTACCGCATGTGGCGGCCGACCCCGCTGATGCGGGCGCGCCGGCTCGAAGCGGCGCTCGGCACGCCGGCCAAAATCTATTTCAAATACGAGGGTGTCTCGCCGGCCGGCTCGCACAAGCCGAACACCGCAGTGCCGCAGGCCTGGTACAACAAGGAGCAGGGCGTCAAGCGGCTCTCCACCGAGACCGGCGCCGGCCAATGGGGCTCTTCGCTGGCTTTCGCCGGCGCGTTATTCGGCATCGAGGTGACCGTGTTCCAGGTCCGGGTCTCCTACGATCAAAAGCCGTATCGCCGCGCGCTGATGGAAACCTACGGCGCGCGCTGCATTGCCTCGCCGTCGAACGAAACCGACTCCGGGCGTGCGATCCTGGCCAAGAACCCGAACAGCCCGGGCTCGCTCGGCATCGCCATTTCCGAGGCCGTCGAGATGGCGGCCAAGGATCCGGCGGTCAAATATTCGCTCGGCTCGGTGCTCAACCACGTGCTGTTGCACCAGACCGTCAACGGCCAGGAAGCGATCAAGCAGTTCGAAATGGCCGGCGACGATCCCGATGTCATCATCGGCTGCACCGGCGGCGGCTCGAATTTCTCCGGCCTCGCCTTTCCGTTCCTCGGCCTGCAACTGCGCGGCGGGCGCAAGCGGCGCTTCGTTGCGGTTGAGCCGGCGGCATGCCCGTCGCTTACCCGGGGCAAATACGCCTACGACTTCGGCGACACCGCGCATCTTACCCCGCTCGTCAAAATGCATACGCTCGGCTCGACCTTCATTCCGCCGGGTTTCCACGCCGGCGGCTTGCGCTATCACGGCATGGCGCCGATGGTGTCGCATCTCTACGACCTCGGCCTGATCGAGGCGCGCGCCTATCATCAGAAGACCTGTTTCGACGCGGGCGTGCAATTCGCGCGCTGCGAAGGCATCGTGCCGGCGCCGGAAGCCACCCATGCGGTGCGCGGCGCCATCGACGAGGCGTTGCGCTGCAAGAAGGAAGGCAAGGCCGAGACTATCCTGTTCAACATGTCGGGCCACGGCCATTTCGACATGGCGGCCTATATCGCCTATTTCGACGGCAAGCTCGTCGATCAGCAATATGACGAAGGCGAACTCGCCATGGCGCTGGCGGGGCTGCCGAGCGCGGCATGATGATCGACAAAGAGATTGTCGAAGTTCCGGGCCTCAAGGCCATCGGGCCTTATTCGCAGGCCGTCCGCGCCGGCGGTCTGTTGTTCGTCTCCGGTCAGCCGGGTGTGGACCCCGCGACAGGCGAAGCCGCCGGGACGACTTTCGAGGCCCAGGCGCGACAGGCGTTCCGCAACCTCGACACGGTATTGCGGGCGGGCGGCAGCCGGCTCGATCTCGTTGTCAACACGACCGTATTGGTCGCCGACATGTCGAGCTTCCCCGATGTGAACCGGCTGTTCGCGGAATTTTTTGCCAACAATCCGCCCGCCCGCATGACCATGCAGGTCCCCCTGCCGAAAGGATTGCTGATCTCGATCGGCTGCGTCGCCGTGGTCGAGCCTTGAGCTTGTAGGATGGGTTGAGCGGAGCGAAACCCATCATAGGACGGTGAGGTAGAATGATGGGCTTCACAAGGGCTCAACCCATCCTACCGCGCTGGCGCGGGCCGATGTCGGATACAGGGAATTGGCCGAACGGCTCAAAAAGCACGGGATGAAGGAATCCGAGGCCAGTATCGCGAACAAGATCAGCCGAGGGACATTCTCGGCGACGTTCCTGTTGGCGTCGCTCAAAGCGATTGATCGAGAGCAACTAAGCCTAGAGGACATTTAGCTTCGTGCCCCATGTATCCAATCACGAAGCACGGCCAGCAAAAGTGCAAGAAACCCAAGAATGACTAGCCCAAACACCGAGAGTGCACCTATCTCGAATCGGGACAAAGGAATGTTCTTCGGCTTCTCGCTCCAATCCTGGGAAAACGCGATGGTCACTTTTTTGATCGTCGCAGGGGTATTTGCGCTACTGGGTGGCGTGGCCACTTGGGCGGTCGTGCGATTACAGCGGGTTGAAATTGCTGAAGCCAATGCGCGGCAATCAGAAGCAGAACTGAAATTGGCGCAATTACGAAAACTGGCCGGTCCGCGCGATATAAAGTTTGATGTTTTCAAAAAGGAATTGGAAGGAAAGCCGAAAGCCTCAGTCGTGATTTGGTATCTGCCGGATTCGTCCGACGGGTATTGGTTTGCATCGCGGCTCCAAGTGGCACTTGGTATTTCAGGGTGGACTGTTGAAGGATACGGACCTGCGCCAATCCCAGAGCCGGACCAAAACAATCTATTAATCCGTGATATGCCACGCGCCGTTATAGCTGGCGGCCAGTCGATGGGCGTGACGGTCGTCGGCGATGCTCCGATGGGGAGTAGCCCAGACCCAAAGGCAAACACTCCCTTCAATGCGCTGTTTAATGCGCTGGCAAAAAGCACCGATTTTGGGATGTACGGTTCTAGCGGCAGCCAATTCAGCCCGGTCCCGAAGGGAACGTTGAGGGTGGTAGTGGCGGCAAAGGCCGACCCAGTATTTATTGATAAATCTGCACCCACGACTAACCATAAATAAAGAGCCACCTGCCCGACTTTTTGGGCAACCTTCGGACTTTTTGGGCAAACAGCCCTATTTGGGCAAAGCCGCGCCGATCCCTAAATATAGCGGCGATAACCGTTGAAATATCCCACGCCTTGCGGGTCGCCGCTGGTATGATACGCGGGCGCGGTGTATCAGCACGGGCCGAAGACCCGGCCAGAGCGAGCGGGACAGCGCCATGCCGGTCAGCCATAACGCCAAAACATCGAACAAAACATCGGACGAGGATTTCTTCGCCGCCGGGCTCGCCGAGGCCGATCCCGAGATCGCCGAAGCAATCTCGCTCGAACTCGGCCGCCAGCGCGACGAGATCGAGCTGATCGCCTCGGAAAACATCGTCAGCCGCGCCGTGCTCGAGGCGCAGGGCTCGGTGCTGACCAACAAATATGCCGAAGGCCTGCCGGGAAAGCGCTATTACGGCGGCTGCCAATTCGTCGATATCGCCGAGCGGCTGGCGATCGAGCGCGCGACGAAACTGTTCGGCTGCTCCTTCGCCAACGTGCAGCCGCATTCCGGCGCCTCCGCCAATGCCGAAGTGTTCATGGCGCTGATGCAGCCGGGCGACACCTTCATGGGGCTCAATCTCGCCGCCGGCGGGCACCTCACCCACGGCTCGCCGGTCAACCTGTCCGGCAAGTGGTTCAAGGTCGTGCCCTATGGCGTGCGCCGCGACGATCACCTGATCGACATGGCGGAGGTCGAGCGGCTCGCCAAAGAGCATCGGCCGAAACTGATCATCGCCGGCGGCTCGGCCTATCCGCGCATCATCGATTTCCGCCGCTTCCGCGACATCGCCGATGAGGTCGGCGCCTATCTCGTGGTCGACATGGCGCATTTCGCCGGGCTCGTTGCCGGCGGCGTGCATCCGAGCCCGTTTCCGCATGCCCACGTGGTGACGACGACCACGCATAAGACGCTGCGCGGGCCGCGCGGCGGCGCCATCCTGACCGACGACGAGGAGCTTGCGAAGAAGCTCAATTCGGCGGTGTTCCCCGGCATGCAGGGCGGCCCGCTGATGCATGTCATCGCCGCCAAGGCGGTCGCGTTCGGCGAGGCGCTGCGGCCGTCGTTCCGGCTTTATGCCAAGAACGTCGTCGAAAACGCCAAGGCGCTCGCTGAAACGCTCAAAGCCCGCGGCCTCGATATCGTCTCCGGCGGCACCGACACCCATCTGATGCTGGTCGATCTGCGCAAAAAGCGCCTGACCGGCAAGGTGGCGGAGATCGCGCTCGAACGCGCCCACATCACCTGCAACAAGAACGGCATTCCGTTCGATCCGGAAAAGCCCACCGTCACCTCCGGCGTGCGGCTTGGCACGCCGGCGGGCACCACGCGCGGCTTCGGCATCGCCGAGTTCCGCCAGATCGGCGAGTTGATCGCCGACGTGCTCGACGCACTGGCGCGCAACGGCGCCGAACAGGATGCCGCGGCGGAAGCCGCCGTGCGCGACAAGGTCAAGCGACTGGTCGGCCGATTCCCGATCTATGGGGGGTAGCGCATGATCCGGAAAAGTGGGAACCGGTTTTCCGAAAAGATCATGCGCAAAAGATGGAAAGCAATCCGATCCCATCAGATCAGATGAGGATCGGGGCGAGGATGCGCTGTCCGAGTTGTACCAGCCTCGACACCCAGGTGAAGGATTCGCGGCCGACCGAGGATTCCTCCGTCATCCGCCGCCGCCGCGTCTGCCTTTCCTGCAATTTCCGCTTCACCACGTTCGAGCGCGTGCAGCTGCGCGAATTGGTGGTGATCAAGCGCAACGGCCGGCGCGTGCCGTTCGACCGCGACAAGCTCCTGCGCTCGGTGCAGATCGCCTGCCGCAAGCGCCCGGTCGAGGCCGAGCGCATCGACCAGATGGTCTCGAAAATCGTGCGCGAGCTGGAGAGCCTCGGCGAAAGCGAAGTCTCCTCCGAAACCATCGGCGAAACCGTGATGGCGCATTTGCGCGAGCTCGACGATGTCGCCTATGTGCGCTTCGCCTCGGTCTATCGCAATTTCCGCGAAGCCAAGGATTTCGAGGCCGCGGTCGCCGAATTGTCGGGGGACGAGGCCGCCGAGTGAGCGCGCAAACGCTAAACTCGTGGCATCGCTCATCCATCATTGTCATGCTCCGGCAACGGGTCCGGCCCGAAGTGGCCGGCCCGATGACAGGCTCCGGCGGAGCATCCGGTAGCCGCCGCGAGATTGGGCTTGGTAATGCGATTACTCGCTGATCCTGCGATTACTGGATCGTCCGCTTTCGCGGACGATGACAAGATTGGTCCTTCATGAGCGCGGCGATGGACCAACGTTTCATGGCGCTGGCGCTGGCGCTCGGCCGGCGCGGGCTCGGCCGCACCTGGCCGAACCCCGCCGTGGGCGCGGTCATCGTCAAGGACGGCGCCATCGTCGGCCGCGGCTGGACGCAGCCCGGCGGGCGGCCGCATGCCGAGATCGAGGCGTTGCGTCGGGCCGGCGGCGCGGCAAATTACGCGACCTTTGGCGCAACCATGTACGTCACGCTCGAGCCCTGCTCGCATCACGGCAAATCGCCACCCTGTGCCGATGCCGTCATCGCGGCGGGCATTACGCGTGTGGTTTCGGCGCTTGAGGATCCCAATCCGGAAGTGGCGGGCGGGGGCCATGCACGGCTTCGCGCGGCGGGCATCGCCGTCGATATCGGCGTCGGCGCCGACCAAGCGCGACGCGATCACGCCGGCCATATCCGGCGCGTGCGCGACGGGCGTCCCCACGTCACGCTCAAATTCGCCATTTCCGCCGACGGCAAAGCCGGTGCTGCCGGTCGGCTTCCGGTCGCCATCACCGGGGAGGCGGTGCGCGATCGTGTTCATCTGCTGCGCGCACAGAGCGACGCCATCATGATCGGCATCGGCACCGCGCTCGCCGACGATCCGGTGCTGACCTGCCGCTTGCCCGGCATGGCCGAAAATTCGCCGCTGCGCATCGTGCTCGACAGCGCGCTGCGCCTGCCACCCGGCTCCCGGCTCGCCCAAACCGCGCGCGAAACGCCGGTCTGGGTCGCTGCCGCCACGACCGCCCCGCGCGCGGCGGAAGACGCATTGCGGGCCGAGGGTGTCGAAGTGTTGCGGGTCGCCGCAAACGGCGGACGGCTTGACCTTGGCGCGACGCTGAAGCTTCTCGCCGGCCGCGGCATCACCCGGCTCATGGTCGAGGGCGGGCCGACGCTCGCCGCGGCCTTGATCGCCGCCGATCTCGTCGACGAGGCCATCCTGTTCCATTCCGCCAAGATCGTCGGCGAGGGCGGAATTGACGCCCCCGATCCGGCCGCTCTGGCGGCGCTGACGGGCCGGCTTAGGCGTATAAGTGACGCGCCGGTCGGGCCGGACCGGCAACAGAGCTTTGAACGCAGCCTTTGAACGCAGGTGATTGATGTTTACCGGTATCGTCAATGACTTAGGCGAAGTCCTTGAAGTTCACCAAAAAGCTGAAGAACTGCGCCGAATGACCCTTGGTTGCGGCTATAGTCCGGATTCCATCGCGCTCGGCGCCTCGATTGCCTGTTCGGGGATTTGTCTCACGGTAGTGGGCGTCGGGCGGGCCGGAAATCGCACCTCCTTCGCCGTGGACGCCGCGGCCGAGACGCTGCGCACGACGACCGCCAAATCCTGGGAGCGCGGGACCCGGCTCAATCTCGAACGGTCGCTGCGGCTCGGCGACGAGCTTGGCGGCCACCTGGTCAGTGGTCATGTCGATGGCATCGCCGAACTGATCGCGCGCGACGATTTGCTCGACAGCGCCGGCTTTTCCTTCCGCGTCCCCGCCGCCTTGTCCCGATTCATCGCCGCCAAAGGCTCGGTGGCCGTCGACGGGGTTTCGCTCACGGTCAATGAGGTCGGGGCCGACACGTTTTCGGTGCTGATCATTCCGCATACGTTGGCGGTCACGACGCTCGGATCGCTCCAGCCGGGCGCCAAAGTGAATCTCGAAGTCGACCAGATGGCGCGCTATGCCGCGCGGCTATTGGAGACGCGTGTTGATTGACGGATTGTGGTGACTTAGCTAAGATACTTAGCTAAGGAAAAGGTCGTGGCCGCTTTCAGCATCCATCAGGCGAAAACCAACCTGTCTAAGCTCATCGCGCGCGCTGAGGCGGGAGAAGACGTGGTGATTACGCGTGGCAAGGAACCGGTCGCGCGGCTTACGCCGATCAAGGAGACGCCGCTAAAACGCCGTTTCGGCATGCTCAAGGGTAAGATCAAGTCGCCACCCGACTCGTTCTTTTTCGATCCTCTGCCAGAGGAGGAACTGCGTCTCTGGGAGGGCGAAGGTGAAGATTTTCTTCGATAGTCACGCGCTGGTTTGGTATTTGGCCGGAGATAGGCGCCTTTCCCGCAAAGCGCGCGAAATTGCCGACGATTTGGAATCGCAGGTATTCGTGAGCGCAGTTTGTGCCTGGGAAATCGCGACCAAGGTCAATCGAGGGCGGTGGCCCGAAGCGGTCGACATCGCAAACAAGCTCCAGGAAATCACCTTGGCACGAGCGTTTACGGCGCTACCGATCACCATCGAACATGCACGGGTGGCCGGCTTTTTGTCGGGGAGCCACTACGATCCGTTTGATCGCATGCTGGCCGCGCAATCTCATGTCGAGAGCGTGCCTTTGGTAACCGCCGATCGGGCCTTTCGCGCATTCGGAACGTCAGTGATTTGGTGAAATCGGCGTTCGCTCGCCGCGCTTGTTGGACGTTCTTCCGCTTGCTACCACCCTCTGCAAACGGAGCTAAGTCATGGCCGGACCACGGCGCGGCAAGCGTGAACAAAGCCGAAGCAGAGGCGCGCGTATCCTCATCGTCGAGGCGCGCTTCTACGACGACATTGCCGACGCACTGCTCGCCGGCGCGACGCAGGCGCTTAAGGAGGCGGGCGCGACGTTCGATTGCTTAAGCGTGCCGGGGTCGCTGGAAATCCCGACCGCCATTGCCATCGCGCTCGATGCCGCGGCGCGCCGCCGCCGGCCCTATGATGGCGTCGTCGCGCTCGGCTGCGTCATCCGCGGCGACACCATTCATTTCGAGATCGTCTCGCAGCAATCCGCGCGCGGGCTGATGGAGCTGTCGGTGGCGCGCAAAATTCCGGTCGGCAACGGCATCCTCACCGTCGACACCGAGGCGCAGGCCTGGGCGCGGGCGCGTGTCGAAGAGCAGGACAAAGGCGGCGATGCCGCGCGCGCTGCGCTTTCGCTGGTCGCGCTCAAGCGCCGGCTCGGGACGCACTGACATGACCGCCGGTGCAAAACAGGCGCGCAAGGCCAACAAGCGTGGCGCCGCACGCCTCGCCGCGGTGCAGGCGCTCTACCAGATGGATTTGGCCGGCACCGGATTGAACGAGATCATGGCCGAATTCGAAGGCCATTGGCTCGGCGGCGAGGTCGAGGGCGTGCAATACCGGCCGGCCGAAGCCGCCTATTTCCGCGATATCGTCGGCGGGGTGGTGCGCGAGCAGCGCCGGCTCGATCCGCAGATCGACGCCGCGTTACAGCGCGGCTGGCCGCTCAAGCGCGTCGAAACCGTGCTGCGCGCGGTGTTACGCGCCGGCGCCTATGAACTCGCCTGCCGGAACGACATTCCGGCGCGCGTCGTCACCGCCGAATATGTCGACGTGGCCGGCGCTTTTGTCGACAAGGAGGAGACCGGCATGGTCAATGCCGTGCTCGATGCGCTGGCGCACCAATGGCGCGCGGCTGAATTCGGTTAGGCGGCGCGATGACAGCGAACGACGAACCCTCGGCTGAGCAGCGCCTGATCGCGCGCCATTTCCGGCCGCTGGCGACGGCACCGGGCGCCTTCGGGCTTGCCGACGACGCCGCCATCGTGACGCCGCCGCCCGGCTGCGATCTGGTGCTGACGACGGACGGCGGAACCGCCGGCGTGCACTTCTTTCCCGACGATCCGGCGCGATCGATCGGGCGGAAGGTCTTGCGCATGAATTTGTCCGACTTGGCGGCAAAGGGCGCGCGGCCGCTGGGCTTTCTGATGTGGGTGGCGCTGCCGGCCGCGATCGACGAGCCCTGGATCGCCGCTTTTGCCGCGGGGCTCGGCGAAGATGCGAAAAGTTACGACTGTCCGCTCTTGGGCGGCGATACCGACCACACACCAGGGCCGACCTCGATCGCGATTGTCGCCTTCGGCGCGGTGCCGCACGGAAAAATGGTGCGGCGCTCGACCGCCAAGGCCGGCGACAGCATCGTCGTCACTGGCACCATCGGGGATGCCGCGCTCGGTGTTGTTCTGCGCCGGGATCAAGCTTACGGGAAGCGGTGGCGGCTTTCGGATCGGCTGCAAGCCGAGCTTACGGACCGCTATCTCCTGCCGCAGCCACGCAATGCGCTAACCGACGCGGTCTTGCATGACGCTTCGGCCGCCATGGACGTGTCCGACGGCTTGGCCGGCGACCTCGCCAAATTGTGCCGGGCCTCCGGCGTGGCGGCGGAAATCGATGTCGCGCGGGTGCCGCTGTCGGACGCCGCGGGCGCGGCGCTGAGAGCCGAGCCCGTATTGATCGAGACGATCCTGACCGGCGGCGATGATTATGAGATCGTGCTCACGCTTGCGCCAGAGAAGCTCGGCGCATTCCGCGCCGCCGCGCAAAAGGCCGGCGTCGCGGCAACCGAAATCGGCCGCGTCGCGGCCGGGCAGGGCGCCCGTTTCGTGCGCGACGGCAAGACCTTGTCGTTCGCGCGACCGTCCTACTCCCACTTCTGAGCGAATGGCGAAGCGGCGAAGACGACGGCTGACGCAAAACCGGATGAAACGCCGGCGGGGGCAATGGCTGCGGTGACCCGGACCTGACATCGGTAGTCGTTACTCGTTCTGTGCGGTAACTTGTACCGCTACCTTGCGTGTCTCACGGAACGGGGCGCGGCGCGGTGCCGGCGTCTGTTGCGATGTCGAATGCGATGCCGAACTCTGCCAGCAATTGAGGAGCTTGCCCGATGACGATTATCGATTCCCAGGTCCACGCCTATGAGGCGAACACGCCGAAGCGGCCCTGGCACAGCGTGCCGAACTGGCCGGACCACGTGACCGGCGACGAGATGGTTGCGGCGATGGACAAGGTCGGCGTCGACGGCGCGATCTTCATCTCCGCATTTGTCATGTACCGCTACGACGCGAGCTATGCGGTGGAGGTGCAACGCGCGCATCCCGATCGCTTCGCGATCGTCAAGCCGGTCGATCCGGACGATCCCGCCGTGGACGACGTCATCGCCGAATGGAAGCGGACGCCGGGCGCAGTCGGCATCCGCATCATGCTGACCAAGGAGCCGGGGCGCGACCGCGATCCGGCCGATCCGGGCCTCGACCGCATCGCCCGCTCGGCCGTCAAGCACGACTTTCCGGTCAATATCTTGTGCTGGGGCAACCTCGATGCCGGCACGGCATTGATCGACCGCCATCCCGATACGCGCTTCATCATCGACCATCTCGGCATCCTGCAGCCGCGCACGCCGCCGGCGCCGCCACAGCCGTGGGCCGACCTGCCGAAGGTGCTGGACCTTGCCAAGCGCAAGAACGCGGTGATCAAGGTGAGCGGCGCCTGCACGCTGTCGCAGCAACCCTATCCGTTCCCGGACATCTGGGATCCGCTGGCGCGCGTATTCGATGCCTGGGGTTTTGACCGCTGCCTGTGGGGCACGGACTGGACCCGCGCCTACGCCGTCGTCAACTACGAACAGGCGGTCGAGCCCTTTCCTCAAGACCGACCGCCTGAGCGACGGCCGAGCGAGCGATGCTGATGGGCGGCGCCTGCGCCAAAGCCTATCGTTGGTCGCCGAAATAACGATGACGAATGATCCGACGCAGTTGAACGTTCTGATGTCCGGCGGTTTCGCCGCCGCTTACGAGCAGCTGTTGCCGGAATTCGAGCGGGAGACCGGCATCAAGGTCGCGACCGGGTCGGGCGCGTCGCAGGGAACAGGTCCGCAAACGATTGCCGCACAGCTTGCGCGCGGCACGCCGGCCGACGTGGTGATCCTCTCCAGGGAGGGCCTTAGCGAGCTGATCGCCGCGAACAAGATCGTCGCCGGAACGGACGTCGATCTTGCGCGGGTGCCGCTCGGCGTGGCGGTGCGGGCGGGGACTGCGAAGCCCGACGTGAGCACCGTCGAAGCCTTCAAACAAGTCCTGCTCGAGGCCAAAACCGTCGCGATCCCCGGAAGCACCAGCGGTATCTGGCTCACGACCGATCTTTTTCCGCGGCTCGGCATCGCGGAAAAGATCAACGTCAAGGCGATGCCGCGCGGTTCCGACGCCGCCGGCCTGGTCGCCGCGGGTGGCGCCGATCTTGCCGTCATGCCGGTCAGTGAAATCGTGCACGCGGCAGGCGTCGAGGTTCGCGGGCAGCCTCGCGCCGGAGATCCAGTTCGTGCAGGTCTTTTCAGCCGCCGTCGTGGCCGGCTCGGGAGAGATTGAAGGGTCGAAACGACTGATCGACTTTCTGGCCTCCGCGCGCGCGTGCGCGGCCATCAGCACGAGCGGAATGGAGCCACTCGCGACCGCGCACTTGATGAGTTCACGCGTCAGTTCCTAATCGCTATCTCGCACCTCGCTATTCGCTATAATCCCTGCCGGGGAGCAACGCTCATGCACGACACCACGGCCATCAAGGCTTCGCCATCGGCCGCGCCGCAAACGAGCCACTACGTCGGCAGAAGCGCCAATCCGCGCTATGCGGAGCTGTACCGGCACTATCCGACCATCGATTATCTGCGCCGCGCCGCGCGCCGCCGGCTGCCGCATTTTGCGTTCGAATATTCCGACGGCGGCTCCGGCAAGGACGACGCCGGGATCAGGCGCAATTGGGCGGCGCTCGATGCGGTGGAACTCGTCCCGCGCTATGGCGTGATGCCGGCGCTGCCGCCGTGCGAGGTCGAATTGTTCGGCCGCCGCTATGCGGCGCCGATCGGCATTGCGCCGATGGGCGGGCCGGCCATCGTGTGGCCCGGCGCCGACAAGCATCTCGCGCGTGCCGCGCAGCGCGCCCGCATTCCCTATACGCTCGGGCTTGGCCGGCGGCGCCACCATCGAGGAGATCGCGGAAATCGCGCCGGACGTGTGCTGGTTCCAGCTTTATCGCTGCGCCAAGAACGATCACGCCATCGGCTTCGACCTCGTGCGCCGCGCCGCGGCGACCGACTGCAACGCGCTGATGCTCACGCTCGACGTGCCGGTGCGCACCACGCGCGCGCGCGAAGTCGTGGTCGGGCTCGGCGGCAGCGGCTTTCATCCGGATCTTGCCATGCTGGCGCAGATGGCGATGTCGCCGCGATGGACCATGGCGCTGTTGAAGAACGGCATCCCGCGTTTCGTCACGCTGCGCCAATACGCCGGCGAGAACGCCTCGATCAACGACGTCATCGCCTTCGCGCGGCGCGAAATGGGCGGCGCCTTCACCTGGGAGGAAGTCGCCAAATACCGCGACCGCTGGAAGAAAACGCTGATCGTCAAAGGCATCTTGCATCCCGAGGATGCCGAGAAAGCGGTGGCGCTCGGCGTCGACGGCCTGTTCGTGTCGAACCACGGCGGCCGCCAGATCGACGCGCTGCCGGCGCCGATCGACGCGCTGCCGGCCATCGTGCGGCAAGTCGGCAAGCGCGCGACCGTGATGTACGATTCCGGCATCCGCAGCGGCACCGACGTGGTGCGCGCCTATGCGCTCGGCGCCGCCGCGGCGTTCGCCGGCAAGGCCTTTCTCTGGGGCCTCGGCGCGCTCGGCGAGGAAGGGCCGGGCCACGTCATCGATATTCTGATCGAGGAGACGCGCGCGGCGTTCGGCCAACTTGGCGCGCATACGCCGGCGGACGCGCGCTCCGTCGTCATCCGCCACAACGGCGCGCTGCACTTCTGATCTGCGCCGTCGGGAGTGGCGCCGCGCCGCTTCACTCGCTAGAACGCCTGCGTCTTGCTTGACGTTCACCCGAGCGGCACCAGCCCATGGCCGTCATTGCCGAACCCATGATCGAGATCACCGACGACCGGCTCGCCGCGCGCAATGCGCTGGTGCTGGCCGTGGCGCAGGCGCTTCCGGCGGCAACAACACGGTGATCGTCGCCACCAGCGCCATCATCGGCTCGATCCTGGCGCCCGATCCGGCGCTGTCGACGCTGCCGATCAGCGTCATGGTCGTCGGCATGTGGCTCGGCACGCTTCCGGTCGGCATGCTGGCCAAAGCCTATGGCCGGCGCTTTGCCTTGCAAACCGGATCGGCGTTCGGCGTCGTGTCCGGCCTGATCTCCTGCGCGGCCGTGCTGCACGGCTCTTTCGCACTGCTGCTGCTCGGCGCGTTCTGCGGCGGGCTCTATGCGTCGGCGCATCAATCCTACCGCTTCGCCGCGGCCGATACCGCGAGCGCACGGTTTCGACCCAAGGCGGTGGCCTGGGTGCTGGCCGGCGGCGTGTTCGCCGCCGTGATCGGGCCGCAGCTTGTCATTTTCACCAAGGGCGTGTGGCCGGCCTATCTATTCGCGGCGACTTACCTCGCGCAATCGGCATGCGCGGTGGTTGCAGCCGCCGTACTGATCCTGCTCAGGATTCCGCGCCCGCACGTGTCGCATTCGCTCGTCGACGGGCGGCCGCTGTCGGCGATCGTGGTGCAGCCGAATTTCCTGATCGCGGCGGTCTGCGGGCTGGCGAGCTATACCATGATGAATATGGTGATGACCTCGGCGCCGCTGGCGATGGTCATGTGCCACCATAGCGTCGGCGAGGCCGCGCTCGGCATCCAATGGCACGTGCTCGGCATGTATGCGCCGAGCTTCGTCACCGGCTCGCTGATCGTGCGTTTCGGCGTGCGCAGGGTGATGACGGCGGGGCTCGTGCTGATCCTCGTCGCGGCCACGATCGATCTTCTCGGCATCGCTTTGTGGAATTTCTGGCTCGGCCTCGCCTTGCTCGGCATCGGCTGGAACTTCGCCTTCATCGGCGCCACTGCGCTGGTCACCGAGTGTCACGATCCGCACGAGCGCAACAAGGTGCAGGCGTTCAACGATTTTCTGATATTCGGCTCGATCGCGATCGGCTCATTCTCGTCCGGCGCGCTGTTGGCGGGCTACGGCTGGAGTGCGGTCAACTGGATGGTCTACCCGGTCATTTTTGTCGGCGACGCTCCTGCTCGCCTGGGGTTCGTTGCGGCGCCGGCCAGAGCCGGCGTGATTTGTGCTATGCTGCGTTAGCACGCGAAAGGACGGGCGTTCGCACGCGAAAGGACGGAAGCCATGGCTAAGGCAAGGCAACTGCGAAAAGCAAAGAAGCCAGCATCGCTCAAGCAGACGATGCGGTCGGCGCGGCGGTCGCGCGGCAAGATATCGGCGCGCGGCCGCGTGGCGAAGGCAAAGGCGGCTCCGAACAAGCAGACTTTCGTCGCCAGTCATCTCAAGCCGGACGCCTTTGCCGAAGGGCTGCGCCGTTACGCCCAATATCGCGATCTCGGCATTGCCGCGGCGACAAAAGGCCTGGCTCGCGCTCACGTCATCAAGATGATTCCGCCCTGCGACCCGGCCGAGGTGTCGAAGCGGCATTATCACGACGTCGAATTTCAGATGATCTACGTACTCAAGGGCTGGATCAACGGCGAATACGACGGCGAAGGCGTGGTCACCATGCGCGAAGGCTCGTGCTGGCTGCAGCCGCCGAAGATCAAGCATACCGTGCTCGATTATTCCGACGATTGCGAACTCCTTGAAATCATCCTGCCGGCGGATTTCGACACCGTCGAGCTGGAATAGTGTCTTCATCCGCATATTGTCATCACCCGCGAAAGCGGGTGATCCAGTAACCGCGACGGGTTGAGATGTATTCCCATGCCCGAGTTTACTGGATGCTTCGCTTGCGCGGAGCATGACGAGTATGGGCACCGAGCGTTACTATTGGGTCTATATCCTCGCCAGCGACCTTGGCGGAACGCTCTATATTGGAGTGACCAACAATTTAATTCGACGCGTGTACGAACATCGTACCGGCGTAATTGCCGGGTTCACCAAAAAGTATCGCGTACATCGGCTGGTGTACTTTGAACCACACACTGACATCGAGGCGGCGATTCGGCGGGAGAAACGGCTAAAGAAATGGAATCGCGCCTGGAAAATTCGGCTGATTGAGAAAGACATTCCGAATTGGGATGACCTCTATCCGCAAATCGCCTCACCGTGAGATTCTGAGTGCCTCTGCCTGTCATCATCCGCGAAAGCGGATGATCCAGTAATCGCAGGCGGTGCGGTACGATCTCGAATTTACGTTTACTGGATCACCCGCCTGCGCGGGTGATGACAGGTTCTCGAATTTCGATTACCAAAGTGGTACGATACTGTATGGCGACCTCGCCTTTCCCCGCACACGACCTCTCCATCCTCGCCGAGCTCGAGCGCAAGGTGCTGTGGCTCGCCACCTGGACCATCCATCACGCCAATCACCTGCGCGAGAATAGTGACGGCGTGAAAGTGGGCGGCCATCAGGCCTCGTCGGCCTCGCTCGCCACCATCATGACCGCGCTTTATTTCCATACGCTGCGCCCGGCCGACCGCGTCGCGGTCAAGCCGCATGCGGCGCCGAATTTTCACGCCATCCAATATCTGCTCGGCCGGCAGAGCCGCGAAAAACTCGAACGCTTCCGCGGTTACAAGGGCGCGCAATCCTATCCGTCGCGCACCAAGGACACCGACGACGTCGATTTCTCGACCGGCTCGGTGGGCCTGGGTGTGGCGCAGACGCTGTTCTCCTCGCTCACGCAGGATTACGTGCGCGCGCACGGCTGGGGTCTCGACCGTCCGGAAGGCCGCATGATCGCGCTCTTGGGCGACGCCGAGCTCGACGAGGGCAATATTTTCGAAGTCGATGCTGGAAGGCTGGAAGCAGGGCCTGCGCCATTGCTGGTGGATCGTCGATTATAACCGGCAGAGCCTCGACGCCGTGGTGCGCGAGGGCCTGTGGCAGCGCTACGAGAACCTGTTCCGCAATTTCGGCTGGGACGTCGTCGTCGTCAAATACGGCTCGTTGCAGCAGGCAGCCTTCGCCGAGCCGGGCGGCGAGGTGCTCCGGCAATGGATCGATCGCTGCCCGAACCAGCTTTATTCGGCGCTGGTGTTCCAGGGCGGCGCGGCCTGGCGCAAGCGGCTCAACGACGAGATCGGCGACCAGGGGCCGGTGACCAAACTGATCGACCGCGCGCAACGACGAGGAGCTCTCGCGGCTCATGAACAACCTCGGCGGCCACGATCTGCCCGCCATCATCGAGGCGTTCGACGCCGTCGATCACGACCGCCCGGTCTGCTTCATCGCCTATACGATCAAGGGCTACGGCCTGCCGTTTGCCGGCCACAAGGACAATCACGCCGGGCTGATGACGACCGCGCAGATGGAAAAGTTTCGCGCCGCGATGGCGATCCGGCCGGGCGAAGAATGGTCGCGCTTCGAGGGCTTGCGAGAACCGGCGGCGGAGATTGCAGCGTTCCTCGATCGCGTGCCGTTCGCGCAAGGCGGGGCGCGCGCCTTGCAAGCCGCGCGCATCGATGTCCCGGACGCGCTTGCGGTCGCGCGGCAAGCGGAAACCTCGACGCAATCTGGCTTCGGCGCACTCCTCAACGAGATCGCGCGCGAAAAAACCCCGCTCGCCGCGCGCATCGTCACGGTATCTCCCGACGTGACGGTGTCGACCAATCTCGGCCCCTGGGTCAACCGCCGCGGCCTGTTCGCGCGCGAAGCGCTCGCCGACACGTTCAAGAGCGAGCGCATCCCGTCGACCTTCACTTGGGAATTCTCGCCCAAGGGCCAGCATATCGAGCTCGGCATCGCGGAGATGAATTTGTTCATCGCGCTCTCCGCGCTGGGCTTGTCGCACGCCGTGAACGGCGAGCGGCTGCTTCCGATCGGCACGCTGTACGATCCGTTCATCGCGCGTGGGCTCGATGCGCTCAATTACGCCTGTTACCAGGACGCCCGCTTCATCCTGGTGGCGACGCCTTCGGGCATTACGCTGGCGCCGGAAGGCGGCGCGCACCAGTCGATCGCGGAACCCTTGATCGGCATGGCCCAGGACGGCCTTGCCGGGTTCGAGCCGGCTTTTGTCGACGAGCTCGCTGTGATCCTTGCTTTTGCGCTCGATTACATTCAGCGCGACGGCCAAAGGGATAAAGACGGCGAGGCCTCCGAGCGCAATTGGCTGCGCGATGAGACCGGCGGCTCGGTCTATTTGCGGCTCTCCACCCGGCCGATCGAGCAGATCGAACGCGACATGACACCGGCGTTGCGCCAGGCGATCGTCGACGGCGCCTATTGGCTGCGCGAGCCCGGGCCGAACTGCCAGGTCGTCGTCGCGTATAGCGGGGCGGTCGCGCCCGAAGCGATCCAGGCGGTCGGACTGATGGCGGAGGATCGCCGCGATGTCGGGCTTCTCGCCGTCACCTCCGCCGACCGGCTCAATGCCGGCTGGACCGCGGCCTGGCGCGCCCGCGAGCGCGGCCTCGTCCACGCCCGCTCGCATATCGAGCGGCTGTTTGCCGGCCTGCCGCGGCATTGCGGCATCGTCAGCGTCATCGACGCCCATCCGGCGACGCTTGGCTGGCTCGGCGCGGTTGCCGGCCATCGCGTGCGTCCGCTCGGCGTCGAGCATTTCGGCCAGACCGGCTCGATTGCCGAGCTCTACCGCCATTACGGCATCGACGCCAACGCCATCATCGCCGCCGCGCAGGCGATAGCGCCGGGGCGGCCGATCCGCTATTTAGGAGCGGCGTAACCGCGCAGGAGCCATAACAAGTCCATGCAGGATCGCATTGAGATCAATCCGAAAGTGATGCTGGGCAAGCCGGTCATTCTTGGGACCCGCATCGCCGTCGAGCTGATCCTACGCAAGCTCGGCGAAGGCGCTACGCACCGGGAATTGCTCGACGCTTACCCGAACCTCACCGAAGGCGACCTTCAGGCCGCGATCACTTTCGCGGCCGACACTCTGGCTCACGACGAGACTGTGCTTTAAAGCCGGGATACAATCCGACTTGACAGCGGCTGTCATGCTTCGCCGGGTCGGCAGGCTGCGCCAAACTATTCCATCAGCTTCAAATTGGCCTCGTGGATCACCTTGGCCCATTTGTCGGTTTCGGCGGTGAGGAATTTGCCGAAGTCGGCAGGCGACCCGCCAAGCATCATGCCGCCGAGATCGGTGAATTTCTTTTTCATGCCGGGATCGGCGATTGCGTCGTTGACCGCCTTGTTCAAGATTGCGATGACGTCGGGCGGCGTGCCCTTCGGCGCATTGAGCCCGTAAAAGGCGCTGACTTCAAAGCCGGGGAGAAAGTCGGAAATGCTCGGCACGTCCGGCAGCGCGTCCGAGCGCACCGTGGTGGTGACCCCGAGCGCGCGGAATTGGCCGTTGCGGATGTAGCCGATCGCGCCCGGCAGATTGTCGAACGACGCCTGCACCCGGCCGCTCAACAGGTCGGCATAGGCGCCGCCGTTCATGCCGCGATAGGTGATGTTGTTAAGCTGGATGTGCGCCATCAGCTTGAACATCTCCATCGACATGTGCGGCGAGGTGCCGTTGCCCGGCGACGCGTAATAAATCTTGCCGGCGTTGGCCTTGGCGTAGGCGATGAATTCGGGGATCGTGTGCACCGGCACGTCCGCGCCCACCACCAGCACATTGGGCACCCGCATGACGCCGACGACCGGATCGCTGTCGCGCAGGAAATTGTAATTGAGGTGCGCGTAGAACGTCGCGTTGATGACGTTGGTCGGATTGGTGACGAGCAGCGTGTAGCCGTCGGCGGGCGAGCGGATCATGTCTTGGGTGGCGATATTGTTGGCGGCGCCCGGCCGGTTCTCGACCAAAAATTCGCCGTTAAGCCTCCGCGACAGCCAATCGCCGATCAGCCGCGCCATCACGTCGACCGCGCCGCCGGCGGGAAAGCCGACCAGAATCTTGACCGGCCGGGTCGGGTAGTCGAGCGCAAGCGCGCGGTGCGAAAACGTAGGCAGCGCGGCAGCGCCGGCTGCGAGATGCAGGAATTTGCGGCGGGAAAATCTCATGGCGTTACCCCCCAACATGCTTGAATGCCGTATTTCCGGCCGCGGTCGAGTCTTCTTATTTTTAGATTGCCTGTCCGGCGGCTGTGTTGCGCCAAAGCCTATACCGGTTGGCGGGATGTCTCCAGAGCCGTGGGGCGGATTAGTGCAGCATAATCCGCCATATCTTCGTCATTGCCGGACTTGATCCGGCAATCCATGCAGCATCGCCGTATGTTCTGAAAGTCAGCATGGACCACCGGGTCAAGCCCGGTGGTGACGAAAGAAAAGATGCCCGCGACGTAGTCGAGCCAACGGGTCCGGCCCGAAGTGGCCGGCCCGATGATAAGCTCCGCGACGCCGTTCTTTGAACAGCTACGTGCGGGCATAACGATTCAGCCACGGTACCTCAGCGCCTCGACCAGCAGCGCAAACGCCGCCGAAGGCTGGCGACGGCTCGGATAATAGAGGTGATAGCCGGCATACGGCGGGCACCAGTCGGTGAGCACGCGCTTGAGCCGGCCCTTGGCGAGATGCGGCTCGGCCACGTCCTCGGGCACATAAGCGAGGCCGAGTCCGGAAAGCGCCGCGTTGAGCATTTCGAACGTGCCGTTGAAGGTGAGCTGACCGTCGACGCGTACTTTGAGTTCCCGGCCGGCTTTTGCGAACTCCCAGGCATACAGGCCGCCGTGCGTGGACAGGCGCAGATTGATGCAGTCATGACCGATCAAATCCTGCGGCGTCTTCGGCTCCGGGCGCTTTTTGAAATACGCCGGCGCGCCGACCACCGCCATGCGCAGGTCCGGCCCGATCCGCACCGCGATCATGTCTTTGGCCACCTGCTCGCCGGCGCGCACGCCGGCGTCGAAGCGCTGCGTCACGATGTCGGTCAGGCCGTTGTCGACGACGATCTCGAGCTTGATGTCCGGATAGCGCGCCAGGAATTTTGCCAGCTTCGGCCACAGCAGCGTGTCGAGGGCATGCTCGGTGGCCGTGAGCCTGATCGTGCCGGCCGGCTTGTCGCGAAGCTCGCTTAAGGCCGCGAGCTCCGCCTCGATCTCCTCGAAACGTGGGCCGAGCGTGAGCAGGAGCCGCTCGCCGGCTTGCGTCGGCGCGACGCTGCGCGTGGTGCGGGTCAGAAGCCGGACGCCCAATCGCGCTTCCAGCTCGCGGATGGTGTGGCTCAACGCCGACTGCGACACGCCGAGCTTGGCCGCGGCTTTGGTGAAGCTCTGCTCGCGCCCGACGGCGACGAAGGCCACAAGATCGTCGAGATGGCCGCGCTGCATTTATCGGTGCCGCTCATAAGTCCATGCCGATTATAGCGGCTAATCGCAAGGGATGCGCGGGGCTAAATCAGGATCGAGCGAAGCAGACAACTGTCATCACCCGCGAAAGCGGGTGATCCAGTAACCGGGTGGTTTCGAGAATTGTTTCCGCGCTGGCGCTTACTGGATTCCCCGCGTTCGCGGGGAATGACAACGGCGGAGCAAAAGGAGAGTGGCCATGGACATCAAGCGCAACGGCTCGCAGCCGTCCACCAAGGGACCGGCCGACTGGTTCACCGGCACAGTCCGCGTCGACCCGCTGTTCCAGGCGCCCGATCCGGCCGCGTGCGCGGCGCCAGCGTCACCTTTGAGCCGGGCGCCCGCACCGCCTGGCACACCCATCCGCTCGGTCAGACGCTCGATCGTCACCGCCGGCTGCGGCCGGGTGCAGCGCGACGAGCGGGCCGGTCGAGGAAATCCGGCCGGGCGATGTCGTGTGGTTTCCGCCCGGCGAGAAACATTGGCACGGCGCCGCGCCGACGACGGCGATGACGCATATCGCCATCCAGGAAGCTTAACGGCAAAGTCGTCGACTGGATGGAAAAGGTCAGCGACGCGCAATACGGCAAATGAGTTCTCCCAATGAAACGCTTTGAAAACAGGACTGTCTTGGTCACGGGCGCCGGCAGCGGCATCGGCGCGGCCTGCGTGCGGCGGTTGTTCGCCGAAGGCGCGTCGATTGTCGCCGCGGACATCCGCAAAGACGACGTCGACACGGTCGTTGCCGAATTCGGCGGAAGCGACAGGATTTATGGCGTCGGCGTCGACGTTGCCAATCGCGACCGGGTGGCCGCGTTGGTGTCGGGCGCGGTTGAACGGTTCGGAAAACTCCATGGGCTGGTCAACAGCGCCGGCATCCGGGGCGTCGGCAGCGTTCTAGATTTGGCGCCCGAGGCTTGGCGGAAGGTGCTCTCGGTCAACCTCGAGGGCACGTTCAACATGTGCCAAGCCTTCTGCCAGGCCTTTGCCCGTGTCGCGAAGGACGCGCACATGCCCGCGGCAATCGTCAACCTAAGCTCCGCCGCCGGGATCAGGGGCGTGCCCAACCGGCTTGCCTATGCCGCGTCGAAATACGGGGTCGTCGGGATCACCCAGACGATGGCCTTGGAACTCGGCCCGCTCGGCATCCGCGTCAATGCCGTGGCGCCGGGAATGATCCGCACGCCGCTCACTGAGATCATGTTCCAGGCCCCCGAAAACGTGAAGCGGATCCGCGCGGCTCATCCCATCGGTCGCGAGGGCCAAGCCGAAGAGGTCGCGGCAGCGATTGCGTTTCTGCTTTCCGACGATGCCAGTTTCGTCACCGGCGTGGTGCTTCCGGTCGATGGCGGCGCAACGGCAGGCATTGCCTCGCATTGAGGCGATCCGAACCCAAGAGTGAAGAGGAGCGAAGATCATGAGCGATAACATCGAAGGCAAAGTCGTCGTCATCACCGGCGCCAGCAGCGGGCTCGGCGAGGCGACCGCGCGGTTGCTTGCGGGGGAGGGCGCGCGCGTCGTGCTCGGCGCGCGGCGTCGGGATCGCATCCAATTATTGGCAGACGAGTTGACCGGCCGCGGCGGCAAGGCAATCGCGGTTGCGACCGATGTCAGCCAGCGCGATCAGGTCAAAACATTGGTCGACACTGCCGTGAAGGCGTGCGGCCGGATCGACGTGATGATCAACAATGCCGGGCTGATGCCGCAGGCGCTGCTTGAGCGGCTCCAGATCGACGAATGGGACCGCATGATCAACGTCAACATCAAGGGCGTGCTGTACGGCATCGCCGCGGCACTGCCCTATATGAAGGAGCAGAAATCAGGGCACTTCATCAACGTGTCCTCGGTGGCCGGCCATAAGGTCGGCCCCGGCACCGCGGTCTATGCGGCGACCAAGCACGCGGTGCGCGCGCTGTCCGAAGGGCTGCGCCAGGAAGTCAAACCCTACAACATCCGCACAACGGTGATCTCGCCGGGCGCGGTCGCCACGGAGCTGCCGGACAGCGTCACCGACCCGGCCGCGGCGGCGAGAATCCACAAGTTCTATGCCGAGTTCGCAATCCCCGCCAATTCGTTCGCCCGCGCCGTCGCCTTCGCCATGAGCCAGCCCGACGAGGTGGACATCAACGAAATTCTGTTCAGGCCGACCAGGCAGGAAGTCTGAGCGGGTAGGCGTGGCCGCCCGATTGGCGCGGCGCGATCGGAGGGGCGGGTTTCAAACCCGCCCCAATGGCGGCACGGTCGTAGGGGCGGGTTTCAAACCCGCCCCTACCAAGCGATGGCGGTGGCCCCTGCGTCGCATTTATCGAGACACCCCCTTGACTTCGGTCCCTGTTTCCGTTATATACGGGGACGAGTCATTCTCGCCCGCAAGGACGCCGCCGGGAGGCATATCCGGCGGTCGGGGCGAGGACGGTGCCCGCGGGCGGGCTTGCAACCCGCTCCCGGGCGGTCCGGGCATCATGCCTGCCGGCACTATGACCGGCATGCGAGGTGCGTCGCTGGATGTGGGCAGACCGTCGGCGGAGTGACCCCCGCCCCTTGGACGGCCTCGCTCACGAAGCCTGGCCCGGATCGCACCAAGGGACCACACACCCCTTGGGCAGAGCCGTGGTGGAACGCCGGCAGGCGAGCGCGCCCGACAGCGGAAGGGGCGGCGCAAGCCGCCCTCTCCGTGGCGCGCCGCCGTGCCCGCTGGCACGGCGTCTTGGACTACTGCGTCTGCCGGCGTTCCGCTTCCTTATTTCGTAGAAGGCGAATGGCGAATAGGGAGTAGCGAATAGGGAAAGAAGTGGCGAATAGGGAAGACCGCGTTCCTCCATTCGCTACTCGCCATTCGCTACTCGCACTCTTCACCAACTCGCACGCCCCCGCGCCGCGAGCACGGATCGGTGTGTGCCGTAGGGGCGGCCCTTGTGGCCGCCGGCCGGCGAGCGTGCCGGCGCACCACGGGCGCCCACAAGGGGCGCCCCTACGGCGCGTTTATACCGTCGTCGCCGCGGCGTTGCGCAAGGAGGGCATTTTTGGCAAGGTCCGCGCCGATTTGCGCCGCACGCGACAGCATTGTATGCGAGGCGCCTTCCTTGCGGGCCGGCTTGGTTCGGCCCTCTCAAAAGACCGGGGATTCTCGATGGAAACTTTGTGGCTCATCGTCTGTTGCGGCGTGCTGGCGATCGTCTACGCCATCTGGGCCACGCGCTCGGTGCTGGCGGCCGATCCGGGCAGCGAAAAGATGCAGGAAATCTCCGCCGCCGTGCGGGAAGGCGCGCAGGCCTATCTCAAGCGCCAATATTCGACCATCGCCGTGGTCGGCGTCGTGATTTTCCTCATCGTCGGCTATTTCCTCGGCTGGCTCGTGGCGGTCGGCTTCGCGGTCGGCGCCATCCTGTCGGGCTCGGCCGGCTTCATCGGCATGAACCTTTCGGTGCGGGCCAATAGCCGCACCGCGCAGGCTTCGATCAGCTCGCTGGCCGAAGGACTCGCACTGGCGTTCCGGGCCGGGGCCAGCACCGGGCTCTTGGTGGCCGGCCTCGCGCTATTGAGCGTCACGCTGTATTTCGGCTTTCTCATCGGTACGCTGCATTTTCAGCCGGGCGACCGCACGGTGATAAACGCGCTGGTGGCGCTCGGCTTCGGCGCTTCGCTGATCTCGATCTTCGCGCGGCTTGGCGGCGGCATTTTCACCAAAAGCGCCGATGTCGGCGGCGATCTGGTCGGCAAGGTCGAGGCCGGCATTCCGGAGGATGACCCACGCAATCCCGCCACCATCGCCGACAATGTCGGCGACAATGTCGGCGATTGCGCCGGCATGGCCGCGGACTTGTTCGAAACCTACGTGGTGACCACGGTGGCGACCATGGTGCTGGCGTCGATCTTCAGTGCCGCCGCCCACGCCAGCCCCGAGCTCCTGCTCAAGGTGATGACGCTGCCGCTGGCGATCGGCGGGATTTGCATCATCACCTCCATTCTGGGCACGTTTTTCGTCAAACTGCCGGCCAACCAGTCGATCATGGGCGCACTGTATCGCGGCGTGATCGCGACCGGAATCATGTCGCTGGGCGGCGTCGCGCTGGTGATCGACTTGCTGCTCGGCTTTGGCCCCGTTGCCGGCATGCCGTTCAGCGGCTTGTGGCTTTATCTGTGCGGTGTCGTCGGCCTGGTCGTGACCGGCCTGATCGTGTGGATTACCGAATATTATACCGGCACGACGTTTCGTCCGGTGCGCTCGATCGCGCGGGCCTCGGTGACCGGCCACGGCACCAATGTCATCCAGGGGCTGGCGGTATCGCTCGAAGCAACCGCGCTGCCGGCGATCGTCATCATCGCCGGCATCCTGTTCAGCATCAATTTTGCCGGCCTGTTCGGCCTCGCCATCACCGTGACCACGATGCTGTCGTTGGCCGGAATCATCGTCGCGCTCGATGCCTTCGGTCCGGTCACCGATAATGCCGGCGGCATTGCCGAAATGGCCGGATTGCCGAAAGAGGTGCGCAAATCGACCGACGCGCTCGATGCGGTCGGCAACACCACCAAGGCGGTGACCAAGGGCTATGCCATCGGCTCGGCCGGGCTCGGCGCCTTGGTGCTGTTCGCGGCCTACAATGAGGACCTCAAATTCTTCGTCGCCGGCGCCGCCCAGCATCCGTATTTTCAGGGCGTTGCGCCCGATTTTACGCTGAGCAACCCGTATGTGGTCACCGGGCTCTTATTCGGCGGACTATTGCCCTATCTGTTCGGCGCCATGGGCCTGACCGCGGTCGGCCGTGCCGCCGCCTCGATCGTCGAAGAAGTGCGGCGGCAATTCCGCGAGCGCCCGGGCATCATGCAGGGCCGGGATAAGCCCGATTACGGCCGCGCCGTCGATATGCTGACCAAGGCCGCGATCAAGGAAATGATCGTGCCGTCGCTGTTGCCGGTATTGTCTCCGATCGTGGTTTATTTCGTGATCGATTTCATTGCCGGCGGCGGTCCGCAGGGCAAGTCGGCGGCATTCTCAGGTCTCGGCGCGATGCTGCTCGGGGTGATCGTCACCGGCCTGTTCGTCGCCATCTCGATGACGTCGGGCGGCGGTGCCTGGGACAATGCCAAAAAGTACATCGAGGACGGCCATTACGGCGGCAAAGGGTCCGACGCCCATAAGGCGGCCGTGACCGGCGACACCGTCGGCGACCCCTACAAGGATACGGCGGGCCCGGCGGTCAATCCGATGATCAAGATCACCAATATCGTGGCGCTCTTGTTGCTCGCGGTGCTGGCGCGCTGACCGGATGCGGCGGGCTAGCGCATTGATCCGGAAAAGTGGGAACCGGTTTTCCGAAAAGATCATGCGCAAACGAAATGCTGGAGCCGCGCTCTGATTCAAACAGAACGCGTACGGCTCTAGGAGCCCTTGCCTTGGAGATTGTGGACGATCGTGGTGACCACGCTGAGATCGTTGCCGCCGGTCGGCGTGGTTTGGCTGACAAAATCGAACACATGGCCGTCCTTGAGGCCGTATTCCGCGAGCCGACTTACTTTCCGGTTTTTGTCGAAATACACCGCGATGACGCGCTGATCGGTCACTGAGGTCCGCATGAAGGAGAGCGGCCGTTGGGCCTTTTGCGAGATGTAGTAGAACGCCTCGCCGCTGACGGTCGCCACCGTCGATGGCGTGCCGAGCACCAAAAGAACCTGCTCCTGCGAGGCGCCGAGCGGGATCTGCGCGAGCGCGCCATCGGCCAGCACATAGCCGCGCTGAAAGGTCTCGCCAGTGCAGCCGGCAAGCGCGAGCGCAACAAGCGCGGCGGACGCCGCGACCGCGAGCCGGCTTTGGCTAGGCGCAGAACTGCCCCGCATCCTCGTCCCTGTCTTGCATCCCGGCGTCGCGTGCCGTACCCCCAAAGCCCAAGATTGGCAATCGGATTGGCAATCGGCCGACCCTCAAGCGGTCGCGGCGCGCCCGGTTAACCATATGATCTTGAGGCGTTTTCGACCCCGGTCCCAGGACCGCAGCATCCGCGACCTCTATGGCGCCATCGTGGCGCAAGCGCGACGCCCGGCCTTTTACGGCGCCTATGGCGTGCCCGATACCGTGCCGGGCCGTTTCGATTTGATCGTGCTGCATCTGGTTTTGCTGATCGAGCGGCTGGGCCGCAACGAAGGCCCCGGGCGCGGCATCGGCCAGCAGCTGTTCGACGCGTTTTGCCGCGATCTCGACGGCAACCTGCGGGAAATGGGCGTCGGCGATCTTGCCGTGCCGAAACAGATGCGCCGGTTCGGCGAGGCATTTTACGGCCGGCAGGCCGCCTACCTTGCCGCTTTTGCCGCGACCGATGAGCGGCAGCTTGAGACGGCGCTGCGACGCAATATCTTTGCAGTTACGGACGGCGCGGACCGGGCGGACGGCGCGGCGCGGCTGGCACGTTACGTGCGCGCCGCGCTGCGCCGGTTGGACGCCGAGGACGAAAGTACGCTGTTGCGCGGGAAGCTGGCCTTCCCGGAACCCGAATCTATCGCCGAGGCGGTCGCTCATGGCTGAACGCAAATCGCAAGGCACCGGCGCCGTGCCCTGGCGCGTTCCCGTCGCGGTGGAGGATGTCGCCGAGCCCGGCCGGCATTTCGATCTTGCCGCCGACGCCGCCGTGCGCGCTGCGCTAGCGCGGCTTGCCGGCTTGCGCGATCTGCCGCGGCTCGAAGCAAGCTTCGAAGTGACCCGCCGCGACGGCGGGGGTCTGCATATCGCGGGGCTTGTCTCGGCCACCGTCGGGCAAAACTGCGTGGTCACGCTCGAGCCGCTTGCCAATGAGGTCGAAGAGACGGTCGACCTCGTGTTTATGCCGCAGCGGCCTCCCGCTGGGGCGAAGGGCGAGTCCGAAACCGAGCCGCGTGAGGTGAAATGGCGCGATCCGGAGCCGTTGATCGGCGGCATCGTCGATTTGGGCGCGCTTGCCACCGAATTTCTGATCCTCGGCATCGATCCGTATCCCCGCAAGCCCGGCGCGGTTTTCGAGCCGCCGGCCAACCGCAAGCCGGATAGCGGCCCATTTGCCGCCCTCGCCAAGCTGGCCAAAGATTAGGGAGGATTAGGAGGGATCAGGCCGGTGCTTCAAATCCCGGCATCGAACCGGTAGTCTTGGCTCCGGTGTCGTTGTCTTACCTTGCGGACCCGCATGCGGTGGATTTGAAGTTTCGAGTGCTGAGCGGGCCACTCGCATCGCAACTTCAAATCCAAAACCCGCATCCAAATCATCGATTTGCGAGCGTCCGTTCAATTCCGACTTTGGCATGAAATCAGGCTGCAACCGCGGGCGAAGGTCGGAATCGGGACAATAGACAGAACAAGAGACCGCCAGGTCATTCCATGCCAGACAACGTCCGTATTGCGCTCGATGCGATGGGAGGAGACCACGGCCCCGCCGTGATCGTCGCCGGAGCGGAACTGGCGCGCCAACGCCATCCCGGCAGCGAATTCCTGTTCTTCGGCAACACCTCGCTGGTCGCGCCGCTCGTCGAGGCGAGAGCGGAGCTCAAATCGGTTTCCCGGCTCGTTCATACCGATATCGCGGTCCGGATGGAGGACAAGCCGAGCCAGGCCTTGCGCGCCGGCCGCTGGAAATCCTCGATGTGGCTGGCGATCGACGCCGTCAAAAAAGGCGAGGCCGACATGACGGTGTCCGGCGGCAATACCGGCGCATTGATGGCGATGTCGAAGTTCAATCTCAAGACGCTGCCCGGCATCGAGCGGCCGGCCATTGCGGCGCTGTGGCCGACGCTGCGCGGCAAATCCATCGTGCTCGATGTCGGCGCCACGATTGGCGCGGATGCCGGGCACCTGGTCGAACTCGCGGTGATGGGGGCTGCCACCGCGCGGATCCTGTTCGGCCTTGCCCGTCCGAGCGTGGGGCTTCTCAATATCGGCGTGGAGGAGGCCAAGGGTCTCGAACAGGTGCGCGAGGCCGGCCGCATCCTGCGCGAGGAGGCCATTGCCGATCTCGCCTATCACGGCTTTGTCGAAGGCGACGACATCGGCCGCGGCAAGGTCGACGTCGTCGTCACCGAAGGTTTTGCCGGCAATATCGCGCTCAAGACCGCGGAGGGCACCGCGCGCCAGCTCGCCGAATATCTTCGCGACGCGATGAAAAGTTCGCTTGGCGCGCGGCTTGGCTACCTGTTGGCGCGCCCGGCGTTCCGCCGGTTGCGCGAACGCATGAATCCGAGCCGCGCCAATGGCGGGGTGTTTCTCGGATTAAACGGCATTGTCATCAAGAGCCATGGCGGAGCGGATGCCGAAGGCTTCGCCGCGGCGATCGAACTCGGCTACGGAATCGTCCAGGACGAGCTGGTGGCCAAGATCAGGGCGGCGCTCGAGCGGCCCGGCAAGCCGCGGCACCAGGCGCTCGGCGGAGCCGCCTCGTGACGATTCAGCGCTCGGTCATTCTCGGCTGCGGCAGTTACCTGCCGAGCCAGGTCCTCACCAACGACGATCTGGCGCGCAAGGTCGATACGTCGGACGAGTGGATCGTTCAGCGCACCGGCATCCACGAGCGACGCATCGCCGCGCCGGGAGAACTGACCTCGCATATGGCGGTGCGCGCGGCGCAGGCCGCGCTCGCGCATGCGCGCCTCGACGCCCAGTCGATCGATCTCATCGTGCTTGCGACCTCGACGCCCGACAATACTTTCCCGGCCAGCGCGGTTTCGGTGCAGGCTGAGCTCGGCATCACCCACGGCGCCGCATTCGATCTCCAGGCGGTGTGTTCCGGCTTCGTCTATGGCTTGGCGACCGCCGACGCGTTGCTCAAATCCGGCGCATTCTCGCGCGCTCTGGTGATCGGTTCGGAGACGTTTTCGCGCATCCTCGATTGGACCGACCGCGGCACCTGCGTGCTGTTCGGCGACGGCGCCGGCGCCGTTGTGCTCGAGCCGCAGGCCCAGCCGGGCGGCCGCGAGGATCGCGGGATTCTCACCGTCAGGCTGCGTTCCGACGGCCGTTATAAGTCGAAGCTTTACGTCGACGGAGGGCCGTCCTCGACCGGCACGGTGGGCCATTTGCGCATGGAGGGGCGCGAAGTGTTCCGCCATGCCGTGGCGATGATCGCCGACGTGGTCGAGGACGCCTTCAAGGCCACCGGTTACAGCGCCGCCGACATCGATTGGTTCATTCCGCATCAGGCCAACAAGCGCATCATCGACGGTTCGGCGCGCAAACTAGGCATCGCGCCGGAAAAAATCGTCACCACGGTCGACCGGCATGGCAATACCTCGGCGGCTTCCATTCCGCTTGCGCTCGCCGACGCGCTCGCCGACCGGCGCATCAAGCGCGGCGACCTCTTGCTGTTCGAGGCCATGGGTGGCGGCTTCACCTGGGGCGCCGCATTGGTGCGCTGGTAAACCTCGGGGAACCCGTATAAAGCCCCGTTGACACCTGTCCCGCAAAGCTAATATCGTAGATAATTCAGCACGATATCTTGATCGACGATCGATCGATCGCCGTGCTCGGGGCTGGCGATGGCGGGAAAGACGGTCACACGAGCAGATTTGTGTGAGGCGGTCTATCAGAAGGTTGGACTGTCGCGCACCGAATCTGCGACACTTGTCGAGTTGGTCCTCAAGGAAATCACGGACTGCCTGGAACGCGGGGAGACGGTGAAGCTGTCGTCGTTCGGTTCGTTCGTGGTGCGCAAAAAGGGCCAGCGCATCGGCCGCAATCCGAAGACCGGCAAGGAAGTTCCGATCTCGCCGCGCCGGGTCATGGTGTTCAAGCCGTCCGCCATCCTCAAGCAACGCATCAATTCGGGGGATAGCGGCACAGCGTCGTGACGCGCGGTAAGGGCTTGCCGCCGTCCGCATAGGATCGCGCTTTATTTGCGCCGCGGGGACTGCATTGGAAAAAGCGCCGGATGCGTTCCGCACCATCAGCGAAGTCGCTGACGAGATCGACGTGCCGCAGCATGTGCTGCGCTTCTGGGAAAGCCGATTCCAGCAAATCCACCCGATGAAGCGCGGCGGCGGACGGCGCTATTATCGGCCCGATGACGTGGATCTCTTGCGCGGGGTGCGCCACCTGCTCTACGGCGAGGGCTATACCATTCGCGGCGTCCAGCGCATCTTGCGCGAACAGGGCGCGGCATTCGTGCAGGAAGTCTGGCGCGCCGGCGCTGAGCCGCCGCCGCCGCAATCGGCGGAAGATCGCGAGACGACCGGCGAGGCGGCAGCGGGCGCGCTGCCGGAACCGAACCTGTTCGCATTCACGCCGGGCGCCGGCAATCGCGAACGCGCGGATTATCCGGACGGACGGCGCGAGCCGACGCTGGAACTGGCGGCCGCCGAGGAGCCGTCGACGCGACGCCCCCTTGCGCACGAGAACCGGCGCAAGCTGCAGGCCACGCTCGACGACCTCCTCGCCTGCCGCCGCATTATCGAGGACGCGTTCGCTCGGAACTGAGTGCGGTGGCGACCTCGCCACCGGATAATTGCCGGCACAGACGCAACTGACCGGAGCTTAGGAAGCCGCCGAGCGCGGCCAATCGCGGCGCCGTTCGCGCAGGCCGTCGATCAGGTTGCGCCCATAAAGCGGAACGCCGCGATCGAGCACGCCGCCGATGAAATCGTTGACCAGCATATGCAAGCGCGGGTCCCTGCGGTCGCGATGGCGGCTTTACGCGAGTACCGAGAGAGGATGGTCGGAGCGGCGAGATTTGAACTCGCGACCCCCAGTCCCCCAGACTGGTGCGCTAACCGGGCTGCGCTACGCTCCGCAATCGCGGCGACTATAGTGGGCGGTAACTTAGCTCGCAACATCCGCTCGCCATTTGCGGTTTCGCGCCGTAAAGTGGCCAAACTCTCCTGCCGACTGTCGCAATCGCCGGACCAACCTTGAAGCGGCTTTTCAGCGCCACCGTCAATTCGCTGCGCGGGCTCCTCGACGGCGTCAAAACCGAGCCGGCGCTGCGCGAGGAAGCGGTCCTCGTCGTCGTGGCCGCGTTGCTCGGTTTTGTCCTAGCGCCGAGCGCGGCGTGGTATGTCGCCATGGTGGGCGTCGTTCTGTCGCTTCTTGCCGTGGAATTCCTCAATACGGCGATCGAGAAGCTCGCCGACCATGTCACCCGCGAGCAGCACACCGACATCCGCCGTATCAAGGATTTCGGTTCGGCCGCGGTGTTCTGTGCGCTGTGCCTTGCCGGGCTGGTGTGGATCGCGGCAATTGCGGTGCGGCTCGGCCTGATCTAAGGCGCCTGCGATAAGTTCGCTGCCAGCCGATGCGGAGCCGCGCACGATCTCAGCGCTACGGCCGAAGATCGCAAGCGGCCCGTATCGAATCTCACTGCGTCTTGAGGAATGGGCAAGTGGCCGAATTCAGGAAGCCCTCGGCCAAAGCGGCATGGCCGGCGCGGTCCGGATGATTCCAGTCAATCTTGTCGCCTTTGTTATAGACGAAGTAATAGCCGACTTTTTCCCCCTTGTCGGGGAAGGCGTCGCGGCCGTCATAGACCGGAATGTCCGGATCCAAATAGGAAATTATCTTGCGTTGCGCTGAGCCTTCCGTGAAGCCTTTCTCCCATCTGAAGCCGAGTGAGGCGTAGACGCGCGCCGCATCTTTCGAAATCTGCATTTCGTAAGGCGAGATCAGGACGCAAAACGTCGTGCCCTTGTTGCGCAATTCGCGCGAAAGCGTATTCATACGGTCGGCCGTATACCTGAAGACCGGGTCGGCCTGGTTGGGCCAGAGCTCATAGGCGTAATAACCCGACGCCTCGTAGCCGTCGCGCTGGAAGATATCTTTGACCGCGAGGCGGACGCGATTGTAGAGATAACTGCGGGTGCGCAAATAGTCGATCGAGGCGCGCATAAAATGCGTGCCGTAATAGACCACGGAATGGATTGCAGTCTCGGACTTGATGGGCGGAATGATGTCATTGAGATTCATCACATAGACGGCGTAGCGCAGCTTGAATTCCGCCGACGCCCGCTTGATGTTTTTTTCGTCGAGATCGTCGCCGAAATGGCCGCCGAAATTCCAGACCGCGAAATCGGGAACGTGCGCGCGAACGATGTCGGAAATCCGGTACGGATAGCCCGCGCCGAGACCCATCGCAACGGAATCGCCGAAAAAGCCGACGCGCGGCTTCGTGGTCGTCAGGTCGAATTCCTCGTCGTAGAAGCCTAGGGAATTTCGCGGCAACACGCCCCAAGGATATTGCAGCAGGCCGTTAGTTATGACGCGCGTGTCGGTGTAATAGTTGATGGAGTATTGAGTGTAGAGCCGCGCGATCACCTCGCCTGCGCCGATGACGAACAGCAGAAGCAGCAAATTGACGAGTACGAGGGTCTTTCTCTCGTGCCGGTGGAGGAAGTTGCGCTCGTAAACCGACATAGCAAGAATCCCGGGCCGTGAGTGGCGACGCAGCCGGCGCAGAATAACGAAAAGAAGCGGCGACGACGAGCAAACGCCGGAATTATCCCTAATGCGGCATGAAGAAGCGCCCGTGGAGAGGCCACGATGTGGACTCGTAATCGAGCACTCGCCGAGCGACAAAGCGCTCTCGCCGCGCGAGGATTTACCGTATGACCATTTTAGCAGCGACAAATTCCAAGTTTGCGTTTAGGATGCGGTCATCTGATCACATTTAAAGATCGCACAGGCAGATGGCCAGCTCGTTACACCGCGCCCCTGTTCGCTCAAGATACAACGAGCATCGAGCTTTTCCTTCGATGCCGTCGTTGGCGCTGCCTGATAGCGAAGATATTGCGAAGGCTATTTGGCAGCGCCAACGCGAGGCATTGGGTCCCGATGCCATTGCTTACAATGTCGAATGGCGCGACCGATCGATGCCGTCAAAATTTTGGAACGAATTTTTACTGGACGCGGATGCGGTTCTGTCGCTGTTTGGCAAGAAACACGTCCATCCCCGAGACTTCACGGATCGATATTGCAAAGCCTTGGTGCTCTGACGTGCTGCGTTTACAGCGGCCTCAAGCTCGGCTCTTCGGCGCGAGCGTCTTTTTGCCGCTAGAGCCGTATGCGTTCTGTTTGAATCAGAGCGCGGCTCTAGCATTCTGTTTGCGCATGATCTTTTCGGAAAACCGGTTCCCACTTTTCCGGATCATGCGCTAGTCCGGATCGTATTCATACTGGTAGGCCCTGCTGTCGACGGTCTGTTTCTCCTTTGCAAGCATTGCGTTGCCGCAGACCAGGAGATCGAGTTCGGTGCCGAGGAAACAGCGGAAGGCATCCTCGGGCGTGCACACGATCGGCTCGCCGCGCACGTTGAAGCTGGTGTTCACCAGCACCGGACAGCCGGTGATGTCCTTGAAGCGGGCGAGCAACGCATGGAAGCGCGCGTTGGTGTCGGCATTCACGGTTTGGATGCGCGCCGAATAATCGACGTGGGTTACCGCCGGAATTTTCGAGCGCACCACGTTTAGCTTGTCGATGCCGAAGAGCCGGTGCTCCCCGGCGGTCATCTCGCGCCTGAGGTCTTGCTTCACGTCGGCGACCAACAGCATATAGGGGCTGTCGCAGTCGAGTTCGAACCAGTCGGCAACGTCCTCGCGCATGACCGCGGGCGCGAACGGACGGAAGCTCTCGCGGTACTTGACCTTGAGATTGAGCATTTTCTGCATGGTCGGCGAGCGCGGGTCGCCCAGTATCGAGCGGGCGCCGAGCGCGCGCGGGCCGAACTCCATGCGGCCCTGGAACCAGCCGACCGCCCTGCCGTCGGCGAGCGCTCGAGCGGTGACGTCGATCAATTCCTGGTCCGAAACCTTGTCGAACACCGCGCCGGACGCGGACAAACGCCGGTCGATCTCGGGCTGCGCATAAACGGGCCCGAGATAAGCGCCCTTCATCCCGTCGCCGCAGTTCACGACGCGCGGCTTGCCGTGCTCGATGTGCCAGGCCGCCAGCGCGGCGCCCACCGCGCCACCCGCATCGCCGGCGGCGGGCTGGATCCAGATCCGATCAATGGCGCCGTCGCGCAATATCTTGCCGTTGGCGACGCAGTTTAGCGCGACGCCGCCGGCGAGGCAGAGATTACGGATTCCATATTCGCGCGCCAGCGTACGCGTCAGGCGGAGCACGATCTCGTCGGTCACCGCCTGGATCGAGGCCGCGACATCCATGTGAAACGGTTCGAGCGGATCCTTGTCCGGACGGCGCACCGGTCGGCCGAACAATTCGGTGAAGTGGCCGTTGACCATGGTGAGGCCGGTACAATAGTCGAAGTACGACTGATCGAGGCGGAAGGTGCCGTCCTCTTTGAGGTCGATGAGTTTTGCCAGGATCAGATCCTTGAAGCGTGGCTCGCCGTATGGAGCGAGCCCCATGACCTTGTATTCGCCGGAATTGACCTTGAAGCCGGTATAATATGTGAAAGCGGAGTAAAGCAGTCCGATCGAGTGGGGAAAGTTGATTTCTTTGCGGATCTCGAGCGTGTTGCCATGCCCGATTCCGGCCGTGGTAGTCGCCCATTCGCCGACGCCGTCCAGCGTCAAGACCACCGCCTCCTCGAACGGCGAAGGATAGAAGGCGCTCGCGGCATGGCTGACATGATGTTCGGCGAATCGCAACTTCGTGTTCCATTCGAATTCGGGATCGATCTCGGCGAGGGCCCGGCGGAGCAAAGCTTTTTGGAACAGCTTCTCCTTAAGCCACAGCGGCATCGCGGTGGCGAAGGATCGATAGCCCTTCGGCGCGAAGGCAAGATAGGTCTCCAAAAGGCGCTCGAACTTCAGGAACGGTTTTTCGTAGAACATCACGAGATCGATTTTGGACAGCGGACAGCCCGCTTCCGCGAGGCAGTAATCGATCGAATGCCGCGGAAAGCCCGCGTCGTGCTTCTTCCGGGTGAAGCGCTCTTCCTGCGCCGCCGCTACGATCTCGCCGTCTATGACGAGGGCGGCGGCGCTGTCGTGATAGAACGCCGAGATGCCCAAAATGCGCATTTATCGGCTCAGAACAGGGTGTAGATGAACGGCGCCACCACTGATCCCTGGCTGAGGACGACGAGGCCGCCGAGTACCACCATGAACAGCGTCACCGGAATGAGCCAATATTTTTTCCGGCTGACGAGAAAACGGGATAACTCTATCAGGAATGACATCGCGTCCTGCTCCTAGAATTGATCCTTAAGTGATTCCGCGGTGATGCCGGGACCCGAGCGCTCGAGCCAATAGCTTTTGGCGGCGGGTTCGCGCTTCAACCGCAGTGGGTCCTTGCCGAATAGGCGCATGAGCAAGCCGACGGGCGTCACGGTGATGAAGAACAGAACGCCCATCACCAACGGCGTCGTGGCCTTGCTGAGCAACATTCCGATCTGAAACCAGAGGCGGTTCAGCGGTGCGAGCGCGCGCGGGCGCACTACGGCGGCAGCGAGAAATACCGCGGCAATCGGGAGCGGCCACAGGCGCACTTCACCCGCCCGCACAAGCGGCGCAAGGCCCATGAGCGCGAACAACGCCGCGAAGACGAGACCGAAATTGCGCTCGGAGCCCATTTTCGGTTGGGCGTGTCCTGCGCTCAACACCGGGTGAAGGGTGTCCCTCATGCGGGCAAAATTATTACGTGTACATTACCAAATCCTTGCTCTTGCTTGACCTTTTCTCCGGGACCGGTTCGGGAGATGCCTGAGACTGCCGAACGGCATCCGGCGTGTAGGCGGCGCGAAGCGCGACCAGGCTTTCGTATGGAACGTGAGAACCTGCGCTTTATCACGCCGATGGCGTGAAGGGACAAGCCGCAAGCGGCTCCTACCGCGAGGGCGAAGTGGGGCACAGGGACGGCGCAGCATCGTCAACCTGACCACCGTGCCGGCGCACCAGCGCCAGAAACGCCAGCCAAAGTCCTGCGCTCGCGACGACACTGCCGGCCAGCGATCCATAAGCGGCCCCCGCCAAGCCCCACTCTCGCATCAGCCACCAGACCAAGACCACAGTGACAATCGATGCGAGCGCAGCGACGCCGACAGTCGCCCGCGGCCGCTCCATGGCCGCCAGGGCACTGCTGGCGGGCATGCCGATGGCCGATGCCAAAGTCGCGAAGGCCAGGGCCGCGACGATGTGAGCGTGCCCCTCGTATTCCTTGCCGTGATAGAGGAACCGCATCAGGTCCTCGCCGGCGAACAAGACGACCACGCAGAACGAGGCCATCACTACGCCAAGCAACAGCGCATCGCGAACGATCTGCCGGCGCAGACGCTCGGCTCCCCCTTCTTTCCAGGCCAAGACCGCTTTCGGCGTCAAAATATTGCCGAGCCCGAAGATCACAGGGTTTGCAAACGCTACGATGCTCATGCACGCAGCATAGACGCCCGTCGTAGCCGCCCCGGCGATCAGCACCAACAGCCAATATGGGCTGAAACGCCGCAGCTGAGTGGCGGCCTGGCCCAGGGCGAGCCATTTTCCTAGATGCCAACTCAGCTTCATGGTCGCTCGCACCTCGCGTAGCTCGATCACAAACCTGGCTCGGGCGAAACACAACGATGCAATGGCAACTGCCCCGCACGACGCGCCGAGCGTGCCGAACGCCGTAATGGCGGACATTCGCCCTGTCCATCCCAGCCACGCAAGCATTGAAATTTGCATGGCGGCAACGGCCAGGTCCAAGACCAGGGATTGGGCGACCTCCAGGTGCGTGAAAGAGAAACTCCTGCCGAATTCACGTAACAGCGCGAACGGCGCCACCGCCGCCAGAACCAAAGTCATTGCGATCAGCTGCGGCCCCGCGCCAAAGGCATAGAGGCCCAAGGCGGTCGCGGCCAGCAAAACGGTGACCATTGTCGAGAGCATGGCGCTCTGTGCCAGCGTACTGCCGGCATGTTGAGCCGGTGTTCCCAGTACGCGAAATCGCTGGATCGAGTAGGGATTCGAGATCAGCGATCCTTGGCTTGCATACATCGCTGCCAGCACAGAGATGCCGATGGCATAAGCGCCCAGTTCCGCCGGATTGCTGTAACGGCCAACCATCACCGTTGTGAAAAAACTCGTCGCGCTGACCACCGCCTGATCGAGCAAGGCCAAGACCTCAACTCTGGAACCGAGGCCCAACGCTCTCTGCCAGCCACCCCGCAGCTCTGCGCTCAGGCCAGAGGAGGCCCGCGTCCGCCAGCGGCCTACCCGCCAGATCGCGTCAAAAAACAATTTTCGCTGTGTGGGCGCGGGTAGGGCCGTCATCATTCAGTCCAGCACCGCGAGATATTGCTCGGCCATATGATCGAACAGGAAATTTGGCGCCAAATGCGCCAACTCGCCGGTCATGCGGCTGCGCAGCGCCACGTCGGAGACCATGGCGCGGATACCAGCGAGCCAACCGCGGCGGTCCGCAAGCGGCACAATCAGCTTTTCGCTCAGCGGCACCGAGGCGTGGAACATTTCCCGGAACGACGGGATGTCGGAACACAGCAGCGGTACGCCGGCGTGAATCGCCTCGATCGCGCCAAGACTGAGGCCCTCATAGCGCGAAGGAAACACCACCACGTCGACGGCGGCGTAAAACAGCCCGATCCGCTCATAGTCGATCGCGCTTACGATGCGGACGCGGTCTTGCAACCCGGCATCCGCAATCTTCTTGCGTACGGCGGCACTATCGGGGCCGGTGCCGACAAGCAGAAGCATCACATCCGGAAGATCTTTCAACAGATCGAGCGTGAACATCTGATTTTTCTGGTAGCAAAGGCGCCCTATCTGGCCGATCACTATTCCGTTCGACGGCAGGCCAAGCTCGTTACGGGCGTCGGCGCGGGGAAACGCCCGCGGTTTATTCTGGCCGTTCGCCACGACGACGAGACGGCATGCATAGGCCACGCCGCGATAGGTCTCGGCCACGCATTTCGCGCAGGCGATCATGCGAGTGTAGAAACCAAGCCGACCGGCGATTCTGTCCAGCCGCATCAGGATCGGATCCTGATGTTCGCTGGGAATGTGATAGGTCGGAACTCGATTGCGGATGCCGGCTATGCGCCCGCCGATCCCGGCGATCAGGTTTGCGAGCGATTGCAGGCCAAAGATAGCGTCGGGCCTGCGCGCGCGGAATTCCAAAATCAACCGCACGAACAGCGCGACGACAGAGACGAACGACCGATCGCGGGGACCATCATTAAATACGCGTGCGCTGGCGTGCATTCCTGCCAGTCTCGGTCCGAACAGATACCATTCCTCGACATCATGGCCTGCCGCGCGCATCGCTTCGGCAAGCTCGCCTGCCAGGATGGAGCTGCCGCCGTTGTCGTGCGACGTGCCAAGAAAAACGATTGACCGTGGCATGCGGGGCCTCCAGAATGGCCGTCACTAGTTGCATATGGCCGTTAGCAACTTCTCCCGATTTAGCCGGCATTTATTCTATTTAAGTGAAAGCGGCAAACCCAATCGGGCTAAACCGATTCTTTACTTACGTTATCGTTTACTTGCCGTCGTGTCCGCCATGGCGCTCGAAACGTGGTTGGAGGCGGCTTTTGCATTCTTCATTCGTCGCTAATTGCGAAAAATAGACGAGTGCGATTCCGATATTAACGACTGCGATATTAACGAATTGCCAACCATGCGCGCGCAGTAAATGGGAAAATTGTCGATAGCAGACGCCGCAAGATTCAGCGCCAGCGCGAGTAAAGCAGGAACGCGACATGCTGACCAATTCGGCTTCGTTGCGCGGACCGTTCTGCGACGCGTGCGTCGACGCCTGACGCCATGTCCGGCCTTGCTGCCATGCGCGTGGCGGGTATCGTCAACCTGACGACCATACTGGCGCACTCGTCCGGGGAATGGATCGCCTCCGACTGGCCGCGCGCGGCCAGCTCGGAAATTTAGGCGGCATTAGGATTTCTCGTGTCAAACTGTTGAAATCTCAAAGACCAGCTCGGTAGGCGTGGGGTTCGGCGCCATGTCCCAGCAAACTTGATCTCATTTCGTGATCGTAGGAAACCTGCAGCATGCGGGCGCGCTATGGTGCCCAGGTTCGCTGTTCACGCCCTAGAGTTTATAAACCGACCTAGCGAGTGGTGCCGGATAGGATCTGAGCAGCGAAGTCGGGCGGAGACACGTTTATGGCGGTCAGTTACGCAACTTCGCGGATATTGGATGCCCACCCTTATTTGGATGCAAAGTATGTGGAATCGCAACTTGCGTATGGTTCCTTTGCGAGCGTGAAGGATCGATTTATCTACGTAGAAGTTCCAAAGGCCGCTTGCACGACCATAAAAATGCTCCTGCGTGAATTACATGGTTCTTCACCGCTCAAGCTGTTTATCGGGGCGGCTCGCGAAACACGTCGTAGTATGTTTATCCATTCGCGTGAAAACAGCGCATTTCCCTCGTTGAATACCTTCGATAAAAAAGATCAGCGCGATCTGCTAGAAGCGCCAGATGTTCTAAGATTTACCGTTGTTCGCAATCCCTACACTCGCCTAGTGTCGGCATGGCGTGATAAAGTCTTTCTTTGCGAGCCTGGCGTGGATAACGTTTATACCGCAGTGCGTGGGGCCGCGCCTGCCATGAGCCACAAAGATCCCGTCAAATTTGCCGAGTTCGTTTCATACATCGAGCGTAGCAAGGGACAGCTTTGGAATGAGCATTGGCGGAAACAGGTCGATCTTACCTTTCCGGGGGGAATTCCTTACACACATATTGGCAAGGTTGAAGACTTGCAATCGACGATCGCTATCTTGACTGATCACTTCCGCCGACAAGAGCCAATTATCGCTCCGCGTGCAAACGAAGGGTCTATTCAGCCGCTAGCAAACTTTTCTACAGAGCTCGCAGAGCGCATACACACTCTCTACGAGGAAGATTTTGCAATTTTCGGATACGGGCCGGGCGCCTGGCCTCGTGACGAGCAGGCCCACGCTGCCTTTGTCAGTACGGAGCTATTTGTTGACGAGGTCTTGGAGCGGAATCTTATAATCGCGCATCTATATGATCAGAGGGATCGTTCTATACTTCAGCGGGTCGGATCCGCGGTTCGTGTTCTCAAGATGTTTTCGCCCCTCCAGGCAGCAGAGCGAATACTAAATGGGTGTTTAGCAACATTGGCCGCCGGGACAATTCGGCAACAGAAATTGGACTCAGATGGGCTAGTGCCTTTCCTGAAACCGCCAAGCAGCTTCGGCAAATATTTTTTGCCCAGACAGCCCCGCACTTTCCTCATCGAAGCTTTCGCTCATCACGCGCCGGCGCGTGTTCAGCGAGTAAGTGAAGCGTTGTTCGATCTGCCCATTCCCAAACATATTCGAGACCACGATTTGTTGTTCATTCATATTCCAAAGAACGCCGGCACGACGATAGCGGTGCAGCTCTATGGCTCGCAGGTGGCGCATCGCCCGGCCTCATACTATTACGACAGCGATCAGGACTGGTTCTTGAGTCGAAAGCGCTTTGCGGTCGTGCGAAATCCTTGGGATCGCGCTGTTTCAGCGTACGAGTTCATGCGCCGAGCTGAAAAGGGACTCGTGGTGGCGGACCCGAAGGTGTTGCGCATTGTGCGAAGCTGCGAAACTTTCGAGAAGTTCGTCACGAAGTGCCTTGTAAACAATGCCATAGTTCAACGAGATCCGAGTTTCCTCCCTCAGCACCATTTTCTTTACAGCAAACTTGGAAAGTGTCTTGTCGAAAATATATTTCGATTTGAGGATCTTTCGTCCCTTGAGGCGTGGCTCCGTGCTTGCGGTGTTCCATTCGCAAAGTCGAATTTTCTTAATCAAACGCAAGGGAGAGGCGATTATAGATCTTATTACGCGAAAAGTAATTTGATTGAGATTGTCGGCCGGTTCTATGCAGATGACATAGCGCGTTTCAATTATCAGTTTTAGCCTTTGGCCGGCACCCGGTTCCGAAGATACCGAGCTCGGTGCTTTGATGGACCAGAACGCTGCACTGAAAAATATAGCCCTGATAACGTGGCACCCTTCAAGGCGAACTGTGAGGGGAGGCTCTTTGCGTGCGTGCGCTGACCCATTTTGGCTAGTCGCCGAGAGAACTAAGTTGTGTTGCTGGCAGCTCACAGGCGCCAATCGTAGGCATTGAGAATGTGTTCGAAATCTTGCTGGACCCGGCCGCTTTGCGGATACTTGACCGCTAAAGCGCTGCCGGCAATTCCTCTGCGTCCGGCTGCCCGACGGGCCAAGTTGACGATTGATATCGCGAGCGGCGGAAATTGACGGTGGCTACCGTCAGGCCCCAGATCAAGCCGAGCAGCAGAAAAAGGTGGCGCCAATGATCCGAGTCGATGACAAGACCTTCCGCCGCCTCGCCGACGAAGGTGGCATAGGCGGCGATCAGATAGTATTGCCACGGCGACGGCACGGCCACCACGCGCAGGCCCAATAGCAATGTGGTTACGACTAGCGTCAAAAAGGCGGCGCCGCCGAGCCAGCCATAGACTAAGAAGCCCTGCATGTAGACGTTGTGCTGCTGCTCCCCGAATATGCGGTAGAACTCGAAGGGTCCCATGCCGTTCGGATGCTCGAGGATGACGCCGAGCGCAAGTCTTTGGTCCGTGAAACGGCCTCCCGGCCCGACGTCGTAGGACTGGAGCAAATGTGCGCGCTCCACAAACATGTTGTGAATCGAGTCGATCGATGTCATCGCGATCACAAGCAGTATGACAACGATCGCAGCGGTGGCGCCGAACACTACGATCCGGGCGCGCAAGCGCGGGTTGGGCGTGACCGCGACCAAGATTGCTAGGCCGACCGCCGCCGATACGACGAAATGGCCCCAGGCCCCCCGTGAGAAGCTCAGAAAAAGGCCGCTCAGCAGCACCGTGACGGTGACGAGACTGCCAAGCCTGATGCCACGCGTAATGAGTTCGATGATGAGTAGGAGGAGCGGAAAGATCAGGAACGGACCATAGACATTCGGGTCCTTGAACGTGGCGCTGACACGGCCGTTGTCGTGCAAAAATAAGCTTGAGTCAGGCAATAGATGGAAGAATCCGACGTACCCTGCCGCCGTCGCGATCAGCGCCGCGATAATGTAGGCGCGGCGCAGGATGGCAAGCCGTACCGGATTGCCGTCGCTGAACAGGCAGGCGTACATGACGGCTGCGGTGCCCAGGTAAATCGAGATTCCGGTGTATACGATATCTTTCAGCTGGTCCCCGACCTGGGTGAGCGACGCCAGGCCGCCGACCAGCCAGGTGACGATCAGGAGCAGGAGCGGGATAAGCTTGCGATCGAACGGCAGGCGCGCAGCGAAGCAGGCGACTAACAGCCAGAACATTATCACGTCATGCGGCGACGGCTCGATAAAGGCGATCGCGCTCAACAACACCGAGACGAAGAGGATGAAATTTAACAGCCGCTCGGCCAAGGCTGCCGGCCTCGCCGGATGCTGGCCGATGGCAACGGCCGCCGCCGGATTGTCCATCAATAGGCGCCTTCGCCGCGGATCAGCGCGAACGGCGTCCGCAGCACGATGTAAAGATCGAACAGGATCGACCAGTTTTCGATGTAAAACAAATCGTGCTCGACGCGTTGCTGGATTTTCTCGCGGCTGTCGGTTTCGCCGCGCCAGCCGTTGACCTGGGCCCAGCCGGTGATGCCCGGCTTCACCCGGTGCCGCGCGAAATAACCTTCCACCGCTTCATCGTACAGATGCTCCTCCGCCTTGGCGTTGATGGCGTGCGGACGCGGACCGACCAGCGAGAGGTTGCCGGTGAACACGACGTTGAAGAGTTGCGGCAATTCGTCGAGGCTGGTCTTACGGATGAAACGGCCGACGCGGGTGACGCGCGGATCGTTTTTGGTCACGAGCTTGCTGGCGTTGGCGTCCGCTTGCTCCACATAGAGCGAGCGAAACTTGTAGATTTCGACGAACTTGTTGTTGAAGCCGTAGCGCCGCTGCTTAAAGAAGATCGGACCCTTGCTGTCGAATTTTATGGCGATCGCGATCATGAGCATGATCGGCGCAGCGCAGATCAAGACCAGCGAGCCGATGATCTTGTCGAACAGCCATTTCATCACGACGTCCCAGTCCGCGATCGGCCGGTCGAAAATGTCGAGCACCGCGACGCGGCCGATATAGGAATAGGAGCGGGGACGAAACCGCAGCTTGTTGGTGTGGGCGGCAAGCCTGATGTCGACCGGCAGCACCCAGAGCTTCTTCAGCATCTGCAGGATGCGGCTTTCCGCCGCGATCGGCAGCGAGAAAATGACGAGATCGACCCGGGTATGACGGGCGAACTCGACCAAATCGTCGACGGTGCCGAGCTTGGGAACGCCGCTGCAGGTCGTCGAGCTGCGGTCGTCGCCGCGATCGTCGAATACCCCGATCACGCGCACGTCGGAATCGCGCTGCGCCGCGAGCGTGGCTACGAGTGCCTCGCCGCTGCCGCCTGCGCCGACCACGACGGTGCGGCGATCGAGGCGGCCCTGCCGTGTCCAGTGCCGCACCAAGAGGAACAGCGCCCGGCGAAACGCGACCAGGGTGAAGAGCCCGACCACGTAATAGCTGCCCAGCCAGACTCGCGAGGAATCGTCGCCGGCCCTGGAGAAAAACGACGTGGTGACGGCGAGCAGAAACACCACCGACCACGCCGAGGCAAGGCGCATGTATTGCTTTTCGTGGCCGCGGAAGGCCTGCACCTGATAGATATCGGCGGCCTGGAACGCCAGCATCGAAAGCAGCGAAATGCCGAAAATGCTGCCGAGGTAGTAGCGGGGGGAGTCGCCGACCGGCGCGACGTACCAGAGATAAAGGGCAAGGCCGACTGTCGCGACTAGAACGATTTCGATCGCGCGGACGATGCCGGCAAGCACGATCGGCGAATAAGCCTGCCGGAATCCTTGCGCGACGACCGTGAGCGCGTCGCTGGACAGCGTGCGCGGCGCCGGTGCCTTGGCGGGCGCGCGCGGCAGCGCCTTGACCGCGGACGACACCGCGGCGGCGGTCTCGAATATCGTATCCTGTTCGGGACCCGACATGTCTCTTAAGATCTCCTCGCCAAACGCTCGGTGCCCCAATCCCCGCGCCGGCAAATACCGGCAACATAGTGAACAATCTTCAAAAATTGGTTATGCGATGCGAGCAAGTTTTCGCAGTGCGATGGTTTCGCGGTAAGCAGCAAGCCCGTTTTCAACCATGGCAGTTGTGGAGAACTCTGTGCGCACCCGCTCCCGAACTGCCTGCATGATGCGATTGCTTTGTGCCGGATCGTCGAGCGTGGCCCGGATCGCGCCGACAAGCGCTTCGACATCGTCGGGCGGAACGAGATGGCCGGCGTGCGGGCCGAAAATCTCCGGAATGCCGCCGACATTGGTGGCGATGACTGGAACCGCCGCCGCCACCGCCTCAAGCACTACATAGGGTAACGACTCGGCACGCGAGGGAATCACAAGCACGCGCCCCATCGCGAAGGCTTCCCGCGCCGGCCGATAGCCGACGAACCGGACCTGTTCGGCGACGCCGAGGCGCTCGGTCAGAGCCTCGAGGTTGGCCCGCTCGGATCCCTCGCCGACGATCGTCGCGCTCACCTGTCGGCCGGATCGCTTGAGGGCCGCAATCGCCTCGATGAGGACATCGATCGCCTTGACCGACCCCAGTTCACCCACGAAGACGCTGTCCGTCGCATCGGGCCTCGCGGCGACGGTGTCGAACTCAGCTTCGCCGAGACCGTTGCGCACGATGCGCAGCAGCGCCCGCGACGGACCGACGTGCGAGCGGAACTGGTCGGCCGCATAGGTGGACTCGAACAGGAGCAGGTCGGTGCGCCAATTCAGGAGCCATTCCAGTGTGCGATAGAAGCCGCTGGTGATCGTACCGGACTGAAAATAGTGCAGCGAACCGCCGTGCGGCGTGTAGACGCGAACCGCGTGCGGCGCGGCGGCGGTCAGGCGCACAAGCGCCGCGCCTTTGGCGCCGTGGCCGTGCAGGACGTCCGGCTCAAGCATCTTGATGCGCCGTGCGATACGCGACAACGCCGGGATATCGCGGAGATTGAATTCGCGGGCAATCGGTACCCGCTCCACGCCGAGCGCAAGCCGCGGCGCGAGTTCGGCAAGAATGGCATCGGCACGCTCGCCGCCGGTCATCGAGTCGACAATCAATCCGACGCGATGACCACGCGCGATTTGGCCGCGGGTGACGTCGACGACGTGCCGGAACAGGCCGCCGAGCGGCGCCCGCAGAATATGCAATATTTTGAGGCTCGTTGGGGCGAATGCGGCTTGCCGAGGCTCCACTGCGGTCGAGCGCGTTACGACCGGTGTAACCGCGCGGCCGAAAGTGACCCGGCCGAATGTCGGATTGATCGGGCGCGGATCGCCCATGCGCCAATTCCTCAACTTGCGGGCAAAAAGTTAGGCCGGATTGAGGACCCCGGAGGTTAATAAATCCCTGCCAAACAGGCTCAGGCAAAACCGCATGGCCGGCTTAACCAATGTTGTAGGTCGTGGCGGCGCCTTAACCGGATAGCAACCTTAATAGTTTGTGATCAGCCATGGCTTTGCGGTCCGTCGGTAGGTTTGTTGCGAGGGGTTTTCCCAGGGGCGTGGCGGCGCTCGCGCTGACGCCGGCGCCCCGCCCAACAAGCTCATTCGACGGCGAGCTCGATTTGCCGGCGCTCGGCGCGACACTGTTGCGCAAGAAATGGACAATCCTGCGGCCGACGATCCTGGTGGCGCTGACGACGCTTATCGCAGTCCAGGTCATCACGCCGGAATATCGCTCCGAATCGCGGGTCATAATCGAGGACCAGGGCAACGTCTATCTGCGCCCGGATATCGATAAGAACAACCCGGCCAACGCCGTCGACGAGGAGGCGGTGACCAGCCAAGCGCAGATCATCCTGTCGCGCGACCTCGCCCGCCAAGTGATCGACAAGCTCAAGCTCGGCGAGCGTCCCGAATTCGATCCGGCGCTCAACGGCGTCTCGCCGATCAGGGCCGTGCTCGGTCTTATCGGGTTGGCCAAAGATCCGTTGAGCATGACTCCGCAAGAGCGGGTGCTCACGACCTATTACGACCAGCTCACCGTTACGCCGATCGACAAATCGCGCGTTATCGCCATCGATTTTATGTCGCAGGATCCGGAATTGGCGGCACAGGTCGCCAACGCCATTGCCGAGGGCTATCTGCTGCGCCAGCGCGAGGTCAAGGAAGAGCAGGCCAAAGCCGCCAGCCAGTGGCTTGCCGGCGCAATCGAAACCATGCAGCAGAAAGTCGAGGATGCCGAGGCCAAGGTCGCGAATTTCCGCGCCGAGGCCAATCTCCTGGTCGGCGCCAATAACACGACGCTGTCGGCGCAGCAGCTCAGCGAAGTCAATGCCCAGCTCGTCGCCGCTCGCGCGCAAGAAGCCGACGCCGAGGCCAAGGCCAAGATGATCCGCGACATGCTGAAGTCCGGCGAGCCGATCGAAGCCTCCGACATCCTCAATTCGGACATCATCAGGCGGCTTGCCGAACAGCGCGTCACCTTGCGCGCCGAACTCGCCGAGCAATCGGCGACGCTGCTCGACGATCACCCGCGCATCAAGGAATTGAAGGCGCAGATCGACGACCTCGACAACCAGATCAGGGCCGAGGCGGAAATCGTCGCGCGCTCGTTCGAAAACGATGCCAAGCTCGCCAGTGCGCGCATGGATTCGGTGGTTGCGATCCTCGATCAGGTCAAGAACCAAGCGGCATCGGGCGACCAGCACGGCGTGCAATTGCGCGCGCTCGAACGCGATGCCAAGTCGCAGCGCGACCTTTTGGAGTCCTTCCTGACCAAATATCGCGAGGCCAATTCGCGCGACACCATCAATTCGACGCCGGCCGACGCCCGCGTGATTTCCCGCGCCACGGTATCGAATGTTCCCGCCTTTCCGAAGAAACTGCCCACGGTGCTGATCGCCGCCGTCGCGACCTTGGTGCTCAGTACCGGCATGGTCATGACCAGGGAGCTATTAGCGGCTCCGGTTACCGTTCCGGTGCGCAGAGACCGGCCGGCCGCGACGCCAGATCCGCTGGCGCCGAGAGTGGCGGCCTTTGTCAACGAGCCGCGGCGCAACGACGCGCCCGCCGCGTCGGGAAGCTCGATCGTCAACGTCGCCTATAATCTGCGGCGCGCCAGCGCCGGCGCCGATCGGCTCACGGTGTTCGGCGCCGTGCCGGGGATCAATACCAGCCAGACCGCGATCAAGCTCGCCCGCGCGCTGGCGGAGGATTCGCGCGTCGTGCTGGTCGGGCTTGCTTCCGGCGACACCGCGATTCGGGGGATTTCGAGCGAGCCGTCGGCCAACGGTCTTGCCGAGCTTGCCCGCGGCGCGGCCACGTTCGGCAGCGTCATCACCAAGGACAAGCTTTCACCGCTGCATTTGATCTCGGCGGGGCGCGCGCCGATCGGCTGGGTCGACATCCTGGCTGCGCCGGGCATGGTCACCAATTTCGCCGCCTTGGCGCGCAGCTACGATCATGTCGTTGTCGACGCCGGCGAGGTCATGGGAGAGATCGAACGGATCGCCGAAATCGCCCCGCACGCCGTGCTTGTCACCGATACGCTGGCAAACGCCGCAACCGGCGCAGCCCGCGAGCGGCTTCTGGCCGCGGGTTTTAACGACGTAAGGATCCTCGTCGGCGGCCAGGGCAGCCCGGGAGAGACCGCGGCGGCCGCCTGAACGCCCGTCATGGGGCGCGAACCACTTGGGGCGCGTGGCACTATCGCCGGCCGTTGACCGCACTTTCGCCTTGGCAAAGGATTATCAACCCAGCCTTGGCATCCTCTTGGCATCCGGGGTCCTTCGACGAGGAAGCGGCGGTGGCCGGGCTGAAACAAACGATCATTCGCGGCGGGTTGGAATCGTTGTATTTCACCGGCGCCCATCTCGCGCTCCGGCCCTTTGTCGCCGGGGTCGGCGCGATTTTGACGCTGCACCATGTTCGCCCGCCGCGGCCGGACCGGTTCCAGCCCAATCGCCTGCTCGAAGTGACGCCGCGCTTCCTGACTCGGGTGGTGCGGGCATTGCGCCGCTCGAGATTGGATTTCGTCAGCCTCGACGAAATGCACCGGCGCATGAGCGAAGGCGATTTTTCGCGCCGGTTCGTCTGCCTGACTTTCGACGACGGTTACCGCGACACGCTGCAATGGGCCTATCCGATCCTCAAGGACGCCGCGGTGCCGTTCGCGATTTACGTGCCGACGAGCTTTCCGGACCGGCTCGGCGAATTATGGTGGTTGGTTCTCGAAGCGGTGATCGCCCGCAACACGCGCATCGGTCTTGTCATCGACGGCCGCGACCGCAAGTTCGATTGCCGCACGCTTGGCGAGAAGCGGACGCTCTACGACGAGCTTTACTGGTGGCTGCGCGGCCGGCCGAGCGAAAGCGAAATGCGCGAGGTGATCCGCAGCCTTGCCGCGTTCTATCACGTCGACATTGCCGCGTTTTGCGATGAGTTGTGCATGACCTGGCCCGAGCTGGCGCGGCTCGCCGCCGATCCGCTGGTCACTATCGGCGCCCATACCGTCAATCACCCGATCTTGGCGAAGCTGTCGAAAGAAACGGCGCGCTCGGAAATGGATTTGAGCCGCTCGGTCATCGAAGCGGCGCTGTCGGTCAGGCCGCGGCATCTGTCCTATCCGTTCGGCGACCGCACTTCGGCGGCAGCGCGCGAATTCGCGGTCGCGGCCGAGCTTGGCTTTAAGACCGCGGTGACGACCCGGCCGGGCGTGCTGTTCCCCGAGCACAGCCAATGCCTGATGGCGCTGCCGCGGATTTCGCTCAACGGCGATTTCCAGCGCATCCGTTATCTCCGCGTGCTGCTGTCGGGAACCGCCACCGCGATGTGGAACGGCTTCCGCCGCGTGGAGGCGGCGTAGCCAGCAATCGGGGATCAGGCATCAGGGATCAGGCATCAGGATGTATCGTAAGATCCTGATCCCTGATTACCGACTCCTGATACCTGGCCGGCTCATCCACGTCACAATCGGCATCGCCGGTAGAACCCAGCCCAGGCCTGCGATCACGTAATAGGCGATCGACAATGCGGTACTGTCGTGGATCGGCGGCGCCTGGGCCAATGCCATCGCCACCAGAGCCCATACGATCACGAGGACGAATAGCGCGACGGCGCCGATGAATTTGCGCAGGCGGATCGGCATGGCGGGGGCGACACGGCGTCGGTTGCGAGGGCAGGGGGCAGCACTATATGGTCCGCCCGCCTGCGACAAGCGACCAGGATGACCGCCCGAGTTTTGCAACCGCACCGGCGCGCGATCCGGCTATGGCTCTACGCCGTCGCCGCGCTGGTATTCGCCATGGTCCTGGTCGGCGGCGCGACGCGGCTCACCGAATCCGGCCTGTCGATCACGCAATGGCAACCGGTCATGGGCACGCTGCCGCCGCTGAACCAGGCGCAATGGCAGACCGAATTCGAAAATTATCGGGCCATTCCGCAATACCGCGAGCTCAATCCCGGCATGAGCCTCGATGCTTTCAAGACGATCTATTGGTGGGAATGGACGCACCGGCTCCTCGGCCGCGCCATCGGCGTGGCGTTTCTGTTGCCGTTGTTATGGTTCTTGTGGCGCGGCTCAATCGGCCCGGGACTGCGCACGCGGCTTTGGGTCATTTTCGGGCTCGGCGCGTTGCAAGGCGCGGTTGGCTGGTGGATGGTCGCGTCGGGTCTCGTCAATCGCGTCGAGGTTTCGCAATACCGGCTGGCGACGCATCTTATTCTCGCCTGCGTGATCTATATCGCGCTGCTATGGACGGGGCAGCGGCTCGATGAACACCCGCCAGCGCCGGCGCCCGCGAGCGTGCGCGCCGGCGCCATCGCGCTGCTCGTTCTGATGCTGGTGCAAATTTATCTCGGCGCGCTGGTCGCCGGATTGCGCGCCGGCACCATCTACAATACCTGGCCGCTGATCGACGGCGCCTTCGTGCCGGATGCGGCGCGGCTGTTCCCCGATGCGCCGCTGTGGCGCAATTTCTTCGAAAATCCGCTGACGGTGCAGTTCGATCATCGCATGCTCGCCTATGCGATCTTAATTTGCGCGTTCGCGCACGCGTTCGAGGTGGCGCGCGCGGCGAAACAACGCTGGCCCGTCGTCACCGCCTTCACGCTTGCAGCCGCAGTGACGCTGCAGGCCGCGCTCGGCATCCTCACGCTGTTATGGGTGGTGCCGATCTCGCTCGCTTTGATGCACCAGACCATGGCCATGGTGGTGCTGACGGTGGCGACGATGCATGCCGCGTTCGTCATTCCTGGGCGCGCCGAAAAGCGCGAGCCCGGAATGACAATCAATCCGCCAACCCCTGTTCCAAGTCGGCGATGATATCCTCCTTGTCCTCGATCCCGATCGACAGCCGCACCACGTCGGGCCCGGCGCCGGCCTGGATTTTCTGCGCGTCGGAAAGCTGGCGGTGCGTGGTCGACGCCGGATGGATGATGAGCGAGCGGGTATCGCCGATATTGGCGAGGTGCGAGAACAGCTTGACGTTGGAGACGAGCTTGACGCCGGCGTCATAGCCGCCCTTGAGCCCGAAGGTGAACACCGCGCCAGCGCCGTTCGGGCAATATTTCTTGGCGAGGTTGTAATAGCGGTCGCCGGGCAGTCCCGGATAGCTCACCCAGGCGACTTTCGGATGCGCCGCGACCCATTCCGCGACCGCTTGCGCATTGTCGCAGTGCTTGCGCATGCGCAGCGGCAGCGTCTCGATGCCGGTCAAGATGAGGAACGCATTGAACGGGGAGAGCGCCGAGCCGATGTCGCGCAGCGCCAGCACGCGGCAGGCGATGGCGAAGGCGAAATTGCCGAACGTCTCGTGCAGCACGATGCCGTGATATTCCGGCCGCGGTTCGCACAGCATCGGATAGCGCCGCTCGCGCGACCAGTTAAACGTGCCGCCGTCGACGATCATGCCGCCGATCGAATTGCCGTGGCCGCCCAAAAATTTGGTCAGCGAATGCACGACGATATCGGCGCCGTGATCGATCGGCTTGCACAGATACGGCGTCGCCAGCGTGTTATCGACGATGTACGGCACGCCTGCGCGTTTCGCGATCTGCGCAACCGCCGCCATGTCGGTGATGACGCCGCCGGGGTTGGCGATCGACTCGGTGAAGATCGCCTTGGTCTTCGGGCTCACCGCGCGCTCGAACGAGCCGATGTCGTCGGGGTCGGCCCACACCACGTTCCAGCCGAAATTCTTGAACGCGTGGTTGAACTGATTGATCGAGCCGCCGTAGAGCTTCTTCGAAGCGACGAACTCGTCGCCGGGCTGCAACAGGCAATGGAAAACCAGGACTTGCGCGGCATGGCCGGACGCCGCCGCGAGCCCGGCGGTGCCGCCTTCGAGCGCGGCGACGCGCTCTTCGAGCACTGCCGTCGTCGGATTGCCGATCCGCGTATAGATGTTGCCGAAGGTCTGCAGGCCGAACAGCGAGGCGGCGTGATCGACGCTTTCGAACACGTAAGACGTGGTCTGGTAGATCGGCGTCGCCCGCGCGCCGGTGGTCGGATCGGGTTGCGCGCCGGCGTGAACGGCAAGCGTGGCGAAGCCCGGAATGCGTTCGGTCATCGGTCGTCCCTCTTGGGCGAATTGGCGTCGGCAAGTGCCGGTCCCGGTTTATAGGAGCGGCCGGGGCCGTCAAGGCGCGGCAAGCGCGTTGCGTTAATTCGAGCGGCCGCCTTGTTCGCGCTGCGCGCGGTCGGCGGCTGCGGTGGCGCCGCCGGGCGCGCTCGAGCGGTCAAGCGACATGCGCTGGATGCCGCCGACCGTCGCCTTCTTCGAGCTCAGCGTGCGGGTATTGACGCCCATCCAGGCGATCTCCGAGGACAACCGGCCGTATTCGATCTTGGGGCAGCGGTTCATCACCACCTTCAGGCCGTTCGCTTCGGCCAAGGCCGCCGCTTCGTCGCTGCGCACGCCGAGCTGCATCCAGATCACCTGCGGCCGCGGCTTTAGCGCCAGCGCCTCCCGCACGATTGCCGGTGCATATTGCGAAGCGCGAAAGATATCGACCATGTCGACGGCCACCGGGATGTCGGCAAGCTGCGCGTAAATTTTCTGGCCGAGCAGGGTCTCGCCGGCATGGCCGGGATTGACCGGGATCATGTTGTAGCCGCGCTCCAGGAGATATTTGAACGCGAAATAGCTCGGCCGGTTTTCCTTTTCCGAGGCGCCGACCATGGCGATCGTTTTGACGGTATTGAGAATGCCGCGGATGTAACCGTCGGAATAGGAATCGTGATTCATCGCGATCGGCCCCGCCTCGGCGGTGTCCTTGACGGTGTACTTAGCGGTCTTGCCATTTCGGATCGCGCTTGTCGATGAACGCGCCGATGCCTTCCTCGGCGTCGCGCGCCAGCATGTTCTCGACCATGACTTCGGAGGCGTATTTGTAGGCCTCGGCGAGCGGCATTTCGGCTTGGCGATAGAACGCTTGCTTGCCGATCTTGACCGTCAGGGTGGATTTGGCGGCGATTTTTTCAGCGAGCTTGAGCGCCGCGGCGCGCTCGTGGCCGGGCGCGACGACGTGATTGAGGAGGCCGATGCGCGCGGCATGTTCGGCCGAGATCAGTTCCCCGGTCAGCAGCATCTCCATGGCAGCTTTCCGCGACACGTTGCGCGACAGCGCCACCATCGGCGTCGAGCAGAACAGGCCGATATTGACGCCGGGCGTGGCGAATTTGGCGGTGTGCGAGGCCACGGCGAGATCGCAGCTCGCCACCAGCTGGCAGCCCGCCGCGGTCGCGGTGGCCTGCACCGCGGCAATGACCGGCTGCGGCAGCGTCACGATCTGCTGCATCACGGTGCTGCATAGTCCCATAATGTGCTTGAAAAAAGCGCGGCCGCGGTCGTCGTCCTTGCGCCGCGCATTGAGTTCCTTCAGATCGTGGCCGGCGCAGAACGCCGGGCCGTTCGCGGCAATGATAACGGCGCGCACCGCGCGGTCATGCGCGATCGCGGCGAGCGCATCGCCGAGCGCCTCCAGCATCGCCTCGGACAGGCTGTTGCGCGCGGCCGGCCGGTTCAGCGTAAGGATGGCAATGCCGCCCTGGTCTTCGCGTTGCAGGATCAGCGATGACGCGGCGGCGGCGGTGACGGCGGCGGTAGCGGGGTGAGCGTTCATTTTAGCCTATCCCGGAGCTTGGGCCGATCCGGCTTTGTGCGGATTTTGCGATCGGATCGCGCCCATTGTATCGAAGTATCGGGCCCAAGGGGAGTTGCGCATGAGCCACGGCACACAAATGGCGGCACCGAAACTCACGCGCAAGGAGCTTATCGACCTGCTCAAGTCGGAATTCCCCGAAGCCTCGCACGCTTTGGGCAACCACGACATCGAGGACGTCTGGCATGGCGGCTGCCGGGTGCGGCGGCCGTTCCACGAACGCTCGTTGCGGCCGGGGGGCACGGTTTCGGGGCCGGTCATGATGGCGCTCGCCGACTTTACCATGTATGTCGCGGTGCTTTCGGCGATCGGCTGGGTGCCGCTCGCGGTGACCACCAACCTCACCATCAACTTTCTCAAAAAGCCCGCGGCGCGGGATCTGCTTGCCGAGGCGCGCTTGATCAAGCTCGGCAAGCGGCTCGCCGTCGGCGAAGTCGCCATCCGCTCCGACGGCGAGGACGATCTGGTCGCCCATGTCACCGCGACCTATTCCATACCAGGTGCTTGAGGTACAAAAATACCTCCACATTATGTACTTGAAAATATTTTACAAAATGAAGCTGATTGACCTACGGGCGGGCGGCCGGTAAAGAACCGCAGCCCGTAAACGGATGCCGACATGAAAACCTATTCCGCCAAGCCCGCCGAAGTCGACAAGAAGTGGGTGCTGATCGATGCCGACGGGCTTGTGGTCGGCCGGCTCGCCTCGCTGGTGGCGCTGCGGTTGCGCGGCAAGCACAAGCCAACCTTCACCCCCCATGTCGACTGCGGCGACAACGTTATCGTCATCAATGCCGCCAAGGCGGTGCTGACCGGCCGCAAGGTCGAGAAGAAGGTTTATTACAAGCACACCGGCTTTATCGGCGGCATCAAGGAACGCACGGCGAAGTCGATCCTGGCCGGGAAGTTTCCCGAGCGCATCGTCGAGATGGCGATCGAGCGCATGCTGCCGCGCGGACCACTTGGGCGCGTCCAGCTCGGCAACCTGCGGGTCTATCCGCATGCCGAGCATCCGCATGCGGCGCAACAGCCGCAAACGCTCGATATCGCGGCGATGAACCGCAAGAATAAGAGGACCGCGTAATGGCCGAGACGATGCAGACGCTCGAAGAGCTGTCGGCGCTCAAGCCGGCGGCGGCGCCGGCCCCGCCTAAATACGTGCAAAAGCTCGACAAGCAGGGTCGCGCCTATGCCACCGGCAAGCGCAAGGACGCGGTGGCGCGGGTCTGGATCAAGATGGGCGGCGGCAAGATCGTGGTCAACGACCGTCCGGTGGAAACCTATTTCGCCCGGCCGGTGCTGCGCATGATGATCCAGCAGCCGCTGGTCGCAGCGAGCCGCCAGGGCCAATACGATGTGGTGTGCACGGTGTCCGGCGGCGGGCTCTCCGGCCAGGCCGGCGCGGTGCGCCACGGCCTGTCCAAGGCGCTGATGCGGCACGAGCCGGATTTGCGGCCGGTGCTCAAGCGCGGCGGCTTTCTCACCCGCGACCCGCGCGTGGTCGAGCGCAAGAAATACGGCAAGGCCAAAGCGCGAAGAAGCTTCCAGTTCTCGAAGCGGTAAATCTTTGTAGGGTGGGTTAGCGCCGCAGGCGCGTAACCCACCGATCCGGCCTGCGGTTAGTCGTCTCAACTGGGGGTCATAATCATGAGCGATTGTTTCAAAATCTATGGACCCTTTGTAATTGAAAACAAGCAGAAGATAGTCGATAAAGAAAGTCAGAATGGCCTGCACCCGGTTCCGAAGACACCGAGTTAGGTGTTTTAATGGAACCGGAGGTGGGTCATGGAGAGGCGGAAGTTTACACGAGAGTTCAAGCTTGAGGCTGTGCGGCTGATCAAAGAGCGGGGCGTATCGTATGCCCAGGCCTCGCACGATCTCAGTGTGCATCAGTCACAGTTGCGGAGTTGGGTGAAGGCGCTTGCGGACGATCCGCAGCATGCGTTCCCCGGCCAAGGCCAGATGAAGCCCGAGCAGCTGGAGATCGCGCAGCTCAAGCGCGAGGTGATCCGGCTGAAGGCGGAACGAGACATCCTAAAAAAAGCCGCGGCCTACTTTGCGAAGGAATCGATGTGAAGTTCGGATTCGTTGCGAAGCACCGGGGGATCTGGCCGGCGGAGTGGTTGTGCGGGGCGCTCGGTGTCTCGCGGGGTGGGTTCTATGCCTGGCTGAGGCGACCGCGCAGTCGACGCAGCCGCAGTGATGAAGAGCTGGGCGCGAAGGTTCGCGCCAGCTTCCTCGCTAGCGATCGAACTTATGGCGCCAGGCGGGTATGGCACGACATGCTGGCAGAGGGTGTGTCGTGTGGGCTGCACCGGATCGAGCGATTGATGCGATTACAGGCCCTCAAAGCCCGTCCACGACGGCGTCGACTGCCGCCCGATCTGGGTGAGCGGCAGGTCGCCGCCGTCGCTCCCAACGTGCTCAACCGCAGCTTCGATGCGCCTGCTCCCAACCGCAAATGGATCGCTGACTTCACCTATGTATGGACAGCGGAAGGTTGGCTTTATGTGGCTGCCGTCATCGATCTGTTCTCGCGGCGCGCGGTTGGCTGGTCGATGAGTGCCGCGATGACGGCGCAACTCGTGACCGACGCCTTGGTGATGGCAATCTGGCGACGCGGCAAGCCCGATGCGCTGCTGCACCATTCCGATCGTGGCAGCCAATACACCAGCGAACAGTTCCAAAAGCTGATGTCAGATCACGGTGTCGTCTGCTCGATGAGCCGCTCAGGCAACGTCTGGGACAATGCGGCGATGGAGAGCTTCTTCTCGTCGCTGAAGACCGAGCGCACAGCGCGCAAAACCTATCGGACACGCGACCAAGCCAAGGCTGACGTGTTCGACTACATTGAATGCTTCTATAATCCGAAACGCCGGCACTCGACGATCGGATATCTAAGTCCCGTGGAGTTCGAAATGCAGGCGGGATTCGCTTAGGCGGGTGTCAACCGAACCGGGTGCAGGCCAGAATGCATATTGGAGCGATAGCGTCGACAAAGGGCATTTCGAGTTGTCGTTTGCAAAAGGGATCTATTTGTTCTCACTCAAAAATGCAGAAAACTATAATCCTCAATATGTAGGAATGACAGAACGAGATTTTCGGACAGAGGTTTTCAACGATAGAAATACAGTTATGATATTTAAACATTTTCTGGAGGAAAGAGGTGTACTGTGTTTGCACCTACTAGCAAAACCAAAACCAACACAAAGAGGGTTTTCGATAAATATCAGTGACAAAGAATTATACTGGATTGAAGACTATATTCAGCAAACGTGCCGCATAAAAAATCCGTACCTTCTAAATGTAGGAAAAAGCAAGTTTCTGCTGAAAACGGCGATAGAAGGCATAACTGATAATACCGCTGGTCGAGGAGAAAACGTCCAAACGTTTAGGAATGCGTTAGGTGTCGATGATTGATCGGTGAAGAACGAGCAGCCTCAATGCCGCTCCCGGATTTCGCTGCGCTCAATCCGGGCAACGCTTGCTGCGCCTCGTGCTCAAGCGCGGCGGCTTCCTCACCCGCGACCCTTGCGTGGTCGAGCGCAAGAAATATGGCAAGGCCAAAGCGCGACGAAGCTTCCAGTTCTCCAAGTGGCAAATTCGCGATCATTGTCCGGTCTGGTGAGTGGGACACCGGCCTTGAGATATTCGGCCGCTGTTTAGCAGCAGGAAGTGATCGTCCCGCTTATGTCAGCGCGGGAATTAACTAATGACGCTTCTGATTGCACGTATTGAAGGACCGTCCGTCTGGATGATTGCTGATTCAGCTATAACTGGTGGCAATCTTGAGGAGAGACAACGGGAATTCGCTCTTAAGATTTCGCCGTCGGCTGATGGGAAGGCGTTAATAGGGTTCTCTGGTGATCAACACCACGGAACGAGACTTATGCACCACGTAGCCGGTCTAGCTGCCGGTCAAGAAGCGCTCAATTTCCTGATCGAAGGACAGCGCGAATATCAAAGCACAGAATTTGCTTATGCTTATGAAGACAAAATCGGTTTTCACCTATTCCGTATCTCGGGTGGTAGTGCGCAGGCGCTGCCTGCGTTTCATCTCGGAATAGCTGATGCCTTCGATCACTTTCAACGTGTTCAACACGATGCTAGCATTGATTATGCGCCTGAGGCGATCAAAACATTCTTTGCAGCCTCACGTGCAAGCGATCCAATACCAAACTCTTTAGGACAAGCAATAACGTCATTGTTGCGTGTATTTGCAGAGCGTACGGGGCGCGATGTCGGCGGATGGGTGACTTCATATTGGTTGTCACGTGAGGGCGCGTTCTTGTGTGGATATGGATATGCCGTATCCGATCCAATCTTAAGTGTGCTCGGCCCCGGATCAATTGTCCCACACGGTTCCGCCGAACACGGAGGGTTTGGACTATCGGTAACTGAACTGGGGAATAGGCGCGGCGTCGTAGTTTATTGGTTGCAGCAGCCGGGCGGTAGGGTGTTCGTGAAAACTGAAGACGGCTACAAAGCTTTAAGTATCGAGGGTCGCCCATCAGACTTTATTGCGCGCGCAACCGCAGCAGTTGGTGAAAAAGTCGAAATATTCTTTGGAGAACAGCCTCCTGGCCGGCCGGACAGCATAACCGTGCTGCACGACGAAACAGGAAGGCCCAGCATGGCTGTCGCAAAACATGGCGATACCTTCTCGTTTTCTGTGTTGAACGTGCAAAGTCCCTTTAAATCCAAGGCAGCTATGAACCTTGATCCGACCAAAGATAATCGAACTCGGTGCTTTCGAGCGACCACGTCCACCTCGCAGTTTCAGAGGACAAAGGCACGGCCACGCTAAGCCTACATGCAGATCACAAGCCTGCAACAAAGGTTACGCTGAGGACTTCGGACATAGACCGACTAATCGCAATTCTGGGTGAAACCCGCGTGCCTATGAATGGGCCAGTTCCACCGACCCCTGTGCTCCAGGCAACAAGGGAGCTTATGGTTCTAGCAGTCTGCGGAAAAACGCTCGCCACGGCGAGAGTTTGCTGATTCAGTTTTGTATCACGAATCAGCGGAGGCATGTATGCGCGGGGCATTTGAGGATCAAGGCGGGCTGTTTTCGTACATCTCGGCCGAGGCGCGGGTGCCGAAGAACCATCCACTGCGAAGGATTCGGGAGCTTGTGCGCGCTGTGCTGAGCGAGCTGACCGGTAGCCTTGGGAGGCTCTACGCAAGCGAAGGCCGTCCTTCGATACCTCCTGAGCAATTGCTGAGCGCCCTGCTGCTGCAAGTGTTCTACGGCATCCGGTCGGAACGGCAGTTGATGGAGCAATTGGACTACAATCTGTTGTACCGCTGGTTTGTGGGGCTTTCGCCCGACGACCCGGTCTGGGACCCAACCGTGTTTACCAAGAACCGCGCCCGGCTTCAGAACGGCGAGGTGTTTGCCAAGTTCATGAGCAAGCTTCTGAACCATCCGCAGGTCAGGCCGCTGTTGTCGGACGAGCATTTTTCGGTCGACGGCACGCTAATTGAGGCCTGGGCCTCGCAGAAGAGCTTTCGCCCCAAGGACGGCAGCGGTGACGAAGACGGCGGCGCGAACTTCCATGGCCAGAAGCGCAAGAACGACACGCACGCGAGCACCACCGATCCTGACAGCCGGCTTTACCGCAAGGCCGCCGGGCGGGAGGCGAAGCTCTGCTATATGGGCCATGCCACCATGGAGAACAGGCATGGCCTGGCGGTGGCCGGCTTGGTCACGCACGCCACCGGCACCGCCGAGCGCCGGGCTTCGGAGATCATGCTCAAGGCCAGGAGCAAGGCCGCCTGTGGCCGCATCACGGCCGGTGAAGATAAGGCCTATGACACGGCCGAGCATGTCGCCAATCTTCGCGCCATCAACGTCACTCCGCATCTGACGCAGTACAACATCGCCAGCACCAAGGGACGCCAGAGCGCCATCGACGCACGCACCACCCGGCACGACGGCTATGCCATGTCGCAATCGCGCCGCGCCATGATCGAATGCATCTTTGGCTGGGGCAAGCAGCACGGCACCATGCGCAAGACCAAGCATCGCGGCATCGCTCGCGTCGCCGCCGACTTCATGCTCAACCTGATCGCCTACAATCTGATCCGCATCCCCAAACTGATCGCGGCTTAGCCAAGCGCCCGGCGAGATCAATCGCTCTCAAAGAAATCGAACCCATCAAAGACCAACCGAGCAAAAGCCCGATGCCTCGATTTCCCAGTTTTTCCGCAGACTGCTAGAGCCGGCATGGCGAACAGAGAGACCGATGCATGCCAGTCTGAACGGAATAACGCTTAGACTCCGTCATCCCGGTTTGGGATGGCTGACCTTCTTGCTGCCCTGGCATGAGGCGAGATCACTGGGCGAGTGGCTTGTGAAAAATTCCACGCCCTCTGACAGTCGTAACTAGATTTCTGATCTAGTTGCTTAAAAAAACGCCAGCGTCCTGATCTCGATGCTCTCGCGCGGACGAGCGTGCGGCGGTGTCGTCGGATCCTCGAAGGCGGTATGGGCGGTCCATCGCGCGCGGCCGTCTTTTTCCGAATCGAACACCTTGAAGACCAGCGCCTCGTCGCGCCGCATGCGCGGGAACCAGTACCACTTGTGCGCCGGATTGTACTTGATCGCGTAGGTCTGGCCGATCCGGCCGGGAGCGCGCCGCTCCGACACGATCATGTCGTCCGGCGACAGCGTGCGGGCATCGGCCATCGCCAACGGGAACGTCTCGACCGGATGGCGGATCGGGCGCCACACCTGGATGATGGCAAAGCGCCGCTTGAGCAATTCCTCCGCTTCGTCCGGTAAATATCGCGCACGCGCTGCGGGCCCGACCATTCGGTGTAGTCGTTGTGCACGCGGCGCACGACTTCGCGGATTTTCTTCGATTCGCGCAGCTCGTCGTCGGCGGTGCGCAGCGTATGGTCGAACACGACGACGCGCCTGGCGCCGCTTTCGGCTTTGATCAGCGCCTCCATCTCCGGATAATAGACACGCTTGATCTCGTCCTCGTCATAAAAATCCTTCATCTTGGTGTCGTGGCGCACGAAGCGGAAGCCGTCGCGTTCGAGCGCAAAATCCTTGGCGTGCGGCCGCCCGTTATGCAGCGCAATCTGATGCGGGTCGGGGGTGCCGCCGTAGCGCCCGTCGCGAGCGCCGGGAGTAGCGACGACGGTGAAAACCTTGCTGCCGTCAGCGACGATGTAATTCAGCGTCGCCTCGATCGTAGAGGGCTCTATCGTATCTTGCGCGGTGTCGAGTTCTGCGGCCTCGGCCATCGGGACCTCCTGGCGTTGCCCCCGAATCTAGGCTTGGGCAGTCCCAAAGTGAAGCTCTTCCATCGAATTGCATTTATGCGGTTTACCGCCCGGCAATCCTGTTCGCGGGCTTTCCCTCGGCAGTAACCCCTACGGAACGCTTGCGGGCTAGCGTGCCGCCGTCTGTCCTGGGTGGTGGATCATGCATCTCGACGTTCAAACGCTCTCCGTAGTGACGGTGTTCATTACCGCGCTGCTTGGGGCGCTATTGGTCTTCGCCGGACTGCAAAATCGCAGCATTCGCGCGCCGATGTGGTGGGGCGCAGCGCATATCGTCAACGCCAGCGGCCTGGGGCTGTTGAGCTCGCAAGGCGCGGCGCCTGACTTCATCACCAACGACCTCGCCAACGCGCTGGTGCTGCTCGGCTACAGCCTGACCTGGAGCGGCACGCGCGTCTTCGATGGGCGAAGAGTCTATCCCGCGTTGGTGCTGCTGGCGCCGGCGATCTGGCTTGGGCTGTGCCGCTTGCCGGCCTTCGGCAACGCCGACCTGCGGGTCGTCGTGGTGTCGACCATGCTCGCCTTCCTGGCGCTGCGCGCGGCCGAGGAACTGTGGCGCGGCCGCGACGAGCCGCTGATGTCGCGCTGGCCGTCGGTGATCGTACTCTTGGCTTACGCTGCCGTGCTGTTGGCGCGGGTGCCGGCAACGCTGCTGTCGCCGAGCCTTCAGCGAGAACTCGCTGATGCGCGACCTGTCGTTTGCGCTGCTCGCCTTCGGCACGCTGCTTTTCACCGTGGTCATGGCGTTCCTGCAGCTCAACATGACCAAGGAGCGCACCGAACTCAAACACAAGATCAATTCGCTGGTCGACCCGTTGAGCGGCGTCGCCAATCGCCGCGCCTTCCTTGACGGCGCCGCGTGTCTGCTGGCGCAGCAAGAGGAAGATCGCGAGCCGCTCGCGGTGCTGTTGTTCGATCTCGACCACTTCAAGCAAATCAACGACCAACTCGGTCATGCCGTCGGCGACTCGGTGTTGCAGGTCTTTGCCGGCACGGCGACGAAAACGCTCGGCGCCGACGTGCTGTTCGCCCGCATCGGCGGCGAGGAATTCGCCTCCTGCCTGCCGGTAGGCGACATCGACGAGGCTTATGCCATCGCCGACCGGGTGCGGCGCAATTTCGTCGCGGCGGCCGCTCATTTCGGCGACGGGCGTTTGTCGCCGAGCGTGAGCGTCGGCGTCACGCTCGGCTGCGATCCGCATGCCGCGGTCGCGGAATTGCTGTCGATCGTCGACCGCGCGCTGTACCGGGCCAAGGAACTCGGACGCAATCGCGTCGAGACCGAGCTTTCGTCTCCCGCCGAAGCCGGCGCGCCGTCGATCGTACCGATCATCGGGCCGGACCGCGGCGCGGCGGTATCGACCGGCCGGCGTTGGCGCATCGCATCGTAAATCGCCGCGCGGGGGCGCTCGCCGCGGCAACAGCCGCGGCATATCCGAGAAATTTCCGAACGGCAAATTGAGCAGCCGCAATTTTCACTGTCGCAATTTTCAAGAGTTTTTCGGGCAAACCCGCGCGATAGCCGACACATTCGGCAAAGCCTGATCGGCAAAGCTTCGGCGCGGCTCCGAAATCCGTGGTAGGCGATTATACCTACCGAGGTGAGGAGCGATCCGCACATGTTTGCGCGCCTGGCCGAGGCGTCGACTTCGCTCGACATCGGAACGCTGTTCGTGATCGCGACCTGCGTGACCGCGCTGCTCGGCGTTTTCCTGCTGTTCGCCTGGATGCAGGACCGCATCCAGGCGCTGGCCTGGTGGGGCATCGCCTATCTGATCGGCGGGTTCTCCGGCGCGCTGTGGCGGCTCGATCGCATCGTTACTCCGCCATTGCCGTCGGGCCTCGCCGATGTGCTGTTGTTCATCGCCGTCGGCATGATTTGGAGCGCCGCGCGGGTGTTTCACGGCCGGCAGGTGCGGTGGGGCGCGATGGGCTTCGGCGCGGTGGTCTGGCTGTCCGCATGTATCGTTCCGGCGTTTCCTCACTATCCTCCCGCCCGCATCATCTTAAGTTCGCTCATCGTCGCCAGCTACACGTTCCTGACCGCCTCCGAATTGTCGCACGAGCGGCGTAAATCCGTGATCCGGCGCTGGCCGGCGCTGTTCGTTCCGATGCTGCACGGCGCCATCTTTCTGTTGCCGATGGCGCTGGCGAGTCTCGGCATGCGCAGTCTCGCCACCGGATGGATCGCGGTGTTCGCCATCGAGGTCGTGCTTTATGTGGTCGGCGCCGCGTTCATCGTCCTGGTGCTGGCCAAGGATCGCACCGTCAGTCGATACAAGGCGGCGGCGGAGACCGATCCATTGACCGGCCTGCTTCAACCGCCGCGGCTTCTTCGCCGCCGCCGCGACGGTGATGGCCGGCAACAAAGCGAGCCTCGCGCCGGTGAGCGTGCTCGCCTTCGATCTCGATCACTTCAAATCCATCAACGACCGGTACGGGCACAAAATGGGCGACGCCGTGTTGGACCTGTTCGCAAGGGTGGCGCGCAAGACCATGCGCGCCGATGACGTCATCGGTCGGATCGGCGGCGAGGAATTCGTCGCCATCATCTCCGGCACGCTGGCGGAGGCCTGTATCGCCGCCGAGCGCGTGCGCGCCGCATTCGAAAAAGCCGCGCTCGCGGCCGAGGGCCCGCAAATCCCGGCGACGGTCAGCGTCGGGGTGGCCTGCGGCTCCCCGCAGGTGTCTCGATCGACCTCTTGATCGCCCGCGCCGACGCCATGCTCTATCGGGCCAAGGCAACCGGGCGCAATCGCATCGAGCCGGACGACGAAATGGTCGCCGCGACGGATGCCCCGCCGGATCGGCATGCGGAAGTGAAGTTGCCCGCGGCGCCGCACCCGGCGCGGGCGCTGGCGGTTCCGATTTCGTTACGCTGACGCGGCCGCCGGCGGCATCGCAAAAACGGAAAAAGAAAAGGGCGCCGGAGCGCCCTTTAAGTTTGCATTGCTTACTGCAATGCCGGGAGGAAACTCACAACCGCGCTTACGCCGAGTAGTACATTTCGTATTCGACCGGATGCGGGGTGTGCTCGAAGCGGATGATCTCCTGCATCTTCAGCTCCATGTAGCTGTCGATGAAATCGTCGTCGAACACGCCGCCCGCTTTGAGGAAGTCGCGATCCTTGTCGAGATAGCCGAGCGCCTCGCGCAGGCTGCCGCACACGGTCGGGATTTTCTTCAATTCCTTCGGCGGCAGATCGTAGAGATCCTTGTCGGTCGGCTCGCCGGGATTGAGCTTGTTCTTGATGCCGTCGAGGCCGGCCATCAGCATGGCCGCGAAGCCGAGATACGGATTGCACAGCGGATCGGGATAGCGCACCTCGACGCGCTTGGCCTTGGGCGAGGAGGCGAGCGGGATACGGCAACTCGCCGAACGGTTACGCACCGAATAGGCGAGCAGCACCGGGGCCTCGAAACCCGGGACGAGCCGCTTGTAGGAGTTCGTCGACGGATTGGTAAACGCGTTGATCGCGCGGGCATGTTTCAAGATGCCGGCGATATATTGCAGGCAGGTATCCGAAAGATCGGCGTATTTGTTGCCGGCAAACATCGGTTTGCCGCCCTTCCAGATCGACTGGTGGCAGTGCATGCCCGAGCCGTTGTCGCCGTAGATCGGCTTCGGCATGAAGGTTGCGGTCTTGCCGTAAACCTGCGCGACCTGTTGGACGCAGTACTTGTAGATCTGCATCTGATCGGCCATGCGCACCATCGGGCCGAACTGAAAGCCGAGTTCGTGCTGCGCCGAGCCGACTTCGTGGTGGTGTTTCTCGACCTTGCAGCCCATTCTGGCCATGGCCGCCAGCATCTCCGAGCGCATGTCCTGCGCAGTGTCGAGCGGCGGTACCGGGAAGTAACCCTTCTTGAAGCCGATATGGTGGCCGAGATTGCCGGCTTCGTATTCGGTGTCGGAATTGGTCGGAAATTCGATGGAGTCGACGCGATAGCCGGTGCTGTAGGGCGTGGCGGAATATCTCACGTCGTCGAAGATGAAGAATTCAGGCTCCGGCCCGAAGTACACGGTGTCGCCGACGCCCGTCGATTTGACGAAGCCCGCCGCCTTCTTGCAGATCGAGCGTGGATCGCGGGTGTAAGGCTCCCCGGTGAGCGGCTCGAGCGTGTCGCAGATCAGAACGAGCGTGGTCTCGGCGAAGAACGGATCGATGCAGGCGCTGTCCGGATCGGGCATCAGTTGCATGTCCAATTCGTGAATCGCCTTCCAGCCGGCAATCGATGAGCCGTCGAACATGATGCCTTCGGCAAAGGTATCTTCGTCGATGGTGGTGATGTCGGTAGTGACGTGCTGCCACTTGCCGCGCGGGTCGGTAAAGCGGAAATCGCAATATTTCACGTCGCTGTCCTTGATCAGCTTCATGACGTCTTTTGGCGTGGTCATGGTATGAGTACCCCTTCGTAGTGCTGTTGGATGCCTCGGCGCACTGGCTCCAATCTGCTCACGACCGGCCGGCGTCAGCAGACGGACCAGCAATTCAGATGGCGTCTAATCCGGATTCCCCCGTCCTGATCCGGATCGCTTCTTCGATCGTCGAAACGAAAATTTTCCCGTCGCCGATCCGCCCGGTTTGGGCGGCGCGACGGATCGCCTCGATTGCTTTTTCGACCATGTCGTCGCCGAGCACGATTTCGATCTTCACTTTGGGGAGAAAATCGACCACGTATTCGGCGCCGCGGTAGAGTTCGGTGTGCCCTTTCTGGCGCCCGAATCCCTTGGCCTCGGTGACCGTGATCCCTTGCAGACCCACTTCCTGCAGCGCCTCCTTCACCTCGTCGAGCTTGAACGGCTTGATGATTGCCTCGATTTTTTTCATCGCGTCTCGTCTCCCGGCTCCTGGATGAGCGGAATCATCGTCGGAACCGAAGCTTTGGTTAGCAGGTCCCGTGCCAAGGCCGTTCGCGCCCAAAAATCATAACGAGATCAGGGTGCTACGGTATGGTCGGCGCACCTCCGCAGGGGCTCACAACGAAGCTTCGCCAATAAACTAGGCACGCTGCCTATAATGTCGTCAATGGTGTCGCGGAGCCCAAGCCGGGCCAGATCGGGCGATATTCGCCAAACGCTGCTTTGGTTATGGTGCGCGCGGCCATGATCGAGATCCTCAGTACCGCCGAAATGTCGCAAGCCGACCGGCTGGCAATCGCGGCCGGCGTTGCCGGCAGCGCGCTGATGGAGAACGCCGGCAAAGCGGTTGCCGAGGCGGCGGCCGCGCGCCGGTTGCCCGGCAGCCACGTCGTGGTGGTGGCAGGCCCGGGCAATAACGGCGGCGACGGCTTGGTCGCGGCACGGCTCCTCGCCGAGCGTGGCTACACCGTCGATGTGCTGCTGGTCGGGGAGTCCGACCGGCTCAAGGGCGACGCGGCGCTGGCGGCGAAAAGGTGGACCGGGCCGATTGCGCCCGCGCAGCCGGACGGGTTGCAGGCCGCCGATATTGTCATCGACGCGCTGTTCGGCGCCGGTCTCGACCGCCCGGTCGAGGGCGCCGCGCAGGCGATGATCGCGGCGATGAACGCGCAACGAGCGCCGGTGATCGCCGTCGACCTGCCGAGCGGCATCAACGGTACGTCGGGCGCGACGATGGGCGCCGCGGTTAACGCCGCTCACACCGTCACCTTCTTCCGCAAGAAGCCCGGCCATCTTCTGCTGCCCGGGCGGCTGCATTGCGGCACGATCTGCGTCGCCGACATCGGTATACCCGGTTCGGTGCTGGATGCGATCGCGCCGCGGACATTCGAGAATGTTCCGGCGCTATGGCGGACAAAATTTCCGACGCCGCGACTTGATGGCCATAAATACGATCGCGGTCATGCGGTCGTGGTGTCCGGTCCGTTGTGGTCGACGGGAGCGGCGAGGCTGGCGGCGCGCGGCGCGCTGCGCGCCGGGGCCGGCTTGGTCACCATCGCCAGTCCTCGCGAGGCGCTCGCGGTGAATGCGTCGGCCAGTCTCGCGGTGATGGTGCGGGCGGTCGACGGCGCGGTCGAACTCACCAAGTTCCTTGCCGACCGGCGCATGAACGCGCTCGCGATCGGTCCCGGCATCGGCGTCGGCGAAGCGACCTGCGAACTCGTGCTCGCAGCGCTCGCCGGCGAGCGCGCCGCAGTCCTCGACGCCGATGCCATTACGAGCTTTTCGGACGCTCCGCACCGCCTCGCCCAAGCGCTTCAAAAAAGGCGCGGTAAGGCCACGCTTCTGACACCGCACGAGGGTGAATTCTCCCGTTATTTCCATGCATTGGATGAAAGAACTAAAGTCGGATCGAAGCTTGAAAGGACGCGCCGGGCGGCCGAGATCACTGGCGCGACTATCCTTCTGAAAGGTCCGGATACGGTGGTCGCGGCGGCCGACGGCCGCGCCGCGATTGCCGGCAATGCACCGGCCTTTCTGGCGACCGCCGGCGCCGGCGATGTGCTCACTGGGATCGCGACCGGCCTGCTGGCCCAGGGCATGCCGGCCTTCGAAGCGGCTTCGGCGGCGGTCTGGCTGCATGGCGAAGCGGCCAGCGCATTCGGCCCCGGTCTGATCGCCGAGGATGTTCCGGAAATGCTGCCGCGCCTTTACCGGATGCTGCTCGGTTAACCTCGCACCAGACGAGCGCCGAACACTGCCGTTTTGCGGGCTATTTTTGTAGTGTCTCGCGCAGTTTGCATGATATAAGCCGCGCGCAGCGAGGCCGCCCTGCGTGTCGCGGGCGTGGCGGAATTGGTAGACGCGCGGGATTTAGGTTCCCGTGACGAAAGTCGTGGGGGTTCGAACCCCTCCGCCCGCACCAGCGGGGCGGTTTCTCCAAAACTTGGCGGGGATGCGCTCGATCTCGCGCCGTTGAAGAGTAGTGCCGATGCAGGTGACCGAAACGACCGCCGCGGGTCTCAAACGGGAATACCGCGTCGTCGTGCCCGCAACCGACCTGGAGGCCCGGGTCAACGAACGGCTCGACGATCTCAAGACCCGCGTGCAGCTGCGCGGCTTTCGCCCCGGCAAGGTGCCGGTCGCCCATCTCAAGCGCCTCTATGGCAAGTCGGCCATGGCCGAGGTCATTGAAGCGGCGGTGCGCGAGGCCAACACCAAAATCGTCAGCGAGCATGGTTTCAAGCTCGCCACCGAGCCCAAAGTGGTGCTGCCGTCGGAGGAGGGCGCGGTCGAGGGCGTCATCGCCGGCAAATCCGACCTCGCCTACACGGTCGAGATGGAGATCGTGCCCCCGATCACACTGACCGACTTCAAAACCATCAAGCTCGAGCGGCTGACCGCCCCGGTAGCCGATGCCGAGATCGACCAAGCGGTGCAGACCATTGCCGAGCAAAACCGGCCGTTTATCGCCAAGGCCGAGGCGGCGGAAAAAGGCGATCGCGTTACGGTCTCGTTCCAGGGCACTCTTGACGGCCAAGCTTTCGACGGCGGATCGGGCGAGGACGTGCCGATTGCGCTCGGATCGGGCCAGTTCATTCCCGGCTTCGAGGATCGCCTGATCGGCATCAAGGCCGGCGAAAGCCGGACCTTCGACATAAAATTTCCGGAAAGCTATCCAAACCCGGCCTTGGCCGGCAAACAGGTAAGCTTTGCGGTCACCGCAAAGACCGTGGAAGCGCCGGGCGGCCTCGCCATCGACGATGCGCTGGCCAAGACGCTTGGCTTGGAAACATTGGCCAAGTTGCGCGAGGCGTTGCGCGAGCGCATTGGGCGCGAGCACGCCGCCGCGTCGCGCCAGAAGGTCAAGCGCGCGCTGTTCGACGAGCTCGACGCACGGCACAAATTCGATCCGCCGCCGACCTTGGTCGAGGAGGAATTCAACAATGTCTGGTCGACCGTCGAGAACGATCTCAAGCAGCAGGCCCGCAGCTTCGCCGACGAAGGCACCACCGAGGACAAGGCCCGCGCCGAATACCGCGAGATTTCCGAGCGCCGGGTGCGGCTCGGTCTCGTGCTCGCCGAGATCGGCGACAAAAACAACATCAAGGTGACCGACGAACAGTTGAGCCAGGCCATCGTCGCCCAGGCCAGGATGGTGCCCGGCCAGGAGCAGCGGTTGTGGGACCATTACCGCAATAACCCGGCCGCGCTCGCCGCGCTGCGCGCGCCGCTGTTCGAGGACAAAGTGGTCGATTTCCTGCTCGAACTTGCCGAGGTCGCGGACAAGCAGGTTTCGCGGGAAGAACTGTTCAAGGAAGACGAGGAGTAGGCGCCGATGCGGGGATTAGGGCGGGCGGTCTTCGCCACGGCGCGGTCCGCTGCCGGCCACCCGAAGCGGTACCGCTCGTTGCGCGGTCGCGACCGCGGGCGGACCTGCGGTCTTGTCGCGGGCGGTTCTGCGCATATCTGCGATATTCGCACGGCCGAATGCGTGACGGTGCGCGATCGCCACGGCGGCTTCGACAGACCCGACCCAACTCAGTCACATTGAGCCATCACGTTTAGCCCTGCCGGCAGGAAACCATGCGCGACCCAGCGGACACATACATGCAGCACCTCGTTCCGATGGTGGTCGAGCAGACCAACCGCGGCGAGCGCGCTTACGACATCTATTCGCGGCTTCTCAAGGAGCGGATCATCTTCATCACCGGCCCGATCGACGATGGCGTGGCCTCGCTCGTGGTCGCCCAGCTCTTGTTCCTTGAGGCGGAAAACCCGAAGAAAGAAGTCTCGCTGTACATCAATTCGCCGGGCGGGGTCGTAACCTCGGGTCTGGCGATCTACGACACGATGCAGTTCATCCGGCCCCCGGTATCGACGCTGTGTACCGGGCAGGCAGCGTCAATGGGCTCGCTAATACTTGCCGCCGGCGCCAAGGACCTGCGCTTTGCGCTGCCCAATGCCCGGATCATGGTGCATCAGCCGTCCGGCGGGTTCCAAGGCCAGGCGACCGACATCATGCTGCAAGCCCAGGAAATCCTGAATCTCAAGCGCCGGCTCAACGAGATCTACGTCAAGCACACTGGCCAGCCGCTGAAGAGGATCGAGGACGCCCTGGAACGCGACATGTTCCTCACTTCCGATATGGCCAGGGATTTCGGCCTGATCGACAAGGTGATCGAAAAGCGGCCCGAGGAACCGGGCCTCAAATCCGAGCCCCTCCTCAAGGGGGTGACCTAGGTAGGGCGCGCCCGCCGCCATGAAATGGGCCGATTCGTCGGCCCAAAACGGGTACCCGGCCACGGGTCAAGCGTTTTCTCGACGTGTGATCCAGAAAACACACTGGGCAAAGTCGCGTTATCGTTAATGGATTCTTGATTGGCACGCCGTTAGCATGTCAGCTTATGTGGCGTGGCCGGCTGGCGGAACTCCGGCCGCCGGTTCGGGCCCAGGACCCCGGTGGCGCTACGGAATTTTAGCGCGGCGCTTTATAAGATGTTGAGTTGAAGTGCTGCGCTGGCGAAGACGGAGACCGGAATGAGTAAAGTTGGCGGCGGCGACTCCAAGAACACGCTTTATTGCTCGTTCTGCGGCAAGAGCCAGCACGAGGTGCGCAAGCTTATTGCCGGCCCGACCGTCTTCATTTGCGACGAGTGCGTCGAACTTTGCATGGACATCATCCGCGAGGAGAACAAGTCCTCGCTGGTGAAGTCGCGCGACGGCATCCCGACGCCGCGGGAAATCCGCAAAGTGCTCGACGATTATGTGATCGGCCAGGATCACGCCAAGAAGGTGCTCTCGGTCGCCGTCCACAATCACTACAAGCGGCTCAATCATCAGAGCAAGCACAACAACGTCGAGCTGGCGAAGTCCAACATCCTCTTGATCGGCCCGACCGGCTCCGGCAAGACGCTGCTCGCGCAGACGCTGGCGCGCATCCTCGACGTGCCGTTCACCATGGCGGACGCCACCACGCTCACGGAAGCCGGTTATGTCGGCGAGGACGTCGAGAACATCATTTTGAAGCTGTTGCAGTCGGCCGACTACAACGTCGAACGAGCGCAGCGCGGCATCGTCTATATCGACGAAATCGACAAGATATCGCGCAAATCCGACAATCCCTCGATTACCCGCGACGTGTCGGGCGAAGGCGTGCAGCAGGCGCTCTTGAAGATCATGGAAGGCACCATCGCCAGCGTGCCGCCGCAGGGCGGCCGCAAGCATCCGCAGCAGGAATTCCTGCAAGTCGACACCACGAACATCCTGTTCGTGTGCGGCGGCGCTTTCGCCGGGCTGGAAAAGATCATTTCGGCGCGCGGCCGCTCCACCTCGATCGGCTTCGGCGCCAAGGTGGTGGCGCCCGAGGACCGCAAGCAGGGCGAAATCTTCCGCGAAGTCGAGCCGGAGGATTTGCTGAAATACGGCCTCATCCCGGAATTCGTCGGCCGGCTTCCGGTCGTCGCCACGCTTGAGGACCTCGACGAGGCGTCGCTCAAGCGCATCCTCACCGAGCCGAAGAACGCGCTTGTCAAGCAATACCAGCGCATGTTCGAGATGGAGACGGTCGACCTCACGCTCGCCGAGGAGGCGCTGGCCGCGATCGCCCGCAAGGCGATCGACCGCAAGACCGGCGCACGGGGCTTGCGCTCGATCATGGAGAGCATCCTGCTCGACACCATGTTCGACCTGCCGAGCCTGGAAGGCGTCGAGGAGGTCGTGATCTCGCGCGAAGTGGTCGAGGGCAGCGCCCGGCCGCTCTATATCTATGCCGACCGGTCCGATCGCGCCGGCGAGGCCGCCGGCGGAGCGAGCGCCTGACGAGTGAGTGGAACCGGCACCCGCGATTCGGTGTGCGGCCTTTTATTCCGCCTTCGCGACGCACAATTTTGCTGGAAAAATCGGCCTTTCTTGACACGCTCGCGGCGCAACGCCACCTATAATGTCGGCAGTCCGCCGTTACGGCGCATCCAGCGGGTCGCGATGGACGTGCACAACAATAAGGACGTGGGGCTATGACAAGCGCCGTCAGACCGAAGCCATCCCTGATGCCCGGCGAGAGCCGGGCCTATCCGGTGCTGCCGCTGCGGGACATCGTCGTTTTCCCGCACATGATCGTTCCGTTGTTCGTCGGCCGCGAGAAGTCGATCAAGGCGCTCGAAGAAGTCATGCGCTCCGACACTTTCATCCTGCTGGCGACGCAGAAAAACGCTTCCGACGACGAACCGGCGACCGACGCCATCTACGGCGTCGGCACATTGGCGAGCGTGCTGCAACTGCTCAAGCTGCCCGACGGCACCGTGAAGGTGCTGGTCGAAGGCGCCGCGCGCGCCGAGGTCAAGAAATATACCGACCGCGAAGAATATTTCGAGGCGGAAGCGGTCGTGACGGTGGATTCCCCGGGCGATCAGGTCGAGGCCGAAGCGCTGGCGCGCTCGGTGGTCAACGAATTCGAGGGCTACGTCAAGCTCAACAAGAAGGTATCGCCGGAGGTCGTCGGCGTGGTCCAGCAGATCGAGGACTACGCCAAGCTCGCCGATACCGTGGCGTCGCATCTGGCGGTGAAGATTCCCGACAAGCAGTTGATCCTGGAGACGCCCATCGTCACCCAGCGGCTGGAAAAAGTGCTCGGCTTGATGGAAAGCGAAATCTCGGTCCTGCAGGTCGAGAAGCGCATCCGCACGCGGGTAAAGCGCCAGATGGAGAAGACGCAGCGCGAGTACTACCTCAACGAGCAGATGAAGGCCATCCAGAAGGAGCTGGGCGACGAAGACGGCAAGGACGAACTTGCCGAGCTCGAAGATAAGATCAAGCGCACCAAGCTGTCGAAGGAAGCGCGCGAGAAGGCGCAGCACGAGGTGAAAAAGCTCCGCCAGATGTCGCCGATGTCGGCGGAAGCCACCGTCGTGCGCAATTATCTCGATTGGCTGTTGTCGATCCCGTGGAACAAGAAGTCCAAGGTCAAGAAGGATCTGGTGCTGGCCGAACAAATTCTCGAGGCCGATCATTTCGGGCTGGAGAAGGTCAAGGAGCGCATCGTCGAATATCTCGCCGTGCAGCAGCGCGCCAACAAGCTGACCGGGCCGATCCTGTGCCTGGTCGGTCCGCCCGGCGTGGGCAAAACCTCGCTCGGCAAGTCGATCGCGAAAGCGACCGGGCGCGAATTCGTGCGCGTGTCGCTCGGCGGGGTGCGCGACGAGGCCGAAATTCGCGGCCACCGGCGGACCTATATCGGCTCGATGCCGGGCAAGGTCATCCAGTCGATGCGCAAGGCGAAGACCTCGAACCCGCTGTTCCTGCTCGATGAGGTCGACAAGATGGGCACCGATTTCCGCGGCGACCCGTCGTCGGCGCTGCTCGAAGTGCTCGATCCCGAGCAGAACCACGCGTTTAACGACCACTATCTCGAGGTCGACTACGATCTGTCTCACGTGATGTTCATCACCACGGCGAATACGCTCAATATTCCGCCGCCCTTGATGGACCGCATGGAGATCATCCGGATCGCCGGCTATACCGAGGACGAGAAAGTCGAAATCGCGCGCAAGCACCTCATTCCGCACGCCGTCGTCAAGCACGGCCTCGGCGCCAACGAATGGTCGATCGACGACGAAGCTTTGCTCACGATCATTCGCCGCTATACCCGCGAAGCCGGCGTCCGCAATCTCGAACGCGAGCTGTCGACGCTGATCCGCAAGGCGGTGAAGGAGCTCACGATCAAGAAGACCGAAGTCGGTCCAGATCACCGATAAGGTGCTTGCCGATTACCTCGGCGTGCCGAAATTCCGCTACGGCGAAGTCGAGGACAAGGACCAGGTCGGTGTGGTCACCGGGCTCGCCTGGACCGACGTCGGCGGGGAACTGCTCACCATCGAATCGGCCATGATGCCCGGCAAGGGCAAGATGATCGTGACCGGCAATCTGCGCGATGTGATGAAGGAATCGATCTCGGCGGCGGCATCCTACGTCCGCATGCGGTCGGCCGCCTTCGGCATCGAGCCGCCGGCCTTCGACAAGCGCGATATTCACGTTCACGTGCCGGAAGGCGCAACCCCGAAGGACGGTCCGTCCGCGGGCGTCGCCATGGTCACCGCGATCGTGTCGGTGATGACCGGGATTCCGGTGCATCGCGACGTCGCCATGACCGGCGAAATCACGCTGCGCGGCCGCGTGCTGCCGATCGGCGGGCTCAAGGAGAAGCTTTTGGCCGCGCACCGCGGCGGCATCAAGACCGTGCTCATTCCGGAAGAGAACGCCAAGGATCTGGTCGAGATCAACAACTCGATCAAGAGCGGACTCGACATCATTCCGGTCTCGCGCATGGACGAGGCGCTGACGCGGGCGCTCACGCGGATGCCCGAGGCGATCGTCTGGGAGGAGTCGACGGCAAAGCCGGTCGACGTTCCCGAGCCTGTGGTCGAGGAAGATTCCTCCGGCCTTACCGCGCACTGAACGCAGTCGTGACAATTGCGGACGGCGCCCTCGCGGGCGCCGTCTTTATTGGTCTTTGCGCGCGCATCGCGCCGCACCGGGCGTTATCGAATTATTAGCCATATCGGCGGGCGCCGCGGGCGGGCCAACCCGCGGTCGTGTATCGTGAAATTGCCGCTATGGAGGCTGCCGCATGATCAACCGCTTGCCACGTCGCGCACCTAAGCGCCGGCGCGCCGGCCATGGCGCGGGTCAAGTCTCGGGCGTCATTGCGATGGGCGCCGCCATCCTGGCGCTAGCGGGGCTTGCCACCGACGGCTTCGTCGCGGCAGGAAAGCAGCGCCAGGCGGTGGCCGCAGCGGCGGCATCCAACGACGACGATATCTATACCGGTTCGATCCTGTATATGCCCGACACCAGCAACATCTGCCGCCAATTGCTGTTCGACAATCAAGACGGCCAACTCAGCGACAACGGTTATGTCGATTGCGAGCAGGCGGCCTATCACGGGATCGACGGGCCCAAGCAGTGGTCGGCCGCCCGCATTCGCGTCATCGCCACCGGCTTCCGCGGACAATAGGCTTCAACCAGAACTCGAACCGTCCGGATCATTCGTTCGGCCGGCCGCGCCGATATTGGCCGGCGGCGCGATGTTCGCTATATTGCGGCTGCGGGGCAGCGGCTCCGGCGTTCTTCGCGCCGGGCGACTAAGACGGGCAGAGGGACGCGTGTGCAAAATCGTTCATCCGGTTGCCGGATGGCTGGTGTTTGCGGTTGTCGCGGTCGGGGTCTCGGATTACGCCGTGGCCGGGGACGATTTTCCGATCGTCGGAAATTACACGCAGAACGTCGCCTGCAAGGGCGACGGCAGCGATCCCGCCTCGGCCAAGGTCACGATTTCGACCCAGGAGATCGTCTCCAATGTCGGCATCTGCACCATCCTGGATACGAAAAAGGACGGCGACAGCTATTTCGCCCATGTCGAATGCAAATTTCCCAGCGGGCCGCTGATGGGCGACATTACCTTCACGCCGCGCCCCGATAATACGGTTGAGTTCGTCGACCGCGACATGACCTACAAGGCGCTCTTGTACCGCTGCCCGGACTGACGGCCCGGCTGCCATCGCGGTTCGGCCGTGCTATGACTTGCAGGATCGATCGCTCGCAAGGGAGTGCGCAACTATGAGCTACTATCAGGGTTTGCAGGCTGAAGTGGTGGCGTTTCGCGGCCATAACGGCGATACCGGCGAGGCCTATTACGCGCGGCCGACGCGGGCGGGAAAATTCCCCGGCGTCGTCGTCATCCACCACATACCAGGCTGGTGCGAGTGGACCACCGAAGTCGTGCGCAAGCTCGCGCATCATGGTTATGCTGCGATTTCGCCGCACCTTTATTTTCGCGAAGGGGCGGCGGGCGAGGCGCCCGACGATCTCGGCGCGCGCATCCGCGCGGCGGGCGGTGTCGCCGACGCGCAGGTGATGGGCGACGTCGCCGCCGCGATGGCTTATCTGCGCGCGCAGCCGAACGCCACCGGCAAGATCGGCGTCATCGGCTTCTGCTCCGGCGGCCGCCACACCTATCTCGCCGCCTGCACGCTTTCCGGCATCGACGCCGCGGTCGATTGCTGGGGCGGCAATGTCATCGTCGACAATCCGAAGGATCCTTAACGACAAGCGTCCGGTCGCGCCGATCGATCTGACCGAGAAGCTGAGCTGCCCGCTGTTGGGCATTTTCGGCAATGACGACGCCAATCCGACCGCCGATCAGGTCAACCGCACCGAGGCGGCGCTCAAGAAATTCGGCAAGAACTACGAGTTCCACCGCTATAACGGCGCCGGCCATGCCTTCTTCAACACCTTGCGCGACGCCTATCGGCCCGAGCAGGCGATCGACGGCTGGCGCAAGGTATTCGCCTTCTTCGACCGCTATCTGTCGGCGTCCGCCGCCAGCATCGCCGCGGAATAACGGAGGCCGTCATGTGCTCCTACATCGTCGAGAAAGCCGCCCTGATCGGTGCCGCCAAGGGCCGCAAAGGCTGGATGCGGATCGATACCGCCAACGTCTATTTCGACCATCCCTATCATTCGACGCTCGACCATGTGCTCGCCATCGACTTCACCAATGAGGGTGAGGGCGGCCGCGACCGCGTCGCCGTCGAGCTTTCCGCCGAATTCCGCGCGCGCGCTGGTCGAGCGGATTCTGGCGGCGCTTGCAAGCGGCGAGGCGGCCCATGCCGCGCCGACGGCGGCAGTCGCCGCCGCGTAGGATATGGCGCGACGTGACGAGCCGCGCCAAGCGCGATCCAAGTGCGCCGGTGTGATGTTGAGGGCGTGACAGTGTGATTTTGCGCCGACGGATAAAAACGGGGAAACATAGCCGATGAAAATGCTCGCTTATCTTCTGGCCATTATTTGCGTCATTGCCGCCGTCATGTATTACGTCATGCCGGCCGGCTCGCTGCCGACATTCATGCCCGGCTACATGGCCGGCTCGACGCATATTCATCACCTGCATGCCTATGCAGCGACCGTCGCGGCGGTCGTGCTGTTCGGGGTCGGCTGGTTCTCCGGCCGGCGCTGACGTTTTTTCTCCGCCATTGCGGTAGGCGTCATGGCCACAGCTCCCGCAATTGCGCGCCGCCGCCGGCCGCCGCTGCACTGGAAAATCGGCGTCTCCGTCCGCAAAAGGTGGCATCGGCTGCGCCGGGTGTGGCGGCGGGACCGCGACCTCGAGGACTGCCGCTATTTCGGCGCGCAGTTTCGGGTCGATCCGCATGACGTGATCGGTCGTGAAATGCTGCTGCAGCGTTTCGAATGGCTGCAAATTCCGGCGATGCTTGCCGCATGCCGGGATTTGCGCCCGGAAGCGTTTATCGACATCGGCGCCAATTTCGGCCTCTATACCTGCATTATCGGCCGGCAGAAGCTGGCGAACCGGTTGATCGCCTTCGAGCCCAATCGTGCGGTAGCCGAGCGCCTGTGGCTGCATGCCGGGCGCAACGGACTGACGGGCGTCGAAGTCCACGAAACCGCGGCGGGAGCGACCCGGCACAAAGCGGCGCTGGCGCTCGGCGCGCCCGGCTACGACGCGTTGTCGAGCGTGGTTGCGGCGCATCCCGGCGGCTACGAGATCGAGGTCGTGACGCTCGACGAAACGCTGTCGTTCGCCGGCAAGGCTGTGGTCGTCAAGATCGATGTCGAAGGCTATGAGCTCGAGGTCCTGCAGGGCGCGAACAATCTGTTCCGCGGCAATTACGGCTATGCGCAGATCGAGTCCTTCGAAACGCGCCGCGCCGCCGCCGTGATCGAGCGGATGACGCAATATGGCTGGCAGCTGTCCGACCATATCGTCGACGACCTGGTGTTTCGGCGTGCCGCCGTTTAGCGCGACGCGGGTCAGCGTTCGCCGCGCACCTTGCGCTGCACCCGTTCGTCGAACCGCGCCACGCTGACCACCACCCGCTGATGGCTGCCGCCGCCGATCGGCTCGATTTCGTCGCGGGCCTCGACGCGGAAGGTGACGATGCGGCCTTCGAGCCGCAACACCTCCGCGGTGGCGGTGACGCGCAGCCCGACCGGGGTCGCCGCGGTATGGCTCACGTCAAGATGAATGCCGAGGCTTTGATGGCCGGCGGGAAGAGATGCTCGACCGCCGCCAACGCCGCCGCCTCGATCACGTTGATCATCACCGGCGTCGCCAACACCGCGATCCGCCCGGACCCGACGAACGGCGCGGTATGTTCCGGTCCGACCACGATCTCGGCCGAGCCGGAAAGCCCGGGACTGATCCGGGCCAGGACGGAACTGATGCGGGGCGGGGTTGCCATGCCGCCTTATAGCGCCAATTTGCGCCATGGTGTTGCGCCGATCGGTGCTATTATGCCCCGACAGTCAGGGGATTACGCCATGCCTCGATTTTCCCGTCGCTCCGTGTTGTTGTGCGTGACCGCCACGGTCATCGCGATACTGCCGAGCGCGCCGTCGTTCGCGCTCACCGCAAAGGAAAAGATGGTGACGTGCAAGTTCGGCGCCGACGACCAAAAGCTGCAAGGCGCGGCGCGCGCCAAGTTTCTGAAGAATTGCATGGCCGACCGCAACGATCCCCGCGGTCCGGCGACGGGCGCGCCGGCGACGACCGGAGCGGCCGGGTCCGGCGCGATGGCGCCCGCCACGGCCGGCGCGGTTCCGCCGCCCAAACAATAGCCCAAGCCATAATCGCCGCGTCGTACCAGGCCGATCGCGCGGGTAAAATGCGCGGCCGCCGGAACCGCGCCAAACGTGCGGACGATAACAGGGGGAGAATACGATGACCGTGCAGACCGTCCCAACCGCAACGAGCCATTTCCGACGCGGCTGGATCTACGCGCTGACGCTTGCTTTGGTGACAATCAACTACATGGACCGTTCCGCATTGGGCGTGGTGGCGCAGGCGGTGCGCGGCGAATTTAAGCTTTCGCCGGTCGAGATGGGATATTTGTTCTCGTCGTTCTTGTGGACCTATGTGATTTGCCTGCTTCCGATCGGCATCATGCTCGATCGCTTTGCGGCGCGAAACATCAACTCAATCGGCATCGCGCTGTGGTCGCTGGCGATGGCCGCGACCGGCGGCGTGTGGAGCTTGGGCACGCTGATCGCCGCCCGCATGGTCATGGGCGCAGGCGAGGCGACCTCAATTCCGTCCTGCGGCCGCATCGTGCGCGAATGGATGCCGGCGCAGGAGCGCGGCGTCGCCAACGTCGTCTGGAGCGCCGGCAGCTTCGTCGGCCCGGCGCTCGGCGCGGTCATCACCGCGTCGATCGCCAGCGCCTGGGGCTGGCGCGCGGCCTTTGTCATACTCGGGCTCCTGGGCTTCGTCTGGCTCGCCTGCAATCTCGTTTGGTTCGACCGGCCGGAGAAGGTCGGCTGGCTGTCCGACGAGGAACGCAAAAAAATTCTGAGCGAGCGGTCCGCCGGCTCGCCCGACGAGATCGGCGTGCATGGCAGCCCTGGCGTGGTGCTGGAACTCTTGCGTTCGCCGTCGCAATGGGGCGCGATGATCGCGCAGGCTTCCGGCATCTATACGCTCTACCTGCTGCTGTTCTGGCTGCCGAGCTATCTGCAGGACACCAAGCACCTCACCATCATGAAGACCGGCCTCTATACTGCGGTGCCGTGGGCGATCGCGGTGCCGGTCAGCATTATCATCGGGCTCGTCAGCGACCGGCTGTTGCAGAACGACACGCTGCTTGCCGGCGGCCGGCGCACGGTGGTCATCGCCTGCATTCTGCTTTCCGCGGTGATTGTGTTCGTGCCGTTCACCGAGAATACCTCGCTGATCCTCGCCTTGTTCGCCCTGTCGCTGTCCGGCATCAACGCGTTTATCTCGCTCAACCTGTCGCTCGTCACCGATCTCGTGCATAACGCCCGCGACGTCGGCAAGGCGATCACGCTGACCATCCTCAGCGGCAATCTGTGCGGCCTGTTGGCCCCGATCGTGACCGGCTATGTCGTCGCCGGGCTCGGCGCCTACGATTGGGCGCTGTGGATCGCCGGCATTCTGCTCGGCATCGGGGCGATCGCGCTCGCTACCATGACGCGCCACGTCATTTTGCCCGCCGGCCCGGTGTCGCGCGCGGCATGACCGTCTTGCTATGATGGCCGGCCTGGAGGCCCCATGTTCGAACGCGACGAGGTTCTGCAAGAGCTGCACGGCCGCCTGAAATCCGCCGGCGTCAATCCACTCGACCCCAAGGTGCGGACGATCTGCGAGGTCGTGAACGCGTTCTATGCCGAGAAGACACGCGAAGTTTTGGAGAAAATGCAAGCCGTGCTGAGCAAGATCCCAACATAGAGGACAACATGACCACCGCCGTTCTTGAGACCAAAACGACCGACTATGACGTCGAAGACCGCGAATATCTGCGCCATGGCGATAACCCGCTGCTCGCGCGCGTGTTCACCCCGCGCGGGGCGGGGCCGTTCCCGGCCTTGGTCGAATGCCACGGCGGCGCCTGGTGCATGAGCGACCGTTTTACCGAGCATCTGCGCCACGAATATATGGCCGCCCATGGTGTCGTCTCGATCGCGCTCGATTTCCGCTCCGGCAACGCGGCGCCGTATCCGGCCTCGGTGGCAGACATCAATTACGCGGTGCGCTGGGCCAAGCTCAACGCCCGCAAACTCAAGACCCGGCCCGAGCTTGTCGGCCTGTCCGGCCAATCGAGCGGCGGGCATCTGGCGATGCTGGTGGCGATGCGGCCGCACGATCCGCGCTACGGCGCGATCCCGCTGCCGGCCGGTTCGCCACGCCACGATGCCAGCGTGCGCTGCGTCGTGATGTCGTGGCCGGTGATCAATCCGCTGTCGCGCTATCGCCACGCCAAGCGCGCGCTCACCGGGCCAAATCCGCCGGAATGGCCGAACGGCATTATCGCCCGCCACGATTCCTATTGGCGCAGCGAGGCCAATATGGCGGACGGCAATCCGATGCTGGCGCTCGAGCGCGGCGAAAAAGTGCAGACCCCGCCCGCGGTGTGGTACCAGGGCCGCGGCGACACCGTGCACGATTACAAGGATGCGGAATCCGATTTTCCCGGCAACGAGCCGCAGCGCTTCGTCGCCAATTACAAGAAAGCCGGCGGCGACATCGAACTCGTCTATATCGACATGGAGCGTCATGCCGGCCACACCCCCGACCTGACCAAGACCGGCGACATGTTCGCGCGCATGGTGGAATTCGTCGGAAGGCATATCGCACCGTAGGGGCGCCCCTGGTGGGCGCCCGTCCAGGAGTTGCCATGACCAGGAGACGCTCTGCGGCCGCATTGGCGGCGGCGCTACTGCTGTGCAGCGCCGGCGTGTTGCGTGCCGCGCCGTTAGGCACGGCTGACGAAGCGCGCGCCATGCTCGATCGCGCGATCACGGCGCTGAAGGCCGACCCGGCCGCGGCGTTGAAAGCGTTCAATGACGAAAACGACAAGCAGTTCCGCGACCGCGACCTGTTCGTGTACTGCTTCAGCCTCCTCGACGGCAAGTTCACGGCTTACGAATTTCCCGTGCTCGTCGGCGCCGATATCCGGCAATTCAAGCTTTACGGCGAGCCGATGGGCCAACGCTCCTATGACGTGGTGCATGACGCCCCGGAAGGCAGCATCGTCAGCTTCGACTACAAGATGCCGAAGCCCGGGGAGAAAACGCCGGTGCCGAAGGAAGCCATTGAGGCGCGGGTCGGCAACGAGGCCTGCGGCGTGAGCTATTACAAGTAGGCCGGCGGGGACGGAAAAATTCACGCCCGCGTCGATCACTTTGCCTTCTGATAGTTCCGCAGCGCGGCGCCGAACGCTTCGAACAATCTGCGATTGACCGGATTGTGCTCGGCCATGTGCTCGGCATGCCATTGCACGCCGAGCGCAAAATTTTGCGCGCCGTCGATGCGGATGGCCTCGATGGTTTCGTCCTCGGCCACGCCCTCGACGACGATGCGATCGCCGGCTTTCAGGATGCCCTGGCCGTGCAGCGAATTGACCCGGATGGTCTCGGTGCCAAGGAGCTTGGCGAACACGCCGCCCGGCGTCAGCCGGACCTCGTGGCGCTCGGCATAGATGACCATGGGATCTGGATTGATCTCGCCGTTTTCGAGCCGCAGCGCGCGATGATTGAACCGGCCGGGCAGTTCGCGGATCTCCGGATGCAGCGAGCCGCCGAACGCGACGTTGATCTCTTGAAACCCGCGGCAGATGCCGAACAGCGGAGTGCCGCGCGCGACGGCGGCCTCGATCAGCGGCAAAGCGAGCGCGTCGCGCGCCTGGTCGTAGGGCTCGTAGGCCGCATCTTCCGGCTCGCCGAAATAGCGCGGATGCACATTGGCGCGCGCGCCGGTGAGCAAAATGCCGTCGACGGTATCGAGCAACGCGCCGATATCGGTGAGTTCCGGCGAGCCGGCGAAGATGAGCGGCAGCGCGCCGGCGGCCGCGGCGACCGCGCGCAACGGCCGCTCGCCGACCCGCTGCGCGGCGAATTTGCCCTCGGCGAGATGCGCCGAGCCGATCACGCCGACGATGGGTCTCTGCACGGTCACTTAAGGGGACTCGGTATCGTTCATGCCGTAGCTATAGCAGATGCAGCCCGCAGGAGTGCCGCGATAGGCGGGAAGCTGCTTTGCGATTGGCTCCGGATGTCACTTCGCGGAGCGAGCGAAGCCGGTGCGCTCATCGGAGCCATGCCGGTTTTGCCGCGCGATCACGCCAGCAGATAAGCGGCGAGAACGACAAAGCCGCTGATGGCGAGCGCCGCATGGACGCTGATCAGCGTACCGGCGCGCCGCCGCCGGCGCAGATGGGTCGCAAGGATGCCGATGCCGGCGAGCGCCGCCAGCGCAAGCTGTATCGCGGCGATGGCGCCGAACGACGCGGTGCCCTGAGCGAGCCCACGTTGAGGTCCCATTGGCGGCTCGCACAGCGCCAGCACAAGGCAGATGAGCCCGCCGATGCCGACGAGCCCGTGCAATGCCGCGATCGGCCAGGGCACCGGCCAGGACGCAGCCGGCGAAGCCGCCGCCGCGCCGGCTGGCGTGCGCAGATGCAGGACGAAGAGCGCGCTGCCGAGGAGAACGGCGAGGCCGAGGACGATGAAGGCGGCGGTCAGCATCAAAGGGGCCCGGGGCCGGGTCTATACGAGTTTGTGCGATGTCTTCTCAGCCCGTCATACGCGGGCAAAAGGCGCGAAGCAACGTCTTAGAGCAAAATCTCTGTGACTGGAATCGAAAGGGGATTCCCGTGGCGCTGGATGTGTAATTCATAGACTTCCGGTGAATCGAGACCGGAGGCGACGATGAGCTGGCGACAAGGTCAGGCTTATTCGTAGGATTTGCGGGAGCGCGTTTTGGCGTCGGTGGATGGCGGGATGGCGGTACGCGAGGCAGCGCCGCTGTTCCGGGTCAGCATCGCGTTTATCTACAAAGCTCGTATCCGTCGCCGGTTGACCGGAGAGACGACGGCACGACCACAGCGCTGTCATCTGGAACCCAAACTTGCCGGCTACTACGAGGCGATCGGCGCCGAGGTTGGCGCTCACCCGGATGTGACGATTGGCGAGCTGCGGGCTTGGCTTAAGGCGAAACATGGCGTGTCGGCGAGCCATTCGGTGATGTGGATCGCGCTCGACCGGCTGGGTCTGACGCTTAAAAAAAGACGCAGCACGCAGCCGAGCAGGATCGGCCGGACATCGCCGCCGCGCGGGCGGCCTGGCGCGAGCGTCAGCCTGGCATGAAGCCAGCACGGCTGGTGTTCATCGACGAGACCTGGGCCACCACCAACATGACGCGTCGCTACGGCCGCAGCCCGCGCGGTAAGCGCCTCGTTGCCGCAGTGCCGCACGGCCACTGGAAGACTTCCACCTTCGTCGCCGCTCTGCGCCATGACGGCATCACCGCTCCCTGCGTCATCGATGGTGCGATGAACGGAACGATCTTCCGTGCCTATGTCGAGCAGGTTCTGGCACCGACACTCAAGCCCGGCGATCTCGTCATCATGGACAATCTCGGCAGTCACAAGGTTGCTGGCGTGCGCGAGGCGATCGAGGCCTGCGGCGCAAGCTTGATCTATCTGCCGGCCTATTCGCCCGACCTCAATCCGATCGAGCAAGCCTTCGCCAAGCTCAAAAGCTTATTACGCAAGGAAGCGGCGCGATCCGTCGAAGCCCTGTGGAGCGCCATCGGTCGTTTCCTCAGTCACTTCACCCCCACAGAATGCGCCAACTACTTCTCCAACCGCGGTTATACGGTCAAATCGATTCCGCTCTAGTGCCTGAAGACCCGCGCATCCATGCGGCATTGCCGCGTTCTCGACGAGTCAGCATGGACCATCGGGTCAAGCCCGGTGGTGACGCGCCTCACCGCCAACCCAGCGCCGGCGCGACGTGCTTGAGGATCGCCTCGATGACGTGGGCGTTGTAGTCGACGCCGAGCTGATTGGGCACGGTGAGCAGGAGCGTGTCGGCTTCGGCGATCGCCTCGTCTTGCTTAAGCTGCTCGACCAGCACATCCGGCTCGGCGGCGTAGCTGCGGCCGAACACGGCGCGCCGATTGTCGCCGAGGAAGCCGATGGTGTCTTCGTGCTCGCTGTCGCGGCCGAACCAGGCGCGGTCGCGATCGTCCACCAGCGCGAAGATGCTGCGGCTGACCGATACCCGCGGCTCGCGCGCGTGTCCGGCCGCTTTCCAGGCCTCGCGAAATTTCCGGATCTGGCCCGCTTGCTGGATGGCGAGCGGCTCGCCGGTCTCATCGTAGACCAGCGTCGAGCTTTGCAGGTTCATGCCGACCTTGGCGGCCCATTCTGCGGTGGCGGTTGAACCCGCGCCCCACCAGATGCGCTCGCGTAGGCCCTCGGAGTAAGGTTCAAGGCGCAAGAGGCCCGGCGGGTTCGGAAACATCGGCCGCGGATTGGGCCGCGCGAAGCCCTGGCCGCGCAGCAGGTCGAGAAAAACCTCGGTGTGGTGGCGGGCCATGTCGGCGTCGGTCTCCCCTTCAGGCGGCGCGTAACCGAAGTGGCGCCAGCCGTCGATCACCTGTTCGGGCGAGCCGCGGCTGATGCCGAGCTGCAGGCGTCTGCCGCTGATGATGTCGGCCGCGCCCGCGTCCTCCACCATGTACAGCGGGTTCTCGTAGCGCATGTCGATCACCGCGGTGCCGATCTCGATGCGCTTGGTCCGCGCGCCGACCGCGGCGAGGAGCGGGAAGGGCGAGCCGAGCTGGCGGGCATAGTGATGGACGCGAAAGAACGCTCCGTCTGCACCGAGCTCCTCGGCGGCGACGGCGAGATCGATCGATTGCAAGAGCGCGTCGGACGCCGTTCGCACTTTCGACTGCGGCGACGGTGTCCAATGGCCGAAGGAGAGGAAGCCGATCTTTTTCATGGCTCCTTAATGTAAGGGCGGTGCGCCGGATTGCCACGACCGGTCGTCCCCGCGAAAGCGGTGACCCACTTTTCCGTCATCCTGAGGTGGCCGCGAAGCGGCCCTCGAAGGATGCGGCCCGATCGCTTCAGCAGGCACCCTTCGAGGCTCGCTCCGCTCGCACCTCAGGGTGAGGTCGCGGACTCGTCATGGCCGGGCTTGTCCCGGCCATCCACGTCTTACTTACTTCATGTTGCCGTTCAAACAAGACGTGGATGCCCGGCACAAGGCCGGGCATGACGGATTAGAAACTGGTAGACACATGCATGAAAAGAAATCCTGCCGTACATCCAGGCCGCCTCTTGAAGCGCGAACTGACCGCGCGCGAATTGACCGCCAACCGGCTCGCGCTCGATATCGGCGTGCCATCCGGGCGTATCATCGACATCCTGAACGGCCGGCGTTCGATCACGGCTAATACGGCGGTCCGTCTCGGCCGCCACTTCGGCAACAGCGCGCAGTTTTGGCTCGACCTGCAAGGCCAGTACGACATCGCGGTAGTCGAGCGCGACTATGGCGTGGAGATCACCCGTCGCGTGCGGCCGGCGGATGCGGGGTGACGACTGACGTACTTCGTTATCACTTCGTGGCCTCAACCCGTTGACGTCCGCTAGCGCTCGCCGCCGGGTACCGGGTTCATTTTCTTGATATCTCTCCCAATTGGGGAGTTTGCCCCGGACCGCGGGTGAGGGGGCGACCTCTTGCGGCTTGCGGGAAACAGCAGCTTTTCGCGCTTTTCGGAGCGGGTTCCTGAGGCTGGGGGCACCGCGGCACTCCATGCTGTTGAAAGCATGGACAAGTCCTCGCCATTTAGGATATGTTCATGGTTTGTTCTTATCGGTAACCTATGAGCCAGAGCATGCAAGTCCATTTGATACTAGGACGGGTAATGTATCTCGAAGTGATTCGGGCTCGCGATGCGATGAAGCACACTCATGAGTTTCGCGACCCGATCCACACGTTTATTTCTGTTCGGACAGACGAACGAAATGTAATGAACTCGCGGCCTTTTCAGCGGCTGCGCCACATTCACCAGCTCGCTCTGACCTATCTCGTATATCCTGGTGCAACTCATAAGCAATTCGAGCACTCGCTTGGCGTGATGGAACTCGCTTCCCGGATTTACGACATCGTAACAGCCGCCGAAAACGTCCATCACGATAGCGTTCGCGACATCATTCCCGATGAACAGTCGCGAAGCTATTGGAAGTCAGTTCTACGGATGGCAGCGCTTTGCCACGATCTCGGGCATCTGCCTTTCTCCCATGCGGCCGAAAAGGAACTTCTACCCGAAGGTTACGATCACGAGCGGCTCACCAAGGACATTATCTATGACCCGGAGATGCAAGAGATCTGGAGTTCAATGACACCGCCGCTAAGAGCAGACGACATAGTCAAACTGGCGGTTGGGCCAAAACACGCTGAACCTCTGGAACTTAGCACTTGGGAAAGTATCCTCGCAGAGATCATTATCGGCGACGCGTTCGGTGCGGATAGAATGGACTACCTTTTGCGAGAACTCCTATCACGCCGGGGTATCGTATGGGACCTTTGATCACCATCGGCTAATCACCACTCTCCGTATCTTGCCGATAAAATACGAAGGGTCCGATGAGCCAGCACTCGGTCTGGAGTCCGGCGGTTTGGAGTCATCTGAAGGTCTGATGATCGCAAGACATTTCATGTACAAGCAGGTGTACCTGCATCTTATTCGTCGTGTGTATGATATCCATCTGAAGGATTTTTTGGTCGCTTGGCTCCCAAATGGAAAGTTTCCAATTGACTTGAAGGAACACCAGAAAATTTCTGACGTGGAGGTGCTTTCCGCAATTCGAAAGGCGTTTGAAGATATTCGTTCAGCGCAACATGGGCTTGCGCGACGCATTCAGTGTCGTGAACATTTCCGAAGGTTCTTAGAGGCGGCGCCTTCCGATACCCAAGGAGGGAAACTCATTCCAGGGAAGGTCATTGCAAAAGCCGCAGAACAGAAATTCGGAGCGGACATGATCCGTTACGATTACATACCGGCGAAGACGACGGCGCCAATTTTTCCGGTGCTAGTCTACGATGGTCAAATAGAATCATCCCTACAAAGATCCCAAATACTCGCACGAATGCCGGAGATCGCGGTGGATAATGTCTATTGTGACAAATCCATCCGAACTGATGCAATTAAATGGCGCGAGGAAAACAAGAATTCACTACTTGGCCTTCAATAGGAGCCATCCATAAATCAGCTCTCCTATAGCTCTCGTTGCGCGCTTGTCGTCGATCTTATCAAACGATTACGTGCGCGCGGCAGTTGGTGCGGGGAAACACATCTCCAAAAGGCACTATACATTCTGCAGGACCTGACTAATTCGAACTTTGGCTACAAGTTCGTAATCTATAAACACGGCCCATATTCGTTTGAGTTGAATTCCGAATTGACCGGAATGCGCGCGGCAAACATTCTGAAATTTCAGTTTCCAAAAGAGGGGTATGGACCGAGTATTGCAGCTACCGAATTTGGGGAGCGCATTTACGACATCAACAAGGAGAATGTCGAACACTTCGGGCGGGTTGAGAAGTTTGTCACGGATTGGTTTGCTGCAAGCGATGTAAAACATTTAGAGAAAGTCTCGACGGCGTATTATGTGACGAAGAAAATCCTCGCATTCCTGTGGATGAACGGGCGAAGAAACTTACTTTGCTGAAGCCCCATGTTGACTTTTATGCGGCGGAAGAGGCTGTTCGAATAGTTGATGAAAAGCGCCAGCAAGCAAAACAGGAATTAGGAGCAGCAGCTGCGTAGCGAAGTCTGCGGATAAAAATTACTCTGCCGCCTCTATCCTCTTCTTTTTCCTCGGCTCGGCGCCACGCCTTGCCATCCGCCTTCGCTCCTGTGGAGCTACGGCGGACAGGTCCGCCTTCGCCCTCCGGGCTACGGTGGACAAGGCACCCGATCAGCGATCACTTCGCCGCTACCGGCGTCAGTTCGAACACGCGGCCATATTTTGCGGCTTCGGCGATGTCGCCGCGCCGCAAAGCAAGCCGAACGGTATCGAGCTTATGAACCTCTTCCGGCGAGAGGTACGGCGACCATGCGGTGTCGTCATCGATCAATTCGACCGGGACTTCCGCGGCGTATTTGCCCTCGTGGATAAATTCTTTCGACTTCCGCGTCATGGCGTTTTTCGCCTCTTAAAGTCCGTTGACCAACGCTCTGGCGCCGGTCGGTAAGCCGTCACCATCACGGCTGGAGTTCCTGCATCCTTCGGAACGCCCCACATGACATGAAGCGGGCCCTTCCGATCATGTTGCAAGACCAATACCGACGGCTCCTTTCGAGAGTCTGGATAATCCTCAACTAGAACAGCAAATTCGATGTCGGCCAGTACATCCTCAACCACGATACCATCGGCGGCGAGTTCACGAAAGGCGTGGCGCGTTACCAAATATGCCCCGCCAAGCACGAGCGTTTGTACGCGGCGTAAGGTTTCGCTCATCGCCTAACACCCCACCCCAGTGCGCTGCGCGCACTGACCCTCCCCCTGCAGGGGAGGGTGAAGAGGGAGATTACTCCGCCGCCTCGACGCGTTTTTTCTTGCCGCGATCGGCGCCACGGCGGGCGAGCGCGGGCTTCAAGAACGCGCCGGTGTAGCTCTTCTTCTCGCGCACGATGTCTTCGGGGGAGCCCGCGGCGACGATTTCGCCGCCGGCGTCGCCGCCTTCGGGGCCGAGGTCGACGATCCAGTCGGCGGTTTTTATCACTTCGAGATTGTGCTCGATGACGACCACGGTGTTGCCGGCCTCGACCAGCTCGTGCAGCACTTCCAGAAGTTTTGCCACGTCGTGGAAATGCAGCCCGGTGGTCGGCTCGTCGAGAATGTAGAGCGTGCGGCCGGTGGCGCGCTTGCTTAGCTCCTTCGCCAGCTTGACGCGCTGCGCTTCGCCGCCGGACAGCGTGGTGGCCTGCTGGCCGACATGGATGTAATCGAGCCCGACGCGGTGCAACAGCTTGAGCGGCTCGCGCACCCGCGGCACCGCCTTGAAGAAATCGAGCGCCTCCTCGACCGTCATGTCGAGCACGTCGGCGATCGATTTGCCGCGGAACAGCACGTCCAGCGTCTCGCGGTTGTAGCGCTTGCCCTTGCAGACGTCGCAGGTGACGTAAACGTCGGGCAAAAAGTGCATCTCGATCTTGATGACGCCGTCGCCCTGGCAGGCCTCGCAGCGGCCGCCCTTGACGTTGAACGAGAAGCGGCCCGGCTCGTAGCCCCGCGCGCGGCTCTCCGGCAGGCCGGCGAACCATTCGCGGATCGGGGTAAACGCGCCGGTATAGGTCGCGGGATTGCTGCGCGGCGTGCGGCCGATCGGCGACTGGTCGATGTCGATGATCTTGTCGAGATGCTCGACGCCTTCGATGCGATCGAACGGGGCAGGGGCCTCGTGGGCGTTGTTGAGCCGCCGCGCCAGCGCCTTGTACAGTGTATCGACCAAGAGCGTGGATTTGCCGCCGCCGGACACGCCGGTGACGCAGGTGAATAAGCCGAGCGGGATTTCGGCGGTGATGTTTTTGAGGTTGTTGCCACGGGCGCCGACGAGTTTGAGCGTGCGCGCCGGATTTTTGGGCCGTCGCTCGGTCATCGGCACGGCGAGTTCGCCGGACAGATATTTGCCGGTCCAGGACTTCGGCGCCGCGATCAAGTCGTCGACGCCGCCCTGCGCCACGATGTGGCCGCCGTGAATGCCGGCGCCGGGGCCGATGTCGAGCACGTGGTCTGCGGAGCGGATGGCGTCCTCGTCGTGCTCGACCACGATCACGGTGTTGCCGAGGTCGCGCAGCCGTTTCAGCGTTTCCAGAAGCCGCGCATTGTCGCGCTGGTGCAGGCCGATCGACGGCTCGTCGAGCACGTAAAGGACGCCGGTCAGCCCCGAGCCGATCTGCGAGGCGAGCCGGATGCGCTGGCTCTCGCCGCCCGACAGCGTGCCCGAGGCGCGTGCCAGCGTCAGATATTCCAGCCCGACATCGACCAGGAATTTCAGCCGCTCGCGGATTTCCTTGAGCACGCGCACCGCGATCTCGTTTTGCTTTGCAGTGAGCCGCTCGGGTAGCTCAGTGAACCACTCGGCTGCGCCTTTGACCGACAGGTCGGAGACCTGGCCGATGTGGCGGCCGCCCACTTTGACGCACAACGCCTCGGGCTTGAGCCGGTAGCCGTTGCAGGCTGCGCACGGCACGTCGGTGAAATAGCGGGCGATTTCCTCGCGCGCCCAATCGCTGTCGGTCTCGCGGTAGCGCCGCTCGAGGTTGGTGACGACGCCCTCGAAGGCGCGGCGCGTCTCATAGGCGCGGATGCCGTCGTCGTAGGAAAAGCGGATCTCGGTGTCGCCGGAGCCGTAGAGGATCGCTTCCTGCGTCTTCTTCGGCAGGTCCTTCCATTTGGTGTCGAGCGTGAAACGGTAATGCTTGCCGAGCGCAGTCAGCGTTTGCGTGTAATAAGGCGAGCTCGATTTCGCCCACGGCGCGATGGCGCCTTTGCGCAGCGTGCGCTCCGGATCGGGAATGACGAGATCCGCGTCGATGTGCTGCTCGACGCCGAGCCCGCCGCATTTCGGGCAGGCGCCGAACGGATTGTTGAACGAGAACAGCCGCGGCTCGATTTCCGGGATGGTGAAGCCGGACACCGGACAGGCGAATTTTTCGGAGAAGACGAGGCGGTTGGCGTCGGACGCAGCGGCCGTCGCGAGACGCGTCGTTTTCTTCTCACCCTCCCCTGCAGGGGGAGGGTCGCCCGCCGTAGCTCCGGAGGAGCGAAGGCGTGGCGGGGTGGGGTCCGCTTCCGCCGCCAGACCCCCACCCGAACGCTTCGCGTTCGGCCTCCCCCCTGCAGGGGGAGGTGAAGCTGCGTCGGCGAATTCCGCGACCGCCAAGCCGTCGGCGAGTTTCAACGCCTGCTCCAGCGAATTGGCAAGCCGCGCGGCGATGTCCGGGCGCACCACGATGCGGTCGACCACCACGTCGATGTCGTGGATGAATTTCTTGTCGAGCGCCGGCGCGTCGGCGATCTCGTAAAACGCGCCGTCGATTTTGACGCGCTGATAGCCCTTCTTCATGAACTCGGCGAGCTCCTTGCGGTACTCGCCTTTGCGGCCGCGCACCACCGGCGCCAAGAGATAAAGACGAGTGCCCTCGGGCAACGCCATGATGCGGTCGACCATCTGGGAAATCGTCTGGCTCTCGATCGGCAGTCCGGTCGCCGGCGAATAGGGCACGCCGACCCGCGCCCACAACAGCCGCATGTAATCGTAGATCTCGGTCACCGTGCCGACCGTCGAGCGCGGATTGCGCGAGGTGGTCTTCTGCTCGATGGAAATCGCAGGCGACAGCCCGTCGATCTGGTCGACGTCCGGCTTCTGCATCATTTCCAGGAATTGCCGGGCGTAGGCGGAGAGGCTCTCGACATAGCGGCGCTGGCCCTCGGCATAGATGGTGTCGAAGGCGAGCGAGGACTTTCCGCTGCCGGACAGCCCGGTGAACACCACCAGCCGGTCGCGCGGAATGTCGACATCGACGTTCTTGAGGTTGTGCTCGCGCGCGCCGCGGATCGCGATGACGCGGCGCTCGTTGGCGCGCCGTTCGCTCACGCGCCGATCTTCGATAGCCTTCGCGGATTTGTCGAACAGGTCATTCATGTCGGGATCTTACGCGATGCCGAACATAGTGAGAACGCGGGCGTATTGCCAGTGCGGGCGGTGCGCTTTTGCCCTGGAAAATATGGCGCGGCAAACCGCGAGGAACGCATGGCGAGCGGCATGCGCGCCGCGTCGCAATCCGCAATATCGCGCTGTGCAGGCTATGCCGAGAGCATGATCCCGAAAAGTGGATACCGGTTTTCGGAAAAGATCATGCTCAATCAAAAAGCTAGAGCCCGGTTTTGATTCCATCAAAGCCGATTAGGTTCTAGCGCGTGGCCACCGGCCGGTCGGACCAGCTGAAGCGGTAATTGATGCCGAACGCGATCTCGTTCAGGTAGGACTGAACCGAAACCGGCGTCTGGCTGAAGTTATAGGTCCTGGTGCCGAAATCGTAGAAATCGTATTCCAGCCGCGCCGACCAATTTTCCGTCAGCCCGTATTCGAAGCCGATCCCCGCGGTGAAGCCGCTGCGGAAGTCGCCGATGGTCTGCTGGGTGGTATTGATGCCGCCGACGTAGATCTCCTCCGCATAGTTGACGTTCATCCAGGCGCCGCCGCCTTTGACATAGAACAAGAGATCGTTCGCGGCGAAGCCGACACGTCCGGTGGCGCTGATGAGCGACAGCGGGTTGGACGTGGTGCGCTCGGACGTGACGGGGGGTGGGGGGGCCGTTGTCCCCGTGGTCTGCGCGCCGCTGATGGTGCTCGCGGCCCACGATGCTTCGGCGCCGATCACCCAAGGTGCGAATTCGTAGTTGAAGCCGAGCTGGCCGCCACCGAGGACGCCGAGCGGATTGACCTTGGCCGGGCCGATGAGGGAGAAGCGCGGCGCTGCGGCCGTGGCGGACTGGGTGAAGGTATCCTCCAGCATCCCAAGCCCGACCTGACCGCCGAGATAAATGCCGGTCCAGTCATAGACCGCGGGCGGCATTGTCGCGGGCGGATAATAGCTTGCGGCCGGCGCCATGTCGCCAGCGCACGCCGGCGCGGCAAACGCGGTCGCCGCCGCGGCGAGCACCAGCAAACCCGGACCGAACACCCCCCTCATACGGCACCCTCAAAGGCACGCCAGGCCGCGTAGCGATGCCGCAACTAGAGTGGTTCTGCCAACCCCTGAATAGTGCAAAAAAACAACAACCCACTGGAATCGCGGCCGGCCATGATAACGATCGAGCGGGGCCGCCGCGACCCCGCTCCAAGCCATGTTTGCAGGCGTTGCGTCAGCGCAACTTATAGTCGATACCGGCGCGGATCAGGCTGGTGTCGAATTTGACGGTGATGGGCGTGCCCCCCGTGCCAGTAAACGAGGCGTTTCCCAGATCGACGTAAAGATACTCGATCCGCGCCGTCCAGTTGTCGGCGAACGCCGCCTCGATGCCGGCGCCCACCGTCCAGCCGGCCTCGGTCTCCTGCTGGAAGTTGGTGCCGGCGGTATTAGCCTGGATATTGCCGAAGGCGCCGCCGCCGGTGCCGTAGAACAGCACCCGGTCGGCGGCATAGCCGAAGCGCGCGCGCGCGGTGCTCAGCCAAGTGTTTTTGGTCTCGCAAGCGACCGTGGCGCAGGCGGAGCTGTTGCTGCCATTGATCCAGTCGCCGTCGAAATCGGCTTCGATACCGAAAACAAAGGCGTCGGTCTGGAAATTGGCACCCAGCGTGGCGCCGGTGAGGAAGCCGGAAACGTCGAAGGTGCCGGTCGAGGCGGCAGGGACGGTCCACTCGGTCGAGCCGATGCCGTAGCCGCCGTTGATGCCCCAATAGATGCCGCCCCAATTGTAGACCGGCGCGACCATCGGAACGTAGGCTGCGGGCGCCTGCGGCGGTGGCGGTGCCGGTTGCGGAAGATCAGCTGCGAATGCCGGCCCGGCCGCGGCGAACGCCAACGCTCCAGCCAATAATAATCGCTTCATCCGGCCCTCCAGTGCGTTGTGCGTCATGCCGTGTTGTTGTTGCTCTTGCAGTGAAGTCGCGCAGCCACAACTCGCCGTGACGGAATCACTTTCGTGCCCCCGCCGGCACGCCCATAAGTACCTGAACTAGCTTAAAAATAGTGTAACCTAAAAGCAACAGCGGTCTTTTTTCCACTTTTGCGCGACCGCGGAATCCGCGATTCGGCCCCCCATTTAGCAGGATTCGCGCCGCAGCCGATCTTGTCCGCGCTTTGGCCTCGCATCCCCTTGGTACCCCCTTGTCGCCCCCTTGCCACCTCTCCTTGGCACCCCCTTGCATTCCGCCGGCACAGTACCTAGAACAAAAGCGGAACATAACTGCGGAGTGCCGTTTCCGGTGCGGCTTGCTGCGGGGAGTTGTGTGGATAACACCGATCAGCCTTGCGGGGGGCCGGCCCGGCACTACTGTCGATCGATCGACAAGGCAAGCATGCGCGAACAAGAGCAGCGCGCGTCCATCGTGCGGAGCCAAGTGGAGCTTGAGTGGAGCTTAAGTGGAGCTTAAGTGGAGCTAGTGGAGCTAGGTCATGGCAGGAAGCGTCAACAAAGTGATCCTGGTCGGCAATCTGGGCGCCGATCCCGAAATCCGTCGCACTCAGGATGGCCGCCCGGTGGCCAATCTGCGCCTGGCAACCTCGGAGTCCTGGAAAGACAAAACCACCGGCGAGCGGCGCGAAAAGACCGAATGGCATCGCGTCGTCATCTTCAACGAAAATCTGTGCCGGATCGCCGAGCAATATCTCAAGAAAGGCTCGAAGGTTTACCTCGAAGGCGCGCTGCAGACGCGCAAGTGGCAGGATCAATCGGGGCAGGACCGTTATTCGACCGAGGTCGTGCTGCAAGGTTTCCGGGGCGAGCTGACCTTGCTCGACCGTGCCGGCAGCGGTAGCGCCGGCGGCACCGGTGGGGGCGGCGGCGGGGGCGACGCCGAAGAGGGCAATGGCGAGTTCGGCTCGCCCGGACCGACGCGCAAGGTGGCCGCGGCCGGCGCGATGCGCGGCGGCGGCGGCGGCGCCGATATGGACGACGAAATTCCGTTCTGACGCCGCTTTGACTTTTCCCTCCCCTGCAAGGGGAGGATCGGATCGCTATAAGCGATCCGGGCAGGGGGTCGCCTTGAGCTTGACCCCCAACCGCGGCGCCTTCGCTCTGCGTGCTACGGCAGGCGACCTCTTCCTTTCAGGGGGAGGAAGAGACAATCGCGATGCTTGACCTCATCTTCTCGATCAAATTCGTCCATCTGCTCGCCGCCACGGCGATGCTGGGCACCTGGTTCTGCCTGGCTTTGTTCATGTTGTTCGCGCACCGCTCCGGCAATACCGCGGTCGTCGCGTTGACCTCGCGCTTTGTGGTGCGTGTCGAATATCTGGTGATGGCCGCCGCGGTGGCGCTGCAGCCGGTCAGCGGCATACCGCTGGCCTGGGCGATCGGGCTTGAGCCGCTCGACCAGGAGTGGATCGTCATCTCGATGTTTGTCTATGCCGGCATCGTGGCGTGCTGGCTCGGGGCGTTGCGGATCGAACGGCGCATCCGCGACATGACGCGGGAGGCGGCGCTCAATTCACTGCCGCTGCCGGATGGCTACCGGCGGCTGTTCCGCATCTGGTGCGGGCTCGCGGTGCCGATCCTGCTCGGCATGATCGCAGTCTATGCGCTGATGACCTGGCAGCCGCAGCCGGAGTGAGTTTAGCCCGCCAACGCCAGCGTTTCCCGGTCCTGCTCGGCGAGCGCGTCGAGCGCCGGTCCGGCCAAGACAAAAGTCAGGCACTGCGGCAGCGGCGTAAATCCGCTGCGCAAATAGAACGCTTGCGCCGGATTGTCGGCGCGCACCGTGAGTTCGACGATCGGGCTGCCAAGCTCGCGGGCGAGCGCCGCGACGCGCGCCATCAGCGCGCGCGCCAGCCCCCGGTCGCGGTGCGCGGGCTCGACGTAAAGATCTTGCAGAAAAACCACCGGGCCGTTCCAGCCGGTGATGCGGCGCTGGCTGCATGTCGCCATCCCCACGACAACATTGCCGACGACCGCGCCGTCGCTCTCGGCGACAAAGGCGGTGAAGCCGGCATCGGGGCCGAAGCCGTCGCGCAGCCAGTCGGCTTCGCCGGCGCGCACGGCCTGGCCGGAATTTTCGCCCTCCGCCAGCGCAAGCTTGAGCCGCATCAGCGCCGGAATGTCGCGCGGCTCGGCGGCGCGCACCTGATAGGATTCGGCGCGACATGGTTCGCCGCGAGAAGGCTCGGCGCGAGAAGGCTCGGCGCGCATCGTGTCAGGCTCCCGCACCCGCCGCGGTCATATCCTGATGTCGAGGACGCTGCCGATTTTGCCGGTTGGGTTTGGCGGCGTCGCGGCATTCGAGCTTTGGCCCTCGATGTCGCTCATCGACGGCCCCTGAATGCCGTTGTGCCGGTGCTGGCCGGCCTGCGGCAATAGCTGCTGAATAGACGGTTGCGCGGTTACGGCGGCGGCAATTCCCGAAACGGGCATGGCGCAGGCTCCGAGGCAAATCCCTAACTGATCGTGAACCGTCATGGTTAATGAAAGTTTAGCGCGAGAGCATGATCCCGAAAAAGCCTGCCCTCGGACTCGATCCGAGGGTGGACACCGGTTTCCCGCCTTCGCAAAGCCCGCTTCTTTCTTGCCCTCGCGAGACCCATCCGCTTCGGCGGGCGAAGCAAGGTCGGATAAGATCAGGCTCAAACGAAATGCTACCCGCCGAAAATGCTGCGGATGCCGTCGACCACGTATTGCACGGCCAGCGCCGCGAGCAGCACGCCAAGCAGCCGCGACAGCACGATATTGCCGGTCATGCCCAAAAGCCCGCCGATCCGCGCCGCGAACAGAAATGTGACAAAGCAGCAGGCGGCGACCGACGCCACCACGGCAATCAGCACCGCGATCAACAGCAGGCTGCCGTTGGCGCGGCCGGCGATCAGCACGGTCGCGGTGATGGCGCCAGGGCCGGCAAGGAGCGGGATCGCCAGCGGGAACGCGGCGATGTTGCGGACATGCTCCTCGACCGCCTGTTCGGCGGTCTGGCCTTCGCGGCGCTGCCGCACGCCGAGCACCATTTCGGAGGCGATCGAGAACAGCAACAGCCCGCCGGCAATGTGGAACGCGGCAAGCGAAATGGACAACGTGTCCAACAGCCAGTTGCCGATCAGCGCGGCGCCGATGAGGATGATGCCGGCGATCGTGCTGGCGCGGGCCGCGACGCTCGTGCGGGCGGCGCGCGGCAGGCCGTCGGTCACCGCGAGAAAGGTCGGGGCAAGCCCGATCGGGTCGACCACGACGAACAGCGTCAGCAAGGCGGAAACGGCATAATTATACGGCATCGCGGCATCTGGGCGCTTGGCACGTTTAGCTAGAGCCCTATTCGTTCGGATTGAATCAGAGCCGGGCTCCAGCATTTTGTCTGAGCATGATCTTTTCGGAAAACCGGTTCCCACTTTTCCGGATCATGCTCTAAATTCCCGCGACCGCCTCCAGCGTCTTGCCGGCCTGGGCGCGGCGGATCGCGTCGAGCTGTTCCGGCGAATGGCGCAGCTGGCCGATCTCCTTGGCGAATTCCGGCCGGGCGCGGAATTTCTCGGCCCAGGCATGGACATGCGGGTGCAGCCGCTCGAACGGATAGCCGGCAAGCGACAGCCGGTGCTGGTAGATGAACCAGGCGATGTCGAGCACGCTGAGATCCTGGCCCATCAGGTAAGGCGCATTGGCGAGCGTGCGGTCGAGCGCGTCGAACTCGGTGCGGAATTTCAGCGCCGAGGCGCGCGCGCGCGCATCGGTAAAACCTTCCTTGGCGGCGCGCTGCCAAAATTCGATCTGAATGGCTTTCTCGCGGTCTTTGAGGCCCCCCACGGTGCCGGCGCCGTTGGCCTGATAGCTCTCCAGCGCCGCCGCCGGTTTCGGCGGGCCGGAGGGCGCGAACACGAAGCGGAAGCTCAAGGTGCGCAGATCGAGGTGCAGATCGTCTTCGTGCTTGAGCAGCGCCGCAACCTCATTCTCATGGCCGGCGGGAATGAGCCGCGGCGCCGGAAATTTCTTTTCGAGATACTGGATGATGTCGTTACTTTCGATATGCACGGCGCCATCGTGCACCAGGACCGGAACCAGCCCGCGCGGATTTATGCCGAGAAACCACGGCTGCATGTTCTCGTTCGCCATCAAATCGATGTGATGGGACTGCCAGGGAATGCCTTTGAGGTTGAGGACGATGCGCAGCTTCTGCGAGCACGACGAGCCCGAAAAGTGCAGCACATGCACGCCGTTCCAGCCGAGCACTTCGCGGGTCTTGATGTCGCTGTCGACGAGTTGAACCATAAATCGCCTCCCGGTTTTTCCACGCGCATCATAGGGGCGATGCGGGATTGCGCCAGCATGGTGACCGCTCCCTCCCTCCACCCGGGCCGCGCTTGCGCGCGCCCGAGTGCAAGCTTGTGGGAAGGGTAGGGAGGGGGTTGTGAGGCAGGATGCCGCGGGTCAAGACTGGCGCAAAACCCTGCTACCCCCACCGCCAAACCCTCGCCCCAAGGGTAAGCGGAAATTGAACTTGGAATGTTGCAATAACACCTTGAAGTTAATGTAGAAAATCATACATTGCGGGTGCCGATAAAGGTGGCGCGGCGGCCCTCAATCGGCTATGAAAATTCCACCCGATTCGTTCAGGATTCCTGCCCAGAATTCACTAGGATTTCATAAGTGTCAGACCAGGATAATCCCCCGCCCACGGACAGCGGGCCCTCCGATATTCGCCCGGTGTCGATCACCGAGGAGATGAAGAGGAGCTACCTCGATTACGCCATGAGCGTGATCGTGGCCCGCGCGCTGCCCGACGCGCGCGACGGATTGAAGCCGGTGCATCGGCGCATCCTTTATTCGATGCACGAGAACAATTACACGCCGGAGCGGCCGTACAATAAATCGGCCCGCGTCACCGGCGATACCATGGGCAAATATCACCCCCACGGCAATCTCGCGATCTACGACGCGCTGGTGCGGATGGCGCAGGATTTCTCGATGCGCCTGCCGCTGATCGACGGCCAGGGCAATTTCGGCTCGGTCGACGGCGACCCTCCGGCGGCCGAGCGCTACACCGAAGTGCGATTGGACCGCGCCGCGATACCGCTGCTCGACGACCTCGACAAGGACACCGTCGATTTCCAGCCGAACTATGACGGCCGCGAGCGGGAACCGGTGGTGCTGCCGGCGAAGTACCCGAATTTGCTGGCCAACGGATCGAGCGGCATCGCGGTGGGCATGGCGACCAATATCCCGCCGCACAATCTCGGCGAGTTGATCGATGCCTGCGTGGCGCTGATCGACAATCCGGCGCTGTCGATCGACGAATTGATCGAGATTGTGCCGGGACCGGATTTCCCCACCGGCGGCATCATTCTCGGGCGGCAAGGCATCCGCGCCGCCTATCATCTCGGCCGCGGCTCGATCGTCATGCGCGGCAAGGTCGAGTTCGAGACTTTGCGCGGGGAGCGCGAGGCGATCGTGGTTTCCGAAATTCCCTATCAGGTCAACAAGGCGCATCTGGTCGAGCGCATCGGCGAACTGGTGCGCGACAAGAAGCTCGAAGGCATCTCGGCGCTGCGCGACGAATCCGACCGCGACGGCTACCGCGTGGTGATCGAAATGCGCCGCGACGCGGTGCCCGAGGTGGTGCTCAACCAGCTCTATCGCTTCACCGCGCTGCAATCCTCGTTCGGCGCCAATATGGTGGCGCTCGAAGGCGGTCGGCCGCAGGTGATGAACCTGAAGGACCTGCTCGTCTCCTTCGTCGCGTTCCGCGAGGAGGTGGTCTACCGGCGCACCAAGCATCTCCTCAACAAGGCGCGCGACCGCGCCCATGTGCTGGTCGGGCTCGCCATCGCGGTCGCCAATATCGACGAGATAATCAAGCTCATCCGCGCCGCCAAGGACGCCAACGAAGCGCGCGAGGAAATGATGAAGCGCGACTGGGCGGCGCGCGACGTCGCCGCCATGGTCACGTTGATCGACGATCCGCGCCACGGCGTGAGCCCGGCCGGCACCACGAAACTCTCCGCCGAGCAGGCCAAGGCCATTCTCGATCTGCGGCTGCAACGGCTCACCGCGCTCGGCCGCGACGAGATCAAGGCTGAATTGGACAAGCTCGCCGCCGAGATCGCCGGTTATCTCGAAATCTTGCGCTCACGCGCCCGCATCCAGGGCATCATCAAAGCGGAGCTGGCCGCGATCAAGAAGGACTTCGCGACGGCGCGCAAGACCGTGATCCTCGACCAGGAAGGCGAGATGGAGGACGAGGACCTGATCCAGCGCGAGGACATGGTTGTCACCGTGTCGCATGCCGGTTACGTCAAGCGCGTTCCTCTTTCGACGTACCGCGCACAAAAGCGCGGCGGCAAGGGCCGCGCCGGCATGCAGACGCGCGAGGAGGATTTTGTCACCCGGCTGTTCGTCGCCTCCACCCATACGCCGGTGTTGTTCTTCTCGTCGCGCGGCCAGGTCTACAAGGAAAAAGTCTGGCGGCTGCCGCAGGCGCCGCCGCAGGCGCGCGGCAAGGCGCTCATCAATATTCTTCCCCTCCAGCAGGGCGAGAACATCACCACCATCATGCCGCTGCCGGAGGACGAGAAGAGCTGGGACAAGCTCAACGTCATGTTCGCGACCACGGCGGGCACGGTGCGCAGGAACAAGCTGTCGGATTTCGCCGACGTGCGGCATTCCGGCATCATCGCCATGAAGCTCGACGACGGCGACGCCATCGTCGACGTGCAGATCTGTAATGAGAAGGACGACGTTCTTCTGACTTCGGCGGGCGGCCAGTGCATCCGCTTTGCGGTCGACGACGTGCGAGTGTTTCAGGGCCGCACCTCGATGGGCGTGCGCGGCATCAATCTCGGTAATGATCGGGAAGGCTTGGGCGACAAGGTGATTTCGCTGTCGATCCTGCGCCATGTCGAAGCCAGCGCCGAGGAGCGCGCGGCCTACCTCAAGCGCGCCAGTGCGGTGCGGCGCGGCGGCAACGGCGATGCCGAGGAGAGCGCCGTCAACGGCGACGCCGAGGAAGCCGAGGGTGCGATCGAGCTCGGCGAGACGCGCTACGTCGACATGTCGGCGGCCGAGCAGTTCGTGCTGACCGTTTCCGAAAAAGGTTTCGGCAAGCGCTCGTCGTCCTACGAATACCGCACCACCGGCCGCGGCGGCAAAGGCATCGTCGCCATGGCGATCACCGAGAAAAACGGGCGGCTGGTGGCGTCATTCCCGGTCGAGGAAACCGACCAGATCATGCTGGTGACCGATGGCGGCCAGCTCATCCGCTGCCCGGTCGACGGCATCCGCATCGCCGGCCGCGCCACCCAAGGCGTCATCGTGTTCTCGACCGGCGAGGGCGAGAAAGTGGCGTCGGTGGAGCGGTTGACCGAAGAGGGCGGCGAGGAGAACGGCGGGGAGTGAGCCTCGTCATTGCGAGCGTCAGCGAAGCAATCCAGCCTTTATTACCGCGTTACCGCGAAGACTGGATTGCGTCGTCGCTGTCGCTCCTCGCAATGACGGTCACGCAGCGACAAGAAAGCTCGCCGGGGGCGGCCTAAGTGGGGTCATGCCTGACTGATGCGACCCGCGGACGGCCGCGCCCGGCAAACCGTTCGTGGACGTCCCGCTAAGCTGCGCCCCGAACGAGCGGCGCAGCAATAATCGCGGCCTCTTGACCCGGTGGAATCACTGAATCTCCGTGTCAGCAGGGTTACCGTGGAATCCTGGACCACGGGCATCGATTGTCAAGTTCTGCTTTTGGATTTCGCCGCAACAAAGTTCCGTGATCGCAGGGAACCTCGCGTTGACGCACGTCGGCGCAATCACGATATGTGACCTCCCTCGGCGCTTGCCGTCCGCGTGACCGCGGGGTTGCGGACTGGATCCCACCATGCAGCACCTCATCGCGATCGCCGAGCGGCATAGCCTGTTGATCGTTTTCCTCAATGTCCTCCTCGGCCGCGCCGGACTGCCGTTGCCGATCCTGCCGACGCTGATGACGGCGGCGGCGCTTGCCGGCCAAAGCGCCTCTCAGATCGCCGGCATCGTCATTGCCGGGGTGGGCGGCACACTGATCGCGGAACTGGCTTTGTATTGGTGCGGCCTGCGCCTTGGGCAGCGCTTTCTCGGACTGCTGTGCCGGGTGTCGTTCTCGCCGGATTTTTGCGTTCGCCAGACCGAGACGATGTTCGCAAAAGTCGGCATCTGGTCGCTGGTGTTCGCCAAATTCGTTCCCGGGCTTTCGCTCGTTCCGGTGGCGATGGCGGGTGTCACCAGGATGCCGGTGCTGGTCTTCCTGTTGCTCGACGGAATTGGGAGTATCTTCTTCGTCGGGGCGGCCGTCGCATTGGGACTGATCTTTCAGAATGCGATCGCGAGCGCCATCGCCACGCTGGTGGATCTCGGCGCGCTGGGCGGTCTCGCCGTCGTCGCCGCGATCGGGATCTACGTGCTGCTCAAATGGTGGCGGCGGCGACTGTTCATCCGGCAGCTGCGCATGGACCGCATCACCGTCGCCGAACTGCGCGGCCTCATCGACGACGGCAAGGAGGTCGTCATCCTGGACGTGCGGCCGCGGGAAGTTCGGGCGCAGGACGGCATCATTCCCGGCGCCGTCGCGGCCCATCCGGACGACATCGATCCCATCGTGCGGAAATATGCCCGCGACGCGGAGATCATCGTGTATTGCGCGTGCCCGAACGAGGAATTGGCCGCCACCGCCGCCAAGCATCTCAAAGAGGCGGGATTTAAGCGGATACGGCCGCTGCTCGGCGGCATCGAGGCATGGGTTGCAGCGGGACACCCGGTCGAACGCGCCCAATTTGCGCAGCAGGCGGCCGAGCCGCCGGTCGATGCCCCGGCGCAGGCCGTCTAGCCGGTAATGAATCCCATCGCCTCGACGGCGTCCACGAAATATGATGGGGTTCGCTTCCTCCTACCCATCCTGCCAGCAAAGAAACTGCGCCATGACGACACCGATTGCGCTCAAGGACATCGCCATTCACCCGATCATCGAACAGCAGGGGGCGTGGTTTCCTGCCATGGGATTTTTCCCGAAGCTGACCAAGGAGCTGCTCGAGGAGAACAGCTCGTGGCTGCAGCCGACATTCATCGACGCCGACGGCAAGCTCGTGCTCTGCATCCAGGCTTTCGTCATCAAGACGCCGCACCACAATATTCTGATCGACGCCTGCGTCGGCAATCACAAGTCGCGGCCGACGCGGCCGTTCTGGAACATGATGAACAGCGACCGGTTCGAAAAGGCGCTGGCCGCGGCCGGCCTTGCCGTGGACGACATCGACTACGTGATGTGCACGCATCTGCACGGCGATCACGTCGGCTGGAATACGCGGCTCGACAACGGCCGCTGGGTGCCGACCTTCCCCAAGGCGCGCTACATCATGACCGACCGCGAGCTGAAGTTCTGGACCCAGCGCGAAAAAGACGATCCGGCGAGCGCGCCGTGGATCACCGACTCGGTGCTGCCGATCGTCGCAGCCAAACGCGAGCAGATCGTCAAAAGCGATTTCGCCTTCAGCGAGCGGGTTCAGCTGTTGCCGACGCCCGGCCACACCATCGATCATTTCTCGGTGCTGGTCGGGGAGCGCGGCGGCGACGTTCTCATCACCGGCGACATGATCCATTCGCCGCTGCAGGGCAAATATCCCGAGCTCGGCATGATGGCCGATTACGATTTGCCGCAGGCCGGCCGGACCCGGCGGCAGATTTTCGACCGCTTTAGCGAGGCGCCGACCATCCTGTGCGCGACGCATTTTCCCGCGCCCTCGACCGCGCGGGTGCGGCGCTCCGGCGACGGCTACAAGTTCGTCGCCGCCGACTGACCGGCCGCCGCCGCGACGTTCGGCCAGCGTCACAAACCGCGCAGGAAATCCGGCAATGCCGCGGCGACGCGGGCGACGACGCTCGTCCAATCGCGCGTCTCGTCCTGCCGGAACAGCCGCGCGGTCGGGTACCACGGGCTTTCGTCGCGGTCGCAGAGCCAGCGCCAGTCGGGAACGAAGGGCAACAACACCCAGACCGGTTTTGCCAAGGCGCCGGCGAGATGGGCGACGGCGGTATCCACGGCGATGACGAGGTCGAGATTGGCGATCAGCGCCGCGGTGTCGGAAAAATCCCTCAGCTCCGCGCCGAAATGCGCAAGCTCGCGACGGTCTTGCAGGAGCGCCGCGTCGCCGGGGCGGACCTCGCGCTGCAAGCTGATAAATGTCGCCTCGACATCCAACAGCGGCAAGAACGCGGCAAGCGCGATCGACCGATTGCGGTCGTTGTTGTGCGCGGCGCGGCCGGACCAGGCGAGGCCGATTCTCGGGCGCGTTCCCGCAGGAAGCCGCGTGCTCCACGCCGTCGTCGCCGGCGCGGCGGCGCGCAGATAGGGCGTGTCGCCGGGGATGGTGTCGAGGCGCGTTGCGAAGGCGAGCGGCAGGCTGAGCAGCGGGCAATGCAGATCGAAATCGGGCAAAGCTTCGCCCTTGGCGACGATCTGCGCCGCGCCGGGCAGCGCGCGCATCAGCTGGTGCAGCGGCTTTTGCACCTCGACAATGGCGCGGGCGCCGCGTTCGGCGACGCGGGCAGCGTAACGGCAGAACTGGATGGTGTCGCCGAAACCCTGCTCGGCGTGCAGGAGCACGGTCTTGCCGGCAATGTCCTCGCCGCCGAGCCATGGCTTTTGCGGGAAATTGCGTTTGCTGTTGCGCAGGTTCGCGGTCTGCCAGCGCCATTCATGCGCGGCCCAGCCGCGCTCGAAATCGCCGGTCAGCAACCGGCAGATCGCGGCGTTGAAATGGGCGTCGGCATAATCCGGCCGCAGCGCCACCGCGGACGCGTAGCTCGACAACGCCGCGTCGAACCGCTTGATGTCGTGCAGCGCCACGCCGCGATTGCAGTGCGCCTCGGCATAATCCGGTTGCAGCGCGAGCGCGCGGTCGTAGCTCGAAAGCGCCGCATCGAAGCTTTGCAGCTCCTTGAGCGCGTTGCCGCGATTATAGTGCGCCTTGACGTAATCCGGCCGCAGCAAAAGCGCGCGGTCGAAGCTCTCAAGCGCCTCGGCGAACCGCCGCAGCTCGTGCAGCGCGTTGCCGCGATTGGAATGCGCTTCGGCATGGTCCGGCCGCAGCAAAAGCGCGCGGTCGTGGTCCGCGAGCGCCGCGTCGTAGCGCTTGAGCGCATGGAACGCGTTGCCGCGATTGGTGAGCGCCTCGGCAAAGTCCGGCCGCAGCAACAGCGCGCGGTCGTAGCTCGAAAGCGCCTCGTCGTAACGCTTAAGTTCGCAAAGCGTGTTGCCGCGATTGGAGTGCGCCGGCGCGTAGTCCGGCCGCAGCAACAGCGCGCGGTCGTAGCTCGAAAGCGCCTCGTCGCAGCGGTTGAGCTCGTGCAGCACCGCGCCGCGATTGCAGCGCGCCTCGACGTAATCGGGCCGCAGCGCGAGCGCGCGGTCGTAGCTCGAAAGCGCCTCGGCGAACCGGTCGAGCGCCGCCAAAGTGACGCCGCGGTTGCAGTGCGCCTCGGCATAGTCCGGCTGGCCCGCGATGGCGCGGTCATAGCTCGCCAGCGCCTCGGCGAGACGGCCCAGCGCCTTGAGCGCATTGCCGCGATTGTTGAGCGCGAAGCTGTTGCCGGGAACGATGGCAAGGGCGCGGTCGATGTGGCGGACGGCTTGCGCCGGATCGCCGCGCTGGAAGAAAATGACGCCGAGCAGATGCAGGCTGTCGAAATCATCGGGCTGCACCGCCAGAATCCGCCGATAGATCGTTTCGGCGTCGGAAAGGCGGCCGGCCCGGTGCAGCGCCAAGGCTTGGGTCAAGGCTCCGGTCAAACCCGCGGTCAAGGCTTCGGCCGACGCCGGCGCGACGGGCGCTGCGGCGCGCGAGGCCGGCGCGAAGCCTGGCGCGCGCTGTCGGAGAATCTTGGCTTTCGGCTGCATGAACGCCCGGCGAATCGCGCGTCGAGTTAACGCGCAACTCGTTAGCCGATTGTCAATTGCCGGAGCGATCGGGCGATCCGCCTGCGACATTCGATCCCATATCCCGCGACACTCGATCACGGAGCGTTGCGGCCGGGCGGGTGCTTAATAACGCGGGGGCGGCCATGTGGAGGACGACATGGCTGTCGACGCCGTGCTCTGGCTCATCCTCGCCGCAATGGCCGCATGGATTTTTTGCGGCTGCGTCTATACCGCCCGCCCGAAGCCGCCACCCGATCTGGCCGACGCCAAGTTCGACGACGAGATCGACCGCGCCGCCTGACGCGCGTCTATAGCCGTATGCGTTCTGATTGAATCAGGTTGCGGCTACGGCATTTTGTTTGCGCATGATCTGTTCGGAAAACCGGTATCCACTTTTCCGGATCATGCGCTACTGCCCGCGCCGCGCCGCCGACGCGAAACGCTTGGCTTCCTCGGCGGCGCGGAACAGCGCCTTCGCCTTGTTGATGCATTCCTGCTGCTCGAAGTCGGGATCGCTGTCGGCGACGATGCCGGCGCCGGCCTGCACGTACATGACGCCGTCCTTGATCAGCGCGGTGCGCAGCACGATGCAGATGTCCATCTCCTCGCCGGCGGAGAAATAGCCGACCGCGCCGGCATAGAGCGAGCGCTTCTCCTTCTCCAGTTCGTCGATGATCTGCATGGCGCGCACTTTCGGCGCGCCGGACACCGTGCCGGCGGGAAAGCCGGCGGCGAGCGCATCGATCGCGTCGCGGTCGGCGCGCAATTTGCCCTCGACGTTGGAGACGATGTGCATGACCTGGCTGTAGCGCTCGATGAAGAATTGATCGGTGACCGTTGACCGTGCCGATCTCGGCGACGCGGCCGACGTCGTTTCGGCCGAGATCGAGCAGCATCAGATGCTCGGCGCGCTCCTTGGGATCGGCAAGCAGCTCGGCTTCGAGCGCCTGATCCTCGTGCGGGGTCGCGCCGCGCGCCGCGGTGCCGGCGATCGGGCGGATGGTGACGATGCCGCCGCTGCACTTGACCAGGATTTCGGGGCTCGATCCGGCGACGGCAAAACCGCCGAAATCGAGGAAGTAGCAGATAGGGCGACGGATTGACGCGCCGCAGCGCGCGGTACAGCGCAAACGGCGGCAGCGCGAACGGCGCCTCGAAACGCTGCGACAGCACGACCTGAAAAATATCGCCGGCGACGATGTAGTCCTTGGCGCGCATCACCATGCGCTTGAATTCTTCCGGCGTGGTGTTGGACTGCGGTGTGACGTCGAGCGGGCCCAAGTCGATATCGGTCGCCGACTTGTCGAGCGGCCGGTCGAGCGCATCGACGATGGCCGACAGCCGCTCGACGGCGCGCGCGTGCGCCGCCGTCGCGGTCACGCCGGCCTGCGACCCGCACCGGGGTGACGACCGTGATCGTGTCCTCCACCGCATCGAATGCGATCACCAAGGTCGGCCGCACCAGGATCGCGTCGGGAATGCCGATCGGGTCGGGGCCGGCGGCGCCGGCAAATCCTCCATCAGCCGCACCATGTCGTAGCCGAGATAGCCGAATACGCCGGCGGCCATCGGCGGCAGCGCCGCCGGCAGCGCGATGCGGCTCTCGCCGATCAGCGCGCGCAACGCCTGCAGCGGGGCGCTCGTTTGCCGGCACGAAAGCCTGCGGCATCGGCCTGCGGCGTGCGGTTGATCTCGGCGCGGTTGCCGTTGACGCGGAAAATCAGGTCGGGCTCGAGACCGACGATCGAATAGCGCCCGCGCACCGCGCCGCCCTCGACCGATTCCAGCAGAAAACTCATCGGCGACGGATTGCCCGGCCGCGCGCCGGCGACTTTAAGAAAGGCGGAAACCGGCGTTTCCAGATCGGCGACCAGCGTCGTCCACACGACCTGCGGCTCGCCGGCCGCATAGCGCGCCGCGAACGATTGCGCCGAGGGCTCGATTTGCATTCGAATTCATCCGAAGTTCGCAAGTCCGGCCGCGACGTGAATTCAGTTTGTCCGGCGCGCCGTTGTCGCCCATGGCCTGCGCCAGCACCGCGGATTGATGCTGGTGCCGAGATCGTTTTCGAGCCAGCCGACATATTGGCCGATCAGGTCGTCGGACATCTGGCGCTGCACGGTCTGCTTCGATGTGCTTGGCGTCGGGCGAATTCGGCTCGAGCTTCGGCGTTTTGACGTCGGTCACTTGGAACACGATCCATTGCGTCGGATTGTCGCCCGCCGCGCTGCCGAACGCGTCCTTGGCGGTATGGAAGACGGCGTCGGTCATCCTTGGCGAAACGGCGCCGCTGTCCGGCGCCGCGCTTGAGATCGGCAGCGGTTTCGACCTTGAGCCCGTCGGCGGCGGCCAGCGCGTCGAACGGATTGCCGGCCTTGAGCTTGTCGAGAAGATCGGCGGCTTTGGCCTTCAGTCGCGACGCGATCTCATCGTCGCGCCAGCGCTGCTCGACCTGCGGCTTGACTTCGTCGAGCGTGCGATCGCGCGCCGGCGTGATGGCGGCGACGTCGTACCAGATATAGCCGCCGTCGGCATCGATGCGGATCGTTGTCGACGCCGACATCGGTGGCGAAGGCGGCGGCGACGATGTCGGCGCCGTGCGGCAGGTTGGCGGCGAGCTTGCCGGCCGGATCGCGGCCGGAACGGTCGAGGTCGTAACTGACCACGCGGCAGCTTCTCCTTCTGCGCCGCCTCTTCGAGCGTGCTGCCGCCGGCGCGATCGTCTTCGATCTTGTCGTGGATGTCGCTGGACCTGCGTCTTGGCGCGCTCGAGCGCGATGTCGCTTGCGAAGCTGCGGCGTGGCTTCGGCGAGCGATTTGGTCGTCTCGGGCTCGATCTTGAGCACGGTGACGAGGACCGCGCCGAACTGGCCCTGCACCGGCGCGCTCACTTCGCCTTGCTTGAGCGAGAAGGCGGCGTCGGCGACGGCCGGATCGACGATGCCGATTTCGCCACGGTGCCGAGATCGATGTCCTGCTCTTTCAGTCCGCGTTCGGCGGCGATGGCGGTCGAAGCTGCGTGCCGCTCTTGATGCGGTCGGCGGCGGCCTGCGCGTCCGCCATGTTCGGAAACACGATCTGCTCGACGTGGCGGCGCTCCGGCGTGGTGAAGCTTGGCGCGGCTTCGTCATAGGCCTTTTTGATATCGTCGTCGGAAATCTCCATCCATTTCGCCAGTGCCGCCGGCGTCACCGTCACCGTCGTCGATCTTGCGGTATTCCGGCGCCCGGAACAGGATCCTGCGCGTCGTCGAAATATTTGCTGAGCTGGTCGTCGGTCGGTTGCGGAATGTCGCCGGCCTGCGCCGGGCCGAGCGTCACATAGCGGATGCTGCGCTGTTCGTTCTGGAACTGATTGATGGCGTCGAGCCAGGCCTGCGGCGGCGTGATGCCGCCGGAGATCGCTGTCGATGAGCTGCCGGCGCAGCACCGTCCTGGCGCTGCTCGGCGATGAAGCGCTGCTCGGTGTAGCCCATGTCGTGCAGCAGCATTGCGAACCGCGCGCGGTCGAATTGACCGTGTTACGTTCTGCAGATGCGGGTCGGACGTGATGTGCTGGGCGATTTCGGCATCGGAAAGCCGAGCCCCATCTGGTGGGCGCGCTGATCGAGCGCCGGCCTGGGCGATCATTTCGCCGAGCACTTGGCGGTCGAGGCCGAGCGCGCTCGCCTGATCCGGCGGCAGCGGATGACCGAGCTGCGGCCGATCTGCTGCAAGCGATCGTTGTAGGTCTGCCGGAACTGTTCGATCGGGATTTCGGTCGCGCCGATCGGTCGCCAGCGTCGAGCGGCCGAAGCCGCGAAAAATGTCGTTGATGCCCCAGATCGCGAAACTGCCGGCAAGCAGCGTCATGACCACGCCCATGACGGTGCGGCCGAGCCAATTTTCGGAGGCTTTGCGGATACCTCGTAAGCATGGGTTCCACGTACTTGATGTGCGGTTGCTGTGCCAGGCTGGGGCGGCGCACTATAAGGAGCGCCAAGATTTCGCCGCAACCGACGGGTTTTACAGCTAAAACGCCCCTTTCCCGCGTGCAATCGGCTCTGCTAACGGCTCTTTGTCGCATGCATTCTGTCCGAACTTTTGAGCCGACACATCGTTTTGAGCCGAAACAATGGCGCGCCGGCCGCTGGTCGCGGGCAACTGGAAAATGAACGGGCTCAAGGCCTCGATCGGCGAACTGGAAAAAATCATCGCCGGCACGCCGCAAAGCTCTGCCAATGTCGATGTGATGGTGTGTCCGCCCGCAACGCTGATCGCGGGCTTTGCCGCGGCCGCGCGCGGAACGCCGGTCGCGATCGGCGGCCAGGATTGCCATGCGCTCGCTTCCGGCGCCTATACCGGCGACATTTCCGCGGAAATGCTGCGCGATGCCGGCGCGCAAGCCGTCATCGTCGGCCATTCCGAGCGGCGCCGGCATCACGGCGAAACCGATGCGGCGGTGCGCGCCAAGGCGCTGGCGGCGCGGCGCGCCGGGCTTACTGCGATCGTCTGCATCGGCGAACAGCGCGCCGAGCGCGATGCCGGCACGCACGCGCGATGTCGTCGGCACGCAGCTTGACGGCTCGCTGCCGGATGGCTCGCTGCCGAAGAGTGCCGGACGCGAGCGAATTCGTCGTCGCCTATGAGCCGGTCTGGGCGATCGGCACCGGACTGACGCCGACGCCAGACGATGTCGGGCGACATGCACGGCTTCATCCGCCAGCGGCTTGCATCGCGCTATGGCGAGGCGGGGCAGGGGATGCGCATCCTCTACGGCGGTTCGGTGAAGCCGGCGCAATGCCAAGGAGCTGCTGGCGGTCGAAAATGTCGACGGCGCGCTGGTCGGCGGCGCGAGCCTCGACGCCGGCGAGTTCCTGGCGATTGCCGGCGTTTATCGCTAGTGACGATCACGTGCCCCATCAGGACACGGTGGAAGAGGCGGTCCGCAGCCGCTGGGTACGGCCATAGAAATGCCGCGCCGGATCGTGTAGAGACGCCCGCGACTTCCTATATCGCGGGCATGTCGTACCGGGCGGGCGGCGCTTGCCCCGAAGCCTTGGCCGCGGGCGGATAGCAAATGCTGACTGTCGTTATCGTCATTCATCTCATGCTGGTCATTGCCCTGATCGGCGTGGTGCTGTTGCAGAAATCCGAGGGCGGCGGACTGATCAGTTCGACCAGCGGGTTTATGACCGGTCGCGGCACCGCCAACGTGTTGTCGCGCACCACGGCGTTGCTGGCCGCGGGCTTCTTCGTCACCAGCCTCGCTCTTGTCATGGCTGGCGGGCTACGAGCGCCAGTCCGACCTCGATCATCAATACCGGCGGCGCCGGCGACCCAAGCCCCGGGCGGCGGGCGCCGCCGCCGGCGACGGCGCCGCTGAACCAGGGCGGCGGCGGGCTGCTCAACCAGTTGCAACAAGCGGCATACCGGGTGCGCCGGCCGGACCGAACCCGGCGCTGGCGCCGGCACCGAGCGGGCCGCAGGTGCCGCAGTCGCAATAGCGCGTCTGCTCATGCGCCTGAGAAACCGACGGTTGACGGCTGCAGCCGAGGTTCAGAACCGCTGCAGACTCGGCATAGTTCTTAATGCGATGTCAGCTGATTTTCAGCCGGCATCAAGGGCTGCAAGCGCGGCAGATATTCCGGAAAATCGCTCGTCGAATCGTGCACAGGCGGGCTAAGGGTTAGGTCCCATGGCGCGGTATATTTTCATCACCGGCGGCGTGGTCTCCTCGCTTGGCAAGGGTCTGGCTTCCGCGGCGCTCGGCGCGCTGTTGCAGGCGCGCGGCTACAAGGTCCGGCTGCGCAAGCTCGATCCCTACCTCAATGTCGATCCCGGCACGATGTCGCCCTACCAGCACGGCGAGGTGTTCGTCACCGACGATGGCGCCGAGACCGATCTCGACCTCGGCCATTACGAGCGCTTCACCGGGCGTCCGGCGACGCGCCAGGACAACATCACCACCGGCCGCATCTATCAGGAAATCCTCACCAAGGAGCGGCGCGGCGATTATCTCGGCGCCACCATCCAGGTCATCCCGCACGTCACCAACGCGATCAAGGAGTTCATCCGCGACGGCAACGAAGGCTTCGACTTCGTGCTGTGCGAGATCGGCGGCACCGTCGGCGACATCGAGGGCCTGCCGTTTTTCGAGGCGATCCGCCAGCTCGGCAACGATCTGCCGCGCGGCCACGCGATCTACATCCATCTGACGCTGATGCCGTTCATCCCCAGCGCCGGCGAACTGAAGACCAAGCCGACCCAGCATTCGGTGAACGAACTGCGCTCCATCGGCATCCAGCCCGATATCCTGCTTGTGCCGCACCGACCGTCCGATCCCCGGAAGCGAGCGGCGCAAGCTCGCGCCTGTTCTGCAATGTGCGCGAAAGCGCGGTGATCGAGGCGCGCGACGTCGACAACATCTACGCGGTGCCGGAGGCCTATCACGCCGCCGGTCTCGACGGCGAAGTGCTGGCCGCCTTCGGCATCGAGGCCCCGCCGCCGCCCGACCTCGCAACCTGGCAGCTCATCAACGAGCGCATCCGCAATCCGGAAGGCGACGTGACCATCGCCATCGTCGGCAAATACACCGGCATGAAGGACGCCTATAAGTCGCTGATCGAGGCGCTGTCGCACGGCGGCATCGCCAACAAGGTGAAGGTCAATCTCGACTGGATCGAGAGCGAAGTGTTCGAGAACGAGGATCCGGCGCCGTTCCTCGAACATGTCGACGGCATTCTGGTGCCGGGCGGCTTCGGCCAGCGCGGCGCCGAGGGAAAAATCCGCGCCGCGCAGTTCGCGCGCGAGCGCCATGTGCCGTATTTCGGCATCTGCTTCGGCATGCAGATGGCGGTGATCGAGGCGGCGCGCAATCTGTGCGGCATCGAAGCGGCCAATTCCACCGAATTCGGCGCCGACCCCCGAGCCGGTGGTCGGCCTGATGACCGAATGGATGAAGGGCAACGAACTGCAAAAGCGCGGCATCAAGCGGCGATCTCGGCGGCACCATGCGGCTCGGCGCCTATCCCGCCGTGCTGCAGCGCGGCAGCCGCGTCGCGGAGGTTTATCGGCGCGACCGAGATATCCGAGCGCCACCGCCACCGCTACGAGGTCAATACCGCCTACAAGGACCGGCTCGCGCAGCACGGCATGCGTTTTTCCGGCATGTCGCCCGACGGTATCTTGCCGGAGATCGTCGAATACGAGGACCATCCCTGGTTCATCGGCGTGCAATTCCATCCCGAGCTGAAATCGCGGCCGTTCGCGCCGCACCCGCTGTTCTCCTCGTTCATCGGGGCGGCGGTGGAGCAGAGCCGGCTGGTGTAATAATCACCTCTCCCCGCCATGCGGGAGAGGTCGAAGCGGAGCAATCCGGGTGAGGGGCCTCTCCGCAATACTGAGCGCCGCAATACCGCGCCCAGCGGAAAGGCCCCCTCATCCCGGCCTTCTCCGCACGCGGAGAAGGAGAAACAGGAGAGAAAACGTCAATGATCTACGAAATGCGCGTCTATCGCTAGCGTGCCGGGCCGGCTGCCCGCGCTGCTGAAGCGCTTTGAGAACATCACGCTGAAGCTGTGGGAAAAGCACGGCATCCGCCAGGCCGGCTTTTTCACCACGCTGGTCGGCGAATCCAACCAGGAACTGACCTATCTGCTCGCCTGGGAATCGCTCGCCGATCGCGAGAAGAAATGGAGCGGCGTTCAAGAGCGATCCGGCGTGGATCCGGCCCGCGCCGAAAGCGAGAAGGACGGACAGATCGTCGCCAATATCATCAACCAGATGCTCGCAGCCGACGGCGTTTTCCGCCGTGAAGTAACGGCGGCCGCGGCTACTTCGCCAGCGCTTTGAGCCACACCACCACGGTATCGGTGGCGGCCGCGGGCGTGCCGATGTGATCGGAAGCCACCGTCACATGGCTGTTGCGCGGGTCGTGCGGCGCGCGGGCAAAGATTTCGTCGGCGTCGCGCTGCGACGGATCGTCGGTCGCCCGATACCAGGAGCAGCGGCGCGGTGAGACGCGCCGCGTTCGGCCAGCATTGCTGTGCCGGCGAATCCTCGCCGACAAAGCTGACGAAGATCACGCGGTGTCGTGGTCACGGCGATTTCGCGGCTGTTATTGAGATCGGTGAAGGTGGTTTTATCGCCGCCTTTGCCGGCGGCGATCAGACGCCTGCGCGCGGGCGAGGCTTGCCGCGACGTCGGGACGCCGCCGCAACCCGCCCGGCTCGGACGCCGGCGCCAGCGCGATAACGCCCTTGAGTTCGGGCCGCCGCGCGCCATAGCCGAGCGCGCCAGTTGCCGCCGAGGCTCATGCCGAGGACGACGATGGCGGCCGAGCGCCGGCCGCTTTCAGCCGCGCCGCGACGGCATCAACGTCGGCGAGGCAATCGAGATAGCTCTCGTCGTAAATGCGCGCCGCTGACCAGCACATTTCCGGCCGCTCGACGGCAAAGCCGGCGGCGGCGACGGCGGCGCCGAGCTGTTGCAACTGGGCCGGCGTGCCATGCTTGCCGTGCAGCATGACGACGCCGAGGCTCTCCCCGCGCGCCGCACCGGCGAGCGCGATGCAGCCGAACAGGACGCAAAACAGCGTTCGCATGATCCCGCTCCCAGTGCTCCCGCCGTTCCGCCGCGATCAGGCCTGAAGTCGTAGCAGAATTGCCGTCAATCCGGCCATGCCGGTACGGTTGACCCCAGTCCACTGTCCGGCTTCATGGTCGCCGGCGAGGACGACGCCGATGACCCAAAGCCAATGCAATCGTCGCCGTCGGCAAAGCCGCGCTTCGGCAACAAGCTGCCGCTCGCTTTGATCGCCGGACCCTGCGCGCTGGAAAGCCGCGCCCATGCCTTCGAGATGGCGGCCGCGCTGAAGGAGATCGACCGCGCGGCTCAAGCTCGGCTTCGTCTACAAAACCTCGTTCGACAAGGCGAACCGCACCAGCGCCAAAAGCGCGCGCGGCCTCGGTCTCGACAAGGCGCTGCCGATCTTCGCCGAGCTGCGCGAAAAACTCGGGCGTGCCGGTGCTCACCGACGTGCACGAGCCCGAGCAATGCGCGCGCGTCGCCGAGGTCGGTCGACGTGCTGCAAATCCCGGCCTTCCTGTGCCGGCAGACCGATCTGCTTGTCGCCGCCGCCAAGACCGGGCGCGCGATCAATGTCAAGAAAGGCCAGTTTCTGGCGCCCTGGGACATGGCGAACGTGGTCGAAAAAATCACCGGCGCCGGCAATGCCAATGTGCTGGTCACCGAGCGCGGCGTCTCGTTCGGCTACAACACGCTGGTCTCCGACATGCGCGCGCTGCCGGTGCTGGCTAAAATCGGCGCGCCGGTGATCTTCGACGCCACCCATTCGGTGCAGCAGCCGGGCGGGCAGGGGACCGCATCCGGCGGCGAGCGCGACTATGTGCCGGTGCTGGCGCGCGCGGCAGTGGCCGTCGGCGTCGCCGGCGTCTTCATCGAGACCCACCAGGACCCGGACAAGGCGCCATCCGACGGGCCGAACATGATCCCACTCAAGGATTTAGCGCCGCTTCTTGAGCGATTGATGCAATTCGACGCGCTGGCCAAACAAGGGCTAGCGAACGCCGGTCATTCCGATCATGATGTGGATGGCGTCGGCGGCGATCTCGACGACGACCGGGCTGCCGACGCTGAGATTCAATCGCGCGCGCCTGCGGTGCGAGCAGGTAGGCGTTGAGCGAAAAGCCGCAGTCGATCTCGCACGGTGACAAGCGCTCCCAGCACGCGCGACCGATCACGCGGCCGTCGAGCCGATTGCGCGGCGGGAGCTCGCTCGCCGGCGCCGAAGACAAACGTCACGTCCTCGGCGCGGATGCCGAGCACGACCGGCTTTGCCGCGCCGCCGCATGGAGCCGGCGCCGGCGCTGCCGCGCGCAGCGTCCGGCTCGCCGACCGTAAGCGTTGCCGATCCGGCCGCAATTTCGGACGATGCGGCCGTCGAGGATATTCTCGACGCCGACAAAGCGGGCGACGAACGAATTCGCCGGCTTGCCGAACACCTCCGCCGCCGCGCCGCTCTGCATCATGATGCCGTCGCGCAGCACGACGATGTTGTCGGCGAGCATCATGGCGTCGGTGTGATCGTGGGTGACGAAAATCGCCGGGATCGCCAGCGCGCGCAGGAACGATTTCAGCTCCTCGCGCAATTGATCGCGGGTCTGGGCATCGAGCGCCGAAAACGGCTCGTCGAACAGGAACAGGTCCGGCGCGCCGGCAAGCGCCCGGGCCAGCGCCACGCGCTGTTTCTCGCCGGGGCTTAAATCCGCCGGCGCGCGCTCCGCCAGATGCGCGACGCCGAAATAGGCGAGAAGCGCCGCGGGGTCGCCCGGCGGCGGCAGCGCGGTGTCGCGCGCCGCGACGGCGCGCGGTCGCCGCGGCCGCCGCGCCGGGCGATCGCCACGTTCTGCGCGACGCTCAGATGCGGGAACAGGCCGAAATTCTGCACCACGAAGCCGACATTGCGCCGCTCCGGCGGCAACGCGGTCACGTCGCGGCCGCCGATCAGCACGCGGCCGCTGTCGGGCCGGTGGAAGCCGGCGATCGTCTCGAGCGTGACCGATTTGCCGGCGCCGTTCGGCCCCAGGATGACAAGGATCTCGCCGCCGCGACAGCGCGAAATCGAGCCTCCTTCAGGCGAAAGGCGCCGAGCGTCAGCGTCAGCGCCTGCGACCGCGACGCCGGCGCTCATCGGCTTTCCCGCGCCGGCGCCGCGCGCGCGAGCGCGCGCAACAGCAGGAACAACGCGAGCGACACGGCCAGCAGCAGCACCGCCGCGCCGGCGGCCTGGTCGAGCCCGAAGCGCAGGAACAATTCGTAGATCTTCACCGGCGCCGTCATCGGGTAATAGACCAGGATCACGACGGCGCCGAACTCGCTGATCGAGCGGGCATAAGTCAGCGTGACGCCGGTCATGATGCTGCGCCGCGCCAGCGGCAGCGTGATGCGCAAAAAAGTCCGCCATGGGCCGAGCCCGAGCGTGCGCGCGATCTTCTCCAGCCGCGGGTCGACCGCCTCGAAGCCGATGCGCGCCGCGTTGACCGTATAGGGCGCCGAGACGAACAGCATCGCCACCACGATGCCGGCAACGCGTGCCCCAGAATTTGAGCCCGACCAGCGCCTGCAACGGCTCGCCCAGCACGCCCTGGCGGCCGAACACCATCAGGAGCGCGATGCCGGCGACGGTATGCGGCACCGCGAGCGGCAGGTCGATCAGCGCGGCGATAACGCCTTTGCCGGGAAAGCTCGTGCGCGCCAGCCCGTAGGCGAGCGGCACGCCGACCAAGCGCGGCAAGGCTCGCGGACAAAAAGGCGCCTTCGAGGCTGAGCACGATCGCGTCGCGCACGTCGGCCATGCGCGCGACTGCGGCAAAGCTCGCCCCGGATTGCGAAAGCGCGAGCGCGATCAGCGGGATGACCAGAAAGGCGACCAAAATGCTGCCGAGAGAACCAGCACAGCAGATAAAGCGCGCCGGGACGGCTTGGGGCACCGCGCCGCCACCAGACCCGTTATACGCCGCAGCTTGCCGCGGCATGGAGATGCAATGGCTGCGGTCAGCCGCGCGGCTCACGATCCCGGGCCACGGCTGAACCATTTTTCTCAGCGCCGCCGGCATCGCCTCGGCGTTGCACCGCATAGGCCGGACTGAATGCGCCGAAGCCGTTGTCCTTCATCACCGCTTGGCCCTCCGGCCCGAGCAGCAAGCGCGACGTATTTCTCCGCCGGCGTCGGCATTCTTGCTGCCGTCGACGATGGTGATGGCATAGACGATCGGCTTGCCGGCAAGATCGCCGTTCTTGGTGTGGGCGACGCCCTGCTGATAATCGGCCGCGTCGGCCGGATCGCTGAGATCGATCTTGGCCGGCAGGTCGATGAACTTGAGATGATGCTGCAAGGCGTCGGAGCGGTAGATCGCGAGATAATCGATCTGGCCGAGCTGCAGCGCGGAGATCAGCGAGGTTTCGGTGTCGCGCATATTGGCGAGCGGCGCATTGGCGAGGATATTCTGCTCCAGGCCGGGCGCTTTGTAATACTTCTCCGCCAGATCGAGCATCTGCACGGTCTGGTAGCCGGACGGATCGGTGTCCGGATTGGAGCGGCCGATCTCGACGCCCGGGCGCGCCAGCACCTTGTACCAGTTGTCCGCGATTGATCTCGTTCGCATACTTGCTTTTGTCGGTATAGACGAAGGTGATCGCGTTGCGGGCGATGCCCGGCATACCACGCGGCGTGAGCCGGATTGCCGAACAGGTATTTCGGGAATGACGTTGTAGTCGGCGACCGCGAGCAGATCGGCGTCCTGGTGCAGATCGGTGATCTGTTTCGCCATCATGACGCTGCCGCCGAACTGCGCCTGCACTGGTTACGTTCGGATATTTCTTCTCGAACAGCGCGTCGACCTGTCTGAACGGCACCGCCAGCGTGCCGGCGGCAAAAATCGTCAGCGTGGTCGGTTCGGCGGCTCGGCGCCGCCACAGCCGCCGGCAGCAGCGCGCCGATGCAAAACCGAGCATCGACAGGGCAAAAGCGCGGTGCGAATTTCATGTTCAGCCTACCGTTGGCGGAAACTCACGTAAATTGTCCCTCTGCGGACCATGCATAGTAACGCATAGCACCGGCGCGCACACGAAATTTGAAATTTCTGAAAAATACGCTCATGCCGCCGGCGGCGCCGGCTGCAACAGCGCGCCGCATAGCTTTATTCTGCCTCCACAGCATACGAGCCCCGCCATTCCGCCCATCCTCAGAGTCGTCAGTCCTGGTGGTGTTCGCCTCGACGCTGTTTTCGCGCGCGGTCGATCCGGTGGTGCCGAAAATCGCCGCCGATCTCGGCATCGACGTCAAGACCGCGGCGCTGTTGTCGACCGCATTCACCTTTCCCTATGCGTTCACGCAGCCGGCGCTCGGCACCATCGCCGATTTCTTCGGCAAGACCCGGCTGATGAATGTGAGCCTCGCGCTGGTCGTGACCACGACCCTGGTGTGCGCTTTCGCCAACAGTTTTCCGCTCCTCGTCGCGATGCGCGTCATTGCCGGCAATTTGCGCCGGCGGCATCTTTCCGGTCGGTGTCGCCATCGTTGGCGATCTCGGTGCCGGGGTTCAAGGAGCGCCAGGTGGCGATCGGCCGGCTGCTTGCGGTCGGGCTCACTGGCAATCTCATCGGCGCGGTAATTTCCGGCGTGATCGGCGACGTGCTCGGCTGGCGCGGCGTGTTCTTTTTGATCGGCGCCTTCGGCCTGCTCACCGCGGTGATCGCGTTTTTCGCCTTCCGCGGCATGCACGCCGCCAAGTCGAAAGCCGTTCAACCTCCATGCCGCGGCGGCCGGATTTCGCAGCGTGTTCGCCGATCCCCGCGCCAAAATGTGCTTCAGCTCGGTATTCTTCGAAGGCATCGTTATCCACGGCATGTTTCCCTATGTGGCGCTGTTGCTGTTGCGGGCGGGCTGACGCATTCGTCTTATGCCGGGCTGGTGGTCGGCGGCTTTGGACTGGGCGGCATCGTGTTATTCGCTGGCGCTGCCGTGGCTGTCATGCGCATGACCGAGCGGACATTGATGCTCGCGGGCGCCGCCGTTGCCGCCGCTGCCTTCATCCTGATCGCGTTTAACCTGGCTTGGTACACGGAGGCCGCGGTGTTCGTCCTGTTCGGCCTCGGCTTTTACATGCTGCACAACTGCATCCAGGTCCACGTCACCGAACTGTCGCAGACCGCGCGCGGCGCCGCGATGTCGATGCATTCCTCGGCGTTTTTCACCGGGCAGGCGATCGGGCCGATCTATTACGGCTTTGCCTTCGGGCCATTTCGGCATTCAGCGCGCCGCCGCTGGTCGGCGCCGCCGTGATTATCGCGGTCGGGCTGGTCTGCGCGCGGTTCCTGCGCCATCGGCGGGTGGGCCTGACTCTTGCGGAAGGGCCGTAAAAGCTCCCATTATTACGGCATCGGCATGGGGTGCCGCGGAGACCGCGGCTGAGATTAAACCCGTCGAACCTGTCTGGGTCATTCCAGCGAAGGGAGCCGCGTTGAGCGCAACGACCATCTCATCCATCGGCAAGCGGCCGCGCGTCGTCATTATCGGCGCGGGCGTGGTCGGGCTCGGCATTGGCTGGCGGCTCGCCGCCGCGTGCCGAGGTGTTGGTGTTCGACCGCGGCGCGACCGGCGCGGGCGCGAGCCATGCCGCCGCCGGCATGCTCGCGGCGTGCTGCGAGGCCGAGCCCGGCGAAGAGGCGCTGGTCGCGCTCGGCCGCGACAGCCAGGCGCGCTGGCCGAGCTTTTGCCGAGGAACTTTTGCGCGCGAGCGGCATCGACGTCGAATTGCGGCGCGAGGGCACGCTGGTTCTGGCGCTGACCGCCGACGATCAGGCGACGCTCGCGCATCAGTTGGAGTTTCAGCACAAGCTCGGCCTGCCGCTCGATTGGCTGTCGGCTGCCGGTACGCGCGCCAAGGAGCCGCATCTGGCCGGAAAGATCGCCGGCGCGGTATTCAGCCCGGAAGATCATCAGGTCGACAACCGCAAGCTCACCGACGGCGCTGCGCATCGCCGCCGAAGCCGCCGGCGCGAAAATTCACGAGCACCAGCCGGTTTCGGAAATCGCCGTGCAAGCCGGCCGCGCCACCGGCATCGTGCTCGAAGACGGCACGAGCGTTGCCGCCGATTGCGTGGTGCTCGCCGCCGGCGCCTGGTCGCGCGGCATCGGCGGGCTTGCCGCCGGACCGCCGGCCGCCGGTGCGCCCGGTCAAGGGCCAGATGCTGGCGCTGCGCATGGATGCCGCCGTGCCGCTGCTCACTCACGTGCTGTGGGCGCCGGGCGCTTATCTGGTGCCGCGCCGCGACGGCCGGCTTATCGTCGGCGGCACGGTCGAGGAAAAAGGCTTTGACGAGACGATCACCGCCGGCGGCATGCTCACGCTTCTTGAAGCCGCCTGGCGCGCGATCCCGGCGATCGAAGAATTGCCGATCGAGGAAATCTGGGTCGGCCACCGGCCGGGCAGCCGCGACGACGCGCCGATCCTCGGCCGCGCGCCGCTGGAAAATCTGTTCTACGCCACCGGCCACCATCGCAACGGCATATTGCTGGCGCCGGTCACCGCCGACGCCATGGCGCGGCTTATTCTCGACGACACGGTCGAACCGGCGATAAAACCGTTCGGGATCGAGCGGTTTCTGCCGGCGCGGGCGGCGGAGTAGGGGATGCGATGACGCAAGTTCAGGAGGCCACGATCCGCGTCAACGGCGAAAGCGAGCCGCTCGCTGTGGCGACGCTCGAAGCCTTGCTCGCGGAAAAAGCCGTCGACACCATGCAGCGCGGTATCGCGGTTGCGCTCAACGGCGCGGTGGTGCCGCGCGCGGCATGGCGCGACACCGCGCTTGCGCCCGGCGACAGTGTCGAAATCGTGCGCGCGCGGCAGGGGGGCTGAAGGAACATCAAATGTCCGATCCGCTGATCATTGCCGGCCAGGAATTCGGCTCGCGGCTGTTTCTCGGCAGCGCCGGCTATCCCAACCGCAAAGTCATGCTCGATGCGATCGAAGCGAGCGGTACGCAAATGGTCACCGCTTCGATCCGCCGCATCAGCCTCGCCGGCGACGACGAGAGCCTGATCGAGCTTTTGGCCGGGCGGGTGCGGTTTCTGCCCAATACCGCCGGCTGTCAGACCGCGAAGGATGCCGTGCTAACCGCGGAACTCGCCCGCGAGGCGCTCGACACCAACTGGGTCAAGCTCGAAGTGATCGGCGACCGGGAACTCCTCTATCCCGACGTCGAGGAGTTGATCCGCGCCACGCAAACGCTGGTCGGCAAAGGCTTTGTCGTGCTGCCGTACTGCACCGAGGACCCGGTGACCTGCCGCAAGCTCGCCGATGCCGGCGCCGCCGCCGTGATGCCGCTCGGCTCGCCGATCGGCTCGGGCTTAGGCATTTCCAATCCGCATCTGATCGAGCTTATTTGCGCGCGCTCGCCGGTGCCGGTGGTGCTCGATGCCGGGATCGGCACCGCCTCGGACGCCACGCTCGCCATGGAGCTCGGCTGCGCCGCGGTGCTCGTCAACACCGCGGTGTCGAAGGCGCAAAATCCGGTGCTGATGGCAAAGAGCATGGGCGCCGCAGTGGAAGCCGGCCGCCTTGCGCGGCTTGCCGGCCGCATCGCGAAGAAAAGTCACGCCGAACCGTCGAGCCCGCAATTCGGGCTGGTGGGGACGTAAACAAGGCAAACAATGACCGCTTAAGCTGGCAGGGTTGCTGTCAAAGCCAGGCGATCCGTTACGCGTCGCAGCCGTTTGTCTTGAGTCCACAAGCTGGTGCCCAAAGTCAGACGGGCGGCTGCGAGCAGATGCGCGTCGACGTAGCCGATGCCTAGGCCGAACAACCTATGTTGATGGATGAGTTCCAGCACTTCGTCGTGCGAGGCGACGAGGGCCTGCGGCATGGTGCGCAGATCATCCAAAATAACACTGCGCGGCTCCAGATAACCCAGCGCAAGTTCGCCAATCACAAACGGATGGACCAGGATTTCTCGGATATCGAGCAGTTGCACGAAGGTTGGATTATGTCTGCGCAGATGATCGACCCAAACCGATGTGTCGGCCAGAATCACTTGGGCATCACTTGGGCGACGCCCGCCGCCGCGGGGGCGCCACCAATCGCGGCTGACTGCCGCCCATGCGCGCCAGCCGACGAGCGGCTTCGCGCTCGACCAGCGCTTTAAGCGCTTCGCGGACCAAGGCCGATTTTTCCTTCACGCCGGTATAGGCTTGGGCCTTGGCCAACAGATCATCGTCCAGTGCCAGGGTCGTTCGCATTCTTCAACTCCATTTTAGGCACGGAACTTATCATCATTTGATGCGAAATTCAATGCCTTTCATTTCTCCCCGACCTTATCAGGCAACGTGGAGGCAAGCTCGGCGTCGACGGTTAGAACGTCGGCCGCCGAGGTTGTGGTCACGCCGGCAAGCCGCAGCGCGGTGCGCAGCCGGCCGCCGGCTTGGTCGAGCAGCGTGGCGGCTTCCTCGGCGCTGCAGCCGTGCAGCAGCAGCATCGCGAGCTTGATGTTGCCGCCGCCGCGCGCCAATGCGTCGTGAGCCTCGGCGGCGCTGCGGCCGCTCAGCCGGCGCAAAATGTTCTCGCTGCGCTCGACCAGCTTGGCGTTGATCGCCTGCATATCGACCATCAGGCCCTCGTGGACGCGGCCGAGGCGGATCATGACCAGCGTCGAGAGCAGATTGAGTGTGACGCGCTGCGCCGTGCCGGCCTTCATGCGCGTCGAACCGGCGATCGGCTCGGGCCCGGTGTCGAGCCAGACCGGGCAGTCGGCTTCGTCGAGAATCGGCGTCGAGCGGTTATTGGCAATGCCGATGGCGAGCGCGCCGCGGCGCTTGGCCTCGCGCATGCAGGCGAGCGTGAACGGCGTCGTGCCGCTGGCGGCGACCGCAATGATGACATCGGCGGGGCCGATGCGATGCTGGCGCAAGAGCCGCGCGGCATGCTCGATCTCGTCCTCGGCGCCCTCGGCCGATCGCAACAGCGCGTCGCTTGCCGCCGGCCATCAAGAGCAACAGGCGGTGCTGCGGCCAGTTGAACGTCGGAATGAGCTCGGCGCCGTCCTGCACGGCAAGCCGGCCGGAGGTTCCCGCGCCGACGTAAATCAGCCTGCCGTCGCCCCGCAGCCGGGCTTCCATGGCCTCGGCCGCCCGCTCGATGGCGTCGAGCGCCGGGCGGACGGCCGCAACCGCCGCCATCTGGCTCTCGATCAGCGCATGGAGAATGTCGCCGGGTTCCCAGAGGTCGATATCGGAATAACGTGGACTGGCGCGCTCGGTCTCCATGGCCTTCGCAACCGCTTCAAAACCGGTTGAGCCCCCAAAGCTAAACCTTTTTACGTCCATTTTGTTCTTACATCTGGGTGAGCGATTTGGGCGCCTTTTGTGGATACCGGATGATGGATCGCGAACTCTTGCTTCTCGGCGTGGACGGCGGCGGCACGCGCTGCCGGGCCCGCTTATGCGCGATTTCGGGGCAGATCCTGGGCGAAGCCGAAACCGGGCCGGCAAACCTGCGTCTCGGCGTGACCGTCAGCTTTGCCTCGGCGATCGAAGCGGCCAGGCGCTGCCTCGATCGCGCCGTGCTGCCGGAGCCGAATTTGTCGCGGATTGTCGCTTGCCTTGGCTTGGCCGGAGCCAGCGAGCCCGGCCAGCTCGCCGCGGCGCAAACCCACCGCCATCCGTTCCGCAAAGCAATCGTCACCACCGATGCGCATGCCGCCTGTGTCGGCGCGCATGGGCAACGCGACGGCGGCATTATCGTCGCCGGCACCGGCACGGTCGGCTGGGCGATCGTGAAAGGACAGACTTATCGCGTCGGCGGCTGGGGCCTGCCGCTTTCGGATGAAGGCAGCGGCGCCTGGATCGGCGGCGAGGCGCTGCGCCGGGTGCTGTGGGCCTGCGACGGCCGCATGCCGTGGACGCCGCTGCTGCGCGCTGTTGTTCGCCGAATTTGCGGACGATCCGCACGCCATCGTCGGCTGGACCGCGACCGCATCGCCGCGCGACTTCGGTGCGCTCACCCCGTGCATCGTCGATCATGCCGCGCGCGGTGACACCGCGGCCGGCGAATTGATGCAGCTGGCGGCCGCACATATCGACGCGCTGGCGGCGCGGCTAGTCGCCGTCGGCGCCGATCGGCTGGCGCTGGTCGGCGGCTTCGCGCCGTCATTGCGGCCTTGGCTCGCGGCCGCCGACTGCGTCGCATCTGGTCGAGCCCGCCGGCGATGCCTCGACGGCGCGCTCGTGCTCGCCCGCGCGGCAGCGCTTTCGCCGGCGCGGGTCGCCTGATGGGCGCGCCACGCAAGGGACGACCGCGCATGACGCCGATCGCCGCCGGCATGCAGGGCGAGTTGCACCAGGCGGCCGCGGCGGTGGAACGGCAGGCACGTAGCCTTGCGGCGCCGCTTACGGCATTGATTGCGCGGCTGCGCGCGCGGCGGCCCGACGTGGTGGTGACCTGCGCCAGAGGCTCGTCCGCGCACGCGGCGACGTTCGCCAAGCATCTGATCGAGCGCCACCTCGGCGTGCCGGTGGCGGCGGCGGCGCCGAATATCGCCACCGTGTATCGGCGCTCGCTCAGCTTGACGGACCAGCTGTTCCTGACGATCTCGCAGTCGGGCCGCAGCGACGACCTGATCGAAACAGCAGTGATGGCGCGCGCCGCCGGCGCCGTCACCGCGGCGCTGGTCAACGATGCCGACAGCCCGCTGGCGCGGGCATGCGAAATCGGTTCTGCCGCTCGCCGCGGGACCGGAACGCAGCGTGGCGGCGACCAAGAGCTTCGTCGCGTCGCTTGCGGCGCTTTTGCAAATGACCGCCGCATGGACGGAGGATGCGGCCATGCGCGGTGCCTGCGCGCGCCTGCCGGAGCGCCTTGCCGCCGCCGCGCAGCTCGATTGGAGCGCGGCGCTCGCGCCGCTGACGGATGCCACGAGTCTGGTTGCGATCGGCCGCGGCCCGACGCTGGCGATCGCCCGCGAAGCGGCCTTGAAGCTGAAGGAGACCTGCGCGCTTCATGCCGAGGCGTTCAGCGCCGCCGAATTCCGTCATGGGCCGATCGCGCTCGTTGCCGGCGCCTATCCGATCCTGGCTTTCAATCCCGGCCGATGAATCGGCAGCAGGGCTTCGCCGATCTGGTCGCCGACCTGCGGCACAAGGGCGCCGGCGTGCTGGTCGCCGAGCCGGGCCGGCGGCAAAGCGGCCGTCTGCCGGCGCTCGCGCCCGATCATGCCGATGCCGATGCGATCTGCCTCATCCAAAGCTTCTATGCGTTTCTCATCGAACTTGCCGCGCGGCGCGGCACCGACGTGGATCGGCCGCGTCATCTGCATAAAGTGACGCGCACCCGATGAACGCCCGATCGAGCGACAACAGGCACGCGGTCGCCGCCGCCTGGGTTTTCGACGGCGATGCGCTGCACCGGGACGCGGCGGTCATTGTCGACGGCGGCCGGATCGCCGGCCTCGTGCCGCGCGCCGACGTTCCATCGGCGCTGCCGGTCCGCGATCTGCCGGGCAACGTGTGGCTCGTTCCCGGCTTTATCGACATTCAGGTCAATGGCGGCGGCGACGTGTTGTTCAACGACGCGCCGACGCCGGCGAGCGTTCGTACCATGATTGCGGCGCATCGCCGGTTCGGCACCACTGCGCTCATGCCGACGCTGATCAGCGACACGCCGGCCAAGATGAAAGCGGCCATGGCGGCGGTCGACGCGCTCGTTGGCGTCGAGCCTTCGGTCCTCGGCATCCATCTGGAAGGACCTTTTTTGTCGCCGGAGAAAACCGGCGTGCACGATCCGCGTGCCGTTCGCCGGCCGACCGCCGACGATGTCGCGCTGCTGACGGCGCCGCGCCGCGGCGTGACGCTCCTGACGCTGGCGCCCGAAGAGGTGGGCGACGAATTTATCGCCACGCTCGCCGCCGCCGGCGTGCGCGTGGCGCTCGGCCATTCGATGGCGAGCCATGCGCAGACCGTGCGCGCCATGGCGGCAGGGCTGACGAGCTTTACTCACCTGTTCAATGCCATGCGGCCGATGCAGGCGCGCGAGGGCGGCCCCATCGCGGCGGCGCTGGAATTGCCCGCCGCCTGGTACGGCCTGATCGTCGACGGCATTCATGTCGCGCCCGCCATGCTGCGGCTCGCGCTCCGCGGCGCCGGACATCCAATTTTGGTGACCGACGCCATGCCGCCGGTCGGCGGGACGCGATCGTCGTTTCTCCTCAACGGCGAAACCATCGCCGTGCGCGACGGGCGCTGCGCCAGAGCGGACGGCAGGCTCGCCGGCGCCTGTCTCGACATGGCAACGGCGGTGCGCAACTGCGTGCGGTTATTAGACGTGCCGCTGACCGATGCGCTGCGTTATGCCTCCGCCAACCCGGCCGAATTCCTCGGCCTCGGCGATCGGCTCGGCAAGCTCGCGCCCGGCTACCGCGCCGACATGGTGGCGCTCGACGGCGAGAGCATCGACGTCCTGCAAACCTGGGTCGCCGGCGATTAACCCCGGTCGCGTGCTGCCGGCAGGGCGCGGACCGATCACGCCAGCATATCGCGCACCATCGGCATCACTTTCGTTCCGAAAAGCTCGATGCAGCGCATGATCTTGTCGTGCGGCAGCGTGCCGGCGGAATATTTCATATCGAAGCGCGCGGCGCCGAGGTCTTTGACCGTGGTGGCGATACGGCGCGCGACGGTTTCGGGCGCGCCGAGATGCAGCGCGCCGCCGCTGACTTCCTGCTCGAAGGCTGCCCGCGTGGTGGGCGGCCAGCCGCGCTCGGCGCCAATGCGGTCGCGCGATGCTTTGTAGTGCGGCCAAAATTCCTCGCGGGCTTGGGCATCGGTGTCCGCGACATAACCGTGCGAGTGCACGCCGATCGCTTGCACCGGCTTGCCGAGCTGCGCATAAGCGCGCCGGTAGAGCTCGACATAGGGCAAGAAGCGCTTGGGATCGCCGCCGATAATGGCCAGCATCAACGGCAGGTCGTAGCGCACGGCGCGCACCACCAATTCCGGGCTGCCGCCGACGCCGACCCAGGTGCGCAAGCGCCCGGATTCCAGCGGCGGAAACACCCGCTGGTTCGCAAGCGGCGCCCGCGTCGTACCCTGCCAGGTGACGGGTTCGTTGCGCAAAAGCGCCGCGAACAGATCGAGCTTTTCGTCGAACAACTTTTCGTAGTCGGCGAGCTCATAGCCGAATAGCGGAAACGATTCGATGAACGAGCCACGGCCGAGCGTGATCTCGGCGCGGCCGTTTGAGGCGGCATTGAGCGTCGAAAAGCGCTCGAACACGCGCACCGGATCGTCCGAGGACAGCACGGTAACCGCCGAGCCGAGCCACATCCGTTTGGTACGCCCGGCGATCGCCGCCAGCACGATGTCGGGAGCCGACACGGCGAAATCGGGCCGGTGATGCTCGCCAACGCCGAAAGCATCGACGCCGGCCTCATCGGCCAGCACCGCTTCCTCGATCACATCGCGGATGACCTGGGCATGGCTCGCCGGGCCGCCGCCGGCGGCGGCGGTAATGTCGCCAAAGGTGTCGAGCCCGAGTTCGAGACGTTGCGTCATGCGCCAACATGGTGTGATTGGACGGCGGCCTTGCGGTCGCGGGGCAAGCCTTGCTTTAGCAGAACAAGTCTTGCGTTAGCAGAACAAGCCCTGCGTTAGCGCAACAAGTCTTGCGGTCGCGGGGCAAGTATAGTCAATACGCCATGGGAAACCTCACGTGACCGAGACGGTCGCCGAAATTCTTGCCGCCTATCGCTCCGGCGCGATGACGCCGGCTGGTGTCGTCGAGCGCAGCTTTGCACGCATCCGCGCCCACGACGATCCGGCGATATTTATCGCTTTACGCGGGGAAAAAGACGTCGCCGCGGAGGCGCAGGCGCTGTCGCGCAATGCCGACGCGTCAATGCCGCTCTACGGCATTCCGGTTGCGGTGAAGGACAATATCGACGTGGCAGGGCTGCCGACCACCGCGGCCTGTCCCGCCTTTCTCTATCGCCCCAAGAAAGACGCCACGGCGGTGGCGCGATTGCGCGCGGCCGGCGCGCTTATTCTCGGCAAGACCAATCTCGATCAATTCGCGACCGGGCTTGTCGGGGTGCGCACGCCCTATGGCGTGGCCCGCAATCTGTTCGATGCCAAACTCATTCCCGGCGGCTCGAGTACCGGGTCCACGCTTGCGGTTGCCGCCGGGATTGCGCCCGTTGCGCTCGGCACCGACACCGCCGGATCCGGCCGGGTGCCGGCGGCGTACGCCAATATTGTCGGCCTCAAGCCTAGTCTCGGCATGGTTTCGACCGCGGGCGTCGTTCCCGCCTGCCGCACGCTCGACTGCGTCTCCATCTTCGCGCTCACCGTCGACGACGCGATGACGACGCTTGGCGCGATCGCCGGCGCCGACGACGCCGATCCTTATTCGCGGCCGCGGCCCCTGCAGCCAGTCGGGCCGCTGCCGGATGGCATCAGGCTCGGCGTGCCGCATGCCGGCCAGCGCCTCTTCTTCGGCGATAAAATCTCGGCCGCCGCTTACGAGGCGGCCTTGGCGCGGTTTGCCGATCTCGGCGGCACAATCGTCGAGGTCGATTTCGAACCGTTTTATGAAGTGGCGCGCCTGCTTTACGAGGGGCCGTGGGTGGCCGAGCGCTATCTCGCCGCCAAAGCCGTGATCGCCTCGTCGCCGGAATCGCTGCATCCGGTGACGCGGCAGATCATTCTGGCCGGCGCGCGCGCTAGTGCGGCCGACGCGTTCGCGGCGTTCTACCGGCTGGAAACGCTGCGCCGCGTGCGCGACCGCGTCTTCCGCCTGATCGACGCGCTGGTCGTGCCGACCGCGCCGACCATCTACACCGTCGCACAAGTGCTCGCCGATCCGATTCATCTCAACAGCCGGCTCGGCATCTACACCAATTTCGTCAATTTGCTCGATTTGTGCGCGCTGGCCGTGCCGGCATCGATGCGGCCGGACGGCACGCCGTTCGGCGTCACGCTCTTGGCGCCGGCCGGCGCAGAGGCCGCGCTCGCCGCGCTCGGCCGGACATTTCACACCGCCACCGGCCTGCCGCTCGGGGCGATCAAGCGTCAATCACGCTGACATCAATCACGCTGACATCAATTATGCTGACATGGGCGGCGACGACGCGCCAGCCTTGCGGGAAGCGCACCCAGGTTTGCATCTGGCGGCCCACTTTGCCGGCCATCGACGGGCGATGATACAACGTCGAAGCCACGGCATGGTCGCGGCCGTAGGTGCTGATCACCGTCTTCGACAATGTCCGCGCCAAGCCGGCCGGCAAGCGCGCGCCGCGGAACGCCTTGATCGCGTCGTAACCGTAGAGATTTTCGGTGCCGCCATAGCGGATGGTGCGCGCATCCTCATGGAACAGCGCATCGAGCGTGGCGATATCGTTCGACACCAAAGCTTGTTCATAAGCCGCGAACGCGGCGCTGACTTCGGCGACGACCTCCGGCAGATCGATTTCCATGGTGACTCCCAGCACGGCGGACGGATGACAGACGACAGACGACGGAAATCAAGAGAGACTTCCATCCGTCCTCCGTCCTCCATCGTCCGTCTTCCGTCGTCCGTTATAGCCCCGGCCGCGGCGCTGCGACTACGCCTGCCGCTTCCAGCGCATGCGCAAGGCGCAAGGCTACGTCCTCGCGCCACGGCGCGGCGACGATCTGCACCGCGATCGGCAACGGCGCAAGCGGCACCGGCGCAGCGACGACCGGCAGGCCGACGAACGAGATCGGCTGCGTATAAAGGCCGAGATTGGCGCGCACCGGCAGTTCGACATCGCCGAACATGAACGTCTGCTGGCCGATGAGCGGGGCGGTGCACGGCGTCGCCGGCGCCAAAATGGCATCGACTTCGTCGAACAGTTTTAGAACCTGTTCGCGATACCAGCGGCGGAATTTTTGCGCCTTGACGACGAGCGAAGCCGGCACCATGGCGCCGGCAAGGAGGCGATCGCGCACCGCGGGATCGAAGTCCGCCGCGCGCGTGCGCAGCCGGTTCAAATGCAGGCTGGCGGCTTCGCTGGCGGTGATGATGAAGGCCGCCGCGCGCGCGCGATCGGCGTGGGGAATTTCGATGTCGCGATTGGCGCCGAGCGCGGCGGCGGCGCGGTCGATGGCGTAGCAGGCCTCGCCGTTTTTGCATTTGAAATAGCCGCCGGCCACCGCGACGCGCAGCCCCTCGGCGCCGCGTTCCAGTTGCGGAACGGCCGCCTCGACCGCGCGATCGGCGCAGGCCGCATCGTCGGCGTCGAAGCCCTGCATGGCGTCATAGGCGAGCGCGAGATCGCGCGAGCTGCGTGCGAACGGCCCCACATGGTCGAGGCTGGCGACGAAAGGAAAAGTGCGCGCCCGGCTCAATCGGCCGTAAGTCGGCTTGAGCCCGAAAATCCCGCACAGCGACGACGGCACGCGGATCGAGCCGTTGGTGTCGGAGCCGAGCGCCAGCGGAACGAGCCCGCCGCCGACCGCGGCGCCGGCGCCGCCGGACGAGCCGCCGCTCATGCGTTCGATGTCGTGCGGATTGTGCGAAGCGCCGTCATGAATATTCTCGCCGGTGAAATCGTAGGCGTATTCGCCCATGTTGAGCGCGCCGACGAGAATGGCGCCGGCGGCTTCGAGCCGCTCGATCAGCGCCGCATCGCGCGCCGCGGGCGCCGCGTCGCGATTGATTTTCGATCCGGCGAGCGTCGGCAGACCGGCAATGTCGAACAGGTTCTTGACCGCGAACGGCACCCCGGCGAGCGGACCGAGCGGTTTCCCGCGCGCCCGCGCGGCATCGACCGCTTCCGCGCGCAGCAAGGCGCGCCGCTCGGTCACGGCGGTGAAGGAATTCAACAGCGGATCGTGCTCGCGAATACGGGCCAGCGCTGACTCGACCACGCGCGTCGCGCTGCTGCGTCCGGCGGCGACCGCGGCGGCAATGTCGGCAGCCGAGGCGAAGGCGAAGTCGGATGCGGGCGTGTCGAGCATGGAGCGCTCAGGCGCGGAAGACGTCCGCCGGTTCGGCGTCGTCGGGCAGCGGGAATTCGTCGACCAGCCCCGCATGGCGCAGGATCAATTGCAGATTGGATTTCACGCCGGCGTTCCAGGACGGATCGAGCGCAAGTCCCAGCGCGTGGGCGCTCGCCGCGACGAGCGTGTCGATATCGTCGTGCTTTGACGGTTTCGTCGCTTTGCGTTTCATGATGCGATCTTGGCTTACGGCAAGAAGTTCTCGGCGAAATGGCAGGCCACCTTGCGCGCGCCAAAGCTGCGCAGCGCCGGCATGGTGGTCTTGCAGGCATCGGTGCCGTACAGGCAACGGCCGTAGAAGCGGCACACATTCGGATCGGGATCGATGGGACTGCGCGGCTCGCCGACGAGCCGCAGGCGTTCGCCGAGGTTGTCGCCCATGCGCGGCACCGCCGCGACCAGCGCCTTGGTATAGGGATGCAGCGGATGCTCGAACACTTCGGCGGCGGGACCGGATTCCACGATTTTGCCGAGATACATCACCAGTACGCGGTCGCAGATCAGCCGCACCACCGAAAGATCGTGCGAGACGAACAGATAGCTCATGCCGAATTCCCGCTTCAGCCGTTGCAGCAACTGAAGAATGACGACCTGGACCGAAACGTCGAGCGCCGCGGTCGGCTCGTCGAGCACCAGAAGCTCTGGCTCGACCGCGATCGCCCGGGCAATGCCGACGCGGGCGCGCTGGCCGCCGGACAGCTGATGCGGAAACCGCGTCAGGAGCGCGAGCGGCAACCCGCATTGGCTCGCCACCGTCTCGACCCGCTCCTTGAGCGCCTGGCCGCGGAATTTGCGCAAACGCCGCAGCGGATCGGCGATCGCGGCGAAGGCGGTGAAGCGCGGATTGATGCTTTCGCCGGCATCCTGGAACACCATCTGGATGCGGGCGCGGTCGCGATCGCGGGCGAAAACCCGCGCCGCTTTGCGCGACACGTTGCGATCGCCGAGCTTGACCGTGCCGTCGCTCACGTCGATCAGGCGGGTGAGCGCCCGCACCAGCGTCGACTTGCCGCAACCGGACTCCCCGACAAGGCCCACCGTCTCGCCCTGGTCGATGACGAAGCTCACGCCGTCGACGGCGTACACTTTGGGAAGCCTTTCCACGCCGCCGGCAAATCGCCGCTTGAGCCGCGCCGCAAATCCCGGCCCGCCGCTCACCGGAAAAACCTTCGACACTTCGGCAACGTCGAGGAGCACGGTCATGCTGCACTTACCTTCGGCGCGCTCATTATACGCTCGGGCAGCGGATTCCAGCATGCGACGGCATGGCGGGCATCCGCCGGCGTATGCGGGAGCGGTTGCGAGCAGGCGGCGATCTTGCGCGGGCAGCGTTCCGAATAGCGGCACGGCGGCAAGTCGGTGCGGCGCAGATCGGGCAGCGCGCCGGGAATGGCGGCAAGCGCGTCGAGGCTTGCCGCGGCGTCCGGCGTCGCGGCAATCAATTCCGCCGTATAGGGATGCCGCGGCTGCGCGCGCAGTTCGCGGGTCGGGGCATTCTCGACCACATGGCCGGCATGCATCACCACAATCCGTGCCGAACGCTGGCCGGCGAGCGCCAGATCGTGGGTGATGAAGATCGTGGCCATGCCGAGGTCTTTGGCGAGATCGGCGATCAGATCCATGATCACCGCCTGGGTGGTCACGTCGAGCCCGGTGGTCGGCTCGTCGGCGATCAAGAGCGCGGGCTTCGCCGCCAGCGCGATCGCGATCATGACGCGCTGGCACATGCCGCCGGACATTTCGAACGGATAGGCCTTGGCGCGCCGCGCCGGATCGGTAATGCCGACCGCGCGCAGCATGTCCACCGCATGCGCAGGCGCCGAGCGGCGCGGCACCTTGCCGTGGCGGATCAGCACGTCGGCGATCTGGCGGCCCACGGTGCGGATCGGGTTGAGCGCGGTGCGCGGGTTCTGGAAGATCATCGCGATCTTGCGGCCGCGCACCTCGTCAAGCTCGTTCGGTTTTGCCGCCAGCAGATCGAGCCCGCCGAACATCGCGCGCCCGGCGGTGACGCGGCCGGCGGGATCGAGAATGCCCATCACCGCATAGGCGGTGACCGATTTACCCGAACCCAACTCGCCGACCAGCGCAATGGTCTCGCCTTTGCCGACGCTGAAACTCACATTGTCGAGCGCCCGCACGATGCCGGAGCGGGTGCGGAATTCGACGCTCAGCCCCTCGACCGAAAGCGCGGGCGCCGCAGTCATGTGCGCCACATCATGTGCGTCTCCTGGGATCGACCATATCGCGCAAGCCGTCGCCCAAGAGATTGAAGCAGAACACCGCGATCATCAGCGCGGCGCCTGGGAACAGCGCGACCCACCATTCGCCGGAGATGATATTGGCGGCGCCTTCGGCGACCATGATGCCCCATTCCGGCGTCGGCGGCCGCACGCCAAGTCCGATGAAGGACAGGCCGGCGGCATTGAGGATGGCGTAGCCCATGGTGAGCGACATCTGCACGACCAGAATCGGAAACACGTTGGGCAGGATTTGCAACATCAGAATGCGCCAGTCGGAATTGCCCGACAGCCGCGCCGCTTCGACGAAGCCTGCTTCGCGCCGGACGTTGGCTTCGGCGCGCGCGATGCGCGCGTAAAGCGGAAAGTTGATGATCGCGGTCGCCAGCACGATGTTCTGCACGGTATTGCCGAGTGCGGCGACGATGCCCATGGCGAGAACGAACAGCGGGAAGGCCATGATGGTGTCGGCGATGCGGCCGACGATGCGGTCGGTCCAGCCGCCGAAGAATCCGGCGGCGACGCCGGCAAGCCCGCCCATCAGGAACACCAGCGCGACCGAGGCCACGGCGATGGTGAAGTCGAGCCGCGTCGCGGCCACGACCCGGCTGAAAACATCGCGGCCGAGCTGATCGGTGCCGAACCAGTGATGCAGGTTCGGCGGTTGCAGCGCCGCCGCGGCGTCGCTCGCCAGCGGATCGTAGGGCACGATCCATGGCCCGAGCAGCGCCGCGACCAGGATCAGCACGAACAGGCCGAACGCAAGCCCGGTCACCGGGTTCTCGGCGATGACGTAGCGCGAATGGCGAACCAGCGCGGCAAATCCGCTCGGCTGCGCGGGTCTGACGGCAACGTCGGTCATGCTTCAAGCCTCACGCGCGGATCGACCACGCCATAGAGCACGTCGATCAACAGATTGAGCGCCACATACATGACCGCCATGGTGAGCACGAAGCCTTGCACCGGCGCGAAGTCCGACGCGATCAGCGCCTCGACCGCAAACGAGCCGATGCCGGGCCAGGCGAATACTTTTTCTACCAGCACGTTGGCGCCGAGCAGAAACGAGAACACCATGCCGAGCGTGGTGATGACCGGCAGCAGGGCATTGCGGAATGCATAGGTGATAACCACGGTGTAGGACGACAACCCGCTGGCGCGGGCGGTACGCACGAAATCCGACGACAGCACCGCGAGCATCGAGGCGCGCGTCATGCGCGCGATCGGCGCCAGCGAAAAGATGGCGAGCGTCAATCCGGGCAGAATGAGCTGCTTGAGGCTGGCGAGAAAAATCTCCGGCTCGCCGGCGATCAGACTGTCGATCAGATAGAAGCCCGTCACCTGCGGCGGCGCGTCGTAGAACACGTCGAGCCGGCCGAGCGGCGCCGGCGCCCAGCCGAGCCGGAAATAGAACAGATAGACGAGCAACAGCCCGGTAAAGAACACCGGCAGCGAGACGCCGGCGGTCGTCACGATGCGGCAGCTATGATCGATCCAGGAGCCTTGCTTGACGGCGGCGAGTATGCCGAGCGGGATGGCAATCGCCATCGCGATAACGAGGCCGAACAGCGTCAGCTCGGCCGACGCCGGCAGCCGCGACACGATTTCGGTCATGACCGGGCGGCCGGTGGCGAGCGAATTGCCGAGATTGCCGTGGGCGAGATCGTCGACATAGCGCAAAAATTGCTCGGGCAGCGGTTTGTCGAGGCCGAGCGATTTGCGGATATCCGTGATCGATTGCGGCGTGGCGGCGGGGCCGGCGAAATAGACCGCGGGATCGCCCGGCAGCACGCGGGTCAACAAAAACGTCACGATGACGACGCCGATGAGCGTCGGGATCGCCATCGCCGCGCGTTTGACGAGCATCGTCAGCATGGCCGCCTCATCGCCGCTCCCAGCCTGCGAAGCCATGTCGCCGTGCCAGGCGCGGCGGGTGAGGGGGCTTCACCGCAATTGTCAGCCCAGCGGATCTTCCCCCTCACCCCGACCCTCTCCCCGCACGCGGGGCGAGGGAGCATGTGACGCAGCCTCACTTGCGTCACGCCTTCACGATCGAGCGGTAATCGACCTGACGGTGGAACCAGTAGGTGTAGCCGGAAATGTTGTTCTGGGTCGCGACGTTCAGGTACGGCTGAAACAGCGGGACGCGCGGCACGTCGCGATAGGCCATGGAGATGAAGCCTTCCACGTCGGTGGCATATTTGTCGTGGTCGCCGACGGCGGCCGCGTCGCGGGCGCCGTTGATGAGCGCATCCATGTTCGGGTTGACGTAGCTCGGCGTGTTGAAGATCGCGTTCTGGCCGGAATAGCACCAGATGAAGAAGTATTCCGGATAATCGAGCCAGCCCGAGAAGAAGTTCACCATCATCGGCATCGACTTTTTCGCCATTTCGCTGCGCCAGTTCGAACCCGGCACTTTGTTGATGGTGGTGGTGATGCCGAGATGGCCGAGGTTCTCCTGGATCAGTTCGGCGATCGGCTCGCATCTCACCGCGTCGCCGAGATCGAACGAGATGGTGGTGTCGATCGGCCCGGCGCCGGCGTCGGACATCAACGCCTTGGCCTTTGCCATGTCGGTCGTGTAGCCGGTGGGCTGCGGCCAGGCGATCGTGGTAACGTCGTTCGATTTGCCGCCGAAGAGCGGATTGCAATTGCCGAACATCGCCGCCTCGACAATGTCCTGATAAGGGATGGCGTAGGCTACGGCCTGGCGGATTTTCGGATTGTCGAACGGCGGCTTCACGACGTTCATTTCGACGCTATACATGCCGTTGCCGATCGCATTGGAGATCATCTTGAGCTTGCCCTCCTTCTTCATCTCCGAGAAATCCTTGGGGGGCAGGTCGAAGGAAATGTCGGCGTCGCCGCGCTCCATCAGGGCGCGGCGGTTGCCGGGCGAAGGAATGGTGCGCCAGATGACTTTCTTCAATTCGGGCAGCTTGCCGCCGACCCAGCCGTCGTAGCGCTCGTAGACGACTTCGACGCCGGGCTTCCAGCTGGTCACCTTGTAGGCGCCGCTGCCGGCGGTGTTGCTCTTGGTATATTCGAGCGCCCAGGGGTCCGCCGCGGTGGCCTGTTTCTTGAGCAGTCCCGAATTGTAGATGCCGGGTACGATCACCGCGAGATCCGGAATCGTCAGCCGGTCCTTCTTGATGAAGTCGACGCGGAACGTGGCGTCGTCGACTACGACGAACTGGTCCTTGTTGAGGAGCGTGCCGGCTTTCATCTGCACCGTCGGGAAGCCGCCAACCGATACCGCGCGGTCGAACGACCATTTCACGTCGTTGGCCGTGACCGGCGTGCCGTCCTGGAATTTGGCGTTTTTCTTCATTTTGAAGGTGACCGACATGTCGCCGACATTCATGTCTTCGGCGAGTTCGGGCTGGAAATTGTCACGGTCGTAAGACAGCGAGCCATCGGGCAGCGTTTTGGTGCCGTGCGTGATCAGCCGGTCATAGCAATTCCACGACGCTTCGTAGCCGGGCCGGTTGGTGCCGACGCCGTGAATGTCGAGATTATTTGGTCCATTCTCGGTGACGAGCAGCAATGTCTCGTTGCGGGCCTGAGCTTTGGCCGGCGACCAAACCGCAGGTGCCGGCACGGCGGCGGCGGCGGTAAGCGCGGTCATCGATTTGAGAAAGTCGCGACGCTTCATTGAAGCCTCCCAGGGCTGGCGCGTTGTTCGCTGGAAATGCTTTCCGCAAGCCGCGTGCCACACCGAAGGCCGCGATTGCCGCATCGTAAAGTGCTTGATTTGCTGATTTTGCCGCGCCGGCGCCGGCGCGCGGCGAACGCTTCCTAGGCGTCTTGGGGCGCGGCCGCACATTTATTAGGCAGCTTATGGAGCGGCACGTCGTGCCGAACGGCCGCGGCAGTGGCCCCGATCTTGCACGTTTTTGGTCGTTGCGAGGCGGGAGATCTGGATGCCGCGCGTGAGGGTCGAAGCCGAACCGGCGTCGCTCGTCGTGGATCTCGACGCCGCGGCGCTCGTCATCATCGACATGCAACGCGACTTTCTCGAACCCGGCGGCTTCGGCGAAGCGCTCGGCAATGACGTGTCGCGGTTGCGGGCGGCGGTCGCGCCATGCGGTGCGGTGCTCGCCGCCGCGCGGCGGCTCGGCCTGTTTGTCATTCACACCCGCGAAGGTCACCGGCCCGATCTGTCGGACGCACCGCCGCACAAGGTCGTGCGCGGCGATCCGAAGAACCGCATCGGCGCCCGCGGGCCGATGGGCCGCATTCTGATCCGCGGCGAGCCCGGTCACGACATCATCCCGGAGCTTTATCCGCTTCAGAGCGAACCGGTCATCGACAAGCCGGGCAAGGGCGCGTTCTACCAGACCGATCTCGAACTCATGCTGGGCAACCGCGGCACCGACACCTTGTTCGTCGCCGGGGTGACCACGGAAGTGTGCGTCAACACCACGGTGCGCGAGGCGAACGACCGCGGCTTCCGCTGCATCGTGCTGTCCGACTGTTGCGGCTCGTATTTTCCGGAGTTCCACGAGGCAGGCCTCGCCATGATCAAGGCGCAGGGCGGCATTTTCGGCTCGGTGACCGGATCGAAGCAGTTGCTGCAGTCGCTGGCGACAATCGGCAATCAACGGACCGCGTAAATCGAAATTCGATCTCCATCACGGGGAGAGTGAAATGACGACGACACCATCGACCGCAGCGTACCGGCCAGTGCTGTGGACCACCGGCGACTGGAACGCCTTCTTTGGTTTCGGCACCAACATCCTCGTCAACATGCTGGTGCTCACCGGGCTATTGCGCTTCGTGCTGAAAATGCCGGACTCGCTGGTATTCGGCCGCATTCTGCCGGCGCTCGGCATGATGATGTGCCTGTCGACTTTTTATTACGCCTATCTCGCCTATCGGCTGGCGAAGCGAACCGGGCGCGACAACGTCTGCGCGCTGCCTTCTGGCGTGAGCGTCCCGCACATGTTCATCGTCACTTTCGTCATCATGCTGCCGATTTCGCTGTCGACCCACGATCCGATCCAGGGCTGGGAAGCGGGACTGGTCTGGGTGTTCTTCCAGAGCTTCATTTTGATGATCGGCGGCTTTATCGCGCCGTGGATCCGCAAGATTACCCCGCGCGCCGCTCTGCTCGGCACGCTGGCCGGCGTATCGATCACCTTCATCTCGATGCGCCCGGCGCTGGAAATCTATCAGACGCCGGTGATCGGGCTGACCTGCTTTGCCATCATCATGGTGAGCTGGCTCGGCGGCTTCAAATATCCCAAAGGCATTCCCGCCGGGCTCGTCGCCATCGCCGTCGGCATGCTGATCGCCTGGGGCTCCAACCTGGTCGGTCTGCATTACGGCGGCTTGAGCGTCAAAGGCGTCAGCGATGCCTTCGTTAATTTCGGCTTCAACGTGCCGATCCCAGCCTTCCATAACGTCTTTTCGGGTTTTCACTATCTCGGTGTGATCCTGGTCACCGCGGTGCCGTTCGGCATCTACGACCTGGTCGAGGCGATGGATAATGTCGAGAGCGCGGAAGCCGCCGGCGATCCCTATCCGACCACCCGCGTGCTGACCGCCGACGGCGTCGTCAGCCTGATCGGCTGCCTGATGGGCAATCCGTTCATCAACGCGGTCTATATCGGCCATCCCGGCTGGAAAGGCATGGGCGGCCGCATCGGCTATTCGGCCGCGACCGGAGTGGCGGTGATCGTGCTGTCGTGGTTCGGCATCATCTCGCTGTTATTGGCGCTGGTGCCGGTGGTCGCGATTTCGCCGATCCTGCTTTACATCGGCATGCTGATCGGCGCGCAAGCGTTCCAGACCACGCCGAAGGGCCACGCGCCCGCGATCGTGCTGGCGCTCACCCCGCATCTTGCCGGCTGGTGCAAGACGCTGATGGACGGCGCGCTCGGCGTTGCCGGCGTCAGTGCGGCGGCGCTTGGCTACGACAAGCTGTTCAATGCCGGGGTGCTCTATCCGGGCCTCCAGACGCTCGGAGGCGGCGCGATTTTGACCGGCCTCGTGCTCGCCGCCATCGGCGCCAACGTCATCGACAAGAAGTTCGTCAATGCCGCGGCCTTCGCGCTGGCGGGCGCCGTGCTGACGTTCTTCGGTTTTATGCACGGCCAGGCGGTCGGTATCGCGGTGACGCCGACGGTTGCGGCGGCTTACGCCATTGTGGCGGCGTTCCTGTTCGCGCTCAGCCACTATCCGGCGCTGGCGCCGAAGCTGACCATGCCGGATGCGGCGATAGCGGCGACGCCGGCGGAGTAATCGTCCGGGTCGGGCGGCGGGCTGAAAGCTCGGGTGTTGGCGGCGAGGACGTTTGTTGGTTGCGCCGGCCAGCACACTCGCGAGAGGCGATTGGCATTATGGCAGTCGCCTCTCCCAGATTGCCTATAAAGCAGGCGGCGGCCTGCTGAAAAATCAATCCGCAAATCGTTTGGATTGCGATTAACGCAAGAAATCAGCGGCTTAGAGCCTCCGGAAACTGGCACATGCTTTGCGAGGCGACCTTGGTAGAAGGGCGCCTTCCGTGCGCTCGCCTGATCACAGCGAGGCTCAATCCATGTCCAGCAATCCGATCATTACGCGTCCGCTTAGTCGCCGCAGCTGGCTTGCCGGCGCAGGCGGTCTTACCCTCGGCCTGATGGGGGGTCTGCCGGTACGCGCAGCAGAGGAAACGATCAAGGTCGGCATTCTCCATTCGCTCTCCGGCACCATGGCGATCAGCGAAACGACGCTGAAAGACGTGATGCTGATGCTGATCGCCGGTCAGAACAAGAAAGGCGGCCTGCTCGGCAAGAAGCTCGAGCCGGTCGTGGTCGATCCGGCCTCGAATTGGCCGCTGTTCGCGGAGAAAGCGCGCGAGCTGATCAGTCAGGATAAGGTCGCCGCGGTGTTCGGCTGTTGGACCTCGGTGTCGCGCAAATCGGTGCTGCCGGTGTTCAAGGAGCTCAACAACATTCTGTTTTATCCGGTGCAATACGAGGGTGAAGAGAGCGAACGTAACGTCTTCTACACCGGCGCCGCGCCCAACCAGCAAGCGATCCCGGCGGTCGAGTATCTCGCGGGACCGGACGGCGGCAACGTGAAGCGTTGGGTGCTGGAAGGCACCGACTACGTCTATCCGCGCACCACCAACAAGATTCTCGAAGCTTACCTCAAGGACGTGCTCAAGGTGGCTCCCGAGGACATCATGATCAACTACACCCCGTTCGGCTTCTCCGACTGGCAGACAGAGGTTTCCAAGATCAAGGCGTTCGGGTCGGCGGGCAAGAAGACGTCGGTGGTCTCCACCATCAACGGCGATGCCAACGTGCCGTTCTATAAGGAACTGGGCAACCAGGGCATTAAGGCGACCGACATCCCGGTCATGGCGTTCTCTGTCGGCGAGGAGGAACTGGCCGGCCTCGACACCAAGCCGCTGGTCGGTCACTTGGCCGCCTGGAACTATTTCGAATCGATCAAGACGCCGGCGAACGAGGCCTTCATCAAGGAGTGGCACGAGTTCATCAAGAACCCGAAGCGCACGACCAACGATCCGATGGAAGCCCACTACATCGGCTTCAATATGTGGGTGAAGGCGGTCGAGAAGGTGAAGAGCACCGACCCCGACAAGGTGATCGCGGCGCTGCCTGGCACGAAAACTCCGAACCTCACCGGCGGCATCTCGACGCTGTTGCCGAACCACCACATTACCAAGCCCGTCTTCATCGGCGAGATCAGGGCCGACGGGCAGTTCAACGTGGTGTGGAAGACCAAAAACTTGATTCCGGGCGAGGCTTGGTCGCAATACCTGGCTGCCGACAAGGATATCGTAGCCGACTGGGTGAAATATAATTGCGGCCACTACAACACAGTAACGAAAGTGTGCGGCGGCGCGTAGTCGGGAAACGCCGAGGCTTCGACACCAACAAGACGGGGAGGCGGGCCGCCGCCTCCCCAACGCAGCGCCGGGGAACATTGCGATGCGTTTTGGCCGAGCTTCGCTCGTAGCGCTGGCGTTAGCCTTTGGTTTCGCCCTGGGCTGCGCTCATGCGCATGCCGCAAACCTCGACGAGGCGATCGCTCATTTCACCGCCGACGATTTCGACGAGACGTTGACCGGCGTCAAGGAGGTCGCCGCCAGCGGCAGTCCGCGGGCGGAAGTCATCATCAGTGCCCTGCAGAACGGGCAACTGATGTTCAGCGCCGCACAAAAAGCGGTCTACATCCAGGACGCTTCCGGCAAGCTGTTCGACGCCGCAACCGGAGCGCCGGTTGCCGGGGAGCCGCCGGCCGACCTCGACACCGTCAACATCAACAATCGGCTGCGCGGCGCCATCGATGCGGCGCTCGGCCAGCTCACGCTGTTGTCCCGCGATCCGCAGAAGCGCTACGAAGCCGCACAGGCCGTGTTCAAATCGCGCCAGGTCAGTGCGCTGCCGACGCTGGAAACGGCCATAGCCAAGGAAACCGATAGCCGCGTCAAACTGGCGCTCGAACAAGCGCGCGCCGCCATCCTGCTCAACGTGCCGGGCACCTCCGACGCCGATAAGCTCAAGGCGATCGCGATCATCCGCGATCGCGGCGATCAGGACTCGCTCGGTCTGCTCGCCGACATCCCCGCGCGCGAATCGCCGCCGGTCGCGCATGCCGCACTCGACGCCATCGCCGCCATCCAAACCCATCTCGCCGAGTGGGGTGCCGTCCAGAATGCCTGGTACGGGATTTCGCTCGGCTCGGTGCTGTTGCTCGCGGCGATCGGCCTTGCCATCACCTTCGGCGTGATGGGCGTGATCAACATGGCGCATGGCGAAATGGTCATGCTCGGCGCCTACGTCACCTTCGTCGTGCAGCAGGCCATCCGCAGCTACGACCCGGCGCTGTTCGACTATTCGCTGGCCTTTGCCGTTCCGCTCGCCTTCCTGTTTTCCGGCGGCGTCGGGATGGTGATCGAGCGCACTATCATCCGGTTTCTTTACGGCCGCCCGCTGGAGACGCTGCTCGCAACCTGGGGCCTGTCGCTGATCCTGCAGCAGGCGGTGCGCACCGGCTTCGGTCCGACCAACAAGGAGGTCGACAACCCGACCTTCATGAGCGGCGCCTTCGATCTCGGCGGCATCACCATCACCTACAACCGGCTCTGGATCATCTGTTTCGCGCTTGCCGTCTTTGTCGCGCTTATCGGGATGTTGCGGCTCACCCGGCTCGGCCTGGAAATGCGCGCCGTGACCCAAAACCGCGCGATGGCGGCGTCGATGGGCATCCGCACCAGCCGGATCGATGCGCTGACTTTCGGTCTCGGCTCCGGCATCGCCGGCATGGCCGGCGTGGCGCTGTCGCAGATCGACAATGTCAGCCCCAATCTCGGCCAGGGCTACATCATCGACAGCTTCATGGTCGTGGTGTTCGGCGGCGTCGGCAATTTGTGGGGCACCTTCGTCGGCTCTTTCGTGCTCGGCATCGCCAATAAGTTCCTCGAACCCTATGCCGGCGCGGTGCTCGGCAAGATCGCGATTCTCGTCCTCATCATCCTGTTTATCCAGAAACGGCCGCGCGGCATGTTCGCGCTGCGCGGCCGGGCGGTCGAAGCATGATCGGTGCGGGTTCGCATATCCTCATCCGGTCGCTCGATCGCAGCGCGACGATCTTTCTGATCCTCGTCGGCGCCATCGCGACGGCGGTGCCGATCCTCAATCTCGCCGTGCCGCCGACGTCGGCGTTTCACGTGTCGACTTATCTGGTGGCGTTGTTCGGAAAATACGCCTGCTACGCGATCCTGGCGCTTTCGATCGATCTGATCTGGGGCTACTGCGGCATTCTCTCCCTCGGCCACGGCGCTTTCTTCGCGCTCGGCGGCTATGCCATGGGCATGTATCTGATGCGCCAGATCGGCACCCGCGGCGTCTATGCCAACCCGATCCTGCCCGACTTCATGGTGTTCCTGAACTGGAAGGAGCTGCCGCTCTATTGGTACGGCTTTCAGCATTTTCCCTATGCGGCGCTGATGATCGTGCTGGTGCCCGGCGCGCTTGCGTTCGTATTCGGCTGGTTCGCGTTTCGCAGCCGCGTCAGCGGCGTCTATCTGTCGATCATCACGCAGGCGCTCACCTACGCGCTGATGCTTGGATTTTTCCGCAACAATTTCGGCTTCGGCGGCAACAACGGCCTGACCGATTTCAAGGACCTCCTCGGCTTCAACGTGCAGGCGGAGACCACGCGGTCGGCGCTGTTCGCGATTTCCTGCGGAACGCTGATCGTCGGCTTTCTCCTTTGCCGCGCCATCGTGACGTCGAAGCTCGGCAAGGTGCTGATCGCCATCCGCGACGCCGAGGCGCGCACGCGGTTCCTCGGCTATCGCGTGGAATCCTACAAGCTCTTCGTCTTCACCTTGTCGGCCTGCATGGCCGGCGTTGCCGGCGCGCTGTACGTGCCGCAGGTCGGCATCATCAATCCCAGCGAATTCGCGCCGGGCAATTCCATCGAGGCCGTCATCTGGGTGGCGGTCGGCGGGCGGGGCACGCTCGCCGGCGCCGCGCTCGGCGCGGTGGTCGTCAATTACGCCAAGACCTATTTCACCTCGGGACTGCTGGCGCCGTATTGGCTGTTCATGCTCGGCGGGCTGTTCATCGGCGTGACGCTCTTGTTGCCGCGCGGCATCGTCGGCAGCATGCACCATTGGACGGCGCTGCGGCGGGCGCGCATTTCAGCCGCCGCCGAAGAGGGCGTCGCGGCTCCGCCGCCCGAGCCGCAGCCGGCGGAATGAGGATCGCGCAATGAAAATTCAGGAGCGACTGGCGCAAGCGGAGGATCGGGAGCGGGAAGCCTTCGAACGCACGCTGCTTTATATCGAGGGCGTCACCGTGTCGTTCGACGGTTTTAAGGCGCTCAACAATCTTTCCTTCGCCATCGAGCCCGGCGAGATGCGCGCCATCATCGGTCCGAACGGCGCCGGCAAGACGACGATGATGGACGTGGTCACGGGCAAGACCAGGCCGGACACCGGCGCGGTGATATTCGACAAGCTCCACGATCTGGCGCGGCTCGACGAGACCGAGATCGCCGAGCTCGGCATCGGCCGCAAGTTCCAGAAACCGACGGTATTCGACAGCCACACCGTGTTCGACAATCTCGAACTGGCGCTGAAGGCGGATCGCCGCGCCCGCGCGACGCTGGGGTGGCGTGAAACTGCGGGCGAGCGCAATCGCATCGAGGAACTCCTCCACATCATTCGTCTCACCGCGGTGCGCGACCGGCTCGGCGGCAGCCTGTCGCACGGGCAGAAGCAATGGCTGGAGATCGGCATGCTGTTGGCGCAGGATCCGAAGCTGTTGTTGGTGGATGAGCCGGTCGCCGGCATGACGGATGCGGAAACGCACCAGACGGCGGAACTGCTTCAGGAGATCGCCCGCGAGCATACCGTCGTGGTGGTCGAGCACGACATGACGTTTGTGCGCGATCTCGGCGTCAAGGTGACCTGCCTGCACGAGGGCTCGGTGCTCGCCGAAGGATCGATCGACGAAGTCTCGCAAAATGAGCGCGTCGTGGAAGTGTATTTGGGACGCTGAACATGCTCGACGCGCAAAACATCGACCTGCATTACGGCGCCGCCCAGGCGCTGCGCGCCGTCTCGCTCAAGGCCGAGCCCGGCAAGGTGACTTGCGTGCTGGGCCGCAACGGTGTCGGCAAGACGAGCCTGCTCGATGCACTGGCCGGCCACCAGCCGGTGAGCCGGGGCACCATCACCTGGGAGGGCCAGGATATCACCGCGTTGCGGCCGCCGGAGCGCGCCCGGCGCGGCATCGCTTATGTGCCGCAAGGCCGCGAAATATTTCCGCTGCTGACCGTCGAAGAAAATTTGAAGACCGGCTTTGCGGCGCTCAGCCGCGGCGAACGCGCTGTGCCCGAAGACGTATTCTCGCTGTTTCCGGTGCTCAAGGACATGCTGCGTCGGCGCGGCGGCGACCTGTCGGGCGGCCAGCAGCAGCAACTCGCCATCGGGCGCGCGCTGGTGATGCGGCCGCGGCTTTTGCTGCTCGACGAGCCGACCGAAGGCATTCAGCCCTCGATTATCAAGGATATCGGGCGCGCCATCGGATATCTGCGGTCGCTCGGTCAGATCGCCATCGTGCTGGTCGAGCAATATCTCGACTTTGCCCGCGAACTCGGCGACCGTTTCGCCGTCATGGATCGCGGCGCCGTGGTCTATTCCTGCACGCGCGACAATATCGACGAGGCGGCGCTGCGGCGGGCGATGGCAATTTGAAGCTCGACTTAATGCGACTTGATGAATGACTTGCCGATGGCGACTGCCGCGCTACGCAATGAAATCTTCGCCGCCAATCGCGCGGTCGGACGCATCGCGCTGGCCGTCGCCGCCGGTCCCGGCGGCAGCCGCCGCAGGCGTGTCCATGAAACCGGGTCGCTGCGAGTGCGCTTTCCCAACGCCAGCGGCGCGGCGCTTGAGGCCGTCATCGTCAATGTCGCCGGCGGAATGACGGGCGGCGATCGCTTCGCGATCGGCATCGAGGTCGGCGACGGCGCCAAGCTCACCGTCACCACCGCGGCCGCGGAAAAAGTTTACCGCTCGCTCGGTCCGGATGCCGAAGTCGGCGTGAAGCTTATGGTCGGTCGCGGCGGCAGCCTGGCCTGGTTGCCGCAGGAAACGATCCTGTTCGATCGGGCCCGCCTGAAGCGCAGCATCGACGTCGAACTGGCAAGCGACGCCAGCCTGCTGTTGGCCGAGACATGCGTGTTCGGCCGCTCCGCCATGGGCGAGGCGGTCGCCTCGGGCTTTTTTTCCGACCGCTGGCGCGTCGCCGTCGAGGGCGCGCTGGTTTTCGCCGACGCGATACGCCTCGATGGCGGCGTTGCCGGACGCTTGGCGGAGCGCGCCATCGCGGCCGGCGGCGCGGCGGTGGCAAGCCTCTTGAAGCGTCCCGGCAACGAGGCGCATGTTGCCGCGGTTCGCGCCATGCAGCGGGATTTTGCCGGCGAAGTCGGCGCATCCGCCTGGAACGATCTCGTCGCCGTGCGCTGCGTCGCAGCCGACGGCGCGGCGCTGCGTCACGATCTCGTCAGAGTGCTCGGCGCGCTCGGCGCCGCTCCGCTGCCGCGGCTGTGGTTGAACTGAAACGAGTAGAACCGAGGCGCCATGCAGCTCACCCCGCGCGAAAAGGACAAACTCTTGATCGCCATGGCGGCCATGGTGGCGCGAAAGCGTCTCGATCGCGGCGTCAAGCTCAACCATCCCGAGGCGGTGGCGCTGATTTCCGATTTCATTCTGGAAGGCGCCCGCGACGGACGCAGCGTTGCCGAACTGATGGACAAAGGCGCCCACGTGCTCACGCGCGCGCAAGTCATGGACGGCATCGCCGAGATGATCCATGACATCCAGGTCGAGGCAACGTTTCCCGATGGAACGAAGCTGGTCACCGTGCATGAGCCGATACGATAGGAGCTGATCGTGGCGTACGAGTCAGATCCGATTACCCAGAAGCTGAACGATTTAGTGTCCAGCCAAGAGCTTTACATGGGGCTGATCTGCTTCGATGAACTGAACTCGGCAGAGCAAGCGCTTATCGGAACGTGGGAGTTGGCTAACGAGATTTATAACGGCGGCTTTACACAGTACTTTCATAATTCAAGCCGCAATCACGCCAAGCTCATGGTCGCAGTCTTTCTCTCCATCGGTGCGCATCGCGCAGCTACCATACTTAAGTCGGCAATCGCGTTGGCGGGCCCGGGGACTCGCTGGGGCGACGAACCCAATTTTCTAGCTGCGATCAATTCTATGCCGCGAGATCTGAGGAACCGCCTCGAGGAGCTTGAGCGTATCCTCTATAACGAACTCGACAATCTACATCTTTATGTCTTCAGATATCTGTCGAAGCATCGCGATCAAATCGACGCACCTGTTGATTTCTGGAAGGAGCCGACAATCCAATGATTCCCGGCGAATTCTTCATCCGACAAGGCGAGATCGAGCTCAACAAGGGCCGCCGCGCTGTCACGCTGACGGTCGCCAACAGTGGCGACCGGCCGATCCAGGTCGGATCGCATTATCATTTCTTCGAGACCAACCCGGCGCTGAAGTTCGACCGCAACAAGGCGCGCGGCATGCGGCTCGACATCGCGGCGGGCACGGCGGTGCGCTTCGAGCCCGGCCAGACCCGCGAGGTCACGCTGGTCGCGCTCGCCGGCAAGCGCACGGTCTATGGTTTTCGACAGAACGTGATGGGGAAGCTTTGAATGGCAAAACCGAGCAGCCGAGCAATAGTCGCATGTTCGGTCGAACTTGTGGCGTAGCCGCCGGAGGAAAGCGGTCACGGGCGGCTTGTCCAGAAGTCCGTGCCGGCCTAAGGTAAGGAACTTTCGCCAAATGTAAGGAAAAACGGTGAAACTCTTTCAAGCCAAACTCACCTCAAAAGGGCAACTGACCCTCCCGGTTGAAATCCGGGAATCGCTGGGGGTCGGTCCGGGCGACCGGATCGAATTTTTCTTGCACCGGACCGGCGAAGTCTTTGTTCACGCTCGCAACAGACCGGCCGCCGCGGTCGTCGGCAAGGGCGCGGCCTATGCCCGGCCGGTGACCCGAGACCAGTACGAGCGCCTGCTGGGCGAAGCGGTTGCGGCCCGCGGCAAATCCACCACACAGCGGGCGTCGCAGCGGCGGCGGAAGACCGGGTGATCGGCGTCGATGCAAATGTTCTGCTCCGGGCCGTTGTCGTCGACGACGCGCGACAAGCCGATCGTGCGGCACGCTTCCTGCGAGCGCGGGACGAAACCGATCCCGCCTTCGTTAACCCCGTGGTTCTCGCGGAATTCGTTTGGGTTCTGCGTGCGGTTTATCGAATGCCCCGCGATCTCATCGTCGATATTCTGCGATCCATGATAGAAAGCCGCGGTTACGCGTTCGCCGAACGCGAAGCCGTGCTGCGCGCGTTCCGCGATTATGAAAGCGGCATTGGAAGTTTCACCGATCGGTTGATCGCCGAGATCAACGACTTGCATGGCTGCACCGCGACCGTGACTTTCGACGCCGATGCAGCGAAGCTGGCCCCGTTCAGCCTTATGGCTTGAGGTGCACCAATGCCGATGACCCTTCCGCGTCCCGTCTATGCCGACATGTTCGGTCCCACCACCGGAGACCGCGTCCGGCTCGCCGATACCGATCTCATCATCGAGGTCGAGAAGGATTTCACCGTTTACGGCGAGGAGGTGAAATTCGGCGGCGGCAAGGTGATCCGCGACGGCATGGGCCAATCGCAAATCACCAACAGGGCGGGCGCCGTCGACACGGTGATCACCAATGCGCTCATTGTCGACCATTGGGGGATCGTGAAGGCCGACGTCGGCATCAAGGACGGCAATATTTTCGCCATCGGCAAGGCCGGCAATCCCGACATTCAGCCGAACGTCACCATCATCATCGGTCCCGGCACCGAAGTGATCGCCGGCGAGGGCAAGATCCTCACCGCCGGCGGCTTCGACACCCACATCCATTTCATCTGCCCGCAGCAGATCGACGAAGCCCTGATGTCGGGCGTGACCTCGATGCTCGGCGGCGGCACCGGGCCGGCGCACGGCACCTTCGCCACCACCTGCACGCCGGGCCCGTTCCACATCGGCCGCATGATCCAGGCGGCGGACGATTTTCCGGTCAATCTCGGCTTTGCCGGCAAGGGCAATGCGTCGCGCCCGGCGGCGCTCGAGGAGATGATCAAGGCCGGCGCCTGCGCGCTGAAACTGCACGAGGACTGGGGCACCACGCCCGCGGCGATCGATTGCTGTCTCGTCGGTCGCCGACGACTACGATATCCAGGTGATGATCCATACCGACACGCTCAACGAGTTGGGCTTCGTCGAGGACACCATCAAGGCGTTCAAGGGCCGCACCATCCACGCCTTCCACACCGAGGGCGCCGGCGGCGGGCATGCGCCCGACATCATCAAAGTGGCGGGGCTGAAAAACGTGCTGCCGTCCTCGACCAATCCGACCCGGCCCTATACGCGCAATACCATCGACGAGCACCTCGACATGCTGATGGTGTGCCACCACCTCGACCCGTCGATCGCCGAAGACCTCGCCTTTGCCGAAAGCCGCATCCGCAAGGAGACCATCGCGGCGGAGGACATTTTGCACGATCTCGGCGCGCTCTCGATGATGTCGTCGGACAGCCAGGCCATGGGCCGGCTCGGCGAGGTCATCATCCGCACCTGGCAGACCGCCGACAAGATGAAGAAGCAGCGCGGACGCCTGCCGCAGGAGAAGGGCGACAACGACAATGTGCGGGTGAAACGCTACGTCGCGAAATACACCATCAATCCCGCGATCGCCCATGGCGTGTCGAAACTGATCGGCTCGGTGGAAAAGGGCAAGCTTGCCGACCTCGTGCTGTGGTCGCCGGCGTTCTTCGGCGTAAAGCCCGACTGCATCGTCAAGGGCGGCTCGATCGTCGCCGCGCCGATGGGCGATCCCAACGCCTCGATCCCGACGCCGCAGCCGGTGCATTACCGGCCGATGTTCGGCGCCTTCGGCCGCGCCCGCACCGCGTCGTCCTATGTGTTCTCGTCGAAGGCCGCGGTGCAGGCCGGGCTCGGCAAAAAGCTCGGCATCCAGAAGAAGCTTTTCGCGGTGGAGAACACGCGCGGAAAAATCTCTAAAAAGAGCATGATCCACAATGACGCCACGCCGTCGATCGAGGTCGATCCGGAGACCTACGAGGTGCGCGCCGATGGCGAGCTTCTGACTTGCGCGCCGGCCGACGTATTGCCGATGGCGCAACGCTATTTTCTGTTCTGAGGCGGAAAGAAAGGCCGGCTGATGCGTGCCATTGCCATCAAGGCGGCGTCGACCTGGTCGGGCGAGACAGCCGATCGCGTCGTGCTCGATTACGACGACCGCCATCGCCGGCGCATCGCCATGACCGGCAACAACGGCATCGGCTTTCTGCTCGATCTGCCGGCGGCGGCCGGGCTGCGCGGCGGCGATGCGCTGGTGCTGGAGGACGGACGGCTGATCGAGGTTGTCGCCGCGCCGGAGCCGCTGCTGGAAATCCGCTGCGCCGATGCCAAACATCTCGCCCGCCTCGCCTGGCATCTCGGCAACCGGCATGTGCCGGCGCAGGTGCTGCCGAATGCGCTGCGCATCCGGCGCGATCACGTTCTTGCCGAGCTTGCCGCGCAGCTCGGCGCCGGCGTCGTCGAGATCGAGGCGCCGTTCGATCCGGAGGGCGGCGCGTATCGTGGCGCACATGCTCATCCCCATGCCCATCCCCATGGCCACGATCATCCGGAACATGGCTAGCGTGCGCCCGCTGGTCCGCTCGTCGCCGCGTAAGCGGGGACCCAAACCGGATTCCCGCTCGCGCGGGAATGAGCGGATAAACCCGGAGCGCCTCGAAGCGGGGGCGCTGTACCGCCTGATGACCTGGCTGTCGCCGGCCTATCCGGTCGGCGCGTTCGCCTATTCAAGCGGCATCGAATGGGCGGTAGAGGCGGGCGATATCAAGGATGCGAAGACGTTGCGCGCTTGGCTTGACGCCGTGCTGACCGCGGGCGCCGGGTTAAGCGACGGCATTTTCTTTGCCCATGCGCATCGCGCGGTGACCGGCGCCGACGATGCAGCGCTGACCGAGACCGCCGAGCTCGCGGCGGCGTTCGCCCCGACGCGCGAACGGTTTCACGAAACCACCGCATTGGGCCGGGCTTTTCTCGAGGTGACGCGGGCGGCCTGGCCTTGCCCGGCGCTCGCCAAGCTGCAAGCGGTTTGGCCCGGTCCGGTCGCTTATCCGATAGCGGTTGGCAGCGCCTGCGCCGGTCACGCAATTCCGCTCGCGCCGGCATTGCACGCCTTTTTGACCGCGGTATCGTCGAATTGGATCTCTGCGGGCGTTCGCCTCATTCCGCTCGGCCATACCGAGGGCCAACGCCTGTTGCGATCGCTTGAGCCGGCCGTCGCGGCGACAACCGGGCGCGCTTTGGCCGCGCGGCTCGACGATCTCGGCAGCGCCACGTTTCGTGCCGATATCGCCGGCGCCCGGCATGAAACGCAATATACGCGCTTGTTTCGCAGCTGAGGCTTGAACGGTGACGCCAGTCTCAACGGTCCGCTCCGCGTCGGTATCGGCGGCCCCGTCGGCTCCGGCAAGACGGCGTTGATGGATGCGCTGTGCAAAGCGATGCGCGGACGCTACGACATCGCCGCTATCACCAACGACATCTACACCAAATGGGACGCCGAATTTCTGGTCCGCGCCGGTGCGCTGGACGCCGAACGTATCGTCGGCGTCGAAACCGGCGGTTGCCCGCATACCGCGATCCGCGAAGATGCATCGATGAATCTCGCCGCGGTCGCCGACATGCAGGCGAAATTTCCCGCCCTCGATCTGGTGCTGATCGAATCCGGCGGCGATAACCTCGCCGCGACGTTTTCGCCGGAGCTGGCGGATCTGACGATCTACGTCATCGACGTGGCGGCGGGCGATAAAATCCCGTCCAAGGGCGGACCGGGGATCACGCGCTCGGATCTTCTCGTCATCAACAAAATCGATCTCGCGCCTCACGTCGGCGCCTCATTGGCGAAAATGGAGGCCGATGCCAAGAAAATGCGCGGAGCCCGCCCGTTCGTCATGACCAATCTGCGCCAAGGCGACGGCGTTGCAACCATCGTGCAATTCATCGCGGCGATGGGCGGACTTGCCGAGCGATAATTTCGTATTGATTTGGAGCGCCGGAACCGCGATTTGGACCGAAGCGACGGGCGCCGAGTGTGGCTCGCCGGGGTGCCGCCGCAGGGCGCGGTTGCGAGATTTTTCAGGCTTTGCGGGTAGCTTTGCGCCTCGGCACACTTTAATTCCAAGCCGCATGCCGGAGGGGTGGCCGAGTGGTTTAAGGCACCGGTCTTGAAAACCGGCAGGGCTCGCAAGGGCCCTCGTGAGTTCGAATCTCACCCCCTCCGCCAACCTCCGCAGCGCAGGCACGTCCGCCTTCATTGCCCGCGCGCCCGCGCCGCGTCGCAATGGTCCGTTCACTATCGCAACCGGCTTGTCCATTTTCGCCACAATCTGACCACGCTGGAATTCAATAGTTTTCGCCTCGGGACGGGGGACGATGCGGGGTCGGGTAAGTTCGTCAGTCAGGCGATTTGCGCCGGTCGGCGCCTGCGCGCTTCTTTGCCTTGCGCTCGCCCATTGCGCCGGCAACGGCGGTATCGATTCCCGCTATGGGGTGTCGCCGAGCGCGCGGCTCGTTGAACCCGGCGAACCGGTGCCCAAAGGCGGCGGCGTCTACCGGGTCGGCTCGCCCTATATGGTCGCGGGCCGGGTCTATGTCCCGGCCGAGGACCCGCAATTACAACGCGGTGGGGCTCGCCTCGTGGTACGGCGAGGATTTCCATGGCCGCGCCACCGCCAATGGCGAGGTATTCGACGCCAACGCCATCATCGCCGCGCATCCGACGCTGCCGTTGCCGAGCTATGTGCGGGTGACCAATTTGAGCAATGGTCGCTCGCTCATCGTGCGCGTCAACGATCGCGGGCCGTATGCCGGCAATCGCATCATCGACGTCTCGATGCGGGCGGCGCATCTGCTCGGCTTCACCAACCGCGGCACTGCCTGGGTGCGCGTCCAATATGTCGGGCGCGCGCCGATGCAAGGCTCCGACGACCGCGTGTTGGCGTCAACGTTGCGCGAGAACTCGCCGGCGCCGGCGCCGTGGGATACCCGCCTCGCCGCCACCCCGTTGCTGCCGAATTTCCCGCGCCAGCCGCCGCCGGTCGGCACCAGCGCCTGGCCAGCGCCGCGTCCGACGATGCTTTGGACTCGCTCGGCCCCGTGCAGGCGGTATCTTACGCCGAGACGCCCGGCGGCGCCGACGGCACCGATCAATTCCTCAATGGCCGCGGCCTTTATTGATTCGGCCGCTTTGGCTGTCGTCCGCGGCATCTTCACCCTGTCCAAAAGCGGACTTGCGCACGCCCTATTTTGTCCGGGAGTTTTGACGGAAAATGGCGTTCGTCGCGTTGGAGGGGGAATTGCGCAAGGCGTGTCGCGCCGTGTTCGGAGGAGGGGGTTCCGCGGTTTGGCGGCGGCGGCGGCCGCGCTCGTCGCCGCAATCGGCATCGCCACCGCAATCGTCCCCGCACGTGCGGCGGCTGCCGCGCCCGCCGAAAAACGGGAGGGCTTCCAGACCAGCGTTCCCGCCGCGATTCTGATCGATCTCGACAGCGACAGCATGCTGTTCGACAAGAACGCCGATCTGCCGGTCGAGCCGGCAAGTCTCGCCAAGCTGATGACGCTGGAATATCTGTTCAACGAGATCAAGCAAGGCCGCGTCAAGCTCGACGACCAATTCATCATCAGCGAAAACGCCTGGCGCAAGGGCGGCGCGCCGTCGCACGGCTCGACCATGTTTGCCGCCATTCACAGCCGGGTCGCGGTGTCGGATCTGATCCAGGGCATCATCGTCAATTCCGCCAACGACGCCTGCATCGCGGTCGCCGAAGCGCTCGCCGGCAACGAAACCGCTTTCGGCGAAATGCTGACCAAGCGGGCGCGCGAGATCGGGTTGCAGCACTCGACCTTCACCAACGCGACCGGGCTCTCCGATCCCAATCTGCGCGTCACGGTGCGCGACATGGCCGAGCTCGCCCGCCATATCATGCAGACCTATCCGGAGTTCTATCCGCTGTTCGCCCAGCGCGATTTCACCTGGGACAATATCCACCAGCAGAACCGCAATCCGCTCCTCGGCATGGGAATCAAGCGCCGACGGATTGAAAACCGGCGAAACGGCGGAAGCCGGCTTCAATCTGGTCGGCTCGGCGGTGCAGGACAATCAGCGGCTGATCGTCGTGGTCACGGGTGCCAAAACCGACAAAGAGCGCGCCGAGGAGGCGCGCAAATTACTGGATTTGGGCTTTCACGGCTTCCAGGCCAAAATCCTGTTCGCCGAAGGCCAGACCATCGGCGAGGCCAAAGTGTTCGGCGGCGACCGCAGCTACGTGCCGCTGGTCGCTCCCGGCACCATCAAGGTGATGATGCCGCGCGACAACAGCGAGCGGCTTCTTGCCCGCATCGTCTATACCGGGCCGGTGCCGGCGCCGATCGTCAAAGGCCGACCATCGGCCAGCTCAAGGTGTGGCGCGGCGACGATCTGGCGCTTGCAAGTGCCGCTGCAGGCGGCCGACGATGTCGGCAAGGGCACCATGTCGCAGCGCGCCATGGATGGCGCGACCGAACTGATGATCGGGCTGTTGCGCGCCGGCGTGAATAAACTGTGACGTTTCTTTACGTTGCTTGGCGCCGCCGGATGCATGCTGCGGCAAAGCCGCCTATATTGCTGTCACTGGCGCCTATCCGGCTTCGTGTGTCACACTTAAACTCACGTATAAGTACATGATTGAATTAGTATCGTTGTTAGCCCGGAATTTGACTGCGGCAGCGCGGGCGGCGGGTCCAAACGAGCTTATGCGATGCGAGGCAAGTTCATCACTTTCGAGGGCGGCGAGGGCACCGGCAAATCGACCCAGGCCGCGATGCTGGCGCTGCGCCTGGAATCGCTCGGGCTCGACGTCCACTTGACCCGCGAGCCGGGCGGCTCGCCGGGCGCCGAGATCATCCGCCACGTGCTGTTGTCCGGCGCGGCAAAGCCGTTCGGTCCGGAGGTGGAGGCGATGCTGTTCGCCGCCGCGCGCGACGATCACGTGCAATGCACCATCTTGCCGGCGCTGCGAATCGGGCAAATGGGTGATTTGCGACCGCTTTGCCAATTCCACGCGCGTTTATCAGGGCGTGCTCGGCCACGTCGATCAACGGCTCATCAAAGGGCTCGAGCGCGTTTCGATCGGCGATCTTGCGCCCGACCTCACCGTCATTCTCGACATGCCGGTCGAAGAGGGGCTCGAACGGGTCAAACTGCGCCGCGGGGAGGCCAAGCCCGACCGCTTCGAGGCGGAGAACGTGGAGTTTCACCAAAAGCTGCGCCAGGCCTATCTCGCGATAGCGGCCGAGGAGCCGGCCCGCTGCGTCGTCATCGATGCCGGCGCCGCCAAGGAAGCGGTGGCGAAACGAGGTTTGGGACGCGGTGAAGTCGCGGCTCGAGCCGCGTTGCGCGGGTTGCCGACGGACTCATGGTCCAGTGGGTGCGCGCATGGCGCAAGCGGACAGGCGAAGACGACGACGGCGACGAGGCGCCGCATCCGCGGGCGACTGCGGTCCTGTTCGGCCATGCCGCGGCCGAACGGGCATACTGTCCGCCTATCGCTCCGGCCGGGTGCCGCACGCTTTTCTGATTGTCGGGCCCGCGCGGCATCGGCAAGGCGACGCTGGCCTACCGCATGGCGCGCTTCGTGCTGGCCCACCCCGATCCGGCTCGCGCCGGAAGTTGCGGCGGCGACATCGCTGGCCGTCGACGCCAAGCATCCGGTGGCGCGGCGGATCGCCGCCCAGGCGCAGCCCGATCTTCTGGTCATCGAGCGCACGCTCAACGACAAGGGCGTGCTGCACAACCAGATCGCCGTCGAAGACATCCGCAAGACGGTTGCATTTTTCGGCTCGACGGCAGGGGAGGGCGGCTGGCGCATCGCCATCGTCGATGCGGTCGATGAATTGAACCGCTCCGGCGCCAATGCGCTGCTCAAAGTGCTGGAGGAGCCGCCGCGGCGCGCGCTATTGCTGTTGGTCAGTCATTCCGCCGCGCGCGTGCCGGCGACGCTGCGCTCGCGCTGCCGCATCCTCAACTTGCGGCCGCTCGCCGAGGCCGACGTCGCGGCGGCGGTGGCGGCGGCAACGGGGGCCGCCGGCGACGCCGAGATTGCCGCGGCGGCCGCCGCCGCCGACGGCTCGGTGGCGCGGGCATTTTCGTTGCTTGACGAGGGGGCGTTGGCGTTGCGCCAGCAGGCGCTCGATCTCCTCGATCGGCTGCCGGCGCTCGATGGCAGCGCGCTGCACGCGCTCGGCGAGGCGCTCGCCGGGACCGATGCGGCGCCGCTTGCCGCCTTCGTCGACACCATCAATGCCTGGCTGGCGCGGCGATTCGCCCGCGAGGGCAACGCGCTGCCCCGACTGGCGCGGCTCGCCGATGCCTGGCAGCGCATCAATCGCGCCGCCCGCGACGCCGAAATCTACAATTTCGAGCGCAAGCCGCTGGTGTTCAGCGTATTCGGCTTGCTTGCCGAGGCGACGCGCGGTTGATACCTATGCCCGACTTTGCTTTCACCGTCATCATCCGCGAAGGCGGATGATCCAGTAACCACGGTCGTTTCAGTTCTCGCCGCAGCGCTGCCGGTTACTGGATGCCCCGCCTGCGCGGGGCATGACACAAGGAATCGTGCGCAACCGCTACATCATGCCCGCCAAGCCCTATTACATCACCACCGCGATTGCCTATCCGAACGGCGCGCCGCATATCGGCCACGCCTATGAGGCGATCGCCACCGACGCCATCGCCCGCTTTGCCCGCCTCGACGGCCGCGACGTGTTCTTTCTCACCGGCACCGACGAGCACGGCAGCAAAATGTTGCAGACCGCGGCCAAGGAGAAACTTGACGCCGCGGCAGCTCGTCGAGCGCAACGTGCCGCGCTTCCAGGCCATGGTGAAAAGATTCGAGATTTCCAACGACGACTTCATCCGCACCACCGAACCGCGGCACTTCGCGTTCGTCGGAGGCGATCTGGGCAGCGCATGGAGCAGGCCGGCGACATCTATCTCGACAAATATTCCGGCTGGTATTCGGTGCGCGACGAAGCCTATTACGACGAGAGCGAGACCCGCCTCGACGACAAGGGCCAGCGCCTCGGGCCCAACAACACGCCGGTCGAATGGGTCGAGGAGGAGAGCTATTTCTTCCGGCTCTCCGCCTATGCCGACAAGCTTCTCGAGCTCTACAACGCGCGTGCCCGATTTCGTGCTGCCGAAGGAGCGCATGAACGAAGTCGCGAGCTTCGTGCGCGGCGGCCTGCAGGACCTGTCGCTGTCGCGCACCACCTTCGACTGGGGCATCAAGGTGCCCGGCAATGCCAAGCACATCATGTATGTCTGGGTCGATGCGCTGACCAATTACATCACCGCGGTCGGCTTTCCCGACACGGCCAGCGAAAAATTCAAGAAATATTGGCCGGCCGATCTGCACGTCATCGGCAAGGACATCGTGCGCTTTCACGCCGTGTACTGGCCGGCGTTCTTGATGTCGGCCGGGCATCGCGGTGCCGCGGCGGATTTTCTCGCACGGATTTTTGTTCAACCGCGGCGAGAAAATGTCGAAATCGGTCGGCAACGTCATCGATCCGTTCGCGCTGGCCGACGCCTACGGCGTCGATCCGCTGCGCTATTTTCTGCTGCGCGAAGTGCCGTTCGGCCAGGACGGCAATTACAGCCACGAGGCCATCGTCAACCGCATCAATGCCGATCTCGCCAACGATCTCGGCAATCTGGCGCAGCGCTCGCTGTCCATGGTGGCGCGCAATCTCGGCGGCGCGCTGCCGCAGCCGGGCGATTTCAGCGCGGCCGACCAGGCGATTTTGAGCGCCGCCGACGCCATGATCGGCAAAGCGCGCGAGGCGATGGCGACGCAGCAACTGCATCAAGTGCTCAATGCGGTGTGGGCGGTGGTCGCCGACGCCAACCGCTATTTCGCCGGCGAAGCGCCGTGGGCGCTGGCCAAGACCGATCCGGCGCGGCAGGGCACGGTGCTTTACGTCACCGCGGAAGTTCTGCGCCAAATGGCGATCCTGTGTCAGCCGTTCATGCCGGCTTCGGCCGGCAAGCTGCTCGATCTGTTGGCGATCCCGAACGGCGAGCGGACCTTCGCTTTCCTCGGCGGCAAACACCGCATCGCCGCCGGCGCAAAACTTCCGGCGCCGGCGGCGGTTTTTCCGCGCTATGTCGAACCGGAAGGCGGGCGGCGGAATAATGACGTTGGAGGTCATTGCGAGGAGCGAAGCGACGAAGCAATCCAGACCTCGGCTCCGAAAGCTGGATTGCTTCGCTTCGCTCGCAATGACGTATTATCAACATGCTGATCGACAGCCATTGCCATCTCGATTTTCCCGATTTTGCAGCGGAGCTCGACGCCGTGGTTGGCGCGCGCCCGCGCCGCCGGCATCGCGCGCATGGTGACGATTTGCACGCGCGTGAAGCGCCAGACGCGAAGTGCTGGCGATCGCCGAGCGGTTTCCCGACGTTTATTGCTCGGTCGGCACGCACCCGCATTACGCCCATGAAGAGCTTGACGTGACGGCAGCCGATCTCGTCGCGCGCACGCAACATCCCAAAGTCGTCGCGCTCGGCGAAGCCGGCCTCGATTATCACTACGACAACTCGCCGCGCGAGGCGCAAGAGCGCGGCTTTCGCACTCATATCGCGGCGGCGCGGCAAACCGGCTTGCCGCTCGTCATTCATTCGCGCGAAGCCGACGCCGACACCGCGCGCATTCTCGAAGAGGAAACCGGGCAAGGGCGCTTTCCCGGCGGTGCTGCACTGCTTCACCGGCGGGCCCGATCTCGCCCGCCGCGCGATCGCGCTCGGGCATTTCATCTCGTTCACCGGCATTCTGACGTTTAAGAATTCCGACGCGCTGCGCGCCATCGCCGCGGAGCTGCCCGGCCGACCGCATCCTGGTCGAGACCGATGCGCCTTATCTCGCGCCGGGCAAATATCGCGGCAAGCGCAACGAGCCGGCCTATGTGGTCGAGACCGCCAAGGTCTTGGCCGAAACGCGCGGCGTTTCGCTCGACGAAATCGCCCAGCAAACCACCGCGAATTTCTTTCGCCTGTTCGGCAAAGTGCCGCGCCCCGCACGCCGCAGACGAATTCATGCAGTCTGCGCAAATAAAATCTGCCGCCGCGCCGATGCTCGCAATGACGTTGAAATTCACCATTCTCGGCTGCGGCTCGTCCGGCGGCGTGCCGCGGCCGGCCTTGGGCTGGGGCGATTGCGATCCGAAAAATCCGAAAAACCGGCGCCGGCGCACCTCGCTTCTGGTCGAGCGGCGCGATGGCGGCGGCGGCGAGGCGGCGGCGTGACCCGCGTCCTGGTCGACACCTCGCCGGATTTGCGCGAGCAGCTCCTCGATGCCGAGGTCGATTGGCTCGACGGCGTGCTCTACACCCACGAGCATGCCGACCACACCCACGGCATCGACGATCTGCGCGCGCTGTTTCATCAAGCAGCGGCGGCCGGTCGACGTTTACCTCGACGAGCGAACCGCGAACGTCATGCGTGCGCCGGTTCGGCTATTGCTTCGCCTCGCCGCCCGGCAGCGAATACCCGCCGATCGTGACCGAGCACCGGCTGATCGCCGGCACGCCGGTCACCATCGCAGGGGAGGGCGGGCCGATCGCGGCCCTGCCCGTGCTGCAGGAGCACGGCGACATTGCTTCGCTCGGCTTTCGCTTCGGCAAGCTGGCCTATTCCTGCGACCTCAGCGGCCTGCCGGCCGCAAAGCGCCGCGGCGCTTGGCCGACCTCGATGTCTGGATCGTCGACGCGCTGCGCTACCGGCCGCATCCGAGCCATTTTTCGCTCGACGACGCGCTCGGCTGGATCGAGCGGCTAAAGCCGCGCCGCGCCATCCTGACCAACCTGCATGCCGACCTCGATTACGAGGCGCTGCGCGGAAAACTGCCGGTCCATGTCGTGCCGGCGTTCGACGGGATGACGTTCAGCGTTGCCGAAACCCCCTAAGCACGGTAATAATCGAGAATGTTCCATAATATGTCTTATGCGAATCTAGGCATTAGAGTCGGATTTGACGGCTCGCGGCAATTCCCTCTTCCGCCTCACCAAATTCCCGGCAGCAGGCGCCAGCGGACGCGTTCGGCATAGTCCGCGGTAGCCCGGAAGTTCGGCTTGAAGAAACCGGTCTTCGGTGATGGCGCGGTACAGCAGAAACGGCAGGCTTGCGATCGCCAGCACGCGCCGCGGCGAGCCAGGAGCCGAGCGCGACGCCGCTCGCCAGGATGATCAGGATGCCGGCGGTATAGCCTGGGTGCCGGATGACGGCGTAAGGCCCGGTCGTGACCACGTATTGGCCGCGGTCGGCCTGGATGCGCACCACCGAGGAAAAGAACCGGTTCACGGCCATCGCCCAAAAGCACAAGGCGTAAGCCGGCGCGCGAACACGAAGAGGCCCACAGCCTGGAGCCACGGCGGCACGCTGTCGCTCCAGTGCAAACGGCCGCGGTCGAGCCCGGCGACGATCCAGTGCAGGAACAGGACACCAGCGTGAAGAGCCGCAGCGCCAGCGGCGGCCTTTTGCCGCCCGGACGCATGCGCTCGCGCAGCAGACCGGGATCGAGCCAGAGGAAGGACGCCACCGAATACGGCGGCAAAAATCGCCAGATAGATCCAGAAAGCTTGGGATCGCGAACGTGCCGGCCGAAGCGAACAGCGCCACCGCCGCCAGAACGAAGAAACCCGCCGATTGGACATAGGCCGAAACCGGCATCATCGCGCCTCATTCTCGCTCATCTTGGACTCGCTCTGGACCCGCGCAATGACGAAGGCATTGCGGGTCTGATAGGGTCCGCGCCTTCAGCGTGATCTATCGGGACTTCTATCATGACCCCTTCCCGCGATATCGGGCGCCTCCTCGACATCATGGCGGCGCTGCGCACGCCGAACACCGGCTGTCCCTGGGACTTGGCGCAGAATTTCTCGACCATCGCCCCCTATACGCTGGAAGAGGCCTACGAGGTCGCCGACGCCATCGCGCGCGGCGATCTCGCCGATCTTCAAGGAAGAACTGGGCGACCTCCTCCTGCAGGTCGTGTTCCACGCCCGCATGGCCGAGGAACAGGGCGCTTTCGATTTCGGCGACGTGGTGCAGGCCATCACCGAAAAGCTCGATCCGCCGGCATCCGCATGTTTTCGGCGACGAGAGCTCGCGAACGCCGCAGGCCGTCGAAGGATTGTGGGAGCGGATCAAGGCGCAAGAGAAAGCCGGAAAAGGCCGCGCGCCAAAGTGCGTCAGATCGGCGCGCAGTGAAAGCGCGCTGGCCGGCGTGCCGGTGGCGCTGCCCGCCCTGACCCGGGCGCTGAAATTGCAGGCCAAGGCCAGCAAAGTCGGCTTCGACTGGAACGATCCGCGCGCGGTATTGCGCAAAATCCGCGAGGAAGCCGACGAGATCGAGGCCGAGCTCGATCGCGCCGGCGCGCGACGACCGCGGCCGCGGCGGCCGAAGTCGGCGATCTGTTGTTCGCCGCCGTCAACCTGGCGCGGCATCTGCGCGCCGACCCGGAAGCGCTGTTGCGGCAGACCAACCAGAAATTCGAGCGCCGCTTTGCCGCGATCGAGCGCGCGCTCGCCGCGCGCGGCAAAGCGCCGCACGACGCGACGCTCGCCGAAATGGATGCGCTGTGGGACGAGGCGAAGGCGCAAGAGTAGCAGCGAATAGCGAGTGGCGAATGGCGAGTGGGGGAGAACGACGGACGTTCCGCATTCGCTATTCGCCATTCGCTATTCGCCCACTTGCAAACCTCGCCCGCACCGCCTTCGCCTTGTCCGGCGTCGGCGCGCACCGTCATGGCGATGCGGCCGTTGGCGTCGATCGCCTTGCGGATCACCTCGGTGTGGCGATGCAGCCAGCTCACGCCGGCGCCGTCGGCGGGATCGAGCTCGAGTTCGATCAGCACGCGGCCGGCGGCAAGCCGCGCCTCGATCGGCGCCGCGAGCGCATCGATCCCCTCCCCGGTGATCGCCGAAACCAGCACCGGCCGCTCGGCCGCCGGCCGGCGTTCGGCGATGTTGGCAAGCCGCGTGCGTTCGTCGGCGTCGAGCCGGTCGATCTTGTTCCACACTTCGATCAGCGCCCGCTTGTGCGTCGGCGTCGTTGCTGCGGATCGATGCCGAGCTCGCGCAGGATTTTTTCGACGTCGTGCAATTGCGCCTCGGCGTCCTCGTGCGACACGTCGCGCACATGCAGGATCACGTCGGCTTCGATCGACCTCCTCGAGCGTGGCGCGGAACGCCGCGATCAGCATGGTCGGCAGGTCGGAGATGAAGCCGACCGTGTCGGAGAGGATGACGCGCGCGCCGTGCGGCAAGTCGACCGCGCGCAGCGTCGGATCGAGCGTGGCGAACAGCATGTCGGCGGACAGCACGCTCGCCTGCGTCATGCGGTTGAACAGCGTCGATTTGCCGGCATTGGTGTAGCCGACCAGCGCGACGATCGGATACGGCACGCGGCGGCGGCTGTCGCGATGCAGCGCGCGCGTGCGCTTGACCTTGGCGAGTTCGGCTCTCGATCTTGGCGAGCCGCTCCTCGATCATGCGGCGGTCGGCTTCGAGCTGGGTCTCGCCCGGGTCCGCCGAGAAAGCCGAAGCCGCCGCGCTGGCGCTCGAGATGGGTCCAGGAGCGCACCAGCCGGCTCTTCTGATAGGTCAGATGCGCATGCTCGACCTGCAGCGCGCCTTCGCGGGTGCGCGCGCGCCGGCCGAAAATTTCCAGAATGAGGCCGGTGCGGTCGACGACCTTGGCGTTCCAGGCCTTTTCCAGATTGCGCTGCTGCACCGGCGAGAGCGCGCAATCCATCACCACGATGCCGGCCTCGAAGCTTTTGACGAGGCCGGCGATCTCCTCGACCTTGCCCTTGCCGAGATAGGTCGCCGGACGCAGCGCGTTGAGCATGACGATGCCGGATTGCTCGACGTCGAAGATCGATGGCGCGCGCAAGCCCGACCGCCTCGTCGAGCTTTGCCGCCGGCGCACGCTCGTCGGCCGACGCGGGCGCGCGGCGCGCCGCAGCACCGGCTCGATGACGAGCGCGCGGCCGGTCGCCGAGCGCCCGAGCCGCCCACCCTGCCTCCGCGGCTCAGCCGGGATCAGGAGGGCGCGTGTCGCGGCGGCGCGGCTCCAATCAGACTCTATTCCCCAGCCGGCGGTTCTTCGGCGCCTTCGAAGAGCTGGACCGGATGACCCGGCATGATGGTCGAAATGGCGTGCTTATAGACGAGCTGCGAATGCCCGTCGCGACGCAACAGCACGCAGAAATTATCGAACCAGGTCACCACGCCCTGCAGCTTGACGCCGTTCACCAGAAAGATGGTGAGCGGAATTTTGTTCTTGCGGACGTGATTGAGGAAGGTGTCTTGCAGATTTTGTGCGCGGTCGGCTGCCATGGCCGTTGTTCCGTTCTTTGTACCGCGGGCCCCTGCCCCGCGGGTCGTTTCTTGTGCCTTCGCCGTTTTGCTTCTCGCTTTGCTGTTGAAGCCTCGTCCCGGCACCGACGGGCCGGACGGGCCCGAAGGATCGACCATTAGAGGGCGCGGCGGGGGGCGATGCAAGCCCAAGTTGAGGCTGCAACGCCGGCAGCGCGCCTAGCCAGTCTCGGCATAGCGGTGAAACTCCCGCCGCAGCGCGGTCGCGACCGGGCCCGGCTTGCCGTCGCCGATCGGCGCGGCCGTCGATGCGCACCACCGGCATCACGATCTGGGTCGCCGAGGTGATGAAGGCCTCGCGCGCCGCATAGGCCTCTTCCAGCGTGAAGGCGCGTTCCTCGACCGTCAGGCCTTGCGCCTTGATGACGTCGAGCAGCGACCGTGCGCGTAATGCCGCGCAGGATGGCGTGATCGGCGTGCCGCGTGACCAGCTTGCCGGCCGGCGTGACGATCCAGGCATTGGCCGAGGCGGCCTCGGTGACCGCGCCGTCCTTGTCGACGAACCAGGCGTCGCGCGCGCCCTGCTCGATCGCGGCCTGCCGCGCCAGCACGTTGGGCAGAAGGCCGACCGTCTTGATGTCGACGCGGCCCCAGCGGTTGTCCGGCACGCTGACGACGGCGATGCCCTGTGGCGGCGAGCGCCTCGTTGCGCGCCCTGATTGAGCGGGCGCGCGGTGACGACCACGCTCGGCGGCGACCTGCGGCGACGGGAAGGCGAGGTCGCGCCGCGCCACGCCGCGGCTGATTTGCAGATAGACGATGCCGTAGCCGATGCGGTTGCGCGCCACCACTTCGCGCAGGATCGACGCCGAGCGCGCGCGCGCGACATCGGCATGCGGATGCGCAATTCGCCGAGCGAGCGTTGCAGCCGCTCGAGGTGGCGCCGCTCGTCGATCAGGCGGCCTGCCCTCACCTCGCAGACTTCATAGACGGCGTCGGCGAATTGATAGCCGCGATCCTCGACATGGACCTTGGCGTCGCGGAACGGCAGATAGCGGCCGTTGACATAGGCGATGCGGGACATCGGCATCAGCTCGTCATCAGCATCGCAGCGTCGGCATATCGCGGACGGACCGCGATACGATACCTGTCAGTCGATCCCCAGCGCCTTGAGCTTGCGGTGCAGCGCCGAGCGCTCCATGCCGACGAATTCGGCGGTGCGCGAAATATTGCCGCCGAAGCGGTTGATCTGCGCCAGCAGATATTCGCGCTCGAACACTTCGCGCGCCTCGCGCAACGCCAGGCTCATCAGATGCTCGCCGCCGTTGCCGTTCGGCATGTTCGGAATCATCGAGCCGACGTCCTGCGGCAGCATCGAGGCGGTGATCACGGCCTCCGGATCGCCGCCGGCGAGGATCATCAGCCGCTCGACGTTGTTGCGCAGCTGCCGCACGTTGCCCGGCCAGTCGTGCGATTGCAGCACGGCGAGCGCGTCGGCGCCGACATTGCGCTTGGGCAGGCCCGTGGTCTGCGAAATCTGCGTCATGAAATATTCGACCAGTTCGGGAATGTCCTCGCGCCGCTCGGCCAGCCCCGGCACGCGGATCGGCACCACCGACAGCCGGTGATAGAGATCCTCGCGGAATTTTCCGGCGGCGATATCGGCTTCGATATTGCGGCTGGTCGAGGACACGATGCGCACGTCGACCGTGACCTTGGTGCTGCCGCCGACGCGCTGGAAGGTCTGGTCGACGAGCACGCGCAAAATCTTGTTCTGCGTCTCGCGCGGCATGTCGGCGATTTCGTCGATGAACAGCGTGCCGCCATGCGCCTCTTCGAGCGCGCCGACCTTGCGGCTGTGCGTGCCGTTGCCGCCTTCGACGCCGAACAGCTCGACTTCCATGTGCTCCGGCGTGATCGCGGCGGCGTTGATCACCACGAACGGCGCCGTCGGCGCGCGCCGAATGGCCGTGAATGGTGCGCGCGGCGAGTTCCTTGCCGCTGCCGGACGGCCCGACGATGAGGATGCGGCTGTTGGTCGGCGCCACTTTCTCGATCGGTCTGGCGCAGTTGATTGGCGGCCGGCGAGTGGCCGACCAGCATCGCGGCGAGCGGGGCGAGCTGCTTGAGCTCGCTCACCTCGCGCTTGAGCCGCGAATTCTCCAGCGCCCGCTCGGCGACCAGCAGCAGCCGGTCGGCCTTGAACGGCTTTTCGATGAAGTCGTAGGCGCCGCGCTTGATGGCGGAAACCGCGGTCTCGATATTGCCGTGCCCGGAAATCATCACGATCGGCAGTTCGGGATGCTCCTGCTTGAGGCTGTCGAGCAATTGCAGGCCGTCGAGCCGGCTGCCTTGCAGCCAGATGTCGAGGAACACCAGATTGGGCCGGCGCGCGACGACGGCGGCGAGCGCCTCGTCGCTGTCGCGCGCGGTGCGCGTGCCGTGGCCTTCGTCCTGCAGGATGCCCGCGACCAGTTCGCGGATATCGGCTTCGTCGTCGACGATGAGGATATCGGATGCCATGATCTACGCCCGCCGTCGTCTCGGTCGACGTGCTTCGACCGGCTCGGCCGCCGCCGGCGAGCGGCTCGGCGGCGAAGCGCAATTGCATCCAGGCGCCGCGGGCGCCCGGAATTTTCTCCGACGCGTCGCGCAGTTCGATGCGGCCGCCATGCTCTTCGAGAATGCGGCCGACGATGGCGAGGCCGAGCCCGGTGCCCTTCTCGCGCGTCGTCACATAGGGTTCGAGCAGGCGCGCGCGGTTTTCCTTCGGCAGGCCGATGCCGTTATCGATCACGTCGATGACGACCTCTTTGCCGTCGCGCTGCGCGCTGACGACGATGCGGCCGCGCCCGAGTTCGGCCGGCGGCACCGCGCCGATCGCCTCGGTGGCGTTCTTGATGATGTTGGTGAGCGCCTGCGAGATCAGCCGCCGATCGAAGCGCGCCGGCATCGGTTCGGCGGCCAGCTCGACCTCGAAGTCGATATCGGGATGGCCGACGCGCAACAGGAACACCACCTGGCGCACGGTATCGGCGACGTCCTCGTCGGCGATCACCGCCTTCGGCATGCGCGCGAAGCGCGAGAACTCGTCGACCATGCGCTTGATGTCGTCGACCTGGCGCACGATGGTCTCGGTGCATTGCTCGAACACGGCGGGGTCGTCGGTGATCGACTTGCCGTATTTGCGGCGCAGCCGCTCGGCCGACAGCTGGATCGGCGTCAGCGGATTCTTGATCTCGTGCGCGATGCGCCGCGCGATATCGGCCCAGGCCGAGGAGCGCTGCGCCAGGACCAGCTCGGTGATGTCGTCGATGGTGATGACGTAGCCGTGCTCGGATGCGGTCGCCTGCTCGCTGGTCACGCGCACCGAAAAATTGCGCTCCTGGCCGTCGCGCGTGACGGCGACCTGACGCTGGACCAGGCGCTGATTGCCGCTGCGCGCGGCTTGGAAAATCTCGGCGAGTTCGGGCGCGACTTCGGCGAGCGGCCGGCCGAGCGCTTCGCTTTCGATGCGTCCGATCAGCCGCTCCGCCGAGCGGTTGAGAATGGAGATGCGGCCGTCGGCGTTGACGCCGATGACGCCGGCGCTGGCGCCGGCCAGCACGGCTTCGGTAAATCGCCGCCGGCTGTCGATGAGGTCGCGCGCGCGCACGATGTCGTCGTGCTGCGTGCGCAGCTCCTGCGTCATCTTGTTGAAGGTTTCGCCGAGATTGCGCGAGATCGCCTTCCGACCGGTGCACCGGCACCTGGACGTGGAGATTGCCGGTCGAGACCACGTTGGCGGCGCCGATCAGGCGGCGGATCGGCGCCACCAGCCGGTTGGCGAAATCCAGTCCGATCCAGGCCGAAGACAGCAGCACGATGAGCGCGATGACGGCGAACATCAGCGCGAACGCGATCTGAATGCCGAGCCGGCGCGCTTCGAGATTGGCGTATTCGCCGACGCTTTCCTGCGTCGCGCGCAATTGCTGCACGACGCGCGGATCGAGCAGCCGCGCGACGTAGAGATACATGTCGTCGTAACCGTGCAGCTTGACGACGGCGGCGACATGGTCGCCTTCCGGAATGAGCGCGACCTGCGGCTCGGTTTCGTTGGTTTCGGCGAGCAGCTGCACGCGACGGCAGCACGATTTTCTTGTCCATCGTGACGTCGGCGCGCTCGACGGTCGAGCCGTCGGGCTTGATGATGATCGCCGCGGAGAGATTGCGCCCGGTGGCCTGCGCGGTGAGGAATTTGCGGAATTGATCGCGGTCGGATCGAACATCGGCTTGGCGCGGCCGAGGTCGTAGGCCATCGCCAGATCCTCGCCGCGGATCGCCGCGGCGTGCTCGCTCACATAGGCGTTGGCCACGATCAGCGATTGTTCGATCATGGCGCGCGTGCGCGTCGAGAAGAAGCGATCGAGGCCGCGATCGAGCGTCGTCGATGCGACCACGGCGACGAGCACCGTCGGCACCGCGGCGATGACGGCGAACAGGCCGACGATCTGGACGTGCAGCCGCGACCCGGCGCGGCCGCGCCGGCGCGCCTGGACGACGACCCAGACTTCGCGCCCGATGATGGCGAGCAGCAGAAGTCCGGTGACGGCGTTGCCGAGCAGCAGCTTGACGACCACCTCGTGGACCGGCGCGATCGGGGTCAGGCCGGCGAGCACCAGGAAGGTCGCCGTCGCCGACAGCAGCGCGATGCCGACCGCGATCGCCCCGATCAGCCGGGAGGCGACCGGCATCGGCGCAGTGGCCGCCGGATCGAGCGGGGCGACCTGATCGACAGTCGTCATGTGGGCTTCCCGGACGCTTTCAACTCATTGAGACTAAAGGGAGAATCTGCCGACGGACGGAACCGCGGCCACCCGCCCCGAGTGATGCTTTTATACAACAATGTTGCCCGATTGCGACAATTACTAGGCGCCCTGTGCACCCCGGCGGGCACCCCAATTACCGCGAGCGCGTCGCGTCAGCCGCCGCTGGTGCGATAGACCTGGATATCCAGGTCGCGGATTTTCTTGCGCAATGTGTTGCGGTTGACGCCGAGCAGATCGGCGGCGCGGATCTGGTTGCCGCGGGTCGCGGTCAGCGCCGCGGACAACAGCGGGCCTTCGACCTCGCGCAAGATGCGATGGTAAAGGCCGGGCGGCGGCAGGCCCTCGTCGAAGCCGGAAAAATAGCGCGCAAGGTAACGCTCGACCGCGATCGAAAGATTGTCGTCGGCGGTTCGGCTCTCGCCCGGCGCCATCAGCGCCGGCTGCGACAATTCGGCATCGACCACGGCGGCGGTGATCGTCTCCTGCGGATAAAGCGCGGCAAGCCGCCGCGCCAGATTTTCCAGTTCGCGCACGTTGCCCGGCCAGCGGTGGCGCTTGAGCCGATCGAGCGCGGCCTGATCGATCTGCTTCGGCGGCAGTCCTTCGCGCTCCACCAGCGCGAAGAAGTGCCGGATCAGATCGGGAATGTCCTCGGTGCGCTCGCGCAGCGGCGGCAGCCGCAGCGGCACGACGTTGAGCCGGAAGAACAGATCCTCGCGGAACAGGCCCTGCTGGATGAGCTGGCGCAAATCCTTGTTGGTCGCCGCGATGATGCGCACGTCGGCCTTGATCGGGGTGCGGCCGCCGACCGTGGTGTATTCGCCTTGTTGCAGCACGCGCAGGAGCCGCGTCTGCGCCTCCATCGGCATGTCGCCGATCTCGTCGAGGAACAGCGTGCCGCCTTCGGCCTGCTCGAAGCGGCCGGAGCTGCGCGTATTGGCGCCGGTGAAGGCGCCCTTCTCATGGCCGAACAGTTCGGACTCGATCAAGTCGCGCGGGATCGCCGCCATGTTGATGGCGACGAACGGCCCGGTGCGCCGCTTGCCGTAATCGTGCAGCGCCCGCGCCACCAGTTCCTTGCCGGTGCCGGACTCGCCTGAGATCATCACCGTCAGGTCGGTCTGCATCAGCCGCGCCAGCACGCGATAGATTTCCTGCATCGCCGGCGAGCGGCCGACCAGCGGAATCGATTCGAAATCCTCGACCTTGGCCGGCTGCCGCACTTTCTCCTTCGGCTCCGACAGCGCGCGGCCGACGATCGCGATCAGTTCCTTGAGATCGAACGGTTTCGGCAGATATTCGTAGGCGCCGCGCTCGGAGGCGCGGATCGCCGTCATGAACGTATTCTGCGCGCTCATGATGATGATCGGCAGATCGGGCCGCGCCTTTTTGATGCGCGGCAGCAGGTCGAAGGCGCTTTCGTCGGGCAACAGCACGTCGGTGATGATGAGATCGCCGTCGCCCTGGCTGATCCAGCGCCACAGCGTGGCGGCATTGCCGGTCGAGCGGACCTCGTAACCGGCGCGCGACAGCGCCTGGTTGAGCACCGTCCGGATCGCCGCATCGTCGTCGGCGACGAGAATGCTTCCCGCGGGCATCAATGATCCCCTTGTGGCTGAAGGACGCCGTCCGGCTCGGCGCCTCGCCGCCATCGGCGGCGGTATATTTCGGCATGAGAATGCGAAAGATGGTCCGGCGCGGCTGCAACTCGCACTCGATGATGCCGCCGTGGTCGCCGACGATCTTGGCGACGAGCGCGAGCCCGAGACCCGATCCGGTCGGCTTGGTGGTGACGAACGGATCGAACAGATGCGGCATCAATTCGTCGGGCACGCCGGGTCCGTTGTCCCTCACGCAGAATTCGAGCGGCAGCGATATGCGCGCCTTGGCGCCCGGCAGCGACAGCCGCACGCCGGGCCGGAACGCGGTGGTCAGCGCGATTTCGCCGCCGCTGGTATTTTCGCCGATCGCCTCGGCGGCGTTCTTGACCAGATTCAGGAACACCTGAATGAGCTGATCGCGGTTGGCCAAGCACCGGCGGCAGCGACGGATCGTAGTCCTCGATGAATTTGATGTGCCGGGCGAAGCCGGATTGCGCCAGCCGTTTCACGTGATCGAGCACGACATGGATGTTGATCGGCTCGCGCTCGACCGGGCGCTCGTCGGCGAACACCTCCATGCGGTCGACCAGCTTCACGATGCGGTCGGCCTCGTCGCAAATCAGCCGCGTCAGCGTGCGGTCGTCGTCGTCGACCGATTGCTCCAACAGCTGCGCCGCGCCGCGGATGCCGGACAGCGGATTTTTGATCTCGTGCGCGAGCATGGCGGCGAGCGCGATCACCGAGCGCGCCGCGCCGCGATGGGTGAGCTGGCGATCCATCTTGTCGGCGATGGTGCGCTCTTGCAGCATCACCACGACGTAGTCCGGTCTGCTCCGGCAGCGGCGCCACGTGCAGATCGACCAGCCGGTCGCCGGGATTGCGCGGCGTGCCGAGATCGACCTTGTATTCGTTGACCGCGGCGCCGCGCCGGCGCACCTGCTCGATCAGCGGTCAGCAAGCGGACTGCCGAACGGCACCAGGTCGCGCAGCAGATGGCGCCGCAGCAGCGACACCGAAACTTCGAAGAAGGCTTCCGCGGCGACATTGGCGTCGGCCACCTTGCCGTCCGCTGCCACGACGATGACCGGATGCGGCAGCGCATTGAGCACCGCATCGGCAGCCGACCGTGGTCAGCAGGGGCTCGACGGCGCTCATTCCGCGACCTTCGAAAGTGCGCCTCGCGACGACACTGCGCCACGACAGGAAAGCTACGTCAAGTCATGTATTTAGGTGCTCGTCACCAGTTGGCCATTGGATAGGCGTCGACGCATTGCTGCACACGAATTAGGCGATATTCTCACCTCTGCATAGAGTTTAGCCAAAAGCGAAGGCGGCGCAAGTGCTGCACTGCAATATCGTTACCCTGTGCACAGCGCGAATGCGGCCCCGCGGAGGCTGCGACGGGTTCGCGCAGGTCCCTCCTCGGCCGGTCGCACATCGCGGAGACATGCGCTAAAGCGATCCGGAACCGGGAGCACAGAGTTCCATGACGGGCATGGTGGCCGCGGTCGTCGTCGCAGCCGGACGGGGCGAGCGCGCCGGCGGCGATGTGCCGAAGCAATATCGCGACATTGCCGGCGAGCCGATGATCCGCCCGACGCTCGCGCGCGTTCCTCGATCACCCGCAGATCGATGCTGGTGCAGCCGGTCATCCATCCCGGCGATGCAGACGCCTTTCGCGCCGCGACCGCCGGCTTGAAAAAATTGCCGCCGCCGGTTGCCGGCGGCGCGACGCGCCAGGCTTCGGTGCGCGCCGGGCTCGAAGCGCTGGCGGCAAGCGCGCCCGAACTCGTTCTCATTCACGACGCGGCGCGCCCGTTCGTGACCGGCGCGCTGATCAGCGCGCCATCGCCGCCGGCAAGGCGACCGGCGCGGCGGTGCCGGGCATCGCCATTGCCGATACCGTGAAAGCGATCGACGACGCCGCAATGGTCGCCGAAACGCTCGACCGCAGCCGGCTGCGCATCGTGCAAACGCCGCAGGCTTTCGCGTTCGATCTCATCCTCGACGCGCATCGCCGCGCCGCCGCGGCCGGGTCTCGACGAGCTTTACCGACGACGCCGCGCTCGCCGAATGGGCCGGCCATCGCGTCAGCGTGTTCGACGGCGAAGCCGGCAACGTGAAAGTGACGACCAACGAGGATTTCGCCCGCGCCGAAATTTTGCGCGCTGGCGGGCCTCTCCGATGTGCGCACCGGCAACGGCTTCGACGTGCACGCCTTCGCCGACGGCGACCATGTCATGCTCGGCGGCGTCCGCATTCCGCATTCGCGCGGCTTGACCGGACATTCGGATGCCGACGTCGCGCTGCATGCGCTGGTCGACGCCATTCTCGGCGCGCTCGCCGACGGCGATATCGGCGCGCATTTTCCGCCGAGCGATCCGCAATGGAAGGGCGCGGCGTCGGACCGCTTTCTCGCCTTTGCCTGCGAGCGGGTGCGCGCGCGCGGCGGCATGATCGCGCATCTCGACGTCACCATCGTCTGCGAAGCGCCGCGGGTGTCGCCGCACCGCGACGCCATGCGCGCGCGCATCGCCGCGATCGCCGGCATTGCGGTCGGCGCGCGTCGCGGTCAAGGCGACGACCAGCGAAAAGCTCGGCTTCACCGGCCGCGGCGAAGGCATCGTCGCGATGGCGACGGCGACGGTGCGGCTGCCGTGGAGCGGCGCATGATCGACGACGAGCTGCGCGCACGGCGCAAGGCGCGTGCTCGATCTGTGCCGGGCGCGCGGGCTTGCAGATCGCCACCGCGGAATCCTGCACCGGCGGGCTTGTCGCCGCGGCGCTGACCGAAATCGCCGGCTCCTCCGACGTCGTCGAATGCGGCTTCGTCACCTATTCCGACGCGGCCAAGCAAGCGATGCTCGGCGTGCCGGCGGCGACGCTGACGCGCCACGGCGCGGTCAGCGCCGAGACCGCGGCGGCGATGGCCAAGGGCGCGCTGAAAAATTCGCAGGCCGATCTTGCGGTGGCGATCACCGGCATTGCCGGTCCGGGCGGCGGCTCAAAGCAAAAGCCGGTCGGGCTGGTTTATTTCGCCGCGGCGAGCCGCGACGGCCGCCGCCTCGCGCGCCGCCGGCGTTTCGGCAAGATCGGCCGCGCCGCGTGCGGCTGCGCTCGGTCGCGGAGGCGCTCGCGCTGCTCGGAACAGCTTGCGGAAGAGGGCCGCGACCTGAATGTCGCACGCGTCGCGCTGGACGTCAGCGATGCCAGACGCCTTCGCAGATGCCACGACCAGCGTCCGTGATCGCCGAAGCCGGACGAGACGTGCCAATGTCCCGGCTCCCAGTGTCCGAAATGGCCGCTTAGGTGTGGCGCGTGCCAATGGTCGAAATCGTGCCCGGCGCCAGTGGTGCCGTGAAAATCGTCGTGATGCGCCAAAGTGATGCGACGCCGCCGTGCGAAGATCATGCCCGCGAAAATCGCGGATAGCCATGCCCGAAGATCCGCGGCCAAAGCCGTGACGCCGCCGATGCCCTGGGCCACGGCGTCAGCCTGAAGCAGCGCAACGCAAGGAAGACTGCGGCAACGGCGACGAAGGAGTTTCGCGAAAAGCATTCGTCCGCAATCACCGAGCAAGCCGATTAACGGGCGAGGCATTATCCGCCTTCGCGGGCGGCAAATTCGACCGTCCCGGCGACCAAACAGTCGGGATAGTTAAGCGGCGACGGGCCATGCTAGGCCCGCTCAGGCCGTAGACCTGATCGGCGCGGCGCTCGAAGGCGGCGGCGAAGCGGCGGAACGCGGCCTCGAACATGGCGCCCATCAGCATGGCCGAGCGTGCGGCTGCGAAATTCGTAAGCGATGAAAAACTCCACGTCGCAGGCGTCCTCGCCCGCCGGCCGGAAATTCCAGCGGTTGTTCATTTTCCGAAACGGGCCTTCGAGATACTCGACCAGGATTTCGAGCTTGTTGCGGTCGAGCGTCACGCGGCTGGTGAAAGTCTCGCGCACGAGCTTATAGGCGACCGTCATGTCGGCGACGATGACCTCCCTGCCCTCGCCGTCGCGCTGGCGCTTGCGCACGCTGCAGCGATCGGCACAGCGGCACGAATTCGGGATAGTGCTCGACATCGGCGACGAGGTCGAACATGTCGGCCGCGGAGTGCTGCACCCGCCGCTTGGTCGAAAATTGCGGCATCGATCAACGCGCCGCTCGCGCGCGCCTTCAGCCGCGCAAAATCCTCGCCGGCATGATGCGACGAGCGCGTCAGCGGGCTCGCCGACACCATGGCGAATCCCTTGGCATAGGCGATCGTCGCCAGCGCCTTGAATTCGTCCGGCGGCACGAAGCGCATGACCGGGTGATGCTTGCGCGACGGCTGCAAATATTGCCCGATGGTGAGGAAATCGACGCTCGGCCGCGCGCAGATCGTCCATCACTTGCAGCACTTCGTTGCGCTCCTCGCCGAGCCCGACCATGATGCCGGATTTGGTGAACATCAGCGGGTCGAGCTCCTTGACGCGCTGCAAGAGCCGGATCGAGGCGAAGTAACGCGCGCCCGGACGCACCGTCAGATATTTCGACGGCACGGTTTCGAGATTGTGGTTGAAGATATCGGGCCGCGCCGCGACCACGGTTTCCGCCGCGCCGTCCTTGCGCAGAAAATCCGGCGTCAGCACTTCGATCGTGGTGTGTGGGGCAACGCGCGCGGATCGCGGCGATCACCGCGGCGAAGTGCCCTGCCCCGCCGTCGTCGAGATCGTCGCGATCGACCGAGGTGACGACGACATGGGCAAGCCCGAGCTTGGCCGTCGCGGCGGCGACGTGCTCGGGCTCGGCGGCATCGAGCGCGCCGGGCAGTCCGGTCTTGACGTTGCAGAAGGCGCAGGCCCGCGTGCAGGTGTCGCCCATGATCATGAAGGTGGCGTGCTTTTTCTCCCAGCACTCGCCGATATTGGGGCAGCCGGCCTCCTCGCACACCGTGTGCAGGCCGTTTTCGCGCACGATCCGTTGGGTGTCGACGATAGCCCGGCGACACCGGCGCCTTGACTCTAATCCAATCCGGCTTGCGCAAAGCCGGCTGGTCCGGCCGATGCGCCTTCTCCGGATGGCGCGGCAGGATTGCGGCGCTCGCCGTGTCGATCAGGACCGTCATGAAAGCTCCAAATCGGTCCCTTGTTACTTACGAGTGGGGATCGGCCTTCGCAAGCCGGCATTGCGGCGGCATCATCCGGGCATAAGGCTCGCGGCGTGAGCGATTACTCCGCCACACCCGCCTTGCGCAGGCCGTCGACGATCTTTTCGGCGTCCGCGGGGTTTCTGAATGGCAGCCGGCCGATATGATCCGAATAAGAGTACCGCGGATTGATCTGTTTAAGCTCGCGCCAAACCTGGCGCGCCTCATCCAGGCGGCCCAAATGGCCCAACGTTGACGCGAGCAAGGCGCGCGACAAATCCGTTTTTGGAGTGACCGCGATACGCTCCTTGAATATGGCCGCCGCAGTCTCGTAGTTGCCGGCCACGAAATAAGCCGTGCCGAGGAAATGCCTGTACTGTTGCTGGGCCGGGTCAAGGCGGATCGCGCTTTCGATGTAAGCGATCGCTTTAAGCGGCTCTCCCGTATAGAGGTACAGGGCACCCCGCATATTGTGCGCAAGCCCATAATTGGGATTAAGCGCCATGGTCCGGTCGGCCTCACGGGCCCATCGCACGTAATCCTTCTTCCACAGGCTAAGCACGGCGGCGATGTAATGCACGAAAGGGTCGTTGTCGTCTTTGGCGATTGCATCGTCGACGAAACGCTCGGCTTGGTCCAATGATTTTTCGGGCGTATCGGTCCAGTGGTTCTGGTAGTCCATAATGTACGCCATGCCGAGGCCCGCATAGGGTCCGGCATAGTCCGGATCGAGCGCGATGGCGCGCCGGAAATAGGCGTTCGATTGCTCGAACATTTCCCGGTCTCTTTTGTTGCCGAGAATCAGCTCGCGACCCCTGAGGAAAAAATCATGGGCCTCCACGTTCTTGGTGCCGGCACCGCCGAGCAGCGCCTTTTCGCCCGCTTTCAGCTGGATCTTGAGCGCGGCGATGATCTCGCGCGTGAGCTCGTCCTGGACCGCGAATATGTCGCTGAGTTCGCGATCGTAGCGGTCGGCCCACACATGCGCGCCGCTTGCAGCGTCGATGAGCTGGCCGGTGACCCGGACCCGGTTGCCCGCCTTGCGCACGCTGCCTTCCAGCACGTAGCTCACGCCAAGCTCGCGGCCGACCTGCTTCACGTCGACCGGCTTGCCCTTGTAGATAAAGGTTGAGTTGCGCGCGATCACGTGCAGCTCCGACAGCTTCGACAGATCGGTGATGATGTCCTCGCTGATACCGTCGGAAAAATACTCCTGCTCGGGGTCTCCGCTCATATTGGTGAAGGCAAGGACGGCGATCGAAGGCTTTTCGGGCAGCGCCAGTGTCGGCCGCGCCGCCGCCGAGGCCGCCTTTGGCGCGATGTCCACCCGATAGACGCGGACCGGCCGCGCGATGTTTTTCAGGCTCTGCTCGCCGGTATCGACGAAATCGGCGGCCAGCTTGCCTTGCACCTGCCGCCAGGCGTCCTCGGAAATCGAGATGCCGCCGGGTTGGGCGATGCCTTCGACCCGCGCCGCGATGTTGACGCCGTCGCCAAGGATATCCTCGCCGTCGATGATGATGTCGCCGACGTTGATGCCGATGCGAAATTGGATCGGCTGCGTCGCGGCGCCACCGGCATCGCGCTCGCGCAGTTGTCGCTGGATTTCGATGGCGCAGGTCACGGCGTCCACGGCGCTGGCGAATTCCACCAGCGCGCCGTCGCCCATGAGCTTGACGATCCGGCCGGAATGCGCGGCGATCGTCGGATCGATCAGCTCATGCCGCAAGGCGTTGAGGCGGGACAGCGTTCCGGCCTCGTCCATGCTCATCAGGCGCGAATAACCCACCACGTCCGCCGACAGGATGGCTGCAAGCCGCCTTTGGAGGCGCTCTTCGGCCATGCAGAATACTCTCCAGGAAAGGCCCGCTGGGCGCGAGTTTATGGCCGGCCGCCGCCTATGTCTATCGAAGGCTCAATTCTAACAATGGTCAGTCGCGGGGTTGGCGGCGTAATCAGATATTCAGCACCCTTCCATAGGCGTCGAGCACCGCTTCCTTCATCATTTCCGACAGCGTCGGATGCGGAAACACGGTGTGCATCAGTTCTTCTTCCGTGGTTTCGAGATTCATCGCCACGACATAGCCCTGGATCAGTTCGGTCACTTCGGCGCCGATCATATGCGCGCCGAGGAGCTGGCCGGTTATTTTGTCGAAAATCACTTTGATCAGCCCCTGGTCCTCGCCCATCGCAATCGCCTTGCCGTTGCCGACAAACGGAAAATGGCCGATGCGCACGTCGAGCTTTTGCTCCTTGGCGGCCTGTTCGGTTAAGCCCACCGAGGCGATCTGCGGCGCGCAATAGGTGCAGCCGGGAATAAGCCGCTTGTCCATCGGATGCGGATGCAAGCCCTTGATCGCTTCGACGCAGATGACGCCTTCGTGCTCGGCCTTGTGCGCGAGCAGCGGCGGGCCGGCGACGTCGCCGATGGCGTAGATGCCCGGCACATTCGTCTTGCAGGCTCCGTCGATGACGATGAAGCCGCGATCGGTTTTCACGCCGAGTTTTTCGAGGCCCAGATTTTCGCTATTGCCGACCACGCCGACCGCGGAAATCACGCGCTCGACGGCTAGCGTCTGCGTGCCGCCCTTGCCGTCGTCGATGGTGGCGGTGACGCCGTCGCCCTTCTTGTCGAGCTTGGTCACTTTGGCGCCGGTGAAAATCTTGATGCCCTGTTTCTCGAAACTTTTGCGCGCGAAGGCAGCGATCTCGGCGTCCTCCGCCGGCAGGATTTGCGGCAGCACTTCGACCACGGTGACTTCGGCGCCGAGCGTGCGGTAGAACGAGGCGAATTCGATGCCGATGGCGCCCGAGCCGATGACGAGCAGCGTCTTCGGCATGCGCTCCGGCACCATGGCTTCGAAATAGGTCCAAATGAGTTTCTTGTCCGGCTCGAGGCCGGGAAGGACGCGCGGCCGCGCGCCGGTGGCGATGACGATGTGCTTGGCTTGGTATGCGCCCGGGCCGAGCGCGCCTTTCGGGGCTTCGCTCTTGCCGGCCTTCACCGTGATCTTGCCCGGCGCGTCGATTATTGCCTCGCCCCAGATCACCGCGACCTTGTTCTTGCGCATCAGAAAGCCGACGCCGTCGTTCAGCCGCTTCGACACCACGCGCGAGCGTTTTACCACGGCGGCCGGATCGTAGGTCACCTCGCCCGCTGAGAGGCCGTAATCCTTGGCATGCTGCAAATAGTGGAAAATCTCCGCCGAACGCAACAGCGCCTTGGTCGGAATGCAGCCCCAATTGAGGCAGATGCCGCCCAGATAGTCGCGCTCGACGATGGCGGTCTTGAAACCGAGCTGCGCGGCGCGGATGGCGCAGACATAACCGCCCGGCCCCGAGCCGACGATGATGATGTCGAAATTGGTGTCGGGCATTTATTCAATTCCTCGCCAAGCCTCATCCCGGCAAACATAGCCGTCATGCCCGCGCTTGTCGCGGGCATCCACGTCTTTGAGCCATGTGATGTAAAGACGTGGATGGCCGGAACAAGTCCGGCCATGACGAAGTGAATAGCCTGGCCAGCTTAACCGGTTGAACGCTGGGCGATCATGTAGGTAATGTCGCTGCCATGGCGGAACTGAAGGTCTATAGCAGCATCGGCGTGCGCAGCGCCGCAGAAGAGTTGTTTCGCCAATTCGAAACGGCGACCGGCCACAAGCTTTCGATCGTCTGGGGCACGGCGCCGATGCTGGTCAAGCGCATTGAGAACGGCGAAACCGCGGACGTGGCGATTTTGAGCCGCGCCGGCATCGACGGGCTCAAGCGGCAAGGCAAGATCGCGCCCGGCTCCGATGTCACACTGGCCGGCTCGGGCGTGGCGATTGCGGTCAAGGCCGGTGCGCGCAAGCCGGATATTTCGACGCCCGAGGCGCTCAAAGCGACGCTACTCGCCGCCAAATCCATCGCCTATAGCGAGCCGTCGGCCGGCGGCGCCAGCGGTGTTTATTTCGCCAAATTGCTCGAACGCTTAGGTATCGCCGAAGCGATGAAGCCGAAAACCAAATATCCGCCGCCGGGCGGTTTCTCCGCCGCGCTGCTTCTGACCGGCGAGGCCGAGCTTGCCGTGCAGCAGAAGCCGGAGCTCTTGCACGTCGCCGGCGCCGAAATTGTCGGTTTCCTACCGGGTGATCTGAATATGGTCACCTACTTTGCCGCCGGCATCATGCCGGACAGCAAGAACGTCAATGCGGGAACGGCGCTAATTGCGTTCTTGCGCACGGCGGAAGCGAAGGCGGCGTTTCGGGCGAAGGGGCTTGAGCCGGCTTGATCGTCATTGCGAGGAGCGAGGCGACGAAGCAATCCAGCCTGGATTGCTTCGCTGCGCTCGCAATGACGCGCTTACACCAGCATCATGACCGGATTTTCGATCAGCGCCTTGAACGCGCCGATCAAGACCGCGCCGAGCGCGCCGTCGACCGCGCGGTGGTCGCAGCTCATGGTCACGCTCATGATGTGGGCGGCGACGATCTTGCCATCGCGCACCACCGCGCGCTCCTCGCCGGTGCCGACCGCAAGGATGGTGGCGTGCGGCGGATTGATCACCGCGGTGAAATCCTTGATCCCGTACATGCCGAGATTGGATACCGCGGTGGTGCCGCCCTGATAATCGTGCGGCTTGAGTTTTCGCGCCCGCGCCCGCGCGGCGAGGTCGCGCATTTCGTTGGAGATCGCGGACAGCGATTTGGTTTCGGCGTTGCGCACGATCGGCGTAATCAGTCCGTTCGGCATCGCCACCGCCACCCCGATGTCGGAATGCTTGTGCTTGAGCATGCCGGCTTCGGTCCAGGTGACGTTGGCGTCGGGCACGCGTTGGAGCGCGAGCGCGAGCGCCTTGATGACAAAATCGTTGACCGAAAGCTTGTAGGACGCCTTACCGTCCTTGTCCTTCGGCGCGGCTGCGTTGATCTCCTCGCGCGCGGCGAGAAGCTTGCCGATATCGCAATCGACGGTCAGATAATAATGCGGAATGGTCTGCACCGACGCGGTGAGCCGTTGCGCGATGGTGCGGCGCATGCCGTCATGCGGCACGACCTCGTAGCTGCCGTCGTCGTAGAGCGCGCGGATCTGCTGATCGCTCATCGCCGGCGCGATCGTCGGCGCGGCGCCGGGCGCAGCGGCAGGCGCGCGCAAGCCGCCGCCCTCTTTCGCTTTCGCCACATCGCGGGCGATGACGCGGCCGTGCGGGCCGGAGCCCTGGATGCGGCCGATCTCGATGCCGGCTTCCTTGGCCAAGCGCCGGGCGAGCGGCGAGGAGAAGATGCGGTTAGCGCCGGCAGCATTACCGTTGGTCCGAACCCCCTCACCCCCACCCTCTCCCCTCTGGGGAGAGGGGGCGCGCGGAGCGGCCGGCGGGCTCGGAGCCTTCGCCTCTCTCGACACCGATGCAGGTGCAGTCGCGGGCGAAGCGGCTTGCCGAGCAACTCCCTCTCCCCGTTGGGGAGAGGGTGGGGGTGAGGGGGCTCGGGCGCTGGGTGCAGCGCCCTTTCCGGCCCCGGCCGCGGCGGCTTTGACGTCCTCACCCTCGGCCGCCATCACCGCGATAAGCTCGTTGACCGGCACGTCGTGGCTGCCCTCCGGGACCACGATCTTGGCCAATGTGCCGTCCTCGATCGCCTCGTATTCCATCGTTGCCTTGTCGGTCTCGATCTCGGCGATCACGTCGCCGGTCTTGACCGCGTCGCCCTCCTTCTTGAGCCACTTGGCGAGGTTGCCCTTTTCCATGGTGGGCGACAGCGCGGGCATGAGGATGTTGATGGGCATTTCAGCTCACCGCATTGGTCTTGCCGATATCGGTCGGGCGTTCCATTTCCGCCTCGAACATCGCCCGCACCTTTTCGACCACGTCTTCTTCGCGCATCGAGGCTTCGAGCGCGTAAATGCGTCCGATATGGCGGGCGATGTCGGCCAGGAGCACGCCCCACATTTCGGGTTCGTCGAATGCGCGCCGCAATGAAACGTGCAGGTTTCCCTCGGCGATCGCCGCGCGCAGCACCTCGTAACCGCCTAATTCCAGCGCCGGGGGCGGAACGTTGAGCGCTTCGAACTGCGGCGCAGGCTTGGTCGAATCCTTGCTCATCGGTAGCAGACAGCTTTGGCCGCCTCGACCACTTCGGCGACCGAGGGCAGCGCGAGCTTTTCCAGATTCGCCGCATACGGCATCGGTACGTCCTTGCCGCAAACGCGCGCGACCGGCGCGTCGAGATAGTCGAACGCCTCTTCCATGACGCGCGCGGCGATCTCGGCGCCGACGCCGGACTGCTTCCAGCCTTCCTCGACGGTGACGAGGCGGCCGGTCTTTTGCACCGACTCGATGACGGTGTCGCTATCCATCGGCTTGAGCGTGCGCAGATCGATCACCTCGGCGTCGATATTGTCCTTGGCCAGTTCGTCGGCGGCTTTGAGCGCGTAAGTCATGCCCATCGACCAGGCGACGATGGTCACGTCGTTGCCGGGCCGCACGATCCGCGCGCGGCCGATCGGCAGCACGTAGTCGTCGAGCTTCGGCACCGGCGAGGAATGGCCGTAGAGAATTTCATTTTCCAGAAACATCACCGGATTGGGATCGCGGATCGCGGCCTTGAGCAGCCCCTTGGCATCGGCCGCGGTGGACGGCGCGATCACTTTCAGGCCGGGAATGTGCGAGTACCACGACGAATAATCCTGGCTGTGCTGGGCGGCCACCCGCGAGGCCGGCCCGTTCGGGCCGCGGAACACGATCGAGAGCTTGACCTGGCCGCCCGACATATATTGCGTCTTGGCCGCCGAATTGACGAGCTGATCCATCGCCTGCATGGCGAAATTGAAAGTCATGAATTCGACGATGGGTTTTAGTCCGGCGAGCGCGGCGCCGATGCCGAGCCCGGCGAAACCATGCTCGGTGATCGGCGTGTCGACGACGCGCTGCGCGCCGAATTCTTCCAGCAGCCCCTGCGTGACTTTATAGGCGCCTTGATATTCGGCGACCTCCTCGCCGATGACGAGGACATCCTTGTCGCGGCGCATTTCCTCGGCCATGGCGTCGCGCAAGGCTTCGCGCATGGTCATGGTGACGAGCTCGGTGCCGTCGGGCACCTCCGGCTCGGGAGCGATCGGCGCTGCCGGCGCTGCCGCGGGCTTCGCGCCATCGGTCTTTGCCGCCGCCGGCGCCTCGGGCTGTTTCGCCGACGCGTCGGCTTTGGCCTCCGCCGGCGGTCTGGCCGGCGCCGGCTTGACCGATTTGAGCGCGCCGGCATCCTCGCCGTCGCCGAGGATCATGGCGATCGGGGTATTGACCGCGACATCGGCGGTGCCTTCCGGCACCAGGATTTTGCCCAGCGTACCCTCGTCGACCGCCTCCACCTCCATGGTGGCTTTGTCGGTCTCGATTTCGGCGATCACATCGCCGGATTTGACCGGATCGCCTTCCTTCTTGAGCCACTTGGCGAGATTGCCCTTCTCCATCGTCGGCGACAAAGCGGGCATCAATACTTCGGTCGGCATGACGGCTCACATGGCGGCTTACATAAAAGCGCACTTGGCACGCGGGACATCGCGCGTCAGCGATAGACGTCGGTATAAAGCTCGGAACTGTCAGGCTCGAGGTCGTGGGTGGCGAATTCGGACGCCTCGTTGACGATGGCGCGCACCGACGCATCGATCTTTTTCAATTCGTCTTCGCCCGCCCATTTCTTGTCGATAAGGCGCTTGCGCACCTGCTCGATCGGATCGTGCTCGGTGCGGACTTTGTCGACTTCCTCCTTGGTCCGGTATTTGGCCGGATCCGACATCGAATGGCCGCGATACCGGTAGGTCATCATCTCCAGAATGGTCGGGCCCTTGCCGGCGCGGCACCAGGCGATCGCTTCTTCGCCGGCCGCCTTCACCGCGCGCACGTCCATGCCGTCGACTTGCCGGCCGGGAATGTTGAAGGAGACCCCGCGTTTGGAGAAATCGACCTGCGCCGAGGAGCGCGTCACCGAGGTGCCCATGGCGTAGCGATTGTTCTCGATGACATAGACCACCGGCAGTTTCCACAGCTCGGCCATGTTGAAGCTTTCATAGACCTGGCCCTGGTTGGCCGCGCCGTCGCCGAAATAAGTCAGGCACACGCTGTTGTCGCCGCGATACTTGTTGGCGAAGGCGAGACCGGTGCCGAGCGGAACCTGGGCGCCGACGATGCCGTGGCCGCCGTAGAATTTCTTCTCCAGCGAGAACATGTGCATCGAGCCGCCCTTGCCCTTGGAATAGCCGCCGCGCCGGCCGGTGAGTTCCGCCATGACGCCCTTGGGATCCATGCCGCAGGACAGCATGTGGCCGTGATCGCGATAGCCGGTGATCATCTGGTCGCCTTCGCGCATGGCGAGCTTCATGCCGACGACGACGGCTTCCTGGCCGATATAGAGGTGGCAGAACCCCCCGATCAGCCCCATGCCGTACATTTGTCCGGCCTTTTCCTCGAACCGGCGGATCAGCAGCATCTGGCGCAGCGCCGCGAGCTCCTGTTCCTTGCTGAATTCGGGGAACGATGCCTCGACCGCCGCGAGATCGGCGCTCGGAAGCAGATCCGTGGGTATTTTGAGCCGTTGGCTTGGTCTGGGCGACGGCCATTACTGTCCTCGAAGCGCCATGGTCGGCGCAACATCCGGCGGGCTTTCTCCCATAGCCGAAATCGCCCTATTGCGGAAGTCGGGCCGGCCTCGGCTGGGGATGAGAGCCGGGCGTCAACTCATTGTCGGAGAAATTAATTTCGGGACCGCCACCGTCGAGTTCAAGGGTTGCGGGTTCAAGGGCTGGACGTGGCCGTACCCGGCGGGGCTGCGTCCTCCATCAGCGTCAAATCGTTGGGGTCGACGTAATCGAGCAGCGCCCGGGCACGTTCGTCGAGCATGTCGGGATCGATATCGTCGGATTTAAGGAGCGCAATGCGGCGTTCCCACTGCGCGTGTTGCAGCCGAAGCCGCGTCAATTCGGCGGTCAGCACTGCCGTTTGCCGGTCGATCTCGTCCTTGGCCTTTAATCCGCGGTTGCCGCTATAGGCGTTGACGCCGAAATAGCCGATCAGCAAGGCCGCGAGCGCGTAGAGCGCGAGCGCGTTGAGGATGGCGCGGAGCCGCTTGCGGGTGACCATGCCGCCAGCATGTCGGCGATCCGCTTAAAGGCAGCTTAATAAGGCGGTCCCTCTCCCGTCATTGCGAGCGAAGCGAAGCAATCCAGGCGGGCGAGAGGTATGGATTGCTTCGTCGCTTCGCTCCTCGCAATGACGAAATGCTACGGCAACCGGTTGCGTAGTTCGCTGAGCAGGAAATTGCCGAACCTTTTGCCGCGGTTGCGCAAAAAGCGCAGCGCGCCCTGGTCGACGAAGTAAGTCAAAAGGATGCTGTCGCGCGTCGTCACTTCCGGGCCGACCGGATCGGCCGAGTGCCAGGTATCGGTGCCCACGGCAAAGGCATAGCCGCTATTCGGCGCAAACGACATTTGCTTGCGCTTCGGCAGCGAGCCGTCGGCGAGTTTTTCGTGAAAAATAGTGCCGATATGGGCGTTGGAACGGTCGCGCGGCAGATAGAGCTGCACGGTGATGCCCTTCCACCGCGTGTCGGTGTGCGGGGTGATGAGGTAGCCTGGAATGTCGCGCGTGAGCACCGGGATCGGGTACATGCCGGTCTTGGCATAGCCCGGGCCGAAGCGGCGCGCGAGCGGGGTGGCAAGCCGCCGCATGAAGGCTTGCTTCACCGGGCGCGAGCACAGCGCGCGGCCGACGACCTCCCACACCGCGCGCTTTTGCGGCGGCAGGTGGCGGATATATTCCGGAAAAAGATCGATCTTCACCCGGGTATGGGTGCCGTCGGTGAGATCGTGGCCCTTGCTGCGGCCGTGCATCGGCCGGTAATCGGTGGCCTCCGGCATATTGGCGAGCATCGACGCGTAAACATCGTCGGGAAACACGCGGTCGAACACCAAATGCGGGAACGGCGCGTCGGAGGACACTGCGGCATCGACCGACGTGGCGATGAAATCGCCCAGGCGTTCGACCGCATGCCGGCGATGTCCCGGCTTCAATTCAAGCGTTTGCTCCATCGCGCACCCGTTTCCGACAGACTGTGAGGGTATAGCGCCGATGGACGGGCCCGGACAAGGACAGCGAGGTTGGAAACTATCCAATCGCCTTGAACGCCGCGCGCCCGGCATAGGCCGCCTGCGCGCCGAGTTCCTCCTCGATACGCAGGAGTTGATTGTATTTGGCGGTGCGCTCGGCGCGGGCGAGCGAGCCGGTTTTGATCTGACCGCAATTGGTGGCAACCGCGAGATCGGCGATGGTGGAATCCTCGGTCTCGCCGGAACGGTGCGAGATCACCGCGGTGTAACCGGCCTTGTGCGCGCACTCGATCGCGGCCAGCGTTTCGGTCAGCGTGCCGACCTGGTTGACCTTGATCAGGACCGAATTGGCGATGCCGTTTTTGATGCCGTCGGAAATCCGCGCCACGCTGGTGACGAAATTATCGTCGCCGACGAGCTGACAGCGCGCCCCGAGCTTTTGCGTGAGCAACTTCCAGCCGGCGCTGTCGTCCTCGGCCATGCCGTCTTCGACCGAGACGATCGGATAGCGCTTGACGAGGTCGGCGAGATATTCGACCTGCTCTGCGACCGAGCGCGTCTTGCCCTCGCCTTTGTACCGATAGGCGCCGTCGGCGAAAAATTCGCTCGCCGCCGGATCGATCGCCAGCGCGACCTGCTCGCCGGGGCGGTAGCCGGCCTTCTCGATCGACGACAAAATGAAATCGAGCGCGGCTTCCGCCGACGGTAGATTGGGCGCAAAGCCGCCCTCATCGCCGACATTGGTATTGTGGCCGGCGGCCTTGAGCGCCGCGCGCAGCGTGTGAAAAATCTCCGATCCGGCGCGCAAAGCTTCGGCGAAAGTCGGCGCGCCGAGCGGCACGATCATGAATTCCTGAAAGTCGATCGGGTTGTCGGCATGCACGCCGCCATTGACGACGTTCATCATCGGCACCGGCAACAGCCGCGACGCGGCGCCGCCGACATAGCGGTAGAGCGGCAGCTTGTTCGCCGCCGCTGCGGCCTTGGCGACCGCGAGCGAGACGCCGAGAATGGCATTGGCGCCGAGCCGGCTTTTGTTCGGTGTGCCGTCAAGCCCGATCATGGTCTCGTCGATCTTGACCTGGGCCTCGGCGTCCATGCCGGAAAGCGCGTCGAAAATCTCGCCGTTGACCGCCTCGACGGCATTGCGCACGCCCTTGCCGAGATAGCGTTTCTTGTCGCCGTCGCGCAGCTCGATGGCCTCATGCGTGCCGGTCGAGGCGCCGGACGGCACCCCGGCGCGGCCGCGCGAGCCGTCGTCGAGCACCACGTCGACCTCGACCGTCGGATTGCCGCGGCTGTCCAGGATTTCCCGACCGATAATGTCGATAATTGCCGTCATGTTTGGTGCGGTCATGCGGGCTCCGGAATGGCCCCGCGCGACGGCTTCTACAGGATCGCAGAGCCCCTTGTCATGTCCCGCCAAAGCAAGGCATGCAGTTAAGCCATGGCAAAGAGAACGCCTGCAACTCGGCCGCCCGCCGCCGATCCCCGCCTCGCCCGACCAGGCGGTGCTCGACCGCGTGCGCAATCCGCATCGCGGCACGAATTACGTCGCGCGTTTCACCTTCCCCGAATTCACCGTGATGTGCCCGGTCACCGGACAGCCCGATTTCGCCACGCTGGTGATCGACTATGTGCCGAAGGACTGGCTCGTCGAGTCCAAATCGCTGAAGCTTTATCTGAACAGCTTTCGCAATCACGGCGCCTTCCACGAGGACTGCACGGTGGCGATCGGCCAAAAACTCGTCGCGCTCTTAAAGCCGAAATGGCTGCGCATCGGCGGCTATTTCCATCCGCGCGGCGGCATGCCGATCGACGTGTTCTGGCAGGCCGGCAAGCTTCCCTCGGGCGTCTGGGCGCCGGACCAGGGCGTCAGCACCTATCGCGCGCGCGGATAGACAGCGAGCCCTGTAGCGTTGCGATCAGCGCGCCGACTTCGACCGCCGGATCGGGCGCGCGCATCACGGTCCCCATCACTGCGACGCCGGCGCAGCCAGCGGCGATAATTTCGGCGATGCGCGAGGCATTGATGCCGCCGATGGCAAGCACCGGCACGCGCGAGGCGCGCGCGATTTCGCCAAGACCCTTGCGGCCGATCTCCGGGCCGTAGCCGGGCTTGCTCGGCGTCTCGAAGGCAGGTCCCGCAAGCGCATAATCGGCCGCATGCGGGTCGATCGCCTCGGCTTCGGTGACGGTGTGGATCGACACGCCGATGAGCGTGCCCTCCCCCACCAGCGCGCGCGCGGCACCGGCGTCGCTGCCGGACGGCAGATGCACGCCATCGGCGCCGGCGAGCTTGGCGAGCGACGCCTCGCCATGCAGCAAAAGGCGGGCGCCGTAGCGATGCGCCATCGGCAACAGCGTGCGCAGGATCGGCACCTGTTCGTCCTCGGGCAAATCCTTTTCGCGCAAGCTGATCCAGCGGCAGCCGGCCTTGAGCGAGGCGCCGACGACCTCGCCGAGCGGCCGGCGCGCCTGGGACCGGTCGGTCACCAACATGAGCGGTGGATCGGGAAGTTGCATCGCACCTTCATAGCAGTTGTCGGCAACCGGCGATTATGGGAAATTTATTCGATCGGATCACCTGGGAGGCGACTGATGTTGACGAAATCGATCATGACCGTCGCGCTTGCCGGCGCGCTCGGCGCGGCAACGCTGTCGCCGGCACTGGCGGCCAAGCACAAGAAGATGACCGGCGCCTGCGCGCAGTCGACCGGCCGCTGCGTCTCCGACTGCGATGCGTTCAGTTGGTGCACAATGTACACTTGCGTCAACGGCCAGTCGACGCCAGTGCCGTTCTGGCGTTGCTTCGAGCCGAGCGGGCTCTGCCTCGCACCGCATTGCTGAGTGCGTCATTGCGAGCGCAAGCGAAGCAATCCAGTTATGGTCGCGCGGCGAGACGCTGGATTGCTTCGCTGCGCTCGCAATGACGGATATCACCGCCCCGTCGGCGCGTAGCTTGCAACCGCGCTCGGCAGCGGCATCGGGACCAGATGGCGCGGGATGACGATGCGCTGGCCCTCGGCGAGCGGCTCGCGCTCGGACACCGAATTGATCTGGGCGAGCGTCCACAGCGGCACGCGATAGGTCGCGGCCAGCGATTTCAACGTGTCGCCGGCATGGGCGGCAACCGGCAGCCCCGAATCCCACAATTCGACGGCGGCGTCGCCGGGGACTTCCAGCCGGATCGGCACCGCCTCGCCTTCGGCTTCGGCCGGGGTTTGCGCAAGCTCGGCGACCTTGCTCACCAATTGCTCCTGGATGCGGTCGGCTTTCTCGATATTGATGTGAACGATCTCGCTGTGGTCCTTGAGATTGTAGCTCGCATAATGGCCGTGGAAGCGCGAGCCCTGCACCACATTGCCGCCACCCATGATGTTGTCGGATTGATAGATGTTGATGTAGCGCTCGACGTTCGGCGGGACATCGTCGGCGATCCGCGACGGGTCGTAGGTGACCAGGAGGCCGACGGGGATGCCGGCCTCGTTGAGCGTTTCGGCGAAGTCGAGCGCGGAATCCCCGCCCATGGAATGGCCGATGAGCGCGATCGGTTGCGGGTCGCGCCGATAGTCGCGGATCGCCTGGTCGGCGACCGCGCGCCAGGTCAAATAGGTATCGACGGTGGCGGGAATGCCGCTACGCTTGATGCGCCCGGCGAGCTTGTCGATGCCGCGGGAATAAATGAGGCCTGCGACGCCGCGGAACAGATAGGCGCGGCCGCGCGGCTCCGTAATCTTATCTCCGGCTTGCGGCGGCGGCACGACCGGCGGAACGGCGGCAGCGTCGGCGACCGCCACCGGCTGAGCGGCCGGCGGATCGGCGAGTTTGCCGGTATTCAGATTGCCTTGGGCGGCGCGCGCGAACAGCGAATTGAGCGCGGCGGCGTCGGATTTTTCCGACGGCGCGGCGATCGAGCCGGTGGTATCCGGTGCGGCTGCATCGGAGGCGGTGTCCGGAGCGAATGCTGCATAGCTGCCGCAGCCGCTTAGGCAAACGGCGACCAGCAGAACTACGCTATGCCTTGGTTGCACCATGGGCTTGCGGCGCGATGCGAAAATCAAAACCGGAAACGATCGCCGATCAGCCCGTGCTGTGCCGGCTCGCCGCCGAGGTCTTGCGAAGGGCGTCCCGTGAATCGCCGCGGTTCGAGGAGACCGCGAAATCCTTAATTTCCCCCGAACGGGGGTTCAGCAATGCCGGCGGCGGGGGGTGAAATCAGGGTCCCGGCTCGGCTTTTTCGTGGCGGCGGCGCCCCGGAATGACGTAAAGAAGCCCGCAGATGAACCGCGCCCCGCGTATTTCCTTTGTTTCCCTCGGCTGCCCGAAGGCGCTCGTTGATTCCGAGCGCATCATCACCCGGCTGCGCGCGGAGGGTTACGAGCTTGCCCGCGAGCATGCCGGCGCCGATCTTGCCATCGTCAACACCTGCGGCTTTCTCGACAGCGCGCAGGCGGAATCGCTTGCCGCCATCGGCGCGGCGATGGCCGAAAACGGCAAGGTCATCGTCACCGGCTGCATGGGCGCGGAGCCCGACAAGATCACCGCCGTGCATCCCGGCGTGCTCGCGGTGACCGGCCCGCAGCAATACGAAAGCGTGCTCGACGCCGTGCATCGCGCCGCGCCGCCGGCGCACGATCCCTATACCGATCTCATTCCGCCCGAGGGCATCAAGCTTACGCCGCGGCACTACGCTTATCTAAAAATATCAGAGGGTTGCAACAATCGCTGCACGTTCTGCATCATCCCGAAATTGCGCGGCGATCTGGTGTCGCGGCCGGCCGCGGACGTGCTGCGCGAGGCCGAGCGGCTGGTTGCCGCCGGGGTCAAGGAACTCCTGGTCATTTCGCAGGACACCTCGGCCTATGGCAGCGACCTAAAATACGCGGCGAGTGCGTGGAAAGGCGGCGAGGTGCGGGCCAAATTTTTCGACCTCGCCCGCGCGCTCGGCGCGTTCGGCGTCTGGGTGCGGCTGCATTACGTCTATCCCTACCCGCACGTCGACGCGGTCATTCCGCTGATGGCCGAGGGCAAAATTCTTCCCTATTTGGACGTGCCGTTCCAGCACGCCAGCCCCGACGTGCTCAAGCGCATGCGCCGGCCGGCGGCGCAAGAAAAGACGCTGGAGCGGATCGCCAAGTGGCGCGAGATTTGTCCGAATTTGACCATCCGCTCGACCTTTATCGTCGGCTTTCCCGGCGAGACCGAAGCGGATTTTTCCCTCCTGCTCGATTGGCTTTCCGCCGCGCAGCTCGATCGGGTCGGCTGCTTCCGCTATGAGCCGGTCGACGGCGCGGTGGCCAACGATTTAGGCGCGCCGGTGCCCGACGACGTGAAAGAAGAGCGCTGGCACCGTCTGATGGCCCGCCAGCAGGAGATTTCCAAAAAGCGCCTCAAACGCAAAGTCGGCAGCCGCGAACGCGTCATCATCGATGACGTTGGACCGATCCCCGGATCCAGTCCGGGGACCGCGAAAGGCCGCAGCCAAGGCGACGCGCCGCAGATCGACGGGGCGGTCTATGTCGCAAGCCGCCGGCCGTTGCGGGTCGGCGAAATCGCCACGGTGAAAATCGAGCGCGCCGACGCCTACGATCTGCACGGCACGGCGGTCGGCTACTAGGCCGGACGCGGCCCGCCGCCCTTGCACGTGACTGACGCTGATGGGAGTGTGGCGCCCGAACAGCCGAGGTCATCGCTCATGCCGCTCTCCGACACCATCAAAACCCTGATCCGCAATGCCTGGGACGACGGCTGTCCCTGTCTCATCGCCACCAATGGGCCGGCGGGGCCGAACATTTCGGTCAAGGGCAGCATGATCGTGTTCGATGACACCCACCTCGCCTATTGGGAGCGCTCCAAGCGCACGGCGCTGGAGAACCTGTCGCACGACAAGCGCGTCTGCGTGATGTATTCCAACTTCAAGGCGCAGCGCGACGGCATCTTGGAAAGCGGCTTTCTGCGCTTCTTCGGCAGCGTCGCGCTCCATGAGAGCGGACCCATCCACGACGCGATTTTCGCCAAGCTGTTGCCGCGCGAGCAGACCCATGTCGGCGCCGACACCGGCATCGGCGCGCTGGTCAAGATCGAGCGGGCCATCGATATCCGCGGCAAGCCGATCATCTGAGACGACCGTCATTGCACCGGCGGAGGAACGGCGATGGAAATGCGGGCCTACGGCCGCACCGGCATTGAGCTCTCGGTGCTGGGCTTCGGTTGCGGCGCGGTCGGCGGGATGATGGTGCGCGGCGATCCGCGCGACCAAGAGCGCACCGTCGCCCGCGCGCTCGCCGCCGGGGTGAATTACTTCGACACCGCCGTGCAATACGGCAACGGCGAGTCGGAAAAAAATCTCGGCCGCATCCTGCAAAGCCTCAAGCCCGCCAACGCGGTAGTCGGCACCAAGGTCCGGCTGCCGAGCGCCGATTTCGGCCGCATTGCCGACGCCGTGGCAAAATCGCTCGAAGGCAGCCTCTCGCGGTTGCGCCGCGACCGGGTCGACATTTTCCACCTGCATAATGCGATCACCGGCAATGGCGGCGGCGAAGCGCTCGGCGTCCGGCAGGTGCTCGGCGAGGTGGTGCCGGCGTTCGAGCGGCTGCGCGAAGCGGGCAAGATCCGCTTTCTCGGGCTCACCGCGATCGGCGACACGCCGGCGCTGCACCAGGCGATCGACGCGGGCGTCTTCGGCAGCGCGCAAGTGGTCTACAACATGCTCAATCCGTCCGCCGCCGCGGCGCTGCCGCCGAACTACCCGGCGCAGGATTACGGCCGGCTGTTCGATCGCACCAAGGCCGCCGGCACGGGCGTCATCGGCATCCGTGTGCTCGCCGGCGGCGCGCTGTCCGGATCGGCCGAGCGGCATCCGATTGCCAGTCCGCCGCCCGAACCGATCGGTTCGGCGCTGCGCTACGACGCGGATATCGCGCGCGCCCGCCGCCTCATCCCGCTGGTCACGGAGGGGTTCGCCGCGAACCTAACCGAAGCCGCCACGCGGTTTGCCATCTCGCACCCGGCCATCGGCACCATCCTGGTAGGGATGGCGACGCCGCACCAGTTCGAGGATGCGCTCGCCGCGGTTCAAAAAGGCCCGCTGCCGCCGGCAGCGCTCGAACGGCTGGCCGCGCTGCGACAGGGATTCGTTGGCGAGCCCAGGTGATCACACGGGCTCGGCAAGCACACGCCGGACCGCTTCCATTAATCTGGCGAGCTCGTCCTCAGTAACGGTGAAGGCCGGCGTCAGATACACGATGTCGCCGAATGGCCGGATGAAAACGCCTTGTGCGATAAAGCGTTGGCGTAAGGCGTTGAGATTTTCGATGCGGTCGAGTTGAACGACGCCGATGGCGCCTTTGACCCGCACATCGGTGACGCCGGGTAGCGTTCGGCACGGTTCGAGACCGTCTCGCAAGGCGTGCGCGATTTTTGCTACCTGATCGAGCCGGGGCTCGCGTTCGAACAGATCGAGCGAGGCATTGGCCGCGGCGCAAGCCAGTGCATTGGCCATGAATGTCGGCCCGTGCATCAGCGCGTGGCTCGGATCGTCGGACCAGAAGGCCTCAAAAACTTTGCGGCTAGCGACGGTGGCGGCCAGCGGCAGCGTGCCGCCGGTCAGCGCCTTGGACAGCGTCAAGATATCCGGCACGACGCCGGCCTCCTGGAACGCGAACATCGCGCCGGTGCGGCCAAAGCCGGTGAAGATTTCATCGAAGATCAGCAACAGCCCATAACGGTCGGCGAGCGCGCGTAACGTCTTCAACACGCGGGCGTCGTGAAAGCGCATGCCGCCGGCGCCCTGCATCAACGGCTCGACGATCATGGCCGCGATCTCCCCTGCCCGCGCCGCCACGGTTTTCTCCAGCGCCGCTGTGCTCGCCTCGTCCACCGGCAGATCGGCCACGATCTGCCGCGGTAGAATTGTGCGGAACGGGGTGTGAAACCCCGTTTCCGGATCCGAGACCGCCATGGCGCCCGCAGTGTCGCCGTGATAGCCGCCCCTGAATGCGATGATGCGCGTGCGGCCGCCAATCTCGCGGTTGCCCCAATATTGCACCGCCATTTTCAGCGCGACCTCGACCGCGACCGAGCCGGAATCGCTGAAAAACACGCGGTCTAGGCCGTTGGCGCCGAGCAGCGCAACGAGCCGCCGCGCCAACGTCAGCGCCGGCTCGTGCACGAGCCCGCCGAACATGACATGCGGCATGGCGGCGAGCTGGCGTTCGACCGCGGCGCGAATGTGGGGATGGTTATAGCCGTGGCAGGCGGTCCACCACGAGGCAATGCCGTCGACGAGTTCGCGGCCGTCGGCAAGCACGATGCGGCTGCCGCGTGTTCCCGCCGCCATCAGCGGCGGGCTTGCGGTTTTCATTTGCGCATAGGGCAGCCAGATATGGTCGAAGTCGGCGCCATACGGATCCGGCGCCGCCGCGCTTACGCCCTTGTTTTTGCTGGTATTGCCCGACATTCGGCGCTTTCATGCAGGTGAACGGCCCCATTGTGCCTCCCGACCGCGCGGAGGTCACGTTCGTTTCCCCGATGACGGGGTGGCGTAAGGAAGGCAATGCGCTCGCTCGATGAATTTGCCGGCGAGAAACTAAACGCGCTGGATGAGGCGCGGCTGCGCCGCACGCCCGCAGTCACGGCGCGCGCCGGCATTTGGGCCGAGCGCGACGGCCGGCGATTGCTCTCGTTCTCCTGCAACGATTATCTCAACTTAAGCCAGCATCCCGATGTGATCGCGGCGGCGATCGAGGCGGCCGCGCGCTATGGCGTCGGCGCCGGCGCGTCGCGGCTCGTTACCGGCAATCATCCGCTCTATGCCGAGCTCGAAGGCCGGCTGGCCCGGCTCAAGGGCGCAGCGGCGGCCTGCGTGTTCGGCTCCGGCTATCTCGCCAATACCGGCATCATTCCGGCACTGGTCGGGACCGACGACCTGATCCTGATCGATGAACTCTCCCACGCCTGCCTCCATGCCGGTGCCAAGCTCAGCGGCGCCGCGGTCGAGCCCTACCGTCACGCCGACGCCGGCCATGCCGAGGCGCTGTTGGCGGCGCACCGCGCCGGAAAAAAGCGCGCGCTGATCGCGACCGACGGCGTGTTCTCCATGGACGGCGACCTCGCCCCGCTTGCCGCGCTGTCGCGACTGGCGCAGCGTTTCGACGCTTGGCTCTTGACCGACGACGCGCACGGCCTCGGCGTGGTCGGCGGCGGCCGCGGCTCGAGCTTCGCCAACGGCGAGGCCGACGTGCCGTTGCAGATGGGCACGCTGTCGAAAGCGGTCGGCGCCTATGGCGGCTATTTATGCGCCTCGCGCGCGGTGATCGATCTCATGCAAACCCGCGCCCGCACCTTCATCTACTCGACCGGCTTGCCGCCGCCGGTCATCGCCGCCGCCACGGCTGCGCTCGACCTGATCGAGCGCGAGCCGGCCTATGCCGGCGAGCCACTGCGCAAAGCGAGATTATTCACCCGCGCGCTCAATTTGCCCGAGGCGCAGAGCGCGATTGTGCCGGTGATCGTCGGCGACACCGACGCCGCGCTCAAAGCCTCGGCGCTGTTGCGCGACGACGGCTATCTCGTGGTCGCGATCAGGCCGCCGACGGTGCCGGCGGGCACGGCGCGGCTGCGCTTTGCCTTCACCGCGCAGCACCCCGACGCCGATATCGCTCGGCTGGCGGATGCGGTGCGCGCACGCGTGCTCAGGCGCTAGGCCGTGACCGCGATCTTCATCACCGCGACCGGGACCAACGTCGGCAAAACCTTCGTGACCGCCGCGCTGATCCGGCACTTGCGCGGCATGGGCCGGCTCGTTGACGCGATCAAGCCGGTGGTCTCGGGCTTCGATCCGGCGGCCGCCGCGGCGAGCGATCCGGGCGCGCTTTTGCAGGCGCTCGGCCTGCCGGTGACCGAGGCAGAGATCGACCGGATCGCGCCGTGGCGGTTTCGCGCTCCGCTGTCGCCGGATATGGCGGCGGCGCGCGAGGGACGCAGCATCAACGTCGATGCGGTGGTGACGTTCTGCCAGAATGCAGTCGAACAGCGGCAGGACATTTTGCTGATCGAAGGCGTCGGCGGCGTCATGGTGCCGCTCGACGGCGAGCGCACCATCCTCGACGTGATGATGGCGCTGCAATTGCCGCTCATCCTGGTCGCCGGCTCCTATCTCGGCAGCATCAGCCATACGCTGACCGCGCTCGACGCGCTGTACCGGCGCAACATGCGGGTCTTGGCGATCATCGTCAGCGAGACGCCGGGCTCGACAGTGCCGCTCGACGACTCGGTCGCCGCGATCGGCCGTTTCGCCGAGCCGGTGATCGGCTTGCCGCGCCAGCCGGCGCCACCGGGCGGCAAGCCGGGCAATACCTCCGAAGCCTTGGGCCGCATTTTCGGGCCTTAGAGGGCGCGCCGCCAAACCTCATTTGGCGAAAAAATGTACCTGCGCCGCGGTCTCCAGCGTGCCTTCGAGATTGAACAGCGCGTGCAGGATGAAGGTCAGCACGATCGAGCCGGAGCGATAGCGCATCCAGCCGAGAAACAGGCCGATGACGAAAATCTGCGCCATGCCGGTCCAGTCGTATTGGATGTGGAGGCCCGCCCATAACAGCGAGATCGCGACGATCGCCGGCCAGGTCGAGCGCGGCGTGCGCGCCCAGCCGCGGAATAGAAAGCCGCGGAACATCACCTCTTCGCCCGCCGGCGCGACCAGGATCGCCGCCGCCAGCATGGGGAGCAGCCAGCCTTCGGCCGAGGCGGTGGTGTAGGATTCCAGTTGAAACGACGTCACCAGATCGCGGCCGCTCGCGTAAAGCAGCGCATCGCTCGCCGCGATCAGGCCGACCAGGCAGATAAGGCCGAGCATCACGTCGCTGCGCTGCGGCCGGCGCAACGCCAGGTATTCGCTCTGGCCGGCCCGCGCCAGAAAAACAGCGAGCGCGATGACGGCGACGGTGACCGGATTTGAGATAAAAATGAACAGCGTGACCAGAACGCCGTCGAACGGCGTTTGCAAAATGGTATTCCAGCCGCCGGCGTACAGCCACAGCAGCAATCCGAAGGCAATGAATTGCCCGGCGAGGAAGGCGAGGACGGCCCAGCCCAGCGTCGCCCAATAACCCCAGATTTTCATGCCAACCTCGTCATTCCGGGCTCGCCGTTGGCGCGGCGCCCCGGAATGACCGTCTGTTACGGCACCAAAATCGACGAACCCGTGGTGGCGCGGCCTTCCAGGTCCTTATGCGCTTTCGCGGCGTCCTTGAGCGCGTATTTCTGGTTGATCGGGATTTTGACCGCGCCCCTGCCGACAACGTCGAACAAATCGTTGGCGATGGCCAGCAAATCCTCGCGCTTGGCGGCATAGGTGTTGAGCGTCGGGCGGGTGGCGAACAGCGAACCCTTGGTCTGCAAAATGTTGATGTTGAAGGCGTCGACCTGGCCCGATGAGCTGCCGTAGCTGACGAACATGCCGAGCGGCTTCAAACAATCGAGCGAGGCCGGGAACGTGGTCTTGCCGATGCCATCATAGATCACTTCGCACAGCTTGCCGCCGGTGATCTCCTTGGTGCGCGCCGCGAAATCCTCCTCGCGGTAGAGAATGGTGTGATGGCAGCCATTGGCCTTGGCGATCGCGGCCTTGTCTTTGGAGCCGACCGTGCCGATGACGTTGGCGCCGAGATGGTTGGCCCATTGGCACAGGATCAGGCCGACGCCGCCGGCTGCGGCGTGGACGAACACGTTCATGCCGTTGCCGACCTTGAAAGTCCGGCGCAACAGATATTCTGCGGTCATGCCCTTGAGCATCATGGCAGCGGCCTGCTCGTAGCCGATATTCGACGGCAGCTTGACGGCGCGGTCGGCCGCTACGATCCGCTCGGTGGCGTAACAGCCGAGCGCGACCACATAGGCGACCCGGTCGCCGACCTTGAAATCGTTGACGCCCGGACCGACGGCGATAACCTCGCCGGCGCCTTCGTTGCCGGCGGTGAACGGCATGCCGACCGGCGAGGGATACATGCCCATGCGGAAATAGGTGTCGATGAAATTCACGCCGGCGGCGTGCTGCTTGACCCGGATTTGGCCCTGCCCGGGCGCCGGCAGTTCGATCTCTTCGTACGTCAAAACCTCTGGTCCGCCGGTCTTATGAACGCGTACTGCTGCAACCATTTTCCTCTCCTGTGTCATAGGTTTGCTTGGGCTTGTGCCGGAATATGGCGACGCGATCATAAGAAGTCACGCCGCGCGCGCAAGGGAGCGGCGAGCCTAGGGCAGCAGAATTGACGATCCCGTGGTGGCGCGGCCTTCGAGATCGCGGTGCGCCTGGGCGGCGTCGCGCAGCCTGTATCGCCGATTGACCCCGACTTTCACGGCGCCGCTGCCGACCACGGCGAATAGCTCCTCGGTAATGGCGACGAGGTCGGCGCGCTTGGCGATATAGGTGAAGGTCGCCGGCCGGGTTGCGAACAGCGAACCCTTTTGCTGCAGCAGGTTGATATTGAAGTTATCGATTTGGCCCGAGGCGTTGCCGAAGCTGACGAACATGCCGAGCGGCTTGAGGCAATCGAGCGAGCCTGGAAAAGTCGCCTTGCCGACGCCGTCATAGACCGCATCGCACAGGCTGCCGCCGGTGATGTCCTTGACGCGGGCGACAAAATCCTCGTCACGATAGAGGATGGTGTGGCGGCAGCCATTGGCGCGCGCCAGCGCCGCCTTGTCTTGCGATCCGACGGTGCCGATCACGGTAGCGCCGAGGTGAGCCGCCCATTGGCACAGCAACAGCCCGACGCCGCCGGCCGCGGCATGCACCAGAATAGTCATGCCACGCTCGACCCGGAACGTGCGGCGCAGCAGAAATTGCGCGGTGATGCCCTTGGCGAGCACGGCCGCCGCCTCTTCGTAGCCGATCTTATCGGGCAGCCTGACGGCGCGGTCGGCGGGCAGGAGCCGCTCAGCGGCGTAGCAGCCTAGCCCGGTGACATAAGCGGCCCGGTCACCGGGCTTGAAGTCGGCGACGCCGGCGCCGACCGCGACGACTTCGCCGGCGGCTTCGCTACCAGCAATAAACGGCAGGCCGAACGGCAAAGGGTAGGTGCCGGCGCGAAAATAGGTATCGATGAAATTGACGCCGCAGGCGTGCTGTCGCACGCGGATTTCGCCCGGCCCGGGAGCCGCCACTTCGATCTCTTCATAGCTGAGAACCTCGGGCCCGCCGAACCGGTGCACCCTGATTGCGGCAACCATTTTGCGCTCCCGTCGGCGGCGGCGCGCTCAGCGCGCGCCCGAGACGTTGAGCACGGCGCCGCTGATGTAGGACGCGGCGTCGGAGAGTAGGAACAGCACCGCCTCGGCAATCTCGTCGGGCTGGCCCGGCCGGCCCATCGGCAATAAAGGCGTGATCCGGGCGAGCCGTCCCGGCTCGTGGATTTCGGTATCGGTCGGTCCCGGCCGGATGGCGTTGACGCGGACGCCCTCCTTGGCCACTTCGCGCGCCAGGCCGTTGGTGAGCGCGTCGACCCCGCCTTTGGCGGCGGCATAGAACACGTATTCTCCTGCGCCACCGGTCACCGCGGCGATCGAGGACAACAGCACGATCGCGCCGCCCTTGCCGCCCTGCGCCGTCGACATCCGGCGCACCGCTTCGCGGGCACAGATCAAGGCGCCGAACAGATTGACGTCGATCACCTCGCGGATGGTATCGGCGCTGGCGGCATCGAGCCGCGAATTCTTGCCGCCCACACCGGCGCAATAGACAAAGTGGGTAATCGAGCCGAGCGTGCGCGTGGTCTCGCCGAACACGCGAAGGATGTCGGCCTCCTTCGCCATGTCGCCCTGCAGCGTGACGGTTTTGCCGCCCGATTTCTTCACCGCCTCGGCGACATTGGCCGCCGCTTTTTCGTTGTTGAGGTAATTGATGGCAACGTCGTAGCCGTGCTCGCCGGCCAGCCGCGCCGTCGATGCGCCGATGCCGCGGCTACCGCCGGCAATCAGGAGAACGGGTCGCGGCATCGCATGACTCCTTTGCTACGGATAATGGCGGCGCAGAAAACCGACGCCGATGAAATAGACCCCCAAGAGGCACAGGCCGGTCACGGTCCAAAAACCCGGTTCGAGATTTTTGCTCACCGCGAAGCCGGCGAGCAGCGCCCACAGGATCAGGGCCGCGGCCGTCAATGCCCGCAAATGCGCGATGCGCAGCGGATGCGCGACGTGAAACGGCGCGAAAGTCAGCGCCGAGAGCGCCACGATCGCCGCGGCGCCGAGCCAGGGCGCGGGCTTGAGCAGGAACAGATAGAACGCCGCCACATTCCACACCGCCGGAAAGCCGCGGAAGTAATAGTCGGAGGTCTTCATCAGCCGGTCGGCGAAATAGAGCGTGCCGGTGACGACGATCAGGATGCCGAGCGGGATCGCCGCCGGCCGCGGCAACAATTCGCTCGCGGCCAGCGCATAGGCCGGCACGAAAACGTAAGTGAGAATGTCGACCACGAGATCGAGCACGTCGCCCGACCAGCGCGGCAAGAGTTCGGCGACATTGAGCCGGCGGGCAAACGCGCCGTCGATGCCGTCGATGACCAGCGCGATGCCGAGCCAGGCGAACATTTGCGGCCAATCGGCGCGCACCGCGGCGAGCAAAGCGAGCAGCGCGCAGGCCGCGCCGCTGGCGGTGAAGACATGGACCGCGAAAGCCGCCGGGTGCGGCGGCCTCTGCTGTGCCGGGGATTCGAGCGGAGCCATGGCGGCAGTTTACACCTAAAATCAAAGACCGTGCGCAATCGCTCTGTGATTGCTAGAGTTTCCACCTTAAATCATAGGCAAGCCGGAACCGGTTTGAAATGGCAAGCGCAGCAGAGAACGTTCGTAGCGCATTCACCGCCGAGGTGGCGGTGATCGGCGGCGGGCCGGCCGGCCTCGTCGCCGCCATCGCGCTCGCCGCGGCCGGCGTCGATGTCATCCTGATCGCGCCGCAGGCAGCGCCGGACCACCGCACCACCGCGCTATTGGCCGGCTCCGTCACCGCTCTGGAAACGCTGGGAATCTGGCCGGCATGCCGCACGCAAGCCGCGGCGTTGAAGACACTCCGCATCGTCGACGACACCGCGCGGCTTATCCGCGCCCCGGAAGTCTGTTTCACCGCCAGCGAGATCGGCCTCGACGCCTTCGGCTACAATATCGAGAACCGTCATCTCTTGGCGGCGCTGGAAGCCCGCGCCGCCGCGCTCAAATTGCCGCGTATCGCCGCGCCGGCGCTGACCATCGAACCCGATGCGGCGGGCGTCACCATTACCTACGCCGACGGTACAGCGCGGGTGCGCCTTGCGATCGGCGCCGATGGGGCGCGGTCGCCGGCGCGCGCCGCCGCGGGGATTTCGACGCAGCGGCGATACTATCCGCAGACCGCGCTCACGCTTAATCTCGCGCACGCCCGGCCGCACGACGACACTTCGACCGAATTCCACACCGCGCGCGGCCCGTTTACGCTGGTTCCCCTGCCCGGCCGCCGATCGAGCCTGGTCTGCGTGCTCGAACCCGGCCGCACCGCCGAACTCGCGGCCATGAATGACGCGGAGCTGTCAGGCGAGATCGAGCGGCGCGCCCATTCGCTCCTCGGCAAAATGAGCGTCGAGCCCGGCCGCGGAGTTTTCCCGCTCGCGATCGAAACCGCGACGGCGTTCGCGCGCTCACGGATCGCGCTCATTGGCGAAGCCGCACATGTGGTGCCCCCGATCGGTGCGCAGGGGCTCAATCTCGGGCTGCGCGACGGCGCCAGCATCGCCGAGATCGTCGCCGACGCGCGGCGGCAGAAGCTCGATATCGGCGCACCCGAGGTGCTGGCGCGCTACGACAGCGAGCGCCGCGCCGACGTGACCGCGCGCAACGTCGCCGTCGACGTGCTCAACCGCAGCCTGCTCACCGATTTCGCCCCGGTGCACGGCGCGCGCGGGCTGTCGCTCTATCTGGTCGACCGCATCGGCCCGTTGCGCCGTGCGCTGATGCGCGAAGGCGTCACGCCCGCCGCCTCACAGCCCAAGCTGATGCGCGGGGAGATGGTTTAAGACGCCAGATTCAGTCCGGGTCTGTGGGATAAACCTTATGCAAGGGATCATACCAAAGAACCTCGAAAATATTCAGAACACGAAATCCCCAAAGCCGACGGCGATTACCCAGTCGGAATCGGTAGATGTCGCCGTCCACTTTTTCGAGTTCCAACAAGCGAGTTTGGCATTCGTCACAGATCAGATCGACGGCCATTGAGTGATGCATATGATGACCTGTATCAGTAGTCGCTCTTTCGATTTCACGCCAAAGCATCGTTTGAAAATTAGTCAGCTTAGGGAAAATGACTTCAGCCCAATCTGCCGCACTCCATTGACGCGGCCCCCAGGACCAGTTGTCTTTACAATCTGCGTGTTCGGTGGTCCACTTCATCAGCATTTGGTAGATTAAGTCAGGATCGCCACCCAAACGCACAACTCGCTTGGGTGGCAATTGGCCTGCACCCGGTTCCGAAGACACCGAGTTAGGTGTTTTAATGGAACCGGAGGTGGGTCATGGAGAGGCGGAAGTTTACACGAGAGTTCAAGCTTGAGGCTGTGCGGCTGATCAAAGAGCGGGGCGTATCGTATGCCCAGGCCTCGCACGATCTCAGTGTGCATCAGTCACAGTTGCGGAGTTGGGTGAAGGCGCTTGCGGACGATCCGCAGCATGCGTTCCCCGGCCAAGGCCAGATGAAGCCCGAGCAGCTGGAGATCGCGCAGCTCAAGCGCGAGGTGATCCGGCTGAAGGCGGAACGAGACATCCTAAAAAAAGCCGCGGCCTACTTTGCGAAGGAATCGATGTGAAGTTCGGATTCGTTGCGAAGCACCGGGGGATCTGGCCGGCGGAGTGGTTGTGCGGGGCGCTCGGTGTCTCGCGGGGTGGGTTCTATGCCTGGCTGAGGCGACCGCGCAGTCGACGCAGCCGCAGTGATGAAGAGCTGGGCGCGAAGGTTCGCGCCAGCTTCCTCGCTAGCGATCGAACTTATGGCGCCAGGCGGGTATGGCACGACATGCTGGCAGAGGGTGTGTCGTGTGGGCTGCACCGGATCGAGCGATTGATGCGATTACAGGCCCTCAAAGCCCGTCCACGACGGCGTCGACTGCCGCCCGATCTGGGTGAGCGGCAGGTCGCCGCCGTCGCTCCCAACGTGCTCAACCGCAGCTTCGATGCGCCTGCTCCCAACCGCAAATGGATCGCTGACTTCACCTATGTATGGACAGCGGAAGGTTGGCTTTATGTGGCTGCCGTCATCGATCTGTTCTCGCGGCGCGCGGTTGGCTGGTCGATGAGTGCCGCGATGACGGCGCAACTCGTGACCGACGCCTTGGTGATGGCAATCTGGCGACGCGGCAAGCCCGATGCGCTGCTGCACCATTCCGATCGTGGCAGCCAATACACCAGCGAACAGTTCCAAAAGCTGATGTCAGATCACGGTGTCGTCTGCTCGATGAGCCGCTCAGGCAACGTCTGGGACAATGCGGCGATGGAGAGCTTCTTCTCGTCGCTGAAGACCGAGCGCACAGCGCGCAAAACCTATCGGACACGCGACCAAGCCAAGGCTGACGTGTTCGACTACATTGAATGCTTCTATAATCCGAAACGCCGGTACTCGACGATCGGATATCTAAGTCCCGTGGAGTTCGAAATGCAGGCGGGATTCGCTTAGGCGGGTGTCAACCGAACCGGGTGCAGGCCAGACGGCATTTTTTGGTTCTCCTGAGTACGATGTATGTATATGATTTAATTGATTTTTCAACGCTACAACCAGAGAAAAATCTTCTGTGAACGTTTAGAGGGATTTGGCTTCGCCTGTTAACAGGCTGTTTTAAGTCAGCACTTGGTCCGGCGACACGATTCAGTTTGTCAACCAAATCTTTCGAGAGCATCCAGAAGCCGACAACCGCTTCGAAATCGCGCTAAAATACATAAAATACAAAAATACAAATGTCACTTCCTAGGCAGAACTGCCGTGAAAAGCGGCTTGGCGAGGCCCGGCCGTTTATCCTACCGTTGCGCGCATGAAATTACCGCGAAATTTCTTCCAACCGCTCGCTATCGGGGCGCCGGCGCCACTGCGCGACTTGCCGCTGCGGCTGGAGCGGATGATTCATTTCGTGCCGCCGCATATCGAGAAAGTCCGCGCCAAAGTGCCGGAACTGGTCGCCCAGGTCGACGTGGTGCTCGGCAATCTTGAGGATGCTATTCCGGCGGACGCCAAACAGGCCGCAAGACATGGCTTCATCGCCATGGCGAAATCTTGCGAATTCGGCGAGACCGGATTGTGGACGCGGATTAACGCGCTCAATTCGCCGTGGGTGCTCGACGATATTACCGAGATCGTCGCCGCGGTCGGGCAAAAGCTCGACGTCGTCATGCTGCCGAAGGTCGAGGGCGCCTGGGACATCCATTATCTCGACCAGCTTTTGGCGCAGCTCGAAGCCAAGCACGGAGTAAAAAAGCCGATCCTCATTCACGCCATCCTGGAAACCGCCGAGGGCGTCAACAACGTCGCCGCGATCGCGGCCGCCTCGCCGCGCATGCACGGCATCAGCCTCGGTCCCGCGGACCTTGCCGCCTCCCGCGCGATGAAGACGACGCGGGTCGGCGGCGGCCATCCCGATTACAAAGTGCTGGCCGATGCCGGGGCGCCGGATGCGCCGCGCGCCGCTTATCAGCAAGACCTCTGGCACTATACCATCGCCAAAATGGTCGATGCCTGCGCGGCGGCCGGCATCAAGCCGTTCTACGGTCCGTTCGGCGATTTCGCCGACGCGCTCGCCTGCGAGGCGCAATTCCGCAACGCTTTTCTGATGGGCTGCGTCGGCGCCTGGACGCTGCATCCGAACCAGGTGCCGATCGCCAAGCGGGTGTTCTCGCCGGACCCCGCCGAAGTCGCCTTCGCCAAGAAGATCATCGCCGCGATGCCGGACGGCAGCGGCGCGGTGATGATCGACGGCAAGATGCAGGACGACGCGACCTGGAAGCAGGCCAAGGTGCTGGTCGATCTGGCCGGGCTCGTTGCCGAGAAGGACCCGGAAATGGCGCGGCGCTACGGGCTGTAGGTGGCCGTTGCGCGCCAGATTGGCCGCAATCTTGCATTATCATCTGACACAGGCTGTAAATTGCGTCCGCAGATGAGCAAGATTCGCAACGCCAAGTTCCAGATCGGCCAAGTCGTCCGCCACCGCCTCTATCCATTCCGCGGCGTGGTGTTCGACATCGATCCGGTGTTCGGCAATACCGAGGAATGGTACCAGGCGATTCCCGCAGAAGTCCGCCCGCGCAAGGATCAGCCGTTCTATCATTTGTTCGCCGAGAACGAGGAGACCGAATACGTCGCCTATGTCTCGGAGCAGAATTTGCTGCCCGATACCAGCGGCGAGCCGGTGCGCCATCCCCAAGTCGCCGAAGTGTTCGTCACCGACGGCAAAGGCGGCTATCGCCCGCGCGCGGCATCCCTGCACTGATCGAACGAAACCAGGCTGACGCTGCGGCGGCGGGCGGCGGCGGCGCCTATGGCTTGGCCGGCGCGGGCGCAGCCGAGGCGCCGGGCGCGCCTTGCTGCTCTTCGAGCTTGCGGCGTGCTTCATCGGCCCGCCGTTGCAACTCGTCCTGCAGCTTCTTCTGCTGCTCCTCGAACACTTTCGGATCAGTCGGCGGGCCGTCATAGGCCTTGGCGAAATCGGCGAGCGGCAAGACGAGGCTGATCGGCTGGCCGGTCGAATTGATCGCCTGGACGACCAGGCCCTGCCCCTTCTTCATCTTGGCGATCATTTCGGGGGTGGCTTCGTAATCGGCCATGCAGCCGTTGGTGAAGCAGATGACGTAAGGCGCGGTCATCGGCTGGCTCTGGTCGATAATGACGCGGGTGCCGTGAATGAGCTGCATACCGAGCGGCAGCGTGACGCGCAGGATTTTCTTCGGTTCCCCCTCCGGCTCGATCAGCACGGCGGCAACCACCGGCATGCCCGACTCGATGCGGGCATCCTTGCCGGTGAAGCAGACCTGCTTGGCGTTGGGATCGTTCTGGTTCTTCAGACAGAACTTGGTCCACGGCGAATAGATCAGTTGCACCGGCTGCTGCTCGGCGCTCTGACCCTGCGCCGGCGCTGCCGGCGTTGCCGCCGGGGCGGCCGGCTTCTTCGCCGCCGGTTTTTGCTGGGCGGCGGCCGGCGAGCCGGCCACGATTTGCAAGCCCAGCACCAGCGCGACGATCACCACCGCGGTCCAGCCGAAAGCATTGCCGAATTTCTTGCCGAATTTCTTGCCGATGGCAGCAAGCGTGCGGCCCACCGGCCGAGCCGGCGCCGACGCGTTCGGAGAGTTCATGAGATGCAGTTCCTCTTTAGCTGCTGCCACCCGCAAATCGACCGCGATCGATTTGCCAAGTGATCGATTTGCCAAGCGCTCGAATTGCCAAGCGCTCGAATTGCCAAGCGCTCGAATTGCCAAGCGCTCGATTTGCCAGTGATCGATTTACCAAGTCAACGTGCTGGTCGGACTGGCGCATTCAACGGTCCGATATCGGACACACCCGACATCGCTCATCGCGCCGTGCGGCCCCCGCATGACGGTCAATCGACGTAGAATACGGCAACACCGTGACCCCTGAAACGCCCTTGCCCGGCCCAATAGCCCAATTGCGCGGGCAGATAAAGCCCGCTCCGGCAATGGCGCGATAGGCCGCCGCGGCGCCACGGTTGCGGCCGGCCGCCGCCGGCGCACCGCGTGGTACATTGCGCCGTCATCGACCGAATCGCGCGCCACGCTTGCCGCCGAGGAAACCCCTGCGCACCGACGGACATCGAATGCGGGCCGCATGGTGCGGCGTCCAAATGCTGCTCGGCGCGCTGGTCGGCTGCGCCAGCCCGGCGGCTGCGGCGGCCGCGGCGGCGGTCGTGGCCAGCCACGCTATCGCCATGCATGGCGTGCCGGCTTTGTCCGACGGTTTTTCCGCCCTGCCCTATGTCAATGCCGACGCGCCGAAGGGCGGCCGGCTGGTCGAGGGCGTGCTCGGCACCTTCGACAGCCTCAATCCGCTGATCGTCCAAGGTCTCGCCGTGCAGCCGGTCCGCGGCTATGTCATCGAGAGCCTCTTGGCGCGCAGCTACGACGAGCCGTTCACACTTTACGGCTTGTTGGCGCAGACGGTGGAGACCGACGACGCCCGCAGTTACGTCACCTTCACGCTCGATCCGGCGGCGCATTTTTCCGACGGCACGCCGGTCACCGCCGACGACGTGGTGTTCTCGTGGCGGCTGCTGCGCGATCACGGCCGGCCCAATCACCGCACCTATTATTCGCGGGTCGCCAAGGCCGAAATTCTCGATCCGCGCACCGTGCGGTTCGATTTCGTCGATTCCAGCGATCGCGAAATGCCGCTGATCCTCGGCCTGATGCCGGTATTGCCGAAACACGCCATTAATGTCGCGACGTTCGAGAATTCGACTTTGGCGAAGCCGGTCGGCAGCGGTCCCTATGTCGTCGCCGCGATCGATCCCGGCAAGAGCGTCACATTCAAGCGCGATCCCGATTATTGGGGCCGCAAGCTTCCGATCAACCGGGGCCTGTGGAATTTCGACGAGCTGCGCTTCGATTTTTATCGCGACGGCAACGCCTATTTCGAAGCCTTCAAGGCCGGCCTTTACGACGTGCGCAACGAAACCGATCCGACGCGCTGGCAGACCGGCTATGGCTTTCCCGCCGTGACCGACGGACGCGTCATCAAGGAATTGTTCCACTCGGGGCTGCCGAAATTTGCTTCCGACTTCGTGTTCAATACCCGCCGGCCGATCTTTACCGATATCCGGGTGCGGCAGGCGATCGCGCTGTTGTTCGATTTTCAATGGGTCAATCGCACCTTCTTCTACAATCTGTACCGGCGCAGCGCGAGCTACTTCGACGATTTCGAGCTTTCGGCCTACCGCCGTCCGGCGGATGCCGAGGAGCGGGCGCTGCTCGCGCCCTATCCGGACGCGGTGCGCCCCGACGTGCTCGACGGCACCTGGTCGCCGCCGGTCAGCGACGGTTCCGGCCGCGACCGCTCGACGCTGCGGGCTGCACTCGCGCTCTTGCAGGCTGCCGGCTACGAGATCAACGGCACCGCGCTGCGCGACCGGGCCGGCCGGCCGTTGTCGTTCGAAATCATGGTGACCGACCGCGACGACGAGCGGTTGGCGCTCGCCTTTGCCACCATGCTGGCGCGCGCCGGCATCGTGGCGCACATCCGGCTGGTCGACGCCGTGCAATACGAACAGCGCCTGGTATCGTTCGATTTCGACATGATCGAATACCGCTGGGACGAGTTGCTCTCGCCGGGCAACGAGCAAAGCATTTACTGGAGCTCCGCGGCGGCCGACGAGCAAGGCTCGCGCAACTATATGGGCGTCAAAAGCCCAGCCGTCGACGCCATGATCGCGGCGCTGTTGCGCGCGCGCCGGCGCGCGGACCTCGTCGACGCGGTGCGCGCGCTCGATCGCGTGCTGATCTCCGGCGCTTACGTGGTGCCGCTGTTTTACCTGCCCGAGCAATGGGTGGCGCGCTGGGCCTATATCCGACATCCGGCGCGCACCTCGCTGTTCGGCTATCTGCCGGAAACCTGGTGGCGGCAACCGGGGAAGGCGGCGCAAGGATCGTCATCGCAAGGATCGGCATCACAAGGATCGGCGGCGCAATGATGCTCGGCGATCCCGCAACCCGCGACGGCGCGGCCGGCCAAGGCGGCATCACGCTCGACGGACTGTTTCGCCGCACCGCGGCGCGCCGCCCGGGCGCGATCGCGCTCGCCGACGCGCCGAACCGGCAAGCTTTTACCGATCGCGCGCCGCTCGTTCTGTCCTATGCCGCGGCCGACCGCATCGTCTCGGCGATCGCCGGGCGGCTTCGCCGCATGGGGCTGCCGACCGACGCCATCGTCGGCATCCAGCTGCCGAACATCGTCGAGAACGTCTTGACCGTTCTCGGCGTATTGCGCGCCGGGCTGATCGCGGCGCCCCTGCCGCTGTTGTGGCGCCGCGCCGACGCGGTGACCGCGCTGGCGCGCGTCGGCGCCAAAGCCTTGATCGCCTGCGGCCGCGTCGGCCGATTCCAGCATTGCCAATTCGCCGCCCGCGTCGCCGCCGAAGTGTTTTCGATCCGCTACGTTTGCGGCTTCGGCGCCGATCTGCCCGACGGCGTCGTCGCGCTCGACGATCTCCTCACCGCGGAAAAACTCGATCCGGTTCCGCCGCTCGACCGCGCCGACGCCGCCGCGGCCCATCTCGCCGCGATCACCTTCGAGGTCGGCGAGGACGGCCCGGTTCCGGTGGCGCGCCGCCATCTCGAATTTCTCGCCGGCGGGCTGTGCGCGCTCCTTGAAGGCCGCCTCGAACAGGAGGCAAGCGTGCTGTCGACCGTCGTGCCGGCTTCGTTTGCCGGCATCAGCTTGACGCTGGTGCCATGGCTGCTCAGCGGCGGCACGCTCGCGCTGCATCAGCCGTTCGATGCCGACATCTTCGCGCGGCAGCGGCGCGACCATCGCTGCGCCACGCTGATCCTGCCCGCCCCGGTGGCGTTCCGCCTCGCCGAAACCGGCCTGTTCGCCCGCGAAGGCCCGACCACCGTGCTCGCCGCCTGGCATGCGCCGGAGCGGCTTGCCGCCGGCGCGGAGTGGCCCGAGCGCGACGCGGCGCTGGTCGACGTGGCGATTTTCGGCGAAGCCGCCTTGCTCGCCGCGCGCCGCGGTGCCGGCGGCCGGCCGGCGCCGCTCCCGCTCGGTGCGGTCGTTGCCCCGCGCGAGCGCCACGACAACCGGCACGACCCGGTGACGGTCGCCGAACTTGGCGCCACCGAAACCAACACCGTGGCGTTGCGCGGTCCGATGGTGCCGCGGCAGATCTTTCCGCCCGGCATCGAGCGCACCGATCAGCCGCATTTTTTCATCGCGCGCGACGGCTTCGTCGATACCGGCTATCCGTGCCGCCTCGATCTGCTGAGCCGGACCGTCGCCGTGACCGGACCGCCGGCCGGCATTGTCACCGTCGGCGGTTACCGTTTCCCGCTCTGCACGCTCGCCGAAAAAATCGGTCGCATCGACGGCGGCGCGGCGCTGGCGGCGCTGCCCGATGCGCTGACCGGGGCGCGGCTGGTCGGCACCGCGGCGGATCTTGGCGCCATGCATGCGGCGCTTGCCGCGCTCGGCGTCAATCCGCTGGTCACCGCCGCCTTCGCCGAGCCTGACGCCGCGGTGCTGCGCGCGGCGACGCCATAAACCCGCGCCCGGCCGCTCACGCAGCTCTGCGCGCAATCGGCGCCGCGGCGTCGATCGGACCGAGTTTGCGCGGTCGCGTTGACGGCCCATTAACAGCGCTTTGGCATGGTTGGGGGCTGTATTCATAAAAGCCCGCATTCTCACCATGGCGCTGCAAGGTCCGTTCGCCGTCATTGCCGACTGCCCGGCACCGGATCTGGTCGAGGCGTTGCGCGCGGCCGGCGGCTTCCCGATCATCGAAGCGACCTGGAACGATGCGCCGACCGCGCTCGCCGCGGTCGAGCCGGAAGCGGTGATTTTGGCCGAGCCGTGTCCGGATCGCGCCCGCGCCGCCGCGCTGGCAGATGTCTTGGCCACGCAGCGGCAAAACGCCGGCGGGATTTACATGCCGGTCATCGCCCGCACCCGCGACGACGGCGCCGCGGCGGTGCCCGACGCGCTGGCGATCGCCGCCCATGCGGCGGCGCCGCGGCTCCTCCGCCGGCTGAGCACGGCGCTGCGCATTCGCACCCTGCACGGCACGGTGTTGCGCCGCCGCCGCACGCTCGCCTCGCACGGCGAGCAGCTGCCGGAACTCTCGACTTCCGATCCGCTCGACGAGGCGACCGTGCTGGTCGCCGGGCGCGGCCGCTCTTACCCGGGCCTGTCGGTCGCGATCGGCGAGCGGGTGGGCGTGGTCGGCGCCTTGTCGGTCGAGAGCGCAGCCCGCGCGCTCAACAATCGCGACATCGACGGCGTGGTGATCGGCGAGGGTTTTGGCCCGCGCGTGGTCGAGGCGCTGCTCACCGTGCTCGCCGAGGACGTGCGCTTTCGCGATCTGCCGGTCGTCGTCGCCGGCGGCCATCCAGGCCTGGTCGAAATTTTTCGCGATCGAACTTGCCAATCTCGATCGCGTCGGCGAGGTGCCGGCGCGCCTGGTCGAGCGGCTGTTGCCCTATGTGCGCGTCCATACCTTCGGCCAGCGGCTCAAGCGCATGCTCAAATCGCTCGACGCCAAGGGCATGATCGACCCGGATACCGGGTTGCTTGCCCACGACGCGTTCTGGCGCGATCTCAACCGCGCCGTCGACGACGCCGAGAAGCGCGGCACCGGCCTGTCGATCGCGCGCTTTGCCTTCGATAACGCCGACCGCCGCGTCAGCCTGGACGCCGCGCGGCTCCTGGCCCGGCTGATGCGCCAGGTCGATTTCGCCTGCCGCGAAGCCGACAATTCCATCTTCGCGGTGTTCACCGAGACCGATCTGCGCGCCGCCCATGTCGTAGCACGCCGTATCGCCAGCGTGCTCAAGAACACCATGCTGGCGCCGGACCGCAAGCGCGGCGGCATCGAGGCCGAGGTGACGCTCGCCACCTTGAAGCCGACCGACAATATCGACTCGCTGATCGCCCGGGTGGTCGGCGAGCCGGCGGTGGCGTAAAAGCCGCGTCATTGCGAGCCAACGGGTCCGGCCCGAAGTGGCCGGCCCGATGACAAGCTCCGCGAAGCAATCCAGCCTTTTGCGCCGGGGGCTGGATTGCTTCGTCGCTCCGCTCCTCGCAATGACGATATTGGCATGTGGCTTCTCACGGCTGCACAATCTGGGCTAGACTTACCCATCAGAATCGAAAGTCTTGCGATGGTCGATACGTCCGAGCCGGCCGCCTCCGTGCACATCGAAGTGGTGTCCGACGTGGTGTGCCCGTGGTGCTATATCGGCAAGCGCCGGCTGGAAGGCGCCATTGCGCTTACTCCCGACGTTACCGTCGACATCAACTGGCGGCCGTATTTCCTCAACGACTGGATCCCGCGCGAGGGCATCGACCGGCAAACTTATTTGCAGACCAAGTTCGGCTCGCCCGAGCGCTATGCCGTGATCGCCGAGCGCATTGCCGCGGCCGCTGCGGTAGAGGGCCTGCCTTACAGCCCCGACAAGATCAGCCGGCAGCCCAACACGCTCGACTGTCATCGTCTCATCCTGTGGTCGCGCAGCGCCACCGATCCGGCGCGGATGAAGCAGCGCCTGATGGAGCTTTATTTCGCCGAAGGCGCCGATCTGTCCGATCCCAAAGTGCTGATCGGGGCGGCGATCGACTGCGGCATGGACGGCGATCTGGTGCGGAGGCTTCTGGCCAGCGACGCCGACGCCGACCGCGTCGAGAGCGACGCCAATTCGGCCAAGGAAGCCGGCATCGACGGCGTGCCGTGCTTCATCTTCGGCAATAGCGTGATCGTCACCGGCGCGCAGTCGCCGGAATATCTCGCCAGCGCCATCGAGCGCACCTCGGGCCGCCATACCAGGATGCGGGCGTAAATGTTTCCTGCCCCGCGAAGCGGGGATGGATAAGTCAGTCCGTTCCCGCGGCGCATTTTTGCGCGCGAGGTTGTCAAACAGCGACGCAATGTAGCCCGGATTGAGCGCAGCGAAAGCCGGGAACGATCGAGAAGCTTCCGAGAAGCTTCCGAGAAGCTTCAATGTCCATCCCGGCTTTCGCTCCGCTCAATCCGGGCTACGAAGGAAGAAAGAAAGAAAAAAAGAAAAATAAGGAAGCGGAACGCCGGCAGACGCAGTAGTCCAAGACGCCGTGCCAGCGGGCACGGCGGCGCGCCACGGAGAGGGCGGCTTGCGCCGCCCCTTCCGCTGTCGGGCGCGCTCGCCTGCCGGCGTTCCACCACGGCTCTGCCCAAGGGGTGTGTGGTCCCTTGGTGCGATCCGGGCCAGGCTTCGTGAGCGAGGCCGTCCAAGGGGCGGGGGTCACTCCGCCGACGGTCTGCCCACATCCAGCGACGCACCTCGCATGCCGGTCATAGTGCCGGCAGGCATGATGCCCGGACCGCCCGGGAGCGGGTTGCAAGCCCGCCCGCGGGCACCGTCCTCGCCCCGACCGCCGGATATGCCTCCCGGCGGCGTCCTTGCGGGCGAGAATAAGTCGTCTCAATATATAACCAAAACGGGGACCGATGTCAAGGGCGGGTCCCGTTCACGGTGACGTGATTTCGGCCGGCATACGGGCTTGACCCGCGTCCCCCTGTAGCAGCGCCGGGGGCGCGTGTTACCGGCCGATCGCCGCCTCCACCTCCGGCAAAATCTGCGCCGCGACCTGGCCATAGGCCACGGCGTTCAAATGCGGCCCGGCGGGGGTGGCGATCAGGTTGCCGGCGGCGGCGGCCGCGCTGTGCGCGCGTTGAAAGATTCCGGTGACGATAATGCATTTGATGCCGCGCGCCGCCAGCCGGCTTTGAATCTCCGCCACATTGGCGGCGGTATTGGCGATGCCGCCGCGCGCTTCGTTGCGCGGCCAATATTCCAAGAGCACCAGCCGCGTTCCGCCCGGCACCGCGTTGAGGCGCGCCAGCATGCCGGCGCTGGTGTCGCCGTTGACGCCCAAATTGATGACATGCACCTGCTCGCCCTTGGCCGCGAGCATGGCCTGCAACTGCGCCGGATAGGCCTGTTGCGACGGCAGCCCCCTGCCCCGCGTATTGCTCGTGCCCAACGCCACGATCGTGATCCCGGCCGCGCCGGCGATCGCGATGGCCGCGAACAAAAACACGACCACCGCGCCTGCCATCGCAACCGCGCGCCTGGTTGCCGCCGAATTCGACACACCGACGCTCATGATGTCCTCCCTTGATGTCTCCCCTTGGCGCAGGCGAAACAACCCGACGCGACATATTGCGGCAGCTTGAATGTCGCACGCGGCGCTTATCTTCATGCTGCACGTATTTTTCCAGCACGCAGGAGACGCCAATGCGCATGATGCTCAAGTTCACGCTTCCAGTCGAGAAGGGCAACGCAGCGATTAACGACGGCTCGCTCGGGCGAGCGATGGAATCCATTATGAGCAAGCTCAAGCCGGAGGCGGCTTACTTTATGCCAACGGACGGCAAACGCGGCGGCATGATCTTTTTCGATCTGGCCGAGCCCGCGCAGATCGTCGAGGCCGTCGAGCCGTTCTTCCTCAATCTCAATGCCGCAATCGAGCTGGTGCCGGTCATGAATGGCGACGATCTGCGCAAGGGGCTGGGCAAGCTCGCGCACAAATAGCTGAGCTCGTAGGATGGGTTGAGTGAAGCGAAACCCATCATCGGGCGACGAGGATAAATGATGGGTTTCGCAAGGGCTCAACCCATCCTACAGGCCGGATTACGCGGCCGCGGTGTCGTCGGCCGCCTCGACCTGCGACACGCCGCATTCGCCGCAGCGATAGACCTTCATGTCCGAAAGCCCGTCCGACCGCGGCGCAAGCCGCGCCAGATGCATCGAACGACCGCAATTCGGGCAGGCCGGCCCGGACGCGATCGAGTTGCCGGCGGGGCGGGATAAATTCTGCATGACCAACATGGGGAACCTCATGACGCGCTTTATCGCGCATTCTTAAACGCACGATTGAAATTCAAACGCCTGTTTGAGACGCGGCCGTGCCGGAAATAAGGAAATGTTGTGAATTCACCGATTAGTGAAGGACGAAAGGCGCTTGGGTTCCCGCGGCTCTCCAGTGCCGGACGTGATCCGGCAATGTCTCGTTCAGCCCTCATCCTGAGGCGCGACCCCCGACTTGATCGGGGGGAGCCTCGAAGGATGCTGCTCGGGTACCTCGGCCGTCGCCCTTCAAGGCTCGGCGCTTCGCGCCGAGCACCTCAGGGTGAGGGAATCCTTTCGTCATTGCCGGACTTGATCCGGCAATCCATGCGGCATCGCCACGTGTGCTACGTGTCAGCATGGACCACCGGGTCAAGCCCGGTGGTGACGATCAACAAGTGCGGCGGCTTAGCGGAGCAAAATCCGCCATTCCCTCGCTGAGAGGCGGAGGATCACGCCTTTCGGCAAATCCGCCCTACGCGCTATGCTCGCTCGTTATAATTCAACCTCACGCAGGTTGGGATCACCGGGCGATTATCGGATTTGTCGGCGGGGCGCGCATGACTCACGATCCGGTTCAACGTCGCCGCCGTTCGCTGCGCCTGAACGGGTACGATTATGGGCAGGCTGGAGCGTATTTCGTCACCATATGCACGCAGGATCGTGCTTGTCTGTTCGGACAAGTCGTCGACGGGGCGATGCGCTTGAATGATGCGGGCGAATTGGCCGCGCGCTCGTGGCGCGATATGCCGGTCCGGTTTTGTGGCGCCGATGTCGATGCTGTTGTCGTGATGCCGAACCATGTTCACGGCATCCTGGTATTGTCAGATGGACCTATAACCGTAGGGGCGCCCCTTGTGGGCGCCTGTGACACGGACAGGGCGGCCACGAGGGCCGCCCCTACGATTGGCGATATCGTTGGCGGATTCAAATCCGCATTCACCGTCGAATACATTCGCGGCGTGAGGAACCGCCGATGGCCGGCGTTCAATCGCCGATTATGGCAGCGCGGTTATTATGAACACATCATTCGAGACGAACGGGACCTAACCCGCGTGCGCCGTTATATTGAGGAAAATCCGTCGCGTTGGGAGTTCGATCAGGAAAATCCGCTGCGGGTCGTCGCAACGTAGGGGCGCCCCTTGTGGGCGCCCGCGTTGAGGGTATCGAGGCAGGGCGGCCACGAGGGCCGCCCCTACGCTGCCTTGGCGCGCTCCGCGATCCCGACCAGCGTCCGCAAAATCCCGGTGGCGCCGCGCAGCCGCGCTTCGGCATTGTCCCACTCGTCGAAGAACACCACTTTCTGGTCCGGCCGCACCCGGGCGTCGGGCGAATGCTTGGCGATATAGGCGATCAGGCCCTCCGGGTTGGCGAAAACATTGTCGCGCAGGGCCAGCACCGCGCCTTTTGGACCCACCTCGATGCGCTCGACATTGGCACGCCGGCACAATGACTTGATCGCCACGACTTGAAGTAGATGCTCAACTTCGTCGGGCAGCTTGCCGAAGCGGTCGACGAGCTCGGCGGCGAACGCCTCGATGTCGCGGTCGTCCTCGATTTCCGCCAAGCGCCGGTAGAGCGCGAGCCGCACCGGCAGGTCGGCGACGTAATCCTCAGGGATGAGCACCGGCGTGCCGATGGTGATTTGCGGCGACCAGCGGTCGGCGACCGGGGCGGCGATGCCGGCCTTCATCGACAGCACAGCCTCCTCTAGCATCTGCTGATAAAGCTCAAAACCGACTTCCTTGATGTGGCCGGACTGCTCGTCGCCCAAAAGATTGCCGGCGCCGCGGATATCGAGATCGTGCGAGGCGAGTTGGAAGCCGGCGCCGAGCGTGTCGAGCGATTGCAGCACGTTGAGCCGGCGCTCGGCCTGCGGCGTCATTTTGCGCCCTGCCGGCAGCGTCAGCAGCGCATAGGCGCGCAGCTTGGCGCGCCCGACGCGGCCGCGCAGCTGATAAATTTGCGCCAGCCCGAACATGTCGGCGCGGTGCACGATCAGCGTATTGGCGGCCGGAATGTCGAGGCCGCTTTCGATGATCGAGGTCGAGAGCAGCACGTCGAACTTGCCGTCGTAAAACGCCGCCATGATGTCTTCGAGCACGCTTGCCGCCATCTGGCCGTGAGCGACGGCGACGCGCACTTCCGGCACGGTGGTGTCGAGGAAGCTCTTGGCGTCGGCCAAATCCTCGATGCGCGGGCAGACATAGAACGCCTGGCCGCCGCGATAGCGCTCGCGAAGGAGCGCCTCGCGCACCGTGACCGGGTCGAACGGGGAGACGAAGGTGCGCACCGCCAGCCGATCGACCGGCGGCGTCGCGATGATCGACATGTCGCGCACGCCTGAGAGCGCAAGCTGCAAGGTGCGCGGGATCGGGGTGGCGGTCAGCGTGAGCACATGCACCTCGGCGCGCAAAGCTTTTAGCTTTTCCTTATGCGCGACGCCGAAATGCTGCTCCTCGTCGACCACGACGAGGCCGAGGTCCTTGAACTTGACGGCCTTGCCGAGGAGCGCATGGGTGCCGATGACGATGTCGATTTTGCCTTCGGCAATGCCGCTCTTGGCATTGGTCAGCTCCTTCGCCGATACGAGGCGCGATGCTTGCGCAATATGGAGGGGATAGTTCTTGAGCCGGTCGCCGAAGGTTTTGAAATGCTGGCGCGCCAAGAGCGTCGTCGGCACCACGACCGCGACCTGCTTGCCATTCATCGCGGCGATGAAGGCGGCGCGCAGCGCCACCTCGGTCTTGCCGAAGCCAACGTCGCCGCAGACCAGGCGATCCATCGGCCGGCCGGAATTCAGATCGCCGAGCACGGCGGCGATGGCGGCGGCTTGATCGTCGGTCTCCTCGTAGGGAAAGCCGGCGCAGAACTCGTCGTAGAGGCCGGTGGCCACCGCAAGCCACGGCGCCTCGCGGAGTTGCCGCTCCGCGGCGACCTTGATCAAGGCGCCGGCGATCTCGCGGATACGGTTTTTCATCCGCGCCTTGCGGCTCTGCCAGGCAACGCCGCCGAGCCGGTCGAGCTCGGCGCCGGCGGTTTCCGAGCCGTAGCGCGACAAAAGCTCGATGTTCTCGACCGGCAGGAACAATTTGTCGCCGCCGGCATAATGGATTTCCAGGCAATCGTGCGGCGCGCCGGCGGCTTCGATCGCGCGCAGACCCGCAAATCGGCCGATGCCGTGATCGACATGGACGACCAGATCGCCGGCGGCCAGACTCGTCACCTCGGCGATGAAATTATCCGCGCGCTTGGCCTGGCGGCGGGCGCGAATAAGCCGCTCGCCCAGAATGTCCTGCTCGGTGATGAGCGCCGTGTCGGCGGTTTCGAAGCCGGATTCGATGCCGAGCACCGCAAGCGCCGTCTGATGGCGCGGCAGACCGAGCGCGGCCGGCCATGACGCAACCGGCGTGAGATTGAGGAGCCCGTGCTCGGCCAGCACGTGCGACATGCGCTCGCGCGAGCCGTCGCTCCACAGCGCGATGACGACGCGCCTGCCGGAAGCTTGCAGCGCGTTGACGTGTCTCGTCACCGCCTCGAATACATTGGCGCCGGGGGTGGCGCGTTCGGCGGCAAAGCTGTGGCCGGCATGGGCGCCGACCTCCACCGCGTCGGGCGACTGTTCGGGCAGGGCGAACGGCGAGAAGCGCGCCAGCGCGGAGTTTTCGAGCCGTTCGCGCCATTCCGCTTCGGGGAGATAGAGCCGATCCGGCGGCAGCGGCTTATAGGGCACCCCGGCGCCGGTCTGCTCGAGCGCGTCCTGACGCGCCTGATAATAGTCGGCGATTTGAATAAGCCGCTCGTGCGCGGCTTCCTCCGCCAAAGGCTCGAGGACTATCGGCGTCGCGGCGATATAATCGAACAGCGTCGCGAGATGCGGGTGAAACAGCGGCAGCCAATGCTCCATGCCGGCATGGCGGCGGCCTTCGCTGACCGCTTCGTAGAGCAGGTCGTCGGGCCCGGCCGCGCCGAAGGCGGCGACATAGCCGGTGCGGAAGGCCCGGATGGTGTCGCCGGTGAGCGTAAACTCCGCCACCGGCACCAGATCGAGCGCGCGCAGCTCGGCGGTGGTGCGCTGGCTTTCCGGATCGAAGCTCCGGATCAATTCGAGCGTGTCGCCGAAAAAATCGAGCCGCACCGGCGCGGCCATGCCGGGCGCGAACAGATCGACGATGCCGCCGCGGATGGCGTAATCGCCCGGCTCGCGCACGGTCGAGGCGCGGTTGAAGCCGTTGCGCTCGAGCCACTCGGTGATCCCGGCCATCGGCAAGACATTGCCGGGCGCCGCCGCGAGCGATTGTCGGGCGATCGGCTCGCGCTCGGGCACGCGCTGCAAAATGGCGTTGACGGTGGTGAGGAGAACCGCCGGACGGTCGCGGCCGCGCACGCGGGCTAACCGCGCGAGCGTCATCATGCGCGCCGCCACCACGCCGGCATGCGGGGAGACCCGGTCATAGGGCAGGCAATCCCAGGCCGGGAATTCCAACACGTCGATATCCGGGGCGAAGAAGTTTAACGCGCGCGAGACCATCGCCATACGCGGGCCGTCGCGGCAGACCACCGCAAGCGAAATCGCAGGCGGCTCTCGCCGCGCGGCGACGGCGCGCGCGAGGTCGGCGACGACGAGACCCTCGGCGCCGTCGGCAATGCCGGAAAGCGTCAGCGGCCGGCCGGGCGAAAGCCGCTCGGCCGGCGATTTGGCCGCCATTGCGGAATGCGCCGTCATGGTCGCTGCGGCGGCTTTGCCGCCTCCCCGCTTTGCCGGTGAAAGCCGATGAGCTCGCGCAGCACCGCGGTGTCGTAGTGCGCCGGCACGCGTTCGTCGCCGGTGACCCAGGCATAGAGTTCGGCATTGGGCGCTTCGATCAGGGCCTCGAAATCGTCAAGCGCTGTGGCGTCGAATTTTTCGATAAAGGCGTCGGCGAAACGGCCGACGATCAGATCCATTTCGCGCACGCCGCGCCGCCACGAGCGGTACAGAAGTTTGCGGCGCCGCTCGTCCAGTCCTTCGCTTGAGCGTTGCGTCATCGCTAGCCCGAATTCGTCGCGGTCAAACGCCAAAAGCCCGGACGCGGCCGGGCGAGCGGTATATAGAGGGCGCGCTTGCGGTTGTCATGGCCCGCCAACGGGTCCGGCCTTCGGCCGGCCCGATGACAAGCTCCGCGGGCCATCCAGTATCCACTGCGCCCCGATTACTGGATCATCCGCCTTCGCGGATGATGACGGTATAGGATGATCGCATGCGCCCGCCGGTGCTCAATCCGCTGTTCGCGTCCTTGACGGCCCTGCCGGGTGTGGGGCCGAAGCTGGAAAAACTGTTCGCCCGGCTCGTCGGCCGCGACGGCGAGCCGCCGCGCGTCGTCGATCTCGTCTTCCACCTGCCGACCGGCTTTGTCGACCGCCGCAACCAGCCGAAGCTCTCCGAGGTGACGCCCGACACCGTGGTCACCGTGGCGGTCACGGTCGAGAAGCACCGGCCGCCGCCGGGCAACCGGCCGCACGCGCCCTACAATATCGACACCTTCGACGACACCAACACGCTGACCGTCACCTATTTCAATGCGCGCAAGGATTATCTGCAAAAGCTGTTTCCCGAGGGCGCGCTGCGCTACGTGTCGGGCACCGCGACGCTCTACGACGGCCATTTGCAGATGGTGCATCCCGACCGCGTGGTCGACGCCGCGGGATTGGCGCGGCTGCCGCTCCTCGACCCGGTCTATCCGCTCACCGAGGGGCTGCACCCGATCCAGTTGCGCAAGGCGCTCGATGCCGCGCTCGACCGCCTGCCGGGGTTGCCGGAATGGCAGGATGCGGCCTGGATTGCGCGCAACGCCTTTCCAGGCTTTGCCGAGGCGCTACGGACCATCCACCGTCCGGTCGCGCCCGACGACATCAAACCGGACAGCGCGGCGTGGTCGCGGCTCGCTTACGACGAACTGTTGGCGAGCCAGCTCGCGCTCGCGCTGTTGCGCGCCCATATGCGCAAGCGCGCCGGCCGCGGCAGCGCCGCCGAGGGCCGCTTGCGCGTGCGCATCGTCAAGGCGCTGCCCTATGCGCTCACGCCCTCGCAGAGCCGCGCGGTCGCCGACATCGTCGCCGATCTCGCCCAGCCGGCCCGCATGTTGCGGCTCCTGCACGGCGACGTCGGCTCGGGCAAGACCGTGGTCGCGTTGATCGCGGCGGCAAACGTGATCGAGGCCGGCCGGCAGGCCGCCTTTATGGCGCCGACCGAGCTACTGGCGCGGCAGCATTTTGCGACCGTCGCGCCGCTGGCCAAAGCCGCCGGCATCCGGCTCGCCATCCTTACCGGCCGCGAGCGCGGCCGCGAGCGCGACGATATTCTTTCGGCGCTTGCCGCAGGCGACATCGACCTTGTCGTCGGCACCCACGCCTTGTTCCAGGACAACGTGGCGTTCCGCGACCTCGCGCTCGCGGTGGTCGACGAGCAGCACCGCTTCGGCGTGCATCAGCGGCTCGCTTTGGCGCGCAAGGGCGAGGCGGTCGATCTGTTGGTGCTGACCGCGACGCCGATCCCGCGCACGCTGGTGCTGACTTATTTCGGCGACATGGAGGTTTCCGAATTGCGCGAAAAGCCGGCCGGCCGGCATAAGGTCGATACCCGCGCGGTGCCGCTGGAGCGCCTTGGCGAAGTGATCGAGGCGGTGGCGCGCGCGCTATCCGCCGGCCGGCGCGTCTATTGGGTGTGCCCGCTGGTCGAGGAATCCGAAACCGTCGACCTCGCCGCGGCCGAAGAACGCTACAAGGCGTTGCAAAAGCGGTTCGGCGAATTGGTCGATCTCGTTCACGGCCGCATGCGCGGGCCGGACAAGGATCGCGCCATGGCGCGCTTCGCCAAAGGCGAGACCCGGCTTCTCGTTGCCACGACGGTGATCGAAGTCGGCGTCGACGTGCCGGAAGCAAGCGTCATGGTGATCGAGCACGCCGAACGGTTCGGGCTCGCGCAACTGCATCAATTGCGCGGCCGCATCGGCCGCGGCGCCGCGCGCTCGACCTGCATTCTGCTCTACAAGGCGCCGCTCGGGGTCACCGCCAAAGCGCGGCTGGCGATTCTGCGCGAGACCGACGACGGCTTCCGCATCGCCGAGGAGGATTTGCGGCTGCGCGGCGAAGGCGACGTGCTCGGCACCCGCCAGAGCGGCGAGCCGGGCTTTCGCATCGCCCAGCTCGGCGTTCACGGACACCTGCTCGCCGCGGCGCGCGACGACGCGGCGCTTATGCTGTCGCGCGATGCGAAACTGCAAACTCCGCGCGGGCGGACGCTCGTCAACCTGCTCTATCTGTTCGCGCGCGACGAGGCGATCCGACTGCTCGGCGCGGGCTGAAGCGCCCTATTTCACCGCGGTCGGCTCGGCCTGGCGCGCGGCCTGCGCCGCGCGCGCGGTTGCGGCGAGTGCGGCCAGTTTCTCCTGCGGCTCGCCGCCGGGCTGAACCATGCCGGCGGACATGATCAGCGTCATGGCCTGCTCGACGGTAATGTCGAGTTCGATCACGTCGTGTCGCGGCACATAAAAGAAGAAACCCGTGGTCGGGTTCGGCGTGCACGGCATGAACGCGGAGACGTGCTCGGCCGCCGGCAGGCGTTCGACGATTTCCTCGCTCGGCGCCGAGGTCAGGAAAACCAGCGACCACATGCCGGGGGACGGGAATTCCACAAGCGCGACACGCCGAAAACTTGAGCCCGATTTGGAGAACAGCGTCTCGAAAATCTGCTTCGCGGTGCGGTAGATCGGTCGCACGATCGGCATGTGGCTCAATAGGTTCTCGCCGAAGCCGACAAGCTTGCGGCCGATCAAATTCGCGGTGAGGAAACCCAACAGCGTCAGCGCGATGAAGACGACGATCAGACCGAGCCCCGGTATGTTGAACGGCAGATAGGTATCGGGGTGATACATTTTCGGGATCAAGGGCCGCACCAGATTGTCGACCCAGGTGACGAACCACCAGATCAGCCACAACGTCACCGCCACCGGGCCGGCGACGACCAATCCGGTGAGAAAATAAGTGCGGATGCGGCTGATCAGGCCGGGGCCGGATTTGGCCGCGCCGCCGGCCGGTCGCAAATTCTGATCGCTGTCGTTCATGGCCACTTCGACCGCCCTGCCCGGTTGCGAAAGTATATAGGAGCGGGCGCGGAATTTGCACAGCACCGTCGCCGCAGCGGAACTGCGCGTTTATGCCGCCGCCGTGGCCGCCGTGGCCGCCGCCGCACTATTCGACGGTAACCGAATTATTCGACGGTCACAGATTTGGCAAGGTTGCGCGGCTGATCGACGTCGGTGCCCATGACGACGGCGGTGTGATAGGCCAGAAGCTGCACCGGCACGGCATAGACGAGCGGCGCCACCGCGGCGTCCACCGCGGGCAGCGTGAGCGTCTCCACCGACCTTCCGTCGGCGGCAGCATCGGCGCCGTCATGAGCGCCATCGTGTGCACCATCTTGGGCGGCGTGGGCGGCGTTGGCGCCTTCGGCGTCGGTCATCAGGATGAGCCGGCCGCCGCGGGCGGCGACTTCCTGCATGTTGGAGAGCGTTTTTTCGAATACTTTGTCGTGCGGGGCGATCACGATCACCGGCATGTTCTCGTCGATCAAGGCGATCGGGCCGTGCTTGAGCTCGCCCGCCGCATAGCCTTCGGCGTGGATATAGGAGATTTCCTTCAGTTTCAGCGCGCCTTCCAGCGCGATCGGAAAGCTGGTGCCGCGGCCGAGATAAAGCACGTCGCGGCATTTGGCGAGATCGCGCGCCAGCTCCTCGATCTGCGGCTCGAGCGCCAGCGCCTCGTTCAAATGCCGCGGCACTTCGATCAGCGCCTGCACCAGTTTCTTCTCGTCGCTCTCGCCGAGCACGCCGCGGGCGCGGCCGGCGGCGATGGCGAGCGCGGCAAGGGCCGCCAATTGACACGTAAACGCTTTGGTGGATGCCACGCCGATTTCCGGCCCGGCCAGCGTCGGCATGACGACGTCGCTGTCGCGCGCGATGCTCGAGGTCGGCACGTTGACGATCGAAAGCACGTGCTGGCCCCTGTCGCGGGCATAGCGCAGCGAAGCGAGCGTATCGGCCGTCTCGCCCGATTGCGAGACGAAGATCGCGAGATTGCCCGGCTTGAGCGGCACGTCGCGGTAGCGGAATTCGGAGGCGATATCGACCTCGACCGGCAGTTTCGCGAAACGCTCGAACCAGTAGCGCGCCACCATGCCGGCGTAATAAGCGGTGCCGCAGGCGGCGATCGAGAGCCGGTCAAGCGCGCGGAAATCGAACGGCAATCGCATCGGCAGCGCGACGCGCCCGGCCGCCATGTCGAGATAATTGGCAAGCGTGTGGCCGACGACTTCGGGCTGCTCGTGGATTTCCTTGGCCATGAAATGGCGGTGATTGCCCTTGTCGATGAGCATGACCGAGGCTTGCGATTTCAGGACGCTGCGCTGGACGACGGCACCGCCGCGGTCGTGAATCTCGGCGCCGCCGCGCGTGACGATCACCCAATCGCCGTCTTCCAGATAGCTGACCGTGTCGGTGAACGGCGCGAGCGCGATCGCGTCGGAGCCGATATACATCGCGCCCTCGCCGAAGCCGACGGCGAGCGGCGAGCCCTGCCGGGCGCCGATCAATAGGTTCTCCTCGCCGGCAAACAGAAAGGCGAGCGCAAAGGCGCCGCGCAAGCGCGGCAACGCCGCCTTGACCGCGGCGACCGGGGTGGCACCGCGCTTGATCTCCTCGGTGACCAGATGCGCGATGACTTCGGTGTCGGTATCGGTTGAGAATTTGACGCCCTTGGCTTGCAGCTCGCGGCGCAGCTCGCTGAAATTCTCGATGATGCCGTTGTGCACGACCGCGAGCTTTTCGGTGGCGTGCGGATGGGCGTTGTTTTCGCTCGGCCGGCCGTGCGTCGCCCAGCGGGTGTGACCGATGCCGATGGTGCCGGCAAGCGGCTCGCGCTGCAGCCGCAATTCAAGGTTCTTGAGCTTGCCCTCGGCGCGACGCCGCGTCAGCGCGCCTGCTTCCAGCGTAGCGACGCCCGCGGAATCGTAGCCGCGATATTCCAGCCGCTTGAGCGCGTCGATCAGCTGCGGCGCCGCCGGCTCGTTGCCGATGATCCCGATTATTCCGCACATCCGAGTGGACGATCTCCTGTCAGGTATCGGCAATGAGGTATCAGGTATCAGGTATCAGGAAATCGGTGGCCAACGCTTTCAGCCGATACCTGATTGCTGATCCCTGTTCCCTGGAATGTTAACCGTTAAAGCGCAACCATTTAGATCGCGATAATCAAAATAGTTTTCGTTTCGTGACAGCTTCCGCGGCACTCCGCTTAATCGCGCGAATGCGGCTTGTTTTTGCCGAGCGATTTCAAACCGCGCAAGCGCGCCGCCCAACCTTCCTTAACGGTCTGGCGGCCGCGCCCCAGCGCCAAGGCGCCCGGCGGCACGTTTTCGGTGATCACTGACCCCGAGCCGATATAGGCGCCCTCCCCGATTTCGACCGGCGCGACCAGCGCCGAGTTCGAGCCGATAAAGGCATCCTTGCCGATCGCGGTGCGGTGCTTGTCGGCCCCGTCGTAATTGCAGGTGATGGTGCCGGCGCCGATATTGGCATTGGCGCCGACGAAGGCGTCGCCGATATAGCTCAAATGATTGGCCTTGGCGCCGGCCTCCACCACCGCCTCCTTGACCTCGACGAAATTGCCGATGCGCGAGCCGTCGCCGAGCCGCGTGCCCGGCCGCAGTCGCGCGAACGGCCCGACCGAGACGGCTTTGCCGACATGGGCGCCGGCAAGATGCGAGAACGAACGGATTACCGCGCCGTCCTCAACCGTCACTTCCGCGCCGAATACCACGTAGGGCTCGACCACAACGTCGCGGCCGAATTTGGTGTCGGCGGATAGAAAAACGGTTTCCGGTGCGACGAGCGTGACGCCTGAGTCGAGCGCGGCGCGGCGCAGCCGCTGTTGCGCCGCCGCTTCCGCCTCGGCGAGTTGAGCTTTGGTGTTGATGCCGCGCACGTCGTCCTCCTCGGCTTCGACCGTCACCGCGCGCAGCGTCATGCCGCGAGCGATCTCGACCGCGTCGGTCAGGTAAAATTCGCCTTTGTGATTGCGATCGCCGATCCGCTCCAAGATGGCAAGCGCGGTGTTGCCGGCAAATGCCATGATGCCGCCGTTGCAGAGCGCGATGTTGCGCTCGTGGGCGCTGGCGTCGGCATGCTCGCGGATGGCGACAAGATCGCTGCCTTGCATGATGAGCCGGCCATAGCCGGTCGGATCGGCCGGCCGGAAGCCGAGCACCGCGATATCGGCATCGTTGGCGAGCGGAGCGCGCAGTCGTCGCAGCGTCGCCGGGCGAATGAGCGGGGTGTCGGCATAGACGATCAGAATATCGTCCGGCCGCTGTTCGATCGCCGGCTTCGCCGCAAGGGCGGCATGCGCGGTGCCGCGCCGCTCGCGCTGCACGAACACCGCCGCGCCCGGCAAGGCGCGCTCGGCTTCGGCGGCAACTTCGTCCTCGCCGGGTCCGACCACGACGGCAGCCGCGGTGACGCCGGCCTCGGCGACGGCGCCGAGCACATGGGCGAGCAGCGATCTGCCGGCCAGCGCGTGCAGCGCCTTGGGCCGCGACGACGCCATCCGCGTGCCCGCGCCGGCCGCCAGCACGATCGCCAAGCAAGTCCGAGGCTTCATCGCAACCTCCGCGGCGTTGTCTTAGCCGAAAGCCGCGAATTCGGCGACGGCAAACGCCACAGCGCCGGCGACAGCGCGGATACCGGGTTCAAAGTGACAGAATCTGCTAGGTTTTTGGCACTGATTCGTCTTTTTCGTCTTTGCGAACCTGCCGGAGCGCAGCATGCTCGATCTTGCGGATGCCCTGAAGGCGGAACCGCCGGGAGCCGGCGCAATAAAAGTCCGTGACATCAAAGTCGGCGAAACCAGAACCGGCGGAAATCGGGTCGTTGCGAGAAAAACATTCACGATGCAGGGGCTGCGGCGCATCACGCTCTGGGGCGCTACCGCCGCCGGCGCATTGGCGGTCGCGGCGCTGGCGAGCCGAACGCCGGCCGGCGTCGAGCGCGTCGCACTGATCCTGCATCATGCTCCGACGACCCAGGTGGCGACGCGCTCGCTCGACGCGGACACCCAAACGCAGCGGCTTGCCGAAGCGGTGCGCGGGCTTGCCGCCAACGACGAACAGCTCAAAACGCGGCTCGCCGCCGTCGAGCACGATATGGACGATGTGACGGGCTCGATCACCAAACAGCTTCAAGGCGGCCAATGCGAGCCAGCCCGGCGAGGACGGCCCAAGCGTGGCGGCCACGGCGGCGCTGACCGCGTCATTGGCCGCGCCGGCCGTCGTCGCCGCTCCGCAGCCGAGCTTCGCTTCCGCGCCGGCCACGACAGCACCGTCGGCCGACGCCGCGCTGCCGGCAATGCCGCGGATCGAATACGGCGTCGATATCGGCAGCGGCCTGACGCTTGAAGCGCTGCGGCTGCGCTGGAACACCATCCGCGCCGCGCATCCGCAATTGTTCGAGAATTTGGCGCCGATCGTCAGCGTCAAGGAACTGCCGCGCGCCAACCGGATCGAATTGCGCCTGGTGGCCGGACCGCTCGCCGACGCCGGCGCCGCAGCGCAATTGTGCGCAGCCCTCGCGCCGTTCCGGCTGTATTGCCAGCCGACGATGTTCGACGGCCAGCACCTCGCGCTGCGGTGAGGTGGCTGTGGTCAAGGCGGGCCAGGAAGCATCGCAACGGCGCGCGGCTCCCTCTCCCCGCGCGCGGAGAGAGGGTGGGGTGAGGGGGCCTTGCCGCAATTCCGAGCCGTGCGATTGAAGCTCAGGCGTTGCAGATAATTCCGGCTCCGCTCAGGCAGCGGCGGCGCCCCCTCATCCCGACCTTCTCCCCGCGCGCGGGGAGAAGGAGGCGTGAAGCTGCGGCCGCAAATGAAAATTCTTTTCGGCCATGCCTGCCGTGCGTGCAGTCGGGTTGTATCCCATGCCTGAGCAGGCATAGATTGCGAACTCATGGTCAAAAAACGAAAATCGCGAATTCCGGTGACTCCGGGCAGCGGCAACGTGTTCGCCGACATGGGTTTGTCGGAACCCGAGGAAGAACTGACCAAGGCGCAGCTCACCAGCCACATTAGGCACGTCATCAAGCGCCGGCGTCTTACTCAGGTTGCCGCGGCCACGATCATGGGCATCGATCGGCCCAAAGTATCGGCGCTGTTGAACGGCCGGCTTGCGAACTTCTCCAGCGAGCGTTTGATGCGGCTTCTGACGGCGCTGGGCCAGGACGTGGATATCACCATTCGAGACAAGCCACGCAATCGCGTGCAAGGCCGTATCCGCGTCCTGGGCGAGGCCCACGCGTGAGGTCGGTGTGCGCGCCACGCAGTAGCGAAATTGAGCAAAGACAATGCGCCGTCCGCTGTTTTGCCCCACCGCCCGCCAGACCAACTGGCTTCTGATCGTCGGCTTTCTGTCGGTCGGCGAGGCGCTCTATATCCGCTACATGGCGATCGAGAATTTGAACGTGGAACTCGCTTGTCACCGGTGGGCTCAGAACTTGGCTGTGCGACACCTTCCGGCTGTCGATCGTGCTGTTCGATCACGACGTATTCGGCGCCGTGGCGCTCGTCGCCGCCGTCCTCAACCTGATCCGGCCGTCGATCGTGCTGGCCTCGCTGGCGCTGGCGGCGGCGGGGTTCGGCATCGTGCTGCATAACGCCGATCTTTCCGCGTTCGCCGCCGGCGTCTTGATCCTCAGCCTGGCGCGTCCCGCGCCCGCGCCAGAATAACGACCAAGCCCGAGCAGTCCGGCGCAGAGCCAGATCGCCTGCCAATTGGCGAAGGTTTCGTTGATCGCAATATAGACCGCGCACAGCGCCAGCACCGCCGCCGCCAAAGTCTCCGCCATGGATCGCGTGCCCGACGGCCGCGGCGCCGAAACCATAACGACCAGAAAGGCGAAAACGGCGGCGCTCTGCGGCGCAAACGGGATGTCGCGGTAGCGCGGATCGAATACCAGGCCGAGCGCGGTCTCCAGCGACAGCAAGGTCAGCGCGATCGTGACGACGCCGAGCACGACGGCCAGTGCATCGCGCGGGCCGGATTGATCGGACAGCAGCGCAGCAAAGGTCGGCAGCGGCCGCCGCCTGGCGCAGGCCGCCGCGCAAACGATCGGCGCCGCCGCGGCCGTGGCGGCAAAGGCCAGCGAGCGCAGCCAAGCTGCCGGCAGTGAAACTGTCGATCGGCAGCCGTTCGAGCGTCCAGCCGAACAACACCCCGGGCAGGAACGCCAGCGCCGCGATCCGCAGCCACAACTGCGGCGGGGGTGGCGGGGCATCCTTGCCGCGTTTGGCCGCCGCGGCGCCGGCGAAGACGAGCCCGGCGAGCAGCGATTCCGGCAACCGCCTGGCCCGGCCAATGCGGGTGATCGGAAACGATGCCGGTGAAACTGAATTTCGGCGCTCCTGTCGCGCGGTCGAAAATGCCCCAATAGCCGCCGGTTGCGCCTTCGAGCTGGCGCTTCCAGGGCTGATCGAAGGCCTCGATGACGTTGAGGCGGAAATTCTCGCGCGCGGCCAGCGCCACGGTTTGTTCGATCACGAGCGCCTGGTTCGACGGCGACGGCCGCGCCGTTTCGCGCATGCGGCCCGCGCTCGGCCAGCCGACTTCGCCGATGACGATTTCCTTGTCGGGGATCGCGGCGGCGACGACGTTTGCGGATGGCATCGACATGGGCGGCGGCCAGCGAAGCCGGCAGCGGAAAGTCCTCCCAGTATGGCAGAATATGAATGGTGACGAAATCGACCGCGTTTTGCAGGTCGGCATAGCGCAGCCAATATTCCCAGACATCGGCATAGGTGACCGGCACCGCCACTTGCGATTTGACTTCGCGGATCAGCGCCGCAAGGTCGGTGACCGACAGATCGCCGCGCAGCAGCACTTCGTTGCCGACGACGATCGCGGAGATGACATCGGGAAATCTTTTGGCGAGCGCGACGGCGGTGGCGATCTGCTGCTGGTTTTTGTCCGCCTTGTTGGACAGCCAAATGCCCTGCATCACTTTCATGCCCGTGGCGCTGCGCGATGCCGGCGATCTGATCGAGGCCGTTGTCGACCGAATAGGTGCGGACGCAGTCCGGTGTAGCGGGACAGTAAAGCGAGATCTTCGTCGATCTGGCCGGCCGTGACATGGGTGGTTTCGATCAGCGGATCCTGGTCGCCGCGAAACGGCGCATAGGACACGCAATAAAGCTTGCCGCCGGCGGCAAGCGGCGACGGCGGCAGCCGCACCGGCGCGCCGAGCCACCACCATACCGCGCCGATCGCGAGCGCGGTCAGCGCGAAATGCGCAAGCGCTGCGCCGATGGAATTTCCGTCGGTCGGGCGAGACACCGGTTCGCATTAGCCTTGCCGGAACGGCGATGCCAAGCGCGCTGCCGCGTGCGCTGGACAAACGAACCCAGTTAGGGTGTTGTTCGGGGCGGTCTTGACGGCCGTTTTCGGACCGGCCGCCGCAATAGCGGCTTAATCCGGTGGCCAAGAAAGCGGCGCTAAGACGGCTCGCAAGGCCGCTCGCACGGCGGATCGCAGAGCGGCCAATAAGCGGCCAACAAAGCGTTCGGGGGAACGCCCTCTTTCCGGCTGAATTCAGCCCAGCTCACCAAGGGAACCATGGTGTACCGAGTATCCAGCGTTGTCGGCGGCATGGCCGTGGCCGTCGGCCTCCTCGCCATCCCCATTCCCGCCGTGGCTCCCGCGGCGTTGGCCCAAAGCAGCAATCCCAATCCGGCGGTGCAGCAAGGCCCGGCCGGCCAGGATGCGGCCAAGGAAAGCCAGAAGATCGACGAATACGCCGAAGCCCAGCGCGCGCTCAGCGGACCGGCCGGCAATCCCGAATGCGTGTGGCTCGGCCGCCGGGTGGTCAGCCTGTTATGGCGCGACGACCTCGATACCGCCTTCCGCCATCTCGACCTTTACGACCGGTTCGGCTGCCCGAGCGGCCATATCCAGGCCGCGTTCCGCTGCCTGGTGCTGCATTCCAACACCATCGATCCGAAGGCGCCCGACAGCCTGAACGGGCGCGTCCTGGCCTGCTGGATCAATCCGGCGCTTGAGGTGGTCGCGCCGGCGCACGGGGCGCCGCCGGCGCCTGCGGCGGCCGCGCCGAGCCCAACGACCACGCGCTAGCGCCTCGGCCTCGGCAAAGTCTCCTATTCGCGGATCGCAGTGCTGCTGCTCGCGAGTAGTTGTCTTGAATTTGCCAAGAGCGGCGCTAACTTAATCGCGCCGCTCGCAAGGTTGCCTCACCCTTACGACCATCGTCGAACCTGGGGGCAGGTTCGGGCCCGTGTCGTCCGCCCCAGTTGGTTGGAAGTCCGATGCGCACCGTCGCTGCCGTGCTCGCGCTGGTAGCGTGCGTGCATGCCGGCATGTGGGCTTTGCTAAGACCCGTCGGAACGGCTCCGGATTTCACCGGCCAGCTCGCCAGTATCTCTTACTCGCCGTTCGCCGATTCCCAGCATCCCGAACTCCGGACCCCGCCCGACGGCCGCGCAAATTCGCGCCGATCTTACGGCCATTGCCCCCTATACGCGGGCGATCCGCACCTATTCGGCAACCGGCGGCGCCGAACTCGTTCCGCCGATCGCCGCCGAGTTCGGTCTGAAAGTCACGGTCGGCGCCTGGATCGACAAGGATAAGGCGCGCAACGAGCGGGAAATCCGCTCCGCGCTCGATCTGGCGCGCCACTACAGCAATGTGAACGCCATCGTCGTCGGTAACGAGACCACGCTGCGCGCGGAAATGACCGTGCCGCAGCTAATCAGCCTCATCCAAAAGGTGAAGCGGTCGAGCCCAGTCCCTGTAACTACAGGCGAAATTTGGACGGTTTGGATCGATCATCCGGAGCTCGCCTCGGCCGTCGACTTCATCGCCGCGCACATCCTGCCGTATTGGGAAGGCTTCGACGCCTCGACAGCGGTCGACCACACCATCGAGTTCTACGACAAGCTGCGGCAGATGCACCCCGGCAAGCGCATCGTGATCGCCGAATTCGGCTGGCCGAGCGCCGGCTATAATTTCCACGACGCCAATCCCGGCCGCATCGAACAGGCCGAGGTGTTGCGCGATTTCGTCACCCGGGCGGAGGCCTACGGCATCGACTACAACATCGTCGAAGCCATCGATCAGCCGTGGAAGACGATGGAAGGCGGGGTCGGTCCCTATTGGGGCATTTTCGACGCCGCGCGGCAGCCCAAATTCAGCTGGACCGGGCCGATCACCGATCCCGATTACGTCAAGCGCGCCGGGCTCGCGGTGCTGTTCGGGCTATTGTTGTCGTTGCCGATCCTCGCCATGGCCGGGGCAGGCGCGACCCAGGCGCTGATGCTCGCGGTCTCCGCCAATGTGGTCGGCGCCTGGTTCGCCGCCATCGTCGCGTTCTGGAAGGGCCATTATTTCGTGCCGGGCGCGGCCTTCGCGCTCGGCTTCGGCATCGTGCTGCTGGTGCCGCTGGTCGCCATCGCGCTGTCGCGGCTCGAAGAGATCGCCGCGATCGCCTTCGGCCGCCCGCCGCGGCGGCTGGCCAACTCGCCGCCGCTCGTTCCGGAGCCGTTTTCGCCCAAAGTGTCGATCCATGTTCCGGCCTATTGCGAGCCGCCGGACATGCTCAAGAGCACGCTCGATGCGGTGGCGCGGCTCGATTATCCGAACCTCGAATGCGTGGTGGTGATCAACAACACGCCCGATCCGGCGCTGTGGCGGCCGATCGAGGACCATTGCCGGGCGCTCGGCGAGCGTTTCAAATTCATCAGGGTCGAAAACCTCGCCGGCTACAAAGCCAGCGCCTTGCGCGTGGCGCTCGCCCATACCGCGCCGGACGCCGAAATCATCGGCTCGATCGACGCCGATTACGTGCTCGACCCGAATTGGCTGAAAGATCTGGTGCCGCTGTTCGCCGATCCCCGCGTCGGCTTCGTGCAATCGCCGCAGGATCACCGCGACGGCGACCGCTCGCCGATGCATGTCGCGATGAATGCCGAATATGCCGGCTTCTTCGACATCGGCATGGTGCAGCGCAACGAGATCAACGCCATCATCATGCACGGCACGATGTGCCTGATCCGCCGCGCCGCGATCGAGGCTGCCGGCGGCTGGTCGAGCGACACCATCGTCGAGGACACCGATCTCGGGCTCGGCATGCTGGAGCAAGGCTGGCTCGCGCATTACACCAACCGGCGCTACGGCCACGGGCTCCTGCCCGACACCTTCGAAGCCTATAAGCGGCAGCGCCACCGCTGGGCGTTCGGCGGCTTCCAGCTGTTGCGCAAGCATTGGCGGCGGCTGTTGCCGTGGGCGGACGGCCTGACGCGCGAGCAGAAACGCGAATACGGCATCGGCTGGCTCAATTGGCTCGGCTCCGACTCCATCGGCGTCGTCGTCGCGCTGCTCAATATCCTTTGGGTCCCGGTGGTCGCCTTCGCCAATATCGCGGTGCCGGACCGCATTCTCACCATCCCGATCATCGCGGCGTTCACGGTCTCGTTCGCGCATTTCGTGGCGCTGTACCGGCTGCGCGTGCGGGCCTCGTTCGGCCAGATGCTGGGCGCGGTCTGCGCCGCGATGGCGGTGCAATGGACGGTGGCGCGCGCGGTCGGCATGGGCGTGATCCAGGAGCGCATGCCGTTTTTGCGCACCGCCAAGGGCGGCAGCGCGCGCAAGGGTCCCGATTTCCCGGCGTTCTGGGAGGCGGTGATCGCCGCGCTGCTGCTGGTCGGCGCCGTCACGCTCGTCGTCACCAATTACAAGCAGGTCCACGAGATCAATATTTTCGCCTGCCGTGCTGGTGGTGCAGAGCCTGCCGTTCCTGGCGGCGGTCGCCCTCGCTGCGATCGAAGGCACGCGCTTTAACAGCTTCGCCTATTGGCGCGGCATCGAGGCCAAGGTCGGCAAGCTCCATCGGAGCCAAGGCGGCCGATCTGTTGCCGCAGCCGCAGGACGTCATGACCAAGGTGATGGCCGAGCCGCCGAAGCTGCCCGCCGAAAATATCGAAGCGGCGCAGTAAGCCGTCATTCCGGGCTCGCGGGCTAAAACCCGCGCCCCGGACTGACTAACCCTTCAGCGCGGTTTCCGCGAGCCGCACCCAATAGGACGTGCCGACCGGGATGGTCTCGTCGTTGAAATCGTAAGCCGGGTGATGCAGGCCGGCGCTGTCGCCGTTGCCGACGAAGATGAAGGCGCCCGGCCGCTCGTTGAGCATGAAGGCGAAATCCTCCGCCCCCATCACCGGCGCTACGTCGGTATCGACCTTGTCGGCGCCGGCGATTTCGCGCGCCACCGAGGCGGCAAACGCGGTCTGCCGCTCGTGGTTGACCAGCACCGGATAGCCGTTGGTGTAGGTGATTTTGGCGTTGGCGCCGTAGAGCCGCGCGGTGCCTTCGACCACCTCGGCGATGCGCTTGTGCAGGAGTTCGCCGACCTCCTTTGGTCAGGCTGCGCGCGGTGCCGCTTGAGCTTGGCGTGCTGCGGAATGACGTTGTCGGTATGGCCGGCCTGGAACATGCAGACCGACACCACCGCCGACCTCCAGCGGATCGACATTGCGCGCCACGATCGACTGCAACTGATTGACGATCTGGGCGCCGACCAGGATCGTGTCGATCGCCAGATGCGGCCGCGCCGCATGGCCGCCCTTGCCTTCGAGCGCGATCTCGATGTGATCGGCCGCCGCCATCATCGGTCCCGGCCGGATGGCGAATTGGCCGAGCGGCAGACCCGGGTAATTGTGCATGCCGTAGACTTCCTCGATGCCAAAGCGGCTGATCAGGCCGTCCTTGACCATCGCCAGCGCGCCTGCCCCGCCCTCCTCCGCCGGCTGGAAAATCACCACCGCGGTGCCGGCGAAATTGCGCGTCTCGGCGAGATATTTGGCGGCGCCGAGCAGCATCGAGGTGTGACCGTCATGGCCGCAGGCATGCATCTTGCCGGGCACGGTCGATTTGTACGGCAGGCCGGTTTCCTCTTCGAGCGGCAGCGCATCCATGTCGGCGCGCAGGCCGATCACCTTGTTGCCGGGCTTGCGGCCGCGGATGACGCCGACCACGCCGGTGCGTCCGATGCCGGGCACCACTTCGTCGCAGCCGAAGCTTTTGAGCTTGTCGGCGACCGCGACCGCCGTGCGGTGCACGTCGTAGCGCAGCTCCGGATGGGCATGAAAATCCCGCCGCCATGCGGTGATTTCCTCGTGCAGGTCGGCGACGCGGTTGACGATCGGCATCGGCAACGTCCTCTTTCAGCGGCTCACCCGGCGGTCAAGGCCAATCTAGCAAATCGTCAGCATGACCGCGAAGCCTATTGCGGTGAACAGTCCACCCTGCCCGGACGGTCAGCTCGCCAGAGCACGCAATACCGCCTGCGGCTCTTTGGCAATGACCGCGAGCAACACGCGTGCCGCACGGTCAGGTCGGCGGCGCCCCTGCTCCCAAGCGTGAAGCGCCGTCACCTCGAGTCCAAAGGCACGCGCAAATGCCGCTTGCGATAGGCCAAGCTGTCGACGCACCTTGGCGACGTCGATCCGTTCGGGCACTGCCACTTGGTAGCTCGGTAGTTCAATCTCGCCTCGCGCATGAGCGAGCGCTTCGTTGAGACTGGCGATAAGGCGACGGCCCAAAGCGCTACCCTTCCGCTTCGAGCGCCGCGACGACGTTGCGGATTTCCCGCTTTTCCGCATCGGTCAAATCCTCCTTCGCGCTTTTGGCATAAACGTCCAGCAGATAGAGCACGCTTCTGCGGGTAATGACATAGTAGATAATGCGCGCACCGCCACTCTTGCCGCGCCCACCGCGGGCCGCCCGCGCCTTGCGGGCGCCGCCGGTGCCCGCAATCACCGGCCAGGCCGTCGGTGCCAGCGCGATTTCGAGTTCCGCCGCGGCCCGCTCGGCCTCCGAGAGCACTTTCCGCGCTCGGCGGTCGTAGCCGGGCGTCGGGATAACCCTGATGGGAGCACTGTAAGGCATTGTCTTATACCGCGCAAGGTTGTTAGAATCTGCGGACCTGCCAGTCCGTTGATCCGTGATAGAGCGCAATATGGCCTGAGCTTCGGACTTTGTTCTTCTCAGATAAAATCGAAGACTATTTAGGCTTACTTGGCAATGGCTTATGCGAAGAGACCTTGCGCGGGTTTAATGCCTTGTAGATCGGCAAATGCGAATAAATGCTGTCTCCTTCGGGCCGCACAGATCCCCCGCGGCCCCGAGCAGACGAAAAATGAAGGCGAGCGCGGACCGTCTGGCCGTCGCGCTTTATTACAATCGGAAAGCGCTTGTTCGGCCGCAGTCGTGCAAGCACCCGATGTTTGATGGACGTCGGACGGGAACCGAGCACCTGCTCACGCGAAAGCGTCTCTCCTATGGGCGCTCGCCAAATATCATTGCCAATCAAAACTTCAGCAACGCGTCGACTACATCCCGTTCCATCATCCCAAGCCGTCCACGCGCCTTCGACCACACGCGTGATTGCAGCCCAGGCGGAAGATACCCGGCCGCTCTGAAAAAGCTCGTTCGCCCACACGATCAGCCACGCGTCAATTTCCGCGTATTTGTCGTGGCGGGGGCGTCCGCGCCCGCACTGCGACAGATAGTCGTTCAGAGCGCTCACGACCTGCGGGAGACCACGTCGTTGTGCCTCGATTACGACCCTCCTGATTTGAGTGGAGGAGAGCATCCCGAGCACTAATCGGGGATCGAAGAGCTTCTCCCCTTGGGTCGCGGTGCTCTCGTCGTCGGCAGTTACCGGGGGTGTCGTGCTCATCGCTGATGGTATGGACCTGCCTGGGTGCCTTATTGATTGTGACTCTCAAGCCGATGCCCAAGAGATGCGCGCTTTCGGGCATCCAGTGACGCGCATGCGCAAAGTCAACACGGGCATAAAACGGCTGGCGAGGCTGGTAAAGCCGGGTCGTATTGCGTAATTGATCTGCAATCCACCGCGCCAGGTGGGAGCCCGTAGCTCAGTCGGTAGAGCACGTGACTTTTAATCACGGGGTCGTGGGTTCAAGTCCCACCGGGCTCACCATAAATATCAATGCGTTAGCGACAACTTCTCAACGAAAGCATCGTCATGGCGGACGGCAACAGCGACCGCAACAGTGATGACGAAGCCGGCGGCGCTCGCTGGTCGCGCTGGGCGTCGTGGTGTTGCTGTTTGTGATCGGATTGATCCTGGTGCACGAACTCTATGCCAACGAAAAGATCGAGGACTGCATGCTGTCGGGCCGCACCAATTGCGTGCCGATCGACACCCAATCGCACTGAAGCCGTCGCCTGAAGTTAGCTGTCGCCTGAAGTTCCGGCGGCCGGCGCTGCCGCCACGAGAGTTTCACGCCGCGGTCGCGGTGGCGCCACAGACCGCGTCCAACATCCAAATCATGGGTGCGGTGAGGGTGCCGTCGAGGAGGATCGCCGATGATCGTCCAATCCGCGTGCCAAGCTGCATCGCCACGGTTCCTGGCGAGCGAGAACTTAAGCCGGCCGAAATGCCCGCGCTGCGGCAGCGTCTTGCTCGTCGCCGAGGAGTCCCGCTTCAACGCCAATGCTTTCACCGCCGATGCTTCCAAGGCAATGGGCCGTATCGACCATGACTGGTCGTGCGACGATTGCGGCCATGGCTTCCGCACCTCGATCGGCGTGTGGCCGCGTTAGCGAAAACATGACAAAAGCCGCGTCATTGGCTCTCGTCGTTCAGTAAAAACCTTGCGTGTCGTTCGCGGTCGGCGGTGGGCTGATCGCCGCTGGTCCGGGAGGCCGGAACAGGCAATAATGCCGGGCGAGCCGGTGTTTATGGATTGCCGAACCGCACAGCAGGGAGAAATGCCATGGGTCAAACGTTCGATCGTCGCTCGATATTGGGATTTTGCGTCGGCAGCGCCGCCGGCGCCGCGCTGTTGGCGTCGGCTTCGCCGAGTTATGCCGCCGCCGTGACGTTCAAAGCCGACCTCAAAGGTTCGAGCGAAGTGCCGCCGAATCAGACCGCCGGAACCGGGTCGGTCACCGTGACCTTCGATCCGGCGACCAAGGAATTGACCTGGAGCGGCAACTATTCCGGGATGACCGGGCCGGTGACCGCGGCGCATATCCACGGTCCGGCCGAGCCGGGCAAGAACGCCGGCGTGGTGATGTGGATCTCGACCAAGGGCCAGCCGTTCCCGAGCTCGTTCAAAGGCTCGGCGACGCTGACCGACGCGCAGGCATCGGAGCTGATGTCGGGTCAGTATTACATCAACATCCACACCGCGGCCAATCCTGGCGGCGAAATCCGCGGCCAGCTCGTCAAATCGTAAATTCGCGCCGGTTTGTTGCGTTATTTGTTGCGTTATTTCCGGCGCGTAATGCGACCCGCCGGTCCGGCGTAGTGCGGACCGGCGGGTTCGTTTTGCCGGAAGGTTTTTCGACGCAAGCGTAAACGCTCAGGCCGCCGGAATATCGCGCTTGGTCGCCCATTGTTCCTTGGTTTGCGCCACATAATCGGCAAAGCGTCCCGCAGCGATGGCGGCGCGCGCACCGGCCATCAGATCCTGGTAGTAGAACAGGTTGACTACCGACAACAGCGTGCCGCCGAGCGCTTCGCCTGACTTGAACAGGTGATGCAGGTAGGCGCGCGAGAAATCGCGCGCCGCCGGGCAGCGGCTTGCGGCATCGAGCGGCCGCGGATCGTCGGCATGCTGGGCGTTCTTGACGTTGATCGGGCCGAACCGGGTGAAAGCAAGCCCGTGGCGGCCGTTGCGCGTCGGCAAGACGCAATCGAACATGTCGATGCCGCGGCCGACCGCTTCGAGCAGGTCGGCCGGCGTGCCGACGCCCATCAGATAGCGCGGCCGATCGGCCGGCAGCGCCGGCGCCGTCTCGGCAACGACCTTGCGCATGACCTCCGGCGTCTCGCCGACGGCAAGCCCGCCGATGGCGTAGCCGGCAAAGTCGAGGTCGGTGAGCGCGCGCACGCTTTCTTCGCGCAAGCTTTGGTCGTCGCCGCCCTGCACGATGCCGAATAGTGCCCGGCCGGCCGGCGCGGCCTCGAAGGCGCGCTTGCAGCGCTCGGCCCAGCGCAGCGAAAGCGCCATGGCGCGCGCGAGGTCGGCGGCGTCGGCGGGAAGCCGCACGCATTCGTCGAGCTGCATGGCGATGTCGGAGCCGAGCAGGATTTGGACTTCGACGGCGCGTTCCGGGGTGAGCTCGACCATGGCGCCGTCGAGATGGGAGCGGAAGGTGACGCCGGCCTCCGTCACTTTGCGCAAGGCTGAAAGCGACATCACCTGATAGCCGCCGGAATCGGTGAGGATCGGATAGGGCCAGCGCATGAATTCGTGCAGGCCGCCGAGCGCCGCGACGCGTTCCGCGCCCGGCCGCAGCATCAGGTGATAGGTATTGGCGAGCAGGATATCGGCGCCCGAAGCGTGCACGTCGTCGTGATGCACGCCCTTGACCGCGCCTTGGGTGCCGACCGGCATAAAGGCCGGCGTGCGCACCGGCCCGTGCACGGTCGAGATTTCGCCCGTGCGCGCGGCGCCGTCGGTTGCGATCAGGTGGAAGGAGAACTGGTTTGGCATGCGGTTCGCAGCATGTCTGCTTTTGGCCCGCTGGCAACTGTTTTGCTGCGGTAGAAACCGTTCACTTTGCTTATCGTAATGCGATACGATGTGGATAGCAGAATGCAGAGCAATGGAAATCATGGCTTCGACGACCTTCACCGTGCGTGTCGAGCCGGAAGTCAAGAAGCGCCTGGCGAAGCTCGCCAAGAGCACCGGCCGCACCCGCTCGTTCCTGGCCGCCGAAGCGCTCAACGATTATCTCGACGTGAACGAGTGGCAGGTCGCCGGCGTCGAGCGAGCCATTGTCTCGCTCGACCGCGGCGAGGGCGTTTCGCATGAAGTGGTCAAGGACTGGGTCACGTCCTGGGGCCGCAAGCGCGAACGGCCGGTGCCCAAACGATCGGCGACATGAACATTCTCCATGACGCCCAGCGGCGGAAGGAGAACGGCTGTGGCATCACGGCTTCATGGAGAGCGATTTACTGGGCACGGCCATCGCGTTAATCTCGGATCAAATCAAAGCTGGGCTCGGCCCCGGCGAAGGAGATAGACCATGGTTTATACGATTGACCAATTCGCCGCGGATTGCCGCGCGGCACTTCTCAAGGATCCCGGCCCCGCTGGCCGCGAACTGGTGCGCCGATACACCGAAAAGGCCTGCGCCGATCCGCAGTTCGTCGCCCGGCATCTCGGCCCCAACGAGGATGCGGAACGCAAGGTTCTTTACCAGGATCCCGATCTGCATTTCTGCATTCTCGCCCATGTCTATAAAGGCGCCAAGAACAGCTCGCCGCACGATCATGGACCGAGCTGGGCGATTTACGGCCAGGCCGCGGGCGTCACCGAAATGACGGATTGGCGGAAGCTTGCAACGCCGGCCAACGGACAGCCCGGGAAAGTCGCGAAAGTTCGCTCCTACAAAATGACCCCGGGCGTGGCTTATCTCTACAACGAAGGCGATTTGCACTCCCCGCGCCGCGACACCGACACCCGCTTGATCCGCATCGAAGGCATCGATCTGACCAAAGTGACACGCGACAAGTACGAAATCGCGGCATAGCAAGGTAGGGTGGGCAAAATCGTCTGCTGCTGCGCGACCGCGTGGGCACCGCTTTGAAAGATTTTGCCCACGCGGTTAGCTCGTATTGCTCGCGGTGCCCACCCTACGGCTCTCCGCCTTTCCGTCCGATCGGAATAGCAAACAGGCATCGCCGTAGGAGTAGAAGCGATAGCCGGCCTCGATGGCATGCGCATAGGCGCGCCGCATCGTGTCGAGCCCGCAGAAAGCGGCGACCAGCATAAAAAGCGTCGAGCGCGGTAAATGAAAGTTGGTCAGCATGGCATCGGCGGCGCGGAAGCGATAGCCGGGCGTGATGAATAACGCCGTGTCGGCGGAAAACGGCGCAAGCGTGCCGTCGTCGGCGGCCGCGCTTTCGAGAAGCCGCAGCGAGGTCGAGCCGACCGCGACGATGCGGCCGCCGGCTTGCCTTGTTGCATTGAGCGCCGCGGCGGTCGCGGCGGACACGCTACCCCATTCGGGCTGCATGGTGTGACCGGAAGTGTCGGCGGCCTTCACCGGCAAAAACGTGCCGGGCCCGACATGCAGCGTCACCCGGTGCAACGCGATGCCGCGCGCGGTCAATGCCGCGGTGAGATCTTTAGTGAAATGCAGCCCCGCGGTCGGCGCCGCCACCGAGCCCTCTTTGCGCGCGAACATGGTCTGGTAGTCGCTGCGGTCCTGCTCATCGACGTCGCGGCGGCTTGAGATATAGGGCGGCAACGGCACCTCGCCGCGCTCGGCCAGCGCCTGATCGAGCACGGCGTCCGTAAATGCGAACGCGAGCGTGACTTCACCGCCTTGGTCGCCCTGCCCTTTCGCCTCGACCGTGGCATCGAGTTGTTCGAGAAAGCAGACCCGGCCCTCGCCGCCGAAGCGCACCACGTCGCCAACGGCAAGCCGCTTGGCGGGTTTGACCAGCGCGCGCCAGCGCGAGCCGTCGAGCCGGCGGACGAGCGTTGCTGCGATCGCCGGCTCCCGATCGCCGCGGCCGAGCCGCCGCCCGCGCAGATTGGCGGCAAAGACCTTGGTGTCGTTGACGACCAGCGCATCGCCCGGCCGCAACAACCCCGGCAAATCGGCCATGGTGCGATCCTCGAACGCGGCCGGCGCGCCGGGACCCTGCGAAGGCCGCACCACCAAGAGCCTCGCGGCATCGCGCGGCACCGCCGGCCGCAGCGCGATGCGGTCCGCCGGCAACGTGAAATCGAACAGATCGGTGCGCATTTGCGGTGCTAGCTCAGTTGATCGGTCCGCTTCGCTCGTCTAAATGCGCATATCGCAAGCTTTGGCTCGGCAATCAACGTGACCCCAAATGCGGCCAGATGCGCAGTCATCCAGGTCAAACCGGGTATCGGCGACGTCATCTGGCACCTGCCGTTCATCCGCGCCGTCGCAGCGGCAACGCCGGGCGGGCGGGTGACGTTTCTCGCCCCGCCGACAAGCGGCGCCAAGGAGCTGCTTGCCGCCGAGGCAAGCGTCGGCGAAACGCTCTATTTCGAGCACGGCGGCTCGGAATTGCGCCGCGGGCTCAATCAGCTGCGGCTCGCGGCGCTGCTGCGCAGGAACCAATTCCGCTCGATCTGGATTCTCGACCGCACCATTCGCCCCGCGCTCGCCGCGCTGCTCGCCGGAATTCCCGAGCGCGTCGGGCTAGGGCTCGGCCCGCAAAGCTTGCTCATCACCAACCCCGGCATCGATCGCAGCCATTTTCACGACCATCCGATCGATTGGCTCCGCGCGCTGATGACGGCGATGGCGATCGCGCTGCCGTCGACGGAACCCGAGCTGCGGCTTGCCTCGGCAACGCTCGCCGCGGTCGGCGACAAGTTCAAGCGCGCGGCCCGGCCATGGCTTGCGCTCGGCATCGGCGCGTCGCATCCCGACAAGGATTGGCCCGACGCCTATTGGACGGAATTCCTGCGTCTAGTACGCCGCCGCGCCGCCGGAACGATATTCCTGGTCGGCGGCCGCGCGAATTTCACCCGCTCGGAAAATTTCATCGCCGGCAGCGGCGGCGCGCCGGCCGTCAATGCCTGCGATCTCACTCTCACCGAAGCGGCCGCGCTGTTGCGCCTGGCCGACCTGTTCGTCGGCCCGAGTTCGGGGCCGATGAATCTCGCCGCCGCCGGCGGTACCGATGCCTTCGGCCTGTTCGGCTCGACGCCGGTTCCGACCTATTCCAAATTCATCCACGCCATCGAGCCGCCGGACGGCCAGGCGCGCGACGGCATGCTGCGCATCGCGCCGGCGCAGGCGATGGAACAGATCGCGCCGTATCTGTCGCGGCAGAAAACGCGGCAGTAAGGCGTCCCTTGCCCTCCGAGCCGTAACGCGTTACATTGGAGCATGATCCCGAAAAGTGGATACCGGTTTTCGGAAAAGATCATGCTCAATCAAAATGCTAGAGCCCGGTTTTGATTCCATCAAAACCGATAAGGCGCTAGCGGAACGCGTTGCGGATGGAGAAATTCCATGACGGCGCCAGCCGAACGGATGAAGATGATGCGGCAACGCCGGCGCGCGCGGGGGCTGCGCGAGTTGCGTCTGGTCGTTGTCGACCCCCGATCGCACACCGTCCGCCGGCGGATCGCCAAGCAGGTCGCCGGCCTCGATCTCAATCGCGAGCGGGACGCGCTGAGATGGATCGAATCGGTGTCCGTGTTTGACGCCGATGCGACGCGGTGACTTGGTCAGCGTCGCCGCGACCGGCGACTATGGCAAGCCTCGTCCAGCCGTCATCGTGCAAACAGACGCCTTTCCGGAAAGCCACGCCTCGGTGGTGGTTTGCCAATTGACGTCCGAGTTGGCGGATGCTCCGGATTTTCGCATCACCATCAGTCCAAGCCCCGAAAACGGATTGCGGCTCACATCGCAGGTGATGGCCGATAAGCCGGTCACCATCCGACGCGAACGGATCGGACGACAGATTGGACATCTCGACAGTCAAGACATGGTTCGGCTCAGTGCTGCCTTGGCGTTCGTCCTGGGGCTCGCGGATTAGCGACGCTTGAGGGGGCTGCAGAAGCACATCTCACCGTTGCCGAAACATGCGCTGCACACGAAGTAGCCGCAAGCCCGCGCCACCCGCTATGTGACATCGGCTGCCACCTGCATGCGCACGATGCGGTCGGGATTGGCCGGTGGCTCGCCGCGCTTGAGCTTGTCGACAACGTCCATGCCGCCGACTACTTCGCCGATCACGGTGTACTGGCCGTTGAGAAAATCGCCGTCGTCGAACATGATGAAGAACTGGCTGTTGGCGGAATGATTGTTGCCTCCCTTGCGCGCCATGCCGACGGTGCCGCGCACGAACGGCTTATTGGAAAATTCCGCTTTCAGGTCCGGATAGGACGAGCCGCCGGTGCCGTTGCCGTGCTGGCCGTCGCCGGTTTGCGCCATGAAGCCGTCGATGACGCGGTGGAACGGCACGTCGTCGTAGAACCGCTCGCGGGCGAGAAGCTTCAGCCGCTCCGCGTGCCCGGGCGCGACGTCGGTATGCAGCTTGATGACGATGGTGCCGGGCGTGGTTTCGATGACGAGCGTATTGTCCGGATCGACGCCCGCGGGCAATGCGGCTGTGGCGGCTGTCTGATTGGCCATGTTCGATTCCTTTGTGTCGAGTGCGGCGCGGGCGTGCCGCGGCGCCGTGCCGGCGCTACGGCACGATGGTCGCCGTCTTGATGTAATCGAGCTTGGGAAACTCCTTGATCAGATAGGCGTTCCCCTCGCTTTGCACGCGGCCCTGCTCCGGCCCGGCGCCGCCCGGAGCGCCCTCGCCGTAGCCGCTGTAGAGCGCATCGATCACGTTCATGCCCGACACCACCTCGCCGAACGGCGCGAAACCGTGGCTGTCGAGCCGGCCGTTATTGCCGTAATTGATGAAAACCTGGGTGGTGCGGGTATTCGGCCCCGCGGTGGCGAAGGTGATCATGCCGCGCGTATTGCTGACTTTGACCGGATCGTCGTTGATGTGTGCCTCGCGCCATGGCGCGGAAATGGCGGGATCGGCGTTGATGCCGAATTGCACCATGAAGCCGGAGATCACCCGGAAGAAGCGGGCATTGTCGTAATAGCCGTTCTTGACGAGGTTATAGAACCGGTCGGCGCCGAGCGGCGCCCAGTCGCGATGAACCTCGACGACGAAGGCGCCTTTGCTGGTATCGAACTTGACCTTGTAGCTTGGCGGGGCCTGCTCGGTAAGCGCCGCGGGATTGGCGAGCCGTTGCGCGACGGCGGGCGTGGCGATGCAGAGCGCGAGCAGAAGTGCAGCAAACAGGCGCATGGCGTCTCCCGGATCAATGTCAGCTTTTCGCGAATTTCTTTTTCAGGCGCGCGGCCACCGGCGCCGGCACGAACGCCGAAATGTCGCCGCCCATGCCGGCAATCTGCCGGACTAAAGTGGCGGTGATCGGGCGAACGGTGGGCGCGGCGGGCAGGAACACGGTCGGAATTTCCGGCGCCATGGCGGCGTTCATCCCGGCCATCTGCATCTCATAGTCGAAATCGGTGGCGTCGCGCACGCCGCGAAGGAGCATGGTGGCGCCCGCGCGCCGCGCCGCTTCCACCACAAGATCGGCAAACGTGGTGCAGACGAAGTCGCAGCCCGCAGCGCGGGCGATCGGCGGGCCGATCTCGTTCGCCATGGCGAGCCGTTCGTCGGCCGAGAACAGCGGCGTCTTGCCGGGGTGAATGCCGATCGCCAGCACCAGCCGGTCGGCCAAGTGCACCGCCTTGCCGATCACGTCGAGATGGCCGTTGGTGATCGGATCGAACGATCCGGCAAAAAGCGCAATCCGGGGCATGCGGGGGGTCTAGCCCGCGCCCGGAATGACCGCAAGGTGGCGCCCGCAATCGGCCGGTGGCCGATCGGCCCGGCGCCGAAATAGCGCCAAAGCCGGGTCGGTAGTATTACATATTCATAAGTGTTTTCAAGGAATTGATAGAATCGGCTGAATTGTGATCCTGATCAATGCAAGGTTGCGCCCGCCGCGCGAAACTGGCGACAGATGAAAAGCAACGACAATGCCGCACAGGCGTTGAAATGGTTGCGAACAGGGACAGGTGTCATGATCAAGACCGTTTACGCCGTCGCCGTCGCTGCGATCGCGGCGGCTTGCTTTGTCGCGTTCCCGAGCCTGTCGTACCAGGTCGAGGCAAGTTCCTGGGCGCTGGGCGCGCGCGGCGACCGCGCCGATATCCGGCCGCTGGGGACCGATTGCTCGCAAAATGCCTGGCCGTATTTCGAAGCCGCCTGCATGCGCGATGCACGCAATCCCTTGGTGACGCCGCGCCAGGTGCGGATCGTTTCGACGGACCGTCTGCCCGATGTGAATTCCGACCAATAAAACCGCTCGCCGCGGGGGCGAAATCGTAAAGAGGTTTGCCGTGTCACTTTAGCTGGCGGAAGGTGCTTCCCCACCTTCCGCCAAAATTTTATTGCGCCGCGCGATTAAGCCCTAGCGCCGTAATGATCGGCGACCAGCGCGCGGTATCGGCTTTGATTTGCGCGGTGAGATCGGCCGGCGTGCCGCCGAGCGGATCGATCGTCAGCTTGGCAAGCGCCGCGATCAGTTGCGGCGATTTCAAGCCCGCGTTAATCGCCGCGTTCAGCTTAGCGACGATCAGCGGCGGCGTATGCGCCGGCGCCAGCAAGGCGGTCCAGGCGCTGGTGACGAAATTCGGATAGCCGCTCTCGATCATGGTCGGCACATCGGGCAATTGCGGGATGCGCGCTTTCGTGGTGACCGCGAGCGCGCGGAGCTTGCCAGCCTTGATCAGCGGCAAGAGGACGGTCGTGCTCTCGAAGCTCATTTGCACGTTGCCGGCGACCAGATCGGCGGCCGAGGGACCGCCGCCTTTATACGGCACGTGCACGATGTCGATGCCGGCCTGCGCCTTGAACATTTCGCCGATCAGATGCGGCAACACGCCGATGCCGCCCGAGGAGAAGTTCACCTTGCCGGGATTGGCCTTGGCGTAAGCGACCAGCTCCGCCACGGTCTTCACCGGCACGCCGGGATTGACCACCAGAACGTTGGAGGTTGCGGCAAAGAGCGCGATCGGATCGTAGCTGGTGAGCGCCGCGTAGCCGACATCGGCATGCAGAAGCGGCGCGATGACGAGCCCGCTGGCGCTGGAAAACAATAGCGTATAGCCGTCCGGCGTCGCCTCGGCGGCGTCCTTCGAGCCGATGGTGTTACCGCCGCCACCGCGGTTTTCGATGACGAACGGTTGGCCGAGCGCGCTTTCCAGATTATTGGCGGCGATCCGCGCCATGACATCGACTGGGCCGCCGGGCGGCGTCGGCACGATGATTTTGACCGGCCGGCTGGGATAGTCTTGCGCCTGACCCGGCACGGCGCCGAGGCTGGCGAGGAGCGCGGCAAAAACGATCGCCGACGCCGGCCGCAGAGTCCCATCATGGCGCGCAGGCGGATCATAGGCTTCCCCCTTTTGGCTCGTTCTGGCCCGGGAACTGGATTAATCTAGCCGGATGCCCGGCATTTTAACTGCCATCCGCCGCCTTGACCCCTCCCCCTCGCGCGTGTCTAAGAGCCGCACGGGCCGTGTCATGATCGTGCTGATCGACAATTACGACAGCTTCACCTTCAACCTCGTTCACTATCTCGGTGAACTCGGGGCGGACGTTGCCGTGCATCGCAACGACAAGGTGACGGCGGCCGAAGTGATCGCCGCCGACCCCGATGCCATCGTGCTCTCGCCCGGGCCGTGTACGCCCAAGGAGGCCGGCATTTGCCTCGAGCTCATCGCCCAGGCGGCACCGAGCATCCCGATCCTCGGCGTCTGTCTCGGCCATCAGGCGATCGGCGATGCGTTCGGCGGCAAGGTGGTGCGCGCGCCGGCGCCGGTGCACGGCAAGCTGTCGGAAATCCGCCATCGCGGCGACGGGATTTTCCGTGGCATCAACGCGCCGTTTGCGGCGACGCGCTACCATTCGCTGGTGGTGGACCGCGCCAGCATGCCGCGCGACCTGACGGTGACGGCGGATACCGACGGCGGCCTCGTCATGGCACTTGCGCATACCCGGCTGCCGGTGCACGGCGTGCAATTTCATCCCGAGAGCATCGCGTCCGATCACGGCCACCTGATGCTGCAAAACTTTCTCGACATCGCCGCAGCCTGGAACGCATCGACCGGCCGGCGCCGCGCCGCGACCGCCGCCAAGGGGAACGCCAAGGCCAGCGTTATGGGCAGCGTCAAGGCCGACAAAGCACGCCGGGCGCACGCGCGCGTCAATTGAGGGGCTTCAACCGTGACCGTGGAGTTCAAGGCGCTCATCGGCAAGGTTGCGACCGGCGCGGCGCTCGGCCGCGACGAGGCGGCCGGCGCGTTCGAGCAGATGATGGCGGGCGAGGCGACGCCCTCGCAGATGGGCGCGCTATTGATGGCGCTGCGGGTGCGCGGCGAGACGGTCGAGGAAATCACCGGCGCGGTCACCACGATGCGGGCGAAAATGCTGCGCGTTGCGGCGCCGCCCGACGCCATCGACGTGGTCGGCACCGGCGGCGACGCGTCGGGCTCGTTCAACATCTCGACCTGCGCCGCGATCATCGTCGCCGGGGCCGGTGTGCCGGTCGCCAAGCACGGCAACCGCGCGCTGTCGTCGCGCTCGGGCGCCGCCGACGTGCTCGCCGCACTTGGCGTCAATATCGATCTTAACCCTGAGCAGATCGGCCGCTGCATCCGCGAGGCCGGCATCGGCTTTATGTTCGCGCCGGCGCATCATCCGGCGATGAAGAATGTCGGGCCGACCCGCGCCGAGCTCGGCACCCGCACCATTTTCAATCTGCTCGGGCCGTTGTCGAACCCGGCCGGCGTGCGCCGGCAGATGATCGGGGTGTTTTCGCGGCAATGGACCGAGCCGCTGGCGCATGTGCTTAAAAACCTCGGCGCCGAGCGGGTCTGGGTGGTACACGGCTCCGACGGGCTCGACGAGATCACCACGTCCGGCCCGACCAGCGTCACCGCGCTCGAAGACGGCGTCATCCGCAGTTTCGAAATCTCGCCGGAAGATGTCGGCTTGCCCAAGGTCAAGCCGGAGGCGCTGCGCGGCGGCGACGCGACGGAGAATGCCAAGGCGGTGGAAGACGTGCTCGAAGGCAAGAAGACCGCGCTGCGCGACATTGCGCTGTTCAATGCCGCCGCGGCTTTGGTGGTCGCCGGCAAGGCGAAGGACCTCAAAGCCGGTCTCGATCTCGCCGTCCACGCGGTGGATTCCGGCGAAGCCGAAGGCCGGCTCGACCGCCTGATCGTGGTGTCCAACGATGGCTGATATTCTGGCCAGGATCGCGGCCTACAAACGCGACGAGATTGCCGCGGCCAAGCGCGAGCGTCCGCTGGCTGCGCTCGAACAAGCGGCCAAGGCGGCGGGTGCGCCGCGCGGCTTTGTTCGCGCGATCGAGCGGCGGCGCGCCGCCGGCGACTATGCGCTCGATCGCCGAAATCAAGAAGGCGAGCCCGTCGCGGGGGCTGATCCGCGAAGACTTCGAGTCCGCGGCGCTGGCGGCGGCCTATCAGTCGGGCGGCGCGTGCTGCCTGTCGGTCCTGACCGATACGCCATCGTTCCAGGGCAGTCTCGAGGATTTGCGGGATTCGCGGGCGGCCTGCGCGCTGCCGGTGCTTGCGCAAGGATTTCATGTACGACACCTACCAGGTGACGCAAGCGCGCGCTTACGGCGCCGATTGCATCCTCATCATCATGGCGGCGGTCGACGATGCCTGCGCGGCGGAACTCGAAGCAGCCGCGGTTGCGCACGGCATCGACGCGCTCATTGAAGTGCACGACGAGATGGAGCTCGAACGGGCGCTGCGGCTCGAAATGCCAAGCTCATCGGCATCAACAATCGCGATCTCAAGACGTTTGCGACCACGCTTACGACCTGCGAGCGGCTTGCCCGGCTCGTGCCGCCGGGCCGCGTCATGGTGGGCGAAAGCGGGATTTTTGCGCCCGACGATCTGGCGCGGCTCGCCAAAGCCGGCATTTCGACTTTCCTCGTCGGCGAAAGCCTGATGCGGCAGAACGACGTTGCCACCGCAACGCGCGCCTTGCTCGCGCGCGATGCCGCGCTGGCGCCAGCCCGGTAAAGCCGTGGCGCGCCGCGCAGCAAAACTGACCCATCTGAGCGGCCGCGGCGAAGCCCGCATGGTCGACGTGTCGCAAAAGCCCGCGACCGAACGCATCGCCGTCGCCGAGGGCCGCGTGGTGATGGCGCCGAAAACGCTCGCCGTCGTGCGCCGGGGCAACGCCAAAAAGGGCGACGTGCTCGGTGCCGCGCGCATCGCCGGCATCCAGGCCGCCAAGCGCACCCACGAACTGATCCCGCTCTGTCATCCGCTGGCGCTCTCGCAGATCGAAGTCGACGCCGTGCCGGACGCAAAACTCCCCGGCATCAAAGTCACCGCGCGGGTAAAAGTGTCCGGCAAAACCGGCGTCGAAATGGAGGCGCTTACCGCGGTATCGGTCGCCTGCCTCACCGTTTATGACATGGTCAAAGCCCTCGAGCGCGGCATGCGCATCGAAGGCATCCGGCTCATCGAAAAGCGCGGCGGCCGCTCCGGCCATTACCGTGCAAAGGACTGATACGGGAGTTAATGTGTCGTGGCGCTGATCTCGGTCGCCGAGGCGCTCCAACGCGTGCTCGAGCATGCCGCGCCGCTGCCGGCGGAAGAGACCGCGCTTGCCGATGCCAACGGCCGCGTGCTGGCTTACGATCTGAAAGCGCTGCGCACCCAGCCGCCGGCCGACGTTTCGGCGATGGACGGCTATGCCGTGCGCTCGGCCGATGTCGCCAACGCACCGGTACGTCTGAAAATCATCGGCGAAGTGCCGGCGGGCCGGCCGTTCGCGGCCACGATCGGTGCCGCAGAAGCAGCGCGGATTTTTACTGGCGGCTTCGTGCCAAAGGGCGCCGATACCATCGTGATCCAGGAACATACCAAGCGCGATGGCGATTTCGTCGAAATCCAAAAGCCGGCCGCCAAGGGCCGTCACGTCCGTCCGCAGGGCCTCGACTTTCGCATGGGCGACATGCTGCTTGCCAAGGGCCATCGACTTAACGCGCGCGACCTTGCGCTTGCCGCCGGCATGAACCACCCGCTCGTTCCGGTCCATCGCCGCCCGCAGATCGGCCTGTTCGCGACTGGCGACGAATTGGTGCCGCCGGGACGCGAGCCGGGGCCGGGCCAGATCGTCTATTCCAACGGCTTTGCGCTCGCCGCGCTCGCCCGCGCCGAAGGCGCCGCCGTCACCGACCTCGGCGTCGTCAACGACACGTTGCAAGCCACCGTCACCGCGATCCGCGACGCCCGCGAGCTGCCGGCCGACATCCTGGTGACCACCGGCGGCGCCTCGGTTGGCGACTACGATCTGGTGGCGAAGGCTTTCGCGGCGGAAGGCATGGAGCTCTCGTTCTGGAAGGTGGCGATGCGGCCGGGCCGGCCGCTCATGCACGGCCGGCTCGGCCCGATGCATGTGCTCGGGCTGCCCGGCAATCCGGTGTCGTCCTATGTCTGCGCGTTTTTGTTCCTGGTGCCGCTCATCCGCCGCCTGAGCGGCCGGAGCGATCTTGCGCTGCCAACCGAATCGGCGCTGCTCGGCGTCGACCTGCCCGAAAACGATGAGCGCGCCGATTATCTGCGCGCGACGCTCAACGACGGCTCCGACGGGCCGGTCGCGCGCCCGTTCCCAGTGCAGGACATCCTCGATGATGGCGCCGCTCGCCAAGGCCGATTGTCTTATTATTCGAGAGCCTTACGCGCCCGCCGCGAAGGCCGGCAGCGGATGCCGGATCGTTAAATTCGAGCATTAAGCGGGCGTTGGCCGAGACGCTCGGTTTCTTCACTTCAAATTAAATGGTTGCGGAACACATATGGAACGGATAGTGTCCGTTCATGATTTGTTTCGACCGCAGGCCGCCCCGCACCGGGGACTTGCCGGTCAACAGAGGAACCGCCGATGCTCACGCGCAAGCAAGCCGAACTGTTGCGGTTTATCCATGAGCGATTGAAGGAATCCGGAGTTCCTCCCTCGTTCGACGAGATGAAGGATGCGCTGGATCTACGCTCCAAATCCGGCATCCACCGGCTCATCACCGCGCTCGAGGAGCGCGGCTTCATCCGCCGCCTGCCCAACCGGGCGCGCGCCATCGAAGTGATCAAGCTGCCGGAATCGGTCGCCCACGGTCTCGTTTCCGCTCGCAGCCGCGGCTTCACCCCGAGCGTCATCGAAGGCAATCTCGGCCGCGTGCGCACGGCTTCCGAGGACGAAGGCGGCCGGCCGGTCGCGGTGCCGGTGATGGGCCGCATCGCCGCCGGCACGCCGGCCGAGGCGATCCAAACCCGCAGCCATACCATCAACATGCCGCCAGATCTTCTCACCGCGGGCGAGCATTTCGCGCTGGAAGTGCGCGGCGACTCCATGATCGAGGCCGGCATCCTCGACGGCGATATCGCGCTATTCAAGCGCACCGACGCCGCCGAGACCGGCGATATCGTGGTCGCCTTGATCGACGACGAGGAGGCCACCCTCAAACGCTTCCGCCGCCGCGGCGCCTCGATCGCGCTCGAGCCCGCCAATACCGCCTACGAGGTCCGCATCCTGCCGCCCAACCGGGTGCGCATTCAGGGCAAGCTCGTCGGACTGTTCCGAAGGTATTGATTTTCGTCATTGCGAGCGGAGCGAAGCAATCCAATGGGCTGATCCGCTTGCTGGATTGCTTCGTCGCTTCGCTCCTCGCAATGATGGTGTGGACGGCTCCCGACGGCATCAGTTGTGCCAGACTGGTGATGTGAATCGGCCAGACAAGGGAGCCGTCCATGGCAGAGACTATCATGATTGGGTTGGATTTGGCGAAGAACGTTTTCCAGGTTCACGGTGTCGATGAAGCCGGCCAGGTGGTGATCCGCCGACAAATTCGACGGGCGCAGATGGAGAAGTTTTTTACCGGACTGCGCCCGGCGGTGATCGGCATGGAGGCGTGCGGCGGGGCGCATTACTGGGCGCGGCTGGCGCAACGGCATGGCCATGAGGTGCGGCTGATGCCGCCGAGCTACGTGAAGCCTTATGTGAAGCGCAACAAGACAGACGGCCGCGATGCGGAGGCGAGCTGCGAGGCGATGCAGCGGCCGACGATGCGGTTCGTGGCGGTAAAGAGCGAGCACCAGCAGGCGATGCTGGTCCTGCACCGGACGCGGACGCTGCTGGTGCGCCAGCGCACGATGCTGGCCAATGCGTTGCGCGGTCATCTTGCGGAGTTCGGGATCGTAGCGGCGCAGGGTGTGAAGGGGCTGCGCGGCTTGATCGAACGGATGCAGACAGCCTGTGATGCCGGAGTACCAGCTCTGGCGCGGGATGGCTTGCTGGCGCTCGCCGGACAATGGCAAGCGCTCGATGTGCAGATCCGCGCGCTCGAACTTAAGATAGTGCAAAGCGTGCGCGAGAGCGCGGCGGCGCGCCGGCTGGTGGCGGTGCCTTGCGTGGGGCCGATCATCGCCAGTGCCATGGTGGCCAGCGTCGGCGACGCGCGAGCGTTCCGCAGCGCCCGCGGCTTTGCGGCTTGGCTCGGTCTGACACCACGGCAGAGAGGAACGGGCGGCAAGCAACGTTCGGGCTCGATCTCTCGGCAAGGCGATCGGACATTGCGCACCTTGTTAATCGTCGGCGCCAGCGCCAAGCTGCGCCAGGAGGTGGCACGCGGGGTCAGCGATCCGTGGCTGCGCGATCTTCTGGCGCGCCGCCCCAAGAAGGTCGCCACTGTGGCGCTTGCCGCCAAGACCGCGCGTATCATTTGGGCCGTGTTGGCCAAAGGAGAAGACTATCGCGATCGCGCGAGTGTGCCAGCCGCTGCCTAGCGCAGACAGCAACTGATCGCTCGCGCTCAACCGTCGGAAAGGGCAACTATGGCGTGACGGCAAACGGTCAGGAACCGGGATCGAGACACTCCGACCCGTCATCGCGCATCACAGCGCGTCGCAATGATTGGAACTCGATCCGCGAATCCCATCAGGGCCAGCGGTCAGCGACCGCATCCAAAGGCCGCATACATGACCGCTCCCGATCAGTCTGCCGAACCGCCAAAAAGCTCTTGCCGACAGGGGGCCGTCCATACATGACGGTGCCTCATTGATCCGCGTCGCCATCGTCCTGCCGCGGCGTCGCATTGCGCGGCGGGGCCAGCGATGGCGCAGTAGCCTCCCTGCTTGCGGCATCGCTCCCGGCCGATTGATGCTGCGCCCAAGCCGGTGCCCATGGCCGGTCGAAATTCCTCGGCCGCGCCGAGTTCAACGACAAAACCCGCCCCGTCGTGGCGCAATGCCAGCGCGCCGCGCTCGTACCAAAGCTCGCGTCCGATCACGGTCGCCGCGCAGCCGGGCGGGGCGTCGACGTGCACGGCGACGATCAGGCTCGCCCGGCGGCAATCGTCCTCGAACGCGTCGGGCTCGAGCGCATAGGCGACCACCGCGCCGCCGCCGCCTCCGAGCCGGCCGACGCAGCCGGACGCATCGCAGGCGATGCCCTGCCCCAGGCTGCGGTCGTGGACGTCGCGGCCGTCGGCATCCGCGGCGAGCCAGTCCTCGACCGCATAGTCGTCGCGGCCCGCGTGCAGCACGGCAAGCAGCCCGTTGGGCCCGCGCAATGCCGCGGCCTCCCCGTCGGCCGATATCAGGACATCGGGCCGCGGCGTCGTCACGGCCCAGAGCGCGGCGACCATCGCCACCGCCGCGCCGCTCAAGCGCAATGGCGTGCGCAACAGGCAGAGGAGCAGCAAGCCCGCGGTAGCGAGCAGCAGCGGGCCGGTATCGAAGGCGTGGATGCGGCCGACCGCGCCGGGCAGGCCCGCCACCCACAGCACCACCGCGATGATCCAGTCGATGCCTTCGCCCATCAGCCGCCAGAACACCGCATCTAAACCGAGCGGCAAGGTCAGCACGCCGAGAATGCCCATCGGCATGATCCAGGCGGAGACCACCGGCATGGCCAGGAGATTAGCGAGCACGCCATAAGGCGCCAGGCGATGGAAATTGTAGGCGGCGTAAGGCATGGTGGCGAGACCGGCGACCACCGAGGTAAAGGCGATCGCCGCGATCTCGCGCCCGCCCCACAGCGCGATGCGCGCGCCGAACGCGGTGTCGGCCTTGGCGTGCCAGGGCAGCCCGTATTGATAGGCGGCGATCAGAGCCATTGTCGCCGCAAACGACAGCTGGAAGCTCGGCGTCAAGAGCGCCTGCGGCGCCAAAATCAGGATCGCCAGCGCGGCGAAGGTGAGGGTGCGGAAAGTGAGCGCGGGCCGGTCCGCCATGACGCCGACCAGCACGACCGCGACCATGACGAAGGCGCGCTGCGTGGCGACGCTGGCGCCGGACAGCACCAGATAAAAGGCCGCGGCGGCGAGTGCTCCCGCGGCGGCCCATTTCTTGATCGGCCGCCGGCTCGCCAGCGACGGAATCAAGGCAAGCCCCCCGCGCACGAAAAAGAACACGAGCCCGGTCACCACCGCCATGTGAAAGCCGGCGATCGCCAGCACATGGGCGAGGCTGGAGACGTAGAAGGCGTCCTGCACCACAGGCGTAACGGCGCCGCGCTTGCCGGTGATCAGCGCCGAGGCGATTGAGCCCTCGTCGCCGGGAATGACGGCGCGGATGCGCCGGTCGATGGCGTCGCGCATGCCCTCGACGGCCGTGGCATAGCGCAGCCATGCGCCGACCTCGACCGGCGGCGGTTCGGTTTTGATGCCGCCGAGCGCGAAGCCGGAGGCGCCTATCCCTGAGAAATACATGTCGCGCGCGAAATCGTAGCCGCCCGGCCGCAGCGGCTGGAGCGGCGGCGACAGGTCCGCCTTGAACGCGACGAACGAACCGACCGCCGGCGCGGTGCCGCGGCGCACGGCGACACGCACGCGCTTAAGCGCCGCATCGAGACGGCGGCCGGCGATCGTCTGGGTGCGCACCACGATGCGGTCGCTGCGCTCGCGCTCCTGGCGCGCCTCGACAAAGCCGGTCACGGCGACGCTCCATGCCGGGCGGGAAAGCACCGGATGGGCGATCCACGCGGTATGCAGCGTCGCCACGGCAAAGCCGGCCGCCGCGGCGGCAAACACCAGCGCCAGCGCGAACCCGGCGCGGCTGCGGCGCGCCGCGATCGCGATTGCCGAGGCAAACGCTGCGAGCCCGGTTGCCGCCCACACCGCAGGTTCGCGTTCCGCCGTGAAGTAGACGACGATGCCGAAGCCAAAGGCGACGGCGAACCACGGCAACAATCGCCCGGCCGTAACCTCTTGCGCCGCCCAGTCGCGGATGCGAACCGGGACGGCGAACTCGAAGCTTGGCCACGCCGCGCGCCAACCACCCGGCCATTTCGCGCGCGCGCCGCCGACCGGCCAAGCAACCGAGCCGGTCGAGGCGCCGGTTGGCGCGCGGTTCTCGCTATTGTTGTCGTCGGCCACGGCGCGCCCCCAGCGCGCTGAAACACAACCTCATGCTACCGAGGCGTGTGCGCTCTGGCGAGGGACTGCGATTGCTTTTCCCCTCCCCCTTGTGGGGAGGGGTAGGGGTGGGGGTCGTCAAGTGAAGCCGTCGACGTCAACGCGTGACCTCACCACCCCCCTCCCTACCCTCCCCCACAAGCTTGCACTCGGGCGCGCGGAAGCGCGGCCCGGGTCGGGGGAGGGAACGAAATCAGCTGCCGCTGCCGGCGACCTTGGCCCAGGTGTCGCGCAAGCCGACGGTGCGATTGAACACCAGGCGCTCTGGCGTCGAATCCGGATCGGCGCAGAAATAGCCCTGACGTTCGAATTGCACCGGCTCCTTGGAGTTCATCGTCGCCAGCGCTGGCTCGATCCGCGCTTCGGCGATGACTTCGAGCGAAGTGGGATTGATCTGCGATTCAAAATAAGTGGGGTCCGGATCCGGCCGCGTGAATAACGGATTGTAGAGGCGCACCTCGGCGCGCACGGAATCCTGCGCCGACACCCAATGCATGGTCGCCTTGACCTTGCGGCCGTCCGGCGCGTTGCCGCCCTTGGTCGCGGGATCGTAGCTGCAGCGTAGCTCGACCACCTCGCCGGCGGCATTTTTGGTAAATTCGCGGCAGGTGATGAAATAGGCATAGCGCAGCCGCACCTCGGTCCCGGGCGACAGTCGAAAGAATTTCTTCGGCGGGTTTTCCATGAAATCGTCGCGCTCGATGAAAAGCTCGCGGCCGAATTTCACCCGCCGCGTTCCGGCGGCGGGATTTTCGGGGTGATTGAGCGCCTCCAGTTCCTCGCTTTGGCCCTCCGGATAGTTCTCGATCACGACTTTCAGCGGCCGCAGCACCGCCATGCGGCGAAGCGCGGTCTTGTTGAGATGCTCGCGGATGGAAAATTCCAGCATCGCCACGTCGACCACGCTGTTGGCCTTGGCGACTCCGATGCGCTTGACGAAATCGCGGATCGCGGCGGCGGGCACGCCGCGCCGCCGCAGGCCGGCGAGCGTCGGCATGCGCGGATCGTCCCAGCCGTGGACATGGCCACCGCGCACGAGCTCGGTGAGCACGCGCTTCGACAGCACGGTGTGCGTGAGATTAAGCCTTGCGAACTCGTATTGGTGCGGCTGCGAGGGCACCGGCAGGTTTTGCAAAAACCAGTCGTAGAGCGGCCGGTGATCCTCGAATTCCAGCGTGCAAATCGAATGCGTGATGCCCTCGATGGCGTCGGACTGGCCATGGGCGAAATCGTAGCTCGGATAGATGCACCACGTTTTGCCGGTGCGCGGATGCTCGGCATGCAGGATGCGATACAGGACGGGGTCTCGCAAATTTATGTTTCCGGAAGACATATCGATCTTGGCGCGCAACACGCGCGCGCCGTTGGAAAACTCGCCCGCGCGCATGCGGCGCAACAGGTCGAGGTTCTCCTCGACGCCGCGGCCGCGGAACGGGCTGTCCTTGCCCGGCTCGGTGAGCGTGCCACGCGCCGCGCGCATCTCGTCTTGGCTTTGATCGTCGACATAGGCCTTGCCGGCGCGGATCAAAACCTCGGCCCATTCGTAGATCTGCTCGAAATAATCCGACGCGTGATAGAGATGCGTCCCCCAATCGAAGCCGAGCCAGCGCACGTCGGCCTCGATGGCGTCGATATATTCCTGCTCCTCCTTGGTCGGATTGGTGTCGTCGAAACGCAGATTGCAATGGCCGCCGAATTCCTCGGCGATGCCGAAATTCAGACAGATCGATTTGGCGTGGCCGATATGGAGGTAGCCGTTCGGCTCGGGCGGAAAGCGGGTGACGACGGTCTTATGCCGACCCGAAGCCAGATCGGCGCGCACGATGTCGCGGATGAAATCCTGGCCGGCTTCCCGGGTAATGGTTTCTGCAACCGACATCATTCTTTCCCTTCGGCGGCGTGCCGCTTAGCCCGCGGCGCATCCGATTCTAAGGCATAATACCAGTCGCGCTTATTGCTGACTTAGCTCCTCACCCTGAGGCGCTCGGCGCGCAGCGCCGAGCCTCGAAGGGCGAGGCCGTGGCGCCTCGGCCTGCATCCTTCGAGGGCTGCTTCGCGACCACCTCAGGATGAGGTCGATATTAAGTGCCGTTGGTATAAGTCGTGACGGCCCTCCGATTGGACAAGTTGGCTCGCGCGGTCAAGCCCGCCGTCGCGAACGTGCGAGCTCTCTGTTTTGCCCCTTTTCGCAGCCAGCTGTGCTACAGGGGCGCGCGCCCGCGAGCCATCACACAGACATGTCCGTCGTCACCCGCTTTGCCCCCTCGCCGACCGGCTTCCTCCATATCGGCGGGCGCGCGCACGGCTTTGTTCAACTGGCTTTATGCGCGCGGCCGTCGGCGGAAAGATGCTGTTGCGGATCGAGGACACCGACCGCGAGCGCTCGACGCAGGCCGCGATCGACGCCATCCTCGACGGGCTTAAATGGCTCGGCATCGATTGGGATGGCGAGCCGATCTATCAGTTCGCCCGCCAAGCCCGGCATCGCGAAGCCGCCGAGCAGCTTCTGATCGGCCGGCAACGCCTATCGCTGCTACGCAAGCCCCGAGGAACTCGCGCAAATGCGCGAGGCGGCGCGGCGCGAGGGCCGCTCGCAGGCTTTATGACGGGCGCTGGCGCGATCGCGATCCGAGCGAGGCGCCGCCTGGCGTCAAGCCGGCGATCCGGCTCAAGGCGCCGCTGACGGGCGAGACCGTCATCGAGGATCAGGTCCAGGGCCGCGTGGTCTGGCAGAACGAGAATCTCGACGATCTCGTGCTGCTGCGCTCCGACGGCACGCCGACTTATATGCTCGCGGTGGTGGTCGACGACCATGACATGGGCGTGACGCACGTCATCCGCGGCGACGATCATTTGACCAATGCGGCGCGGCAAAAGCAGATCTATGACGCGCTCGGCTGGCCGGTGCCGGTCATGGCGCATATCCCGCTGATCCACGGCCCGGACGGAGCGAAACTTTCCAAGCGCCACGGCGCGCTTGGCGTCGAGGCTTACCGCGCCATGGGCTATCTGCCGGCGGCGCTGCGCAATGACCTGGTGCGGCTCGGCTGGAGCCATGGCGACCAGGAGATTTTTTCGACGAAGGAAATGATCGCAGCCTTCGACCTGCCGCAGATCGGTCGTCGCCGGCGCGGTTCGATTTCGCCAAACTGGAGAATCTCAACGGCCACTATATCCGGCAGGCCGACGATGCCGCGCTTCTTGCGGCAATCGACCGATTGCTGCCGCATCTCGCCGACGGAAAGGCGCTTGCCGCGGCGCTGACGCCGGCGCTGCGCCAGCAACTTTTGACGCTCATGCCAAGCTTAAAGGAACGCGCCAAGACGCTTCTCGATATTATTGACGGCGCACGCTTTCTTTTCGCCGACCGGCCGCTCCTTTTGGACGACAAAGCGGCCGCTCTGCTGACCGGCGATGCGCGGGACGTGCTGGGCGATGTCGCCGCCGAACTTGCCAAAGTCGAGCCCTGGACGGCCGAAGCGACCGAACGCGCGGTGCGCGGTTTCGCCGAGCAAAAGGGTTTTAAGCTCGGCGCGGTGGCCCAGCCGTTGCGCGCCGCACTGACCGGCCGCACCACCTCGCCCGGCATTTTCGAAGTGCTGACCGTGCTCGGCAAGGCGGAAAGCCTGGGCCGGCTCGCCGATCAAACGAAACCGCAAAGGCGGTAGCCGGCATGGGTTGAACCGCTCTGGCAGTTGCACAATTTTTGTCCGCGCTGCCCCTTCCGCCCATATCGCAGGCTATTATCTTGCAGTGCACACGCCGTTGCGCTACGCCAATAGCGCCGGGCGAAGCTGCCGATTTGCGCCGCATTCGGCCATCCGGCCGCACGCGGCAACCCCTCCCGGCGTCAAACATCGAGGCTACGATCATGGACGCAAAAACCGGCGCCAACATCAAGACCGGAACCCTGAAAGTCGGCGACAAGAGCTACTCGTTCCCGATTTACGACGGCACCATCGGCCCCGAAGTGATCGACGTCAGCAAGCTTTATGCCGAGACCGGCATGTTCACCTACGATCCCGGCTTCACCTCGACGGGCAGCTGCGAATCCAAGATCACCTTTATCGACGGCGACGCAAGGCGTGCTGCTCTACCGCGGCTATCCGATCGCCGATCTTGCCGAGCACGGCGACTTTCTCGAAACCTGCTACCTGCTGCTCTACGGCGAACTGCCGACCGCCACGCAAAAGTCCGATTTCGTCGACCGCGTGGTCCATCACACCATGGTCCACGAGCAGATGAGCCGGTTCTTCCAGGGCTTCCGGCGCGACGCCCATCCGATGGCGGTGATGGTCGGCTCGGTCGGCGCGCTGTCGGCGTTCTATCACGACTCCACCGACATCACCGATCCGACAGCAGCGCATGATCGCCTCGATCCGCATGATCGCCAAAATGCCGACGCTCGCCGCCATGGCCTACAAATATTCGATCGGCCAGCCGTTCATGTATCCGGACAACAAGCTCGATTACGCCTCGAACTTCCTGCGCATGTGCTTTGCGGTGCCGTGCGAGGAGTACAAGGCCAATCCGGTGCTGGCGCGCGCCATGGACCGCATCTTCACCTTGCATGCCGATCACGAGCAGAACGCCTCGACCTCGACCGTGCGGCTGGCGGGCTCGACCGGCGCCAATCCGTTCGCCTGCATCGCCGCCGGCATCGCCTGCCTGTGGGGACCCGCCCATGGCGGCGCCAACGAAGCGGCGCTGAAAATGCTCGGCGAGATCGGCACCGTCGACCGCATCCCCGAATACATCAAGCGCTCGAAGGATCCGAACGATTCATTCCGCCTGATGGGCTTCGGCCATCGCGTCTACAAGAACTACGATCCGCGCGCCAAGATCATGCAGAAGACCTGCTACGAGGTCCTCAACGAGCTCGGCATCAAGGATCCGCTGCTCGACGTCGCCATGGAGCTCGAAAAGATCGCGCTGCACGACGACTATTTCATCGAGAAGAAGCTTTATCCCAACGTCGATTTCTATTCCGGCATCACGCTGCGCGCGATGGGCTTCCCGACCACCATGTTCACCGTGCTGTTCGCGCTCGCCCGCACCGTCGGCTGGATCGCGCAGTGGAAGGAGATGATCGAGGATCCGCACCAGAAACTCGGCCGCCCGCGCCAGCTCTATACCGGCGCGACGCGCGCGCGATTATCAGCCGATGTCGAAGCGGAAATGAAATGCGCGAATAGCGAGTAGCGAATAGCGAATGGCAAATAGGGGATATCGGTTGCCCTATTCGCTACTCGCTATTTCGCCATTCGCCCATTTCCTCACTGCGGATCGTAGGCCCAGGTCAGATACGCCCCGCCCCAGGTAAAGCCGCCGCCGAATGCCGCCAGGATCAGCCGGTCGCCGGCCTTGAGCTTGCTCTCGTAGTCCCACAGGCAGAGCGGGATCGTCGCCGCGGTGGTGTTGCCGTATTTGTGGATGGTGATCATCACGCGTGCCGCCGGCAGCTTCATGCGCTCGGCGGTCGCCTCGATGATGCGCTTGTTGGCCTGATGCGGCACCAGCCAATCGATCTTGTCGCTGGTCAGTCGATTGCGTTTCATCAGCTCGGTCGCGACTTCCGCCATGCGCGCGACCGCGAATTTGTAGACCGCGGCGCCTTCCTGATGGACGTAATGCAGGCGCTTGGCCACGGTCTCGGCCGTCGGCGGCATCCGGCTGCCGCCGGCTTTCTGATGCAGATGCGGCATGCCCGCGCCGTCGGAATGGATCAGCGTGTCGATGATGCCGTATTTCTTGCTCGGCTCGATCAGCACCGCGCCGGCGCCGTCGCCGAACAGCACGCAGGTGGCGCGGTCGGTGTAATCGATGATCGCCGACATTTTGTCGGCGCCGACCACCACGATCTTGCGGAATTTTCCGGTCTCGATGAATTGCGAGGCGACGGTCAGCGCATAGACGAAGCCCGAACACGCGGCCTGCACGTCGAAGCTGCCGACGTTGCGGATGCCCGCCATGTCGCAAATCAGATTGGCGGTCGAGGGAAACACGAAATCCGGCGTGGTCGTCGCGCAGATCAGCAGTTCGACCTCGCCCGGCGCGGTTGCGGTCTTCTTCAACAGCCCGCGCACCGCCTCGCGCGCCCATATGCGAGGTGCCGAGCCCCTTGCCCTTGAGAATCCGCCGCTCCTTGATGCCGGTGCGCTCGACGATCCACTCGTCGCTGGTATCGACCATCTGCGCCAGTTCGGCATTGCTGAGCACGTCGGGCGGCACATAGCCGAAAACCCCGGTGATCGCGGCGCGGATCGGGGACTTCCGGGCCGTTTTTCTTGGTCTTGCTCACGCGGGATGCTTTTGCAATTACGCTGGTCGAGGGGCGGGATCGCTGCGGCTTAGCAGGATGCTCGCGGCAATGGTAGGGCCGGCGCGCGGCGAGCGGTTAACACGGCCGTGCGGCCTCGCCGCTTGGCGGCGCGCATCGCGGCGGCCGCGCCGGGCAACGTCGAGAACGATGGCGGCGGCCTTGGCGCTCGGCGCCGCGCCGCCGATCGCCATGATGTCGTCGAGGCGGCGGAACGCCTCGATCTGCCGCCGCCGCTGCGGCGTGTCGGAGATGAGCGGGACGAGCGCCGCGGCGAGCTTGTCCGGCGTGCAATCGTCCTGCAACAGCTCCGGAACGACGTTCTCGCCGACCACGAGATTGGCCAGGATGACGCTCGGCAGCCTCGCCTGCAACCGGATGAGCCGCGCAATGATCGCCTCGATGACATGCAGCCGATAGGCCGCGACCATCGGCACGCCGGCGAGCGCGAGTTCGAGCGTCACCGTGCCGGAGGCCGCCAGCGCCGCGCGCGCGCTGCGGAAGGCGGCCCACTTCTCGGCCGGCTCGACCACGATGCGCGGCGTCACCGCCCAGCCGGCAACGGCTTCGCGGACGTTGCGAGGCGACATGCGGAACGGTCGGCAGCACAACGCTCCATCGGCGCCGATGCGCGTATGCGACGCGTTCGATCGCGGCGCCGAAAATGCCGAGCGAGGCGCCGGATCTCGTTCGACCGGCTGCCCGGCAGGACGAGAACGAGCGGCGGATCGGCAAGCCGCCGCCGCGCCTCATCGGCATTGGGCCGCAGTTCGGCGATGCGCTCGATCAGCGGATGGCCGACATAAGTGCAGGGCGGCCCGCCGAGCCGCGCATGGACCGCCGGCTCGAACGGCAGGATCGCCAGCACCTGATCGACATAGGCGCGCATGGCGCGCGCGCGCCCGGGCCGCCACGCCCAAACCGACGGCGAGACGTAATCGAGGATCGGGATCGACGGCGCGCGCCGCCGCACCCGGCGCGCGACCCGGTGGGTGAAATCCGGGCTGTCGATGATGACGAGCGCGTCCGGGCGCGCGGCGACGATGGCGTCCGCGGTCTCGCGGATGCGGCGCAAGATCGTCGGCAGCCGGCGCGGGATCGCGGTGAGGCCGATGATCGCAAGCTCGTCGATCGCGAACGGGCTCGCGATCCCGGCCGCCGCCATGGCGCGGCCGCCGACGCCGGCGAGCTTCACCGCGCCGCCCTGCGCGCCGCGAAGCGCCTGCGCCAAGGCCGCGCCCAGCGCGTCGCCGGATTCCTCGGCGGCGACGATGATAGATCGACAGCGGCCGCGCGACTGCGGAGGCTGCGCGCGTGCTTCATCGCTGCCGCGTCCTCGCGCACGCCGACGAGGAAAATCTTTGCGCGGTCGGCCGCGGCGGTCGACCTGCGTCCGCTTCGGCGATGATCGTGCTGCCGGCGGTGACCGCGAGGCCGGCAAGCCGGCGCGCGCGACGTTCTCGATGGTGCGCGGACCGATCGAGGGCAAATCGAAGCGGCGATCCTGGCCGGGCTTGGGCGCCTTCACCAGAACGCCCACGCCGGGCGGCGACGTCACGCGGCCGCTGCCGGCGCAACTCGGCGATCCGGGCCGAGCATATTGTCGGTGCCTTCCGCGGCTTCGACCGCGAGCACGTGGTTGTCGGCGACGATCGCGGCTTGCCCGACGTCGAACGGCCCGAGCGCGGCGATCACCTCAAGCGCGCGCGCGATGTCGGCGCGGTCGCGCTCGGAGGGCTGGTGGCGGCCGAGCACGCCTTCGGGAACGAAGACTTCCGGCGCCACGTCCTTGACGCCGACGACCCGCAGGCCGCCGCTCTCGGCGATGCTCGCGACACCGGAGAGGAGCTTGTCGTCGCCGCCGCGAAAGAGCGCGAACCACGCGCGGCATCAGCCGTGATCGTCTGCCAATCGAGGCGCAATTGCGTGATCGGCGGCCGCAGCACCGTGCCGATGAACAGCACCTCGCGGCAATGCTCCGCGCGCGCCAGGCGAAAGAACCGCCCGGCCTGCCCGATCGCGATCCAGTGATGCGCATAGCGCTCGATCACCGCGGCGTCGGCCCAGCCCTTGATGCCGAACATCACCGGCCGCCGGCCGCGCCGCGCCACGGCATCGGCGACCGCGCCGGGAAAGCTGCCGCCGCCGCAGATGATCGCAAGCGGATCGCCGGTCGAGCCGGCGCGTCCGCCATGGCCGGCGCGTCAGGCTGGCATCGTCGCCGCGCGCACTCGGCGCCGCGTGCCGACCGCGCGGCCGCATCAGCGGGCGCTTGCCGCCGGCGCGAATGAACGCGATGATTTTGCCGACCAGCGGATCGTCGGCGAATTCGCGCGCGACCGCGTCGACTCGGTCGGCGATGCGCCCCTCGACGAAGAACAGCGAGCGATAGGCGCGGCGCAGCCGATGCATCTCGGCGCTGCGTCGCGCCGCGCCGCCGCAAGCCGACGATGTTGAGCCCGACCAGCGCGCCGGTCTGGCCGAGCGCAAATCCGAACGGGATGATGTCGTCGCGGGCCGCCGACATTCCCGCCATCATGACGCCCTCGCCGATGCGCACGAATTGATGGATCGCGACGTGGCCGCCGAGGAACGTGTAATCGCCGACGCTGACGTGGCCGCCGAGCACGACATTATTGGCGAACGTCACGTCGTTGCCGACCTCGCAATCGTGCCCGACATGGCGATCCCACCATGAACAAGCAGCGGTCGCCGACGCGGGTTATGCCGCCGCCGTCCTCGGTTCCGGTATTCATGGTGACGCTCTCGCGCAACTCGCAGCGCGCGCCGATGACGAGCCGGGTCGCGCCGCCGCGATAATGGACCGATTGCGGCGGCGTGCCGAGCGAGGAGAACGGATAGACGACGGTGCCCTCGCCGATCGTCGTCGACGCCGGTGACATGGACGTGGGCGATGAGCCGCACGCCGCGTTGCAAGCTCGACCTGCGGCCCGACGAGGCAATAGGGCCCGATCTCCACGCCGTCGCCAATGCGCGCGCCGTCGGCGACGCGCGCGGTCGGATCGATCGCCATCTAGGCCTCGGTGATGATCGCGCCGACTTCGGCCTCGGCGATGAGGACATCGCCGACCTTGGCCTCGGCACGATACCACCACATGTTGCGGCGGTGCGCGATCTTGTTGACGTGATATTCGATGGTGTCGCCCGGCACGGCCGGCTTGCGGAATTTGGCTTTGTCGATGGTGAGAAAATACATGGCGCGGCGCTTTTCGCTCGAGCTCATCTGGCGCAGGCACATGCACGCCCGCCGTCTGCGCCATGCCCTCGATCACCAGCACGCCGGGCATGACCGGATTGTCCGGAAAATGACCGAGGAATTGCGGCTCGTTGAACGTGACGTTCTTGATGCCGATGCCGTGCTCGTCGCCGCGGATATCGACGATGCGATCGATCATGACAAAGGGATAGCGATGCGGCAACAGCCGCAGGATCTCGCGGATGTCGGCGACCTCGAGCGGTCTCGCCGCTCATTCGCCCGCCTCCCTCGGACTTGCCTGCCGCGCGCGCGCCAGACGGCGCAGCGTCGCGACTGCCCGTTTCCAATCGAGCACCGGGCTCGGCCGGATAGCCGGCCCAGCGCGCGCCGGCGGGAACATTCGACATGACCCCGGCGCGCGCGCCGAGCATGGCGCCGGCGCCGATCGTAATGTGGTCGGCGACGCCCACCTGCCCGCCCAACATGGCGAAATCTCCCACCGTCACGCTGCCCGATATGCCGGTTTGCGACGACAATCAGGCAATGCCGGCCGATCGAGCAGTTGTGTCCGATTTGGACGAGATTGTCGATCTTGGTGCCCTCGCCGATGACCGTATCGCGGGTCGCGCCGCGGTCGATCGTGGTGTTGGCGCCGATTTCGACGTCGTCCTGAATGATGACGCGCCGGGTCTGCGGAATTTTCTGATGGCCTCTGCGGCGATGGCAGATAGCCGAAGCCGTCCTGACCGATGCGCGACGCCGGGATGGATGATCACGCGATCGCCGATCAGCGCGTGGAGGATCGAGGCGCCGGCGCCGATCGCGCAGTCGCGCCCGATGCGGACATCCGGGCCGATCACCGCGCCGGCCGCGATCACGGTGCCGGCGCCGATCTCGGCGCGCGGCCCGATCACGGCGAGCGGATCGATGGTGACGCCGGCTTCGAGCCGCGCCGTCGGATGCACCTGCGCGCCGGCCGCGCGCCCGCTGGCGCCGAACAGCGACGACGGCCGCAGCGCCGCCGGGAAACAGCGTGCGCGCGACCGCGACGAAGCGCGGCATAGGGATGCGGCGTCTCCAGCACGGCAAGGCCGCGCGGCGCCGCGGCCGCAAAACGCGGCGCGATCAGGCAGGCGCCGGCGCGCGTGCCGGCAACTCGCCGAGATATTTCGAATTGTCGAGAAAGCTGATGTCGGATGCGCCGCGCCGTATCGAGCGGCGCAATATTGCAGATGCGCCGGTCGAGCGGATCGCCGTCGCGCAGCTTGGCGTGCGTCAGCGCGGCGATCTCGCCGGTCGTCAACTCGCAGTCCGGTCTGACAAAATCGGGCATAGCCCGTCCGTGGCGAGCGCTCAGGCCGCGATCAGAACTGCGTTCCGCCGCCGAAGGCGAAGAATTGGGTTCGGTCGTAACACTGCTTCAGGAACGGATAGGCGAAATCGAAACGCAACGGACCGAACGGCGAATCCCAGATCATGCTGGCGCCGACCGACGCGCGCACCGGCGGCGCTGTCGGCGTATTGCATCCCGCACTGGCAGACGAACGGTGCCGGGCATGCCAGGCACGCCAGGTGATCAGTGCCGTTGATTTCTCCGGTTGCCGGAGATTGGGTTTCGCCCTTGTAGCCCCACACCGATCCGGAATCGACGAAGACGGCGCCGCGGAAGCCTGCATCCTTGGGCAGGAAGTAGAACGGATATTGGAATTCGAGGCTGGCGCCCCAATACATCGTGCCGCCGATATTGTCGTTCGTCGTGCCGGGCGTAATGTCGCGCGGGCCGAGGCCGGCCGGCTGAAATCCGCGAACCAGATTCGGCCCCATCTTGAAGTCGTCGAGCATGCGCACTTCGCGCTCGCCGTCGTTCCAAGACCGATCATGTCGCCGCCTTGCAGATGCAGAATGCTCACGAGGTCGGTGACGACTTCGTAGTAGGTGCGCATGTCCACGGTCGAGCGCATATAGGCCACGTCGCCGCCGAGGCCGGCGAAATCCTGACCGAAACTGAGAAACACGCCGCTGGTCGGGAATTTGTTGTTGTCCAGCGTGTTGTAGGTCAGCCCATATCCGGCCATCGACGTCAGATACGCGCCGTCGGCAAGCTCCACCCGCACCGGCAGCGAGGCTTGGCCGAATAGGTAGCAGTTGGTCTGAGTACCGCTGCGAGGCAGCGGCGAAGCCTGGCCAGAACGGTCCGCCGCCGTGGTCGCGGCGGTAATGGCGGCCGGCGTCGGGAAGGTGGTCGCAAAATCCGGATTGATGTTATTGCAGTCGTTCAAATAGGACGGCAGCGTGATCTTCTGCACGTATGCCGAATATCGCAACTGGAAGGCCAAGTCTTCGCGAAGCGGAATACCCCATTTCAGCGTGCCGCCGTAGATTCAGTTCCGTACGACAGATAAGAGTTGGCGAGGGTTTCCTTGGCGAACAGATCGATGCCCACGCTGGAGCGGGTATCGAGAAAATACGGCTCGGCGTAACTCATCTCGACGCTGCGGATATACTCGCCGTAGGTGACCGCCGCTCTGGCGAACCGGCCGGTGCCGAGCAGGTTGCGCTCCTGGACCGAAACTTCCGCCAGCCAGCCTTGCGCCGTCGAATAGCCGCCCATGATCGAGAAGTCGCCGGTCGATTGCTCTTCGACATCGACATTGATCACCACCCGATCGGGCGCCGAACCCGGTTCGTTGGTGATCTTCACCGATCTTGAAGAAATTGAGGTTCTTGATCCTTCGCTCGGCGCGATCGATCAGGGCGCGGTTGTACGGATCGCCTTCGTTGATATCGATTTCGCGCCGGATCACATAATCGCGGGTGCGGATAATTGCCGCGGATGTTGATGCGCTCGATATAGGCGCGCGTGCCCTCATCGACGACAAAAGACGACGCCGATCGTTCTGGTAGCGGGATTGCGGTCGCCGCGCGGGCGCACCGTGCCGAACGGATAGCCGCGCCTGGCCAGCTCGATGGTCATATCCTCGACCGTCTTCTCGATCGCCTCGCCGTTGTAGATTTGACCTGGCGCCATCCGCAGATCGGAACGCAGCGTCTCTCGCATCGACGGCGCGAACGTTGGATTGAATGTCGATCGTTGCCGAAATGGTAGAGCGGCCCTTCCTCGATCGTGAAGGTGACGATAAAGCCCTTCTGGGCGGGATCGTATTCGCCGGTCGCCGACACGACCTGAACGTCGGCATAGCCGTGCTTGAGATAGAAGCGGCGGATCAGGTCGCGGTCGGCCTCGATGCCGATCGGGATCGTAGACGTCGGTCGTCTGCAGAAAGCTGAGCCAATTCGACTCGGCCGTCTTGATCACCTGCTTCAGCCGCCAATCGCCGGATAGGCATTGTTGCCGACGAAGACGATATGCTTGATGCCGGTCTTTTCGCCCTCGTCGATTTCGAAAATCAGGTCGACACGATTGTTCGGCCGATCGATGATTTCCGGCACGACCTTGACGTCGAAGCGCCCGTTGCGCTGATAGATCTCGATGATGCGCTGGGTGTCCGCCTGCACCTTGGCGCGCGACAGGGCGCCGCGCTCCTTCGACTGGATTTCCTCGGTGAGCTGCTCGTCCTTTATTCGTTAATTGCCCTCGAAGGCGATCTTGTTGATGACCGGCGCCTCCACCACGGTCACGATCAGCTTGCCGCCGGATTGCGAGATGCGGACGTCCTGGAACAGCCCGGTGGCGTAGAGCGCCTTCAGCCCGGCATCGATCTTGGCGGCATCGAGACGCTCGCCGGGCGCCAGCTTTGAAATACGAGCGAATCGTGTCGGCATCGATACGGCGGTTGCCCTGGACGACGATCGAGCTCGCGGTGAGGCCGGTATCGGCCGGCGCCGCGACGGCCGCGCCGGCCGTAACAACCCAAAGACCCAGCCCGAGGAGCAAGCCGGCCACGACAAGCCCCCGTTTTACCCGCACACACATGTCCATGCGCAAAGCGCCCTTATCACCCTCGTGGCCGCCCCCAGTGGCGGGCTAGTCAAATCTCCCTCAGTTCTTCCGGCGCATTTATCGAATTTGTCTTGATATTTCTGTCACTTCTACCATCCCTGTCCGACCTTTACCACGCCCCCGGCGCTGCGCCCTAGGACGTCGTCAGATGAACGATGTCATTGAAAGTTGCAAATATCATCAACATTACGACGATCGCGAGGCCGATGCGAAAACCGACCTCTTGGGCCCGCTCCGACAGCGGACGGCCGCGCATGGCCTCGATCGAATAGAACAAAAGGTGACCGCCATCGAGCAGGGGAATCGGAAACAGATTGAGCAGTCCGATCGAGACCGAAAGTACGGCAGCAAGATGGATGAGCGCCACAAAGCCGATGGTGGCGACTTGCCCGGAAATCTGGGCGATCCGGATCGGACCGCCAAGCTGATCGGCCGCCTCACGCCCGACCACGACGCCGCCGATATAACTGAGCGTGCGGTCGATCACGAACCAGGTTTCCTGCACGCCCATCCAAACCGCTTGCGGCGGCGATACCGGCTGGTATTTCACGTCCCCGGCGCCATCGAGCGGCTGATGCCGAGAATGCCGATGCGGTGGACGTTGCCGAAATTGTCCTTGACCTCCTTGAGCGCCGGCGTCGCCTTGAGGACGAGCTGGGCGCCTTTGCGATCCACCTTGATTTTCAGCGTGTCGCCGGCGCTTTCGCTGACGATGCGCTGCATGTCGGCGAAATTGTCGATGGCTTGGCCGTTGATCGCGACGACCACATCGCCGGGCTGAAAGCCGGCCGCCGCGGCGGCGCTGTCCGGCTGCACCGCGTCGACCCGCGCGCTCATCGTCTGCTTGCCGTACAACATGAAGATCACGGCAGAAAATGACTATGGCTAAAACGAAATTTGCCATCGGGCCGGCCACGACTATGGCCGCGCGCTTGAGCACGGGCTGAAAGAAGAAGCTGTGCGCGCGTTCGCCGGGTTCCATGGCCTCCAGGCGCGGCGCGTCGGGAACGCTGCCGGCGTTTTCGTCGCCGAAGAATTTGACGTAGCCGCCGAGCGGGATCGCTGCGATTTTCCAGCGCGTGCCGTGGCGATCGTTAAAGCCGACGATTTCCGGGCCAAAACCGATGGAAAACACCAGAATCCGCACGCCGCACAGGCGCGCGATCAGGAAATGGCCAAGCTCGTGGAAGAACACGACCAGGCTGAGAACGAACAAAAAAGGGAGCAAGATAGCCGACAACGCCGCCCCCCAGCGCATGCAAATGCGACAGAAAATACGACCCCATGACGCTCGCCTGACGCCCCCCGTTGTGTCCCGTCCCCGTTGTATTAACGCTAGGATGCCATTGCGGCAATTTCGGGCAAGAGGTCGGCGGCTAACCTTCTTGCATTATGGTCAATGGCGAGCGCCTCCTCGACCGATTGCGGCTCCGCGGTCGTCGCCGCGCCGCTCCATGGCCTCCAAGCGTGGCCTCGACCAGCGCCGCAATGCCGCAAAAATCCCAGGCGCCGGCCGACGAATTCGCGCACCGCGACCTCGTTGGCCGCATTGAGGACGGTCGGCGCCGCGCCGCCGGCCGCAAACGCCCGGCGCGCAATCGCCAGCGCCGGGAACCGCGCCAGATCGGGCTCCTCGAAGGTCAGCGTCGCGACCCGCGCCAGATCGAGCCGCGGCGCGGGCGTGCCCATGCGCACCGGCCAGGCCAGGCAGTGCGAGATCGGAATCCGCATGTCCGGCGAGCCGAGCTGCGCGATCACCGAGCCGTCGCGAAATTCCACCAGGCCGTGCACGATCGATTGCGGATGAACGACGACGTCGAGTTCGTTCCGGCGCCAGCGCGAACAGATGATGCGCCTCGATCAGTTCGAGGCCTTTGTTCATCAGCGTCGCGGAGTCGATGGTGATCTTCGGTCCCATCGACCAGGTCGGATGTTTGAGCGCCTGCTCCAGCGTGACTTTGCGGATGCGCTTCGAGCGGCCAGGTGCGAAACGGTCCGCCCGAGGCGGTGAGCACGATGCGGCGCACGATCCTCGCGCCGGCCGGCGCCGAGCGCCTGGAATATCGCGTTATGCTCGGAATCGACCGGCAGCACCGTGGCGCCCATAGCCGCCGCGCGCCGCATGAACAACGCGCCGGCGCAGACCAGGCATTCCTTGTTGGCGAGCGCGACGGTGGCGCCGCGTTCGGCCGCGGCAAGCGTCGGAGCGAGGCTAGCGGCGCCGGTGATCGCCGCCATGACCCAGTCGGCGGGCCGTTGCGCGGCCTCGACCATGGCCGCCGCACCGGCCGCCGCTTCGATGCCGGAGCCGGACAGCTCGGCCTTGAGTTCGCCATAGGCCGCGGGGTCGGCGACCGCGGCAAAGTCCGCGTGAAGTTCGCGCGCCAGACGCGCCAAGGCGCGCCGCATCGCGATGGGCGGTCACCGCCTCGACGCGGTAGCGCGACGGGTCGCGCCGCAACAAATCGGCCGTGCTCGAGCCGATCGAGCCGGTGGCGCCGAGCAGCGTGACGGTGCGCGGCACCGCCGTCAGGGCGATTTTCGCCGCCGGCCGCTTCTGCTTCATCGAGCTAGCCATGGCGCCCTACCATACCAACAAGCCCCGCGCCGGCGCAGCCAGGCCCTGATGCAACGCGCCGATCAGGAGCGCGGCCAGAGCGGCGACCAAAAAGCCGTCGAGACGGTCCATCACCCCGCCATGGCCGGGAATGAGGTTGCCCGCGTCCTTGGCGCCAAATCGCCGCTTTATCGACGGATTCGAACAAGTCACCGCCTTGCGCAACAATCGAAAGTACCAGGGCCAGAACGCCCGCGACCAGGCGGGCTGGTTCCAACGCTCGCATAAGCGACCAGGGTGCCCGCGGCAACCCCCCCGGCAAGGCCGCCGATGGCGCCGGCCCAGGTCTTGTTCGGGCTCAAATCCGGCCACAGCAACGGCCCGCCGATGGCGCGGCCGGCCAAATAGGCAAAAATGTCGGTCGCCCAGACAGTTGCGAACAGAAAAACCAGCGCGACAAAACCGTATTGCGGGTCGCCGCGCAGGATCGCGGGACCGAGCATGGCGACGCCGGCATAGAGCACTCCGGCGGCGCCCCAAAGCGGCGGATTGGCCGCGGGGTAGCGGCGCGGCAAGGCCGCCACCACGCCGCCGGCCAGCATCGCGCCGATGACGATGGTGCCGATCGCGGCGCCGGGCTGCCGCTCGGCGGCGAGCGCCATCGCCACGAGCAACGCCACAAGCCCCGGCATGAGGATACGCATGTCCGTGCCGCGGACCGCAAGCGACGTCCATTCCCACAGGATGATGCCCGCTGCGACGGCGCAGCAGCCGACAAACAGCCAGCCGCCGAAATAAGCGGCCGCGATCGCAAGCGGCGCCAGCACCAGGGCCGAGGCGGCGCGGCGCATGAAGATTGCGCGCGTCGGCGCCCCCGGCCGCGACCTTCCGCACTGGCGCCGGCGGTCGTGCCGGTTCGGCGTGATCACGATCCGGTCTGCGCGATCAAACCGCCGAAGCGGCGCTCGCGCCGGCGGTATTCGGCGATGGCGCCTTCGAGCGCCGCGCGGTCGAAATCGGGCCAATTGATCGGAACGAAGACCAGTTCGCTATAGGCGGCCTGCCAGAGCAGGAAATTGGACAGCCGCTGCTCGCCGCTGGTGCGAATGATGACGATCGGGATCGGGCAAATCGGGCATGTCGAGATGCCGCGCCAACAGCTCCGGCGTGATGTCGTCGACCGCGAGCCGCCCTGCGCCACTTCGATGGCGAGCCGGCGCGCCGCGCGCGCGATCTCCTGCCGCGCGCCATAATTGAACGCCACCACCAGCGTGAGGCCGTCATTGTCGCCGGGTCAGAGCCTCGGCCTCTTCGAGAAGGCCGCGGATGATCGTCGCGAGAGACCGTCGCGCTCGCCGATGATGCGGACGCGAACGTTGCTGTTGTGCAAATCGGCAAGGTCGTTGCGGATGAAGCGGCGCAAGCAGCAACAACAGGTCGCGAATTTCCGATTGCGGCCGCGACCAGTTCTCGGAGCTGAAGGAGAAAATGGTCAGCACCGCAATGCCGAGATCGCTCGCCGCGCGCACGGTCTTGCGCAACGCCTCGACGCCGCGCCGGTGGCCTTCCACCCGCGGCAGGCCGCGGGCGGCCGCCCAGCGTCCGTTGCCGTCCATGATGATGGCGACGTGCCGCGGCACGTCGAAGCCGTCGCGGGTCTCGGGCGACGGTCGCACCACCTTGCTTGTCGAGCCAGCCGCGTCGCTCACACCGTCATGATCTCCTTTTCCTTGCCGGCGAGCATTTTCTCGACATCGGCGATCGTGGCATCCGTCGCTTTCTGCACCTCGCCGGATTGGCGATTGTGTTCGTCCTCGCTGATCTTGTGATCCTTCTCGAGCTTCTTGAGAAGGTCGAGGCCGTCGCGGCGGACGTGGCGGACCGCGACGCGCGCGGCTTCGGCGTATTTATGCGCGACTTTGACCAGTTCGCGCCGCCGCTCCTCGTTGAGTTCCGGAATGCGCAGCCGCAAGACCTGGCCTTCGGTCGAGGGGGTCAATCCCAGATTGGCCGCCGAAATCGCCTTTTCGACGGCATGCACCATGGAACGGTCCCAAACCTGGACGTTGAGCAGCCGCGGCTCCGGAACGCTGATCGTGGCAAGCTGATTGAGCGGCATGTGGCTGCCATAGGCCTCGACCTGGACGTGATCGAGCAACGCGGTCGAGGCGCGTCCGGTGCGCAAGCCGCCGAGCTCCTGCTTGAGCGCGGCGATCGCGCCCTGCATGCGGCGCTTGAGATCGTTCATGTCGAATGTCGTCGTTGCCATGATACGGCTCCTTGGCACTCCTCGCGCTCGGTCGTCCGGCGCCTGTCGGTCGCTTAAACGCCATCGCGATCGTCAGCCGACGGTGGTGAAGTGCCCTTTTCCGCGCAACACATTCTCGATCGCGCCATGCTCCCGTATCGAAAACACGATGATAGGCATCCGGTTTTCCTGGGCAAGCGCGAAGGCGGTCGCATCCATGATTTTCAGACGCCGATCCAGCGCCTCCTGATGGTCAAGCCGCCGGTAGCGGGTGGCCTTGGGGTCGCGTTTTCGGATCGGCAGTATAGACCCCGTCGACGTCGGTCGCCTTGAGCACGGCGTCGCACTCCATCTCGGCGGCGCGCAGGATCGCCGTGGTGTCGGTGGTAAAATACGGATTGCCGGTGCCTCCGGCGAACACGATGATGCGTTCGTCCTCGAGGTGCCGCAGTGCGCTCTGCCGTTCGTAGGTTTCGCAGACTTGGGGCATGATCAGCGCCGACATGGCGCGCGCGCTCACGCCGGCGCGCTCGATCGCCGCGTCCAGAACCAGCGCATTCATGACCGTCGCCAGCATGCCCATGGCGTCCGCGGTCGGGCGCGACAACCCGTCCTCGGAAACTTTTGCGCCGCGCAGCACGTTGCCGCCGCCGACCACGACGCCAAGGCCGATACCGAGCCGATGCGCCGCGACCAGGTCGGCGGCAAAACGGTCGATCGTCGGCTGATGGATGCCGAACTTTTCCGGGCCGCTCAGCGCCTCACCGGAGAGTTTGACGATCACCCGCCGATATTTCGGTTTCGCCATCGGGATATCCCGCCCTCCCCGCCGATTCCGGAACGATAGGGGTAGCGTATTTGCCGACGAAACCCAACAAGACCGGGGGACTTAGTGCGCCGGCAAGCGCTGCGACTTACCCGCCAAAATCGCCGCCGGGCCGTTCGATGCCTTCGCCGAGCGCAAAGCGCGCAAAGCCGCCGACCGTGATCGGCGCGCCGGCTTTGGCCTCGGCCTCCTTGAGCGCCTGGGCCACGCTCTTTTTGTCGTCGAAAATGAACGGCTGATCGAGCAGGCAGACCTCCTTGTAGAAAGTCTTCAGGCCGGATTCGACGATCTTGTCGACGACATTGGCCGGCTTGCCCGCCGCCTTGGCTTTATCGGCGAGCACGTTTTTCTCGCGCTCGATTGCCGCGGCATCGAGACCGGATGGATCGATCGCCTGCGGATTGGCGGAAGCGACATGCATCGCCAGTTTGTGGCCGATCGCCTTGAGCTCGCCGGCGTTGCCTGCGGACTCCAGCGCCACGATCACCCCGATCCGGCCGAGCCCGTCGATCACCGGAGCGTGCACGTAGCTGTCCACCACGCCTTTGCCGACGGTGAGCTTCGCTGCGCGGCGCAGCGTCATGTTCTCGCCGACCTTGGCGATGGTCTCGGCGATGGCGTCGGCGATGCTGCCGTTGCCGATGCGGAGCACGAGAATTTTTTCCACATCCGGCTCGCAGTCGAGCGCGGCGTCCGCAATCATCTTGACCAGGCCCTGGAACAGGTCGTTGCGCGCCACGAAATCGGTCTCGGAATTCACCTCGACCAGAATTGCCTTGTTCGCCGCCACCGCGACGCCGACCAGACCCTCGGCGGCGATCCGGCCGGCCTTCTTCGCCGCCTTGGACAGGCCCTTCTTGCGCAGCCAGTCGACCGCGGCTTCGAGATTGCCGCCGGTTTCGCTGAGCGCAGATTTGCAGTCCATCATGCCGGCTCCGGTCTGTTCGCGGAGCTCCTTCACCATGGCTGCGCTGATAGTGATCGTCATCGCTTGCGGCTCACACTTCCTCGGCGGTCAGTTCCTTGGCCTTGGCGATCCAGCCTTCGACGCGGCCGGGCAGCCCGACCTCTTCGCCGACATTATGCGCGGCGGTCGGGGTCAGTTCGACGATCTGCTGGAAGTGGAATATGCCGAGGTCGTTGAGCTGCTTTTCGATGGTCGGCGACACCCCGGGCAATTTCTTCAGATCGTCGGCGACGCCGCGCGGCCCGGATAACGGCTCGAAGCCGAGCTTGTTGATCTCGGGCGCCGGCAATTCCTCGACCACCGGCTGGGCCTGCGCGCCGGTATCGATACCGTGGGAGCCTTGCGCGCGCGAAATGCCGTCGATCGCCGCCTTGGCGACGAGGTCGCAATACAGCACGATCGCGCGGCTGGCATCGTCGTTGCCCGGCACGACATAAGTGATGCCGTCCGGATCGCAATTGGTGTCGACGATGGCGGCGACCGGCACATTGAGGCGGCGCGCTTCCTTGATCGCGATGTCTTCCTTGTTGGTGTCGATGACAAAGACCAGGTCGGGCAGCCCGCCCATGTCCTTGATGCCGCCGAGTGCGCGGTCGAGCTTGTCGCGCTCGCGCTGCAGGGTGAGCCGCTCCTTCTTGGTATAGCCCTGTGCCTCGTTGGACGAGAGCATTTCTTCCAGCGTGCGCAGCCGCTTGATCGAATTCGACACCGTCTTCCAGTTGGTCAGCGTGCCGCCGAGCCAGCGCGAATTGACGTAATACTGCGCCGAGCGCTTGGCAGCTTCGGCAATGGCGTCCTGGGCCTGGCGCTTGGTGCCGACGAACAGGATGCGGCCGCCTTGCGCCACGGTGTCGCTGATGGCTTGCAAGGCGCGGTGCAGCATCGGCACCGACTGCGTCAGGTCGACGATATGAATGTTGTTGCGGGTGCCGAAGATGTATTCCGACATCTTCGGATTCCAACGGTGCGACTGATGGCCGAAATGCACGCCAGCTTCCAAAAGCTGGCGCATGCTGAAGTCTGGCAGCGCCATTATGAGTTCTCCGGTTGATCCGCCGCGGACCGCTGAGCCCGGCTTCGGGGTTGCCCCTTTGGACCGGACACCGGACGGCCTTTTGTTCGGCCAAGGTCCGCGTGAGAAGTTGCGCGGCTTATATAGGGTGGATCGGGCGGGCGCAACCTATAACGTCATTGCGAGCGCAGCGAAGCAATCCAGCTCGTGCTTGCCGGCTTAGCCTTTCTGGCTCGAATGCACGACTGGCTAGCCTACCGTGCCGCCGGGCAATCGCTATTTTGCGGAGCAACTCCCGGACGCGACGAAGCAACTGGATTGCTTTCGCTGCGCTCGCAATGACGAATTAAATCAGATCGTCGAACAAATCCCGCCAAGTTGGGTTCATCGCCTCAATGAGAGCAAGCTTCTTCTTTCTCGATCCGCCTTTGATCTGCTTTTCACGCGTAATGGCGTCGAGCATTGTCGAATGAAACTCACACCAAACGAGCATCTTGCAGCCGTACCGCTTCGTGAAGCCCCCGACAAAGCCCATGCGGTGTTGCCAAATCCTTTGCGGTAAATTCGATGTGACGCCGATGTATAGCGTCCCGTTTCGACGGTTTGCCATGATATAGACCGCGGGCTGCTTCACAACTCTATGGTACATTGAATTCGCTTGGCCTTGCGCCGTCATTGCGAGGAGCGTCAGCGACGAAGCAATCCAGCGCGGCTGGCGCGGAAGGCTGGATTGCTCCGCTTCGCCCGCAATGACGGCTGCTACAGCGCCTCGACCGTCACCACGCCGGTCACCGCCTTGATGGCGCCGGCGATCTGCGGCGAGACCTTGAAGCGCCCGGGCAGCTTGACCTCGACCTCGCTGCCGTTTTGCAGCATCAGCACCATGCTGACTTCGCCGTCGCCCTCGCCGCCGCCGTCGCGGCCGTTGCGGTCGGCTCGAGCCGCCGCGCCACGCCGGCGATCGGTTCCTCGTTGCGCAGGAAGACGCGCAAGCCGCGCTGCATCCGCGCCGCCGCCTCGTCGAGCGGCTCGACCGATTGGATGCGCGCGCGCACTTCGTCGGCCTGGACTTCGGCGGTGAGGAACAACAGCACCGCGGTGCCCGGCTCCAGCAGGTCGCGATATTGCGCGAGCCCTTCGGCGAACAGCACCGCCTCGTAATGGCCGCTCGGGTCGGACAGGCCGATGATGCCCATCTTGCTGCCGGTCTTGGTGCGCCGCTCGGTGCGCGCCACCACGGTGCCGGCGACGCGGCCGGCGCCGGCGCCGTTTTTGACCGCGCGCGAGAATTCGGCCCACGACTGCACGCGCAGCCGCTTGAGCGCGGCGGCATAGTCGTCGAGCGGATGGCCGGAGAGAAAAAACCCGACCGCCTCGTATTCGCGCTGCAGCCGCTCGGCCGGCAGCCACGGTTCGAGCGCCGGCACGCACGATCGGCGCCGGCGCCGCCGCGCCGCCAAACAGTTCCGATTGGCCGCGCGCGGCGTCGTCCTGGGTGCGCTGCGCGGTCGCGAGCAGCGCGTCGACGGCGGCGTAGGCGCGCGCGCGGTTCGGTCTCGATCGCATCGAAGGCGCCGGCGGCGGCAAGGCTTTCCAGCACGCGCTTGTTGACGGCGCGCGGATTGATGCGGCGGCCGAAATCGGCGAGGTCGGCGAACGGCCGTTCGCCGCGCGCGGCGACGATGGCCTCGACCGCCTGGCGGCCGACGCCGCGCAGCGCGGCAAGCGCGTAATAGATGGTGTTGCCGGCGACCTCGAACGCGACGCCGGAGCGATTGATCGAGGGCGGCTCGACCTTGATGCCGAGCCGCTCGCGCCTCGGCGCGGAATTCGGCGAGCTTGTCGGTATTGCCCATGTCGAGCGTCATCGAGGCGGCCAAAAACTCGACCGGATAATTCGCCTTCATATAGGCGGTCTGATAGGTGAGCAGCGCATAGGGCGCCGAGTGCGATCTTGTTGAATCCGTATTCGGCGAATTTGGCGCAGGTATCGAAAATCGACTTCGGCGTCGGCGCGCCCGATGCCGCGCTCGACCGCGCCGGAGATGAAGTCGTCGCGCTGCGACGCCATCTCCTTGCGGTCTTTCTTGCCCATGGCGCGGCGCAGGATATCGGCCTTGCCGAGCCTGTAGCCGGCGAGATCGCGCGCGATCTGCTGCACCTGCTCCTGATAGGTGATGATGCCGTAGGTCGCCTGCAGGATCGGCTCGAGCTTCGGATGCAGATAGTCGGTGCGCTCGTGGCCGAGCTTGCGCGCGCAATAGGTCGGGATGTTCGCCATCGGTCCCGGCCGATACAGCGCCACCAGCACGATCAGGTCTTCGAAACGGTCGGGGCGCATGTCGACCAGCGCGCGCCGCATGCCCTGGCTTTCCACCTGGAACACGCCGACCGTTTCGCCGCGCGCCAGCATCTCGTAGGTCTTGGCGTCGTCGAGCGGCAGGCTGCGAAAGATCGATGTCGATGCCGCGGCGGCGCACCAGCTTGGCGGCGAGGTCGAGCACGGTGAGCGTCTTGAGGCCGAGAAAATCGAATTTCACCAGGCCCGCCGGCTCGACCCATTTCATGTTGAACTGGGTCACCGGCATCAACGATTTCGGATCGCGATAGAGCGGCACGAGTTCGGTCAAGCGGCCGATCGCCGATGACGATGCCGGCGGCATGGGTCGAGGCGTGGCGGTGCAGCCCTTCGAGCTTCTGCGCGATGTCGAAGGCGCGCCGGGTGACCGGATCGCGGTCGCGCTCGGCCTGCAGTCGCGGCTCGCCGTCGATCGCGTTTTTCAGCGAGATCGGGTTGGCCGGATTTTGCGGCACCAGTTTGCACAGCTTGTCGACCTGGCCGTAAGGCATCTGCAGCACGCGGCCGACGTCGCGCAACACGCCGCGCGCCTGCAAGGTGCCGAAGGTGATGATCTGGGCGACGCGGTCGCGGCCGTAGCGCTCCTGCACGTAGCGGATCACCTCGTCGCGCCGCTCCTGGCAGAAGTCGATATCGAAATCCGGCATCGAAATGCGTTCGGGATTGAGGAAGCGCTCGAACAACAGGCCGAAGCGGATCGGATCGAGATCGGTGATGGTGAGCGCATAGGCGACCAGCGAGCCGGCGCCGGAGCCGCGGCCGGGCCCGACCGGAATGCCTTGCGCCTTCGCCCACTGGATGAAATCGGCGACGATGAGGAAATAGCCGGCATATTGCATGTTGGCGATGACGCCGAGCTCGAAGGAGAGCCGCTCGCGATAATCCTCGGCGCTGTGGCCGGGCGCGGTGCCGTAGCGCTTCAGGCGCAGTTCGAGGCCGGCTTCCGCGGCGCGGCGCAGCGCTGCGCCTCGTCCGCCTCGTCGTCGCATGCGGCCGGCGGCAAAGCGCGGCAGGATCGGCGCCTGGGTCTGCGGGCGGAACGCGCAGCGCTCGGCGATCTCGACGGTCGCCGCCAGCGCCTCGGGCAAATCGGCAAACAGCGCCGCCATTTCGGCGCGGCTCTTGAAGCGATGCTCGGGCGTCAATTGGCGGCGGTCGGTGTCGGCGATGAGCTTGCCTTCGGCGATGCAAAGCAGCGCATCGTGGGCCTCGTAGTCTTCCGCCGCGGCGAAGAACGGCTCGTTGGTCGCGACGAGCGGCATGCCGCGCGCATAAGCGAGATCGATCAGCGCCGGCTCGGCGCCGCGCTCGGCCCGCCATGCCGTGGCGCTGCAATTCGATATAGAGGCGGTCGCCGAACAGGCGCTGCAACTCTTCGCAGCGGGTGAGCGCGAGCGCGTTCTGGCCGCCGCCGATCGCCACGTCGAGCGGCCCGTTCGGGCCGCCGGAGAGCGCGATCAAGCCTTCGGTTTCGCCGTCGAGCCAATCGAGCTTGATGTGCGGGCGCTCCTGCGGGGCGGTGTCGAGAAAGGCGCGCGAGCAAAGCCGCATCAGGCTGCGATAGCCCGTCTCGCTCGCCGCCAGCAGCACGAGCCGCGGCCAATTTTGCGCCGCCACTCCATTGCGGGCTTCGAGGTCGCCGCAATCGAGCGCCAGCGCGCAGCCGACGATCGGCTGGATGCCGACGCCTGCCAACTTTTCGGAGAATTCCAGCGCGCCGAACATGTTGTCGGTGTCGGTCAAGGCCAGCGCCGGCTGGCGGTCCTTTTTGGCAAGCTCGGCGAGCCGCGCCACGGTCAGCGCGCCTTCAAGCAGCGAATAGGACGAATGGACGTGCAGATGCACGAAGCCGGGATCGGCCATGACCGAGACACTCCGGGACACTCTCTGACTGCGCTCAGGCTCCGATCTGGCACGATTCTCGGCCCGGCGAGGATGGCCGTAAGCGGGCCCAAGCCACGTTGTCCCCGCAGTTTACGCGCGGTCAGTTCACAATACGCCGAGCACCTGCGCCCAAACCGCCAGCGTCGCCAAAAACAGGCTCAACGAGGCCAGTGCGAAGGCCTCCTCGACAGCAGCGCGAACCATGTTTCTCCCCATTGCTTCATGAGAACGAAACAGGAACATAGTTCACTAATTGTTATTTTGTCAAGCTCGGGTAGTGGGTCAGTTTCAATTGTGTCTGTGGACAGTCGGCGAATGGCGCCATGCGCAACTTGTCGGGCACAACCGAATCGCGCGAACTGAGGTGTTGAGGCGGAACCTGTGAAGCCGCCCGGTCCTGCAGGGACCGAAGCGGCTTCTTGGTTCCGTTTTTCCGTATCCCGGTGGTCGGGCGCGGAAATGGGGCACCACAGCAAGCGGGATTAACGTCCCGGATTCTTCCCCAGTCAATAGCCCGGCCTCCATTTCGACGGCTTATCAAGCCGTCATCAACAGGAGGCCAACGATGGCCACACATCTAATCGGCTATGATATTCACCCCTCAAAGGGCGAGACCTACGAGAACCTGTTCAATGCCATCAAAGCGCTCGGGGCATGGTGGCATCATTTGGATTCCACTTGGCTAGTCGTCAGTGATCTAAGTGCAGTGGAAATCCGCGATCAGCTAAAGGAGCATCTCCCTGCCGCTGACGACCAATTGCTTGTCATCACCGTGACCGGCGCGGCGCGCGCTTGGTACGGCTTCAACAATAGCGGTAGCGAATGGCTCAAGGATAATTTCTGACACCGTCGCCATAGTTAGAGAGCCGGCCCCGGAAATCTGCACAAGTCGATAAGTGGTGTTTCTGCCTGACAGCGGGCACGCTATGGCCTGCAAATCAGGAGCGACTATGCAGAGACGAGCGCGCCGGAACCACATACCGGCTTTCAAGGCGAAGGTGGCTCTTGCCGCCATCAAGGGCGATCGGACATTGGCGCAGCTTGCCGAGCAGTTCGACGTTCACCCCAACCAGATTACCTCGTGGAAGGCGCAGCTTGAGAATGGAGCTGCCGATGTGTTCGGTCCTGGCGGCGGCCAGGCGGCGGCGCCTGCGGTCGACGTGAAGTCGCTGCACGCCAAGATCGGCGAACTGGCGCTGGAGAACGATTTTTTAGAGGGCGCGCTCACCAAGGCGGGGTTGCTGAGCGCAAAGCGATGATCGACCGCGGGCACGATCTGCCGATCGCCAAGCAGGCCGAGGTTCTGCGCATCAGCCGCGGCAGCGTCTACTACCTGCCGCGGCCGGTGCCGGAGGCCGACCTTGCGATCATGCGGTGTCTCGACCGGCTGCATCTGGAGTTTCCCTTCGCCGGCTCGCGGATGTTGCGCGGCCTGCTGGTGGCCGAGGGGTGCAAGATCGGACGCCGGCATGTGAAGACGCTGATGCAGCGAATGGGGATAGAGGCACTTTATCGGCGCCCACGCACGACCAAACCGGAGCCCGGTCACAAGGTCTACCCATATCTGCTGCGCGGGCTTTCGATCACGCGACCGAACCAGGTGTGGGCGATGGACATCACCTACATCCCGATGGCGCGCGGCTTCGTCTATCTGGCTGTGGTGCTCGACTGGTTCAGCCGGCGCGTGCTGTCGTGGCGGCTGTCAATCACGATGGAGGCGGCGTTCTGCGTTGAAACGCTGGAGGATGCTTTGGCTCGTCACGGCAAACCTGACATCTTCAACACTGACCAAGGTTCGCAGTTCACCGGCACGGCCTTCATCGGTGTGCTCGCTGGCAACGGCATTGCCATCAGCATGGACGGCAAAGGCGCCTGGCGCGATAACGTGTTCGTCGAACGGCTGTGGCGCAGCGTCAAATACGAGGAGGTTTATCTGCGAGCCTACGACGGCGTCAGCGAGGCGCGTGCTTCGATCGGCCGCTACTTCGACTTCTACAACAGCCGCAGACCACATTCGAGCCTTGACGGCATGACACCCGATCAAGCCTACTGCCCACCACCGCTGCCGCTCCGCTTGGCAGCCTAACCTCGGCAGGGACTCCACTTATCGAAGCGGAAAATCTGTTCAGATAACCGAGACCACCTCATAGCGCCGTACCAGGAGTCTCGGACCTTCACCGGGACTCCTACACATCTCGCAAGGGCAAGAACCAGCATCAATCGAAGCTTCTTCATTTAAATTCTCCTATTTGCGTTTTATTCTCCTGCAACCACGCCACTGACTCATTCCTAATCCAGCGCCAAGCCTCGCCTTCCGTCTTAAATGTCTCAGTGATGCGCTCCGGTTCATTGTCCGGCATCGTGACGGTGACATAATAGCCATCGCCGATCCGCCAGCGTTCAACGTCAAACACGGCCTTTGGTGCTTGGCGCTTCCGCTTTGCTTCAAACGCATCCAGCACATCCACAACATCGACCATTTCCCAAAGGCGATCAGTCACGCCAGCGGCCATCGTTGGACTGACTTTCAGCGTTTGATGAAGCCTGACGAAATTGTAATACATCGAATGGAGTGCGACCGCGCACGCATGGTTTTCGATTTTCTTGCTGAATGCGTTGGTGAGCCGCGTGAAACGGCGCATGTGCATCCGCATTGTAAAATTTTGGCTCGGCGAATGACGTGCAGATATCGTTTGGATCAGAATTGCGCTCCTTGGCTGAAGTCCCTCGGGCGCTTGGGGCTGGAATCGCAGCTACTTATCCACCTGCGTTGAATTGGCGGTTATCCAATCCACCGCCTCATCTTGAGTCGCAAAGCCCTCGATCCGGCGCTCGTGGCCCTCGTGATATCTGATAACGACATGCCAGCCGGTCCCTGCCTTGTTCGGAAAGGGCTCCATGACCGGCTTTTCGTCAGAATCTACCATTCAAGCAATATGCGCCCGTGGCCGACAGGTTTCCAGCGGCGTCGCGGGCTGCCTTATTCAGACTGACCCACTACCCAAGCCTCGGTGGTGGGCAGTTTGAATTTTTGTGGCGGGAGCGCTCACAGCCCCATCGGCCGGCTTTTTTGCGCACTTTGCGCTGAAGGGCGGGCTTTCCAACGGGGATCGGGTCTTCATCAATAGCTCATCAACAGAGAGTGAGCGCGCCGCCCGGGAATAAATCTTGCCGTACGCGGTCTCCATATACGGCGCCTGCAATGGAGACCGAACCATGACTGCGATGAAAGTCGTTTTGGCCTTGGCGCTGCTCGCCAGCGTCACAACGGCGACTTGGACGGCAACTTGGGCGAACCCACCCGGAGGCGCCTACATCCAATGCGACCCGCGCAACCCGCAATCGCCCGTCAGATGTAAGCCGGACAGTTGGTAGCGATAAAGCCGATTTGCTTGCCGGTATGAGGCTGCCGCTTGGTCTGACAACGATTTCCGGAGGTTTTGCGGTGGTAAAGCCGACTATGCCCCCGTCAGCCGGTCCGGCAAGCCGATTTGGCCCAGCTCGATTCGCCTCCGGTGATAAAAACGCCTACGGTCGGTTTGCCGGTATCATAATGGGGGATGTGGGCCGATGCCGATTGTCCGGCTGTTGCAGCACGAAGCCTTCGGCCCCGAAGACATCACCGTGATAACGACGGCGTTTGAGGATGCCTTGACGACGCTCGGCCTGATCGATCGCACCGATCCGCTTACCGAGCTGGTCGCCAAGAAAATCATCGAATGCGCACAAACCGGTGAGCGCGATCCCGTTCGATTGCGGGACTGCGCCATTAAATCCTTGTGACAACGAGGCCGCCGCGCGCGGCGGCGGTTGCGGCGAACGCCATTATCATTGATCATTGCAAGCACGGCGTCCGTGGAACTGCGCCAGCCGCAGCACGTTGTCGCTGCGCCGTGACGGTCTTCGACTCGTCGGCATTCATGGCCGTTCGGCAATCGCAACAAACGTGGAGGAGGGTTTTATGCATAAACTCACAATGACGCTGACGGCGGCGGTTATCGCGCTCGGCACCATGGCGATCGCGGCCGATGCGCAAACCCAGGCGCCCGGAGCGGCGAGCCTGCATGCGCAGATCCGCAACTCAACGCCGATCGAAAAGGCGGCCTGCCGCGGCTGGGGTCCCCATTGTCCGCCGGGAACGACGGAACGCTGCGGACCCTACCGGTGCTGGTGCGCGCGGTGCTGACCGCGCCCAACTAGGCCAATCGCACGACACGGGAGGCCGCCGTCCGGCGGCCTCTCTCTCTCTGTTCTGCCTGCATGATCTTTATCTTTGCGCCGGTGAAATAAGCGCGCTGGCGCGGCGTTTATAGCCTAGGGTCTGTCCCCAGCCAGGAGGTCGCCATGAAAGGCGCAATGACAGGCGCCGGCAAACCGGTCCTGCTCGCGTTTGCCGTCGTCGCCGCCGCGCTCGGCGCCGCGCCGCGCGCGCAAGCGCAAAACTATCCGTGGTGCGCGTTCTATGGCAACGCCGATCCGCCGGCGAATTGCGGCTTTGTCAGTTTTGACCAATGCATGGCCGACGTCAGCGGCATCGGCGGGTTCTGCATGCCCAATAATACTTACCGACCGCCCGCGACGGCGCGGCCGCGGCGGCGGCTGAGCAAGCGGCAATCGCACAGCCAGTCCTGACGCCGGTGCAGGGGCGCGGCGCGACTGCGAACTAACTGGCCGGCTGCGGTGTTTATGCGGTTAGGGGCGACGCCTATGCCGGGAGCAGGCCATGAGGTTGCCGCTATATATCTTGGGAATTGCCGTCGTCCTATTTGCCATCGGCAGCCGCGCCGAGGCGCAAGACTATCCGTGGTGCGCGCAATATAGCGCCGGCCGCGACGGCGGGGGCATGAACTGCGGCTTCGTCAGCTTCGACCAATGCATGTTGACGGTGCGCGGCATGGGCGGCTTCTGCGTGGCCAACAATCGCTATCATGCGCCGGTCGCGGTGTCGCATCCGCGGCATCCGGCGCGCCGGCACAGTCCGCAAGGCCAGTCCTAGGAAGGCGGCTATGAGGACGTTGTCGCTCTTCGCGCTGGGAATTCTCGCCGCCGCGACCGCGCTCGGCGGCCGCGCCGAGGCGCAAAATTATCCGTGGTGCGCGCAATACGGCAGCGACATGAGCGGCGCCATGAACTGCGGTTTTAGCACCTACGAGCAATGCATGACCAATGTGAGCGGCATCGGCGGTTTTTGCATGCTCAACAATACTTATGTGCCGCCGGGGTCGCCGGCGCCATCGCGCGTCAAGACGCCCAAGCGCCATGCCGGCCAGAATTCGTAGCCGCCGGATCCGCGCCTGGATTTTTGCGGTCGCGGGGACGCTCGTCGCCCTGCCGGCGATGACGAGCGCCGCCGCAGCGCAAAATTATCCGTGGTGCGCCAATTTCGCCGACGGCGCCGGCACCAATTGCGGCTTTACGACGTTGCAGCAGTGCATGGCCACGAGCAACGGCAGCGGCGGCAGCTGCACGCAAAATAATCTGTACGTGCCGCCGCACGCCGCGGCACCGGCGCGGTTGCAGACGCTCAAGCACCGTGCGCCCAAGCAGTCCTGAGCGCAGAACAGGAAACGGTCATGAAGGCATCGTTGTTTGCAATCGCATTTGTCGCCGCGAACGCCGCGTTCGGCACACCCGCGCAAGCGCAGAATTATCCGTGGTGCGCGCTTTACGACAGCGGCAACAACGGCATGAATTGCGGCTTTGCCACCTACCAACAATGCATGGCCGACGTGAGCGGGATCGGCGGCTTTTGCGAGCGCAATAACACTTACGTGCCGCCGCGCGCCGCGGCATCGGCGCCCCGGACACTCAAGCATCGCGCCCGCACCAGCTCCTGACGGCGCCGTCGTCCGCCGCCGCCGCCCCGACGGCTTGCGATTTAACTCAGCTCGACGACCAGGCCGTCGCGGATCGTCACGCGGCGGTCCATTTGCGCGGCGAGGTCGAGATTGTGGGTGGCGATGATGGCGGCGAGACCCGAGGCGCGCACCAATTGAGTAAGCGTGGCGAACACGTGGTCCGCGGTGTGCACGTCGAGATTGCCGGTTGGCTCGTCGGCGAGCAGGATGCGCGGCGCATTGGCGACCGCACGCGCAATGGCGACGCGCTGCTGCTCGCCGCCGGAGAGTTCGGCGGGCCGGTGCATCAGCCGATTCTGTAGTCCGAGATAGCTGAGGAGCTCGGTGCCGCGAGCGCGCGCCTCGCGACGCGACAGGCCGCGGATCATTTGCGGCAGCACGACGTTTTCGAGCGCCGAGAATTCCGGCAACAGGTGATGGAACTGATAGACGAAGCCGATCTCGGTGCGCCGGATCCGGGTGCGCGCCATGTCGGTCAAGCGCGAAGTGGCGACCGCGTCGATATAGACCTCGCCGGCGTCGGAATGTTCGAGCAGGCCCGCGATATGCAATAGCGTCGATTTGCCGGCGCCCGAGGGCGCGACCAGCGCCACCGACTGCCCGGCCCACACCCCAAGCTCGGCGCCGCGCAACACGTCGACCGTGGAGTCGCCCTGGCGAAATTGCCGGCAGACGCCGTGCAGGAAGACCAGCGGCTGCGGCTCGATGCCGGCGGTCGCCGTTGCGGCCTCGCTTATCGTCGTGGTGTCGTCCATCGCGCCTCAATTCATTCGTAGCGCAGCGCTTCGACCGGATCGAGCCGCGCCGCGCGCCATGACGGATAAAGCGTGGCCAATAGCGACAGGCCGAGCGCCATGACCACGACAGCGGAGGTTTCCTTGACGTTCATGTCGGCGGGCAGTTGCGACAGGAAATACAGTTCCGGCGAGAACAGCTCGGTATTGGTAAGCCACGACAGAAAGCGCCGGATGTCCTCGATATTCCAGCACACCACCGTGCCGAGCAGGAAGCCGACGCCGGTGCCGACGAACCCGATCGACGCCCCGGTAATGAGGAACACGCGCATGATCGCGCCTTGCGTCGCGCCCATGGTGCGCAGGATGGCGATGTCGCTGCCCTTGTCCTTGACCAGCATGATCAGCCCGGAGACGATGTTGAGCGCCGCCACCAGCACGATCAAGGTCAGAATCAGGAACATGACGTTGCGCTCGACTTGAAGCGCGTTGAAGAAGGTGGCATTGCGCTGGCGCCAATCGACCATGTAGATCGGCCGGCCGGCGGCATCGGTAACGAGCTTGCGGAACTGATCGATGTGATCGGGATCGTTGGTGTAGACCTCGATGGCGGTGACGTCGCCCACGTGATTGAAATAGGCCTGCGCTTCGGAGAGCGGCATGAAGACGAAGGCGGAATCGTATTCGGACATGCCGATCTCGAACACCGCTGCGATCTTGTAGGCCTTGATCCGCGGCGTCGTGCCCATCGGAGTGACCGCGCCGCGCGGCGCCACCAGCGTGATATTGTCGCCGGCCCGCACCGAGAGCTGCTCGGCGAGCCGCGACCCGATGGCGAGCCCCTCGCCCTGGTCGAAGCCCTCGAGCGTGCCCTGTTTGATGTTTTTGGAAATCGCGGTCAGCTTCATGAGATCGGCGGCGCGCATGCCGCGAACGACGACGCCGGAGGCGTTGAACGGCGAGGACGCCAGCGCCTGGCCCTCGACGATGGGCGCGGCGAGATAGATGCCGGGGACCTTGGACACCCGCTCGGCGACGGCGGCGTAGTCGGTCAGCGGCGATTCCAGGGGCTGGATCAAGAGATGGCCGTTGAGCCCCAAAATCTTCGACAACAGTTCCTGGCGGAAGCCGTTCATCACCGCCATGACGATGATCAGCGTGGCGACGCCGAGCATGATGCCGAGGAAGGAAAAGCCGGCGATGACGGAGATGAATCCCTCTTTGCGCCGCGCGCGCAGGTAGCGCAGCGACAGCATCCATTCGAACGCACTGAACGGATGGGTGCCGGTCGGCTCCGCCAGCTGTTTGGCCATCTAGGTCTGGTCCCCGCGAACGTCCCGAGTTTCACACGATTTTGGCGGTTTCAAGCCCCGCAAACTTGCAGCAAAGCGCCGCACACCGACTTATGCGTTCAGTTATGCGCTCAAGCGCGCCACGGCGTCGGCAGCCGACATCAGTTGCCGCTCGCCGTCGGCGCGGCGTTTGACCTCGACCTTGCCTTCGGCGAGCCCCCGCGGCCCGACCAGGATCTGCCAGGGAATGCCGATCAGATCGGCGCTGGCGAATTTCGAGCCCGGCCGCTCGTCGAGGTCGTGATAGAGCGTGTCGACGCCGTTGGCGGCAAGCGCGGCATAGAGCTGTTCGCAGGCCGGATCGGTGTCGGCCCCGCCCTGCTTGAGGTTGAGGATCATGGCCTTGAACGGCGCCACCGGCTCCGGCCATTTGATCCCGGCCTCGTCATGGGACGCCTCGATAATGGCGGCAACGAGCCGGCTCGGCCCGATGCCATAGGAGCCCATCTGCACCGGCCGGTCGATGCCGTCGGGACCCGTCACCACCGCTTTCATCGGCTCGGAATATTTGGTGCCGAAATAAAAGATATGCCCGACCTCGATGCCGCGCGCCGAGACGCGTTTATCGGCCGGGAGCTTGTCGAAAGCCGCCGCATCGTGTTTCTCCGAGGTCGCCGCATAGAGCGAGGTCCACTTGTCCACGATCGCCTGCAGGCGGCCGACATGGGTGAAATCGACGTCCGGTCCGGGAACTTCGAAGCCGAGATAATCGCCGTGACAGAACACTTCGCTCTCGCCGGTGTCGGCGAGAATGATGAATTCGTGAGACAGATTGCCGCCGATCGGGCCGCTTTCCGCCACCATCGGAATCGAGCGCAGCCCCATGCGCGCGAAGGTGCGCAAATACGCGACGAACATGCGGTTATAGGCGTGCTTTGCGCCGGCGAAGTCGAGATCGAACGAATAGGCGTCCTTCATCAAAAATTCGCGCCCGCGCATCAGCCCGAAGCGCGGCCGCACTTCGTCGCGGAATTTCCACTGGATGTGATAGAGATTGAGCGGCAAATCCTTGTACGAGCGCACATAACTGCGAAAGATCGCCGTGATCATTTCCTCGTTGGTCGGGCCGTAGAGCATGTCGCGCTCGTGGCGGTCCTTGATGCGCAGCATTTCCTTGCCGTAGGCCTCGTAGCGCCCGCTCTCGCGCCACAGCTCGGCGGACTGGATGGTCGGCATCAGCAGTTCGATCGCGCCGGAGCGGTCCTGCTCCTCCCGCACGATGGCGCAGACCTTCTGCAGCACCCGGAACCCGAGCGGCAGGAAGGCATAAATGCCGGCCGCCTCCTGCCGGATCATGCCGGCGCGCAGCATCAGCCGGTGCGAGGCGATCTCCGCCTCTTTCGGCGTTTCGCGCAAAATGGGCAGGAAGTAGCGGGAAAGGCGCATGAAATCTCGGCAAACCCGGCGCGGGCGGCGTCCGCAGTGAAGCCGCAACCGCGGCGGAAATACAAGAGCGAACAAACTCCGGCTACCACCTCAGGTTCCATGGAATTTTTTTGCGTTGCCCGGTGGTATCATGATGACAACGGCAGGAAGATCGACTACCAATGCTGCGCAGCCCGACGCCGCGAGCCGCAACTTCGGCGATCGAGCAGCGGTCCAAGTCTCGGGAGGATGACCCGCGAGCGTAAAGCATCGCCAGCCACGCAAGTGTATCGCGTAGAGCAACAAGCAAGCGTGGAGTTATGGGTTAGACAAGGATTTTATAGCAGGGCTTTGGCCCTGCTTTTTCTTTGCCCTGCTTTTTCCTTGTCCGGTTTTTTCTTTGCACGGTGGCGACCCGTGGCCGCGCATCGGCTTGATCGTCGCGCCGATATTTCACATCATGCAAAGCCAACAGATCACTGATTTTATTAATATTTCGATGTATCGAACGGCGCCCAGAACCGGTCGAGCCTGACCAGATGTTCGGCATAGACCGCGTAGCAGCCGGCAAAGATCGCCATCGACACCAGCGTCGTCCACAGCAATTTGCGGCCGAGCCGGACCGTCATCGGCGCGCCGGGATCGGTGCCCGGCACGATCTCACCGCCTTCATGCTGGCTGCGCACGCCCCACGGCAGCACGGCGAATAACGTCACCCACCAGATCAGGAAAAAGTCCGCAAGCGCGGTGGCGATACTCATGTCAGGCCTCTTCCAGTTCGACCAGCGTGCCGGAAAAATCCTTCGGGTGCAGAAACAGCACGGGTTTGCCATGCGCGCCGGTCTTCGGCTCGCCGTCGCCCAATACGCGGGCGCCGGCGGCTTTGAGCGCATCGCGGGCGGTACGGATGTCGTCGACCTCGTAGCAGATATGGTGCATGCCGCCGTCCGGGTTGCGGTCGAGGAATTTGGCGATCGGCGAATTCTCGCCGAGCGGCTCCAACAGCTCGATCTTGGCGTTCGGGAGTGTGACGAACACTGTGGTCACACCGTGGTCGGGCTGCGCCACCGCGGCTGAGACATTTGCGCCCAGCACGTCGCGGTAGACGGCGGCGGCCTTGCCGAGATCGGGAACCGCGATCGCGACGTGATTGAGCCTGCCGATCATGGTGTGAAAACTCCTGCGCCCGGCAGGCGCATCTTACACCGCAGGCCGGGGCGTGGCCTCACTAACGCGCGGGCAACGGTCACAGGGCATGTGAGGCTCCGCGCAGCGTTCACCGGGAGCCGAGATAGCGGAAGATGGTTTGCTCCCACCAGGCGCTGTGGATCGCATCGAGGATCGCCACGTCGAGCGTTTTTCTGAGCGGACTGTTGCCGGGCACGGCGAAAGCGTATTCCTGAGGCGCAAATGTAGCGTCGACCAACTCGACCGAGGATGAAAAGCCCTGCTGAATAGCCCACGCCAGCAGCGGTTTATCGTACACGAACGCATCGATTTTGTGCGCGCGCAGTGCGTCGAGGCCGTCCGGCAAAGTGGCGAATTTCCGGTAGCTTATTCGCATATGGGAAAGCGTGTCCTCGGTCGAGGTTCCGGCCAATGCCCCGACCCGGACCGCCGACAGATCGCTGACGCCATGCACCGTGCCCTGAAGGTGCTTGATGGTCAGCACCGAGGTGATGCTCGCGGTGAATACCGCAATCGTGACGATCGAGGCGATCATCCACACGATCGCCACGATGCGTCCGAGCATGGTTCGCGGACCGAAATTCCCGGTGCTGCGTTGCGTCATTGCCACCGTCGACCACCAGACGCCCGAGCTCAAGCCCTTAGCGACACCGCCGCCGAAATCTTCGTTGTGGCGGTGCTCAAACAGCCAGACCAGAAACCCTGCGGCCAATGCCAATCCGATCAAGGCCATGATCGCCTGGGCAAAACCGAACGACGTCATGGTGCGGATAATCGGCAGCCAATTCGCCTCGCCTCCGACCGGAACCGCGATGCCAAGTCCCGTCGAGTAAAACGGCTGCGTGAAATCCAGAATGCGCTCGCGCCCGGCCGTCACGGTCAAGGCCGCCACGGCAACGTCGAACTTTCCCGCCGCCACTCCGTCAATCAGTCCCTGCACGTCCGTCGCCTCGGCGAACCGGTAATGCAGATGCAATTGGTCCGCGACGCGACGCCACAGATCGATGCTGATGCCTTGCCAGGTGCCGTCCGCAGCCTTCATTGCAAACGGCGGCGCTTCCTTGGTGCCGATCGTCAATTCCGCTTGCGACGAAACCTCGGCATCCTTCGCCGTCTGCGCGCGGCACGGCGCGGCGCAAAGCAACACCGCGCCGGCCAATGCAGCGATAATGCGAAACTTCATGGACGAGGCCCCGCGCACAAGAACGGAAACTCAAGGCCGGCTGTACCACTCACGGATGGCGTCGGAAAGGAGCATGCCGGAGCGGGCAATCGGTCATGCGGGGGATTCTCATCTTTTTCTGCATGCCGTTTGCGATACCGGCAATTATTCGACCGGACAGCGCCGGTAGGTCTTCATATCCTCGAACGACCGTCCCATCGCCGCGCCGTCGTTGCCGTCAGGCCGGATGATGATATTGACGACTTGAGTTTTGGCCGGGTCCGATGCGCTGGTGCACAGCGCGTGGACCGCATAGTTCGGACCGCGCAAACCCGCCGTCTGCACGATCCACCGCACATCGCAGCTTCCGGCGCCATCGCTGTATTTGGCGGCTTCAATCCGGATATTGGATTTGTCCTTGGCCGCGCACTGTTCGCCGCTCTCTGCCCACGTTCCAATCATTGCGCTTGGAAACGTCGTGTGTCGTATTTCATCGGCCGCGGCGCCTTGCGACAGCAGCGCCGAGGTGGCTATGACCAGAACCGTAATGCGGCTCATTTGGCGCCTCAGTTTGGACGATGGACGTTTGGCAGGTTACGCCGCGGCCGACCCACCCTACACCACAAGCACGTGCACGTGACAGATCGGCTTTTTGTTCCAGCGTTCGGCGATGGCGCCGCGCACCGCGCGCCGTACCGCTTCGGCTACCGCGTCGGGATCGCGGCGGCGCGGCTTGGGTAGGGCCTGCAACGCCTGCTCGACCGCCTCGCGCGCGATGTCCGTCATCGCGGCCCCGCTTGCGTCGGTCTCCGGCAGACCGATCAATTCGACCTCGGGATCGGCAACCGGCACGCCCTTTTCGTTCAGCGCCAGCGCCACCGACACCATGCCGGAAAAACTCAAACGCCGGCGCGCCGCCACGGTCTTCGCCTCGGCGCTGATCAACAGCGAACCATCCTTGTAAAGCCGGCCCGACGGCACCTCGTCGACGATTTCCGGGCCGTCCGGGGCGAGCCGCACAAGATCGCCGTTGCGGCAGACCAGCACCTTCGGCACCCCGGCTTGGCGGGCGAGCGCGGCATGCTCGGCCAGATGCAGCGCCTCGCCATGGGCGGGGATGAGAATTTTCGGCCGCACCCAGCCGATCATGTCGCGCAATTCGTCGCGCCGCGGATGACCGGAAACGTGAACAAGGTGGTTGCGGTCGGTGATGACCTCGATGCCCTGCGCAACGAGCCCGTTGATGACGCGCGCGATGGCCTTTTCGTTGCCGGGGATCGGCCGGGCCGAGAAAATCACCCGGTCGCCCTTGGCCAGCGTGACTTCCGGATGCTCGTCCTCGGCGATGCGGGCGAGCGCCGCGCGCGGCTCGCCCTGGCTGCCGGTGCACAGCGCCAAAACCTTGTCGGGCGGCAGATAGCCGTAAGCCTCGGCGCTGCGGAACTCCTGCACGCCGTCGAAATAGCCGGTCTCGCGCGCCACCTGCACCACCCGCTCCATGGCGCGCCCGACCATAACGACTTCGCGCTCGGCTGCGCGCGCGGCGTCGGCGACCGCGCGCAAGCGGCCGACATGGGAGGCAAAGGTCGTGACCGCGACGCGGCGCGGCGCGGTACGGATGAGTTCGGCGAGCGTTTTTGCGACGTCGGCTTCCGAGGGCGAGCGGCCCTCGCGGACGGCATTGGTCGAATCGCCAATGAGCGCCAGCACGCCCTCGTCGCCGAGCGCGGTCAGCCTGGCCGCGTCGGTCGGGCCGCCAATAAGCGGCGTCGGATCGATCTTCCAATCGCCGGTATGCAACACGGTGCCCGCCGGGGTGCGGATCGCCAGCGCGTTCGATTCCGGAATCGAGTGGGCGACGTTGATGAAATCGATCGCGAACGGGCCGAGCGTCAGATGCCCGCCCAGCGGCACGATCTTGACCGGAATTTTCGGCGCGCCCGGTTCGGACGCGCGCCGGGCTTCGAACAAGGCTGCCGTGAATGGGGTGGCATAGAGCGGGACCTTGAGCCGCGGCCACAGATCGATCAGCGCGCCCATATGGTCCTCGTGGCCGTGGGTCAAAACCAGGCCGACGATATTCTTGCGCTCCTCGATCAGATAACGGATGTCGGGCAGGATCAGATCGACGCCGGGCAATTGCTCTTCGGACGCAAACGACACCCCGCAATCGACAATCAGCCACTGCCGGCGCCGCTCGTCGCCAAAGCCGTAGATCGAGAGGTTCATCCCGATCTCGCCGATGCCGCCGAGGCTCGCGAAGACGAGTTCGTTGTTCGCCATTGCTTCAGCCCGGCCGGCTCGGCACGCCGCCGCCGCCAAGAGCGAAGGGGAACACGTCGCCCGCCGCGATTTTTTCGATGCCGCCGCCGGCGACTTCGAGAAGCAGACGCCCGGAGCGGTCGAGGCCGACGAAACGGCCGCTCGTTGCGCCGCCGCCGTTACGCACGGTGATCGCCTCGCCTACGCCGCGCGCGGCGGCGAGCCAGTCGCCGAGAATGGCGGCAATGCCGCGACCGCGGTTCCATTGCCCGATGCGCCGGTACATTGTGGCCGACAGCGCGCGGAATAATTGCGCCGGCGTGACATCGGCACCGTGGGCGGCGAGATCGGTCGCCGGAAAGGCGGCAGCCGCGGGATGGCTCGCGCAATTGATCCCGATGCCGATGACGACGGTGACGGATTGATCCGGCTCGATTTCGCCCTCGATCAGAATGCCCGCGCATTTCTCGCCGCCGAGCAGAACGTCGTTCGGCCATTTGAAGCCGAGTTGCGGGCCGAGCGCCGGCGCCGCGGCAAGAATGGCGTCGCGCGATGCCAGCGCCGCGACAAAAGCAAGCTCGGCCGCGCGCTCGGCCGGCGCCGGGTCGGAAAGCAGCAGGCTCGCATAGAGATTGCCCGCCGGCGACGTCCACGACCGGTCCATCCGGCCGCGGCCGCGCGTTTGCGCCACCGCGGTGATCCACAGCGGCCCGCTGTCGCCGCGCTGCGCCCGCAGCCGGGCCTCTTTATTGGTCGAGCCGACCGTGGCGAGGGCCTCAAGCCGCACGCCCGCCGCGACCGCAATGGGATCGAGCTGCATCAGAACAAGGAATGCGCGGCCGCGCTCGCCACGCCGACCAGCGGTCCGGGATAAAGAAAGAACAGAATGTTGAACAAGCCGCAGATCGCGAGCACGACGCGCAGCTCGTAGGGCATGGCGTAAAATCCCTCGGCCGGCTCGTCGAAATACATGAGTTTGATGATCGCCAGATAATAATAAGCGCCGACCACGCTGGCGAGCACGCCGATCACGGCAAGGACATAGAGCCCGGCCTTGATCGCGGCGAGGAACACATAGAATTTGGCGAAGAAGCCGGCGAGCGGCGGCACGCCGGCCATCGAGAACAACAGCATCGCCAGAAAGAACGCCATGGCCGGATGGGTGCGCGAGAGACCGGCAAGCTGGTCGATCGATTCCACCATGCCGGTCGAGCGCCGCATCGAGACGATCACGGCAAACACGCCGAGCGTCATGGTGACGTAGATCGCCATATAGATCAGCACGCCTTGCACGCCTTGCGCGGTTCCGGCGGCGAGCCCGATCAGCGCAAAGCCCATATGGCCGATCGACGAATAGGCCATCAGCCGCTTGATGTTGCGCTGGCCGATCGCCGCGAAGGCGCCGAGCCCCATCGAGGCGATGGCGACGAAGACCAGGATCTGCTGCCACTGCGAGGTAATCGCGGGGAATGCCACGATGGCGGCGCGCACGAACATGGCGATGCCGGCGACCTTCGGCGCGGCGGCGAAGAACGCGGTCACCGGCGTCGGCGCGCCTTCATAGACGTCCGGCGTCCACATGTGGAACGGCACCGCGGAGACCTTGAAGCAAAAGCCGGCGAACAGAAAAACGATGCCGAAGATCAGGCCGACGCCGGCCTCCCCGCCTTGGCCTGCCGCATGCGCGATGCCGGCAAAGCTCACGGTGCCGGTGAACCCGTAAACCAGCGACGCGCCATAGAGCAGCATTCCCGAGGACAGCGCGCCGAGCACGAAATATTTCAACCCCGCTTCGGTCGAGCGCAGCCGGTCGCGGTGGCTCGCGGCCACCACGTAAAGCGGCAGGCTCATCAGTTCGAGGCCGAGATAGAGCGCGATCAGGTCGGTAGCCGAGATCAGCATCAGCATGCCGAGCGTCGACAGCAGGATCAGCACGGAATATTCGAACCGCTGCTGGCGCTCGCGCCTCGCATAATCGAGCGACAGCACGATGGCGGCGGCCGAGCCGATCAGCGCCAAGATTTTCAGGAATCGGGCGAAATCGTCGACCACGAAGCTGCCGCCGAAGGTCGCGAGCTTGCCGGCCGGCAAGGCCAGAACAATGACGCCGGCGACGACCAAGAGCGCGATGGCGGCGATATCGATGAGCGGACCGACCCGCTCGCCGCGGAAGACGCCGAGCATCAGCAGCGCCATGGCGCCGACGCCGAGCACGAACTCGGGCAACAGCGGAATGAGGTTCGGCAGTTGCGCGCCGTACATCGGCGTTACCTCGTCAGCGCCGCGGTCTGCACGGTGGCGAGCGCGTGGTGATAATTGTCGATCAAGGCGCTGACCGACGCCGAGGACATGTCGAGCACCGTATTCGGATAGACGCCGAATACGATGGTCAGAATCACGAGCGGCGCCAGAATCGCGATTTCGCGCCAGCCGAGGTCCTTGATGGCGAACAGCGCGGGCTTCTCCAGCTTGCCGAAAATGACCTTGCGGTAGAGCCACAGCGCATAAGCGGCCGACAGGATGGTGCCGAGCGTCGCCAGCGTCGCCACCCAAGTGTTGACCCGGAAGGTGCCGATCAGAGTGAGGAATTCGCCGACGAATCCCGACGTGCCCGGCAACCCGACATTGGCGAGCGAGAACACCATGAAGACGAAGGCATAGAGCGGCATGCGGTTGACCAGCCCGCCATAGGCGGCGATTTCGCGCGTATGCATGCGGTCGTAAATGACGCCGACGCACAGGAACAAGGCGGCGGAGACGATGCCGTGCGAGATCATCTGGAAAATGCCGCCGGCGACGCCCTGCGCGGTCACCGCGAAAATGCCCATGGTGACGAAGCCCATATGCGCCACCGAAGAATAGGCGATGAGCTTTTTCACGTCCTCCTGCATCCAGCGCGACCAGCGAGGTGTAGATGATCGCCACGATCGATAGCGCGTAAATCAGCGGCGCCAAGTGCTGCGAAGCTTCCGGGAACATCGGCAGCGAGAAGCGCAGGAAGCCGTAGCCGCCCATCTTCAGCAGGATCGCGGCGAGGATCACCGAGCCCGCGGTCGGCGCCTCGACATGGGCGTCGGGCAGCCAGGTGTGGACCGGCCACATCGGCAGCTTGACGGCGAACGAGGCGAGGAAGGCGAACCATGCCCAGGTCTGCAAGGCGAGCGGGAACGGATGGTGCAGCAGCGTCGGGATGTCGGTGGTGCCGGCCTGCCAATACATCGCCATGATGGCGAGCAGCATCAGCACCGAGCCGAGCAGCGTATAGAGAAAGAACTTGAAGCTCGCATAGACGCGGCGCGGGCCGCCCCACACGCCGATGATCAGGAACATCGGGATGAGGCCGCCTTCGAAGAACAGATAGAACAGCACGAGATCGAGCGCGCAGAAGGTGCCGACCATCAGCGTTTCGAGCACCAGGAACGCGATCATGTATTCGCGCACCCGGCGCTGGATCGCGTCCCAGCTCGCCAGGATGCAGATCGGCATCAGCGCCGTGGTCAGCACCACGAACGGCAGCGAAATGCCGTCGACGCCCATCGAATAGGTGATGGCGCCGCCGAGCCACGGCCGCTTCTCCAGGAACTGAAAATCGGCGGTCGACGGATCGAAACGCCAGACCAGGATCAGCGAAATGGCGAACGTGATCAGCGTCGTCCACAGCGCCACCCAGCGCGCGTTGCGCACGCCGGCCTCGATCGTCGCTCAGGAAGGCGATGAACAGCGCGCCGGCGAGCGGCAGGAAGGTGACGACGGAGAGGATCGGCCAGCTCGTCATCAGTGCGGCCCCGCGAACATGAACCAGGTGATCAGCGCGGCGACGCCGATCAGCATGGCGAAGGCGTAATGATAGAGATAGCCGGTCTGCAGCCGGACGACGTTGCGGTCACATCGAGCACGCGCGCCGAGACGCCGTCAGGGCCGAAACCGTCGATGATAAAGCCGTCGCCGCCCTTCCAAAACAGCCGGCCGAGCCACATCGCCGGCCGCACGAAGAGGAAATCGTAAATCTCGTCGAAATACCATTTGTTGAGCAGGAATTCGTAGAGCAGGCGCTGCTCGCGCGCCAGCCGCACCGGGATATCGGGCCGGCGGATATAGAACTGCCAGGCCACCAGAAATCCGCCGATCATCATCACGCGTCGGGGACAGCGACAGCACGAGCGGCAGCTGCTCCATGTTCTCGAACAGCGTGTTGGCGGCCGCTAAGCTTGAGCGATTCGCGGAAAAATCCGTCGGCGCCGTGGCCGGTGAACACGGCGAGGAACGGCCAGCCGGCGGCGATCGAGCCGACCGCGAGCAGCACGAGCGGAACGAGCATCACCTTCGGGCTTTCATGCGCCGCTTCGTAATGATGCCGGTCGTGCGGCTCGCCGTGGAACGTCTTGAACATGAGCCGCCAGGAGTAGAACGCGGTCAGCGCCGCGGCGGCGACCGTCATGATGAAGCCGTAGAGCGCCATCGGATTGTTGCCGACGGCGGCGGCCTCGATGATCGCGTCCTTGGAGAAATAGCCGGCGGTGAGCGGAAATCCGGTCAGCGCCAGCGTGCCGACCAGCATGGTGCCGTAGGTGAAGGGAAGTTTGCGCCACAGGCCGCCCATGTGGCGGATGTCCTGCTCGTGATGCATGGCGATGATCACCGAGCCGGAGCCGAGGAACAACAGCGCCTTGAAGAAGGCGTGGGTGAACAGATGGAACATGCCGACCGAATAGGCGCCCACGCCCATGGCGACGAACATGTAGCCGAGCTGCGAGCAGGTCGAATAGGCGATGATGCGCTTGATGTCGTTCTGCACCAGCGCGATCGTCGCAGCGAACATCGCCGGTCGTCGCGCCGATGAAAGTCACGAAGCCGGACGCGTCCGGCGACAGCGAGAACAGCGGCGACAGCCGCGCCACCATGAACACGCCGGCGGTCACCATGGTGGCGGCATGGATCAGCGCCGAAACCGGCGTCGGGCCCTCCATGGCGTCGGGCAGCCAGGTGTGCAGCAGAAACTGCGCGGATTTGCCCATCGCGCCCATGAACAGCAACAGGCAGACCACGGTGAGCGCGTCGAAATCCCAGCTCAGGAAGTGAAAGCTCTTGCCGGCAAGCGCGGGCGCTTGCGCAAAGATGGTGTCGAAGTCGACCGCGCCGGTGAGATAGAAGACGGCGAAAATCCCGAGCGAAAAGCCGAAATCGCCGACGCGGTTGACGATAAAGGCCTTGATCGCGGCGGCGTTGGCTTCCGGCTTGTGATACCAGAAACCGATCAGCAGATAGCTCGCGAGCCCGACGCCTTCCCAGCCGAAGAACAACTGCACCAGATTGTCGGCCGTCACCAGCATCAGCATGGCGAAGGTGAAGAACGACAGATAGGAGAAGAACCGCGGCTTGTACGGGATCCTCCTCCATGTAGCCGATGGAATAGATGTGAACGAGCGAGGAGATCGTGGTCACCACGACCAGCATCACGGCGGTCAGCGGGTCGATGCGCAGCGCCCATTCCGAATGCAGGTCGCCGAAGGTGATGAAGGAGAAGATCGGAACGCGGGCGTCGTGGTGCGCGACGCCGACATCGAAGAACGCAAACCACGACAGCACGCAGGAGATCACGAGGAAGGTGCAGGTGATCAGCTCGGCGGCGAGCGAACCGGCGGCCGAAGGCTCGGCTTGCGGCGCCTCGGCGTGCGAAGAATGAGACGACGGCGTGCGGCGCATCCGGGGACGGCGCGGCATGATCGTCTTCAAGCGGCGGCGGGCTTTCGCCCGGATAGCGGTTGCGCGCGCCGATGAGCGCGATCACGCCCGCGATAATGGCGCCGAGCAGCGGCAGGACGACAATCGCCTCGTACATTGCCGATTAGCCCTTCATCAGATTGACGTCTTCGACCGCGATCGAGCCGCGGTTGCGGAAATAGGCGACCAGGATGGCAAGCCCGATCGCGGCTTCCGCCGCTGCCACCGTCAGCACGATCAGCGCATAGACCTGGCCGACGATGTCGCCCAAGAAACTGGAAAACGCGACCAGATTGATGTTGACGGCGAGCAGAATGAGCTCGATCGACATCAGGATGACGATGACGTTCTTGCGGTTGAGAAAAATGCCGAAAATCCCGAGCGTGAACAGGATCGCCGCGACGGAAAGATAATGGCCGAGCCCGATGGTCATTGCCGCACGTCTTTCATGAAAGACCTTGCCCCGATTTCACCTTGACGATATCGATCGCGTCGGTGCGCCGGCGGGCAACTTGCTCGGCGATATTTTGCCGCTTGACGCTGCGGCTTGTGCTGCAACGTCATCACGATGGCGCCGACCATGGCGACGAGCAGAATGAGTCCGGCCGCCTGGAAGAAATAGACGTAACGGGTGTAGAGCACGAGCCCGAGCGCCTGCCGTGTTGCTGATCGCGCTCGGCGGCGGGATCGGCGCGGCGATCGCGTTCGCCACCTCCGGTCCGATCGCCCAGGCGCCGACCACGACCAGCAGCTCCGCCAGCAGCACGGCGCCGACCAGCGCGCCGACCGGCAGGTAATTGAGAAACCCTGGCGCAGTTCGGCGAAGTCGACGTCGAGCATCATGACGACGAACAGGAACAGCACGGCGACCGCGCCGACATAGACCACGATCAGGATCATCGCCAAAAATTCGGCGCCGAGCAGCACGAACAGTCCGGCGGCGTTGACGAAGGCGAGAATGAGGAACAGCACCGAATGCACGGGATTGCGCGCCGCGATCACCATCACCGCCGAGGCGACGGTAATGCCGGCAAACAGATAGAAGAAGATGGCGTGGATGATCATCGGAGGCCGGTCTTACCGATAGGGCGCGTCGAGCGCGATGCTCTTGGCGAGCTCGCGCTCCCAGCGATCGCCGTTGGCAAGCAGCCGCTCCTTGTCGTAGTAAAGCTCCTCGCGCGTTTCGGTGGCGAATTCGAAATTCGGCCCCTCGACGATGGCGTCGACCGGGCAGGCCTCCTGGCACAGCCCGCAATAGATGCATTTGACCATGTCGATGTCGTAGCGCGTGGCGCGCCGCGTGCCGTCGTTGCGCCGCGGTCCGGCCTCGATGGTGATCGCCTGCGCCGGGCAGATCGCCTCGCATAGTTTGCAGGCGATGCAGCGCTCCTCGCCGTTCGGATAGCGGCGCAGCGCGTGCTCGCCGCGAAAGCGCGGCGACAGGGCGCCCTTCTCGAACGGATAATTCAGCGTCGCCTTCGGCTTGAAGAAGTAACGCATCGACAGGAAAAATGCCTGGGCGAATTCCTTGAGGAACAGCGAACGGGCGGCTTGATCGAGTTTCATGTCAGTCCTCCCATGCCGCCGATGGCTAGTTGCCGATCCAATAGCCCACGGTGGCCAGGATTGCGATATCGGCGCCTAAAATCGACCCGCCGCACGACCGAGAGCTTGTCCTCGAAAGCGGCGCGGTGCTCGATCGTTTTCGGGCCGCTTCGCGCCCGCAGCCGCCGCTCCACGATGCGGATGCCGGGCAGGTAGATTGCAACCGCGACAATCGTTCCGGCAAGTCCGCCGAGCCAGGCCGGCAGCGAGAATTCCATGCCGTCCTCCGTTCATTGCGGCGCCCATCCGGTGATCTGCAGCACCCCGGCCACGATCGCGACCATGGCGAGCGAGATCGGCAAAAACACCTTCCAGCCGAGCCGCATCAGCTGATCGTAGCGATAGCGCGGCACGAACGCCTTCACCATCGCGAACATGAAAAACACGAAGCCCGATTTGAGCACGAACCAGACCACGCCCGGCACCCAGGTGAACGGCGCCACCGCGAGCGGCGGCAGCCAGCCGCCGAGGAACAGGATGGTGGCCATCGCGCACATGGTGCAGACCGCCACGTATTCGCCGAGCATGAACATCATGTAGGGCGTCGAGCCGTATTCCACCATGAAGCCGGCGACCAGTTCCGATTCCGCCTCGACCAGATCGAACGGCGGCCGGTTGGTCTCCGCCAGCGCCGAGACGAAGAAGATCACCAGCATCGGGAACAGCGGCAGCCAATACCAGTTCAACACCGTGAGCCAGGGCAGGCCGATCGATGTCGCCAGCCCGTGCGCGCGCTGCGCCTCGACGATGGCGGTCAGATTGAGTGAGCCGACGCAGAGCAGCACGGTGATGATGACGAAGCCGATCGAAACTTCGTAGGACACCATCTGCGCCGCCGAACGCAGCGCGGCGAGGAACGGATATTTGGAGTTCGACGCCCAGCCCGCCATGATGACGCCGTAGACGCCGAGCGAGGAGATGGCGAAGATATAAAGTATTCCGACATTGATATTGGCAATGACCCAGCCGGCACTGACCGGAATGACCGCCCAGGCCGCCAGCGCCAGAACGCAGGTGACGAGCGGCGCCAGCAGGAAGACGCCCTTGTTGGCGCCGGCCGGAATCACAGGCTCCTTGAGCACGAACTTGAGCAGATCGGCGAAGGATTGAAACAGGCCCCAGGGCCCGACCACGTTGGGACCGCGCCTGATCTGTACCGCCGCCCAGATCTTGCGGTCGGCCAACAGCACATAGGCGACGACGATGAGCAGCACGATGAGGAGAAGCAGGCTCTCCGCCACCATGATCGCCAGCGGCCAGATGTAACCGGACCAGAGCGCGGCCATCGTCATGGGCTACTCCGCCGCCGTCACGGTCGAACCCGCCGTCGCCAGCGCCGAGCATTCCGCCATCACCGCCGAACACCGCGCGATCGGATTGGTGAAATAAAAATCCTCGACGCTCGAGCCGAACGGCGCCTTGTCGGGGGCACCGCCGCGCCCGGCGAGCTGTTGGATGGCGGCGGCGTCGGCCGGCGCGATCTGACCGATCCGCATCAGATGCGGATGCGCCTTGAACAGCGCCTGGCGCAATGCGGCAAGCGAGTCGTAAGGCAGCCGGTTTTTCAGAACGTCCGACAGCGCGCGCAAAATCGCCCAGTCCTCGCGGGCGTCGCCGGGCGGGAATGAGGCGCGCGTCGCCATCTGCACCCGGCCTTCGGTGTTGACATAGATCGCCGATTTTTCAGGGTAGGCCGCGCCGGGCAGCACCACGTCGGCCCGCGACGCGCCGCGGTCGCCGTGGGTGCCGATATAGACGACGAACGCGCCCGGCGCCACGTCGACCTCGTCGACGCCCAGCAGGAACAGCATGTCGAGCGTGCCGAACGCCGTCATCTGCCGCGCGGTCAACCCGCCCTGCCCCGGCACGAAGCCGACATCGAGCGCGCCGACGCGCGAGGCGGCGCCGTGCAGCACACAATAGCCGTTCCATCCTTCTTTCACCGCGCCGAGCTCGACGGCGGCCTTGGCCGCGAGCGCGGCAATCGCCGCGCCGTCGCCGCGCGCGAGAGCCCCGGCGCCGACCAGCACCATGGGGCGCTCCGCCTTGCGCAGCGTATCGGCGAACGAATGCCGGGCGATGGCCGCGAGCGTCTCCGGGCCGGCGCCGAGGTAATCATACGCATAAGTGAGGTCCGCTTTCGGCCCGATGACGCCGATCGGAAATTTTCCGGCGCGCCAGCGTTTGCGGATGCGCGCGTTGAGGATCGCCGCTTCCTGGCGCGGGTTCGAGCCGACGATGAGCAAGGCGTCGGCCGAGTCAATTCCGGCGATGGTCGCGTTGAACAGGTAGCTCGCCCGGCCCCAGGCCGGATCGAGCGCCGAGCCGTCCTGCCGGCAATCGAGATTGCCGACGTTCAGTCGCGTCAGCAAATCCTTGAGCGCGAAGATCTCCTCAACCGCGGCGAGGTCGCCGACCATGGCGCCGATCCGCTTGGGGCTCGCTTTGGCCACTTTGGCCGCAATCGCGCTGAAGGCTTCGGTCCAACTCGCCGGCCGCAGCTTGCCGGCCTCGCGCAGATAAGGCCGGTCGAGCCGTTGCGTGCGCAAGCCGTCGACGACGTGGCGGGTCTTATCGGAAATCCACTCTTCGTTGATGTCGTCGTTCACTCGCGGCAGGATGCGCATCACCTCGCTGCCGCGGGTGTCGATGCGGATGGCGCAGCCGAGCGCGTCCATCACGTCGATCGACTCGGTCTTGTCGAGCTCCCACGGCCGCGCCGCGAACTCGTAGGGCTTCGAAGTCAGCGCGCCGACCGGGCACAGATCGACCACGTTGCCCTGCAATTCGGAACGCATCGCCTCTTCGAGGTAAGTCGTGATCTCCATGTCCTCGCCGCGCCCGGTGGCGCCGAGTTCGGGAACGCCGGCGACTTCGGCGGCGAAGCGGACGCAGCGCGTGCATTGGATGCAGCGGTTCATCGAGGTCTTGACCAGCGCGCCGAGATATTTGTCCTCGACGGCACGCTTATTTTCATGGAAACGGCTGGAATCGATGCCGTAGGCCATGGATTGATCCTGCAGGTCGCATTCCCCGCCCTGGTCGCAGATCGGGCAATCCAGCGGATGATTGATCAGCAAAAACTCCATCACGCCTTCGCGCGCCTTGCGCACCATCGGCGAACGCGTCCTGACCTCCGGCGGCTCGCCCTTGGGACCGGGGCGGCAATCGCGCACGCCCCAGGCGCAGCTCGCCACCGGCTTCGGCGAACCGACCAGCTCGACGAGGCACATGCGGCAATTGCCGGCGATCGACAGCCGCTCGTGAAAGCAGAACCGCGGAATCTCCGCCCCGCCCGCTTCGCACGCCTGGAGCAGCGTGTACTCCAGCGGAACGTCGATCTCTTTGCCGTCGACGAGGAGTTTGGTCATGCGATCATCGCTTCGTTACACCGGTTCTTTGTCGGAAAGCAGTTTTTCCAGCTTCTCGAAAAGCTCGTCAATTTTCGACTCTTGCTGAGATTGTCGGAACTGCGTCTCAGTGGTCTGGCCAAGCGAGTAGGTTATGACTTTAGCCATGTTACCGAGTTGCTTTTCAACGTTTTCAAGGCGACCTTCGACGCTATCGAACCGTTGAGTATGTTCGTCTTGCTTTGCCCGTATTTCACGGAGCATCACGAGAGTAATGTTGTCAGGCTCATCTGCCATGGCATCCTCCTGTACTCCGCAACCGGGCAATCCCGAGGGCCTGGAGCGGCGTGCGCTCAGGCGGGACGTCGATCTCTTTGCCGTCGACGAGGAGTTTGGTCATGCGCTTTCCGCCTTACCGACTTCTTTCTTCGAAAGAGCCTGATTGACAGCGTTCACAACGTTCGGACCAAATAGTCCCAGATAATTTGTCTTATGCTTCTCATCATCTTTCTTCCATTCAGCAATATCATCTTTGAACCAATCCAATTGAATCTCTACGAACGTTTTCCAACTCTTATTTTCTTTTTTGGCCTCAAGGACGTCGTGCGCGGTCATTAATAAGAATGTGACAAACCAATCAAATTGATCGTCTTCCGTTACAGAAGAAAGTTTTGGATGCCGTATAGCCAATTCGAGATATTTTTTAATGGATTCAGCAGCACGCTGCTCAACGGCAGTTGCGCGAACTCGACATGATCGACTGATAAGAAAAAAAGGTCGTGATGGCCGCGGCAATCGCCGAAATAGCGGCTGCGAAAGTTGAAATTAATGTCCAGTTGACTGAAGCAATCATGTTTCTACTACTCCGCCGCTTCGCGCACCGCGCCCTGGGCGTCGGCGTTGCGCGTGTATTGGTCGATGCGCCGCTCGATCTCGGGGCGGAAATGGCGCAGCAGTCCCTGCACCGGCCAGGCCGCGCCGTCGCCGAACGCGCAGATGGTGTGGCCTTCGATCTCGGTGGTGACTTCCCACAGCATGTCGATCTCGCGCTTCTGCGCGCGGCCTGCCGCCATGCGTTCGAGCACCCGCCACATCCAGCCCATGCCCTCGCGGCACGGCGTGCATTGGCCGCAGCTCTCGTGCTTGTAGAAATACGAGATGCGCGCCATGGCGCGCACGATGTCGTCGGACTTGTCCATCACGATCACCGCGGCGGTGCCGAGCGCCGATTTTTTATCGCGGCAGCCGTCGAAATCCATGAGTAGCGTATCGGCCTGATCGGCGCCCGCCGGGACAAGCGGCATCGAGGAGCCGCCCGGGATCACGGCAAGCAGATTGTCCCAGCCGCCGCGCACGCCGCCGGCATGGCGCTCGATCAGCTCGCGCAGCGGAATGCCCATCGTCTCTTCGACGTTGCACGGCCGCTCGACGTGGCCGGAAATGCAATAGAGCTTGGTGCCGGTATTGTGCGGCCGGCCGATGGCTGCGAACCAGGCCGCGCCGCGCCGCATGATGTCGGGCACCTGGGCGATGGTCTCGACATTATTGACGGTGGTCGGGCAGCCGTAGAGCCCCATATTGGCGGGGAACGGCGGCTTCAATCGCGGCATGCCCTTCTTGCCTTCGAGGCTTTCCAACAGTGCGGTCTCCTCGCCGCAGATATAGGCGCCGGCGCCGTGGTGCACGATGATGTCGAAGTCGAAGCCGTGGACGTTGTTCTTGCCGATGAGCTTGGCTTCGTAGGCCTGCGCGACCGCCGCTTCGAGCCGCTCGCGCTCGCGGATGAATTCGCCGCGAATATAAATGTAGCAGGTGTTCGCCGCCATGGCGGCTCCTGCGATCAAGCAGCCCTCGACGAGAAGATGCGGATCGTGCCGCATGACTTCGCGGTCCTTGCAGGTGCCGGGCTCGGACTCGTCGGCATTGATGACGAGATAATGCGGCCGCTCGACCTTTTTGGGCATGAACGACCATTTCAGGCCGGTGGCAAAGCCGGCGCCGCCGCGGCCGCGCTGGCCGGACGCCTTGCACTCGTTGATGAGCGCATCGCGGCCGCGTTCCAGGATCGCCTTGGTGCCGTCCCAGGCGCCCCGCGCGCGCGCGCCGTCAAGGCCCCAATCGTGCTGGCCGTAAAGATTCTTGAAGATGCGGTCCTTGTCGGCGAGCATCACTGGCTTCCTTTTGCCGCAAACAGCGACGGATCGGTCAGCGTGGTCGGCCCGCCGACCGGCGCGGAATTGATGCGGTCGATTTGCGGACCCGGCTTCGGGGTGCGGCCGTTGGATAAATCGTTGATGATGCGGGTGAGGATTTCCGGCGTGAGGTCCTCGTAATAATCGGCATTGATCTGCACCATCGGCGCATTGACGCAGGCGCCCAGACACTCGACTTCGATCCAGGAGAACGCGCCGTCGGCGGTCACGTCGTTTTCCTCGCCGATCATGCGCCGGCAAACTTTCTTGAGATCTTCCGCGCCGCGCAGCATGCACGGCGTGGTGCCGCAGAGCTGCACGTGAAAGCGGCCGACCGGCGCGAGATTGAACATGGTGTAGAAGGTCGCGACTTCGAGCACGCGGATTTTCGCCATGCCGAGCAGTTCGGCAACCGCCTCGATCGCCTTTTGCGGCAGCCAGCCGCCGCATTGCGCCTGCGCCCGCCACAGGATCGGGATCACCGCGGACTCCTGTCGGCCTTCCGGATATTTGGCGATCTGCGTCTTCGCCCAGGCGAGATTTGCCGGCGTAAACGTAAAGCTCGGCGGCTGTTTTTCGGCGAGGCGGCGGACGCTCATCGATCGACCTCCCCGAACACGATATCGATCGAACCCAAGATCGCCGAAATATCGGCCAGCATGTGACCGCGGCAAAGAAAGTCCATGGCCTGCAAATGGGGGAAGCCCGGCGCGCGAATTTTGCACCTGTATGGTTTGTTGCTGCCGTCGGCAACGAGATAGACGCCGAACTCGCCCTTCGGCGCTTCGACCGCGGCATAGACTTCGCCGGCTGGCACCTTGAAACCTTCGGTGTAGAGCTTGAAGTGATGAATGAGCGCCTCCATCGAGCGCTTCATCTCTTGCCGCCGCGGCGGCACGATCTTGTGGTCGTCGACCGTGACGCGGCCCTGGCCGTCGGCGGCGTGCAGCTTCGCGATGCACTGCTTCATGATGCGGATGGATTGCCGCATCTCTTCCATGCGGATGCAATAGCGGTCGTAATTGTCGCCGTGCTTGCCGACCGGGATGTCGAAATCGAGCTCGCTGTAGATTTCGTAAGGCTGCGCCTTGCGCAGATCCCACGCCGCGCCGGAGCCGCGCACCATGACGCCGGAAAAGCCGCGCGCCCAGGCGTCGTCGAGCTTGACCACGCCGATATCGACGTTGCGCTGCTTGAAAATGCGATTCTCCGTGAGCAGCTCCTCGAGATCGTCGCAGACCTTGAGGAACGGGTCGCAGAAGCCGGCGATGTCGTCGATCAACCGCGGCGGCAAATCCTGATGCACCCCGCCGACGCGGAAATAGGCCGCGTGCATGCGCGACCCGGAGGCGCGCTCGTAGAAGCCCATCAGCTTTTCGCGTTCCTCGAAGCCCCACAGCGGCGGAGTGAGCGCGCCGATATCCAAGGCCTGGGTCGTGACGTTGAGCAGATGCGACAACAGCCGGCCGATCTCGCAGTACAGCACGCGGATGATCTGCGCCCGCCGCGGCACGTCCAAGCCGAGAAGCTTTTCCGCCGCCAGGCAAAACGCGTGCTCCTGATTGATCGGCGCGACGTAATCGAGCCGGTCGAAATAGGGGATCGCCTGCAAATAGGTCTTGTGCTCGATCAGCTTTTCGGTGCCGCGATGCAAGAGACCGATATGCGGATCGACGCGTTCGACAACCTCGCCGTCGAGTTCGAGCACCAGGCGCAGCACGCCATGCGCAGCCGGATGCTGCGGCCCGAAATTGATGGTGAAATTTCTGGTAGGTGCGTCTGTCATATGTGAGCGCGAATGGCGAATGGCGAATGGCGAATGGCGAGCTGAGCGGGCATCATCGGTTTTTCACGTTCTGCTGTAGTGAACGAATGAGCAAGCGAATCATCTTGCCTATGGACTCGCACTGTAGAATTGGCGCCTCGATCGTTCCCTTCTCTATCACCCCCACACGTTCGGTCAGCATTAGGTGCGTTTCCAACTCCTTTAACGATCCCTGCGCGATGCGCAGGTATTGAATGAAGGATTGTGTGTTTTCGCGTCCATGACCTTCCGCAATGTTGGCTGGTATCGAAGCTGCCGATCGCCGGATTTGCGACGAAAGCCCAAACATCTCCTCTTTTGGAAAGGAGCGAGTGAGCCGATAGCATTCCGCGGCCAAGGTCATCGAATCCTGCCACACACGCAAATCCCGATAAGACTTGATCGTTGAATCTCGCGCCATTCATCCCTATTCGCCACTCGCCATTCGCCATTCGCTCACTTTCCTTTGCTTCGCCGCGACACGCGCATTGAACTTGTCCCACAGCACAACGAAGCGATCGTGCCGGCCTTCGCCGATCAGATCGATGCCGTCATCGGCCTTGACCTTGAAGGCCACGCGCTGGCCGGCGACTTCGATGCATTCGACCTCGACCGTAACCGTTTGCCCCGGCAAGGTCGCCGCGAGGTGACTGACGTCGACATGGGTGCCGAGGCTGCCTTCGCCGGGATCCAGATGCGGCGCCAGAAGCTGCGCGCACGCCCATTCCATCAGCACGATCATGAAGCCGGTGGCGAAGACCTTGGGCATCGAGGCGATCTCGGGCGCCTCCGGATAGGTGTAAGGAACCGTCTTGTTCTCCGGCACCTTGTAGGCGAAGCGGTGGGTGAGGCCGGGTTTGAGCGTCGCTTTCACGTCACGACCCCTTCCCGCCCGCCTTCTCGTCGCCCGGCAGCACGTAGTCGGTGCCTTCCCATGGCGACAGAAAATCGAAATTGCGGAACTCCTGCGTCAGCCGCACCGGCTCGTAGACCACGCGCTTGAGCTCGTCGTCGTAGCGCACCTCGACAAAGCCGGTCAGCGGAAAATCCTTGCGCAGCGGATGACCCTCGAAACCGTAATCGGTCAGGATCCGCCGCATGTCGGGATGACCGGCAAACACGATGCCGTAGAGATCGTAGGTTTCGCGCTCGTACCAATCGGCGCCGGGAAAGACCTCGATGATCGAAGGCACACTCGCCGTCTCGTCGGTCTCGACTTTGACGCGGATGCGCAGGTTGTGCCTGGGCGACAGCAGGTGATAGACGACGTCGAAGCGGCGCTCGCGGCTCGGCCAGTCGACCGCGGTCGCGTCGATGAAACTCCAGAACAGGCAACGCGGGTCGTCGCGCAGAAATCGCATCACCGACACGATGTCGGCTGTCTTCGCCGTCACGGTCAGTTCGCGATATGCGACGGCGTGGCCGGTCACCGCGGATGGAAGCGCAGCGGCGATCGTCTTGCCGAGCGTGTCGAGCGTCTCATCCATGTTCAGCGCTCGATCGTTTAACGTTCAATGGTCGAGGTCCGGCGGATCTTCTTCTGCAACAACAGCACGCCGTACAGCAGCGCTTCGGCGGTGGGCGGGCAGCCCGGCACGTAGATGTCGACCGGCACGATGCGGTCGCAGCCGCGCACCACCGAATAGGAGTAATGGTAATAGCCGCCGCCGTTGGCGCACGAGCCCATGGAGATGACGTAGCGCGGCTCCGGCATCTGGTCGTAGACCTTGCGCAGCGCCGGCGCCATTTTGTTGGTGAGCGTGCCGGCCACGATCATCACGTCGGATTGGCGCGGCGACGCGCGCGGCGCGAAGCCGAACCGCTCGGCGTCGTAGCGCGGCATCGACATCTGCATCATCTCGACCGCGCAGCAGGCGAGCCCGAACGTCATCCACATCAGCGAGCCGGTGCGCGCCCAGGCGATCAGGTCGTCGGCGGCGGCGACAAGAAAGCCCTTGTCGGCAAGCTCGGCGTTCATCCCGTCGAAAAACGGATCGTCGCCGCTACCCGGCGCACCGCTGCGCGGGTCGAGCACGGCTTGGCGTGGCGTGGCGATGGCTGTCGTCATCTTGGGTTCGCTCAATCCCATTCGAGCGCTCCCTTGTTCCACTCATAGATAAACCCGACGGTGAGCACCGCAAGGAACAGCATCACCGAGCCATAGCCGAACCAGCCGATGGTGCCCGAGACCAGGACCCACGGGAACAGGAAGCTGACTTCGAGGTCGAAAATGATGAACAGGATCGCGACCAGGTAGAAGCGGATGTCGAACTTCATCCGCGCGTCGTCGAAGGCGTTAAAACCGCACTCGTAGGCGGAGAGCTTTTCCGGATCGGGCTGCTTGTAGGCGACGATGAAGGCCACCAGGAAAAGTGCAAGCCCGATCACCGCCGCGACGCCGATAAAGACAATGAGCGGCAGATAGGCGAGCAGCAATTGAGTAAGCGATTGACCCATCGAAATCCCTTTCGATCGGCGATCGAAGGACATCCCCCTTATAACGGGGAACATGTCCTGCGCGGCGGCCGTTCCGCCGGCAGTGCCGGTGCGCCGATTTGCCTCAAAATGCGCCGGATTCACGCTGCGAGCGGAACTTTGCGACCCTTAGCGCAGTGCACAAAAAGGTGCAAGGCAGGGCTGTGCGGGGGTGCGCGTTGACGCCGCCTGAGCTACCGATGCTACGATCCGGCGTGACGCCGGAGTGGAGGAAAAATGCCGGGTAGATGGACGCGACGTGACGCCATGTTGCTTGCTTTGGCGGGCGCCGCAGCGATTTCGCCGGCCCGCGCGGACAATTATCCGTCGCGGCCGGTCAAGATCATCGTGCCGTTCGGCGCCGGCGGGCCGACCGATATCTTCGTGCGCGACCTCGCCGTGGAGCTGCAAAAATCCCTGCACCAGACTTTTGTCATCGAAAACCGCCCCGGCGCCGGCACCACCATCGGCACCGATTTGGCCGCGAAATCTACGCCGGACGGTTACACGCTATTGATGGCGTCGAGCACGCAAACCGTCAACGAAACGCTCTACCAGAATAAGCCTTATCGGCTGATGCGCGATCTCGTCCCGATCGCGCCGCTGGAGGAGAACGGTCTCGTTTTGGTCGTCAATCCTTCGGTGCCGGTCAAAACTCTTGCCGAACTCCTGGCATTGGCGCGGGCGAAGCCGGGCACGCTGAATTTCGGCTCGTCGGGGCCGGGCTCGAATTATCACATGGCCGCCGAACTGTTGAAGAACCTCACCGGGATCGACATCGTGCACGTGCCCTATAAGGGCTCCACCGGCATGCGTATCGACATCCTAAGCGGTCAAATCCAGATGCTGTTCGATTCAATTCCGACCATGGCGCCCTATGTCAATGCCGGCAAAGTGCGCGCGCTCGGCACCAGCGGCACCGTCCGCTCGCCCATTTTGCCCGACGTGCCGACGATCGCAGAAACCGTCCCCGGTTTTCAATTCAGCCAATGGGTCGGCTTCATGGCGCCCAAAGCCACGCCCCAGCCGATTATCGATCTGCTGCACAACACCATCACCGGGATCTTGAGCCGGCCGGACATCCAGGCCGCCTGGGAAAAGCAGGGCGCCACGCCGATGGTGATGACGCAGCCGGAATTTGCCGCCTTCATGACCACCCAGGTGGCGAAATGGGCTAAGGTGATCAAGGACAACCACATTACGCTGATTAATTAGGTGCAAGCATGGACGAGGTCACGAACCGCGCCGGTGCCGCGATCAAGGCCGAGGAGCACTGGACCACCAAGGACGGCAACGTAAAGCTGTTCCTGTTCGAGAAATGCGCCGGCGATCCGCAGGCCGCGGCCGGCATCGTTTTATTCGTGCACGGCTCGTCGATGGCGGCGCAGCCGACATTCGATCTTCACGTCGAGGGCAGGCCGGATTCCTCGGCGATGGATTGGTTCGCGCGCCGCGGCCTCGATTGCTGGTCGGTCGACATGGAGGGCTACGGCCGCTCGACCAAGGATCGCGACAACAACGCCCCGATCGCGCAAGGCGCCGACGATTGCTTCGCCGCCGCGAGCTATATCCGCAAGCTGCGCGGCAAGCGTGCGTTTCTGGTCTACGGCATTTCGTCCGGCGCATTGCGCGCTGCGTTATTCGCGCAGCGCCATCCCGATCTTGTCGGCCGCCTCGCGCTCGACGCCATGGTCTGGACCGGCGATGGCTCGCCGACGCTCGCCGAGCGCAAAAAGAAGCTGCCGGAATTTCGCGCCAAGAACCGCCGGCCGATCGACAAGGCGTTCATCCATTCGATCTTCGACCGCGACCATCCCGGCACCGCGGAGGACAAGGTGATCGAGGCGTTTGCCGATGCGGTGGTCGCGCTCGATACCTCGGTGCCGACCGGCACCTATGTCGACATGTGTGCCAACCTGCCGGTGGTCGATCCGGAAAAAATCACGGTGCCGACGCTGATCATGCGCGGCCAATGGGACGGTATCGCCGGCTTCGACGATCTCATCGCGTTTTTCGCCAAACTGCCTAATCCCGACAAGCATTTTGCGGTGATGCCGGGCATTTCGCACGCCAGCTTCCAGCAAAAAAACTACGCGCTGGTTTATCACATCCTGTGGAGCTTCTTTACCCAGCCGGCGCCGCTCTATCGCGGCTGAAGTAAGCCGAACCGGTATAGCGCGCCGCTGCAACTTTGCCGGCGGGGCCTCGTTATCGGTCGATGACAGCCAAGCTTGCCGTCGCGGTCGGCTTACTCGCCGCAGTCTCTGTGTTCGCCGCCCGGCCCGCCGAGGGCGCAACTCACCCCCGCAGCCATCGGGTGCCTCACCGGACTGCCGCGACCCGGCCGCAAGGTCAGATCGCCTGTACAGTGCTCGGTTGCATGAGCATCCCGGCGGCGTGCCGCCCGGTCGCGGGTCGGACTCCGGGCGGGATTCCAACCGGCTTTGACGTGATTGTCTGCCCGCCGGGAACCTGGCCGTTCAAGTAGAAAGATCAAGCTTTTTAAGAAGTTGGCGGGAGCGACGGGACTCGAACCCGCGACCTCTAGCGTGACAGGCTAGCGCTCTAACCAACTGAGCTACGCCCCCGCGGGCGCGGTCGGCAGTTAAGACCCGGGGGGAGCCAAGTCAAGGATTCGGGCCAAAATCGGCCCTTTCGGGGTGCCTTAGGCTTGCCACAGAGCCACCTCAGAACTCGCGGCGATGCCGAAAACATCGGTGGAATCGGCAAAACAAGCGTGGTCAGGAGAAGCCGAATCGTTTAACTGCTTCGCCGTGAGCGGCGCCTTTTCCACGCCACCGCTTCATTGAGGAGGGACTCATGACAACGCCTGTCAAAACGACCGCGACTACCGTGACATTGAAGCATCTCGCCGCGAGCCTCGCGGAGGACAACGAGCTTTCGAAAAAGCAGGCCGAAGCCATCCTCGGCGGTCTGGTGGGCAACATCGTCAAGCATTTGAAAAAGGGCGAGCGCATCCGCATCGGCGGCCTCGGCATCTTGCAGGTGAGAAAGCGCGCCGCGCGCATGGGCCGCAATCCGGCGACCGGCGAACCCATTCAGATCAAGGCCAGCAAGAAAGTCGCCTTCCGCGCCTCAAAAGAACTCAAGGAAGCGATCTGATCGCCTCCCCTCGTTAGACCCGCGAAGCGCGGGTCCGTGCCGCTCACTCGCCCGTTGCCGTCGCAATCGCGAAATTGCGTGGCAGCGGGCGACGTTTTTGCGATGATGTTTTTGCGATGATGTTTTTGCGATGGCGTAAGCTTAAGCCGCACTTGCGCGCCGAGGCCGTGCGGCGATACACCTCGCCACGAGGGCGGTTAGCTCAGTCGGTAGAGCGTCTGCTTTACACGCAGAATGTCGGCGGTTCGAGTCCGTCACCGCCCACCAGCTTCAGCCTGTCCAGCCCGGTTCCGCAAGCCCGATGTCGATTGCGCCGTCAATCTGCCGGCAAAAATTTAATGTGCGCCGCAAGCCGGGAAAATGTGGGATAAGATCGAACCTACGCGCGGCGGGCCGGGTGCCCGGAAAAGGGGGGTATGTTGCGCAGATCGATCTTGACGCTTGCGTTTGCGCTTGCCGTGGCGGCGACCGCGCAGGGCCAGCAACTGCCGCCGCAACCGCCGCCGGTGAGCGGGTCGTTGGGCCAAGGCAATCCACAGGAACGGGCCGCCTGTCACCCCGACGTGACCAAGTTTTGCCAGACCCAGCTCGAGGTGAACCCGAACGACGTATTGGGAATTCTAGGCTGCCTGCAAGCCAACCGCCGGAATATCAGCCAAGCCTGCCAGGACGTGCTGGCGAGCCACGGTCAGTAAAGCCGCGCGCGGCGCGCCGCCGTCTTAGGACGCGGGCTCGCTGCCGCGTTCGAGCGCCAGGCCCGCTTCGCCCCGCGCGGCATGCTCGGCGAGCCGCAGCCACGACTGCGCCAAACTCAACCACAGCGCCTTGTCGTTACTGCCCTCAGCCAGTCGCGCCATGGCGAAGCATTCTTCGGCACAGCGACGGTGGTCAGGCGTAGACCCCTTCGTACTCCCCGACGCAACGCTACATCGGGATGAATTCCAATCCGTCACTGCGGCAGCGGCAGGATCGCCGCAAGGCAAAATCGCGGCCGCCGGAACCCGAAAACTCGGGTGCATGGAACCAACTCATGCGCGGTCGAAAGCGCCGCATGCACCGGAAGGGTCTGGCTCATTTGAGCCGCGGAAAGCTCGGGCTTGGCGCAGCCAGACACCATTGCGTATTAAGCATGGCAATCGCCACATTTTACTATGCGGATATCGGCTCTAAGAACGACTTATCGCTGCTCTGAGCATGGGTGAGTCAACACATGCAATTTTAGCATGGTTGCAATGCAGCATTTCCGTTTTGCGACGCACCATCGACCCCCATATTGCGGTGACGATTCCCGGCGTCCGACGCCGGAGAAAGGAATCAGACCATGCTGTTGTCCATTGTCCGTTATCTCCAAGACTGGAAGCGATACGGGGTCGCGATGCAGGAACTGTCCCAGCTCAGCGACCGCGAGCTTGCCGATATCGGCATTACCCGTTCCGAAATCCCGCGCATCGCCTGGGACTAGGCGCGGCACTAATCGCTCTTCCGGCGACCGACAACCTATCGGCAGCTTGGCGCCCGGCTTCGCCCGGGCGCTGCCGTTTCAGGGACGTTTAGGGACCTGGGGCTTCCATGCCTTTAGCCCTGATGACCGGAAGAGCTTGCGGGCCGGACAGAAACCCGATCAGCGCGCGCGCCGCCGCGCCGTCCTTTGCGGTGGCGCCGACACCGGCCGCATAGACCGTGAAATTCTGGATTGCCGCCGGCAGCGGACCGACCAGCGTCGCCCCTTTAACCGGCAGGATTTCGCTGATCTGGTGGATGCCGATTTCGGCTTCGCCGCTGGCCACGCGATCGGCGACCGCGCCGCCATGGACCAAAACCGCCTTGGCGTTGATCTCTTCGGCGATGCCGAGCCGCGCCAGCAGACCCTCGACATAAATGCCGCTCGATCCGCCGGCCTTGGGATCGATGAAGGCGACCGATTTGGCGGCAACGAGTGCAGTCTTGAAGGCGTCGACGGTTGCAATGTCCGGCAGCGGCGCGCCGGCTTTGACCGCGACGCCGATGCCGGTCTTGGCCAGATCGGCGCGACTGCCGGGCACCACCTTGCCCTCCTTCGCCAGACTCTCGATCGCCGCGGGCGTCAGAATGGCGACGTCGAAGTCTTCCTTGTCGGCGCGGATCAAGGCGAGGTGCTGGCCGACGGTCCGATAGGCGATGTCGAGCGTATTGCCGCTTTGGGTCCGATATTGGGCGGCAAGCGCGTTGAGCGCCTGCTTGAAGGCGCCGCCGCTGACCACCTTGATCGCGGCGGCTGGCGCGAGCTCCCTCACCTCTTGAACAGCCCCATGATTTCCGCTTTTGCCAGCGTATTAAAATGTAAATTAAAGCCGACCACCGTCATGTGTTGTCTCCTTTCGGCGGCAGTTCCGCGCCACAGGAACGGCATTCAACATAAGTGGGCACGCGGTTGGAGAAAAGGTCGGCCCGGCGCGGTCGCCTTTGGCGGGCGCGCGTGCTAACCGGGCGGCCATGCCCGTTATGGACCTTACCGATGCCGCCGCGCTTTTGCCGGAGCGCGGCGCGCTGATCGGGCTCGATCTCGGCAGCAAAACCATCGGGGTCGCCTCGAGCGACCCGGACCGGCGCGTCGCGGCGCCGGTCGAGACCATCGCGCGCAAGCGTTTCAGCCTCGATGCCCGGCGCATTCTCGATCTTGCCGCCGAGCGGCGCGCCACCGGCATCGTGCTCGGATTGCCGATCAATATGGACGGCTCGGAAGGCCCGCGCGCGCAATCGACGCGTGCCTTCGCCCGCAATTTGGCGCGGCTCACGGAACTTCCGATCGCGCTGTGGGACGAACGGCTCTCCACCGCCGCGGTCGAGCGCGCGCTGATTGCCGCCGATTTAAGCCGCGCCAAGCGCAAGGCGGTGATCGACGCCCATGCCGCGAGCTACATCCTCCAAGGCGCGCTCGACCGGCTCCGCATCCTCTCCCGCTCCGCTTCGCCACGCGGGGGCGGATAAAGATTACTCCGGCAATACCCGTTGCAGCAGCAGTTCCATGGTTGCCGCCTCGATTGCGGCTGCGCCGTAAAGCGCGCCGTGTCGGGTCGCAACCCGCGTGCGCAGAAAGGCGTCGGCGATCGCAGCGGGCGCGCTCGCCCGCAACGCGACGACGGCGGCCACGAGCGCCAATCGCCCGACCGCCGCGCGCGCGTCAGCCTCGCCCGCGGATTGCAGACTAGCAGCATCGACGGCAGCCTCGCGCGACAGCGTCGCCACGAGCGCCGCTTCCTCCTCGCGCTTGAGCGCACGCAACACGTCGAGGCACATGACGTTGCCGGAGCCTTCCCAGATGGCATTGACCGGCGCCTGGCGATAAAGCCGCGGCAGCATGCTTTCTTCGACGTAGCCGTTGCCGCCGAGACATTCCATGGCTTCGTAGACGAAGGCCGGCGTCAAGCTTGCAAATCCAGTATTTTGTCGCCGGCGTCAGCAGGCGCGCATAGGCGGCCTCCTGCGAATCCACGGCGGCGCGATCGAGCGCGCGGCAAAGGCGCATCGCCAAGGCGACCGCGCCTTCCACGTCGAGCGCCAGGTCGGCCAACACGGCGCGCATCATCGGCTGGTCATAAAGGCGCTTTTCGAACACGTTGCGATGGCGGCAATGATGCACCGCCTGAGCGAGCGCCATGCGCATCAGGCCGGCCGAGGCGACCGCGCAATCGAGCCGCGTCAACTGCACCATCTGTAAAATGTTGCGAACGCCGGCGCCCTCCTTGCCGACGCGCCAGGCGAAAGCCTCGGTGAACTCGACTTCGCTCGATGCATTGGCGCGGTCGCCGAGCTTGTCCTTCAATCGCTGCAAGCGCAGCGCATTGACCGAACCGTCGGGACGAAAGCGCGGCAACAGAAAGCAGGTCAGTCCTCCCGGCGCCTGCGCCAAGACCAGAAACGCATCGCTCATCGGCGCGGAGAGAAACCATTTGTGGCCGACGATGGAATAGCCGTCGCCTGCGGGCGTCGCGGTCGTGGTGTTGGCGCGCACGTCGGTGCCGCCCTGTTTCTCGGTCATGCCCATGCCGAGCGTCATGCCGGATTTCTCCCACCACGGCCGGAACGCCGCGTCGTAGCTGCGCGTGACGACTTTTGGCGCCACTTGGGCTGCGACCTCGGGCTCGGCGGCGAGCGCCGCCAGCGCCGCGCGTGTCATCGTGATGGGACACAGGTGCCCGGTCTCGATCTGCGCCGCCATGTAGAAGCGCGCCGCGCGGGTCACTTCCGCCGGCGGCGCGGCGCGTTCTCCGGTCGCAGTCCAGGTCGAAGCATGCAGCCCGGCGGCGACGCTCGTGCGCATCAATTCATGATAGGCCGGATGAAATTCGACCGTGTCGCGAGCGATGGCCCTTGGCATCGAAGGCGTGGAGCTTTGGCGGATTTTCGTTGGCTTGCCGCGCCAGCGCGAACCGCCCTGCGGTTCCCCATTGCTTGACCGAAAGCGGCAAGCGAAGCCGCCGCCGGCCCCGCGCCGTTGGCCTCGATCGCCTCCCGCAACGGGGCGTCGCTCGAAAATAGATCGATATTTTCGTAAGCCGGCGACTGGTTGAAAACCTCGTGGGTGTCGAAGCGCGAGCGGATGGCCATGGCGACTCGCCTGTTTAGCGCGGCCAATCGTAGCATGGCTCGGCTGGCCGGGATTTTCGGTGCATGGCGGCGGAGGGCCACCGAAGCGGGCTTGCCCGACTGCGCCAATTGGGCCTATAGCACCGCTTTGATGGCCAAAGCCCCGCCGCCGACACGCCATATCATTTCGATCAATGACCTCACCAATATGGAGATCGAGACGATCTTCGAGGTCGCCCAGGCGTTTTTGAAGGAACTCGCCGACGACAATATCGCCTACCGGATCGGGCGTTCCACCGATCTGGCGTCGAAATTCATCCTGGCGAGCCTGTTCTACGAGCCGTCGACGCGCACCCGGCTGTCGTTCGAGAGCGCGATGCTCCGCCTCGGCGGCGCCAATATCACCAGCGCCGATCCGGCGGTCAGTTCGGCCGCCAAGGGCGAGAGCCTCGCCGACACCATCCGGGTCATTTCCAACTACGCCGATATCGTCGTCATCCGCCATCCGCGCGACGGCGCGGCGCGGCTGGCGTCCGAATATTCGCAGATCCCGGTGATCAACGGCGGCGACGGCAGCCACGAGCACCCGACACAGACCTTGTGCGATCTGTTCACGCTGCGCTCGAAGAAGAAAAGCTTCAAGAATATGAAGGTTGCGATTGCCGGCGATCTCAAAGGCAGCCGCACCATCCACTCGTTCGTTTATGCGCTGGCGCGGTTCGGCGCCACCATCGATCCGCTGCCCGCTCCCGGCATGGAATTGCCGGCGCATGTCGACCGCCGGCTGCGCGAGGAATTTCACTCGCGGATGGTGTCCAAGGAGTCCGGGCTCGCCGACGGTTCGATCGACGCGCTCTACGTCACCTCCGACCAGCCGCACCAGTTGTCGCTCATTCCCGATCCCGAAATCGATTACGGACTTCTGGTGCGGAAGAAGATCGACGCCGTCTACGTCACCCGCTTCCAGAAGGAACGCTGGTCGGAAAAGGACAAAGCCTATCCCAAGATCGACGCCAAGTTTCTGGGCGAGGCGAAATATTCGGAAGCCAGCGTCATGCATCCGTTGCCGCGCGTCAATGAGCTCGACGCCGCGCTCGACACCGACCGCCGCGCCATTTATTTCCAGCAGGCCGCCTACGGCGTTCCGGTGCGCATGGCGCTGATTTCGCTGCTCTTGCATCTGCACAAGAACAAATCGCTGCACAAATTTTCAGGCGGCTTCGCCAAGCCCGAGCATCCGGTTTATGCCCAGCCGATCGGCACCGGTCTGCACTGCGGCAATGCCAATTGCATCGTCTGCGATCCGGCCGAACGCCAATATGCAGCCAACAAATTCTACGTCGTCGACGAACCGGCGCGGCATGCGATCAAGCTGCGCTGCGTCTATTGCGAGACCGACATCGAGGACGAAGCGGCGGCGCAATTCGTCGTCGCCGATACCGGGCGCAAGACTTTTTCACCCGGGCTCGGCGCACTTGCCTGCGCTCCCGCGGAAAAACTGCGGCATCTGGTCGTCTATCGCAACGATTCCGACGCCGCGGCAGTCGGCTTCCAGCCGCGCCAAAACGGCAAAAAGGCTCGCGCGGGTTAGCGGGGGTACTGGTAAATTGAGGCCGATGGTCGATCTCTGCAAATGGAATAGGTCAAGCTGCGATCCTGCCCAACCGATTCAAAATCAACACCGAAAACGAACTTTCGCAATACGGCAATTGATGGTGGCAAAGTGACGTGATGGGTCACAAGCGCCGTATCGAGGCCGCTATACCAACGTCCGCTATTGCTCCGATCACCGCCGAAGCGCTGTGCGACGGCGAGCGTCGCCAAGCACGGGCGCGATGGGTCACTCGGTGGGTTTGTTCGACGCCAGCACGGTGACCGGCGTCTCGCGATAGTAATCGGGGAATAGGCGCTTGAGGTTTGCAACCTTCGGCAGAACAGTGGACACGATGTACGGATGATCCGGATGCAGGACGGCAAAGTCCTGATCATCGTCCGCGGCGGGATAAAACCCCGGCAAAGCCTCGACCTTGGTGACGATCGCTTTGGCAAAGACCTGTGCCGTGTTCAATTGTGCGATATAGGCCTCGGCGACGCGTTTCTGCTCGTCGTTGGCATAGAAAATCTCGGAGCGGTATTCCGTGCCTACATCGGGACCCTGATAGTTGAGTTCGGTCGGGTTGTGCGCAACCGAGAAATATATCTGCAGAATTTTGCCGAGCGAAATCTGCCGCGGATCGAACGTCACCTGCAGCGATTCGGCATGCCCCGTGGTGCCGGTGCCGACCATCTCGGGGTGCGCCGTGGCCTTCTGCCCGCCGGCATAGCCGGAGAGCGCTTGCGTGACGCCCTTGACGTGCTCGTACACCGCCTGCGGGCCCCAGAAGCAACCGCCGGCCAGCACGATCGTCTGCAAGCCGCTCCTGGCCGGCGGCGCCGGATCGCGCGCCGGCGCCGGAATGACCACGGCCGGCTCGGCGGCTTGCGCCGGCATCGTGGCGGCAAGACCCAACAACGACACAAACAGCGTCGCGCACGCCACCACGCGCCGTGAGACGCCGCGACCCTCGCCGGCACCTGACCATGTCCTGTCAGCCATCGGTTTCCTCCCTGTCTTGCCGCGATGTCTTGCCGCGCCGCCCGAATTATCCCGGTTGGTTATTAGGAACTGACGCTAATTTTTCATTAAAGCGCCTTACCGACGGGGCGAACAAAGCGGCGCCTGTCGACCACCCACGCTACTTTCCGTCGCCGACGAAATAATCGAGTAATTGATCGAAGAAAATCACCGCGCGCGGCACATGCCGCGTCAAGCCGAAATCTCCCAGCCAATGTCGCTGATGGGTCATTGGTGACATCGCGGCTCCAATTCGCGATGCCTCCTCTTCCCCCGAAACCGGATATCGCCTGGGCATTTATGGATCCACGTCCCGGGCTAACACGGCGCTGTTTTCGCATTCCGGCTTCGGGCAATATTGAGCCGCCATGCTGCCTCCGATCGACTGGACCATTGAAAACGTCGAGGCCTTCGCGTTCGGCTATCTGTGCGGCTCGATTCCGTTCGGCGTGCTGATAACGCGGCTCGCCGGCGCTCCCGATCTGCGCAGCGTCGGCTCGGGCAATATCGGCGCCACCAATGTGCTGCGCACCGGGCGCAAGGGGCTGGCCGCCGCGACGCTTCTCGGCGACATGCTCAAGGGCACCGCGGCGGTCGCGATCGCCGATGCCATACTCGGACCCGAGGCGGCGATGCTGGCCGCGCTCGGCGCCTTTCTCGGCCATCTGTTTCCGGTCTGGCTCGGCTTTAAGGGCGGCAAGGGCGTGGCGACCTATATCGGGCTTTTGCTCGGCTTCGGCTTATGGATCGCGCTCGCGGCGTTTTGCGCGCTGTGGCTCGCGGTCGCCGCGGCGACGCGTTACTCGTCGCTTGCCGCATTGATTGCCAGCGCGGCAACCCCTGCGGTGCTGTGGTGGAGCGGCAATGTGCCGCAAGCAGAATTATTCCTGCTCTTGTCGGCGCTGCTGTGGATCATGCACCGCCCCAACATCGCGCGCTTGCTGGCCCGCACCGAGAGCAAGATCGGCAGCAAGTCCGCTTCTTAAAACGTGAAAATGAGCGGGAACGATTACTCCGCCGCGAGCGCCGGCGCCGCGGCCTGCACCGGTGCGCCGTGCGTGTGCGGAATCTTGTCGGCGAAGACTTCGACGAAATGATCGATCTCGCCGGCCCCGGTATGCGGGCGGAGTGCCTCGTCGAAATAGCTGCCAACCGCCGGATCCTTCATCACCCGCGCCATGATGCGGCGATAACGCCAGACGAGCCGCAGCCATTGCGCGGAGGTTTTGAGGAAATCGAGCGCGCGCCAGGGATAGAACACGAGCGGGCTGCGGACCGGCAGGCCGGAACGGCGCTGGGTGCGCAATTTGCGGCGGAAGAACCCGAATTGCAGCGGATGCACGCCTTCGATGCGCGCGGCGCCCGAGAAGATGGTGAGTGAATCCAAAAGTTTCGTCCGGTTTATGCCCGAGGCGATGCCGCGGCGCATAATGGTCTCGACATGCGCGTCGGTGTAGTAGCGCGTCCAGGCATCGGCATAGACCCGCGTCCAGGTCTCTTTCGACATCAGCGGATGGCCGGTGCAGGCGTGTTCGAGATCGTATTTGTTCATGTCGGGGTCCATTGGCACCCCGCGCAAATACAGATTCTTGTGATCCTCGGAGCCGGGCAGCGGCGTCAGATAGAAGAATTCCAGGATATCGACCGGCAGCTCCTTCTTGATGATCTCGATGTCGCGCGCGATCGTTTCCGGCGTGTCGGTCGGAAAACCTAAAATATATCCGGCATAGGTCATGACGTGCTGGGCGCGCCACGCCAACAGCATTTCCCGGTATTCCCAGATCTTGTTCTGGCGCTTTTTGGCGCCCATCAGCGATTCGGGGTTGATGTTCTCCAATCCGAGAAAGATCGCGGTGCAGCCGGCGCGCGCCGCCTTCTCGATGAAGTTCGGAATGCGGTGGCACAGCGTGTCGACCTGAATGAGCAGGCGGATGTTGAACTTCTCGCCCTCGCGCAATTCGATCAGCCGGTCGAGGATCGGCTCCCAATTGCGGTTGCGGGCGAAATTATCGTCGGTGATGAAGAACCGCGTGATGCCCTGCGCGGCGTTGGCGCGCACGATCGCCTCGACGTCGTCGGGCGTGCGATAGCGCGATTTGCGCCCCTGCACGTTGATGATGGTGCAGAAGCTGCACTGGAACGGGCAGCCGCGGCCGGCGTCGAAGCTCGAATAATGGCCGGCGACGCGGGTCACCACCGCGCGGGGCAGGATCGGATAGACCGCCGCCGCCATCTCGGGAAGATCGTTGAGATATCGGTAGATCGGCTTGGCTGTGCCGGCGGCGACATCGCGCAACACGTCGGCCATGCGGCCCTCGGCCTCGCCGGCGAACAGATGGATGCCGAGGTCGAGCGCCTCCTGCAGATCCGCCGGCAGCGCCGGCAGCATGGCGATGCAGCCGGAGATGTGAAAGCCGCCCATGACGACGGGAAGGCCGTGGGCGCGGAAGCGGCGGCCGAGATCGAGCGCGCGCGGATACTGGTTCGATTGCACGCCAATGAGCCCGACCATGCCGGCGCCGGCGGCGCGGATGCGCTTGACCACCCCGGCCACGTCGACGACGGTGTTGCACTCGTCGCAGGCCTCGACCTCGATGTCGACGTCGGGGCCGAGCACGCGGTTTTGCGCGCATTCCACGATCAACCCGTGAACGCTGGCGAGGCTGTTCGACGGCAGCGTCGAGCGCAGCCATTGGATGACATAGCCGTCCCGGTCGTAATGCGACGGCTTGATCAGAACGACGCGAAACGCGCGCTTGGCCAAATTTCCGTGCAATGCACTCCCCTTCGGACCGGAACTCCGAACCCCCTGGCTTTGCGGCAGGCCGTCGAACATTGCGGGTTTAGCTGCCGCTTTGCAACAAGTACCTCTTTTCCCCTAAAGCCCACGCGCGCGGCGCCTGGGCGGGACGGGTATGGGCGATTTTTTGGTAAAACCTCACCCCGGCGCAGCGCAAGCGGGGACGGAAGGACCGCGAAATTATCCTTAAATCTCGCGTTTCGTGGCGGGAAGTCTCGACCGAGCCTATTCGCTGCGTTCGGAGAGGGTTTCGGCGAGCCTCACTAAGGACAACCGCAGCTTGGCCTTGTCGATGCCGCCGAATGCCTGAAGCAGCCTTGCCGCATAGGGCCGGGTCAGCATTTCTGTGAAGGCATCCTGGCCGGGTTCATTCTCCCCGTTCTCCTCGGCAAAGAATTTGGCGATCCCGACGCCCAGAACGGTGGCGACCTTTTGCAGCCGGCTGCTTCCCAGGCGGTTGGTTCCCTTCTCGTATTTCTGAATTTGCTGGAACGTGACGCCGACCTGATCGGCGAGCGCCGATTGCGACATGTGCCGCGCCAGGCGATAGGCCCGCACGCGCTGCCCCACCAAGATGTCAACCGGCTCGATCCGCTTCGGCATTTACGGTGACCCCTCGGAACCCAGCGTCGCCGTCGATGCGCAGCCTTGAGCTTTAAATCCTCACCGTTCGGCAAGCGTGAGCCTAGTCATCAACCTGAGCGTGTCCAATTCAGAATTTCTATCGGGGGAGCGACAAACGAGATAGCTCCTCGGGAGCACCGATTAATGAGACACCTTGCCAAGTCCCATTCTCGACCAATTCCTGAACTAGCGATTTCAGCGTCGCCGCAACGGCGTCGATAGCGGGGCTGCGCTGGCCCACCTTGGAAAAGCACAGCGCAATGGGCCGGACCAGTTCCGCGTCGGCAATGCGCCGATAATTGAGCGCCGTTTTGTCATCGCTGCCGTCTAGTGCAGCCCAGGAAAGGATCGAGTTGCCGATACCGGATTCAATGGCGCGGCGCATCGCAGTCAATGTGTTGATTTCGCCGATCGACGTGACGGTCAGCCCATGTTTCTTGAACGCTTCCAGGGCGACGCTTCGGCTTGTGGTGCCGGGACCGCACACCAGCAGCGGACGTTGCGCCGCCTCGGCAAGTCGGATGGGCGATTTATTCGGGTCCGCCGTGACGTAGAACAGTTCCTGCAGGAGTATTGGCTCGACGGCAAGGCCGCGCTCGGGTTGATCGGCGAACAGCAGGGCGATATCGAGCCGACCATTGACCAGTCGTTCGTGCAGCAGCCCGCTGTTGCCATCGGTGACATGCAACACGATTTGTGGATAGACAGCACGTGCCCGTATAAACAGTTCGTAGCTCAAAATACCCGCTATTGTGTGTGGAAATCCGACAGAGACCCTGCCTGAAGGGACATTAGGATTGCTCGAAATCTCCTGCTTGGCCGATTCGACATGCCGCAGGATTGCCTCGGCGTTCCGATATAGGACGCTTCCCGCTTCGGTGAGCGCGATGCCTTTCGGCCCGCGCGTCACCAGTTGCCGATCCAGCTCCGACTCCAGGCTGGCGAGATGATAGCTCAGCGCAGATTGCGCGACGTGCAATTGATCGGCGGCACGCGCAAGGCTGCCCGCCTGGATGATTCCGACAAAGTAACGAAGCTGACGAACGTCCATTTACAGTTCCACCTGCGATGGGCCTGGCGTGTTCTCGAATTTTCTCGACGTTTCGGATGCCGAAAGCAAGTGTAAACCAGTTTACACGTTTCGCGAGTAATGACAAAGTCGGATACTCGGATATTTGGGGAGCCAACGATGAGGCTAGCGATTGTTTTGCTTACGAGCCTGGTCTGGGCCGCGCAGGGAGCGCATGGTGCCGAGAGCTGGCCGGGCACAAAGCCGCTCAAGTTCGAGGTTGGTTCCGCGCCCGGAGGCGCAGTCGACCTCGTGCCACGCGAACTGTCGAATGCCCTTTCCGCTTCCATCGGCGTGCCGGTGGTGGTGGAAAACCGACCCGGTGCCGGCGGCAATATTGCCGCCGCCGTTGTGGCCAAGGCGGAGCCCGACGGCCATATGCTGTTGGTCACCAGCACGAACCAGGCCGTCAATCCGACGCTGTTGCCCAACCCCGGCTTCGACTACCAGCGCGACCTCGCGCCGGTATCGATGGTGGTGATTGCGAAAATGCTGCTCGTTGCGTCGCCGGCTTTTCCCGCCAAAAACATCACCGACGTCATTAAAATCGCAAAACAAAAGCCGAAGTCGGTCAGCAATTGCGATTTCTGTGATCGGCACGCCCAATCATCTTGGAGCGGAGATGCTTGCGCAATACGGCAATATCGATCTGACCATTGTGCCCTACGACGTTATCAGCAAGGCGATACCGGACCTGATGGCAAACCGGGTGGACCTGGGGGTTGGCGCCATATCGACAATGTTGCCGCAGGTCCGCAGCGGGGCGCTGAAGGCGTTGGCCGTGTTATCGCCGCAACGATCGCCGCTCGCGCCGGACATCCCAACTTCGGCGGAAGCGGGATTGCCTGAGATGCGGATAGACGGTTGGATTTGCATCATGGCAACGGGCGGCACGCCGGCCCCGATTATCGCGCGCCTCGATCGGGAAATCGCCAAAGCTCTGGCCCTGCCGGAAGTCCGCGATGCCTTCGCCAAGCAGGGCGTGGAAATCTTCCACCTGAACCCGCAGCAGCTCGGCGATTTTCTGCATTCGGAAGCTGCGCGTTTCGCCGGCCTGCTCAAGCACTCGCGCGTCATGGGCGCATCGCAGTAAGGCGCGAGGCTTCGCCAAGCCGGCAACCCCCTTCATAACTCCCATAGATTTGGTTCCGCGCGACCGCGTCAAACGATGTAGGCTATGGTTCCGGTTCGACCGGTGCAAAGTCTCGGAGTTTTGGGGGCGAGGTGAGCGAGGGCACGGAACCCATCCGGCTGACGGATGAGCAGCGGCATCGACTGGTTGCGGCTCATTCGCAGCCAGAATGTCGGGCCGCGCACGTTTCGCGCGCTGATCAACCATTTCGGCGGCGCGCGCGCCGCGCTCGAGGCCTTGCCGGGCCTGGCGCGCCGCGGCGGCGGCAGCGGGCGCGCCGCAGATCTATTCGCGCGCAACAGGCCGAGCGCGAAATCGAAGCCTCGCGCAAGCTCGGCGTGCGCTTTCGTGGCGATCGGCGAAACCGACTATCCGCGCCGGCTGCAGATGATCGACGACCCGCCGCCGCTCGTCGCCGTGCGCGGCCACGCCGCCGCGCTGGCGATGCCGCAGGTCGCCATCGTCGGCTCGCGCAATGCCTCGGCGGCCGGCGTCAAGATCACGCAGCGCCTCGCGCACGGGCTTTGCGAGGCCGGATTTGCCATCGTTTCCGGACTGGCGCGCGGCATCGACGCCGCCGCCCATCGCGCCAGCCTCACGACCGGAACGGTCGCGGTGCTGGCCGGCGGCCACGATCGCGTCTATCCGCCCGAGCATGTCGATCTGCTCGACGACATTGTGCTCTCCGGCGCCGCGCTTACCGAAATGCCGCTCGGCTGGGAGCCGCGCGGCGCGCGATTTCCCGCGCCGCAATCGGCTGATTTCCGGACTGTCGCTCGGCGTCGTCATCGTCGAGGCCGCCAAGCGCTCGGGCTCGCTGATCACCGCGCGGCTTGCGCTCGAACAGGGCCGCGAGGTGTTCGCGGTGCCCGGCTCGCCGCTCGATCCGCGCGCCGAGGGCACCAACGGCCTGATCAAGCAGGGCGCGACGCCGGTGACCGAAGCCGCCGACATCGTCGCCGTGCTGCGGCCGATCATGGGGATGGAGCTGCCGGCCCGCGAGCCGGAGCCCGAGGACGTCGAAGCCGCGCCAAGCGTGCGAGCCGGCAGCCGGACGAGCGGGCGCGCATCGTCGCGCTGCTCAGCCCGACGCCGGTTTCGATCGACGATCTGATCCGGCTGTCGCAAAGTTCGCCGCGCGTGGTGCGGATGGTGCTGTTGGAACTGGAAATCGCCGGACGGCTGGAACGTCACGGCGGCGGATTGGTATCGCTGATGTGACGCGCCAATTGAAGCGTTTGGCGGTGAAAAATCTATCCCTTGGCGATTGATCGGCTTCCAGCCGCGCCATTTCCAGAATATAGCTGAGCGTATCGAAGCCGTTGCGCGCGGGCGAGCTGCGCCAGTTCTTCCGTCAGCGAGGCGATATAATGCGCCGCACTGTCGGGCGTTTCGTTCGCCATTCGGCCCGTCGCCGTTGTCGGCAGGATCTGTCATATTGTACGTTGTGACACTATGCAATCGGGCGCCCGGCAGCGTGAACCAAGCGCACAGTTCAGGACCGTCGCGGTCTCTGCGCACCACCTATACATTAACGCTAATTTTTTACAATCACAACTTACGAGTGGTACTGGGTTGACCGGATTTTGCCCCGATTGGTCCGCATTGCCGCGTTAGCGGCGGGCCGGGTTCCACCGGTAACGATTTGACAGGTGGGGTTGCATTACCCATGTTCGCGGCGGCCCGACCGCCATAGGTGCTGCGTCGAATAGGCGAAAAGGCCGCAAAATCATTGGGTTATCATGAATCTTGTAGTGGTGGAATCGCCCGCCAAGGCGAAGACGATCAATAAATATCTGGGCCGGGGCTACGAAGTCCTGGCCTCGTTCGGCCATGTGCGCGACCTGCCGGCCAAGAGCGGCTCGGTCGATCCCGATGCCAATTTCCGCATGCTGTGGGAGGTCGATCCCAAGGCGCAGAAGCGGCTCAACGACATCGCCCAGGCGGTCAAGGGCGCCGACAAGCTGATTCTCGCCACCGACCCCGACCGCGAGGGCGAAGCGATTTCCTGGCACGTGCTTCAGGTGCTCAAGGAAAAAAGGCGCTCAAGGCGCAGCCGGTCGAGCGCGTCGTCTTCAACGCCATCACCAAGCAGGCGGTAACCGAGGCGATGGCGCATCCGCGCGCCATCGATCAGGCGCTGGTCGACGCTTATCTGGCGCGCCGCGCGCTCGATTATCTGGTCGGCTTCACGCTGTCGCCGGTGCTGTGGCGCAAGCTGCCGGGCGCGCGTTCGGCGGGCCGCGTGCAGTCGGTGGCGTTGCGGCTGGTCTGCCGACCGCGAACTCGAGATCGAAAAATTCGTCCGCCAGGAATATTGGTCGCTCCTCGCCACGCTGGCGACGCCGCGCAACGAGACCTTCGAGGCGCGGCTCGTCGGCGCCGACGGCCAAAAGCTGCAGCGCCTCGACATCGGCTCGGGCGCGCGAAGCCGAAGCGTTCAAGACAGGCGCTCGAAACCGCCGCGTTCACCGTCGCCGCGGTCGAGGCCAAGCCGGTCAAGCGGCATCCCTATCCGCCGTTCACCACGTCGACCTTGCAGCAGGAAGCAAGCCGCAAGCTCGGCTTCGCTCCGGCGCATACCATGCGCGTGGCGCAGCGGCTCTACGAAGGCGTCGACATCGGCGGCGAGACGGTCGGCCTCATCACCTATATGCGCACCGACGGCGTGCAGATCGCCGACGAAGCGATCGCCGCGGTGCGCCGCGTCATCGAGACCGATTACGGCCCGAACTACGTTCCCCATGCGCCGCGCCGCTACGAGACCAAGGCCAAGAACGCGCAGGAAGCGCACGAGGCGATCCGGCCGACCGACCTCGCCTGCCGGCCGCGCGAGACCAAACACTTTCTCGATGCCGATCAGGCCAGGCTCTATGAGCTGATCTGGCTGCGCGCGGTGGCGAGCCAGATGGAATCCGCCGAGCTCGAGCGCACCACCGTCGATATCAATGCCAATGTCGCGGAGCCGCCTCCTCGATCTGCGCGCCACCGGCACGGTGGTGAAATTCGACGGCTTTCTCGCGCTCTACCAGGAAGGCCGCGACGAAGACCCCGACGACGAAGAGGCGCGCCGGCTGCCGGAAATGGCGAGCCGGCGAGCGGCTCGACAAGCGCTCGATCGCCGCCGATCAGCATTTCACCGAGCCGCCGCCGCGTTACTCCGAAGCCTCGCTGGTCAAGCGCATGGAAGAACTCGGCATCGGCCGGCCGTCGACCTACGCCTCGATCCTGCAAGTGCTCAAAGACCGCAAATATGTGCGGCTCGACAAGCGGCGGCTCATTCCGGAGGACCGCGGCCGCATCGTCGTCGCTTTTCTCGAAAGCTTCTTCGCCAAATACGTCGAGTATGATTTCACGGCGGGCCTCGAAGAGCAGCTCGACCTCATCTCCAACAGCGAGGTGGCCTGGCGCGACGTGCTGCGCGATTTCTGGCGCGACTTCATTGGCGCCATCGACGAGACCAAGGATTTGAAAATCTCCAAGGTGATCGACGCGCTCGACGAGCTGTTGGCGCCGCATCTGTTTCCGCCGCGCGAGGACGGCAGCGATCCGCGGCTGTGCCCGACCTGCGGCAAGGGCCGGCTGTCGCTCAAGCTCTGCAAATTCGGCGCCTTCATCGGCTGCTCGAATTATCCCGAATGCCGCTATACGCGGCCGCTGTCGTCGCAAGCCGACGGTACGGTCGATATCGGCACCAAGAAGCTCGGCGAGGATCCGCAGAGCGGTCTCGACGTCACCGTGCGCTCGGCCGCTTCGGCCCCTATTTGCAGCTCGGCGAGGCGGGCAACGATGGCGAAAAGCCGAAACGCGCCGGCCTGCCGAAGGGAATGGCGCCGGAAACGATCGATCTCGACCGCGCGCTCGCGCTGTTGTCATTGCCGCGCGAAGTCGGCCGCCATCCCGAGGACGGCGAGCCGATCCGTGGCCGGCATCGGCCGGTTCGGGCCCTATGTGCAGCACGGCAAGACCTACGCCAATCTGGATTCCCCCGAGGAAGTTTTCAGCGTCGGGCTCAACCGCGCGGTGACGCTGATCGCCGAGAAACTGCGCCAAGGGCCCTCGCGGCCGCCGCTTCGGCGCCGATCCCGGCCGTGCGCTCGGCGATCATCCGACCAAGGGCGGCGCGGTGGTGGCGAAGAAGGGCCGCTACGGCCCCTATGTCAGCCACGACGGCGTCAATGCCACGCTGCCGGCCGACAAGACGCCGGAAACCGTCACGCTTGACGAGGCCGTCGCGCTGCTCGATGCCCGGGCGGAACGCCATGCGCCGGCCCCGCATGCGCGCCCGCGCAAGGCCAAACGCCCCTCGCCGCTCACGGCGAGGCATGTCAAAGCCTCGCGCAAACGGCCCGCTGCCGCACACCGCCAAACCGCCGGCAACCAAACCTCCGCAAGACCACCCAAGCTGCCGAATAAATTTCACGCCTTGCGCCACCGGCCGAAACCACGGCTGTCATGACCAGGCCCATCGTGGCAATGAGCGGCCTATGAAACGCCTGCCCTCCCGCGAGGAGCTTGTCGCCTTCATCCGCGAGCGCAGCGGCAAGGTCGGCGTCCGCGAAATCGCCCGCGCGTTCGGTGCCAAGAACGCCGACCGCGCGGCGCTCAACCGCATGCTGCGCGAACTCGCCGATCAAGGCTCCATCGACCGCCGCCGCAAGCGGCTGCATCACCCCGGCACGCTGCCGCCGGTGGTGCTCGCCGACATCACCGGCCGCGACGGCGACGGCGAGCTTTTGGCGCGGCCGACCGAATGGGACGAACAGGCGCACGGCGCCCCGCCGGTGATCCGGCTTTTGACGCCGCGACGCGCCCGGCCCGGCGAGGTCGCCGGCGTCGGCGACCGCGCTCTCATCCGCATCGAAGAGCGCGGCGATGAGGAGACGAGCGGCCGCGTCATCAAGCTCATCGATCGCGCCAGGCAGCGCACGCTCGGCATTTTTCGCGGGGTTGCCGGCGGCGGCGGCCGGCTGGTGCCGGTCGACAAGAAACAGCTCGGCCGCGAACTGGCATATCCCCGCCGGTGCCACCGCCGGCGCGCTCGACGGCGATCTCGTCGCCGTCGACGTGGCGCGCCACGGCCGGCTCGGGCTGCCGACCGGCGCCGTGGTCGAACGGCTCGGCTCGCTCGAAAACCGAGCGCGCGGTCAGCCTCATCGCCATCCACGCCCACGACATCCCGCACGTCTTTACGCGCGCCGTGCTCGACGAAGCCGCCGCCGCGCGGCGCGGCATCGACCGCCGGCCGCGAGGATTGGCGCGACGTGGCGTTCGTCACCATCGATCCGCCCGACGCCAAGGATCATGACGACGCGGTCCATGCGGCACCCGATGCCGACCCGCGCAATGCCGGCGGCTTTATCGTGCACGTCGCCATCGCCGACGTGGCGCATTATGTGCGTCCGGGCACCGCGCTCGACCGCGAGGCGGCAAAACGCGGCAATTCGGTGTATTTCCCCGATCGCGTCGTGCCGATGCTGCCGGAGCGCATTTCCAACGACTTGTGCTCGCTGCGGCCGCACCAGGACCGGCCGGCACTCGCCGTGCGCATGGTCGTCGGCGCCGACGGCCGCAAGCGCTCGCACAGCTTTCACCGCGTGCTGATCCGCTCGGCGGCGCGGCTGCATTACGAGCAGGCGCAGCTCGCGGTGTCCGGCCGCACCGACGAGGTCACCGCGCCGATCGCCGAACCGGTGCTGCAACCGCTTTACGACGCTTACCGTTCGCTCGCGCGGGCGCGCGACGAGCGCGCTCCGCTCGACCTCGACATTCCGGAGCGCAAGATTTTGCTCAAATCCGACGGCACGGTCGATCGCGTGATCATGCCGGCCGCGGCTCGAAGCGCACCGGCTGATCGAGGAGTTCATGATCTTCGCCAACGTCGCCGCCGCCGAAACCTGCGAGCGGGGCAATGTGCCGCTCATTTATCGCGTGCACGACGAGCCTTCGCCGGAAAAGCTCAATGCGCTGCGTGAATTTTTGGCAACGCTGGATATTTCGCTGCCCAAGGGCGGCACGCTGCGGCCGGACGGATTCAACCGCATTTTGCAACGGGTCAAGGGCCGCGACGTCGAGCGGCTGGTCAATGAAGTGGTGCTGCGCACCCAGGCGCAGGCCGAATATTCATCGCAAAATTACGGCCATTTCGGCCTCAACCTACGGCGCTATGCGCATTTCACCTCGCCGATCCGCCGCTACGCCGATCTCGTCGTGCATCGCGCCTTGATCCGCGCCCAAAAGCTCGGGTCTGACGGCCTGCCGGAGGCCGCTGATGCCCGGTCGCTCGCCGAAACCGCCGCCAGCATTTCCACGACCGAACGGCGCGCCATGAAGGCCGAGCGCGAAACCGCCGACCGGCTGATCGCGCATTTTCTCGCCGACCGCGTCGGCGCCACGTTCGACGGCCACATTTCCGGCGTGACCCGCGCCGGCCTGTTCGTCGAGCTCGACGAGACCGGCGCCGACGGCTTTATCCCGGCGCGCACCATCGGCGACGAATATTTCCGCTTTCACGAAGCCGGCCGCGCTTTCGTCGGCCGCTCGGCGACACACCGGCTCGGCGACCCGGTGATCGTCGAACTCGTCGAAGCGGCGCCGGTCGCCGGCGCGTTGCGCTTTAAGCTCGTCGGCACCGACCGCGCCGTGCAGAACAGGACTGGACATCCGCCGCAGCAGCGGCGGACATTTGCGCACCCGCCGAAATCGCGCGGCCGGCGGCGTTAGAAAGCGGTGGGTCGATGAGCGACAGCATGATCGAGCCCGGTGTCGCGGCCGACCGCGCCGAGCGGCTCACTCGCACCATCCGCGACCAGACTTTTCCGAATCGGAAGCCGCGCGACGCCGCGACGCTGATCCTGATCGATCGCGCCGAACAAGTGCCGAAGGTGCTGCTCGGCCGCCGTCATCTTCGCCACCGCTTCATGCCCGGCAAGTTCGTCTTTCCCGGCGGCAGTATCGATCCCGCGGACCGGCAGATGGCGGTCGCCGCGGCGCTCCAGGCGCGCGATGTCGCGCGTTTGATGCGTCGGCTGCGCCGCCCGAGCGCGGTCAAGGCGGCGGGTTTTGCCCTCGCCGCGGTGCGCGAAACCTATGAGGAGACCGGCATCATGCTCGGCGTGCCGCGTGCGGCCGCGGTGCCCGTCCCGCCCGGCGCCTGGCAGGCTTTCGTCCAAGCCGGCATCCTGCCCGACCTGAGCGCGATCCATTTCATCGCTCGCGCCATCACCCCGCCGAAGCGGCCGTTGCGTTTCGACAGCCGCTTCTTTGCCGCCGAGGTCTCCGCCATCGCCCGGCGCGACGACGGCTTTGTCGGAGCCGACAAGGAACTGGTCGAACTCGTCTGGCTGCCGATCACCCAGGCGCGGCAACTCGACATGCCGGGCATTACCGCGGTCGTGCTGGAAGAGCTCGCCGACCGCATCTCAGCCGGCATGAGTTTCGATCACCCGGTGCCGCTCTACCGCATGCTGCACAAGCGCTTCGTGCGGGAAGTGCTTTGAAGCTCGATGACGCCGTCAGCGGGCATTGTCTCAGTTTGAAATTTATTTGCCCAGATATTGCTGAATGCAGGGATCGTGCGGCGAGATAAGAACGATCCCGTCGCGGTATGGTAATTGGATTGGCTGGTTCTGATTGTAGTAAAACTCTGAAACGTTTTTCTTTTGTACATCCGACGCATACGGGTTCGCCATTGTCATCTCAAACTGTTGCCGGGTGACGACTGGTCGTTGCGGGGCAAGGTTTGGATTGACGTAAATCTGACTGCCGGCTGGGCATTCAACGGCTAATGCTTGCCCTTGAGTGATGCTCAAGAGGCCAGCTATCAAGACAGCAACAATAATTGTGCGGCCCATTATGTGGCCTGTTTTTTTACGGTCCGCGCGGACCCGGCTTCGGCAATGTCGCGTCGATCATTTCGGCCATGTCTTTCATTGACCAAAGCGTACCGCTCAATCCAGCGACCATAGCCGGTGACATGCCCTTCAGCGACTTGTGCCGCTTCACGTAGTTGTACCAGATCGTGTAGAGCGCAACCATATGCATGTGGTTTTCAAATTTCTTCGAGAAGGCATTGGTGAGTCGCGTAAAGCGCCGCATCTGCATCCGCATCGTAAGGTTCTGCCGTTCGGCAAATGACCTTGGGACCGCGCGGCAATTATGATTTTCCCAACTGCCTACTGTAGATACCGCGCTCGTTATCTTTCACATGGAGCCAAGTTCGGTCATCGACCAGGCCATAGTTACTGTGCGCCCACTCATTGGCTTTCTCCTTTGCCTCTCCGTCATTGGAAGCCTGAATAGACGTGGACTCAAAGCGGATAAATTCGCCCCCCGAAAAGTAGCAGAACGCGACTAAGTAAGTGGCCATAAAGCCACAGTACGCCAAGCCAGAAAACGGGGCTACCCGATTAAAATTCAAACTGAGACATTTACCCGTCAGCGGGTTTTCTTGACTTTCGGCGCTCGCCCATTAGGTTGCCGGCCAACCGATCAACCCGAGGTCCCGTGAGGTCCCGTCATGGCCAAGAGCACCACCATCAAAATCAAGATGGTTTCCAGCGCCGACACCGGCTTCTATTACGTCACGCGCAAGAATTCGCGCACCATGACCGACAAACTGGTCAAGAAGAAATACGATCCGGTAGCGAAAAAGCACGTCGAATTTCGCGAATCCAAGATCAAGTAAAACGATCAAGTAAGGCGAGACTTCCGCTCATCCTGAGGTGGCCGCGAAGCGGCCCTCGAAGGATGCGGCCGAGGCGCCGGGGCCGTCGCCCTTCGAGGCTCGGCGCTTCGCACCGAGCACCTCAGGGTGACGGAATTGGCATATGGTGGCCGGCCGGAAACGGCGTCATGAGGAGGCCACTCGCACCGCTCCCGAGCCGGCCGAACCCCACGGACCCAGGAGATGCGGCGGGCCTGAGCATTCCGCAGGGTTATCGATAAATTCGCGCCTGTGCGGCATCGCCCGGCTCGCTGTAAAAGCCCCTGACGATCAGCGAGCAATGCCGAGATCGGAAGGCTAGCGAAAAGGCCAGCGAAACCGCCGGCGAATTCAACCGCTCAAGGCCCGCCAAACCGGCGTAATTCCCGTCAACCACAAAAATCGTGCTTACCCGCGTGCCGCGCCGGCCGCGGGCGCTCAGGCGGCGTCGGGCACCACCCGGTTGCGGCCGTCGCGCTTGGCGCGGTAGAGCGCCTCGTCGGCACGCTTTAACAGGTTCGCGGTGGTGTCGTCCTTGCCGCGCAAGCCGGCGATGCCGATCGAAATCGTCACCGGAATCTGGCGGGCGCCTTGCGCGATAGCGAACGGCTCGGCGGCGATGCGCCGGCGCAGCCGCTCCGCTACCATGGCGGCCACCGCCATGTCGGTTTCCGGCATGACGATGACGAATTCCTCGCCGCCGTAGCGGCACGCCAGATCGATGCCGCGGATCGAGCGCTTGATGCGCAGCGCAAAATCGCGCAGCACGTCGTCGCCGGCGTCGTGGCCGTGGCTGTCGTTGACCGCTTTGAAATAGTCGATGTCGATCACCAGCGCCGCCAGCGGCTTGCCGCGCGCGGTGGCCTGTTCGATCAGCGTCGCGAGATGGCTCTCCATGTAACGACGGTTGAACAGGCCGGTCAGCGCGTCGGTGATCGCCATCTCGATCGACATTTGCACGTTGTCGCGCAGCCGCTCGGTGTAACGGCGCTTGCGCACCTGGCTGCGCGCCCGCGCCAACAGCTCGTTCTGGTCGATCGGACGCAGCAGATAATCGTTCACGCCGATTTCGAGCCCCCGTACCATGCGCGCATTGCCGTCGGGCTCGGTGACGGCGAGGATCGGCAGATTGCGGGTGCGATCGAGCGAGCGGATCTGGCTACACAGCCGCAGCGCGTCGAAATTCTCCATGCCCAGCGAGACGATCAGCAGGTCGTAATTGCCGTCGGCGGCATGGAACAAAGCCTGGTTGGGGTCGGCTTCGACCTCCACCGCATGCTCCTTGGCGAGCGTCGCCGCAATCCGCTCGTAAGACGCCGCCCGGTCGTCGACGATCAGCACGTGGCCGCCGCGTCCGGTGTCGGCCACCGCCTCGCGCTCCGGCAATTCGATGCCGATCTCGTGCGAGGTCAAAACCCGCATGCGCAATTCGTCGGTCACCATCTTCAGCCGCGCCAGCGAGCGCACGCGCGCGATCAACGCCAGTTCGGGGATCGGCTTGGTCAGGAAATCGTCGGCGCCGGCTTCCAGTCCGCGCACCCGGTCGGAAGGCTGGTCGAGCGCGGTCACCATCACCACCGGGATGTGGTGCGTCGCCGGATTGCTCTTGAGCCGGCGGCAGACCTCGAAGCCATCCATGTCGGGCATCATCACGTCGAGCAGCACGAGGTCGCATTCGGCGCGTTCGCAGATCGCCAGCGCCTCCTCCCCGCTCATCGCCGTGACGACGTCGAAATACTCCGCCGACAGCCGCGCCTCGAGCAGCTTGACGTTGGCGGCAACGTCGTCAACGACCAGTACGCGGGCGGTCATCGCGGTCCTTACGGATTGCCGAGAAAATGACGGATGGTCTCGATGAACTTGCCCACCGAGATCGGTTTGGACAGATAAGCCTCGCAGCCGCCCTCGCGGATGCGCTCCTCGTCGCCTTTCATGGCGAAGGCGGTGACCGCGACCACCGGGATGCGCTTGAGCTCGGCATCGTCTTTCAGCCACTTGGTCACTTCGAGGCCGGAGACTTCCGGAAGCTGGATGTCCATCAGGATGAGGTCGGGCCGATGCTTGCGGGCGAGATCGAGCGCTTCGATGCCGTTGCGCGTGCCGACCGTCGCGTAGCCGTGGGCCTCCAACAGATCGTGGAAGAGCTTCATGTTAAGCTCGTTGTCTTCCACGATCAGGACGGTTTTCGCCATCCCCCATTCCCTTCGCCGGTCCCCAGCCCGATGCGCGCGGCAAGCCGGAATCGCCTGCTGCCGCGCAGCGGACGGCAGCCGGGAAAGCTAGTCCCGATATATTACGGAAAGGCAAATGGAGCCCGATGAAAACGCGCTCAGGCCCATCGCGGCAAGCGGCGGAAATGCTGGCGGTTCAGGCGCTTGCCTTCATCGCCGAGGAGCCGGAGCGATTGGCGGCCTTCCTTAACGTAACCGGAATTGAGGCCACCGCGATCCGCGATACCGCCCGCGAACCCGGCTTTCTCGCCGGCGTGCTGGAGCATATGCTCGCCGACGAGTCCCTGTTGCGTGCCTTTGCCGAGAGCGCCGGCATCGATCCGGCCGGCATCGCGCGAGCCCACGCCGCGCTCGACCGCCGATAGGACCGCGACCTGCCTTGAAGGTTTGCCGTGAGCACAAGCTTCTGCCGCGATTGTCTTGCCGATGCCGCGCCGGAAAGCCTGCGCTGCGCGGGTTGCGGCTCGCCGCGGCTATTGCGCCACGACGAGCTTGCAACGCTGTCGATCGCGCATGTCGATTGCGACGCCTTCTATGCCGCGATCGAAAAGCGCGACGATCCGAGCCTTGCCGCCGAACCGGTCATCGTCGGCGGCGGCAAGCGCGGCGTGGTGGCGACCTGCTGCTATATCGCCCGCACTTACGGGGTGCGATCGGCCATGCCGATGTTCGAGGCATTGCGGCTATGCCCGCAGGCCAAGGTGGTGCGGCCCAATTTCGAGAAATACGCCAAGGCCGGCCGCGAGGTGCGCGCGATGATGCTGGCGCTCACGCCGCTGGTTGAGCCGTTGTCGATCGACGAGGCGTTCCTCGATCTTTCCGGAACCGAGCGCGTGCACGGCATGGCGCCGGCCAAGACGCTCGCGCGCTTTGCCGCCGAAGTGGAGAGCACCGTCAAGATCACCGTCTCGATCGGACTTTCCGCCAATAAATTCCTCGCCAAAATCGCCTCCGACCTCGACAAGCCGCGCGGTTTTGCCGTGCTCGGCGGCGGCGAAGCGCCGGCGTTTCTGGCGCCGAAACCGGTGAGCTTCATTTACGGCGTCGGCAAAGCCGGCGCGGCGCGCTATGCGCGTGACGGATTTCACCGCATCGCCGACCTGCAACGCGTGAGCGAGATCGAGCTCTTGCGCCGCTACGGCGAGGAAGGCCGCCGCTTGGCGCGGCTCGCCCGCGGCATCGACAGCCGCGACGTGAGCCCCGAGCGCGACACCAAAAGCGTATCCTCGGAAACCACGTTCGAGCGCGACATTGCCGGCTTCCGCGCGCTAGAGAAAATTCTCTGGACGCTCTCGGAAGAGGTTTCGGCGCGGCTCAAAAGCAAGCAATTGGCCGGCGCGACCGTGACGCTGAAACTGAAAACCGCGGATTTCAAAATCCGCACCCGGGCGCGGTCGCTGGAATCCCCGACGCAACTCGCGCAACGCATTTTCACAGCCGCGCGCGGGCTCCTCGAACGCGAGGCCGACGGCACCCGCTATCGCCTGCTCGGCGTCGGCTTGAGCGCCATCGTGACGGCCGACGAAGCCGATCCCGCCGACCTTGTCGACGGCCGCTCGGCGTTAGCCGAGCACGCCGTCGATGCCGTGCGCGCCCGCTTCGGCGAGGCTGCGGTGGTGCGCGGATTGGCGTTTGAACGGGGGGAGGAGACCTGATCGGAATATTGCGCCGCGCGCTCCTTTGTGTCAAATTCTGTGTAGAGGGTTACACATGGCCACCAACCTGTCTATCGATCCGGAACTGATCGATCGCGCTTTGCAAGTCAGCGGAGAACGCACGAAAAAGGCGGCCGTCACCAAGGCGTTGCAGGAATTTATCGCGCGGCGGCGGCAAAAGCGCCTGCTCGATTTGATGGGCAAACTCGAGTGGGATTCCTCCTATGATTACAAGGCGGAGCGCGGGCGCGGTTGAGCCTTTTTGTCGACACCAGCGTTTGGTCGCTTGCGCTGCGGCGCAATTCGCCCGCTGCGGCGGCACCGGTTCGGGCGCTCGTCCGCGCGATTGAATTGGGCGAGTCGCATCCTGACGACGGGCCTCGTCCTTCAGGAGCTGTTGCAAGGCTTTGCCGGCCCGAAGGCGCGTGAGCAGATTCTGGATCGGTTTTCCGCGGTGCCGTTGATCGTGCCGGATCGCGACGATCATATCCGCGCCGCGGACTTGAGAAATCGTTGCCGGCGCGCCGGAATACAGATCCAAACCATCGATGCGCTATTGGCGCAGCTCTGCATTCATCACGATCTCACCATGCTTTCAACCGACATGGATTTTGCGCACATCGCGCGCCACTGCCCGCTAAAACTCTGGAGCGAACCGAGTTAACCGAATAGCGGCCGGCCCTCCCTTGGTCGCGCTTGACAGTTCGCCTGACTGGATTGCTTCGCCCTGCGGGCTCGCAATGATGGTGTGGACGGCTCCCGACGGCATCAGTTGTGCCAGACTGGTGATGTGAATCGGCCAGACAAGGGAGCCGTCCATGGCAGAGACTATCATGATTGGGTTGGATTTGGCGAAGAACGTTTTCCAGGTTCACGGTGTCGATGAAGCCGGCCAGGTGGTGATCCGCCGACAAATTCGACGGGCGCAGATGGAGAAGTTTTTTACCGGACTGCGCCCGGCGGTGATCGGCATGGAGGCGTGCGGCGGGGCGCATTACTGGGCGCGGCTGGCGCAACGGCATGGCCATGAGGTGCGGCTGATGCCGCCGAGCTACGTGAAGCCTTATGTGAAGCGCAACAAGACAGACGGCCGCGATGCGGAGGCGAGCTGCGAGGCGATGCAGCGGCCGACGATGCGGTTCGTGGCGGTAAAGAGCGAGCACCAGCAGGCGATGCTGGTCCTGCACCGGACGCGGACGCTGCTGGTGCGCCAGCGCACGATGCTGGCCAATGCGTTGCGCGGTCATCTTGCGGAGTTCGGGATCGTAGCGGCGCAGGGTGTGAAGGGGCTGCGCGGCTTGATCGAACGGATGCAGACAGCCTGTGATGCCGGAGTACCAGCTCTGGCGCGGGATGGCTTGCTGGCGCTCGCCGGACAATGGCAAGCGCTCGATGTGCAGATCCGCGCGCTCGAACTTAAGATAGTGCAAAGCGTGCGCGAGAGCGCGGCGGCGCGCCGGCTGGTGGCGGTGCCTTGCGTGGGGCCGATCATCGCCAGTGCCATGGTGGCCAGCGTCGGCGACGCGCGAGCGTTCCGCAGCGCCCGCGGCTTTGCGGCTTGGCTCGGTCTGACACCACGGCAGAGAGGAACGGGCGGCAAGCAACGTTCGGGCTCGATCTCTCGGCAAGGCGATCGGACATTGCGCACCTTGTTAATCGTCGGCGCCAGCGCCAAGCTGCGCCAGGAGGTGGCACGCGGGGTCAGCGATCCGTGGCTGCGCGATCTTCTGGCGCGCCGCCCCAAGAAGGTCGCCACTGTGGCGCTTGCCGCCAAGACCGCGCGTATCATTTGGGCCGTGTTGGCCAAAGGAGAAGACTATCGCGATCGCGCGAGTGTGCCAGCCGCTGCCTAGCGCAGACAGCAACTGATCGCTCGCGCTCAACCGTCGGAAAGGGCAACTATGGCGTGACGGCAAACGGTCAGGAACCGGGATCGAGACACTCCGACCCGTCATCGCGCATCACAGCGCGTCGCAATGATTGGAACTCGATCCGCGAATCCCATCAGGGCCAGCGGTCAGCGACCGCATCCAAAGGCCGCATACATGACCGCTCCCGATCAGTCTGCCGAACCGCCAAAAAGCTCTTGCCGACAGGGGGCCGTCCATACATGACGAGGCCTTACGGGCACGGCTTCTGGTCTTTGATTTCGAGCGAAGTGAGCTTTCCGGCGACGACGAAATCGTTGTAGTCCAGCGTCAAAGCGCGCGAAATGCCGTTCGCGTAAAGCTCGAAGCCGATGGCGTAAGCGGGTGTCTGCTCATCGGAATTATCCGATTTGTCCTTGTCGAAATAGCTGATCGTGACCGGCCAGCGGGGCACCCCGGCGAGCTTCGGCTCGCCGGCCGCGGCATCGGCGTGCCCGCGCTCGCCGGGTGCGATCTTGCGGCCGATCACGGTGAGCGTGTTGAACACTTTATCGCCGGTATCGGAACCGTCATAGACCGGAAAATCGAGAATGGTCTCGCCGGCGCGCGCGGCCTTGATCACGCGGATCATGTGCTCGGTCGGAAAGACCACGCCGGGATCGAGATCGAGGCTCTTCTGCTGCGGCTTGTCGAGATCGACGGCGGTCTTGGTGGCGTCGTGTTCGGCATGGCCGTCCACGGCATCGACGAGGTTCTCGTCGACGAAGTTTTCCGAGGTGAATTTGAAGCTCTTGGCGTCGGCGCCTTCCCAGGTCGTCGAACGCAGATCGCTGGTCGACACTTTGCCTTCGCCGGTGTCGAGCTCCGAAACCTGGCGGAAATCCACCGTATAGCCGTCGCAGGCATTGCCGCTGAAGTCGTACACGATCCGCCCGCTGACGCTGGCGACCTGGGAATCGCCGCGCGTCTCGCCGAGCGAGAGATCGTAGATCGCCCGATGCGGCACCAGCACGACCGGTGCGTCCGCTGCCGTGGCATCTGGTGCGGCGGCGTCTTGTGAAGCGTTTTGCGCCCGCGCCGCCGCAAGCGGCGGCAGCAGCAGCAACAACAACCCGAGCGTAAGGACGGCGGCGCGCGATGCCAACGTGTCCACGACCATGAACCGATCCCGCTTCACACGCTTCGGAGATGGGCCCCCGCCTGCCGTTTCCCCCTCTGCTTGGCTCCGTCTCTTTTGCCGAAGGAGCCGCGCGAGGATAGGCAGCTTGGCGCGCCCCCGCAACAGCCGCAACCCTTCCCCCTCCCGCTTGCGCAGGACGGTTGGGGAAGGAGGCGCGCCGCTTGCATGAATTGGCGCGATCGGCGAAGAAAGCCGGACTTGATGGCGGAAATCGCGGAGGCGCCCATGACCGGCACGGTGGAGAAGAAGCTGCAGGAACTCGGCATCGCGCTCGCCGCGCCGCGCGCGCCGATGGCCAATTACGTGCCGTTCGTGCGCAGCGGCAATCTGCTGCACGTGTCCGGCCAGATTTGTCTCGACGGCGACGGCAAGCTCGTCGCCAAGGGCCAGCTCGGCGGCGGCGTTTCCGATCGAGGACGGGCAAAAGGCGGCGCGCGCCTGCGCCATCAATATTTTGGCGCAGGTCAAGTCCGCGCTCGGCGATCTCGACAAGGTGACCCGCGTGGTTCGCCTCGGCGGCTTCATCAATTCGGCGCCGGGCTTCGTCGACGGCCCCAAAGTCATGAACGGCGCCTCCGACGTCATGGTCGCGGCCTTCGGCGACAACGGCAAGCACGCGCGCTCGACGGTCGGCGTCGCCGCGCTGCCGGCCGATGCCGCGGTCGAGGTCGAGGGCGTGTTCGAAGTGTCTTGAAGATGCCGTGTCGACTCGCTCGACTGGCTCACCGCACGGCCGATCGCCCATCGCGGGCTGCATGACGCCGCGCTCGGCACAATCGAAAATACCGCCGGCGCCGTGCGCGCCGCCATCGCCGCCAATTATGGCATCGAGATCGACGTGCAGATCAGCGCCGACGGCGAGGCCATGGTGCATCACGACGATGTGCTCGGCCGGCTGACCGACGGCGAGGGCCGGCTCGACCGGCTGGGCGCAGCCGAACTCAAGCGCGTGCCGTTCCGCGGCAGCGCCGAGCACATGATGACGCTGGCCGAGCTGTGCGATCTGGTCGCCGGGCGCGTCGCCATGCTGGTCGAGCTTAAGAGCCGGTTCGACGGCGATCGCCCGGCTGCCCAGCCGCGTCGCCGATAGTTCTCGCCGGCTATCGCGGACCCGCGGCTGCCGATGTCGTTCGACCCGCGGCAGTTGGTGCAATTGCGGCAAAAGGCGCCTCGCCTGGTCTGCGGCATCGTTGCCGCAAAATACCGGCCCAACCCATATTGGGACTTGATGCCGTTTTGGCTGCGCCATGGAATGGGGTATCTGGTCGCCGCCTGGCCGGCGCGGCCGCAATTCGTGGCCTATGCGGTGGCCGATCTGCCGGCACTGGCGCCGACCGTTGGCGCGGCGCGTCCTCGGCTTGCCGCTTTTGACCTGGGCGGTGCGAACCGAGGCCGAGCGCATGACCGCCGCGCGCTTCGCCGACCAGATGATTTTCGAGGGTTTTCGGCCATGAGCCGAATGCCGAACGAGCCGACGCATCGAGCCGAGCGGGCGATGCCGGCGACCGCGCTGCATATCAGCGTGGTGGACTGCTATCGGCGCGGTCGGCGCCGCCGAGTGGGATGCCTGCGCCAATCCCAAGCCCCGTTCCATAAATGGCGGCAATGATCTCGACGCCTCCGTTCAGGCAACCTCTGAGCAAACCGCCGCGCCAGCGCAGAAACAGGATCAAAAGTTCATTATAACCCATTCATTTCATATGATTTTCTGTCGGCGTTGGAGGACTCGAACTCGGTCGGCGGCCGGACCGGCTGGCAGCCCCAGCATGTGCTGGCAAAAACGCCGGACGGCACGCTCGTCGCCGCCGCGCCCTGCTATCGCAAAAGCCATTCGCGCGGCGAATACGTGTTCGACCGCGGCTGGGCCGAGGCCTATGAGCGCGCCGGCGGCAGCTATTACCCCAAGCTGCAGGTCGCCGTGCCGTTTACGCCGGCGACCGGCCGGCGGCTGCTGCTGCGCGAGGCCCCGCACGCCGATGCGGTCGGCCGCGCGCTTGGCGAGCGGTCTCGTCGAATTGTGCGCGCTGGCCGGCGCCTCCGGCGTGCACGTGACCTTTGCCACCGAGCCGGAATTCCGTCTGCTCGGCGAACTCGGCTATCTGCAACGCACCGACCAGCAGTTTCACTGGGAGAACCGGGTTTCGCCAGTTTCGACGGATTTTCTTGCAGCGCTCACCGCGCGCAAGCGCAAAACCATCCGCCGCGAGCGGCACGATGCGCTGCGAAAACGGCATCAGCGTGCACTGGCTGACCGGCAGCGATCTCACCGAAGACGGTGTGGGACGCGTTCTTCGAATTCTACATGGAGACCGGCTCGCGCAAATGGGGCCGGCCCTATCTGACGCGGTCGTTCTATTCGCTGGTCGGCGAGAAAATGCGCGACCGCATCGTGCTGATGATGGCCAAGCGCGCCGGACGCTGGATCGCCGGCGCCATCAATTTCATCGGCTCGCACACTTTATTCGGCCGCCACTGGGGCGCCATCGAGCATCACCCGTTCCTGCATTTCGAGCTGTGCTACTACCAGGCGATCGACTACGCGATCGCGCACAAGATTGCGCGCGTCGAGGCCGGCGCCCAGGGCGAGCACAAGATTTCGCGCGGCTACATGCCGACGACGACCTATTCGGCGCATTACATCGCCGACGCGGCCTGCGCCGCGCCATCGCCGATTACCTGGTGCGCGAACGCGCCTATGTCGCGGCCGCCGGCGCCGAGCTTGCCGGCTTGGCGCCGTTCCGCAAGGATTTCGCCGCGAGCCGGAGTGATTAAGATCGGAGCGTGAAATCGTCATTGCGAGCGGAGCGAAGCAATCCAGAATGGACGCCAGTTCTGGATTGCTGTCGCTTGCTCGCAATGACGCCACGTGGAGAGCGCGATGCCGAGCTACGACCCCAATAATATCTTTGCCAAAATCCTGCGCGGCGAATTGCCGGCGCATAAGGTTTTCGAGGACGACAAGGTGTTCGCCTTTCTCGACATCATGCCGCGGGCGGCGGGCCATACGCTGGTCATCCCGAAAGCGCCCGGCCCGCACCATTCTCGATATCGCGCCGGACGATCTCGCCTATCTCATCAAGGCGACCCAGAAGATCGCGCAGGCGGCGGTGAAGGTATTTGCCGCCGACGGGCTCACCGTTCAACAATTCAACGAGCCGGCCGGCGGCCAGGTGGTGTTTCACCTGCATGTCCACGTCATTCCGCGCAAGAACGGCGTGCGCGTTAAAGCCGCCGGCAAGCGTCAAGGAAGACCCGGCCGTGCTGTCCGACCAGGCGCTCAAGCTCGCCGCGGCGCTGAAGGGGGCTGAACTGCCGTAGGGCGGGCAAAATCGTCCGATCCGGCAGCCGCGTGGGCGCCGCGCACCGCGATCCCGATCGGTGCCGGACAGTTTTGCCCCCGCGGCGGCGCCGCGCGATGCGGTGCCGAGCCTAGAATCTCGCGTTTAATTCAGCTCGTCCGCCCGCGCGAGACGCGTTCGATCTCGGCGCGCACCAGGCGCTCGACCATGCCGGGCAGATTGTCGTCGAGCCAGGATTTCAGCATCGGGCGGAGCATTTCGCGCACCAGATCTTCCAGCGTGCGGGCGTTCTGCATCAGCACGGTCTGGGCAAGCGTATTGAAGGCGGAATCGACCGCCGCGCTGGTTGCGCCGGAAATCAGACGCGCCGCGCTCGCGCCGCGGCGCCGGGACTTTTCGCTCGGCCTCGTCGAAGCCGACGTCGGAACTGCCGTCGATGGTGCGGAATTGCGCCGCCGGACCGGACATGGCGCTCGGCGGCGGCGGTGGCGGCGGCGGCATCGACGCCGCCATCGATTCGGTGAGATCGAGAATGTCGGAGGATTGATCCGCGGCGGCAGCCGACGGCCGGCGGCTCCAGTCGCGGGGCAGCGGTTCGAACGTCGACGCCGCGGACGCGGCGGCGGCGGTGCCGGCGGCGGCGCGGGAAAACATCGGCGGCGGCGGCGACGGTGCGGCTCGGCCTTCGGCGGCTCCGGCGGCCGCTGGCGCGGTTTTGTTGGCGTCGTCGTCGGCGATAATGCGGCGGATGGAGGCGAGAATCTCCTCCATCGACGGTTCTTGCGATTTCGCCGGTTGCGTCATGCGCGCATCCTCGCCTGGCTTTGCTCGCGCTGCGTTCCCCGTTACGCCCCAGCTGCCGCGATCTGTCGCCTTAAGCCTCCGCAACACCGCCGAATCACGCAACGGCAACTATGCAACGTTGGCCGCGAGTATGTCATGGCGAAAGTCGAAGGCAAGGCGCGACTGTGGACCGCGATGCTGGACCGCGATTGCGGAGCTGGGCGGCGCCGGAACCGACCGTAACCGGCGCCGTCTGCGCCTTATCTGCCGTCGGGCGTGCGCACGCCGACCCAGGCATCGCGCACCTGCTGATAGTGCACCTGCGGATCGTAGATCAGGACGTTGAGGCCGAGCTGCTGCATCGACAGCCCGCCGACCGCGGCCAACAGCGTGTAGGACGCCACCACGCGGTCGTGCTGGGCGGTGACCAGCGCGACGCGCGCATTGACGAGTTCCTGCTGCGCGTTGAGCACGTCGAGCGTGGTGCGCTGGCCGACGCGCGCTTCTTCGCGCACGCCGTTGAGCGCGATCTCGGCGGCATTGACCTGGGCCGTCGTCGCCTCGATCTGCGCCTTGGCGGCGTCGAGCTGGCCCCAGCTCTGCACCACGGTCGCGCGCGCCTGGTCGCGGTTGACGTCGAGATTGAGGCGCTGCTGGCCGAGCGTTTCCTTGGACTGGCGGATCGCCGAATATTCGGCGCCGCCCTGATAGATCGGAATGGTCAGCGTGCCGAGCACCGAGGCGACCGTCTGCTTGTTGACGTTGTAAACCGCCGATATTCCTTGCTGAAGCTCGCGGTCAGCGACGAGGTTCGGATAAAGCGCGCCCTCGCTGATCTTGACCGCGAGTTCGGCAATGTCGACGCCGTAGATGGCGGCGAGCACCGAGGGGCTCTGCGCCTGGCCAGTGGTGATCGCGCCGGCAAGCGTCGGCGGCGAAAATCGATCGACCGGCGTGCCGGGAGCGAGCCGGCCCGGATCGACGCCGATCACGCGCCGATAATTGGCTTGCGAGGTGACGAAATTCGACTGCGCGCCGAGCAAGGCCGAGCGGCCGGCCGCCAGCCGCGATTCGGCTTGCGCGACGTCGGTGCGCGTCACCTCGCCGACATTGAAGCGGTCGCGCGTCTGCTTGAGCTGCTCGGTGAGGACTTCGACGTTGCTGCGGTTGAGATCGAGGATCGCCCCGTCGCGCAGCAAGTTCATATAGGCGGTGGCGGCGTCGAGCAGCACCTGCTTCCTCGGTGACGCGCAGCGTCTCGCGCGCGCCCATCACCTGGCTTTCCGCCTGGCGGGTGCGGTTGGCGGTTTGAAAGCCGTTGTAGAGCGTCTCCGTTGCGGTTGCGCCGAAGCCGCGCGTGCCGAGGTCTCTGGCGATGTTCGAATAGGTGACGCCGAGGGCCGTGACGCTGTTGCTCAGCGTGTTGGAATAAGTGAAGCCGTCGGTCGAGGTGAGGCTGAGCTTCGGCCGGTAGCCGGACAACGCCTGGGGCACGTTTTCGTCGGTGGCGCGCAAGGCGGCGCGCTGCGCGTTGAGCGACGGATTGTTCTGGTAGGCCTGAACCAGCGCCCATTCGAGCGTATCGGCGCCCGCCGCGCTGCGACGCGCCGGCAACGGCAATGCCGCCCAGCGCGAGGCTTGCGATAGCCCGGATCTGCGCTCGCAGTCCCCGTCCTGTCATGACGTAGACACCGCTCCCGCCACCCTCCGCCGCCCCCTTGCGGTGGATCCTCGTTACAGACGCGTTTTCTCGCCCCGGCCAAAGCGCTTGGCCGAAGACGCAAAACACCCGACCTTAAGCGGCTGGCGCGCAAGGCGAAACCCCGCGCCTGGGGATGAAATGCAGAAATCTGGGAGTTGGCACTTCCGCGCCACAGGTGGTCCAGGCCCAACCGCTGTCATAATCGGCCAATCGATGCTGCCTGCAACCGATCCGGGGGGCGCGCGCCGCTGCAACGAACGCAAGGCGCTAGAAGACGAAGGCCGGCGGCGCCACAAAGCCCGGCAGGACGGGCGCCGCCGCGTCGAAAATCGGGCGGCCGACGAGGCGGCCTTCAACCAGCCGGTACATCATCGCCTTGCCGGTCGGGCCGCGGCCGAGAACACAGGCCAGCCGGCCGTCCGGCTTGAGTTGCCGGCCCAACTGTTCGGGCGCGATTTCGGTCGCGCCGTCGAGCAAAATGAAGTCGAAGGGCGCCGCCGCGGGCCAACCCTGCGTCAGCGCACCGGTCACGACCCTGACGCCTGTGGCGCCGGCAGCCGCCAAAGCCTCATTCGCCCGGCGCGCCAAACCGGCGTCTTCCTCGAGCGCCACCACCGACGCCGGCAAGCCGCGACAACACCGCCGAGCCATAGCCGGTGCCGCAGCCGACATCGAGAACGCGATCGGTAGGCTTGATTTGCGCTCCCTGAACGAGCTTGGCGAAAACCATCGGCTTGATGCAGTGCGCGGCCCGCCCCGATCGCGATATCGCCGTCGACATAGGCTTGGCCGGCGAGCGCCGGCGGCACGAACAGTTCGCGCGGCACCGCCAGCATGGCTGCGATCAGGTCGGGATTGGTGACATCGGCCGTGCGAACCTGCCCGTCCACCATCATGCGGCGCGCGGCGGCGGTGTCGAACATGGCAGGTCCCAAATGATCGGCGACGGCTTTGCCTTTTGCGACAGGGTTACGCAAAACGCAAGCCGCTCAACCCGGCACAGTTCCATCATCGGGGTAGGCATTGCTTAATCGATTGGGTGCAGTTACCCAGGGCCTGGATGGCCACGTGGCGGAGTGGTTACGCAGCGGTCTGCAAAACCGTTTACCCCGGTTCAATTCCGGGCGTGGCCTCCAGCCTTCGCAAGCGCAGCGCCGCGAAGGCTGTCGCGCCGAAGCCCATCTTGGGCGAAGGCGGACGTTTCGCGCTTGCTACGGCTTGGCGAGCCAACGTGGCGCAGCGAAGGCGGGCCGTGCTAGCCGCCGCGAGCTACGGCTCGGCAGGCCAGCAATTATATGCTCAAACGCTTTCAAAGCCGGACCGGCTTTGTTATATGCGGCGGGCCACGCGAGCAGGCTTTTCCCCGGTAGCTCAGCGGTAGAGCAACCGGCTGTTAACCGGTTGGTCGCTGGTTCGAATCCGGCCCGGGGAGCCAAATCAAACAGTTGACGAATTTTTCCGTCATTCGACTTCAACGGCGCCGGCTTGTTTAACGTCGCGCGTTAAGCAGCCGCTAACCACATCGCATCAGCATCGTGCCTCAGGCGAAGGGGGCACGAATCATGGCCTATGTTCTGCCGCGTGCGGTCATTGTGCTGGTCGGGTGGGGCGCGACCTATTTCATCCTCACCGCGCTATCGACGCATCTCGTGCCGTCGGTCGTCTACATCACCGGCGTCGCCTGGGTGTTGGCCGGCGTTGGCTGCTTCGGCTATCTCTACAAGCTGCGCCGCGAAATGGGACTGCTGCAGCTTCGTCCGCCCGCGGTGCCGGCAAAGCCGGTCGCCCGGCACATCGCCGCAGCGAAGAAACCCGCCGTGTTGCAGCCGAGCCCGCTCGCCCGCTTACGCGCGGCGTTGCTGGTCGGACGCTCGGCACTGTAGAGTTCAAGCTCCAGCGCGGTTCCAGCCGCGGATGCGGTCGCCATAGACTTCGTGGCCGGTCGGCGTCACCACCACGGTATCTTCGAGCTTGATGAAACCGCGCTGCGGATGTTGCAGCGTGGTCTCGACCGAAATCACCATGCCGGTTTCCAGCGGCCGGTCGGCATCGTAGGCATCATAGGGCACCGGCCCGGACGCGGTCAGCCGTGGCGCCTCGTGGCTGACAAGCCCCATGCCGTGGGCGAGGAATTCGGTGTGGTTGTGAATGCGCGATTTATGCAGCACCGCGTTGGCGGTCGCGTAAATCTCCTTGCCCAGCGCGCCGGCCTTGATCGGCCGCATTGCGGCCTGCTGGACCGCTTCGACTTCGCCGAGCAGATCGACGAGTTCGGCGTCCGGCTCGCCGGCCACCCCCATGCGCGCCACGTCGCCGATATAGCCGTGATAATTGCCGCCGGAATCGAGCGACAGCACCTCGCCCTTCTCCCAGCGCTGGTCGGACGGCGCGCGGTTGAGATTGGAGCCGGCGGCGACCAGGCAATAATCGAAATTCAAGCCGCGGGAGACTTCCTCGCGGCGCAGCGCTTCGGCGAGTTCGGCCTTGGTCGAGCCGGCGCCGTGGCTCTTGATGACCGCTGCCATCGAATCGATCACCGCGTCGGAAGCAAGCCGCAGCATGTCGAGCTCTTCCGGTGTCTTGCACAGGCGCAAGCGCTCCAGCACGAACAGCGCGTCGACGAATTCAACGTCGGGGAACGCATTGCGCAGCACGGCCGCGGAATTGACCGGCAGGAACGCCACTTCGATGCCGATCCGCTTCGGCTTGGAACCAAGCCGGCGCAGGTAATCGACCGCCTTTTCCATGACGTCGACCGAACCCGAGCTTCTGACGTTGAACTCGGAGACCCAGAACGGCTTCACTTGGTTCTGGTAATTCTCCATGCGGTGGCCGAAGAAGCCGGCCTTCTGCGGGGCGCCCTTGGCATAGACGAAAACCGGCAGATAGCGGCTCAGTCCCATCGCATCCATGGATTCGAAGAAGAACGCGCGATGGCCGCCGAGCAGATATTGGACGTTATGCTTGGAGTTGACGACCAGCACGTCGATGCCGGCATCGTCCATCAGCCGGTCGAGCCGCGCGGTGTCGAACGGCGCGGTTGCGGGTCGCTTGGTGACGTCGAGCATGGTCGGTTCTCCTCGGGCGGTCGCTCTCAAACGCTAACTTAACAAATCCCGCGGCGGTCATGAACCCGTCCGACCGTGGCCCTGCCCCGCCGGCCCGGCAACCCTCGCCGCGCCGCGCTGCAAGGTTTAGGCCCATAATTCGGCGCTGGCGAGCCTCGCGCCTTCGACCAGCGCGCCGAGCTTGGCCCACATGATGCTCGGATGCACGCGGCGGTGGAACGGCCCCTGGGCAAAACCGCAATCGGTGCCGGCCAACAGATTCTCGCGCCCGACCAGGCGCGCCAGCCGCACGATGCGCTCGGCTACCAGTTCCGGATGCTCGACGACGTTGGTGGCGTGGCTGATCACGCCGGGAATGAGCAGCCGGCCGGGCGGCAGCCTCGCGCTCTCCCAGACGCGCCACTCGTGCTCATGGCGCGGATTGGCGCCTTCGATGACATAGGCGCCGACCTTCATGTCCAGAATGAGATCGACAATATCCTTGAGCGCCACGTCGCTGGCGTGCGGGCCAGGCCAACTGCCCCAGCAGACATGATAGCGGATGCGCTCGGCCGGGAGGCCTTCGATCGCTTCGTTGAGCACCTCGACCTGCAAGGCGAGCCATTTGCGGTAGTCGGCGAAGCTTGCCGGCGGCACCATGCGGTCATAGGTGACCGCGGCGCGCGCGTCGTCGAGCTGGAGCACGAAACCGGCATCGATGATCATGCGATATTCGGTGCGCATCGCCGCGCCGATCGCCCGGATCAAGTCCTCGTCGCTCTTGTAATACTCGTTCTTGCGGTCGGGAATGACGCTCGCCGGCGCGGCGACCGGAAGAAACGCCTCCTCGACTTTGACCTTGTTCAGCGCGGCCTTGAAATTATCGATGTCGCGGGCGAGCTCGGCCTGCCCGGTATAGCTGATCGGCCCGACGCAGACCGCCTCGACGGTGGTGGAAAGCCCCTCGCGGGCATCGAGCTCGGCATAGAACTCGGCGAATTTCTCGCGGTCGACGCCGCGAGTGAACGGATTTTTGCCACCCGGCTTGATCGGCCGCCGCTCGAAGCCGCTCAATCGCTCCAGCACATATTGCGACCACGAGATCGATTTGCCGAATTCGCCGTCGCTGACCACGTCGATTCCGACTTCGGCCTCGCGGCGTACCACCTCGGCGACGGATTCTTGCAGGCAGGTTGCGTAGGCGGTTGTGTCATAGGGCTTGCCGGCCTGCTTTAAGCGCAGGAAGTCCTGCAGCGCCGGCGGCCGGATCAGGCTGCCGACATGGGTGGTGAGAATACGATCGTCGCTGCGCTTCATTCCCCGGTGCCTCCCACCTCGTCATTGCGAGCCAACGGGTCCGGCCCGAAGTGGCCGGCCCGATGACAGGCTCCACGAAGCAATCCAGGAGCGCGCCGTCAATGCTGTACTGCCGGATTGCCGCGTCGGCCCGTTCCTCGCAACGGCGGCTTGGGCATGCAATGGGCCGCGTCCCATTCGCCGTAGCGGCGAAGCGGCAAGTTTGGAACGGGAGTGCTTGGAGCTACGCCGCCGAGCGGGCGGCCGATTTGGCGCCGGGACCGGCGAGGACCTCGGCGGCATTGCGCTTGACGCGGTCGAGGATGAGTTCGATCGAGGCGATCTCGACGCGGTTGCGGCCGTTGTCCTTGGCGCGATAGAGTGCGTGATCGGCCTGCGCCAGCAGCGCCGATATATCGAGCACGGCGTCGTAGCTGATGACGATGCCGATGCTCACGGTCGAGACCACCGGCCGGCCGTCGACCTCGCAGCTCGCCGCGGCAAACGCGGTGCGGATCTGCTCAGCGACCGCCATCGCCCGCTCGCGCGTGGTGTCGATCAACAAGGCCGCGAATTCCTCGCCGCCGAGGCGGCCGAACAGGTCGGCGCGGCGCAGGCAATGGCCCGAGACTTGCGCGAACAGTTGCAGCACGCGGTCGCCGATGGCATGGCCGAAGCGGTCGTTGATCGATTTGAAATTATCGAGATCGAGCAGCATGACCGCGGTCGGGCGCGGGTCGGTGGCTTGCCGGCGCAGCTGCGCCTCGCCGTCCTGCAGGAAGGCGCGGCGATTGGAAACCCCGGTCAGCGGATCGATCAGGGCGGCGGTCTTGTGGCGATGCTCGGTGCGCTCCTTCGCCATCGCCAACAGGATAAACGCGATCGCGATGGTGAATAAGAGCGCCTCGAAGCTCAGTACCGTGAGCCACACGCTCTGGAACACTTCGTTGCCGGTCGGCGACCACGGCAGCATGGCGCCGAACGGCGTGCGCAACAGATAGAGCGCGCCGTGGGCGAACAGCATGAAGATCGCCGGCCAGCGCGACACCAGCGGCTCGCCGCGGCCGCGCCAGAACTCGTAAGCCGCGGCCCAGGTATAGGCGGTGACGATGCCGGAGCTCAACAGCACGCGCACGTCCCAGGACCCGGCGACGACCGGGATACGGCTTATGATCAGCCACAACGCGGCGCCGCCGAACAACAGGATCGGCAGCGGCCGGCGGTGATCGAACACGCGCGCGCCGGTCCAGGTCAACGCGAAGGCGGTGAACAAAAGCACGTTGGCGAGGTCGATCGAGACCACGTCGGGAACCGATCCGTACATGCCGAACAGCATGACGGAGGCCGCCCGCAACAGATCGGCGAAACCCCACCACGCCACGGCACGGATCGAGGTGTTCTGCACCCAGGCGAACAACAGCAGCAATCCGAGGATTGCCTCCACATAGATGGTCACCAGGAACAGCGTATTGACGTCGAGATTCATCGCGCTCAACCAGATCGACCGGACGCGGGCAACGCGTGGTGGGAAACCCGTCGTGACGGGCTTAACGCCGCCGCCGGAAACAATCGGTGAATAGCCCTAGCCGCAGCGCCGCTATGCGTCGGTATGGTTTCGACAGTGTTTCGGCAATTGGCGGCATTTTCGTTAGCCTTGTTTCGGGTTTACCGCTCCTTTAGGGTCGCCGCGCTCGGGAACGCACGGCAATGCAGCTGGCCAACGGCATCATCGAAGCGATCGGCAACACCCCGCTCATTAAACTGGAGCGCGTTTCGGCGGCGACCGGCTGCACCATCCTCGGCAAGGCCGAATTCATGAATCCCGGCCAGTCGGTCAAGGACCGCGCCGCCTTGTTCATCATCGAGGACGCGGTGAAAAAGGGCGAACTGCGCCACGGCGGCGTCATCGTCGAGGGCACCGCCGGCAATACCGGCATCGGGCTTGCCTTGGTCGGCAACGCCATGGGCTTTCGCAGCGTCATCGTCATTCCCGACACCCAGAGCCAGGAGAAAAAGGACACGCTGCGGCTGTGCGGCGCCGAACTGATCGAAGTGCCGGCGGTGCCTTATTCCAATCCCAACAATTACGTCAAAGTCTCCGGGCGGCTCGCCGCGCAACTGGCGAAAACCGAGAACAACGGCGCGATCTGGGCCAATCAGTTCGACAACCTCGCCAATCGGGCGGGCCACGCCGAGACCACCGGACCGGAAATCTGGCGGCAGACCGACGGCAAGGTCGACGGATTCGTCTGCGCGGTCGGCACCGGCGGTACGCTCGCCGGCGTCGCCATAGCCCTGAAAGAGTTGGCGCTCAAATCGCGCAACAAGGCCGTGCGCATCGCGCTCGCCGATCCGATGGGAGCTGCGCTCTACAGCTACTACACGACCGGCAAGCTGAAATCGGAAGGCTCCTCGATCACCGAAGGGATCGGCCAGGGCCGCATCACCAAAAATCTCGAAGGTGCGCCGATCGACACGGCCTATCAGATTCCCGATGCCGAGGCGGTGCCGCTCATTTTCGATCTGCTCGAACACGAGGGTCTGTGCCTCGGCGGCTCGTCCGGCATCAACATCGCCGGCGCGGTCCGCCTCGCCAACGAACTCGGCCCCGGCCATACCGTGGTGACCATTCTCGCCGACTACGGCACGCGCTATCAGTCGAAACTGTTCAATCCACAGTTCCTGCGCGAGAAGAACCTGCCGGTGCCGGCCTGGCTCGAACATAAGTCCGGTATCAAGGTTCCTTATGAGTGAGTTTTGCGGATGAACTTCGCCCAAATGAACTCCACGACTGCGCCCGCGTTAGCTCATCGAGAACGATGATGTTGCGAACCGAGAAGTCCCCCGCCCCGCCGCCGACCAGCCGCTATCTGGTATCGACCGATTGGCTCGCCGAGCGGCTGCGCAATCCCGGCGTGGTCGCGGTCGATGGCTCGTATTTTCTGCCGACGCAAAAGCGCGACGCCCACGCCGAATACCGCGCCGGCCATATCCCGGGCGCTGTGTTTTTCGATATCGAAGCGGTGGCCGACCATTCCACCGAGCTGCCGCACATGCTGCCGGGCCCGACCCAATTCGGCGAAGCCGTCGGCGCGCTCGGCATCGGCGACGGCGATACCGTCGTCGTCTATGACGGCTTTGCCGACAAGGCGACGGGGGTATTTTCCGCGCCGCGGGTGTGGTGGACGTTCCGCGTGTTCGGCGCAAAGTCGGTGTTCGTCCTCGACGGCGGCTTGCAGAAATGGAAGGCCGAGGGCCGGCCGCTCGAAGTCCGGCGACAGCAAACGCCCGCCGAAAACCTTTACCGCCGAGATGAATGTCGGCGCGGTTGCGCTGTTGGACGACGTGCGCCTGGCGCAGAGCGGCGACCGCGTGCAAATCGTCGATGCGCGCTCGGGAGAACGCTTTTCCGGCAAGGCGCCGGAGCCGCGTCCCGGCCTGCGCTCCGGTCACATGCCGCGTTCGTTCAACCTGCCCTACGACCGCTTGCTGGAGAACGGCCGCCTCGCCTCGCGCGAAAAGCTCATGACGGCGTTCGCCTCAGCCGGCGTCGATATCGACAAGCCGATCATCACTACTTGCGGCTCCGGCGTCACCGCGGCGGTGCTGACGTTTGCGCTGCAATCGCTCGGCAAGGAGCCGAAGGGGCTGTACGACGGCTCCTGGGCGGAATGGGGCTCGCGCCCCGATCTGCCGGTCGAACGCGATAAATAAGTAGCCCGTTAATCCCATGCCCACCGCCAAACTCGTCGCCCTCGTAACCGGAGGCGCCAACGGCATTGGCCGCGCCATCGCGCGTCATCTCTTGGATTGCGGTTGGAACGTCGGCATCGTCGATCTGCCTGACAGCGGGCTGCATCGCGTCTTTCCGCCGCGCCGCCGCAACGTGCTCGCCATCGCGGGCGACGTGGGCGACGAGAAAACCGTTGCCGAAGCGGTCGGCGCGGTCGTGCAAAAATTCGGCCGGCTCGATGCCGTGGTGTCCAATGCCGGCATCATGATCCGCAAGCCGATCCGGCGGCTGACGCTTGCCGAATGGCATCGCGTCATCGACACCAATCTGACCGCGGCGTTTCTCTTGGCGCGCGCCGCGGAGACGCCGTTGCGCCAGGCGCGCGGCGCCTTCCTCACCATCGCTTCCACGCGCGCCTTGATGTCGGAGCCCAATACGGAGTCTTACTCCGCGAGCAAAGGCGGGCTTGTCGCGCTCACCCACGCGCTCGCAATCAGCCTCGGCCCGGATGTGCGCGTCAATTGCGTCAGCCCCGGCTGGATCGAAACCAAAAATTATGGCGCGCTGCGCCGCAAGGATCACACCCAGCATCCCGCCGGCCGCGTCGGCAAGCCGGCCGACATCGCCGAAATCGTCGGCTTCCTGCTCGACGGCAAACGCTCCGGCTTTATCACCGGCGCCAATTTCGCGGTCGACGGCGGCATGACGCGCAAGATGATTTACGAGGAATGACGGCGCACTTGGCGGACTCGATTTGAATGGCAGGCCGTGTCCGAAAAAGGCCATGAGTTGGCGTTACGCCTCTCGCTCCGAAATCATCGAAGAGTAGAGTTCACTTTACGTAGCCCACCAGCGATGCGTGATATGGTCTCCGGTATTTCAACGTAACGTCACATGCCGGCAAGGGATTGGCGCCATGACGATCGACGACGAGAGCTGACATGCAGCGAATATTCGGCAGTATCTATTGGCATCCAACGTTGCTCAGAGCTCTCGTCGCGATCATTTGTGTTGCCGGCGTAGTCTGGCCCGTCATGGAGTATTTCAATCCGACGCCGCCATCGACCATCACCATCGCAACAGGAGCCAAAGGCGGAACCTATGACTTTTTCGCCCAGCAATATCGGAAAATACTCGCCCAGTCCCACGTCAAGCTCAACATACGCATAACGGATGGCACATCGGAGAACATAAGGCTTCTTGAGGACCCGACCTCCGGTGTTCAAGCCGCCTTCGTGGTGGGAGGAGCCACGAATCGCCAGCAAGCACCGGACCTGCTGTCATTGGGGCGCGTCAGCTACCAGGTCTTTTGGCTATTTTATCGTGGGGCGGAGACTTTGGACCGCCTGACGCAACTCAAGGGCAAACGCATTGGCGTAGGGCCGGAAGGCGTCGTCACCACGCCCGTCCTCGACGCCGCCGGCGTTAATTCTCAGACCGCAACGCTGTTGCCGTTCACCGGATCGGCCGCGGTCAAGGCGCTGCTCGACGGTCGGCTCGACGCCATTTTCGTGGCGCTGGCGCCGGAATCCTCGATCATCCAACCCCTGGTTCGCGACCTGAATATTCGATTGATGAGCGTTTCCGAGACCGACGCCCTGACCCGGATTTTCCCCTATCTCGTCCGGTTGGTGCTGCCGCAGGGGGTGTTCGATCTTGAGCACAATATTCCGCCCAACGATGTCAATCTCATCGGGACCACCAACGCCGTAGTCGTGCGTGAAGATCTTCATCCGGAGATCATCGATCTATTGGCGAGGACGCTGGTGCAGGTGCATAGCGGAGCCGGAATTTTTCAACGAGCCGGCGAATTTCCTACGCAAACCGATCCCGAATTTCCCGTCGCCGACGGCGCGCGTGAGTTCTACAAAGACGGTCCATCCTATTTAAACAAATATCTGTCCTACGGGTCGGCCAGCCTGATCAAGAAAATAATCGCGGTGATACTGTCCTGCGCCGTGGTTCTTGTGCCGTTTTCAAGGATTGTGCCCAAACTCTCCACATGGGTCGTTCGCGATCGCTTGCGGATTCTGTACCGCCAGCTCAGAATTGTCGAGGCGAACATGCAAACCGAGCTTACCGACTCGCAGCTCGATGCACTTCAATCCGATCTGGAGAGAATTGAACAGTCAGCAAACAATTTGGGCGTGCCGATACGGCATTCCGACTTGTTTTTTGATTTCAAAACCCATATCGATCTCGTGCGCCAGCGGCTCGGATTGCGTCGCGCTGCGTTGCAGAGCGAGACACGCAAGACCGGTGAGATTTAAGGAACGGTCGGCCGAGCCCGGACAGGCTTATTCATAATACGCGGCATGGGACGCAATCTCCTGTCTCACTGCCGGCGATGGATCGTCCGCATGATCGAGTCTGATTGCGACTCCGACTGGATGAGTGGAACGATCGAGGTTCGTTATGGATCCAAGACACGCAGGATCAAACGGACGATCCGCTTGCAGACTCTCCCGACCCGGCAAGCTGCCTGAACCGTCGCGGTTCAGCACGCCAGCGCGATGTCGATGCCGAATACGTGCTGAACGCAGTCGAGGCCCGGCGCACCGGCCGAATTATGGCGCTTGGCTATTCTCGCCACGCGGGTCGTTGCACCCGGCGATGGCGCAGTGGCGGCGGACACAACGAGATTGTACGTCGAGGGTTTTGCCGCCTGATGGACGGCCTTGGCGAGTGCCGGGATGGCGACAAAAACGGTCAATACCAGCGCAATCGGAAGATATTTGCTCATCGCTCCATTCCTTTCCGAATCCAACTGCTCCTTTCGTCCCCGTCGCTGTCGATATGTAGCGCGAACCTGGCGCGACGGCTGTGCCTTGCGTCACAGCAAATTCAGCCCGTTGATGTCGCAATTGAATCAAAACCTGAAATGCGTAAAACAAGTCAATGTTGCCCGCTTTGTCCGCAACGGCGGACGTTGTAACGTCGCATCATCGGCGCTGTTATTTCGAATGTCGCCGCTAGATCGTATCGCCGACCGGCGCCGTGTACGCGGCATCGCGCACATTGCCGGTGTTCAGCGTGTCCGCCGGCTCGAAGCATAAAATCTGCGCCTCGTCGTCGGCGCAGGTGCGATGCTCGATGCCGCGCGGCACCACCACGCACTCGCCCGGGCCGAGCACGACGACACGATCGCGGAATTCGACGCGGAAGATGCCCTTCCACACCAGAAAGAATTCGTCCTCGTTGTCGTGATGGTGCCATGGAAATTCGCCTTGCACCTTGACGAGCTTGACCTCCTGGCCGTTCAGGGCGGCGACGACTTTGGGCCGCCAATGCTCGCGAAACAGTGCGAATTTCTCGTCAAGGCTGATCCTGTCCATGGGGTGTGCCTCACATGTCTCTTCTTTCTAGCATGGGACGGCATGCCGATTTTGGATTTCGCGACCGCTCGATCCGGGCTAGGTTCGCCGGACGGGGAAATTGACAATGGCCCGACTGTTACGCGACACGCGCGCGCTGTCCTGGATCGCGGTGGCGCTTGCCATCTACCTCTTGGCGCTCGCGTTGCCGTCGCCGGCGGGCCTGAGCCACGCCGGACAGGCCGTTCTCGGCGTTGCCCTTGCGGGCGTGGCGCTCTGGGCCTCGGAAGCGGTGCCGCTGGGCTTTGCGGCCGTCTTCGTGTTGGTCCTGCTCGGAACCACACCCAGCGGTGTCGGCTCGGCGACTTTTACCGGGTTTGCGGCGCCGGTGGTGTTCTTTCTGATCGGAGCGGTCGCCATCGGCACGGCGGTGGAGAGCACCGGGCTCGCGGCGCGCGTTGCGACCATTTTGGCGCGCAGCGCCGGCGGCAGTCCAAACCGTTTATACTTCCAGATGCTGGCGTCGCTGCCGGGCTTGGCGTTCCTGATGCCGTCGGCGATCACGCGCAATGCCGTGCTGATTCCGGCCTACCGCGACACGCTCGCCGCCATGGGCATCGCGCAGTCCGACCGCGTCGGCCGCGCGCTGATGCTCGCGCTCGGCATTCTAAATCCCTTGGCATCCTCGGCGATCCTGACGGGCGGCGTCACCTCGATGACCGCGTCGGCGTTAATCGGCAATTTTTCGTGGCTGCGCTGGTTCGCACTCATGGCCGTGCCCTACTACGCCTTGATCCTGCTGGGCGGGCTCGTGTTGCGGATCATGGTCGGACGGTTCGAAGGGCGCCGCGCCGTGAGCGACGAAGCGCCGCCGATTGTGCCTTTGTCCCGGCAAGAGCTGACCACCATCGCGATCCTGATCCTGGTGTCGGCGCTTTGGCTGACCGATTTCTGGCACCGGCTTTCGCCTGCGATTCCCGCGCTGCTCGGCGCGCTCCTGCTGTGCTGCCCGAAATTCGGCGTGCTGAACTGGAGGGATTTCGAGCATCGGCTGTCGTGGGGGCTCGTGCTCACGGTCGGGGCGTCGCTATCTTTGGCCCAGGCCATGATCGGCGCGGGAACCGTCGGCTGGATGGGCCATCAGTTCATCGCGCTGTTCACCGGCACGGCGGCGTCGCCCGTGGTGCTGTTGGTGTGCATCATCGTCGCCGCGGCGATCATCCATATCGCCATCACCAACCTTGCCGCCTGCGTCGCCTTGCTGGTTCCGATCGCCATGACCATCGCCCATGACGCGGGCATAAATCCGATCGTCTGCGCGCTGATCGTGACCATCGTGACCGACGCCGTGATTGTCTACCCCGTGCAAACCGCCGCGAATTTGATCGCCTATGAGACCGGTTATTTCCAAGGCTCCGACGTGCGGCGCCTGGGCGTGGCGATGCTCGGCCTCACCATCGTTGTCGGCGTCGGTATCGCGCTACCCTATTGGGCGGCGCTCGGCCTGCCGCTACTGTCGCCATAATCGAAGCGGATACAATGATGCGCACTGGGAGTTGCGCATGATCTTCCGCCAGCTGTTCGATGCCACGTCGGGCACCTACACGTACCTCCTCGCCAGCCGGCCGGGCGGCGAGGCGCTAATCGTCGATCCGGTGCTGGAGAAGGTCGACCGCTATTTGCAGCTCATCCGCGAGCTCGATCTGAAACTCGTCAAGGCGGTCGACACCCATCTGCACGCCGATCACATCACCGGGCTCGGCGCGCTGCGCGACCGCACCCATTGCATCACGGTGATGGGCGAACAGACCAAAGCCGACGTGGTGTCGATGCGGGTCGGCGAAGGCGACCGCGTCGAGATCGAGGGCCTGCGGCTTGCCGTGCTCTATACGCCCGGCCACACCGACGATTCCTACTCTTATTTGCTCGACGACCGCGTCTTCACCGGCGACACGCTGCTCATTCGCGGCACCGGCCGCACCGATTTCCAGAACGGCGATCCGCGCGCGCAATACGATTCGATTTTCAACAAGCTCTTGAAGCTGCCCGACGCGACGCTGGTTTATCCGGCGCACGATTACAAGGGCGATACGGTGTCGACCATCGGCGAGGAGAAGCTCTACAATCCGCGGCTGCGGGTGAACTCGATCGACGAATATGCCGAGCTGATGAACAACCTGAAACTGCCAAATCCGAAAATGATGGACGTGGCGGTGCCGGCCAATATGCGGGTCGGCCTGCATCAGGAGGAGGTCGCGCGCAAAGGCTGGGCGTTGTCGGCCGCCGAAGCGATGGCGCTATGCGGCCGCGCCGATATCGCGCTCGTCGATCTGCGCGAGACGAGCGAGCGCGACAAGCACGGCGTCATTGCGGGCTCGCTGCACGCGCCCTATCCGAGCCTGCAGGAAGAGATCGCGGCGGGCGGCATGCTCCGGGAACTGGCGCAGTCGTCCGGCAAGCGCATCGTGTTCTATTGCGCGTTCGGCGAACGCTCGGCGATGGCGGTGCAGGCGGCGCAGGACGCCGGGCTGAAAACCGCCTGCCACATCTCCGGCGGCTTTAACGCCTGGAAGAAGGCCAACGGACCGCTGGCCCGGTGAAACGGCATCGCGCGCCCGCGCTAGCGTTCCCGCTCGCGGCCGCAATGGCGAGGTCTCATTTATCGGTCAGCGTCTGCGAATAACGCGCGTAGAACAGCGCGACCCGCTGCCGCCACATTTCCACGAACGCGGCCGAGGTCAGATTGTCGACCGATTTCCAGACATGCTTGATGTCGGGAAGCGTATTCGCCCACACCGCGCGCTTGCACCACTTCTCGCCTTTTTCCCGCCCCTCGTCGGTGGCGCACATCGATTTCCAGGCGATCCACTTCGGGTGGCTGACATGCTCCGCCGCGCCCTGCCAGCCTTGTTGATGGATCAAATACAGATCGCTCAAAGTCGGTTTCTTATGCGTATCCAATTCAAACAAAATGGCGGCGGTGGTGAATTTGTAGGCCGCCGCGATCGCATTGTCGCGCGAATCGGTAATCTCGCCGGAGCCGAACCTGTCGAACTCGTAATGGCTGAGCTGGAACAGACCGATATACGAGCCGGTGCGCTGGGTGGGATCGAAATCGGATTCGATCTTGGCGACCGCGACCATGAAGCTGGCATTGAGCCCGAAAGCGTCGGCCGCGCGCTTGACCTCCTCGACGGGCGTCCCGGCCGGAACGTCTTTGATCGATTGGAGAATGGTGTCCGCCGGCTTGGTGTCGGGCGGCACTTCGGAATAGGCGTAATCGGCGAGATAGTTCAGGTCGGGCTTTGCCGCTACGCCCTCGGCCGCCCCGGCCGCATGATCGGCATCCGGCGAATCGTCCTCTTCCAGCCTTGCCTCTTCCTTCTCTGGAATGCTTACCGGCGCAGCGATTTCCGGAATGCTCGCCGTCGCCGCGGTTTGCGGAATGCTTCCTGTGGTCGCCGTTTCGGGACTATTTTGCGTCGGACTTTGCTGCTGCAAAACTTGTTGCTGCAAGACTTGTTGCTGCAAGTTTTGCTGTTGCAACGGCGGCGGCTCGCGCTGCGAAAGCGGATCGGGAATGGTCATGGCGGCAATGACGATGCCGACGGCCACGCCAATGCCGATGTCGATGGATTGCCAGCCCCTCATCGTCCCGCTCCCCCGGCGGCCGTGACAAGTTCGAAGCTCCCTTGAGGCTTCGTCCTCAAGCCTCTCCCGGCTTGATGATAGCATCGGATGAGGAAACCGTTTGTTACTCTGCCGCCACAGTTAACGGGAATTCGTCTAACCGGAATTCGTCGGATTAACCCTTGGGAACCGCTGTTTGGCACCAAAATGGCGAAAGCCGCGGGTGCAAATCCCGCGGCTTTCGTGGTGCGCCCGCTGCAGGACGGAAAAATTCAGCGGGCGCCGGTAATATCGGTCGACGGTTAAAGCTGCGAGCTTCCGGCTGTCCCGCTCGCTCCGCCATTGCCCTGGCCGAAGCCGCCGTGTTGCCAAGCGGGGCCGCCGCGGCCGTAGCCTTCGCCGAATCTCATGCCGCGGCGCCAGCCGGGCCCGAAAAACGCATGCATGCGCGGATGCGGCCGCAACAGGCGCGCGAGCCTCACGAAGCGGCCCTTCTGATCCTCGTTGAGGCTCGCATAAAGCGGCGCGCCGACTTCCGCGACTTTCTTCAGCGCGGCGCTGGTCTTGGCCATGGCGTCGGCGCGGCGCGCCAGCCGGTCGAACGGCGAAGCCGGCGGCGCTAGCGCGCCGGATTGCCGCGCCTGGATGCGCTGGATGCGAAGCTGCGCCAGATCGCGCATGGCCTGCTCGAACGGCGGCCAGTTCTTGGCCTGGTCGGGCGTGAGCTCGAGGCCGGCCTTTAACGCGGCGATCCGCGCGTCGGTGAACGCGATGATGTCGGCTGCGCTCGGCCGCTGCCACTGTGCCGCACGCGGGCCGCGGTTGCCGAAGCCACCGTAGCCCCCCGGTCCGCCGGGTCCGCCGAATCCCTGCTGCGCATAGACGAACGAGGTGCCGGCGAGAGCAAACAATGCCGTCGCGGCAATGACTGGCTTGAGCATCGAATCCTCCTTAAGCTTGCAGGGTGCCGAACTAAGAGACCGCCGCCCGATTACACAAGTTAAAGTTTCGACATGTCGGCATCCGGCCGATTACATCTTGGTAATCTTTCCTGAATAGTTCTCGGCGCGCAAAATTCCTGAACGAATTTGCCGTAAAGTTGCGGGCAATGGTTTTTTTGCGCCGCGGCGACAATCGTGGCGCCGGCGCGGCCCGCTCAGCGTAACACTTGTTGCAGAAACAGCCGCGTGCGCTCGTGCTGCGGCTGGGCGAAGAACGCTTCGGGCTCGTTGATCTCGACGATCTGGCCGTCGTCCATGAAGATCACGCGGTCGGCGACCTGCCGCGCAAAGCCCATTTCGTGCGACACCACCAGCATGGTGATGCCGTCGCCGGCGAGTTCCACCATGGTGTCGAGCACCTCTTTCACCATTTCCGGATCGAGCGCGGACGTCGGCTCGTCGAACAGCATGATGCTCGGGCTCATGCACAGCGCGCGCGCGATGGCGACGCGTTGCTGCTGGCCGCCGGACAGCCGCGCCGGATATTTCTGCGCCTGCTCCGGGATTTTCACCCGCGCGAGGTAACTCATCGCCAGTTGCTCGGCGTCCTTTTTCGCCATGCCGCGCACCCGGATCGGCGCCAGCGTGCAGTTTTCCAGGACGGTCAGATGCGGGAACAGATTGAACTGCTGGAACACCATGCCGACGTCGCGGCGCACCGCGAGGATCTGCCTGGGATCGTCCGTCAATTCGATGCCGTCGACCACGATGCGGCCGCGCTGCCAGTCCTCCAGCCGGTTGATGCAGCGCAACAGCGTCGACTTGCCGCCGCCGGACGGCCCGCAGATGACGATGCGCTCGCCGCGCGCCACCGTAAGATTGATGTCGCGCAGTACGTGAAAGTCGCCGTACCATTTGTGCAAGCCGGCGATCTCAACCGCCGGCACCGGGCTTGCGGCGCTGGTCTGCGGGGTGTCGCGAGCATGGTCCATGGCAAAACCTTCAGCGCGCGCGCGTTCGCAAAAGCCGCGTCTCGACGCCCCGCGCATAGCGCGACATGCCATAGCAGCAGATAAAATAGAACAGCGCGGCGAACGCATAGCCGGTGACGCTGGTGACCGGCGTCGCCCAATGCGGATCGATGCGCGCCGCATCGACGGTACGCAGGAAATCGAAAATGCCGACGATGAAGACCAGCGTGGTGTCCTTGAACAGCCCGATGAAGGTGTTGACGATATTCGGCAGCGTCGCCCGCAAGCCCTGCGGCAGGATGACGAGCGCCATCATCCGCCAATACGGCAGCCCCAGCGCCGCCGCCGCCTCGTATTGGCCGCGCGGGATCGCGTTCAGCCCGCCGCGCACGACTTCGGCCATATAGGCCGAGGCGAATAAAGCGACGCCGATCAGCGCGCGCATCAGCTTGTCCGGCGCCAGGCGGTCGGGCACGAACAGCGGCAGCATGACGCTCGCCATGAACAAAACCGTGATCAGCGGCACGCCGCGGACGAATTCGATGAAGCTGACCGCGAACAGCTTGACCGCCGGGGTTTCGGAGCGCCGGCCGAGCGCCAGCAGCGATGCCGAGCGGCAAGGACACCACGATGCCGACCGTCGCGACCACGATGGTGACGAGAACGCCGCCCCACAGCGAGGTCGAAACCTTGGCAAGCCCGAGAACCGGTGCGCCGCTTAACAGCACATAGGACAGAACCGGCAGCACGACAAAGAAATAGACCGCGCCGATATCGCGGCGCGGCGCCGCCGAGCCAGGCGAGCCAGCCGATGCCGAATGCCGAGCGCGGCGAAGAACGCGTCGACCCGCCAGCGTTCGCCGAGCGGATAAAAGCCATAGACGAAATAGGACAACCAGACCCGGATGAACGCCCAGCAGGCGCCGGGCGCCGTGATTGAGCGGCGGTGGCGAGACAGGCGTCGCGGTCGCTCCCCGACCACACCGCATCGAGCACGAAAAACCGCAGCAAGCGGCGGCACCGCCCAGACCAAGAACGACAATGCAGACGAGAGTGAGCGCGATATTGCCCGGCGAGGACAACAGATTGGCGCGCAGCCAAGCCAAGCGCGCCGGCCTGCGGCGCCGGCGGCGGCGGCAAGCCGCGCTCCGGCGCCGCGCGCAGATAGGCTTTATCGGCTCGTTGCCGCCATCGCTTCAGCGCTCCTCGACCGCGATCGCATAGCCGTAGAGATTCATGAGGAGCGAGGTGACGAGACTGATGAACAGATAGACCGCCATGGTGATGGCGATCACTTCGACGGCCTGGCCGGTGATGTTGAGCACGCTGCCGGCAAAAACCTGGACCAGATCGGGATAGCCGATGGCGACCGCAAGCGAGGAGTTTTTGATCAGGTTGAGATATTGGCTGGTCAGCGGCGGAATGATGACGCGCATCGCCTGCGGCACGACGACAAACCGCAGCGTGGTGCGCGAGCGCAAGCCGAGCGCCTGGGCGGCCTCGGTCTGGCCGTACGGCACCGCCAGCACGCCGGCGCGCACCGCCTCGGCGATGAACGCCGCGGTATAGACCGAAAGCGCCAGCAGAAGCGCGGCGAATTCGGGCAGTATTTCGATGCCGCCCTCGACATTAAAGCGCCCGACTTGCGGATAATCGAAGCGGATCGGGCATACCGGTCAGCACCGCGACGGCAAGCGGCAGGCCGACGATCGGGCCGAGGCGCGGCCATATGATCGCGCATCGGCTCGCCGGTGCGGTCGCTGAGGCGGCGGCGCGCCCAGGCGCCGAGCACGACGGCGGCCGCGGCCGCCGATCACAAGCGCGAGCAGCATAGAGCGGAAGCCCGCGGCGAATTCCGGCCGCGGCAGATACAGCCCGCGATTGTTGAGAAGCCCGCCGCCCGGCAGCTCGACGCTGCCGCGCAATTGCGGCAGCGACCTGAGCACGGCGTTGTACCAGAACAATAGCTGGAGCAAGCAGCGGAACGTTGCGGATGGTCTCTACGTACACGCCGGCCAAGCGCGCCACGAGCCAGTTGCGCGACAGCCGCGCCGAGCCCGACGGCAAAGCCGAGCACGGTCGCGAGCACGATGCCGATCGCGGACGACCAACAGCGTGTTGAGGAGGCCGACCCAGAACGCGCGGCCGAAGGTCGAGGTGCTTGCCGAATAGGCGATCAGCGTCTGGCTGATGTCGAAGCCCGCGGTATCGTGCCAAAAGCCGAAGCCCGAGGCGATGTGGGCATTGGCGAGATGGCGCGCGGCGTTCTCGGCCGCGGCATAAGCGAGCCCGCCGACGACGGCGACGAGCGCGATTTGCAGCGCGATGTTGCCAAAGCGCCGCGTGCGGCGGGAGGACGGTCGGACGTTATCGGTCGTCGTCATTGCGAGCGCAGCGAAGCAATCCAGAAAGGACTAGATTGCTTCGTCGCTTCGCTCCTCGCAATGACGAAACGCACGCGCGGCCTCAGCGGATGGGCAACCCGTATTGCAAGCCGCCTTTGGTCCACAGCGCATTGAGCCCGCGCGCGATCTTGAGCGGCGAGCCTTGGCCGACATTGCGCTCGAAACTTTCGCCGTAATTGCCGACCGCCTTGATGATGCTGATAGGCCCAATCGTTGCTTAGCCCGAGCGCCGTGCCGAACTGGCCTTCGACGCCGAGCAGGCGGCGGATATCGGGGGCTGCGGATTTGCGCATGTCGTCGACGTTATGCTGGTTGACGCCAAGCTCCTCGGCGTCGACCATCGCATAATGGGTCCAGCGCACCAGATCTTCCCAGCTGTCGTCGCCCTGGCGCACCGCCGGGCTGAGCGGCTCCTTGGAGATGATTTCCGGCAGCACGATATTGGCGTTGGGATCGGCAAGCCGCAGCCGTTCGCCGTAAAGCCCCGATGAATCGGTGGTGTAGGCGTCGCAGCGGCCGGTGTCGTAGGCCTTGACCGCCTGGTCGGCGGTCGCGAACGTCACGGTCTTTAGGTCCATGTGGTTGGAGCGGAAATAATCGGCGAGATTAAGCTCGGTGGTGGTGCCCTGCTGCACGCAGACCGATGCGCCGTTGAGCTCGAGCGCGGAATTCACTTTCAGCGATTTGTGCACCATGAAGCCCTGGCCGTCGTAGAACGCGACCGCGGCGAAATCGATGCCGAGCGTGGTGTCGCGCTCCATGGTCCAGGTGGTGTTGCGCGACAACACGTCGACCTCGCCGGATTGCAGCGCGGTGAAACGGTTGGCGGCCGTCAGCGGCACGAATTTGACCTTGGCCGGATCGTTGAAAATCGCAGCCGCGATGGCGCGGCAGAAGTCGACGTCAAAGCCCGTCCAATTGCCCTGCGGATCGGGCAGGCCGAAGCCGGCGAGCGTGCCGTTGGCGCCGCAGATAAGTTCGCCGCGGTCCCTGACCGTCTTGAGCGTCGGCGACTGCGCCGAGGCCGCTTGGGTGCCGAGCGCCAGCACCGTTGCAATGGCGAATGCCGTGGCTACAGGTTTCATGATGTGACCCTTGACTTGACTCATGACTTGGCCTTTTCGGCAGAAGACGCACGCCAAGCGCCGCGATCGAGCGCGCTTAAGTGGCAGGTATCTGAAAACGATCGCGTTGTCAGGTCAAGGGGTTGACGAAGGCGGTCGAGACAAGCGACACCACCGGCGACGCCAGCTTGGGCGAGCTTGAGCCATGAACGAAATGAGCCATGAACGAATTAGGCCATGAACGACAAGGGCGATGACGGCCGGCCGCCGGCGCGGCGCGCGGCGACCAAAGTGGTGACCGCCGGGCGCGATCCAGCGTCCTATCATGGCTTTGTCAATCCGCCGGTCTATCACGCCTCGACCGTGCTCTACCCGAACGCCGCGGATTTTCTGGCGCATCGCGCCCGCTATCAATACGGCCGCCGCGGCACCCCGACCACCGAAGCGCTCGAACTCGCCTTGGGGGAGCTGGAAGGCCCGCAATGCGCCGGCGTGTCGCTCGTGCCGTCCGGCCTCGCCGCGATCTCGACCGCGTTTCTCGCCGTGGTGCAGGCCGGCGATCATGTGCTGGTCACCGACAGCGCCTACGGCCCGACGCGGAATTTCTGCAATCAGGTTTTGAGCCGCCTCGGCATCGCCACCACTTATTACGATCCCGGCGTCGGCGGCGCGGTCGAAACGCTGATCCAGCCGAACACGCGGCTCGTCTATCTGGAATCGCCGGGCTCGCTGTCGTTCGAAATGCAGGACGTTGCCGCCATCGCCAAGGCGGCCAAGGCCAAGGGCGTGCTCGTTTTGATGGACAATACCTGGGCGACGCCGCTTTATTTCCGCCCCCTCGACCACGGCGTCGATCTCGCCATCCAGGCCGGCACCAAATATATCGGCGGCCATTCCGACGTCATGCTCGGCACCGTCTCGGCCAATGCGGCGACGGTGACCGCGCTCAAAACCACCGTGCGGCTCACCGGCCTGCATGAGGCCCCCGACGACACCTATCTCGGCTTGCGCGGGTTGCGCACGCTCGCCATCCGTCTCGACCGGCATTTTCAGTCCGGCCTTGCAGTGGCGCGCTTCCTCGAAACCCGCCCGGAAGTGTTGCGGCTCCTTCACCCAGCGCTGCCGAGCCATCCCGGCCACGCGCTGTGGCAGCGCGATTTCACCGGTGCCTCCGGCCTGTTCAGCATGGTGCTCAAGCCGGTGCCGCAGGCGGCCTATCACGCGTTTATCGACACGCTCGAACTGTTCGGCATCGGCGCCTCATGGGGCGGCTATGAGAGCCTCGCCATTCCGTTCGACTGCACGCCGATGCGCACCGCGACGCGCTGGGCGCCCGGCGGCCCGACCGTACGCTTTCACATCGGGCTTGAAGCGGTCGAAGACCTGATCGCCGATCTCGAACGCGGTTTTGCGGCGCTGAAGGCGGCGGGCGGGTAATATCCTCCCCCCGCGTGCCGCATCCTATTCCCTCCCCCCACCCCGGCTCACATTGCTGCGCGATGTTCGCCGACCCTCCCCACCGCAAGCGGGGGGAAGCCGAAGGGCATCGCGAGAACAGGTTCTCCTTTCCTCCCCCACTTGCGTGGGGGAGGAAGACTAAGCCGCGCTCGCAGCTTTGCGGTCGCGCAACACGAAATAGAGATTGCGCACGTAGACGAACACGCCGAATGCCTGGCCGGCGATGAACACCGCATCGCGGCGGTAGAGCGCATAGGCCAGAAGCAGAACGCCGCCGCCGATGGAGAACAGCCAGAACGCCAACGGAATGACGCTGTGCCCGGCGCGCTCGGAGGCGATCCATTGCAGGAGAAAGCGCATGGTGAACAGCGCTTGCGCGACAAAGCCGAGCACCAGCCACCAATCGAGCCGGGTGACGAAAACATCCGTCAGATACGCGCCGACCGCGTGCGACATATCAATGAGCAAGGGTTACCTCCTCGGGCTCCGGAACGCGTCGTTTGCGCCGAATGAGCCACCACACTCCGGCGAGGTCGACGATGCCGATCCACAGCCGGTCCCAAAAGCCGTAATTCGACCTGCCGTGGCGGCGCGGCCGGTCGATCACGTCGACATAGCCGATGTCGAAGCCTTCGCGGCGGATGAGCGCCGGCAGGAAACGGTGCAGGCCGTCGAAATACGGCAGCGCCAGAAACAACTCGCGGCGGAACGCCTTGAGCCCGCAGCCGGTATCGCGGGTGCCGTCCTTGAGCACCGCCTCGCGCACGCCATTGGCGATGCGCGATTGCAATTTCTTAAATCCGCTCGCCTTGCGGCCGATGCGCTGGCCGGCAACGAGCCCGATGCGCGGCGCGCCGTCCTCGAGCGCGGCAATCAGCGCCGGAATGAAGGCCGGATCGTTCTGGCCGTCGCCGTCGAGCGTGACCACGACCGCCGCGCGCGCCGCGGCGACGCCGGTGCGAATGGCCGCCGACTGGCCGCAGGAATTTCGGTGGCGGATCTGGCGCAGCCAGGCGTGCTCCTTCATCAGCCGCGCAATTCCGCGTCGGTCGCATCGCAGGAGCCGTCATTGACATAGACGATCTCGAAGGCGCGGCCGGGCGAAGTGGCTTGCAGCGCCGCGGCGATCTCGGCGACCAGCGGGGCGATATTGCCGGCTTCGTTGCGCACCGGCACGACCACGGAGATTGCGGGACGCGGCAGCGTTGCTCGGCGAGCGATGTTTGGCGACATGTTCGGCGACATTATTACGGACCATCGCATTGGCGCAAGCTTCTAAAGCGCATCCCGCTCGGGTTCAATGCGGCCGATTTTTGCCGCAACCTCGCGCAAGCGCCGCTACGATCCGCCGCCACGACGGCCCGGGAAAGCTGCGCAGATCGCGCGCGCGAAATACGAGCCGCCGCGCCGCGAACCAGCGCCGGACCAGATAGGCGCCGGCGGCGCCGGTGAGCGCGCCGGCGATGACGTCGCTCGGATGGTGCGCCAGCACGACGACGCGGCTGAACATGATGACGAGCGCATAGAGCCCACATCGCAACGCGCGCTGCGCGGCCAGATCGCGCCGATCGCGATCGCGGCCGGCGACCGACGTCGTGGCATGGCCCGACGGCATGCAGGCATAATCGGGCCGCCAGGCGAACGGCAGATAGGCGAACGGATCGTCGTGGCCGCCGACATAGGGCCGCGCCCGGCCGATCAGGCGCTTGACGATGGTGACGAACAGGCCCGGGTACGCCGATCGCCAGGAACAAAAAGCCGAAGCGCGCGGCGAGCGCCGTGAGCGTGCCCCGCGCGCTCCGCGACAAAGCCGGCGAGATCACCGCCGCGAGGCCGACGAGGATGACGCCGAACGGAATAAGGAACCAGCCGGACAGGCCGAAATTGGTGATCTGTTCGAACGCGTTCCGAAACCATGGCGGCTCGCGGCTCGCCCAACCGCTTGCCGCGGCGTCGAGGAAAAACATCGCGGCGACGGCGGCGGTGAGCGTGGCGACGGCCGCGGCGACCGCGGGCAGCGGCGGCCGCAGTGCGCGCGTCGGCGGCACCGGCGCGACGGCAAGGCTCCAGCGCGCGAGATTTTGCCACGCGTTGCGGGCCAACTCCTCGACCGTGCGCGGGCCGGGTGGAGTTTCCGTCGCGTTCGCCGCCGTCGTTTTATCGGACCGCGCCTTCTCCGCATTCACGGCGCGCCTGCCGATTGGAACACCGCGATGGTAATGGGCTTGCCGATCGCTGATGTTATAGCCCTCGATGCGCGGCCCGCGGTCGTAGCGCAGGCCGATCGCTTCGGCGCGCAGCGCGAATGCGCGCTCCGCCGGCGCGTCGACGAAGGCGAAGCGGCAGCCGCCGCCGCGCAGGAAATCGGCGGCGCCGTCGGCGTCGGTGAACCGCGTCGCGGTGCCGGCGAGGAAAACCAGGCTCGGCTCCTCGAAACCGGTCGAGGCGGCGAGCGGATGCGGCGCAGCCGGAATCGTGCAGAACGTCGCGCCAGCGCCACGCTCGGGAACGCCGGCGCGAGCGACGGCACGACCGCCGCATAGACGCCGATCGCCATCAGGATCGACGCCGCGGTGGCGCGCATGAAGGCGCGCTCGGCGCCGTCGACCTCGTATAATTGCCAGGCGAACAGCCCGCAGACGATGGCGGCGGCGAAAAACGGCCAGGCCGAGCAGCGCGAGCTCGCGGTCGATCACCACCGCGGCGACCACCGCGACGATGCTGAAGATCAGCGGCACCAGGAACCACCACATCACGCCGCGCACCAGCCACACCCGCTGCGACAGCACTTTGGATTCGACCGCGCCGGCGATCAGGATGGCGATCGCCGGATAAAGCGGCAGCACGTAATGCGGCAGCTTGGTCACCACCAGTTCGAACACGATCCAGGACGGCACCAGCCAGGCCAGCAGGAAGCGCGCCGCCGGCTCGCGGCGCACCGCCCAGACCGCGGGCGCCGCCAGTCCGGCCAGCATCGAGGCCGGAAAGAAGGTGGCGAAGAACAGAACGAATGTAGAGCCCGGGCGGCGCGCCGTGAGTTTCCTGCGAATTGGCGATCTTGGCGAGCATGTCCTCGCCGACCGAGGCGACCAGGAACTGGCTGCCGACCCGCGCATAGATGGCGATGAACCACGGCAGGACCAGCGCGAAGAGCCAGGCAATGCCGGGCAGCGGCCGCAGCGCCAACAGCCAGCGCGCCGAGCGGTCGAGGATCGCCAGCGCCACAGCGGCAAGCCCGACGACCATCAAAATCAGCGGCCCCTTGACCAGAATGCCGGCCGCGAGCGCCGTCCAGAACACCGCGAGCGACGGCAGGCCCGGCCGCGGCTCGCCGCGGCGCGGCGCCAGATAGGCGCGCGCCATCACGCTCATGGCGGCGACCACGGTGAACAGCAGCACCGCATCGGTCTTGGCGAGGCGGGCTTCGACGCCGAGAATGGTCGAACCCGCCATCATCAGCGCGGCCAGCACCGCGCCGCGCCGGCTGACGAAGGCGAGCGCGCACCAATAGGTCGCCAGCACCGCGCCGACGGCGCCGAACAGCGACGGCACGCGATAAAGCCAGATGGTGGTCAAGGCGTGCGGAAATCCGAGCGCGCGTGCGGTGTTCACCACGGCGGCCTGCAGCCAATAGATGCCGACCGGCTTGCGGTAGCGCACGTCGTCCTGATAGCGGATGTCGACATAGTCGCCGGTCTCGATCATCTGCTTGGTGGCTTGGGCGAAATAGGCCTCGTCGCGATCGACCGGCGGGATCCGGAAAAACCCGGGCAGGAAGGCCAAAAGCGCGACCGCCACCAGCACCGCGGCGGCGCCCCGGTGCGAGCGCGCGGCATAATCGAACAGCGCGGAAAAGCCTTTGGCGGGCCAGTACGACCGCGATCCCCAGCTGCTGGTGGTAGCCATGTCGCGTTATCGTTGGCGCATGATGTTGGCCGAAACCCGGCTCAATGCCCGGCTCCAATGCGGCGCAACCCGCTCCGGCGCGTGAGCCCTAAATCCCGGCCGACAATAGTGAAATCCGCTTCGCGGGGAAAGCGCCGCGCGCAACGCGCCGCCCAGCCGCGGGCAAATTAACGGGCGTTTTGGCGCTCCATTCTATATAGAGATTGATCCCCCGACGGCCCCGTAGCTCAGGGGATAGAGCAACAGCCTTCTAAGCTGAAGGTCGCAGGTTCGAATCCTGCCGGGGTCGCCATCCACAAACTTCGCCGTGATCTGATTGCGCCTTCCGGCGCGGCACCGTGCCCGCGGCACCTTTTTTGACGCGGTGCGACGCCAGCCGGCGGGCCCGATTACTGGCTCGGCTTGCTCGACGCCATCACGGTCACCGGCGTTTCGCGATAATAATCGGGGAATAGCTGCTTCAGGTTGGCCACCTTCGGCAGGTCGTTGAAGACGATATACGGATAGCTCGGGTGCAGCACCGCGAAATCCTGATGGTAATCCTCGGCCGGATAGAAGCCCGATAGCGGCTCGAGTTTGGTCACGATCGGCGCGCTAAAAACATGCGCCTGTTGCAGCTGGGCGATATAGGCGGCCGCGATCCGCTTCTGGGCGTCGTTGGCGTAGAAAATGGTCGAGCGATATTGCGTGCCTTCGTCGGGGCCCTGGTAATTGAGTTCGGTCGGATTATGCGCGACCGAAAAATAGACTTGCAGAATCTTGCCGTAGGAAATCTGGCGCGGATCGTAGGTTACCGAGACGGATTCGGCGTGACCGGTCCGCCCGGTGCTGACCATCTCGTAATGCGCGGTCGCCTTCTGGCCGCCGGCGAAACCCGACACCGCCTGCGTCACGCCCTTGGTATGCTCGTAGACCGCCTGCATGCCCCAGAAGCAGCCGCCGGCCAGCACCACGTTTTGCAATGCGCCGTCGGCGGGCGCCGTTGCGTCGAGGGCCGGAGCGGGAATGACGACGGCCGGTTCGGCGGCCTGCACCGAGCCGGCGGCAAAGCCGACCAGCGGAACGATCAGCAGGCCGCGTATTAAACTTCCCGTCAATTGCGTGCGTGCCGTGCGTGCCATGCCACGTCCCTCCGCCGGCCGGACGCCGCGGGACGCGGCGTTGGCGATGTTTAAGGCGATTCCGGCAGCACGCGCCAATCACAATTATCGTAACGCCAGGGCGCTGCGCGGTCACGAGGTCGTGTACGCGAACGCGGCGACGCTATTCGAGTGTCTGATAGCCGGGGATGATCCGTTCCGAGCCGAAACCCCAATAATTGCGCAACGTCTCCGGCGGCCAAACCTTCGGCCGCTGCGGCCGGTCCTGGTGCCACGGCCGCGGATCGAAGTAACCCAGCGTCTCGTCCTTCATCTGATCCATCTCGCAAAAGAACTCGACGCGCACTTTGTCGGCGTTGCGGTGATAGATCGCGATATTATGGCCGATGATGTGACGGCCGGGTCCCCAGACCAGACGGATGTTGTGGCGCGCCAGAATTTCGGCCGCGCGCTGGATTTCCGCCCAGTCCTTGACCTCGAACGCGATATGGTGGAGTTGCGGCTCGGCGTCGTGGACGAAATTCACCGTGTGGTGGTCGGTATTGCAGCGCAGGAACGCGAAGTGGTCGGCGTGCCAGTCCGAGACGCGAAACCCGAGCACCTCGCAATAGAACTTCACCGTCTTCTGCACGTCGTCGACGCGGTAGGCCACGTGACCGAGTTTTAACGGCATGACGCCGGCTTGGCGTCCGTCATCCGCGGCGAAGACATAGTCGGCGAAGACCTCGATCGGCGTGCCCTTACAATCGCGGAATACCACGGCCTCGGCGACGCCCGGCGAAATCCCGCTGGCGCGCTCGCTGTCGACGCCGTGCTTGGCAAGCTGCCGCGCCAGCATTGTCAGATCGGTTCCCGGCGCGACCTGGAACGACAGCCGCGACAGCGCGTGAGGCGGACCGGGTTCGAGCGCGATGGCTTCGAGGCCGAGCTTGCAGGCAAGGAAGGCGCGGCCCTTGCTGCGTTCGATCAAAGTGAGACCGACGATTTCGGTGTAATAGGCGATCTGACGCTCGATATCGGGCGTGGTCAGCGTCGCGTGCCCGAGGCGTCGCACCTCAATCATCTGGACCGGCTCCCGCCAACATCCGCGCCGTCCCGCCGGGATTTGCCATCGCGCCGCTGCGCGCCGGGGTGCTCCGAAGGCGGGGACTTCAGTCTACCTCATCCGGACTGCCATTGCGCGGAGGTCGACGCGGATGCCGCTTTTCACACGCAACCCGCGGCCATTAGCCGGGCTACCGACATGCGTCAAACTATGCCCACCGGCAAGGTTGAAACCGCAGATTAACAATTTCGCATCAATGATGCCCGATCCCGCTAATAACGCCTCATCCCGTCACGGGGGCCGCATCGACCAAAGCCAATCGACCAAAGCCATGAGCGCAAAACCGGCGCAGGCATCATCCGCCGCACCCGTCGTGGCCAAGCCGAGCGACGCGGCGGAACGCGCACCCCGCTCTGCTTCGTCATCGACAGCGACGCCAGCATCCGGCATTTTCTGTCGCTCATTCTGCACGGCGCCGGCATCGATACCGAGGAATTCGCCGACGGCCAGGGACTGCGCTCAGGCGCTGGCGCGGCGCACGCCCGACCTCGTCTTTCTCGACATCCCGCTGCGAATCCGCCGAGGCGATCGGCTGCGTCGTCGCGCTCGGCGGCAGCAACTATCGCGGGCAAGTGCAGCTCATGAGCAGCCGCGGCTCGGCGGTGCTGGCGCATGTCAAGAACATCGGCGAACAGCAGCGCCTGCAGATGCTGCCGGTGCTGCGCAAGCCGTTCGAGACCAACGTCATCGTGAAATTGCTCCAGGACCTCAAGCTCGGCCATCCGCCGGCGGTCGCCGGCCGCATCGATCTCGATGAGGCCTTGGCGAAGGACTGGATCGAATTCTGGTACCAGCCGAAGATCGATCTGCGCACGCAAGCAGCTCGTCGGCGCCGAAGCCTTCGCCCGCGCGCGCCATCCGAGCCACGGCGTGCTGCTGCCGGGCGCATTCATGCCCGGCGCCACGGAATCGAGCCTGCTCACGCTGTCCGAGCGGGCTTTGGCCGATGCGCTGAAAGCCGGCTCTCAATTTCGCCAAGCTCGGCGTCAATCTGCGGATGGCGGTCAACGTTCCGGTCAACGCGCTGGTCAAGCTCGCCATCGCCGACATCGTGCAGACCTACCGGCCGCAATTCGAAAAATGGCCGGGCTCGTCATCGACGTTCCCGAAGAGCAGATCGTCACCGATCTGGCGCTGGCGCACGACATCACCAAGAAACTCGCAGCACCTCGACGTCAAGCTCGCGATCGACGATTTCGGCCGCGGCTATTCCTCGCTGGTGCGGCTCAAAGAGCTGCCGTTTGCCGAACTCAAGCTCGACCGCGCCTTCGTCACCGATTGCGGCACCGACAAGGTCAATGCCCCGCTGTGCAAGACGGTCATCGACCTCGCCCACAATTTCGGCAGCGTCGCCGTGGCGATCGGCATCGAAAAGGCCTCCGACGCGCTGGCGCTGGTCAGCATGGGCTGCGACTACGGCCAGGGCTTCCTGCTCGGCCAGCCGATGCCGGAGGAGCGTTTCATCTCGCTGCTGCGCCAGCGCGCCAACTCGCGCGCGGCCCGCCGCCGCGCCGCGCGCGGATGATGGAAAAGCGGCCCGGCGTGAGGCCGCCGGCTCGTCAGTGCGTCCAGGCGCCGCGCCGCGTGTAAGCGAAATTGTCGGAATAGGAGATGCGCTGCCGCTTCGGCGGCTTGCTGTCGAACACCTCGTAGGCGATGCCGTTGCGCTCGCAATAGGCGATCGGCCTCTTCCTTGGTGTCGAAGCACAGCCGCAGTTGCTGCTTCATGTCGCCCGAACTGGTCCAGCCCATCAGCGGCTCGACCGCGCGCGGCTGTTCCGGCTCGTAATCGAGCACCCATTCCTTGGTCTTGGCGGTGCCGGACTGCATCGCCGTGCGGGCTGGCTTGTAGATCCGGGCGGTCATGCTTGCGTGGATCTTCCGATGGCGTGGATCGTCGTGTCAGAATCGACCGGTGCGAAGGTCAGAATCATCGCATTGGCAAACATTGGCGAAGTCTGGTCGGGGCAGCAGGATTTGAACCTGCGACCTGCAGTACCCAAAACAGCCGCGCTACCAGGCTGCGCTATACCCCGCCGGTTGCGGCTCTGGATACAGGTTTCGCTTGCGCCCAGCAAGCCGAGCTGCGTTCGTTTATTTTAGCATGTCCTTTTCGCAAAACCGGCTTCCACTTGCGGACATGCCTTAGCGGCCGTTGCCGAAGATCGAGCCGGTGACCTGGTCGCCCGGCGCGATGCCGAACTTGCGCGCGGTGCCGGCGATCACTTCGAGCACGGCGCGCACCGGACCGCCGGACGGGATCGAGCGCGTCCGACATCGGCTGGGTATTTTCCGCAATGCGCAGGATGCGTCCGTCGCCGTGGATGAAGATCATGTCGAGCGAGATGTAGGTATTGTGCATCCAAAAGCTGACCGGCTGGTCGGTCTGGAAATCGAACAGCATGCCGTGGCCTTCCGGCAGCTCCTTGCGGAACATCAGTCCGCGTTCGCGCTCGGCGTCGTTGGTCGCAAGCTCGACGCGAAAAGGCGTGCACGCCCGAACTGGTGACGATCTCGATCGTATCTTGTGCGGCCGCCTGCGCGGGCGCCGCGCGGCGGCGACGGCGCAGCCGGCGACGAGCAAGCGCCAACGCGGCAAGGCGAACGCGCCGGCATGCAAACGTGATGCGTCGAAGCGAGCGTGCAGTGCGGCTAGTGCGAGGCCAGGCCGAGCGGGCCGCTCTCGGGACGGACTTCGGCCGCCATCAGGCCCTTGGGTCCGGGCCCGTAGCGCACCAGGACGAACTGGCCGGGGCGCAGTTCGGTCATGCCGAAGCGGCGCAGCGTCTCCATGTGCACGAAAATATCCGGCGTCCCCTCCCCCCGCGTCAGGAAGCCGAAACCGCGAAGCCGGTTGAACCATTTGACCTGTGCCCGTTCGAGACCGCTGGTCGGCGTCACAGTAACATGGGTTCGCGGCGGCGGCATCTGCGCCGGATGGATCGCCGTCGAATTCGTCCATGGAGAGGACCCGGAACGCCTGCAGGCCCTTCGGCCCGGCCAGAACCTCGCAGACAACCCGCGAGCCTTCATAGGCGGTCTGATAGCCGTCGCGGCGCAGACAGGTCACGTGCAAGAGCACGTCGGCCATGCCGTTGTCGGGGACGATGAAGCCGTAGCCCTTGGCGACGTCGAACCACTTGATGACGCCGGACACCTCGATGACGCTGCGCCGAACTCTCGTCGGGAAGACCGACGTCGGGTCCGGCGCCCGGCTTGGTTGATTTTGGTTCGATCCCGTCCGACGCCATGACGCCGTGGCCGCCGCCGCTTCTGTGCTGGCGCCCTGCGGGCGCATCACAAATCTCTCGAATCGAAGATAACACCGGCAATCCGAGGCGAAAGGGCAAAAATGCAACACTGCGCCAAAAGCGTCATGGCCTGTGAACAAAGTGGATTGCAGTTCAGTGCACGATGAAGGGCTCGAGCACGGTCCCGATGTCTTGGCGCACGACAAGGTCGGCAATGTCGTCGAACTCGGTCGGTTCGCGATTGATGATGGCAAGACGCGCGCCGTTGCGCTTCGCCATCAGGGGAAATCCGGCGGCCGGCCAGACCACGAGCGAGGAGCCGATCGCCAGGAACAGATCGCAGGACTGCGCAAGCTCCTGGGCGCGCCGCATGGCCGCATCGGGCATCGCCTGGCCGAACGAGACCGTCGCGGTCTTGATGAAGCCGCCGCAGTCCGGACAATCCGGCGCGCAACCATTCGCAGCGTCCATCCGGGCGCGCACCCACGACAGTTCGTAGCGCTCGTCGCAATCCAGGCACAGTGCGTAGGTCGTATTGCCGTGCAGTTCGACGACATGTTCGGGCGCAATTCCCGAGGCTTGATGCAAATTGTCGATGTTCTGCGTGATCACGGCCGGCGCCTTGCCGGCACGATAGAGGCTGGCGAGCGCGCGGTGGCCGCGTCCCGGCCGGGCGTCGCCGAACTGGTCCTGCCATGGCGAAGCGCCGCCGCCAGGATTCGTTGCGCGCCTCCTGGCTGGCCAGGAACTCGTCGAACGGGATCGGCCGGTTCTTGGTCCATAGCCCGCCCGGCGAGCGGAAATCGGGGATGCCGCATTCGGTCGATATGCCCGCCCCGGTAAACGGTACGATGGTGCCGGCCTCGTGGACCATGTCCTGCAGCCGCGCTATGGCACTATCGAGATCGGGCGCGATCATCGTCCGTCGGCCAAGCTTCATTCCGGCGGCGTCGTCCTACATTACTCCGGACACCTGACTTGACGACATTTGCCGACTGCGGCATGGGCCGACCAGCGGAGGTTTCATCATGCGGTATCTGCACACAATGCTGCGCGTGCGCAATCTCGACGACGCGCTCGACTTCTATTGCAACAAGCTCGGGCTTAAAGGAAGTGCGCCGGCGGGTCGACGACAAGAACAAGTACACGCTGGTGTTCCTGGCGGCGCCGGCCGACGGCGAACTGGTCGCCAAGGGACCGGCCACCCGCCAGGCGCCGCTGGTCGAGCTGACCTATAACTGGGACAGCGAGGATTATGGCGAGGCGCGCTATTTCGGCCACCTCGCCTACGAGGTCGACGACATCTATGCGCTGTGCGAGAAGCTGATGAAGGCCGGCGTCACCATCAACCGGCCGCCGCGCGACGGCACCATGGCGTTCGTGCGCTCGCCCGACAAGCATTCGATCGAGCTCCTGCAGAAAGGCTCGCCGCTGCCGCCCAAGGAACCGTGGACGTCGATGCCCAATACCGGGAAATGGTGACGGCCGCGCTTTCTTGCCGGCTGCGGCAAATCTCTCTATATCTCGCGCGCGCACGCGCTTTTGCGCTTGCATCGCGCCCTTCGTCTAGCGGTCTAGGACATCGCCCTTTCACGGCGGTAACACGGGTTCGAGTCCCGTAGGGCGCGCCAACGGCGCAACTTGCGCAGTATTCATCGAACTGTTGCGGCGCAACCAGAATTTTTCCCTTTTTCCCTTGCCCAATTCACATCACATCCGCGGCACGGATCGGTCACGGCATCGCCATGGACGCCCTTAACCACGCAACGGGCTACGAGGCGGAGGGAAACGGTTCGGGAGGAAGGCTCATGACTGTTCACACCGAGAGGACGCGCCGCGTACTCGCCACCTACAGCAAGAACCATTGTCCGCAATGCAACGAGTGGCTGCTCGCGCCCGACTGGTCCGAATATCCAGCGAACGCTGCGTGCGGCACACCTGGTCGTGCGAGGCCTGCGGCTATGGGTTCGAGACGACCGTGGTGTTTTCCGGCGGCCGCGGCCGCATAGTCCGATTGGGCAGGCCCGCGCGGCGGATAGGTGTGCCGCCGGCCGTTGAAATCCTCGACGTGGCACCGTCGGCACTCAGATAATTCGGGCCGACCGGCGATTTGCCGTAGCCGCCGGGAATATCGAGCACATAGGCCGGCTGGCACAGTCCGGAATAGCGGCCGTGCAACGCGCGCATCAAGGCTTTGGCCTTGCGCGATCGACGTGCGCAGATGCGCCGTGCCGGGCGCGAGATCGGCGTGGTGCAGGTAATACGGCTTGATCCGGCATTCGACCAACGCCCGCATCAGCGCGCCGAGCGTCTCGACATCGTCGTTGACGCCGCGCAGCAGCACCGATTGGCTCAACATCGGAATGCCGGCATCGATGAAACGCGCGCAGGCGGCGCGCGCCTTGCCGGTCAGTTCGCGCGGGTGATTGGCGTGCAGCACCACGAACGTCGCCTTGTCGCTGCGCAGCGCGCGCACCAGTGCGGCGGTGACCCGTTCCGGCGCCGCGACCGGCAGGCGGGTATGCACGCGGATCACCTTGACGTGGTCGATCGCGGCAAGCCGCGTCATGACGTCATTGAGCCGGCGCGGCGAAAGCACCAGCGGATCGCCGCCGGTCAGGATCACTTCCCAGATTTGCGGATTGTCGCGGATGTAATCGAGCGCGGCCGCGAGCGCTGCGGCGACAGCCCGCCCTGCCCGGCCCGACCATTTCGCGGCGGAAGCAGAAGCGGCAATACACCGCGCAGGCATTGACGAGCTTGAGCAGGACGCGGTCGGGGTAGCGGTGCACGATACCTTCGACCGGACTGTGCGCATCGTCGCCGATCGGATCGCTGCTTTCCTGCGGATCGCTCTCAAGCTCGCGCTGTATCGGGAACGAATTGCCGCGCGATCGGATCGTGCGGATCGGCCGGATCGATCAAATCGGCAATCGCCGGCGTGATCGCAACCGCGTAGCGCGCCGCAATTTGTTCCAACGCCGCGAGCCGGTCGGGGCTTACGAGCTGCGCGGCGACGAGTTGCGCCGGGCTATGCAGGGACTTCATGGCTGCCGTCATGGCCGGCCTCGCTTGATGGGATCGGCTCCCTTATGCTTGATGCGGTGTCCCCCAAGCAAGCCAGACGGAGTGAGAGCGTCGATATGAAAAACTACATGGACGGTGGCGAAGCGATCCTCGAAGCGTTCCGCAAGCTGAAAATCGATTACATCTTGTCGTCGCCGGGGTCGGAATGGTCGCCGGTGTGGGAAGCTCTGGTGCGGCAGAAGCTCGGCAACCGGCAAGGTCCGGCCTATGTCGATTGCTGGCACGAAACGCTCGCCGTCAACATGGCGACCGGCTACACGCTGATCACCGGCCGGCCGCAGGCGGTCTTGGTGCATGCCGGCGTCGGGCTGTTGCAGGGCAGCATGGGCGTCCATGGCGCGCTGCAGGCCGAGGTGCCGATGATCGTGATGTCGGGGGAATCCCAGACGCTCGGCGAAAATCCCGAGCTCGACATCGAGCCGCAATGGTATGGCGGGCTCACCGTCGGCGGCATCGAGCGCTACGTCGAAAACATCACCAAATGGTCGCGGCAGGTGACCAGCCCCTACACGCTCTACGAGACCGTGATCCGCGCCGGCGAAATGGCGCAGCGCACGCCGATGGGCCCGATCTATCTCAACGTCGCGCTCGAACACATGTTGCATGACTGGACGCCGCCGGCCAACGACCGCGAGGTGCCGTCAGCGCCGCGCGTTGTGCCGCATCCGAGCGAAGTGGAAAATATCGCCGGCCTTCTACTGGCGGCAAAAAATCCGGTCGCGGTCGCCGAACAGTCGGGCCGCGATCCCGCGGCGTTTCGCGCCTTGGTCGAGCTTGCCGAGCTGTTGGCGATGCCGGTGACCTGGGGGCGCACCGCGAATTTTTGCAACTTTCCGACCGATCATCCGCTCTATCTCGGCGTCGCCAGTTACGAGCACGTCAAGGCTGCCGACGTCATCCTGCTGGTCGGCGGGCGCGCGCCTTGGTACCCGCCGCACACCCGGCCGGGCAACGGCAAGATCGTCGCCATCAACGACAATCAGTTCAAAGGCCACATGGTCTATCAGAACCTGCACGCCGACGCTTATCTCGAAGGCAGCGTCGCCGCGTCGCTGCAGGCGCTCACGGCAGCCGGGCGCGCCGCCAAGCTCGACGCCGACAGCGATCAAGAAACGGCGCGAGAAGTGGACTCGCGCGCACGACGACTTGGTCGGCAAACTCAAAGCCGAGCGAACGAACGCGCGCGGCAACGGCAAGGCGATCGAGCCGCTCGCCTTGATTGGCGCGCTCGCCGAACTGATGCCGCGCGACACCATCTATGTCGACGAAACCATCCTGCATGGGCCGCTGCTCCGTCAGCATCTGCCGTTCACGACGCCGCAGAGTTTTTTCCGCGGCTTTGGCGGGCTCGGTCAGGGCCTCGGCACCGCGCTCGGCGTCAAGCTCGCGGCGCGCGAACGTCCGGTCGCGCTGCTGATCGGCGACGGCGGATTTTTGTACAATCCGGTGATCCAGGCGCTCGGCGCCTCGAAACAGCACGGGCTGCCGATCCTGATCGTCGTGTTCAACAACAAGGGCTACATGGCGATGCAGAAGGGGCACGTCCACCATTATCCGGACGGCGCCGCCGAAGCCGCCAAAATGCATCTCGGCTCGCGCTTGAACGGCCCCGATTACGAGGCGCTCGGCTCGCATTTCGGCTTCCACGGCGAGCGCGTGGAAGAGCCGGACAAACTCAAAGCCGCGCTGCAAACGGCAATACAGAAAGTGCAGGACGGCACCACCGCGATCGTCAATGTCGTGCTGAACCGCTAAGGCTCGATCGGCGCCCACAGCACCTGGTCGATGCGGGAAGCGCCGGTCGCCAGCATGACCAGGCGGTCGAGGCCGAGCGCGATGCCGCAGGCTTCCGGCATGTGCGCAAGCGCTGCGATGAAATCCTCGTCGATCGGATAGCGCTCGCCGTAGATGCGCTCCTTTTCCGCCATCTCGCGCTCGAGCCGGCGGCGCTGCTCGGGCGCGTCGTTGAGCTCGCCAAAGCCGTTGGCGAGTTCCACGCCGCAGGCATACAGCTCGAAGCGCTCGGCGACGCGCGGCGGATCTTGTGTTGAACCTGTGCCGGCCGCGCCAGCGCCGACAGCGCGGCGGGATATTCGTCGAGAATGGTGGCGCGGCCGATGCCGAGATTGGGCTCGATCCGCTCCACCAGCACGCGGCTGAAAATATCGCCCCAGCGATCGTCGTCGCCGATGCGGATGCCGGCCGCCTGCGCGGCGCGGGCGAAACGCTCGCGATCCGGTGCGCCGTCCGGCAGCGTCGCCAGCAGATCGATGCCGGCAAAGCGGGTAAACGCCTCCGCGACGGTGAGCTTTTCCGGCGCGGCGAAGGGATCGGCGGTGCGGCCGCGAAACGTCAGCTGCCGCGTCCCCGCCGCCTGCGCCGCGGCTTTGAGGATCGCTGCGCAATCGTCCATCAGCACCCGATAAGGCTCGCCTGCGCGATACCATTCGACGAGCGTGAATTCCGGATGATGCAGCGCGCCGCGCTCGCGGTTGCGGAACACCTTGGCAAATTCGACGATGCGCGGCTCGCCGGCGGCAAGAAGTTTCTTGCAGGCGAATTCCGGCGAGGTGCGCAAATAAAGCGGCGACGCCGTGCCGTCCGGCGCCAGCAAGCGTCGTGGCGAAGCCGTGCAGATGGGTCTCGTTTCCGGGCGAAACCTGCAGCGCCGAAGTCTCGACCTCGACAAAATCCTGCTCCGCGAACCAGCCGCGCAAGCGCGGCTACGATCCGGCTGCGCGCCAACAGCGCCGGCCGGCGGTCGGCATGCACATGCGGGGCCCAAAAGGGCGAGGAATGGGGCGTGTCGTCCGGCATGCCCTTGTTCGCGGAACAATCAGGAAATAGCTAGCGATTGGGCTCAGGATCGGTATGGTGCGGCCCCTACCAGAATTGGGCGGTTAAGGATTTGGGCAGTTAAGGATTTCGCGCCGTGAAAGTCATCGCCAGCTCGCTGCGAAAAGGCAATATCGTCGAGATCGACGGCAAATTCGGGGTCATCGTCTCCGCCGAGAATATCCATCCCGGCAAGGGCACGCCGGTCACCCAGATGGACGTCCGCCGCATCAGCGACGGCGTGAAGGTATCGCTGCGCTACAAGACCACCGACCAGGTCGAGCGCGCCTTCGTCGAGGATCAAAAGCACCAGTACATGTACCAGGACGGCGAGGGCTTCCATTTCATGAACATGGACAGCTACGACCAGGTGGCGCTGCCGGCCGACATCATCGGCGATCAGACGGCCTATTTGCAGCCCGAGATGGAGGTCACGATCAGCCTGCACGAGGGCGTGCCGGTGGCGATCGAGCTGCCGCCCAAGGCCACGCTCGAAGTGGTGGAGACCGAGCCGACCATCAAGAGCCAGACGGCGGCCTCTTCTTATAAACCCGCGGTGCTCTCCAACGGCGTGCGCACCATGGTCCCGCCTTTCGTCACCACCGGCACCAAGATCGTGGTGATGACCGCCGACGGCAGCTTATGTCGAGCGGGCGAAAGTAATAAGGCGCGGACTACGCGAAGCCTTCGGCTGACCAATTCCGAATCGTCGGCGCCGACTGCCAAATCTGAACATTCATTCATTGGCACCATGCGGCACCGCTTGGCAGATCGCGCGTTGATAGCGATAGTATAAGCCATCTCGATTTCGGGATTTGCGATCGTGCGCGCTTCGCCCAAGGTTTGCATCAGGCTTGCTCGCGACGGGATTGTCCTGCGCGATGCTGCTCGGCTCGGTGCATGTCGCCTTGAGCGCGGAGTGCAAGCCGAGCCATTTCCGGCCGCCGTATTTCATCAAGGACCATGGGCGTCTGCGCATTTCGATCCCGAGACATTGAGCTATGCCGGCACGCCGGTCGAACAGGCGATGTGCCTGATGCGCGGCATGGATGCGACGCGGAATCTCGGGCCGCCGCTCGCCGGTCTGCCGCCCGGCCTTGCCAACCGGATCGGCCAAAGCGCCGGCCTGCCCTCGCGCGAGGCGTTGGGCGACTACCTTCCAAGCAAGACCTCGAAGGATTTTGCCGCCCATCTGTGGCAGCCGGTATCGCGCGCGCACGACAACGATCCCGATGCGCCTGCTGGCACGCTATTTCGTGATTCACGATACCAGCGGACCGAATTACGGACATCGCGCGTTTCCCGCCGACATCGATACCAATCCCGAAATCGAAAACCTCGCCGATTTTGCCTGTTCCGACGGCTGGGCTCGCGCGCATGTCTTCATCAATCGCACCGGCGGAGATGCTGATGGCGCACGACTATTCGGTTGCCTGGCGTGAGACCAAGTTCGAGCAGGCGGCGGAATTCGGCGGCGCGTTGCAGGGACTTTTCCTGCATAACGAACTGGTCCAGCCGCGAAAAAGCGCGCGGGGACACAATTCGCGCAACGACGCGCAAACTCCCGATCCCGCCTTTACCGCCGCGCAATACGACCGGCTGGCGCTGCTCTACACGATCGCCAGCGTGCGGGCGGACCATTGGCTAATTCCGGCTTTTCATGCCGCCATCGATGCGGATATTCCCAACGGCCATGACGACCCGCTGAATTTCAATATCGAAAGTTTTGCCGACAGCCTCGACCGGCTGATCGAAAAACTGCACCAGCCTGAGGCGATCAAGGCCGCGCATCAGTGACGACGGCAGCGGCGACGGCGCGAGCTATGCGCGCCTGACCGGCAGCCGGCGGCAATGCCGGCACCAGGCTGCTCGCCCGGTTGCGCCGAGGGTTGCGCCACAAGGGTCTTGAGCCGTTTCCGGAACCGGCTTGTGAATTGGCTCGCGATCCGGTTGGATGCGACCAATCCCGATGAACCCAATGCGAGGAACGCCCGCCATGACGCCGACCCCTCCGCGACTGCACGCGCCAAGACCGCCGAAGCCGACCCTGCCGTCGCCAAGCTCGAACGGCCGACGCCGGCCGGCGCCAATGCGCCTGGCTTCGGCTCCGACGTGATCGCCGAGGCGCTGCGCTCGCTCGATATTCCCTATATCGCGCTCACGCCCGGGGCGAGCTATCGCGGCCTGCACGACTGGATCGTCAATTATCTCGGCAATGCGAAGCCGCAGATGCTGCTCTGCCTGCATGAGGAAGCCGCCGTCGCCATCGCCCACGGCTATGCCAAGGTGACCGGCAAAGCGATGGCCGCCGCCGTGCATTCCAATGTCGGGCTGATGCATGCCAGCATGGCGATGTTCAACGCCTGGTGCGACCGCATGCCGGTGGTGGTGCTCGGCGCCACCGGGCCGGTCGATGCCGTCAAGCGCCGGCCGTGGATCGACTGGATCCATACCGCGCGCGACCAGGGCGCGCTCATTCGCGAATACACCAAGTGGGACGACCAGCCGTCCTCGCCCGGCGCCGCGCGCGAGGCGATTTTACGTGGCACCTGGATCGCCAATACCGCCCCGCGCGGGCCGGTCTATATCAATTTCGACGCCGAGCTGCAGGAAGCGAAAGTCTCCGAGCAACTGCCGCCGATCGACGTGGCGCGCTATATGCCGACGATCTCGACCGCGGCGCCGGCCGAGCTCGTCCGCCAGGCCGCGGCGATGCTCAAAGACGCCAAGCAAGTGTTGCTGCTCGCCGGCCGCGCCTCGCGCGATCCGGAGGCCTGGAACGCGCGCGTCGCGCTCGCCGAGGCGCTCAATGCCCGCGTTGTGACCGACTTGAAGATCGGCGCGACGTTCCCGACCGACCATCCGCTCTATGTTGGATCGCCGCGCGCGCTTAATCCCGACAGCGTCGAGGGCTTGAAAAACGTCGACGTGGTATTGAGCCTCGACTGGGTCGATCTCGCCGGAGCGCTGCGCTATTTCGGCCCCTCCCCGTCGGCAAAGATCATTCAGGTCTCGCTCGACCATCGCATCCATAACGGCTGGAGCATGGATCATCAGGGCCTGCCGCCGGTCGATCTTTTGCTGTCGGCCGATCCCGATCTGGTGGTGCCGGAACTGGTCAAGGAAGTCGGCAAGAGCGCCAAGCCGCACGCCATGCCGAGCCCGCGCAAGATTTCGGACAAGGAACCGGCGGGCTTTACCAATGAACATATCGCGCGCGCTTTGCATAACGTGCTTGGCGACCGGCCGGTGACCTATACGCATCTGCCGCTGTCGTGGGACGATAGCTGGATCGCGCTGCGCCATCCGCTCGACTATGTCGGCTCCGATGGCGGCGGCGGGGTCGGCGGCGGGCCGGGCATTTCGGTCGGCGCGGCGCTGGCGCTCAAGGGTTCCGGGCGGCTGCCGGTCGCGATCTGCGGCGATGGCGATTTTCTCATGGGCGTCACCGCGGTGTGGACCGCGGTGCATTACAAAATCCCGCTGCTCTTCGTACTCGCCAATAACCGCTCGTTCTATAACGACGAATTGCACCAGGAGCGCATGGCGCGGGCGCGCAATCGCCCGATCGAGAACAAATGGATCGGCCAGCGCATGTCCGATCCCGAAGTCGACCTCGCCGCCATGGGCCGCGCCCAAGGCGCGCTCGGATTCGGTCCGATCACCAAGCCGGCCGATCTTGCGCCCGCTCTGCAAAAGGCCATCGCCGCGGTCGATGCCGGGGGGGTCGCCGTCGTCGATGTCCGCGTTGAGCCCGGCTACACCGCTGCCATGACGGCGGCGATGACGCGCGGACACTGAACGTATGAGGGGCGCCGATCCCGGGAGAATACCATGAACGAAGCCGTCCCGCTGAAATCGCTCAAAACGCAGGTGCTGCAACTGCCGCAGCATCGCGACGCCTTCTACGGCGGCAAATGGCATAAGGCGAAATCCGGCCGCGCCGTCGACGCCATCAATCCCGGCACCGGTGAAATCGCTCGGGCCGGTCGCCGATTGCGGCACAGCCGATATCGACGCCGCCGTGGCCGCCGCCAAGGCGGCGTTCCCGGCCTGGCGCGACACGGCGCCGCTCGAACGCGCGCGGCTCCTCAAGCGCATCGCCAATGTGTTGCGCGAGCACGCCGAGGAATTGGCGCTGATCGATGCCGCCGATTGCGGCAATCCCTATGCCGAGATGGTCAAGGACGCGACCATCGCCGCGGCACAGATCGAATTCTATGCCGGCCTCGTCACCGAGATGAAAGGCGCCTCGGTGCCGATGGGCCCGGGCGTAGTCAATTTCTCCGTGCGCGAGCCACGCGGCGTGGTCGGCCGCATCATTCCGTTCAATCATCCGTTCATGTTCTGTGCGGGCAAATCCGGCGCGCCGCTTGCCGCCGGCAATACCGTGGTGATGAAGCCGCCGGAGCAGGCGCCGCTGTCCTCGCTGCGCTTGGCCGAGCTGATCGGCGATATTCTGCCGCCCGGCGTATTCAATCTGGTGCCCGGCGGCAAGGAAGCCGGCTCCGCGCTCGCCGCGCACAAGGACGTCGCCATGATCGCGCTGATCGGCTCGGTGCCGACCGGCCGCGCGGTGATGAAGGCCGCCTCCGACACGCTCAAGGCCGTCATGCTCGAACTCGGCGGCAAGAATGCGCTGATCGCCTATCCCGACGCCCACCCCGACGAAGTCGCCGACGGCGTGATCGGCGGCATGAATTTCACCTGGTGCGGGCAATCCTGCGGCTCGACCAGCCGCGCCTTCATCCACGAGAAAATCTACGACGCCGTGCTCGCCAAGGTGAAGGCCAAGATCGCCCATTATAAGCCCGGCGTCGCTACCGATCCGGCAACCACCATGGGCTCGATCATTTCCAAGACGCAGTACGAACGCATCCTCGGCTTCATCGAGTCCGCCAAGCAGGAAGGCGCGCGGCTTTTGACTGGCGGCGGAAGGCCCGCCGACCCGGCGCTGGCCAAGGGATTCTTCATCGAGCCGACGGTGTTCTTGACGTGCAGCCGACCATGCGCATCGCGCGCGAGGAGATTTTCGGCCCGGTCCTCTCCGTCTTCAAATGGAGCGACGAGCAAAAAATGCTCGCCGAGGTCAATGCCGTCGAATACGGCCTGACCGCCTCGATCTGGACTAATGATCTCTCCACCGCGCACCGCACCGCCGCCGCGGTGCAAGCGGGCTTCGTCTGGATCAACGAGGTGTCGAAGCATTTCCTCGGCGCGCCGTTCGGCGGCTACAAGCAATCCGGCATCGGCCGCGAGGAATGTTTCGAGGAAATGCTGGCCTATACGCAGGAGAAGAACATTCACATCCGGCTCAAGCCGGCGAAAGCCTGAGTTCCGCGCCTTCGGCTGTTTTGTCGCGCGCGCTTGTGAGAACGCGGCCACATATTTTACGAGCGTACTGTGTCATGCTTGCGGTAATGTGGCCGAGATCTGGAACTCGTAAAAGTTCCGCCGAGGGCGACTTGAAACGGCGCGACTTCATTACGCTTCTGGCAGGCGCGGTAGCGGCCCCCGCGGCGCTGCGGCCGCTCGCCGCACGCGCGCAACAGCCGGCGCTGCCGGTGGTCGGGTTTGTTCGAAGCACGACGCTCGCCGATTCGACGCGCATCGTGGCCGCGTTCCGCCAAGGCCTGAACGAGGCAGGCTTCGTCGAGGGCCAGAATGTCGCCGTCGAATATCGCTATGCGGATAATCAAGAAGATCGTCTGCCGGCGCTGGCGGCCGAATTGATTGGTCGGCCGGTGGCCGTGATCGCCGGGAATACCCCTGCGGTGCTCGCGGCCAAGGCCGCAACCGCAACGGTGCCGATCGTCTTCGCGGGCGGCGTCGACCCGGTCCAGGTGGGGCTCGTTGCCAGCCTCAATCGGCCAGGCGGCAACGTGACAGGCGTAGTTTTTATCTCCAACGAACTAGGCGCAAAGCGTCTGGAGCTGTTGCACCAGCTCGTGCCGAAGGCAACTACGATTGGCTTGATCGAGAACCCGAGTCCTGCGACCGAAGGCGAGCGACGCGACGTGGAGGCTGCCGACGCAGGCGATCCGGGAGCAACTCATCGTTCTCGATGTCAGGAGCGACCGCGACATCGAGCAGGCCTTCGCAACGTTCGCCCAACGCGGGGCTGGTGCGGTGCTCGTCGGTGCCAGCCCGTTCCTGACCTCCCATCGGGACGCCATCATCGCGCTGGCAGCGCGCCATGCGCTGCCGGCGATCTACAACTTGCGCGAATTCGTCACGGGCGGCGGCTTGATGAGCTACGGCAGCAGCATTACCGATGCCTTTCGTGAGGCCGGCATCTACACGGGCCGGATTTTCAAAGGCGAGAAGCCGGCCGAGCTGCCGGTGATGCAGTCCACAAAATTCGAATTCGTCATCAATCTCAAGACCGCTAAAGCGCTCGGTCTCACCGTGCCGCCGACGCTGCTCGCGCTCGCCGACGAGGTGATCGAGTGAGGCGGCGCGATTTCATCGTTCTACTCAGCAGCGCAGCCGCCACGTGGCCGCTGGCGGCCCGCGCGCAATCGGCGCTGCCGGTGATCGGCTTCCTCGATAGCGGCTCACCGGTCGGAATGGAGGTTAACCTTGCCGGATTCTACAAGGGTCTCGCCGAAAGCGGCTTCACCGAAGGCAAGAACGTCGCAATCGAATACCGCTGGGCCGAGGACCACAATGATCGCCTGCCGGCGCTGGCCGCCGAACTCGTGCGCCGGCCGGTCGCCGTAATCGCTGCGACCCGCAGTCCTGCCCCGGCTCTTGCGGCCAAAGCGGCGACCTCGACCATTCCGATCGTCTTCCAAACCGGCAGCGATCCGATCAAGGACGGCCTCGTCGCCAGCCTCAATCGCCCTGGCGGCAACGTCACCGGCGTCACCCGGCAAACTCTGGAGATGACCCCGAAACGCTTTGAACTGATTTCCGAATTGACGCCAAAGGCAAATTCGGTGGGTCTGCTCGTGAATCCGAACGGAGGCCAAGCCGCGACCCAGGTGTGGGAGATGCAAAAGGTGGCGCGCGAACGCGGCTTGGCGCTCCACATCGCAAACGCGAGCAACAACCAAGAACTGGACTCCGCTATCGCAGCCACAGTGCAATCCGGAGCCGCGGTGCTCATCGAAGGTAACGACCCGCTTTTCATCGACCGCCGCAAGCAGATCGTCGCGCTGACCACAAGCTACAAAATTCCCACGATTTTCTTCGAGCGCGACTTCAGTCGTCGATGGCGGCTTGATGAGCTATTCAGCCAACTTTGCGGACTCGTTCCGGCAGGTCGGCGCTTATGTCGGCCGCATTCTCAAGGGCGCCAAGCCCGCCGACCTGCCGGTGCTGCAACCGACCAAATTCGAGCTGGTCATCAATCTCAAGACCGCCAAGGCGATCGGCCTTACGATTCCGCCGACTCTTCTCGCGCTCGCCGACGAGGTGATCGAATGAGGCGGCGGGAGTTCATCGCACTCCTCGGCAGCGCGACGGCCTTGTGGCCGCTCACCGCGCGCGCGCAAAAACAGCAGACGCCAACGATAGGAATTCTCAGCGGCGAAACGCCGGAGCTTTGGGCGACACGGATGCAAGCGTTCCGCGACGGCCTCGGCCAAACCGGCTTTGCCGTGGGACAAAACGTGGCGATCGAATATCGCTGGGCTGAAGACCACGTCGATCGATTGCCGGCATTGGCGGCCGATCTTGTCCGCCATCGCGTAGCGGCAATCGTTTTGGGCGGGGTGCCAGCGATGCGCGCCGCCATGTCGGCCACCATGACGATTCCGATTCTCTTTGAAACCGGAGTAGATCCGGTTACCGCGGGATTTGTTGCGAGCCTAAACCGGCCGGGCGGCAATGTTACCGGCGTCGCCAATCTTAGTGTCGAACTCGGCTTTAAGCGTCTCGAACTTCTGCGCCAGATCGTCCCTACGGCGCACGCGGTCGGCTTGCTCGTCGATCCCACCAACGACTCGTTGCTGGCCGAAGTTACACAGATGCGGACCGTCGCGGCACAACTTGGACTCGTGCTTCACGTTCTCAACGCAAGCACCGAACGAGATTTCGATGCGGTTTTCGATAGCCTCAATCAGCTGAAGGCCGGCGGCCTTGTCATTGCCAATACGGGTTTTTTCAATGCACGCGCCGCAGCACTTGGCGCGCTGACGCTGCGCCATGCGATACCGGCGATCTTTCAAACCCCGCAATTCGCCGCCGCCGGCGGTCTCGCCAGCTACAGCACCAGTATTTTGGAAGGCTTTCGCCTACTCGGCGTTTACGCCGGCCGCATCCTCAAAGGGCAGAAAGCGGCCGAGCTGCCGGTGCAGCAACCCACCAAATTCGAATTCATCATCAACCTCAAGACCGCCAAGACGCTCGGCCTCACCGTGCCACCGACGCTGCTCGCGATTGCCGACGAGGTGATCGAATGAGGCGGCGCGATGTCGGTGCACCCCTTCTCCCCGCGTGCGGGGAGAAGGTCGGGATGAGGGGGCCTTTCCGCCGGGCTCAGAATCGCCGCAACGCCCCCTCACCCGGATTGCTTCGCAGTCCGACCTCTCCCCGCGCAGCGGCGAGAGGTGACTTGTCTACAGCTTAAACGTCTCATAGGTCGCCGGATGAAACAATTCGTCGACTGCGACGCGGCGCGAGGACAGTCCTTCGTGGTGATGTTGGGCGAGGAAATAATCCAAGACTTTACGGTTCGGCCCGACACCGTATGACCAGAAATCCTGGCCCATCAGATCGCGCGCCTCTTTGAGCCGCTCCTCGACGAACGGCAGCGTCACCTTGGTTGCGGACGTATCGGATAGCTTTTTCAGTCCCGCTTCCTTGGCCAGCTCGAATGCCTTGAACACGGCGCTTGGCAGCCACGGATGTTTTTCGGCGAGTTCGCGGCGGATGCCGACCACATGCATGATCGGGAAAAACCCGGTGCGCTTGAAATAATCCTTGGCGACCGCGACCGGATCGGGGAACAGCCAGCCGATATGCGGATGGGCCTTTTCCAGAAGCGTCGGCGGCCGCGGCGCGATGAAACCGTCGATCTCGCCGGTTTCGAGCAATTTTGAAATCGTCATACCGTCGGGCGCATTATCGAGCCGCACGCCCGTCGGCAATTTCACGGTGATCTTTTCCGGCCGGCCGGCGTGTTCGATGCCGCCGCGAATCCAATGGATGTCAGAGCGCTTGACCCCGTAATCGTCTTCAAGGAAGGCGCGCGCCCAGACATTGGCCGTGAGCTGATATTCCGGCACGCCGACTTTGCGGCCCTTCAGCTCGGACGGCGTCTTGATGCGGTCGGTGCGGACATAGACCGAGGTGTGGCGAAACGCCCGCGACACGAACGCCGGCACCGCGATATAGGGACAATCGCCTTGCGCGGTCTTGACCGTATAGCTCGACAGCGACAATTCGCAGATGTCGAATTCCGCCGCGCGGAAAGCGCGGAAAAAGATTTCTTCCGGCACGAGCGCCATATAGACCGGATCGACGCCGTCGATCTGGACGGCCCCGTCGATCAAGGCGCGGGTGCGGTCGTAATCGCCGATCGTGACGGACAGATTGAGCTTGGCCATTTCGCGTCCCTAATCCCCACACATTCGCAGCGACACATAGCCGCCCCCACCGGGTCGTGCCAAGATGCTATCTCACCGACCGCCGACCGAACGTAGTGCCGGGCCTTATGATGAAATGCCGCCGAATCCTGGTTGCGGCTGTGGTTGCGGCCGTGGCGATCCTGCTGCCGTGCACGCTGCCATGGCCGGTCCGGGCGCAGACTGCTGCGCCGCAGGTTTTTAGCGATGCCGGCAACATTTATATCGAACGGGACGGCACCAAGACCAAGCTCACCTCGTCGGAAATGGACGTCGATCCGGTGCTCTCTCCCGGCGGCGCGGTCGTCGTCTATACGCGGCAGGGCCGCGGCCGCACGCTGCACGGCTACGACGCCAGCCAATTCTGCACCACCGAGCCGCGGCCCGACGAGCTGCGCCAGATCGATGCCGACGGCTCCGGCGACAAGCTCTTGCTGCGGGGCCGCAAGGGCGCGCCCGACGCGCAGCTTTGCGACTTCAAAAGCAAGCAATTCAGCTCCGACGGCAGGCGGCTTTATTTCCTGACCCCGGGCTGGACCACTTCGGGCGCGTTGCATGTCTACGATATGCGCAACGGCGACGAGCGTTTCCTGATGCCGGCCAACGATCTCTTGGTGTTGAGTTTCTGCCCGAACAAATACAAGGACGATCTCGTCGTGCTGTCGCACCGCTATTTTCTGCTCGGCGGCGGCTACGATTGGTATTGGCTGTACGATCCGGCCGGCAAGAAAGAGCTGGGACCGCTCGGCGAATTCGACAATCCCGACGACATGGTGCGCCAGGCGCACGGGGTGTGGTGCGCGGGCAAGCCGTGAACTCTCCTTGTATCACCGCCCCGCGAACGGCTCGGCCGGCGCGATATCGATAAGCTTGAACTGCACACGCTCTTCGCCCTGCCAGCGGTCGATCGCGAATGTGCCGGCGGCATGGATTTGCCGGCCGCGGCTGCCCGCAGTGCGGCGCCAAGCTTTTGCCCGGCGGAGCGGAAGGCGATGGCGTTGATGCCGGACCGTCGGCGGATTTGAGCCGAACCCGCATATGCGCCTGGCCGACTTCCTCGGCATAGGTCAAGCTATGCGCCGGAAGCGCAATCACCGGCTCGGGATTGCCCGAGCCGAACGGCGCGGCGCGATCAATCATGGCGACGAGATCGGCATTGGCTGCGGCGGCGCTGACCGCGCCGTCGATCAATAGACCGCTCGCCCGCCGCGCGACTTCGACATCGGCGCCGAGCGTAGCTTCCAGAAACGCGCGCAACTCCGCCAGCGCGGTTTTGCGCAACGTCACGCCGGCCGCCATGGCATGGCCGCCGCCCTTGAGCAAAAGTCCCTCGCTCACCGCGCGCCGCACCGCGCGGCCGATATCGACGCCGCGATGGAGCGGCCCGAGCCGGTGCCGATGCCGCCGGGCTCGAGCGCGATGGCGAAGGCGGGCCGGCCGAATTTTTCCTTAAGCCGCGCCGCGACCAGGCCGACCACGCCGGGATGCCAGCCTTCGGCGGCGGTGACCACCACGGCGCCTTTTTCCTCGATGCCGAGCGCGGCGCTCGCCTCGGCCTCGGCCTGCGCCAAAGTCTCCTGCTCGATGGCTTGGCGCTCGCGGTTGAGGTGGTCGAGCTCGGCGGCGATTTTGGCGGCTTCGATCGGATCGTCCTCGATCAGAAGCTCGACGCCGAGATCGGCGCGGCCGATGCGGCCGCCGGCATTGATGCGCGGGCCAAGCGAGAAAGCCGAGATGCCAGGCTTCCGGCGGTCGCCGACAGCCGCGCCACGTCCATCAGGCTGACATGGCCTACCCGCTCGCGCCGGCGCAGCGCGATCAGGCCCTTGGCGACGAACGCGCGGTTCAATCCAATGAGCGGCACCACGTCGGCGACGGTGCCGAGCGCGACATCATCAAGAAGCGCGAGCAGATCGGGCTCCGGCCGCTGCGCCGCCCAAAAGCCGCGCGCGCGCAACACCCGGTTGACCGCGACCACCGTCATGAAAGTCAAGCCCGACGGCGGCGAGATGACCGAGGCCACTGACAGATCGTCGCGGCGGTTCGGATTGACGATGGCGACCGCCGGCGGCAATGCCTCGTCGGCCTGATGGTGATCGATGACGACGACATCGACGCCGCGCGCCTTGGCCTCTTGCAGCGGCTCGATGCTGGTGGTGCCGCAATCGACGCAGACCAGCAACGTCGCGCCACGCGTCGGCGAGCGCGCGCACCGCCTCGACGTTCGGGCCATAGCCCTCGAACAGCCGGTCGGGAATGTGGATGACGGGCTCGATGCCGCATTGGCGCAGATAGCGCGTCAGCAGCGCCGCCGAGGTCGCGCCGTCGACGTCGTAATCGCCGAAAATGGCAATGCTCTCGCCGCGCGTGACGGCATCGGCGATGCGCTCGGCCGCCTCCTTCATCGCGGTCAGCACATGGGGATCGGGCATCGAGTGCTTGATGGTCGGATCGAGGAATTCATCGACCGCATCGGCCTCGACATTGCGGCCGGCGAGAATGCGGGCGAGAAATTCCGGCAGTTGGTGACGTTGCGCGATGGCAAGCGCGCGCGCTGAGCCGCGCTCGTCGAGCCGGTCGCGCCAAGCGCGCCCGGTCGCCGAGTTTTCGACGCCGAGGAAGAAGCGATTCTCTGTCATCGTCTCGATTGTAACACTGACATGCTCCGCCAACGGGTCCGGCCCGAAGTGGCCCGCCCGATGACAGGCTCCGGCGGAGCATCCAGCAAACGCAAGGACTCTGGAACGAACTCCATCTGTCGCGATTACTGGGTCACCCGCTTTCGCGGGTGATGACCCGGTGGAAAACTACACGAACTTATCAAGCTTGCGGTGTTCGGCGCTGATCCAGCTGATCGTGCCGCTCGCCGAGCGCATCACCACGGTTTCGGTTTCGATCGCGTGCCGTTGCCGAACCGCACCCCGCGCAGCATGCGGCCGTCGGTGACGCCGGTCGCGGCGAACAGGCAATCGCCCTTCACCATGTCCTCGATCTGGTAATTTGCGCCGCGGGTCCTTGATGCCCATCTTGGCGGCGCGCTCGCGCTTGTCCTCGGTATCGAGCACGAGCCGAGTCTGCATCTGGCCGCCGATGCAGCGCAGCGCCGCCGCCGCCAGCACGCCTTCCGGCGCGCCGCCGATGCCGAGATAAATGTCGATGCCGGTCTTGTCAGGGTCGGCGGTATGGATGACGCCGGCGACGTCGCCGTCGCTGATCAGGCTCACCGCCGCGCCGGCCTTGCGCACCGCCGCGATCAGATCGGCGTGACGCGGGCGATCGAGGATCATCGCGGTGATGGTCGTCCGGCTTCACGCCCTTGGCCTTGGCCAGATTGACGATGTTTTCGTCGGCCGGCGCATCGAGATCGACCACGCCCTTGGGATAGCCGGGACCGACCGCGATCTTGTCCATGTAGATATCCGGCGCATGCAGCAGCGTGCCGTCCTCGGCCATCGCCAAGCGTGGCGATGGCGCCGGGCATGTTCTTGGCGCACAGCGTGGTGCCTTCCAATGGATCGACGGCAATATCGACCTTGGGCCCGGATCTTGGTGCCGACTTTCTCGCCGATGAACAGCATCGGCGCTTCGTCCATCTCGCCCTCGCCGATGACGACGGTGCCGTCGATTGCGAGGCTACTGAGCTCGCGCCGCATGGCGTCGACGGCGGCCTGGTCGGATTTTTTCTCTGCGCCGCGCCCTCGCAGCCGCGCCGCGGCGACCGCGGCCCGTTCCGTCACGCGCACGAACTTCGAGCGAAAGAACGCGCTCGATTGCCTGTTGCGGCCGGCCGGACTTCGATGACATGAGGCAGATCTCCATAGGCCAACCGGCCGGCTTAATTCTTCTCGATTCTGATGACCTGCGGCCGTCCGGAAACAACCCGGTCGCGGCGCACTGCGGCAAGCGCCTTGTGCACCGCATCCTCGCTGGTGGCATATGTAAGCATGATGACGGGCACCGCCTCGCCGGAGCGGCCGGGCGCCGCGGTGGCGCGCGAGGCTGCGTCGTGGCGCTGCACGATCAATTCCAGCGAGATTTTCTGTTGCGCCAAGCGCCGCGCGATCGTCGCCGCGGTGCCGGGCCGGTCACGCGCCAGGAGCCGAATATAGTAGCCGCCTTCGTGGTGCTGCATCGGCGCCTTGCGGATCGCGGTCATGAGCGCCGCCGGACGTCCGAACGGCGGCGTGCGTACGCCACGCGCGATATCGGCGAGATCGGCAACTATGGCCGAGGCGGTCGCCGCGCCGCCGGCGCCGGGACCGACCAGCGTGATCGGCGCCAGCCCTTCGGCATCGACCGTGACCGCGTTGGTGACGCCCATGACTTGGGCGATGGCGGAATCCTTCGGCACCATGGTCGGATGCACGCGCTGCTCGATGCCTTCTTCGGTTCGCACCGCCACGCCCAACAGCTTGATGCGGTAGCCAAGCTCGTTCGCGGCGTTGAGATCGGCCGGCGTGATGGACGAAATTCCTTCGACATAGATCGCGTCGGGATCGATCTTGGTGCCGAAAGCGAGGCTCGCCAGGATGGCGAGCTTTTGCGCGGTGTCGTGGCCTTCGACGTCGAAAGTCGGATCGGCCTCCGCATAACCGAGCCGCTGCGCGTCGCGCAAGCAGTCGGCAAATGCGAGACGGTCCTGCTCCATGCGCGGACAGGATGTAATTGCAGGTGCCGTTGAGGATGCCGTAGATGCGCGCGAACGAAGCGCCGTTCAAACCTTCGCGCAACGTTTTCACGATCGGAATGCCGCCGGCGACCGAGGCCTCGAAATTGAGCGCAACGCCGTGCCGTTCCGCCAGCGCCGCAAGTCTTTGGCCATGCCGGGCAAGCAGCGCCTTATTGGCGGTCACGACCGGCTTGCCGGCGGCGAGCGCGGTCTCTACCGCGCGCTTGGCGGGATCGCCCGCCCCGCCGATAACCTCGACCAGCACATCGATCGACGGATCGCGCGCCAGCGCCACCGGATCGGCGACCCAGCGAAACTTCTTCGCTTCGAAATTGCGCTTTTTGCCGCGCGTGCGGGCGGTGATCGCGACGATCTCGATGCCGCGTCCGCAACGCGCCATCAGCTTGTCGCGGCCCTCATCGAGGAGATGGACGACAGCGCTGCCGACGGTTCCGAGACCGGCAAGACCGACTTTCAGCGGCTCAGCCATGAAACGTCGCCAACCTGAAGGAAAGCGACGCCGACTAACGTCGCGTCGCAAGCGGTACGACGTTGTGCAGCATTTCCGGCCCGGTTTCAAGAAAGCGCCGGATATTGCGCGCGGCCTGGCGGATGCGCTGCTCGTTCTCGACGAGCGCGATGCGCACATGGCCCTCGCCGTGCTCGCCGAAGCCGGCGCCGGGCGACACCGCAACGCCCGCTTTTTCGACCAGAAGCGTGGAGAATTCGACGCTGCCGAGCGGCCGGAACGGTTCGGGGATCGGCGCCCAGGCGAACATCGAGGCGGCAGGCGGCGGCACCTGCCAGCCGGCCCTGCCGAACGAGTTCGACCAGCGCGTCGCGGCGGCGCTTATAGGTCGCGCGCATCTCATGGATGCAGTCGTCGGGGCCGTTGAGCGCCGCGGTCGCCGCCACCTGGACCGGCGTGAAGGCGCCGTAATCGAGATAGGATTTGACCCGTGCCAAGCGCGGCGACGATGCGCTCGTTGCCGACCGCAAAGCCGATGCGCCAGCCCGGCATCGAATAGGTCTTGGACATCGAGGTAAATTCGACCGCGACATCCATCGCGCCCGGAACCTGCAACAACGACGGCGGCGGATTATTGTCGAAATAGACCTCGGCATAGGCGAGATCGGACAGCACCAACAGCGTGTGCTTCTTCGCAAAAGCGATAAGGTCGCGATAGAAATCGAGGCTGGCGACGCAGGCCGTCGGGTTCGACGGATAGCAGACCACCACCGCGATCGGCTTCGGAATCGAATGCAGCACCGCGCGTTCCAGCGCCTGGAAAAAGGCGTCGTTGGCTTCGACCGGCACCGCGCGGATGGCGCCGCCGGCCATCAGGAAACCGAACACGTGGATCGGATAGGTCGGATTGGGCACGATGATGATATCGCCCGGCGCGGTGATCGCCTGGGCGACATTGGCGAAGCCTTCCTTGGAACCGAGCGTGGTGATGATCTGGGTTTCGGGATTGAGCTTCACGCCGAACCGGCGCGCGTAATAGGCCGCCTGCGCGCGGCGCAGTCCGGGTATGCCCCTGGATGCCGAATAGCGGTCGGTGCGCGGCTTACCGACGGTCTCTTTCAGCTTTCCACGACGTGCGCCGGCGTCGGCAAATCGGGATTGCCCATGCCGAGATCGATAATGTCGGCGCCGCCGTTGCGAGCCACCGCCTTGGCGCGGTTGACCTGCTCGAACACATAGGGCGGCAGCCGGCGAATGCGATAAAATTCTTCCATGGATTGCCCCGGCGGAATCGTCTGATCGAAGCACTATCCTATGACCGGACTTTTATCATGGCTTGGTCTGCGCACCAGCGGTCTGCGTGGCGGCAGCGGCGGCGCCCGTGCCGCCGGACGCGGCGCTCGTGCTGTTGCCGCCGGTGTTGCCGGCGGCCGCGGGCGGCTTCCGCGGTGCGGCGGTGGTCTGTTTCTTTGCCGGATTCGCAGCCGCGGGACTGGCCGGACGTCTTGGCCTGGCTTGCCCCCTGCGCTTCGCCGCTCAATTGGTTGCGCTCGGTAATCAGGGTTTCGGTCGCCTGCTGAACCTGGTTGGCATCCATCGGCGTATCCTCGCGCGATGGCGAGCGCGTCGTGAACCGCCGAAAAAATCGAAGGATAATCGACGCCCGGCGAGCAGCCGGACATGGTAAACGCCGCTGCGGCGGCGATTGTCCAAGCCGCAAGCAGACGCATCGTCAGACTTGCCCGGCGCTGCACACCGATCTCCGACTGCCCTGGCCAAGCTCCCGTTTCGGCCCCATCCACTCCGAAACGCCGCCTTGCCGACCCCTCAATGTCCCAGAAATACCCGCCAACATCCAATAATTTACGCCAATCAACTCAGACCGCACGTAAGCTGTCACGTTAACGTGGTAATATGTCGAAACAAGGACGGCAGCCGCTGCCGGTCGGTCGTTGCGAGCCATAGCGTAGCGAAAAGCGCAGCAATCCGGGGCGACATTCCGGGTTGCGCTCTTCCGGCCGGACCGCGCAAGGCCGACCGATGTCTTGTGCAATGTCTTGTGCGCGGGACGCAAGCAAGCCATTTCTGGCGCAAGCTCGGCTATCGTCCATTGAGGAACGCTCGTGCGGGCGCCATCGCAACAACCGGGAAAACAGCCACCGGCGCGGCAAGACCCGATGAAAATCGGGCCCGTCGACGTCGAGGAGTTCTCGCACAATCTGGCGCGGCTTGTCGAAGAGGGCGGCCGCGCGCTTGCGGCCTATCTCAAGCCGCGCGAGGCAGGCCGCGACAACAGCGAACTCGCCGACGAAGTGACCGAAGTCGTCAAGACGCTCGGTCAGGTCGCGGAATATTGGCTCGCCGACCCGCAGCGCACCGTCGAGCTGCAAACCAGCCTCGGCAAGTCCTATCTCGAATTGTGGGCGTCCGCGGTAAAACGGCTCGCCGGCGAAGAGAGCGCACCGGTCGCCATGCCGGCGCCGACCGACAAGCGCTTTGCCGATCCGGAATGGACGCAAAACCAGTTCTTCGATTTTCTCAAACAGGCCTATCTCTTGACCGCGCGCTGGGCCGACAAGCTGGTCGGCGACGCCGCCGCGCTTAACCCGCACACCAAGCAGAAGGCCGAGTTCTACATGCGGCAGATCACCAATGCGCTGTCGCCGACGAATTTCGTGCTGACCAATCCCGAACTGTTGCGCGAGACGATCACGTCCAATGCCGACAACCTGGTTCGCGGCATGCATATGCTCGCCGAAGACATCAAAAGCGGCGGCGGGAACTTAAGGATCCGGCAGTCCGACGCCTCGATGTTCGAGGTCGGACGCAATCTCGCGACCACGCCGGGCAAAGTGATCTTCCAGAACGAACTGATGCAGCTCATCCAATACGCGCCGTCGACCGAGACCGTGCTCAAGCGGCCGCTGCTGATCGTCCCGCCGTGGATCAACAAATATTACGTGCTCGACCTCACTCCGGAGAAATCCTTCATCAAATGGTGCGTCGACCAGGGGCTGACGGTATTCTGCATTTCCTGGGTCAATCCCGGCGCGCATCTGGCGAAAAAGAGCTTCGAGGACTATGTCCGGCAAGGACCGCTCGCGGCGCTCGACGCGATCAAACAGGCAACCGGCGAGGACAAGGTTCACGCCGTCGGCTATTGCGTCGGCGGCACGCTGCTTGCGGTCGCGCTGGCCGCCATGGCCTTCCGGCATGACGATCGCATCGCGTCGGCGACCTTGTTCGCCGCCCAGGTCGACTTCACCTATGCCGGCGACCTCAAGGTCTTCGTCGACGAGGAGCAGGTCGCGGCGCTCGAGCAACGGATGGCCGAACGCGGCTATCTCGAAAGCAAGTCGATGGCGACAGTGTTCAATCTGTTGCGCTCGAACGATCTATTGTGGCCCTATGTCATCAACAATTATCTCAAGGGCAAGGCGCCGTTTCCGTTCGACCTGTTATACTGGAATTCCGACGCCACCCGCCTGCCGGCCGCCAACCATTCCTTCTACCTGCGCAATTGCTATCTCGATAACAGGCTGTCGAAGGGCAAGATGCTGCTCGGCAATACGCCAATCGATCTCAAGGCCATCAAGGTGCCGGTCTACAATCTGGCGACCCGGGAAGACCATATCGCGCCGGCGAAGTCGGTGATGGTCGGCTCGAAACTGTTCGGCGGCGACGTGAGGTTTGTGGTTTCGGGCTCCGGCCACATCGCCGGCGTGATCAACCCGCCGGCCAAGCACAAATATCAGTTCTGGACCGGGCCGAAGCCGCGCAACGCCGATCTCGATGGCTGGCTCGGCAAAGCCAAGGAAAATCCCGGCTCGTGGTGGCCGGATTGGCTGGTCTGGCTCACCCGGCAAAGCCCGACCGAGGTGGCCGCCCGGCTTCCCGGCGACGGCGCGCTTAAAGCGATCGAGGACGCGCCGGGAAGCTATGTGAAAGTGCGGGACTGACGCTATGAGGACCGCTTTGCCGCGCGCCGGTTACCGCCTCGGCCTCGCCTGCATCGCGCTCGCCGCCGCTCTATCGCTCGCGGCGGCCGATGACAGGGGCATTTGCGGTTCGACGCCGCCGAAATCCGCCACCGTCGCCGCGTGCAGCCGCATCATCGCCTCGCCGAGCACCAGCGCCCACGATCGCGCGCTGGCCTACGGATTTCGCGCCAATGCCAAGCGCGCCGCAAGCGATTTGCCGGGCGCCGTCGCCGATTACAATGAGGCGCTCAATCTGTTGCCGAATTATCTGCAAGCCCTTATCGGCCGCGGCGGCGTTTATCTGGACATGAACGACCCCGTCCGCGCGATCGCGGATTTCGATCGGGCCATCAAGCTCGATCCGAAAAATGCGGCGGCGCTTTACGGCCGCGGCCTCGCCAAGCGCAAAGCCGGCGATGCCGCGGGCGGCGACGCCGACATCGCCGCGGCGAAGCTAATCGACCCCGATATCGCCGGCAAACCGTGATTGCGGGCGGTGCGGCCTGCTGCTATATGACCATGGTCACTGACCATGGTCATGAAGGCCTCGCGCAATGTCGCGGATCATCAAAGCTTCGGAATTTAAGGCCAAATGCCTCGCCGTGCTCGACGAGGTCGAACGCACGCGGCAATCGGTCGTGATCACCAAACGCGGCAAGCCGGTGGCGGAGCTCGTGCCGCATAAGCCGGCGAAGCGCGAGCTGTTGGGGCTCTTCAAAGGCCGCGGCGAAATTCTCGGCGATATCATTTCGCCCATTGACGTCGAGTGGGAAGCGCTCAAGTGATCTTGCTCGACACGCATGTGGCGTTGTGGACTATATTCGACAACAGTTCATTGGGAAGGAAATGCCGGCGAATTGTCGAGAAAGCTTTGGCAGAGCATCAGGTCGCAATTAGCGCGGTGAGTTTCTGGGAAATGGCGTTGCTCATCGCCAAGCGGCGGCTGCGTCCACCCGATACTGCCAAAGAGATGCGGCGACAAATTTTGGGTGCAGGCGCCACGGAATTACCGCTCACAGGAGAAATCGCCATTCTCGCCGGCGAGCTTGAGGGTTTACACGCCGATCCCGCCGATCGATTTATTGCGGCGACGGCCATTGCCAATGATGCGATATTGGTCACCGCTGACGAAAGATTGCTGCACTGGCGACATGCGCTCCGCCGGCAAAACGCCGAGCTTTAGTTCACGGAAACAGCGCGACCTGCTCGAGACCCATGGTTTCCGGAAAGCCGAGCATGACGTTCATGTTCTGCACCGCCTGACCCGACGCGCCCTTGGTCAGATTGTCGAGCGCGGAGCCGATGATGGCGCGGCCGGCAATGCGGTCGGCGGCGACCCCGATAAAAGTCATGTTCGAGCCGCGCACATGCCGGGTCTGCGGGGTGGCGCCGAACGGCAGCACGTGGACGAACGGCTCTCCCGCGTAAGATTTTAACAGCAATGCATGAAGCTGCTGCGGCGATGCCTTGCGACCGCGAACATAAATGGTCGACAGGATGCCTCTGTTCATCGGCACCAGATGCGGCGTGAAGCTCGCCACGACCTCGTGCCCGGCGGCTTTGGAAAATTCCTGGTCGAGTTCGGCCATGTGGCGGTGGCGACCGACGCCATAGGCATGAATACCTTCCGACACTTCCGCGAACAGCATGTCCTCGCGCGCGCCCCTGCCCGCTCCGGTCATGCCCGATTTGGCGTCGATGACGATCTCGTCCGGATCGATCGCGTTGGCTTTGAGCAGCGGAATGAGCGCGAGCTCCGCGCAGGTGGTATAGCAGCCGGGATCGGCGACAAGTTTCGCGGTCTTGATCTTCGTCCGATAGATTTCGGTAAGACCATAGACCGCGCTTTTTTGCAGCTCGGGCGCGGCGTGGGCGTGGCCGTACCAGCGCGCATAGGCGGCCGGGTCGGCGAGGCGGAAATCGGCCGACAGATCGACCACTTTGGTCCGCGGCGCGCGCGCCAGCAAATCCTTGATGACCTTTTGCGTCGTGCCATGCGGCAGCGCGCAGAACGCCAGATCGAGCGCCTGCGCCCGCCAATCGGCGTCCTCGACCGAGCCGAGCTTGGGCAGCGCATAAGGCGCAAATTGCGGAAACACCTCGGCCATGGCCTTGCCGGCGCGGCGATCGGCCGTGAGCAATGCGATCTCGACGCGCGGATGGCGGATCAAAAGCCGCAGCAATTCCGCCCCGGTATAGCCGGAGGCGCCGAGCACGCCGATTTTTGCTTTTTTGACATTCGCAGGCATGATTCAAACCATGATTTAAACCTTGGCTTGAGCAGGTCTCAGGCCGAATCCGCGGGTCAAGATATCAGGACAAAAGTGCCGCGGAACCGGCGGCACGGGGGATAATTACGCGCGAACGCGCATCCGTGCCGTAGCGATACGGCGGCGGCGTCGGGCAGCGGCAATGCTCGCAACAAGACTTGACATCGGCGGCGGATATAGAAGCTCCGCCCTTAACCGTCAATGCGCTCATGGTTTTGCCGCGCAAATGGCATAGATAGCGGCATAGTCGGGGCTGATTCGTCGTCCATTGCCGGCCGCGTTTCGACGCTCCACAGCGGATTGAGCCTGGGAAGAGCCGTGGCAAAAGTTGCGAAATCGTCCAAAGCCGAAAAGGCGCCCAACACCGGCGGCAAGACCGGCGACAAGACCGGCGATCTGTTTGCCGATCTGCCGCGGCGCGGCAGCGCGCGGCGCGGCGGCGGCGGCGGCGGCGGCGCGGCGGCGCGCGGCTCCTCCGGCGACGCCAGCTATACCGCCAAGCACATCGAGGTCTTGGAAGGGCTCGAGCCCGTGCGCCGCCGCCCCGGCATGTTTATCGGCGGCACCGACGAGAAGGCGATGCATCATTTGTTCGCCGAAGTGATCGACAACGCCATGGACGAGGCGCTGGCCGGCCACGCCGACTGGATCGAGGTCGAAATGGCGGCCGACGGTTTCGTTACCGTCACCGACAATGGCCGCGGCATCCCGGTCGATCCGCATCCCAAATTTCCGAAAAAATCCGCCCTCGAAGTCATCATGTGCACGCTGCATGCCGGCGGCAAATTCGACTCCAAGGTTTATGAGACTTCCGGCGGCCTGCACGGCGTCGGCGTTTCGGTGGCGAACGCGCTGTCCGAACGCATGGAGGTCGAGGTCGCGCGCGGGCAAAAGCTCTATCGGATGGTTTTCGAGCGCGGCAAGTCGAAGAGCAAATTGCAGGATGCCGGCAAGGCGCCGAACCGCCGCGGCACCAAAGTGCGGTTCCGGCCGGACCCGCAGATTTTCGCCGGCAAAGTCCATTTCAAGCCCGAGCGCGTGTTCAAGATGACTCGCTCGAAGGCCTATCTGTTCGGCGGAGTCGAAATCCGCTGGTCGTGCGCGAAAGAGCTGTTGCGCGGCGAAGACGACGTGCCGGAACGGGCGACGTTTCATTTCGCCGACGGGCTGCGCGATTATCTGTCCGAAACGCTCGCCGGCGCGACGCTGGTTCATCCCGACATTTTCACCGGCAGCGCAGGGAAGACGGGTGCACACGGCGCGGTGCAATGGGCCGCCGCCTGGACCGCCGATGCCGACGGCTTTCTCAATTCCTATTGCAACACCATTCCGACCCCGGACGGCGGCACCCACGAATCCGGCCTGCGCGCCGCGCTCACCCGCGGCCTTAAAGACCATGCCGAGCGCGTCGGCCAGGGCAAGCGCGCCGCCGCGATCACGAGCGACGACGTGATGGTCGGCGCCGGCGCCATGCTCTCGGTGTTCATCCGCGAGCCGGAATTCCAGGGCCAGACCAAGGACCGGCTCGCCACCGCAGAAGCGCAACGGATCGTCGAACAGGCGATCAAGGACCCGTTCGACCATTGGCTTGCCGGCAATCCGCTGCAAGCCAACAAGCTCCTCGATTTCGTCGCCGAGCGCGCCGAGGAGCGCCTGCGCCGCCGCCAGGAAAAGGACATCGCGCGCAAAACCGCGGTGCGCAAGCTGCGGCTGCCCGGCAAGCTCGCCGATTGCACCGCCAGCGCCGCCGAGGGCTCGGAGATTTTTGTCGTCGAGGGCGACTCCGCCGGCGGCTCGGCGAAACAAGCCCGCGACCGCGCGACGCAAGCGATCCTGCCGTTGCGCGGCAAAATCCTCAACGTCGCCTCCGCGGGCAAGGACAAGCTCGCCCAAAACCAGCAGCTCGCCGACCTCGTCCAGGCGCTCGGCTGCGGCACCGGCGCGCAGTACCGCGACGAGGATTTGCGCTACGGCCGCGTCATCGTCATGACCGACGCCGACGTCGACGGCGCCCATATCGCCTCGCTTCTTATCACTTTCTTCTACCGGCAGATGCCGCAGCTGATCGATCATGGGCACCTTTATCTCGCGGTGCCGCCGCTCTACCGGCTGTCGCACGGCGGCAAGAATTTTTATGCCCGCAACGACAGGCACCGCGACGACATTCTGAAGAAGGAGTTCAACGCCAACGCCAAGGTCGAAGTGAGCCGCTTCAAGGGCTTGGGCGAAATGATGGCCGCACAGCTCAAAGAAACCACCATGGATCCGCGAAAGCGCACGCTGCTCCGCGTCGTGCTCCTTGCCGACGACCGCAAAAACACCGAAAAATCCGTCGAGCGCCTGATGGGCGTCAAAGCCGAAGCGCGCTTCGAATTCATCCAGGAACGCGCGGAGTTCGCTGATGAGGCGGCGCTGGATGTGTAATGCCTCGCGGTATGCTCTTCATCCTCCCCCGTGACAGCGGGGAGAGGTGAAAAAGAAATCGTTGCCGCGCGCGCCGCAGCGGCGCCCCTCGTGGGCGCCCGCAACATCGATCGGGCTTGCCGCTAATCCTCGAACTTCAAATTGGCGGCTTTGACCACGTCGCGGAATTTGACGATGTCGCTTTCGATGAGCTGTTTGAATTGCTCGGGGGTGTCGTTGCTGGGCTCGATGGCCAGAGCCTTGAGCTTCGCCGACACGCCCGGATCGTGGATCGCCTCGGCGAGCGCCTTCTCAAGCTTGGCGACGATCGCAGGAGGAGTGGCGATCGGCGCGAACATGCCGCTCCACAAATGCACGTTGACGCTCGGGTAGCCGGCCTCGGCCATGCTCGGCACGTCGGGCAGTTCGGCCAGGCGCTCATTGCCGGTCACCGCCAGCGCCTTGAGCTTGCCGGCCTTGACTTGGGGCACGGTCGGCGGCGGATCGACGATCGTCATCATGGTCTGGCCGTTCATGATGCTGAGGATCATTTCCGCGCTGCTCTTGTACGGGATCATCACGCCGGGCATGCCGGATGCCAATTTCAATTCTTCCATCGGGATGACGAAGGCCGGCGACGTGCTGGGATAGTTCGCCTTATCGGGATGCTGCTTCGCGAACTCGACCAATTCTCTGACGGTATTGGCCGGATTGTCCGGCCGGACCGCGAGGATCAGCGGAAATTGTCCGACCAAAGCAAGCGGCACGAACGATTTGGTCGGACTGTATTTGAGATCGGGATAGATCGCGGCCGCGATCGACATCGCGCCGATCGGGCTCGCCAAGAGCGTATAACCATCGGCCGGCTGTTTGGCGACATATTCGGCGGCCAGCCGCGCGGCGGCTCCCGGCCGGTTTTCAATCACAATCGATTGGCCGAGAATCTCCGAAAGCTTCGCCCCAACCAGCCGCGCGAGGATGTCGGTGCCGCCGCCGGCGCCGAACCCGACGATCAGATGAATCGGCCGGTTCGGATAGTCGCTCTGCGCCCGCGCCGGCATGATCGCCGCCGCCAGCATCGCCGCCAGCGCCACCGCGGATGCAACCGAGCCGCGGATGAAATGACCGAAATTCATTGCGCGCCCTCCGACTTTCCGTACCGCTTCGCTACGCAGGAGATCGCATCGTTAGCATAGTCCGGGCCGGCGCGCGCCCTGCCCTTAAGCCCGCAGCCATTCGACCAGCGCGTTGGTGACCGCCTCCGGCCGTTCCAGCGTCGACAGGTGACCGCAATCGGGGATGACGACAAGCCGCGCGCCGGGGATCGCGGCGGCCATCTCCCGCGCGAGTTCCGGCGGCGTCGGCTGGTCGTCGTCGCCGACGACAACCAGGGTCGGACAGGCAATCGCGGTAAGGCCGGGACGCGAATCCGGACGGTTCATGATCGCCTGCTGCTGGCGGAGATAGGCGTCCGCGCCGGTTTCCTCATTCATGGCGCGCACCGTGGCTTTAAGCGCCACGTCGCCGTGACGGCTGCGATGCACCAGCAGCGGATATTGGTTATCGGTGATGTCGGAGAACCGGCCGCTCCTTGCCAAGACCAACAGCGGCTTGCGCTGTTCGGTGCGTTCGGGCGCCTCGGCGCGCGCGCCGGTATCGAGGAGAGCCAATTTCGCTACGCGCGCAGCCGCCTGCCGCATGATCTCAAAGGCGATGTAGCCGCCCATCGACAGTCCGGCGAGCGCAAAGCGCGGTGGAGCTGTGGCCAGAATTTGCCGCGCCAAACCCACCATGCTGTCATCGCGCCGATGGTCGGCCACGGTCACCGGGCCGAATTCCCACAGCTCGGGGATTTGCTCGGCATAAAGCCGCGCCGAGCAGTTTAATCCGGCAACCAGCACGATCGGTAAGGAAGCGGACGCGGCGGTCGGCATCGAGGCTCCTCCATCGTCAAAAAGTGAAGGAATCCGTTTAACTTACTGCGTTGCGGCAGCTCCGTGCAGGTTGACTTTCGTCTAATCGACCCTATGTTGCGCGCAACACGAGCGAGGCAAATTCGACCGCGCTTGCGCGTATCTGCCGCTTCCGACCGAGCCGGCGCCGCCGGCGGTCGTTCATCGAGGGTCGTCCTTAATCGAGGGTCCGTCCTTAATCGAGGGTCTATGTCGTTTTCGCATCTCGGCTTGTCCGAAAAAGTTCTCGCCGCCGTCGCGGCGACCGGTTACAAAACTCCCACTCCCATCCAAGATCAGGCCATCCCCCACGTGCTTGCCCGGCGCGACGTGCTCGGCATCGCGCAGACCGGCACCGGCAAGACCGCCGCGTTCGTGTTGCCGATGCTGACCATGCTGGAATCCGGCCGGGCGCGGGCCCGCATGCCGCGGACGCTGATCCTCGAACCGACGCGCGAACTCGCCGCCCAAGTCGAAGAGAACTTCACCCGGTATGGCGCCAACCACAAGCTCAACGTGGCGCTCATCATCGGCGGCGTCTCGTTCGACAACCAGGACGCCAAGCTCACCCGCGGCGTCGACGTGCTGATCGCGACACCCGGCCGCCTGCTCGACCATAACGAGCGCGGACGGCTGTTGCTCACCGGGGTCGAGCTTCTGGTCATCGACGAGGCCGACCGCATGCTCGATATGGGCTTCATCCCCGACATCGAGCGTATCTGCAAGCTTGTCCCGTTCACCCGGCAGACGCTGTTCTTCACCGCCACCATGCCGCCGGAAATCCGGCGCATTACCGAGCAATTCCTGCACAATCCGGTGCGCGTGGAGGTCTCCCGTCCGGCCTCGACCGTCGCCGCCACGACGCAGCTATTGGCCAAATCGGGCCGCGACCCCATCGACAAGCGCGACACGCTGCGCCGGTTGATCCGCTCGGCCGAGGGCCTGAAGAACGCCATCATCTTCTGCAACCGCAAGCGCGACGTGGTGACGCTTCATCGCTCGCTGTTACGCCACGGCTTTTCGGTGCAGGCGCTGCACGGCGACATGGACCAGCCGGCGCGCACGGCTGCGCTCGAGCAGTTTCGCAAAAACGAGGTCACGCTGCTCGTCGCCTCCGATGTCGCAGCGCGCGGCCTCAACATCGTGGAGGTGAGTCACATCTACAACTTCGATGTGCCGCTGCATCCCGATGATTACGTGCACCGGATCGGCCGCACCAGTCGCGCCGGGCGTAGCGGTACCGCGATCACCATCGTAGCCGGTTCCAATGACGCCAAGGCGGTCGCCGCGATCGAAAAACTGATCGGCCTGTCGATACCGTTTATGGATCAACCGCCGCAGGCCGAAGGCGCCGCGCCCCGGCAATCGCCCGCCGATCGCGGACGATCGGGCACGCATCGCCATCCGCAGCGTCATCCGCCCCGGCCGGCCGCGGTCGCGCGCATCGACGAGGCCAGATCGCGGCGGGCGCCGCCCTCTCGCCCGCGCCAGGACGAATCTGAGCCGCTCACATCTGCCCGCTTTCCTGCTGCGCCCGGTGCCGGTAAAGGCCTAATTTGCGCAAGATTTGAGCGTCCGGCGGCGCAACCGTTGCGTCAGGATTTTCCTTACACGGATTACCCATTTACCGGTCCTTCACCGCCATCACTTAGATTTCGGCGTGGAATCGCGACGGCGGTTGCGCCGTCGCGCGCAGTTCGTGACTTCCCAGGGCGATTGGAGATGATGGCCGTGCCCAACGACGAGCACGAAAGGACGCTTGCATTCGCCGAGATCGCGCTCGGACAAATTCGCGCCCTGAGCGAGCCGGCAACGCCGCGGAATTTCGAAATCTGGTACAATTACGCGACCGGCTACAACGCCGACCCTCAATCAATCGATCAACGAGACGCTGGCGAATAAAGGCGCGCTGAGCGAGGCCGATCTCGAACAAATCTTCGAAACCCACATCGCCGACCACCCGGGCCGGCCAACGCCTCGATTCGGTCGGCTCGCAGCGTGCTCGACGAAATCAAGCAAGTGCTGGACATGGTCAACGTCGCGGCCGGTTCGGCGACCAATTATTCGAGAGTCTCTGGCAGACGCCAGCCAGCAGCTCGAACACGCCAAGGACGGCGACGCGCTGCATGCCGTCATCGAGTGCCTGGTCAAGGGCGCCAAGGAGATGGAGGCCAGCAACAAGAAGCTCGAAGCGCGGCTGTCGGCGTCGCGCCAGGAAATCGAGCAGTTCCAGCAAAATCTCGAAACCGTGCGCACCGAGAGCCTCACCGATCCGCTGACCACGCTCGCCAACCGCAAGTTCTTCGACGCCGCGCTGGCAAAGGGCATCGCCGAAGCCAAAGAGAAAAACGAGCCGCTGTCGCTCTTGATGGCCGATATCGACCACTTCAAGAACTTCAACGACCGCTATGGGCATCTCACCGGCGATCAGGTGCTGCGGCTCGTTGCCATATCCGTCAAACAGAACGTCAAGGGCCGCGACATCGCCGCGCGTTACGGCGGCGAGGAATTCGTCATCGCGCTGCCGAACACGGCGCTGCAATCGGCGATTACGGTCGCCGAGCATATCCGGCGCGCGGTGATGACCAAGGAATTGATGCGGCGGTCCAACGGCGAGCATCTCGGCCGGGTGACGATTTCGATCGGTGCGGCGTCGCTGCGCCCGGGCGACACCCCGCAGCTTCTGATCGACCGCGCCGACAAATGCCTCTATGCCGCCAAGCGCCACGGCCGCAATCGCGTGATCTGCGAGGCCGATCCCGAGGCCGACTCCGGCAGCGCACCCGCCGCGCCCGCGCGGGTGGCGTAGATCGGGATCCGATCAGACCGGATCAGCGCCGTCTTTGCGAGGAGCAAAGCGACGAAGCAAACCAGAACGGCGCCGCTGCCTGGATTGCTTCGCCGCGCTCGCAATGACGAGCAATCTGATCGGATTCTGCTCTAATGTGCCTCGGCGCCGGCAATGCCGGTGGCCGGCTCGATTTGCACCAACTCGCCGCAGCCACAGGCCGCAGTCTGATTGGGATTGTTGAAGGTAAATTGCGCGGCGAGCTTGTCGACCTTGTAATCCATCTCGGTGCCGAGCAGAAACAGCACCGCCTTCGGGTCGACCAGAATGCGCACGCCCTTGTCCTCGATCACCTCGTCGAGCGGATTTATCGCTTCCGCATATTCCATGAAATAGCTCATGCCGGCGCAGCCGCCGTTCTTGACGCCCACACGCACGGCCGCGATCGGGCGATCGGCTTTGCTCATGACCGCCTTGATGCGGTCGGCGGCGGCATTGGTGAGCCGCATCACTTGAGGTCTCGGCCGAAGAGCGGCCATTTCACGTTCTCCTCATCACGAGCTGGAATAACTCAAAAGTCCTAACGACCTCACACCCAGTTTATGTAACGTTATGTAATGCCGCCGCATCGCGCGCGCAACTCGCGGCATTTACTCACCACATATTGAGCACGGTGCGGGCCTCGTCGGACATGCGGCTCGGATCCCATGGCGGATCCCAGACGATGTTGACCTTGGCCTCGCGCACGCCGGGCACCCGGGCGACCGCATTCTCGACTTGCGTCGGCAGTTCGGCGGCCGACGGGCAGTTCGGCGTCGTCAGCGTCATCTCGATATTGACCATGCGGTCGTCGTCGATGTCGACCTTGTAGATCAGGCCGAGCTCGTAGATGTCGGCCGGGATTTCCGGATCGTAAACGGTCTTGAGCGCGCCGACGATCTCGTCGGTCAAGCGCGTCATTTCGTCCGCCGGGATGGCCGACGGCTTTGCCGCCGCGTCCGCGGCAGCGCCATTGCCGGCGTCGGGTTTCGGTTCATCGGTCATGTGAAGAAATCCTGCGCCTTCAACAGCGCCTGCGCAAGGCAATCGATCTCGTCGCGCGTGTTGTACATGGCAAACGAGGCGCGGCAGGACGCGGTGAGCCCGTAGCGCGCCAACAGCGGCATGACGCAATGGGTGCCGGCGCGCACGGCGACGCCCGAGCGATCGATGATGGTGGCCACATCGTGCGGGATGCGCGCCCTTCATTTCGAACGACACGATCGGCCCCTTGTCCTTGGCGGTGCCGAGGATGCGCAGCGAATTGATTTCGCCCAGCCGGTCGTGGGCGTAGCCGACCAGGCCGGTTTCGTGGCCGCGGATGCGCGCCTTGCCGACGGAGGCGACATAGTCGATCGCGGCGCCAAGCCCGATCGCCTGCACGATCGCCGGCGTGCCGGCCTCGAATTTGTGCGGCGGCTCGCCGTAAGTGATGCGGTCCTCGAACACTTCGCGGATCATCTCGCCGCCGCCGTTGAACGGCGGCATCGCGGCGAGATGCTCGTATTTGCCGTACAGCACGCCGATCCCGGTCGGGCCGTACAGCTTATGGCCGGTGAACGCGTAAAAGTCGCAGTCGATGTCGCGCACGTCGACGTCAAGATGCACCGCGGCCTGGGCGCCGTCGAACAGCACCGGAATGCCGCGCGCATGCGCGATCCGCGTCACTTCCTTGGCCGGCACAGCCGTGCCGAGCATGTTCGACATGTGGGTGATGGCGACCATCTTGGTGCGCGGCGTCAAGAGCTTCTCGAATTCGTCGATCAGGAAATGGCCCTCGTCGTCGACCGGCGCCCATTTGATCACGGCGCCGTGGCGCTCGCGCAGGAAATGCCACGGCACGATGTTGGAGTGGTGCTCCATGATCGAGAGCACGATCTCGTCGCCGGCTTTGATGCGCTCGCGGCCGAACGTGTAAGCGACGAGGTTGATGGCTTCGGTGGCGTTGCGAGTGAAGACGATCTCTTCCTTGCGCGCGGCGTTGAGGTAGGCGGCGACTTTTTCGCGCGCGTCTTCGTAAGCCTCCGTCGCCTCGTTGGCGAGGAAATGCAGGCCGCGATGCACATTGGCGTATTGAGTGGTGTAGGCCTCGTTGAGGCGGTCGAGCACCGCTTTCGGCTTCTGCGCCGAGGCGGCATTGTCGAGATAAATCAGGGGCTTGCCATAGACCTGCATCGACAGGATCGGAAAATCCGCCCGGATGCGGTTCACGTCGTAAGCGCCGTTCTGCGCCGCGGGATGCATGCTAGCGCCCTCCCCGCGCTTTCAGCCACGCCGCCACCGCTTCCAGCAGCACTTCGCGCAGGCCGGCATGCTCGATGCCGTCGATCGCCTCGCCGAGGAAAGCCTGGATCAATAAGGCTTCGGCCTCCGCCGCCGGAATGCCGCGCGCCATCAGGTAGAATTTCAGGTCGCCGTCGAGCGCGCCCGCGGTGGCGCCATGGCCGCATTGCACGTCGTCGGCGAAAATTTCCAGCTCCGGCTTGTTGTCGGCTTCGGCGCGCTCGGACAACAGCAGCGCCTGGGTCATCATCTTGGCGTCGGTCTTTTGCGCGTGCGGGCGCACGATGATACGGCCCTGGAACACGCCGTGGGCCTCGTCGTCGAGCACCGACTTGAACACTTCGCGGCTCTGGCAATCGCGCGCGATGTGGTTGGCGACCAGCGTGGTATCGGCGTGCTGGCGGCCCTTGATGAGCGTCGCGCCGCGGATGCCGGCCACGGTGCCCTCGCCGTCGAATTTCAGGAACAGCTGATTGCGGATGACCGCGCCGCCGGCGGTGAAGGTGAAGGCATTGAAACGTGCGCGGGCGCCGATCGCCGCGGCCAGCGTCGAGACATGCAGCGCGTCCGAGCCTTCGCCGATGATCTTGACGTGATCGACATGGGCCTCGTCGCCGACGAACAGTTCCAGCGCGGCATTGACCTGATATTCGGCCCCGGACGGGCCTTCGTGGCTCTCGATCAGCATGGCGCGGGCGCCTTTTTCCACCACGACCAGCGAGCGCAGGAACGTCGCGGCGGGCTTGTCCGAGGCCGCGAACGATAAATGCAGCGGCCGCTCGATGGTCGAGCCGGCGGCAATGCGGATCACGGCGCCGTCGCCCATCAGCGCGGTATTGAGCGCAACCGCGACATCGCCGGCGGGGGCGAGCTTGCCGAGATGGGCGGCCAGCGCCGAGTCGCCATCGGCGAGCGCGACGGCGAGCGACCCGACGCTAAGTCCATCCTCCAAATTCGCCAGATCGGACGCTTCCGCAACGAACGCGCCGTCGACGAAGACGAGGCGGCGCGCCTCGACGTCGCCGAGCAAGGTGCCGGCCGTTTTTGCCCGCGCCTTGGCCGCGGCATCGGGCGGGCCGGCCAGCGGCTTTGCCTCCCGCATCAGCGCGCGCAGGTCGGTATATTTCCATTCCTCGACGCGCCGATGCGGCAGGCCTTCTTTGGCGAACAGAGCGAAGGCGGCGTCGCGCTGCGCGGCCATCGCATCGTCGCCCGGCAGCCGGTCCCGCGCTTGCGCAAAGGCTTGCGCCAGCGCGGTCTCCGCCGCGGTCTTGATGATGGCAACTTCGGCGTTCACGCCACAGCCTCTTCCTGATATTCGCCGTAGCCGCGCGCTTCGAGTTCGAGCGCGAGTTCCTTGCCGCCGGTCTTGACGATGCGACCGTGCGACAGCACGTGCACCACGTCGGGCACGATGTAATTCAACAGCCTCTGGTAATGGGTGATGACGACGAACGCGCGATTGGCCGCTCGCAGCGCATTGACGCCGTCGGCGACGATTCGGAGCGCGTCGATATCGAGCCCGGAATCGGTCTCGTCGAGCACCGCAAGCCGCGGTTCAAGAAGCGCCATCTGCAAAATCTCGTTGCGTTTCTTCTCACCGCCGGAGAATCCAACGTTCACCGCGCGGCGCAACATGTCCTGGTCGATGCCGAGCTTGCCCGCGACGCCGCGCACCTTTTTGATGAATTCCGGCGTAGAAAGCTCGGCGTCGCCGCGTTTCTTGCGTTGCGCGTTGAGCGCGGTGCGCAGGAACGTCATGGTGGCGACGCCGGGGATTTCCAGCGGATACTGGAACGCGAGAAACAGGCCGGCGGCGGCGCGCGCGTCGGGCGCCATGTCGAAAATGTTCTTGCCGTCGAAGCGCACCTCGCCCAACGTCGGCGTATAGTCGGCCTTGCCGGCGAGCACATAGGCGAGCGTCGACTTGCCGGAACCGTTCGGGCCCATGATGGCGTGGACCTCGCCCGCGTTCACGGTGAGGTCAAGGCCCTTCAAAATTTCCTTGCCGTCGATCTCGACGTGCAGATTTTTGATTTCCAACAACGGCATTGAACAGCTCTACCTTCTTTTGGCTACCATCCTTCGAGGCTCGCTACGCTCGCACCTCAGGATGAGGAGGTTAAATTCTGAACCTCATCCTGAGGCGGCCGCGCAGCGGCCCTCGAAGGATGCGGCGGCGCTGGCGTTATCCGACCGAGCCCTCCAGGCTGACCGAGATCAGCTTCTGCGCCTCGACCGCGAATTCCATCGGCAGCTGTTGCAGCACGTCCTTGACGAAGCCGTTGACGACGAGCGCGGTCGCCTCCTCCGCCGACAGCCCGCGCTGGCGGCAATAGAACAGCATGTCCTCGGAAATCTTCGAGGTGGTCGCCTCGTGCTCGAACACGGTCGAAGAATTCTTCGCCTCGATATAGGGCACGGTATGCGCGCCGCATTGGTCGCCGATCAGAAGCAAATCGCAATTGGTGAAGTTGCGTGCGCCGGTGGCGCGGCGGTGCGAGGTCACAAGCCCGCGATAGGTATTGTTGGAATGCCCGGCGGCGATGCCCTTTGAGATGATGCGGCTCGTCGTGTTCTTGCCGAAATGCAGCATTTTGGTGCCGGAATCGACCTGCTGATAGCCGTTGGAAATGGCGATCGAATAGAATTCGCCGCGTGAATTGTCGCCGCGCAGGATGCAGCTCGGATATTTCCAGGTGATCGCCGAGCCGGTTTCGAGCTGGGTCCAGGAGATCTTCGAATTCTTGCCGCGGCAATCGCCGCGCTTGGTGACGAAATTATAGACGCCGCCGCGCCCGTTGGCGTCGCCCGGATACCAGTTCTGAATGGTCGAATACTTGATCTCGGCGTCGTCGAGCGCAATGAGTTCGACCACCGCGGCGTGCAGCTGGTTCTCGTCGCGCACCGGCGCGGTGCAGCCTTCGAGGTAACTCACATAGGAGCCGCGGTCGGCGATGATCAGCGTGCGCTCGAACTGGCCGGTATTGCGCTCGTTGATGCGGAAATAGGTCGACAGTTCCATCGGGCAGCGCACGCCCGGCGGCACATAGACGAACGAGCCGTCGGAGAACACGGCCGAATTGAGCGTGGCGAAGAAATTGTCCGAGATCGGCACCACCGTGCCGAGATATTTCTTCACCAGATCGGGATGCTCCCTGATCGCCTCCGAGATCGGCATGAACAACACGCCGGCCTTGGCGAGCTCGGCCTGGAACGTGGTGGCGACCGAAACCGAATCGAACACCGCGTCGACGGCGACCCGGCCGTAACTCGTGCCCTCGCCGTCCTCGCTTCCCTCTTCCCCGTTCGTCCGTTGGATACCGAGCAGCGCCTCGCGCTCGCGCAGCGGAATGCCGAGCTTTTCGTAAGTGCGCAGAATCTCCGGGTCGATCTCGTCGAGCGAGGCCGGTCCGTCTTTCTTCTTCGGCGCCGAGTAATAATAGATGTTCTGGTAGTCGATCGGACCGTACTGGACCTTGGCCCATTTCGGCTCGCGCATGGCAAGCCAGCGCTTATAGGCATCGAGCCGCCAGGCCAGCATCCATTCAGGCTCGTTCTTTTTCGCCGAGATGAAGCGCACCGTGTCCTCGGACAGGCCCTTGGGGGCCTTGTCCAACTCGATCAGCGTTTCGAACCCGTACTTATATTGGTCAACGTCGATGCGCCGGACCTGATCGACGGTCTCTTGTACTGCCGGCATTCGTCCCTCCGCTCACGGTTTCAAGGACCGCGGGTTAGATCAGTCGGTTATGGTCGGTGCCTGTCCCGGGCGACCCTCCACTCGGCATTCTCACGCTTTCTCAAGCGCTTAAATGCCCTCATTCAATTAATCACGCAGCCAACTAGGCGGCTATGCCTGGCTGCTCCTTAGATAGTGCAGTTGCGAGCTTTCTCCAAGCTTTAAGGAACCTTTCGATATCGGCCGCGGTCGTGGTCCAGCCCAGGCTGAGGCGCACCGCGCCGCGGAGCGAGGGCGAAACTCCCATTGCGGCAAGGACATGGGAGGGCTGCACCTTGCCGGACGAGCAGGCCGCTCCCGACGACACCGCGATGCCTTCGAGATCGAAGGCGATCACCAAAGTCTCGGCTTTGATGCCCGGGGCGGCGAACAGCGTGGTGTTCGGCAGGCGTTCCGCGTCGGCGCCGAAAATGACCGCCCGCGGCGCGATCGTCCGCAGCCCGGCTTCGAGCGCATCGCGCAGCGCCAGCATCTGCGCCGCTTCGTCGATGCGCTCACGGCTCGCGGCCACCGCGGCGGCGCCGAAGCCGGCGATGCCGGCGACGTTTTCGGTACCGGCGCGCAAGCCCCGTTCCTGGCCGCCGCCGCGAATGAGCGGATCCGGCAAGTGGATGTCATCGCTGCGCCGGATGAGCGCGCCGACGCCCTTCGGGCCGCCGATCTTATGCGCAGAGAGCGTCAACATATCCGCGCCGAGCGCCGCCATGTCACAATCGATACGGCCGGCCGCCTGCACGGCATCGACATGGAGGAGGCCGCCGGCGGCATGCACGATTTTGGCCGCCGCGGCGACCGGCTGAATGACGCCGGTCTCGTTGTTGGCGAGCATCAGCGAAACCAGCGGCCGCGGCGACTGGGCGACGGCATCGGCAAGCGCGCCAAGATCGAGCCGCCCGTCCGCGGTGACCGCAATTTCCGCGATCGCCTCCCGCGGGAACCGGCCGCCGCTGCGCACCGAGGCGTGCTCGACGGCCGAGATTAAAAGCCGGGCGCGCGGGGGTTTATCGCCGGCGGTTTCGATCGCCGGGGTGAGCGCCAGCATGTTGGCTTCGGTGCCGCTCGAGGTGAACACCACATCGGCAGGCCGCGCCCCGACGAGGCCGGCGACCTCTTCGCGCGCGCGTTCGATGGCGCGGCGGGCGGCGCGCCCCTCGGCGTGGACCGAAGAGGGGTTGCCGGGGAGCGCCAGCGCCGCGGCAACGGCCGCCCGCGCCTCGTCCCGCAACGGCGTCGTGGCGTTCCAGTCGAAATAACTGCGCTCGGCCATGGTGTCGGCGATGTCGGTTGTGCTTGCTTTTTGGCCCCTGGCCTGTGCTAGAAGTCGCGACCCAATGCGCATCCCGGTCCAAGCACGTCGCCAGTTCCGAAAATATCAAGCGGTTCTCGTCACTTACGTGCGCCGGCCGGTGCGGTCAAGCGCGCGAAGACCCCGCCCGCTTCAGCCGCTCGCACCGATCGAGGTTTGGTAAGCATGCCCGAGGTCATTTTCACGGGGCCCGCCGGCCGCATCGAAGGCCGCTACCATCCGGCGCGGCAGAAGAACGCCCCGATCGGCATCGTGCTGCACCCGCATCCGCAGTTCGGCGGCACCATGAACCATCAGATCGTCTATCAGATCTACTATGCCTTCGTGCACCGGAACTTTTCCGCGCTGCGGTTCAACTTCCGCGGCGTCGGCAGGAGCCAAGGCGGCTTCGATCACGGCATCGGCGAATTGTCGGATGCCGCGGCCGCGCTCGATTGGGCGCAATCGGTCAATACCGAAGCGCGCAGCTGCTGGATCGCGGGATTTTCGTTCGGCGCCTGGATCGGCATGCAGCTTTTGATGCGGCGGCCCGAAATCGAGGGTTTTATCTCGATCGCGCCGCCGGCCAATCTTTACGACTTCTCGTTCCTGGCGCCCTGCCCGTCCTCCGGCCTGATCATCCACGGCGACAAGGACGCGGTGGTGCCGCATCGCGACGTCACCACGCTGGTCGAGAAGCTCAAGACGCAAAAGGGCATCGTCATCGAGCAGAAGGTCGTGCCCGGCGCCAATCATTTCTTCGACGGCAAGGTCGAGCCGCTGATGCAGTCGATCAGCGGCTATCTCGACAAGCGGCTCGGCAAGAGCGGACGGACCAACAGCGCGGCGTGAGGCGCAGGCATAGCAAGCCGGAATGTGCATGAGCGCGGCCAATTGAAACCGCGCTTGGGACTCATTTTGAAATTGCCGCCGCCTTTTTGGCGCTGCCGATGGCCAAGAAAAGCGACAGCGGCCGACTGGCAAATGGCTGAAATCCCTGGTGCCGATAGAAGCCAAACGCATTGTCGTTCTTCGCTTCCACGATGAGCGCAAACGCTTTCACGTCGCCGTTGAGAACACGCAACGCTGCATCGGCGACGAGCGCGCTACCAAGCCCCTGGCGATGAAAATCCCGATCGACGGCAAGGCGGCCGACCAGCGCCGCCGGCAAAACCGGATAACGCGGGAGACGTTTGCGTAGCTCCATCGGCAGATCGTTGGCGGGCACGCTTGTTGCCGCAAGGGTATAGTAGCCGGCAATCCTGGTCGTTGCCGCCGCTACGGCGACGAAGCAACTCGCCATGAGCCGCTTCACGTCCTGGGAGGCCTGCTCCCGCAAATAGCGGTCAAGCGGGGGCGCCCCGCAAGCGAAGGTCGAACGATCATGAGCGCCGAGCGGCTCGATGACGAACCGCTGCTTCACCGCGATTCTTTGATCAGCTCACGGTGTCGGCGAAACGCGCGGCGCAGCGCCGGCGTCGGCTTGGCAGGATTGAGAATCGCCGCCGCGAAGGCGCGTTGGTCCTCGACCGAAAGCCGGATGATGTGCGCCCGCTCGATGGTCCGGTTGGCAGCTTCCTCGGCGGCAGCGACCACGAAGTCGCTGACGCTGCGTCCTTGAATGGCGGCAGCGCGTTTGACGATCGCCAGCGCATCGGGGACGATGCGCGCTTCAATGCGGGCGGTGCGGGTTCGCTCTGTGGGCATCGCGGAAATTCTGCGGACTTTCTCAGGTTTGACGCTAATGTACGGCACTTTACCGGACATTGCAAGAGCGCCGCGCGATGGCAAAACTCAAGACGCAAAAGGGTATCGTCATCGAGCAGAATGTCGTGCCCGGCGCCAATCATTTTTTCGACGGCAAGGTCGAGCCGCTGATGCAGTCGATCAGCGGCTATCTCGACAAGCGGCTCGGCAAGAGCGGGCGGGCCAACAGCGCGGCGTGAGGCGCTGGCCGCACTTGCATTGCGCGTGCGTCGGCCGTTCAATAAGCGTCAAATCAGGCCGCGACCGACGATTGCGGGGAAACACCATGCGTTGCGCGCGTATTTGCGTTGCCGGCTGTTTTGCCGTCGCAGCGGCGGCGATGGCAGTGAGCCTCGGCGCCGGCAGCGCCCTTGCGCAGAACAGTAACACCGTCACGATCGGCCTTATTTTGCCGATGACCGGGACTTCGGCGGCGGTGGGGCGCGAAATTGCCGATGGCGCCAAGCTCTATATGGCGCAGCACGGCGACACCGTCGCCGGCAAGAAGATCGAGCTGATCGTCAAGGACGACGCCGGCGTGCCGGACAACGCCAAGCGGCTCGCCCAGGACTTGATCGCCAACGACAAAGTGAATTTCCTCGGCGCCGGGCTCGACGCCGAGCGCCATGGCGATGGCGCCGATCGCCACCGACGGCGAAAATCCCGACCGTGGCGATGGTAGCGGGCGCCGCCGCGGTGACCGAGGACTCGCCGTACTACGTGCGCACCAGCACCACGCTCGGCCAGCAGTCCGGGATCATCGCCGATTGGGCGATCGAGAACGGCAGCAAGAAGGCGGTCGCGATCCTGTCCGACTGGGCGCCGGGCGCCGAAGCGGGCAAAGTCTTCGAGGCGAATTTTACCAAAGGCGGCGGGCAGATTCTCGATACGCTCAACGTGCCGCTCGCCAATCCCGATTTTTCGCCGTCCCTGCAGCGCGTCCCATGATCTGCACCCGACACGCTGTTCGTTTTCGTCCCGGCCGGCCAGGCGGCAAGCTTGGCGCGGCAGTTCTTCGCGCGCGGCCTCGACAAATCCGGCATCAAGCTGATCGGCCCGGGCGACATCGCCGATGACGACAGCTGGCGTCCACCGGCGACGCGCTCGCTCGGCGTCGTCACCGCAGGACTTTATTCGGCGGCGCATCCTTCGCAACTCAACAAGGACTATGTCGCGGCCTACAAGAAAGCCACCGGCCACCGCGCCAATTTCATCTCGGTCGGCGGCTATGACGGCATGCATCTGATCTACGAGGCGCTGCAAAAGACCAACGGCAATACCGACGCCGACGCGATGATCGGCGCGATGAAGGGCATGAGATGGGAAAGCCCGCGCGGCCCGATCTCGATCGACCCGCGGACCCGCGACATCGTGCAGAACATCTACATCCGCAAAATCGAGATGGTCGAGGGCGAGCCCTGGGCCATCGAGTTCAAAACCTTCCCGACGGTGCAAGGACCCGCTCAAGGAAGCGGGGCAGTAACGTAGCCTCATCCGTCATTGCGAGCCTACGGACCCGCGCGAAGTCGCGCGGTCCGATGGCAGGCTCCGCGAAGCAATCCAGTCTGAGGTAAAGTCTGGATTGCTTCGTCGCTTCGCTCCTCGCAATGACGCTCTCACGGGAAAACAATCATGCGCGGCGTGACCTTCCTCGGCGATCGTCAAATTGCAGCTTGCGGAATTCCCCGACCCGGCGCCGGGTCCGCACGACGTTGTCGTCGCGATCAAGGCTTCCGGCATGTGCGGCAGCGATCTGAAATTCTATCGCGCCACCGGCGAGACGTTGGTCGCTGGGGCTCGGCAAGGTCAGCGGCCCGGTGATCGCCGGACACGAGCCGTGCGGCGTGGTTGCCGCGGTCGGCGCCGCCGTCGACGAGCGCACCGCGCGCGTCGGATCGCGCGTGATGGTGCACCACTATTCCGGCTGCGGAACTTGCCGGCATTGCCGCACCGGTTGGTCGCAGATGTGTGCAAACGGCAGCATTGTTTACGGCGTCACCGGCCATGGCGCGCACGCGCCTTACATGAAAGTGCCGGCCGATACGCTGGTGGCCTTGCCGGAGGAGTTGAGCTTTGCCACCGGCGCGGCGATTTCCTGCGGCACCGGCACCGCCTATCAGGCGCTGCGCCGGATGAATTTGGCCGGCGGCGATACACATTGTCGTGGTCGGCCAGGGACCGGTCGGGCTGTCGGCGACGCAGCTCGCCGCCGCCATGGGCGCCCGGGTGATCGCGCTCGACGTTAGTGCCGAGCGGCTACGGCGCGCCAAGGAATTCGGCGCCGACGTAGTCATCGACCCGCAAGCCGGCGATCCGGTCGCCGCGGTCAAGGCGCTCACTCATGGCGCTGGCGCGGATCTCGCGCTCGACACCTCCGGCGTCGCGGGCGGACGGCTGATTGCGGTCCGCGCCGCGCGGCCCTGGGGCACCGTCTGTTTCGTCGGCGAAGGCGGCGATGTCACGCTCAACGTCAGCCCCGACATGCTGCGCAAGCAGCTCACCGTGATCGGCTCCTGGACGTTTTCGACCGCGATCCAGGCCGATTGCGCGCGCTTTGTCGCCGACCGCAAGATCGACGTTGACCATCTGTTCACGCACCGTTGGCAGCTCGCGCAAGCCGAGGAGGCCTATCGCGTGTTCGACCGGCAGACGAGTGGCAAGGGCGTGTTTGTGATGAACTGATTTACGGCTTCGCCAGCACCCCGCCGGTGAGCGGGCGCGGCGCGCCGGTCGTGCCGGGAAAGCGTGATCGGCAGGCCGCGCAGGCTGCGCACGGCGAGATAGGCAAAGGCCTGCGCTTCGAGCGAATTCGACCGACCAGCCGGCGTCATGCGCGGATTCGATGCGCGCCGGGGCCAAGCCGCTCGCGCCAGCATCCCCATCAGCGTCGGATTGCGCGCGCCGCCGCCGGCGACGATCCAGCTGCCGGCGCGCGCGGCAGATGCGGCACGATGCGCGCCACCGCGGCCGCGGTGAGCGCGGTGAGCGTCGCCGCGCCGTCTTCGACGCCGACGCCGTCGAGCGCGTCGCCGACGAAAGCCGCGAAAATCGTTGCGGTCGAGCGATTTCGGCGGCGGCAGCGGCAAAGAACGGATGCTGCAACAGCCGCGCGATCGTGGCCTCGTCGACCGCGCCGGCCGCGGCCTTGCGGCCGTCGGCGTCGAGCGGGTGCCCGGTGCGCAGCCGCAAAAAATCGTCGAGCAAGGCATTGCCGGGCCCGGTGTCGCAGGCGATCAATTCGTCGCCGTCGATAAAGGTCACATTGGCGACGCCGCCGATATTGAGCACCGCGATCGGCGGCGTCGCGGCCCAATCGCCGCACCAAAGCGCGATGGAATATCGGCGCCAGCGGCGCGCCCTGCCCGCCCGCGGCGACGTCGGCGGCGCGAAAATCATAAACGACGGCAATGCCAAGCCGCGCCGCCAAAGCGCGGCCGTCGCCGATCTGCACCGTCAGCCCGCGCTCCGGCCGATGCAGCAGCGTCTGGCCGTGGAATCCGACCGCCGCCACATTGGCCGGCTCGAGCGCGTTGGCGGCGAGGAAGGTCTGCACGGCTTCGGCATGCGCGTCGTTCACCAGTTGCTCCGCCTTGGCGACGATCGCCGGCCGCGCCGTGCGCTCGGTCAAATTCGCCGCCGCGGCGGTGGCGCGGCGCAACAGCGTGCGTTCGGCCTTGGTGTAGGGCCGGCAGGCGGTGGCGCCGAATTGCGCGATCGCCTCGCCGTCGGTGTCGATCAACGCGACGTCGACGCCGTCCTGCGAGGTGCCGCTCATCAGCCCGATCGCCAGAACCGAAGCGCCCGGCGATGCCGCCGACGGCAGGTCCAATGACATTTGTTCGGACATCGCCGGTTTCTTCGGATGCGTTCTTTGAATAACCCTTTTGAATCAGGCTTTTAAGTCGGACCTGTTACACCAGCCGCGCCGCCGCGGCGAGCCGCGGCTGCGAGACATACGAGCCAAGCCGGACAGCGATGAACACCTACAAGTCCGATTTCCTCAACGTCCTCGCCGCAAGAGGCTTCATCCATCAGGTCTCGGAGCCCGAGGCGCTCGACGCGCTGGCGCGTTCATCGACGATTACCGCCTATATCGGTTTCGACTGCACCGCGCCGTCGCTGCATGTCGGCTCGCTGTTGCCGATCATGATGCTGTATTGGCTGCAGCAAACCGGCCACCGGCCGATCGCGCTGATGGGCGGCGGCACCACGCGCGTCGGCGATCCGTCGGGCAAGGACGAAAGCCGCCGGCTCCTCACCGACGACGGCGATCGACGAAAACCTCAAGGGCATCCGCGCGATCTTTCGCCAGATTTCTGAAATTCGACGATGGCGGCGGCAACGCCGTGATGGCCAACAATGCCGATTGGCTCAATACGCTCAATTATATCGACTTCCTGCGCGACGTCGGGCGGCACTTTTCCATCAACCGGATGCTCGCCTTCGATTCGGTGAAGCTGCGGCTCGAACGCCAGCAGGAACTGTCGTTCCTCGAATTCAACTACATGATCCTGCAGGCCTACGATTTCGTCGAGCTGTACCGGCGCTACGGCTGCGTGCTGCAAATGGGCGGCTCCGACCAATGGGGCAATATCGTCAACGGCATCGATCTCGGCCGCCGCTTGCACAACGCGCAGTTTTTCGCGCTCACCTCGCCGCTCATCACCACCTCCTCGGGCGCCAAGATGGGCAAGACCGCGGCCGGCGCGGTGTGGCTCAACGCCGATCAAGTGAGCCCCTACGAATATTGGCAATATTGGCGCAACACCGAGGACGCCGACGTCGGCCGCTTCCTCAAGCTGTTCACGGTGTTGCCGCTCGACGAAATCGCGCGGCTTGCCGCGCTCAAAGGCGCGGAGATCAACGAGGCGAAAAAAATTCTCGCCACCGAGGCGACCGCGCTCGTCCACGGCCGCGCCGCCGCCGAGGACGCCGCCGCAACCGCGCGCACGACGTTCGAGGAAGGCGGCGCTTGGCGCCGGCCTGCCGACGCGTCGAAATTCCGCGCGCGGAACTGCAAAGCCGGCATCGGCGTGCGCGCCGCCTTCATCAAAGCCGGTCTTGCCGCCTCCAACGGCGAAGTGCGGCGCGCCATCGCCAACAACGCCATCATGGTCAACGACGCGCGCATCACCAACGAGATGGCCGACGATCAGGCGAAGCCGACATTACCGCCGACGGCGTCGATCAAGCTTTCGCTCGGCCGCAAACGTCACGTCCTGCTCAAGCCGGTGTGACGAACGTTCTAATGATTGTTGGTGTGCGGTGCGTGTCGTCGACGGCGCCGGTCGCATTGTCGTCGGCGGTCGGCGCGGCGACCGGGCTGGTCGCCGGGAATTCGAACACTTTGCGCAACAGTCCCGGCGCCAGCGCCGACAGCGGATTGACGTGGAGCACCGGATTGTCCGGCCTGCCGACCACTTCGTAGGTGACGCCGACCAGGCCTTCTTTTTCGCCGCCGAGGAACAGTCCCACCACCGGGAGCTGGCCGAGCAGATTATTGGCGCCGTAGAGCGGAATGAGCGTGCCGCGCAGGTGCACGTCGTCGGCCGCGTAATCGATCAAGCCGTCGATGGTGCCGCCGAGCACCGGTCCGCGCACCACCCCGTCGTGCAGCGCGACGCGGCCCGGCGACCGGATGAAGTCGATCTTCAGGCCGGAGAAATCCATGTTGTTGCGCGGCAGCGGGCTGCCGTTGGCGACCGCGCGTTCGAGCTGCGACTCGTCGTGGACGGCGAAATTGCGCACGCTGACGGTGCCGAGCTGGACCGGATTGTTCGCCGACGGCGGATCCATCAGCGTCGTCATCTGGCCGCCGGTCATGCGCGAATAAACGTCGGTGAAGCGAAACAGCGCGCCGGCATCGCTGGTTTCGAGATCGACCAGCTCGCGTCCGCCCGCCGCCGGCCGCGCAGCTCGCCGGTCAACGTGCCGTTGCGCCCGATCTTGGCGGTCAGCCCGAGACTGCGAATCTCGCCGGCGCGGCGCGACATTTTCAGTTCGAGACCGCGCAGCGCCTCGCCGTTGAAGCCGAGCACGGCGCCGAGCTTCATATCGAGGTCGACGTCGGGCGGCTGGCGCTTTGCCCGGCTGGTCGGCGCGAGGTCCGCCGGTCATCGCCTTGACGAAACCGCGGCCGTCATAAGCGTCGCCGCGCATGACCGACGCGCAGCGCGCCGTCCGGGCGCGCGATCGATCTTGAGGCTGGTCCGATCGCCGTCGGAGAAGCCGTAGGACGGGAAATTGGCCGATTGCAGTTCGCCCGAGCCGTCAAGCTCGATGACGCCCTTGACGCCGCCGCCGGCGCCCTCGATCAACAGATCGTCGATGCGGATCGATTGCGGCTTGGTGGTGAGCGTGAACGTCGCGCGCGCCGGCTTGCCGGCCTGCTTGACCCAGCCCGGCAGGAAGCCGTCGATCTGGGCCGGCGTCAGGTCGGCCGCGACCGAGAAACGGCCGTCGCGATCGGAGGTGGTGCCGACGCGGCCGGTAATGTCGATCGGAATGGCGCCGCTGATCGAATTCGCACGGATCGATGCCGAGATTGTTGCGCACCGTCTCGTCGAGCATGCCCTGGATATGGACGTCGGCTTCGTTGTCGCCGCGCAATTTGCGGTATTCGAGATTGGCCGGCGCGCCGCCGATCTTGACGTCGCCTTTGAGCGCGAAGCCTTGGTTATTGGCGCTCACTTTCAGCGCCGCGGCTTCGACCTTTTGCCCCATGATCATGTGCTCGGCGGAAAAATTCGTGGCATCGACGGTGATCGCGTAATTGGTCGATCCCGGCGGCAGATCGGGCTTGAGCGGCATCGCCAGCGCGACCAGCGCGCTCATCGTGCCGTGCGTCGTCGCCGGATCGAACGGCACGCCCGAGGCGTCGCGCAGGCGGTCCATGGCCAACAAGCTCGGCGGCGGCCGGAACCGGCCCGTCGAGCTTGAAATGCACGCGCGCCGGCGGCTCATGCGGCGCGGTATCGGGCACTTCGAACAGGCCGGACGACAACACGAGCTTGCGCCCGGAGGGCAGATCGGCCGTCGCCTTGCCGAGCGCGATCTGCGCGTCGCGCCCGACAATGTGGACGGTGAGGTCGGCATCGTGGAGCGCCGGCAGGCCGGCCACCGGCTGGATCACGCAATTCGTCGCCAGCGCATCGACTGTCAGCCCGTCGTCGGGCACCGGCGGGCCGCTCGCGCGCAGCGTATCGAGCGGCGCATTCACGCGCGATCACCACGCGCTCGACGTTGCCGCTGATCAGGTGTTCGTCGAACCAGTCGCGAACCTTTGGCGACGACGAAGACCGGCCACAGCCGCTTCAAGTGCATCGGCCGACATGCGCGTCGCGGCGACGCCGGCGGCGAGATGCAGGTCGCCGCTGGAATAATCCGCGTTGCCCGAGACAGGCGACGCCGACGTCGGCGTTGCCGATGTCGCCGTGATCGACGACGAAGCGTTTCTTGACCGGATCGAACTGGCCGTTCACCGCGATGCGGTTGAGGATCAGCGGCTCGCCTTGTTCGCCGGGCGAGTTAAGCACCACCGTGCCGCCGCCGATCTTGAACGGCCAGGCGCCCGGCGCTTGCGCCGGCGCTTCGACCTGACCGAGCAGCGTGATGCGGTTGCCGCCGGAAAGGATCTGGAACGGCACCGCGAGCATGCGGCTGCCGGCATCCCAATTGATCTTGAATTCGGCGTGGTCGATATCGAGGCGGCCGTCGGCGCTATCGGCATCGCTGATAGAACCGGCATCGGCGACGACCCGGCCGGTCCAGCGATTGCGGCACGCCGTTCGGGCCGATCTCGCCGCGCAAGCTCGCCGACAACGGCACATTGATTTGCAGGTTGCCATCGCCGAGCCGGGACGCCAGCAAGCAGATCGTTGGCGGAAACCTGGCGGGCTTCCAGCTCGATGCTGCGGTAGCCGTCCCGGGTCGGCTTGATCGAAGCCGTCATGCCCCATGGACGCTCCGGATTGTCCGAGCCGACCGTCACCACGATGCCGCCGCCATGCGGCCGCTCGCAGACTGAGGCTGATATCCTCGAAACGTCCATCGCTTGCCGGTGCGCTCGTCGTCGACGGTCAGCGTGCCGTCCTTCAGTCCAAGTTCGCGCAGGTCGTGGCCATCGAGCCCGGATTCGCCGATGCCGTCGATCCACGACAACAGCGCGGCGATGCTGTCGGTCGGCGGCGCGGCAGCGCCGGGCGGGCTTGCGAAGCGGCGCGACGGTCACGGGCGCTGGGGATTTGTCCGGTACGTATTTGTCTTCTCGCTGCGCCTGGGTCGCGACCAGGGCGGCGATCGGCTGCGGCACGTTCGCCGTCGCGATCGGGCGCTTGTCGGCGCCGGACGCAAAGACCGTGACGTTGCCGTCCGGCTCGATGCGCACCGCCAATCCGGCGCCGACCAGATTGAGGCTTTCGGCGCGCATATGGCCGCTGAGCAGGCTCATGCCGGAGACGCGGATTTCCGCTTTCGGCGCGCTCGCGACCACGGTGCCGTCGGGGTCGCGCACCACGATATCGCGCACCCGCACGGCGGCGCCGCCGTTTTCGGTGCGCTCGATCTGGGTGCCGCCGACTTCGACGCGCTCGTGACTGCCGAAATTCTCCTCGATGGCGGAGACCAGCCAGGGCGTGAAGGCGTCGAGCTGGATCGGCCCGCTGGAAAGCCGCCACCACAGCCCGGCGACAGCCGAGCACGAGGAGCCCGACAAATACAGCCGAGCCGATACCGACCCGCCTGATCAGGCGCCGATGCCGGGCAAGCAGCCGCCGATAGGCGGCCAAATAGCGGCCGTCGCCCCAGCGCCCGCCGCGGTGGGCGGCCGTGAGGCTGCCCCGGCGTCGCGGGTGGACGACGGATTCCCATCGCGGGAACGCCGCACTTTGCCATGCT